>NZ_CM185031.1:0-2177500 GCF_059683585.1 Mesorhizobium sp. RCAM 06353 | reverse complement strand
CGCGTCCGCCTGCCGGTCGGCAAGGTGCTGAAGGGCGACGACCTCGTCGCCTTCAAGCGCGAGCGCGAGCGCATCGACGATCTGCTGAAGCAGGAAGATGGCAATTCGCTGAAGGTTGCCAGCGCCAAGATCGAAGGCTGACCCGTCGGATTTTCAGTCCAGCCTGGATTCGGCGCGCCGCGACCAAGGCAGTGGCGAGCCGGAAATTGTCGTCCACGCAATGACGGCGGAAAGCAGGCAAAGCAGCGCCGTCACCGAAGAGACCACCGAAAAGGCGGCGTCGCCGGCGGCTAGCCTTGCCGCATCGAGCGCCGGCGCAAGGTCGGTCGGCGCTGGTTCGCCAAAGCCTGGCACGCCTGATATCGCACTCCCGTCCAATGCATTGGCGTAGACCCAGGCGGCCAGCGACCCCATCGCCGCCACCGCGATCAGGCCGCCGATGCGCGAGACGGCATTGTTGATGCCCGAAGCTGCCCCTGTATCCTTGTCTTCCACCGCTGTCATGATCGCGGTCGACAGCGGTGACACGACCAGTGCCATGCCGAGCCCCATTAGAGCCATCAGCGGAAACGTTCCCGTCCAGAAATTGTGGATGCCGGCGTGGGTGAGCAAGGCAAGCCCGGCGAAGGCGAAAGCCACGATCAGGCTGCCGCAGGCGATCGGGAAACGCGGCCCGATCCGGTCCGACAATTGGCCGACCGGTCCCGAGAGAAGCGCGATCGATGCCGACAGCGGCAGGAAGATGAAGCCGACTTCGGCCGTGCTCAGCCCCCAGCCGGCGATCAGCAGCATCGGCAGATAGAAAAGATTGGCCGACAGCGCGAAATAGAGGAAGAAGGTCGCGAGATTGGCGCCGGCGAAGGCGCCGATGCGAAACAGGCTGAGGTCGATCATCGGCTCGCGCTGCCGCTTTTCGAACAGGATGAAGACGACAAGCAGCACGATGCCGGCGACGATGCTCGGCCCTGCCATATGGCCCTCGCCGCTGGAGCTCATCGAGGTCAGCCCATAGGCAAGTGCGCCGAAGGCCAGTGTCGCCAGCGCGCCACCACCGAGATCAAGGCTGCGTTTTTCCGTCGGTGCATCGGCCGGAATCTTGGCAAGCAAGAGAGAGATCGAGATCAGGCCGAGCGGCAGGTTGACGGCGAAGATCGCCCGCCAGATGCCGCCGCCGAAAACCGACAGCACGAGGCCGCCGAGCACCGGGCCAAGCGCGGTGGTCAACGCGGAGGCGGCCGCCCAGATGCCGATCGCGCGGCCGCGTTCTTTCTTCGGGTAGGCCTTGGCGATGATGGCGAGGCTGCCCGGCACCATGATCGCCGCACCAATGCCCTGGAGGGCACGAAACGCGATCAGCACGACAGCGTTCGGCGCCAGCGCACAGGCGAGCGACGCAGCGACAAACAGCACAATGCCGGCGACGAAGGCGCGGCGCAGCCCGAACCGGTCGCCAGCGGCCCCGCCGGCAAGGATCAGCGCCGACAACGTCAAAGCATAGGCATTGGAAATCCACTGCGCCTCGGCAAGGCTGGCACCGAGGTTGACGCGGATCGCCGGCATGGCGATGGCCAGGATCGATCCGTCGATGAAGCCGAGCGCCGAGGCCAGGATCGCCGCGATCAGCACGAATCGCCGCTGCGATTGCGGACAGAACGTCCCGTTCGCAACCGGGCTGGTCAGCGGGACGGCGGCGGCTTCGCTTGGTGAATGCATGGCACCCTGCTTAGACCCCAAGCGCGCCGGCAACAACCGGCCAGCAGCTTGCAGTCCTTGAAACCAGCCAGTTGGCCAGGATGCGCACACGCCGGATGCAAACGGCGGCAGTCATGCTAAGTTTTCTGGAAGGCGGCAGGCGGGAGAAACCGATGAAGCGTCCTCTTGAAGCATCGGCGAAAGGGCGCGGCCGCATTGTCGGCATCACCGACGGCGTCTTCGCCATCGCGCTCACGCTGATCGTGCTCGAGATCAGGGTGCCGGCGCATGAGGCTGTCCATTCCGAGCACGATCTGCTTGCCGCCATCGCGGCCCTCGCGCCGCGCTTCCTGACCTACGCCTTGAGTTTCCTGACCCTGACCATCTTCTGGTTCGGCCAGCAGGCGCAACATGGGCTCATCGCCAGATCCGACCGGCGGCTTGCGACGCTGAACCTCTGCTTTCTTGCCTTTATCGCCCTGCTGCCGTTCTCGACCGACCTTCTGGCCGACTTTCTCGAATTCAGGACCGCGGTACTGGTCTACTGGCTCAACCTGCTGATGCTAGGCCTCACCTTGTTCGCCAGCTGGCGCTATGCGGAGAAGAACGGCTTTGTCGCGGAAGATGTCGACGCCGAAACGAAGCGCACGGTCTATCTGCGCATCGTCAAGGCGCAGATCCTGTGGGCGGTCGGCGCGCTACTCTGCCTGATCAACCCTTTGCTCAGTGTCGGCTTCATTCTGGTCGTGCAGTTGATCTATGCCGCTGCGCTGCGCGGCTCATTGCTGCGCAACGTCATCGGCTGAAGGTCCGCCGACGAACTCCACGGTGACGCCTGGCGACACCAGCTTGGCGAGTTCGCGCGCGTCCCAGTTGGTCAGGCGCACGCAGCCATGACTTTCGGTCTTGCCGATCTTCGACGGTTCCGGCGTGCCATGAATGCCGTATGTCGGCTTGTCGAGCGCGATCCAGACCGACCCGACAGGTCCGTTGGGGCCCGGCGGAACGGTCAGAATCTTGTCGTTCTGACCCTGCTTGAAATTGATGTTCGGGTTGTAGGTGTAGTTCGGGTCGAGCGCGATGCGCGACACGGCGTGGATGCCGGTGGGCGACGGCGTGTCGGCCGAGCCGATGGTCGCGGGATAGGCTGCGACCAGCTTGCCGCCCGCATCGTAGGCGTAGACTTCTTTCTTGGTCTTGTCGGCGACGATGCGCGCGACCGGTGTCGAGACCAGCTTGCCGAAATTGGCGACCTTGATGATCGTGCCGGGGCTATTGAAGTCGAGACCCTTGTTGATCGACTTCAGATAGTTCTCGTCCATGTGGAAGCGCTCCGCCAGCGCCTCGGTGACAGAGGTGTAGCACATGCAGTTGAGCTGCGCCTTCTGGCTGTAGTCTTCCGGGATCGAGGCGACATAGGGGCCGGCCGCATCCTCGGCTGTGATGGTGTAACTGGCGAAAGCATCGCCGCCGGATTGTGCCAGTGCTGCCTGGATGCCGACCGAGTCGGTCGATTTCAGATTGCTGCCGGTGATCTGGTTATAGGCGGCCAAAGCCTTGTCGACGTTCGAGCCGAAGCGACCGTCGATGACGCCGGGCGAAGCACCGCCCCGATCGAGGAGGACCTGCAATGCCGCGACATCCTGGCGGGCTCCCAGCGACAGCGACGGATCGACGGCGGCCTTGCCGCTGGTGTCCGGCGGCAGGGCCGCCTGCGTTTCCGGATTGGTCTGCTCCACGTCCGGCTGCGTCGGATCGATCGAGGCCTCGTTGAGCGGCTTGCGCTTGATGGTGCCTGGCTTTGCCGGCTGCGGCGCGTCGGGATAGTTATCGTAACTGCCGTCGTCCTGCGGCGCCGGCGGATAGGCCTCTACGGAATTATCACTATTGGGATCGTATTCATCGGCCGGCGGCGGGATGACCCGGCCTTCCTCTTCCAACTGCTTGCGGCGGAACCGCGCCATGTCTTCCGGATCGTCGAGATAGTAGCGATCATCGTCGGCGGGAGCGCGGCCCAACTCGCGCAACCTTGTCTCGCGGCGCAGCGCACGCCGGTCAAGCCGTGTCTGCGGCGGCTGGATGGCGATCACCTTGCCGGTATCGGCATCGACGATGACGCGGTTGCCGCGGGCGTCGTAGTAGATGTCCAGATTTCCGTCCTGCGCGACAAGAATGCCGCCATCATTGGCGGCGCGGGCAACTCTTGGTGCGTTGTCCTGTGTCGGCGCGGCAATCGCGGCAGAAGACACAAGCCCGGCGGCAAGCGCCGAAAGGGCGAAGATCGTGCGGAACATCGTGGCCAAACTCTCCGGTCCGTAATTGCCGCCGCTCGGCGTTGTTCTTTGGCGAACCCCTTCGCCAGCAAACCAGTTACCCCACCATATGGTTCCAACATGAACCGGGCATGAAGATGGCGGATTCCGGCGTATCGACGAATATCAGCTAGCTTGGGGCGAGCCCCAATTCCTTGCGCGCCTGCTTGGTCAGCTTCAGGGCGACAAGGCGATGGCTCTCGCACAGATAGTCCTTCAGCGCAGCATCATCCATGCTCTGGCTTGTCCGACGCTGGATCCATGTCATACCGCGCGAAGCAAGGTATGGCGCGGGCAGCAAGCCCGGCTGTTCCTTCAACACATCATAGGCCATGTCGGAACATTTGAAGGTGACGAAGAGCTGCTGGCCCTGATCCCAGCCGCCGATCGCAAACACCTTGGTCCCGACCTTCCAGACATGGGCGCCGCCCCACTGGACGACATGGTTTGTCGCGGGCAGCGAGGCGCAGAAGCCGTTGTAGTCGTCCAGCGTCATCCGCCCCCCACCATCACTATGAAAACGCCGCGCGTCCAGCCTGCACGCGCGGCGTTGAATCAGGCCGCCGCTTCGGTCGCGACGACTGTCGGCTTCGACCGGAAGTTCAGCCGGTCGGAACCGGATGTGACCTTGACAGTCGAGCCGTCGAGAATCTCGCCGAGCAGGATCTTCTCCGCCAGCGGATCCTGCAGTTCCTTCTGCATCACCCGCTTCAGCGGCCGCGCGCCATAGGCGGGGTCATAGCCCTTGGCCGCCAGCCACTCGACCGCCTCGTGATCCAGCGACAGTGTGATCTTGCGATCGACAAGCAGGCTTTCCAGCCGCTTGAGCTGGATCTCGACAATGCGGTCCATGTCCTTGCGGCGCAGCCGGTGGAACAGGATCACTTCGTCGACGCGGTTGAGGAACTCCGGCCGGAACGACGCCTTGACCACATTCATCACCTCGTCGCGCACGGCGTCGACATCCTGGTCCTCGCCGAGATTGACCAGATATTCGGCGCCGAGGTTCGACGTCATGATGATCAGCGTGTTGCGGAAATCGACCGTGCGGCCCTGGCCGTCGGTCAGACGCCCGTCGTCGAGCACCTGCAGCAGCACGTTGAAGACATCGGGATGCGCCTTCTCGATCTCGTCGAACAGCACGACCTGATAGGGCCGGCGCCGCACCGCTTCGGTCAGCGCGCCGCCCTCCTCATAGCCGACATAGCCGGGAGGTGCACCGATCAGCCGGGAAACCGAGTGCTTCTCCATGAACTCCGACATGTCGATGCGCACCATGGCGCTGTCGTCGTCGAACAGGAAGCTTGCCAGCGCCTTGGTCAGTTCGGTCTTGCCGACGCCCGTCGGCCCGAGGAAAATGAACGAGCCGATCGGCCGGTTCGGATCCTGCAGGCCGGCGCGAGCGCGGCGTACAGCCTTGGAAACGGCCTGCACCGCCTCGCCCTGGCCGACGACACGCTTGCCAATCTCGTCTTCCATGCGCAGCAGCTTGTCACGCTCGCCCTGCAGCATCTTGTCGACCGGAATGCCGGTCCAGCGCGAGACGATATGGGCGACGTGGTCGGGCGTGACCACTTCTTCGACCATGCCGACCTTGCCGTCCTGGGCCTCGGCTTCCTTCAGCTTCTTTTCCAGTTCCGGGATCTTGCCATAGGCAAGCTCGCCGGCGCGCTGGAATTCACCTTTGCGCTGGGCAATGGCGAGGTCGTTGCGTGCCTCGTCGAGCTGCTTCTTCAAGTCGGCGGCAAGCCCGAGCTTCTGCTTCTCGGCCTGCCACTTGGCGGTGATCTCGGTCGATTCCTCCTCGAGACCGACAAGCTCCTTCTCCAGGCGGGCAAGCCGGTCCTTCGAGGCGTCATCCGTCTCGACCTTCAGCGCCTCGCGCTCGATCTTGAGCTGCATGATGCGGCGGTCGATCTCGTCCAGCGCCTCGGGCTTGGAATCGACCTGCATCCTGAGCCGCGAGGCGGCCTCGTCGACCAGGTCGATCGCCTTGTCCGGCAGGAAGCGGTCGGCGATGTAGCGGTTGGACAGCGTCGCCGCCGCCACCAGCGCCGAGTCGGAGATACGCACCTTATGGTGCTGCTCGTACTTCTCCTTCAGGCCGCGCAGGATCGAGACGGTGTCCTCCACCGTCGGCTCGTCGACAAAGACCGGCTGGAAACGGCGGGCAAGTGCCGGATCCTTCTCGACATGTTTTCTGTACTCATCGAGCGTGGTCGCACCGATGCAGTGCAGTTCGCCGCGCGCCAGAGCCGGCTTCAACAGGTTCGACGCATCCATCGCCCCATCTGCCTTGCCGGCGCCGACCAGCGTGTGCATCTCGTCGATGAACAGGATGATCCCGCCAGCGGCCGAGGTGACTTCCGAAAGCACGGCCTTCAGCCGCTCCTCGAACTCGCCGCGATATTTGGCGCCGGCGATCAGCGCGCCCATGTCGAGCGCCATCAGCTGCTTGTCCTTCAGTGATTCCGGCACGTCGCCATTGACGATGCGCAGCGCCAGGCCTTCGGCGATCGCCGTCTTGCCGACGCCCGGCTCGCCGATCAGCACCGGATTGTTCTTGGTGCGCCGCGACAGCACCTGGATGGTGCGGCGGATCTCGTCGTCGCGGCCAATCACGGGGTCCAGCTTGCCCGCGCGGGCATCAGCCGTGAGATCGCGCGCGTACTTCTTCAGCGCGTCATAGCCCTGCTCGGCACTCGCCGAATCGGCGGTGCGGCCCTTGCGGACATCGTTGATGACCTGGTTCAGCGCCTGCGCGGTGACGCCGGCCTTGGCCAGGATGTCGGCGGTTTTTGCCGACTTCTCCATGGTGAGCGCTTGCAGCAGCCGCTCGACGGTGACGAAGCTGTCGCCGGCCTTCTTGGCCAGTTCTTCCGCCGTCGAGAACACCTTGGCCAATGGCTGCGCCAGATAGAGCTGGCCGTTGCCGCCTTCGACTTTCGGCATCGCCTCGAGTGCCGTCTCGACGCCAAGCTTGACGTCGCGGACATTGCCGCCGGCACGCTCGATCAACGACGCGGCCAGGCCCTCGTCATCGTCGACGAGCACCTTCAAAATGTGTTCAGGGGTGAATTGCTGGTGATTGCGGGAGAGCGCCATAGTCTGTGCGGACTGGATAAAGCCGCGCACGCGCTCGGAGTATTTCTCAAGGTTCATATCTGTCTCCTTCCATCACCGGCCCGCTTTGCGGCACCGGATCAGATTGCGGTGACGGATCCGCCCATTTGAGCCGGATCCTGTTCAGCCGAGATATGGTGCATGGGCCATGCCGTCTCAAGACGCCTTGATATCGGTCAATGCATAATATTCCACGTCAGCCCAAACGAAAACGGCGGAGATTTCTCCCCGCCGTTCAACGTTTTGAAGTGCTGTTCGATCAGTTGTCGATATCGACAATCACCGGCTCGGCATTGCCGCTGTCGACGGGGCTGGCTGCCACCTCGCCCGCATCGGCGTTGTCGCTACCGCCATCGACCTGATCGGCGTTTGTGCGCGGGCGGCGCGGACGGCGCGGGCGACGGGCAGCACCGCTCTCGGCGGCCGCCTCGTTGAGCTCGGCCTGGGCGGCAAGAGCCGCTGGCGAGAAACTCTCGAACAGGGGAGCCGGCTCGGCTGCCGCAACGATCTCGACCGGTGAAGCGGACTCTGCCTGTGCGTCTGCCTGGACCGGGGCCTCGTTGCGCTGCTGGCCACCTTGATCGGAGGACGAAGCAAAGTCGCGCTGGCCGTTCTGGCCGTAGCCGCCATTAGGGCGACGATCACGATGGCGCCCGCCATTGTTGTCGCGGCCGTTGTTGCGCCCGCCATTGTTGTCGCGCCCACCATTGTCACGCCCGCCATTGTCTCGGTTGTCGCGACTGTTTTCCCGGTTCAGCGCGACCTCGGCCGGCGTGCCTTCGATGACCGGCTGCGGGCCGGCGCCATGGTTGGCTACCGGAACCTGGGCATCGGAAACATTGTTGCTGTTGTTGCCGGAATTGTCGAAGTCGTCACGATCCTCGTCGCCGTCATCGTCGAAATCATCGCGATTCTGTTGCGCATTCTGGATCGGCATCTGCGCCTGCGCGGCGGCAATGATGCGATTGTAGTGTTCGGCGTGCTGGAGGTAGTTCTCCGCCATGACCCGATCGCCGGAGCTGTGCGCGTCACGGGCCAGGGTGGCGTATTTTTCGGCGATCTGCTGAGCCGATCCGCGGATCTTCACGTCCGGGCCGTTGCTCTCGTAGTTGCGCGTCAGAGGGTTCGGCCCCTTGCGGTTGTTGTTGTTGTTATTGTTGTTGCCACCGCCGCCGCCATTGTTGTTGCGACCGCGCATGCGCCTGTTCTGCTGTTGTGGCCTCATTCGACTCTCTTCATTTTGAAATTTTTGAAAAACTCGTCACGAACGGTGGCGCTCATGCAGCCAGCCGTTTGGTTTCTTCACCGGCGTTCGCCCGCATCAATTGCGTTGGCGCCACGTGCCATCCTGTTCCGGTTACATCACTTGCCGGACGATTCCCGCACGAAGCTTGGGCGTCGTTTGCGCAAGAAGGCAGCTATTTCCAAGGAGGACCGAATCGCTAAGAGCACTGCCTGCTTCGTCTCATCCGGTTGCGGCGACCCTAGCCGCATTCCCTGGTATTGCCAAGCGGTTTTTTCGCTGTGCGTCAAGGCTTATCCCCATTGAAAGACAAGAACCCTGTCGTTTCCGCCGAGATCGCGGAAAGCAGCGGCTGATGCATAACCTGCCGCCTTGAATATATCCGTAACCTCGTCGCGTTGCGTGTGGCCGATCTCGACCGCAATCCTGCTTTCGGCTTCAAGAAACCGTGCCGCCTCGGCGGCAATGATCCTGTAGGGGTTCAGCCCGTCCACACCGCCATCCAGGGCCAGGCGCGGGTCGAAATCGCGGACCTCGTCCTGCAGATTTCCAATGTCTTGTGAGGGTATATAGGGAGGATTTGCGGCAATTACATGGTATCGGCCGGAAACTTTTTCGAACCAATCCGACTGCAGTACCGTGAACCGGGCGCCAAGCCCAAGTTGTCCGGCATTACGGGCCGCCGTTGCCAGCGCGCCGGCGGAAATGTCGACACCGGTGGCGATCGTGGCCGGCACCGCGCTCAGCAGCGCCAGCGCGATGGCCCCCGTGCCGGTGCCGAGATCAAGGATGCGGCAGGCGCCTTGCCGCGCGGCCATTGCCTTGACGAAAGGCAGCACCGCCTCGACCAGCGTCTCGGTATCCGGCCGCGGCTCCAGCGTTTCCGGCGACAGCGCCAGGCGCAAACCGTAGAATTCGCGGTAGCCGAGGATGCGATGCACCGGTTCGCCACCGGCTCGGCGCCTCAGGGCGGCGTCGATCGCGGCGATGGCGTTCCTGTCGATCCTGCGTTCGGGTTCGGCAACGGCCTGCGTGCGCGTCGTGCCGGAAAAATGTTCCACGATCAGGCGCGCGTCGAGCGCCGGGTCATCGACCGCGGTCGCCGCAAGCCTGGCCCGCGCTTCCCGCAGCAGCGGCGCCAGCGCCTCGGGCAGCGGGTCAGCCATCAAGACCGATATCGGCCAGCAGCTTCGATTGGTGATCGGCGATCAGCGCGTCGATGACTTCGTCGAGTTCGCCCATCATCACCCGGTCGAGCTTGTAGAGCGTCAGGTTGATGCGATGGTCGGTGACGCGGCCTTGCGGGAAATTGTAGGTGCGGATGCGCTCCGAACGGTCGCCGGAGCCGACCTGGGATTTGCGCGATTCGGAACGCTCCTCGTCCGCTTTGCTGCGCTCCAGATCATAAAGCCGGGCGCGCAGGATCTGCATGGCCTTCGCCCGGTTCTGGTGCTGCGACTTTTCCGCCTGCACCACCATGATGCCGGTCGGCAAATGGGTGATGCGCACTGCAGAATCGGTGGTGTTGACGTGCTGGCCGCCCGAGCCCGAGGCGCGCATCGTGTCGATGCGGATGTCCTCGGCACGGATCTCGATGTCGACCTCTTCCGCTTCCGGCAGCACGGCGACGGTCGCAGCCGACGTGTGGATGCGACCGCTGGCCTCGGTCGCCGGCACGCGCTGCACGCGATGCACGCCGGATTCGAATTTCAGATGGGCAAACACCCCCCGGCCGGAAATGGTGGCGATGATTTCCTTGAAACCGCCGGCGTCGCCGTCGCTGGCCGATACGGTCTCGAACCGCCAGCCGCGCTCGGCGGCATAGCGCTCATACATGCGAAACAGGTCGCCGGCGAAAAGCGCGGCTTCATCGCCGCCAGTGCCGGCACGGATTTCAAGGATGGCGTTCTTGTCGTCGGCGGCATCCCTGGGCAACAGAAGGACCTGAATGTCCTTCTGCAGCGCCTCGATGCGCTCCTCCACCCCGGGCAGATCCGCTTCGGCCAGCGCCCGCATCTCGGCGTCGGTGCCCTTGTCGGCGAGCATCGCTTCGAGGTCGGCCTGCTCATGCTCGGCCGAGCGCAATTCCCTGACCTTGGCCACCATGTCCTGCAGCTCGGCATATTCCGATGCCATCTTCACATAGGCATCCGGCGCCGGTCCGGCCGACATCTGCGCTTCGAGCATCTCGAAACGCTTGACGACTTGATCCATACGATCGCGGGGCAAATTGACCATGATGAGGGCCCTACAACGGGATCGAACGATCGTCGGCGAAGGCCTGCAGCAGCGCCCGCATCGGCAACCCTTGCGCCGGCGCCATCAGATTGTCGTCGAAGAACGCCGTCAGCTCGTCCAGCGGCAGCTCCGTCAGCATCGCCTTGACCGGACCGATCGAGGCTGGCGACATCGAGATCGAACGGAAGCCGAGACCGATCAGTGCCATGGCGGAAATGGGTTTTCCGGCAAGTTCGCCGCACAGTGTCACCGGCGTGTGGTTGCGGATGCCGGCATCGGCGATCTGCTTGAGCACGCGCAGGAACGGCGCTGACAGCGTGTCGAAGCGGTTGGCCAATTGCGTGTTGCCGCGGTCGACCGCCATGACGAACTGGAACAGATCGTTCGAACCGACCGAGACGAAATCGACGGCTTTCATCAATTCGTCGAGCTGGAACAGCAGCGACGGCACTTCCAGCATGGCGCCCAGCTTGAGGCTGGTCGGCAGATGATGGGCAAAGCGCGAGAGATGCCGCACCTCGCGGTCGATGATCTCGCGCGCCTGGGCGATCTCGCCAAGCTCGGTCACCATCGGCAGCATCAGCTTGAGTTCGCGCCCGCCGCTGGCCTTCAGCAATGCGCGGATCTGGGTACGCAGCAGGCCGGGCCGGTCAAGTGTCAGCCGGATCGCCCGCCAGCCGAGCGCCGGGTTCTCTTCCTGGATGGCGCCCTTGAAGTAGGGCAGCACCTTGTCGCCGCCGATATCGATGGTGCGGAAGGTAACTGGCTTGCCGCGCGCCGCCTCGAGCACGTCGCGGTAGAGCTTTTCCTGCGCCTCGGCACGCGGAAAGGTCGAGGCGACCATGAACTGCAGTTCGGTGCGGAACAGCCCAATGCCGGCGGCGCCCGCCTCGGCCAGCTGCGGCAGATCGACGGCAAGCCCGGCATTCATCAAGAGATCGACTTGGACGCCGTCCCTGGTCGTCGACGGCTTCTTGCGCAGCTCGCGATAGACCTCTTGCCGGCGCGCGCGGAACCGCACCTTTTCGGCATAGGCGGCTTCGAGATCGGACTGCGGCCGCAGATGGATTACGCCTTCCTCGCCGTCGACGATGATGGCATCGCCGTTTTCCGCCATGGAAACGGCGCCCTTCATCTGGCCGGCAACGGGAATACCCATGGCGCGCGCGACGATGACGACGTGGCTGGTGGCTGCGCCATCCTCGAGCACCAGCCCGCGCAATTTGTCGCGGGGATAGTCGAGCAGTTCAGCGGCTCCCATCGAACGGGCAACGATGATGGCGTCCTTCGGCAGCGAGTTGGCGACATCCTCCGGCCCGCGCCCCATCAGCTGGCGCAGCAGCCGGTTGGCGAGATCGTCGAAATCGCTCATCCGCTCGCGCAGATAGGGATCTGTCATGTGCAGCATGCGCGCGCGCATGTCGCTCTGCACTTTTTCCACCGCCGCTTCCGCCGTCAGGCCGTTGCGGATCGCCTCTTCCAGCCGCCGCACCCAGCCGCGGTCATTGGCGAACATGCGATAGGCTTCCAGCACCTGGCGATGTTCGCCCTCGAAGGCGACGTCGCGGCGCTCCAGCATGTCATCGATGGAGAGCCGCAACGAGCCGAGCGAGGTCTCGAGCCGCCGGACCTCTTCCTCGCTGTCCTCGTTGAACAGATTGGTGACGACGATGCGCGGCTCGTGCAGCACGACATGGCCAAGCCCGACGCCATCGTTGAAGGACAGGCCGGTGAAGCTGACAGGCCGGCGCAGGTCGAGTTCGAGGCCAGGCCGGGTCAGCCGCGCCAGGTCGCCGGTGGCGATCATCTCGGCGATGACCATGGCGGTGGTTTCCAGCGCCTCGACCTCGTCATCGCGGTAATGGCGCATGGTCTTGTTCTGCACGACCAGGACGCCCAGCGTGCGCCCTGCCCTGAGCACCGGCACGCCAAGGAAGGAATTGTAGATCTCTTCCCCGGTCTCCGGCAGATAGGCGAAGGCCGGATGTTCCTGCGCGTTGGAAAGATTGAGCGGCCGCGCGCTTGCCGCAATGGTGCCGACCAGGCCTTGCCCGAGCCGCAACTGCGCCAGGTGGACAGCGTTCGGGTTCAGACCCTCGGTGGCGTAGAGTTCGAGCACCGAATCGGCGCGCAGCACGTAGAGCGAGCAGACTTCGGCGACCATGTTGGAAGCGATGTCGCGCACGATCCGGTCGAGCCGCTCCTGCGGCTCCAGCGGCTCCTGCATGAGCTCGCGGAGCCGTTTCAGCAAAACGCGCGGGCCACTGGCCTGGTCACGCATCGCGGCTTCTTCTCCAATGGGCATATTGCCCGCCGCAGTTTCCACTGCGACCGGCGCACACGCAACAACTCAAATCGTTCTCGCTACTGCTTATCCAGACCGTAGACGGAATGCAAAGTGCGAACCGCGAGTTCTGTGTACGGACCGTCGATCAGTATCGAAATCTTGATCTCGGAGGTGGTGATGGCGCGGATATTGATCGCCTTGTCGGCCAGCGCCTTGAATGCGGTGGCGGCGACACCGGCATGGCTCCTCATGCCGATGCCGATGACCGAAACCTTCGACATGCCGGCTTCCGACTGCACGACATCGTAGCCGATCTCGGCTTTCAAGCGCTCCAGCACGACAAGTGCCTTGTCGACGTCGCCGGAAGGCACCGTGAAGGTCATGTCGGTGAACTTGCCGTCCTCGGAGATGTTCTGGACGATCATGTCGACATTGATGTTGGCCTCGGCCAGCGGCCCGAAGATACCGGCGGCGACGCCAGGGCGGTCGCCGACGCGGCGCAGCGAAATCTGGGCCTCGTCCTTGGCGTAGGCAATTCCGGTGACGACCTGCTGTTCCACGATCTCTTCCTCGTCGCAAATGAGCGTTCCCGGAGGATTGAGCAAATCCCCCATTCCGGGCGCGTCGGGATCGTCGAAGGACGACCGCACGAAGGTACGCACCCTGTGCACCATGGCAAGCTCGACCGAACGCACCTGCAGAACCTTGGCGCCGAGCGAGGCCATTTCAAGCATTTCCTCGAACGAGATCTTGGCCAGCCGCCGCGCCTTGGGCTCGATGCGCGGATCGGTGGTATAGACCCCGTCGACGTCGGTGTAGATGTCGCAGCGGTCGGCCTTGACCGCCGCGGCGATGGCGACCGCGCTGGTGTCTGAACCGCCACGGCCAAGCGTGGCGATGCGATTGTCCGGTCCGATGCCCTGGAAGCCGGCGATGACAGCCACCTGGCCTTCGCCGAAGCGCTTGATCAGGAAGGCGCCGTCAATGTCGAGGATGCGCGCCGCGCCGTGCGCGTTGTCGGTCTTGATCGGGATCTGCCAGCCCTGCCAGGAACGCGCATGTACGCCCATGTTCTGCAGCGTGATGGCCAGCAGACCAGCGGTGACCTGTTCGCCGGAGGCGACGACCGCGTCATATTCGCGTGCGTCGTGCATCGGCGAGGCCTCGCGCGTCCAGCCGACCAGTTCGTTGGTCTTGCCGGCCATCGCCGAGACCACCACGGCCACCTCATGGCCGGCATCGACCTCGCGTTTGACGTGACGCGCCACATTGCGGATGCGGGCGATGTCGGCGACGGAGGTTCCGCCGAATTTCATCACGATACGCGCCATGGAAGCGAAATGCCTTTGACTGAAGCCGGCCCGGAGCCGAAAAAGAAGGAAAGCGCCCGGCTGGCGCCGGCCGCTGAATGCGCGGCCTCCTTAGCCAAATGCTTTCGGTTTCGCAAGGCTGGCGGCGGAATGCCGGCTCAAGAAGACGGCGTATTGCCTTCCGGGACCGTGCCGCTTACCAAATGCTGCCCGCGGGGAATTCCTCTTGGTTCGGCATAACAGATGATTGCTCGTCTTCGACGCGCCATGCGATTGCAATCGCTCCCGCTTGCCGTCGGCTTCGCCGTGCTTGCTCTGATCGTCGGCACCCGCGCCCTGCTGGTCGAGGGCCAGCGGGCCAATCGTGCTGCTGCACGCGAGACAATCGAATACCAGGAACAGCTTTCCGGACTGCTTTCATTGGCGCAGGACGCCGAGAGCGGCCAGCGCGGCTACCTGCTGACCGGCGAGAGATCCTACCTCGAACCGTACCAGAAGGCTGTCGATGCGATTCCTGGGCAACTTGCCCGCATCGATGCCATGACATCATCCAACGATCAGCTTGCCCCGCAGATCAGCCACATCAAGGACGCGCTTTCGCAAAAACAGGCCGAGCTGGCGGAGACGATCGCGTTCTACGACAAGGGCGACGCGACCGGGGCCTTGCAACTGGTCCGCAGTGGCCAGGGCAAGGCCGCCATGGACGAGATCCGCGCCAGCATGGATACGATCCGGCGCATCGGCGCCGCCGACATCGCCGCGCGCGACGAGCATACCGACCAGGTCGAGGCCTGGCTGCGCATCGGTTCGCTGGCCGCCCTCATCGCGATCTTCCTGCTCGGCGCCTACACGATCCGCCAATCCCGCCGCCGCTTCCGCGAGGTCGCAACTGCCCAGGAAGAGCTGATGCGCAAGAACATCGAGCTCGGCAGCGAGATCCAGACACGCGAAAAGGCCGAATCCCAGATACGCCAGATGCAGAAGATGGAGGCCGTCGGCCAATTGACCGGCGGCATCGCCCACGATTTCAACAACATGCTGGCGGTGATCCTCAGCGCCATGAACCTTGCCCAACGCAAGCTGAAGCGCGGCGAGAATGATATCGAGAAATTCATCGAGGCCGCGACGGACGCCGCGACACGCGCGGCCAATCTGACCGGCCGGCTGCTTGCCTTCTCCCGTCAGCAGCCCCTGGCGCCGCAGGTGGTCGACACCAACCGCCTGGTGACGGGCATGTCCGACCTTCTGCACCGTGCGCTCGGCGAAGGCATCCGCATCGAAACGGTGCTGGCGGGCGGCCTGTGGAAAACCCATGCCGACCCCAGCCAGATCGAGAATGCAATCCTGAACCTGGCGGTCAACGCTCGTGACGCGATGGGCGAAGAGGGTAAGCTGACCATCGAGACCGCCAACAGCCATCTCGACGACAGCTACGCCGCTACCCATGCCGAGGTGATCGCCGGCCAATATGTGATGATCGCGGTCAGCGATACCGGTGAGGGCATGTCAGCGGACGTAATGGCCAAGGCTTTCGAGCCTTTCTTCACCACCAAGCCGGTCAACAAGGGCACGGGACTTGGGCTGAGCCAGGTGTTCGGCTTCGTCAAGCAGTCGGGCGGCCACGTCAAGATCTACTCCGAGCTGGGCGAAGGCACGACGATCAGGATCTATCTGCCCCGGTTTTTCGGGCCGGAGGAGCCGGCAGCGCCCGCCGGGCTCGGCAAGAACCCCGCCAAGGCCACCGAAACGATCCTCGTCGTCGAGGACGACGCCCGCGTGCGGGCCGCCACGACAGACGCCATGCGCGAACTTGGCTACACGGTCATCCACGTTGGAAGTGGCCAGGAGGCCCTTCAGGAGCTGGCGGAGACACCTGGCATCGCCCTGCTTTTCACGGACATCGTCATGCCGGTAATGAATGGCCGCAAGCTCGCCGAGGAGGCGGTCGCGCGCCAACCCGGCCTGAAAGTCGTCTTCACCACCGGTTTCACCAGGAATGCAGTCGTCCACAACGGCGTCCTCGACCATGACGTGCACTTCCTGGCCAAGCCGTTCACCATCGAGCAGCTCGAGGCCAAGCTGCGCGACGTGCTGGACGCGAAACGATAGCTGGCGCCTTCGGCAACGCCGCCGCTCTGTCGCCCCGCTCCTTGGCAGCATTGAAAAAAGCTGCCTTGACATTCCCGCCCCCACGCCCGACTTCCTAGCGCTCTGAAGCAAGTTCAGGAAAAGTGTGAAACGGTTTTCCGTCCGGAATTGCGACAAATCAAAGAGCTCTAGGAGACCAACCAATGCCTGAGCCCCGACGATCGACGATCGATGCCGGAGAAGTGGAACGCTTTTCCGCCCTTGCCGCCGAATGGTGGAACCCGAACGGCAAGTTTCGTCCGCTGCACAAATTCAATCCGGTCCGGCTTTCCTATATCCGCGACCAGATAGCGGCGCGCTTCGGCCGTGATCCGCGCGCAGCGCGGCCGTTCGAGGGCCTGCGCATCCTCGATATCGGCTGCGGCGGCGGCCTGTTGTGCGAGCCGATGGCGCGGCTTGGCGCCGAGGTGGTCGGAGCGGATGCCTCCGAAACAAACATCGAAGTCGCGAAACTGCATGCGGCCGAAGGCAATGTGAGCGTCGACTATCGCGCCACGACGGCCGAGGACCTTGCCGACGCCGGCGAGACATTCGACGTCATCCTCAACATGGAAGTGGTCGAGCATGTCGCCGACATCGACCTGTTCGTCGCCAAATGCGGGCAGATGGTCCGCCCCGGCGGCATCATGTTCGTGGCCACCATCAACCGCACGCTGAAGGCGCTGGGCCTGGCCATCATCGGCGCCGAATATGTGCTGCGCTGGCTGCCGCGCGGCACCCACCAGTTCGGCAAGCTGGTGCGCCCGGAAGAACTGGAAAAGGCACTCGGCGGCGCCGGCCTGACGATCATCGACCGCACAGGCGTCACCTACAATCCGCTTGCCGACCGCTGGGCACGGTCGAAGGACATGGACGTCAACTACATGGTGCTGGCGGAAAAAGGCTCGGTCTGATCCTGTCTCGTTTCAGGTATCTGATCCACTACGCCTTCTGGTTTTGCGCCCTGGTGGTGATGACGACGCCGACGGTGATGATGACGGCGCCGATCCAGGTCAGCAGCTGATAGTGTTCGCCAAGGAAGATCGTGCCGGCAAACAGCCCGACGGCGGCCGCCACATAGCCGATCTGGCTGAGATAGACCGGCCCGCCGACCGCTTGCAGCCGGAAGAAGAAGGCGAACATCGCCGATGCCGACGCGACTTGCGCGACGACGACCAGGGGCACGCCGCCGAGCGGAACGAAGGCCTTGATGCCAAACAGGGCGAGAATGCCAGCCAGCAGCAGCGTCGCCGATGCCAGATGGCTGCCGACGGCAAGCTCGATCGGGCCGGTGCCCTCCGGCCAGTCCACCGTGCGGTAGATGTTGCCGGCAGCAAGGCTGACCGGGATCAGCAGCCCCATCATCACCCAGAACAGATCGGCCGGCTGGCCGGCCTCGCCGCGCGTCACCGCCACCATGACGGCGCCGACGAAGCCGACGGCAATACCGAGAATGCCCAGCATGTTGGGGCGCCGCACACGCAGCAGGATCGAAAACACCAGTGTGATCACAGGAGACAGCGTGAACATGATGCCGGTATAGCCGGCGCCCAGATGCGGGATGGCCGAGAACATCAAGAGATTGGGGACGGCATAGGACACGGCGGCCGTGACGAAGAAATAACGCAATTTGTGCGCGGTGAGCCGGACACGCTCCCCGCGCGCCAAGAGCGCGCACAACAGCACGCCGCCGGCGCCGAGCGAGATGACGAAGGCCCAGGCCATAGCCGGCACACCGGCCGCCGTGGCAAGCTTGCCGAACGGCAGCGTCAGGCCGAGCAGGCCGCCGGTGACGACCAGCAGGCCGAGCGCCGATTCCCAGAGAAGTTTCATGATCGAGCCCTGTGGTGCGCGGCCACTTGGCCAGCGTTACATCTTGCGGTAAGATAATGGAAAGATTCTTAACATCAAGATATTTAATGGTGAGACAGTGGACAGGGCAGCGCGTGCGATTGAGCAATGGAAACGGGAGCGGCCGGAGCTTGATGTCTCGCCGATGGGCGTGCTCGGGCGGTTGAACGAGGCCTCGTCGCTGATCGCTCGCGACCGCCTCGCTCCGCTGTTTGCCCGTTTCGGGCTGCAGGCCGGTGAATTCGACGTGCTGGCGACACTGCGCCGCTCAGGCTCCCCTTACGCGCTGACGCCGACAGCTCTCTACGAGGCGACGATGGTAACATCGGGCGCCATGACTAACCGGCTCGACCGACTGGAGAAGGCCGGATTGATCCTGCGCGGCCCGCACCCCAACGACCGGCGTGGCATTGTCGTGCAGCTTACCGAGAAAGGTCTGGCCTTGATCGACGAGGCCCTGACCGCCCACGTCGCCAACGAACACGAGATTCTCGCGGGCCTGACCCGCACTGAGCAGGAGACGCTTTCACGCCTGCTTGAGAAGCTGATCAGCAGCCTGAGCTGACCGCTCAGTTCCTATCGTCCGGAAACACCGGGATCGGCATGAACTCGACGCCGTCATCTGCCAGGCCTTTGGCCTCTTCCAGCGTCGCCTCGCCATAGATGCCGCGCGCATCGGTTTCGCCGAAATGGATCTTGCGCGCTTCCTCGGCGAACTTGTCGCCGACATAGTCGGCATTCTCGCGCACCTTCTCGGCCATCGCCTTGAGTTGCGCCAGGGCCTGTTTCTGCGCCTCGCCCATGGCAAGCGCTATGGTTTCCTGTTTGCGCGCCGTCGAGACGGCCGGCGCCATCAGCGCTTTCTGCACCTTGTGCGAGCCGCAGCTCGGACAATCGACGAAGCCACGCTTCTTCTGGGTGTCGAAATCGTCATTGCTGCGAAACCAGCCCTCGAACTGGTGCTCGTGCTCGCAAATGAGGGCAAAGCGGATCAAGAGGCAGCACCCCTGAGACGCGGCGCCTCCGCCGCACCGGCATTGACGGCAAAATCCCGCGCATTTTTCAAATTGGGGATCTTCTTGCGCGCCGCAAGCGACTGCGCCGGGTCGATCTCGGCGACGATCACGGCAGGCTCGTCATGCGCGGCTTCCGCCAGGATGCGGCCCCAGGGATCGACGATCAGCGAATGGCCATAGGTCTCGCGGCCGTCCTCATGCAGGCCGCCTTGCGCGGCCGCAATGACATAGGCGCCGTTCTCGATGGCGCGAGCTCTGAGCAACACATGCCAGTGCGCCTCGCCGGTCTGACGGGTGAAGGCGGCGGGCACGGTCAATACATCGGCCCCCGCCAGCGCCTCGGCGCGGAACAGTTGCGCGAAACGCAGATCGTAGCAGACCGCAAAGCCCAGCCTGGCGCCGGCAACCCCGGTCACGACGGCCTCGGTGCCTGGTTCGTAGGCGGCGGATTCGCGCCAGGACTCGCCATTGTCGAGATCGACATCGAACATGTGGATCTTATCGTAGGTGGCGAGCACCGCACCGTCCGGATCAAACAGCAGCGCCCGGTTGGCGAGCTTGCCGTCGGCGCGCAGGATGGCGGTCGAGCCTATATGCAGGAAGACGCCGAGTTCGCGCGCCAACCTGCGCGCGGTCGCGACGATGATGTCCTTGTCTTCGGAGATGAAGGAGGCCGCACGCGCTTCCTTGTCGCGGATCAGCGCCCCGGTCATTTCAGGCGTCTGGATGTAGGTCGCGCCCTGGGCCGCCGCTTCACGCACCAGCCGTTCGAGGTCGACCGCATTCCGCTCTGGGCTTTCGCCTGAACGCATCTGGACCGCCGCAGCCTTGAAAACACCCATTGTCACACCCTCAAATCGTCGCGCCGTTGGCGAGCAGTCTGTCCAGCCGGCCCTCGGCCTCCAGCTCGTGGAGGTCGTCACAGCCGCCGACATGCGTGTCGCCGATGAAAATCTGCGGAAAGGTCGTACGCCCGTGCGCCTTGGAAATCATCTCCTGGCGCAGTTCCGGCGAAAACGAAGCATCGTGCTCGGTGTAAGTGACGCCCTTGCGCTCCAGCAACCGCTTGGCCGCCGTGCAGTAGCCGCACATCATGCGTGTATAGATCGTGACATCGACCATGACGAATTTCCGCTTTCGTTGCCGACTTATATAGTCGCGGACTCGTCCGCCCGGAAGTCCCCCGGCAACACACGCGCAAAGGTCAGCACGTCGACGGCGGCCGCACCTCCCCTTTTCAGCGCCTTGGTTGCCGCGCGCACGGTGGCGCCCGTGGTGTAGACGTCGTCGATCAGAAGCACCCTGCGGCCGGCGATCTCGATTTCCGCCTCGGCCGGCACGCGAAAGGCAGCGCGCACATTCTCCTCGCGCTCCTGCCGCTCCAGCCCGACCTGCTGGCGGGTGAGTTTCACGCGCCGCATGGCGGAGGGCGCGAAAGACAGCCCGCTGAGCTCGCAAACCCCGCGCGCCAACTCCGCCGACTGATTGAACCGCCGCCGGAAGAAGCGCCGCCAATGCAGCGGCACCGGCACCACCACATCGGCCTCGGCGATGAGATCGGCGCCGGCGCGCACCATCCAGCGCGCCATCCAAGGGGCGAGATCGGTGCGATCCTGGTATTTCAGCCCTTGCACCATCTGGCGGGCGACGCCGGAATAGGCGACGGCAGCCCGCGCCCGCTCGAAGGGTGGCGGATCGGCGATCGCTTCCGCCGACAGAAAGCCCTCGCCCATATGATGGGTGAACGGCGTGCCCATCACCGGGCACCAGGGCCGCTCCAAGAGCCGTAACTTCGGCCAGCAGGCGCCGCACAACACGCCCGGCTGCGAAACATGCCGCCGGCATCCGGCGCAGACCGGCGGAAACAGGATCCGAGCCGGCCAGCCGAGAGCCAAGCAGGTGAGGTTCCTGATCCTGATGGACTTGATCTCTGACATCGGATCGGCCACGTGGTTGGTTCTCCACGCCACCATACCAATTATATCGGGGGCGTCGACAAACAAGGATCCCCCGTTGCAGCCAATAATGGATACCGATCTCTGGCTGGCGCACAAGCGGCGTGCGCTCACCCATCCGGTCGACGGTGCCGATTTCCTGATGAACCGGGCCGCCGAGGACTTGGCCGACCGGCTGGGCGCCGTCGAACGCCGGTTCGCCAAAGCGGCGGTGCTGTTTTGCCAGACGCCGGCCGCCGCCGGCGTGCTCGCCGCGAGCGGCAAGGTGACGGAGATCGTCCGCGTCGAAACGGACGCGGCTTTCCTGAACGGTGCCGCCGGCTTGGTCGCACCACTGGAAACCGTGCCGTTCGAGCCGCAAAGCCTCGATCTGGCGGTGTCGCTTCTGTCGCTGCAGGCGATGAACGACATTCCCGGAATGCTGATCCAGATCCGCCGCGCGCTGCGGCCGGACGGGCTTTTCCTCGGCGCCTTCGCCGGCGCCGGCACACTCAGTGAGTTGCGCGAGTGTCTGCTGGCGGCCGAGACCGAGCTTTACGGCGGCGCCAGCCCGCGCGTCATCCCGTTCACCGACGTACGCGATGCTGGTGCGCTGCTGCAACGCGCCGGTCTCGCTCTGCCGGTCGCCGATGTCGAGACCGTGACGGTGCGCTATGCCAATTTGTTTGCCTTGATGGCCGACCTGCGCGCCATGGGCGAAACCAGCGCGCTTACCGATCGCAGCCGCCGGCCGGGCACGCGCGGACTGTTTGCCCGTGCCGCGGAAATCTATGCCGAGCGGTTTTCCGACCCCGACGGCCGGATCCGGGCAAGTTTCTCGATGGTGTGGATGTCTGGCTGGGCTCCCGATGCATCGCAACAAAAACCGTTGAAGCCTGGTTCAGCCAAGGTCTCGCTGAAGGCTATACTGGAGGGTTCCGGCGAATCCTGATGCGGTCGTCGCGATTGCCGTCAAGGCGAAGCGAAGGCGTTCGCAAGCCTGCTGGTGTTGTTGCTGAACAGCCAGGTGAGCGAGTTGAAGACCTGGCCGATGCCGCCGATGATCGTCAGCGACAGTACACAGACGATCAAGGCGTATTCGACGGCTGTGGCGCCGGTCTCGTCCGTCAGAAAACGCAGCAGCATTGTTTTCATCACCTCGATCCCCCTTTCCATGACCTTACCGCCGATCTGTTAAGAAAGGTTAATGGCAAAGCCTTAACAGGCGGTGAAACCGCCCCCTTCTCGAGAATATCTTAACCATGTCAGCAGTCGCCGCTGGTCCTGCCGTCGGAGCCGATGATGCAGACTGAATCGGGCTGCGGCTGCAGCACGCTGCGGCGCACCGTGTAGGTGCTGCGGTGGCTGATCGAGCCGGTGGCTGTCATGTCGAGACCGCCGGGAAAATCATCGCGCGCCGATTGCCAGCGCGTCTTGCTGTCGAGGAAAGGGGTCGCGATCAGCGCCAGCGCCACCGCGGCCGATCCGAACAGCAGCGTGATGCGCAGGATGCCCATACCGGCATCGGCGGCACGAAAGCTACGGTCGGGCCGGATCGAATCCCAATCCCTGTCCAGGCTCATACTATCGCTCCCCAGCGAATTGGCGACGCGGCCGCAAGGACACGGCCATACATCAATTTTTCATGATGAGATAAATCTTCCATTAACGCTGGCTGATATGGATCGCGGTTCCGATCCGTCGCCGCCCATCAGAGCAGGTCGATGAGGAACGGGATCAGCGGCGCGTCGGCCGGCGGCATCGGATAGTCGCGCATCTGCTTTGGCCGCACCCATTTCAGCGCCTGCCCTTCCCGGGGTTGGGCGATGCCGCGGAAGCGGCGGCAGACGAACAGCGGCATCAACAGATGGAAATCGTCATAGGAGTGGCTGGCGAAGGTAAGTGGCGCCAGGCACGGTATATCGGTCTCGATGCCGATCTCCTCATGCAATTCGCGGATGATGCATTGTTCCGGCGTCTCGCCCGGCTCGACCTTGCCACCGGGAAATTCCCACAGGCCGGCGAGTTGCTTGCCCGCGGGCCGCTGCGCCAGCAGCACGCGGCCGTCGGCGTCGACCAGCGCGCAGGCAGCGACCAGGAGCAGGCGCTTGCCGGTATTGGCCAGATCATTCATGCCCAACTTCACTCATGACCAGGCGGCCGGCGATAGTGGTAGCGATAGACTTCCTCGAAGCCGAGTGACCGATAGAGCGCCAACGCCGGCACGTTGCCGGCTTCGACCTGCAGCCAGGCTTCCCGCGCGCCGCGCAGCCGCGCCCATTTCAGCGCCGACAGGATCAGGTTGCGGCCATGGCCTTTGTTGCGCGCCGCCTTGTCGGTGGCCACCTCGAACAAGCCAGCGAGATCGCCGTCATGCACGCAGATCAGCGTCGCCAGCGGCTCAGTCCCGTCCTCGAGCGCGAACAGGCCGGCCTCGGGCTGGATGGCGCCGATGATCTCCGACAGGCCGGGCCGCAGCGAAACATCCGAGCCGCTGACCTTGAGCGAGGCGCCGATGAAGCGGCTGATGTCCTTGAGCGGGATCTGGTCCATGGCGGCATCGAGCTGGGCATCGGCGAGCGGCAGCCGCATGACCAGCGATTCGTCGAACCGGCTCCAGCCCTTCTTGTCGAGATGACTGGCCAGATCGGGACCTGAGAGCGGCGACATGCGGAACGTCAGCGGCCTGCCATAGGCGTCGAAACGGCGGCTGGCCCGGCCGATGCGGTCGGCGATGTGCTGGATGTCGCCGGGATCGAGCGGATTGACCGAATTCAGCCGCTTGGCCGGATGGCCGGCGGTCAGCCGCACCACCCAGGTACCGTCATAGTGGACGGCGGCCGCCGGCCAGGCGCGAAAGCCCGCCGCCTCGTAGCGGCGCACGATTGCGAGCATGCTTGCCGGATGCCTGGAAGTCAAAACCGTCAGCTCCGATAATCGCCATTGATGGCGACATATTCCTTGGTGAGGTCGCAGGTCCACACCGTCGCCTTGCCGCGGCCGATGCCGATATCGGCGCGGATGCGGATATCGTCGCGCTTCATGTAAGCGGATGTCTTTTCTTCCGAATAGGCCGGGTCGCGCTCGCCTTCATGCGCCAGCCTGTTATCACCGAACCAGATCGACAGCCGGTCGCGATCGGCCGGCTCGCCGGCCTTGCCGACGGCCATGACGACGCGGCCCCAATTGGCGTCCTCGCCGGCCACCGCCGTCTTGACCAGCGGGGAATTGGCGATCGACAGCGCGATGCGCTTGGCCGAGCGGGCGGATTTGGCACCGGTGACGGTGACTTCGACCTGCTTGCGGGCACCCTCGCCGTCGCGCACCACCTGCAGTGCCAGCGACTTCAGCACCTTGCCGAGCGCGCGGCGGAACTGACCAAGGCGGGCATCTTTGGGATCAGTAATTTCTGGGGCGCCACGCTTGGCGGCCCTGCCGGTGGCAAAGATCAGCAGCGTGTCGCTGGTCGAGGTGTCGCTGTCGACGGTGACCGCGTTGAAGGTCTTGGCCGTGCCGCGCGACAACAGATCCTGCAGCACCGGGGCCGCGATCGGCGCATCGGTGGCAATGAAGGACAGCATCGTCGCCATATCGGGGGCGATCATGCCGGCGCCCTTGGAGACGCCGTTGATGGTGACATCGGCATCGCCGAGCTTGACGGTCGCCGTCGCCACTTTCGGATAGGTGTCCGTGGTCATGATGGCCTTTGCCGCCTCGGTCCACAGGTCCGGCTTGCCGTCGCTGACCAGTCCGGCAAGCAGATGGCTGAACTTGGTCGTGTCGAGCGGCTCGCCGATGACGCCGGTCGAGGCCAGGAAAACTTCACTTGGCGTGCAGCCGGCCGCCTTGGCCGCCGCCTCGCCGGTCAGCGCGGTGGATTCGCGGCCCTTCTTGCCAGTGAAGGCATTGGCGTTGCCGGAATTGACGACCAGCACCCGCGCCTTGCCGGCGCCGAGGTTCTGCCGGCAGAAATCGACCGGCGCCGAGGGGCATTTCGACTTGGTGAACACGCCGGCGACCGTGGTGCCGGCGTCGAAGACCATGGCCAGAAGATCAGTCCGGTTCTTGTACTTTATCCCCGCTTCGGCGGTGGCAATGCGCACCCCTTCAATGACAGGCATTTTGGGGTATTTCTTCGGCGCGAGCGGCGAAATCGACGTGGACATGGGGACCTCGGGCGGGAAATTCGCAAGGGAAGGCCGGTTTGCCCGATACGGCGCGCGGGCGCAAGGGCGTTTTCGCCGCGCCTGCCGGGGCGGCGAACCACTCCGGATTAAGCTTGCATTTCAAATCTGTTGGCGTCGCCGGGGCCTGTGGCGCTATGATTGTGCCCATGGGCAGGCTTGCGATCCTCGCATGGGCATTTCTGGGACTATTGCTGCTCAGCGCCGACGCTGAGCCGGCGCGGCGCGTGGCGCTCGTTATCGGCAATGGCAGCTATGCCGAAGCCGGGACGCTGGCCAATCCGGTCAACGACGCGCTCGACATCGCCGACAAGCTGCGCTCGATCGGTTTCGAGGTCATCGAAGGCAATGATCTCGGCAAGCGCGAGCTTGAACGCAGTATCGGTGAGTTCTCCGATGCGCTCGAAGGCGCGGGCGTCGGGCTTTTCTATTACGCCGGCCACGGCCTGCAGGTCGACGGGCGCAATTACATCGTGCCGGTCGACGCCAGGCTCGATATGCCGGTGAAGTTGCAGCTCGAAGCCGTGCCGATCGACGAAGTCCTCGACATCATGGAACAGCAGACCAAGGTCAGCCTGGTGTTTCTCGACGCCTGCCGCAACAACCCGTTTGCCCGCAGTCTGAGCCGCACCGCCGCCACACGTTCGGCTACCGCGTTGGCGGGGCTGGCGCAGTTCGATTCGACGCGCGGCTCCTTCATCGCCTTTTCGACCGCGCCGGGTGCGGTCGCCATGGACGGCAGCGGGCGCAACTCGCCTTTTGCCGCTGCCCTGCTGCGCCACATCGCCGAACCCGGCCAGAGCATCAACGACATGATGATCGCGGTGCGCCGCGACGTGGTTTCGCAAACCCGCGAGGGCCAGCGCCCCTGGGAACAGGGCTCACTGCTCGAACGCTTCGAATTCGTCCCGGGTGAAGGGCCTGCCCCCGAGCCCAAGCCGGCGGCTGAGCCCGCGCCGGCCTCGCAGGTCGCGGCACTGGAACGCTCCGTCGGCGACGACAAGACTTCAATCGAGAAATTCCTGCGCCGAGATTATCTGGCACCGGACGCCAGGACGATGAGCGAGACGATCAAGCGGATTTACGGCTCGTCGGCCACCATTTTCGGCACACGCTACGACGTCGATGCCATCGTCAAGGTGAAGACCGACTGGTTCGCCCAATGGGCCTCGTGGTCGCTCGGGCTGGAGCCTGGAAGCCTTGAGATCACGCCACATGGCGAGGACCGTACTGAGGCCGCCTTTGCCATGCGCTACGACTATGTGCCGAAGGACAAGTCGGCGGCACGGCTGACCGGCAAGGCGCGCGTCACGCTCGGGCTGGTCAAGGCCGAAGACGGATGGCGCATCGAGTCCGAGACATCGCAAGCGATGCAATGAGCATCGGCTGATCAAGTCGCAAAATCACGCGCTTTCGCGCGACATGAATTCAGTGGCGAAACAAAGCAGTGCTGCAACCGGCAGCGCCAGGCCGATCCAGGACACCAGGGGCCAGCCGCCTTGCGCATACGCCCAACCGCCGACGCCTGAGCCGATTGCGCCGGCGATGAAGAACGTCGCCATGTAAAGCCCGTTCAGGCGGCTGCGATGTGCGGCGCCAAGTGCGAACAGGTCCCGATAGCCGAGGACAAGATTGGTCTGCACACCGAAGTCGAGCACGATGGCGGCGACGACCAGCAGCACCAACGAAAGCATCGAGCCGCTGCGCGCGATGTGGGTTACGAGAAACGCGGCAGCGACGCACAGCATGGCAAAGGCGGTCGCCGGGCGGCTCCATCCGCGGTCGGCAACCCTTCCGGCGAGCGGCGCGGCGATTGCGCCGGCGACGCCGGCCAATGCGAACAAGCCGATGCCGCGCTGCGTCAAGCCAAAATCGGGTCCGGCCAGCAGCAGCGGCGTTGTCGTCCAGAACAGGCTGAAAGCCGCGAACAGGAACGCCTGGTAGAGAGCCCGCCGCCGCAGAACCGGCGTCGTGCGCAGAATATGCACCATGGACGCCAAAAGCGCGCCGTAGCTCAGACGTGCCGTCGGTACGCGCCTGGGCAGCGCAAACCGCAGCACCACGATCAACAGGATCATGACAATGCAAGAGGTGAAGTAGACGACGTGCCAGGACGACAGCGCAGTGATGAAGCTGGAAAACGGCCGTGACAGCATAATCCCCAGCAACAATCCCACCGAGACATTGCCGACCACGCGGCCACGTTTGGCTTCCGGCGCCAGGTGCGCCGCATAGGGGATAAGGGTCTGCACCGCGACCGAGCCAAGGCCGACAAACAGCATCGCGGCCAGAAAAGCCGCTGGCTGCGTTGAAATCGCCGCGCCCAGCAAGGCAAGCGTTGCAACGGCGAGTATGCCGAGCACGAGCCTGCGGTTCTCCATGAGGTCACCAAGCGGCACGATAAACAGCAAGCCCACCCCGTAGCCAATCTGGGCCATCGTAACGATCAGGCCCGCCGCATGTGGCGGCAAGCCAAGCTCGGCGCCGATCGGGCCGATCAGCGGTTGTGCATAGTAGATATTGGCAACGATCAGCCCGCAGGCGGCAGCCAGCAGAAAGGTCATCCAACTCGAAATCGTCGTCTCAGCGGGTGCGGAACTGGATGCGGTAATAGTCGTCATGGCGATACCCAACGGAACGAAACGTTTCGTTGAATAGAACGAACCGTTCCGTTTCGTCAAGCGATGATGTATTGGTATCTCGATGTGTGAGCATCCCGATGTGTCAGCATCCCTTGGCATCAGCGCATTTTGCGGCCAATGGCTTCATTTGGCGTCCGCACAAACGCTGCAAGGAAAACGAGCGCTTTGCTCCCGGATGGTTTGCATCCGGCTGGCAAAAATGCGGGGCGAGGCAAACAGTTGTCAGCAGGTTGTCGTTTCAGCCGAGACGAGAAACCGCTTTGGGAGGAACGGCTCATGGGCGAAATCGCCGATCCGGCACGAAAATCGATTGGCGCCAGGCGCAATCCCGACAGCGCCGAAGCGATTTTGGAGGCTGCCGAAGCCGTGCTGGTCGAGGCCGGCTATGCCGGTTTCTCGATCGAGGCGGTGGCGCGGCGCGCGCGTGCCGGCAAGCCGACCATCTATCGCTGGTGGCCGAGCAAGGCGGCACTGCTGCTCGAAGTCTACCAGCGCCAGAAGCGTGTTGACCTTCCCGATACCGGAAGCCTGGAAGAGGATCTCGTCGGCTTCCTGATCAATCTGTTCACACACTGGCACGAGACATCGTCGGGCAGTGTCTTCAAGTCGCTGATCGCCGAGGCGCAGTCGGATGAAACCGCGGCCGCGGCCCTTGCCGGTTATGCCGGAGGGCGCCGCACCCACACCGGCCAGATCATCGAGCGCGCCAAGGCAAGGGGCGAGATTGCAGGGGATATCGACCCGGGTGTGGTCGCCGACCTCGTCGCTTCCTATGCCTGGCGGCATCTCCTGATCAACCGGCTCGACGAGCCTGAGGCGACGATACGCAAGATGGTCCGCTATCTCCTGCACGGCATAGCGGCATCAGGCAGATAGTGGCGACCAACAAAAAGGGCGCGGCAACCCTTGGCTGCCGCGCCCTTGAAAACGCCGTTCAGGCTTACTTGCCGGCTTCCATCGTGTCGACGGCCTGCTTCAGCTTAGCGTCCGGGATCTCGACCTTGGCGCCGGCGCGCAGCGACTTGACCAGCGCGAAATACTTATCGCGGATGACCGCCTGCTTGGCCTGGTCCTTGACGTCGTCGAAGGCCGGCGGCTGCTTGGCGCGCTTGTCCTCGAGCTTGATGACGTGCCAGCCGAACTGCGACTGCACCGGCTGCTCGGTGTATTTGCCGACGTCGAGCGCGAAGGCGGCCTTGTCGAACTCCGGCACCATCTGGCCAGGCCCGAACCAGCCGAGGTCGCCGCCGTTGGACTTGCCCGAGGGATCGCTGGTGTGCTCGTTGGCGAGCTTCTGGAAATCGGCGCCGCCGTCGAGCTGCTTGATGATCGCCTCGGCCTCTTCCTTCGTCTTCACGAGGATGTGACGAGCATGCACCTCGTTGACCGGCGGCGTGTTGGCGATTTCCTGGTCGTAGCGGGCGCGGATCTCGGCGTCGGTGACCTTGTCGACGACACCCTTCTCGACCATCTCGCCATGCAGCGCGCGCTGCTGCAGGAACGCCATGCGGCGCTGGAAGTCGGGATCCTTGTCGAGGCCGTCGGTAACGGCCTTGGCGGCCATGACGCGGATCTCGATGGCCGCCGAAAGGGCGGCGGCACGACGCTGCTCGGGCGGCAACTGCGCGAATTGCTGCGACAGTTCGCCTTCGGCAAGCACCAGATCGGCTTCAGTCAAGGGCTGGCCGTTGACCGTGGCGACCACGGCGTTCGGATCGACGGGCGCTGCCGCCGGTGCCGCAGCAGCATCGGCCGGAGCAGCAGGAGCGGTCTCCTGCGCCATGACAGGCGACAGGCAAAGAGCCGACAGGCCGAAGGCCAGACCAAGGCTGGCGAGCGACGCACGGCGAAACAATAAGGACATGAAAATGACTCCGGGGAAGGATTGTAAGAAGGGGTGGCTTCCAGATCAGCCAGATTGTGGCGGAATTTGGCGCGACCGGCAGGGCCAGCGCGGCGTTGACATCAGTTGAGCCCCCTCTTATCTGTCCAACGACTTTGCGTCCAGAACCGTTTTCCGGGCGCTTTTTGTGTTTGCCCGTATTCAGGCGGTGCGTTCACGCGGATTTGATGGGGCCGGCCGGCGCTCATCTTAAAGATTGAGAATTCTATCGAAAGGACCATTGTATGGTCAGTCTCGGCGGTCTCGCCCGTAAGGTTTTCGGTTCCTCCAACGACCGTCGGGTCAAATCGACCCGGCCCCGTGTCGAGGCGATCAACGCCATGGAAAACGAGATGCGGGCGCTCTCCGACGCCGAACTCGCGGGGCGTACGGAAAAATTCCGCCAGGATATCGCCAACGGCGCCAGCCTTGACGACCTTCTGGTCCCGGCCTTCGCCACCGCCCGTGAGGCGGCGCGCCGCGTGCTCGGCATGCGCCCCTTCGACGTCCAGCTGATCGGCGGCATGGTGCTGCACAATGGCGGCATCGCCGAGATGCGCACCGGCGAGGGCAAGACCCTGGTCGCGACGCTGCCGGTCTACCTCAACGCGCTTGCCGGCAAGGGCGTCCACGTCGTCACCGTCAACGACTACCTCGCCACGCGCGACTCTGAATGGATGGGCCGCGTCTACAAATTCCTCGGCCTGTCGGTCGGCGTCATCGTCCACGGCCTGTCCGACGAGGAACGCAGCACCGCCTACGCCGCCGACGTCACCTACGCCACCAACAACGAGCTCGGCTTCGACTATCTGCGCGACAACATGAAGTATGAGCGCGCCCAGATGGTGCAGCGCGGCCACAATTATGCGATCGTCGACGAAGTCGATTCCATCCTCGTCGACGAGGCGCGCACGCCGCTGATCATTTCCGGTCCGCTTGAGGACCGTTCGGAAATGTACAACACCATCGACACCTTCATCATCCAGTTGCAGCCGCAGGATTATGAGATCGACGAGAAGCAGAAGACCTCGATCTTCACCGAGGAGGGCACCGAGAAGCTGGAGAACCTGCTGCGCGACGCCGACCTGTTGAAGGGCGAGTCGCTCTATGACGTCGAGAACGTCGCCATCGTCCATCACGTCAACAACGCCCTGAAAGCGCACCGGCTGTTCCAGAAGGACAAGGACTATATCGTGCGCAACGGCGAGATCGTCATCATCGACGAGTTCACCGGCCGCATGATGCCCGGCCGCCGCTATTCGGAAGGCCTGCACCAGGCGCTGGAAGCCAAGGAGCATGTGGCGATCCAGCCGGAGAACCAGACGCTCGCCTCCGTCACCTTCCAGAACTACTTCCGCCTCTACAAGAAGCTGTCTGGCATGACCGGCACGGCGCTGACCGAGGCCGAGGAGTTCGGCAACATCTACGGTCTCGAAGTCACCGAGATCCCGACCAATTTGCCGGTCATCCGCAAGGACGAGGACGACGAGGTCTACCGGACGGTCGAGGAGAAATACAAGGCGATCGTCAAGGAGATCCGCGAGGCCAGCGCCAAGGGCCAGCCAACGCTGGTCGGCACGACCTCGATCGAGAAGTCCGAGCAGCTGGCCGAGCGCCTGCGCAAGGAAGGCTTCAAGGATTTCGAGGTGCTGAACGCCCGCCACCACGAGCGCGAGGCGGCTATCGTCGCCCAGGCCGGCAAGCCCGGCGCCATCACCATCGCCACCAACATGGCCGGCCGCGGCACCGACATCAAGCTCGGCGGCAATGCCGAGATGCGCATCGAGGACGAACTGGGCGACATGCCCGCCGGCCCTGAGCGTGAGGCGCGCGAGAAGGAAATCCACGCCGACGTCGAGCGCCTGAAGGAAAAGGCGCTGGCCGCCGGCGGCCTCTACGTGCTCGCCACCGAACGCCACGAATCGCGCCGCATCGACAACCAGTTGCGCGGCCGCTCCGGCCGCCAGGGCGACCCCGGCCGCTCGAAATTCTTCCTGTCGCTGCAGGACGATTTGATGCGCATCTTCGGCTCCGAGCGCATGGACGGCATGCTGCAGAAGCTCGGCCTCAAGGAAGACGAGGCGATCATCCATCCGTGGATCAACAAGGCGCTGGAAAAGGCGCAGAAGAAGGTCGAGGCGCGCAACTTCGACATCCGCAAGAACCTGCTGAAGTATGACGACGTCTCCAACGACCAGCGCAAGGTGGTGTTCGAGCAGCGTATCGAGCTGATGGACGGCGAAGGCCTGTCGGAAACCATTGCCGAGATGCGCGAGGGCGTCATCGACGAGATCGTCGCCAAGGCCATTCCCGAGAACGCCTATGCCGAGCAGTGGGATGTCGCCGGCCTGAAGGCCGAGGTCGCCGAATTCCTCAATCTCGATTTGCCGATCGAGGACTGGGCCAAGGAAGAGGGCATCGCCGAGGACGACATCCGCGAGCGCATCACGCAAGCCGCCGACGTCGCCGCCAAGGAGCGTTCCGAACGCTTCGGCCCCGAGGTGATGACCTATGTCGAGCGCTCGGTGGTGCTGCAGTCACTCGACCATCTGTGGCGCGAGCACATCGTCAATCTCGACCATCTGCGTTCGGTCGTCGGCTTCCGCGGCTACGCCCAGCGCGATCCGCTGCAGGAATACAAAGGCGAGGCGTTCGAGCTGTTCCAGGCGATGCTGGGCAATCTGCGCCAGGCCGTCACCGCGCAGCTGATGCGCGTAGAACTCGTCCGCCAGGCCGCCGAAGCCCCGCCCCCGGAGGCGCCCGACATGTTCGGCACGCATATTGACGGCAGCACCGGCGAGAATGATTTCGAAGGCGGCGAAACCGCCCTCCTGGTGCGCCAGGAGCAAAACGCCATCGTCGCCCCCGAAGACCGCGACCCCAACAACCAGGCCACCTGGGGCAAAGTCGGCCGCAACGAAGCCTGCCCCTGCGGATCGGGGAAGAAGTACAAGCATTGTCATGGGGCGTTTGCGTAAGGGCGCCCTCTTCCTTCTCCCCGTTCACGGGGAGAAGCTACCCATAGGGCGGATGAGGGGCGGCGCTGAGTTCCTCGAAAAGCGGATTCTGAGCTTCGCCGCACACCGGCGGCCTGCCGGCCCTCCGCTTTGGCTCCCTGCCCTTCGGGCGTTCAGCCCCTTCAAAAGGTCCACTGGACCTTTTGATCCGCCCGAAGGCGGACCGGGTCTTCACCGTTCGTCGCTCGAAAAGCCAAATCGTTGGCTTTCGTCCGCCACGCCAACCACCCCTCACCCAACCGTTTCTTAATGTGTCTCCGCTACACCAAAGCCTGAAAAAGAGGCGGAAAATGGAGAGAGATCGGGGTGCGCTTTTCCGCGGCCACGACTGCCGGGCGGTTCTTGCCGCAGCGTTTGGCGCTGCGCGTGAGGCCATTGCTTGGCCGCATCGACGCCGTGCTGTTCACCGCCGATGAACGCGGCGAGGCCGGCCGCATGTCGGTCATCGCCTTCTCCATCCGCATCGTCAGCGCCGTCATCGCCTTCATCAGCCAGGTGCTGATGGCGCGCTGGATGGGCTCGTTCGAATACGGCATCTTCGTGCTTGTCTGGGTGACGATGGTCATCGTCGGGAACCTCGCCTGCCTCGGCTTCCACACCTCGGTCATCCGCTTCATCCCCGAATACCGCGAGCGCGGAATGATGGACGAACTGCGCGGCATCGTCGTGGCCAGCCGCCTGTTCGTGCTGATCGCCTCCACCATCATCGCCGGGCTTGGCGCGCTCGGCGTCTGGCTGGCGGCGCCCTGGATCGAAAACTACTACGTGATACCGTTCATCCTCGGCGTCATTTGCCTGCCGATGATCGCGGTGTCGGATCTGCTGCAAGGCCAGGCCAGGGCGAACAGCTGGGCGCTGTTCGCTTTGTCGCCGACCTATCTGATACGGCCGGTGCTGATCCTGCTGTTCATGGCGCTGATGCTCTATGTCGGCTACGCCGCCGATGCCAGGACGGCGATCTTCGCCTCGATCGCCGCCACCTACGTCACCACGCTCGCTCAGCTGATCGGCATCACGCACCGCATGGAAAGGCAGATTCCGGCTGGACCGATGAAGGTGCATTTCGCGCAATGGTTCATCGTTTCGCTGCCGATCTTCCTAGTCGAAAGCTTCTTCTTCCTGCTCACCAATGCCGACGTGCTGATGGTTGGCGCCTATATGAACCCCAATGACGTCGCCGTCTATTTCGCCACGGTCAAGACGCTGGCGCTGGTGCATTTCGTCTATTTCGCCGTCAAGGCCGGCGTTGCCCAACGCTATGCGCAGTTCACCCATGGCGATCCGGAAAAGCTTGCCGCCTTCGCCCGCGAAACGGTGTCGTGGACCTTCTGGCCGTCACTCGTGATGGCGCTGCTGGTGCTGGCGCTTGGCGAACCGATGCTGGTGCTGTTCGGCCCCGAATTCACCTCAGGCTATCCGCTTCTGTTCCTGCTCGTCTTCGGCGTCGTGGCGCGCGCCGCCGTCGGCCCATGCGAAAGCCTGCTCACCATGAGCGGCAACCAGAACATCTGCGCCGCCGTCTATGCCATGACACTGGCCTTTAACATCGGCCTCAACGTGGTGCTGATCCCGCATTTCGGCCTGTGGGGCGCGGCCATGGCCACCGCCTTTGCCATGATCTTCGAGGCTAGCGCGCTGTCCTTCACGGTGTGGCGCAAGCTCGGCATCGTCATGGTGATCTTCGTGCCTGCCAAAGGAGCCGCCTGATGGCCGCCATCCCGTTGCTCGAGGAAACCAGCGGCGGCACCGCCGGCGCCATGGTGTCGGGCCTTGCCGGCCTGGCGCGCGACGCCGACCCGGCCCATATCGAAATCCTCGCCAACAACCGGCCCGAGCGCAAGCTTGCCATCTATCCGGCATCGGCCGGCTTCGACCTTGTCGAGGAGCTGGATTATCTCTGCGCCCGCACGATCGAGCCGAACGTCTTCTTCAATCCGCGTTTTCTGGCGCCGGCCATGCCCCGGCTGGAGGATCGCGAAGTCCGGCTGGCGGTGATCCGCGACGGCGACGAATACCGCAACCGGCTGCGCCTTCTGGTGCCGATCTCGGTGGAACGGCCCGTGGTGCCGCTCGGCGTTCCGGTGATGCGCACCTGGTCTAGCCCCTTCGGTCCGCTCGGCACGCCGCTGATCGACCGCGACGATCCGATCGGCGTCGTCGAGGATTTCTTCTCGATGCTGTCGCGCCCGCATCTCAAGATGCCGAAAGTCCTCGTGCTGCCCGACATGAGGCTCGACGGCCCGGTGGCGAGCGTGCTTGGCACCGTGGCCGAGACGCGCGGCCTGACGCTGGTCACCACCGGCCAGACGGCGCGCCCCGTGCTGGAGAGCGAGCTCGACGGCGACGACTATCTGAAGGCTTCGCTACGCGCGCACCATTACCGCGAGTTCCGCCGCCTGAAGCGGCGCCTTGCCGACCTCGGCAGTCTGGAGCATGTGGTGGCGCGCGGCCCCGAAGAGATCCGCCACGCCATCGAAAGCTTCCTGACGCTGGAAGCGTCCGGCTGGAAGGGCCGCGAGCGCACCGCCATGGCGATCGACCGCTTCCGCGCCGCCTTCGCCCGCGAGGCCGTGCACCGGCTCGCCGAACAGGACATGTGCCGCATCCATTCGCTGACGCTCGATGGCCGCACCATCGCCTGCCTGATCGTCTTCGTCGAAGCCGGCGTCGCCTACACCTGGAAGACGGCCTATGACGAGACGCTATCCGCCTATTCGCCCGGCACGCTGCTGATGATCGAGGTCACAAGGCAGCATCTCGACGATCCCAACATCATGATGACCGATTCCTGCGCGGTGCCGGACCATCCGGTGATGAGCAGGCTGTGGACCGAGCGCAGGCCGATCGGCACGCTGGTGATCGGGCTGACGCCGGACGCCGATCGCCTCGCGCGCCAGGCAGCCTCGCAGTTGCATCTCTATCGCGAGACCCGCAACATGGCCCGCCTGCTGCGCAACCGCATGAAGAGCCTGCTGAGACGGCGCTAGACCCATGATCTCTACCTTCCGTGGCTGCCGCCTTGCCGAGCCCCCTGCTCCCTACATAAAGGCTGCAACGATCGCGCGGTTCGCGGGCATCGTCGTCGGCCTTTGGTTTCTGTCAGGCCTTGCCTCAGTGGCGCACGCTGCCAACGCGTCGGTTTTCCTCGAGGACCAGACCTGGACCGAACTGCGCGACCGGATCGCCGCCGGGGCCACGACGATCATTGTCCCTATAGGCGGCACCGAACAAAGCGGCCCCGCCATGGCGCTGGGCAAGCACAATGTGCGGGTCAAGTTCCTGGCTGAAAAGATAGCCGGCCAACTCGGCAACGCGTTGGTCGCGCCCGTGATCTCCTATGTTCCGGAAGGGACCATCGATCCGCCGACCGCCCATATGCGGTTTCCCGGCACGATCACCGTCAGCGACAAGACTTTCGAGGAGTTGCTCGAATCCGCGGCCCGCAGCTTCAAGCTGCATGGCTTCAAGACCATCGTGCTGATCGGCGACCACGGCGGCTATCAGGCCGACGAACGCCATGTCGCCGATCGCCTCAATGCCGAATGGCGCAAAACCCCGGTCCGGATCTTTGCGGCGCTCGAATATTATCAGATCACCCAGGGCGCCTATGTCGACAAGCTCCTGTCTGCCGGCGCCACGCAACCGGAGATCGGAACCCACGCCGGATTGGCCGACACATCGCTCATGCTCGCCATCGAACCGTCCATGGTGCGCGAGGATCGCCTTGCGGCGGCGCCGAAACTCGATGCCGGCGACGGTGTCTATGGTGGCGATCCGACACGATCGTCAGCCGCGTTTGGCCAACTCGGCGTAGACTTGATCGTCAACGGAACGACCGAAGCGATCCGTGAATTCGAAAAACAGCAGCCCAAATGATCAAACCATATCCGCAGTCCACGAGCATTCCGGCGCTGCTCGTCTTGTTGCTTGCCCTGTCTTCGGCATCGGCTTCGGCCGGCTCGTGCCCGGAGGATTGCAGCGAGCCGGCGCCTTCGCGGTCGCCGATCAATATCTACGACCTGACAAGCTCCGATCATTTGAGCCCGGCGACGGCAGGCGCGCTGCCCCGTGTCTATGTTCCGAACCGCTCGTCCAACAGCGTATCGGTGATCGACCCCCTGACCCTCAAGGAAGTCGACAGGTTCCCTGTCGGGCGCAAACCGCAGCACGTCGTTCCGTCCTGGGATCTGAAGACGCTCTGGGTCGCCAACAACGCCAGCGGCACCAGCAAGGGCAGCGTGACGCCCATCGACCCCAGGACCGCCAAGCCGGGTCACGAAATTCCGGTCGATGACCCCTACAACATGTATTTCATGCCGGACGGAAGTTCGGCCGTCATCGTCGATGAAGCCTATCAGCGGCTCGACTTTCGCGATCCGGAGACCATGGCGCTGAAGTCGACGCTCCCGACGCCAACCTGCCCCGGCATCAATCACGCCGATTTTTCCGTCGACAGCGCCTACGCCATCTTCACCTGCGAATATGGCGAAGGCGGCCTGTTGAAGGTGGACTTGAAAAACCAGAAGGTGCTCGGCCACCTTGCCCTGTCGAAAATGGGCATGCCGCAGGACGTCAGGCTCTCCCCCGACGGCAAGGTCTTCTATGTTGCCGACATGATGAATGATGGCGTGTTCCTGATCAATGGAGACAGCTTTTCCGAGATCGGCTTCATCGCCACCGGCATCGGCACGCACGGTTTTGTCGTCAGCCGTGACGGGACAAAGCTCTACGTTTCAAATCGCGGCTCGCACAAGATGGAGCAAGGCCGCGCAAAGGGGCCGGGCAGCGTGACCGTCATCGATTTCGCCACCCGCTCGGTCGTCGCGCAATGGCCGATACCGGACGGCGGCAGCCCCGACATGGGCAATGTCAGCGTCGATGGCAAGCAATTGTGGCTGTCCGGACGCTTCGACAGCGAGGTCTACATGATCGACACGACCTCGGGCGCCGTGACGAAAATCCGGGTCGGCGTCGAGCCTCACGGCCTGACGGTCTGGCCGCAGCCCGGCAGATACTCGCAGGGCCACACCGGCAACATGCGCTGAGTGTCGACGGCCCGATAAAATGGAATGGTGCCCCTAGCCGGGATCGAACCAGCACTCCTTGCGGAACTCGATTTTGAGTCGAGCGCGTCTACCAATTCCGCCATAGGGGCTCAGGCCGGGCGGCCTGGATGGGCGCGGACTATACGGTTGGAGGCCTGTTCGTCAACAGGCCAATTCTCGGGATCACCGAGATGCGACCAATCTTCGCCTTTTGATTTCGTGGCGGTGCTGCCATTGTGCAGCGCGGAAAATCTTTCTAGACAGGCGGCGCATGAAGCGTGGCGCGTCTGAAGGGACCGACGCGCAAGCTTGGGCCCTTGTTTTCATCCCTGCCTTTGCCACCGGGGCATCTGCGCACTTTTGGGCGACACGCATTAGGAGAGCCGATGCTTCGCGGACTGTACGACTGGACCCTGTCGCTGGCGGCGCGCAAATCCGCCGAATGGTGGCTGGCCTTCATCGCTTTCGTCGAGAGCTCGGTGTTCTTCATTCCGGCGGACGTACTGTTCCTGCCCATGGCGTTGGCGCGGCCCGAACGCGCCTATCGCTACGCGCTGACCGCAACTGTTGCGTCCGTGCTGGGCGGCATTGCCGGCTGGCTGATCGGCTACTATGCCTACGACACGATAGCCCGGCCGATCCTGGAGCATTTCGGCGGCCTTGCCGCGTTCGAGCAATGGCAGTCGTCCGGCACCGGGCTCATGCTGGTGCTGCTCGTCACGTCCGGCGTTGCGCACCTGCCGCCGATCAAGGTGGTCACTATTCTGGCCGGGGCGCTTCACATCAATCTTGTTGTCTTCATCATCTCGGCCATCTTGGCACGAGGCGCTCGTTTCCTGCTGCTTGCCTGGTTGCTGCGCCGCTACGGTGAGTCGATCAAGGAGTTCATCGAGAAGCGCCTGGGATTGATTGTTGGCGCCGGCGCGGCTGCCCTGATTTTGCTCTATATCCTGATCAAATACGCGTTCTGATCCTTGTCGCCCAAAAGTGCCCTGCGGTTTTGGGACAACGACATGGACAAGAAGCCAAGCGGGCGGCGAACACAACGGACGAAAGACCTCATGACAGCGACCATGAATGCCGATATCGGACGCCAGCGGACGCGGACCGCCCTGTTTCTCGCCGTCGCCATGGCCGCGACCGTCGGCTCGGCGCTCTGCTTCCAGTACATTGGCGGCTATATCCCCTGCCACCTCTGCCTGGAACAACGCACCCCCTACTATGTCGGCGCGCCGCTGATGGTGCTGGCGGTGATTGCCTCGATGCTGCACGCGCCGGCCTGGCTGACGCGCGGCCTGCTGGGCATTGGCGGCCTGCTGATGCTCTACGGCCTCTATCTCGGCGTCTACCATTCCGGCGTCGAGTGGCAGTGGTGGGCCGGCCCGACCGACTGCACGGCGGGCGCCGGCCCGGTCGACACCGGCGGCAAGGGCGTTCTCGACGCGCTCGACAAATTCGTGCCGCCCTCCTGCGACAAGGCCGCACTGCGCATCCTGGGACTGTCGCTGGCCGGCTGGAACGCCATCGCCAGCCTTGTGCTTGCAGCGGTCGCCTTCCGAGGTGCGCTGGCCCGCGATTAACCAGCGCGACGCAGAGTTCGTCCAGAAATTCGGCGGGCTGAGTCGGATGGCGCGGCTTTCGGGGTCGACGCAGTCGACGAGCGGAGCGTACTTAAGTACGTGAGCTCAGTTCTACTGCGCCGCAGCAGACCGGGGAAGCGCGGAAAGCTGCGTCAGGCGGCCAGCATGGCGGATTTCTGCCGAACTCTATGGCTCGAGTTCGACATCCCAGTAGAGATAATCCATCCAGCTTTCGTGCAGATGGTTCGGCGGGAACAAACGGCCGTTGTTGTGCAGATCATGCACCGTCGGCTGGTAGGGCTTCTGCAGCGGAAACATCTTGGCATGGGCCGGCATCATGCCGCCCTTCCTCAAATTGCAGGGCGAGCAGGCGGCAACGACATTTTCCCAGGTCGTGGCGCCGCCGCGATGGCGGGGGATGACATGGTCGAAGGTCAGGTCGTCAGGCGTGCCGCAATACTGGCATTGGAAGCGGTCGCGCAGGAAGACGTTGAAGCGGGTGAAGGCCGGGTGCCTGGACGGCTTCACATAGGCCTTCAGGCTGACCACGCTCGGCAGCTTCATCGAGAAGGTCGGCGAGGACACCGCATGCTCGTATTCGGCGACGATGTTCACCCGGTCGAGGAACACCGCCTTGATGGCGTCCTGCCAGGACCAGAGCGACAAGGGGTAATAGCTGAGCGGACGGTAATCCGCATTCAGCACCAGTGCTGGAAGCCCATCCGGAGATACGGCAACCGTCACGTGTTTACCTCCTTGGTTCTAGACCCGAACGGCGCGGATACTGTAAGCCCGACATGACAGGGATGTGAAGCGGATTGTCGCTCGCCCGAAGCGCCAAAAAAGCATGATTTCTATGCTTTTTTGCGGATTCAGGCCGGGGGTGCTGCGTCCCTGCCCCTGGTTTCGCGATAGTAGGACCAGAAAAGCCGCGATGCGACACCTCGCCACGGGCTCCATGATTCGGCGAGTTGGATCAGTATTTTCTCCGGCGGACGCGGGTCGATGCCGAGCGCATGGCCGACCGCGCTCTGCAGCGCAACGTCGCGCGCAGGGAAGATGTCGGGGTGCCCGGCGGCAAACAGCAGGTACACTTCCGCCGTCCACGGACCGATGCCGGACACCGCCGTCATCGCCGTGATCGCCTCCTCGGCCTCAAGCGAACACAGGTGATTGAGGTCGAGGCCGTCGGCCACCGCCTGGGCAACCGCGATCAGGCCGCGCTGCTTGGGCCGCGACAGGCCGGCCTCGCGAAACATGTCCTCGCCGGCGGCCAGGATCGCCTGCGGCGTCAGCGGATCGACAAGCCTGGTCAGCCGGCCGAAGATGGCGTCGGCGCTCGCCCGGGAGACCTGCTGCGAGACGATGATCGACGCCAGGCTTCTGAAGCCGGGCTCGGAGAGCCTGAGCGGCACCTCGCCGGCCATGCCGCGCACCTTTTCCAGGCGCGGGTCGATGATGCAAAGCGCATCCAGCCCGCGGGCAATGTCGTCCAGTGTCGCGATGCGTTGCATTGTATCCTTGTCCGCCAATGTGCCGCAAAGTAGCAACCGCCAAAACCGCAGCACAACCCGATTGCCGATCGAGACATGACGCTCCTGACATTCCGCTTCGCACCCAGCCCCAACGGCGAATTGCATCTCGGCCATGCCTATTCGGCGCTGCTCAATCAGAAGCTGGCAAGCGCCTCGGGCGGCCGTCTGTTGCTGCGCATCGAGGATATCGACACCACGCGCTGTACGCCGCAATTCGAGGCGGGCGTGCTAGCCGATCTGAAATGGCTGGGGCTTGGCTGGGAAGAGCCGGTGCGCCGCCAGTCCGAGCATTTCGCCGAGTATCAGGCGGTGCTTGACCGGCTGATCCGCGAGGAGCTGGTCTATCCCGCCTTCATGAGCCGTGGCGAAATCCGCGCTTTCATCGCCGACAGCGAAAAGCGCGGGCGTGACTGGCCGCGCGATCCCGACGGCGTGCCACTCTACCCCCCGGCCGACAAGGCGCTGCCCGTGAAAGAACGCCAGCGGCGCATCGCCGAAAATGCGCCCTTCGCCTGGCGGCTGGATGTCGATGCCGCTGTTGCGCGCGTCGGCAAGGACCTCGCATGGGCCGAATTCACGAATGAAACGCTATCCACGACGCATTCGGTCGAAGCTCGACCGCAGGATTGGGGCGACGTGATCGTGGCACGCCGCGACATCCCGACCAGCTACCACCTCGCCGTGATTGTCGACGATGCCCTGCAAGGCGCCAGCCACGTCGTGCGCGGACAAGACCTGTTTTCCGCCACCGGCATGCAGCGCCTGCTGCAGGAATTGCTCGGGCTGCCGCAGCCGGCCTATTTCCACCATCGGATCGTCCTCGGGCCGGACGGGCGAAAGCTGTCGAAGAGCCTTGGCGATACCGGCCTTGCCAAGCTGCGCGATGCCGGCGCATCGCCTGACGATATCAGGCGGATGGTCGGGCTCTGAGCCCGGCAGAACTCTGGCAACGCGTGACGAATTCGCCACCAATTGAATTCCGGTGATGCATGGATCAATCGTTTCGTTTTGCGCGCCGGGTTGAACCGCATTAGAGCATCGCCAGGTCAATTCTCACCAGCGCGGCGGCCTCCGGAAAATGCACAGCATCAAGCGGTTCATCCCCGCCACCTTCGTTGTCCTGTGGGCAACCGGCTTCATCGGAGCGCGCTACGCCATGCCATGGGCGGAGCCGTTCACCTTCCTTGCCGCGCGTTTCGTCATCGCCGCCATCCTGCTGGCCGTCCTGATGCCGGTGCTGGGTTCGAAACGAGCCACCCGCAAGGAAGCGCTGCACGCCACCGGCGCCGGCATCCTGATGCATGGTGTCTATCTCGGCGCCGTCTTCTGGGCCATCCACAGGGGTATGCCGGCCGGGTTTTCGGCGCTGATCGTCGGCCTGCAGCCGCTGATCACCGCGGTGCTTGCCGGCAAGTTCCTCGGCGAGGCTATCCTGCCGCGCCACTGGCTTGGCCTCGGCATCGGCCTGGTCGGCATCGTCATCGTACTGTGGCCAAAGCTCGGCGCGCTCGGCGGCGGCGTAACCGCGGCGACGCTGACCGCCTCGCTGGTCTCGGTGCTCGGCATGAGCGCCGGCACCATCTGGCAGAAGCGCTTTGCGTCCGGCGGCGACCTCGTGGCGGCCACCATGTGGCAATATGTCGGCGGCGCCTCGCTGATGATCCTCGCCGCCCTTGCCTTCGAGACGCACACGGTCGTCATCAATGGCGAACTGATCTTCGCCATGGCCTGGCTGGTGCTGGTGCTGTCGCTCGGCGCCATCTTCCTGTTGATGGTGATGATCCGCGACGGCGAAATGTCGAAAGTCGCCTCGCTGTTCTACCTGGTGCCGGCGGTGACGGCGATCATCGCCTGGGCTCTCTTCAACGAACAGCTCAACGCGCTGCAGATTGTCGGCATGGCGATCACGACGTTCGGCGTCGGCCTGGCGACGGCGCGGCAGACCAAGGGAACTCATCCGACCCGGGCGCGCGCCTCCAGATAGCGGCTGATTGCGGCATTGAGCTCGCCGCCGAGGATGAAGATCGCCGAGACGATGTAGAGGAAAACCACGGCGATCATGATCGAGGCCAAGCCGGCATAGGTCGTCACATAGGACGAGAAATGGTCGAGATAGGTGGCGAACATCGTCGAGCCGATGAGCCATGCGGCCAGTGTGAAGATGATGCCCGGCACCAGCGAGACGAAGCGGCGCTTGCCGGCCGGCAGCCAGTAGTGCACCGAAAACAGCCCGCCGATGATAACGGTTGAGGCAATGACGTAGCGCCACAGCGTGATCGTGCCGGTATAGGGTTTGATCCACTCGAAATGGGCTTCGGCAAGCCGCGCCAGCAAGGGCGCGAAGACCAGCAGCACGCTGATCGCCAGGAACCCGGCCGTCGCGATCAGCACGAAGAACAGGCTCTGCACGCGGCGATGGATGATGCCGCGCGTCTCCGTGACGCGATAGGCGCGGTTGAGCGACGTGCGCAGCGCCTCGATACCGTTCGAGGCAAAATAGGCGGCAAGCAGCACGCCATAGGTCAACAGGTCGGTGCGCCGGACAGTCAGCACGTTCAGCACCTCATGTGCGATCGGCTTGGCGATCTGATCCGGCCAGGTGTCGAAGACCAGGTGCACGGCCGTGTCGGCAAAGGCCTGGGCGCCGAGGAAGCTGCCCAGCGTCGTGGCGAAGATCAGGAACGGAAACAGCGCCATCAGCGAGGTGATCGCCAGATGGCTGGCCATCGCCCAGCCGTCATCGGTGTTGAAATGACCAAGCGCGTCGTAGAGCACGCGGCGCAGGGCGACAATATTCCGCAGCAAGGACGCGCGCTCCCTTCGATTGTCTCGACGCCGCGAATATGGGAAGTGAATGCGGCAAATGGCAACCCTGAGTCAAACCACGAATTCTCCAGCGACCGCGTTGCGCACCATCATCATCACCGGTGCGTCCTCAGGCATAGGCGCCTATTGCGCGCGAGCGCTGAAGGCGGAAGGCTGGCTGGTGTTCGCCACGGCGCGCAAGCCGGAAGACATCGCCGCACTGGAAACAGACGGCATCGAGGCGTTCTACCTCGACTACAGCGACCCGGACTCGATCGCCGCTCTGGTGACTTCAGTGCTCGAGCGCACGGGCGGAAGGCTCGACGCGCTCTTCAACAACGGCGCCTACGCCCAGGCCGGCGCGGTCGAAGACCTGTCGGTGGCAGCGCTGAAAGAGCAGTTCGAGGTCAATTTCTTCGGTTGGCATGATTTGACCAGCCGTCTCGTGCCGGTCATGCGCCGCCAGGGCCATGGCCGCCTCGTCCATTGCTCATCGATCCTTGGCCTCGTGCCGGTGCGCTTTCGCGGTGCCTATTCGGCGTCCAAACATGCACTCGAGGCGCTGATGCTCTGTCAGCGCCAGGAACTGGAAGGCAGCGGCGTCCATGTTTCGCTGATCGAACCAGGGCCGGTGAAATCGAAGATCGCCAGCAACGGCTTGCCCTGGTTCCTGAAAAACATCGACATCGAGAATTCCGTGCACAGCGCCGACTATGCCGCGCAACTGCAGCGGCTGCGGGCCGGCGGCAGCCAGTCGGCGCTGAAACCTGGACCCGAAGTGGTCCATAAGGTTCTGCGTCATGCACTTCTGTCGCGGCGCCCGCGCCCGCACTATGTGGTAACGGTGCCGGCCAGGATCGGCGCTGCGCTCAAACGCATTCTGCCGGCATCGATACTCTACCGCCTGATGGCCAAACGTGCCTGAACGCGAAAACAACTGGAAACGCAACAATGGCAACCGTCTTCAACATCCTCGCCATTCTGGTCATGGCCGCCGTGGTGATCGTGCTGATCCGAGGCCTCATCAACATGATGCGTGGCGGCTCCGGCGTCACCTCGAACAAGCTGATGCAGGCACGTGTCATGCTGCAGGCCGTGGCGCTGGTGCTGATTCTGCTCGCGGTGTATTTCACCCGCAAGTGAGGATAGCGACCGTTCGGGAGGCGACGTGGTCAAGCTCAACAAGATCTACACCCGCACCGGCGACGATGGCACCACGGGTCTCGGCACCGGCGAGCGGCGGCTGAAATCCGACCTGCGCGTGGACGCCTACGGCACGGTCGACGAGGCCAATGCCTGTATCGGCATCGCCCGCGTCCATACGGCAACCAGCCATCCGGCGATCGATGCCATGCTTTCCCGTATCCAGAACGATCTCTTCGACCTCGGCGCCGATCTTGCGGTGCCCGACGACGGCAAGCCGCTTGGCTATGAACCGCTGCGCATCATCGCCACGCAGACCGACCGTGTGGAAAAGGACATCGATCTTCTCAACAAGGATCTCCAGCCGCTCAAATCCTTCGTGCTCAACGGCGGCACGCCGGCTGCGGCGGCCTTGCATCTCGCCCGCACGGTGGCGCGGCGGGCCGAACGGCTGATGGTGGCGCTGGCTCAAGACCCAAGCGAGCACGTCAACCGCGACGGGCTGAAATACATCAACCGCGTCTCGGATTTCCTGTTTGTCGCCGCCCGGGCGGTCAATGACAATGGAAATGCCGACGTGCTATGGGTTCCCGGCAAGAACCGATGAACGAACCGAAAGCGGGAGGGGGCCAGGGACGATGTTCATCCCGCTTTACGACACCAACAGGCTGCGCCACATCCGCCTGCAATATGTGACAATCGGCCTGATCGTGGCCAACGCACTCGTCTATTGCGCCACGGCACTCGGCGGAGAGAATTTCACCAATGCTGCCGTACTCGGTCTCGGCTTCATCCCCTCCGTCGTTCACAACACAGCCGAGCTCGACCCTCGCTTTGTCATCATCCCTGAAAGCCTGAGCTACGTCACCTACTCCTTCCTGCATGCCGACATCTTCCACCTCGGCGGTAACATGCTGTTCCTTTGGGTGTTCGGCGACAATGTCGAAGACGCGCTCGGCCACATCCGCTACCTGATCTTCTATCTGCTGTGCGCCATCGCCGGCGCCGCCTTCCAGGGCCTCGTCGCCTGGAATTCGCAGGCGCCGCTAATCGGCGCCTCCGGCGCCATCGCCGGCGTGGTCGTCGCCTATTTGATCCTCTACCCCCGGGTGAAGGTCTGGGTTCTGGCCTTCGCCCGCATCCCGCTGCGCATTCCGGCCTTTATCCCGCTCATCCTCTGGGTGCTGTTCCAGATCGTCATGTTCGCCGCCGGTGGCGAGGACCAGATTTCCTGGGCCTGCCACATCGGCGGCATCATCGCCGGCGCCGTGCTGGTGTTGGTCCTGCGCAGCCGCGGCGTGCCACTTTTTGCCGGCGCTGACGAGGATACCGTGGTTCCCACATCAGACCCGTCGCCGGTTGCCGCTGAACCAGCGGCGCCTGAACCGACGGCCACCACGACGCGCTGGGGCCGGGGAACCCCCTCGGGCTCAAACTGAACCGATTTGAGCCGCTTTCAGCGTATTGACGTCAAGGGTTGCCCCAACTACGGAAACGTCTCCGTCTAAGCCCAAGGCGGGCAAAGACCAGAATTTCCATCCGGCCAGAATTCCGTCTGGCCGGAATTCAGTCAGGAATGTCGGCTTTCGACAACTCAGAAGGGGCGCAGGCTGCTATAGCGCGCCCAACTAGCGTGAAGAGGTGACAGGCAAATGAAGATCCTTGTGCCCGTGAAGCGGGTTGTGGATGCGAACGTCAAGGTTCGCGTGAAGGCTGATGGTTCGGCGGTGGAACTCGCCAACGTCAAGATGGCGATGAACCCGTTCGACGAGATCGCGGTGGAAGAGGCGATCCGGCTCAAGGAAGCCGGCAAGGCCGAAGAGATCATCGTCGTGTCGATCGGCCCGCAGCAGGCGCAGGAAACCTTGCGCACCGCGCTCGCCATGGGCGCCGACCGCGCCATCCTGGTCAAGACCGACGAGCAGACCGAGCCGCTCGGCGTCGCCAAGGTGCTGAAGGGCGTCGTCGACGCCGAACAGCCCGGCCTCGTCATCCTCGGCAAGCAGGCGATCGACGACGACTCGAACCAGACCGGCCAGATGCTGGCGGCCCTGCTCGGCTGGGCGCAAGGCACCTTCGCCTCAAAGGTCGTGCTCGACGGCGACAAGGCCAAGGTGACGCGCGAAGTCGACGGCGGCCTGCAGACGGTGGAACTGAAGATGCCGGCGATCATCACCGCCGACCTTCGCCTCAACCAGCCGCGCTACGCCTCGCTGCCCAACATCATGAAGGCCAAGAAGAAGCAGCTCGACGAAAAGAGCCCGGCCGACTACGGCGCCGACGTCAAGCCGCGCCTCAAGGTCATCAAGACCGAAGAGCCAAGCGGCCGCAAGGCGGGCGTCAAGGTCAAGAGCGTCGCCGAACTGGTCGACAAGCTGAAGAACGAAGCCGGCGTGCTCTGAGATCGGAAGGAACAGATAAAATGGCAATTCTCCTCATCGCGGAACACGACAACGCCACCCTTTCCGACCAGACCGCCAAGGCGCTTTCGGCGGCCCTGCAGATCGGCTCGGACGTGCATGTGCTGGTCGCCGGCAAGGGCGCCAAGGGCGCGGCCGACGCCGCCGCCAAGCTGAAGGGCGTCAGCAAGGTGCTGCTGGCCGAAGCCGACGAGCTCGCCGAGCGTCTCGCCGAACCGACGGCGGCACTCGTCGTGTCGCTCGCCGGCGCCTACGACACCATCATCGCGCCCGCCACCTCGTCGGGCAAGAACGTCGCGCCGCGCGTGGCGGCCCTGCTTGATGTCGCACAGGTGTCCGAGATCATCGAAGTGATCTCGCCGGACACCTTCAAGCGGCCGATCTATGCCGGCAACGCCATCCAGACCGTGCAGTCGACCGACGCCAAGAAGGTCATCACGGTGCGCACCGCCTCCTTCCAGGCAGCCCCCGAGGGCGGCTCGGCCGCGGTCGAGACCGTCAAGGCGGCGGCCAATCCCGGCCTCTCCACCTTCGTCGAGAACAAGCTGTCGGACACCGACCGTCCGGAACTGACCTCGGCCAAGATCATCATTTCGGGCGGCCGTGCTCTCGGCTCCTCGGAAAAGTTCCAGGAAGTCATCCTGCCGGTTGCCGACAAGCTCGGTGCGGCGGTCGGCGCTTCGCGCGCCGCTGTCGATGCCGGCTATGCGCCCAACGACTGGCAGGTCGGCCAGACCGGCAAGGTCGTCGCCCCCGATCTCTACATCGCGGTCGGCATCTCCGGCGCCATCCAGCACCTCGCCGGCATGAAGGATTCGAAGGTCATCGTCGCCATCAACAAGGACGAAGAGGCGCCGATCTTCCAGGTTGCCGACTACGGCCTCGTCGGCGATCTCTTCGTCATCCTGCCGGAGTTGCAGAAGGCGCTTTGACGCTCTCTGACAAAGCGTATTAAATACCTGGGGTGGGGTAGACGAAGTCTCCCCGCCCTTTTAGTTTGCACTGCACAAAAACCAGGCCGCAAAGGCCAAAAGCAATTTCAGCAAAAGTGCGCAGCGGTTTTGCTGAAATTGCGGAAAACAAAAAGGTGGAGCGCTTTCGCAATTCATGCGGAAGGGCTCAGGACGGGATCGGTGTAATGAGCAAGATCGAGACGATCGGCATCATCGGCGCGGGCCAGATGGGTGGGGGTATCGCCCATGTCTCCGCCCTATCGGGCTACAAGGTGCTGATCTACGATATATCGCCTGATCGCATCGAGAAGGGCATCGCCACCATCAGCGGCAACATGGCCCGCCAGGTGGGCTCCGGCAAGCTTGACGAGAAGCTGCGCAACCAGGCGATGGCGCGCATCGGCTCGGCGCCGACGATGGCCGATCTGGCAGGCGCCGATCTGGTGATCGAGGCAGCGACCGAGGATGAGACGGTCAAGCGTAAGATCTACGCCCAGCTCTGTCCGCAGCTCAACCCCGAAGCCATCTTGGCGACCAACACCTCGTCGATCTCGATCACGCGGCTCGCCGCGCAGACAGACCGGCCGGAGCGCTTCATCGGCATACATTTCATGAACCCGGTGCCGCTGATGAAGCTGGTCGAGCTGGTGCGCGGCATCGCCACCGAGGACCAGACCTTCGAGGCGGCCAAGACCTATGTGAAGCAGCTCGACAAGACGATCACGGTCTCGGAGGATTTCCCGGCCTTCATCGTCAACCGCATCCTGCTGCCGATGATCAATGAGGCGATCTACACGCTTTATGAGGGCGTCGGCTCGGTCGATGCCATCGACACCGCCATGCGGCTTGGCGCCAACCATCCGATGGGGCCGCTGCAGCTTGCCGATTTCATCGGTCTCGACACTTGCCTGTCGATCATGCAGGTGCTGCATGACGGGCTGTCGGATTCGAAATACCGCCCCTGCCCGCTGCTGGTCAAATATGTCGAGGCCGGCTGGCTTGGCCGCAAGACCGGGCGCGGCTTCTACGACTATCGCGGTGAGCACCCCGTCCCGACGCGCTAGAGCAATTCCAGGGAAAGTGTGAGGCGGTTTCCCCGGGAAAAGCGCAGAGCGCTTTCCCTTGGGAATTGCGTCAAAAAAATAACTCCGCCTATGACGCTGCGGCAAACGGCGCGGGCGGTTCTGACCTGCCGTCTGTGATCCTGTCATCCGGCGCCACGAAAACGCATCCACGGCCGGCGGCCTTGGCCGCATAGCAGGCGGCGTCGGCCTTTGCGATGATCTCATCGACTTCACCGCAATTGGCGCAGATCGCCGCCAGCCCGATGCTGGCACCGATCGCGTGCGGCCGGCCGTCCCAGGTGAAGTTGAGGCCGGCTATCGCATCGATGATGGAGCGCGCCGCGATCCTGGCGCCGGCGGTCGAACCCGATTTCAGGATGACCGCGAATTCGTCGCCACCCAGGCGCGCGACAATGTCCTCGGGCCCAAGCACGCCGCGCACGGCCTCGGCGACCCGCTTGAGCAAGGCGTCGCCCGCGGCGTGACCACCGGTGTCATTGACCAGTTTGAAATGGTCGAGGTCGATGAACATGAACTGATGGCCGCTCCCGATCGTCGTGCCGTCCTTGCGCGCCTGATCGACCAATCCCTCCATGGTGCGGATGAAACTCGAGCGATTGGCAAGGCCGGTCAGCGCATCATGCGCGGCGGCGTGAGCCAGCTGGCGCTGCAGGGCACGCGCATCGGTGAAGTCCTGGAAGACGATGACCAGCCCGCAGAATTCGTTGCGCTCGTTCATGATCGGCGACACGACCTGACGGATGCTGCAGCGTGTGTCGTCGCGGCGGATCAACACGGCGCGGCTGTTCTGGTCGGAGGGCGCCTCCGCGCCGATCGCCGGCCGTGTCACGCCGATCCTGTGCCCCGTCTCCTCGTCGACCGCCCAATAGACATGGCCGAGCGTCTTGCCGAGGGCCGCCTCGCCGGAAACGCCGGTCAACTTCTCGGCAACCGGGTTCATGAAGGTGACGCGGTTCGCCGCATCGGTACAGATAACGGCATCGCCGATCGACTGCAGCGTCACCCGGAGCCGCTCCTTCTCGTCGGCCAGCATTGCCGCCGACACCATCAGGCGCTCTTCGACTTCCTTGCGCCGGGTGATGTCGGTCAGGCTGCCGATGGCCCTGATCAGACGCCCGTCCCCGTCGCGCTCGATGGCCTTGCCACGGTCGAGGATCCAGACCCAGTGGCCGTGCTTGTGACGCATCCTGAACTCGGCCTCGAAAAACTCCGTCTGGCCGTCAAGGTGGGCACGGTCCGCTTCGGCGACGGTCTCGCGGTCGTCGGGGTGGATCATGGTCAGCCAGCGGTCCGGATCGCCGTCGAGTTCGCCATCCGCGTAACCCAGCATCTTGACCCAGGTCGAGGAGTAGGTCGTGCCACCTTTGCGGATGTCGAAATCCCAGACGCCCTGACCCGCGCCGGCCAGAGCGAAATTCCAGCGTGTTTCGGCCTCGGTGATGCGCGCTTCGGCCTGCTTGCGCGCGTCGATGTCCTCGATCTGTGAGACAAGATAGAGCGGGCGCCCGTCTTTCTCGTCGCGAATGACGGAGCCGGCTAGATGACCCCAGACAGGTGTGCCGTCCTTCTTGAGGTACCGCTTTTCGAGTTGGAAGGCGTTGACTGTACCCGCTTTGATGCCGTCCATGGTTTCCCGCCCGACATGCAGGTCGTCAGGGTGCGTAATCTGGAAAAAGGTCAGTGCCTCGATCTCCTCGCGGCTGTAGCCAAGCATCGAGGCGAAGGCCGGATTGGTTTCGAGAATGCGCCCGTCCAGCCCGACGATGGCGATGCCGATCGCCGAATCCTGCATGGCCCGGCGGAAGCGCTGCTCGCCCTGTGCGATCTGCCGATGGTCGTCGGAAATACGAACGACAAACAGGCCGGCAAGGAAAAGCGCGCCGGCCGCAACGGCGACCGACACCTGAAGACAAAATCTGAGTGTCTCGGCGCCAAGGTCCAGCCTCGACAGCACGACCGAGGCCGCCACTGCGGCGGGACCGGCCACGAGCAACGCCGGCGTAACATGTCTGTGGAGCCTGATGAGTCCCGGTAATCTCACGATCCGTGCCACCCCCGTGGGCAATCGCTTTTTCCCGTTAAAACCCTGAAGGATCGATTTTAAGGAAAGGTTGCGTGAGGGGTACTGGCGACAGCGGTAACCGGCAAACAATTGCCGGCATGATTAAGGATCGGTTTGCACGGGGTGTGGTCGCAGGTATCCTGCTACCAGCGCACGAAAAACCGCCCCCCGAGCGCGCCAAGCAAGGCAAGCGCCGCAATCGCGATCGTGTACCAGGTGGCAACGAAAAGCGGCGAATCGTCGAAACAATGCGCGGCATAGAAGGTCGCCGCCAGCCCACCGGCGAGCAGGCCCGCGACCGCGCCGGCCAGCACCGGCCGTGTCGGTGCGCCGTAGCGCAGCATCCACAGGAAGATGGCCAGCGGGCCGATGCCGATCAGCGGGATGAAGCCCATGCAGATCATCATGTTGGAGCCGACCATGCGCGTGCCCCACAACGCCTCCGGCACCATGAAGAGCTCCAGAACCACGGCCACGGCCACCAGCAACGGCGCGGCAAGCATTCCCGCCATCGCCAGACCAGTCGGGGAGCCTGGCGTCGACAAGGCGCGGATAAGGGCGAAGGCGCTGATGGCCAGCACGATGGTGAAGACGAATTTCGACAGGAAGCGCATCGTATGCGCGGCCACCATGAAGTCGGGGCGCGGGCCGATCGTCAGCAGGAAAACGACTGCCGCGATGACAATGGCCGCACCAGCAGCCAGCCACCAGGCCGAGCGCAATGGCATCGCCTTGCTGCTTGCGTCGGCGTCGAGCGCCTTGATGAGATCCTCGGTCCTCATGTCATTCCCGCCCGAATCGCCCCTGCCCAAATCGCTTGGCTATGGCAGCAAGTCCGCGATGCAGCGACACACGCACCGCCGTCTCGCTGATGCCGAACTTCGCCGCTGTCTCGCCGATCGAGCGGCCTTCCACGGATACCGCCGAAACCACGGAACGCTGTGCCGGTGGCAGCCCGTCCAGGGCCCGGTTGATGTCGCGCTCGCTGACGGTTTCGGTTTCCGGTTCTGCGAAGGTCTCGGCGATATCGTCGACATCGATCTCGATACGCCGTCCGCGCCGCCGGAACGCATCGATCAGCTTGAAGCGGGCGATCGCATAGATCCAGGGCAGAACCGGCGCGTCCTGGCGCCAGGTATGCCGTTTCACATGAATGGCCAGCAAGGTTTCCTGCACGACATCCTCGGGATCGACCCCGCCCTGCACGATCTTGCGCCGGACAAAGCCGCGCACCAGCGCGGCAATCCGGTGCAGAAAGTCGGCATAGGCCTTTTCATCTCCCGCGATCGCGGCCCGCAACAGCCGGGAAAGCTCGGCCTCGTCCTTGCCGCTCACAAGAGTTCACTCCCCGATTTTCGCGCCTCGGCACCGATTTGTTACGTGGCCGGCGAAATAATGTCCAAGCCAAACTACGGGCAAATCACGAAAGTTTGCGGGCCTTGAAGGCACAGCCGCATACCGGGTCACCTTACAGGTCTTGCGACTACGTCTGGCGAGAGACCTCGATCCATATCGCCATCACATGGAATTGTCCGCTTTGCGTCGACCTTTGCGCCTCAGCGACCGATTGAAGCAGTCGTCAATGTTGACTATGCCTGTCAGGTATCGATAGGTGCAGCGTGCAAAGACCAAAGACATCGAGGATGACGCTATGAAATTCACCCTTTCCGCCCTTGCTGGTGCCGCCGCACTTGCAATCAGCCTGGCCGCCGGTCCGGCAATGGCCGAGGATGCCGGCATCATCGTCTACAACGCCCAGCATGAAAGCCTGGCCAAGGAATGGGCCGAGGGGTTCACCAAGGAAACCGGTATCAAGGTCACGCTGCGCAATGGCGGCGACAGCGACTTCTCCAACCAGATCGTCGCCGAAGGGGCCTCTTCGCCGGCCGACGTGTTCCTGACCGAGAACTCACCCGCCATGGTGCTGGTCGAGAATGCCGGCCTGTTCGCGCCGGTCGACGCCGACACGCTGGCTCAGGTGCCGCAGGACTATCAGGCCGCCAGCGGCAAATGGGTGGGTGTGGCCGCGCGCAGCACCGTCTTTGCCTACAACACGACCAAGCTCAAGGCCGACCAGTTGCCCAAGTCGCTGCTTGATCTTGCCGGCCCGAGCTGGAGGGGCCGTTGGGCCGCTTCGCCCTCGGGCGCCGATTTCCAGGCCATCGTCAGCGCATTGCTGCAGCTCAAGGGCGAGGCCGCCACGGCGGACTGGCTGAAGGCGATGAAGGAGAACTTCACCGCCTACAAGGGCAACAGCACGGTGATGAAGGCGGTCAACGCCGGCGAGATCGAAGGCGGGGTGATCTACCACTATTACTACTTCGGCGATCAGGCCAAGACCGGCGAGAACAGCAAGAACGTCGCGCTGCATTATTTCAAGAACCAGGATCCGGGCGCTTTTGTCTCGGTCTCCGGTGGCGGTGTGCTCGCCTCGAGCAAGCATCCGAAGGAAGCCCAGGCCTTCCTGAAATGGGTGACCGGCAAGGGCGGCCAGGACGTGCTGAAGAACGGAACCTCCTTCGAATACGCGGTCGGCAAGGGTGCCGAGTCCAATCCGAAGCTGGTGCCGCTGGTTGATCTCCAGGCGCCGAAGGTCGACGCCACAACACTGAACTCCAAGAAGGTCACCGACCTGATGACGGCAGCCGGCTTGCTTTAGTTGCCGTTCGTCCTGATAAGGACGTCAGACCGTGCTCCCGCGGGACCTTGCCTTCCGCGGGAGCGTTTTATTTTCGAGATGGCCTTCGTCGATGACGACACGCTGCGTTCCTGACCGCCGACCGTGGTCCCTTGATTGCCGGCACCCCGCCGCAACCGTGGGGCGTCCGAGCTGATGCAGCCCACGCTCGATCTCGCGCGCTCGTACCTGCCGATGAAGATGCGTCGAAGGCCGCAGCGGCGGGCCGCACGCTGGCTTGTCACTGCCGCTGTTCTCGTCTCGCTGCTCGCCCTCGTGCCGCTCGCCTTCATCATCTGGATCGCGGTGCAGACCGGCTGGGACACCGTTGCGGCGCTGGTCTTCCGGCCGCGCGTCGGCGAATTGCTGGTCAACACCACGCTGCTGGAGTTGCTGGCCGTGCCGATCGCCATCGTGCTGTCGGTCGCGCTGGCCTGGCTGACCGAGCGCAGCGACCTGCCCGGCGCCAGGCTGTGGGCCTGGCTGTGCGTGGCGCCGCTCGCCATTCCCGCTTTCGTCCACTCCTATGCCTGGATCACCATGGTGCCCGGGCTGCACGGCCTGTGGGCCGGCGTGCTGGTGTCGGTGATCGCCTATTTCCCCTTCCTCTATCTGCCCATATCGGCGGCGCTGCGTCGCCTTGATCCCGCGCTGGAGGACGCGGCAGCAGCCCTTGGCCTTGGGCCCTGGCGCGTCTTCTGGCGTGTCGTGGTGCCGCAGCTCAGGCTCGCCATCTGCGGCGGCTCGCTGCTGGTCGGACTGCATCTGCTGGCCGAATACGGCCTCTACGTCTTCATCCGCTTCGACACCTTCACCACGGCGATCGTCGACCAGTTCCAGTCGACCTTCAACGGACCGGCCGCCAATATGCTGGCCGGCGTCCTGGTGACCTGCTGCTTCGTGCTTCTGGGCCTCGAAGTGCTGGTGCGCGGCGAGGAGCGTTATGCCCGTGTCGGCTCCGGCGCGGCGCGGTATCAGCAGCGGACAAACCTCGGCCGCGCCACCATACCGAGCCTGCTCTTGCTTGTCGTCACCACGCTGCTGGCGCTTGGCGTGCCGTTCATCACCATTGGCCGCTGGCTCGTCGCCGGCGGCGCCGATGTCTGGCGTCTCGACGAGATTGGCCTGGCGCTCGGCCAGACGCTGTTCCTGGCGCTTGCCGGCGCCTTGCTCGCCACTATCGCCGCCATGCCGATGGCCTGGATCTCGATCCGCGCGCCCGGGCCGTTGCAGCGCCTGCTGGAGGGTTGCAACTACATCGTCGGCTCGCTACCGGGTGTCGTCATCGCGCTGGCGCTGGTCACCATCACCGTGCGCATCGCCCTGCCGCTCTATCAGACGCTGTTCACCATCCTGGTCGCCTATGCACTCATGTTCCTGCCGCGAGCCCTGGTCAGCCTGCGCGCTTCGATCGCCCAGGCCCCGGTCGAGCTCGAGCGCGCCGCGTCCAGCCTTGGCCGGCGTCCGCTCAACGCGCTGTGGTCGACGACCATCCGCCTGTCGGCTCCAGGTGCGGCGGCCGGCATGGCGCTGGTGGCGCTCGGCATCATGAACGAGCTCACCGCGACACAGATGCTGGCGCCGAACGGCACCCGCACGCTGGCGATGGCATTCTGGTCCTACAGCGGCGAGATCGACTACGCCTCGGCCGCCCCTTACGCCTTCATCATGGTGGCGATGTCGCTACCGCTCACCTGGCTGCTCTATGTCCAGTCGAAACGGATGGCCGGACGATGAGCTTTCTCGAAATCAGCGGCCTGCACAAGCATTACGGCCCGGTCGCAGCCCTTGCCGGGGTCGACCTCAATGTCGCCAGCGGCAGCCGGACCGCAATCGTCGGTCCCTCCGGCTGCGGCAAGACGACCTTGCTGCGGCTGATCGCCGGCTTCGAGGCACCGGACCAGGGCCGCATCGTGCTCGACGGCGAGGTACTGGCCAATGGCGCCGCCGCTGTCCCGGCACATCGTCGCGGCATCGGCGTGGTGGCGCAGGACGGCGCCCTGTTCCCGCATCTGACCATATCGGAGAATATCGGTTTCGGAATGGGCCGGGGCGAGGACAAGCGCGCCGAGCGCATCGTCGAACTCGCCTATATCGTCGGCCTGGACAAGGCGATCCTCAGGCGCCGCCCGCACGAACTCTCCGGCGGCCAGCAGCAGCGCGTGGCGCTCGCCCGCGCCATGGCGATGAAGCCAAGGCTGATGCTGCTCGACGAGCCGTTCTCGGCCTTGGATACCGGCCTGCGCGCCTCGATGCGCAAGGCGGTGGCCGAACTTCTGGAGGCGGCCGGCATCACCACCATCCTGGTGACGCATGACCAGGCCGAGGCGCTGTCCTTCGCTGCCCAGGTGGCGGTGATGCGCGACGGCAAATTCTCGCAGGTCGGCACGCCGCGCGATCTCTACCTCAAGCCCAAGGACAGGATGATCGCCGAGTTTCTCGGCGACGCCATCATCCTGCCGGCGAAGATCGCGGGTGGCTTCGCCAACTCACCGCTCGGCCGCATCGCCGTCGACACCAATGACAGCCGCGATATCGCCCGCATCATGCTGCGGCCGGAGCAGATTGCGCTGAAGAGAACATCGCGCGAAGGCATGTCGGGCACCGCTGACATGTTGTTCGGCGAGGTGACGGAATCGGAATTCGCCGGCTCGACATGCACGATCGCGGTGCGGCTCCTGAACAATGCCGATCCGCCGGATGCCGCTGCGATCGGCAACACGCCGCTGATCCTGCGCAAATCCGGCATGGACGCGCCGGCGGTCGGCGAGATCGTGCGGCTCACCGTGTCGGGAAAGGCGCATGTGTTCCCCTGAACGGCCGACAGCTCTGCGCGCGGTGGCGAGATCACGCTATGATGCGTTTTCCGAATTTGGCCGAGTAGATCGGCCACTGTTCAACGCGGTCTGAAAATCAGAGCGCCGGCTCGGGCGCGGACGCCCTGAAGACATCGAGGCGGCTTCCCGTCTCCGACGAGAAGAAATGCATGTCCTCCGGCGAGATCTTCAGGCCGACCGTACTGCCGGGCTCGGGGTGGATGGCCTCCGACGTCATCACCGAAAACGGCGCGCCGTCGAGATCGACATAGATGACTCGCCCCGCACCCAGTTCCTCGACCAGGTCGACGGTGGCGTCGAGCGCGCCAGCCGTGCCGGGCGCCACCAGCCTCACGGCTTCCGGCCGGATGCCCATCGCAACCTTCGAGCCGACCGGCAGGCCAGCGCGTGTCATCGCCAGACGCCGGCTGCCGCCGAGCAGCGACAGCCCGTCGAGATCGACCATGCCTTCGAGAATGTTCATCGCCGGTGCGCCGACGAAGGTGGCGACGAAGCGGCTGGCCGGGCGGGTGTAGATTTCACCTGGCGTGCCGACCTGCTCGACCTTTCCGCCGTTCATGATCACCAGCCGGTCGGCCAGCGTCATAGCCTCGACCTGATCGTGGGTGACGAAGACGGAGGTGGCGTTCAGCCGGCGATGCAGCTTGCGGATTTCCGAGCGCATCTGCACGCGCAGCTTGGCGTCGAGATTGGACAGCGGCTCGTCGAACAGGAACACTTTCGGCTCGCGGATCATGGCGCGGCCCATGGCTACACGCTGCCTCTGGCCGCCGGAAAGCGCCATCGGCTTGCGGTCGAGCAGATGTTCGAGCTCCAACGTACGCGCCACCGCCTGGATACGCTGCGTGCGCTCAGCCGAGGGAACGCCGGCCACCTTGAGCGAATAGCCGATGTTTTGCGCCACGCTCATATGCGGATAGAGCGCGTAGTTCTGGAACACCATGGCACAGCCGCGCTCGCGTGGTTCCAGTTTGTTGACGACAGTGCCGTCGATCGTGATCGTGCCGCCGGAAATGTCTTCCAGCCCGGCGATCATGCGCAGCAGCGTGGACTTGCCGCAGCCGGACGGTCCCAGGATGACGACGAATTCGCCCGAGGCGAAGTCGAGGTCGACGCCGTGCACGACCTGCGTCTTGGCGTAATTCTTCTTGACGCCGCGAATGGTGATGGAGGCCATTTTTTGTCTCCTGTTATTTCTCGGTGGCGATCAGGCCACGCACGATCCAGCGTTGCATGAGCACCACGACGGCCAGCGGCGGCAGCATGACGATCAGCGTGCCGGCCATGGCAATGTGCCATTCCGGAGTGCCGCCGACATTAGGGATCAGCTGTTTGAGCTCGGTCACCGCCATCGCGTGCGACTGGTCGGTGGTGATGAGCAGCGGCCACAGATACTGGTTCCAGGCCCACAGGAACATGATGGTGCCGAGCGCGGCCATGTTGTTGCGCGACAGTGGCAAAAGCACATCGATGAAGAAACGCAGTGGCCCTGCACCATCCATACGCGCCGCCTCGGTGAGCTCATCAGGCACGGTCAGGAAGAACTGCCGGTACAGGAACGTCCCGGTCGCGGTAGCGACCAACGGCAGGATCAGTCCGGGGTAGGAATTGAGCAGCCCGAGGTTGAGCGAGACCTGCACGCCCGACACCTTCTCGATCAGCCAGCTCAAGCCTGTCACGTCGAGGATGGCCTGATAGGGCGACAGCACATTGGCGACGACCGCGTAGGTCGGCACGATGCGCACTTCCAGCGGCAGCATCAGGGTGACGAAGATCAGCCAGAAGATGAACATCCGGCCGGGAAAGCGGAAATAGACGATCGAGAAGGCGGTGAGCGCCGAAATGATCACTTTGCCCGCCGCCACGCCGCCGGCGACGACGAAGCTGTTGAGCAGCTTGGGGCCGAGATCGGCCGTCACCCAAGCCGTCTTGATGTTGACCCAGAAGTCGCTGCCCGGCAGCAGCGACATCGGCACATCGTTGACATCCCGCAGGTTGTGCGACGCGGCGATGACGACGACCACGAACGGCGCGACGCAGAAGACGAAACCGAGGAACAGGATCAGATGCGTGAAGAAATTGAGGAATGGGGTGCGCTCTACCATGTCATCTCACCCGTAGTGCACGCGCCGCTCGATGAAGCGGAACTGGAAGATGGTGAGCACGATGATGAGCAGCATCAGGATGATGCTCTGCGCGGCGGCGCCCGAATAATCCAAACCCTTGAAGCCGTCGGAATAGATTTTGTAGACCATCAGATTGGTCGCATTCGCCGGGCCGCCTGATGTCATGATGTCGACGATGCCGAAGGAATCCTGGAAGCTTTCGGTGATGTTGATGACCAAAAGGAAGAAGATCGTCGGCGTGATCAGCGGGAACTGGATGTCCCAGAAACGCCTGATGACGCCCGAACCGTCCATTGCGGCGGCCTCGATCAGCGAACGGGGTATGGCCTGGAACGCGGCCAGGAAGAAAATGAAGTTGTAGCCGACATATTTCCACGAAAAAGCGACGATGATCGACGCCATGGCATCCGCGCCATCGAGACCCGGATCCCAGATCCCCGGCCACATCCGGTTGATGGCGGAAAGGAACCCCGCCTCCGGCGCCAGGATGAAGCGGAACGCCAGCGCCAGCGCCGGTGCGGCGATGCCGTAGGGCCAGATCAGCACCACGCGATAGAGGCGCGAGCCGGCGAGCTGCCGATCGGTCAAGGCGGCGAGCACGAGCGCGATGAACATCGCAATCCCGGTGCTGATGCCGGCAAAGACAAGGCTGGCGGTAATCGAGTTCCAGTAGTCGGCGTTGGCCAGGATCGAGCGGAAATTGTCGAGCCCGACCCAGATGTTGCCGCCGCCCCAGGGCTGTTGCAGCGTCAGCGACCAGTAAACCGCCTGGCCGGCCGGCCAGTAGAAGAACGTGAAGATCAGGAGCAGCTGCGGCACCGCGAAAAGGATGCCGATCGTCCAGCTGCTGAAAGTGACGCGTTTTTCCATCGGTCCGCCGATGCCGCCGAGCGGCCAGTCACGTTTGCATTAAATACGCGAAACAACCGCCCGTCGACTCGAAGCACAGGGCTCGACGGGCGGCCTGAAAATTTCCAGCGATCAGGGCAGGGTCTTGCCCGGATAGGTCTGCTGGAAGCGGTCGAGGATCGCGTCGCCATTCTTGACCAGCGTGTCGAGGCCTTCCTGGACGCTGACCTTGTTGGCGAAGATCGCCTGCATCTGGGTGCCGAACTCGGCGCGGATCTGGGTGAAGTTGCCCAGCCGGATGCCGCGGGTGATTTCGGTCGGCTCGGACGCGGTCAGGCTGGCGATGGCGACTTCGCGACCCTTGTAGGGGGCTTTGTCATAGAAGCCCTGGCCTTTCAGGTAATCGAAGCCCGACTTCGTCACCGGAATGTAGCCGGTGTTGGTCGACCAGAACAAGGCGGTCTTGGGATCGTGGATGAAGTTCAAGAAGGCGGCCGCGCCCTTGTATTCGGCATCCGACTTGCCGGAAAGCACCCACAGCGAAGCGCCGCCGACCAGCGAATTCTTGCGCTCAGTGCCGGCATAGACCGGCAGTTCGGCGACATCCCAGTTCATGCCTTCCTTCTGCGTCCTGCCCACCGTGCCGTGGTCGCCGACCGAGGTCAGAATGACCTGGCAGGTGCCCGAAGCGAAGGCTTGGACCATATCCTGGCCGAGATCCTTGGACTTGATCTTGATCAGGCCGGCGTCATACCACTTCTTGAGGTCGGTGACGTACTGGACGAACTTGGTCTTGTTGACTTCGAGACGTGCGTCGAGACCGTCATAACCATTGTTCTTGGTCGCGATCGGCTGGTTGTGGAGCGCCGAGAACTGCTCCATCAGCTGCCAGCTTTCGTTGGCCGAGATGTTGATGGCCATCGGGCATTCATAGCCGGCATCCTTCATCGCCTTGAGGTCGGCGCCGACATCTTCCCAGGTCTTCGGCGCCTCGGTCTTGCCGATCTTGGCGAAGGCGTCCTTGTTCCAGTACATCAGCGGGGTCGAGGAGTTGAACGGGAAGGACAGCATCTCGCCCTTCGACGTCGCGTAATAGCGCGCGATGCCGGGGAAATAGTCGGCGTAGTCGATCTTGTAGCCGTTTTCTTCCATCAGCTTGTCGGCGGGCTTGTAGGCGCCCGACAGCATCATGGTGGCGGTGCCGACATCATAGACCTGGACGACGGCCGGCTGCTTGCCGGCACGGAAGGCCGCGATGGTGTTCTGCAGCGTGGCGTCATAGTTGCCCTGACTGGTGCAGACCACTTCATAGTCCGCCTGCGAGGCATTGAAGTTCTTGCACATCGTATCGACGACACGGGCGAGATCGCCCGAAAGGCCGAACCAGAAATCGAATTTAACCGGTTCCGCAAAGGCAGGCATCGCCAGCGCGGTGCTGAGCGCACCAGCGGCAAGGGCAGCAAAGCCCCGCTTGATCATAGTCATGGTTTTTCCCTCTTGAGTGGCTGGTGACAAGGGTTTTGCGCAAGTCCTTGCCGGCTCTCTTAGAGAAGGTATGTGACAGTTCTGTTGTGGCTCTCCGGCCTTTGCACAGCTGCTCGCTCCTCTCCCTCGGCGGCTTGGCCGGCATCAAACGGCACACCGGCGTCAGAGGTAGCTAGGGCGACTGTCACGGACGTAAAGATCATGTCGGCCGCCATGATTATCCGGCTAAAAGGGACATGAAGCATCGAGACGGCAACAGGAGTAAATGCGCCGGGAAAACACGCTCTGGTTGCAGGCGACTTTATCGATCCTTCAACAGCCAAGCCTTAATCAGTCATATTTCGTTTTTTATTTCCAAAGGGCTTGGGGATATAAGATGTTGACGGTCTACAATTGTATCGTGAACCAGCACGATTTGAGACTGGTCGCACTCGCCGCGCTGATCTGCGGAATTTCTTGTTTCTCCGCTGTCAGCCTGCTTCATCACATCAGCCGCTCGACAGACCGGAACCGGCTTGCCTGGCTGATGATCGCGGCCACTTCGACCGGCTTCGGCATCTGGGCAACGCATTTCATCGCCATGCTTGCGTTCACACCGGGCATACCCAGTGCCTACGATCCGCGGCTCTCCGTGCTCTCGCTCGCCGCCTCGGTCACGCTGACGGCGGCCGGCATGTGGATCGCCACCTTGCGGGACGAGTTCGACTATCATCTCGTCGGCGGCGCCGTTCTGGGCGGCGGCATCGCGGCCATGCACTACATCGGCATGGCGGCATTCGAGGTCCAGGGCCGCATCGAATGGAACCTGTTGATGGTCGCCGTTTCCCTGCTGGCCGGCGTGACACTCGGGGCGCTGGCGCTGCGTGTCGTGCTGCGCCGTCCCTCCACGACGGCGACGTCCGCCGGCGCGGTGCTTTTGACGCTGGCGATCTGCACCTTGCATTTCATCGGCATGGGTGCCGTCTCGATCTTTCCCGATTCCTCGATCGTCATATCCGAGTACACGATCGAGCCGACCTCGCAGGCTTTCGCGGCCGCGGCCGCCACGCTGGTGATCCTGGTGCTGTCGGCATCGGCGCTGTGGATCGATTTGCGCTTCCGCCGCCAGAAGCTCGAGGTTGATCGCATGCACGGCCTGGCCAATGCCGCCGTGGAGGGCCTGATCGTCTGCGACGGCAACCGCATCGTCAGCGCCAATGACAGCATGGGCAAGCTGACCGGCACGCTGGCCGCGACGCTGACAGGCATGGAACTGGGCGAGCTCTTCGACGAACACACCGCAACCGACGCGGCCAGCCTGGAAGGCCAGCCGCGGGAGGCGGAGTTGAGGAATCGCGACGGAACGCGAATTCCCGTCGAGCTGATCGCCCGAAGCATCGACTATTGCGGCAAGCCCCACAACGTCATAGCCGTCCGCGACATCCGTGAACGCAAGAAGGCGGAGCAGGAGATCCTGCGCCTCGCCCATTTCGACCCGCTGACAGGACTTGCCAACCGCCGCTCCTTTTCCGGCCGTCTCGACATGGAAATTGCATCCATGAAACGGACCGCCAATGTAGACAACGGCGTCAAAGGCCGGCACCTTGCGCTTCTGTTGTTCGACCTCGACCGCTTCAAGGAGGTGAACGACCTTTACGGACATGGCGCCGGCGATGCGATGCTGCAGAAAGTGGCAAGCTGCGCAGCCGGCGTTCTGCGCCATGGACAGATGCTGGCGCGCCTCGGCGGCGACGAATTCGCTATCATCGCCCCCAACCTGCCCGACCCGCAGGCGGCGGGCCGCATCGCAGGCTCGCTGCTCGCCGCCATGCGCGAGGAAAACCGGGCCGCAGTCGGCGGCGGCCTGGTCTCGGCCAGCATCGGCATCGCGATCTATCCGCTTGATGCCGAAGACCAGACCAGCCTGATCAGCCATGCCGACACCGCACTCTACCGCGCCAAGACCGAAGGCAGGGACACTTTTCGCTATTTCGAGGCGTCGATGGGCGCCGAGGCTCGTGACAAGCGCGTGATGGAACACGAATTGCGCCAGGCCGTCGTGCGTGGCGAATTCTACCTTGTCTACCAGCCGCAGAAGGAGATCAGCAGCGGCAAAATGCTTGGCTTCGAAGCCCTGATCCGCTGGCGCCATCCCGAACGCGGGGACGTTTCCCCCGCAATATTCATCCCGGTGGCCGAAGACAGCGGCGCCATTGGGCAGATCGGCGACTGGGTGCTCGACGCGGCCTGCGCGGAAGCCGCCCGCTGGGAAAATCCGCTAACGATCGCCGTCAACGTCTCTGCGGTCCAGCTTCACAATCCCAATTTCAGCCGCAAGGTGCACGAGACCCTGTTGAGGACAGGTCTGGCCCCGACAAGGTTGGAACTCGAGATCACCGAAACCGCGCTGGTGAAGGACATGCCGCGTGCGCTGGCAAGCCTGCGGCAGGTCAAGGCGCTGGGCGTGCGCGTCGCCATGGACGATTTCGGAACCGGCTATTCCTCTCTCTCGAACCTGCGCGCCTTCCCTTTCGACAAGATCAAGATCGACTCCTCCTTCATCAAGGCGGTCGACACCAACGGCCAGGTCGCGGCGATCGTGCGCGCCGTGCTGGGGCTGGGGCGCGGCCTTGGCCTGCCGGTTCTTGCCGAAGGCGTCGAGACGCTTGGCGAGCTGAAGTTCCTGGATGCGGAAGCCTGTGAGATCGGCCAGGGCTACTATCTCGGCAAACCGGCGCCGATCGAGGCATTCGACGACCTGACCAGCCTCGGCAAGCGCGTCCCGGTGCGCGCCGCCAAACACGGGGAAAGTGGCCTCGTATTGCTCAAGCCAATCGTGCGCTCGGCCTAGAGAAATTCCAGGAAAAGTGTGAACGGTTTTCCCGGGAAAAGCGCCTAGCGCTTTCCCTAGGGAATTGCATCAAAACAAAGAGTCACGATCCGAGTGCCGTCTCGACCAGCCGCCTGGCGTCGGGGCTCGACCATTCGGCCGGGCCGTTCATATGGGCAATCAAGCAGCCTTCGCCGTCGATCAGCATGGTGACGGGAAGGCCGAGCGCCGGGCCGCGCACCTTGAGGTCGTTGAACAGCGCTACCGTCGAATCCCGGTAGTAGCCGAGCGTCTCGACGCCGGTATCCCTGAGGAACTTCTTCGGCTTCACATCGTCGCCGGTATCGACATTGACGGCGACGACCTGAAAGGCGGCGCTGCCTTTCTCCTTCTGCAACGCATCGAGCGCCGGCATTTCGGCGCGGCACGGCGCGCACCATGTCGCCCAGAGGTTGAGCAGCACCGTCTTGCCGGCATGGTCGGCGATCGTCATCGGCTTGCCGTCCGGGCCATTAAAGGCAAGGCTCTTCATGGATTGCGGCGGGTCGGCGGGCAACAGGGCGGCGACCTCGCCGGTCGCAGCGGCGGCGACCTTCTTGGCGCGGTCGCTCTTGGCGGCGCAGGCGACGTCGTCCTTGCTGTCGCCGACGGCCACTTGCGCCGGTGCATTGTTGCCAGACCGGCTCTCGCTGACATATACCGCGACCGCGCCGGCCAGCGCTCCCGCCACCAGGGCGGCGAGGATCAGGCGCGGGGCCGGGAAAAATCTGTTTCCGTCTGCCATGTTCTCAAAACTGCTCCGAAGCACGGGTTTTATAGCGATGAGCGACAAGAAGACCAGCAACCAGATGTGGGGCGGACGATTTGCCTCGGGTCCGGCCGCGATCATGGAAGCGATCAACGCGTCGATATCGTTCGACCGCAAACTCTACGCGCAGGACATCCGCGGCTCGATCGCCCATAGCGAGATGCTGGCGCAAACGGGCATTATTTCGGCGGCCGATCAAGAAAAAATCGCTCACGGCCTGAACACGATCCTGAAAGAGATCGAGGCCGGCACATTCGAGTTTTCGACCAAGCTGGAAGACATCCACATGAATGTCGAATCCCGCCTCGCCGAGCTGATCGGCCCGGCCGCCGGCCGCCTGCACACCGCGCGTTCGCGCAACGACCAGGTGGCGGTCGACCTCAGGCTATGGGTCAAGGACGAATGCTTTCGCGTCGCCGAAGCGCTGAAGGGGCTGATCATTGCGCTGCTGGAGCGGGCCGAGGAGCATGCCGCGACCGTGATGCCGGGCTTTACCCATATGCAGGCGGCGCAGCCGGTGACCTTCGGCCATCACTGCATGGCCTATGTCGAGATGTTTTCGCGCGACCTGTCGCGCGTGCGCGACGCGATCGAAAGGATGGACGAGAGCCCGCTAGGAGCGGCGGCCCTTGCCGGCACCAGCTTCCCGATCGACCGCCACCAAACCGCAAAAGCGCTCGGCTTCCGCGAGCCGATGCGCAATTCGCTGGACAGCGTCTCCGACCGCGATTTCGCGCTGGAGTTCCTTAGCATGGCCGCGATCTGCGCCACGCATCTGTCGCGGCTGGCGGAAGAGATCATCATCTGGTCGACGCCGCAGTTCGGCTTCATCAGGCTGTCGGACTCGTTTTCCACCGGCTCCTCGATCATGCCGCAGAAGAAGAACCCCGACGCCGCAGAACTGGTGCGCGGCAAGACCGGCCGCGTCACCGGCCATCTGGTCGGCTTGCTGACGGTGATGAAGGGCATGCCTTTGACCTACGGCAAGGACATGCAGGAAGACAAGGAATCGGTGTTCGATGCCGCCGAGACACTCGACCTGATGCTCGCGGCGATGACCGGCATGGTCTCGGACATGACCGTCAACGCAGCCGCGATGAAGAAGGCCGCCGGCTCCGGCCACGCGACCGCGACCGACCTCGCCGACTGGCTGGTACGCACGCTCGGCCTGCCGTTCCGCGAGGCGCATCATGTCACCGGCCGCGCCGTGGCGCTGGCCGAGGAGAAAAAGGTGAGCCTGGAGAAGCTTTCGCTAGAGGATCTGCAGTCGATCAACCCCGGCATCACACCAGATATCTTCTCGGTGCTGGCGGTGCAGAACTCGGTCAAGAGCCGCACCAGTTTCGGCGGCACCGCGCCGTCGGAGGTGAGGAAGCAGATTCGCTATTGGAAAAAGCGACTGGCGAAAGGCTGATGCCCCGATATTGCGACAGCAATATCCTGGATATTGCAGCGGGCAATATCCCGGGGTGCAATACGCCGAGAACTCGGCTAAAAGCGGCGGCTGACAAAAACGTTTCGGACGGATGGATCGATGACCGGAAGCAGGATTTTGGTGACGCTGACGCTGCTGGTGGCGATGGCCGCCGTGACCGCCTGCGGCCGCAAGGCCGGTCTCGACACACCCTATGAAGCCGCCGAACAGGCCCGCAAGGATGCCGAGAAGGCCAAGCAGCCGCTGCCGCCGGAGCCGGAAAAACCGGTCAAGGACAAGAAGTTCTTCCTCGACCCGCTGATCTAGAACCGATCAGACCGGGTTGGTCTTCCAAACCCGATCTCATCGTGCTCCAACTTCCGGAACCACTCTCGTGAACCATTTCGACTACCGCGACGGCGTGCTCCATGCCGAAGACGTGGCAATCCCCGATATCGCCGCACAGGTCGGCACGCCATTCTACTGCTACTCCACCGCCACCTTGACCAGGCACTACCGGGTGTTCGCCCAGGCCTTTGCCGGGCTGGACGCGCTGGTCTGCTACGCCATGAAGGCCAATTCCAACCAGGCAGTGCTGCGGACCCTGGCCAAGCTCGGCGCCGGCGCCGACGTGGTCTCGGAAGGCGAGTTGCGCCGGGCGCTGGCCGCCGGCGTCCCGCCCAGCAAGATCCTGTTCTCGGGCGTCGGCAAGACCGCGCGCGAAATGGACTTTGCGCTGGAGGCCGGCATCCTTTGCTTCAACGTTGAGTCGGAGCCGGAACTCGAGCTGCTGTCGGCCCGTGCCACGGCCCTCGGCAAGGTGGCGCCGATCTCGCTGCGCATCAATCCCGATGTCGACGCCAAGACCCACAAGAAGATCTCCACGGGCAAGGCCGAGAACAAGTTCGGCATTGCCTGGCAGCGGGCGCGGCAGGTCTATGCCAGGGCGGCAACGCTCCCGGGCATCAAGGTCACTGGCATCGATACCCATATCGGCAGCCAGATCACGGAGCTGCAGCCCTTCGACGACGCTTTCGCCCTCCTGGTCGATCTGGTCGGCGCGCTGCGCGCCGATGGCCATGCCATTGATCATGTCGATCTCGGCGGCGGCCTCGGCATTCCCTATCGCGTCGACAACAACCCGCCACCTTTGCCCGACGCCTATGCCCAGGTCGTCAGGAAGCATGTCACCAAGCTCGGGCTGAAGGTGATGTTCGAGCCGGGCCGGCTGATCGTCGGCAATGCCGGCATCCTCGTCTCGGAAGTGATCTTCGTGAAGGAAGGCGACGCCAAGAATTTTCTGGTCGTCGACGCCGCCATGAACGACTTGATCCGGCCGACGCTCTACGATGCCTTCCACGACATCAAGCCGGTCGTGCAGCCGCCAGCCGACACGCCGCGCATGATGGTCGACGTGGTCGGCCAGGTCTGCGAGACCGGCGATTATCTCGGCCTCGACCGCGATCTGCCCAGGCTGAAGGCCGGCGATCTCGTCGCTGTTTCCACGGCCGGTGCCTATGGCGCCGTTCAGGCCGGCACCTACAACACCCGTCTGCTGGTGCCCGAGGTGCTGGTCGACGGCGATCGCTTCCACGTCGTGCGCCCGCGCCTGACCTATGACGATCTGATCGGGCTGGATTCGGTGCCTGACTGGCTGGCTTAGGGCGGGATTTTATACGAGGAACAAATCATGTCGCAGGGCAACACCGTCACACGCGAACGCATTGCCGCGATGGAACCGCGCATCCGCCCCTATATCAGACACACGCCGGTGCTGCGCGTCGACATGGCCGACTTCGACCGGCCGCCGCTGGCGGTCGACCTCAAGCTCGAATGCCTGCAGCATTCCGGCTCGTTCAAGGCGCGCGGCGCTTTCACCAATCTGCTGCAGCGGCCGGTCCCCAAGGCCGGCGTCGTCGCCGCATCTGGCGGCAACCATGGCGCCGCCGTCGCCTACGCCGCCATGCGGCTCGGCCACAAGGCGACCATTTTCGTCCCCGAAGTGAGCCCGCAGGCCAAGCTGGACCGTATTCGTGGCTACGGCGCCGACCTCGTCGTCGGCGGCGCCCGCTATGCCGAGGCGCTGGCCGCCAGCGAACGTTTCGCCGAGGAAACCGGCGCCTTGCAGATCCACGCCTTCAACCAGGAGGAAACGCTGATCGGCCAGGGCACGCTCGGGCTCGAGATCGAGAACGATCTGCCTGAGATCGACACGCTGCTGGTTGCCGTCGGCGGTGGCGGCCTGATCGGCGGCATCGCCGCCTGGTATGCCGGCCGCATCCGCATCATCGCCATCGAGCCCGAGGGCGCGCCGACGCTTCATCGCGCCTTCGAGGCCGGCCATCCGGTCGACGCGCCGGCGGAAGGCATCGCCGCCGATTCGCTGGCGCCAAAGCGCGTCGGCGAAATGATGTTCCCGATCGCCGAGGCCTTCGTCGAACGCTCCATCCTGGTCAGCGACGACGACATCATCGCCGCCCAGAAGGCGCTGTGGAACCGGGTGCGCATCATTTCCGAGCCGGGCGGTGCCGCTGCCTTCGCCGCGATCCTGTCCGGCCGCTACGCGCCGGCACCGGGTGAACGCGTTGCCGTGCTGGTCTGCGGGGCGAACGCCAACCCCGCGACCTTCTGACTGCGACCATGGAACCATGATCGCAGACTTCACGTTTTTTGAAAGCGCCTCGCCTTTGCCGTGTTTGCTGGTATTCTTCGAGTCGTAAGGAACGGGCTATCCTGTCCGATTCCAGGAAGGGCCGATGACGCAACGACCCACCTTCAGCAACGATCGCGGCCTGGCAGGGCGCCTTGCCTTGAGTCGGCTGGCGACGCGGGTCTCGATGCTGGTCGAGCGCGGCTGGCCGCTGCTGCTGCCGCTGATCATTGTCGCCAGCCTGTTCATAAGCATCTCCTGGTTCGGCGTTTTCTCCCGGCTGCCGGATGTTGTGCGCATCGGCCTTGTCGCCGCGTTCGGGCTGGCAGGGGTGGCAGCGCTCTATCCGTTGCGCTTCTTCCGCCTGCCTGGTGCCGCCGAAGTCGATCGCCGCATCGAGGCCGCCAACGAACTGCTGCACAGCCCCGTGCTGGTGCAGGCCGACCGCCCAAGCGGCCGGGACAGCAGCTTCTCGCAGGCACTGTGGCGCGAACACCAGAAGCGTATGGCCGCCAAGCTCGACAGCCTGGGCGCCGACTTGCCGCGCACACGCGTGCCGGAGCGCGACCCCTGGGGGCTGCGCGCGGTGGCCGCGCTACTTCTTGTCACCGCCTTTGCCTTCTCCTTCGGGCCAACCGGTGGCAGGATAGCGGACGGTTTCAGCGCCCACGGCGCGCATGATGCCGTGCCGCCACGCATCGATGCCTGGGTGACACCGCCGGCCTATACCGGCAAGCCGCCGATCTTCCTGACCGCCGACGCCAACCAGGCGACGCCAACGTTTCATGTGCCCGAAGGCAGCGATGTCTCGCTGCGCGTGACCGGGGGCTCGGGCGAGGAAACGCTCGCCTATGCCGACAAGGACGGAAACGCCCGTGTCATCGACCCGGCCGGGCCTCAGGCCGCCACGACAGCCAAACCGGCAGCTAGCCCAGCAACGCCCTCCAAGGTACGCCAGTTCACCGGCAAGCTGACCGGCGACGGCACGCTGACGTTGAAATCGGGCGAGGACCAGCTTGGCCGCTGGGCCTTCGCCGTGATCGCGGACAAACCGCCGCAGATCCGCTTCGTCGGCGAGCCCAAGCGCGCCGCCAACGGCGCCTTCGAACTCAACTACCAGATCGACGACGACTATGGCGCCGCCACCGCCAAGGCGGTCTTCGCGCTGGCCGACCCGCAGGCGCCGGACGCGCACCCGCTCTACGGCCCGCCCGAGATGCCGCTGGCGCTGCCGCGCCGCGGCGGCAAGTCGAATACCGCCAAGACCACCAAGGACCTGACCGAGCATGTCTGGGCCGGCAGCAGCATCAAGCTGACGCTGGTCGCCACCGACGACGCCGGACACACCGCCTCGAGCGAGACCAAAACGCTGGTGATGCCCGAGCGGCCGTTCGCCAACCCGCTGGCGCGGGCGGTGATCGAACAACGCCGCCTGCTGGCGCTCGACGCAAATGCCAAGCCGCGCGTCTTCGACCTGATCGACGCCATCACGCTGCGGCCCGAAGACACGTTCGACAACATGTCCCACTATCTCGCCATCATGAGCGCGCGTAGCCGGCTGAAGCTCGCCGGGAACGACGATCAGCTGCGCAGCGAGGTCGCCTATCTCTGGGAAATCGCGCTCGGTATCGAAGAGGGCAACCTCTCGGCCGCCGAAAAGCGGCTGCGCCAGGCGCAGCAGGCGCTGCAGGACGCCATCAAGAACGGCGCCAGCGACCAGGAAATCGAAAAGGCGATGAAGGAACTGCGCGAGGCGATGAACCAGTTCCTGCAGGAATTCGCCGAACGCGCCAAGCAGAACCCGAACGCGCCGCAGATGCAGCAGAACGGCCAGGAACTGCGCCAGAGCGACATCGACCGCATGATGGACCAGATCGAGAACCTGGCGAAGTCGGGCGATCGCGACAAGGCGCAGCAATTGCTGTCGCAGCTGCAGGACATGATGAACAACCTCCAGGCCGGCCGGCAGCAGCAGGGCGGCGAGCAGGACAGCCAGATGCGCCAGCAGATGGACAAGCTCGGCGAGATCCTGCGGCGCCAGCAGGAGATGATGAACGACACCTTCCGCATGGACCAGATGCAGCGCGGCAAGAATCCCAACGATCAGTCTGGCGGCGGCCAGGACCAGGACCTGCCGGGCGTTGGCCAGGACCGCGATCCGCTCGCCAGGCCGAAACAGCAGATGACGCCGCAGGAGTTTGCCAACGCGCTGAAGCAGCTGCAGGAAGGCCAGGGCCAGCTGAAAAGCGACCTGGAGCAGTTGAAGAAAGGCCTCGAAGGCATGGGCATGGAGCCCAATGAAGGATTTGGCGAGGCCGGCAAGTCGATGGGCAATGCCGAACAGGCGCTTGGCGAGGGCCAGGGCGACGAGGCCGTCGGCCACCAGGGCCGGGCGCTCGAGGCGCTGCGCAAGGGCGCCAAGGACATGATGAAGCAGATGCAGGCCATGCAGGGCGACCAGGGCGGCAGCCAGGAAGGCGGTCGCCAGCAGAATGCCGACCGTGACCCGCTCGGCCGGCCGCGCGCCAGCCAGGGTCCCGATTTCGGCGATTCGGTGAAAGTGCCCGACGAGATCGACGTCCAGCGCGCCCGCCAGATCCTGGAAGCGATCCGCAAGCGGCTCGGCAATGCGCTCAGCCCCGACATCGAACGCAGCTATCTGGAACGGCTGCTTGAGCTGAAATAGAGCAATTCCAGGAAAAGTGTGAAACGGTTTTCCGTCCGGAATTGCGTCAAAACAAAGAGGTAGAGCAAACGTCGAGAACAACCGGCCGCATTTCCACGCAGCCGTCGGCTGTTCTATCGGTTGACGAACGCCTCGCGGATAGCCTCCTGCATGCCGTCGATCGCCTCGCCTGACGCATTCGGGTTGCGGTGCATCACCACATTGGAGGAGTCGATGTCGCCGAACCCGTCGGCGGACGTCAGTTCACGGCAGCCGTCCGGAATGTTGCTGCGCGAAATCGGCGCGATCGCCAGTCCCGAGGTAACCGCAAGCTTCAGTCCGCCGGTGGTATCGCTGGTATAGGCGACACGATAGCCAAGCCCGCGCTGCTCCAGCGATTTGATGGCAAAGTCCTTGCACCAGCCGGCCCGGTTGTAGAGCGCGATCGGCACCGGACGTTCCTCATGCATGTGATGCAGGGTCGACGTCACCCAGACGGTCGGATCGTGCATCAGCACTTCGCCGCCGGCCAGATCCTGCCATTCGAACACCACGCACAGATCAAGCTCGCCGGCGGCGAGCGCCGCCAGCTGTGCTCCCGAATGCGCGTAGCGCACCGTGACCTCGACCTTGGTGTGACGCTTCGAGAATGCGCCGAGCGCGCGCGACAGGATGGCGTGGCCATATTCCTCCGGAATGCCGATCCGCACTGGCCCACCCAGTGGTGCTGCCGCCATCGACGCCGCCGTTTCGTCGAGCAGCGAGACGATGCGGCGGGCGTTGACGATGAGTTCGCCGCCACGCCGGGTCAGCGCGACGCCGCGCGAGCCGCGCTCGAACAGGCTGTCGCCAACCAGTTCTTCCAGCTTCTTCATCTGCATCGACACCGCCGACTGGGTACGGCCGGCCTGCTCGGCCGCCCGGGTGAAATTGCCGGCCTCGGCAATGGCCACGAAGGTGCGCAGGAGATCGCTGTCGAGGGTCGGACGCATGATATCCATCATAAGCAAATTTGATTGCTGGTATCATTCCAATTCGTTTGCAACATGTCAAACGCCAGGTGATAGTTGCCTCACCCATTGGATATGCGGCTGCGAAATCAGCTGCGGACCAATAAAGTGTCCTCACTCGTGCCCGCTGCCCGAAACGGTGGCGGGTTCTTTTTAGCCCGTAGGCGACAGCTTCGGATCATATGCGCAGGAGCCGGAACGCAGATGCAGAATAGGATGGTGCGCGGCATCCTGAGCCTGTGCCTGGGCGTGTTGGTCTTCTCGCTGCAGGACCCGCTCGTCAAAGCCGTGTCGAGCGGCTACCCAGTGACCGAGGTGATGGCGATCCGCTCGATCGTCGCCTTGCCGATCCTGATCGCCCTCGTCCATGCCGATGTCGGGCTGCGGGCAATCCTGTCGAAGCGGTTCGGCCTGCTGACGATACGCGCCTTCATCCAGTTCACCTCCTACACCGTCTACTATCTGGCCATCGCCGCGCTGCCGCTGGCCGACGCCGTGGCGCTCTATTTCATGGCGCCGCTGTTCATCATGGCGCTGGCTGGGCCGTATCTTGGCGAACGCGTCTCCTGGCGGACGCTGGCGACGGTGCTGATCGGGCTGCTGGGCGTCATCGTGATGGTGCGTCCCGGCGCCGGCCTGTTCGACTGGGCGGCATTGCTGTCACTGGGCTCTGCGGCGCTCTACGGTTTTTCGCAGTTGATGGCGCGCAAGATCGGCGATACCGAATCGTCCACCGTGATGGCCTTCTATCAGAACGGCGCCTATCTCATCGGCGCCGCCGTGGTTGCCGGCACCTTCCACCTGGCCGGCATAACCCACGCCATCCACCCCAGCGTCGAGTTCCTGGTGCGGCCGTGGATATGGCCGACGCTGCCTGACTTTCTCAAGATGGCCGCCTGCGGTTTCGTCGCCTCCGCCGGCATGATCCTTCTGTCGCAGGGCTACAGGCTGGCGCCGGCCAACCGCGTCGCCACCTTCGAGTACACCGGCATCCTGTGGTCGCCGCTGTGGGGGTTTCTGTTCTTCGCCGAGGTGCCCAGGTCGACGACCGTCGTCGGCGCGGCGCTCATTATCGGCGCCGGCCTGCTGGCGCTCAACACCGAGCGCCGCAAGAGTGCCGCGCCGGTGCTTGCCACTACCGGAGACACGGCATGAAGCTGGATATCAGCCGGACAGAATTTCGATGAAGCGTTGGACGATTGGCCGGGTCGGCGAGTTGGTCTTGTCCAGTTCCAGAAACTTCTTGTAGGCGGCGATCGCTTCGGGCTTGCGGTCGATGTCGCGATAACTGTCGCCAAGCGCGCTGTAGATCTCGGCCTTGTCGGGCGCCAGCTTGACCGCCGTTTCCAGTGCCTCCAACGCCTCTTTCTGCTGACCGAGCGCCTGCAGGCAGCGGGCATATTCCAGCCAGTAGCCGGCATTGCCAGGCTCGATGGTCTTGGCGCGATCATAACGCTGCGCCGCGGTATCCCATTTGTGCAGCAAAGCCAGCAAATTGGCATCCTGCGCCTGCGCTTCGGCATTTTGCGGCGAATAGTCGGCGGCGTCGCGAAACACCTTCTCCGCCTCTTCGTAATTGCCGTCGCCGATATACATCGACGCCAGATAGGCGAAGGCCACGATGTAACCGGGATCGAGTTCGAGCGAACGGCGCAATAGACCGACGCCTTGCTGCTTGCGCCCGCGATCGAGCTCGATCTTGCCGGCCTTCGCATAGTAGCGCGGATTCTCCGGATCGAGATCGGCCGCCTCGACCAGGAATTTGATCGCCTCGTCAGGCTGCTTACGCGCCATCGCTATGTCGGAGAAACCCTCGACGGCAAGCGCGTTGGTCGCATCGCGGCCATGCACTTCGCTGAACTCGGCCTGGCCCCCGTCGAGATCGCCGGAGACGCGCAGCACATTTCCCAGATTGAGGCGCGCCGGCAGAAAACCGGCATCTAGCGAAATCGCAGCCCGGAAGTCCTCGATGGCCGCCGGCAGGTCATTGGCGTTGTAGCGGATAAGGCCGACGAGATTGTAGGCCCATTTGGCATCCTTGTGGTGCGAGCGGATCAGCCGCCGCGCCAGTGTCGTCGCCCGCAGCGGTTCCTTCTCGGCATCGGCGGCGATGGCGATAAACGGATCAAGGCTCCCCATGATGCTGGAGGCCGCATCGGCGAAATAGTCCCGCTCGGGGCGGTCGCCGATCGGTGGCAGATCGATGATCTCGACCGTGTCGCGCACGACCCTGAGCCGCAAGCGCAACCCCGAGCGGCCGCATGCCTCGTCGGAACAGACGAATTCCCCTGAAATGCGCGTCTCGTATGCGTTGAACAGCCGGCGCACATGGAAGATCAGCGATTCGATCGAGAAGCCGGAGTCGGGAAAGGAAAACTCGACACGGCGCGATTGCGGAATGGCGCTGATGCTTGCCTTGCTGGTCTTGGCCTTGGCGGTCACGTCTTGAAGACCGTCCCAGACGCGGCTTGCCGCAACATCGGCGGTCAGGCCTTCCTTGCTCAGCGCCTCGGGCACGGCGATCGGCTCGATGATCACCTCGTCACGGCGGAACTGGCTGACCAGCACCGGGAAAACAATGATGACGGCAACCAGGAAAAGCGCGTTCAGGAAGATGCTGCGAACCGTAGTCGACCATGTGTCGAACCCGGCAAGCGAAAACTTGTCACGCAGACGCCGTGGCCGCTCCGGCGGCGACGCCGGAGTTTCCACGCTTGCGGGCTGTTCTTCCGCCGTCGATTCAAGTTTGCGACGCTGACGCGCCATTCTCCCCACCCCAAGCTGCCAGCAAGCATATTAGGGGATGCGAAGATAGATTGCCACGTTGGATATCTAATGCATGTCGCCCAAAAGTGACCTCGGTTTTGGGAGAACGACATGCATAAAAAACAAAGACCTAAAGCGCGTCGCATGAATCCGTTTCAACGCGACGCGCTTTAGGCGAAGCAGATCAGCGCCCGTTCGACGCGTGAGCGGATTTCGGCCAGCGTGAAGGGCTTCTGTACGACGTCGAGGATGATGCCGTTCAACTCCTCGGCGCGCTCGCGCTGGTCGGCATAGCCGGTCATCAGCATGATCTTCATCGCCGGGAAAAGTGCTGCCGCCGCGATCGCCATCTCGATGCCGTCCATCTCCGGCATGCGGATATCGGAAACGACGAGATCGTAGCCGCCATGCGCGGCGCGTATCAGCGCCAGGCCTTGGGCGCCGTCGGCGGCGATATCGATTGCGTGGCCGGCGCGTTCAAGCGCGCGGGCTGCGAGGGTGCGGACGGACTCATCGTCCTCGACGATCAAAAGCTTTGCCATGGCCGGCAATTTGGCCGCGAAAAGTTGACTTTTTCTGAAAGCACCCTGCGTCCGGCCAGGCTAATTTTTCCGGAACCGTTAAGGGCTTTTTCAGAACTTGCCGGTGCGAGGCTATCGCCTCACGCATCGCCTTTCACAACACCCACGAACGGCAATTCGCGAAAGGCGTGCGCCACATCCATGCCATAGCCGACGACGAAATAATCGGGGCAGTCGAAACCGACATAGTCGGCGACGAGCGCGGTCTGGCGGCGCATGCGCTTGTCGAGCAGCACGGCGATGGAACAGCTTTTGGCACCGCGCGACAGCATCAGGTCGCGGGTGAAGGTCAGCGTCTTGCCGGATTCGAGAATGTCGTCGATCAGAAGCACGTCGCGGCCGGAAACCTCGTTGTCGATGTCGCGCAGCACCCTCACCTCGCCGCTGGTGGTGCCGGCGCCATAGCTGGAAATGAAGATGAACTCGACCTCGGGCGACAGGCCGACATCATGCATGGCGCGGATCAGGTCGGCGGCGAAGATGAACGAGCCCTTCAGCACCGAAATCACCAGCAGATCGTGATAGTCGTGCCCGGCGATCTCCTTGGCGAGTTCGAGATTGCGGCGCGCGATCGCCGACGCCGAAAACAGGACTTCGATGTCCTTGTCGCGTACGATTGGCATTGCTGGTCTTCCCCGGTGATCGCCTACTCAGCGAAAGTAACCAAAACGGTCCTCACGCCGTTCTTAGGCACGTCGAGCCGGCTGGCAAAGCCGAATCTTTCGCCCGATGCCAGCGAATGGCCGGATGTCCCCAACGTATAGCGGGTTGTGCATCCATCATTGCCCGTTACCCGGATTTCGAGCGGCGGCAGGGTCGCCGGACCCGTCCCGTCATTGGCGGCCTCACCATCGACAAACAGCACCGGATTGGCGCCGGAGGCGTCGACATGTGAGGTGACGCCTGAAATGGTCAGCGCCGACGCTTGCGCGCCGGTCAGGAACGGCGCCTGGCGCACCAGCACATGACCGCCGGAGACCCAGAAGGCGGCGAGCGCGGCGCCGATGCCGGCGATCCAGAAGATCGGCCCGCCGCGCGCGGCGGGCGGCCGCTCCGCCGGTGGTTCCGGCTTGCGCAGCATGTCCATGCCCTCGATGGACGGGGTAACGATTGGACGCGGCAGCGGCGAATCGCTTTCGACAGAAGGGGCCGGCGGCGGCAACACGACATAGTCTGCATCGATGATATCGGCGGCCGGGCCGCGCACGATCCGGTCCGCCACGGCAATTGCCGGCGGATCGGTCATGATTTCGCCGGAAACCGGGCGCGCGGTTCGTTCGTCAGCCATATGGCCCCGTTATTGCGCGTGTTCGCTTTTCGTTTCTTTTGCGTAAACAAAAATGGTTAACGCTTCCCCACCGGAGCCCTCGTGACGCGCCGAAACAACCCAGGAATTAACCGCCGGTTAACCATGCCGGCCGATGGTCTTTTCGTAGAACAGGCAGGCTCAGTGCTGCCAGGAATTTCAGGTCGTCGAAATTGATTCGCTTCGAAAATGTCGGCCTCCGCTATGGCATGGGTCCGGAAATCCTCCGCGACATCTCCCTGCACATACCGGAGCGCTCGTTTCAATTCCTGAGCGGGCCTTCGGGCGCCGGCAAGACGACGTTGCTGCGCCTTCTGTTCATGTCGCTGAAGCCGACGCGCGGGCTGATCACCATCTTCGGCAAGGACCGCTCGCGTATCTCGCGCACCGAACTGCCGCATCTGCGCCGCCGCATCGGCGTGGTGTTCCAGGATTTTCGCCTGCTCGACCACATGACCACCTATGAGAACGTCGCGCTGCCGCTGCGCGTGCGCGGGCGCGAGGAAGCGAGCTACCGCACCGACGTCACCGAGCTGTTGAAATGGGTGGGGCTGGGCGAGCGCATGCATGTTTTGCCGCCGGTCCTGTCGGGCGGCGAAAAGCAGCGTGCAGCTATCGCCCGCGCCCTGATCGAGCAGCCGGAGATCCTGCTGGCCGACGAGCCGACCGGCAATGTCGATCCGCCGCTGGCGCGACGGCTGCTGCGGCTGTTCATCGAGCTCAATCGGTTGGGCACCGCCGTGGTGATCGCCACCCACGATCTCGGCCTGATGGAACAAGTCGACGCGCGCCGCATGATCCTGGCCGGCGGAAGGCTGGACATCTATGACTGACCTGTCCGCCGAACATCTCGAAGAGCATGAGCATGAGCAGGAAGCCGAGGCGGCCGAGGCAAAGCCGCGCGCCCAGCGCCGGATGGCGCCGATCGTGCCGGCGCAGAACATCGCCGGCCGCGCCCTGGTCCTGGTCATCGCCATCATGACCTTCCTGTCCTGCCTGACCTTCGGCGCGGTGACGCTGGTGCGCGACACCGCCTCGGTCTGGGAGAACCAGATCTCGCGCGAGGCGACGATCCAGGTGAAGCCGGCCGACGGCCTCGACATGGAGGCAGCGCTTGCCCAGGCCTCGCAGATCGCCGCCGAGTTCCCCGGCGTGAAATCGACAAGGATCATCGACCGCGAGGCGACCGCCGGGCTCTTGGAGCCATGGCTGGGCTCCGGTCTCAACATCGATGAGCTGCCGGTGCCGCGTCTGATCATCGTCACCATCGATGAGAACAGCCCGCCCGACTTCGCCGCCATGCGCGCTGCCATCACGCCGAAACTGCCGAGCGCGTCGCTCGATGACCACCGCACCTGGGTCGACCGGCTGGTGGCCATGGCCCGCACCACGGTGACCATCGGCATCGCCGTGCTGGCGCTGATGCTGTCGGCGACGGTGCTGACCGTTGTGTTCGCGACCCGCGGCGCCATGGCCGGCAACGGACACATCATCGAGGTGCTGCATTTCGTCGGCGCCGAGGCGGCCTTCATCGCACGCGAATTCCGCCGGCATTTCCTGGTCACCGGCATGAAGGGCGCGGCCGCCGGCGGCGCGGCGGCGGTGCTGGTCTTCATCGTCTTTTCCTGGTGGTCGTCGCGCAACATGGCGACGCCGCAGGCCGATCAGGCGACTGCGCTGTTCGGCAATTTTGCCATCGGCTCGGCAGGCTATCTCGGCGTCGTCCTCATGGTGCTGGTGATCGGCGCACTGACGGCGGCAACCTCGCATGCCACCGTCGTCGCCTATCTCAGCGACATCGACGTTCGCCAACCAGACGCGTGAAAGGGAGCATGTTCTGGCGGGGGATGGAAGCAGGCTGATCACGAATGGAGAAGCGGCGTAACGCAAAGTGCGTCTTTTACCTACCAAAGGCCGCATTTCAGGATTAACCATATGGCTATGGACGTGCGGGATTCGACCGGGACGGCTGTGCAGATGCCAGTGGTGGTTGCTCGTTTGCGCGACCACGGCGGGATTAGCCGTTTAAAAACCGCACTGCGTATATCCGCGCTCTCCCTCCTCGTTCTCGCAACCTTGTTTGCCGGCGGCTTCGGCTGGTTCGCCAGCAAGGTCGCCCATCTGACCACGCCCGCCAATCCGGCGAAGGCCGATGCCATCATCGTGCTGACCGGCGGCCAGTCACGCCTCGACGCCGCGATGGATCTGCTGGCGTCCGGCAAGGGCGAGCGGCTGTTGATCAGCGGCGTGCATCCTTCAGCCAGCCGCCGCCAGCTCCAGGTCGCGACCGGCGGCGACAAGAAGCTGTTTTCCTGCTGCGTCGACATCGACCGCGCTGCGCTCGACACGATCGGCAATGCCGAGGAAAGTGCCAAATGGATCGAAAGCCATGCCTATGGCACGGTGATCCTCGTCACCAACAACTACCACATGCCACGCAGCCTGCTGGAAATGGGCCGGCTGCTGCATGGCGCCAAGCTGGAGCCCTATCCAGTGGTCAATTCCAATCTCGACAATGGCGGTTGGCTGACCAAGCCGCGGGCGTTGCGTGTGCTGTTCACCGAATACACCAAATACCTGCTGGCGCTGGCGCGCGGCATCGTGCCGGTGAAGCCGACCCCGGACGGCATCGCGCTGGCTGAGACCGCGGCCGGCGGCTGAGCCCTCGGCCCTCTATCATCATTCCTTGTCTGTCGCCTTCGACGCCGCCTTCAGGCGCATGACCTCCTGCTCGAGGTGTTGAATACGCCTGTCCCGCTCGCCAAGTGCTGCCGCCACGTCAGCCGCCTCGAAGCGCTGCGGAATGTGTTGCGGGCAGTTGGAATCCCAGGCCGAGACCGTAAACAGGATGACCTGTTCGGGCCGCGCCTTGTAATCCCCAGGCATCAGTCTCGCCATCAGTTCGGCATCGTTTTCGACGACGCGCGCCGTGCCCCAGATCTTGATGCGTTGGCGCAGCATGTAGTCGATCAAAAACAGGAAGGCGCGTGGATTGTCGGCCAGATTGCCCTGCGTGATGAACTGCCTGTTGCCGGAGAAATCCGCAAAGCCGATCGTCTTTTCGTCGAGCACCTTGAGAAAGCCAGCCGGGCCGCCGCGATGCTGGATGTAGGGCTGGCCGTCCCCATTGGCCGTCGACAGGAAGACGCTGGTCTGCATCTCGATGAACGCGGCAAGGTCCGGCGTGATGACAGCCTGCCAGCCACCACGCTCCTCGACGCGGGCGTAAGACTGCCGCGAGCCCTTGCGCGCCTGAATCGCCTTGACGGTCGGCGTGAAGGCGACGTCGCTGGTGAAAGCATGCGCGTTCATCGAAACCTCCTAGACCAGAGCGGGGTTTAAAGCCCGAGCTCCGACAATGTTGGGTGGTCGTCCGGGCGGCGCCCGAGCGGCCAATGGTACTTGCGGTCGACCTCCGCGATCGGCAGGTCGTTGATGCTAGCGATGCGCAGGCGCATCAGCCCGTGCTCATCGAACTCCCAGTTCTCATTGCCGTAGCTGCGGAACCAAGAGCCCGAATCGTCGTGCCATTCATAGGCGAAGCGCACGGCGATGCGGTTGCCGTGAAAGGCCCAGACTTCCTTGATCAGCCGGTAGTCGAGCTCACGGCTCCATTTGCGCGTCAGGAAAGCCTGGATGGCATCGCGGCCTTGCAGGACTTCGGCGCGGTTGCGCCAGCGGCTGTCCGTCGTATAGGCGAGCGCGACCCGTGCCGGATCACGCGAATTCCACGCATCCTCGGCCATACGCGCCTTCTGCGCTGCTGTCTCGGCAGTGAAGGGCGGAAGCGGCGGGCGGCTTTCAGACATAGGAACTCCTTTGCTCGGCCATGCTGCAGACACGACCGAATGCGATATATAAAGCCTTCCATTCCTGAAATGCAGATGACATATTTGCAATCAGTCCTTCCATTTTCTGGAAGAAGTGATGGATCGTCTCGAAGCCATGTCGCTCTTTGTCGCCGCGGTGGAGGCCGGCAGCCTTTCCGCCGCGGCCCGCCGCTTCGGCATTCCGCTGGCGACCGTCAGCCGCAAGGTTTCCGATTTGGAACGTCATCTCAACACAAGGCTGCTGAACCGTTCGACGCGCCGGCTGACGCCGACCGATGCGGGCGAGGCTTATCTTGCGGCCTGCCGCCGCATCCTCGATGAGGTTGGCGAGGCCGAACGCGCGGCGGCGGGCGAATACAGCGCTCCGACCGGTGAGCTGGCCATCACCGCGCCAGTGGTGTTCGGCCGCCTTCATGTGCTGCCGGTCGTTACCGGCTTTCTCTCGGCCTATCCCGACGTGGACATCCGCCTGACCCTGGCGGACCGCATCACCCAGCTGGTCGAAGACCATTTCGACCTCGCGCTGCGCATCGGCCAGTTGCCCGATTCGCGCCTTGTCGCCATTGGCGTCGGCTCGATCCGCCGTGTGGTCTGCGCCAGCCCGGCCTATCTGGCCGAACACGGCATACCCACGACCCCGGAAGACCTGAGCACCCACAATTGCATCACTTTCGAGGGACTGTCCTCCGCCGCCCCATGGGGCTTCACCAGAGGCAAGACCGAAGTCACGGTTCAGGTCCGCTCGCGGCTTCAGGTCAACACCGCCGAGGCGGCGATCGATGCAGCGATTGCCGGCGTCGGGCTAACGAAAGTGCTTTCCTATCAGGTCGATGCCGCGGTGCGGTCAGGCATGCTGCGCATCCTGCTGCAGGAATTCGAGCCGGAACCGTGGCCGGTGAGCCTGGTGCATGCGGGCCACGGCCTGCTCCCGGTCAAGCTACGTGCCTTCCTCGATTTTGCGGCACCGCGCCTGAAGGAACGGCTGGCGCGATTGGGCTAGCGTGGCCGGAGGTCAGCCCCGAAACGAACCATGCCTCGGCATCGGCCGGGTCACACTTCGGCCATTTCCTTTTTCCCCGCGCTTGGTGTAACCAACGCACACTTCCTCACCGGACCTCCCCCATGCTCTATGTCAGATCGCTGGCGTTCAATTTCGTCTTCTACGTCAATCTGATCGTCCAGATGATCCTCTGGACCCCCTATTATTTCCTGTCGCCTCGTCACCGCGCCTGGTTCGTGCCGAAATTCTGGTCGCGAAGCTGCATGTGGCTCTACGACAAGATCGCCGGCACCAAGAGCGACATCACCGGGCAGGAAAACCTGCCCGAAGGCTCCTTCATCCTGGCGCCCAAGCACCAGTCGTTCTGGGACGCGATCGCCTTCTTCCCTTTCCTCCAGGATCCGCTCTACATCCTCAAGCGCGAGCTGACATGGATCCCGTTCTTCGGCTGGTACATCATGAAGATGCGCATGATCCCGGTTCATCGCGGCAGCCGCTCCAAGGCCTTGAAGGCGGTGGTCGCGGCGACCAAGGAAGAGATGGCGCGCAACCCACGCCAGCTGATCATCTATCCCGAAGGGACGCGCCGGGCGCCGGGCGACGAACCAGCCTACAAATACGGCATCGTCGAAATCTACGCACAGCTTGGCGTTCCGGTGGTGCCGGTCGCCCATGTCGCCGGCCTCTATTGGCCGCGCCGCAAGTTCCTGCGCTATCCCGGCACCATCAAGGCGCGTTTCCTGCCGCCGATTCCGCCGGGCCTCGGCAAGGACGAGTTCATGGCGCGGCTGATCGGCGAGACGGAAGCGGCCTGCGACCAGATGCTCGTCGAGGCGTCCCGCGCACCCAACCCGCCGGCCTTCCCGCCGACCGCGGTGAAGCGGCTGCGGGAACTCGGCGCGAAGGCCTGAAGGCCCTCCGGCTGGGCAATCAGCCGTAGACAGCCAGCACCGTGGTCAGCACCAATGTCGCGGCAAAGACCAGATTGACGACCCGGGAAGTGACAGGCCGGCGCAGGAAGCGCGCGAAGGCTGAACCCGCAAGAAGCCACACGGCGTGGATGACAACGATCATCACGGCCAGAACCGTGAGTTTCGTCGATAGGCCAAGCTCGGCACCGCCTTGGTTCGATGAAGCGCCGGCAAACACGGCGGCGATCGCCAGATAGGCTTTGGGATTGGCGACTGCCAGCAGAAACCCGGCCAGCCAGGTCGGACTTGAAGCCTCGGCCGCGCGTGCCGTCAGCGGCGGCGCCGTCGCGATCTTGAAGGCGAGATAGAGGATATAGGCGGCGGACGCGACAACCAGCAACGGCGCCAGCTTCGGCATCGACCCAAGCACCGCCATGATCCCGGTCGCCACGACCAGCAGGACAGCGACCGTGCCAAGGATGATCCCCAAGGTATAGCGCAGCGAGTGGCGCAGGCCGAAGGCGGCACCAACGGCGGTGACGCTTATCGTTGCCGGACCTGGACTGCCCATGACCACCGTGGCGGCAAGCACAAGTGCGAGCAGCGGCCGCCAAAGCTCCGGCTGCGAAAGAAGCGGTTCAGTCATTCCACCCTCTGTCTTGCCTCGAGCGCAGGACGCTATGGCAAGACAGGGGGTGGTCTTGGACGTTCGTGCGTATCGCGATGGCCGAACCTTCAGCCACTCGCCTTGTCGAGCTCCGCCATGTCGTCGGCGGTCAATTTCAGCGACGCGGCCTTGATCAGACTGTCCATCTGCTCCGGCTTGGTGGCGCTGGCGATCGGCGCGGTGACGCCTGGCCGCGCAATGACCCAGGCAAGCGCGACTTCCGCCTGTTTGGCCGAATGCCTCGCCGACACCGCGTCGAGTGCCGCAAGGATGCGCATGCCGCGCGCGTTGAGATAGTCCTTCACCCCGCCGCCACGCGGGCTTTGGCCAAGATCGGCTTCGCTGCGGTATTTGCCGCTTAGGAAACCCTTGGCCAAGCTGAAATAGGTGATGACGCCGATATCCTCGGCCACACACAGATCATGCAACGGCCCATCGAAGGAGGAGCGGTCGTAGAGATTGTATTCCGGCTGCAGCACCTCGTAGCGCGGCAGGCTGCGCAGGCTCGCCACGTCGAGCGCCGCGCGCAGCTGGCCGGCGTCGAGGTTCGAGCAGCCGACATGGCGGACCTTGCCCTTGGCGAGCAGCTTTTCATAGGCGCCGAGCGTTTCCTCATAGGGCGTGGTCGGATCCGGCCAGTGCGACAGATAGAGGTCGATGGCGTCAATCTGCAGCCGCTTCAGCGACGCGTCGACGGCCTTTTCGATATAGGCGGCGGACAGGTCCTTGTGGCCCTGCCCCATATCGGAGCCGACCTTGGTGATCACCACGACCTTGTCGCGGTTGCCGCGGTTCTTCATCCAGCTGCCAATGATGGCTTCGGATTCGCCGCCCTTGTGGCCGGGGACCCAGCGCGAATAGGCGTCCGCTGTGTCCACCGCGTTGAGGCCAGCCCCGACGAAGCGGTCGAGCAGGTCGAAAGATGTCTTCTCGTCGGCGGTCCAGCCGAAGACGTTGCCGCCCAGAACCAGCGGCGCGATGGAAAGGTCGGTGCGACCGAGACGGCGTTTCTGCAAGACGGATCTCCGTGAGGAATTGGGACCGGGCGGATGCCGCCTGTTGGCCGGGGTTCGAAGCCTAACCTAGGTCTCGCCGCACCAAGGTCAAAGGCCTGGCTGCCTTTTCCGCAGAGCCAGCCTTCACAAAGGCGCTATCCCCCGTGCCACTTCCTCCAGCCAATGGTCGCGGATACCAAGCGCTTCCAGATGCTTCAGCGTGCTGAGAACATAATCCTCATTGTCGCCGGATTGGCCGACGGCGCCGCGCACCACCGCAGCCGCATGCGCAGCATCAAGCGACCCGGCATATTGCTCATGCTTGCGGTCGACGATGTAGGCTACGGCTTCGACCATGCCGCCGCCATCAAGGCGAATCTTGAGCGTGCGCTCGAGATAGACTGATGTGACGAGCTCGCGCTCGCGCAGATAGGCAATAACCTCGTCGCGCAATTCCCCGGGCACGCGGAAAGCCAGGCCGACGCAGGAGCCGCCATGGTCGAGGCCGAGCACCAATCCGGGCCGCTGGCGCGTGCCGCGATGCACGAAGGAATAGACACAGAGCGAGCGGCGGTAGCCATGCAGCCGGGCGCGGCGTGTCTCGACATGCGCGAAACCCGGCCGCCAGATCAGCGAGCCGTAGCCAAACACCCAAAAATCGCCCATATCGCCGCGCCTGATTGCAAAAGATTGCCGACACCGCATCCGAAGCGGTGTTTTTTCCGTCCGTGTCTGTCTACCTATTGTTGTCGGAATCGAAGCTCCGTCCACCAATACCCATGCGTTAATGAGAGCCAAAGCATGACGTCAAGTGACGAACGCCGACCAAAGCCCCGCCGCGGCCTGTTCTGGCTCGTGGCGTTCATCGTTGTGCTGTTTGCCATCTACAGCGGCGGCTGGTTCTACCTGGCCAACAGGGTCAGGGCTGAAGCTGAGAAAGCGGTTGCCACGCTCAACAAGAGCGGCATCGAGGCCGGCTGTGCCAATCTTCAGGTCAGCGGCTATCCCTTGAGCTTCACCGTCTCCTGCGACAACCTCGCCTACGAGGACGATGCCAAGAACATCGCCGCCTCGGCCGGCTCCTTCAATGCCGTCGCCCAGATCATTCAACCCTTGTCCCCGGTTGCCAATCTGCGCGGACCGCTCAGAACCTCCGTCCCGGGCATGATGCCGCTGTGGATCGACTGGGACAATCTGCAGGCCAACGTCAAATTGTGGTACCCGCTGCCGCAGCGTATATCGCTGCAGGCCGAGGGCCTGTCCGGCCAGACCGATCCGGCTGACGACACCGATCCGGTTGAACTGTTCAGCGCCGGCAAGGCCGCTGGCCAGTTGCAGCCGAATGGCGGCGATCTCGACTATATCGGCAGCTTTGGTGATCTCGAGATCGACCCGGATACGATCGGCGGGCGCGTGCTGCCGGCGCTCGATGCCAGCGGCGACGCCACGCTGAAGAACGGCGTTGCGCTGATCGGCACGCAGGTGAAGAGCCTGCGCGGCCAAAGGATAGAGATCTCGCAACCTCGATGTGTCCTCGGGCACGGCGCGGGTTACCGTTTCCGGGCCGCTGTCGGTCGACACCGAAGGCCTGATCGACGCCGATCTGATGATCCGGATCAAGGATCCGAAGGCCGTGGCGTCTATCCTTGCCGGCGCCATACCCGAGCAGAAGAATGCGATCGAACAGGGCTTTGCCGCCCTAGCCATGCTCGGCAGCGAACCGTCGATGCCGCTGAAAGTGGTCAAGGGCAAAGCCTCGCTCGGCTTCATTCCGCTCGGCAAGATCAAGCCGGTGCAATAGCGCGGCCATGGCAAAACCGGTGAGGCTCCTGAGCGTCGGCGCGCTGACACTGGACACCATCCTGCGTGTCGAGACGCTGCCGACGCATCAGGGAAAATTCATTGCCTCCGACGGTGTCCAGATCGCCTCGGGCATGGCAACCAGTGCTGCCTGCGCCGCGCATCGCCTGGGCGCCGACGTATCGCTGTGGGCGAGCGCCGGCGACGATCCCATCGGCGATCAGCTGATTGCCGGGGTCGAGGCCGAGGGCGTCGATTGCACCTATGTCCGCCGCGTCAGCGGCGCCCGCTCAGCACTGGCCTCGATCCTGGTCGACGCGCATGGCGAGCGCATCATCGTGCCTTTCTACGACAAACGCGCCCAGACCGATCCCGAGGCTTTGCCTTTCGCAGACATCGCGGCGTTCGATGCCGTGCTGGTGGACGTGCGCTGGCCGGGTGCCGCTGCCCTTGCCCTCAAGGCGGCGCACGCCGCCGGCCGGCCGGCGATCCTCGATGCCGACACCGCGCCGCTGGCGGTGCTGGAGCAGTTGCTGCCGCTGGCCTCGCACATCGTCGCCTCCGAGCCGGCAGTCCGCATCATATGCGGCCAGGCGCTGGATCTGGAAACCGCTTGCACCGACATGGCCTCCCGCACCGACGCCTTCGTCGCGGTCACCGGCGGCGCGTCAGGCACCTGGTGGTTCGATCGCGCAGCGCGATCATCCCGTCATGTCGCGGCGCCAAAAATCAAGGCAGTCGACACGCTGGCGGCGGGTGATGTCTTTCACGGCGCCTTTGCCGTCGGGCTGGCGGAAGCCATGCCAGTCGAGCAAGCCTTGCGCTTCGCCAGTGCCGCCGCCGCCCTCAAATGCCAGCGCTTCGGCGGCAGGCTGGGCGCACCGGACCGGACCGAGACGCTGGCAATGGTCGCGGCGACCTGGCCTGAAACAGCCTAGCTCTTGACGGGATGCTCGACCGCCTGACGGCCGAAGTCGGGTGCGTCGATATCCTGGCCGGCCTCGATGATCGACCGGCGCACCGCCCGGGTGCGGGTGAACAGGTCGAACAGCTTGTCGCCGTCACCCCAGCGGATCGCGCGCTGCAGGAACGCCAGATCTTCCGAGAACCGCGCCAGCATTTCAAGGATGGCGTCCTTGTTGTGCAGGCAGACGTCGCGCCACATGGTCGGATCCGAGGCGGCCAGACGCGTAAAGTCGCGAAAGCCGGAGGCGGAATATTTGATCACTTCCGTCTTGGTCACCGATTCCAGATCGTCGGCGGTGCCGACGATGTTGTAGGCGATGATGTGCGGCAGATGCGAGACGATGGCGAGCGTCATGTCGTGATGCTGCGGGTCCATCGTGTCGATGTTGGCGCCGCAGCGGCGCCAGAATTCCGACAGCCTCTCCAGCGCTTCCGGATCGGTGCCCGGTACCGGCGTGAAGATGCACCAGCGATTGTCGAACAAATCGGCAAACCCGGCATCAGGGCCGGATTTTTCCGTGCCCGCCAGCGGATGGCCCGGAATGAAATGCACGCCGTCAGGCACATGCGGCTGCATCTGCGCGATCACCGATGCCTTGGTCGAGCCGACATCGGTGAGGATCGCACCCTTCTTCAGCGCCGGCGCAATCTCCTGCGCCACTGCGCCGGACGAGCCGACCGGCACCGAGACGATGACCAGATCGGCATCGCGAACCGCTTCTTTCGCATCGGTCGTGTAGGAGTCGCCCAGTCCAAGTTCCTCCGCCCGCGCCAGCGTCGCGGCGCTGCGGGTCGAGATGGCGACATGGCCAGCCAGCCCCTCGCGGCGGATGACGCGGGCCAGCGACGAGCCGATCAGGCCGATGCCGACCAGCGCGATCTTTTCAAACATCGGTGAGGTCATGGCGTTCAGCTTTTCAGGAATGTCGCGAGAGCGGCGACAACGCCGCGATTGGCCTCTTCGGTGCCGACGGTCATGCGCAGCGCGTTGGGGAAGCCGTAGCCTGAAACGCGCCGCAATATGTAGCCGCGCGCCGTCAGATAATCGTCGGCCGCCGCCGCCGAATGCTTCTGGTCGTCGGGAAAATGGATGAGGAGGAAATTGCCGACGCTGGGTGTCACCCGCAGTCCAAGCCCTGTCATCTCCTGGCTCAGCCAGGTAAGCCAGGTCTCGTTGTGCGCCACGCTGCGCTCGACATGGGCGCGGTCGCGGATCGCCGCGATGCCAGCTTCGATCGCCGTCGCATTGACGTTGAAGGGACCGCGCACGCGGTTGATGGCGTCGACGATGTGCATTGGGCCATACATCCAGCCGATCCGCGCGCCGCCAAGGCCGATCTTGGAGAAGGTGCGGGTCATCACCACGTTCTCGGTGCCGCCGACCAGCTCGATGCCGGCTTCATAATCGTTGCGGCGGACATATTCGGCATAAGCCGCGTCGAGCACCAACAGCACATGCCTGGGCAGGCCGGCATGCAGGCGCCGCACCTCCTGGAACGGCACATAGGTGCCGGTCGGATTGTTGGGATTGGCGAGGAACACGATTTTCGTATGCGGCGTGACGGCGGCCAGTATCGCATCGATGTCGGCGCGCTCGTCGGTCTCCTTGACCGCGATCGGCGCGGCACCGGCCGACTGGATGTAGATCTTGTAGACCATGAAGGCATGTTCGGTGAAAATCGCTTCGTCACCGGGCGCGAGATAGGTTTGTGCCAGCAGGCCCAGAATCTCGTCGGAACCGTTCGAGCAGATGATGTTCTGCGCATTGAGGCCGTGCACCTCGGCGATCGCCTCGCGCAGCCGTTTGGCAGTGCCATCGGGATAGATGTCGAGTTTGGCGGCAACCTCACGCGCGGCCTCAATAGCCTTCGGCGACGGGCCGAGCGGGTTCTCGTTGGACGACAGCTTGTAGACCTTGGCGACACCGGCGGGTGCGGCGCTCTTGCCGGGCACATAGGCGTCGATGTCCATGATGCCCGCGCGCGGGGTTGGACGTGCCTGATCCGGTGTCTGGTTCATTTTTTGCAAAATCCGTCGAAAATGCCTCCATCCGGAGGCCGCAGCGGAAATACAAGCCATGGCCCGCAATGTCGAGAGGCGGCAGTGGTGCCAGCAGCCGGCCCAGACAGCTGGCATTGACGGCAGAGCGGGCGAGTTCTAGAAGGGCAGCGACAGTTCCGTGGTGATTTGGCCGGTCGGCTTGCAGCCACGTTAAACAATTCGCTAAAGGGCCGTTTGCGTGACGTAACCGGCTTTGCGAATGGCAATGCCGGTTTTTTATTGTCCGCGACCGGCCGGACGGACGCATCGTCGGCGATTTTTCGCCTGATATAATGCAGCAAGTGAGACGAGAATGGCCGCTCTGCGCGCAGGAAAGACCAACAACGAGGCCGACCAGCCGTCGAGCCCGGTGTTGCGCTTCGGGTCCGACAAGCCGCTCAAGCTCGACGCCGGCACGCTTTTGTCGCCGTTCCAGATCGCCTATCAGACCTATGGCGCGCTGAACGATGCCCGCTCCAATGCCATCCTCGTCTGCCACGCGCTGACCGGCGACCAGCATGTCGCCAACACCAACCCGGTGACCGGAAAGCCGGGCTGGTGGGAAGTGCTGATCGGCCCCGGCAAGATCATCGACACCAACCGCTTCTTCGTCATCTGCTCCAACGTCATCGGCGGCTGCCTCGGCTCCACCGGCCCAGCCTCGACCAACCCCGCCACCGGCAAGCCGTATGGGCTCGACCTACCCATCATCACCATCCGCGACATGGTGCGCGCGCAGCAGATGTTGATCGACCATTTCGGCATCGAGAAACTGTTCTGCGTGCTCGGCGGCTCGATGGGCGGGATGCAAGTGCTGGAATGGGCGTCGTGCTATCCCGAGCGCGTCTTCTCGGCACTGCCGATCGCCACCGGCGCCCGCCATTCCTCACAGAACATCGCCTTCCACGAGGTCGGCCGGCAAGCCGTCATGGCCGATCCGGATTGGCATGGCGGCAAATATTTCGAGCACGGCAAGCGCCCGGAAAAGGGCCTGGCGGTGGCGCGCATGGCCGCCCACATCACCTACCTTTCGGAAGCCGCCCTGCACCGAAAATTCGGCCGCAATTTGCAGGACCGCGACCACCTGACTTTCGGCTTCGATGCCGACTTCCAGATCGAAAGCTATCTGCGCCACCAGGGCATGACCTTCGTCGACCGCTTCGACGCCAATTCCTACCTCTACATGACGCGGTCGATGGACTATTTCGACCTCGCCGCCGACCATGGCGGCAGGCTGGCGGACGCCTTTGCCGGCACCAAGACCCGCTTCTGCCTGGTCTCGTTCACATCGGACTGGTTGTTTCCGACGGAAGAGAGCCGCTCCATCGTGCATGCGCTCAACGCCGCCGGCGCCTCGGTATCTTTCGTCGAGATCGAGACCGATCGCGGCCACGACGCTTTCCTGCTCGACGAGCCGGAGCTGTTCGCCGCCATCAACGGCTTCATAGGCTCGGCGGCGCGTGCCAGAGGGCTGAGCGCATGACCCCGGAAAGTTGCAGACTTTACGGATCAGGATCATGCGCCATCCAGGAGACGACATCATGAGCGTCAACGGCAGCCAGCGCGTCGACCTCGAGGTCGTCGCCAACCTCATCCCGCCGCAGTCACGCGTGCTCGACGTCGGTTCGGGCGACGGCTCATTGCTTGAATTGCTGCAGGACACCAAGCAGGTCGACGGTCGCGGGCTTGAGCTGTCGCAGCGCGGCGTCAACGAATGTGTGGCGCGCGGCCTCTCGGTCATCCAGGGCGATGCCGACAAGGATCTCGAATTCTATCCCGACAAGGGTTTTGACTTCGTCGTCCTGTCGCAGACCTTGCAGGCCACCCGCAACCCGAAGCTGGTGCTCGACGAACTGCTTAGGATCGGCGACCGGGCGATCGTGTCCTTCCCGAATTTCGGCCATTGGCGGGTGCGCCTGTCGCTGTTCGTCAAAGGCCGTATGCCGGTGACCGCGGACTTGCCCTATTCCTGGTACGACACGCCCAACATCCATTTCTGCACCATCCGCGACTTCGTCAATCTGTGCGAGGAGCTCGGTGCGACGGTGGAGAAGGCAACCGCGCTCGACGCCGCCGGCCAGAAGATCGGCCTGTCTATGCCCTGGTGGTTCTGGAATTTCTTCGGCCAGCAGGCGGTGTTCTTGCTGAAGCGATAGGGCACGGCCCGTCTAGCCAAGCACATCCGTAGCCTTGTGCGGATGCTCGACGCCGTCAACGATGATGACGTCTGAGTGCGAATTATCGATGCGCAGTGGAAGGATCGCCCGGTAGGCTGGCGAATTGTACCAGCTGTGCACCTGATTCCGGTCGGGAAATTCGATGATGATAAGGTTGCCCGGCCATTCGTTCTCGATCACCTCGACGTCGCCGCCATGGACCAGGAAACGGCCGCCGAAAGGTTCCAGCGTGGCATCGATCTTGTGCAGGTACTCGACGATCTGCGGGCCCATCGTGACTTGGCGCATATGGGCAACGGCGTAAGCGGTCATGACGTAACTCCCTTGTCGATCGAGGCCGATTTGCCGGCCTGATGACTGCAGATTGCCAAAGGAAGTGACGGACTTCGATTATGCCAGAGGTAATGGGAGCGATATCGACGCTGCGACCGAATCAGTCCTCGATCGCGCGGAACTGCATTCCTTCCGACCTGCTAACGTGTTGCTATTGGGGCGCGAAATCTCAAATTCGACGTTTCAGACCGGCTGCATTTCGCATCGTGGGATGACACACGAAGATGTTCTTTGTAGCGTCGCGCCGAACGTAATGCTTTGGGCGGGGCATGGAACGCAAATCCCAGACCTATTCAATCGTAGTCGAAATGGAAAATGCCAAATCCATCAACGAAGATGAGATTGGCGTTTCATTTCGCGCTTTGGCGCGGGAGATAGACGGCGCAACGACGCACGATCAATACCCCAAACCGGAGGTTATTGTCGTTCACGGCGGGCAGAAGACCGAGACGCCGTTCCTCCAGCAGCGTATCGCCGAGCTTGTTCCGCAACTTGGCGCGGTTGCCAATCTGGTCTTCAGCGCCAGCACCGGCAGCCGATACTATGAGATCAAGAACGCGGGCATCGGACTGGCCACGGGCGACATCGTCATTTTCTGCGATTCCGACACGGTCATGGAAACAGGCTGGCTGCCGGCGCTCCTTAAGCCGCTACAGGATCGCAAGACGATCGCCGTGAACGGCTACACCTATCTCGGCTACGACGATTTCGCCTCGCGCGCCTTTGCACTCCTATGGTTCTTTCCGCTGCGCGACGGGGATCAGCGTTTCGCTTCCAGACGGGCGATGAACGCCAACAATTGCGCTTTTCGCAGAGACTGGTTGGCCAGCCACCCCTATCCCGCCAGCAATGGTTTCAAGGTTTCCTGCACCTTGCTCACCAGCCAATTGAAAGAGAGCGGACATGACTTCGTCCGGGTCGACGCCCGGGCCAGCCACTATCCTCCGCGCGGCTGGCGGTTTTTCTTCTGGCGCGCGCTGGTCACCGGCCGCGATGCCGACCGGAAGTATGTGGCGCTGGAATCGCCGTCGCGAGCCGCACGGGTGGTGAAGGCAACTAGGCGCTGGTTTTCGACATCCCGCCGGGTGGGCGGTCGCATCCTTACCCATGCGGCGCGGGTCGGGATGCCGATCTGGCAAATCCCGTTTGCGCTGATCGTCGGGATGATCTTTTGCACGCTGGTATTCGTTGCCCAGGCGGCCATGGCGCTGGGCCTGGTCCGCGACGAGCCGGAACACCTCCCTCTCTATGTCGGGCATAGCTGAATGGCCAAGGCCCAGGATACGGCACCCCTCATCACGGTCATCACGCCGACGCACAACCGGCGCGAAACGGTGTTGCGCGCCGTCGAAAGCGTGCTTTCCCAGAGCATGCCGAGGCTCGAGCATATCGTCGTCGACGATGGCTCCACCGATGGCACTGAGGCCGCGCTGGCCCGCATCAGCGACCCGCGGCTGATCTATGTCGGTGCGAAATGGCGAGGCGCCAACGCTGCCAGGAATGCCGGAATCGAGCGTGCGCGGGCGCCGGTGGTGACATTTCTCGATTCCGACGACGTCTACATGCCGCATCGGCTCGAACGGACCTTGGCCTGGTTCGATGACAATCCCACGCTTCAGGTGCTGCTCAGTTCGTTCGTCTCCTTGAAGAGCGGCCGCACCACCAACTGCATCAACCCCGAGGCATTCGTCAGCCCGGCGATGCTGGAGCGGACGCTTGTGGCGCAAACGATCTTCATCGCCGGCTCGGCGATATCAGCCCGCCGCGAGGCCTTGCTGGCCATTGGCGGCTATGACAGCGACATCACCCGGATGCAGGATCGGGAATTGCTGCTGCGCCTTGCCCGGCGCTTCGGCGCGCAACTGTCCGGAGATCTCGACTGGACGAAGCACAATTCGGAGAATTCGATTTCAGGCCGCCGCGACGGCTATGTCGAAGCCTATGCAAATCTGATGGGCAAGCACCCGCATATTGCCCACGCCTATCCGCACATTCCCCCCTACATGATCTCGCGCCAGCTCATTGCCGATATTCTCAGGGGCCGTTTGCCCGAGGCATTTGCCGGGTACATGGCCAACCGGTCTTCCAAGGAGCTTGGCTACTCGCTGCCGCAACTGGTCAACGGCTATGTCTGCGGCCGGCGTTGGCGCCGCGATCTCTACACCGAGTTTCGCAACAAGGTCGGCGTCCGGCCTGCCTGAATCCGTTGCAAGGTCAACGGTCGAGTTCCGGGAAATACGGATCCGACAAAAAGCGCCTGTCCCGTTCGCCTTGCAGGCAGTCGATCGGCGTGTCCGCGTCGACGGGGGTGACCCTCGCCTTGTCCTGAATACCGCTCACTTCAAGGATCAGCTTGCGCCGGATGGCGGTGGAAAATTCGGCGGCCGCATAAATCGGCAGCACGAAGGAGCCGGGGCCACCGGTCACGCATTGCGCATAGTACTGGTCGAGATGGCTGAAGGTCGTCGATGGGTTGATCAGGATCGGCAGGCCGTTGATGACGATGCCTTTGGCTGTTGCCGCATCACGCGTCGCAGTGACCGGCGGGCCGATATTGTTGGGGCCATCGCCCGATATGTCTATGACGCTGCGTTCGCCGGCGACATCCGTCCTGTCGAACAGCCCGGCGCCGAAGGCAAGTGCCGTGGAAATCGAGGTGCCGCGAAAACTCCGAAACGGACGCGCCGCCACCTTGTCGGCAAAGCGGTTGGCGCTCTCTGTGCTGTCGATGATCTGCCAATTGATGACCGCGTCGTCGCGCACCGTGCCTGCCCATTCGAAATAGGCGAGCGCGATACGGCCCGTATTGCCGGAGCGGACGGCCTGGATGAAGTCGGGATGCCGCAGCGCCTCAACATAGCCGGCGCGCTGCAGGGCGAATTCCTTCTCGTCCATCGACAGGGAGATATCGACCGCCAAAACAAGCTTGACATCAACGGCCGGCGCATCCGGCGATGAAGCGACGGGAACTGCCTGGGCGCAGGCAAGGCAGGCAAGCAGGCGCAGCGCATCAAGCATGGCCAATGCCGGGGTTGTTTCTTCGGGAAATCTTCCATTGCGATCACGGCGAAATAAGGTTTGAGCGCAACCAGAGAAAGCAGCCTACTTCTTGCGGCGGGCGGCAGCCGGCGGCGGATCGATGGCGCCGGCTCTGACGCGGGCGGGTTTCAGCGCCGGCGCGCCGGAATCCTTCACGATCGTCAGGCCACGCGGGAAGAACTGATTGTTGTGCTGGCCGCGCCCGATATTGATGATTGTGGCTCCCTTCAGATGCTTTTCCAGCATCGCCAGCACGCGGCGCAGCGCGGGTCCGTCGAACGCATCCATCGCTTCGTCGATGATCACCCATTTCGGCTGCCGCAAGGCGAGCCTGGCCACGCCCAGCAGGCGCTGTTCGTCATCGCCCAACTCATGGTCCCAGCGCCCGACGCGGTCGAGCGACGACGACAGCCGTTCAAGACCGACCTCGGCAAGCACCGCCGCAATGTCGGCATCACTCGCGGGCGCATGTCCGTTCGCGTGATTGAGCACGTCGCGCAACGTGCCGGCCGGCAAATACGGCACGCGCGGCACAAAGATAAGGGTTTCTCCAGCCGGCAGGCCGATCTTTCCGCTGCCCCAGGGCCAAAGCCCGGCAATGGAGCGGAAGAATAGCGTCTTGCCAGCGCCCGGCTCACCGGTGATCATGACGCGCTCGCCGGGGTGGATTTCGACATGCTGGTCGGAGAGTTTTGTGCAACCCTCCGGCGAGGCCACTTGAAGCTTCTCGAAGGTCAGGCTGCCATTGGCGTTTTGATCGAAGGTGATGCGCCTTTCGGTATCGTGCAGCACATCGGTTTCATCGAGCGCGATGCGGAAGTCGGCGACGCGCATCAGCGTGGCGCGCCAGTCGGCGATGCTGCCGATGTTGTTGATGAACCAGCGCAACGAAGAGTGCACCTGGTTGAAGGCGCCGACCGCCATCATCAGCCCGCCAAAGCTGATATCGCCCGAGAAATAGACCGGCGAGGCGACCAGGATCGGCGCCACGACCGTGATCCAGCCATAGGTATCGGTCACCCAGGACAGGTTGATCTGCGCGGTGTAGATGCGCCGCATGGCGCCCAGCACGGTGCCGAGGTCGAGTTCGAGCCGTTGCCTGGCATCGGCTTCGCCATGATAGAGGGCGATAGCATCGACATTCTCGTTGACGCGCACCATCGAGGAGCGCAGCTCCGCCTCTCGCGTGTAGCGGTCGCTGTTGAGGCTGATCAGCGGTCGCCCGACCAGCCAGCTCAGCCATGAGGCGATGCCGGCATAGAGGAACGCGGCCCAGACCATGTAGCCCGGTATGGCCAGCGACCAGCCGTTGACGTGGAAGACGAAGCCCGAAGACAGTTCCCACAGCACACCGACGAAGGACACGAGCAGGATGAGCGACTGTAGGAGCCCGACGCCGAGGTCGGTCGACAGGTCGGACAGATGCGCGGCATCCTGCTGCATGCGCTGGTCGGGATTGACGCCGATGGCGCCGGCATTGGCCAGCCGGAAGGCGCGCGCCGGCCGCATCCACTGGTCGATCAGGTCCAGCGTCAGCGCCTCGCGCAGCTTCAGCCGGATCATCTGGTTGAGCCAGGTCTGGCCGATATTGAGCACCAGCAGCCCGCCGGCGATCATCGCAAAGACAAGAAGCTGGTGCAGGAAAGCCGCCATGTCGCGGCGCGCGAGCGCGTCGTAGAAGGGCTGGTTCCAGCTGTTGAGCAGGACCTGGCCGATCGACGTCGCGATGATGACGGCCATGATGCCGACCGACGTCCACAGCAACCACTTGCGAACCGGCGATCCCACCAGCGCCCGCTTGATCGTCGCCACCTGATCGCGCAGGCTGCTGGCCACAGCGACCGGCTGAACGGTGGCCTGATTGTCCAGTTGATCAGCCATGTCAGGGGTCCTTGCGTTCAGGTGCGATGCTGAAACCGGATGAAGAAAGCCGCCGCCTGTCAACCAGTCCGCGAGACAGATAGGTCGGGAAAATGCCGCGCGAGGAAAGTTTCCGCCTTGATCACGAAGGTTTCACCTGGTGGGACGGCCCTGCCGCGCCTGCGGCCTCGGCCCGGCGGCCGAGACGCGTGGCGCCATGCGGCGACAGCACCGGCACGAAGACGCGGCGAGACGCGCGCTGGGCCACCGGCACACCCTGATAGAGCCGTTTCTGCGCCTCGACGACGATGACGCCGGAAAAGATCGGCCACAGACGCCGGCCGGCGCGCTCCAGCACATTGTGGAAGCGCATCATGAAGCGTCGCCGCGATGGTGGGAAGAACAGTGCATCCGACCAGGAAGCGGGCGTGAAATTCGCCTCGCGCAGCAACTCGGTGAGCTGGCCGCGTGAAAAAGGCCGGCCACTGCCGAACGGCGTATGTTCGAAACGCGCCCAGACACCGCGCCGGTTGGGCACGACGATGACGACGCGTCCCGCCGGCGACAGCACCCGCCAGATCTCGTTCAGTGTCTCGCGCGGGTTTTCGACATGTTCGAGCGAATGGACAAGCAGCATGCGGTCGATGCAGGAATCGACCAGCGGCAGTTCTTCGTCGAAGACCAGCGCCGTTGCCGTCGGCCCCGTCGCCGGCCAGACCACGGCGCCCTGCGTCGCTGGCATGAAGGCAAACACCCTCTCGGCATCGGTGCCGAACCGCTCAAGCCACGGCAACGTATAGCCGAGCCCGACCAGCCGTTCATTGGGGACAGTAGCCCATATCGACGATAGCGCCATGGTGATCGAACGTTCGGCGAACCGGCCGAGCGTTGTCGAATAGAAGGAGCGAAGGTCGACGATGTCGGAATGCATGTCAGGGATGTAGCCGTGATATCTGCCGGTTTCAACAAAGGGCCGGAGGCAGCTGACACATACGCGGATGACATTCGTCATCTCCGGGAATGACATTCAGTCATCTCGTGGATGACATCCGCCCTCTGGCGCCCTATGTCTGCGGCGACAAAGGGAGAGATGCGATGGCGGTCGAAATCGAACAGTTCATGTGCCGCAGCGATAATTTCGGCGTGCTGGTGCATGACCCCAAAAGCGGGCAGACCGCGATCATCGATGCCCCCGAGGAGGCGTCGATCCTGGCCGCGATCAAGCGCACCGGCTGGACACCGACGATGATCCTGACCACCCATCATCATATGGACCACGTGGAGGCCAATCTGGCGCTGAAGGAGCGCTTCAAGCTGCGCATCGTCGGCCCGGAAGCTGAAAAGGCCAAGATTCCCGGCATCGACCAAACCGTCGAAGAGGGCTCCGTGCTTCATCTCGGCGGGGAGCGTATCGAGGTAATCGCCACTCCCGGCCACACCGCCGGCCACGTTTCCTATCACCTGCCGGCATCAAAAGTGGCGTTCACCGCGGACACGCTGTTCGCACTGGGCTGTGGACGCCTGTTCGAGTGCAAGCCGCCGGTGATGTACGAATCGCTGAAGAAACTTGCCGCCCTTCCCGCCGCGACGTCTATCTATTGCGGTCATGAATATACGCTCGCCAACGCCCGTTTCGCACTCACTGTCGACCCGACCAATTCAGCCTTGAAGGAGCGCGCCGCCCGGATCGAGGCGCTGCGGGCCGACAACAAGCCGACGCTGCCGACGACGATCGGCGAGGAATTGTCGACCAATCCCTTCCTGCGCTGGCACGATCCCGCGATCCGCAAGCATCTCGGCATGGAAAAGGCCGGGGATGCCGAGGTGTTCGCCGAAATCCGCAAGCGCAAGGACAATTTCTGAGCACCTTCGACCGATGACCAGTTCAGCAGAAATCATCGCCACGCTCGGACTGAAGCCGCACCCGGAAGGCGGCTGGTACGCGGAGACCTTTCGTGACGAAGCCGGCGGTGTGCGCGGCCATTCAACCGCCATCTATTTCCTGCTGGAACAGCACCAGCTTTCGGCCTGGCATCGGGTCAAGGATGCGGCCGAGGTCTGGCATTTCCATGCCGGCGCGCCACTGGCGCTGTCGATGTGGGAAGAAGGCGCGTCCGTGATCGAGCAGGTGCTCGGCATCGGGCTCACGGCGGGCGAACGGCCGCAGATCGTCGTGCCGGCGGGCTGGTGGCAATCGGCGCGCAGCCTGGGCGAATGGACGCTGGTCGGCTGCACCGTCGCCCCGGGTTTCGACTTCGCCGCCTTCGAATTGGCCGCACCGGGCTGGGAGCCAGGAGAATGATCCCGAAAGGTGCGCCATTTAAACTCTGGTGCAACCAACGTCTGCCAGCCATGTTAGCCGATCCGGCTACGCACCGGATGCCCATCAAGGCCATGCCGATATGAATGATTATCGGCTGCCTATGCGAAACAAAGTGCTCATTGCCGCTTTTTCCGCAGTTGGCGTAGCAGGCCTTCTGCTCCGACCTATTTATCCAAAGAGCATCTTTGTCGCACTATTTGTAATGAGCGTGTTCTTTGCAGCGTATTCAATTTTCTACGTATGCATGTTGTTTCGCGAATGGAATGAGGTTCCGACGTTTCAGAGGCGATTGCTCATGATGATTCTTCTCACCTCTCTCGGTGTTTCCTTGTACATGATTTACCTGACACTGCGTTCCATGCTGGCGCAATGACAGTAGCTAACCACTGAGCATCATCAGCATTGGTTCATCGAATTCGACGGCAAATCCTAACCCAACAGGAACCGGAGCGTGATCGCCAGTTGGGCAGCATAGTACAAAACCCAGACGGCCAAACGCATCCAGGCGCGATGCGGTGAAATTGCGGCGACCAGAAACTTCTCCGTGGCGAGCAGCCCGTCCGATGCCATGAACAGCACCGCCCCGCCGATGACCCAGGCGCTGTTGGTGGTCAGCGCCGCCATGCCCATCGCCAAGATTGCCACGACATAGATCGCGATCGGAATACGCAGGCTGGGGCCGACCCGACGCCAGAGCGCGGCGAGCATGACGACCACGAACACCGCCAGTGCCAGCGCGATCGCCCCGCGCCAGGATTCGGTGCCGAGCAGTCCCAATCCGCCACCGCTGCGCAGGAACAGCGCGATGTAGACGATGTGGGCGACGAGGAAGCTGGCCAGCCCGCCGAGAAACGCCTTTTCGCCGTCGCGCGACAGGAAGGCGTCGCCGACCGCGCTGAGCGCAAGGGCCACGACCAGCAGCAGCGGGCCGCCTTGCAGTGCCGAAAGCACGGCAAGCATCGCCACCGCGAGCGTCTTTGCCGCCGAGCGGGCGAGGCTCGGCGGCATGCCCAGCGTGAAAGCGTAGATCACCGCCGCCACCAGCGAGAAGATCAGCGTCGCATTGGCATTGGCGTCGATGCCGCCGGCAAACGGCATGGTCATGCCCGGGCTCCGCTTTCGGATGCCCCGGCTCCGCTCTCGACTGCCGCCGGCTTGCGCAGGAACAGCGATTTCGCCGCCAGGGCGGCGCCACCGGTGATGAGCACGCAGGCGGCAAGGATGCGCAGCGACGGCTCGGCGACGCCGGCCGCGATCAGCACCAGCGTCGACAAAAGCGGCGCCGCGTAGCTTGCCGCGCCCAGCACCTGGATGTTGCCGCGCTTGACACCGATGTCCCAGGCATAGAAGGCGGCCCCCACCGGCATCAGGCCAAGGCCGAGCACCGCCAGCCACTGGCCGGCGCCGTCCGGCAGCACTGTTTGCTCCAGCGCCAGATGGCAGACGAGCGACAGCACGGCCGTCGCCGCACAGAACCAGGTGACGATGCTGGTCGGCACCGACGGGAAGCGCCGCGACAAAAGCGAATAGGACGACCACAGCACGGCGCAGACGGCGGCCATGGCGTAGCCGAAGGCGTAGCGCGCATCGAAGGCCAGCCCACCGCCCTTGGTGACGATCAGCACGGTGCCGGCAAGGCCGAGCAACGCGCCGACCACATGGTTCCACGCCAGTTTTTCGCCCGGCATCAGCGCTGAACCGAGCACGATCAGCAGCGGCCACAGATAGGCGATCAGGCTCGCCTCGACCGCCGGCGCGTTGCGCAAAGCGGTGAAATAGAAAAAATGGTAGCCGAACAGGCCGGCAATGCCGATCAGCCAAACCTGCGGCGGTATTTTCTGGTTCTTGTCGGCCGCCGGCATGAACAGCCGTGCGACAAGCCCGACGCCGGTGCCGATCGAGAAGGTGATCGCCGACAACAGGAACGGCGGCACCTTGCCGGATGCATCGGTGAGCAGCGCCAAAAGCGCCCACATGGCGACCGCCGAAAAGCCGATCAGTGTTGCGCGCCCCATGTCCTCTCCCGTGGCGCGCCCTCTTCTGTCTCGGTGGCGTGCCTATTGTACCGCTTCGAAACGCCCGGCGCTGATGGTCAAGGTGCCGATCTGAGTTCCCACCGTGGCGTGGATCGGCGCATATACGCCGGTTTGGCCGAGCGGTGCAAACGTCACCATCATACGGCTTTTGTTCCTGAGATAGTTGAGCGCCTTGCGGCCCTTGCGGTAGCCCGCCACCGGCTCGAAACCCATCCGGCAGGTGATGGTGTCGCCCTTGTAGCCCGGCACCGAGATCGTGCCTTTCGAATTGTAGGTCAGCGTCAGGTCGGCGCGCATCTCGCCGTCATAGAACTTCACCGTGCGGCCGCAGACCTGGTCGAGGCTGTCGGCATGGATGACGGTGGCGGCCATCGGATCGAGCACCGCGGCCAGGTCGCCGGCGCCAATCGGCACCCAGGCCTTGGGGTCGCGCTTGCCCGGAGCCGGGATAACCTGCGTCGAAGTCACGGCACCATTGTTGAAGCGGACATCGACCACCGAAGCCTTCTTGCCGGAGGTGTAGTCGGCACGAAATGCCTGCGGCACCAGCTTTTTGCCTGAAATCGTGCCCTTGGACGAGATCGTGCCGCGCGTGTCGTCGAACAGCTTGGCAAGGCCGGCAGCGGTCACGCTGCCTTCGATCGCGTAGGCGCCGTTCTCATAGTGACTTGAGAACGTCGATCTGGCGATAGAGAGACCGAAAAAAGAGACCGTGTATTCGCCTTTGAAGGACTGCGGCGAGGCCGCGGAAGCGGCGGACGGCAAGGCAATCACCAGTGCGGCGAAAAGGGCGTGAGAGGAACGAGGCATGGCGGGGATCGGATCCTTGATTTTCGGCCGGAGGCGGGCAACTCCGGTCTGGCATGTCCCTATGAGACCGCTTATAGGATGAAATCCGGCCTTAATATGAAATGCCGGGCGCTTCCGTGGCGAAGCCGGAGCTTGACGCCCCGGCGAAATGCAACTATGGAACGCCAACTTTTTCCATAAGGCCGCCTGACCAGAACCGCGCGCCACCCGGCGTGGGCACAAAGGTTTGGCAGGTCCCGAGAGAATTGAAGGTTAGAATTATGTCCCGCACCTGCGAACTCACTGCCAAGGCAGTCCAGACCGGCAACAATGTGAGCCACGCCAACAACAAGACCAAGCGTCGCTTCCTGCCGAACCTCGTCAATGTGACGCTGATTTCGGAAGCGCTGAACCAGAATGTGCGCCTGCGCATCTCGGCCAACGCGCTGCGTTCGGTCGAACATCGCGGTGGCCTCGACGCCTTCCTGGCCAAGGCCGACGCCAAGGAACTGTCGCAGCGCGCGCGTCTCTTGAAGAAGCAGATCGCCAAGAAGCTGGCCGAACGGGTCGCTGCGTAACATCAGATAAAGGCGGGGGACGATCGCCCTGGCCAACCTTTTGTTGGCCTCTGGCCAACCTCTCGTTGGCCGCAGGCATCGGATAGATCCGCAAGGTTCGACATCCGGTGCTCAACTACGAAGCGAGCACCGCCCCTATCGGTATGATGCTCCGCTGGTTCCATTACCCAGGATAAAAAAATGACTTCCTTCTCGCGATATTTGCCCTTCGTGGCCGCCATGGCGCTTGTCGTCGTGGCGTCGAACATCCTCGTGCAGTTCCCGATGCAGGGCCAGATCGGCAGCCTGTCGCTGGCCGACCTGCTGACCTGGGGCGCTTTCACCTATCCCTTCTCGTTCCTGGTCACAGACCTCGCCAACCGCCGCTACGGGCCTGCCGTGGCGCGCCGGATCGTCTTTGTCGGCTTCATGACGGCAGTGGTCTGCTCGATCCTCGTTCCGCCCTTCCTGTTTCGCCATGGCCTGATCGAATTCGAGACCGCCGCCGACCGGCTGGTGCGCATTGCCGCGGCTTCGGGCGCCGCGTTCCTGTCCGCGCAATTGCTCGACGTCACCGTGTTCAACCGGCTGCGCCAGCAGAGCTGGTGGCGGGCGCCCATCGTCGGCACGCTGGTCGGCTCGGTGTTCGACACCATGGTCTTCTTCACCGTCGCCTTCTCGGCAGCCTTCGCCTTCGCCGGCCCAAACGACAGTTTCGCGCTCGAAACGGCGCCGCTGATGGGTGTCTTCCACGTCGACGCCATGCGCTGGATATCCTGGGCGCTCGGTGACCTCTCGGTGAAGCTGATCATCGCCATCGTGGCATTGATCCCCTATCGGCTGCTCGCCACCCGTTGGAGCCAGCCGGCAGTCGCGGCCTAGACCATGATCCCGAAAAGTGGCCGCCGGTTTTCGGAAAAGATCATGGTCAGACAAAGATCATGATCCCCTGGGTCCAGCTCGATTCGGCAAAGACCGGGGATGGTGCCCAAGAACTTCGCCTCAAGCGGCGCGGCAGCGAATTCTCGATCATGCTCGGCACCAACGAGCTGATGAACAGCCGCCTGAGCGGTTCCGAGCAGGCGCTGGCGAAACTGTCCTGTGAAAGGATCACGGGCCATCGGCAGCCGAGGATCCTGATCGGCGGGCTTGGCATGGGTTTTACATTGCGCGCCGCCTTGGCCGAGTTGGGCAACGATGCCGAAATCGTTGTCGCGGAGCTGGTGCCGGCAGTCGTCGCCTGGGCCCGCGGCCCGATGGCGGAAGTGTTTGGCGGCTGTCTCGATGATCCCCGCGTCACCATAGAGGAGACCGATGTCGGGCAATTGATACGGTCTAAGCCAGCAGCCTGGGACGCCATCCTGCTCGACGTCGACAATGGCCCGGAAGGCATCGTCCACAAGAGCAATGACGCCCTCTACAGCCTGGCAGGCCTCGGCGCCGGGCGCAGTGCCCTCAAGCCGGGCGGCGTGCTGGCCGTGTGGTCGCAGGGGCCGGACAGCGGCTTTGTCAGGCGGCTGAAGCAAGCGGGCTTCGCGGTCGAGGAGGTCAACACGCGCGCCAACGGCAAGCGTGGCGCGCGCCATGTCATCTGGATCGCCATCAACAGCTCACGGTCCTGACTGAAGCCGTCGCTGGTGGCGTTCAGGTTTAGTTTGACTTCTGCAGTTCGGCGCCAAGGGCCTCCAGCAGGCCCCGGGTCCCCTCTTCCCGCCCCTGGGCAGAATCGACGCCGTCGAAGAAGGCGCCCTGTTCGGTATAGGTCAGCCTGGTGCCGTTGCCCGAGGGTGTCAGCTCCACCGTGGTCAGCGACGCCGACATGGGCTGCGACCCGACTGCCATCCTGTAGGAAAACACGATGCGCTGGTCCGGAACGATGTCCTGAAACTGGGCGTCGAGCCTGACCTCCGGGCCGCCGCCATAGCTGAAGCGCGACACCTCGCCGCCGCCGACACGAAAATCGAAGCTGAATTCGGCGATGGTGAAACCGTCGCCGTCGACCCGCCAGCGCCGCACCGTGGCCTTGTCGGCAAAGGCATGGAAGACTTTGGCAGGCGGTTGCGGATAGGTCCGCTCGATGGTGAATGTGGAGTGGATGACGGAATGCTCGTCCTTCACGGGGGCGATCTGGTTCATTGCTGTTCGTCCTTTTCCTGATTCTTCTTGGGGGATGGGCCTTTTGGGGATGGGTCAATCTCGGCCAGGATCTGGCCAAGCCGGTCGAGGTGGCGTTCCGCCGGTATGCGGCGTTCGGCAATCCAGTCGGCGAGCGGGGCGAGCCCGCCCGGTTCGATCCGGCAGGTGCGCACCCGCCCGATCTTTTCGCTGCGGATAAGCCCACAGGCCTCCAGCACCTGCAGATGCTGCAGTACGGCGGCAAACGTCATGCCGAACGGCTCCGCCAGCTGGCTGACGGTGGCCGGTCCGCGGCTCAACCGTTCCAGGATCTGCCGGCGGGTCGGCTCGACCAGAGCGCGAAGGATGCTGTCGATCTCGGAATAGTTAAGCATGGACTTGAGTATTGCGCCGATCGCATGAATAGTCAAGTCTGAACTAAAGTGTTTTGATCAGCGTAGATCGAGTGACGAACAGTCGACCCCCACTCCGTCGAGCTGCGCTCGACACCTCCCGATCGACGGGGGAGAGCAAAGGTGCCAAGCGATTCCGGCTGGCGCCTTTCCTCTCCCTCCGGAGGGGGAGAGGTGGCGCTGCGAAGCAGCGACGGAGTGGGGAAGGCGTCCGACCAGATCGAACCAGCCGTTAGGTTCGCAGTTGGCGCGCCGCTCAATCCTGGTGGAGGATAAATTCCAGATAGAGATTGCGCTGAAGGATCGAGTGGTTGTCGTCGGAGATCAGCGAGACCATCAGCGCGCCGTCGTCGCGGGTCCAGACGTCGAGCCCTTCCATATTGTCGATCTGGTAGCCCATGTCGGCGTCCAGCAGCACCGGCCCGTCGGCGACAGCGCCCTTCTCGACACTCTCGCCATAGATGCGCCGTAGCCGCATCTTGAGGCCGCCAGCCATCGAAAAGCTGCGCTCCAGCAGCAAAAGGTCGCCATCCGGCAGGAAGGCGCCATCGGTGATGTCGAAGTCGCCGTTGCGCTTGACGGTGAAGACGCCCTTGTGCGGCCCTTCGATGATGGCGGCATAGATGTTGCCCGCCTTGTCGAGGCTCTTTTCCGAGACCACGACCAGACCGCCCTGGTGCTGGCCATTGGCATTGGCATGGGTGACGGTCTCGAAGCCGCGGTTCTGGCGCAGCTCCCGCGCCGGCACCAGGAAATCCAGCTGCCGCAACGGCGCCTTCATATCACTAGGGTCGATCCTGAACTGGGCGACGCGGTGGTTGCGCTCGAAACCGACCGTGGCGATGCCATCCTTCACCGCGAGGCCTTCGGCATCGACTTCCCATTTCTCGTCGATCGGCTGGCCGCTCTGATCGACCATCTGCTGCATGCGAAAGTTCTGGATGCCGATAGGCCGCTTGTCGGCGTCGCGGGCCAACGTGCCGAAGAACCAGTAGCCGGTGTCGGCTACGCCGACGAAATCGCTGCCCGCCTTCAGAAACCGGAAGGCCGACAGCGCGCCGAAATCGCGCGACGGCGAGGTCATTTCCAGCCCGCCGACGAATTCAAGCGGACCGAACTGCTTGTCGGTGCGGCCAATACGGAATTCGGTGATCGGGCGGGCCGAAACCTCGATGGGCTCAACTGGAGCCGACCCAACCGAACCGGCTGGCGCCGAAGCGACGCCGACGAGCAGGGCGATGACGGCGAAAAGCGCCTGCCGAAACCCGCCGCGCGAAAAGATCATCCGGCGCGCCGCATGCCGCCACGCCGCGTGTCGCGGGCGCTTTCCTCGGCAAACAGCGAAGCCAGTTGCTCGGTCATGGCGCCGGCCAGTTCCTCGGCATCGACGATGGTGACGGCGCGGCGATAATAACGCGTGACGTCATGACCGATGCCGATGGCCAGCAGTTCCACCGGCGAGCGCGTCTCGATCAGTTCGATGACGGCCCGCAAATGGCGTTCGAGATAATTGCCCGGGTTCACCGAAAGCGTCGAATCGTCGACCGGCGCACCATCCGAGATCATCATCAGGATCTTGCGCTGCTCCGGGCGTGCGATCAGCCGGTTGTGCGCCCACAGCAGCGCCTCACCGTCGATATTTTCCTTGAGCAGGCCTTCGCGCATCATCAGGCCGAGATTGCGCCGTGCCCGACGCCACGGATGGTCGGCGGATTTGTAGATGATGTGGCGCAGATCGTTGAGCCGGCCGGGGTTCGGCGGCTTGCCGTCCTTCAGCCACTTCTCGCGCGCCTGGCCGCCCTTCCACGCCCGCGTGGTGAAGCCGAGGATCTCGACCGAGACGCCACAGCGCTCCAGCGTGCGTGCCAATATGTCGGCGCAGGTGGCGGCAACCGTGATCGGCCGGCCACGCATCGAGCCCGAATTGTCGAGCACCAGCGTCACCACCGTGTCGCGGAATTTGGTGTCGCGTTCCTGCTTGAAGGACAGCGGCTGCATCGGGTCGATGACGACGCGTACCAGCCGCGCCGGATCGAGATAGCCCTCTTCCAGGTCGAAATCCCAGGACCTGTTCTGCTGCGCCATCAGCCGGCGCTGCAGCCGGTTGGCCAGCCGCCCAACGACGCCGGACAGATTGGCCAGCTGCTTGTCGAGGAAGGCACGGAGCCGGTCGAGCTCTTCCTCTTCACAAAGCTCCTCGGCGCCAACCGTCTCGTCGAAAGCGGTGGTGTAGACCTTGTAGTCGATTTCCTTTGGCAGATTGGTGAAGGGATTGTCGTTGCGCCTAGCCTCGCCGGGCGTCTCGGCATCGGCGTCGTCATCGTCGGACAGATCGTCGGCGGTGGCGTCGGAGGCTTCGGTTTCCGACGATTGCTCGTCATCGGCCGAGGCCTCCGCATCCTCGGACTGCGACTGCTCGGAGCCGGAATCCTCTTCGCCGCCTTCCTCGCTCTGCTCCTCGCCTTGCGGCTGGTTGTCGTCATTGTCCTCGGAGTCTTCGGTCTCCTGGTCGTCGCCGAGTTCCTCGGCCATTTCCATGGAGGCGAGCATCTCGCGCACGACGCGGGCGAAGGCCTGCTGGTCGCCGAGCTTGGCCGACAGGCCATCGAGGTCGGCCTTGGCCTTTTCCTCGACCCAGGGGCGCCAGAGTTCGACCAGCCGCTCGCCGCTCTTCGGGATCGGCCGGCCGGTCAGCTTCTCGCGCACCATCAGCGCCAGCGCTTCCTCGATCGGCGCGTCCGCCTTGTCCTTGACATCGACCAGATTGGCCTTGGCGTATTTGTCCTCCAGCATCGAGCCGATATTGTCGGCGACGCCTTGCATGGCGCGGCTGCCGATCGCTTCGACGCGGGCCTGCTCGACCGCGTCATAGATGGCACGGGCGGCCTTGCCTTCCGGCGCCAGCTTGGTGTGGATGCGTACATCATGGCAGGCGCGCTTCAGCGCCATGGAATCGCCGAGGCCACGGGTGATCGCGATGTCGGTCTTCGACGCTTTCTTCGGCAGTTCGGGCAAACGCGCGCGGCTGCCGGCGAGCGCCGGCCTGTCCTTGGCGAAGCCGACTTCGAGCTCCTTGTCGCCGGCAATGGCGCGCATGCAGACGGTGACGGCTCGTTTGAAGCTGTCTGCTTCAGACCCCGTCTTCGACTTGTTGCGCGTGTTGTCGCCCGGACCCGCCATCGAGACCCTGCTTAGCCCAGCACCACGTTGGCAGCACTTTCCGGCAGATCCTCGCCGAAGGCGCGCTGGTAGAACTCGGCCACCACCGAGCGCTCCAGTTCGTCGCACTTGTTGAGGAAGGTCAGCCGGAACGCCATGCCGATATTACCGAAAATCTCGGCATTCTCGGCCCAGGTGATGACGGTACGCGGGCTCATCACAGTCGACAGATCGCCGTTGATAAAGGCCGAGCGCGTCATGTCGGCGACGCGCACCATCTTGTTGACGATGTCCTTGCCCTTGCTGTCGCGATAGTGCTTGGCCTTGGCCAGCACGATGGCGACTTCATTGTCGTGCGGCAGATAGTTCAGCGTGGTGACGATCGACCAGCGGTCCATCTGCGCCTGGTTGATCTGCTGGGTGCCGTGATAGAGGCCGGTGGTGTCGCCGAGGCCGACCGTGTTGGCGGTCGAGAACAGGCGGAACGCCGGATGCGGACGGATGACCCGGCTCTGGTCGAGCAGCGTCAGCCGGCCCGACGATTCCAGCACGCGCTGGATGACGAACATCACGTCCGGGCGGCCGGCGTCATACTCGTCGAAGCACAGCGCGACATTGTGCTGATAGGCCCATGGCAGGATGCCGTCGCGGAATTCCGTGATCTGCAAGCCGTCCTTGACGACGATCGCGTCCTTGCCGACGAGATCGATGCGGCTGACATGGCTGTCGAGGTTGACGCGCACGCAGGGCCAGTTGAGGCGGGCGGCGACCTGTTCGATATGGGTCGATTTGCCGGTGCCGTGATAGCCCGAGACCATGACGCGGCGGTTGTAGGCAAAGCCAGCGAGGATCGCCAAGGTCGTCGCCTTGTCGAACAGATAGTCCGGATCAATGTCAGGCACATGTTCGCTGGTTACCGAATAGGCCGGCACCACCATCTTGGACTCGAAGCCGAATTTCTCCTTCACCGACACCGTCGTGTCGGGCAGGTTGGCGATGTCGCGATCGACCTTGTTCATATCTCTCAACGTCTCCACGGGCGAAACGTCCCGTTTCGCCGGCAATCGATTTTGTTCGGGGGCGGTCTTAAAGCCTTTTCCAACCTTATGAAAGTTGGAAAACGACACAAACCATAGGGTCGCTCAGCACAGGCCCGCCTGTTTGAGCACGCGATAGGCCTGCAGCACATCGCGGAACCGGTCTTCCGAACCTCTATCGCCACCATTCGCATCCGGATGGTGACGTTTCACCAGTTCCTTATAGCGCGCCTTGATATCCTTGCCAGTCGCCTTTGTATCAAGGCCAAGCGTTTCCAGCGCCTTGGCCTCAAGCGGCTTGGCCTTGCGCTCGCGCGCCTCGCGCGGATCCTTCGGTCCCTTGAACAGGTCGAACGGGTCGCGCATGCGGTTGTAGTAGCCGGCGCGGCCGGAGCGCATCTGCGCCATATCGGGCGACGAACGCGTCGAGGCGCCGTTGACGCCCATCTTCCAGGTCGGCCGATGGCCGGTCATCGCTTCCTTCTGGAAGCGCGCGACCTCGGTGTCCGGCACGCCGGAAAAATAGTTGAAGCCCTTGTTGTATTCGCGCACATGGTCGAAGCAGAAACGGAAATACTCGCCCTCCTTCATCCGTCCGACCGGCGCGCGATGGGTGCCCGCTTCCTTGCAGCCATCCCACTGGCAAATCGGCGAGTGCGACTTCAGCTCCGCGTCCTTGTCGGGGCGGACGCGAATCTTCTCGAAATATTTGGGATACGGCTTCATCTAACCCATTTATGGGGCGTTCGCAGATGCGAAACAAGAATTGACATTTTCGCGATCATCGCCCTAACCGCTGAATCGCGGCTTAAAGCAGGCGAATGGCGAATTTAGTTGCGAAACAGCGGCCCCCCTTGTGAAACCGGTTTCCGGTTTTCACGCTGGTGCGCCAGCCATATGTGGTGAAGGGAGACGGCGATGTCCATACAGGCGACCATGGAAGACAAGCTCAACAAGGCATTTTCGCCGGAGCGAATGGTCATCATCAACGAAAGCCATCTCCACGCCGGCCACCATCATCACGGCTCCGACCATCATGGCGCCTATGACGGCACCGGCGAGACGCATTTTCGCGTCCGCGTCGTCTCATCCACTTTTGCCGGCATGAGCCGCATCGACCGCCACCGCGCCGTCAACGAATTGCTGGCCGACGAGTTGAAGGCCGGTGTGCACGCGCTGGCGATCGAACCGGCGGCACCTGGTGAAAAGACCCGCTGGTAGGCCAGATCCACTCTCGCTGAACTGGGCGGTCAGATCACAGCTTCGATCAGGAACGGCCCGCGCCGCGACAAGGCGCTGTCCAGCAGTGCGTCGAACCGCTCGCACGTGTCGGCACGCGCCGCCTCCACGCCCATGCCTTTGGCCAGCGACACCCAGTCCAGCGCGGGATGGTCGAGGTCGAGCATGCGCCTGGCGTTCTCGCCTATCGCATTGACACCGACATTGCGCATCTCGCCATGCAGGATCGCATAGGTCCGGTTGGCAAAGACGATCGTCACCACGTCGAGATTTTCCCGCGCCTGCGTCCACAGGCCCTGCACCGTGTACATGCCGCTGCCATCGGCCTCCAGATTGATCACCTTGCGGTCGGGGCAAGCGATCGCCGCGCCGGTTGCCATCGGAATGCCGCCGCCGATCGATCCGCCGGTGCCCATCATGTAATCGTGCGGCGCGGCAAAGGCCGACAGCGCGAAGAAGCGCCGCGCCGAAGTGACCGCCTCGTCGCAGACGATCGCATTGTCCGGCAGCTTGCGCGCCACCGACAGCGCGATGGCGTCGTCCGTCAGTCTGCCGCTCGGCGCAGCCTCGTCCGGAAAAGCGGTCGCGAACACCGTCTGTTGCGACGGCTTGACGCCGAGCTCATCGCGAAGCGCTTCCAGCGCAGCATGCAGGTCCTGACCATGAGCGGCGAGCGTCAGCACCTGGCAGTCGTCGCGAACCAGCCGGCCCGGCTTTCCCGGATAGGCGAAGAACGCGACCGGCTCCTTGCCGCCCACCAGCACCAGAACGTCGATATCCCTGAGCAACGCCGTCGCCGCATCGATTGGATAGGGAATGCGGGTTGGCGCGACACGCCCACGCCCGCGGTGCATCCGCGCGATCAAAACCTCGCTGAACAGGCGGACATTGCAGGCCGTCGAGATCTGGCCGGCAATCGCGAGCGCATCGGCCCGCGCCGCCCGGCCGCGAACGATCATGCCGACACGGCCCGGAGCGGCTCGGATCGCAGCGGCGGTCTGGCGCACGGCATCCCTGTCGATCGCAGGCGGCGGTGAAAGGACGACCTTGCCCGGCGATGCCGGGGCAGCGCCACCCCATGCAGCATCCGCCGGCAGGATCAGCGTCGTGACGCAGGGCGGCGTCAGCGAGGCGCGGAAAGCCTCCTCCGTGGCCGGCTGAACGTCGGCTGGCCCCGCGATGCGGCGAACCCAGTTGGACATCGGCGCCGCCAGGCCTTCGATATCACTGGTCAGCGGCGCATCGAGCGGCAGATGGTAGGAGGCATGGTCGCCGACGATGTTGATCATCGGCGTCCTGGCGCGGCGGGCGTTGTGCATGTTGGCCAGCCCGTTGGCCAGGCCCGGGCCTGTGTGCAGCAAAGTCGCGGCCGGACGATCGGTCATGCGCGCATAGCCGTCGGCGGCACCGGTCACCACGCCCTCGAACAGGCCGAGCACGCAGCGCATCTCAGGCTTGCGGTCGAGCGCGGCAACAAAATGCATTTCGGATGTGCCGGGATTGGCGAAGCAGACCGTCACATCATTGGCCAGCAGCACGTCGCACAGAACATCGGCGCCATTCATGCAATTCTTCTCCCATTCACGAAGACCAATTGCACCCACGGATATCCGCACGGCAATAACCCGCCGCCGCTTTTGGCATGATCCAGTTGCAGGGATAGGCGAGCGGAAGTCGCCGGGATCAGCCGACCGTCGATTTCAGGAATGTCAGCGCAGCCGCCGTCAGCGCATCACCATCTTCGCCGAAATCGTGATTGATTGACATATGCGTATAGGCGCTGCCGTCAAACAGGGTGACTTTGGTACCGGTGGCGCGCAGGCGCTCGGCAAAGGCTTTCGAATCCTCGCCACGGCCGGACGCCCTGGAGTAAGCGATGAAAGTCGGCGGATGCTTGCGGCCGTCGACAAAGCTGGCGGGAGAAAGTGCCGCCCATTGCGCAGGGTCGGAAAAGACCCGGGCATAGGCCCGGACCATGCCACCATTTTTCTCAAGCGCCGCAAGATCATAGGCCCTGGTATCGTCGAGCAGCAGCCCGGCGACGCCGGGCAATCCGCCACGCATGCCGGTCAGGGCGATCAGGTGGCAACCGGCCGAATGGCCCATGCCGACAATGCGCTTGGGGTCGCCGCCATGCCCGGCGATGTTGGCCCTGACATACGCATAGGCCTTTTCGACGTCATTGGCCTGAGTGGCCACATCAGCCTGCGGCAGCATGCGATAGTCGATCGAGACGAAACAGAAGCCATTGGCGAGCAGGAAAGCCGGCTTGGCGCCCACCTGGCTGCGTTTGCCAAACTCCCAGGCCCCGCCATGGACGAAAAACACCACGGGCGGGTCTTTCGCGCCATCAGGGGCGTAGATATCGAGCTTGGCCGGGCCGTAGTCGAAGGTTTTGGGAGATGGCGACGATTGGCGCGCAAACGTCGTGGCCGGCAGCAAAGCCGCCATCGAAGCCAGAAGCAGGGTTCGCCGATCGATCATCATGTTCTCCTGAACGCCCGGCGCAAAATGCACCGGGACGCCGCGAAGTTCCAATGAAGGATTGGTAACGTCCCGACAGCACTTTGTTTGACGCAATTCCGGACGGAAACCGTTCACACTTTTCCTGGATTTGCGTTACGTGACCGGCCTAATCCTCAACCGGGCGATCCGGTTCTTGTCGCGCTTCATGACGATGAAGCGTTTGCCGTGGAAGGTGAAGGCCTGCTTCTCGTCGGGGATCGACTGCGCCTCGTGGATGACGAGGCCGGCAATGGTGGTCGCTTCCTCGTCCGGCAGGTTCCAGTCGAGCGCCCGGTTCAGGTCGCGGATCGGCACATTGCCGTCGACGACGACGGAGCCGTCGGCCTCCTGCTTGACGCCCTGGATGTCGACATCGTGCTCGTCGGCGATTTCGCCGACAATCTCCTCGATGATATCCTCCAGCGTCACCAGCCCCTCGACCTCGCCATACTCGTCGACGACGACTGCGAAATGCGCCTTGCGGCGCAGGAAGGCGTTGAGTTGTTCCTGCAGGGTCGTGGTGTCGGGCACGAACCAGGGTTTCGAGGCGATCTTCATCACGTCGATCTTGGAAAAGTCGTTGCCGACTTCATTCAACGCACGCAGCAGATCCTTGGCGTGCAGCACGCCGACAATGTTGTCGAGCGAGCCCTTCCACAGCGGCATGCGGGTGTGCGGGCTCTGCAGGATCTCGCGCACCACCGCTTCCGGTGCATTGTCGGCATTGACCGAGCGCATGTTGGTGCGATGCACCATGATGTCTGAGACTTCGAGCTCTTCGAGATCGAACAAGCCGCCGATGCGGTCGCGGTCCTCGCGCACCACCTGGCCGTCGCGGCGGAAATCGTCGACCGCGCCGCGCAACTCGTCCTGGCTCGAGCGCTGCGGCTCGATGCGCGACAGCTCATAGCCGAACATGGCAAGCAGGCGCTTGCGCACGGCAATGACCAGCAGGATGAGGATGGCAAGGACGGCGGCGACGACAACCCAGCCGGTCTCCATCTCAGCCGGCTTTCCCGTTGGCTGGGTGGTTTTCCCTGAGGAACGACAGCACTTCCGAGGCCGGCACGTCCTTGGCGATGAAGGCCTGGCCGATACCGCGCGTCAGGATGAAGGTCAGCGCGCCGCGCGACACCTTCTTGTCCTGGGTGATGAAGGAAAGCAGCGCTTCGGCATCGGGCAGGTCGCCCGGGATATCGGCCATCCGCCACGGCAGGCCGACGGCACGCAGATGCGTCTCGACGCGCGCGGCGTCGTCAGGGCTGGCCAGATTGAGCCGCGAGGAGAAACGATGCGCCAGCGCCACACCGATGGCCACCCCCTCGCCATGGACGAGCCGGGTTCCATCATACTGCGTGGCGGCTTCGAGCGCGTGGCCGAATGTGTGGCCAAGGTTGAGCAGCGCGCGGTCGCCGGTCTCGAACTCGTCGCGGGCGACGACATCGGCCTTGGCGCGGCAGGCTTCGGCAATGGCCTCTCCCCGCTCCGGCCCACCGGCGAAGACTTTTTCCCAGTTCGCTTCCAGCCAGGCGAAGAATTCCGGCCGGTCGATCAGCCCGTATTTGGCGAGTTCGGCGTAGCCGGCGCGGAATTCGCGGATCGGCAGCGTGTCGAGCACTTCCGTGTCGGCCAGCACCAGCTTGGGCTGCAGGAAGACGCCGACAAGGTTCTTGCCGCGCGGGCTGTTGATGCCGGTCTTGCCGCCGACCGAGGAATCGACCTGCGCTAGCAGCGAGGTCGGGATCTGCACGAAATTCATGCCGCGCCGCACGATGCCGGCGGCAAAACCGGTGAGATCGCCGATGACGCCGCCGCCCAGCGCGATGACGACATCGCCGCGCTCCAGCCTGGCTGCCAGAACGCCATCGACCACCACCTCGAGATGGGCAAAGCTCTTGGTCTTCTCGCCAGGCGGCATCGTGATGACGGTGGGCTGGATGCCACCCTTCTCGAGCCCGGCCTTCAGCGTATCGAGATGCGCGGCGGCGACATTCTCGTCGGTGACGACAGCGGCACGCGTGCCCGGCAGGCGGCGCGAAATCTCCTCGCCGGCGCGCGACAACAGGCCGGTGCCGATCAATATGTCGTAGGCACGGTCGCCGAGGCCAACTTCGACGATGACGGGCTGATCCGCGCTCACGATTCGACCTCGCCCGTCGCTGCGATTTCCTCGATGCCGAAATGCCGGCAGAGTGCATTCAGCACCTCGGCAGCGATGACCTCCTTGCGGTCGTCGCGGGTCGGCACGGTGACATCGGATGTCGCGTAGACGGGATAGCGCTCGCCCATCAGTCGCTCCAGCACGGCGCGGGGATCGGCACTTCTCAACAGCGGCCGGTTCTGCTTCTTCGAAACCCGTTCCATCAGAAGATCGAGTTCGGCCTTCAGCCACACCGAGACGCCATGCGCGGCAATAGCCTCTCGCGTCTGCGCGTTCATGAAGGCGCCACCGCCGGTCGACAGCACCTGCGGGCCGTTCTCCAACACGCGCAGGATGACGCGCTGCTCCAGGGCCCTGAACTCGGTCTCGCCATAGCGCTCGAACAGTTCCGGAACAGTCATGCGCGAGACGCTTTCGATCTCCTGGTCGCTGTCGATGAAGGGCAGCGAAAGCATCGTCGCCACCTTGCGGCCGATCGCCGTCTTGCCGGCGCCCATCAGGCCGACAAAGACGATGGACCGGCTGCCCAGCCGGCCAAGCAGCGCGGCGTGGGTCTCGCCTGGAGGATTTGCCTGGTGCGCGTTCATCAGCTGTTTCTTGGGCCCTCTTTGCCGGCGTATCGACATGAAAAGCCGGTTTGCGTCAAGCGTGCCGAGCACAGTCAAGCCTATATCGACCATGGGATGCCTGCATCAGAAGTTGCTAACAGGCCTCCGCTTCTTCCTTGAATTGGCCGGATTGGCGTCCCATAAGGGCACAGGGTTTGGAACGCAGAACAAGAAGACGGGCGAAAATTGATGCCGACACTGTTTCGCTTTGTCGTGACCCTCGCGATTCTGGCCGGCATTGGCTATGGTACGATGTTCGCACTGGTGATGTTCGTCGAGCCGAAAAAAGCGGAGATGAGCGTGCGTATCCCGCCGGAAAAGCTGAACCCAAAGAAAAACTGAATCCCGAAGAAAACTGACCGACAGGAAATGAACAGCGCCGCCCGCATCGAGGCCTTCCTGGAAATGATGAGCGCCGAGCGAGGTGCTGCCGAGAACACGCTGTCCTCCTACCGCCGCGACCTCGAAGACGCTTCGACCGAGATCGGTGGCGGGCTCGCCGGTGCGGGTGCTGCCGACATCCGCGCCTATCTCGACGACATCGCCGCGCGCGGCTTCGCGCCGACCTCGCAAGCGCGCAAACTGTCGGCGATCCGCCAGTTCTTCAAATTCCTCTACGCCGAGGGCCTGCGCGCGGATGACCCGACCGGCACGCTGGACAGCCCGAAAAAGGGCCGCCCGCTGCCCAAGACGATGAGCGAGGTCGACACCGGGCGGCTGATCGACCGCGCCGCGCAGGAAGCCGGCGACGCCGGGCTCGGCCACAGTGACAGGCTGGCCGCCCTTCGCCTGCATGCGCTGGTCGAGGTGCTCTACGCCACCGGCCTGCGTGTGTCCGAACTGGTCGGCCTGCCGGTGACGGTGGCGCAGCGCGACGACCGTTTCTTCATGGTGCGCGGCAAGGGCGACAAGGAGCGCATGGTGCCGCTGTCGGCCAAGGCGCGCACGGCAATGCGCGCCTGGCTTGCCGCACGGGCCGGGGTGCCCGCTTTCGCCGACAGCCCGTTCCTGTTTCCGGCAGCCTCCGACAGCGGCTATCTCTCGCGCCAGGTCTTTGCCCGCGACCTGAAAGGGCTGGCGGCGCGCGCCGGCATTGCCTCGGCGAAGATATCGCCGCATGTGCTGCGCCATGCTTTCGCCAGCCATCTCCTGCAGAACGGCGCCGATCTCAGGGCCGTACAGCAGCTGCTTGGCCATGCCGACATATCGACGACACAGATTTACACCCATGTGCTGGAGGAGCGGCTGGTGCGGCTGGTCAACGATCATCATCCGCTTGCCGACTAGGCCTCATATCGCTATGTGAGGACGACATTTCACCGCCCGGAGCCTTGGTTTCAACGGTTCCGCAGTCCTTGCCTTCCGAAATATCGGTCCGCTCAAGCATGTACAACTACCTCGATTTCGAAAAGCCGGTGCAGGATCTTGAGCTCAAGATCCTCGAGCTCAAGAAGCTTGCCGAGAACGGCGAGGCGGTCGATGTCGCCGATGAGATCGCCAGGCTCGAGAAGCGTTCCCACGACGCGCTGCGCGAACTCTACAAGGCGCTCACGCCATGGCAGAAGGTGCAGGTGGCGCGCCATTCCGACAGGCCGCACTGCGTCGACTACATCAAGGGTCTGTTCAGCGATTTCACGCCGCTCGCTGGCGACCGTAATTTCGGCGAGGACCAGGCGATCGTCGGTGGCTTTGCCCGCTTTCGCGGCGAGCCTATTGCGATCATCGGCCAGGAAAAGGGTTCGGACACGACGAGCCGCCTGAAACATAATTTCGGTTCCGTTCGCCCCGAAGGCTACCGCAAGGCGGTGCGTTTGATGGAGCTTGCGGACCGTTTCAAGATCCCGCTTCTGACCTTGGTCGACACCGCTGGCGCCTATCCCGGCGTCAGTGCGGAGGAGCGCGGCCAGGCCGAAGCCATCGCGCGCTCGACCTCAGCCTGCCTTGGCCTGAAAGTGCCGTCGATCTCGGTGGTCATCGGCGAAGGCGGTTCGGGCGGCGCGATCGCCATCGCCACCGCCAACCGCGTCTACATGCTGGAACATGCCATCTATTCGGTGATTTCGCCTGAGGGGGCGGCCTCGATCCTGTGGCGAGACACCACCCGCTTGAAGGATGCGGCGACCAATATGAAGATCACCGCGCAGGACCTTCTGCAATTGAAGATCATCGACGCCATCATTCCCGAGCCGATGGGCGGCGCCCAGCGTGGCCCCGAAACGGTTATTGCCGCGACCGGCGACCTCATCGCCAAGACGATGAAGGAATTTGCCGGCGCCAACACCGACTTCCGCGAACAGCGCCGCGAGAAATATCTGGCGATGGGCCGTAGCCTCTGACGCCCCTCTGATGGCGGAACACGGCCATCGGAAGCCCCGCGCCCACAACAATGTGGCGGCAATGAGCAATTTCGCCACAAAAATGCCGCCACATTCGGGTCAATGAAAGTGTCGTGAAGGGCTGGCCGAGGCTTGCGGTAAGGAATTTTCAAGGTTAACGGGCTTACGGTCCGTCAGTGTTCAGCATGCGGGCTCGGCCGTTTCGAAGCCATTGGCCCGAGGGAAAAGACATAGCCGTATCCATGTTTGCCAAGCTCGCCCGTACCGGAGTCCTCATCACCTCGATAGCCATTGCCGGCTGCAATGATTCGTCGATGAAGGACTTTGCCCCGGAAGCCAACAAGCCGCTGCCGGACAAGATCCTGGCCGACATGAAGGCCAAGGGCATGATCCGCACCTCGTCGGTGATGGCGCGCATCTTCAAGGAAGAGGGCAAGCTCGAGATCTGGAAGGCCAAGACCAACGGCCGCTACGACATGGTGGCGAGCTACGACATCTGCAAATGGTCGGGCAAGCTCGGACCGAAATACACCGAAGGCGACCGCCAGGCGCCCGAAGGGTTCTACACGGTCCGTCCGGCGCAGATGAATCCGCGCTCGAACTACCATCTGTCCTTCAACATCGGCTTTCCCAACGCCTATGACCGTGCCAATGGCCGCACGGGTCAGAATTTGATGGTCCACGGTGCCTGTTCGTCGTCGGGCTGCTATTCGATGACCGACGCGCAGATCGAGCAGATCTATGCCTTTGGCCGCGACGCCTTCCAGGGCGGGCAGACCGAATTCCAGGTCGAGGCCTTTCCGTTCCGCATGACCGCCGCCAACATGGCGCGCTATCGCAACGACCCGAATTATGAATTCTGGAAGATGCTGAAGGTCGGCTACGACAATTTCGAGATCACCAAGGTGCCGCCAAAGGTGGACGTCTGCGAGAAGCGCTACGTCTTCAACCAGGTGGCCGCCGACGGCCAGACATTCGATCCGACCGGAGCGTGCCCGGCGACCACACAGCCGGATTCGCTGAAGAGCGCCTACAACGCCTATCAGAGCACCTACGACGCGGCGTACAACGGTGCGCTCAAGGCCAGCGTGCCGCCACCCAAGCCGACCATTGCCGGTGTCAAGGAAGCCAGCATCGTTTCGGACTGGTCGAAGCGCCGGGCGCGCGGCGAGCGCGTGCCGATCGATCCGCCTTCGCTCAACTCCAATGGCACGGTGACCGAGACGGCGCGCATGGGCCGCATCGATTTGCCGGCCGGCCGCAAGATGGCTGCACTCGACGCCGAAAAAGCCGCCAAGCAGAAGGCCGAGGAGCAGAGACTTGCCGCCATAGAGGCCGCCAAGCAAGCCAAGGAAGCCGCAAAGGCTCAGGCGCTGGCCGAAAAGGAAGCGGCCAAGGCTGCCAAGGAAGCCCCGGTCGCCACCGCCACCATCGCCGCCCCGACCGAGGCCGCGCCGGCAGCCGAAACGCAAGCTGCAAGCGCCGATGAGAGCCGGGTGACAAAGCTGAAGAACAAGCTGCTCGGCATGTTCGGCGGCTGAGCCCAGTCTTGGCTGCGGATACCGCTATCTATGACCTCAAGGGCCTGAACTGCCCGCTTCCCGTGCTCAAGGCGAAAAAACGCCTGGCGGGTATGCAGGCGGGCAGCCGGCTGTGGCTCGAAACCACCGACCCCCTGGCGGTCATCGACATTCCGGCATTCTGTGCTGACAGCGGCCATCATCTGGTCGAAACGTCAGCCGTTTCCGGTGGTCATCGCTTTTTGGTCGAACGCGGCGAGACTGTCTGAATTTCGATCTGAACCGCTATCTTCCGGCAATTGCCAGCGGATTATTTTCCAGCGCCGCGCGGTCGGGCGTGTCGATCGACGGCCGGTTGGTGAAGGCCGCAAACAGCCGGCGCACATAGTCTTCCGGCATGTCGAGTGTGATCAGCACCAGCCGCGTGCCGCGTTGACCGTCCGGCCAGGCCGGCAGCCTCGCCGGCGGATGCAGGATCTTCTGCACGCCGTGGATGACCAGCGGACGTGACCGATCTTCCTGCAATTCAATAACGCCCTTCATGCGCAGCAGCTTCTCGCCATGCGTCGAACGCAACAGGTCGAGGAACATTTCTATGCCTGAAAACGGCACCGGACCATCATGGACCAGCGAATAGGAGCGCACGCGCTGATCGTGCCGGTGGCCATGATCATGACCGTGATCGTGGCCATGCCCGTGGTCATGATCGTCATGATGATGGTGATGGTCGTGATCGGGCGCCGCCTCCTCGCCGAGCCAGCGGCGCACGTCGGCTGATTTGGTGGCGGGATTGTAGAGGCCGCAGTCAAACAGCGCCGCTACGCCTGTTTTTGAGTTGCCAGCATCGAGCAGTTCGGCACCCGGATTGATCTGCCGCAGGCGCGCCCGCAGCGTTTCGAGGTCGCCGGCATCGGTAACCAGGTCGGCCTTGCTCAGCACGATGCGGTCGGCGACGGCGACCTGCTTGACCGCCTCGACATGCGCATCGAGCGTGGCATTGCCATTGACCGCGTCGACCAGCGTGATGACGCCGTCGAGCCGGAAAGCCTGGACAAGTACCGGATGCGCCATGATCGACTGCAGCACCGGCGCCGGGTCGGCAAGCCCCGTGGTCTCGACGATGACGCGGGCAAGCCTGTCGATACGGCCGGTCTGCAACCGGTCGACCAGGTCGGCCAGCGTGTCTACCAGTTCGCCGCGCACCGTGCAGCACAGGCAACCATCCGAAAGCTGAATGATGCCATCGGAAGCCTGCTCGACCAGCAGATGGTCGATCGCCACCTCGCCGAACTCGTTGATAATGACCGCCGTGTCGGCCAGCGCCGGGTCTTTCAGGAGCCGGTTGAGCAATGTCGTCTTGCCGGCGCCGAGGAAGCCGGTCAGCACGGAGACGGGGATAGGGAACCCACTCATCGGGTTAGTTCGCGACCTTGGCCGGCTGGTCGCCCTGAGCGGCGGTGCCCACGACTTTCGGCCCGGTGCCTTCCGGTGCCGGCTTGTCGGGCCGCCAACTCGGGATCGGCACGTCGGCATAGTCCTGACCGCCCTGGTCGAGCATCGCCTTCGGCGCCGGACCGGTGGCGCCGCCGAGGCCGACGGCAACCAGCGTCGGCACATGGTCGAGCTTCTCCTGATAGGGCGATTTCGGCACGTCCTTGGCCGCAGTGGCCGGCGGCGCCTCGGATTGCTCCTCCGGCGTCTTCTTCTTGCAGACCTCGTCATGCATGTCGTTGGGCGAGACCGTGTCGCCATAGGGCGCCAAGGTGGTGACGGTGGCCGAGCCGGCGGCGGGCGTGTCAAACCCCTGGTCGAGCAGTTTCGCCGCGGCCTCGGCACGGCTGACCGCCGACTTCTCGCCGAGCACGACCGCGACCAGTGTGCGGCCGTTGCGCGTCGCCGAACCGATCATGTTGAACCCGGAAGGGCAGACGAAGCCCGTCTTCATACCATCGGCGCCGGGATAGCGGCCGATCAGGAGATTGTAATTGGGAATGGCCTTCTTGCCGACGGCAAGACCCTCGATCGAGAACCAGGGCGCATATTGCGGGAACTCGCGGCGGATCGCCATCACCAGCACCGAAAGGTCGCGCGCCGTCGTGTACTGGTCGGGCGAGTAGAGGCCATTCGGGTTGACGAAATGGGTACCGTTCATGCCGAGCCGGGTCGCCTCGGCGTTCATCCTTTCGGCGAAGGCGGCCTGCGAGCCGCCGACATTCTCGCCGACCGCCATGGCGATGTCATTGGCCGATTTGACCAGCATCATCTTCAACGCATTGTCGAGCCGCATCACCGAGCCGGGCTTGAAACCCATCTTGCTCGGCGGCTCGCCGGCGGAGTGTTTCGTCACCTTGATCGGCGAATCGAGCTGGACTTCGCCGGCCGCGATCGCCCGGAAGGTCACATAGGCGGTCATCAGCTTGCTGAGCGAGGCCGGGTACCAGCGCTTGAAGGCATCCTGATGCTGCAGGATCTGGCCGTTCTTCAGGTCGAAAACAACCACCGGATTGGCCAGCGCCGACCCAGCCAGGGCCGACAGCATGATTGCGCCAGCCGAGAATAGTTTGAGGAAATGCCTGTGCCGCATGATCGAATCCGAAATCGCCTCTTGCCCTGATTGCCCCTGGCTCCGTAAGATTTCGTTACGTGACCGCCAGCATAATGGGTCCGACCCTCAAAAACGGACCGCATCGGTGCGGTGCTATTTACCCTATGTGACGCCAAGATGGCAAAGTGCCTGACAATCATAATTCCAAAACCCCGGGCACAATTGTAAAACCCCGGCACAATTGCAGAACACCAGGCTGAAGCCGGCTGCTCCAACGACGAAATGGAACCATCATGCCAATCCTGAACCGCGCCGCTGAAATGCAGGACGAAGTCGCTGGCTGGCGCCAGCATCTGCACCAGACACCGGAACTGAACTTCGACGTCTTCAAGACGGCGGCTTTCGTCACCGAAAAGCTGAAGGAGTTCGGTTGCGACGACGTCGTCACCGGCCTTGGCAAGACCGGTGTCGTCGGCATCATCCGCGGCCGCCAGGGCGAAGGCGCCACCATTGGCCTGCGCGCCGACATGGATGCGCTGCCGCTCAACGAAATCACCGGCAAGTCCTACGCATCGACCGTTCCCGGCAAGATGCACGCCTGCGGCCATGACGGCCACACGGCGATGCTGCTGGGTGCTGCGAAATACCTCGCCGAGACGCGCAATTTCGCCGGTTCCGTGGCGGTGATCTTCCAGCCGGCGGAGGAAGGCGGCGGCGGCGGCAACGAAATGGTCAAGGACGGCATGATGGAGCGCTTCGACATCGCAAAAGTGTTCGGCATGCACAACATGCCGGGCCTGCCTGTCGGCCAGTTCGCCATCCGCCCGGGCCCGATCATGGCGGCGACGGCCGAATTCACCATCACCGTGAAGGGCCGGGGCGGCCATGCCGCGATGCCGCACGGCACGATCGATCCGATCGTCATCACCAGCCAGCTGGTCGGCGCGCTGCAGACGATCGCCTCGCGCAGCACCGATCCGGTCGAGGCCGTGGTGGTGTCGGTAACCAAGTTCCATGCCGGCGACGCCTACAACATCATTCCGGAATCGGCCGAGATCGCCGGCACCGTGCGCACCTTGCGCAAGGAGATCGCCAAGAAGTCGGAAGAGCGCATCCGCACCATCTGCGACGGCCTGGCGACCGCTTTCGGCGCCAAGATCGAGGTCGACTATCAGGCAAATTACCCCGTGACCTTCAATCACGCCGAAGAGACGGTGTTTGCCAGCGACGTCGCGGCAAACGTCGCCGGCGACGCCCATGTCCACCGCGGCATCCAGCCGGTGATGGGCGGCGAGGATTTCTCCTACATGCTGGAAGCTCGGCCCGGCGCCTTCATCTTCATCGGCAATGGCGACACCGCCGGCCTTCACAACCCGAACTATGACTTCAACGACGAGGCCATCCCGCATGGCATGAGCTACTGGGTGAAACTGGCGGAAACTGCGCTCGCCGCCTGATAACTCCAACGCAACAGGCTGGCCGATTTGCGTTCGGCCGGCCTCTTGGCGAAACGGCCCGAAGCGGCTATGTGAAGGGCCGCGTGGTCCCGTAGCTCAGTAGGATAGAGCGGCAGATTCCTAATCTGTAGGTCACAGGTTCGATTCCTGTCGGGATCACCACTCAGTCACTGCAAATATGAGTCGCAGCGGCTGGCTCGAAATTCGGGTGATTTGTCCGAGGGTTAGCCGCAGCTCTGACTCGGCCAGTGGGTCGACTAGACTGGGCGCGGAGCCTTTGCGCGCTTTAGTTATCACCGAAGGCGGCCGTGCCCAGCAATTCGGCGGCGGCGTTGCCACAAAGCATTCGTTCAGCTCGGGTGACCAGCACGCGCCGATGATGGCAAGGAACAGTTGAGGAAGGCATCGGCCGCATGACATCGGGCATCCACCACATCACGCTGGTTACACGCAAGGTCCAGGCCAATGTCGATTTCTATGTCGGCTTTCTCGGACTGCGCCTGGTCAAGCGGACCGGTGGCTTCGAAGACGCCGAGCAACTGCATCTGTGTTATGGCGACAGCATTGGTTCGCCGGGATCCCTGATCACTTTCCTCGTGTGGGAGGACGGATCACCCGGCCGGATTGGCCTCGGTCAGGTAGCGGAAGTCGCGCTGACCGTTCAGCCCGGCGCCATCGGCTTCTGGATCATGCGGTCGTTGCAATTCGGACTGCATGCGAGCGCACCAACGCAGGAATTCGGCGAGCCCGTGCTGCGCCTGACCGATCCGGACGGCGTAGCGATCAAGATCGTTGGAAGCGCCCTGCCCGCGCATGCGTCACCGGCCGTCAGCCAGGGAATCGAGCCGGCCAACGCGATCCAGTGCATCCGCGGCGCGACGATTTTCTCTGCGGTCGCCGAGCAGACGTCGGCATTCCTGCAGGATTATTTCGGCTATCGCCCGCTCAAGCACGCCGGGACCGTGCAGCGCCTCGTCTCGGACAGCGGGGACGTCGTCGATGTCCGTGACGCTGTCGGTTTCTGGCCGGGTGCGCCGGGAACCGGCGTCGTCGACCATATCGCCTTCCGCACGCCGGACGTCGCTGCGCTGGAGACGGTGGAGCGCCGACTTGCGAGCCGCAACTCCAGCGTTACCAATGTTCACGACCGCAAATATTTCGTATCGCTCTATGTCCGTGAGCCGGGAGAGACCTTGTTCGAACTCGCAACGGACGGACCCGGAATGACGGTCGATGAACCCATCGAAACCCTCGGTTCGGTGCTCTTCGTTCCGCCTTCCGACGCCGAGCGGGCGGAGGCCATTCGCACGCGGTTGCCGCAGTTTTCGTTGCCTGGAGAGGATCGCATCCGCTATCTCGACTTGCCCTTCGTGCACCGGTTCCATGTGCCGGCCGACCCGGACGGCACGACGCTTGTTCTGTTGCATGGGACCGGCGGTAATGAGGCCGACCTGATGCCGTTCGCCGCAAGCCTGGCGCCGCGCGCTACCTTGCTGGGTGTGCGTGGGCGCAGCGTCGAAGAAGGCACCTTGCGCTGGTTCCGCCGGTTTTCGGCTACCGCGTTCGATCAAGCCGACATAAGGGCCGAGGCAGCCGCCTTTGCCGCCTTCGTGGATGGTGCGATCGGCGGCTATCGGCTGGACACGAACAGACTGGCGTTCCTCGGATATTCCAACGGCGCCAACCTCCTTGTGGCGGCCATGCTGCTGCATCCGCCCCTGGCCCAGCGCACCATCCTGCTTCGCCCCTCACTGGTCCTCGAGGCCCGGCCGGACGCAGATCTGTCGGGCTGCCGGATAGTGATGATCGAGGGCCGCGATGATCCCTATGCATCGCTTCTCCCCGGTCTTGCGTCGGTCCTGAGCGAGCGTCACGCGACAGTGTCCGCGCTGACAGTGCCTGCGGGCCACGAACTGAGCGATGCCGATCTGCACGTCCTGGGACCGTCGATAGAAAACTGGCTCGCCTGACCATGCGCACCCTTGATAACCACCGGGCAGCGGAGGCGAGCGCGAAACCTCGCCTGCATTGGCATTTCGGCATTCGTCTGCTGCATTGGCTGACGGTGATCGCGCTCGTGGCGCAGATCGTCATTGCCTTCGGGCCGATGCGGGGGCCGGGGATGGCGATGATGAACTGGCTGCCGCTTCACATGTCGATCGGCGTGACGATCCTGGCCATCATCGTCCTCAGGCTTTGCTTGCGCATCTTCACCCGGGCTCCCGTCAGGCCAACCTCACGATTCCTGCGGTTTGCGACGGCTTTCTTTCACATGGTTCTCTACGTCACGATCCTCGCCGTCCTGATAACGGGATGGCTGGGCTACCGGCCAATGCCCTTTATGCCTCCCGCACGGCTTTTCGGAAGCCTGCCCGTGCCGTTGGCGCCATCGGTCGGCGCGCTGTCGGCAAGGGGCTTCGCGTTCGTGCATCAGAAGCTGGTCTGGATACTGCTTGGGCTTGCCGGTGTTCACGTCCTGGCTGCCTTGGCGCATTTCGTGCTGTTGCGTGATGGTGTCATGCAAAGCATGGGGTTCGGTCGGTCGAACAGGCCATCTCGGGAATAAATGTTGAGCGGCTGATCACGCAGTCGCCCACAACCCTCCCGCAATGATCACCGCATAGCGTGCGGCCTTGCCTATTGCGACAAGAGCGACGAACACGCCGAGGTTCATGCGTGCGGCGCCCGCCGCGAGCGTGAGAGCATCTCCGACAACCGGCAGCCAGGCAAACAACAGTGTCCATTCGCCAAAGCGCCGGAACGTTCGGCATGCCTGCTCATAGCGATCGGGAGTGACGGGAAACCAGCGCCTGTTCCGCAGCGTGTCGATGCCACGCCCCAGAATCCAGTTCACCACGGAGCCGAGCGTATTGCCGATCGTGGCAACGGCAAGGAGCAGCCCGGGATCACCACGGCCCGAGACGACAAGGCCGGCGAGCACCATCTCCGACGAGACCGGCAGGACGGTTGCGGCGAGGAACGCGCTGATGAACAGTGTGCCATAGAGCACCACCACGCCGGACTATGCCTGCACGTCGACAATGCCCATCATGCCGAGCTGCTCATGCTCGAGGATGTGGCAGTGATACATCCTCGGCCCCGGCCGGTCCTGCCGCAACAGTAGCCGCACTGTCTCCCCGCGCGCGACGTTGACGGTGTCTTTCCAGGCGCGATAGGCCGGCTTTGATATGTTGCCGCCACGTTCGTGCTCGATCACCTGGAACTGCGTCCCATGCACATGGAATGGATGATCCATGTCCGCCTCGTTGACGATTTCCCAGAGCTCGACCTCGCCTGCCTTGGCGATGACGTCGATGCGGTTCATATCGAATGCCGCACCGTTGATCAGGAACCCCATCTCCATGCCGCTGGCGTTCATGGTCATGGTTTCGGTGAAGACGAAGCGCCGGCTGACGGCAGGAGCGCCGAGCTGCGCGATCGGTCGCAGCCTGTCGGGCAGTGGCGCAACGGGATCCGCCTCAATCTGCGAGACATTGACCGTCAGCAGCGCCAGCCCGGCATCGGCAGGCCGCCCTGGACCCATCCAGCCGCGGTCATAGTCGAGCGTGGTAAGCGTCGCCGCGCCGGGTTTGTCGAAAGAGACGACCAGTTCAAGCCGTTCCGCCGGGCTGAGCAGGATATCTCCGGCTGCGACTGGAGCCTCCAGCAGACCGCCGTCCGTTCCGATGATCGTCATCGCCGCAGCGCCAAAGGAGAGCCGCAAAAAGCGCGCGTTGGTCGCGTTATAGAACCGAAAGCGCCGCTTTGTGCCACGGGGGACGGTCAGTGTCGGATTCTTCTGTCCGTTGACCAGCACATGGTCGCCGACGCGCCCGTTCATCAGGTCCGTCATCGTGTTGTCCGGCAAGCTGCCATCGGCCGCAAGGCGCAGGTCGGTGAACACCAGCACGGTGTCGCCATAGGCCGCCGGGATCGGATCGTCCTTCGGCTTGACCACGAACGCGCCGGCAAGGCCGCGATAGACCTGCTCGGCCGTCTTGCCGTGCGGATGCGGGTGATACCAGTAAGAGCCGGCGCTGCCTTCCGGCAGGTCGAAACTGTAGATGCGATCGGTGCCGGTCGCGACCGGGTCCATCGGATTGCCGTCCTGGTCGGCTGGCACCGGCATGCCGTGCCAGTGGATGGTGCTTGCCTCGTCGGCAATCCGGTTGGCGAAGGTGATCTCGACGCGGTCGCCCTCGACCGCCTCGATCAGCGGTCCGGGGCTGGTGCCGTTGTAACCGAGGATCGGCGTGTCCAGTCCTTCGGCAAAACGCACCGTGGCGGACCCGGCGGTCAGCGTCGCCTTGAACCGGCCGCGCGCACTGGCTTCGTTCGCCAGCAGGGGCAATTCGCGCAACGCCTCGCCTTCGGGCAAAACGGCCGCGCCTTGGCCTGCGTGATCGCCCATATCCATGCCCGGCATGTCGCCCATCTTCATCTGGGCAACGGCACGCTCGCTCACAAGAACCGTCGCAAGACCTGTCGCCAGAAAACCACGCCGATGCATCTGTCGTCTCCTCGATCAGTCGTTGAACGCTAAAGCAATTGCAGGAAAGGTGTGAACCGATTCTCCGTCCGGAATTACGTCAAAACAAAGAAATAGAGCCTCGCCGTTGCCGTGAAACGGCGAACAACTCTAGAGTCGATCCTGAGAAGGCTGCCGATCCCCGGCTGGGTCAATGCGGCGTTTGGGTCGCCTGGTCGACCCCGCGTCATGGCTGCCGGAAAGCTCGTCGTCGATCGAGCTGCGCGGGCGACCATCACAGCCCTCATGGTCTTCCCGAAGGCTCTCGCCGTAAAAAGCCAGCGCTGTGGCTATCCAGATGGGATCAAGATGATCTCACCGCTGGTTTACGGGCTACCAAAGACGCCGTTTGCGAACGACACCTGAAACATCGATTGATCATGCAGCTCGACCCGTCACGGCAGCGAACATAGGGCTGTCTCTCAAAATGCCCGGCAATCTCATTCTGGAGAATTGCTTTCCTTGACGGGAACGACGAAGGCACCAATGTACGACAGCGATATTGCATGCAGGGAATTTTGCCTATGACAGCCCCGATCTACGACATCCCATTGAGCCGCGCCGACGGTTTGACCACGAGCCTTGCGGAATATGCCGACAAAGTCGTGCTGATCGTCAATGTCGCCTCCAAATGCGGCTTCACCAGGCAATATGACGGGTTGGAGGCGCTCTACCGGTCGCATCGCGGCCAAGGTCTTGTGGTGCTTGGCTTTCCGGCCAATGATTTCGCCGGCCAGGAACCGGGCACGGACGCTGAGATCCAGGACTTCTGCAGGCTGACCTACGGTGTAGAATTCCCGGTGCTCGCCAAGATCGCTGTGAAGGGTCCTCAGAAACACCCGCTCTATCAGGCGTTGATCGAGGCGCAGCCAAAAGCTGTCTTCAAACCGGGGAGCACGCTGCTCAGTCGGCAGGCCGCAGGCGGCGCTTCGCGCGCGTCAGACGAAGTCAGTTGGAACTTCGAGAAGTTTCTGGTCGATCGGAAGGGGACCGTCGTCGGCCGCTACGGCTCTGACATCGAGCCGCAGGACGAGGTGATCGTCGACGCTATTGGCAAGCTTCTGGCGATCTGACGCCCGAAACCAATACCGGGCATCCGTCGATCCAAGACTGCGCAATAGACACCACCGCGTGCCCCTATCGTCTGAGGAAACAAGCCATGGATCTGCACCTGAACGGCAAACGCGCACTGGTCACGGGCGGCAGCAAGGGAATCGGCCGCGCCATCGCCCGGCAACTGGCGCTTGAAGGCGTGGATGTCGTCATCGCGGCCCGCAAGGCGGCCGATCTGGACGTCGCTGTGCGCGAACTGGCGGCCGAGACGGGGCGCAAGATCGTCGGACTGACCGTCGACACGCAGGACGATGGCTCCGTGCGGGCGCTGATGGCGGGAACGGTCGCAGCGCTCGGCGGCCTCGACATCCTGGTCAATGCCGCGGCAAAGCCGGGCGGCCGGGCACCGCCGCCAAAGCTGGCCGAGATCACCGACGATCTGTTCTGGGATGACGTGGACGTCAAGGTGATGGGCTATCTTCGCACAGCGCGCGAGGCGGCGCCTCATATGGCGGCCGCCGGCTGGGGGCGCATTATCAACATAAGCGGTCTCGCCGCGCGTCAGACAGGCTCGATCATCGGCTCGATCCGCAATGTCGCGGTCGCGGCCCTGACCAAGAACCTGGCCGACGAATTGGGGCCGAAGGGGATCAATGTGACGGTGGTCCATCCCGGTCTCACTCGCACCGAGAAGACCGCTCCCCTTGTCGCAGCCCGCGCCGCGTCGGGCGGTGTGGCGCCGGAGGAAATCGAACGGCGTCTGGGCGCCAATGTCACGATCGGCCGCATCGTCGATATGTCCGAGGTCGCCGACGTTGTTGCTTTCCTGGCCTCACCTCGGAGCGTTGCCATCAACGGCGACGCGATCGCCTGTGGCGGCGGGACAATGGGTTCTATCCACTATTGACCTTGGTGGCGGCCGAGCGGCAGCGACGGTCATCCGACGCTGACCGCTGGCGCGTAAGAGACGCGCCTTGGCCTGTCAGGCGATTGGCTCGCTGAGGCCCGGAGGCCGCACGCGCAAAGGATAGAAACTCTTACTGAGGCTTGTCGCTCGGCGCCCACTTGAAGTGATCGCCATCCTTCTGAATATAACCGACACCGGGGAACGGGAAGTGCGGCGCAAAGATCAACTCCTGGTCCTTGGCCAGCGCAGCCAGCGTCCTGGCCCTGTTCTGCTCCGCTTCCGGCTTATCTCCGTCGAAGGCCACGGCCCAGCCCGGCCTGGCGAGTGACAGGATCGAGCTGTGTACGGTATCGCCGATATCGAACAGCCGGGCCTTCCCCGATTTGATCTGATAGCCGACATGGCCCGGTGTGTGGCCCTTGAGTGATACCGAGGTGACGCCGGGCGCGACCTGAGCGCCGGCCTTGAACGGTTTGACACGGTCGGCGATGACCTTGACGATGTCGGCCACGTCCTTGTTGGACTTGGCGAAATTCCACTCTACGTCCGACATGCGTATCGTGGCATTGGGGAAGGCCAATTTGCCGTCCTTGACCAGTCCACCGATATGGTCGGGATGAGAATGGGTGATCAGGATCTCATTGACTTCCCCGGCTTTGATGCCCGCCTTGGCCAGACTGTCCTGCAGCGCGCCGCCCGCACCGGTGTCGATCAGGATGACGCTGTTCTTCGATTTTACCAGCAAGGCGTCGACGCTCAGCGTGATCGCATCGGTGGGTGCCCCCGCTGCCTTGAGCACGTCGCCGACTTCAGCAGGGCTGTGGTCGATGCCGAAGGTCTTGCCATCGTTGGGTTTGACGAACTGGGCGTCGTGCAGGGCGACAATGTCGAACTTGCCGAGTTTGAACGACTTGGCATCCGGCTGCTGTGCCGGCATCTGCGCCATTGCCAGCCCTTGATGGAGGACCATCAAGGCCGTCATGGCCAACAGCTTGGCCGTGGAGTTGAACCTTCTCATACAAACTATCCTCTAGCTGCGGAGGCGCGACCGTATCGGAACACCGCTGGTGCGGCAGACAATTCCGGAGCCGGGCCGATCACAAATTCGCTAAGGGATATAGGCCCTGAGCCTGTTCCGACAACGGCAGCCCATTGCGGATATCCGCTTCCTGGGAAGACTCGATCGGCTGGCATAGCGCGTACGCCTTCTCCAGCGCCGCTTCGGCATCCTTGTGCGTTTGCTTTTTCATGATCGCCTCGGCCTTGCCTATGACGCAGTCGAAGTAGGCGTCATCGTCATCCGCACGGGTCATCTCCGTCATCACTGCGGTGGCAAGTATGGCCACCGCAATAAGCGTAAGCAGACGCACCGGCAGCCGGACCTCGGACTGATTTGCCTCATGGTCTGCCGTCGTCCCCTCAGCAGTTGCGGGCTGATAGACCAGCCTGACAACCAGCACAAAATAGCCGATCTGCAACAAAATTGCGCTGGCGGCGGCCCATGCAAGGGCGGCCCCTGGCGAACCTGTTTTGAGATAGGCTGATATCGCGACGGATGCCGACGTCGTCGTCATTCCAATGAGGAACTGTGGTAAATACATCTTTGCCAACCACCGAAAGGTCCCAACTGCCGCGGTAAGGCGACGGGGCCGTGGATCAAGGCGGCTTCCTGGCCGCGTTGCTGCAGGAGCAAATGCCGTGCCAGCCCTTCTGACCCATTACGGGGCATTGGTCATCCAAAGGCCGATTTCCAGGCAAAAGCGGCCGGAGCCAATGCGGCAAAGAAAAACCCGCCATGGCAAACCATGGCGGGTTTCTTGTTGCTTCGATTGCGATCGAGCCTGGTAGGTTCAGGCCACCCGGACCACGAAATGCTTGGTCACCGGCTCGATGATCTTCCATGTGCCCTTGAAATCGGCTTCCACCACGAAGGCGTCGCCGGGGCCGACTTCGACCGGCGTGCCGCCGTCGGGGGTGATGATGATGCGGCCGGCGATCATGTGCACGAACTCATAGTCGGTGTAGGTCGCATGGTAGGTGCCGGGCGACGCCCGCCACGTGCCCGAGATGACCTTGCCGTCCGCGGTCGTGTGCTGGACGGCGGTTTGCATGGTCGGCTGGCCCTCGACCGCGATCCAACCAGGCAGGTCGCCGGCTTCCGCGTGTTCGATCGCGCCGAATTTCAGGATCGTCTTGTTCGTCATGCCGGGCTCCGTTTGCTTCATTCATCCGGGACGTCGGATAGCCTATGCGCATGACGGGAGCAATGCGGACCCCATGAGACGGGTTGCGTTTGCGCATCCAAGCAAGCACAGCTTGGAAAGTCCTGCCGCCGGCGACCGCCTACGGCTTGTGCCGGGCCGAGACCAGTTCCGCCTTGCGCCGCGCCGTCTCCAGCCCGAGGCCGATGAAGGCGCGCGCGTGCTTGGCGAGCGCCATATTGTCGGTCCACAGATTGCGCCAGATCGCGGTCTTCTTCGACAGGTTCTCGTCGACGATTTCCGACGAGAAGGATTCGAAGCTGAGATCATCGGCATAGCCGATCGCGGTCAGCGCATCGAATATCGCTGCAAAGTCGATATTGCCGGTGCCGAGAAAGCCGCGATGGCTTTCGCCGATATGGACATAGCCGATCTTGCCCGCGGCGTGGCGGATCGCCAGCCCGACATCGGCCTCCTCGATGTTCATATGGAACGTGTCGAGATGCAGGAAGATGTTGTCCGAACCGGTGTCCTCGATGAAGGCGAGACCCTGTGAGGCGGTGTTGAGAAGGTTACTTTCGAAGCGGTTGACGATCTCGAGATTGAGCGTGACGCCGGCCGCCTTCGCCGTCTCGGCAACCTTGGCCAGCGTTCCAGCGCTGCGGTTCCACTGGTCGCGCGTCGGCGCCTCGACCTGCAAACCGTGGCTGGTCGACAGGATGCCGGCGACCTTGCGGCCGCCAAGGTCGCGTGTCAGCGCTATGGTCTGGTTGAGAATCTCGACGCCGCGCGCCGCAATCGCCTTATCGGCGCTCGATATGTCGCCGTCAGCAGGCAGTCCGATGCTGATCGCCACGCCGAGATCGAGATCGGCAATGCGTTTGGCGAGCCCGCCAATGTCGACATCGGCGGGCTCAAGATAGGAGAATTCGATCAGGTCGAAGCCCGCCTCCTGGGTGTTGGCCAGCGTGCGTTCGAGCTCGCTTTGCGCCGAGCTCGCCGACCAGACGAAAGAATGGATTCCGATGCGCGACATGATCGTCTCCGGTTTGCGGCGATGAGGAAAGGCGCGGCCGGGTCAACCCGGCCGCGCTTGTTGGAGTGATCAGCGGGCCGCGGTCCAGCCCTTGTAGTCCTTCAGGTTCTCGGCGGTGATCAGCTTGGGATCGAGCAGCACGGTGGCCTCCGCCGGCTTCTTGCCGGCCAGCAATTCAGCCGCCATCGTCAGCGACTGGCCAGCCATCACATAGGGGTCCTGCGAGGCCGAGGCCTTGATCATCGACTTGCCGGAGGAGAGTTCCTTTTCGATATCGGGCGCGCCGTCGACCGCGGTGAAGATGAACTCGGAGCGGTTGAGCTGCTTGGCGGCGAGCTGGGCGCCGATCGCCGTCGGATCGTTGATGGCGAACACCGCGTCGATCTTGTCGAAGCGGGTGAGCAGCGACTGGAACACCTTCAGGCCGCCGTCGCGCGAGCCTTCGGCGTTCTGGTCGTCGGACAGGATCTTGATGTCGGGATGCTGCGCAAGCACGTTCTTGCAGCCCTTGACCCGCTCCAGGATCGACGACGATGCCGGACCGTTGAGGATGACATAGTCGCCCTTGCCGCCGGTGTGGTCGACCAGATACTGGCAGGCCTCTTCGCCGGCCTTGACGTTGTTGGTCATCACCGTGACGTCGGCGCCCGGCGCCGAAACGTCGAAGGCGGCAACGATGATACCGGCGGCCTGCGCCTTCTTCACCGCCGGCGCGATTGCCTTGGCATCGACCGCGTTGAGCATGATCACGTCGACGCCGGCGGCGATGAAGGAATCGACCTGCGAGACCTGCTTGTTGAGGTCATAGTCGGCCGATACCGACGTCACCTCGACCTTCGGATTGATCTTCTTGGCCGCGTCCTCGATGCCCTTGATGGTGGCGACGAAGAAGGGGTTGCCGAGCAGGCCGACCGAGATGCCGACCTTGTTGAGGTCCTTGGCCGATGCCGGCGCGATGGCGACGGCCGCGAATGCGGCGCCGCAGAGCAATTTGGCTATGATCTTCATTACGCTCACTTCCTCCTGATGCCCCGCGCCTCTCGCGGTGCGTTACACAAGCCGGTCGTTGATGCCGGCGACCAGGTCACTCACGTTCTCGCCCCTGCCTGGAGCCGGTAGCGGTCGAGGGCGACCGCCACGATGATGACCAATCCCTTGATGATGTACTGCCAGATGTCCGAGACACCGGCCAAGATGAGCCCGTTGGAAAGCACCGCGATGATCAGGCCGCCGATCAGCGTGCCCCAGATCGAGCCGACGCCGCCGACGAAGCTGGTGCCGCCGAGGATGACGGCAGCGATGGCGTCGAGTTCGTAGGACTGGCCGAGCTGCAGGCCATTGGCGGCGTAAAGCCTTGCCGCCGACATGGCGCCGCCGAGACCGGCGAGCAGGCCGGAGACGCCATAGACGAAGAGCAGCACCAGCGGCACCTTGATGCCGGTCAGCCGCGCCGCTTCGGCATTGCCGCCAACGGCATAGATCCAGGTGCCGAGCACGGTGCGCTTGAGCACCAGCCAGGACAGCACCACCACGGTGAGCGCGATGATGACCAGCCAGGGGATACCAAGCAGCGAGCCATTGCCGATGAAGTCGAACGGCAGGTCCGAGTTGAACACGGTCGTGTCCTGCCCGAGCAGGCGAGCAATGCCGCGCACGGCTGTCAACGAGCCCAGCGTGACGATGAAGGGTGGCAGTCTGATATAGGCGACGAGCAGCCCGTTGATGAGGCCGAAACCGAGACCAGCCAGGATGGCGGCCGGCACGCCGAGCAGGCCCCAGTCCGGCACCAATGACACCATCACGGCCACCATCGCCGCGGCGGCGAGGATGGAACCGACCGACAGGTCGATGCCGCCGGTCAGGATGACGAAGGTCATGCCGGCAGCGAGCACGATGTTGATCGACGATTGCTGGGTGACGATCAGCAGGTTGGTCTCGGTGAGGAAACGCGGATTGATGAACTGGAAGCCCGCCGCCAGCAGCACCAGCACCGGCAGCATGCCGAGAGCGGCAAAGGCCGTGCGCAGCCGCCGGCTCCTGACCGTCGCCTGATCCACGCTCGTCGTCATTCTGTCGGTCATCCCTGGGCCGCTCCCGTCGCAAGTTCCATGATCGCCTCCTGGCGCAGCGGCTCGCCTTCGGATGCCGTCACCTCGCCCGCGATAGTGCCGTCGCGCATCACCAGCACGCGGTCGGCGACGCCGATCACCTCGGGCAGTTCGCTGGAGATCATCAGGATGGCGATGCCGCTGTTGGCGAGATTGTCGATCAGCCGGTAGATTTCCGACTTGGCGCCGACGTCGACGCCGCGGGTCGGCTCGTCGAGGATGACGACCTTCGGCTCGGTCTCCAGCAGCCGGGCGAGCAGCACCTTCTGCTGGTTGCCGCCCGACAGCGAGCCAGCATTGGCCTGCGCCGAACGGGTGCGGATCGACAGGTCAGCAATGGCCTTCGCCGCGCGCCTATCGGCGAGGGTGAAATCGCGAAATCCGCCAACCCGCGCGTCCCTGGTCAGCACGCCCATGCTGATGTTGTCGGAAATCGACATGTCGAGGAACAGGCCGAGTTCCTTGCGGTCCTCGGTGAGGTAGGCGATGCCGGCATCGAGCGCCTCGCGCGGCGAGCCGATGGTTACAGGCTTGCCGTCGAGTTCCAGCGTGCCTGATGTCCGCCTGTCGGCGCCGAAGATCAGCCGGGCAAGCTCGGTGCGGCCGGAGCCGACGAGACCCGCCAGCGCCAGCACCTCGCCCTTGTGCAGGTCGAACGAACAGTTCTTCAGCAGACGGCCGTCGGACATGCCGCGCACCGAGAGCGCGACGGCACGCTTTTCGTCCGGCGGGCGATGGTCCTTCTTGTAGAAGGCGGAGAGATCGCGGCCGACCATCATCGACACCAGGCGCGAGGCGTTGAGGTCGGCGCGCTCCAGCGTGCCGACATAGCCACTGTCGCGCAGCACGCTGACGCGGTCGGCGAGCTGGTAGACCTCTTCCATGCGATGGCTGATGTAGATTATGGCGATGGCTTGCGCCTTCAGCGTCGCGATCACCTCGAACAGCCGGTCGGTCTCGCGCGAGGTCAGCGACGTCGTCGGTTCGTCCATGACGATGATGCGCGCATTGGTCGACAGCGCACGGGCGATCTCGACCAATTGGCGCTCGCCGAGCGACAGGCTGGAGACCAGCGCACGCGCCGAGAAGGAGACGCCGAGCCGCGCGATGATTTCGTTCGCGCGCCGGCTGCATTGGTCGCGGTCGACGATGCCGAAGCGCCGCGGCTCGTTGCCGAGGAAGATGTTCTGCGCCACCGTCAGATTGGGCGCCAGCGACAGCTCCTGGTAGATGACGGCAATGCCGGCGGCGCGCGCCTTGACCGGATCGCCGGTCGCGGCGGGCACGCCATCGATCAGGATCTCGCCGCCGGCATCCGGACGATAGGCGCCCGACAGCACCTTCATCAATGTCGACTTGCCGGCGCCATTTTCGCCCATCAGCGCATGGACCTCACCGGCGTGAACGGACAGCGACACATCCTGCAAGGCGCGGACTGCGCCGAACGTCTTGGAGATGTGGCGCATCTCCAGCACCGGCCGGCGTGCCGTCTCGGTCTTGGCCGTCGCGATCATCGCGCGCCTCCCGCCGTCTTGACGGCAGTGCCCTGCCCGGCAACGCGATCGCGCCAGGCGTCGCGGTAGCCGGCGAGGCCACCGAAGCGCGTCGCATGCACCGCCTCCGGCGCCTCGGCGGCGAATTCGCGGCCGACGCTTTCGAAAGCGAGCGCCGCCGCGCCCGTGGCGCTGCCTTCAAGCGAAGCGCCCTGCAGAAAGCTCTGCCCGGGGCGCAGTTGCGCCAGCAGCCCGGCCAGCAGGCCGCCAGTGTTCAACCCGCCATCGACGATGACGGTGTTTTGCGAATGGATGAGGTCGAGGCAGAGATCGACCATCAGCGCCACGTAAAGCAGTGCCACGGCAGCGCGTTCCCCGGCATCGGGCATGCGGCCGACCAGCCGGCCGGGATGGTCCGGAATCGGCCCGCCCGGCGCGAAGCTCGGCAGCGCCATGAGGCCGGCGTCGATCGCCTGCTGTAGCGAGCCATGCGGGATCGCGCCTTGCCAGCCGCCGCTGATGGTGGCGAATTCGCGGCCGCCCATGAAGCGGATGGTCGGCACCGGGCCGCCGTCGACATCGACATTGACCAGCATGTCGCGATCACGGTCGAGCACTTCCAGCGGACAGTCGGGATTGAGCACGATGACCCAGGTACCGGTCGACACCACGGTCAGCGGGCCAAGCTCTTGCCGGCGATAGGCATAGAGCGCCGCATTCGAGTCGTGGACGCCATTGTGGATGGCGATCGGCCGTGCCGCGTCACCGAGATGCCGCTCGCCGATAATCGCGCCGGCGCGCGCGAAGGCCGGCATCTGGCCGCGCCACCCCTCGGCATCGACCAGCGAGGAAAAATCCCGTTTGCGCGGTGCCCACAAATGCGAATGGCAGCCGAGATAGGACACTTCGCAAACCGGCCTGCCGCCGAGGCGCCAGCTCCAGTATTGGGGATAGCCGAGGATGGATGTCGCCGAGGCGAACGCGTCGGGATCGACTTCCTGCAGCCACAGCATGTGACGGCCATAATTGAAGCCGAGCGGCAGGCGGGGCGAGAACGTCTCGGCAAAATCCGGAATGCGGCGATCGATTCGGGTGGCGATTTCGGCCGGCGGCTCCTGCTCGTAGTCGAGGATCGGATACGTCAGCGCCGTGTCGTCGACGAGGGCAAAGGTGCAGCCATGGCCCGACACCATCACCCCGTCGACGCCATGGTTTTCGACCGCATCGGCGAGGGCACCGAGCGCCCAATCACGGAGGCCGGCCTCGTCGAGCACGCTGAAGCCGTTTTGGCGCACCCACTTCGGCTGGGTCCGGCGCTCGTCGAGGATGCGTCCGTCCTGGCCGAAGACGAACAGCTTCGAATTTGTCTTGCCGAAATCGAGCACCGCCACTTTCACGGGACGGCTCCCGAAGTGGACGCAATCCGCACCATGACGCCGGCGTCCTCCAGCATGCGTGCATCGGTGTCGGAGAGGCCGTCGTCAGTCACCAGCGTGCCGATGCGCGACAGCGGCAGGGCGACATTGCGCGCGTGGATCGACAGTTTGCGGCTGTCGGCCAGCACCACGATCTGGTCGGCGCAGAGGCTGAGCTCGACAATGGAGCGCACCAGCAGCGGATGCGATTCCAGCAGCCCCTCCTGGTTGAGGCCTTGCGCGCCGAGAAAGAATTTCGAGGCGTAGAAGGGCGTCGCCTGGCTCAGCGAGTGGATGATGCCGGGTTCGCGATGCAGGTCGCCACCGGCAACGGTCAGGCTGCAATGGCCATGGTCGCTGAGATAGGCCGCGAGCGGCATCGAATTGGTGTAGAGGCGGATGTTGCGGTCGGCGAGCTTGACGCCGAGATGGAAGCAGGTCGAGCCGCCATGGACGATGACCGCGTCACCGTCGCGCACCATGGTCGCCGCGAGAGCGGCGATCTGCCGCTTGGCCTCGACCGCAAGGTCGCGGTTTTCATCATAGGGCCGGGCATAGGCAACACCTGCCTGTGAAGCGCCATCGAGCGCCGAGATGCCGCCATAGACCTTCCGCGCCTCGCCGGCCTCATCGATCCTGTCGATATCGCGCCTCACCGTCGCCGCCGAAACGCCAAGCCGCTCCTGCAGCTCGCGCACCGAGGCGAACGGGCGGTCCCGCAGCAATTCGACGATCTGACGCTGGCGGCCGAGGTCGCTCAACTTTTTCCTCCCAATGCCATTTTTTTCATGGCAATTGGCGCAACTTACTCAACATTAGTCAGATTGCAAGCCAGTTTTGACGATAGTAGATCACTGTTGACGCAGATCACTCATATCTGCGATATCAGCGCCAACAGCGGCCCGGGCGACGGGATTTCGCACAAGCGTTGAGGGAAAGGCGCCATGGCAACCCAAGCTGATGCGCAGGAACTGGCAGCCTTGCGGGCGCTGTCGGCCAGCATCGGGCTCAACCCGCATATGACGCAGGCGGCGGGCGGCAACACCTCGCTCAAGGCTGGAGACACGCTGTGGATCAAGGCGTCCGGCACATGGCTGAAGGATGCGCTCAGCGACGACATCATGGTGCCGGTGGCGATGGCGCCGCTGCTCAAGGCGGTCGACGAGCGCGATCCGGCCGCCGACACGCCGCAGGCCTTTGCCGTCGATGAACTCAATCCGCGCGGCCTGCGCCCGTCGATCGAAACGACGGTGCACGCCTTGATGCCGCAACGCGTGGTGCTGCATGTGCATTGCGTCGACACGATTTCGCTTGCCGTGCAGGCCGATGGCGAGGCCGAGGTCGCCGGGCGGCTCGGCGGCATCGAATGGGCTTACGTACCCTACTTCCGGCCAGGCCTGCCGCTTGCCCGTGGCATTGCCGAAAAGCTGCGGCCCGGTGTCGACGTGCTGATCCTCGGCAATCACGGGCTGGTCGTCGCCGCCGAAACCGTCGCCGAGGCAGACCGCCTGCTCCGCCGCGTCCGGTCACTGCTGGCGCGCCCGGCGCGCGCAACCGCCGCACCCGATATCGCGGCTCTGACAGCGCTTGCCGGCGACAGCGTCTACCGATTGCCGGCGGATGCCGAAGCCCATGCGGTCGCGCTCGATGCGGAAAGCCGCCGCATGGCTGAGGCCGGCAGCCTCTATCCGGACCATGTCATCTTCCTCGGCCAGGGCTCGGTGGTGGCGAGACCAGGCGAGGATGCGGCCGGTGTTGCCGCGCGGCTCGGCGCGGCACCCGTGGCGATCCTGTTTCCCGGCGCCGGCGTGCTGATGCGCGGCGACGCCAGCGCCGGCGCCGATGCCATGCAACGCTGCCTTGCCGATGTGACGGCACGCATCGATGCCGCGGCACGATTAAACTATCTCACCGCCGCCGAGAATGATGAACTGGTCAATTGGGACGCCGAGCAGTATCGCCAGAAGCTCAATGCCACAGGCGGCTAGCAAAGGACTGAAGACATGATGCCCCTCGTCATCGGCATCGACATCGGCACGTCGGGCGCACGCGCCGTCGCCATGCGCCCGGATTTTTCGATTGCTGGCCAGTCGGCAGTCCGCCTCGACAGATTCGGACAAAATCCCGGCGACCCCTCGGTATGGTGGCAAGCGGTCCAGGCGGCTCTGACGGAACTGCTTTCGAACATTGACCGCGCCGCGATCCGCGCCGTCGCAGTCGACGGCACGTCCGGCACGCTGCTGCCGGTCGACGCCAACGGGCGGCCCCTGGCCGAGCCGCTGATGTACAACGACAAGGTCACAGACACCGACATACTGGCCGCCATCGCCCGTGAGGCGCCGGAGGCCAGCGCCGCGCATGGCGCCACTTCAGGCCTCGCCAAGGCGCTGAGGTTCCAGCATCTTCCCGGCATCGCGGCGGTGCTGCACCAGGCCGACTGGATCGCCGGAAACCTATCCGGCCGCTTCGCTGTCAGCGACGAGAACAACGCGCTGAAGACAGGCTACGACGTCGAGGCGCGCCGCTGGCCGGACTGGATCGCGGCCACAGGCATGCGCATGGACTTGCTGCCTGATGTCGTCGAGCCGGGCGATGTCACCGGCACGCTCACCGCGGTCGCCGCCGAGCTGTTCGGCCTCCCGCGCGATGTGGTCGTGGTCGCCGGCACCACGGACGGCTGCGCCTCGTTCCTGGCGACAGGCGCCACATCAGCCGGCGACGGTGTCACCGCGCTGGGATCCTCGCTCACCATCAAGATCCTCTCCGACCGGCCGATCTCGGCGCCGCGCTTCGGCATCTACAGCCATCGCCTCGGCGACGCCTGGCTGGCTGGCGGCGCGTCGAATTCCGGCGGCAAGGTGCTGGCGCAGCATTTTCCGCTCGCACGCATCATCGAACTCAGTGCCAAGATCGACCCGACGACCGAGACCGGCCTCGACTATTATCCGCTCAGCACGGCCGGCGAGCGCTTTCCAATCGCCGACCCCGCACTGCCGCCGCGCCTTGCGCCACGGCCGGCTGACGACGCCGACCATCTCAAGGCGATGTTCGAAGGCATGGCCGCGATCGAGGCACTCGGCTACCGCAGGCTTGCCGAACTCGGCGCACCGCCGCTGACCTCGGTCAGGAGCGTCGGCGGCGGCGCTGCAAATAAGGCCTGGACGGCAATCCGGCAGCGCAAGTTGAGGGTCGATTTCCTGCCCACACTTTCCGACGAGGCGGCCGCCGGTACAGCGCGACTGGCGCTGAAGGGTGCAAGCAAGGCGGGGCTGTTATGAGCGTGAAAACCATCGAACGCCTCGACGGCATCGGACCGCTGGCTGAGCGCTATCAGGTCTTCCTGCTCGACCAGTTCGGCGTGCTGCATGACGGCCAGGCTCCTTATCCCGGCGCGGTGGAGGCATTGTCGGCGCTGAAGCGCGCCGGCAAGACCGTGGTGCTGATTTCCAATTCCGGCAAGCGCGCCAGGCCCAACGAGGATCGCCTGCTGCAGCTCGGCTTCGCCGCTGGCAGCTGGGACCATTTTGTCTCCTCCGGCGAGGTGGCATGGCGGTCCTTCAACGACATGGCGGCATCGGGAAAGCTGCGCTCGGGTACGAAATGCCTGCTGATCAGCCGCGACAATGACCGCACGGCGATCGAAGGCCTGCCCTTGGTGCTGACGGAGGCCGGTGAGGACGCCGAGCTGGTGCTGATCTCGGCCAGCGAGGGCGATCGCCACGACCTCGACCACTATCGCCGGCTGCTCGCGCCGCCGGCGGCGCGAAAGGTGCCGTGCTTCTGCACCAATCCCGACAGGATAATGCTGACGGCGGTCGGACCCCGCTTCGGCGCCGGAGAGATCGCCGATCTCTACGAAAGCCTGGGCGGCAGCGTCACCCGCATCGGCAAGCCCTATCCGGCGATATTCAACGCGGCCCTGGCGCTGGCCGGCGAGCCGGACCGTCGCAGCGTGGTCTGCGTTGGCGACAGCGTCGAGCACGACATAGCGGGCGGCAACGGCGCCGGCGTCGCCACGGCGCTGGTGCTCGGCGGAATACTGTCGGACACACCGGATCTTGCCGCCGTTTTCGACGAGCAGCAGGCCTGGCCCGATTACATCACGGAATCCTTCAGCTTGCGCTGACTGCTTCGAGCATGCGCTTGGCGCTTTCCTCGTCGGTGATGAGGATCGTCGGCGCGATCAGGTTCATGGCACCGAGCAGCGCCTCGGTCTTCTCCGCACCGCCGGAGGTCAGGATGCGGATTGGCGCCGCGCGCAGGCGGTCGACCTCCACCGACATCACGTGGCTGTTGACGGGATGGTCGACGAGGTCGCCATTGCGGTCGAAGAAATGGAACAGAAGGTCGCCGACCGCGCCGCGCGCAAGCAGCGCCTCGCGGTCCGCTTCCCTGAGAAAGCCGCCGCGAGAGAAGGTGGTGGCCGAAGCGATGCCGCCGACGCTCAGAAGAACGGCATCGAGCACGTTGGCCATTTCAAAGACCTCCTGCAGGCCGCAGCGCTCGACCAGCGCGATCTTGGTCTCGACGCTGTCGACAACGGCCGGCGTCGGGATCAGATAGCCGTCGCCCTGGAAGATTTGCGCGAAGCGCCAGGCGAATTCGGCCGGGTTGTAGCGCCGCACGACGCCGACACCGCCAAGCAGCGAAATGACCTTGAAGTCGGTGAGCGATTTGGCGCTGATGAAGGGCAGGCTCGAAAACAGCGTCTGGCCCCAGCCGACGCCGACGCGCATACCGGATTTCATCGTATCGGAAAGAAAACTGCCGGTCTTGGCGCTGATTGCCGGGATCGGATCGGCATTGGGGGCAGAAAGCGGCGCCACCAGCGCCTGCTGCAGGCCGAACGTCCGCTCCAGCGCGCGCTCCAGCCGCACGATCTCCGACAATTCGCTCTCGATGGTGATCTTCACCTCGTTGCGCGCCCGCGCCTCGGCCAGCATGCGCACGATGGTGACGCGGCCGACGCCGAGCACGTCGGCGATCTCGTTTTGCGTCATCTGCTCGACGAAATACATCCAGGCGGCGCGAATCCTGAGGCGGTCGGTCCGGCTTTCGCTAGCGACCTGCTCGGTCGCTTCGGCCCCTATCCGCCCCTCGTCGGCCCGCCCCTCTCCGGTTTGTCGTCGCCTGGCCAAATCGTCCCTCCCCCGCGGCGACGGACAAGCGTGCTGTCGCCGATTCTGCATGCTGGTCTAGTATCGCCTATTGATCTACCAATCGATAGGAACAATGTAGAGGTGGTAGGCCGGCCCCCAGCTGGCCGCCCTCCATGGCACTTTCGAGGCGATCCGCGATGCTCCGACAAATCTCCGAAGACGTCCGCGTCAATTTGAAGGACCGGTTGCGGGAAGTCCGCGACATCATCCGCCAAAGCCGTCATGACGGCACCGGTGACGCCAGCGTCCTGCGCGAAGCCACCAGCCATCTGCCGCCGTTTCCGGGCAAGGGCATCGAAGGCTTGCTCAGCCATGCCGCCAGCGCCTTCGACGAAGCGCTGTCGATCGCCGAATCCTTTGTCCCGCATGAGCGCCCGATCAAGGTGGACGGCACGACCGTGAAAGGCCTCGGCACCTATTTCCCGGCCGGAAACGAAGAACGGCAGTTGAGCGCCGAGCGCCTGTTCCGGCGCGACATGTACTATCTGACCAAGGCGGTGCTTGCCGGGCTGAAGATCGACAATGCCCGCATTCATGAAGCCGATTTTGCCGCCGTGCATGCCACGATGCGCAAGCGCCATGGCGATCTGCTGGCCACGCTGACCGCACCGGGTACAGGACTGCAGGCAATCGCGGCCACCTGCGCGGCGGTGCTGGTCGAGTTGCTCAACCAGCGTCCGGTCCACTTTGGCGAAGTCGCGCCGGAAACGGCTGCGATTGGTGGTCGGGCGCTCGATATAAGCTGCCTGGCGCCGGTCGTTCTGGCCTGCGGCCCGGCGACAACCGGCCGCGACGGCGCGCCGGAGCCGGACATGCTGGAGATCGCGATCCTGGCTGCCGATATCCGTCATGACCGCCTTGTCCAGGCCTGTGCCAAGGCGAGCCCGATCGAGGAACTGACCCCTGTCTTTGCCACTTTGCTTGCCCACTTGCCGTAACGCCCGGTTGCGCAAAACAAAGAGAACGGCTGCGGAAACCTAATCTCCAGCAGCCATGGCCGTGATCGTCTTCTTGGCGCGCTGGATCGAGGCCGGGCTCATCGAAAGCTCGGTCAGGCCCATCTCGATGAAAGCCGGGATCAGATCCGGCCGACCTGCCGCCTCGCCGCACATGCCCACCATGATGCCTGCGGCGACGCCGGCTTTTGCCGTCAGCTCGATCGCCATCATGACCGCCGGATTGGTGACGTCGTTGAGCTTGGCCACGGTCGGATTGAGCCGGTCAGCGGCCATGATGTACTGGGTGAGATCATTGGTGCCGATCGAGAAGAAGGCCACCTCCTTGGCCAGCGCCGGGGCGATCAGCACGGCGGCTGGGGTTTCGATCATCACGCCGAGATCGAACGTCGCATGCGGTACGCCTTCAGCCTTCAGCTCGGCGGCGCATTCATCGACCAGCGCGCGGGTGCGCGTGACTTCGGAAATATCGGCCACCATCGGCAGCATCACCTTGATGTTGCCGTGCACGGCTGCCCTGAGCAGAGCCCGGAGCTGGCGCTTGAAGATGTCGGGCCGGTCGAGGCACATGCGGATGCCGCGCCAGCCGAGAAAGGGGTTCTCCTCGTCGGGGAACTCGATGCCGGCGATCGGCTTGTCGCCGCCAATGTCGAGCGTGCGCACGATGACTGGATAGGGCGCGAAGGCCTTGGCCAGCGCTGCATAGGTCTCGGCCTGCATGTCCTCCGAGGGCAGGTGCATGTGGCGCATGAACAGGAGCTCGGTGCGGAACAGGCCGACACCCATGGCGCCAGCCTCCTGCGCCGCCTCGATTTCCTCCAGCGAGCCGATATTGGCCGCGACCTCGATCACCTTGCCGTCGGCGCGCTTCGGCGTCACTGTCTTGAAGGCGGTCAGGCCGGCACGCTCCTTCGCCGCCGCTTCGACACGACCGGCATAGTCGGCGCGCGTCGCTGCATCCGGGTCGACGATCACATGGCCGGCGTTGCCGTCGAGCGCCACGTCGCGCGCCGTGCGCAAGGCATTGACCTGGTCGCCAAGGCCCAGAACCGCCGGAATGCCGTGCGAGCGAGCGATGATGGCGATGTGCGAGGTGGCGCCGCCATGGCCGCAAATAACGCCACCAATCCGCTTCAGTGGCGCGCGCGCCAGATCCCAGGCGCCGATGTCGTCGGCGATGAGAATGGCGCCTTCGGGGATGTTTTCGAGACTGACATCGTCCTGGCCGAGCAGCACCAGGCAGATCTGCCGCCCGACGGCATGGACGTCGTCCGCCCGCGCATTGAGATAGTGATCGTCGACGGCGCTGAAATCGGCGGCGATGGTGGCGGCTGCGGTGATGACGGCCGAGACTGCATCATTGCCGCCCTTGATCGCCGTTTCGGCCTCGCCGGTCAGGCTGTCGTCGGCGGCGATATCGCGAAGGGCCGCGACGATCCCCCTGTCTCCGGCCGACAGGCTGTCCTGCGCCAAGGCCCGGTCCATGCGCGCCTGGACGGCGGCGACGGCGGCACGGAACCTGTCGATCTCGCCGGCGATCTCTTCAGCCTGCAGCATGCGGCCCTGTCCGGCGATGTCAGGCGGAAAATGCGCGAAGGCCGGCCCGATGGCGACGCCCTCGCTTGCCGCGACACCGCGCAAGCCGTTCGCTTCGCCGAGTGCAGTCTTTGCGGATTGCGGCGCCGGTGCGGGTGCCGCCTGGCCGGCATCATTCGCCGGGCTCTGCGGCTCGGCCTCGTCATCGAGACCCGCTTTGGGGTTCTCGAGATAGCCGATCAGCGCCTCGATCGCCTCGATCGCGTCGGCGCCGTTGGCCCGCACGGTGACTTCCTGGTTTTCCTTGACCGCCAGCAGCATCAGCTTGACGGAGCTCTTGGCGCTGACCGCCTTGCCGTCCTTGACCAGTTCGACATCGGATTCGAAGCCCTTGGCGAGCTTGACGAACCGCGTGGCGGGGCGGGCGTGCAAACCTTCATGCACTCTGACGATGGTCGAGCGTTCCATGGCAAATACTCTGCTTTTTTAGGCGCCAAAACCAGACGGGCAGGGCGCGAATGCTTTCAGGCGGCGATGGTGATGATCGCGTCTGTCTTAAGGGCTGCCACGAGCGCTTTCGTATCGACCTGCGATGCGCAGATTTCGCCCGGCCTCTCGGCCTCGGTGGCGCCGTTGAACGAGATGACGACGTGGCCCATCTCGAGCACCTTGCTCCACGCGCTGGAGCCAACTGCGGTAATGGTCGCGGAAACATCGCCAAGGGTGATCGACGCGCCCTTTTGAGGCGCGCCGTCGCTGGGTCCGTGCTCCGTCTTGTGGAGCACGGAAACCTCGGCAAGCTCCGGCGGCGAGCCATCCGCAAACAGGATGACCACGCCCCCTTCGGCAAGGTCCGCCACTTCGGGTCCGATGGCAGTGACCCGTGTTCTCAGCAGAACCGTCATATGGCGAACCTCATTTTCCTACTTTGACGCAACTCCGGACGGAAAACCGCTTACACTTTTCCTGGAATTGCTTTTTAGAACACGATCAGGCTGACGACCCATGCGATCAGCACGGATACCGGCCCCATGATCTGGCGGCTGATGAGCACCGCTGGAACACCGATTTCGATCGTCTTCGGCTTGGCTTCACCGAGCGCCAGGCCGACGGGGACGAAGTCGCAGCCCACCTGCGTATTGTAGGCAAACAGCGCCGGCAGGGCCATCGCCGGCGAAATCGTGCCATTGGCGATCTGCGGGCCGATGATCGCCACGCCGATGACCTGCGCGATGACAGCGCCTGGCCCGAGTATGGGCGACAGGAACGGCAGGCCGCAAATCGCCGAGATGATCAGCAGGCCGACGATGTTGTTGGCCAGCGGACCCATCGGCTGTGCCAGAACGTCGCCGATGCCGGTGTAGAGGATCAGACCGATGAGCATGGTCACGAAGGCCATGAACGGCAGCACGTTGCGGATGACCTGGTCGATGGTGCGGCGGCCGGCATTGAAGAAGATGCCGACGACGCGACCCATGATGCGGCCGATCGTGCTGATGAAGCCGATGAGACCGCCCTCGCTGGGCAGCGCCGTCGGCGTCGTGTTGTTATTGCTCGAACTCATCGCTGCTGCTCCCCCCGCAGTGGTGACCGTTTCGGACCCGTCAGCCATTGTGACATCGGCCGGCTTCACGCCCGAAACGTAGATATCCTCGGTGATGAACTGGGCGAGAGGCCCAGACTGTCCGACCGGCGTCAGATTGACGGTCGGGATACGTTTGCGCGGATAGACGCCGCAGCGTGCGGTGCCGCCGCAATCGACGACGACGACCGCCATCTCGCTTTCGATCGGCGGCGCCTTGAAGCCATCGACGGCTTCGGCACCGGTCATGTCGGCGATGAGCTGCGCCACCGGGTGAATGCCACCACCGGTGACGGAAACAACCTTGCTGCGCTGTTCGGTCGGCTCGATCACGAGCGGACCACCCCAACCGGTTTTACCCCGGGTGATGCGTACGGCTTTGTATGTCTTGGCCATGATGTCCTCCCCGCCCCTTACAGCTCGACGCCCTGGCGGCGTGCCATGATGGCGGTGATGCGCTCGGTCAGCATGCCCTTGAGCAGGATGACGACGAGGCCGACAATGGCGTACCAGATCGCTACCTTGACGTGGTAACCGGCGACGACAACGCCCTTCTTCTCAAGCTCGAGCAGAGCCACGAGAATGCCGCCCCAGACGAAATATTCGCCGGGATTGATGTGCGGGAACAGGCCGAGCGGCGGATGCACGTAGGACACGGCCGCGTCATAGAAGGCCGGCTTGTGCTTTTCTTCCAGGAACGATCCGAACGTGTAGGCCATCGGATTGGTGAGGAAGAACACCGCCAACAGCGGCAGCAGCGTATAGCGGGTCAGGGCAATCCTGCCGGCGCCGCGCGCCAGGCCATGCACGCGCTCTTCGCCGACCAGTTCGGTAACGGCGTAGAAGGCAGTCATCAGCACCACCAGCGTCGGAATGATACCGGTGACGAAGCCGGCGAACACTTCGCCGCCCTTCTGGAAGATACCGATGAAGTATTTGCCGATGGCGGTCAGCCAGCCGAGCTGCTCTTCCTGCTGAACGTCCTTCAGCTTTTCCTTGAACTGGTCGACGGTGATCGGTCCGCTGTCGGCTTGCGCCAGGACAACGAGATGATCGGAAGCATGCTCGACGGCGAGCTTGCCATGCAAAGCAGCATCCGAGACCATGGTACCTGCGACATGCAGATTGTGCACGGCCATGTCGGCATGCTGCGCCAACAACGAAAATACAGACATTTCTCCTCCTTATGCCGCCCGCCGGTTATCCCAGTCGGTGCGCGGCGTCCTCTAGGCCCTTGCTACGTTCAAACCGGATAGACCCGGCTTCTTCCCCGGCTCCGACCGTGTTTTGTCGATCTGTTCGATCGCCCGCTTCACGGCCTCGGCCACACCGGGTTCCCCCTCCCCCATGATCGCAGGGTTGGACCGGAGTCGATCGAGGGGAACACCCTCGAATTCTTCATGTCTTTTGAACTTGGTGAAGACGGAGCGGCCGGTCATCACCATCAGGCGGCGCACGATCATGTCAGGCGTCACCACGACCAGCGCGATGGTCCCCTTGGCAAATCGGCCGCGAAAATTGCCGGCTCCGACGAAGCCGTCCTTGTACTGGTCGGTGACGCCCCGGAAGACATCCGAATAGTGCCGCATCTGCAGCCAGACGCCGAGCGACTGCAGCGCCCACACAATAACCAGCAGAAGCAGTCCCCACTGCCAAATCGCCATTCGGTTCTCCTCCCGAAGCCTCCGTCGAAGCCCACCTTGGACCGGCGCGCGACAACAGCAAAGTGAGAACATTTGTTTCCGAGAATGTCAATATGTATGATATTGGCCTCTGCCACGCCATCCACAGGGCCGTCGCCGATTTCGGCGGCGGCTTGGCTGTGCTAGCCTGTCAGCAAACGGGATGCATGCAATGGAACTGCCCTTCAGGGACGAACTGGCCCTTATGCCCGACCTGCGCCACCGGTTGCGGCAGCTGCGCTGGTTCCGCGCCACCTTCCGCGGCAGCGCCAAGGTGGTCTCGGACACGTTCGGCGTGCGCTTCGAGATCGACGAGGCGAAGCTGACAAGGGCTTTTCTCGACTGGGTCGAGATCATGGAAGCGCAGAAGCGCTTCGCTGCGGTCGACCGCGCCGACTTCATCGTCTTTGCCGCCGGCCTGGTGCTGCGCGAGCTGATCAAGCAGGCGCCCGCCAGGGAAATCTCCGGCCTCGACCAGCTGATTGAAACAGATCAGAATGCCGGCACGCTGGAAATCATCCGCTTCTGGCCGGAAGGCTTCCTCTACACCAACTACTGCGTCTCGGTGATTTCGGCGGTCCACGAGCAAGAATTCGGCACGGCGCCCAGCATCGACAAATGCGCCGACGATCTGCGCACCTGGTGGTCCTATCGCGAGAACGTGACCGAGATGCCGGCCTATGCAGTGGCTTTCCTCGACCGCTTCCTCGGCGCCGAACCGAACTGGATCACGCCGGACCGCGCACAATCCCGGCAAGCCATGCAAAGGGCCCTGGGATCCGCGCGCGCAAGCGATGCGCTGCGCCAGCTTTGACTGCTCGCTGTTTCATGCCGAAAACGCGCTCAAGACATCGCGCTATTGAACATTTGACTTTTTGCCGATAGCGATGTGCGAAATTTGACTTGAGGAGACAAGCGCGTGGCGCGACCAAGGCCTATCATTTTCGATTGTGACGGCGTTCTCGTCGACAGCGAGCCGCTGGCCGCCACGGCCTATGAGCGCGTCTATGAAAAGCACGGTATGCCGGGCGTTCATGGCGGCATCATCGCCCAATGCGTTGGCATGAAGCAGTCCGATATCATCGTCAGGATCAGGGAATTGACCGGCCATCAGTTTCCCGCTGCCGCCGACGGCGACATCTGGGCCGAGACCAAGGCCCTGTTCACCGAGGAATTGAAGCCGACGCCGGGGATCGCCGCGTTTCTGGAAACGCTTGAAGGCGACCGCTGCGTTGCCTCGTCATCCTCGGTCGAGCGCATCAACCACAGCCTTGCCGTCACCGGGCTGGCGCATTTCTTCGGCGAGGCGATCTACAGCGCCTCGATGGTCAAGAACGGCAAGCCGGCACCCGACATCTTCCTGTTCGCCGCCGCCAAAATGGGCGCCGACCCGGCCGACTGCATCGTCATCGAGGATTCGCCCTTTGGCATCCAGGGCGCGGTCGCCGCCGGCATGACGGCGATCGGCTACACCGGCGGCGGCCATACCTATGCCGAGCACGCCGCGCGGCTGACGGCGGCCGGTGCCGATTTCGTCTGCGCCGACTGGCAAGACGTTAGCCGGCAATTGGCCGGGCTCGGCGTGCCGGCCTAATTTAGTGGCCACCGAGTCAATCGACGTCGTGCCCATTCGCCCGGTGGGATCAACGGCCCAACATGGAAGTTGAAGGACAGCACCCTCGTCGCATCGGCGTCGACCTCGCACCGGAAGCTCAGATTGTACCATTGAGCTCTCGTGCTGAAGGCGGCATCCGGAGGATCAAGAACATTGCCCTTGTCCAGATCAATGGTTGGTATCCATTTGATCGGATAATCGGCTCTTTGCAATTCTGTGCTCAGAACATTGCCGCAAAGGGTGGCCACGCGCTCGCCACGCGGCACATTCTCCATGGAGCTTGTAGCGAACGCATTGCCGGTTGCCCCCTGCGAGTAAAGCTTTCTGACGCCCGGAAGGCCGGAATAGATCGGTGAACCCGCAACGTCGTTGTTGGTGGGATTTGACCTTCCAGCATTCCCGACCGGGGCCTTGAAAGCTTTTGCTGGTTTGAAAGTCATTGCCTTTGCAGGTTTGGGCTTCGCTTTTCCAGCTGAGGCTGGAGGCGCCGGCTTATCACCGGTCTCGGCCGCCAATGGCTTTGGCGTCACGACCGCTTGCTTCTCGTCGGTTTGCGGCGCCGGCTCCTGCTTGTCCGGCTGTTGTTTATCGTTGTCCTCGGTCGGCTGCTTTTCCTCGGTTTGCGCGGGTTTTTCGTCCGGCGCAACGGTGGCCGGCATCTCGTCGGGCTTGCTGGGCTCTGCCGTCTGCTCTGGCGTTGCAGCCGGGGCGGGCTGGGTCGGCGTGGGTGTCGGTGCTACAGGCGGCTTCGCCGCCTCATCCTTGGCCGGCGACGGCGCGTTGGGTTTAGCGCTGCTTCCGTCGAGTGATTTCTCCGGCCCGGTATCCTTCTGGCCATACTGAAAGACGCGCTTCAGAACCGGGAGGTTCTGCGGCTTAGGCGGCTCCGGAGGCGGCGGCTTCTCCACTTTCTGCTCGGGCGGCTTTTCGGCTTTGGGCAGCTTTGGCGGCGGCGGGGGAACAGGTTTCGGCTTTGGCTGCTCGGGCGGAGGCACGAGTGCGACATTGACCGGCTGCTCCTCCAGCGGCTGTTGGGGTGGCAAGCGCAGGCCATACACCAGGAACACCGCGAGAAGCGCATGCAGGATCAGCGATGCGGGGATGCCCCACAACAGATTCCGACGCCGTTCTCGTGCTTCGTCCTTCATCCCAGTCGATGTGGAATGAAATAGCGGCGGCTTCAAGCATAAGCACAGGATTAGCGGAATTTAGCCGCTGACAGATTGGTGATCTGGGTGATCACATCGCCGAATCGTTGGCGCGACTGAAAGCCGCCAAGCATCCAGCATCATCACGAGACTGCTCCCACAGCCGGGATCAGCCAGCCGGACTTTATCCGCAGCCGTGCCTGGGCTCCGCTCTCCAACACGACCGGGTCTGGCTGCTCAAAATGCAAGGTGAGATCGGGGCCAGCGGCAGCCGTGAATTCGATGCGTGCGGCGCCCCCCTGGTAGATCACCCGCTTGACGAGACCATCGAAGCCCGGGCCATCCGGTGACACATCGAGATCCGCCGACCGGCAGCAGATCTTCGCACCCGCACGCGGCCGCTCGCCGGGGCGGCAGCGGACCACCAGTTCGGTTCCGAGTACCTTGACCTTGCAATGGCCGCCGTCTTCGCCCGTCAAGACATCCGCAGGCAGCAAGATACCTTGCGATATGAAGGAGGCGACCATTTCATTTGCCGGCTCATGATAGAGCTGGCGCGGCGTCGCCAGCTGCGTCAGGCGTCCATGATCCATCACCGCGATGCGGTCGGCCAGCGCCATCGCCTCGGCTTGATCATGGGTGATGTAGACGATGGTCGTGCCCGTGCGCTTGTGGAAGGCGGCGAACTCGTCCTCCATCGAGGCTCTCAGATGCACGTCGAGATTGGCGAGCGGCTCGTCGAACAGCACCAGCGACGGCGCCGCCACAAGGCAGCGCGCCAGTGCCACGCGCTGGCGCTGGCCGCCGGAGAGATTGGCGGGTCTGCGCTCGCCCAGCCCCTGCAGATTGACCAAAGCGAGTGCGTCTTCGACCTTCTGGCGTGCAACACCCTTGTCGAGCTTTGCCACCTTCAGCGAATAGCCGATGTTTTCGGCAACCGTCATGTGCGGCCACAGCGCATAGTTCTGGAAGACGATGCCGACGCGCCGCTTTTCCGGCGCGACGCTGCCGCCGCTGTTCGACACGACCTCATTGCCGATGCGGATCTCGCCCGAGGTCACTTTCTCGAAGCCGGCGACGAGCCGCAGCAACGTCGTCTTGCCGCAGCCCGAGGGACCGAGCACCGCCAGGAACTCGCCGTCGGCGACGTCGATCGAGACATCCTTGACCGCATCGAAGTCGGCGAAGCTCTTGGTCACATGGTCGAGGTTCAATCGCGCCATGGCAGCACTCCGGCCGGAAGATAGGGGGCAAGCAGATTGGTCACCAGCATCAGCACGAAGGTGACCGCGACGGTGATGACGGACATCGCCGCCGCATAGTTGGAATCGCCGCCCTGTTCGAAGGAAAACATCACCACGCCGATCGTTTCGGACCCCGATGACCACAACAGCGCCGAGACGGTGAGTTCACTGAGCGCCGTCATGAAGATCAAAAGGCCGCCGGCGATCGCCGCCGGAGCGACCAGCGGAAAGATGATGGTCCGCATGCGCGTGAACAGGCCGGCGCCCGCCACCTGCGCCGCTTCCTCCAGCGCCCGGTCGATCTGGTGATAGCCGCTGATGGTCGGCCGCAGCGTCAGCACCAGGAAGCGGGCAAGGTAGGCGTAGAGGATGATCCAGACCGTGTTGTAGAGCTGGATGCCGGTCAGCGGGATCGGCCGCAGGAACAGCAGCAGCGAAGCAATCGCCAGCACCACGCCGGGCAAGGCATAGGGCAGTTCGACCGCCAGATTGAGCAGCCGCACCCAGCGCTGCTTGCCCCAGGCAATGAGGTAGCCGACCGGCACGGCGACGATGACCGCGAAGAAGGCGGCCGCGATCGACAGCCAGAAACTGTTGAAGAAGGCGCGGTTGGCGGCATCATGCTCGAACAGCACGAAGCGGTAATTGTCGAGCGTCACGGTCTTGGCGGTGAGTGCGATGCCGTAGCCCGGCACCAGCGAGGTCAGCACCAGCCCGAACAGCGGCAGGAACAGCACCAGCACGATCAGCAGCCACATGCCGGCCCGAACGACCGGTCGCAAGCGGCCAAGCTCGTAGGGCTCGGCTGGCAGTGAGGTAGAACTGATGCGGTAATCGCGGCGGCGGCTCATGAGTTCCTGCGCAAGGATGCCGGCCATGGCGATGACGCCGATCAGCACCGACAGGAACGCGGTTTCGCCCAGCACCGCCGGCCCGCCGCCCGCCAGCTTCTGATAGATCAGTGTCGGCAGCACCAGATAGTTGGCGGGAATGCCGAGGAAGGCCGGAATGCCGAAATTGCCGACGCAGGACACGAAGGCGAGTGCCGCAGCGGCCATGATCGACGGCGTCATCAAGGGCAGCACGATGGTGACCAGCACGGTGAACCAGCCGGCGCCACCGGCGCGCGCGGCCTCGACCAGTTCGCGCGGCAGCTTGCGCAGCCCGGCGCGCACCAGCAGGAAGACCAGCGGCCCATATTGGACACCAAGCAGCAGGATGATGCCCGAGGTCGAATAGAGCGGGTTCTTCGTGCCGAGCGGTGGCGCCGCGCCGAAGAGCTTGAGGAACGGGCTTGCCGGACCGAACAGTTGCAGCCAGGCCAAGGCTGTCACCTGCGGCGCGATCATCAGCGGCATGACATAGCACAGCACCAGGGCGCTGCGGCCGCGTATGTCGGTCAGCGAGACCAGCGCCGCCACCAGCGTTCCCGACAGCACCGCAAGCAGAGTGCCGCCAATGCCAACGACCAGCGTATGCCAGGTGGCGATCCACGTCGCCGGGCTCCGCAATCCGACTTCAATGGCCACGGTCGACAAGGTGCCGCCTGGTGCCACGATCTCCTTGATCAGGCGCAGCATGGGCAGTAGCGAAAGCAGCATGATGACGACGGCCACCGCCGCCGTCAGGGCCATTTCCTGGCCCCGGCTTTCCCTGATGCGTGTCGACATGATTGCGTTTCCTGAGATCCGGGATGCCGTCGAAACGGCATCCCGCGTGATTCTCGGCTCAGCCGCCGAACAGTTCGGAGAACTTCGCCTTGTCGGCGTCAGTCTTGGCGACGATCGCCTTGGTGTCGAACGGCATCACCTTGACCTTGACGCCTTCCGGCAACCAGTCGGGGCGGCCGACCGAGGCGCGCGCCGGCAGGTAACCCATGGACAGCGCCAGCTTCTGGCCTTCATCCGACAGAATGAAGTCGACGAACTTCTTGGCACCGTCGACATTCCTGGCCGTCTTCATGATGGCGACCGGTTCTGTCACCGCAGGCACGCCCTCGGAGGGGAACACGAACTCGACCGGCGAACCCTTCTTCTTGGCGTTCATCGCCATGAAGTCGACAAGGATGCCATAGGGCTTCTCGCCCGATGCCACCGACTTCAGCACCGCGCCATTGCCGCGCACGCTGACTGTGTTGTTGGTCTTCAGCTTCTGGAAGAAATCCCAGCCATAATTGGTATCGCCGGCGAAGCCCGAAAGCAGATAAGCGGCGGCACCCGAATAGAGCGGGCTCGGCATGACCAGGCCGTCGGCATAGGCGGGCTTGGCAAGATCGGCCCAATGTTCCGGCTTTTGCGCGGCCGCGGTGTTGTAGACGATGCCGGTGGTGATCAGCTTGCTGCCGAAATAGGTCTTGTCGGCGTCATAGGCATCCGCCTCGATGCCGTCGAGCTTGGCCTCGGCATAAGGCAGCAGCCGGTCGTCCTTCTTCAACAGCTCCATCGAGACCGCGTCGGCGATCAAAAGCACGTCGGGCTGTGGGCTGCCGGCGGCGAATTCAGCCGCCATCTTGGTCAGGATGTCGCTGGTTCCGGAACGATAAATGGTCACGTCGATGCCGGGCTGCGCCTTCTTGAAGGCGTCCACGGTCTTGGCCGCGTCGGCTTCCGGCTGCGATGTGTAGAGCGTCAGTGTTTCGGCGTTTGCCACGCCGGCAAACAAAGTTACCGCGAGCACCAGCTGGCTGGCCAGCAGCTTGATGAAGTGCGTCTTCATGAGGCCTCCTGTCTTGTCCGTGCATGAACGGTCCGGCGTCCTGACCGGTTTCCATCTCCCTCCTGCACGGCGCATATGACTGGTGGATGACAGCGCGCATGCCTGGTCCGATCAGGCAACAGCTTGGCGCAAAATGCTCTCACGCATAACAATACAGGCCGGCGGAACTGGCGTTCCACGAGCCTCATAACCGCCCTGACGGGCTCGTCTGCTAAACCAGCATGCCCATCGGGTTTTCGATCAGGCGCTTGAAGGCGACGAGCAGTTCGGCACCGAGTGCGCCATCAACGGCGCGATGGTCGGTCGACAGCGTCACCGACATCACGGTCGCGATCTTGATCTCGGCATTCTTGACCACCGCCCGCTCTTCGCCGGCACCGACCGCCAGGATCGTCGCATGCGGCGGGTTGATGACCGCGGCAAAGTCCTTGATGCCGAACATGCCGAGGTTCGACACCGCCGTGGTGCCGCCCTGATACTCTTCCGGCTTCAGCTTGCGGCTGCGGGCGCGGCTCGCCAGATCCTTCATCTCGTTGGAGATGGTAGACAGCGTCTTTTCGTCCGCATGCCGAATGATCGGCGTGATCAGGCCGCCGGGGATCGACACGGCAACACCGACATCGGCATGCTTGTGCTTGACCATGGCGCTTTCGGTCCACGAGGCATTGGCATCCGGGACCGCCTTCAGGGCCATCGCCATCGCCTTGATCACCATGTCGTTGACCGACAGCTTGTAGGCCGGAGCCTCGCCCCCATTAGACTGCTCGCCGGTCTTCTTCACCGGGGCTGCCGCATTGATCTGCGTGCGCAATGCCAGAAGCGCGTCGAGCTCGCAGTCGAGCGTCAGGTAGAAATGCGGGATGGTGGTCTTGGCCTCGACCAGCCGCCGCGCGATGGTCTTGCGCATATTGTCGTGCGGGACCAGCTCGTAGGAGCCGGGTTCGAAGAGGCGCAGAACGTCCCCCTCCCCCTTGAGGGGAGGGTGGCCGGCCGAAGGCCGGTCGGGTGGGGTCGGCTCGGCCGGACTCGGCGCAAAGGCGGTGCCTTCTGAGGCCACCCCCTCCGTCCGCTTCGCGGACACCTCCCCCTCGAGGGGGGAGGAAAGCGCGGCATCGATGTCAGCTTTTACGACGCGGCCGTATGGGCCGGTGCCTGTCAGGGCTGACAGGTTCAGCCCAGCTTCGCGAGCAAGACGACGAGCCAAAGGTGTGGCGCGGGTTTTCCCCTCCCCCTCAAGGGGAGGGTGGCCGGCCAACGGCCGGTCGGGTGGGGTCGGTTCGACTGGTCTCGGCGCCAGGGCGGTGCCTTCTAAGGCGCCCCCCTCTGTCGACTTCGTCGACATCTCCCCCACAAGGGGGAGATTGGCGCCTTGGTCCCGTAAGCCTCGCCATCGGCATAGATCCAGGCCACAGGCGCGCCGACCGGAATGTCGACGCCTTCCTTGCCGGTCACGTCACGCAGCACGCCGCTGGCCGGCGCATCGATCTCCATCGCCGCCTTGTCGGTCTCGATCTCGAACAGCACATCGCCCTTCTTGACGGTTGCGCCCTCAGTCGCAAACCAGCGCGAAATCTGTCCGGTCGCCATATCCATGTCGACCTTGGGAAGAATGACTTCGGTCGGCATATCTCAGCGAACCCCTTTCACGAGGTCGCGCGCGGCGGTGATGATGTCGGGAACCTGCGGAACTGTCGCTTTCTCGAGCTCCGGATTGTAGGGGATCGGCGTCTCGGCGCCGCCCAGCCGCACGATCGGCGCGTCGAGATAATCAAAGGCCTCGCTCTCGGCGATCATGGCGCTGACCTCGGCACCGATGCCCAGTGTCTTGACCGCTTCGTAGACGCACATCAGCCGCGACGTCTTCTTGACGCTGTCGATGACGGTCTGCTTGTCCATCGGCCGGATGGTCCGGAGATCCACGACTTCGACGTCGATGCCTTCGGCTTCCAGCGTAGCCGCGGCGTCGAGTGCCTTCTGCACCATGATCGAGGTGGCGACAATGGTTAGATCGCGGCCCTCGCGGCGGATATCCGCCTTGCCGATCGGCACGGTGTAATAGCCCTCGGGAACCGGGCCCTTCATCTTGTAGAGCAGCTTGTGCTCGAAGATCATCACCGGATCAGGATCGGCGACCGCCGCCAGAAGCATGCCCTTGGCGTCGTAGGGCGTGGCCGGCTGGATGACCTTGAGGCCGGGCACATGGCCGAGCCAGGCTTCCAGGCTCTGGCTGTGCTGGGCCGCGGCACCGGTGCCGGAACCGGCGGGAAAGCGCATTACCACGGGCACCGAAACCTCGCCGCCCAGCATGAAGCGCATCTTGGCCGCCTGGTTGACGATCTGCTCCATGGCAAGCGTCGCGAAATCGGAAAACTGAAATTCGAAGATCGGCCGCATGCCGGTGAGCGCAGCACCAACCGCGACGCCAGCGCCGCCCAGTTCCGAAATCGGCGTGTCGATGACGCGCTCCGTGCCAAAGCGCTCGACCAGATCGCCGGTCACCTGGAAGGCGCCGCCATAGACGCCGATATCCTCGCCCATCAGGAAGACGCGTTCGTCCATGTCCATGGCGATCGCCATGGCTTCCTGGATCGCCTGGGCGTAGCTCAGTTCACGCACCATCGCGTCCATCACGCCTGCTCCGTATACACGTAATTCCCGGTCTCGCTGACGTCAGGCGACGGGCTCGCCTTGGCAAACTCGATACCGTCGGCGATCTCCTGCGCCACCCCACTGCGGATGGCCTCGATGCCCTTGTCGTCGATGAAGCCGAATTCGCGCAGCTCGTTTTCGAACAGCGTGATCGGGTCGCGATTCGACATCCAGTCCTCGATCTCCTCCTTGGTGCGATAGCGGTTGCGGTCGCTCTTGGAATGGCCACGATGGCGGTAGGTCTTGGATTCGATCAGTGTCGGCCCCTCACCCGCACGGGCACGCTCGACGGCTGTGTAGGACGCCTCGGCGACTTCCGAAAAAATGTTGCCGTTGACGATGACGCCAGGCATCGAATAGGCGGCGGCGCGATCGGCGATGTTCTTGACCGCGGTCGAGCGCGCGGTCGATGTCGACATGCCGTAGCCATTGTTCTCGCAGACGAAAATGACCGGCAGCTTCCAGACCGCCGCCATGTTGAGCGCCTCGTGGAAGGCGCCCTCATTGTTGGCGCCATCGCCGAAGAAGGAGACGACCACCTTGCCGGTCTTCATCATCTTGGAAGAGAGCGCCGCACCGACGGCGATCGGAATGCCGCCGCCGACAATGCCGTTGGCGCCGAGATTGCCCTTGGCGACATCGGCAATGTGCATCGAACCGCCACGGCCTTTGCAGTAGCCAGTGGTCTTGCCGAAGAACTCGGCGAACATGCGCTTGACCTCGGCGCCCTTGGCGATGCAGTGGCCATGGCCGCGATGCGTCGAGGTGATCTGGTCATCCTCGCCAAGCGGCATGCAGATGCCCATGGCGCTGGCTTCCTGGCCGATCGACAGATGCATGGTCCCGTGGATGAGACCGCGCGTGTAGCTGTCCTCCGCGCCCTCTTCGAAGCGGCGGATGAGGTACATCTTGTAGAGCACCTGCTTGAGCTGTTCGGCGCTATACTGTCGATAGACGAAAGGCAGGTTGGCGCGACTGTCGGCGACGGCTTTGCTGGCACCGGCCATGATCAGGCTCCCACGGTTCCGTAGACGAGCTTGTCCTGGCGGGCGCGCAGTTCGGCGATCTTGGAGCCCGGGGCCGGGGCGGCATTGGCATAGGTGATGAGCTCGCCCTTCTTGATCGGCGCCGTGACCGAGCCGCCTTGCAGCAGGCCGCAGGGAATGGCCTTGGCGGCATGCGCTTCCGGTGCCGTCATGATCCAGGCGCGATAGCAATATTCACCGATCGCATCGAGCTTCTCGCCGGGCTGCATGTCCTTCTTGGCCACTGCGGCAACTTCAGCCACGGGCTTTGCCAGCGGCACCATGTCGGCCTTGCCGTAGAGCACGACGCGGGCGCAGGTCAGCGGCACTTCGAGCGAGGTCAGGTGATAGGGCCGATGGAAGGTGAAGTACGGGCCCTTGCCCATCTTCAGATCTTCCATGCGCTCCGAAATGCGCGGATGCGACATGTCGGCGACGACGAAGACGCCGGGCGCCACGCCCTTGCCGATCGAATAGTCGACGACGCCGACCCTGGAGAGCACACCACCATCCTTTTCAGGCACCAGCACTTTCGACAGTTCGCCGAGGGTCGCGGCCGGGCCATGCATGCCGGCCTTGTCGGGCACCAGCCCGGTGGCATTGGCGATTGCCGCCATCTCGACCATGGTCTTCGAACCATCGACGAATTCGACCAGCATGCGCACATTCATATGCCGGCGCTTCGCCTCCTCTTCATAGGCGGGCGGGGTGGCGTCGATGTTGAGCGGATTGTTTTTGCCCTTGCCGGCGGCGACGATCGGATGACCCATCGCCGAGACGAATTCGATCAGTTCCATGCACGAGGACGGCTCGTCGCCGGCACCCAGCGAATAGGTGACGCCAAGCCGGTCTGCCTCGCTCTTCAGATAGGCGCCGATGGTAACGTCGGCCTCGACATTCATCATCACCAGATGCTTGCCATGCTCCATGGCGCGCAAGCCGATCTCCGCACCGACCGCGGGAACACCAGTGGCATCGATGACGACGTCGATCAGGTCATTGTTGATGACCAGGCTGGCGTCGTTGGTAACCGCCACTTTGCCGGCCTCCATGGCGGCCGTCATCGCCGAAGCGTTCGACACTTCGCGCGCATGCCCGGTTTCCTGGAAGGCGATATCCACCGCCCTGCTGGCAGCCGGCAGGTTCAGTTCCGAGATGGCGCCGATCTCGATGCCGGACATGTGGGCGACGCGGGTGACGATATCGGTTCCCATCTCGCCGGAGCCGATCAGACCGATGCGGATGGGTTTGCCCGACTTGCCGCGTTCCTCGAGATCGCGGGCAAGGCCCGTCAACGAAACATTGGAAGCCATACCGCTCATTCCTCCCACATTGCAGGCTTGTTCATTCGCTTGACCGGTATTGAACATCTGTATTTCTGTCAAGACTAATGTCCAAATCCGTGTGCTTTTTGGCACCCTTTCGCGGAGCCTCGTGCGGGCCAAAAAAGCACAGTGAAGCGCGGCAACCGCACAGGACGATGCGCGCGGGCAGACGGTCGCCGGGATATGAGCTGCGGCGCACGGAGATGGGAGACACTTTCAGGCGGTCTCGACAGTCGCTTCATCACGACCGCCGCACCCATTCTCTGACTGGAGACCTCTACGGAGCTCGATCCGACACCGCTAGCACCGGAAAATCGTGGAAATGCACGATCACCCCATCGGCGTCGATGAAGATCACGGCATAGGCGGGCGGCTCGTGGCCCAGGCTCCAGCTCTGCGAAAAATCGAGCGCGGTCTGGTGGTTGGTGCTGCGCAGCGTGCTGACCGGTATGCCGCGCCAGCTGCCGGCAATCAGCCGATGGACGTGGCCCGTGAAGATGTGGCGGACATTGCCATGGCGCCGGAGGATCTCATGGAAGCCATCGGCGTCGGCCAGCCTGACCTCGTCAAGCACCGGCATGTGTATCCGGAACGGCGGATGGTGCATGAACAGGAAGGCCGGGCCGCGCGCTTCCCTGAGCTTTTCGTCCAGCCATTCAAGTCGCGCCGAGCACAGCCGGCCCTCGACATGGCCGCTGTCCAGCGTGTCCAGAAGGATCAGGCGACCCTCGCTGCCATCGAAGACACTCTGGACGAACCCGCGCTCGGTGGCAGCCTCCGGGAACATCTCCAGAAATAACGCCCGGTCGTCATGGTTGCCGAGCATCAGCCGGCAGGGTGGAGAAAATTGCGCCAGCCTCTCCCGCAACGCCGCATAGGCGGCGCGCTCGCCGTCATTGGTCAGGTCGCCTGAGATCACCACCAGATCGGCATCGGCATGGTTCTTGCCGATGTCGGTCAGGCAGGCCTCCAGCCTTGCCAGCGGATCGGAGCCGTAGAGAAGGCCACCCGGCGTCATCAGATGCGGATCGGAGAGCTGGATGATTTTCATGGACCTGACTGTACCCTTCCCGCCGGCGCCCGCGCGGCACCGGCCGGAAAACGCAACGCCTCGATTGCCTCTCTACTGTGCCGTCCAACCACCATCCATCGGTAAAGTCGCGCCAGTGATCTGCCTGGCGGAATCCGAACACAGGAACAGCGTCAGCGCCGCAAGTTCCTCGACGGTGACGAATTCCTTCGTCGGCTGTGCCGCGAGCAACACGTCATGCTTGACCTGCTCTTCGGTCATGCCGCGCGCTTTCATCGTGTCGGGAATCTGCTTTTCGACCAGCGGCGTCCAGACATAGCCCGGCGCGATGGCGTTGACGGTGATGCCGTCCTGCGCGGTTTCCAGCGCCACCGTCTTGGTCAGGCCGGCAATGCCGTGCTTGGCCGAGACATAGGCCGACTTGAACGGCGAGGCGACCAGCGCATGCGCCGAGGCCGTGTTGATGATGCGGCCCCAGTTGCGTGCCTTCATGCCGGGCACCACCGCCTTGATGGCATAGAAGGCGGCCAGAAGATTGATGCGGATGATGGCTTCCCACTTGTCGTCGGGAAACTCCTCGATCGGCGCGACATGCTGGATGCCGGCATTGTTGACCAGGATGTCGAGGCTGCCGAACGCCGCCTCGGCGTCATGCACCATGGCACTGACCGCGGCGCCATCCATCATGTTGGCATCGGAATAGCGGCACTTGACGCCGAAATCCTTCTCGATGCCGGCGCGCTCCTGCTCGATGGCCGCGGCGTCGCCAAGGCCGTTGATGGTGACATTGGCGCCTTCGGCGGCGAAGGCGCGGGCGATGGCCAGGCCGATACCGCTGGTCGAGCCGGTGACGAGGGCATTCTTCGAAGACAGGGAACCCATGGTGATCTCGCGAGGGTGGGAGGGAATGAGAGCATATAATTGTGCGTCGCAACATGACAATGACAGAGCCATGTGTCGATGCGATTACAGCCAGAGGGCAGCCCCGGCATGGCCCTCGACCGCCGCGAAATCATGGTCGTCAGGCTGACACGGCATTGTCATGGTGCCGTGCAACATAATCGGGTGCGCATTCGCGCCGTCATTCCTGAAACGAAATTCACCTGACAACACCTTGGGGGTGCAGCTTGGAAATCGCCGATGTCGTGAAGCGCGCCTATGCGATGCCGCTGACCAATCCGTCGTTCCCGCCGGGGCCTTATCGTTTCTTCGACCGCGAATACATCATCATCACCTACCGCACGACGCGCGAGGCGCTCGAAGCCGTGGTGCCGGCGCCGCTGGAGATCGACGAGCCGCTGGTCAAGTACGAATTCATCCGCATGCCGGACTCGACCGGCTTCGGCGACTACACCGAGACCGGCCAAGTCATCCCGGTGAAATACAAGGGCCAGCATGGCGGCTACGTCCATTCGATGTATCTCGACGACGACGCGCCGATCGCTGGCGGCCGCGAGCTGTGGGGGTTTCCCAAGAAGCTGGCCAATCCCAAGATCGTCCATGAAGGCGAGGTGATCGTCGGCACGCTGCACTATGGCAGCGTCCTGTGCGCCACCGGCACGATGGGCTACAAGCACCGGGAAGCCGATCACGATTCCGTGCTCGCAGCACTCGCTGCTCCCAATTTCCTGATCAAGATCATCCCGCATGTCGACGGCACGCCGCGCATCTGCGAGCTGGTGCGCTACTACCTCACCGACATCACGCTGAAGGAAGCCTGGACGGCGCCGGCCGCGCTCGATCTTCGGCCCCATGTCATGGCCGACGTGGCGAAGCTGCCTGTGCTCGACATCGTCTCCGCCGTCCACTTCAAAGCCGACCTGACGCTTGGCTTGGGCGAGGTCATGCACGACTATCTCAGTGATCACAGCCGGCTCGCAACCAGCTCAACCCAGCCGGAGAAAATTCGTGCTTGAACGCAACCGAAACAAGGAAGCCGCCGCCACGATCGAGGAGATCTCGGCGCAGTATGACCGCATCGCCCTGGTGTTCCAGGGCGGCGGCGCGCTCGGCGCCTATCAGGCCGGCGTTTACCAGGCACTTGCCTATGCCGGCTGCGAGCCGAGCTGGCTGTCCGGCGTCTCGATCGGCGCCATCAACGCCTCGATCATCGCCGGCAATGAGCCCAGCCGCCGCCTTCAGCGCCTCGAACAGTTCTGGCAGACCATCTCGGGTCGCAAGATCTGGTCCTACACGCCGGAAGGCGACATCTACCGCGACATCCGCAACCGCACCTCATCCTGGATGACGATGACCATGGGCCAGCCCGGCTTCTTCAAGCCGCGCAACCCCAATCCCTGGCTCGAGCCGCAGGGCGCCGAGGGTGCGACCAGCTTCTACGACACGGCCGAGCTGAAGGACACGCTGGAGAGCCTGATCGACTTCGATATCCTGAACGACGGCAAGAAGCGGCTGAGCGTCGGCGCGGTTAACGTCCGCACCGGCAACTTCGTCTATTTCGATACCGACAAGGTTCGCATTGGACCCGAGCACATCATGGCCAGCGGCGCGCTGCCGCCGGCCTTCCCGTCGGTCCGCATCGAGGGCGAATATTACTGGGACGGCGGCATCGTCTCCAACACGCCGCTGCAATATCTGCTCGACCAGGAGGAGGACCGCTCATCCCTGGTGTTCCAGGTCGACCTGTTCAGCGCCCGCGGCGTCCTGCCGCGCAGCATGCCGGACGTCCTGTCGCGTCACAAGGACATCATGTATTCCAGCCGCACGCGCCAGAACACCGACAATTTCAAGCGCATCCATAGCCTGAAGATGCGGCTGCTCGATGCGCTCAAGCGCGTGCCCAAGGAGCAGCTGACGCCGGCGGAAGAAGCGTTGATCGCCGACTATTCCGATGCCGGCATCGTCAACATCGTGCACCTCATCTACCAGCACAAGGGCTATGAAGGTCACGCCAAGGACTATGAATTCTCCGGCACCTCGATGCGCGAGCATTGGGAGACCGGCCTGGAAGACACGCAGCGCACCTTGCGCCATCGCAAATGGCTGACGATGCCGACCAATGTCGATGGCGTTGCCATCCACGATCTGCACAGAGAAGATCCGACTTAAGGTCAGGCAAGGATCATTCGCAGGGACCTGTGCATACCAGGTACCCGTCGAGTTCCTTCACACCCCCCTCTGTCCTGCCGGACATCTCCCCCGCAAGGGGGGAGATTGGCAGTTTGACCCTCAGCATCAATCTTCTAACGCTGGTAGTTGGCGAAAGTGGGCGGGACATCCGATCTCCCTCCTTGCGGGGGAGATGGCCGGCAGGCCAGAGGGGGGTGCTGTCCCGCAAGCGCTTCAGAATAGCCTAAAAGAAAAAAGCAGCGCCGGCGAACCGGCGCTGCCTTTTGTTTGAGAGCTCTTGCGCCCCGCTCAGAACACCTGGCGGAAGATGATGAACAGCGTGAAGGCAAGCGCGATCGAGCATGGCAGGGTCAGAACCCAGGCCAGCAAAAGATTGCGCACCGTCGACCATTGCAGGCCCGAGCCGTTGGCGGCCATCGTTCCGGCGACGCCCGACGACAGCACATGGGTTGTCGAGACCGGCAGACCGAGCCGGTCGGCCATGCCGATGGTCACCATCGCCACGAGCTCGGCCGCCGCACCTTGGCCATAGGTCAGGTGGCTCTTGCCGATCTTCTCGCCGACGGTGACGACGATGCGTTTCCAGCCGACCATGGTGCCGAGGCCCAGCGCCAGCGCCACCGCGACCTTCACCCAGATCGGGATGAACTTCGTCGCGTTGTCGACGGCCTTATGATAGTCGGTCACCGCCTTGAGATCGGTAGCCTCCATTGGCAGCAGCTGCTTCTTGTCGATCAGCTTGAGCGCCTCGCCGATCAGGTAGATATCGTTACGGGCGTTGCTGACGAGATCGGTCGGCACATTGTCGACCGATGCATAGGGCTGCAGCGAAGCGGTCGTGTTGTGAATGTAGGTCTGCAACGCGACGGTCGTCTGGTCGCTCCAGGTCCGGGTGCGCACGGCATCTTGCACGGCTGCCTTGGCGGCTTTGGCATCGGCAACGGTGACTCCGGGCTTCGCATATTTGCCCAGCGCCGTTTCGACATTGGTCGAAGCCGACTTGTAGGCTTCGAGATAGTTGATGTCGGGTGTGCGGTTCAGCGCATAGGCCGTGGGCACCACACCGATCAGGATCAGCATGATCAGGCCCATGCCTTTCTGGCCGTCGTTCGAACCGTGCGCGAAGCTGACGCCGGTGCAGGTGAAGATCAACAAAGCGCGGATCCACCATGGCGGCGGGGCGTTGCCTTTCGGCGCCTCATAGAGGGCCGGATTGCGCACCAGCAGCTTCATTGCATAGAGCAGGATGGCCGCGGCGAAGAAGCCGATGATCGGCGACACCAGCAAGGTCACACCGACATTGGTCGCCTGCGACCAGTCGACGCCGCTGGTGGCGCTGCCGGCAGGTGCCATGAACTGGTTGGCAAGGCCGACGCCGATGATCGAACCGACCATCGTGTGCGAGCTCGAGGCCGGCAAGCCGAGGAACCAGGTGCCGAGGTTCCACAGGATGGCGGCGACCAGCAGCGCGAACACCATGGCAAAGCCGGAGGAGGAGCCGACCTGCAGGATCAGCTCGACCGGCAGCAGCGACAGGATGCCGAAGGCGACCGCGCCGCTGGAGGTGAGAACGCCGAGGAAATTGAAGGCGCCGGACCACATGACGGCGAATTCGGCCGGCAGGGAGCGCGTGTAGATGACGGTCGCCACCGCATTGGCGGTGTCGTGGAAACCGTTGACGAATTCGAAGCCGAGCGCGATCAGCAAGGCGATGCCGAGCAGGATCCACGGCACGGTCTTGGCCACCGCCAGATCCTGGCTCAACGCGTAGCCGACATAGACCACGCCGACCAGAACCAGCACGCCGAAGGCCGGCAGGAACCACTTCGCGCTGCCCGAACTATCCAGCGGATGATCCGGTCTCGGAATCCCCGCCTCACTGGAAATTATGTCCACCATGTCCCACTCCTATTGCATTGCAGCAAAGAACTGGAAAAGACGCTATGTCCGGTCGATGAACCCTGTGTGACGACGACAGCCGGCTTTAATGCGTTCGACGCGACGCGCTTTTAGGTCCTCGACGCCGCTACACCGGACCGGGGCTTGTCTTCAGGATCGCCGAGAACAGCGGATCGAAGGCGCGGCTGATCGGCGCAGCCGCGGCGCCGAGCGCGATCGACCAGGGGTCGGTGGTGCCGAGTTGCAGGCGCGGCAAAGTCCGGCCCGGCCGGTCGGCGATCGACGGCAGCAGCGGATGCATCGCCTTGAGAAGCCGGCGCGCCAGCCCTTCCGGCGCACCGCTGGTCAGGATGACGGTCTGTGGATCGAAGATCGTTTCGATGAGATGCAAACTCCAGCGCAGATCATGCGCTGCACCATCGATCCAGGCCATCATCCTCGGATCTTCGGCCAGCACCAGGGCGTTCATCTGTTCGTAGATGTCGCTGTCGGCGGGGTTGAGGCCGAGATGCAGGTAGAGCGAGGCCAGCGACGCCCGGTGCTCGAGCGGCGTCGAACCCGGACCGGCCGGTGCGAGCAGCGCCATGCCGATTTCGCCGGCATTGCCATGGCCGCCGCTGTAGAGCTCGCCATTGAGGATCAGGCCGGCACCGATGCCGTAACCGACATAGAGGCAGACCGCGTGATCGACGCCATGCGCCGCGCCGACAATACGCTCCGCCGTGGCGCAGGCGGCGGCGTCGTTCTGTAGGCCGACATTCAGTCCCGTGCCTTTGGCCAGCGTCTCCAGCAATGGAAATTTCTGCCAGGCCGGCATCATCCATTTGTCGTCGGAATCTTTCAGTCCGAAAGGTCCGGGCATGGCAACGCCGAGACCGACCAGCCGTTTTTCCGATTGGGCCGAAATGCCGGCCAGGTCGCGGCGGACGCCCGCGATCAGCTCGAGGATGATCTCGACGCCCTTCGACGGCTCATCGAAAGGCAGGTTCGCCTCTGCCCGCGCCAGCACGCTGCCCATCAGGTCGACGGCGACCGCGCGCGTCAGATGGCGGTCGATATGCAGACCGATGGCGAAGGCGCCTTCGGGCACCAGCCTGTAAGGCGTCGAGGGTTGCCCTCTGCCCTTGCGCACTGCGTCCAGCGCGACCACCAGGCCATCGCTTTCGAGATCCTCGATGATGTTGGAAACCGCCTGCTTGGTGAGTTGCGTCGCCCGCGCCAGGTCGGCGCGCGACAGGGCGCCGTTGAGGCGCAGCGCCTCGATCATGACCCGGCGGTTGTGCGCGCTGGTGCCTTCCTGATTGGTGCCGCTTTTGGCGCGGATCGGGCTGATGTCGTCCACCGGCGTTTCCCCTCTTGACTCCATTAGAATATTGATCGACTAATTAAGTCAAGCGAGTTGACTTAATGCAAACCGACCGACCCAAAACAAGATGGCAAAGGCCTCTGCCTGTCGCCACTGGTCAGCCGGGTAACCATCAGGTCACGCGACATGGATCCGGGAAGACGATGCGAAATATCAGCATCGCCGGCCCGTCAACGCCGGAAATGGGAGAAGTAGATGCTTAAGACAATCACCAAAACACTGGTCGGCGCGGTCTTCGCCGGAGGACTGCTCGTCCCCCACGCTTTCGCCGAAACGACGCTCAACGCGCTGTTCATGGCGCAGGCTGCTTACAGCGAAGCCGACGTGCGCGCCATGACGGACGCCTTCACCAAGGCCAACCCGGACGTCAAGGTCAATCTCGAATTCGTTCCCTATGAAGGCCTGCACGACAAGACCGTGCTCGCGCAAGGCTCGGGCGGCGGCTATGACGTCGTGCTGTTCGACGTCATCTGGCCGGCCGAATACGCCACCAACAAGGTGCTGGTCGACGTCTCGTCGAAGATCACCGACGACATGAAGAAGGGCGTGCTGCCCGGCGCCTGGACCACGGTCCAGTATGACGGCAAGTACTATGGCATGCCCTGGATCCTCGACACCAAATACCTGTTCTACAACAAGGACATCCTGGAAAAGGCCGGCATCAAGACGCCGCCGAAGACCTGGGAAGAGCTCGGCGCACAGGCCAAGATCATCCAGGACAAGGGCCTGCTGAAGACGCCGATCGCCTGGAGCTGGTCGCAGGCCGAAGCGGCGATCTGCGACTACGCCACGCTGGTCAGCGCCTATGGCGGCGACTTCCTCAAGGACGGCAAGCCGGACTTCCAGAATGGCGGCGGCCTGTCGGCGCTGAAATACATGGTCGACAGTTACAAGTCCGGCCTCACCAATCCGAATTCCAAGGAATTCCTGGAAGAGGACGTGCGCAAGGTTTTTGAAAACGGCGACGCCGCCTTCGCGCTGAACTGGACCTACATGTACAACATGGCCAACGATCCGAAGGACTCGAAGGTCGTTGGCAAGGTCGGCGTCGTGCCGGCACCCGGCGTCACCGGCATCAGCGATGTGTCGGCCGTCAACGGCTCGATGGGTCTTGGCGTCACCGCGGTCTCGAAGCATCCGGACGAAGCCTGGAAATACATCGAATACATGACCTCGCAGGCGACGCAGAACCAGTATGCCAAGCTCTCGCTGCCGATCTGGGCTTCGTCCTATGACGACCCGGCCGTCACCAAGGGCCAGGAAGAACTGATCGCCGCCGCCAAGCTTGGCCTCGGCCGCCATGTATCCGCGTCCGACCACGCCGAAATACCAGGAGTTGTCGACCGCGCTCCAGCAGGCGATCCAGGAATCGCTGCTCGGCCAGTCCTCGCCTGAGGATGCCTTGAACACGGCCGCCAAGAACAGCGGTCTCTGAGCAGTTTTCTCCAGTTGCGGGCGGCCTAGTGCCGCCCGTGCTATGTCTGAAATCGTGACGAATGAAGAGAGGCTGCTCCGATGTCGAGCACCTGGATGACAACCCGCGCGTGGCTGCTGATGCTGCCGCTGCTCGTGGTCATGGTCGCCGTCATCGGCTGGCCGCTGGTCGATACGGTCGGCCTTTCCTTCACCGACGCCAAGCTCGTCGGTACCGGCGGCAATTTCGTCGGCTTCGACAATTACACCAACATGCTGTCGAGCTCGAATTTTTCGCGCACGCTGGTCACCACCACGCTGTTCGCGGTCATTTCAGTTGCCGCCGAAATGGTGATCGGCGTGCTCGCCGCCCTACTGCTCAATCAGCAGTTCCACGGCCGCGCCGTCCTGCGCGCCCTGATGATCCTACCCTGGGCATTGCCGACAGTGGTCAACGCCACGCTGTGGCGGCTGATCTACAATCCCGAATATGGCGCTCTGAACGCTGCCTTGACGCAACTGCATCTCATCGACGCCTACCGCTCCTGGCTCGGTGAACCCGGCACTGCATTGGCAGCCCTGATCGTCGCCGACTGCTGGAAGAACTTTCCGCTGGTGGCGCTGATTGCGCTCGCCGCACTGCAGGCGGTGCCCCGCGACATCACCGCCGCTTCGCTCGTCGACGGTGCGGGACCTTTCAACCGCTTCCGCTTCGTCATCCTGCCCTATCTCGCCGGCCCGCTGATGGTGGCGCTGGTGTTGCGCACCATCGAGGCCTTCAAGGTCTTCGACATCATCTGGGTGATGACCCGTGGTGGCCCGGCCAACAGCACGCGCACGCTGTCGATCCTCGTCTACCAGGAAGCCTTCTCCTTCCAGCGCGCCGGCTCCGGCGCATCGCTGGCGCTGATCGTCACCTTGCTCGTCACCGTGCTCGCCGTCGCCTATGCGGCGCTGGTCAGGAAGACCGCCGGGAGTGCCGCCTGATGGAACGCAAGAGCCCCGCCTTCACGATCTTCATCTATGCCTGTGCGCTGCTGCTTGCCGCAATCATCCTGGCGCCCATCGCCTGGCTGTTCATCATGAGCATTTCGCCGGCCGCCGATCTTGCTGCCAAGCCGCTGCGCTGGTGGCCACAGGCGGCCGACTTCTCGCGCTACCAGACATTGCTGTCGACGGCTGAAAACAGCGCCGGCGCCGCCTTCACCTCGTCGCTGCGCAACAGCCTGGAGATATCAGGCATGGCGACGCTGGCGGCACTCGCTCTGGCCATCCCCGCCGGCTGGGCGGTCTCGCGCACGCCGGCGATCGGCTGGTCGCTGTCGATGGTCATCGCCACCTATATGCTGCCGCCGGTGGCGCTCGCCGTGCCGCTTTATATGGGCCTGTCGCATCTTGGCTTGCTCAACAATGTCTTCGGCCTGGCGCTGGTCTACCTGACCATATTGGCGCCCTTCACCACCTGGTTGATGAAGTCTGGCTTTGACTCAATCCCGCGCGAGATCGAGGCGGCGGCGATGATCGACGGCGCCGGTCTGTTCCAGACGCTGCGCATCATCACACTGCCGCTCGCTGCACCTGTCATGGCGACATCGGCGCTGTTTGCCGTGCTGCTCGCCTGGGACGAGTTCTTCTATGCGTTGCTGTTCACCTCCGACCAGCGCGCAAAAACCTTGACCGTCGCCATCGCCGATTTGGCCGGCGGCCGTGTTTCCGACTACGGGCTGATCGCGACCGCCGGCGTGCTCGCCGCTTTGCCGCCGGTGCTGATCGGCCTGGTCATGCAGCGCGCACTGATTTCGGGCCTGACCAGTGGCGGTGTGAAAGGATGATGATGACTGCAACGAAAATTCGGCCGGCCGGACTGGTTGCCATCGACCGCGAAATGGCGCGCCAACACGCGGATGCGCATGCTTCGTTCGAGAACAACACCACCATGGCCGTTGAGGTCGCGGCCTCGATCAGGAAGACCGGGCGTCTGCTTCTGCTGGGCATGGGCGGCTCGCATGCGGTCGGGCGCGCCGTCGAGCCGCTCTATCGTGCGCTCGGCATCGATGCGCTGGCGCTGCCGCTGTCGGAACAGCTCGGCCAGCCAGTGCCGCTCAAAGGCAAGACGGTGCTCATCACCTCGCAGTCGGGCGAGAGCGCTGAAGTGGTCAGGTGGTTCTCGGAGGCCGGAAACCCTGCCGATGTTTTCGGCCTGACGCTTGAAGGCAGCTCGTTCCTGGCGCGCACCGCGCCATGCCTGGTCGGGGCCGGCGGCACCGAACTGGCCTTCGCCGCGACGCGCAGCCTGACCGTGACTTTCGCCTTGCATCTGGCCATCCTTGCAGCCCTTGGCGAAGACCCAAGTGCCGCTCTTGGCGCGCTGGATCAGCCTCAGGACAACGACATCACACAGGGGCTCGCGGCGCTGGACAAGGTCACGAGCATCGTCACCTCCGGCCGCCGCCTGCAAGGCGTTGCCGAAGCACTGGCGCTTGGCCTCACCGAGCTGTCGCGACTTCCATGCTTCTCCCTCGAAGGCGGCCAGTTGCGGCATGGACCGATGGAGATGCTCGGGCCGAAGGTCGGCGTCATCCTATTTCGCGGCAACGACCCAACGGCGGAGTTGGTGACGGCGATGGCTCTTTCCGTGGTCGAGACCGGCGCGCCGCTGGTGATCTTCGACGCCTCCGGGCAAACGCCGGTCGAGGGCGCCGCCACGCTCTCCTTCAAGCCGGCTTCGGGTCTCGCAGCGGTCTTCGCCATGCTGCCGGTGGCACAGCGCCTGATGATCGCCTTCGCCGATGCCCGCGTCGACAATGCCGGCACGCCTGTGCGCTCCACCAAGATCACCAGGAGCGAGTGATGCGTCCGCTTGCTGTGATCGGCAACGTCAATGTCGACCTGATCGTCGGCCCGGTCGCGCCGTGGCCGAAGGCGGGAACGGAAACCGTCGTCGACCATGATGAATTGCGCGTTGGTGGTCAGGCCGGCAACACCGGACTTGCCTGGCAGGCGCTGGGCGTGGATTTCGAGATCGCCGCCAATGTCGGTGACGATCAGTTCGGCCATTGGCTGCGCGAGGCATTCGGCCTCCGCGCCGACAAATGGCCGGTGCGCCCAGAGAGCACGACCCTTTCGGTCGGCATGACCCATCCCGACGGCGAAAGGACATTCTTCACCACGCGCGGCCACCTGCCCCGCTTCAGCCTTGCCGACGTATTTTCGGTGCTCGACGGCAAGCGGCTCGCTGGTGGCTATGCGCTGCTGTGCGGCTCCTTCCTCACCGATGATCTTACCCGCGACTACGAGGCGTTTTTCGACTGGGCGAACGGGCACGACATCGCGGTGGCGCTGGACACCGGCTGGCCGATACAAGGCTGGACGCCGGCGAACTGCAAGGCGGCGCGCACCTGGCTCGCGCGCTGCGACCTTGCCTTGTTCAACGAGGTGGAGACCGTGACCCTGGCCGGCCTGCCCGATCCGGTCGAAGCCGCGCGGCAGATCCAGTCCAGCATGAAGAAGGGCGCGACCGCCGTCGTCAAGCGCGGCCCCGAAGGGGCGATCGCCATCGGCCCGGGCGGAGCGGTGGTCAGGGCGACCGCGCCCGACGTCACGGTCATCGACACGATCGGCGCCGGCGATGTCTTCAACGCCGCCTTCCTCGCTGCTCTCGCTCAGGAACAGCCGCTGTCCGCTTGCCTTGCCGCCGCGACGCATGTCGCCTCGCGCGCCATTTCCACTCTGCCCCGCAACTATGGCGGGCCGATGCAGTTCGAGGAATCCATGCATGAGCGCGCTTGAAATCCGCAACGTCCGCAAGAACTACGGCAGCGTCGAAACGCTGAAGGGCATCGACATCGCGCTGCAGAGTGGCGAGTTCCTGGTGCTGCTCGGCTCGTCGGGCTGCGGAAAATCGACGCTTCTCAACATCATCGCCGGCCTCGCCGAAGCGACGAGCGGCGATGTGCTGATCGGCGGCCGCTCGATCCTCGGCGTCCATCCCAAGAACCGCGACATCGCCATGGTCTTCCAGTCCTACGCGCTCTATCCGAACCTGACTGTCCGCCGCAACATCGGCTTCGGCCTGGAAATGCGCGGCGTTGCCCCCGACGAGCGCGAAAAGGCGGTGAACGAGGCGGCAAGATTGTTGCAGATCGAGGCCTTGCTCGATCGCAAGCCGAGCCAGCTTTCCGGCGGCCAGCGCCAGCGCGTTGCCATCGGCAGGGCGCTGGTGCGCAAGCCGCAGGTCTTCCTCTTCGACGAGCCGCTGTCCAATCTCGACGCCAAGCTGCGCCTGGAAATGCGCACCGAGTTGAAGCGCCTGCACCAGATGTTGCAGACCACGGTCGTCTACGTCACCCACGACCAGATCGAGGCGATGACGCTGGCGACACGCATCGCGGTGATGCGCGACGGCAGGATCGAGCAGCTCGGTACGCCCGAGGAAATCTACAACGACCCGGCAACGCTCTACGTCGCCGGCTTCGTCGGCGCGCCGTCGATGAACATGCTGCAGGCGGTGATCGCTGAGGGAAAGCTGGCCATAGCAGAGCCCGATGTGCGGATCCCTCTGCCGGTACGCTATGCGAACGCGGCGCGCGAAGGCGCTCCGGTGGTCGTCGGCATCAGGCCGGAAGCGCTTCGCGTCGCGACCGGCGCCGCGACGGAGTTGTCACTGCCCGTGGAGATCGAGGTTGTCGAACTGACCGGCCCCGAACTGGTCACGACGGCCCGGATCGGCACGCAACGGCTGACGGCCTGCCTGCCGCCGGCGTCCCGTGTCGCGAAAGGCCAGGCAGCCAACTTCGCCTTCAGCGAAGACGCGCTGCGGCTCTTCGACCCTGACACCGGCAGAGCCCACTGAAGCCCGTCAGGAGCGCTTGCCGGAAGCTTGCGCGCCATCGGCCGAGCCGGCGATCTCCAGCAACGACGCTACCAGCAGCTTGCGCTCGTCCTTCGACAGCACGTCGGACTCGAAAAGGTTCATGCTGCGCAGCCCCTCGATGGCGAGATAACAGACCAGCAGCGACTTCAGATCCGGCGTCTCGCCCTTCAGCCGTTCGAAAAGCTGTCGCTTGAATGTCTTTATCGGCGTCATGAAATCGGGATCCTCGGCGATCGCCGAAAAGATCCAGGAGGCCGAGGGCTGCTTTTCCTCGCAGTCCTCGGCCGAGAGTTTGATATAGACGGCAAGTGGATTCTTGCCGTCGTCGTTGCTGCTGGCGGTTTCCAGCGCCTGCTCGAAATCGCGCAGATAGCCTTCGACCAGCCCCTGCATCAATTTGGCTTTGGTCGGGAAATTATAGAGCAGCCCGCCCTTCGACACGCCGGCGCGGTTGGCCACCGCTTCCAGCGACAGGCTGCCGGGCCCGGATTCCCGGGCGACATCAGCCGCTGCAGCGAGGATCTTCTCGCGCGAATTCGGTCGTTGGGCTCTCATGGCGCCTCCCATCGCAAGCTTAGGCCCAATTGACAAGACCGTCCAGACGGTACAGTAAGACCGCCACTATTTGAAATCGGGACCCGCAGTCGATATGTGTCCCGATGTCCGAGCTTCGCGCCGGATTTCGACTGAGGGGACTTCCTTGTTCAAGCGCATACTTCGTTTCTTTCTCATCATTGTCGTCCTGGCTGTGCTCGCCATCGTGGTCGGTGGCATTGTCTGGTTCAACTTCTTCCGCGACGGCATGATCAAGCAGTATTTCGCCACCATGAAGCCGCCGGCTGCAACGGTGTCGACAACCATTGCCAAGCCGTCGAGCTGGACGCCGGGCGTCGAGGCGATCGGTACGGTGCGAGCCGTGCGCGGTGTCGACCTGACGGTTGAGACCGCAGGCATCGTCAAGGAAATCCCCTTCCACGCCAACGAGAAAGTGGCGGCCAATGCGGTGCTGCTGCAGCTCGACGACGCCGTCGAGCGCGCCGATCTCGACGCGCAGAAGGCGCAGGCCGCCCTCGATCAGACGTCACTGACCCGCGCCATCGAACTGACCAAGCGCGGTGTCGGCTCCGACTCGACGCTGGACAGCGCGCGTGCCGCGGCCTCCGCTTCGGCATCCCAGGTCACCAGGCTGCAGGCCGTGCTCGACCAGAAGCAGCTGACGGCGCCCTTCGCCGGCACGGTCGGCATCCCGAAGATCGACCTTGGCCAATATCTGTCGCCCGGCACCTCGGTGGTGACGCTGCAGGATCTCGACACGATGCGGGTCGACTTCTCGGTTCCCGAACAGCAGCTGCCGCTGCTCAAGATCGGTCAGACGGTTCGGCTCGGCTTGAGCGGCTCGGACATGCCGTTCGCCGGCGCCATTCGCGGCATCGATCCCAAGATCGACCCGTCCAGCCGGCTGGTGAACATCCGGGCCGAAGTCGCCAATCCCGATGGCAAACTGACCCCTGGCCAGTTCGTGCAGGTGCGTGTCGAACTGCCCGAGGAGCAGAATGTGCTGTCGCTGCCGCAGACGGCGCTGACCACCAGCCTCTATGGCGACTTTATTTTCGTCGTGCAGCCGGCCAAGCCCGCCGTGGCCGCCCCGGCACAGCCCGCCGCCGCAAGCGACAAGCCGGCGGACGCCAAGCCCGCTGATGCCAAGCCTGCGGACGCCATGAAACCGACAGCCGATGCCATGAAGCCGGCGGCTGATGCCATGAAGCCTGCCGCCGATGCTGCCAAACCAGCGGACAAAGCCGCTTCCGATGCCACCAAGCCCGCGGCCGACCCGGCCAAGCCGGCGGCGGAAGGCGACAAGCCCGCGCTGGTGCTGTCGCAGGTCTTCGTCAAGCCCGGTCGCCGCAATCAGGGCATGGTCGAGATCGTCGAAGGGTTGAAGGCTGGCGAGGAGGTCGTCACCGCCGGTCAGAACCGCCTCTTCAACGGCATGTCCGTCAGCGTCGACAACACGATCGACCCGACCAAATCGGCGAACAAGCAGGCCGATCAGCAATGAGCTTTTCCGATCTCTTCATTCGCCGGCCCGTCCTGTCGACGGTCCTTGCCTGCATGATCCTGCTCTTGGGTTTCCAGGGCATCTTCAACCTGTCGATCCGGCAGTATCCGAAGGTTGACGAAACCGCGATCACCATCACGACGGCCTATCCGGGCGCCAGTGCCGACCTGATCCAGGGCTTCATTTCCGCCCCGATCGCGCGCGCCGTCGCCTCGACCGAGAACATCGACTACGTCACCTCGTCCAGCCGTCCGTCCTCCAGCACCGTGACGGTGCAGATGAAGCTCGGCTCCAACCCCGACGTGGCGCTGACCGAAGTGCTGTCCAAGGTCCAGGGCGTGCGCGGCACCTTGCCGGACGCCTCCAAGGATCCGGTCATCGTCAAGGGCACCGGTCAGCAATTCGCGATGATGTACATCTCGATGCAGAATCCGAACATGACGAAGGAGCAGCTGACCGAGTATATCGAGCGCGTCATCAGGCCCCGCATGTCGACGGTCGAAGGTGTCGCCGACGTGCAGATCTTCGGCGCCCAAGAATACTCCATGCGCGTCTGGATCGACCCGATCAAGCTTGCCGCGCGCGGCGTGACGGCGGCGGAAGTGCTGGCGGCAATCAACAATTCCAACTTCCTGTCGGCGCCCGGCAACACCCAGAACGAACATGTCGTCTCGTCGATCACCGTGCGCTCGACGCTGCAGACGCCGGAAGCCTTCGCCGAACTGCCCTTGCGCTCGACCGACGGCAATGTCGTACGGCTGCGCGACGTCGCCCGCGTCGAACTCGGCGCGGAAAATACCGACACCAGGGTCTCCTTCAACGGCAAGCCCGGCACCTTCCTCGCCATCTTCCCGACCCCGGCCGCTAACCCGCTGACCACCGCGGCAGCGCTCACCAAGCTGGTGCCGCAGATCCAGGAGACGCTGCCGAAAGGCATGACGATCGAGGTCGTCTACGACGCGACCGGGCAGATCAGCGCCTCGATCGAAGAGGTGTTCAAGACCATCGCCGAAGCGGTTGCCATCGTCATCGTGGTCATCCTCTTGTTCCTCGGCTCGTTCCGCTCGGTGATGATGCCGATCATCACCATCCCGCTATCGCTGATCGGCGTCTGCTTCCTGTTGTTTGCGGTGGGCTACTCGATCAACCTTCTATCGCTGCTGGCCATGGTGCTGGCGATCGGCCTTGTCGTCGACGACGCCATCGTGGTGGTGGAAAATATTCACCGCCACATGGAAGAAGACCACATGACGCCGATGCAGGCGGCATTCAGCGGCATGCGCGAAATCGCCTCGGCCATCGTCGCAATGACCATGACGCTGGCGGCCGTGTTCGCGCCGCTGGCCTTCACCGGCGGCCTCACCGGTGCACTGTTCCGCGAATTCGCGGTGACGCTCGCTGGCTCGGTGGTGCTGTCTGGCATCATCGCCGTGACCATCACCCCGATGATGTCGGCACGCCTCCTGAAGCCCGGCAATGCCGGCCGTTTCCAGCGTATCGTCGACGGCACCTTCGCCCGCGTCGAGCATGTCTATGAGCGTGCCGTCACCGGTTCGCTGAACTATCGCCCGCTGACGCTGATCATCGTGCTGGCGCTCGTCGGCGTGACCGGCTTCATGTTCACCAAGACCTCGACCGAGCTGGCGCCCGAAGAAGACCAGGGCTTCCTGCTGTCGCTGGTGACGGCGCCGACCTATGCGACATCGGATTATACCGAAACCTATGTGAACCAGATGCTCGGCCTGGTTAGGGATATTCCAGAAACGCGGGCGCAGTTCTCCGCGGTCGCCTTCGGTGGTACGACAAACAGCGCCTTCGTCGGCTTTGCCTTCAAGGATTGGGCGGAGCGCAAGCGAAATTCCAAGGAGCTGCAGGCCGACATTACGGCCCGCCTCGCCAAGGTGGCGGGTGTCCAGGCCTTCGTCTTCGCACCGCCGACGCTGCCGGGCTCCGGTGGCGGTCTGCCGATCGCCCTGGTGGTGCGCTCGACCGGCGATTCCGCGGAAGTGTACGAGGCGGCCGAGCAGATCAAGAACAAGGCGCAGGCCTCCGGCCGCTTCATCGTCGTGCAGAACTCGATGTCTTATGACTCGCCGCAGGTAACGGTGACCATCGACCGCGACCGCGCCGCCGCACTCAACCTGCCGATCGCCGATATCGGCCGCACGCTGACGCTACTGGTCGGCGGCGCCGAAGTGGCGCAGTTCGACCGTGACTCCAACAGCTACGACATCATTCCGCAGGTGCCGCAGAAATTCCGCGACAACCCCGAAAGGCTCGGCGAATATTTCGTGCGCAGCGTGACGGGTGAGATGGTGCCGCTGTCGGCCGTTGTAAAGATTTCGAACAATGCGTCGCCGGCGGCAATCGAACAGTTCAACCAGCTGAATTCGTCGACCATCTCCGCGCTGCCACTGCCCGGCGTCACCACGGGCGATGGTTTGAAGGTCCTCGAGGATATTGCCAGGGAGAGCCTGCCCGACACCTTCTTCATCGACTATTCCGGCCAGTCCCGGCAAGAGAAGGAACAGGGCAACACCATCCTGATCGCTTTCGGAGCGGCCGTCATCGTCATCTACCTGGTGCTGGCGGCGCAGTTTGAAAGCTTCCGCGACCCGCTGATCATCATGATGGCGGTGCCGCTCTCGATCTTCGGCGCCATCGTGCCTCTCAATCTGGGCCTCGGCACGCTCAACATCTACACGCAGGTGGGCCTCATCACGCTGATCGGCCTGATCACCAAGCACGGCATCTTGCTGGTCGAATTCGCCAACCAGCAGCGCGAGGCCCATGGCATGCGCCGGCGTGATGCCATCATCGCCTCGGCAAAGGTGCGGCTGCGGCCGATCCTGATGACGACGGCGGCAATGGCGCTTGGCGTCGTGCCGCTGATCACGTCGAGCGGCGCGGGTGCGGCGGCCCGCTATTCGATGGGCCTGGTCATCTTCACCGGCATTCTGGTCGGCACCATGTTCACGCTCTTCGTCGTGCCCATGTTCTACACCTTCATCGCCAGCAAGGACCTGCCGCATCAGGCGGAAAAGCCGGATCCGAAATTGATGCCGGCATTGCAAGACTGATAGAAAACCCAAGAACAAAAAAGAGGCCGGGAAAATCCCGGCCTCTTCTTTTGGCTGCGCTCGATACCGCCGGTTTGAGCGGTGCTCAATACCGCCGGAATGTTCCGGCGGGAGTCCTGAACAGGCGCGGCAGTGCGCCGGCCTGTCCCCAGCCTGCTACTTGACGATGACGATCCTGGTGTTGGCCGGCCCGAAAGTTTCGACAAGCTGGTAGAAATCGGCGGCATTGTCGGGATGCAGCCGCACGCAGCCATGCGAGGCCGGCTGGCCGAGGCGTTTGATCGCATAGGTGGCGTGCACCGCGTAACCGCCGCTGAAGAACACCGAGTGCGGCATCGGCGCGTTGTCGTATTTCTTCGAATACCACATCTCATGCATGCGCGTCGGCTTGAACGAGCCGGTCGGCGTCACATGCGCCCGGTCGCCGGTGGAAACCTTCCAGGCGAAGGTCGGCCGGCCATCGACCGAAACTTCCATGACCTGCTGTGACAGCGAGACCCGCGCCACGATCTTGTTGGCGGCGTGGGCTGCGTTGGCGCCGAACAGAAGTGCTGCACCCGTGAGCGCGGCGGCGGTGATGTTGATGAGCTTGGCGGTGATGGTGGTATGCATGATATCCCCTCTCTCTGCCGGTTCGGCCGGCTCCAATTCGATGACCGGCTTATCGCTGTGGCATGTTTCGAAGGGATTTCGCGAAATGCTCGTTTGTGTTTCGAATCTGTTTCCTGTGGTTAACAAGCAGGCGGTCATAGCGACAGCGATCTCGCCCGCAAAAAGGGGGAATGAGATGCAGCACATAGGTATTTCCCACGAAAAGAAAGTTCGAATACCCCTTATATGAAAGAGTAGAGTTCAATCTCGAAACCAATCGGCAACAAAACGCTGCTTCGGGCGGCATGATCCGGATACGGGCCGGAAGCAAAGTTGACGCAACGAAAGCAGACGGCAACGACCATGGGAACGAAAACGAACATGCGGTCCTGGCTCTTCAGGATCAGCATCATGGCAGCAGTCATCGGCGGTGTCGGCACGGTTGCCGGCGGCCCCGCGGCAAGGCTGGCGGCGATGAGTTCGAGCGAGATCTCTACCCTGCAAGTAGCCCTGTTTTCCGCCACGGTCTGGATTGTTTCCAGCCTGCGCATCGCCCGATTGAAGGCCCTCTGGCGGGTTGGCCTTCGGCTGTTGGCATTGCGCGGCCCCTCCGGCAACTTGCTGCCGAGAGGACCGAAGGCCCGCGCCGCGACGGGGGGCTCCGTAAGCGGCGCGGGCACTTCGGGAGTTTCCTGAAGCGACCCGCGACACTCATTTTTGAAGAATTGGCATTTCTGAGGAGTTGGAACGATGAAAACGAAATTCGCGGCCTCGGTGCTTTCCGCACTGCTCTATGCGCAGGGCCTGCTCGGCTTTGCCGCCCTTGCCACGGTTCTCCTCAAGGACCGCGCCCACGCGAACGAAATCGCCATGGCCAATGACATACCATCGGGTCCGTCGTTGTTGGTGGTACGCTGAGTTTCGGGAGCGTCGGTGAGTTGGAACATCCGATGCTCAGCCAGAAAAATAACCCGAGTGTCCAGCCTTTAGTCGGCGAACTGCTGCGGCGGATCGAACCGGTAGCCGGTGCCGCGTATGGTGGTGATGGTTTCGGTATCGAGCTTGCGGCGCAGCCGCACGATACGCGAATCGATCGATCGATCGAAGGCGTCGGCGTTCTCGGCCGGTGCGGCGGCGATGATGTCGTCACGCGTCAGCACCTTGCGGGGGCTCGCCAGGAACAGCCTGAGCAGCGCCACCTGACCGGGCGAGAGCTGTTCCTCGCTACCGGAGCGGTGCATGACGATCGCCGATCTCAAATCGACGGTCGCGTTCTCCAGCACGATCAGTTCCTGGGTGCCCCTGCCGCGCCGCGAAAGCAGGCCGCCGACCCGGGCGGCCAATTCCCTGACATTGAGCGGGCTTTCGACAACATCGGCCGCACCCAGTTCGAGCGCAAGCACCTTGTCGACGAGATCGGCCGGCCGGCAGATCAGGATGAAATCCGGCCCATCCTCGCCGCCCCCGCCTTGGCCGCCATAACGCCTGAGCAGATCCCGCCCGTCCGCCTGGCTGAGACTGTCACCGACGACAACGACATCGATGCCCCCGCCCGCCAGCAGCGATTCCGCCTCCCAGGGCTGCCGCGCCTGGCGCACATCATGGCCACGCCGCTCGAGATGGTCGGCAAGTTCGGTCGCCACCACCTCGGCGACGGAAACAAGCGCAATGACGGCTCGTGCGGCCATGTTTTCCAACCGTTCCCTTGCAACCAGATATGAGTGCTGGACATCATGTTTATACCCAATCTACTTTCCACTGAAAGTGGGAGCGAGGGCATCGTGCGGGCAAGAATTGTTATCGTCGAGGACGAGCCCGACCTGAGGGACGCGGTTGCCGAATATCTCGGCGCCGCCGGCTATGATGTGGCGACCGCGGAAACTGCGGCAGCCGCGCGCAGCCTGATCGAGACTCAATCCTTTCATCTGGCCATTCTCGACATCGCCATGCCGGGCGAGGACGGTCTGTCGCTCGGCCGCTGGTTGCGCTCGAAAATGCCGATCGGCATCATCTACGCGACCGCCGCCGGCACTGCGCTCGACCGCATCGTCGGGCTGGAACTCGGCGCCGACGACTATATCGTCAAGCCATACGAACTGCGCGAGTTGCTGGCGAGGGTGCGCAGCGTGCTGCGCCGCGTTCCAGAGCCAACGGAGCTGCTCGGCAAGAAAGCCAGGACGGACCGCCGTTCCGTCGCCTTCGGCCCGTTCCAGGCCGATCTTGACGGCCGGCTGGTCACCGGCGCCAACGGCGCCGTGATCGACATGGCCAAGAGCGAATTCGATGTGCTGGAGGTTTTCCTGACCCGCGCCAACCGGCTTTTGACGCGCGCCGCGATCTCGGAGGCCATCGGCTTCACCGAGGATCCGGAATCGTCGCGCGCCGTCGACATCCGCATCATGCGTCTGAGAAAGAAGATCGAGGCGGATCCGGCCAACCCGAAATTCCTGCGCACAGTGCGCGGTGAAGGCTATATCTTCTCGCTGCCGACCGGCGACAGCAACTGAGCGCCAGGCCCACGGGGTCTCAGGTTCACAGCCGTTGCTCGCCGATCGAATTGGGCCGATTGACCCGACCGAATTGGCATGACTTTGGAATAACGGCTGAAAATGACCGGCGAAGCAACAAGCGCGGATACACAGGGTTTCAGGCAGGGCGCGGCGATGGCCGCCGTGCGCGTCGTTCGCCGGCTGCGCGAGGCCGGCGATTGGCAGCGCGAGATGGAAGGCATACTGGAAACGCTGTGCCGCGCCATGGAGTGTCAGCGCGGCATCCTGTTCCGCCTGCGCGAGCTGCCCGGCCAGGGTTTTGCCCAGTCGGTGTCCGCCTACTGGATCGACCCCGACTTCGGCGGGGAACTGGCCTCACCGACCGTTATCATGCAGTCGATCGTCAACTCCGATCCACTGCTGGAGCGCGTGGCCGAGGACGAACGGCAGGGCAAGATCTTTGCCGGGCATACGCGCAATCTCGAAGGGTTCCTGAGAACCGATTTCGAAAAGCAGAACATCAAGTCGTTCCTGTCGGTGTCGGTCTTCGCGCACGGCCATCTGTGGGGCACGCTCGCCGTCAATGATTGCGTCGAGGAGCGCGAGTGGACCGACGAGGAAGAGGCAACGCTGCACATCATTGCGCTCGCCATCGGCGACGCCATCGAACACTCGCCCTCCGACGCCCATGCCAGCGAGGTGATCCGCCGCACCATGCTGCAGGCCTCGCTCGACGCCATCATCGTCATCGACGAGGCCGGATCGATCATCGAATTCAATCCTGCCGCCGAAAAGATGTTCGGCTTCCAACGCAGCGACATCCTCGGCAAGGACCTGCTCGACACCGTCGTGCCGGAATACTACCGCAAGGGCTATTCCTCGGGCGCCGACTACATGTCGGGCCGCGGCGCGCCGATGGTCGGCCAGCGGCTCGAGACCGTAACGCAGAATGCCGCCGGCGAGGTGTTCCCGATCGAGCTGACGGCGACCGAGATGCGGGTCGCCGACCGCCGCCTGATCTTCGGCTCGATCCGCGACCTGCGCGACAGGCTGCGCGCCGAGGAAGAGATCAACCGCCAGCGCGAGAAGCTGCACCAGAACGAGAAGATGGCGGCGATGGGCTCGCTGCTTGCCGGCGTCTCGCACGAGCTCAACAATCCGCTGGCGGTCGTGGTGGCGCAATCGACGCTGTTGCACGAATTCGCCTCCGACCCACAAACCAAGGTCCGCGCCGAGAAGGTGCGTGCCGCCGCCGAGCGCTGCGGCCGCATCGTCAAAAGCTTCCTGTCGATGGTCCGGCTGCATCCGGCGGCCCAGGCCGAGACCGACCTCAACCAGGTGATCCGCGCCGCCCTCGAGGTCACCGCCTATGGCGCACGCTCGAGCGGCATCATCATCGATACCGATTTCGCGCCCGGTCCGCTGCTGGTCATGGCGGATGCCGACCACGTGACGCAGGTGGCGGCCAATTTCCTCATCAACAGCCAGCACGCTTTGGCCGGTGTTGCCGGCGACCGGCTGATCAAGGTGCGGACGTTCCGGAGCGATCTGGACAAACCCGGTTTCTCGGTCGAGGACAACGGGCCCGGCATTCCCGAAGCGATCCGCAACCGCATCTTCGAATCCTATTTCACCACCAAGCCGGTCGGCGTCGGCACCGGCATCGGCCTGTCGATCTCGAAATCGATCATCGAACGGCACAATGGCAATGTCTGGTTCGAGGAAGTGCTGCCCAGAGGCGCCCGTTTCGTCGTCCAGTTGCCAGCCATTTCGGCCGGTATCGCCGCTGCCGGTGAAGCCCAGCCACGCTCGAGCGGCCTGCGTCACGCCCTGATCATCGACGACGAGCCTGACGTCGCCGGCTCCTTGTCCGACATTCTCGAACTGATGGGCATCAAGTCGCGGATTGCCCCTGTCTGGGAATCGGGTACCGCCACCCTGGGCGGCCACATGCCGCCGGACATCGTCTTTTCGGACCTGCGCATGCCCGGCATATCAGGCATGGCCATCTACCGCGAACTGCTGGCCGAAAGGCCCGACCTCGCACGGCGTTTTGTGCTGGTCACCGGCGATCTGATCGGCGCCAAGGCGGAAATCGAGGCCTTGCCGGCGCCGCAGCGGCCGCAGATCCTGGAAAAGCCGTTCAGCACCCTCGATGTGCGTAGCGTGCTTTCAACCATTGCCGAGCAGGCCGTGTTGAAAGGATAAAAAAGAAGCTCCCGGCCGACGAAGCGGCGGGAGCTGAAGGGAGCGCTGGAGGGAGCGCTCGGGGAGGTCAGAGCATGAGCCCGAAGAGGGAACCGGTTTTCGGGATCATGCTTCGACGGAAATCAGAAAACGTTGGGCGTATTGGTCAGCGGCGCGGCATTGGCGATCATGCGGATCGCACGGGTCTTGTGCGTCCCGGACTGCTCGGCGATGGCGCGCAGGCAATCGACGCTCTCGGCACCCCAGGCCTGCCCCTTGCAGGCAAAGTCGAGCGTCGGCATCGGCAGGCGAGCGGTCTTGATTGTCGTCGGTGCGCCGTCAACGACGTTGGCCGGCGGATTTAGCGATGCGAAGGCCGGACCAACCGTCGGCGTGAACGCCATGCCGGCGAAGGCGCAAGCAGCCAGCGCCATGAACATGGCCATGGGGTGGTCGCTGGCGCGCTGGCGCAGGGCCAGCTTCGGGCGGCGGTCAGCGCGCTCTGGAGCCTGGAGGCGGTGTTCGCTGCTGGTGATCTTGACTTTCGCATACATTGCCTTCCCCTTCGCTGCGTTTCTTTTTGGTGATGAAACGAACTTAATCGCACTTTGTAACAGCACAAAATTGGCGCAGGTCTGGCAATGTAACCAGATTGAAACGGTGCTATCGGGCAAGACCGGGCAGAATCGGTCATTCCAGCTCTCATTTTGCCGAAGCAAGCGAATCCCGGATCGACTCCCGCCAGGCTGTCCCGAACCAGACGCCTGCCGAACAGCCGATCAGGCACGCGGGGCGAGCGTTTTGCCTCCGGCGAGGCGTCCTGTTCTTCGGCTCGTACACCTTGTGAAATCGCACGGAAACAGCATTCCGGAACCGAGGCTAACACCCGGATTCTCCGCGATTTTCTTAGGCAGCAGCCGTATCGAATTCCGCCACGGGCGATCCAAAGAACCTGCCTTGCATTCATTCGTATTTTCACAAGCCATTGCATTTCAATGAAAAATATGATTTTATTGAATGATTATTCAACAAAAAGAAGAGACGTTTTATGAACCCGCACCTCCGTGACGTGGCGATCCCCAACGATTGGGACCGGCGGGGACTACCGGGCTGGAGTTACCATTCCGATGCCCTTCTCGAGCTCGAGAAGGAGCATGTCTTCCGCAACCATTGGCAGATCGTCGGCCATGTCAGCGACGTGCCCAACGCCGGCGACTATCTGACCATGGACGTGGTCGGCGAGCGCGCCCTGATCGTGCGCGGCAAGGACGGCGTCGTGCGTGGTTTCAACAACATGTGTCGCCACCGCGGCAGCCGCGTCGTCGCCGACAGCCAGGGCAATTGCAAGAACGCGCTGGTGTGCCCGTTCCATGGCTGGGTCTACAATCTCGACGGCACGCTGCGTGGCGCCGCGCGCCCGCGCTCCTTCCCTGATCTCGACAAGACCGAGTTCGGCCTGATGCAGCTCGATCTCGAAATCTGGATGGGTTTTATCTTCATCCGCTTCCGCAATGGTGGGCCGCAGCCTTCGGTCGCCGAACTGATGAAGCCGATCGAGCCCGAATTCGCGCACTACAAGGCCGCCGACATGGTGCCGTCCTGGGGCATCTGGACCCAGAAGACCCCGGTCAACTGGAAGTCGGTGCGCGATGTCGACAATGAGGGCTATCACGTCGCCATGGCGCATCCTGCCTTGCAGGATCTATATGGCGCGACCTATTTCGACGAGCCCTTCATCAACGGCGTGTCACGGTCCTTCGCCACCTACAATCCGCATGCCGGCCGCCGCTGGAGCGTCAAGAACTACGTCAAGATCGCGCCCGAGCCGACGCACCTGCCGGACTATCTGAAGAAGGCCTGGGTCTATTACGGCATCTTCCCCAATGCGGTCATTTCGGTGATGCCGGAATCGGTGCAGTTCTATCAGGAGTTTCCGCTGTCGACGGGGGAGACCTTGCTGCGCGGTGCCATCTACCGCTACCGCGATGAAAGCCGCGAGCAGGCCGCCGCCCGCTACCTCTCCTTCCGCATCGACCGCGACACCATGTCGGAAGATGTCCAGCTGTCGGTATGGTCGAACGAATCCATGCTGTCCGAGGCGTTCGAGGGCTTTTATCTCTCCGACCTCGAATATGGCGTGCGCACCCACCACGACCATCTGCGCAAGATGCTGCCGGTGCTCGGCCTGGAGACCGCGCCCGAGGAGAAGGACATGTGGAATCTGAACGACGCCCTCAGGTCGCGATCGTAGATGGCAAGCGCCGACAATTGGCGAAACTATCGATGAGAGCGCCCCTCTCCCCGTCACTATACAGGGAGAGGATGCCGGCAGGCAGGTGAGGGGCAGCACCGTGCTTGCGAGATTATCGTGTTGGACTGACGATGCATTTGCGGATGCGGCCAATCGCCAATGTTGGCGCTGCCCCTCATCCGCCCTTCGGGCACCTTCTCCCCGTGAAACGGGGAGAAGGAAGAAGCCTCATCCGCGCCACACGCCTTCTTTTCTGAGATCATCCATAGTCCGCGAAATACCCTCGCGTAAAATGCCGACCATGTCGTCGATCTGCTCGCGCGTGATGATCAGCGGCGGCGACATCACGCACATGTTGATCAGCGGCCGCACCAGCAGGCCAAGTTCGTGGCAATGCGCGTCTATGCGTTTGCCGACATCCTTGTCGAGCTGCAGCGGATCCTTGCTTTCGCGGTCCGCGACGCATTCGACGCAGCCCATCAGCCCAACGCCCCGCACCTCACCGACCAACGGCAGTTCTTCCAGCGTCTTCAGCTGCGCCTGGAAATAGGGCGCGACTTCCTGCGTGTGGGCAAGCACGCCCTCTTCCAGCAGATCGAGGTTTTTCAGCGCCACGGCGCAGCCGACCGGGTGGCTGGTGTAGGTCAGGCCATGGCCGAACATCGCATCGGGATGGTTCGAACGGCGCAACTCTTGCAGCAGCCGTTCCGAGATGATGACGCCGCCGAGCGGGAAATAGCCTGAGGTGACGCCCTTGGCGAAGGTGATCATGTCTGGATCGATGCCGAACACGTCGCCCGAGGCAAAGACATGGCCAAGCCGGCCGAAGCCCGTCACCACCTCATCGGAGACATAGAGCATGTCGTTGTCGCGGCAGATCTCGCGGATGCGCTTGAGATAGCCGTCCGGCGGGATCACGACGCCTCCCGATGCCTGCACCGGCTCGCCGACGAAAGCGCCGATCTTGTCGGCGCCGACGCGGGCGACCGTGTCGCGGAACTGATCGACCAGGAAATCGGTGAAGGCGGCAAGGCTCATGCCGTGCGGACGGCGGAACGGATCGGGCGAGGACAGCTTGATCACCAGTTCGTCGGCGCCGTCCATCCAGTCGCGGTCGCGCGGGCGGCCGTTGAGCGAGGCCGAAAGATAGGTCGAGCCGTGATAGGCGCCGCCGCGCGACAGGATCAGCTTCTTCTCCGGCCGGCCACGCACATTGTTGTAGAACTGCATGAAGCGCAGCGCCGTCTCGACGGCCGAAGAACCGCCGGTGGTGTAGAAGACATGACTGAGATCGCCCGGCGCATGGCCGGCGATGCGCATGGCAAGTTCGGCTGACGGCGCGTTCATCGTGTACCAGGGCGTGTTGTAGGACAGCGCCATCGCCTGGTCGTACATCACCCTGGCCAGTTCCTCGCGGCGATGGCCGACATTGACGCACCACATGCCGGCCGGTCCGTCGATCAGCCGCTTGCCGGTGTTGTCGGTGATGTAGATGCCATCGCCCTCACCGATCAGCGCGCGTGCCTCGGCACCAACCGAACCGGCATAAGGCCAGGGCTGGATGAGATGGCGCTTGCCCAGTTCAATGGCATCGTCGCCGCCGGACGCTGCCGTTTCGGTCGCCTTCAGGTCTCTCACCGCAGCCATTGTCGTCTCCACATCTCTTCGAATTTTCCTGGACCTCAAAAATCGGCGGCAAATGCCGGAAATGGCGGCTTTCTTCACCTAATTTTGAATGTCCGTTCAATCAATATCTCAGAAATAGCGCTTGATTTCAATCCACGGATGCGCGCATGATGAAAGAAAGCCGGCAAGGGGAACGACAGTCGGCGTCAGCACAATGGGATGCGCATGGCGGAACAGCCCAGGCCAGCAACCAAGATCACGCCCAGAGCCCTGCCCTCCGGAGTCTGGCAATGACGGCGGCTGTGGAAGGGTCGCCCCCGCGGCGCATGACGCGGGCCAGACGAAATGCCCTTCTGCAATCCGAACCCGTCCAGGGCTTTGCCCTGATCAGTCCGACCTTTCTCTATGCGCTCATCCTGCTGGTCCTGCCGATCCTGGTGGTCATCGCCCACTCCTTCTGGACGCAGCACTACCTGACCATCGACCGCACCTTCACGCTGGAGAATTACAGCGTCGCGCTGACCGAGCCGATCTACCGTGATCTCTTGTGGCGTTCGCTCTACATCTCGCTGACCGTCAGCCTGTTCACCGTCATCCTGGCCTACCCGATCGCCTACTTCATTTCCTTCCATGGCGGCCGTCACAAGAGCCTGTGGCTGTTCCTCATCACCATCCCGTTCTGGACCAGCTATCTCCTACGCGTCATGTCGTGGAAGGTCATCCTCGGCTACAATGGCGTGCTCAATTCCGGCCTGATGGGCCTCGGCATCATCGACGAGCCATCGACGGCGCTGCTCTACAATTCGACCGCCGTCATCATCACTCTCACCCACGCCTGGGCGGCCTTCGCCATCCTGCCGATCTTCGTCTCGCTGGAAAAAGTCGACCGTACGCTGGTCGAAGCAGCCACCGATCTCGGCGATGGTCCCTTGCGCTCATTCCTGCGCGTGACTTTGCCGCTGTCGGCGCCGGGCGTCATCTCGGCGGCGCTGATCGTCATGATCCCGACGGTCGGCGACTATGTCACGCCGAAGCTTGTCGGCGGCAAGGATGGCGTCATGATCGCCAACGCCATCCAGGCACAATTCGGCAAGGCAGCCAACTGGCCGCTGGGTGCCGCCCTTTCCGTCACCACCATGCTGATCGTCACGCTGATGGCCGGCGCCACGGTGCTGATCATCCGCGCCTTGCAGAGGCTGGCACGATGAGGGCGCGGCGTTTCCTGTCGGGCGGCTGGCTGTCCGTCTATGCGTTCCTCTATGTCGTCTTCCTCTATCTGCCTGTCATCTTCCTGCCGATCTTCTCCATCAACACCGCGCCAACGCCAAAATTCCCGCTCACCGGCTTCACCCTGCAATGGTATGCGGACCTGCCGCACACGCCGGCCTTGCTCGACGCCGCCTGGAACAGCCTGAAAGTCGGCGTCTCCGCCTCGATTCTCGCCACCGTGCTCGGCATCCTTGCCGCCCGTTCGATCACCCGCTACCGCTACCCCGGCCGCCGCACCATCAACGGCCTGATCATGGCGCCGCTGGTGCTGCCCGAGGTTATCGTCGCCATATCGATGCTGCTGGTGATGCTGCAGCTCGGCCTGAGCCTGTCGCTGTTCACGGTCGTGCTCGGCCACGTGCTGGTCTGCATCCCTTATTCGATGACGGTGCTGACCTCCGGCTTCGAAGGCTTCGACCGCAGCCTGGAAGAGGCCTCCGCCGATCTCGGCGAAAGCGCCTTCGGCACCTTCCGGCGCGTGACGCTGCCGATGGTGGCGCCGGCGATCATTTCCAGCCTGCTCGTCTGCTTCACCATTTCGCTCGACGAGTTCATCATCGCCTTCTTCCTGACCGGCACCGAAGCGACGCTGCCGATCTACATCTGGGGCCAGTTGCGCTTCGCGTCGAAACTGCCGGGCGTGCTGGCGCTGGGCACGCTGCTTCTGGTTGCCTCTTTCGTTTTGATGACCGTCGCCGAAATCCTGCGTCGCCGCGCGGCCAGACGCACCCAGAACGAGGGAGGCCTCTATGCCTGAACAGCCGCCGATCGAGCGCCCCCAATCCGATCGAGCCCAATCTGATCGGTCGATGATCGAGATCCGCAACGTCACCCGCAGTTATGGATCGTTCAAGGCGCTCGACGACGCGTCCCTGACCATCCGGGAGGGCGAGTTCTTCTCGCTGCTCGGGCCGTCCGGCTGCGGCAAGACCACGCTGCTGCGCATGATCGCCGGCTTCGACAATCCGACCAGCGGTTCGATCGCCGTCGGCGGCCAGCCTATGGAAGGCATCCCGGCCAACCGCCGGCCGACCAACATGGTGTTCCAGAGCTATGCCATCTTCCCGCACCTCAATGTCGAGCAGAACGTCGCCTACGGGCTGAAGCGGCTGAAACTGCAGGGCGGCGAAGAGAAGCGCCGCGTCGAGGAAGCGCTGGCGCAGGTGTCGCTGACCGGGCTTGGCAAGCGCCTGGCGACAGAACTGTCCGGCGGCCAGCGCCAGCGCGTGGCGCTCGCCCGCGCGCTGGTCATGCGGCCCAAGGTGCTGCTGCTCGACGAGCCGCTGTCGGCGCTCGACAAGAAGCTGCGCGAGCAGATGCAGGTCGAACTGCGCCGCCTGCAGCAGGCCGTCGGCATCACCTTCGTGCTGGTCACCCACGACCAGTACGAGGCGCTCGCCATGTCCGACCGCATTGCCGTGATGTTCGGCGGCAGGATTGCGCAGGTCGCCTCGCCCAAGGAAATCTACCAGCGACCGGTCAACCGCCAGGTCGCCGACTTCCTCGGCGGCATGAACTTCGTCAAGGCCGAGATCGTCGAGGAGAACGGCACCTCGCTGGTCGTCGACACCCTGGGCTTCGGCCGCGTCAAGACCGACAAGCCGAAGGCTTTCGTGCGCAATGGCGGCGGCGCCACGCTAGGCATCCGCCCCGAGCGCCTGCGCGTTTTGTGGGACAATGCAACGGCAAAATTCGAGGTCGCCGGCAAGGTGGTCGAACGCCACTATTTCGGCGAGATCACCCATCTGATCGTCGAAATACCGGGCCTGGAAAAGCCGCTATCGGTAACCGAGACCAACGATTTCGGCGCCGACGACATCCCGGTCGGCACCCCGATCCGTCTCGCCTACGATCCCGAAGCGCTGGTGGCGATGGGAGATTGAAGCAGCGCCACGATCTTGCGCGCCGCGATGCGTCCGGCAACGATCGCACCCTCGACATAACCCGGGAATGACGGCGACAGTTCCGAAGCGGCAAAATGGACTGGCGGTGCACCGGCAAGAATCGTGCGCTCCGCATCCCTGGCCGTCACGTCGACAATGAGGTCGCTGTAGGCGCCGCCGCTCCAGCTGTCCCGTGTCCAGTCGCGCGAACTGAAATCGATGATATTGCCGGCATCCGACCCAAGGGCTTCCTGCAATCGGCTGGCCACTTCCGCACACAGTGCCGCCGCGTCGAGCGCACGCCAGCGCAAAGCCAGTGGGCCGCCGATGAAGACGACAAGCGCGGCATGCTCCGCGTCCCTGCTGGCGTCGCAGGCAAACAGCCCCGGCAGGTCGCGCCACATCACCATGCCGCTCAAACCCTGCTCACGCCAAAATGGCATGGCGTAGCGCACCTGCACCTTGATCACCACGCCGCTTTCCCAGACACCGAGCGCCTTCGCGAGTGCCGCCGGCAAGGCCGGCGCGAAATCGAGCTTCTCGGCCGTCGCCGGCGGCAGCGCGACCAGCACTTGACGCGCTTCGATCACGCCATTGCCCGCAACGACACGACCGCCTTGCGGCCCATGCTCGATGCGCGTGACCGGTTCGCCAAACCGCACCCGGCCGCCGAGATCGCCGGCCAGGTCTTCGGCAAGCGACTGCATGGTCTCGCGCAGGAAATACTGCAGCTCCGGCACTTCATTGGTGATGCGGCGGTCATTGTCGATCAGGTACCAGAGCGGCACCTTGTCCATCGGCAGGCACCACAGGCCTTCGATCATCGACCGAAAAGCCGTCTTGGCATCGATGGGATCATGCTGCTGTTCGAGCCAGGCGGCGACGCTCATGCCTTCTATCGACGGGTCGTCCGGCTCGATGCCGTTCATGCGCTCGCGGATCGCCATCGCGCCGTAATAGGTCTGCTTGGCGTCCTTGGCCGGCATCGGCGGATGGGTGATGAAATCACCCTCGACATAGGTTTCGACGAAGGTCTTGCCGCGCGCCTTCGCCAACGCCATCAGCTGCGGCATGTCCTCGCACAGGAACTGACCACCGCTGTCGATGCGTTCGCCAAGTCCGTTGTGTCTGGCTTCGACCCGCCCGCCGACACGATCGCGTGCTTCGAGCAACAGGAAATCGATGCCGGCCTGCTTCAGCTCAAGCGCTGCCGACAGGCCGGTGAAGCCGGCACCGACGATGACGACGTCGGTTCTTTGCAGTTCGCTCGTCAATAGCCGGCCTTGATCTTTTCGAACTCGTCGACCATGCGCTTCTTCAGCTCGGGCGCGACCGGCTGCTGGAACAGCGTCTTGTCGAGGAACTTGTCGATGTCATCGAAGCCGCGCTCGGCCAGCACCTTGTGGTCGATCGCGGCCATGCCGGCACTGTTGCCGTGGCCGTAGCCGAACGTCGTGACCATGTATTTCGAAATACCCGGCGCATTGACCGCGCTCAGGAAATCATAGGCCTGGTCGAGCTTGCCCGGCGCGTCCTTCATCAGCACATAGCCGCACACCCAGGTCGACATGCCCTCCTTGGTGTCGCGGTTCATGGCGACGGGAACACCTTGCCCGCTCATCGCGATCAGTGTCTGGCCCCACCCCCAGGCGAGGTCGACCTCATTGCCGGAAAACGCCTGGTCGATATCGCTCGAGTCGGTCCAGTAGAGACGGACATTCTTGTGCACCTGGCGCAGGAAGTCGGAAGCCTCCTTGAACTGCGCGTCGGTCATCTTGGTCCAGTCCTTCAGGCCGATGACCAGGCTCGCCAGCGCGTAGGCGTCGTCGACATTGTCGCCGATGGTGACGCGGCCCTTGAATTTCGGATCGGCCAGGATCCGCAGTGACTGCGCCTCTTGAGCCGTCACATTGTCGGTACGGTAGAGCAGTGCCGTATTGCCCCAGTCGAACGGCATGAACCAGGCCTTGCCGTCGGCCGTGGTGGTGAGGTTCTTCATCGCCATGATGCCGGGATTGAGATCCTTCCAGCCGGCAATGCGGGAGGTGTCGAGCGGCTGCAACAGGCCGGCATCGCGCCATTTCGCCACGCTTTGCGAACAGGGATGTGCAATGTCGGTCTTGAAGCCCGCCCGCATCTTCTCGAACGCCTCGTCCTCGTCGCCGAAGAAGGCGAAGGTCGGCTCGGCGCCGTGTTTGGCGGTGTAGGCGGGATGCAGCAGCGGATCCTCGTAACCGGACCAGTCGAACACCACGAGATCGCCGCCGCCTTCCGCCCACGCATAGGCCGCACCGGCGCCGATCATACACGCGGCGGCAAGCGACAGGCGGCGTAGCATTGGCGTCATGGCGAAACCCCCCATCGCGAAAAGCTGCTCGAGGTTAGGAGAAATCATCCGTTTTGGCGAGGCCCGTCCGCCCGCGCTGTCGGCGGCGGACGGGCAGCCTAGACAGGATCAGTATCCGGCTTTGATCTTCTCGAATTCGGCGATCATCTTCAGCTTGAGATCGGACGGCAGCGGCGACTGGAACAGCGTCTTGTCGACGAATTTCTGCACATCGTCATAGCCCTTTTCTTTCAAGATCGCCGGATCGACGCCGGCCATGCCCTTGGCGTTGGCCTGGCCATAGCCCCAGTCCTTGACCAGCACCTTGGCGGTCTCCGGATCGTTGACGGCGTTCAGATAATCATAGGCCTTGTCGACGTTGCCGGGCGCATCCTTGAACAGCACATAGCCGCAGACCCAGGTCGAGATGCCTTCATTGGTATCCTTTACGGACTTGATCGGCACGCCTGCCTTGACGGACTGCACCGTCGCGTCGTTCCAGGCCCAGGCGAGGTCGACCTCGCCGCCGCTCAACAACTGCACGATGTCGGTGGTGTCGGTCCAGTAGGAGCGGACATTCTTGTGCACCTGGCGCAGGAAGTCGGACGCCTGCTTGAACTGGTCGTCCGTCATCTTGGTCCAGTCCCTCAGGCCGATGGCCAGGCTCGCCAGCGCATAGGCGTCGTCGACATTGTCGCCGATCGACACCCGGCCCTTGAACTTCGGATCGGCGAAGGCCTTCAGCGACTGCACGTCCTTGGCATCGATCTTGGAGGAGTTGTAGGTGAGCTGCGTGTTGCCCCAGTCCCACGGCATGAACCATGCCTTGCCGTCATCGGTCGTGGCGAGATTTTTCATCGCCATGATGCCGGGATTGAGATCCTTCCATCCGGTGATCTTCGAAGTGTCGAGCGGCTGCAGCAGCCCAGCCTCGCGCCACTTCGTCACGCTCTGCGAGCAGGGATGACCAAGATCGGCCTTGAAGCCGGAGCGCACCTTCTCGAACGCCTCGTCCTCGTCGCCGAAGAAGGCGAAGGTCGGCGAATCGCCGTTCTTCTCGACATATTTCGGGTGGAAGCTCGGATCCTCATAACCGGACCAGTCGAACACGATCAGGTCCTTGTCGGCGGCGACGGCGAACGCTGCCGCCGAAGCCGCAAGCGCGCCGCCCAGCGCCAATGTCAATGTCAGGCGTCGGCTAAGTTTGTTCATGCTGTTCCATCCTCTTTTGGTCTTGCCGGTCTTGGCGGCCGGCCGTTGCTAACCGTAATGCTTCGGGAAGGCAGCGGCCAAAAAGCATTGGCCGCCTGCAAGGCTGTTTCGCGCGTCGTGTCCTCGGTGCCCATCATCAGCCGCAGCCACAGCCCCTCAAGCATGGCCGACAGCGCCAGCGCCATCACCTGCGGCTCATAGGCATATGAGCCGCTCTGCTTGAGCGTCGTGCAGAGATCGATGAAGACCTGCTGGTAATAATTATCGCGCGAACTGCTCAGCGCCTGGTAGGTCGGCCGCGACTTGGCCTCGCCCCAGAAGGCCAGCCAGGCGGCGAGCTTGCGCTTGTTGCAGATCGAGCGGTCGAAGTCGGCCCACACCAGTTGCTGCAGCTGCCGCGCCGGATCGTCGCCTGCCTTCTGCAGGGAGGCGCGCCAATGCGCCGAATACTCGTCATACATGTGCTGCAGCGTCGCGATCAGCAGCTTTTCCTTGCTCTCGAAATGGAAGTTGACGATGCCGCGCGAGAGGCCCGCGCCATCGGCGACATCGGCCATCGTCGTCTCGGCATAGCCGCGCTTGGCCAGCGAATCGATCGTCGCCTCGATCAGCTGCAGCTGACGGACCTCCTTCGAAGCCTTGCGGCCGCGTTTTTCGGCATCGCCCTTTCGCTCCGTTTCGGCGAGAATGTCCTTGGCCTCGGAAGTCTTCATGGATGTGACGGTCTCCAGCATGCCGGCTATCCAACCGGCTTCCAACCGCGCAGATGAGTGGGACGGTGCTCGCCACTGTCAAGCACCTTCTGCATGGCCTCCCAGGTCTTGATGTTCTTGTCGACATAGGCCGCGCCGACCACGGCGGCGACCGTCGCATAGAGCGGTCCTTTCAGCCTTTCCAGTTCGCCGCGCGCCACCTCGCGGTACCAGGGATTGCGGTCGCGCACGGTGACATCGGCAAAACCGGCGCCACGCATCGCCTGGACATAGCGCGCCGGCGAGGCCATGGCGAAGGACAGCCCCTCGGCGGCGACATAGGCCTTCATCTCGTGCGACGGTTCGCCGTCGTGCCCAATCATCCAGTTGGAAGCGGCAAAGACCCCGCCCGGCTTCAGCACGCGGAAGATTTCGGCGAACAAGGCGTCCTTGTCAGGCACATGCAGCAACGCGTCCTTGGAGAAGACGACATCGAAGGAGCGATCGGTGAAAGGCAATGGCCCGGGTGGCGCCCGAACGAAGCTGGTGCGCTTCGCCAGACCACGCACTGCTGCTCGCCGTCTGGCCGCTTCGATCACCGGCTGTTCGACATCGAAGCCGGTGGCATGAGCGGCGCCATGGCGCTCGACCAGATGCAGGGTGATGCCGCCGGAGCCGCAACCGACATCAAGGATCGTCTTGCCCTGGAGTGAAAGCCCTTCGACCACCCGATCGACCTCTTCCGGCCCACCCGGCGACAGGTAACCCTCGCCCCACAGTGCCTCGAGGAAGCGGATGGCGGTGTCGTCATACTCGGGCTCGGCATCTGCCGTTTCGATCATCGGCCCTCGGTCCCCAATCGCCGAATTGCGCACTGTCGAATGTCGGCAAAGCGTAGCGCATGTCAGGGAAAACGCAATATCATTTGTTGAACATTCATTCAGAATGGCTGGACAGAATGGCCGTTGCCATGCCAAATTCCGCACAATCGGGAACAGATCACGCAAAAATGAACAGCGGGTCGCACAGAGCAATTCCAGGAAAAGTGTGAGCGGTTTTCCCGGGAAACCGCGCAGCGCCTCCCTTGGGAATTGCGTAGAAACAAAGAGACTGGGCCACAATGAAAGCTTGGGACGCGATCATCATCGGCGGCGGACACAATGGTCTGGTCAACGCCTGCTATCTGCAGCGCGCCGGGCTCGACGTGCTGGTGGTCGAGAAGAACGACTGGGTCGGCGGTGCCGCCACCAGCCGCGAACTGACGCCGGGCTTCCTCTACTCCAACTGCTCCTATGTCTGCTCGCTGTTCCGCCCCGAGATTATGCGCGACCTCGAACTGCCGCGCTTCGGACTGCAGGTCATTTCCTATGAGGGCGGCGCGGTGTTCACCCGCGACGGCGACTATCTCGCCAATTACCGCGACCACGACGCACACCGGCGCGAGTTCGCCCGCTTCTCCAGGCGCGACGCCGAGGCTTATGACCGCTACGCCCGCGACGTGACGCGGCAATGCCGCTTCATCCAGCCGCTCTTGATGCGGACCGCGCCCGATCCGACCAGCCTCAAACCGCGCGACCTCGGCGAGTTGCTCTATCTCGGCAAGAAATTCGCCGGCCTGTCGGCGGAAGAGATGGCGCTGACCCTGCGCTTCTGGACGATGTCGATCTCGGAGTTCCTCGACGAATATTTCGAAACCGATGTCATCAAGGTGAACTTCGCTTTGTCCGGCATCATCGGCACAGCGCTCGGGCCGATGTCGCCCGGCACGGCTTACGTGCTGCTGCATCACTATATGGGCGAGGTCGACGGCTCGGTCGGTGCCTGGGGCTATGCGCGCGGCGGCATGGGCGCGGTTACCAAGGCGCTGGCCGCGTCGTTCAAGGCCTCGGGCGGCACCATCCGCACCGGCGCCGAGGTCGACCATGTGCTGGTGAGCCGAGGCAAGGCCAAGGGCGTGGTGCTGGCCGGCGGCGAGGAGATTTACGGCAAGCTCGTCGTCTCCAATGCCGACGTCAAGCGCACCTTCCTGAAACTGGTCGAGGAAAAGGAACTGCCCGACATTTTCCTGCGCCGGGTGAAGAACTTCAAGATCCGCGGCTCGTCCGGCAAGGTCAACATCGCACTCGATTCGCTGCCGGAATTCCCGGCATTGCCGAAGGATTCGCCGGTCTATCGCGGCGACATGCATTTCACCGATTCGATGGAGCGCATGGAACGCGCCTATGACGACTGGAAGGCCGGGCGCTGGTCGGCCGATCCCTTCCTCGACATGGTGATCCCAACGACCCTCGACCCGACGATGGCGCCGCCGGGCAAGCACTTCATGAGCTGCTTCGTGCAATACGCGCCGCCCAAGGTGAACGGCAGCGAATGGACCGACGCTGACCGCGACGGTTTCGCCGAAAGCGTGATTGCGCAGATAGCCGAATACTCGCCGGGTTTTCGCGACCGCATCGTCCACATGGAAGTGCGCACGCCGCGCGAGATCGAGGCCGAGGTCGGCCTCACCGAAGGTAATATTTTTCAGGGCGAACTGACCTTCGATCAGCTGCTGTTCAACCGCCCCGTGCCCGGCTACGCGCAGTACCGCTCGCCGGTCGGCGGCCTCTATATGTGCGGCTCCTCGACCCACCCCGGGGGTGGCGTCATGGGCGCGCCGGGCCGCAATGCCGCCGCCGAAATCCTGCGCGATCTTGCCAAATCCACCTCGCATATGAGCCCGGCCCATGATGTCATTTGATGCAATCGTCATCGGCGGCGGCCACAACGGCCTCGTCGCCGCCGCCACGCTGGCCAAGGCCGGCCGCAAGGTCGTGGTTCTGGAAGCCGGCAATGAAGTCGGCGGCGCCGCGCGCACCGAAGAATTCGCGCCGGGTTTTCGAGTCTCCGCTATCGCTCATTTGCTGAACCGCCTGCATCCCGATGTGGTGAAGACCCTGGAACTGGAGAAGCACGGGCTGCAATTTGGCCGCGCCGACTTCCTGCCGTCGGTTGCCCTGTCCAGGGATGGCCCAGCGCTTATGCTGCATGGCGCCTATGGCGAGGTGCTGACCGGCGCCAGCTCATCCGAGCAATCCGCCTGGAAGGACTTGCGCGCGCAGTTGCTGCGCTATGCCAGCATCCTGAAGCCGTTCCTCTCCCGCCGGCCGCCCGATCTCGCCGGCATGTCGTTGCTCGAAACCGCTGCCCTCGGCCAGACCGCGCTGGCGCTGAAAAAGCTCGGCAAGGAAGACATGCGCGACTTCCTGCGTGTGTTGCTGATGAACGTCGCCGACCTGCTCGACGAACAGCTTGAAGATATCAGGCTGAAGGGCCTGCTGGCCTTCGATGCGACGCTTGGCAGCCATCTCGGCCCACGCTCGCCGACCTCGCTGCTCGGCCTCTACTATCGCCTTGCCGGCGAGACCGGCGGAGCGGCTGGCGCGCAGATCGTGCCGCAAGGCGGCATGGGCGCTGTCGTCGCCGCCATTCGCGCTTCGGCGGAGAAGGCCGGTGTCGTCATCCGCACATCGGTTGCCGTGGCAAAAATCATCGTCGAGAAAGGCCGCGCCGTCGGCGTCGCGCTCGACACGGGCGAGGAACTGCGCGCCAGGACTGTTGTCTCGGCCATTAGCCCGGCAACCACTTTCCTCGACCTTGTCGGATCGCGCGAGATCGACACCGGCTTCGTGCGCAAGGTGAAAAACATTCGCATGAAGGGCGATGCCGCCAAGCTCAATCTGGCGCTCGACCGGCCGCCGCAGTTCACCGGCGTCGGTGCAGCCGGCCACAAGGGCCGGCTGGTCATCGCGCCCTCACCCGATCACGTCGAGCGCGCCTTCAACCCGTCCAAATATGGCGAATTCTCACCCGAGCCGGTGATGGAGATTACGCTGCCCAGCCTCGCGGATTCGTCGCTCGCACCTGATGGAGCCTGCGTGCTGTCGGCGGTGATGCAATACGCGCCCTATGCGTTGAAGGAAGGCTGGGACGCCGGCAAGCCGAAATTCCTCAAGGCTGTTATGGCGCAGCTCGAGGCTTACGCGCCCGGCATCGGCAAAAGCGTTGTCCATGCCGAGCTTCTGACGCCGGCCGATATCGAGACGCGTTACCGCGTGCCGGGCGGCCATTGGCACCACGGCGAATTGCAGGCCGACCAGATGCTGATCTCGCGCCCGGTCTCCGGCTGGTCGGGCTATGACACGCCGCTGGACGGCCTGTTCCTGGCCGGCGCCGGTTCGCATCCCGGCGGCGGCGTCTCCGGTGCACCAGGGCTCAATGCCGCACGGCGCATCATTGCGATGAAGGGATAGGTCATGGCCCAGGCAACCAGGAAGAAGCCTATCTCGAAGGCAGCGGGCTCGGCTGTTTCCGCCCGCATCGCCGCGCAATCCCATTTCCGCACGCTGCGTCTCGGCACGCCGTTCCAGCCGCGCATCGATGCGTTGGCGAAAACCCAAGACTGGTACAATTGGGCCGGCTACCGCGCGCCGCATTCGCTGTGGGACGAGGAACTCGAATACTTCGCCATCCGCAGCCAGGCGGCTTTGTTCGACATCTCACCGATGACCAAATACCGGATCGAGGGGCCGGGAGCCGAAGCCTTCCTCGATCGCATTACCTTGCGCGATGTCACCAAGCTCAGGCCCGGCCGCGTCCACTACACGGCATGGTGCGACGACGAGGGTTTTGTGCTGGACGACGGCACGCTGTTCCGGCTGTCGGCGACGCGCTTTCGTCTCTGTTCGCAGGAGCGACATCTGCCGTGGCTGCTCGACAGTGCCATTGGCTTCGATGCGACGGTCGAAGAGGAAACCGAGGCCGTCGCCGGTCTCGCGCTGCAAGGACCGACCTCCTTCGCCGTGCTGCGCGATGCCGACTTCGCTGGCGTCGAGAAGCTTAAGGTCTTCGACCTTGCTGATTTCCCGCATGATGGCGGTACCGTCACCATCTCGCGCACCGGCTTCACCGGCGATCTCGGCTATGAACTGTTTGTGCCGGCCGACAAGGCGCTGAGCCTGTGGGACCGGCTGATGGCGGCGGGCGAACTGCGCGGCATCCGTGCCATCGGCTACACCGCGCTCAACCGCGCGCGGCTGGAGGCCGGGCTGATCGTTGCCAATGCCGACTTCACCACCGCCGAGCACGCCATTCGTGCTGATCGCCTGCGTAGGCCCGACGAGATCGGCCTCGGCTTCATGGTCGATCCGGAGAAAGGCCACTTCAACGGCCGCCGCGCCATTCTCGAAGCGCGTACCAAACGCAAGCTGCGCCATGTGCTGGTCGGGCTGGAGATCGAAGGCAACATCCCGGCCGAACACGCCATCGTCTACTACAAGAAAAGCCAGGAGGTTGGCCTGGTCAGCGCCGCCATGTGGTCGCCGATGGCCAAGCGCAACATCGCCATCGCCTCGCTGGCGCGGCCTTACGGTGATACCATGGTGGAGGACCTCTGGGTCGAGATCTACGCCATGCGCGAGCTGCAATATCAGAAGCTGATGAAGCGGGCCAAGGTGGTGGCGCGGCCGTTCATCAAGCTCGACCGCCGCACCGCCAACCCACCGGCGGATTTCTGACCATGGCCGACGAAGCGGACAAACAGCAAGAAGATGGGGAGGCCGCCGAACAGTGGGAGCTGGTCAACACCCCGCTCGGCGAGAAATGGTCGGGCCGCACGCGCTATGCCGCCGCCATGTTCTTCTACAAGCGCGATGAGATGAGCGCCGAGACACTTGAAGTCTACCGCATCTGTGCGCGGCTCGATTCGGAAAACCCGCTGCCGATCATTCGCGACCGTGGCGTCGGCAAGGACTGGCTCAAAAGGATCGGTTTCGAATAGCGCCTGCGCGCTATCCGATGGTTCTTTCGAGCATGCTCAGCCAGTTGCGGTAAGCGATCTTCTCGATCAGCGCACGGCCGAAGCCACGCGCTGCCAAGGCATCGATCAGCTTCGGCAGGCCGGCGACGTCGCCGATGACGGCCGGGATCATGGCGCCGTCGAAATCCGAGCCGAGGCCGACGCCATCCTCACCCAGCGCCTGCAGCAGGGAATCGACATGGCGCACCATGATGTCGAGGCTGGTGTCGGCATTCATGCGGCCGTCGTCGCGCAGGAAGCCGGTGGCGAAGTTGAGCCCCACCATGCCGCCGGACTCGCGGATGGCGCCGAGCTGCCAATCGGTGAGGTTGCGCGAATGGGTGCAGAGCGCATGCACATTGGAGTGGGTGGCGACCAGCGGCGCGTCGCTGAGCGCGGCGACATCGCGAAAGCCTTTCTCGTTCAGGTGCGAAAGATCGATCATGATCTTCAGCTCGTTGCAGGCCTTGACCAGCGCCTTGCCGGCGTCGGTCAGGCCCGGGCCGGTATCGGGCGAGGACGGAAAGCGGAACGGCACGCCGTGGCCGAAAGCATTCGGCCGGCTCCAGACGATGCCGAGCGAGCGCAGGCCGGCCGCATGCAGCACGTCGAGCATGGTGAGTTCGGGATCGATAGCCTCGACGCCCTCGATGTGGAACACGGCGGCGATCGTGCCTTTGGCCATCGCGTTGTGTATGTCGGCGGCAGTGCGGCAGACGGCCAGTGCTCCGGCCCGTTCCAGCCGGAACAGGATCGAGGCCATCGCGATCGTCGAGTTGAGCGCATCGGCGCGCGGCACCTCCGGCGGCAGCGGCTCGCTGTCGCTCGGTGCCAACGGGACCGCGCTGCGCCTGGCCTTCTCGACCGGCGGCGGGAAGATCGCGAACATGCCGCCGGCAAAGCCGCCGGCTTTCGCACGCGGCAGATCGATATGACCGCCCGACTTCCCCTCGATGAACAGCTTTTCGACGTCCGTGTCCTTCGACTGATAAAGTCGCAGCAGCGTATCGTTGTGGCCGTCGAAGACGGGGACGAGGTCTGTTTCGGTCATAGGGGGATCATTCACTTCGTTTGTCGGCACGGCGATATATCATATCTAGGCAAGATATCCGGTCGCGGCAAATTACAAAGCCAATCGGCTGCGGCGATCGCCCCTTCTTCCCATGCACACCGATCGACGAGGTGCTTGCGCTCCCCCTACCGTTTCAGCACATCCGCCCATTCCGGATGCCGACGGAACTGGGCGTTGGCGAAAGGACAAAGCGGGATGATCTTCTTGCCCACTGCCCGCGCATCCTCGACGGCGCGGGTGACGAGCCGAAGCCCGGCACCCTGGCCGCGAAATGCGTCCGGCACTTCCGTGTGGTCGATGATGATCTGGTGTTCGCCGATCTTGGTGAAGGTCATCTCGGCCTCGGCGCCACCGGGACCGCGCAGGACATAGCGACCCTTGGAGCCGCGGTCTTCCAATTCGATTTCGGGCAGTTGGTCGGGCATTTCTACACTCCTTGAGCGACACCGGCGAAGAGCCGCCGGGCCGCCTCGATTTCATTCGGCCGCACCTCGTGCCCGCCTTCGTGCCACTCCACTGTGACATCGGCGCCATCGGCACGCAAATAGGCCTCAAGCCGCGTCGTCAGGTTCGGCGGGCAGATCGGGTCGCGCTTGCCGGCGGTCAGCAGGATATGGCGACCGGTAAGGTTGCCCTTCACCTGCGGTTCGAACGGGATCAGCGGATGCATCAGCACCGTGGCGTCGAACAGCTCAGGCTCGGCGAACACCACCGACGCCAGTATGTTGGCGCCGTTGGAGTAGCCGAGGCCGAGCACCGCCGACGGCTTCGCAGCCTCGACATGCGCCTTGATGAATTCAGCCATCTTGCTCGTCCCCCGCGCCAGGTCGCCCATGTCATAGACGCCCTCGCCGGTGCGGCGGAAAAAGCGCGCCGCACCGTGTTCGGACACATCGCCGCGCGGCGAGATGATGGTGGCCTGGGGCACGAGATCGCGGCCAAGCGAGACGAGCTGGCTCTCGTCACCGCCCGTGCCGTGGAAGACGAAAAGCAAGGGACCGCCCGGCGAACCGGGCAGCATCTTGTTGATGTAAGCGTCCTTGCTCATGGTCTCAGCCTTCCAGCTTCTGCAAATGCTGTTCAAGATAGGGCCGCAAATGCTGGTGCTGCGTCGGCAGCTTCAGCGCTTCGCCCAGATGAGCGGTGTCCTCATCCTTGTCGAAACCAGGCTCGTTGGTGGCGACTTCGAACAGCACGCCGCCCGGTGTGCGGAAATAGATCGCCCAGAAGTAGTCGCGGTCAATCACCGGCGTTACGCCATAGCCCGTATCCATCAACGCCTTGCGCACTTCGAGCTGCTTGGCGCGGTTCTCGACGGCGAAGGCGACATGGTGGACCGAGCCGGCGCCGAGATCGGCGAAGGCCGCGGTCGGCAGCGATTCGATGTCGACGACATCGGCGCCGTTGCCGTTCTTCACGGCAAGCCGACTGATAGAGCCTGATTTATCGACTTCCTCGTAGCCCATGAACTTCAACAACTCCTCGGTGGCGCCGCCGTCCTTCAGCCTCAGCGAAACCGAGTGGAAGCCACGGATCGCCTCGTCGGTCGGAATGCCGCCTTTTGCCCATGGCGCACGGCTGTCGGCCTTGTCCTCGACGAGCGCGAAACTGTCGCCGTCGGGGCCGGCAAATCCGAGCCGCTTCTCACCAAAACTCTCCTCGCGGGAAACACCGCTCACGCCTTCGTCGGCGAAGCGCTTCTCCCAATAGGCGAGCGTGCCTTCCGGCACCGAGTAGACCGTCGTGCCGACTTCACCAACGCCGTGGCGACCCTTGCCGATGTTGGGAAACGGAAAATAGGTCATCACCGAACCCGGCGTGCCGGCCTCGTCGCCATAGTAAAGGTGGTAGACATCGGGCGCGTCGAAATTGACTGTCTTCTTGACCCGGCGCTGGCCAAGCTTGTGGGTGAAGAAATCATTGTTCTGGCGGGCATCCCTGGCCATCGAGGTGACGTGATGCAGGCCCTTGATCTGGTCGAGCATTGTCTTGCTCCTTCCCTTGTGTTCGTGCGGCCCTTGCCGCTGTCCACGCCAATATGAGGACACGACCGCTTGCGGCAAAGGCGGCAAACACAGAATGGACTGTGCTGTAAAAGTGAACAATAAAAAGAGAGTTGTTCACCAATCGACTAACACGGGCGGTCTTGCGCCCTTGCCGGAAATCGGTTCCATGAACGGCATTCGACCATCCAGCGAAAGGTATCGCACGTGACAGGAAAAGCCAGGCGCCCGAATGTTCTCCTGATCACCTGCGACCAGTGGCGCGGTGATTGCCTGTCGGCCGCAGGCCACCCCGTGGTGAAGACGCCGAACGCCGACGCACTGGCTGCCGAGGGCGTTTTGTTCAAGCGCCACTATGGCGGCGCCGCACCATGCTCTCCAGCCCGCGCGTGCCTCTACACCGGCCTCTACCAGATGAACAACCGCGTCTGCCGCAACGGCTCGCCCCTTGACGCCCGCCATGGCAACATCGCGCTGCATGCGCGCAGCATCGGTTACGATCCGACGCTGTTCGGCTACACCGACGTGTCGCTCGATCCGCGGCTGCTCGCGCCAAGCGATCCAAGACTGAAAAGTTATGAGGGCGTGCTGCCCGGATTCACGGTTCGCCAATGGTTGCCCGAGCATCAGAAACAGTGGCTCTCCTGGCTGAAGCAGCAAGGCATCGATGCCAGTGCCGGATTTCCGGACATCCACCGTCCCGTGGACGAGGAAAATGACGCTGACGCGGTGACCGAGGCGCCGCCGATCTATTCGAAAGACCAAACGCCGACGGCTTTCCTTGCCGGTGAGTTCATCCGCTGGCTCGGCGAACAGGAGCAGTCCACGCCCTGGTTCGCGCATCTCTCCTTCATCAGCCCGCATCCACCCTTCATCGTACCGGAGCCCTACAACACATCATACGACCCGGCCGACGGCCCGGCTTTTCACCGAGCGGAGAGTTGGCGGGCCGAAGCCCAGAGCCATCCCTATCTCGGCTATGATCTCAGCCGGCGGAAACGCGCGAATTTCCGCCCCGGCGCCGCAGGCTATGTGCATGACTGGAGCGAGGATGATTTTCGCCGCATCCGGGCGATCTATTACGGCATGATCTCGGAGGTCGACGCACAGCTTGGCAGCATATGGCAGTCACTGAAGGCTTCGGGCGCGTGGGACGACACAATCATTGTCCTCACCTCGGACCACGCCGAGATGATGGGCGACCATTTCATGCTGGGCAAGGGCGGCTACTTCGACGGCAGCTACCACATCCCGCTGATCATCCGTGATCCGCGACATCGCAAGGCTGCCGGCAGCACGGTCGATCGCTTCACCGAAGCGGTAGACATCTTGCCCACGCTGATAGATCTGCTTGGCGAGGCCCCCGAACCGCATCTCGACGGACACTCGCTGAAACCATTCCTGAGTGGCGGGACCCCCGCTATCTGGCGCGACGCCGCGCATTGGGAGTTCGATTTTCGCTCGATCGCCGGCGGCGAGGCCGAGCAGCATTTCGGCATCGCCTCGCGCCAGTGCAACCTAGCAGTCATCCGCACCAAAAAATTCAAATACGTGCATTTTGGCGGCGGTTTGCCACCTTTGCTTTTCAACGTCGAGACGGATCCCGGCGAACTGACCAACCTTGCCACCAGCCCTGCACATCTGTCCACCCGTCTGGAATTCGCCGAGCGGCTTCTCGCCTGGCGGGCCGAACATCTCGACCAGTCACTGGCGCTGGCGGAGCTGACGGAAAATGGTGTCACCGGTCACGTCGCCGGTCTTCCTCCTCGCCTGACATAAAAAAACCCGCGCCGTTTTCGGCGCGGGCTTTTTTATCGGCTGAACGAGATTACTGCACGATCAAACGCTGCTGGTCGCGCTTCTGCGCATAGCTGCCTTTGTCATAGGCAGGCTGCGCCTCGAGCTGTTCCTTGGTGAAGGTCGTGTAGAGATACTTCTTGCCGTCCTTGTCGGTCATGAACTTCAGATTATCCAGGCCGACCGCTACTTCCTTCTCGCCAATGCCAAGGAAGCCGCCGACATTGACGATCACTGCGTCGGTCTTCTTGTCAGGCGCCAGCACGACATCGCCGATCTCACCAACCTTGGCGTCATTGGCGCCGTAGACCGTCGCGCCCTTCAGATCGTCGGCCCTGATCTCGCCGACCGGCATCTCCGTCAGCGTCGATTTGTCGATGGCCGCGGTCTGTGTCTGGTCGGGAGCGGCGGCATCAGGGGCCGTAGCCGCTGTCGCCTCGGCAGTCTTGTCCGCCGGTGAGGCAGCAGGAGCCGTGGTCGCGGCTGGAGCTGTTGCCGCAGGCTCATTGGAGGCCGTCGTTGCCGGCACCGGGTCATAGGCCTTGCGGTTGAAATCCGGCTGCGCCTGCAGCTCTTCCTTGGTGGTCTGCGCTACCAGCCAGCGGTCGCCTTTCTTCTCCGCCCACTGTGCCTTGCTGAAATCATAGGTGACGTTCTTGGCGCCGAGGCCAAGGAACCCACCCACGCCGATCACCAGCGATTCGGCCTTACCATCCTTGCTCAGCACGATGTCGTCGACGCTGCCGATGTTCTGCGCATCATCGCCGGTGCCGTTGTAGACGGTCTCGCCGATGATGTTGGTGGCGAGATTTCCATCAGCACGCTTCACCGGCTCGGCCGCGGCAGGCGCCTGTGCGGTATCCGTGGTCGCGGGCGCTGTCGGTGCTGCTGCGTCGGTAGAAGTGGCAGGCGCCGGTGCCGCCCCGTAGGGCTTGCTGTCGAACTCCGGATGCGCCGTCAGTTCGTCCTTGCTCGTCTGGGCAACCAGCCAGCGGTCGCCGTTCTTCTCGGCCCATTGCAGCTTGTCGTAGTCGAAGGCGACGTTCTTTGCGCCAACGCCAAGGAAGCCGCCGACGCCGATGACAACCGATTTCGCCATGCCATCCTTGTCGAAGACGACATCGGTGACCTTGCCGATGTTCTCGGCATCGTCGGCGGTGCCATTATAGACGGACTCGCCGATGATGTTGGTGACGATGCTGCCTTCGGCGCGCGGCACCGGAGCGGTGGCCGCAGGCTTCTGGACGGCAGGAGCGGCGGCCGGAGCCGGGGTCGTCGCGGTCTGCGCAAAGGCGCCCGTCGCGATCAGCGTTGCGAGTGCGGTCGTGGCTAAAAGGGTGCGGATCATGGTGGTCTCTCCTGATGCGTGATTTCGTGTAAGCCGCGCCCCGGTCAAAGCGTCGCTGAGAAGATTGGCGCGGCATCTCTACGGGTTCACAACGTCGTGACCATGCTGTTGTTCCGACAAAATTCGCGCGGATTTCTCAGCGAAAAAACACAAAGCGGTTGTGCGGCGGCCGAAGAACACGCGCCGAATTGCGCCTTTCCAACGGAACCTTTCCCGCATCGCCACGTTTCAGCCTACGGCTGGGTTTTCCCGGTCTGTTTTGGGTTGGCATACGGAGCGGGGCATGAAATTTGCGGCGGTGCTGAACCGGGACGGTGGCACCTTGCGCACCACCGACCTTGCCGCTTTTTCCGACAGGATGCGTCAGACGCTGGAAGCGGCAGGCCACTCGCTGAGCATCGACGTGGTTGCCGGCAAGGACGTGGTGGAAGGCCTCGACAGCGCTGCTTCGCGCGGCACCGTCGACGTCTTGCTGGCCGGTGGCGGTGACGGAACCATTTCAGCGGCGGCCGCCAGGCTGATGGGCAAGAAAAAGGCGCTTGCCATCTTGCCGGCCGGCACCATGAACCTGTTCGCGCGTGGCCTCGGCATTCCGCAGTCGCTCGATGCCGCGCTTCAATCCTTCGCCGACGGCGAGATCATCGCGGTCGACATGGCCACGGCCAACGGCCGGCCCTTCATCCACCAGTTCTCGATCGGCATGCATGCCAAGATGGTGCAGCTGCGCCAGGGGATGGAGTTCGGCTCGCGCCTGGGCAAGATCGGGGCTTCGGCGAAAGCAGCGTGGGCGACGATCAAGAACCCGCCGGCGATGAACGTCACGCTCGGCATTGGTGAAGCCGAGATCACGGTGCGCATATCGGGCATCGGCGTCACCAACAATCTGTTCGGCGAGGGCCACCTGCCCTATGCGGACAACCCTTCGGGCGGGGTGCTCGGCATCTATGTCACGGTGGCGCAGCAGCGCGCCGAACTGGTGAAGTTCCTCTTCAATGTAGCGCGCGGCAAATGGCGCGACAACGAACATGTCGAAATCCATCAATCCGACCGCACCGTCCTGAAAATCCATTCCGGCAGCAGAAAGTTCCGCGCTGTCATGGATGGCGAACTGGTCAGGCTGGAGCGCGAGACGACGATCGAAATTCGGCCTGGCGCGCTGAATGTCCTAGTGCCGGCCAGCATTGCCGCGGCAAAGGCGGCCTGATGCGATCTCGAACGATGACGGCCGAAAATCTAGCCGCGCGGCACATTTCCTTGCTCCGTCGCCGACGTCTTGGCCGCCTGACCATAGATTTCAGCGATGCCCCAGGCGGCGAAGGCCAGAAGCAGCGCGGCGATCAGGATACGAAGGCCATGCCAGCCCCACCGCCCCTGACGCGCTTTGTCTTCGGGAATGATCTTGGTCATGGTGGGTCCTTGTCTCGTTTTGTCCCGGCCAGCCCGCTCGGCAAATCACGGTCGGGTAACGGTTCCTTGTTAGGATGGTTCCGAGGAAGCCGGGCCCACAGGGTAAGACGGCGGGAGCCAGGCATTGGGGATTGGCTTGCATAGCAAGGCGGAAATAGGGGCAAGCCTGCCGGCCGAGGTGGCGCTTGCCGTCAATGCCGAGGACCGGCTGGCCGTGCTACACGGGCTGGAGATGCTGGATACGGCGGCCGACCCGGATTTCGACCGCATCAGCAGCCTTGCCGCGGCCGTCATGCAGGCGCCGATCGCCCTGGTTACGCTGGTCGATCTCGAGCGGCAATGGTTCAAGTCGTGCGTTGGCCTCGACGAAAGCGAGACCGCCACCGACATCTCCTTCTGTGCCCACGCCATTGCCGCCGGCGACGATCCCATGGTGGTGACGGACGCCACGGCGGACCTGCGCTTCAAAAACAACCCGCTGGTCACCGGCAAGCATCATGTGCGCTTCTATGCCGGCGCGCCGATGCTGGTGGCAGGCGCCAGGATCGGCACGCTGTGCGTGCTCGACCGCAAGCCGCATGCCTTTCCATCACAGGCCAAGCTCGACCAGTTGAAGACGCTGGCCGACCTTGCCGCCAGCCTGTTCACCTTGAAGGACGCGACGCGCAGCGGCGCCATTGCCGAGGCAGCCCTGGCGCGCGAGGAAAAGCGACGCGCCATCGCGCTCGACGCCGCCTCGCTCGCCAGCTGGGCATGGGACATCCGCACCGATATGATCGAATGCGATGTCCGGCTTTCGGAGCTGTTCGACCTGCCGCGCTCGACCCGGCTGCGCGCACGCGACATCCTGACCGCCATCGATCCGCGCGACGTCTACCAGACAGAAACCCGCTTTCGCGATGCCTTGTCCGGCAGCGACGACTATTTCGGCGAATACCGGGTGAAAGGCTTTCATCCGCCGCGCTGGGTGGCCACGCGCGGCCGCGTCATCGAGCGCGACAGCGACGGCAAGCCGACACTGATCTTCGGCGTCAACTACGACATCTCCGAACGCAAGCTCGGCGACGAACGGCAGCGGCTCCTGCTTCGCGAGCTCAACCACCGCGTCAAGAACACGCTGGCGACCGTCCAGGCGCTGGCGACGCAGACCGTGCGTCATGCCCGCCAGCCGAGCGAATTCCTCGAAGCCTTCGGCGCCCGGCTTCAGGCGCTGGGTATCGCCCACAATCTCCTGTCCGACCGCGAGTGGCGTGGCATCGGCATCCGCGAGCTCGTCCAGATCGAGATCAGGCCCTTTGACACAGCCGATCAGCCGCGCATCACCATCTCCGGCGCCGACCTGTTGCTGTCGCCCGACCGGGCCGTCGGCCTCGGACTGATCCTGCACGAACTGGCCAGCAACGCACTGCAATACGGATCGCTGTCGGTTGCATCGGGCAAGGTCGATCTCGCCTGGAAGACACAAGGCAAGAAGGGTGACCAGCGCCTAGTGCTGACGTGGCGCGAAAGCGGCGGACCAAAGGTCGCCCCGCCCGAACGGCACGGCTTCGGCTCGATCCTCATCCGCCGCAGCCTGGCCAAGGTCATTTCAAGCGAAGTGGCCCATGAATTCCGGCCGGAGGGGGTCTTCGCCGAAATATCGCTTCCTCTGGAAGATCTGTCGAAGTGACGGATGTCTGATCCGAGGCCGGGCGCCGACGTTACTTCCCCTCGCCGGCATCCGGATCGTCGGGCTTCACATTCTCACGGTAGATGGCATAGGCGGCGAGCGCCACGGCCGGACCGAGAATGACCCCGAGGCCGCCCTTTCCCTTGAGCAATGTCGGCAGCACGGCGATTGCTGCTGTGATGCCGAGCGCCTTCATGTCGGCGTTGCGCCGCCTTGCCGCGCGGCGGGCACGGGAGCCGGACATCAACCGATGGATCAGAAGGACGAGGCCCGCGATCACCAGGAAGCCGACACCGAAACCAAGCGCCGCCTCCTGCGATCCATAGCGGGCCGCGGCCCAGATATAGGCTGCCCCGACCAGGAAGCCGAGACCGCAGAATGCCGCCAGCGCGGCAAGCGCATAGGCGATGGCCGCCGTGCGCGCACGGCGTATAGCGGCCACGGTTTCACCCGAGGCGAAACCCGAGAGCAGGGATGCCAGCAAACCCATCTCAAGCGGAACTAGCGACGCGCAAGCAGCGCGAAGAGGAAGCCGACGCCAGCGGCGATCGCCAGCGACGTCACCGGCTTTTCGCGGACATTTGACAGCAACTGCGCCTCTATGTCCTTGGCACTGCCGCGAAGGTTGTCAAACGCGGCCTCGCCCTGCGCGCGCAATTGCTCGACGCCCTCGGTGGCCGCGCGGCGGGCAGTGCCATAGCCATGTTCACCGGTCTTAGCCAACTGCTTGGTGAGCTTGTCGATATCAGCCTTCAACTGCCGGATGTCGGCTTCGAGGTCCGAATTCGCCCGCGCTTCGTTGGCGGTCTTTCCTGCGGCGGTTGCCATTGCTTAACTCCTTGTGATTGCTCGATTTCAAACGCGCCGTGCGTCTCAAGGTTCCGGCATCGGGATAAACTAGAGCAACTCCAGGAGAAGTGTGAAACGGTTTTCCGTCCGAAGTTGCATCAAAAACAAAGAAATAGGGCAGTTCGCTGTTTCCGTGAAACAGTGGACTGCTCTAGCCGAAAAGCTTTTCGTGCGCACCAATCGCCAATACACCGCGACAGGCACTTCGTCATATCAGCGGCCGGCGGCCCTCTCCCAGCCCTTCCCAGCCGGCGAGCGACTTGAGCCCCTCGGTATCGACGACCTCGCAACCACCATCGCGCCAGAGGATCAGCTTGCGGTCCATGAGCTTGCGAATCGTCTTGTTGGTGTGAACCAGCGACAGGCCAAGCGTGTCGGCGATATGTTGTTGCGTGATCGGTATCTGGATGGATTGCTTGCCGTTCAGCCCGACAACCTTTGCACGGCTCGCTATGAAAGCAATCAGATAGGCCGCGCGCTCAATCGCGCTGCGGCGGCCGACGCTGAGCAGGTTCTCATCCAGCATGCGTTCTTCACGCGATGCGATCCAGGTGATGTCGTAGCCGAGGCCCGGATGGCTGCGGTAGAGCTCGTGCAGATTGTCGCGCTCGAAGACGCAAAGCAGCATCGGCGACAAGGCCTCGACGGAATGCTGCATTTCCCCCATGACGCTGCCTTGCAGGCCGATGAGATCGCCAGGCATGAGGTAATTGAGGATCTGCCGACGACCGTCCGGCAACAGCTTATAGCGGAACGCCCAGCCTGACAGTACCGTGTAGAGATGGGCGCTGTGGCTGCCCTCGACCAGCACCGTCGCGCCCTTGTCGACCGCGAGTTCCCCCTTTTTGAACCTGCTGATGAAAGCCAGTTCCTCCTTCTCGAATTCCCGGAAAACCGGCAATGGCCGTAAAGGACAATTCTCACAAGGATACTGGCGGCCGGAAAAGGCACGCCCATTCTGGCTTGGCATTTCGACCCCTCTCGAAAGCCTGCCGTTCAGCAGGTACGTCTAAACGTTTTGCCGGGATCAGAGTTCCGGGGTTGAAGGCATGTCTTTTTTAAATGACAACACACGCAATAGCGATCATGACTCCCGGCGTTTCAAGGAGCCTCCACCTGTGCCCACATTGCTTGACGGATTGCGGATTCTTGTCCTGGAGGACGAGTTCCTAATCGCCATGGATGTCGAGCAGCTTTGCCGCGACCACGGTGCACAAGAGGTGGTCATCGCCCGGGACCTCACGGAGATCGATGGCCGAGAGGTCGCAACGCAATTCGACGCGGCCATCGTCGACCTGATGCTGGGCGGCACCTCGACGCTCGAATTCGCCGCCGGCTTGCGTGAAACGGGCGTCCCTTTCGTGTTTGCCTCCGGCTATTCGGACGCGGACGAGATCAGGTCATCCTTTCCAGGGGTGAGGCTGGTCACCAAACCCTATTCAGGCGACGATCTCGTCGAAGCGGTGGCGCGGGCCTACGGACGCGGTTCTCCGGGGTGAGTTTGATACAGCAGGTCCGGATCGCGAAATCCGGACCTTACATCAGTGTGCCGCCGTCCCCGTGACCTGGGCCGAGATCGCATCGGGGCCATATTCGTCCTCGCCGGAGATCTTCAGGATCTCCTGCAGGCGCGTGCGGGCCCTGCTGACGCGGCTCTTGATCGTTCCCACCGCACAGCCGCAGATTTCGGCGGCTTCCTCATAGGAGAAGCCCGATGCGCCGATGAGGATGATGGCCTCGCGTTGGTCCTCCGGCAATTGCTCGAGAGCGCCACGAAAATCCTTGAGGTCGAGTTGGCCGTGCTGGGCCGGATGCACGGCAAGCCTGGCCGTCATGATGCCGTCGCTGTCCTGCACCTCGCGGCCGCGTTTGCGCATCTGCGAATAGAATTCATTACGCAGGATCGTGAAAAGCCATGCCTTGAGGTTGGTCCCGGGCTGGAAGCTCTCATGCTTGTCCCAGGCCTTGACCAGCGTTTCCTGAACGAGGTCGTCGGCCTTGTCGGCATTCTGCGTCAGCGAAACGGCAAAGGCCCGCAAGCTCGGGATTGCCCCAAGCAGATCGGTCTTGAAGCCTTGGGAGACCGCGGCCATGCCTCAGTCCTTCTTCTGTGCGGGTTCGGTCTGTTCCAATTGGCTGAGCAATTGGGCAAAGCGATCCGGCACGTCGTCGGAGACCAGCTCGTCATAATATTGTTTGAGTTTTCGCCCGATTTCGGAGTTGGTCCCGAGTGGGTCGCCTGCTCCGTTCCGACGCCTGCCTGCGGCGCCAGTCAAAATATCTTTCGTCATATCCTTCATTTTGCCCTTATATCCCCAGCACCCAGGCCGCTCATATTCAACGCAACACAACGCAAGCGGCACCCTCGTCTGGTTGCCCATCCCGTCACGAAACGCCGTTACCGCCTATTCGTTCCATATGGGCGGAACTTTTTCGGAAACCCCGCGTTGTATTAGCGGGGCTTGCAATAAGCTTGACCTGCAATCCAAGCAATTACGTCATTCTGAGGGAGACGTCTTACCATGAGTTTATCTGCTACCATCGCACCGCACCTGCCGTTCCTGCGCCGCTTCTCGCGCGCCGTCTCGGGATCGCAAGAGAGCGGCGACGCGCTGGTCGCTGCGATGCTTGAGGCCATCATCGCCGACGTCGATATTTTCCCGGAGGCCTCGAGCGACCGTATTGCCCTGTACAAGGTTTTCGCCAAACTCTTCACCTCGATCGCTATCCGCGTGCCGCAGGAGCAGGCACAATCGGCGTGGGAGCAGCGCGCCGCCGCCAATCTCAACGCGATCGCGCCCCTGCCCCGCCAGGCCTTCCTGCTGGTTGCCGTCGAAGGCTTCAGCGAGGACGAGGCGGCCGAGATCCTCGACGTCGGCGACCAGCAATTCTCCGAGCTGCTTGCCCAGGCAAGCAATGAGATTTCCCGCCAGGTGGCGACGGACGTGCTCATCATCGAGGACGAACCGCTGATCGCCATGGACATAGAGGAAATGGTCGAGAGCCTCGGTCATCGTGTCGTTGGAACGGCGCGCACACACTCCGAAGCGGTGACGATGTTCGGCAAGACGCGCCCGAAGATGGTGCTGGCCGACATCCAGCTCGCCGACGGCAGTTCGGGCATCGATGCGGTCAACGAGATCCTGTCGTCGACCTCGGTGCCGGTGATCTTCATCACTGCCTTCCCCGAGCGCCTGCTGACCGGCGAGCGCCCCGAACCGGCGTTCCTGGTGACCAAGCCGTTCAATCCCGACATGGTCAAGGCGCTGATCAGCCAGGCGCTGTTCTTCGACCGGCAGGCGAAGGCAGCCGCATAGTTTCGCTGCTTTCCGGCAGGGAATACCCGAAATCAAAGGCCGTCTGATGCGATGCATCGGGCGGCCTTTTTGTGGCCGAACCCATCACCGAGAATTTCGAGGGGGTTCCACCTGAACCATTTGCAAGCATCGCCTTTTTCGGCAAATGGTGGAACAAACCGCATCCACCCACGTTTTCATCGCACCATTCGGAAGGAGATGAACCATGCTTTACTGGGCGCTCGTATTTCTCGTCGTGGCGATCATAGCCGGCGCGCTTGGTTTCGGCGGCATCGCCGGCACGTCTGCCGGCATAGCGCAGATATTGTTCTTCATCTTTCTCGCTTTCCTGGTCATTTCGCTTCTTGCCGGCCTGTTCAAACGGGCGTGAGGGCGAACGATTGTAGAGGAACACTGGAAGCCGCACCCCTCAAACGGTTTCCAGCAACCGCCGAGCGGTGTCCCTAAAAGGACACCGCTCGGCGGACCCCTTTTTGGAGGATGCTCGGGGGGATTTCATTTTGGGAACCCATTTGAGAGTGGGCCGTTCAGCGTGAGTTGGATGGACAGATTTGACCGATGCGTTCCTGGACTGCAGATAAAGAGGCAAGCACACGGAGCGACGAAGTCATCGCGCTGCATCCTGCCGAAAGTGGCATGCAGCTTGGCCGGGCTCTTCTTCATGCGCTGCACAATGCCGGCATTTCCGTCCTCTATCAGGATCGTGAGATGAAGACCGTCTGGGCTCGCAACATGCGCGCGCCCTGGGTTTCGGACAGTACCGACAGCAATGGCATACTGCCGGTGGCACAGGCCGACCGCATCAGCGCCGCCAAGCGCGATGTGGTCGCGACCGGCAATCCGGAGCGCCTTGAGATCAGTGTTCCGGTCGAGAATGGCGTCCGCTGGTTTCAGGTCTGGGTCGATGCCGACCGGGGCGATGCCGGCGACGTGCAAGGTGTCGTCACCACCATGGTCGAGACCACCGAGCAGAAGCGGCGCGAACAGACACTGACAACGCTGCTGCGCGAGGTCAGCCACCGCTCGAAGAATCTGCTGGCGATTATCCAGAGCATCGCGACCCAGACCGGTCGCTATTCCGACGGCATCGGCGATTTCCTGACACGCTTTCGCGGCCGGCTGCAGTCGCTGGCCTCCTCGCAGGATCTGGTGACCTCCTCGAACTGGCGCGGTGCGGCCCTTCATGAACTGGTGACGAGCCAGGTCGGCCGCTACCGGGCAAACACATCACACAGCCTTCGCTTCCGGGGCGCAGCAAACCCCTATCTCAATCCCAATGCCGCGCTGCATATCGGCCTGGCGATGCATGAACTTGCCGTCAATTCGGTCAGCTACGGCGCCTTGTCCCGGCAAGATGGATTCGTCGAAGTGACCGCCAATCTCAACAGCGCGGCCACTGGCGAGGTCGCCCTGTCGCTGACATGGGCCGAAACCATAGGAGCCGATGCCGGTCGTAATCAAAAGCGCTTCGGCAGCGTCGCGCTGGAGCGGGTGGTGCCGACATCTCTGAGCGGAACCGCGAGCCTCGACATCGCGGACGGCCACCTTGAATACCGCCTTGTCGTCCCGCACAGCAATTTCGAGACGCAGTGAACGGCCTGCGGCAACAACGATCCTTAACCGGCCGTTCACCATAAGAGCGGATGCTGTTTTACCCAGATACCGCCGCAATCCGCTGGGTTGCGGCACGGTGTGGGGAGGAATGCGTGACAGTCGCCGACATGAACAGGCTGGAACAGGCCGCCCGCGTTTCGATGGGCGAATTTCAGGATCCCCAAGCTTCCGCGGAACCGCTTTCCCCGCCGCATCACACATTGCTGTGGGGCATCGTGCTGGCGGCGGTCGCGACAATTCTCGTCATCGCCTTGTTCCAGCTGACCTGACCGAAATCCGATCCTGGTAATAGTGCGCAGTGTTTAACCGCTTGCTGCAGCGGCATTTATTAGCGTGTCATCTCGACCGCTCAGGAACTTTTGACCGATACAGGCCGTTATTGTGGCGAGAGGGCATGTCGCCATGGAACACATCGCCGCATTTTTGCTTGTCATCGGTTGCACCAATTCAATGACCGAGTGCCGTGAGTTGCAGGTGCCGGTGAGCATTTTCGAAACCGCCGACGAATGCACCGCCGAACGTCCCTTCGCCATGGGCGACGTACAGGGACAGGCGCAGCACATCCTCGCCAAGTGTCTCGCTGTCGATCCCGCGCTCGAGGATGACTACGATCAGATCGTCTGGAATGTACACCCCGATGGTAACCTTGACGCCTCGCTTGCAATTTCCAGCCTGGTCATGGCATCAAACGCAGTGCGCTCAGAAAAAGACTATCTTAGCCAACAATAAATTCCGGCAGCAAAGGCCATCATTTCGTGCTAAATGGCTGTTGGAGCTTACCAAAGTGTGGACACAAAGTGAGGAGTGACTCAATGCGGAAAATGATTATTGCCATGGTTGCAATGGCTGCTCTCAGCGGCTGCACATCGACCGAGCAGGACGTCGTCGGCGGCGGCCTGATCGGCGCCGGTATCGGCGGCCTGGTCGGTGGCGGCAAGGGCGCGCTGATCGGTGCGGCTGTCGGTGCCGGTTCCGGCCTGCTGGTGCGCAAGCTGCAGAACGGCTATTGCCAGTATCGCGACCATCGCGGCCGGATCTACACGGCCCGCTGCAACTAGTTCGGCGATAACAGTCAATCCGGAGACCGGTTCGCCGGTCTCCGGATTTCCACGTCCGATCGCTCCATTCCTTCCGTCTGACGGCGCGCCGTCAGCCCGTGAGCGGAATTTTTATTTCCACCTTCAGACCATCGGCCTGAAAATCGCGCTTGATCGTGCCGCGCAGCTCGCGCGTGACGTTAAGGTCGATCAGCTTGGTGCCGAATCCGGTCTCGGCCGGCGCCTCGACTTTCTTCTTTCCGGCCTCCCGCCAGTTCAGCGCCAGCGTCCGCTCGCGCCCACGCCCTTCCACCGACCAGTCGACCTTGAGCGCCCAATCACTCCGGAGCGAATTGGCGGAATTGCCGGCGTCGCCATATTTCAGCGCATTGGTCGCTAGTTCATGGAAGGTCAGGCCAAGCGCCTGCGTCGTGGTCTCGTCGAGCAGCACCTCCGGCCCAGACAGGAGACCCTCGGGCAGGTCCTTGCCGAACACCTGGCCAAGCTCGATGCGCAGGAGATCGGCGAGATCGGCCTTCTGCCAGCGCGAGCGCGTCAGCATGTCCTGGGAGGCCGCCATCGCCTGCAGCCTGGCTGAGAAGGATGCCGAAAACTCGTTGACGTCGGTCGCCCGCGAAGCCGTCTGCCGCGCGATCGCCAGCACCCTGGTGATCGAATTCTTGATGCGATGCTTCATCTCCTGCAGCATCAGGTCTTTTTCGAGCAAGCTCTTTTCGGTCGTCTCGTGCAGGCGCGATGCCGCCTCATAGGCCCGCTCCTGATAGCGCGCCACCAGCGCGATGGCGCCCGCCGCCAACAGGCCGAGCAGCCCCAGCATCACCGGAATGGTGCGCGACGACGGCTGCGAGAAGGCGCTGGTCGGCCTGAACAACACCGTCCACGGGCGGCCGGCCACCGTGATCTTGCGGGTGACCAGCAACCGGTCGCCAAGGGATGAAGCCGGCGGCGTCTCCGACCGGAACAACAGGTCGTCGCTGTTGACCGCGCCGTCATAGATCTCGGTGTTGACCGGCAGCAGCGGCGCCCGGCTGAGCGCGATCTGGAACAGGTCGCGGGCCCGGAAGGCCGCGTAGAGAAAGCCCGCGGTCGAGGATCGCGATGCGTTGATGACCTCCGGCGCGGTCTCGACATTGAGCCGCACAAAGACCAGGAAGCCGGTGAAGGTCTGCGTCGCACCCGTGCCCTGGCCCAGTTGCACCAGTCCGCTCGCATGCTGCTGGTCATCGGCCATTGCCTTCTCGATCGCCGCGCGCCGCACCGGCTCGCTGAACATGTCGTAGCCGATGGCAGCCTGGTTGGACGGGTCCAGCGGCTCGAACAGCATGATGGGCGCACGCCAAGGCTGCGTCGTGTCCGGATAGACCGGATGGCTGGCCCCGAAATCGTGGAGGATGTCACGTTCGACCGCCGCTTCGTCACCCGTCTTGACGAGCCCGATGAAGCCGATGCCGCGCAGGCCGGCGAAATTATTGTCGACATCCAGCGCGTTGAAGAACGCCTTGAACTCGCTCTGGGAGATGTCGCCATTGCGGGCGTCGAACAGCGCCTGCGTCGAGCGCAGCAGCGACAAATGCAGATCGATCCGGCTCTCGATTCGGTTGAGGGCGTCGTCGGCAGCCGCTTCGAACTTGATGCGGGAGGCTTCCTGCGTCGCGAAATAGGCGAACCCCGCCATGGTCATGCTGATCAGCGCAACGGCGATGAACGCGACAATCGGAAAGAGTTTCTTCAACGGATGATGCGGTCCATGGGGCAACACCGGACCTTTATGGGCAAGTCATCAGGCCAACACAATGCCAAGGCCAAGCCATGGCGATCACTGGCATATCACGTGAGCGGCAACCGGCCATGCCCGGTCAGCCCATACCGGGCCGCCGGCAGGCCTCAGGCCGCGATCTTCAGCGCGCCAGGCCCGGGAATGGCGCCCGGAGGACATTTACCCAGGATGATCATGCCGAGCACCTCGTCCTGCGTGACATCGGTGGTGCGCGCGGTGCCGACGACCTGGCCGTTCTTCATGACGCAGACCCGGTCGGCCAGCTCGAACACATCGTGGATGTCGTGGCTGATCAGGAAGATGCCGATACCATCGGATTTGAGCTGCTTGACCAGTTCGCCGACCTGCGCCGTTTCCTGCGGGCCAAGGGCTGCGGTCGGCTCGTCCATGATCAGGATGCGGGCGTTGAACAGGATTGCACGTGCAATCGCCACCGATTGCCGCTGGCCGCCAGACAGCTTGATCACCGGCTCCTTGAAGCGCTGGAAGCGCGGATTGAGCCGGCCCATGACCTTGCGTGCCTCGGCCTCCATCGCAACGTCGTCGAGCGTGCCCCAGGCGGTCATCAGCTCGCGGCCGAGGAACAGATTGGCGGCAGCGTCGACATTGTCGGCCAAAGCGAGCGTCTGGTAGATCGTCTCGATGCCGTATTTCTTGGCATCGCGCGGATTGGCGATCGAAGCCTCCTCGCCATTGACGAAGATCTGGCCGGCATCGCGCTTGTAGGCGCCGGACAGGATCTTGATCAGCGTCGATTTGCCGGCGCCGTTGTGGCCGAGCAGCGCCACGACCTCGCCGGGGAAAAGATCGATCGAGGCATCATCGACGGCGCGAATGCCGCCAAAGGCGATCGAGATGTTGCGCATGTCGATCAGCGGCGTGCCAGTGGGGGCAGTTGTGGGGGCAGTTGCGGGAGCGGTTTTGTCAGCCATGATTATTCTCCCCTAAACCCGCTTGCGATAGACGGTGTCGAGCCACACCGCGATGACCAGCACGGCACCAACGACGATGCTCTGCAGCGGCGAGTCGATGCCGAGCAGCACCATGCCCGACTGCAATGATTGCATCAAAAGCGCGCCCAGCATGGCGCCCATCACCGTGCCGGCGCCGCCGGCGAGCGACGTACCGCCGATGACAGCGGCGGCGATGACCAGAAGCTCGTCCAGTGTGCCCAGCGCATTGGTCGACGCGTTGAGCCGGGCCGACGAGATCGCCGCGCTGATCGCGGCCAGCACGCCCATGATCATGAACACCTTCATGGTCACCCAGCGCGTGTTGATGCCGGCAAGTGCGGCCGCCTCCGGATTGCCGCCAATGGCGAAAACATAGCGGCCGAAACGCGTGCGCTTGGTGATGAAGGTCATGATAATGCCGACAGCCACCGCCATCAGCACCGGTATGGCAACGCCATGGGCGATGAACAGCCCGCCTTCGGGAAGGGTAATGCCGTTCTGCTGGGCGTACTGGCGCACGATGCCGATCGGCCATGGATAGGAATTGGCGATCCAGACGGCGCCAAGGATAGCGGCGCAAGCAACCACGCCAAGCAAGGTCTCGGCCCAAACTGGGCGCAGCGGAAAGTTGAACCGCTTGCGTTGCGACCTGCCGTTGAGCAGCATGAAGGCAACCGCCACGCAAGCGACCACACCGACGATCCAGCTCGCGGTAGCGCCGATCGAGCCGCGTGGTCCGCCGCCCATCAGCTGGAAGGTTGTGTCGAGCGGCGCGACCGTGCGCCCGCTGGTGATCAGCCATGCCATGCCGCGCCAGACCAGCAGTCCGCCAAGCGTCACAATGAAGGCCGGAACCTCCATATAGGCGATGATGAAGCCCTGGAACGCACCGATCAGGAGACCCAGCACCACACCGGCCGCCAGCGCGATGATCCAGAGCCACGGATTTCCAAGCTGGAAACCCATGACGCGAATGAGGAATTCGGCCTGCGCCACACCCATGATCATGCCGATCACGCCTTCGACGGATCCGACCGAGAGGTCGATGTTGCGCATAACGATAACCAGCACCATGCCGGTCGCCATGATCGCGACCGACGAGGTCTGCACCGACAGGTTCCACAGATTGCGCGGTGTCAGGAAAAGCCCGCCCGACAGGATATGGATGCCGACCCAGATGACCAGCAGCGCACCGACCATGCCGAGCATGCGTGTGTCGAGTTCGGTAGCCTTGAGAAACCGTCCAACGGCGCTGAGTTCGGATGCACGCGCCTTATCCGCCGCAGTGCTGCCGACCGGTTGATTAGAGGTCGTGTCGGTCATGCTATCCTCCCACCGGTTTACCGTCTGGCGCGGGTGCCGGAACATGGATGCTATTTGCTTGCCGCAGTCATTTGAAGCGGAAGCCCCTTGAGAAACGCCGCGGCTTTTGGGCCGCGGCGTTGATATCGAACGGTATTGCGCCGTTTAGTTGCAGGCCGCGACGCTGCCGGCGGCGACGCCTGCGCAGACTTCGTCCTTCTTGATCCAGCCGGCGTCGATGACGACGTTGAGATTGTCCTTGGTGATAGCCACCGGGGTCAGGAACAGTGACTTGACGGTGTTGCCGCCAGGCGTCGTGAAGTCTTTGACGCCAGCGATGTCGGTCATCTTCTTGCCGTCGGCCAGCTGCGAGGCGATCTCGGCGGCATTCTTGCCGAGTTCGCGCGCGTCCTTCCACACCGATACGGTCTGCGTGCCGAGAGCGATGCGGTTCAGCGCGGCATGATCGCCGTCCTGGCCCGAGACCGGCACGGTACCAGCCAAACCCTGCGCCGTCAGCGCCGCGACGACGCCGCCGGCGGTGCCGTCATTGGCCGCGACCACGGCATCGACCTTGTTGTCGTTGGCGGTCAGGAACTGCTCCATGTTCTTCTGAGCGTTGGCGGGCAGCCAGCCGTCCGTATAGGCCTCGCCGACATTCTTGATCTTGCCGCTGTCGATGGCCGCCTTGAGCACTTCCATCGAGCCCGAGAACAGGAAATCGGCATTCGGATCGGCACCCGAGCCCTTGATGAAGACATAGTTGCCTTCCGGCTTGGCCTTGAACACCGCAGCCGCCTGCAAGCGCCCGACTTCCTTGTTGTCGAAGGTCAGATAGAAGACGTCCTTGTTCTCGATCAGGCGGTCATAGCCGACGACCGGAATACCTTCGTCCAGCGCCTTCTGCACGGCCGGACCGATGGCCGAGGCGTCCTGCGCCAGGATGATCAGCGAATTGGCGCCCTGCGAAATCAGGCTTTCGACATCGGTAAGCTGCTTGCCGGGGTTGGACTGCGCATCGGCGGAGATGTACTTGTCGCCGGCGGCTTCGATCGCCTTCTTCATCGCGGCTTCGTCGGTCTTCCAGCGCTCTTCCTGGAAGTTGGACCACGAAACGCCGATGACCTTGTCCTTCGCCTGCGCGACCGACACGAGCGTCAGCGACATGGCGACACCCGCCAGGATGGCGGCTGTGAATCTCTTCATGATATTCCTCCCTGCGCCGCGTATGGCGCGACCAAACTGGCCCTAAGGCCGGCACAAAGGCTCTATTTTTTCGAGCCTCGAAAAAACACTGATGCAACACCGGAACGCTGTCAACAACGATTCTGATGGATTTTGATGTCCTCGCGAATTTTTTTCGAGCCTCGGAATAAATAAATGACAGGGCGGGCCGCTTCTGCCAGTATTTGACCGTGTCGCTGGCAGCGTTCGAGGGGCCGGAGGAACCGCGGCGACCGGGAGGATGTGGGAAAACATGTCGGTCGGAATCCGCCACGACGATCTGCGCCGGCGCAACCGCGCCATGGTGATTGCGGCCGTGCGCCGGGCCGGTCGGCCGTCGCGCACCGAGATTGCCGCGACCACCGGCCTCAGCCACTCGACCATATCGGCGATCTCTTCCGACCTGATCGGCGAAGGCATCCTGGCCGAAGGCAAGCCGAGCGAGGCCGGCGCGCTCAAACGCGGCCGGCCGCAGGTCGGCCTCGGCCTGAACCCCGAGGCCGCGGCTGTCATGACCGTGGTGCTGTCGCTGAATTTCCTCTCCGTCGCCGTCATCGACTATGCCGGCCAGGTCGTATCGGAAGAACAGCGCCGGCTGGACACGCTGACCATGTCGCGCGAAGCGCTGATCGGCGAATGCGTCGCCATCGTGCGGCGGCGCCTCGAGGATCCCGATATCGACGTGCGCAGCGTCGCCCGCATCGCGCTGGCGATCCAGGGCATCACCGACACCGCGGCCCGGGCGATGCTCTGGTCGCCGATCACGCCGCAGACCAACATCGCCTTCGCCGACATACTCGAGGCCGAGTTCGGCATCCCCGCCACCATGGAAAACGACTGCAACATGATGGCGGTGGCGCTGCGCTGGCGCGATCCCGAGCGCTACCGCGACGACTTCATCGCCATCCTTCTGTCGCACGGCATCGGCATGGGCCTGGTGCTGAAGGGCGAGCTGTTCACCGGCACCCATTCCTCGGGCGGCGAGTTCGGCCACATGATCCATCGGCCCGGCGGCGCGCTCTGCCGCTGCGGACGCCGCGGCTGCGTCGAGGCCTATGCCGGCAACTACGCCATCTGGCGTAACGCCAGGCAACTCAGTGAGGACACCGAGCCGGTCGCCGATGTCAGCGACGCGCAGATGCGGGCGCTCGCCGCCACGGCACGCGAACGAGACGGACCCGAGCGCGAAGCCTACCGCAAAGCCGGCGAGGCACTGGGCTACGGCCTCGGCAGCCTGTTCGCTCTGATCGATCCCGCACCCGTCGCCATGGTCGGCGTCAGCGCCGCCGCCTTCGACCTGATCGAGCCGGCATTGCGCGAGGCCATCGCCCAGACCGCCGGCGGCCAACACTCGAAATCGATTTCCTTCGACACCGAACCGAACGAACTTCCCCTCATCCGCGAAGGCTGCGCCATGCGCGCATTGACCTTCGTCGACCAGGAGATTTTCGCGCCAGGCGTGCAGGCGAAATCAGGCCTTGCCGCAAAGAAAAACGTAGCCTGAATCAGGTCGCGCTCAATCCTCGCGGATCGCGTAGCCCGCCCCACGAATGGTGCGGATAACGTCCGGCATGCGGCCATTGTTGACCGCCTTGCGCAGCCGGCCGACATGCACGTCCACCGTGCGCTCGTCGATATAGATCGTCTCGCCCCAGACATTGTCGAGCAGCTGGCTGCGCGAGAACACGCGGCCGGGATGGCGCATCATGAATTCAAGCAGGCGGAACTCGGTCGGGCCGAGCCGGATCTCGCTCTTCTTGCGATAGACCCGGTGCGATTCACGGTCGAGCACGATATCGCCGACCTTGAGCACGCTTGACAGAACTTCCGGCTTGGCGCGGCGCAGCAGCGCCTTGACGCGAGCCATGAATTCCGGCGTCGAGAACGGCTTGACCAGATAGTCGTCGGCGCCGGTCGAGAGCCCACGTACGCGGTCGCTTTCTTCGCCCCGCGCGGTCAGCATGATGATCGGCAGCCGCTCGGTCTCGGGCCGCATCCGCAGGCGCCGACAGAGTTCGATGCCGGACACCGCCGGCACCATCCAGTCGAGCACCAGAAGGTCGGGCACGTTCTCCTGCAGGCGGATTTCAGCCTCGTCGCCGCGCGGCACCACCTCCACCTGGTAGCCTTCGGATTCAAGATTGTAACGGAGCAGCACCCCCAGCGGCTCCTCATCCTCCACCACCATAATGCGTGGCGCGATCATTGATTGGTCACCTCTTGCGTCAGGCCGCGGGCGCCGACATCGCCGTCTCATCCTGCTTGGGACGATTGGCGGGCAACTGCGTGCCGGTCAGGACATAGTAGGCGTTTTCGGCGATGTTGGTCACGTGGTCGCCGATGCGTTCGAGATTCTTGGCGCAGAACAACAGATGCGTGCACGCCGTGATGTTGCGCGGATCTTCCATCATGTAAGTCAGCAGTTCGCGGAAGACGGAGGTGTATTTGACGTCGATGCGTTCGTCGTCGGCGCGCAGCTTCGCCAGTGCCGCGGCATCGCGCGCCGCATACTCTTCGATCACGCCCTGCACCTGGATCAGCACCAGCTGCGCCATGGCGTCGATGGAGTGCGACAGGTCGCGCGGCGTGGCGCTGAGACCGACGGTGCCGACGCGCTTGGCGATGTTCTTGGCAAGGTCGCCAATGCGCTCGAGGTCGCCGGCCATGCGGATCGAGCCGACGACATGGCGCAGATCATCGGCCATCGGCTGGCGCTTGGCGATCAGCGTGATGGCGCGGTCGTCGAGTTCGCGCTGGCGCGCGTCCATGATGGCATCGTCGGAGACCACACGCTGTGCCAGCGCGTTGTCGGAATTCAGCAGCGCCTTGGTGGCGCCGCCGACCATCGAGCCGGCGAGGTCGCCCATGTCGCTGATCAGCCTGCTGATCTGTCCGAGATCCTCATCGAAGGCTGCGACTGTGTGTTCGGCCATGATCCTGGTCCTCGTATGCGTGCGATCAGCCGAAGCGGCCGGTGATGTAGTCTTGCGTGCGCTTCTCGCGAGGCGACGTGAATATCTTCTCGGTTTTGTCGAACTCGACCAGTTCGCCCAGATACATGAAGGCGGTCTGCTTCGAGACGCGCGCCGCCTGCTGCATATTGTGGGTGACGATGACGATCGTGTAGTCGGCCTGCAGCTCGTCGATCAGCTCCTCGATCTTGGCGGTCGACAGCGGATCGAGCGCCGAGGCCGGCTCGTCGAGCAGGATGACTTCCGGCTTCACCGCCACCGTGCGGGCGATGCACAGCCGCTGCTGCTGGCCGCCTGACAGGCTGAGGCCGCTGGCATTGAGCTTGTCCTTGACCTCGTTCCACAGGGCTGCGCGCTTCAGCGCCTGCTCGACGCGGCCGTCCATCTCGGCCTTGCTGATCTTCTCATAGAGCCTGACGCCGAAGGCGATATTCTCATAGATCGACATCGGGAACGGCGTCGGCTTCTGGAACACCATGCCGATCTTGGTGCGCAGCAGGTTGAGATCCTGCGAACGGTCGAGAACGTTCTTGCCGTCGAGCAGCACCTGGCCCTCGGCGGTCTGCTTGGGATAGAGTTCATAGATGCGGTTGAAGACGCGCAGCAGCGTCGACTTTCCGCACCCCGACGGTCCGATGAAGGCGGTGACGCTGCGCTCGGGCAGCGACAGCGTGATATCCTTCAGCGCCTTCGACTGGCCATAATAGAAGTTGAGGTTCTTGACCTCGATCTTTACCTTGGCGGCTGCCTCGGCGGCGATCGTCATGTCTGGAGACAACATCTGGCTCATTTGTCCTCTCTGCGTCCGGTCAAGCTGCGCGCAAAGATGCTGAGCGCGAGAACCGTCAATGTGATGATGAGTGCACCAGTCCAGGCCAGTTGCTGCCATTCCTCGTAAGGGCTGAGAGCGAACTGGAAGATGGTCACAGGCAGGCTGGCCATTGGCGCGTTGAGATTGCTCGACCAGAACTGGTTGTTCAACGCCGTGAAAAGAAGGGGTGCCGTCTCGCCGGAGATGCGGGCGATGGCCAGCAATATGCCGGTGACAATGCCCGACAGCGCGGCGCGGTAGGCGACTGACTTGATGACCACCCAGCGCGGCGCGCCGATCGCGGTGCCGGCTTCGCGCAAGGCGTTGGGCACCAGGTTGAGCATGTCCTCGGTGGTGCGCACGACGACCGGGATGACCAGGATGGCAAGCGCGACGGCGCCGGCGATCGCCGAGAAATGCCCCATCGGCCGCACCATCAGCTCATAGACGAACAGGCCGATGATGATCGACGGCGCCGACAGAAGGATGTCGTTGATGAAGCGCACCACGGTGGTGAGTTTCGAGAAGCGGCCATATTCGGCCATGTATGTGCCGGCCAGAACACCGATCGGTGTGCCGACGATGATGCCGATGATGGTCATCACGATGCTGCCGTAGATGGCGTTGAGCAGACCGCCGGCATCTCCGGGCGGCGGCGTCATTTCCGTGAAGACCGCAAGATTGACACCGGAAAGGCCCTTGTAGAGCAGGGCGCCGAGGATGAGCGCCAGCCAGACAAGGCCGATTCCGGCGGCGACGACGCACAGCGTCATCATCACCCCATTCTTGCGCTTGCGGCTCTGGTGAAGCGACGTGGCTGTCGACATCGGTCAGGCTCCGGTGCGGGCGTCGATGCGCATCAGCATGTAGCGTGCGATGGCAAGGATCAGGAAAGTGATGACGAACAGGATCAGGCCGAGCGCCACCAGCGAAGAGGTGTAGAGATCGCCGACCGCTTCGGTGAATTCGTTGGCGATGGTGGCCGAGATCGTCGTTGCCGGCGCGAACAGCGAGGTCGAGATGCGGTGCGCGTTGCCGATGACGAAGGTCACCGCCATGGTTTCGCCGAGCGCGCGGCCGAGGCCGAGCATGACGCCGCCCATGATGCCGATGCGGGTGTAGGGAATGACGACGCGGCGGGTCACTTCCCAGGTGGTGCAACCAATGCCGTAGGCCGATTCCTTAAGCACCGGAGGCACCGTGTCGAAGACGTCCTTGGTGATCGAGGTGATGAAGGGCAGCACCATGATGGCAAGGATCATCGACGAGGTCAGCAGGCCGATACCATAGGGCGGGCCGGCAAACAGGCTGTTGAGGCCGGGAATGCCATGGAACACGCTGATGATGAAGGGCTGCACGGTCGTCTGCAGGAACGGTGCCAGGACGAACAGGCCCCAGATGCCGTAGATGATCGAAGGGATGCCGGCCAGCAGTTCCACCGCCATGCCGATCGGGCGCCGCAGCGGGCGCGGGCAAAGCTCGGTGAGGAAGATGGCGATGCCGATGCCGAGCGGCACGGCTATCAGGATGGCGATGGCCGAGGTGATGATGGTGCCGTAGATCGGCGCCAGAGCACCGAATTTCTCCGTCACCGGGTTCCAGCTTTCGCTGGTCAGGAAGGAAAAGCCGAAGGTGGAGAGGGCTTGCCAGGAGCCGGCAAACAGCGAGATCGCAACGCCGCCGAGCAGAACCAGCACCAGGATCGCGGCAGCGCGGGTCATTCCATGGAAGATCGAGTCGGTCAGCGCGAACCGTCGGACGGTGGCATCGCGCGAACTTCTAACGGCTGGCAAGGCTTCCTGGACAGCGCTCATGTCAAGCTCGGCTCTTTTGAATGGAAGGAAAAGGAGCGCCGCGAGCGCGGCGCTCCTTCAAGGGATGTTACTCGCCGACGTAGACGGGCTTGCCGTCGGCCTGGATGTCGGTCTTCCACGAAGCCTTGATCAGGTCGACGACGCTGTCGGGGATCGAGACATAGTCGAGCGCCTTGGCGGTTTCCTTGCCGTCCTTGTAGGCCCAGGCAAAGAACTTCAGGGCCTCGCCGGTGGCGGCGGCATCATCCGGAGCCTTGTGGATCAGGACCCAGGTCGAGGCTGCGATCGGCCAAGTGGCGTCGCCAGGCTCGTTGGTGATGATGACGTTGAAGTTCTTGGCCGTCTTGAAGTCGGCATTCGAAGCGGCAGCGCCGAAGGATTCGAGCGACGGCTCGACGACCTTGCCGGCTGCATTCAGCATCTTGGAGTAGGACAGGTTGTTCTGCTTGGCATAGGCGTACTCGACATAGCCGATGCCGCCATCCGTCTGCTTGACGGTGTTGGCAACGCCTTCGCTGCCCTTGGCGCCGACGCCCGTGGGCCATTCGACGGCGGTGTCGGAACCGACCTTGTCCTTCCAGTCGGGCGAGAGCTTCACCAGATAGTTGGTGAAATTGAAGGTGGTGCCCGAGCCGTCCGAACGATGCACGACGGCGATCGCGGTCGACGGCAGGGTGAGGGTGGGGTTCAGCGCCTTGATCGCGGCATCATCCCAGGTGGTGATGGCGCCGAGATAGATCTGGGCAATCGTCTTGCCGTCGAGGACGAGCTCGCCCGGCTTGACGCCGGTCAGGTTGACGATCGGCACGATGCCGCCCATCACCATCGGGAACTGCACGAGGCCGTTCTTTTCCAGATCGGCATCGGACATCGGCTTGTCGGTGGCGCCAAAAGTCACGGTCTTGGCGATGACCTGCTTGATGCCGCCGCCCGAACCGATCGACTGGTAGTTGAGGCCGATGCCGGTGTCTTTCTTGTAGGTGTCGGCCCACTTGGCGAACACCGGATAGATGAAGGTCGAACCGGCGCCGGAAAGATCAGCTGCCATGGCTGCGGAAAGGGTGAAAGTAGACGCTGTAGCCATTGCAATCGCAACGGCCGCCGAGCGGATGAAATGTCTCATGTGGCCTGCTCCTGTTCGGAAGATGGTCTCTCGGCGCCATTCCTAACCAGCGCCCGCTGAGGCCAATAGCCCTCGATTATAACAGTCGCATGACAGTTTCGTGTCAGCCCGGTAACGCGTTGCCGGCACTGGAAAAGGCAGTGGCGTCGGGCGATCGTCGCCTGATCCGAGTTTGCCTCCGGAATCAGGGGCTTGAGCCATCCACCGGCTCGAGCCGCCGTCGGATTCGACGGGGCTTTCTCAGGTGAAGAAAATCCGGACGGGAGTGCGTTGCTCAAGACCAGAGCGTGTCATGGCCGGGCCATCGCCAAAAACAGGTCCGTTGGGGTAGGTTGACGCTGTTCCATACTGGCGGTCGCTGCTCCCGCCCGTAACTGCAAGGGCGGAATTCGATTTTGCCATTCTCCCGGCTGGGCGCCGCCTTTGATATGGTGCGATCGCACCATAGGCATTGCACGCAGGGGTAGCAGCGAATCGGCGATTGATTCCCTCGCTTGCCTCTTCGGATCCCTGAAAGCGCGCGGCGGGATGCTATCCCGCGTTGCGCTGGACCTGGCTGCCGGCGCCGATCCAGCGCTCGACCTTCTCCAGCAGGGCCCTGGGGCTGATCGGCTTGGGCAGATAGTCGTCCATGCCCGCCTCCAGGCAGCGTTCGCGGTCGCCCTTGAGCGCATGCGCAGTGACGCCGACGATCGGCACATGCGTGCCGGTTTCCTCTTCCAGCCGGCGGATCGCGGCGGTCGCCTCGAGCCCACTCATCTCCGGCATCGAGACGTCCATCAGGATCATGCACGGATTGAGCTTGCCGAAGGCGTCGAGCGCCTTGCGGCCATTGCCGACGATCTCGAAGCCGTAGCCGGTCTCGCCGAGGATCTGGGTGAAGACCATCTGGTTCACCTCATTGTCCTCGGCAACGAGGATATCCAGCCTGTGTCCGCCATCGCCGGTGGCAGGCAGCCTCGGGCGAACCGGCGGCGGCTGCAATTGCGCGCGTTGTTCGGACGGCGCCAGCGGTGGCCGCTGGGGGGCAGCGAGCGCCTCGCCTGCGAGCGGCTGCGCGGGGTGGCCGTCCGTGGTGTGGCGATGGCGCTGGATGGTCGCCACCAGCGTTTCCAGAAGCACGGAGGAGCGCGCCGGCTTGATAAGTTGGGCATCGATGCCGAGATCGCGGTAGCTGGTGTTGGCGAGCGACTGGTCGACCGAGGTCAGCATGATGATCGGCGTGTCGGCGAGGCCTTCGGTGTTGCGCACGATGCGCGCCATTTCGGCGCCGCTCATCTCGGGCATCTGGTAGTCGAGCACCACGCAATCCACGGCCACGCCATAGGCAGCGGCGGCGATCAGCACTTTCAGGCCCTCGGCGCCGCTCTCAGCCGCACAGGAATCGAACGTCCACGAGGTCATCTGCTCTGTCAGGATGGCGCGGTTGACGGCATTGTCGTCAACGATCAGCACGCGTGCGCCCGTCACGTCCACCGGCATGATGCGCTGCCCGTTCTGCTGACCGGCCCTGGGCAGCGTCACGGTGAACCAGAAGGTCGAGCCCTTGCCCTCGGCGCTCTCGACGCCGATGGTGCCGCCCATCAGCTCGACCAGCCGTGAGGTAATGGCAAGGCCAAGCCCGGTGCCCTCGTGCCGCCGTGTCGAGGAGGTGTCGACCTGGCTGAATTTTTCGAACACCAGTTTCAGTTTTTCCTCGGGGATGCCGATCCCGGTGTCGGTGACCGAGATCGTCAACCTGGTTCCGGTCGGCACCTTCTCGCCGGTCACGTCGACCAGCACATGGCCCTCATCGGTGAATTTCACCGCGTTGCCGACGAGGTTGGTGACGATCTGCCTGATGCGGCCGACATCGCCGATGAACAGGCTTTCGAGCCTCGGCTCGACACGCACGATAAGCTCGAGGTCCTTTTCCTTGGCGCGCGTCGACACCAGCGTCGCCACATCCTCGATCGCCTCGGCAAGATTGAAAGGTGCCGGATCGAGTACCATCTGGCCGGCATCGATCTTGGAGAAATCCAGGATGTCGTTGATGATGGTCAAGAGCGCGTTGCCCGACTTGACGATGATGTCGGTGAACGTCTTCTGCTTCGGATCGAGATTGGATTTGGCCAGGAGTTCCGCCATGCCCAGCACACCGTTCATCGGCGTGCGGATCTCGTGGCTCATATTGGCGAGGAATTCTGACTTGGCGCGGTCGGCGAGCACGGCGCGCTGGCGCGCCTCGCTGAGTTCGGCCTCGCGCATCTTCAGTTCCGTGATGTCGGTGGTCGATCCGATTAGGTAGAGCGAACCGTCCGACGCGATCATCGCGCCCTTGCGCGCGAACTGATGCCTGACGCTGCCGTCGGCAAGCCGCACGGTCTCCTCGATCTCCTGGGTGTCGCCGGTGCGCAGCACGGCCAGATCGCCGGCCACGAAAGCCTCGCCGTCCTCCCCGAAAATCTCGATGTCGGTCTTGCCGATCGCATCTTCCCTGCTGAGACCGGTCAGATCGCACCAGCCCTTGTTGACATAAAACTGCCTGAGATCGGAGCGCTTGGCGTAGATCGACACCGGCACATTGTCGATCAGGCTGCGGAACACCTCGTTCTCGCGCATGCTCTCTTCCAGCGCCTGCTCGCGCGCCTTGACGTCGGTGATATCGGTGCTGGAGCCGACCAGGTGCATCGATCCGTCGATGGCCACCAGCCGGCTCTTGCGCGTCATCAACTGCCGCACCGTGCCGTCGCGATGGGTGACGGGCTCCTCGATCTCGAGGCCCTTGCCGGTTACGACGACCTCGGTGTCGTCATGGCTGTAGCTTTCCGCGTCTTGCGTGCCGAACAGCTCGCGGTCGGTCCGGCCGATGACGTCTTCCTTGGCAAGGCCCGTAATCGCGCACCAGGCCTTGTTGACGAATTCGATGCTCAGGTCCTGCGCCTTGATGAAGGCCGCCACCGGCAACTCGTCCATGACGTGTCGGAAGAGATCGATCTGGCGCATCGAATCGCGCAGCGCCGCCTCGCGGCTCTTGATGTCGCTGATGTCGACGCGCACGCCGATAAACGTGCCGTCCTCGGTGCGCATGTCGTAGACCTGGTACCAGCGCCCATCGGCATTGAGGCGCTCGTAGGACGAATTTGGCAGATGGTAGCGCGCCAGCACGCCGTCGGCCCAGCGTTCGGTGTCAACGTCGTAAAGCTTGTCGAGCTCGGGATCGCCACACGAGCGGAAATAGCCGACCGCATGGCCGAACTCCAGCGCCTCGCGGAAGGTGCAGCCGGGCTGCCAGACGGGCTTCAGCGCCGGCAGCGAGTCCTGCAGCTTGCGGTTGGCGAAGACGAACTTGTCGTCGCGGTCGTAGATGATGACGCCGGCCGGCAGCGATTCCAGCACGCTGGCGAGATGCTTGCGAGCGTCCTGCGCCTCAGTCTCCCGGCCCTTCATGTCGGTGACGTCGACATAGGAAATGAGCCGCTTGCCGCCTGGCAGCGGCGCCAGCGATGCGACAAGCGTGCGCCCGTCATTGTGTGGCAATTGCCTAGAGCCGGCGATGCCGGCCCTGATTTCGGCTTCGCGCTCGGCGGTATGACGTTGCCAGGCAATTTCATCGGCGCCGTAAGGGTCAATAGCCCGGCTGGCTTCCATCAACTCGCGAAAGGCCGAGCCGATACCGGCGCGGCCTGGATCGATCCTCCAGAAATCATAGAAGGCGCGATTGATGATTTCGGCGCGCATATCGGCATCGAGGACGAGAACGCCAATCGGCATCTGATCGACCATGGTGCGCAGATTGACGAAGGTCTCGGCGATCTTGGCGTTGGCGCTTTCGATCTCGGCATCGCGACGCTTGAGTTCGGTGACCTCATAGTAGGTCAACAGCCGCTTGCCCCCGGACAGCGCCGTCACCGAGAACATCATCGTCCTGCCGCTTGCATGGACAAATTCGCGTGGCGCGACGGAGCCGGCGCGGATCTCCTCGATACGGGCGGCGAGATAGCGCCGCCACTGCTGGTCGTCGATGTCGCCATAGATGCCATTGCGGCGGTTGAGGTCCATCAACTGGCTGAACGGAGCGCCGACGGTCACGGCACCATCCGCAATCCCGGACAGATCGCGATAGGCCTTGTTGACGATCAGCGTGTCGAGCTTGGCATCGAGAAGCACGACGCCCATGTGCATGGCGTCCATTGTCCGTTCGAGATCGGAAAGATGCCGGTCGGGTTCGCTGCCCGGCAACGGGTTCTGTTCCGCGGTCTCGAAGGCGCTGGCCAGCGTGGTAACGTTGCGGCCTATGCCGCGATAGCCGGCAAATTTTCCTTCGCTGTCGAACCGTGGGAAGCCTGACGTCAACACCCAGCGGCAGTCGGCGCCGCCTCCCTTCAGTTCGTAGACGAAGTCGCGAAACGGCCGGTGCGCCTGCAGATCTTGCAGATGCGCTGCCGCGCTGTGGTTGCCCTTCAAGACCTGATTGAGGAAATCGAAGCGGAACCGGCCAAGCACATCGGCCGGATCGATGCCGGTGGCCGCCTGGTAGGTGGGGGAAAGCCAGGAGAATCGCAGTTCGGCGTCGGTCTCCCAGATCCAGTCCGAGCCCAGCTCGACCAGTTGGCGAAGCGCGGCGGCCGAATCCATGTACGCGCGAGGCGGCGCGTCGCCGCGGTCTACCGCCTTGCCGGGCCCACGCTTGCCGCGCGCGCCGATTGCTTCGTCCGCTTCCGCCATCCCGTCCCCACCCCGAAAATCAAGGCCGAACCCTCCCTCCACGGTTCGTCGGCGGAATGTGCCCGAGAAGCATTAACGATCCGCTAACCTTAACGGCGCAACCAGTCCGTTCCTCCTGCGTTATTCAGTCCGGTTGTCGGGTGCACCAAGGCCGCGTTATAAGCCTGTGCAGGGGTGTTGCTTATGACTGGACGGATAGGGCCTTTCTTGCTGGGCGTGGTGCTGCTTTTCGGCAGCGGCTGCTCGCGCAGCTATGACGGCACGGTCATCATCCCGCGGCCGCTCGACGCCAGGCGCTTCTGGGACCGGCCGCCACCCAATGTCGACTACGCGCCGCAGGCCGACAACGGTGCCTTTCCGGTGCCGCCACAGCCGCCGCCCGGACGATTTTCCGAGCGCAGGGTCTCTAAACCTGGCGTGCAGAGACGGCATCAGACGCGATTATCACCGCCGCCTCCCCCGCCCTCGGACCCGGTAAAGCAGTTGGCGTGCAAGAACGTAAGCGCGCCGGGACAGCGGGTTCGCATGGTCTGCGAATAATTTCGGGAAAAATCTGGAGCCTTATACGACAGGGCCTATAGCGATGCCGCGCCCTTCTTCGGTTCCTTCGCGCCAAGCTTGTCGAGCGCAAAGCGAACCTGGCGCAAATCGTCCTGCCAGCCGTCATCGTCGCCCATGGAACTCTCCGACGCGGCCCGCTGCAGGCCCCGCGCCTCGGATTCGATCTCACGCAGTTCGGCGATCTTCTCGTCATTGGTCAGGGAGCCGTTTTCGACGATCTCCAGAACCCGCATTTCCCTGAACGTGGCCATGGCGTTTCTCCTGGCTGATGTCGATCACAACGCCGTGAGCGCCCCTCTGTTCCAGGTGGGTCCTACAGCCGGCTGCACCATGGCAGCCCGCTGCGTTATCCGATGGTTGCGCAGAGAGGGGCGGTCATTCAGCCGGGAAGAAGGCCGGGCCAACCACGCGCACCGGCCGCTTGCTGGCCTCGATCGACTGCTCCTGAGCGGCACCAGGGGCTTCTGTGCCGGATTGCGCGATTGCCGCAACGCTGCCGACGTCCGGGCTGCCGACGTCCGGCTTTCGCTGCGGCAGGGGAATGATGGCATTGCTCATGTCTGCTGGCGTCACCGTCCTTGCCCTCAGTTCGGCGACCCGCTGGTAGTAGCGCTTGACGTCGCAGGCCTTGAAATTGGCATCGTCGCGGTAGCGGAAAGCCGACGGCAGTTCGGTGTAGGGTTTGCGCGTATCGAGCGCGACCATCTTTTCGGTTTCCAGACTGGCATCGCTCAGCGTGTAGAGATCGACGGCCGGATCATCGCAGATGTAACGGCACTGATCGGCCATATCCTTGACATCGTCGCTGCCGGCGAATTGCGACTTTGGCGCCGGGAAGAAATATCCATCCGAAAGGCGCACGCAAAACAGCATCGAATTGCCGGCATAAATTGCTCCGCCCGCGGTGGACTGGGTCTTCGATGCCGGGCGCTGATCCTTCGCCCCGCAGCCAAGCGCCGCGAGCCGTGCCTGCAGGCCCGAAACGTCCCGGCCGGAACCGGCCGCGATCTGGCGCAGCACCTCCGTCCGGTTCTTGGCAAGATCGGCACAGGCGTTGAAGAAGCCGCCCGTGGCACTTTGCGCCGTGCACCTGCGCTGCCTCTCCAGGCCCTGTATCGCGACAAGCTGGCGGCGCAACTGCGCCAGTTCGGGGCTCACGCCCCCATCGCGGCCACCAGAAAGCAACTGACCTCTGATCACGCTGCAGCTATCCGCATAGGAAGCCGTCGTGCCGAGCGCAAAGGCGGCCACCGTCAGCGCGATCATCATGAGAAGCCAGGAGCGGATCATCGGGACGACATTGTCCTTGCTGTTGACGGACTGGAATCACATTCTTTCGACTGGGGTAATCTTCGACCAAATGAGCTATACCTAATACTTAAAGAATTATAACCTGAGCAGACTTTCATCCAGTGTAATAGAACGGCCCCTGTGAATTCGATATTACACTTTTATTTCAAGATTGAGACGAACCGGAAAACAATTCGGCCAGACCGGCGGCTGTCGGAATTGCGAGGCCATGGCATCAGCCAACGATCAATCCGGCGTTATCGGCACCTGACGCTGAAACCTTTGCCTGAGTGCGGCGTTGATAGGCAGAGGAGAACGCAGATGTCGATCCACTTCACGGTATCGGAACTGACAAGGAACCTTTTCCATTCTCTCGGGCTGGATCATGAGCGCGCGCCACGACCGCTCAATCCCGAGCAAAACCTGTTGCTGGAGTGCTATCTGGCCGGGCAAATCCCGGAATCGGCCTGGAGTGACTATGTCTTCGAGACACCGGACCTGGCACGGCATGCCAAGGTTCGGCGCCTGAGCCATTGAGCAATTGGTTGTGAAAAGCAGCCTGGCGGAGGCATAAAGCCTTGCCGGGCGACGCGCTTTAGTCTCGCCATTTTCTCGCTGAAATGCCGGCGCGAGCCGCTATTGCTTCGGGGAAGCCAATTGCAGCGTAAAGACGTTGCCGCCTATGCCTTTCGCCAGCGCCGGTGAAAGGGTCAGGGGCGTGCAATTCTTGACAGCCGCGATGGCCGCCTCGATGAACGCCTTCCGCGCCTTGTCATCGCCGGCCACCTTGGCGGCGGTCGGCCGCGGCGGACCGATCAGCGAGCCGTCGCGCTTGAAGCTGAAACTCAACGTTACGGTCGAATTCCCGGCATCCGCCGGCGGCGTCCAGCACGCCTGGATTGCGTCCCCGACATCATCCATTGTGTTGAGCGTCGCGGCCTGTGACGGGAGAAGCGTTCCAGCCAGCATGCCGCCGGAGATTATCAGCATTGCCGCCACGCATTTCATCGCAACCCCTCATCTCATCCAGGTCGGCATTCCAAGCCGAATCTGCTGAAGGGATGTTAGAGCCAACACCGGCGATGACAATATCGTGGCGCAAAAAGTTGATGCGCCGGCGCTGCCTGATCACCGTCCCGCGATGTCCCGGCATGAGGCGCGCAAAAAGCAAAAAGGCCGGCACGGAGCCGACCTTTCCTTCCACCGATAGTGCGCCAGTACATCCGTGGTCGCGCGGTGAATTCCCAGCAGTAGACAGGGCTTAGGTTAACGAATCCTTAAGCTGGAGCCTTCGCCTGCGACCGCACATAGGCGATGTAGCCACGCACGTCGCCGGCCGGCTCGGCGTAAGCCTTGCCGAGCTTCTTCTCGATTGCCGCCATGTACTCCTTTGCCCATTTGGGCAGCGGATAGTCGATGACCGCCAGGAACTCGAGCGTTGCCGCCAGCCGGATGTCGGCGATCGACGGGTGCTTGCCGCCGATGAACGGCTTGCCGTCCCTGAAGAAGCTGTGAAAAACCTCCAGCGGCTCGGCGATCGCAGCCATGGCCGCCTTCTGTGCTTCCGACTTCTTGTCCGGGTGGGCGTCGCTGTGGCCGACCTCGCCGGGATAGTGCGGGAAGCCGAGCGCCGGATAGGTGGCGCGCGCCACATAGGGGTAGAGCGTGCCGATCAGGTAGAACATGGCGCTGTCGACCATCGCCCGCTTGGCCGGCGCCTTCGGATAGAATTTCTCCAGCCCGTGCTTGTTGGAGAGATACTGCATGATGGCACAGCTTTCCCAAAGCACGCCTCTGGGCAGCCCCTTGTCCTCGATCATCGGTGTCAGATGCGCCGGATTACGCGCCATGTATTCGGGCGAGCGGGTGTGGCCCCAGGCGTCGGTCTCGGCGGCGTCGAACCCGGCCGCGCGGGCAAACACCCGCACTGTCATGTTGTTGACGCTCGGCTTCAGCATGCTGAGCTTCAGCGCCGGCTTTTTCGCAGATTTCGCCTTGGCCTTCGGTGCGGACGTCTTGGCCGCCGGTTTTGCCGCCTTCGCGGCAGCCTTTGGCGCCGGCTTGGCCGCAGCCTTGCTTGCCGGTTTGGCAGCTGCCTTGGCCGCCGGCTTCTTCGCACTCTTACTCACTGTCTTTGCCATTGTTGTCCTCCCTCTGTCTTGTTGGCCGTCAGTATGGATTCTTCGGCGCCCGGTCGTCCGACAGGGTCGCGCGGGAACTCTCGACAAGCGCCTGGATCGCGTCGGCAAGGTGCGCCTCGGCAATGTTGTAATCACCGCGCGCGACCCGCAGCCTGTGCGCCTGCATCAGCACGTCGGCATGGGTGAAACCCGCCGGCGGCTCGAAGCGGTAGGAAGCAAGCTCGATCAGCAGGCCAAGCGGATCCTCGAAGTAGATCGAATCCATGAAGCCGCGATCCTTGACGCCGCTGTGCTTGATGCCGCGCTCGTCGAGCCGGGTGACCGCCTGCAGGAAGGTGACGCGCGACACCGCAAACGCGATGTGGTGGACGCAGCCCGGATCGGTCGGCGTGCGCCGCTTCGGCGGCGTGCGGCTCTCATCGGTGAAGACGGTGATCAGCCGGCCGTCGCCTGGATCGAAATAGAGATGGCTTTCGCTGGCCTTGTCGAGGTTGGGCTGCTCGAAGATGAACGGCATGCCGAGCACGCCTTCCCAGAAATCGATCGAGGTCTGGCGCCCGGCGCCGACCAGCGTGATGTGGTGGACGCCCTGCGCTTGCAGCTTCTGCATTGGCCTTCTCCCCGCGGCATCGATTGCCCGTCAGGATCTCAGTGGCACCCGGCATTCTGTGAGCCGCTTGAGCCGTGCCTCGAAATCCCTGACGTGATGCTAATGCAATCGGCCCCGCCGCGCCAGAAGCGGCGAGTCCTATCGTTGCACGACGGTGAAACCGCTCTTGGCCGTATAAGCCTGCAGAATCCATTCAAGAGATGGCGGACGCGATCGCAACGCGGAAGCCGCCCTCATCGCGTCCTTGCCGAAGCCGCGGCTACGCGACGGCCTTGAGCTCAGCTTCCACCAGCATCCCCAGGCCGCCACATTCGGCGCACGCGACGGTCTTCCCCGGGCAACTGATCTGGTGCGTCCCTTGCGGGCAGCAATGCCCTTTCGACGCAGACCATCTCGAGCAATCGAAAACCTTGCCGCCGCCATGGCAGCGCGAGCAAATCGTCTTCCCTGACGCCATTCCAACTCTACCCAACCCAAAATCCGCGCTGCCGCGGATGCTACCCCGGCCCCGTAAGTAGCAGGGATTGTTGCGCTTTCAAGCGTCGCGGGCTGACTTAAATTGGGGGTATTCGGGGATGCGGAGCCGCCGGGTCGCGGGCGTCGCCAGTCAAGAGCAACCTACATAGGTGCCTTGTCTGAATGCCGCCAATGCTAGTCGAGAAACCTGATCTTGGTGAAGGACATCATCTCTCCCATCACGTTGCCGCTGTCATCGACCTGCTGCCCTTGCCCGGCTGTGACGGTCACGCGTTTTCCCTTGTAGCGGGACGGCATCACGGTTTGCTCGTTCCAGCTTTCGCACTCGGGCGCGGCACACAGGCCGACTTGCTCCACCTTCTTGCGGTCGACAATGGTCAGATAGCAATTGTCGCCACATTCGAAACCTCGAATGGTGCCGGTGATCTTCTTGTCCTTGGAGAACGACGGACCGCACTGGGCAATCAGGGACGCGGAAATGAGGAGCGGCAAAGCCAATTGTTTCATGCAGCCAACTTGCTGCAACATGCCGTACAGCGCAAGCATCGCATCTGGCAGAAAACATTGGTACGCCCAAGGGGAATCGAACCCCTGTTCCCGCCGTGAGAGGGCGGTGTCCTGACCGCTAGACGATGGGCGCGTTCAAGAACCGGCGATATAGGCTGACGGCCGGGAAAAAGCAACTGGGGTTCGGCCGCTTTCCCTTATCGGGGAAAAGTCGGCTGCAGGCCTAGCGTTTCGGCTCGATCAGGTCCCAGAGATTGCCATGGAGATCGGCGAAAACCGCGACCGTGCCATAGGGCTCGAAACGCGGCGCCTCGCGGAATTCGACGCCCTTTTCCAGCATCGCCGCATGGTCGCGGGCAAAGTCGTCGGTTTCCAGGAACAGGAAGACCCGGCCGCCCGTCTGGTTGCCGATGCTTTGCCTTTGCGCCTCGTCGGACGCCTCGGCCAGCAGCAGTCTGGCGCCCTGCCCGTTGGCCGGCGCCACCGTGACCCAGCGCTTGCCATCGCCGAGATCAACGTCCTCGAGGAGCAGGAAACCCAGCCGCCCGACATACCAGGCGATCGCCTCGTCATAGTCGCGGACAACCAGTGCCACGGTCGCGACACGACGATGTTCGGCAAAGCCGGTCATTTCTGCGACACGCTTGTTTGTTGCACTGTTGCGGCCAGCCTATTTGTTGCGAATTGCGAACTGGCCGATCAGGCGGCGCTCGGCGATATCATAGACGAAGATCGCGCGGCCGCCGTCGGCAAGCTCGGCGTCGATCGAGATGCGATTGCCGGACAGCGACTGGCTGACCACTTTTGCGCCGACCGGCAGCACGATGTCGCCGCCCAACGGCTCGCCGGCGGGCACCTGGATATCGCCAGCCAGCGGCGGGGTCGCCGATGGCGCTTTGCGGGCTTTGTAGACAATCGCCGCGATCACCACCATAAGGGCCAGCAGCAGCAGGCCGAGATTGATGGCCATGAAGCGGACGAGCTTGCCACGCATCTTTTCGACCTCGGGGTCGAGCGGCTTTTCCTGATCTTCGTCGGCATCGGGCCGGGCCATGGCAAATATTCCGGAACGGTTTTTCGATGAGCGCTCATAGCGAAGAGGACCCTGAATTGATAGAGGCGGCACCAACTGTGCTTGTGGCAGGCCCGGACGCGGCCGGACAGCGCCTCGACCAATGGCTGGCGGCGAGCCTCGGCCCCGACATGTCGCGCAGCCGCGTGCAGATGCTGATCCGGCAGGGCGCGGTTTCCATCAACGGCAAGCCGGTCGACGAAACCAAACGCAAGATGACCGCAGGCGAAAGCGTGTCGGTCGTGATGCCGGAACCGGAGCCGGCCTCGCCGCAGGGCGAGGCCATCGCGCTCGATGTGCTCTATGAAGACGACACCCTGATCGTCATCAACAAGCCGGCGGGGCTTGTCGTGCATCCCGGCGCCGGCAACTGGACCGGCACGCTCGTCAACGCGCTGATCCATCACTGTGGCGACAGCCTGTCCGGCATCGGCGGAGTGCGCCGGCCGGGCATCGTGCACCGCTTGGACAAGGAGACCAGCGGCGTCATGGTGGTGGCCAAGACTGACCGTGCCCATAAGGCGTTGTCCGAAGCCTTCGCCGATCACGGCCGGACGGGTGATCTCGAACGCGCCTATCTGGCGCTGGTCTGGGGCATACCGCAGCGGCCGACCGGAACGGTCGCCGCGCCGCTTGGCCGTGCCGCCGACCGGGTGCGCCGTGCCGTGGTGCCGGAAGGCCGCGACGACGCCCGCCATGCCATCACCCATTTTGCCGTGCAGGAGCGCTTTGGCGAACAGCAACAGGAGTTCGCCACCGCAAGCCTGGTCGAATGCCGGCTGGAAACCGGCCGCACCCACCAGATCCGTGTCCACATGGCCCATATTGGCCATCCGGTCATCGGCGACCCCGACTACGGCCAGGCTTTCCGCACCAAGGCCAACCGGCTGCCGGAACCGCTGAAAAGTCAGGTCAAGGCGTTTTCCCGGCAAGCTTTGCATGCATGGCTCCTTGCATTTCGCCATCCGGATACCCATTTAGCGATGAGGTTCGAGGCGCCGATACCGGGGGACATGGAGGAACTCGTCGGCGGTTTTCGCAATCTCTGAACCTGCCACCGTCAAGCTCGAAACCAGCCATCAAAAACCTGACTGACATTGTTCACTTTAGCGTGACACACTGTTTCGTGTTGAACAAATGCCTGTCTTTTCTGGTTTTGTTCCTGTATAAGATCTGATGTCGCGGGCGAGCCCTTATGGTGCTCGCGTCACATGCCCGCCGCGTTTCGGGGGCATCACTCCAATAGAGAGGGGGCGCTATCATGGCCCAGTCACTACCCAGTATTGTTTCCGGCGAAGGCGGCCTCAGCCGCTACCTGGAAGAAATCCGCCGCTTTCCCATGCTTCAGCCGCAGGAAGAGTACATGCTCGCCAAGCGTTATGCCGAGCATGAAGACACCAGCGCTGCGCACAAGCTCGTCACCAGCCATTTGCGGCTCGTCGCCAAGATCGCCATGGGCTATCGCGGCTACGGCCTGCCGATCGGCGAAGTGATCTCGGAAGGCAATGTCGGTCTCATGCAGGCCGTGAAGAAATTCGAACCCGAGCGTGGCTTCCGCCTCGCGACCTACGCCATGTGGTGGATCAAGGCCTCGATCCAGGAGTACATCCTGCGCTCGTGGAGCCTGGTCAAGATGGGCACCACCGCCAACCAGAAGCGCCTGTTCTTCAATCTGCGCAAGGTGAAGGGCAAGATCCAGGCACTGGACGACGGCGATTTGAAGCCCGATCAGATCACCGAGATCGCCACCAGGCTGAATGTGTCCGAGGCCGAAGTGGTGTCGATGAACCGCCGCCTGTCGGGCGACGCGTCGCTTAACGCCCCAATCAGGGCAAGCGAGGGCGAGTCCGGCGAATGGCAGGACTGGCTGGTCGATGACCACGAAAGCCAGGAAGACATGCTGATCGAGCAGGACGAGCTGGAAAACCGGCGCGGCATGCTGTCAGGCGCTCTTGCCGTGCTCAACGAGCGCGAGCGGCGCATCTTCGAGGCCCGTCGCCTCGCCGAGGAGCCGCTGACGCTGGAAGAGCTGTCGGCCGAGTTCGACATCAGCCGCGAGCGCGTGCGCCAGATCGAGGTGCGTGCTTTCGAAAAGGTGCAGGATGCCGTCAAGGCCGCTGCCAAGCGCCAGACCCAGGCGCTGCGCACCATCGAGGCACAGCCGGCGGCTTAAAAGCCGGCTTCGGCCAGGAAATATCAAGGCGGCGTCAGGAAACTGTCGCCGCCTTTTTCGTACAACTTGCCTCAAAGCCCATCCAGCGGAAACTTCAGATAGCGCCTTCCATTGGCTTCCGGTTCCGGCAGCCGGCCGCCATTCATGTTGACCTGGAGCGCATGCAGGATTAGGCGCGGCATCGGCAATGTCTTGTCGCGCGCTTCGCGTAGCGCCACGAACTCAGCCTCGCTGTGGGCGGCAACGAGATGGATGTTGGTCGCCTTCTGCACGGCCACCGTGCTTTCCCACAAGGCCTCGCGGCCACCGGCCTGATAGTCATGGCCGACGAAGATTCGCGTCTCATCGGGCAACGCCAGTATGTCCTGGATCGAGCGCCACAGCCGCGCGGCGCTGCCGCCGGGAAAATCCGCGCGTGCCGTGCCGCTGTCGGGCATGAACAGCGTATCGTGAATGAAAGCGGCGTCGCCGACCACATAGGTGATCGAGGCCAGCGTGTGGCCGGGTGAGAACAGCACCTTGACTGGAAGGCTGCCGATCGCAAACGTCTCGCCTTCCCGGAACAGCCGGTCCCACTGCGAGCCGTCGGCGGGAAAATCCGGCCAGTTGTAGATCACCTTCCACAGCTTCTGGACGTCGACAACCCTGTCGCCGATCGCCGTCGGCGCCCCGGTCTTCTGTTTCAGATAGTGCGCGGCCGAGAAATGGTCGGCATGCGGGTGGGTGTCGAGGATCCACTTGAGCTCCAGCCCGTTTTCCCCTACGAAATCGAGCAAGGCATCGGCGCTCTTCGTACCCGTCGCGCCGGATCTCTCATCGAAGTCGAGGATCGGATCGATGATGGCACACCGCTTCGTCGCCGGATCGGTGACGACATATTGGATGGCCCCGGTGGGCTTGTCGTAAAACCCCCTGACCATTGGCCCGGCCAAAGTTACGTCCACTTCCGGCTCCCTCAACCCGCCGGCAGGAACGATTTTCTCCACCGGAACCCAACAAGAGCATGGTCGTCCACCCTTGCGGACCAGTCAAGCATGACTGGGCTCGCAAGGGCGGAAACGGCAAAAAACCGTTCCGGCGCCTGTCTCAGGCAGAGGGCTGCTTGGTCTTCCTGAGATAGGGCAGGATGGTTTCGTAGGCGCCGAAGCGCTTGATCGCATCCTCGTTGGAAACGGCGGCGGTGATGATGACGTCCTCGCCCTGCTTCCAGTTGGCCGGCGTCGCCACCTGATGCTTGGCGGTGAGCTGCATGGAATCGACCGCGCGCAAGATCTCGTCGAAGTTGCGGCCCGTGGTCATCGGGTAGGTCAGCACCAGCTTGATCTTCTTGTCGGGCCCGATGACGTAGACCGAGCGCACGGTGGCGTTGTCGGCGGGCGTGCGGCCTTCCGAGGTCTCGCCGGCACCCGCGGGCAGCATGTCGTAAAGCTTGGCGACCTTGAGATCCTTGTCGCCGATCAGCGGATAGTGCACCGTTTGGCCGGTCGCCGTCTTGATGTCGGCCTGCCATTTGTCGTGGCTCGCAACCGGATCGACGGAGATGCCGATGATCTTGACGTTGCGCTTCTTGAACTCGCCCTCCAGCCCCGCCATCGTGCCGAGCTCGGTCGTGCAGACCGGTGTGAAATTCTTCGGGTGGCTGAACAGGATCGCCCAGCCGTCGCCGATCCAGTCGTGAAAATTGATCGCGCCTTGGGTGGTCTCGGCCGTGAAGTCCGGCGCTATGTCGTTGATACGAAGGCTCATGGTCCCTACCCCTGTGAATGCCGCCGGTTGGCGGTCTCCGACCCTTTTACCACTCCCGCGGCGACCTTCAAACACTGAGGTCGCCGGCAGCGATACGGGCCGCGAAAAATCTTCGCAATTTGTTGGAGAATGCAGAAATTTCGCTGCGGACGCTGAAAGAGTTCTAGGATTTCACCGCCAGCGTCGACGTCAAATCTTCCATGCGCTGCGCCAGCGCGCCGAGCGCGTTGGTCAGCACGCTGTCGCTCTTGTCAGCCTTGGTCAGCGCCTCGTCGCGCGTCTTGCGCAAGGTCAGCACTTCGCTTTCCATGCCCTTGACGCGTTTCTGCAGTTCCGAAAGCTCGTCCATCACCATGATGCCGGCCATGACCGTCAGCCGCTGGTCACCGATCTCGCCGAAGGAATCTTTCAGATGCGAGACATAGCGGTCGAAGCGTTCGGCGAGGTCGATCAGATGCTCTTCCTGACCTTCGTCGCAGGCCATCCGATACTGTTTGCCGTCGATTGAAACCGTGACCTGTGCCATGGGCCAGCTCCTATCTGTCCAACACGGCGCGGATGGTTTCCATGGCGGTCACCAGCCGTCGCGAGACTTCCTTGTTGGCGTCTTCCAGCCGTTCGGCGCGCGCTTCGGAATTGTCGAGTTCCTGCGCCAGCCGCGAGCGGTCGGCATTCATCCGCTGCACTTCGGCCTCGGCTTCCGAGTAGTCGCGCTCATGCTCAAGCTTGGCCGCGACGGCATTTTCCAGCCCCTCGATGGCCTTGCCCAGCCTGGCGATGACTTCCTTGAGTGTGGTTTCCCCGGTCATGGCCTTCGTCCTGTGCCCTGCCCATCACCGAATCGTTCGCGTTCAGAACGCCTTATCCCGGAAACATTAGGCACCGGGTGAAGGCAACGTCAACAAAGCTCTCGCGACTGTCCCCCGCTAACGCTAATGTAGACCCGCCGCCGGCATCACAAGACCGGCAAATGTGCACCCGATTTGTTGACTAAAAGCCCGCGCCTGCTATGTGTCGCGCACCCTTTTCAAGGGCTCTCCCAAGCCCCAAACCCCCATATCTGGAGGAACCATGACGTCGCGTGAACAACATGACCGGATGGCCAATGCGATCCGCTTTCTCTCCATGGATGCCGTTGAGAAGGCCCAGTCCGGCCATCCCGGCCTGCCCATGGGTTGCGCCGACATCGCCACGGTGCTGTTCACCCGCTTCCTGAAATATGATCCCAAGGCCCCGCACTGGCCCGACCGCGACCGCTTCATCCTGTCGGCCGGCCATGGCTCGATGCTGCTCTATTCGCTTCTGCATCTGACCGGCTACGAGGACATGACCCTCGACCAGATCAAGCACTTCCGCCAGTTGGGCTCGAAGACGGCAGGCCATCCCGAATACGGCCATGCCACGGGCATCGAGACGACGACCGGCCCGCTCGGCCAGGGCCTCGCCAATTCGGTCGGCTTCGCGCTCGGCGAGCGCATCATGAACGCCGCCTTCGGCAACGACCTCGTCGACCACTACACCTATGTGCTGGCCGGCGACGGCTGCCTGATGGAAGGCGTGTCCCAGGAAGCCATCGCGCTTGCCGGGCATCTGAAACTCAACAAGCTGATCGTCTTCTGGGACAACAACAACATCTCGATCGACGGTCCGGTTTCGCTCGCCGACAACACCGACCAGGTCGCCCGCTTCCAGGCCTCCGGCTGGAATGCCAGCCATATCGACGGCACCGATCCGGAAGCTATCGCCTATGCGATCGAAGCCGCTCGCCATTCCGACAAGCCGACGATGATCGCCTGCAAGACCACCATTGGTTTCGGCGCCCCGACCAAGGCCGGCACCAACAAGGCGCACGGTTCGCCGCTCGGCGCCGACGAGATCGCTGGCGCGCGCAAGTTCTTCAACTGGGAGTCGCCGCCCTTCGAGATCCCAGCCGACATCCTCGATGCCCGGCGCACCGCCGGCAAGGCCGGCGCCAAGCCGCGCACCGACTGGGAGGGCCGCCTCGCCAAGGCCGAGCCGAAACTGAAGGCCGAGTTCGAGCGCCGCCTCGCCGGCAAGCTGCCGTCCAACTTCGACGCCGTCATTGACGACTACAAGAAGAAGCTCTCGGTCGACAAGCCGAAGGTCGCCACCCGCAAATCGTCGGAAATGGCGCTGGAAGTCATCAACGGCGCCGTGCCGGAAACCATCGGCGGCTCCGCCGACCTGACCGGCTCCAACAACACCAAGACCAGCCAGACCAAGAACATCACGCCGGACGATTACGGCCAGCGCTATGTCCACTACGGCATCCGCGAGCATGGCATGGCTGCGGCCATCAATGGTCTCACGCTGCATGGCGGCCTCATCGCCTATGGCGGCACCTTCATGTGCTTCTCCGACTATGCCCGCCCGTCGATGCGGCTTTCCTCGCTGATGGGCATCCGCTCGATTTTCGTCATGACCCATGATTCCATCGGTCTGGGCGAAGACGGCCCGACCCACCAGCCGGTCGAGCATCTTGCGGCACTGCGCGCCATCCCGAACCACAACGTCTTCCGTCCGGCAGACGCCGTGGAAACCGCCGAATGCTGGCAGATCGCGCTCGAATCCGAGAAGACGCCGTCGACGCTCGCGCTGACCCGCCAGAACCTGCCGACGGTGCGCACCGAGCACTCGGCCAAGAACCTGAGCAGCCAGGGCGCCTACGAACTGGCTGCGGCCAGCGGCGAGGCGGCGGTGACGATCTTCGCCACCGGCTCCGAGGTCGAGATCGCGCTTGGCGCCCGCGACTTGCTCGAGAAGCACGGCCACCCGACCCGCGTCGTCTCGGTGCCTTGCTTCGAACTGTTCGACAAGCAGAGCGACGCCTACCGCAAGAAGACCATCGGCAATGCGCCGATCAAGATGGCGATCGAGGCCGGCATTCGCCAGGGCTGGGATCATCTCATCGGCTCGGACGGCATCTTCGTCGGCATGACCGGCTTCGGCGCCTCGGGCACGATCGAACAGCTCTACCCGCATTTCGGCATCACTGCCGAGGCGGCGGCCAAGGCGGCGGAAGTCCGCCTGCACGGCAAATAACGGATTGAGGCGCCCGTCCCACGAAACCGCATGCGGCGATTTCGTGGGCTGGCCCAACCTAATCGATTTAAATCCATGCCTTGGATGGCTGGATTCTTCGACCGTCCACCGCTATGAAGCTGCGGACCAAATTGCCTTCCAGCTCCCAGGGAGAGAAAAATGACCGTCAGAGTTGCCATCAACGGATTCGGCCGCATCGGCCGCAACATCCTGCGCGCCATCCATGAGTCCGGCCGCAAGGACATCGACGTCGTCGCCGTCAACGATCTCGGCCCGGTCGAGACCAATGCCCACCTGCTGCGCTACGATAGCGTGCACGGCCGCTTCCCTCACGAGGTGAGCGTCGATGGCGACCAGATCACCGTCGGCAAGGAAAAGTTCAAGGTCACCGCGATCAAGGACCCGACGCAGCTGCCGTGGAAGGAACTCGGCGTTGACATCGCGCTCGAATGCACCGGCATCTTCACCGCCCGCGACAAGGCCGCAGCCCACCTGACCGCCGGAGCCAAGCGCGTGCTGGTCTCGGCACCTGCCGACGGTGCTGACCTGACCGTCGTCTACGGCATCAACCATGACAAGCTGACCAAGGACCACATCGTCATCTCGAACGCGTCCTGCACCACCAACTGCCTGGCGCCGCTGGCCGCCGTGCTGCACGAGACGGTCGGCATCGAAAAGGGCATGATGACGACGATCCACTCCTACACGGGCGACCAGCCGACGCTGGACACCATGCACAAGGATCTCTACCGCGCTCGCGCTGCGGCCCTTTCGCAGATTCCGACCTCGACCGGCGCCGCCAAGGCGATCGGCCTCGTGCTCCCCGACCTCAAGGGCAAGCTCGACGGCATCTCGATCCGCGTGCCGACCCCGAACGTCTCGGTCGTCGACTTCAAGTTCATCGCCAAGCGCCCGACCACCGTGCAGGAAATCAACGAAGCGGTCATCGCAGCCTCCAACGGCAAGCTTAAGGGCATCCTCGGCGTCACCCATCACCCGAACGTCTCGATCGATTTCAACCATGATCCGCGTTCGTCGATCATGGCACTCGACCAGACCAAGGTCATGGACGGCAACTTCGTTTCGGTGCTGTCCTGGTACGACAATGAATGGGGCTTCTCCAACCGCATGAGCGATACCGCGGTCGCCTTCGGCAAGACCATCGCCTGATCGAAGACTCTACCTTCTCGAGACTTGAAACGCCCGGCTTCGTCCGGGCGTTTTTCATTTGCCGGAGCAGCAACGCTTGGCCGTCCGAAATCGCCGGCATAGTGCAAAAAACCACCCTTGCGCCTTGCACTGGCCATGCCTTCGCCCCACTCTCCCGTAAATCGATAGAAAGAGGAATTCGAGGGGCAAATCACGGATGGAGCATGCGATCTATCTCGTCACGCTGGTCGGCACGGCGCTCGTTGTCGCCGCCGCGTTTTCGAGCCTGATCGCCTTCCGCTTCGGCGCCCCTCTCCTGCTTCTGTTTCTCTGTATCGGGCTGGCCACCGGAACCGACGGCCTCGGCATCGAATTCGACAACGCCCGCATCGCCTATTTTGTCGGCTCACTGGCGTTGGCCGTCATCTTGTTCGATTCCGGCTTCGGCACGCCGCTCAACGCGCTGCGGCAAGCGGCGGGGCCGGCGCTGTCGCTGGCAACCTTCGGCGTCCTTATCACCACCGGCCTGTTCGGCGCCGCCGCCCACTACCTGCTCGACCTGACCTGGCTGGAATCCTTCCTGCTCGGCGCCGCCGTTGCTTCGACCGACGCGGCGGCGGTGTTCTTCCTGCTGCGCGCCGGCGAAATCAATCTGCGCGAGCGCGTGCGCTCTACGCTCGAGGTGGAATCCGGCACCAACGACCCGATCGCCATTTTCCTGACCATCACCCTGGTCGAGGTGATCGCCGCCCACGCCAACCCCGAAACCAATGTCCTGGTCACCAACCTGATCCTCGGCTTCCTCATCAATATGGGCGTCGGCGCCATTGTCGGCGTGCTCGGTGGCCTCGCCATCGTGCGTCTTGTCGACCGGCTCAATCTCGACCACGGCCTGTTGCCGATCTTCGTGCTGACCCTGTCGCTGATGGTCTTTGCCGCTGCCGGCGCCATTGGCGGCTCGGGCTTCCTGGCGGTCTATATCGCCGGTCTCATTGCCGGCAATTCCGACATCCGGGCGGTCACCATCCTGAAGCGCTTCCAGGACGGCATGTCGTGGCTGGCGCAGATCATCATGTTCCTGATCCTTGGCCTGTTCGCGACACCGTCGCAGTTCCCGGCGATCATGGTGCCGGCGATTGCGCTTGGCCTGTTCCTGATGTTCATCGCGCGGCCGATCGCGGTCTGGCTCTGTCTGATCCCGTTCCGCCTGCCGCGCCCCGAGGTCGCCTTCGTCTCCTGGGTCGGCCTGCGCGGCGCCGTCTCGATCCTGCTCGCCATCACCCCGCTGCTCGGCGGGCTGGAGAATGGCCGTGTCATCTTCAATACCGCCTTCATCATCGTCCTGGTGTCGCTGGTCATCCAGGGCTGGACCGTCGGCCCACTGGCGCGTCGCCTCGGCCTCATCGTGCCGGCGCGGCTGGGACCGCTGGACAAGGTCGAGCTTGAACTGCCCGGCTCCGCCCACCATGAACTTCTCGCCTATCGCGTGGCGCATGGCAGCCCGGTGGCGCGCGGCGAGCGCATTCCGCGCTGGGCGCGGCCCTCGCTGGTGCTGCGCGACGGCCGTTCGATGCGCTTCCAGGACATGGGGCGGCTGGCGGCCGGCGACCAGGTCTACATCTTCGTGCCGGACCGCTATCCGCGCCTGCTCGACAAGCTGTTCGCCAGCCGCGCCGTCGTCGATCCGGAAGATGCAGATTTCTTCGGTGCCTTCGCGGTCGACCCGGCCCGCTCCGCCGCCGAGTTGGAGGCAGCCTACGCGCCGGGCCTGACCGAGGCGGAGCAAAAGCAGACCGTCGGCGCTCTGGTCACGGCGCGGCTCGGCGGCCATGCCGAATATGCCGATCGCGTTCTGATCGGCCAGATCGAGCTGATCGTCAGGGATGTTGACGACAAGGGCAGGATCACGGGCCTCGGCCTTTCTTTCGAACCGACCGCGCCGGTGGCGCGGGTGCCGGTGTTCCTGAGCGCCGGCGAGATGGGCGACCGCCTCAGCGCCTTCATCCGCAACTGGCGCAAGCCAACCGAGTCGCAGGTGCAAGCGGCTCAGACGGATCAGAAACCGGCTCCGGAGCCAGTGGTGGAAAAGGCAACGACCGAGAGCTGACAATCGCGATCGTTTGCCGCGCCCCATCCGCATGGGGCGATCTTCACGCACTATGTCTCCGCGAGCCTCAAAATTTCGCACAGCACCGCGGCCAAAGCCTTGCATCGTCGTTGGCGCGGGGTATGGTCCCGGCGATTTTCGCGAAAGGAATCCGCATGGCCGCCTTCAAGACACTGGACGATATCGGCAACATCAGCGGCAAGCGCGTGCTGGTGCGCGTCGACCTCAACGTTCCCGTCGCCGACGGCAAGGTCACCGACGCCACCCGCATCGAGCGTATCGCGCCTACTATCGCCGAATTGTCCGGCAAAGGCGCCAAGGTCATCCTGCTCGCCCATTTCGGCCGGCCCAAGGATGGTCCCTCGCCCGAATTCTCGCTCGAGCCGATTGCCAGGGCCACAGCCGAGGTGCTCGGCCGTCCCGTCGGCTTTGCCGCCGATTGCGTCGGCGACACGGCGGGCAGTGCGGTCGCGGCCATGAACAAGGGCGACGTGTTGCTCTTGGAAAACACCCGCTTCTACAAGGCCGAGGAGAAGAACGACCCGGCCTTCACCGAACGGCTCGCCGCCAATGGCGACATCTTCGTCAACGATGCCTTTTCAGCCGCGCACCGGGCCCACTCCTCAACGGAAGGGTTGGCGCGTCTGTTGCCTTCCTTCGCCGGTCGCACCATGCAGGCAGAACTCGAAGCGCTGGAGAAGGGCCTGGGCAAGCCGGTCCGTCCTGTCGTCGCCATCGTCGGCGGCGCCAAGGTCTCGACCAAGATCGACCTGCTGATGAACCTGGTGAAGAAGGTCGACGCGCTCGTCATCGGCGGCGGCATGGCCAACACCTTCCTTGCCGCGCGCGGCACCGATGTCGGCAAGTCGCTGTGCGAGCATGACCTTGCCCCCACCGCCAAGCAGATCATGATCGAGGCGGCCGAGGCCGGTTGCGCCATCATCCTGCCGGTCGACGGCGTCGTCGCCAAAGAATTCAAGGCCGGTGCTGCCTGCGAGACCGTCGCCATCTCCGACGTGCCGGCCGACGGCATGATCCTCGATGTCGGCGCCAAGACCGTGACCACGATCGGCGAATGGATCGACCGCGCCGCGACGCTGGTCTGGAACGGCCCGCTCGGCGCCTTCGAGATCGAGCCCTTCGATCACGCCACGGTGGCGGCGGCAAAACACGCCGCCGCGCGCACCAAGGCCGGTAAGCTGGTTTCCGTTGCCGGTGGCGGCGATACGGTGGCGGCGCTCAACCACGCCGGGGTCGCCGACGACTTCACCTATGTCTCGACCGCCGGCGGCGCCTTCCTGGAATGGATGGAAGGCAAGCCGCTGCCCGGCGTCGACGTGCTGAAGAAGTAGGCTCCGGCGGGATCGACGGCGCTGCGGACGGCGCCCGAAACTTTCAATCGATTCGAGCTTTCCGATGCCATTCCTTTGGCGGTAGACTTCCGTTAAGCGCGGAACGAACCCCTCCAGGAGAAGCATGATGAGCGAACGTCTCGAAGACATTGCCGCCGCGATCGTGGCCAACGGTAAGGGCCTGCTGGCCGCCGACGAAAGTTCCGGCACGATCAAGAAGCGCTTCGACGTGATCGGCGTCGAATCGACCGCCGACAGCCGCCGCGACTATCGTGAGATGATGTTCCGCGCCAAGGACGCGATGACCAAGTATATTTCCGGCGTCATCCTCTATGACGAGACCATCCGTCAGAAGGCCGCCGACGGCACGCCGCTGGTCGACATCATCAAGGCATCCGGCGCCATCCCAGGCATCAAGGTCGATGCCGGCGCCAAGCCTCTGGCCGGCTTTCCCGGCGACACCGTGACCGAGGGCCTCGACGGCCTGCGCGAGCGCCTCGCCGACTATTACAAGCTCGGCGCCCGCTTCGCCAAATGGCGCGCGGTGATCGACATCGATACCGGCAAGGGCGTGCCCTCCGTCAATTCGATCAACGCGAACACCCATGCGCTCGCCCGCTATGCCGCCCTTTGCCAGGAGGCCGGCATCGTGCCGATCGTCGAACCGGAAGTGCTGATGGACGGGGCCCACGATATCGACACCTGCTACGAGGTTTCCAAGGCGACGCTGATAAAGCTTTATGATGAACTCCATGCGGCCGGCGTCGTGCTCGAAGGCACGATCCTGAAGCCCAACATGGTCCTGTCGGGCAAGAAGTCGGGCACCGTGGACAGCCCCGAGGAAGTCGCCGAGAAGACGATAAAACTGTTCCGCGAGACGGTGCCGGCGGCGGTGCCGGGCATCGCTTTCCTTTCCGGCGGACAGGAGGACGAGGAGGCGACCGCCAACCTCAACGCCATCAACGCCATCGGCCCGCACCCATGGAAGCTGACCTTCTCCTATGGCCGTGCGCTGCAGGCCGCCCCGCAAAAGGCATGGAGCGGCAAGGCGTCGAACGTCGCCGCCGGCCAGGCCGCCTTCACCCATCGCGCTCACATGAATTATCTGGCCGCGCTCGGAAAGTGGAAGGCGAGCCTCGAACAGGCCGCCTGAAGACAATTCTTTCGTCTTCTTCGAACCCGGGCCAATGCGCCCGGGTTTTTGTTGCCTGCGGATTTGGGGGAAGGCCCCCTCATTCCCATTTCCTCTGGGCGTTGCCGGCAGCGATGTCGGTTTGCGCCCATCCCGAACGTCCTTGGGGTGAGAGACAGGGAGAAGTTCATGCATCGCAACAAGGTCGTTTCACGCGAAGACTGGTTCCAGGCGCACAAGGCACATCTGGCGCGCGAGAAGGAACTGACACGGCTACGCGAACGCATCGCGGCCGAGCGGCGCGAACTGCCCTGGCTGAAAATACGCAAGGACTATGTCTTCGAGACCGGGCAAGGGCCAAAGAACCTGGCCGGACTGTTCGGTGCCAACAGCCAGTTGATCGTCTACCACTTCATGTTTGGGCCGGGCTGCACGCATCATTGCGAGGGCTGCTCCTTCCTTGCCGACCATATTGACGGCGCCAACCGGCATCTCGGGCATCACGACGTATCGCTGGTCGTGATCTCGCGCGCGCCGCTGGCGGAACTTCTGCCCTATAAGCAACGCATGGGCTGGAAATTCGACTGGGTGTCGTCCTATGCCTCGGATTTCAACTTCGACATGCAGGTCTCCTTTACCGACAGGCAGATCGCCGCCGGCGACACCACCTACAATTTCGAAACCCGTCCGCGGACGTCGAAGGAGCTGCCCGGCACCAGCGTTTTCTACAAGGACGAGAACGGCGACATCTTCCTGACCTTCATGTCGCGCGCCCGCGGCGGCGAGGCGCAGATCGGCGCCTATGATTATCTCGACATGACGCCGAAGGGCCGCAACGAAAATGGCCCCTATCATGGCCTGATGGACTGGGTGCGGCTGCACGACGAATATCAGGACAAGCCGACCGGTAAGGCGGACTGCTGCGACTGAAGGCGTTCACCTCGGCCCAAACATGCGCTAAGCCTGCCGCAGATCATTCCACGGTACCGCCATGCGCTTCCCGGCTCTTCTCACCTGGCTCGCCTTCCCCGTCTATGTCTGGCAGGGGCTCGGCGTGCGCCGCCGCACCTCGCGCATGCTGCCGGCGCAAGGGCCGGTCATGCACGAGATATCAGGCGAGCCGCCTGATATCTCGCTGCTGGTGCTGGGCGATTCCTCCGCCGCCTCGGTCGGCATCGGCAACTCGGAGAACGGGCTTGCCGCGCAACTCGCCATGCTGATCTCGCAGCGTACCGGCCGCGCCGTGCGCTGGCGCGCCGCCGGCTTCAATTCGGCGACGTCGGGCCAAATCCGCGACCATGTCCTGCCCAATCTGTCGGCCGATCCATGGACGCATATCGTGCTTGCCATCGGCACCAACGACGCGAAGAATTTTCATTCCGTGCCGCGCTTCAAGAAGGAATTCGGTGGCCTGCTCTACGCGCTGCGCGCCAAATGGCCGGAGGCGCGGGTGGTGTGGTCGCCGGTGCTGGAGTTTACGCGCGCACCGGCCATGCCGCCGCTGCTTGGCAAGATCCTCGAGATCCGCGCCGCTGCAATGAACCGGATGGGTGAACGGCTCTGCCTGGAGCGCGGCGCGGTGCCGGCGCCACGCCTGCCGATCACCAACCCCGAACAGGGTTTCGCCTCGGACGGCTTTCACGCCTCGGAAGCCGGCTACCGCGCCTGGGCGGAACACCTCGTCGGTCTGGTGCTCGCCAGCTCAACGCCGGGTCCGCTGTTGTCGGTGTGAGCGTTAGGTCAAATGCCCGAGCACGGCCGCCAGCGAGATCGCCGCCATCGCCAGCAGCGCCAGCTTCCAGAAATCGCCGCGGCGCTTGAGCCCGGGCCAGCCGATCGGTTTGATCAGCTGGATGACCATGAAGCCGACTATGACAAGGGCGAGGAGTTTCGTCATGCCGCCTTTGACCAGCAACGCGGCCGGCTGTCAAAACTTGCGTCGTTTGGTCTCTGAGAAGAACGGGCGCCTGGTTCCTGAACCGGCACGTGGCGCCCGCTGGGGGCCGTTCTACTTTAACGGCTTCAGGCCGGCCTCGATCGAGGCGCGCTTCGGTTCGAGGAAAGGCGGCAGGGCAAGGCTTTCGCCCAGCGTCTCCAGCGGCTCGTCGGCGGTGAACCCCGGCCCGTCGGTGGCGATCTCGAACAGGATGCCGTTCGGCTCGCGGAAATAGAGCGAGCGGAAGTAATAGCGCTCGACCTCGCCGCTTGACGGCAGCCGAAATTCGGCCAGGCGGGCGGTCCACATGTGCAACGTCTCCTGATCCGGCGCCCTGAAGGCGACATGGTGAACCGCACCGGCACCTTGCCTTGCGGGCGCCAGCCCGGGCTGCACGGCAACATGAAGCTCGGCTGCCGGCCCACCCGCACCCATTTCGAAGACGTGGACCTGGCCCTCGCCATCCGGTGAGGCATAGTCGCGGACCTTGCGCATGTTCATCACCCGGGTCAGCACCGCCTCGGTGGTGGTGATGTCGGGAACGCTGATGACGATCGGCCCGAGCCCGCGGATCTGGTGCTCGGCCGGCACTGGGCTTTGCACCCAGGGGTGGCTGCCGCCCTTGCCGCCATCGCTGACCAGCCGCAGGCGCTGACCTTCGGGATCTTCGAAATCCAGCGACGGCAGGCCACCGATGTCGGCAATCTCTTCTGTCACGATGTTTTCACCGGCGAGGTGCTGCTTCCACCAGGCAAGGCTTTCCGGGCTGCCGACCCTGAGGCTGGTCCGCGCGATGCTGTTTGTGCCGCGCCGCTCGCGGCCAACCGGCCAGTCGAAGAAGGTAAGGTCGGTGCCCGGCGTCGCTTCGCCGTCGGCATAGAACAGATGGTAGGCCGATGTGTCGTCCTGGTTCACCGTCTTCTTGACCAGCCGCAAGCCCAGAATCTTCGTGTAGAAATGAAGATTACCCGGCGCATTGGCGGTGATGGCAGTCAGGTGGTGGATTCCTGTCAGTTGCAGGCTCATGGTCGTCTCCCTGGTTTTGGGGAAGAATTTTCTCCTTTCATATCAGAACTGCGAGCACCTAACTAAAGACCGCCTGCCCTGACAGTCCGTCGCCATGCGGTGAACAATTTCGTCTTCACTGTCATCCGATTGGTGAACAATCGGCGCCTGCAGGCTTGCTGGAGCAAGGCACGACGGCGGCGGAAAACAATGCTCTCCCCCAGCGGACGCATCGAACGAAACTATCGTCGAGCGCCTGACATCCTCCTGACAGACTGCTGTCAGGAGCGGTGTGCGATAGTGTCTCCATCAAGAGAGAGGAGACTGGTCATGAACGGTTACACCATTCTGCGCGGCATGCAGCACTATGTCGGTAAGGTTCGCACCATGCGCAACGAAATCCGCACGCAGCGCTTCATGAATTCACTTCCCGCGGACATCCGCAAGGACATCGGCTGGCCCGATATGTATTCGGAACGTCGCTCCCGCGGCAATTGAGGCGAATTTTTCGACGTCGATATTGGACATGGACGCGCCAATGCCCAGATATCAATGCATGTCGCCCAAAAGTTGCCCCCGGTTTTGGGGGCACGACATGCATGAAAACAAAGCTGCGGCGCGCCGGGGGATGGAGCGAGCTTATGCCCGATCAGAAGACAATCGGCTTCCTTTTCATCGAAGGTTTTGCCGACTGGGAATACGGCTTGCTGGCGGCCTCGGCGGTTGAATGGTTTGGCGCCCGCGCCGTTTCGCTGACACCCCAGGGCAAGCCGGTGACCGGAATCAGCGGTTTTCGGCTGACGCCCGATCGTTCGGTCGATGTTGATGAGAATGCCGATCTCGATGCTGTCGCCGTCATCGGCTCCGATCAGTGGGCGGGTAAGGCGCCGCCGGATGTCGCCGAACTGCTCAACGCCGTCGCAACGCGCGGCGGCGTGGTTGGCGGTATCTGCGCTGGCACGCTGGCGCTGGCCCGGGGCGGCATATTCGAAGAAGCCAAGCATACCAGCAATGGCCGTGACTGGATCAACGGCCATGAAGCCGGCTATGCTGGCGACAGCAACTATCAGGACGTGCCGCATGCCGTCGCCGACGGCAAGATCGTGTCCGCGCCGGGTTCGGCGCCTGGCACCTTTGCCCTTGCCTTTTTGAAGACGCTCTATCCCGAAAGAGGCAGCGATCTCGCGCAGATGCGGACGCTGTTTGCCAAGGAATATGCTGAAGCCTCCTGACAGTATGCTGTCAGGAGGGGCGTGCGATGGTTGGATAATGCGCATGGCCGGCCGAGAGGACGATCGATGAAAAGCTGGAACGACAGGCTGAACACGCCTGGCATCAACGGCGTGAAACCGACGCCGCGCACGATGGGAGATGTCATCGAGGGCCAGCCGATGCTGGTGCCGACGGCTCGCCAGGTCGACGATTTCATCCGCTCGATTCCGCAAGGCGTCGAGATGGATATCCGTGCGTTGCGCACCGCCCTTGCCATCGAACACGGCGCCGAAGTGACATGTCCGGTCACTATCGGCTATCATCTGCGCACGGTTGCCGAAGCCGCCAAGGAAGACCTTGAGCGCGGCATGACGCTGAGTGACGTCGCGCCCTTCTGGCGCGTGCTCGATGCGAAGACGCCGACAACGAAGAAACTGTCCTTTGGCGCGGAGTTCGTTGCCGCCCAGCGCAAGCGCGAGGGACTGAAGCCGTAATGCATGTCATCTGGAAGTGGGCCTGGTTCCGGGACCACGGCATGCATAGAGAAAAAACTGGGGAAGCAAACGATGCGCCGCGCCGACAGGCTCTTTCAGATCGTGCAGCATCTGCGGGGTGGCCGTCTGGTCACCGCACAGAAGCTCGGCACGTGGCTCGAGGTTTCCGAGCGAACGATCTATCGCGACATAGCCGACCTGCAGTCGACCGGAGTGCCGATCGACGGCGAGGCCGGCGTCGGCTACATGATGAGGGAGGGCTTCGACCTTCCGCCGCTGATGTTCACGCGTGACGAGATCGTGGCGCTGGTTGCCGGCGCGCGCATGGTGCGCGCCTTTGGTGGCGCCGCCATGGCACGCGCCGCCGACGAGGCGCTGGTCAAGATCGGCGCCGTGCTGCCCGATGCCGAAAAGGACCGCATCGCCCGCACCGAGATCCACACGCCGATGTGGGTGGTCAGCGACGCCGCCCGCGAGGCGATCGACCTGATCGAGCGTGCGGTCGAAAAGCGCCAGGTGCTGACCATCGACTACTCAGACGAGGCCGGCCGCGGCACCGCGCGCGACATCAGGCCGCTCGGCTTGTGGTTCTGGGGCAAGGTGTGGACGCTGGTCGCCTGGTGCGAGATGCGCGACGACTTCCGCGCCTTCCGCATCGACCGCATCGCCTCGGTGGTGATCGCCGGCCGCATCTTCAAACCGGAGCGGGGCAAGCAGCTTGCCGATTTCTACCGGGCCGTGGAGCGCAGCGAGGATTACGGCATGGCGCCGGACCGCGTGGCGCGAAGCTGAGTCGGTCAGACGGCACAAAAAAGCCCGCTCGAAGCGGGCTTTTTCTTGAGTTCGCGACAATCTTACTCGTCGTCGTCCGCGTCCGTATTCTTCGACTTCAAGGCCGAGAGCTTGGCGAAAACCGCGTTGGCGTCGAGCTCGGCATCCTCGTCCTTCGGCTTTTCCGGAGCCGGCACCAGCCGCTCGGTCAAGGCCGCCGGCAGCAGCGTGTCGCCAACCGGCTGTGCCTGCTCGCGGCCGCGCGAGGCGCGGTTGACTTCCATGTCGAGGTCGATCTGCGAGGCCAGACCCAGCGTCACCGGGTCCATCGGCTGCAGATTGGCCGAATTCCAGTGCTTGCGTTCGCGGATCTGCTCGATCGTCGACTTGGTGGTCCCGACGAGACGCGAAATCTGCGCGTCCTTGAGTTCGGGATGGTTGCGCACCAGCCACAGGATGGCATTCGGCCGGTCCTGACGCTTCGACAGCGGCGTGTAGCGCGGACCCTTGCGCTTGGATTCCGGCACCCGCACCTTGGGGTCGGAAAGCTTCAGGCGCTGGTTCGGGTCTTTCTCGGCGCGCGCGATCTCGTCGCGGGTCAGCTGACCGGTCATGATCGGGTCCATGCCCTTGATGCCTTGCGCCGACTCGCCGTCGGCGATCGCCTTGACCTCGAGCGGATGCAGCCCGCAGAACTGTGCGATCTGCTCGAAGGAGAGCGCGGTGTTGTCGACCAGCCAGACGGCGGTCGCCTTGGGCATCAGCAGCGTATTGGCCATTTTCAAAAATCCTTCTCGTTCGCCCGCGTTCCCGCGCGGGCGGTGGTTTAGAGCCACCAAAATGGGAAATTCGCGGCCTGTATAACCGTTCCCTGCCTGTTTCGCAACGTTTTTGGAAAGGCGCAGAGGTCCGATACTTTCAGAACCGGCAAGCGCATTCGAATGCCCAGACGGCCGGCGATGTCAGCCAAAGGGGCCGGCGCTTTTGAGCAAGGCGACGAGCTGGCTTTGCTGGCGTGTCCCGGTCTTGGCGAATATTCGCTCCAGATAGGTCCGGGCGGTCTTTTCGGTGATGTTGGAACTGACTGCCGCGGCCTTGAGCGCATGGCCTTGCGACAGCGCCGTGGCGAGGCGCGCTTCCGCCGGTGTCAGATCGAACAATCCGGCAAGCAGCGTTGGCGAAGGCACGAGCGAACTGGCGCTGAGCGCCGTCGTCGCCACCAGAATGTCGGCGCCTGAAAAGATCTCATGCGCCGAACGGCGCAACGGCAGCATGTGCAGAACCATCGGCGGCCGGTTCTCCACACCCTGTACCGGTATGGAGCGAACCGTCGGCTCCAATTCGTTGCGCGCGGCGACGACGGCCTGCTGGAACAGCCGATTGGCTTCGGCGTCGGCAATGGCCATGCCGCCAAAGGCGGTGGGCAGGAACAGGGAGGACAGGCCGTCGAACAATGCGTTGGCGACCATCACCCGCCCTTTCAGCGACAGGACGGCCGCCGGCAGGCCCATCGCCGTCATGGCGGCAACCGTTCCCTCGGCGCGTTCGAGGCCGAGCCGCCCTGCGATCAGGCCGGCGCGCGCCATGGCCGGCCGCAGAGTGTCGAGGACATCCAGGCTCTTTTGGTCATAGTCGCCCTCACCGAGCCGTCGCTGGAAGACGAAAATCGCCAGCTCGCCGCTGGGCATCGGTATCGCGGTGCAGGCATGCGCGCCGATGCCCATGGCGCGAAGCCGTTTGCGTACCGGATCGTTCTCGATCTCTTCTGGTGTCAGGAAAGCCTCGACATCGACGAAGCTCGCCGGCTGCAGCGCGCACATGCGCGAAACCGCTGTCGAAAACTGAAGCGTATCGCTCGCCAGTAACTCGCCTTGCAAATCCTGCAGGAATTCGATCGCCCTGCCGCGCGGGGGCTGGTCGTCACCGAACAGGAACACGGCTCCGCCCACGGAACCGGACACGGAATCGATGTCCTCCAGCACATCAGGCCAGAGATCCGGCACGAAGGCCGTTTCATAAATCCTGTTCGTCAGGTCATCGAACATCGACACGAAGCCTTTCCGGGGGGCAGCATGTTTGCCGGAGCCAAACAATCAGCGCTTCAGGCCGGCTGGTCTTCCCGGACGTCAGCATGCCACGGCAGTCACCGCGGTCAATCTTGGATAAGCAAAATGCCACAGAACGGAACCGTTCGGGCAGCGCCGTTGAACGGGCTTCCTGTCTTGCGCAACCGCACGGGGGAGGCGCGACGCGTTCCTGGATTGTCAGAGCGATTGCCTGGATCCCAAAAAGACAAAACCCGCTGGACAAGGTCCAGCGGGCTCGGAACCGGAAACGGGGAACGTCTGCGACGGCTCTACTTCTCAACATGAGCCCGGCCTTGCGGCCGGGTCGTGCCTGAAATCAGATCGCCTGGCGGGCAATCCGTTCGATGTCGCCGCGGTTGATGCCGAGATCGTTGAGCTGACGGGCGTTGAGCTTGTTCAGTTCGCGCACGGTCTCGTTGTACATGCGCCAGTTACGGAAAGCGCGGATCGGGTTCATGGTAGTCCTCCTGATGGGGTGTTCGTTTCGATGCTGCACAGATAGTGATCATCGATGAGGACTTGAACGGCCGATTTTGCATAGCAATGATGCAAATGGTGCATTGCACCATTAAGCCTCTGTTCATCTTGTAGGCAGTGACGCATCGGCCCAGGACGTGTCGAGTTTCAGGAGAGGCCGAGCCGAGAATGGTGGGGTCCGAGAACCGGAGCGGAGCGTACTCAAAGTACGTGAGCACCGGACGCGCAGGTATCAGCCATCCGCAGGCCGGCCTCACCTGAATATCGGCACGTCCTAGCCGACGTCGAGCACGATCTTGCCGATATGATCGCCCTCCTCCATCCGCTCATGCGCGCGCCAGGCATCCGAGAGCGGGTAAATCATGTCCATGACAGGTGCCACCTTGCGCGTGCCGAGCAGGGGCCAGACCTGCGCCTCCAGCGCCGACGCGATCGCCGCCTTGAATTCGACGGTGCGCGGCCGCAGCGTCGAGCCCGTATGGATCAACCGCTTGACCATGATCTTGGAGAAATCGGCGCTGGCGACGGCGCCGGCCTGCACGGCGATCTGGACGATGCGGCCCTCGACGGCGGCGGCTTCATAGTTGCGCTGGACATAATCGCCGCCGACCATATCGAGGATGACATTGGCGCCCTTGCCATCCGTCGCCTCCTTGACCGCGGTGACGAAATCCTCCTCACGGTAATTGATCGCCCGGTCGGCGCCGAGCTTCAGGCAGGCGTCGCATTTCTCCTTGCTGCCGGCGGTCGTGATCACATAGGCACCGAAGGTGGAAGCCAGTTGGATCGCCGTGGTGCCGATGCCGGACGAGCCGCCATGCACAAGCAGCGTCTCGCCCTTCTTCAGGCCGCCGCGTTCGAAGACATTGTGCCAGACGGTGAAATAGTTTTCCGGCACCGCCGCGGCCTCCGTGTGCGTGAAGCCGGCCGGCAGCGGCAGCACGCTGCCGGTATGGACCTTGACATACTCGGCGTAGCCGCCGCCGGGGGTCAGCGCACAGACCCGGTCGCCAATGCGCCAGCGCGATATCTCGTCACCAAGGGCAGCCACTTCGCCCGATACTTCAAGGCCCGGCAGGTCCGATGCGCCGGGCGGCGGCGGATAGGCGCCCTTGCGCTGCTGCACGTCGGGCCGGTTGACGCCGGCGGCATGCACCTTGATCAGGATCTCACCGGGGCCAGGCTGCGGCACGTCGCGCGTTTCCGGTTTCAGCACCCGTGGGCCACCCGGCTCCGAGATCGCGATCGCCGTCATTCTTGCCGGAATTTTCTGTCCGCTCGCCATGAAGTTTTCCGTCTTTCCTCGCCGCATTCTTACCGGCTGTTTGCATCGACGCCCCTGCCCTATGTATGCTCATTGCCAAATCAGGCAAATGCCAATCTGGTGTGGCGGAGGAGGAGCAACGATGGCGATCTTCGACGACGAACCCAAGAAGAAAGCGCGTCCGCACGAGATCGGGCAGGACCTGTCGCTGCTCTCCGTGGGCGAGCTGTCCGAGCGTATCGGCATCCTGCGCGACGAAATCATCCGGCTGGAAGCGGAGCTCAAGGCCAAGGACAACACCAAATCGGCCGCCGAGGCGTTGTTCCGCCGCGGATAGGCAGACGGCGTAACGGCCCGCCGCTGAAAAGCCGGAATGCGACTGTCTTCAGAGCTTGCGTCCCTCCCAGAGTCCAGCCGGATCAAAAAATGCTCGCATCCTACCGACCGATCCTCTCCCTGCTTCGCGGCACGGCCTTCCTGCTCGCGGCATCGGGTCTGCATGGGCTGCTGTTGCCCCTGCGCGGCCAAGTGGAAGGATTCTCGACCGCATCGCTTGGCCTGATGGGCACCGCCTGGGCCGGTGGCTTCGTCACCGGTTGCTTCTTCGCACCGCGCCTTGTGCGCCGTGCCGGGCATGTACGCGCCTTCGGCGCCTTTGCCGCGTCCGGCGCCATCGTGGCGCTGCTCACCGGGCTGATCATCGATGAATATGTCTGGATCCTGTTGCGCGCCTTCACCGGCTTCACCATGGCCGGCGCCTTCATGGTCATCGAAAGCTGGCTGAACGAGAAAGCCACCAACGAGAACCGCGGCACCGTCTTCGGCCTCTATATGATGGTCACCTATGCCTCGATCATGGGTGGACAGATGATCGTCGCCGGCGGCGACGTGAAATCGGCGTCGCTGTTCATGATCACCGGCATCCTGTTCTGCCTGTCGCTGATCCCAACCGCCGTTTCGACGGCGTCGCACCCCAAGCCGCTGCAGGACGTCAAGCTCGACGTGAAGGGGCTCTATGCCAACTCGCCGGTGTCGGCGGTCGCTTGCCTGTTGGTCGGCATCGCCAACGGCGCTTGGGGAACGCTTGGCGCGGTCTACGGCGCCCGCATCGGCATTTCCACGGCCGAGATCGCGTTGATGATGAGCCTTGTCGTCGTCGCCGGCGCCGCCATGCAGCTTCCGGCCGGGCGTCTGTCCGATAAGACAGACCGGCGTTTCGTGCTGGCCGGTGCCGCCTTCGGCGGGGCGTTGGTAGCGCTGTTGATCTTCCTGTTCGAACCGCGCTCAGCCGTCTTCGTCATCGTCTTGACCGCCGCTTACGGCGCTTTCGCCTACACGCTCTATTCGATCGCCGTGGCGCATGCCAACGACCACGCGCGGTCAGAGGATTTCGTCAAGGTATCGGGCGGCTTGCTGCTGCTTTACGGCTTCGGCACCATGATCGGCCCTTTGCTGGCGGCGGCGCTGATGGGCTGGATGCGCCCGGAGGGCCTGTTCCTGGCGACCGCCTTCGCGCATCTGTCGCTGGCCGGCTACACGCTGCTGCGCATCAGCCGCCGCGCTCCGGTGCCGATCGGCGATCGCGATGCGTTCAAGACACAACCGGCCGACCGCTCCGTGACCCCCGAAGCACTGCGGCTCGACCCAAGAAGAAAAGCAGAAGCAGACAGTTGAGATTCGAAAAACTTTGCCTCACAAATGAGGCATGATGTTTTCCGACGCCTTCATGGCGATCGCCGACCCCAATCGGCGCCACCTTCTGGAAGAACTTCGACGCGGTCCGAAGACCGTCAACGAGTTGGCCGCCGGGTTGCCAGTCTCACGTCCGGCCGTTTCACAGCATCTGAAAGTGTTGCTCGACGCCGGATTGGTCAACGCCAAGGCTGAAGGCACGCGGCGCGTCTATACCGTAAGCAATTCCGGTTTCCTGAAACTCAACATCTGGCTCGATCAATTCTGGGAAGCCTGATCCACACGCGCATTATCATCAACACCGCCACGATGGTCAGGCTTGTACTTTCAGGAAAGCGCCTAGGGCATCGAGCAGTTCACCCGTTCCATGCTCACGCGTGGCCGAGGTGTCGTGGCCGTCGAGGAAGGCGCCCTGTTCGGTCATCACCAGCCGCGTGCCTCCTGCTTCCGCCACAAGCTCGATCGTCGCCAGCGACACAGAGACGCGGGTTTCACCAAACAGCAGCTCATAGCTGTAGACGATGCGCTGGTCCGGCACGATGTCCTGATAGACCGCGTTGAAGAAATGCATCTGCCCGTCGCTCGGGCATCCGGCATTGACCTCCTTGCCACCGACGCGGAAGTCCATTTCATGCCGGCTGGGCATCGGATCGTGGGGATCGACGAACCAGCGCCGCTTGGCATCTGGACTGCTGAACGCGGAAAAGACTTTCGCCGGCGCCACCGGATAGCTCCGCTCGACGACAAAGGTGGAGTGGACGACGGATCGCTCGGTCATGGATTGAGTCCTCGTTGGTCAGCTTGATTGGTTCGGTGGGATGAAGGCACCGTCGCGATAGGCAGCGCCGAAATAGACCTCGACGCTGCGCAGGCGGTCGTCGCGAAACGCGTGCAGCTCTGTGTTGCGGAAGGTCTTTCCCTCTACCGTTTCACAGCGGTAGAGAACAAAAGCGGCGTCCCCGTCTTCGCAGATCCGCTCGATGGTGATCGACTTGAAAGCGGGACTGTCCGGCCAGCAACGCGCGAAATAGGTCGCGCGGTCGATGGCATCGTCATAGGGGCTGGTGAACGTGAAGTCATCCGCCAGCATCGTCGCGGCAACACCGCGCTCATTTGCCTGATAGGCGGCAAAATAGCGGCGAATCAACTGCGCCCTGTTTTTGGCAGCCATGGTCGTTCTCCCTGTTGTTCAGCTCATTCGCTCTCGGCGAGAAAATCGCCGAGCCGGTCCAGCCGGCGCTCCCAGACGAGACGCCGCTCGTTGATCCAGTGTTCTGCCGCTCTCAAGGCCTTCGGCTCGATCTGGCAGGTGCGCACCCGGCCCAGTTTTTCCGAGCGCACCAGGCCGCTCGCCTCCAGCACATTGAGATGCTGGACGACGCCCGACAGCGACATCGCCAGCGGCTCTGCCAGTTGGCTGACCGAGGCGGGGCCGCGCGACAGCCGGTCGACCATCTGCCGCCGCGCCGGATCGGCAAGCGCCTGAAACATCAGGTCGAGCTGGGCGGGATCGTGCAGCATCGCGGTCAGCCGTTATTGTAGGGAAAGAACTTGAAGTAGGGTTGCGCCTCCTCGATCACCCTGGCGAAAGCAGGGCGCTGCAGCAGCCGGTCGTGATAGCGTTTCACGGCTGGATATTTGTCGCCGAACGGCTCGACCTTGTTGGCGTAGAAGAGCGCGGGAGACGCCGCGCAATCGGCCATGGTGAAGGCGTCGCCCACCGCCCAAATCCTCGACTGCATCTCCTGTTCGATGATGCCGTAGGAATTGCGCAGCTGGCCGCGCGCCTGCTCGACGCCGAACGGATCGGTCTTCTCCAGAGGGCGCAACCGGTCGCCGACGATCTTCTGCATCGGCTCCTGCACATAGAAATCATAGAAGCGATCGGCCTGGCGGACCGCCAGCGCCAGGTCGACGCCGGCGGGCACGAGGTCGACCGGCCCCGGATAGTGCGCGGCCAGATATTCCACGACGATGGTCGATTCCAGCACCGTGCGGTCGCGCGCATCGTCGCGCAGCGCCGGCATCTTGCCGGTCGGCGATATCTTCAGGAAGGCCGCCCGCGAGTGTTCGTCGCCGAGATCGACGATGACCGGGTTGAAGGCGATGGCGTTCTCGTAGAGCGCGATCAGCGGCTTCCAGCAGAAGGAGGCCAGCGGATGGAAATACAGGGTCAGAGACATTCTGTGCTCGTCTGTTTCTGGTTCATCGATGGGCGGGTGCTGTGCGTCGCCAAAGTCAACACTGAAGCATTTACTTAACTATTGCGATAGGCCTAGTCCGTCAAGACCGACCGGCGAGGACTTAATTGGACCTGATATGCGCGACCATGGCGGCTTCCAGCGCCGGCCAGTCTTGCGGATGCAACTCGTGGCCGCCGCCCTCAATGCGAAGGAGTTTCGCGCCGGCGACCGTCTTGGCCAGCATCTCGCCGTGTTCGACCGGAAAGATCGGATCTGATGTGCCATGGATGACCAGCAATTGCGCTTTCATCTCGCGCAGCCGGCCCTTCCATTCATCACCACCCTTGAGCGAAAAATGATTGGTTGCGCTCTGGAACCCACCGGAGCGGTCGTAGTCCTGTTCGATGAAGGCTCTTATCCCAGCCTCATCGAACGGATGCGCGGTGCTGGCGATCGCCCTGGCATCCCTGACCATGAAATCGATCACCTGGCGGCGGTCCGCCCAGTCGACATCACCGCCCTCGGCCGAATGTTTGATATAGGCGTCAGTCGTCTGCGGCAGATGCGAGGTGTCCGTCCCCACCGGTGAACTGCTGACCACGGTCAGCGACACGACGCGGGAAGGATGCTTGAGCGCCACGAGTTGCGCGATCATCCCACCCATCGACATGCCGGCGACATGCGCGTTGCCGATACCATGGCTGTCGAGCACACCGATCGCATCGTCCGCCATGTCGTCGAATGTGTAGGGCGGCATGCCCGGCGGATATTTGGTCGAGCGGCCGGTATCGCGATTGTCGTAGCGGATCACGTACAGGCCGGCATCCGCCAACTCGCGGCAAAATGCCTCCGGCCACCACAGCATCGAAGCCATCGCGCCCATGATCAGCAGCAGCGGGGGATTTTCCGGGTCGCCGAAAGCTTCGGATATGATCTCGGGCCGATTGATCGCGGTCATCGCAGTGCCTCCTTATCTGATTGCATTTTGCAATCGGTTGCACCATAATAAAACTGATACGATAATGCAACTGGTTTTGTGTGGAGAGAATCGAATGAGCCTCGATCGCCGGTCCGGCTGTCCGATCAACCTGTCGTTGGAAGTGTTCGGCGACCGCTGGAGCCTGATCATCCTCCGCGACATGATTTTCGGCGGCAGGCGCCATTTCCGCGAGCTGCTCAACGGATCGATGGAAGGCATTGCCTCCAACATCCTTGCCGACCGGCTGAAACGCCTGATGGAATTGGGCATGCTGACCAAGGCCGACGATCCCTCACACAAGCAGAAGGCGATCTACAGCCTGACCGAGATGGCCATCACGCTGGTGCCGATCCTGGCCCATCTCGGCGCCTGGGGCCGGGTCTGGCTGCCGACCAGCGAGGAACTCTCGATCCGAGCCGAACTCCTGGAAAAGGGCGGGCCGCCAATGTGGGAGAAATTCATGGACGAGTTGCGCCATGAGCATCTGGGTACGCCGCTCGATACGGCATCTGGCCCGTCTGTCCGCGCGACCCTGCGGGCCGCCTATGAGGCCGTGGTCGCCAGCAAGGCTCTCAGCGCCAGCCCGGCTGCGTAAACAACTATTTTCCCCGTTGAGAGGCCGGCTCTGCTAGAAGAAACGGAAACCACAATTCACGGGATTGGATAAGGTCTTGGTTGAGAACTCTCGGGATGCTGCCCGCGCGCGCGCAGATCTGCGCTTCAAGAAGCAGGAAGAAGCGGCGACCGTCCGCCAGAAGGCAATGGCGGAATATGCCGCCGAGAGCGACGCCCGCAAGGCCAAGACCGACAAGCTGCGGGCGCTCCGCCTCGCCAAGGAAGCCGACGACCTTGCCAACGCGCCAGCAGTGCCCGCCAAGAAGCCTGCCCGCGCAAAGAAGAAATAACGCGCCGCTCTGCGGTAACCCGAGTTGCTCGCCTGTCGCCGTTCAACGGCGCCATCCAGACAACCGTCCTTCATCCCACCGCTTCACAAGAAGCAATTTCAACCGAAACCGGGATTGCTTCGGCCGGCCGGCCGCCGATGATTGCCTCTTTCAACAGGAGATTGCCATGACCGCACTGCCGCTCGAGAAAGCCAGGCAAATCATCGATGCTGCCTTCGCCAAGGGCGCCGATCTCAAGCTCAAGCCGCTGGGCGTCTCGGTGCTCGACGCCGGCGGCCATCTGGTCGCCTTCCAGCGCCAGGACGGCGCCTCGTTCCTGCGCCCGCAAATGTCGGCGGGCAAGGCCTATGGCGCGCTGGCCATCGGCATGGGCTCGCGCAAGGTCGAGGCCTTCGCCAAGGAGCGCCCGCATCTGGTCGCCGGCATTTCCGACGTGTCGGGCGGACGTGTGCTGCCGGTGGTCGGCGGCGTGCTGATCCGCGACAAGGCCGGCACCGTCATCGGCGCCGTCGGCATATCAGGCGACACCTCGGACAATGACGAGGCTGCGGCCATCGCCGGCATCGAGGCCGCCGGCTTCACCGCCGATCCTGGCTGAGCCCCTAGTCTAGTTGACGTTGATGTCCCGGCTCGCCGACCGCATCGACACCGCGAACCCGGCCAGCACATCGAACAGCGCGATGATCATCAGCGTGAAGAAGATGGAATGCGCCGCGCCCTTGACCAGCAGGAACTCGACCAGGAAAGCGACGAAGACCAGCGTCGACAGGAGATGGTCCATGATCGAGGCGCTGGTCGTGCGCGCCGACTTCACCATTTCGAGGAACAGGAAGATTAGCCCGATCAGGATCATCAGGTCGCCGAGCGTCATCGAGAACACCCCGCCCGACATCATGCGGAACGAGAAGATCTCGCTCGCCCACGGATCATCACCGCCGCCGAAAATTCCGAGCAGGCCGAGATTGTAGAGAATGAAAGGCACGATCAAAAGCGGGACGGCACCGAACATCTGGCGTCTCCATATGGGGGCACCTTCTGTAGAATGCGCCACAGCCACGGCGTCAAGATTTTTCGTAAAAAGCCGCCAACACGGTCGAAGACCGGATGCAACAACCACGTCAGCCGGTTGTCCGGATTACATTGGCCTCGGCTCGGCATTTTGCCCGGCTTGGTCAACCTCTGAGTGCCAAACGCAGAAAGACCGGCCAGAGGCCGGTCTTTCTGTAACTCAAACCCCGGGAAAAGCTGGTCTCAGCTTTCCTTGGGGGTCAGCACCTGGCGACCGCGATACATGCCGGTCTTCAGGTCGATGTGATGCGGGCGGCGCATTTCGCCGGAATTCTTGTCCTCGACATAGGTCGGGGCCTTGAGGGCGTCGGCCGAGCGGCGCATGCCGCGCTTGGACGGAGAAGTTTTGCGTTTCGGAACGGCCATGGATATGCTCCACTACATGGTCAAAAGCCCCGCTCGCCCTCGTGAAAGGGCCATGTCGGGGCCTAAATCTGAGAAAGTCGGGTGCCTATACACGCCCTGTGCCGTTTTGGCCAGCGCTACCATGAACTTTTTTGAGTTGGCTAGTCGAGACATCCGACATAGGCGCCGGAACGTCCGGCCCTGCGCTCGATCAGATTGGCGAGCCGTCTCAGCCCTGGGCCGGGTTTTGCCGGATTGCGGGCGATCGGATTGGGCAGGGTAACGGCGAGCAACGCGGCCTGCCGTCTGGACAACTGCTTTGCCGAAATGCCAAAATGATGCTGTGCCGCGGCCTCGATGCCATAGATGCCCGGCCCCCATTCGGCGATGTTGAGATAGATTTCCATAATGCGGCGTTTCGACATCACCGCGTCGAAGTAGACCGCCAGCGGCAGTTCGACGACCTTGCGCACGGTCCCCAGCGGCCGCGACCAGAGAAAAAGGTTCTTCACCGTCTGCATGGTGATGGTCGAGGCACCGCGCGTCGCCTCGCCGGCCAGCGCGTCATCGACGACGCCACGCAATTCGCCGAGATCGACGCCGCGGTGGAAGCAGAATTGCCCATCCTCCGACATGATGACCGAATGGGCCAGCACCGGCGCGACATCATCGATCGATACCCAGCGCCGGTCATAGCCGGAGAATGTCGCCAGGTCTTTCAGCATCAGCGTCGACACCGGATGCACGAAGGACGGCAGGTAAAGAAAGGTCAGCACTGTCGGGATCAGAGCCAGCACGGCGGCCACGACAATGCCGCGCCGGACCCAGCGCCTGAGACTGCGGCGGTTCACGCCGCGCGATCTCGTCGCCATGTCCAGCTTTTCGGTTTCATGATCGACGATCGGTTCCGCCAAGCCGCCCAACCCGTACATCTGCCTGCTCCGGCATAATGGCGCTTGCCTTCTTGCGCAACGTCTGAGTGTCGGCTACCGCTCCCGGCCATGACGAATGACGACGAAATGGCGTTCGAAATGGCGCTCATCCGGCGGGCGGCGGCCGTCGAGGTGCTGCTGCGGCGGTTGCTCGACGATCGCCCGCTTTCGGGCGAGATCGCCCGGCCCGATCGGCTGATGGCGGCGATGCGCCACGGCGTGCTGAACGGCGGCAAGCGCCTGCGCCCCTTCTTGGTCATGGAAGGTGCGGCCCTGTTTTCCGCCGATGGCGAAGCCGCGTTGCGCGTCGCGGCGGCACTCGAATGCGTGCACTGCTATTCGCTGATCCATGACGATTTGCCGGCGATGGACGACGACGATCTGCGCCGCGGCCAGCCGACCGTGCACAAGGCTTTCGACGAAGCGACCGCCATCCTGGCCGGTGATGCCTTGCTGACGCTCGCCTTCGACATCATCGCCGGCGAGGCGACCGTGCTGCCGGCGGAGCGGCGGGCTGCTCTGGTGCTGGCGCTTGCCCGTGCTGCCGGCGCCGGCGGCATGGTCGGTGGCCAGAAGCTCGACCTCGAAGCCGAGCAGACGCCGCCAGACGAGGCCGGCATCATAAGGTTGCAGGCGATGAAGACCGGCGCGCTGATCCGCTTCGCCTGCGAGGCCGGCGCCATCATCGCCGGCGCTCCCGCTGATGATCGCGAAAGGCTGGCCGAGTTCGGCTCGGCGATCGGCCTTGCCTTCCAGCTTGCCGACGACCTGCTCGACCTGACGGCGGACGCCGGCCAGATGGGCAAGGCGACCGGCAAGGACGCCGCCGCTGGCAAGGGAACGCTGGTGGCGCTGCACGGCGCGAATTGGGCGCGCAGCCAATTGCATGGCCTTGTTGAGCAAGCGCATGCGCTGCTCGACCCCTATGGCGACAAGGCGGCGCTGCTGAAGGAAGCCGCCACATTTGTCGCGACACGCAACAGCTGAGTTTTTGGTTCGAACAGCCGGCCTGGCAGGGCAGGCAGGTTTACCCCCGCCCCGCGGCATTCGCCACGACGAAGACCGAATAGAGCGACTGCCGTGCCGTGATGAACAGGCGGTTGCGCTTCGGTCCGCCGAAGGTCAGGTTCGCCACCGTCTCCGGAATGCGGATCTTGCCGATCAGCGTGCCGTCGGGGTCGAAGCAATGGACGCCGTCTCCGGCACCTGCCCATACGCGGCCTGACATATCCACCCTGAACCCGTCGAACAGGCCGGCCGTGCAGGGGGCGAAGACGCCGAGTTCTTTCAATGAGGCGCCCTCAACGGCGAACTTGCGGATGTGTCTCGGCCCGTCCTTCTGGTGTGTGACACCGCTGTCGCCGACATAGAGGATGGTCTCGTCCGGTGAAAAGGCGAGGCCGTTGGGCTTCGCCATCGTCGAGACGACGCGTGTCACTGCGCCCGTTGCAGGGTCGGCGCGGTAGACGTGGCAGCCCTCGATCTCCTGCTCGGCGCGGTCGCCCTCATAGTCGGTCGCGATGCCGTAGGGTGGATCGGAAAACCACACTGTGCCGTCCGAGCGCACCACCACGTCGTTTGGCGAATTCAGCCGCTTGCCCTCGAAGCGGTCGGCGATCACCGTGATCGATCCGTCATGCTCGGTACGCGTGACCCGTCGCGCCCGGTGCTCGCAGGTGACCAGCCGCCCTTCAGTGTCGACTGTGTTGCCATTGGCATTGCTGGACGGCGCGCGGAAGACCGAGACCACGCCGTTGGTGTCGTCGTATCGCATGATACGGTCATTCGGGATGTCCGAGAAAACCAGATACCGGCCGGCCGCGAACCAAGCCGGTCCCTCCAGCCAGCGCCCGCCCGTCCACAGCCGCTCGACCGCCACATGGCCGACGAAACAGCTCTCGAAACGCTCATCGAGAACCTCGAAGCCTGCGCCCTCTATGTCTCCGAACATGCCTTGTCCTCCATGAAACCGGCCTATCGTTAGCCTTCGCGGCGCGCCATTTTCAAGACTTGACCTGCAAAAATGTTAGCGATAACATCCATGCCAATTCAGTCCGTTTGTTTTGGCTTGGGAGGGCCATAGATGCGGCCCAAGCTCATCGAATTCATCGACATCTCCAAGCGCTTCGGCGGCACCCTGGCGTTGAAGTCGGTCTCGCTCGACATCCACGAGGGCGAGATCGTGGCGCTGCTGGGCGAGAACGGCGCCGGCAAATCGACTCTCATCAAGACGCTCGCCGGCATCTACAAGCGCGACCAGGGAACGATCCGCTTTCGCGGTGAGGACTATCAGCACCGCCCGCCCCGGCCCAACCAGCCGCAGAAGGTCGCCTTCATCCATCAGGATCTCGGCCTCATCGAATGGATGACGGTGGCCGAGAATGTCGGCATGGCGCAAGGCTTCTCGCGCCGCTCGGGCCTCATCGACTGGCGCGACACCGAGCGTCGCGCCGAGAGCGCCCTGGCCCTGGTCGGCTGCGCCTTCGATCCGGCGACGCGCGTCCAGGATCTTTCGCGCACCGAGAAGTCGCTGGTGGCCATCGCCCGCGCGCTCGCTACCGAAGCCGACGTGCTGGTGCTCGACGAGCCGACGGCAAGCTTGCCCGCGGATGAGGTCGAACGCCTGTTCCAGGCGCTGCGACCGTTGCGCGAGCGCGGCGTCGGCATGATCTATGTCTCGCACCGCCTGGACGAAGTGTTCCGCATCGCCGACCGGGTCGCCGTGATGCGGGACGGCCGCATGGTGGCGGTCAAGCCGGTCGCCGAGACGACGCCGCAGGAACTGGTCGATCTCATCGTCGGCCGCCCGGCGCACCAGATGTTCGCCAAGTCGCGCTGGCAGGACGGACCCGAGCGGCTGAAAGTCGAGGGCCTGTGCTGCGGCAGTGTCGGACCGGTCCACTTCGAGGCGCGGTCCGGCGAACTTCTGGGACTGGTTGGCCTGCGTGGTGCTGGACAGGAGGCCGTCGGCCGCGCGCTGTTCGGCGCCGACCCTTTCGACGGCACTGTATTACTCGACGGCAAACGCCTCGACCTGTCCTCGGTTGGTGCAGCCCTTGCCGCCGGCGTCGGTCTGATCGCGCGCGACCGCACCGAGGAGTCGGTAGCGCTGTCGCTGTCCGTGCGCGAAAACATGTATCTCAACCCGTCCGCCGTCGGCCGCGGGCTTTTCTCCTTCATGACGCCGGCGCGAGAGAGCGAGCTGACGCAGGAGCTCGGCGCGCGGCTCGGGCTGCGGCCCAACGATCCGCATCTGCCGATCGAGGCGCTCTCCGGCGGCAACCAGCAGAAGGTGGTCGTCGGCCGCTGGCTGGCGACAGGACGCAAGCTGCTGATCGCCGAGGATCCGACGGCGGGTGTCGATGTCGGCGCCAAGGCCGAAATCTACCGGCTGATCGCAGCGGCCGTCGAAGCCGGGCTGGCGGTCGTCGTCGTCTCCACGGATTTCGAGGAGGTCGCCCATATCTGCCATCGCGCCCTTGTCTTTTCGCACAACCGCATCGTGCACGAACTGGCGGGCGATGCCTTGACGACGACGGCGCTTATCCATGCCGCCTCCGTGTCCGAAGCCGCCTGAGGAGTATCCATGAACTCGATCAAATCGACGGCGCTGGAGCCGACCCGCTCGGAACTCTCCGGGCTCAGCTTTGGCCAGAAGGCGGCGCGCTACCTGCCGGTCTACGGCCTGCCGATCCTGACGCTGCTGCTCATCCTGCTGTTCTCGCTGCTCCTGCCGCGCACCTTCCCGACGCTGCTCAATTTGCGTTCCATCGTCTCCGACAAGGCGATCATTGCACTCCTGTCGCTGGCGGCGATGATCCCCATGGCTTCGGGCCGGATCGACCTGACGGTCGGCTACGGCATCGTGCTGTGGCATATCCTAGCCATCAGCCTGCAGACCGCCTTCGGCATCCCCTGGCCGATCGCGGTGCTGATCGTCCTGATGCTCGGCGTCGTCACCGGCTTCATCAACGGCCTGCTGGTCGAGGTGGCGCGCATCGATTCCTTCATCGCCACGCTCGGCACCGGCACCGTGCTCTATGCACTCGCCATGTGGTACACGGGCGGCCGCCAGGTCGTCGGCGTGCTTCCCGAAGGCTTCCTCGCCCTCAACGGGACGATGCTGTTCGGCCTGCCGATCACTGGCTACTACGTCATCGTCCTGGCGCTGGCGATGTGGCTAGTGCTCGAATACATGCCGATCGGCCGCTACCTCTACGCCATCGGCGCCAATCCCAAGGCCGCCGCGCTCAACGGCATACCGGTGCAGAAATTCGTCATGGGCGCCTTCGTCGCCTCCGGCGCGCTGACGGCGCTTGGCGGCGTGCTGCTCGCCTCGAAGCTACGCATCGGCCAAGCCAGCGTCGGCCTCGAATATCTGCTGCCGGCGCTGGTCGGCGCCTTCCTCGGATCGACCACCATCAAGCCCGGCCGCGTCAATGTCTGGGGCACGATCATCGGCGTCGTCATCCTCGCCGCCGGCATTTCCGGCATCCAGCAGTTCGGCGGCTCGTTCTGGGTCGAGCCACTCTTCAACGGCGTCACCCTGCTCGTCGCCATCGGCATTGCCGGCTACGCGCAGCGCCGTCGCGGCGCGGTTGTGCCGCCTCCAGCAGCCACCAGCCAACCAACAAAGACAAACGACAATGCTTAATGGGAGAAGAAACATGCATCGCAGAACAGTCCTTCAGCTCGGCGTCGCCTGCCTGGCGCTTGGCATTGCCTCGAACGCGCGGGCCGACCCGATGGCCGACGCCAAGGCGGTGGTCGACAAATATGCCAGCAAGGTCGACAAATGGGATGGCCCGACGACCGGACCGAAAGGCGCGGCCGGCAAGACGATTGTGGTGCTTGGCGCCGATATGAAGAACGGCGGCATCCTTGGCGTCACCAAGGGCGTCGAGGAAGCGGCGGCGGCCCTTGGCTGGACCGTCAAGACACTTGACGGCGCCGGCTCCATCGGCGGCCGCACGGCGGCCTTCGGCCAGGCGCTGGCGCTCAATCCCGACGGCATTATCATCAACGGCTTCGATGCCGTGGAGCAGAAACCGGCTATGGAGCAGGCCAGGGCGGCCAAGATTCCGATGGCGGCATGGCATGCCGCGCCGACGGTTGGCCCGATCGACGATCTCGGCATCATCGCCAACGTCTCGACCGATCCGATGGAAGTATCGAAGGCTGCCGCTGACTGGGCTTTTGTCGACGCCAAGGGCAAGCCCGGCGTCATCATCTTCACCGACTCGACCTACCAGATCGCCATCGCCAAGGCCGACCGCATGAAGAAGGAAATCGAGGATCTCGGCGGCAAGGTGCTCGAATATGTCGACACGCCGATCGCCGAAACCTCGCAGCGTATGCCGCAGCTCACCACCTCGCTGCTGCAGAAATACGGCGACCAGTGGACTCACTCATTGGCGATCAACGATCTCTATTTCGACTTCATGGGACCGTCGCTGGCGGCGGCCGGAAAGTCGGGCACCGACGCGCCGATCAACGTGGCGGCGGGCGACGGTTCCGAATCGGCCTACCAGCGCATCCGCTCCGGCCAGTTCCAGAAGGTGACGGTTGCCGAACCGCTGAACCTGCAGGGCTGGCAGCTCGTCGATGAGCTCAACCGCGCCATGGCCGGCGAGAAATGGTCGGGCTACATCTCGCCGCTGCATGTTGTGACATCGGACAATGTCGAATTCGACGGCGGGCCGGACAACCGGTTCGATCCGGGCAACGGCTACCGCGACCAGTACAAAAAGATCTGGGGCAAATAGGCGTCGACGAGTACCTCTGCCAACGAGCAGGACGGTCAGCGGCCGGCGGTTAACCCGCCGGCCGTTCTGTTTCGCCCAGGCTCAGGCCGTATGACGCGCGATCACCTTCGGCGTCATGCCGACGACCACCCGGTCGTCAGGCGCCCGGCGCCCGTTGAGCAGGTCGAGCACGAGTTCGGCGACACGGATGCCGATCTCATGCGCCTCGACATCGATCGTGGTGATCGACGGCACCGACTGCTCGGCGAGGTCATAAGCGCCGAAGCCGGCGATCGCGACATCCTCGGGGACGCGGATGCCGCGCCGCAGGCATTCCATAAGCGCACCGAAAGCGGAAAGATCCGACACACACATCACCGCCTGCGTGTCCGGCCAGCGCGAAATCATCTCGACCATGGCGGTGGCGCCCTCGCGCATCGATATCGGCGGCACGCCGGAAGCGATAATGCGCGAGGCGTCGAGGCCACGGTCCTGCAGTGCCGCGACGAAGCCGCGGCGGCGATCGAGGCCACGCGTGTCGCGCGATGTGTCACCGCCGATGAAGCCGAGCCTCGAATAGCCCCGCGCGACGAAATGATCGACCATCAGCCGTCCGGCCTCGGCGTTGGAAAAGCCGACGACGTGACCGATCGGATCGGCCGGCAGGTCCCAGGTCTCCACCACCGGGACGCCGGCATTCTCCAGCATCTTGCGGCAGCGCGGCGTGTGCCGTCCGCCGGTGACGATGATCGCCTCCGGCCGCCGCCGCAGCAACTGGCCGACAAGGCGCTCTTCCTCCTCGACATTGTAGTCGGTGAAGCCGAGCAGGATCTCCAGCCCGCTGTCACGCAAGCCCTCGGTCATGCCGCGCACCGTGTCGGCGAAATTGGCGTTGTTGATCGAAGGTATTGTCACCGCGACAAAACCGGACCGGCGCGACGACAGGTTGGCGGCGATGCTGTCGAAGACATAGCCGAGTTCGTCCGCGGCCCGTATGATACGGTCGCGCGTGTCTGCGCTGACCGAGGTATCGCGCTTGAAAGCGCGCGACACGGTCATCGTCGAGACGTTCGCGCGACTGGCGACATCGGCCATGGTCGGGCGTTTTGGCGAAGGCTGCATGCCCGTACGTTATCGATATCACGACGGAATGCAACGCACCGCCGTGGCTTACGCGAAAGCGATCTGAACTTTCATCGCCTGGCTGCGGTCGTTGGCGATTTCGAAGCCGGACAGCGCCTCGGCGAATGCCACGGTGTGGGTGATCAGAGGCTTTACGTCGATGAGCCCCTTGCGCATCAACTCGACGCCCACGGCGAATTCCGGATGGAAGCGGAACGACCCGTTGATGGACAGTTCCTTGGCAGTGACCACCGACATCGGCAATGCCATCTCGGCACCACCAAGGCCGAGCTGAACGATCGTGCCGCGCGGCCGCAGCGCCGCGATGCCCAGCGCCAGCGCTGCGGCGGCTCCTGAACATTCATAGAGGATGTCGAACGTCCCCTTGTCGGCGAAATATGGCGCCAGCCCATCCGGATCGGTTCGTGTGTTGATCGTGCCGTCGGCGCCGGCACGCTTTGCCATGGACAGGGTAAAATCAGTGATGTCGACGGCGACGATCTCGGCGGCTCCGGCGCGCCGCGCGCAGAGGATCGACAACAGGCCGATCGGCCCGCAGCCAGTCACCAGCACACGCTTGCCCAGCATCTCGCCGGCCCGGCGCGTCGCGTGGAGACAGACCGCCAGCGGCTCGGCCATCGCTGCTTCGGCAGCACTCAACCCATCCGCCGGCACACATTGCGGCGCGTCCGCCACCAGCATTTCGCGGAACGCGCCCTGTATGTGCGGGAATGGCATGGCGCTGCCGTAGAAGCGCATGTTGAGGCACTGGTTGTGCATCCCTTCCCGGCAGTACCGGCAACTGTAACAGGGCCGCGACGGCGAGACCGCGACCAGCTGGCCGGGCTGCAGCCCGTCGACGCCGGGACCGACCTTCTCGATGACCCCGGAGACCTCATGGCCGAGGATCATCGGCTCCTTCAGCCGCACCGTGCCGAAGCCGCCGTGATTGTAGTAATGCAGGTCACTGCCGCAGATGCCGCCGGTGGCCAGACGCAGCAACAGCTGACCCTGGCCCGGCGCCTCGACCGGCCGCTCCTCGATGCGAAGGTCCCTAGCGGCGTGGATGACAATCGACTTCATGGTGGCGAACTCCTCGAGCAATTCCAGGAAAAGTGTGTGACGGTTTTCTGTTCGGAATTGCGGCAAACAAATCTAGAGCACGGGCGTGAGCAGCGGCTGGCCGGCAAAATGGGCGGCAAGGTTGTCGCGCAGAAGCTTGCCCATGGCCTTGCGCGTTTCGAAGGTGCCGGACGCATGGTGCGGCTGCAGCAGCACATTGTCGAGCGCCAGGAAGCGCGGATTGAGCTTCGGTTCGCCTTCGAAGACGTCGAGTGCGGCGCAACCGAGTGTCTTCTTCTCGAGCGCGTCGAGCAGCGCATCCTCATCGATGTTGGAAGCGCGCGAAATGTTGATCAGCATGCCTTCCGGCCCGAGTGCCGCCACCACATCCTTGTTGACGATGTGGCGCGTCGCGGGCGACGCCGCAAGCGTCACGAAGAGGAAATCCGAACGGCTGGCCAGCGCGACCGGATCGGCGACGAACGCCCAGTTCGACGCGAAATCCTTCGGCGTGGGGCTCGAATAGGCAATGTCCATGCCGAAGCCGGCGAGGCGTTTGGCCACCTCATGGCCAATGCGGCCGAGGCCGAGCACGCCGGCCCGCCGGCCCCAGACGCGGCGCTGCAGCGGGTACAGCCCCTTGGCCGCCCAGCTGCCGTCGCTCACCCAGCGCTCCGCCCCTATCATGCCGCGCGACAGGGTGAGCATCATGGCGATCCCGAGATCGGCGACATCGCCGGTCAGCACATCGGGCGTGTTGGTCACACGCACGCCGCGCTCCCGGCACGCCGCGATATCGACCGCGTCGAAACCGACACCATAGACGCTGATGACCTCGAGCGAAGGACAGGCCGCAATCATGGCCCGGCTGGCGCCGAGTTCGCCGCGTGTGGCGATGGCGCGTATCCGCGGCCCGACCTCGGCGAGAAAGGACGGCTTGTCGCCCGCGTCGAAATAGCGGTGGACAATGAAGGCCTGATTGAGTGGCTCCTCGTCCCACGCTGGATAAGGTCCAACCTGAAGGATGTGAGGCCGCTGCATCGGTTTTCGCTCCAACTGACTTGACAACAATGTTATCGATAACATAACAACATTCAACGACGAGAGGCAATCGGGAAAATGTCGTCCACACTGTTCGATCTCACCGGGCGCACGGCGCTCGTTACCGGCTCCTCCCAGGGCATCGGCTTTGCGTTGGCCAGGGGACTGGCCGAAGCCGGCGCCAAAGTGGTCCTCAATGGCCGCGACGGGGCAAAGCTCGCCGAGGCTGCGGCGCGGATACAAGGGGCGCGAACACTCGCCTTCGACGCCACCGACCATGACGCGGTCCGCTCCGCCATCGACGGCTTCGAGCTGTCCGGCGGGCCGATCGACATACTGGTGAACAATGCCGGCATGCAGTTCCGCACGCCGCTCGAGGACTTTCCCGCCGATGCGTTCGAGCGCCTGCTGCAGACCAATGTCGCCAGCGTCTTTCATGTCGGCCAGGCGGTCGGGCGCCACATGATCAGACGCGGCCGCGGCAAGATCATCAACATCGCCAGCGTGCAGACCGCACTCGCCCGCCCGGGCATCGCGCCTTACACGGCAACGAAAGGCGCGGTCGGCAACCTGACCAAGGGCATGGCGACGGACTGGGCCAAACACGGACTGCAGTGCAACGCCATCGCACCTGGCTATTTCGACACGCCGCTCAATGCGGCATTGGTCGCCGACCCGGCATTCAGCGGATGGCTCGAAAAGCGCACGCCGGCCGGCCGCTGGGGCAAGGTCGAAGAACTGGTCGGGGCCTGTGTCTTCCTCGCCTCCGACGCGTCGTCCTTTGTCAACGGGCACATCCTCTATGTCGATGGCGGTATCACAGCGTCGATCTGATCCGTCGCGCCGCATGGTCATCATGGGCGTCGCCGGTTCGGGCAAGACAACGATCGGCGAGGCGCTCGCCGACGCGATCGGTGCGAAATACGTCGACGGCGACCAACTGCATCCCGACGCCAACATCGCCAAGATGAGCGCCGGCACCCCGCTTGCCGACGCCGACCGGTGGCCTTGGCTGGCCAGGGTCGGCGAAACCCTGAGGTCAGGCACAGGTCCCGTCATCGTCGGCTGCTCGGCGCTGAAGCGCGCCTATCGCGATTTCATCGCCGAACGGGCCGGAGCACCGGTCCTGTTCATCTATCTCGACGGTTCGCGCGAACTGATTTCCCGGCGCATGCGCGAGCGCACCGGCCACTTCATGCCGACAAGCCTGCTCGACAGCCAGTTCGCGACATTGGAGGTGCCGGGAAAGGACGAGAACGCGATCGCCATAGCGATTGACGCGCCGCTCGACCGGATTGTTGCCGACATAACAGCCAAGATCGGGGTTCCACCGTCATGACCAAGACCATCGCATTGATCGGCGCCGGCGCCATGGGCGGGGCGATCGGCGAGCGTCTGCTCGCCACCGGCAATCGCCTGTTGGTATTCGATCTCGACAAAGCCAAGGTGGAGGCGTTGCTCGCCAAAGGCGCCGCGGCCGCGGTGAGTGCGGCCGAGGCCGCCGGCGCCGCCGACTGTGTCATCCTCAGCCTCAACTCAGCGGCGATTGTGCGCCGCGCGGTGTTCGGCGAGGGCGGCGTCGCTGCCGGTGCGAAGCCCGGCACGTTGATCATAGACATGTCGTCCATCGACCCCGACGCGACACGCCAACTGGCAGCCGACGCAAGCGAGAAGGGGCTGCGCTGGGTCGACAGTCCGCTCTCCGGCGGCGCGCCGAAGGCGCTGACTGGCGAATTGACGCTGATGGCCGGCGGCGAGGCACAAGACGTCGCCGATGCGCACGAGGTGCTGCGCCACGTCGCGACCAACTACACCCATATGGGGCCGGCCGGTGCCGGCCAGACGACCAAGCTGGTCAACCAGGTGCTGTGCGCGCTGAATTTCATGGCCGTAGCGGAAGCGACGCGGCTGGCGATCGACGCCGGCGTCGACGTGCTCAAGATCCCGCAGGCACTGAAAGGCGGCCGCGCCGACAGTGCCATCCTGCAGGAATATTTGCCCCGTTTCGCCACGCGCGACTACCGGCGCACGGGTCGCATCGACAACATGGTCAAGGATCTCAACGCCGCGCAGGATCTGGCGCGGCGCACGCACACGGCGATGCCGCTGACGGCCGTCTGCGCCGAAATACACCGGTTGCTGACGGCGGCCGGGCTGGGCGGCGAGGATCAGGCCGCATTGATGGAATTCTTCCAACGCAACAACGACCAGGAGAACGCGACATGATCACGCGCTATGCGCTGTTTGAAGGCAAGGTGAAGGACGGCGAGACCACGGCATTCCGTCAGGCCGTCCTCGACACCGTCCTGCCAAAGTGGAAGGCGTTTCCCGGCGCGCTCGACGTGCGCGTCAGCTTCGCCGAAAAGCGTGACGACGGCGCGCCGGAGTTCCCGTTGATCCTGGCGATCAACTACCGCGACATGGCGGCCGTCGACGCGGCCCTTGCCAGCCCCGTCCGCGCTGAATCGCGCGCCGCGACCGAGGCGGTTCTGGCCAGATACTTCGAGGGCCGCATCCACCATCACGTCACGATCGCCAATGAGTTCCCTCTGGTCGGAGGGTAGTGGGGCAATCTATCCGGGTTTCCGGCCGCGGCCCGCTTCCAGGCGGGCCATGTCATCGGACATGCGCGCGAACGAAATCTTAATGTAAATGAAGCGTAATCCCGACCATTAAAATAATGCGTATGTGTTGGGGTTGCGCATGCCGGAATATTCTTCCTTCATCCGGTTTGTCCGGATTCGCTATCTTTCAGGATTGCTGATTTTCGCGCTGGCTTCCACGGCCGTCATGGTTGCGCTCAACCGTGTCAATTCCTTCCGTCATGAGATCGATGCGCTGAGCAGCAACCTCGTCGTCTTCACCCGCGACCTGCGCAACGCGACCAGCTTTGCCGAGACAACCGGCTCCGCCTGGCGCAACGAAACGCGCGATGCGCTGACCGCCTCGGCGCGCGACCATTCCGAACGCCTGACCGGCGAGATCGATACGCTGACCGCCCAGTTCGCCGCGATACGCTCACGGCTGTCGGCCAGGACCATCAACGAACTCGAAACCGCCTCGGTCAACGGCGACCTGTTCTGGTCGGCGCATGACATGGTGCGCAATTTCAACCTGATGTCGGTGGCGCAGAAGGCCGATGAATGGAGCTATCGGGAAATCCGCAATCAGAACGACCTGTTCGTCCAACCGATGCTGGTCCGCTTCCGCACCGCCATGGACGACGAGCGCCATTTGGCCGATGCCTCCAGCGACCGGTTGCTGCTGTGGGCGAGCGGCCTGTTGTTCGCTGTCCTGGCCATCGTCGCCTTCTGGGTCTTCCGACCGATGGAACAGGCGATCCGCCGCGCCTTTGCCCAATCGGCCGAATCCCTGTTCAAGGCCGAGGCCGCCGACCGCGCCAAGTCCGAATTCTTGGCCAATATGAGCCACGAGATCCGCACGCCGATGAACGGCGTGCTCGGCATGGCCGAACTCCTGGCCAAGACCGAATTGACCCCACGCCAGAAGACCTTCACCGACGTCATCGTCAAATCGGGCAATGCGCTGCTCACCATCATCAACGACATCCTCGATTTCTCCAAGATCAATGCCGGCCAACTCACCCTGGACCCTGCCCCTTTCCGCCTCACCGAAGCGGTCGAGGATGTGGCGACGCTGGTCTCGGCACGCGTCGCCGAAAAGAACCTCGAACTGATCGTGCGTGTCGATCCGCGCCTGCCGGCCCATGTCGTCGGCGACGCCGGCCGCTTCCGGCAGATCGTCACCAATCTGGTCGGCAATGCGGTGAAGTTCACCGAGAAGGGCCATGTGCTGATCGATGTCGGCGGCGAAACCGTCAATGACGTCGTCCAGCTCAAGCTGCGGGTCGAGGACACCGGCATCGGCATCCCGGCCGAGAAATTGCAGAACGTGTTCGAGAAATTCGCGCAGGTCGATGGCTCCTCGACACGCCGCCACGAAGGCACCGGCCTTGGGCTTGCCATCGCCGCCCGCCTCGTTGATTTGATGGCCGGTAAAATCGGTGTCGAGAGCGAGATCGGGCGAGGCTCCGTCTTCTGGTTCGGAGTGCCGCTGCCCGTGCACCATGCCGAGGCTCGCGATGCGATCGTGCCGGTCGACGTCACCGGAGCGCGCGTGCTGGTCATCGACGACAATCCGGTCAACCGCGAGATCCTGCTCGAGCAGCTCAGGAGTTGGAGCTTCGACTGCGCTGCCGCTGAAAGCGGCGCCATGGGGCTGGCCTTCCTTGATCGCGCCTGCCAGTTGGGCGCCAGCGTCGACTGCATCATCCTCGACTACCAGATGCCCGGCATGAACGGCGCCGATGTTGCCAGGGCGATCGCCGCCGACAGCCGGCTGTCGGCCATCCCGATCGTCATCCTGACCTCGGTCGACCAGGTCGATTTCGGCAAGATGATCATCGACTTCGGCATATCGGCCCATCTGACCAAGCCGGCGCGCTCGGCGGTCCTGCTCGGCACGGTCATCTCGGTCATCCAGAAGGCCCGCTCACAAGTCGGCAAAGCGCATTTCGTCCGCGAGCCGGTCCAGCCGATGCCGCAGCCGGTTCCACCTGCCTTCACCGTCATCCGTGGTCCCGCAATACCGATCGCGACAGCACTGGAATCGACCACCACGCCGAACGGCCCGATCGACATCCTCATCGCCGAGGACAATGACGTGAACCAGCTGGTGTTCGGCCAGATCCTCAATGGTCTGGGCCTGAGCTACCGCATCGCCGGCAATGGCCGCACGGCGGTCGAGATGTACCGGTCGCTGCATCCGAAACTGATCCTGATGGATGTCTCGATGCCGGAGATGAATGGCTACGAGGCAACTCGAGCCATCCGGGCGATCGAGGCCTCGTCGGGCGGTCACATCCCGGTCATCGGCGTCACCGCGCATGCGCTGAAGGGCGATCGCGACAAGTGCATCGAGGCCGGCATGGACGACTATCTGCCCAAGCCGGTTTCGCCCGATCGCCTCGGCGCCAAGATCGGCACGTGGCTCAGCGAAACGGTGGTGGCCAAGACGGCGTGAGGTGGGTGAGGTCGGGCTGCCGGATCAGCGCAGCCGGCCGATCGGGATGATTTCCGGCGAAGTGGCGACATAGGGTTCGCCCTGCCAGTTGCCGAACCATTGCTCGACCAGCAGGCCGGCCCCGGCGAGCAGCCCGGCAAGATCTTCCTTTGCCGGGAACGCGATCTTCGATTCTGCGCTCAGAACCGCGTTGCCACCTGGAATTTCATAGAACGTCGAATAGGTGACGATGCCGGTCACGATATCGCACTGAACGTCGTTCCAGGATTTCACCGCGCCAAGGTTGGGATGCAACACGATCCTTTTGGATCGCTGAGGTGTCCATTCCAGCCACTCCTTCGCGACAGGATTACGGCTGTCGAAAATGAAGCGACCATCCGCTGCAAGATGCTCGGCGATGGTGCGCAGCACAGCTGATTGATCCTCGGCTGTCAGAAACACCTGGAAGGCATGGCCGGTCAGCAGCACGAGATCGAAGCGCCGGCCGAGCCGAACGGTTCGCGCATCTCCCTCAACCCAATCGACTTTGTCTCCATCAGGCCTGCCGCGCGCGACATCGAGCATCGGCGATGCCGGATCGACGCCGGTGACTCTGCGGCCTTGGCTGAGCGCTGCAGCCAACTGCCCGGTGCCGCAGCCGAGATCAAGGACCGAGCGGGCATTGCCGGCGAAACCGACACAGTAATTGAAATCGTCGCCGCCTGTGTTCTCGATGTCATAGAACTGGACGAGGTCGGGGTCGCTGTAGAGAAGATCGGTCATGGCGGTCGCCTATAGCCGAAATTCCCGCTGGATGCGACGGGGCGTGCTGGAGATGGAGCTGCTCGCCGTTTCCGCGAAACCTGTGAACGCCTCAGCCGCGCCGGAAGGGATAGAGGAATTGCCGCCAATATCCTTTCGGCACGGGATGGCCGTGAATGCCATAACCCTTCGGCCACCGTCCCTCAGGCAGATGGTAGGTGCCGAACAGCCGGTCGAGCAGCGGGAAGTGGATGGCGAAGTTGACGTCGATCGCCTCTTTCTCCAGGCCGTGATGCCAATGATGATAGCGCGGCGACACCAGCAATTTTTCGGCCGGGCCAAAACTGGTTCCGATGTTGGAATGGATAAACGACGAATAGACATAGACGATCAGGATATAGGTCTGGATCGCTGATTCATCGAACCCCAGCACGAACATCGGCGTGGCGGTCAGGCTGCGCAGCACGATGATTTCCAGGAAATGCATTCGCGCGCCGGCAATCCAGTCCATCGACTTGGCTGAATGATGCACGGCATGGAAATTCCACAGAAAGGGAATGCGATGGAAGGCCCTGTGCACCCAATATTGGGCAAGATCCGTCAGGAACATCACCGCCACCAACTGCACCAGCCAAGGCAGGTCGTGGACCCAGGCGCGCACCGAACCAAGCCCGCCCTGCGCATTGACCAGATTGGACGGCGCGAGCGTCAGGTAGGTCAATATCTGCACCAGCAGCGACGAGACCAGATAGTAAAACAGGTCTTCGCGCCATTCGTCGCGGAACACCGTCTGGTCCTTGTTGCGGGCGAGAATGCGTTCGAGCGGAACGAACAGCACGCCCATGAAGAGCGCGTTCAGAATGAAGAAATCGAGGCCGAAGAAGACGCCGTCAATCTGCAGCTGATGACGGACCGGAAGCATGCCGAGCAGCGATGCCAGCAGCACGGTGAACATCGCCGCCGCGCCGAGCGTCTTTTCCCTGCGCAGCATCATGCTCAGTATGGCCAGGATATAGCCGGAGATGAGCACGAAATAGAGGACCGGCTTGAAGAACAGCATCTGATGGATAGGCGCCAGATCCGGCATCGAGGTCAGCGACGGGTAGCGCAACACGATGACCATCAGCAGGCCAGTGACGCCGGCAAGCAAAGCGATCGAGCCGGACAACCAGCCGGAACCGAATGGCCGCTTGGAGCGCGGCGTTTCGAGTTCGCCGACAATCTTTTTAAGGAAGTTTGCCATCGGCATGATGCCCCTGCGTTAAAGACCCCGAATACAACCCGTTTTATAAAATCTGATTCTGTTCTTGCTATAACAGAACTCTTTAAGATTTGATCGAAACCGCCCTGATCGGTCGCTTTTTGCTGCAACATCAGCGATTGGCTGTTGACGTTGTTGACGAAAGCAGTGGCCGCAGCAAAAGATGCCGGGCGCTACGACAGGGATTTTTGCTGGATCTGGCGTATCCGAGCGGCGTGAGCCAGCGGGTGCCGAATTCGAGAACCCCCTCAGACCATCCGGCTCCGAATCGGACTACCGGTTGCGTACCACCACGCAGGCCCCGCCGACGCTTTGCAATTTCTGGCAGATGACATTGGCGGCGGCACGATCATCGATCCCGATCCTGACTGCGTAGATACCGCGCCGGCCGATCGGCGTGCGCACCCGGCTCACCACCGGATCATGGCCGGCGAGCAGAGCCGGAAAGCGGCTCCTCACCCGCAACCACTGGCTGATCGCGGCACTGCGGCGGAAATTGCCGGCCACCTGGATGCCCCATGGTTTGACATTGATCGAGGCCATCGCCACGGTCTGCGACATGATCACCGGCAGTTTGCGGCAGGCGACGGCAAAATCCGTCTTGGCGTCGAGCGGCTCGATTTTTCCGGCATAGGCGGAGTCGGTGAACTTGTCGACCGGCTCGCCCATGATGTCGAAGACATAGCTCTCGGTCTCCATCGGCAGGAAGCCGCCCGATCCCAGCCAGCGCGACACCCGGCTTTCGCCGGCATTGTAGGCGGCCGCCGCCAGGCCAAGATTGCCATAGCTGGTTTTCATTTCGGCGAGATACTTCGCCGAGGCCGGGATCGCCTGGTTGATGTCGAAGGAATTTTCGAGCCCCCGCATCTTGGCGGTGCCCGGCATGAACTGGGCGATGCCTTCGGCACCGACGGGGCTGACGGCGTTAGGGTCGAAACGGCTTTCCTTCCAGATCAGCCTTGCGAAGAAATCCCTGGGCAGTCCGTTCTGGTCGGCATGGGCCTGGATCAGGTTGCAGACCTTGTCGATCAGCCGCTGCTTGGCCGATTGCGGCGGATCGGCCTCGGCAAGAGTCGACCAGGCCATACCGCACAAGACAATCAGCGCCGCCCAGAGGAAACGCTGCATCTGACCTACTCTGCCGCGGCTTTGCCGCCGCGACCGAACCGCTGCTCGATATAGTCGGCGACCATCTTCTCGAAATCCGCCGCGATCGACGGTCCGCGCAGCGTCGCCGCCTTCTTGCCGTCGACGAAGACGGGCGCCGTCGGCGTCTCGCCGGTGCCGGGCAGCGAAATGCCGATATCGGCATGCTTGGACTCACCCGGTCCGTTGACGATGCAGCCCATCACCGCGACCTTGAGGTTCTCGACGCCTGGGTATTTTTCGCGCCACACCGGCATATTCTTGCGCAGGTCCGCCTGGATGTTCTGCGCCAGCTCCTGGAACACGGTCGAGGTGGTGCGGCCGCAGCCGGGGCAAGCGGCGACGATCGGCACGAACTGCCGGAAACCCATGGTCTGCAGCAGCTCCTGCGACACCTGCACCTCGCGCGTGCGGTCGCCATTCGGCTCCGGCGTCAGCGAGATACGGATGGTGTCGCCAATGCCTTGCTGGAGAAGGATGCCCATGGCGGCGGACGAGGCGACGATGCCTTTCGAGCCCATGCCGGCCTCGGTGAGGCCCAGATGCAGCGCATGGTTGGAGCGGGTCGCGAGTTCGGTATAGACGGCGATCAGATCCTGCACGCCGCTGACCTTGGCCGACAGGATGATCTTGTCGCGGCCGAGACCGATCTCTTCGGCCATCTCGGCCGACAGGATCGCCGACTGCACGATCGCCTCGCGCGTCACTTCCTGCGCCGTCAGCGGAAACCCCTTGTCCTGGTTGTCGTCCATCAGCCGGGTCAGAAGCTCCTGGTCGAGCGAGCCCCAGTTGACGCCGATACGCACCGGCTTGTCATGCTTGATCGCCATCTCGACGATATCAGTGAACTGTCGGTCCTTCTTATCCTTGAAGCCGACATTGCCGGGATTGATGCGGTATTTGGCCAGCGCCTCGGCGCAGGCCGGATGATCGGCCAGAAGCTTGTGGCCGATATAGTGGAAGTCGCCGACCAGCGGCACGTTGATGCCGAGGCGCAAAAGCCGCTCGTGGATGCGCGGTACGGCGGCCGCACTCTCGTCGCGGTCAACGGTGATGCGCACGATCTCCGAGCCGGCGCGGTGAAGCGCCGCGACTTGCGCAACGGTCTGGTCGATATCGGCGGTGTCGGTGTTGGTCATCGACTGCACGACAACCGGGGCGCCACCGCCGACGACCACGCCGCCAACATCGACGCCGACCGAGGTGCGGCGGGGAAAGGGAAAGGAAAAATATCCGGTCATGCCGGGCAGCCTTTTGTCTCTGAAGCTCCGTGCGTCCGCTTGGACGCACAAGCACTCCCCGGGGCCGATGCGCTGAGGTTCGGGCATGAGGTGGAGGAGCAAAGATGGCTTGTCAATGGCGACAGGTCGCCACTGGCCGCAATTGATCCCCGCCGGCGATCCAAAAACAGGGCGTGGCCCGGCGATGGTCAGGTCTGAAAGGATATTAGCTGCGGCTTATGGCTCGGTGCTGAAACCAAAGCAACCACACCGGCGGCGATCGCCGCCGGCAAGGAAGACCGCAATAGTGGGCGGCTATGTCAGTCAGTCATCAATGCGTGGTCGGTTGCGCTTTCAATTTCTCAATCGCATCCTTGAGTGCCAGCTTGCGTCGCTTGAGATTCACGATTTCGAGGTCGTCCACCGACGGGTGGTTCATCGCGTCATCGATTTCGCGTTCGATGTCGCCGTGTTTCCGCTGCAACTCATCAAGATGGGATGCAAGAGACATGATTGGTTCTCCCTTTCATGGTTTCCTCGATTGCAGCCGTCAAGGCGCGTCCACCGCAGGTCGCTTCTGTGACGGCACAATGACACTTTGCCACCTTCCGACTGCGATGTCGAATGCTGCGTGGTAGCATTCCACGACAATGTGAAATGTGATATGGGCTGCGCGCCGGTGGCAGAAATTGCCGCCCCCGCCCAATCAGGCCCAGTTTTTGGGCGCCGCAGACGTGCAGACGGTAGAGAATGTCCGATCAGGAAAAGGCCGATATTCGCCTCGAATTTTCCCGGCTGAAGCAGGAACACGCCGATTTCGACGCGGCGATCAACGCGATGATCGCCACGAACTGCGACCCGCTGCAGATTCAGCGCATGAAAAAGAAGAAGCTGGCGCTCAAGGACCGGCTGATGACCCTGGAAGACAAGATCATCCCCGACATCATCGCCTGAACCGCGGGCGCCACGCGCTCGCCGTCACGTTTCGCTATCCACCGATCGAAAGCCTGCCCGCGCGGTCGCGCAGCAGGCCGATGAGGCTGCCGGTGCGCTCGTCGGACGTGTCGATAGGAACCACCAGGCACATCGTCGCCTCAACCTTGCCCGGCGCTGAAAAGACCGGCACGGCAAGGCATTTCGTATAGGCATCGACCAGGCCCGAGGTCACGCAGTAACCGGTAACCCGCGCCTTGGCGATGTCGGCGATGAAATCGTCGAGCCGCAGCTTGCGGCCATCGGGCAGCACGAGATCGTCTTCCGACACCATGGCTTCGATCTCGGCCTTCTCAAGCCCCGCCAGCAGCAGCCGCCCCGACGCGGTCCAGGGCAGCGGTATCTGCAGACCGGTGGCGGAGCTGATGCGGAACGGCCTGGTGCCCGGGCTTGCATGGACGATGGTGTAGCGGCCGCTCTGCAGCATGCACAGTTCCGACGTCTCGCCGGTCTCCCGCGACAGATTGTCGACCTCCTGGCGCCCGCGCCGCAACAGGTCGTTGCCGCGCACATAATCCATTCCGTAGAGATAGAGCTTCTTGCCGAAATAGACGCGGTTGCCGTCGCCTTCCATCTCCAGCAGGCCGGCGTCCACCAGCGACCGCACCAGCGTATAGGTCGTCGAACGCGGGGCGTTCACACCCTTGGCAAGGTCGCCAATGCCGATGGCCCGCTGCGTCGTGTGCAGAAAATCCAGGATCTCGAGCACCCGGTTGAGCCCCTTCTCGCGGGAAGCCGTCGTCTTTTCGTCGGCTGAAACTGCCAAGGCATTGCCATCTTGCATTGTCGATTCCTGGTGCTAGTATCTGTCTTGTACAGGATACATGCGTCTCTTGTAAGGGACAATCTTCTCATGATCACCGTCGCGTGTATTGCCTGTGCATAGGGGAACACAACACGAAAGGAGGTCGCCGTGAACGACACATCCGGAAGACGTGATTTTCTGAAATTGGGAATGGCGGGGCTGGCCACCGCCGGCGTTCTGGCAACCGTTGATGCCCAGAAGGCCGCTGCCCAGGCCGCATCCGACAGCCTGCTGCGCACCGTGCTCGACCGCGGCAAGCTGATCGTCGGCACCGGCAGCACCAACGCGCCCTGGCATTTCGAGAACGATGCCGGCGAACTGGTCGGCATGGACATCACCATGGGACGCATCCTGGCCAAGGGCCTATTCGATGATCCGACCAAGGTCGAGTTCGTCATGCAGGATCCGGCGCAGCGCATTCCCAACGTCACCACCAACAAGGTCGACATCACCATCCAGTTCATGACGATGACGGCGCAGCGCTCGCAGCTGATCAACTTCACCCGGCCATACTACGTCGAAGGCGTTGCCTTGCTGACGCTGCCCACCGCCGAGAACAAGACCTTCGACAAGCTGCTTGCCGGCGGCGCGGCGACGCGCATCTCCATCCTGCAGAATGTCGATGCCGAAAGCTCCGTCCACTACGCCTTGCCGCAGGCGCAGGTGCTGCAGATCGACACCCAGGCCAACGTGCTGCAGGCGCTGGAATCCAAGCGCGCCGACGCTGCCGCGGTCGATCTCTCCACCGTGCGCTGGCTCGCCTCGCGCAACCCGGACAAGTACTTCGATGCCGGCAAGAGCTGGTATTCGATGCTCTACGGCGCGGCCTTGCGGCAAGGCGATCTCGACTGGCTGACCTTCGTCAACCAGACCTTCACCATCGCCATGTTCGGCCATGAATCGGCGCTCTACGACGCTGCCTTCAAGGATTATTTCGGCCAGGAGCCGCCGGCGCGCCATCCCGGCTTCCCGGTCATCTGATCCCGGATTGCGGAGGGGCGGAATTCCCGCCCTTCCGCAATCCATTCGACGCCCTTCACACCGAGGCGGACGTATGGGCTACGCCCTCAATTTCAATCTGATCTGGCGGCATTTCGACAAGCTCTGGGGTGGGTTGCTGCTCAGCCTCGAGCTTGCCGTGATCTCGATCGCCATCGGCGTCGTCATCGGCCTGGTGCTCGCGGTCTGGTATGTCTCGGCCGGACGCACGGTGCGCACCATCATCGCCGCCTATGTCGAATTCATCCGAAACGTGCCGCTGATCCTGCTGGTCTATCTCGTCTTCTACGGCCTGCCGACCGTAATTGATCTCGCCTACAGCGCGCCGACATCGTTCGTCCTGACGCTGTCGGTCTATAGCGGCGCCTATCTGGTCGAGGTGTTTCGCTCAGGGCTAGAGGCAGTCCCGCGCGGCCAGCTCGATGCCGGCAAGGCGATCGGACTGACGCCCTGGCAAAGGCTCATCCATGTGCGCCTGCCGACCATGCTGCGCATCACGCTGCCGGCGCTGTCGAACACCTTCATCTCGCTGTTCAAGGACACCTCGATCGCCTCGGTCATCTCGGTGCCGGAGCTCACCTTCGGCGCCCAATGGATCAACTTCAACACCTTCCGCATCGTCGAGGTCTATCTGGTGACGACAGCGATGTATCTGGTGACCGGCTACATCCTGCTTTTCGCGCTCAGGCTCGTCGAGCGCCGGTTCAGGGCGGCGCGCTGACATGCTGAGCCAGATCCTCTACGCCCTGCCCTTCCTTGCCAAAGGCTTCGCCCTGACCTTGTGGGTGTCGCTCCTGGTCGTCACCTTGTCGCTCATCGCCGGCGTCGTGCTGGGTGTCGGCCTGGTCTATGGCCCTGCCCCGCTGCGCTGGGCGGTGCGCATCTTCTCCGACACCATCCGCGGCATTCCGATCCTGGTCTTGATGTTCTTCGTCTATTATGGCCTGCCCGCCATCGGCCTGCATCTGCCGTCCTTCTGGGCCGCCGTGCTGGCGCTGACCCTGTTCAAGACGGCGCAGGTCATCGAATACCTCAGGGGTGCGGTCGGCTCGATCCCAAAAGGCCAGTCCGAGGCCGCGATGGCGATCGGGCTGACCTTCCGCCAACGGCTCACCTACGTCATCTTTCCGCAAGCCTTCAGGCGCTTCCTGCCGCCCTGGATCAACGGCGTCACCGACGCGGTCAAGGGCAGCGCGCTGGTGTCGCTGCTCGGCATCACCGATTTGATGCAGGCCATCAACCAGGTCATCGGCCGCACCTATGAGGCGATGCCGCTCTATATCCTCGGCGCGCTCATCTATTTCGCGGTCAACTACGCGCTCTCGCTCGCCAGCCGGCGGCTCGAGCGGCGTTTTTCTTTCATTCGGGAATAGCATGATGTCCGACGCTGCAAATGCCAGTCCCGCGCTGCTCGACGTGCGCGATGTCTCCAAGGCCTTCGGCTCCGTCGAGGTGCTGCGTTCCGTCAGCCTTCAGGTGAAGCCTGGCGAGGTGGTCACCGTCATCGGCCCCTCGGGCAGCGGCAAGACCACACTACTGCGCTGCGTCAACTTCCTCGAAAGCTACGACAGCGGCTCGATCCGCATCGACGGCAAGGAGGTCGGCTACCTCTCAGCCGGAACGCGCCAGCGCCGCAGCGAGCGCGACTTGTCCAGCATGCGCGCCGAGACCGGCATGGTGTTCCAGAGCTTCAACCTGTTTCCGCATCTGACGGCAGCCGGCAACATTATGCTCGGCCTCACCAAAGTGCGGGGCAAGAGCCAGGCCGAGGCGCGTCAGGCCGCCGAACACTGGCTCGGCCGCGTCGGCCTCGCCCACAAGGCCGACAGCCTGCCGGCCGAACTCTCCGGCGGTCAGCAGCAGCGCGTCGGCATCGCGCGTGCCGTGGCCATGGAGCCAAAAATCCTTTTGCTCGACGAGATCACCTCCGCGCTCGACCCCGAACTGGTCGGCGAGGTGCTGGCCGTGGTGCGCAGCCTCGCCGAGGACGGCATGACCATGCTGATGGTGACGCACGAAATGGCCTTTGCCCGCGACGCTTCGAGCCGCATCGTCTTCATGGCCGATGGCGGCGTCAGCGCCGTCGGCCCGCCCAAGGAGATCCTCGCGGCGGAGACCAGCAACGAGCGCCTCCGCACCTTCCTGGCGCGCTTCCGCGCCTCGCATTTTTGACGTTGGACGGCCGACGCCGCTCATTTTGAACATCGGATGGCTGAAGCCATCCAAGGGAGCCTTCTTCCATGACGCCTTACATCCGGCTCGCCGAACTCGGCCTGACGCTGCCCGAGCCGCCGACGCCCATCGCCAACTTCGTCACCCATGCCGAGAGCGGCCGGCTGATTTTCCTGTCCGGCCAGGGGCCACTGCGCGCCGACGGCACGCTTTGCACCGGCAAGGTCGGGGAGGATGTGACGGTCGAGCAGGCCTATGAGCATGCGCGTCTGACCGGGCTCAACCTGCTGGCCGTCATGCATGCCGCCGCCGGCGATCTCGGCCGCATCGTGCGCGTCGTCAAGCTTCTCGGCTTCGTCAACGCGACGCCGACCTTCAGCGACCACCCGAAAGTGGTGAACGGCTGTTCCGATCTTTTCGCCGATGTGTTTGCTAATATTGGCGGCCATGCCCGCTCGGCGATCGGCGTCGGCTCGCTGCCTGGAAACATCACTGTCGAAATCGAGGCGGTCGTCGAAATCGCCGCCTGACCTGCCACTCACGGGATCTGCTGACATGAAAACCACTTCCGCCGCCGGCTCCAACACCACCATCCGCGAACGGCTCAGCCTTCGCCCAATCATCAATGTCTCCGGCACCATGACCGCGCTCGGCGCGTCGATCATCGTCCCGGAAGCGATCAGCGCCATGGCCGAAATGGCCTCGCAATGGGTGGAGATGGATGATCTGCAGCGTGCCGCGAGCACCATCGTCGCGCGCCTCACCGGCGGCGAGGCCGGCTTCATCACCGCCTGCTGTGCCAGCGGCATCACCATGGCGATCGCCGGCGCGATGACCGGAAACAACCTGCTCGCCATCGAGCGGCTGCCTGATGACACCAGCGATCTCAAGTCGGAGGTCGTCATCCAGCTTGGCCACATCGTCAATTACGGCGCGCCGATCGATCAGTCGATCCGCGTCGCCGGCGCCAAGGTGGTGCCTGCCGGTACGGTCAGCGTGACGCAGGACTATCATGTGCGCGAAGCGATCAATGAGCGCACGGCGGCCGGCCTCTACGTCGTTGCCCACCATACCGTGCAGTACGGCATGCTGTCGCTGGAGGAATTCTGCGAGATCTGCCACGCCAAAGGCGTGCCGGTGATCGTCGATGCCGCGTCCGAATACGATCTGCGCGGGTTCCTGGCGCGCGGCGCCGACGTCGTCATCTACAGCGGCCACAAATTCCTGAGCGGGCCGACCAGCGGCATCGTCACCGGCCGCAAGGACCTGGTGCGATCAGCCTATCTGCAGAACCGCGGCGTGGCGCGGGCCATGAAGGTCGGCAAGGAAAGCATCGCCGGCACCATGGCGGCACTGGAAGCCTGGGAAAAGCGCGACCATGCCGGCATCCGCCGGCGCGAGGAGGCGGCGCTCAATCTCTGGAAAGACGCGTTGCAGGGACTGCCGGGCATCTTTGCAAAAATTATCCCGGACCCGACCGCCAATCCGCTCGACCGGCTGCAGATCTTCGTATCGCCCGAGAGCCGCTTCAGCGCCGCCGGCCTCACCTCGGCGTTGGCCGCAGGCTCGCCGCCGATCATCGTGCGCAACCACGAAGTCGAGCGCGGCCATTTCTTCCTCGACCCCTGCAACCTCCATCCCGGTGAAGCGGAGATCGTCGCCGAACGCCTGCGCGCCATATTGACCGCGACGGACCGTCCCGCCGATGCCATGAAGGCCGCCCGCAAGGATTCTTCCGGCGTGTTGCGCTGGCCGGATTGAGCGTCAAACCGACCAAGAATCCCAAAAAGCACCGGCTGATCACGCGACTGTGAACAGCTGGATTTAAGCGCGGCGGGAATAAACCGGCGCCGCGACAGGTCTTCTCGGCATACGCCACGGCTGGCGTTGAGGAGATCGGCATGTCCCATCATGGCAAGGACAGGGAACATGGCTGCGGCACAGGCCGTGACCATGCGCTGGCGCGCATGATCGTCAGCAGGCCTTCCTCCGTGGCGCTTGACACCGGTGATGCAGATGAATTCAGTTTCGGCAAGGCAGGCGGCTCCACCTGTTTCCGGGGGCTTTCCCCCACGAGCAGGGCAAGGTCGCCGTCGCATCTTGAGGCGGCACGGCCCGGAGTATCGGATCATGGTGCGGCTTTGAGCGAGAGAGCCCTGGCAGAACGCTTCAACCAGGTGGTGCTGCCGCATCTCGGCGACGCGCTGGCACTTGCTCGCTGGCTGACCGGCAATGCCGCCGATGCCGAGGATGTTGTGCAGGACGCCTGCATCAAGGCGCATGCCGGCATAGCAGGCTATGCCGGCGGCAACGCCCGCGCCTGGCTGCTGACCATCGTGCGCAACACCTCTTACACCTGGATGGCGCGCAACCGGCCGCGCGCCATGATGGCCGTCGGCGACCTCGGCGATCTCGACGACATGGCCGCGGCACACGGCACCAGCCTGCCGGACGAGGATGGCCCCGAGGCGAGCCTGATTGCCAGGGCCGATACGGCGGCACTCGAGGCGGCGATCGCCGCCCTGCCGCAGCCGTTTCGCGAAACGCTGGTGCTGCGCGATATCAACGGCCTCAGCTATCGCGAAATATCGGCCATGCTCACCGTGCCGATCGGCACGGTCATGTCCAGGCTTGCCCGTGCGCGCGGCCTGCTAGCGTCTGAACTGGGGAGAGCGTCATGACGCACGACGACGGACTGCCCAACGATCCCGAAGGTATCAGACTGATGATCCATGCCCTTGTTGATGGCGAACTCGATGCGGCGGCTGCACTCGCGGTCGAGCGTCGCATCGCCGCCGACCCCAAGCTTGCCGCCGAACATGCCCGCATTGTCGCCTTGCAAGGCGCGGTCAGCCGCTTACCGCGCCCCGATGTCAGCGACGCCTTTCGCGCCCGCATCGCGGCGATCGGCATAGCGACCACCGAGCCGCAGGAGCCGGCCGGGCCGACAGAGCCGCAGCGGGGCGCACCGTCGGCGCTGCCGGGATTGATTGCAGTCCCTGGTGGTGGCCAGAGGCGAGACGCCGGAACACGCCCCTCCCAAACGCGTGCACAGCCAAGGGCGCGCCGTTTCGGCTCGTTCGACTGGCGCGCCATGGCCGCGTCGATCATGATCAGCGCCGTGCTGGCCAGCGGGGCGACGCAATGGGTAATGCAAAGCGGCGTCGATGACGGCTTTGCCGCCGCGGTCGCCAGCGGCCATCGCCGCAGCCTGCTTGCCGCGAGCCCGATCGACATCGTCTCGTCCGACCGCCATACGGTGAAGCCGTGGCTCGACGCCCGCATCGGCGTCTCGCCGCCGGCGCCCGACCTTGCCCAGGACGGTTTCGCGCTGATCGGCGGCCGGGTCGAGGTGATTTCTGGTCGGCCGGTACCGGCACTGGTCTACCGCCACCGCGAGCACCTGATCACCCTGGTCGCCGAACCGCAGCAGGGCGGCAAGACCACCCAGCCGGACGACCTTTCATCCGGCGGCTTCTCGATGGTCCACTGGAGCGACGGTGCCTTCTCCTACTGGGCGATCTCCGACATGGAACGGCCCGAACTCGACGACTTCGTCGCCCGCTTCCGCAAGGCGGCGGTGTGAGGGCGGTCCAGCCCCATTGTTGATCCTAACGCTCTGAGGCAGTCGCCCGACCGGCAGACTGCCGGCGCGCCCGTGCGTGCTCAGCTCCGGCTGCGGGCCAGGTCGCCGGCCTCGCGGGCTTCTTCAAAACAATAACTTTACAAATATTCGTATTTATGTGAAGTCATGGTGATTGAAGGATCGTCCATGACAACCCATCGTTTCGCCACGCGTCTCAATTCCTTTGCCTCGCGGCCACAGGCCGAATGGCCTGATCTTACCGGCAAGCCGTCGCTGATGCAGATGGCGGCGCGCGCCGCCAAGGTCGAGGGGCTTACCGATCTCGACCTCAATTTTCCTGACCATGTCGCTGAAAAGCCTGCGGAAATCGCACGCAAACTGGGCGATCTCGGGCTTTCCATCAATGGCTTTGCCATGCGCTACTACTCCAACCCCGCCTTCAAGCTCGGCGCCTTCACCAATCCCGATCCGGCGGTGCGCCGCGAGGCCATCGATCTGACCAAGGCCGGCATCGACGCCACGCGTGAAGCCGGCGCCAGCCTGATGACGGTGTGGCTGGGACAGGATGGCTTCGACTATGCCTTCCAGGCCGACTATGCGACGCTCTGGCAACACGAGATCGATGGAATTCGTGAAGTGACCGCACATGACCCGGGCTGCCAGATCAGCCTGGAGTACAAGCCCAACGAGCCGCGTTCCTATTCGCTGATGCCGGATGCCGCGACCACCTTGCTGGCGATCCGCGAGGTCGGCCTGCCCAATCTCGGCGTCACCCTCGATTTCGCTCACGTCCTCTATGCCGACGAGCAGCCAGCCTTTGCCGCTGCCCTCGTCGCCCGGCACAGCAAGCTTCTGGGCGTGCATCTCAATGACGGCTACGCCAAGCGCGACGACGGCCTGATGGTCGGCGCCGTGCACACGCTGCAGACGATCGAATTGCTGCGTCAGATCCGGCGCGACGGCTACGCCGGCGCCATCTATTTCGACACCTTTCCCGACATGACCGGGCTCGATCCGGTGCGCGAGTGCGAAGTCAACATCGCCACCGTCAAGCGCATGCTCGGCGTCGTCGAGCGGCTCGACAGAGACAACCGTCTGTCATCCGCCATCGACCGCCAGGACGCCGTCGCCACGCAGGCCATCGTCCAGGAGATCATGCTCGGGCCCTGACCGCCGAAGCCGTTTTTCAACTGCACCATCGTTTTCAAACCAGGGAGGAAGACCATGAAGTTTCTGCTCGCCGCCGCCACCGCCACGCTGATGGCGCTCGCCATTGCACCGGCCTATAGCGCCGATCTTGCGCCGCTCAATTCCGACACCGAGAAGGACCGCATCGACTGGTCGCAAGTCGAGGCCAAGTTCGGCGCATTTCCGAAGCTGCCCGCCGGCACCAAGGCCGGTGCCGTCTCGAAGACGCTGACCAACGAATACTGGCGCTCGCTCGGCGAAGGCTACAAGGCGTTCGGCGAGAAGGTCGGCGTGCCCGTCGTCTATCAGGCGGCGCAGAGCGAGGGCGACCAACTCGGCCAGCTCACCATCGCCGAAGGCCTGGTGACGCAGGGCTACAATGTGCTGCTGGTCTCGCCGCAGACGGACGCCAACCTGCAACCGATCATGGAACAGGCCAAGGCCGCCAATGTGCCGGTCGTCAACGTCAACGACGCGGTCATCCCGCAGGCCGAGCACTATGTCGGCAATGTCCAGCGCGACAATGGCGTGCGCGTCGCCAAATGGTTCATCAAGAACAGGCCCAATGGCGGCAAGGTCGCCATCGTCGAGGGCCGAGGCCGGCGTCTATGCCGCCGTCCAGCGCACCGACGGCTTCAAGTCCACCATCTCCGAGGGCGGCAAGTTCCAGGTCGTCGCCAGCGTGCCCGGCAATTGGGATCGCCAGACGTCCTATGACGCGGCCACCAACATCCTGCAGCAGCACCCCGACCTGATCGGCTTCTATGCCAACAATGACGGCATGGCGCTGGGCATCGTCGAGGCCGTCAAGGCTGCCGGCTTGCAGGACAAGGTCGCAGTCTTCGGCACCGACGGTATTTCCGACGCCTATGCCTCGATCCGCGCCGGCGAACTGACCGGCACGGTCGACTCGTTCCCGGTGCTGACCGGTGAAGTCGCGCTGGAAACGGCGTTGCGTCTCGTTGCCGGGCAGAAACTGCCGCGCGTCGTCGCGACGCCACAGGCGCTGATCACCAAGGACAATGCCGACCGCTATTCCGGCCCCGATGTACGCAAGGCGCTGCTCGAGGACGCGGCCGCCGGCCAGTAGGGCATCGACCCTATCCCAAGACAAAGGCGGGGCGGCGGGTGCCGGCCAGGACATTTCGCTCCCGGCTGGCACCCTTGCCCGCGGAACAGGACCCCATGTCACCCCGGCTGCAATTCGAGGGCATTTCAAAGGACTTTCCGGGCGTGCGGGCACTGAGCGACGTGTCCTTCTCAGTCGGCGCCGGCGAAATCCATGGCCTGCTCGGCGAGAACGGCGCCGGCAAGTCGACGCTGCTGCGCATCCTGTCGGGCGTCTACCGGCCGAGCGGCGGACGCGTGCTGATCGACGGCGTGCCGGTGGCGCTCACCAACCCGGTCGCGGCGCGTGCCGCCGGTGTCGCCATGATCCACCAGGAACTGCAGCAGGTGCCGCGCCTCAGCGTCGCCCAGAACATGTTCCTCGGCCATCCGCTGACGCGCGGCGGCCTCTTCGTCGCGAGACGCGAGCAGGAGCGCCGCGCCGCATCGGCCCTTGCCGCGCTCGATGCCACGATCGATCCGGCGGCTCCGCTTGGCAGCTTGAAGGTGGCGCAGCGACAGATCGTCGAGATCGCCCGCGCGCTGCTCGACTGTGCTCGAATCGTCGCCATGGACGAGCCGACATCGAGCCTGACCCCGAGCGAGTTCGAGCGGCTGGCCGAAGTCATCAAAGGCCTCGCTCGCGACGGCGTCGCCGTCGTCTATGTCTCGCACAAGCTGGACGAGGTGTTCGGCATCTGCGGCCGTGCCACCATCATGCGCGACGGCGTCGTCGTCGAGTCCGCCGATCTGGCAGAGATCTCGGAACAGGCCGTGGTTTCGATGATGGTCGGCCGCGAGCTTGCCCAGGAGGAACACCGCTCCCACGCCACTAGGGATGTCAGGCTCGGTGTGCACGGGCTGTCGTCGCCAAAGGTCCGCAACGTCTCCTTCGACCTCCATCGCGGCGAGGTGCTGGGCATTGCCGGCCTGGTCGGTTCAGGCCGCACCGAGCTGCTGCGGCTGTTGGCCGGCGCCGACCGCGCCTCGTCGGGCACTGTCGAGATCGACGGCAAGGCGATCCGGCTGTCCAGTCCGCGCGATGCGATTGCCGCCGGCATCGGCCTGGTGCCGGAGGAACGCAAGCGTGAAGGCATCGTGCCGCTGCGTCCGATCACCTCCAACATGGCGCTTGCCTCGATGGGCGTCTTCGCCGGGCACGGCGTCATCGACCACGCCAGGCTGAGGCGCGTGGCTGCCGAGAAAATGAAGCGGGTCAATCTCAGGCCCTTCCTGCTCGACCGGCCCATCCGCCTGTTCAGCGGCGGCAACCAGCAGAAGGCGATCATCGGCCGCTGGCTGGCGGCGGGCACGCGGATCCTGCTGTTCGACGAGCCGACGCGCGGCATCGATGTCGGCGCCAAGGCTGAAATCTACCATCTGATCGAAGAGCTCGCCGCCGAAGGCCATTGCGTCATCGTCGTCTCGTCCGAACTTCCCGAGGTGATCAGGCTCGCCGACCGCGTGCTGGTGATGCGCGAGGGGGTGGTTGCCGCCGAGCTCGATGGGGCAAGCCTCAGCGAGCAGGCGATTGCGGCGCACGCCATACCGCAGTCGCAAGGCGCGGCCGGCCGGGCAGGCGCGCAAGGAACCGGCGCATGAAAAAGAAGAACAGGATTGCCCATGTCTGACCTATCGCAAGCCGCGCCGGCACGGCCGGGCGCCGCCATCCTGCAGCGTTTTTCCATGCGCGACGCCGGCACGCTGATCGGCCTCCTGGTGATCCTCGCCGTCTTCGGCGCGCTGGTGCCGGGCTTCTTTGCCGAGCGTAACCTGATCAACATTCTGCAGCAGTCGAGCATCAATGCCTGCCTGGCGCTGGGCATGACGCTGGTCATCATCTCCGGCGGCATCGACCTGTCGGTTGGACCGACGGCAGCGCTTTCGGCCGTCATCTCGGCCTCGATGCTGGTTGCCGGCGTGCCGTTTCCGCTGGCCATCGCCGCCGGCTTCGCCATCGGGCTGCTCTGCGGCGTCGTCAATGGCGTTCTTGTCGCCTATGTCGGCCTGCAGCCCTTCATCGTGACATTGGGAACGCTGAGCACCTACAGGGCGCTGGCGCTGATCTATACCGGCGGCAATCCGGTGCTCGGCCTGCCCGCCAGCTTCCGCGCCATTTTCAACGGCTCGTTGTTTGGGTTGCCGCTGGCGGTGATCATCGTCGCCTGCGTAGCCGTTATCGCCTGGATCGTGCTGAAGAAGACTCCGTTCGGCGAATATCTGCTCGCCGTCGGCGGCAATGAGGAGGCCGCCTATATCGCCGGCGTGCCGATCGCCCGCACCAAGATCGCCGCCTATATGATCTCCGGTCTGCTGGCCGCCCTTGCCGCGCAGATCCTGATCGGCCGGCTGGGCGCGGCCGAACCCATCCTCGGCAATCTCTGGGAACTTGACGCCATCGCCGCGGCAGCCATTGGCGGCGCGTCGCTGATGGGCGGCAAGGGCAGCGTCGTCGGCACCATCCTCGGCGCCGTCATTCTTGGCGCCATGCGCAACGGTTTGACGTTGATGAACGTCCAGTCCTTCTATCAGCTCTTGGCAACTGGTCTTATAATCCTCGCCGCGATGCTTATCGATCGCGTGACGAGGGGGCGTGGATGACCTTGAGCGGGCTGGACCTGAAAGCGGTAGGACCGCGCATCCGCATGATGATGCCGCACCTCACCCCACTGGAAGCCAAGGTGGTGGAAACCGTCTTCGGACGGCGCGGCTTCGACGAGACGATCCCGCTGAAGCAAATCGCCGAGGAGTCCGGCGTGTCCGAGGCGATGGTGGTCAAGATCGCCAAGAAACTCGGCTTCTCCGGCTACCGCGACTTCCGCACCGCCGTCTATGAATACAGCCGCCTGCCGACCGCCGAGATGCATCAGGAACTGTCGCCCGACGACAGTTCGGCCGAGATCGTGCAAAAAGTGTTCCGCACCTCGATCCAGGCGCTGGAGGAGACGCTGGCCATCCTCGATATCGAGGATTTCGACCGCGCGGCCGAGCTGCTCTTCCGGGCGAAGAACCGTGATTTTTACGGCGTCGGCGGTTCGGCGCAGATCGCCCGCGACGTTTCGCACAAATTCCTGCGCATCGGCATCCGCGCATCCGTCTACGACGATTCGCACATGATGCTGATGTCGGCGTCGCTGCTTGGCGCGGATGACATTGCCGTCGGTTTCTCGCATTCGGGCAACACCTCGGCCGTCATCGACGCCATCCAGCTCGCCCGCAAGAACGGCGCACGCACGCTGGCCATCACCAATTACGACAACTCGCCGCTGGCGCAGGTCGCCGACATCGTGCTGTGCTCGACCGCGCAGGGGTCGCCGCTGATGGGCGAGAACGCCGCGGCACGCATCGCCCAGCTCAACATTCTTGACGCGCTGTTCGTGGCGGTGGCGCAACGCGACTACCAGGCGGCGGAACGCAATCTCGGCCGCACCATGTCGGCGGTGGCATCGAAACGCAAAGACCGGGGCTCATGACGCCGTCGAAAACCCCGCTCGTCACTGTCTTCGGCAGCCTGCACTACGACATCATGGTCGACGCCCCCGACCGCCCGCGGAAGGGCGAGACGGTGACCGGCCATGCCTGGCACCCGAAATGCGGCGGCAAGGGCGGCAACCAGGCTGTTTCAGCGGCACGGGCCGGCGCCAGATCCGCGATGATCGGCGCCGTCGGCGACGACGATTTCGGGCGCGCACTGCTGGCCAATCTCGACCGCGCCAAAGTCGACCGCCGCTTTGTGCGGGTGGACACAGGCGCCGGCTCCGGCATGAGCGTGGCGATCTTCGACGCAGGCGGCGACTATGGCGCGGTGATCGTCTCGGGCAGCAATCTCACGCTCGGCGAAAAGGATGTCGCGGCTGCTTCCGAAATGATCGCCCGAACGGCGGTGCTCCTGTTGCAGAATGAGGTGCCGGAGGCCGCCAACATTGCCGCCGCTCGCGCGGTGAAGGCGCAAGGCGGCCGCGTCGTGCTCAACGCCGCTCCGGCACGCAAACTCTCAGGCGACTTGATCGCGCTGGTAGACATCCTCGTGGTCAACGCCATCGAGGCGGAATTTTTGGCCGGCATGGCGGTGGTCGAGACGCTCGACGGCGCCGCGCAAGCGGCACGGCTTCTGGTCGATCTCTGCCCCGTGGTGATCGTCACAGCGGGGGGCGACGGCGTCGCCTGTTGCGACCGGACCGGCGAGGCCTTCGCGCTGCCGGCCATCCCGGTCAAGCTCGTCAGCACGCATGGCGCGGGCGACGAATTCGTCGGCGCGCTGGCCTCGGCACTTGCCCGTGGTGACGACATGCGGGCGGCCGTCACCGCCGCCAACGCCGCTTCGGCTCTTTTGGTCTCGACGCCGGAGGCCGGGCGTCACGGCATCTGATGGGGGGGTTCCGCCTTGCCAAACGGCAAGCATGCCTGCCCATCCTTGCCGTCGCTGCCGAATTCCGCTAAGGCGCGCCTTTGTCGCCGGGGAACAGAAGCTTGGACGATCAACGCGCCGACGTCGCCATCATCATGGGCAGCCAGTCCGACTGGGCAACGATGCGCCATGCCGCCGAAACGCTGGAGGCGCTGGGCGTCCCGCACAAGCGGCTGATCATCTCCGCACACCGTACACCCGACCGGCTCTATGAATTCGCCAAAGGCGCCAAGGCCGCCGGTTACAAGGTTATCATCGCCGGCGCCGGCGGTGCGGCGCATTTACCCGGCATGACGGCGGCGATGACGCCGCTGCCGGTGTTTGGCGTGCCGGTGGAATCGAAGGCGCTGTCGGGACAGGATTCGCTGCTCTCCATCGTCCAGATGCCGGCAGGCATTCCCGTCGGCACACTGGCCATCGGCAAGGCCGGCGCGGCCAACGCGGCCTTGCTGGCCGCCGCCGTGCTGGCGCTGAACGACGACAAGCTTGCCCAGCGCCTCGATGCCTGGCGAGCCGCGCAGACCGCCAAGGTCGCCGCTGAGCCGACGGACACGCCGTGAGCCTGCCCGCAGGATCGACCATCGGCATCATTGGCGGTGGCCAGCTCGGCCGCATGCTGGCGATGGCTGCCGCCCGCCTCGGCTACCGCACCATCGTGTTGGAGCCGCAGCCGGATTGCCCGGCCGCCCAGGTCGCCAACCGGCAGATAACGGCCGCCTATGACGACCCGACAGCGCTTGCCGAACTGGCGGCGGCGAGTGCCGTCGTCACCTACGAGTTCGAGAACGTTCCGGTCGTGGCGGCAGAAGCGCTTGCCGCCACGGTTGCGGTCTACCCGCCGGCGCGCGCGCTTGACGTGGCGCAGGACCGGGTGAGCGAAAAGACATTCCTTAACGGCATCGGCATCGCCACCGCCGAGTTTCGTCCGGTCGACACTGACGACGAGCTGACGGCGGCGTTGAAGGTGTTCGGCGGCAGCGGCATCCTGAAGACGCGGCGCATGGGCTATGACGGCAAGGGCCAGCGCGTCTTCCGCAACATGGAAGCGGGCGGCTTCGCCGGCACCTGCGAGGCGATGGGCAATGTGCCGCTGATCCTGGAAAGCTTCGTGCCTTTCGAGCGCGAGATCTCGGTGATTGCAGCGCGCGGCTTGGACGGCGCGGTCGCCGCCTACGACCCGGCCGAGAATGTCCACCGCCACGGCATTCTCCACACCTCGACCCTGCCGGCCAATGTCAAACCCGAGACGGCTGATGCAGCGCGTGCGGCAGCGGCAAAAATCCTGTCGGCGCTCGACTATGTCGGCGTCATCGGCGTCGAGTTCTTCGTGTTGTCCGACGGTTCGCTGTTGGCCAACGAGATCGCGCCGCGCGTGCACAATTCCGGCCACTGGACCGAAGCCGCCTGCATCGTTTCGCAGTTCGAGCAGCATATCCGCGCCGTCGCCGGCCTGCCGCTCGGCAGCCCGGACCGCCATTCCGACTGCGTGATGGAGAACCTGATCGGCGACGACGTGCTGCGCGTCCCGGCCCTGCTCGCCGAGCCTGATCTGATGCTGCACCTTTACGGCAAGGCCGAGGCGCGGCCCGGCCGCAAGATGGGCCACTTCACCCGCATCAGCCCGCGTACTTAATTCGCCTACGAGCCTATTGCACCTCGTCGCTGTCCTCGTCGGAATTGGCGCAGCTCGCATCGCCTTCCTCGCAATTGGCTGACGCGGCGAGCTGCTTGATGCGCTCATTGGTCAGCCTGGTCAGGCATTGTGAAACCTCCATCGCGTGGATGGAGCCGCCGGCGCTGGCGGCGGTGGTGTGCGCGCATTCGGCGTCACGGAAGGCGATCCAGGCACGCTGTGCCGCCTGCAGCAATCTCTTGGCATCGGCATCGTCGGAGCCGATCAGGTTCTGATAGGCCGCATTGAGCTTGGCGTCGGCGGCCTGGTAGTCCTCGCCGGCACAGATGTTCATCATCTGCTGGCTGTCGTCGGAGCGATCGCATTCCTGTGCGCGGGCAACCGAAGCTCCCGCCAACAGGACGAGGCAGGCAGACAGCAATATTCGGCGCATCGTCGTCCCCAAATCACTTGAAATACAAGGCATCATCCCAGCCGGCCCATGGCCGCGCAATGCCGCGCGGCCGACATGGCGGATATTTGATGATATGGGGTTGTGGAGCACGCTTGCGGTTGACAGGGACAAGGCTCCTCGTTTATGAGCCACCCCAGTTGAAAAGGCGCGTCTTCTGGCGCGCCTTAAAATTTCGACCCGGGACCGGGTCCACACCGACAGGCAAGACCATGAAGATCAAGAATTCGCTTAAGGCGCTGAAGGCGCGTCATCGCGACAACCAGCTGGTTCGCCGCAAGGGCCGCGTTTACATCATCAACAAGACCGCCCCGCGTTACAAGGCGCGCCAGGGCTGAGCTTTAGGCCGGAGGCTTTTTGCCTCCGCCCATTGATGTTTGTCGGCCTGCCGACCCTCTCACGCTAAAATCACTTTGCTGTTCCGCCGCCCGGGACTAGGATCGGGCGATGCGGATTCTTTTTGCATTTTTGACAGCTCTGCTTGTTTCCGGCGCCACAAGCTTGCCGGCCAGAGCCGCGGACGATCAGCCGGCAGCGCCGGCCACCCCGGACGCTCCAGCCGCGCCGATGACGAAACAGGCCCGGCTCGACAAGCTGTTCTCCGACCTCAAACGCGAACGCAACGAAAAGGCCGCCGAACGCATCGCCGGTAACATCTGGAGCGAATGGTTCCAGTCCGGCAGCGCGTCCATCGACCTGATGATGCTGTGGTCGCAAAAGGCGATGGACAACCAGAAATTCGACGTCGCGCTCGATTTCCTCGACCAGGTGGTGACCTTGCAGCCAGGCTACGCCGAGGGCTGGAACCGTCGCGCCACTGTGCATTTCATGATGAAGAACTACGGTAAGTCGATGTCCGACATCGACCGCACGCTGCAGCTCGAGCCGCGCCATTTCGGTGCGCTGTCGGGTCTGGCGCAGATCATGGCACTGACCGGCCACAAGCAGTCGGCGCTCGAGGCCTGGCAAAAGGTGCTGGCCATCTATCCGATGATGCGCAGCGCCCAGGACCAGGTCGCCACGCTGTCGGAAGAGCTTGCCGGCGAAGGAATTTGATCCCTGAAGGCAGTAAGGCAGCAGGGGTATTGAGGAACACATCTCCTACTGCCCTACTGCCCTACTGCCCTACTGCCCTCCCCCAAAACTAATCCCGTCCCACCCCGTATCTCCCCGCATGAACCTGATCTACGCCGCGCTCGCCTTCCTTTTCGCACTTGTCTTCACCCTGGTCGGCGTTACCCGCGTCGGCTCGTGGCTGATCGAGCGCCGCTATCAGCCTACCGGTGAATTCGCCGACATCGGCGGCGCGCACATCCACTATGTCCACATCCCCGCCCCGGCCAATGCGGACCTGCCGCCGATCGTCTTCATCCATGGCGCCAGCGCCAACCTCCGGGATCAGATGCTGCCGCTGCGGCCGCTGCTCGAAGGCCGCGCCGAAATGCTGTTCTTCGACCGGCCGGGCTTTGGCTGGTCCGGGCGCGGGCCTGGCAACAACGAGGACCCGTTGGCGCAGGCCAACACCATCGCCGCTCTGATGGACCGTCTCGGCATCAAGAAGGCGATCATCGTCGGCCATTCCTTCGGCGGCGTGGTGACGGCGGCGTTCGGCCGCGAGCATGCCGACAAGACGCTCGGTCTCGTCTTCCTGGCGCCGGCAACCCATCCCTGGCCGGGCGGCGCGACGTCCTGGTACTACGACCTGACCACCATTCCGGTGATCGGCCGGCTGTTTTCCGAGACACTGACCTATCCGGCCGGAACGCTGCAGATGGCCGATGCCACAACCTGCGTGTTCTCGCCCAACAAGGTGCCGGACAATTATCTCAACACGGCCGCGATCCCGCTGGTGCTGCGGCCGCCGGCCTTTCGCGCCAACGCCACCGACGTTGCCGGGCTCTATGCCTATGCGCTTGGCGCCGCATCGCACTACAACCAGATCACCGCGCCGACCGTCGTCATCTCCGGTGACCGCGACAAGGTCGTCTACGCGCATATCCATTCCGTTGGCCTGGTGCGCGACATAGCAGGCACCGAACTCGTCTGGGTGCACAATCTCGGCCACAAGCCGGACTGGATCGCCCCCGACCTCGTCGTCGGTGCCATCGAGAAGGTCGCCGGCAGGGATGTCGATCTGGAGGCGATGGCCAGGACAGTGGAAGCGCGGATCGCCGGCGACACCTATGGCGCCGGCAAATGCGCCGACCTCAAAGTCCCTGAAGCCGAACTCGCCCCGACCTGACAGGGCATGTATGTCCTGAAGCACGGCATCAAGAAAAACCCTGAAAAATTCTGGGTGCTGCCGGACCGCATCTTCTTCGGTTACGGCGCCTGTCCCATCCTCGCGGGTACCTTCCTCAAATACCCTCCCATGGACGGATTTTACGGCGAGCGGATCATTCCGGGCGGGGATTTTTCCGGAAACCATATCTTTGTGACGAACGGCGTGATCGCCTTCGACTACCACGGCTATTCCATCCGTGAGCGGCTTCTGGAACACCATCGAAGAGGATGGGCTTCGCACAGCGCCGGTTGGCACTGCACGCTGGAAAGGGTCGATTTCGATCTGCTCGATACCGCCGAACTCAATCGGAGAAAGATGCGAGGTCCGGATCAGTATCTATGGGACCCTGTCCCGCGCGCTGTTCGGTTCCTTGGGCGCATAGAGCACGCGAAAACCGCGGCAAGAGTGCTTGCAATTGCAACGGGTCCGAGCAGTTCGGCCCCTGACGCGCAGACTTGAAGCGCGACGCGCTTCAAGTCGATGTTTGGAGCAGACCGGGCTTAGTGGCCGGCCTGCGCTTCCGAGCCGATATAGGCGATGCGCAGCATGTTGGTCGAGCCGGGCGTCCTCAGCGGCACACCGGCAGTGATGATAACGCGGTCACCCGGCTTGCCGAAGCCTTCTTCCAGCGCGATGCGGCACGCGCGATTGACCATGTCGTCGAGGTCGATGGCATCGGGCGAGACGACGCAATGCGTGCCCCACAAAAGCGACAGCCGCCGCGCCGTGTTGAGGATCGGCGACAGCGCGATGATGGGCACCTGCGGCCGTTCGCGCGCGGCGCGCAGGCCGGTGGTGCCGGACGCCGTGTAGGTGATGATCGCCGCCAGCTTCAGGGTTTCGGCGATCTCGCGGGCAGCCAGTGAAATGGCGTCGGCGCCGGTCGCCTCTGGTTCGGAGCGCTGCGCGTTGATGATGCCGGCATAGGTCGGGTCGGTTTCGACCTTGGCGGCGATGCGGTTCATCATCGCCACGGCCTCGACCGGATAGGCACCGGCAGCCGATTCCGCTGACAGCATGATGGCGTCGGCGCCCTCGAAGACGGCGATCGAGACGTCGGAGACTTCAGCGCGCGTCGGCACCGGTGCGGTGATCATCGATTCCAGCATCTGCGTGGCGACCACCACCGGCTTGCCGGCGCGGCGCGCGGCGCGCGTGATCTGCTTCTGAATGCCGGGAACGGCTTCGAGCGGCATTTCGACACCGAGATCGCCGCGGGCGACCATCAGCGCATCGGACAGTTCGATGATCTCGGCCAGCCGGGCAACGGCCTGCGGCTTTTCGATCTTGGCCATGATCAGCGCCCGGCCGCGCGCGATCTTGCGCGCCTCGGCCAGATCTTCCGGCCGCTGCACGAAGGACAGCGCGACCCAGTCGACGCCCGTGGCGAGCACCGCGTCAAGGTCCTTGCGGTCCTTCTCGGTCAGCGCGCCGACTGGCAGATCGGTATCGGGCAGGCTGACGCCCTTCTTGTCGGAAATCGTGGTGCCGGCGACAACCGTGCAGACGATCGACTTGCCGTCGCTCTTGACCGCCTTCAGTTCGAGCTTGCCGTCATCGATCAAAAGACGGTGACCAGGCTCGACCGAACTCAGGATTTCCGGATGCGGCAGATAGACCCTGGCCGACGTGCCGGGCTCCGGATTGTCGTCGAGCGTAAAGGTCTGGCCTTGTGTCAGCACTTCCTTGCCATTGGCGAACTTGCCGACGCGCAGCTTGGGGCCCTGCAGGTCGGCGAGAATGCCGATAGGCCGGCCAACCTTTTCCTCGACGGCGCGGATGCGGCCGACCAGCGTGCGCATCAGTTCGTGATCGGTATGGCTCATATTGATGCGGAACACATCGGCGCCCGCTTCGAACAATTTCTTCAGCATCTCCTCGGAAGAGGAGGCCGGACCGATTGTGGCTAGAATCTTGACCTTGCGGCTGCGTCTCATTGACTGTTGGTTCCCGGGGCGGCTGGAGCGCCTCCCGTTGCGGGCTCGTCGGTCAGCTGGACCATCCAGCTTGCCTGTTCGCCCGTGTCATATTCCTGAAATCCGGCGCGCTGAAAGCCCCGGGCGACGCAGTCGTTTACGCCGGCGATCTTGAACTCTTTTTCAGCCACGCACATGTTGATCGGGCCGTCCCAGCGTCCACCGCGCTCAGCGTCTTCTGCATAAAGATAGTAAAACCTTGATGACAGCGGTCCTTCGATCAACGTCTTGCAGCTCGATCCTTCGATGTGCCACCAGCCTTCGGTGATCCAGCCGGCCTTGGCCCGATAGCCGATGCCGACGCCGACCAGGTTCTGCGTGGCGTTGCAGACGCGGAAATCGGCGCGCGCCGGCGAGGCCATGACCATCGCCGAAAGGCCGACGGTCAAGGTCAGGAACGGCATGGCAAAGGCAGAGCGCATGCGCTGCCTGCCAGCGGACCTCATCCCAAAACCCCTCAACAACCACATCAGCATCTCTCTGCGCCCCTTTTCGGAAAAGTCCGGGCGCATGTCAACGCGCCGTTTTGTCCAATTCCAATCGATTTAGGAAGGCTCCCGGGCGCACTATCCGTCGCCCTGCGCCAGATTTCCCGGGAAACCTTGGCCAAACAACGGCATTGCACACGCGTCGTCTTCGTGGAATGACGATAGCACCCTCCCCGGAAGCCAGCGAACAGGCCATTTCCCGCCAATGACCCGATCCACAGTTTTCGCGCCTTTCGACATTGTCGAGGGCGACCGCAAGCGGGGCATCGTGCTTCTGGCCGATCATGCCCGCCGCGACCTGCCCGACGACTATGGCAGCCTCGGCCTGCCCGCAGCGGAGTTCGACCGCCACATCGCCTATGATATCGGCGTCGAAGCGGTGACGCGCGAACTCGCCGCCTCTCTCGGCGTGCCGGCGCTGATCGCCAATTTTTCACGACTGTTGATCGATCCCAATCGCGGCGAGGACGATCCGACGCTCATTCGCCAGCTCTATGACGGCACCGTCGTGCCGGGAAACTATCCCATGGCGCCGGAGGAACGCGAAAGGCGGCTCGACCGCTTCTACCGGCCCTATCACGACGCCGTCGGCGCCATGATCGCTTCCGTCGCGCAGGCTTCCGGCCAGGCGCCCTTCATCTTCTCGGTGCATTCCTTCACACCGGTCATGCAGGGCAGGCAGCGCCCGTGGCATGTCGGCATTCTCTGGGATCTGGACGACCGGGTAGCGCGGCCGCTGATCGATATGCTGGCCGAGGACAAGAAACTCATCGTCGGCGACAATGAGCCCTATGACGGCGCACTGCGCGGCGACACCATGTTCAAACACGCTATCGTCAATGGCTATGCCCACGCGCTGATCGAGATCCGCCAGGATTTGATTTCGGACCAGAAGGGCGCACTCGACTGGGCCGAGCGTCTGGCGCCGATCGTTGACGCGATCGACCGCCGTCCCGATATACATGTCGTGAAGATGTTCGGCTCGCGCACCGGGCCGTTATGACGGAGGTTTCGATGACCGAACTCAGCGACGAGCAGAAGCGCGACTTCGAAGCAGCCGCCTTTCGCCGGCTCGTCGAGCATCTCAGGGAACGCAACGACGTGCAGAACATCGACCTGATGAACCTCGCCGGCTTCTGCCGCAACTGCCTGTCGAACTGGTATCGCGATGCGGCCAATGCCGAGGGCGTCGATCTCTCCAAAGACCAGTCGCGCGAGATCGTCTACGGCATGCCTTATGCTGAATGGCAGGCGCTCAACCAGACCGAGGCGTCGGATGCCAAGAAGGCGGAATTCGAGGCAAGACGGCCGAAGGACCACTAGGTCCTCCATCGGCCCACCGTCGATCGCTTCAAGCCTGTGTTTGGTCCAAGCACTTCCTCGAGCGCGGTTCTTGACTACAAATTGAATCGATCTAATTTGCCGCGCAAAGCCACTTTCGGACCGGATTCGCCTTATGAACGCGCAAAGCGCCATTCAGACTGCCATTCGCGGGCGATGGGCCGTGGCGGCCATTTTCCTCGCCAATGGCTTCCTGACCGGCAGCTGGGCGCCGCAGATTCCGGTGTTCCTGACCCGGCTCGACATTTCGAAATTCACGCTCGGCCTGTTGATCCTTTTGTTCGGCGCCGGCGCGGTCACCGCCATGACCTGGTGCGGCCACCTGATCTCGAGGCACGGCTCGCGCACCGTGCTGCGCTGGTTCGGCCTATGCGGCAGCCTCGGCCTGCTGGTCGTGGCGCTGGCGCCCAACGTGCCGCTGGCCGCCATCGCCATGTTCATCTTCGGCGGCTCGATCGGCGGCATGGATGTCGCCATGAATGCCAATGCGGTGGTGGTTGAGCGAAAATTGTCCCGCGCGATCATGTCGTCCTCGCACGGCTTCTGGAGCCTCGGCGGTTTCGCCGGCGGCGCGCTTGGCGGCTTCGCCATCCAGCACTACGGCCACCTCGCCCACGCCGCGGTGGTGACCGTGCTTGCCTTCGCCGCGATCGCGATGGCGGTCGGGTATCTTGTCGCCGAGGACAGGCCGCAGGCGGCCGAGCATCATAAATTCACGCTGCCGGCAAACCCGCTGGTCTACCTGATCGGCCTGATGGCGCTGCTGACGATGATCTCCGAAGGCGCGGTGCTCGACTGGGCGGCACTGTATCTCAGGCAGGAACTTGGCGCCGACCTTGCCGTCGCCGGTCTTGCCTACGCCGCCTTTTCCGGCGTCATGGCGATCATGCGCTTTTTCGGCGACGGCGTGCGCAACCGTTTTGGCGCGGTGACGACCCTGCGCGGCTCGGCCATTGTCGCCGCCGCCGGCATGCTGGTCGCCGGCCTGTCGCCATCACCCTGGCTCGCCATCGCGGCCTTTGCGCTTTGCGGCTTCGGCATCGCCAACATGGTGCCGATCCTGTTTTCGGCCGGGGGCAACCAGGAAGGCATGTCGTCGGGCACCGGCATGAGCGTCGTCACCACCATGGGCTATTCCGGCATTCTGGTCGCGCCGTCGGCGATCGGCTTCGTCGCTGAACATTCCAGCTTTGGGCCGATCTTCATCGCCATGTCGGTGCTGCTGATCGTCGTCTTGCTGATGGCGGGCCTCGCTCACCGCGCCGAATTCGCCGCCGCCCCCGCCGAATAGCGTTTCAGTTCCTCGTGGAGAAAATCCGCCACGCGGCGGATGCGCACGCTGCTGCGCACGTCGCGATGCATGGCCAGCCACACCGGCAGGCTTGGCAGCGGCAGGCCGGGCAGCACCTTCTCCACCAGCGGATCGCGGTCGGCCAGCGGCTCCTGGCCAAGGCCAATGCCGTTTCCCGTCCGCACCGCCTCCCACAGAACGATCTGGTTGTCGGCCCTGAAGCGGAAACTGCTTCGGGTGACCGGGAGGCCGAATTGCGTAAAACCCCGGATCATCTCGTCGCTGCGATCGAAGCCGATCAGCGGGTGATCGACGAGGTCGGCCGGCCCGAGCGGGCGGCCGCGCCGATCAAGGTAGGAAATGGCCGCGCAGGCGCAGAGCGAGATGTCGCAGACCTTGCGCGCCACCAGTTCGTTCTGTCCTGGCTTGACCATGCGGATGGCGATGTCGGCGTCCCGGCGCAGCAGGTTCTCGACCTGGTTCGAGGCAACGATCTCGACCTCGATGCCGGGTTCCTCGATGCCGAGCCGCGCCATCATGTCGGGCAGCACATAGGCCGCCACCACTTCGCTGGCAGCGATACGCACCGTACCTTCAATTGCTTCGACCGAACCCAGCGCCAGCCGTGAAAAAGCACTCGCCTGCTCGCTGACCGCCTTGCCGCGCTCAAACAGCGTGGCGCCGGCTTCGGTCAGCGCATAGCCGCTCCGCCCACGCCGGAACAGCGTGACGCCGAGCGCCTGTTCCAGCTCGCCGATGTGACGGCCAAGCGTCGGCTGGCTGGCCGACAGCTTTCGCGCCGCAGCCGACAGGCTGCCGGTTTCCGCCACCGTGACGAAGCTCTTGATCAGGTTCCAGTCGATGTCAGTCATTCAATAATGAATATCAAACCTGCATTTGTGGTCAATTTCAATTCATCGATGAGGCAATCATATTCGCCCGGCAAACACCGACACGGACTGCAACCACCAACCAGGAGAACCCAAAATGACCAAGATCGCAATTCTCGGCGCCAATGGCCGGCTCGGCCGCGTGGTTGCCAAAGCCTTCATCGACGCCGGCTTCGACGTCCGCGCCGTCACCCGCAACGGCAAGGTGCCGGCCGAACTCGAAGGCGCCACCGCGGTTGCCGGAGATGCGCTGGACCGCCAGTCCCTGATCCGCGCCACCGAAGGTGTCGACATCATCTTCAATGGCCTCAACCCGATCTACACCGACTGGGGCAAATGCCTGCCGATGGCCGAAAACGTCATGGCTGCCTGCCATGCCAATGACGCGCTGCATCTCTTCCCCGGCACCGTCTACAATTACGGCTCGCCGATGCCGGCGGTGATCACGGAGGACACGCCATTCCGCCCAACGACCGAGAAGGGCCGCATCCGCTGCGCCATGGAGGATCTGTTCCGCCGCGAGGCCGACGCGGGTCGGGTGCGCACCATTGTGCTGCGCGCCGGCGATTTCTTCGGCGGCACCGGCAGCGGCTCCTGGTTCGACCTGGTCGTCGCCGCCAAGATGAGCAAGGGCATCTACACCGCGCCTGGCCCGGCCGATCTGGTGCATGAATGGGCCTACCTGCCGGACTTCGCGGTGGGCTTCGTCGCGCTGGTCAGGAATCTCGACAAGCTCGGCTCCTATGAGGCGCTGAACTTTCCGGGTCATGCGGCCACAGACCTGCAGATCAAGGCCGCTGCCGAGAAGGCGCTCGGTCAGCCACTCAAGATGACTTCGATGCCCTGGTGGGTGCTGCGTGCCGGCAGCCCGTTCGTGGCGATGTGGCGCGAGATCGTCTCGATGTCCTATCTGCGCTTCGAGCCGCACCAACTGGCCTCGACACGGCTGGAAGGCATCATCGGCGAGATCCCGCACACGCCGCTCGATCAGGCTGTCGCCCAAGCCCTCGAGGACATCGGTATCGCCACCGTGAAGGGTAAGAAAGCTGCCTGAGTCAAGCCGGCGGGCCATGCCCGCCACGCACCGAGAAGGCGGCTCAGAGCCGCCCCACCAAAAGCAACACCACGATCCCTACCAGCACCACGCCGACAATGCCCGAAGGTCCATAACCCCACGAGCGTGAATGCGGCCAGGCCGGCACAGCACCGATGAGGACAAGGATCAGGACGACGATGACGAGAGTGCTGACCGGCATGAGACATTCCCCGCGTTTTGCCGAGACAATGCTTCGCATTGCTCGTGCAGGGACAATGCAAAAGGCCGCCCGGTTGTTCCGGACGGCCTTTGCCAGTCAGATTGGCAAGCCGGCCTACTCGGCGGCTTTTGGAAAGGCGATGGCGGGTTCCGCACCGGCATCCACCGTCGACGCATCCGATGAGATCTCGCCCTTGCCACGCCGGAACAGCCGGCTGAACAGACCGCGTCGTGCGCCGGGCTTGACCTTGGCACGGGTGAACACCATCAGCATCGACGGCGTCACCACGAGCGTCAGCACGGTGGCGAAGGACAGGCCGAAGACGATCGCCGAGGACAGCGAAATCCACCACTGCGTTGATGGCGCGTTGATCGTCGTCTCGTGATGGAAGATTTCCAGCCCCAGGCCGAAGGCGATCGGCAGCACGCCGAGAATGGCCGACACCGCCGTCAGCACCACCGGTCGCGCGCGCTCGCGGCAGGTCTGCAGCACGGCCTCCATCTTGTCCCAGCCCTCTTCGCGCAGCCGGTCATAGGTGTCGATCAGCACGATGTTGTTGTTCACCACCACACCGGCCAGCGCGATGACGCCAATGCCTGACATGACGATGCCGAACGTCTCGCCTGTTATCAGCAGCCCGAGGAACACGCCGATCGTCGCCATGACGACGCAGGACAGCACCAGCCAGACGCTGGTGAACTTGTTGAACTGCGCCAGCAGCACCAGGAAGATCAGGAAGATCGCCGCACCGAAGGCCTTGCTGAGGAAGGCGCTGGCCTCGGCGCTGTCCTCGTTCGAGCCGGCCAGCTTCCAGCGGATGCCGCTGCCGAGATTCATGTCGGTGACGGCCTGGGTGACCTCCTGCTGAACGGCGGCGACCTGGGCACCGGCAGCGACGTTGGCCTGCACCACCACGGTGCGGGCGCCGTCGATGCGGTTGAGGATGCCGACGCTCGGCTTGGCCTTGCGGACGACGAAGTTGGAGATCGGCACCGATCCTTGCGAGGTCTGCACCCTGAGCTCGTCGAGCGTCGACAGCGTGCGCCGGTCCTCCGGCAAACGCAGGCGGATGTCGACGGCCTTGTCGGCGCCGGCGGGCCGGTATTCCGAGAGTTTCAGACCGTTGGTGACGAGCTGCACCACCGTTCCAACCGAAGTCGGGCTGATGCCATATTGCGCTGCCTTGGCGCGGTCGACCTCGAGTGCCCAGTCGACGCCGGGCGGCGGCAAGCCATCGGAAATGTCGATGACGCCGGGCACCTTGGCGATGCGCGCCGCCACCGCACGCGCCTTCTCGTCCAATCCCTTGGGATCGATGGCCGAAAGCCTGATCTGGATCGGCTTGCCTGTCGGCGGACCAGCCTCCGGCACGCGGACCTCGACGTCGACGCCGGGAATCCCGGCCATGACGCCACGCAGATCGTTGAGGATATCGTTCGCCGATTTGCGCTCGCGCCAGTCGATGAACTCGTACTGGATGACGCCGACGACGTCTTCGGGCACATCCTGGCCGCCGCCGTCGGATTTGCCGACGCGGGTATAGACCGACTTCACGCCTGGCCAGCCAAGCAGCCGGTTTTCGGCAATCTTGGTCGCCGTGTCCATTTCGGCCAGCGAAAGGTTGCCGCGGGCGTGCACATAGAGCAGGCCGTAGTCGGGCTCGACACTCGGGAAGAACTCGACGCCGGCGCCATACTTCGAATAGCCAACGAAGATGCCGGCCAGCAAGACGACGGTAAGCACCATCACGGTGATGGGGAAGCGCACCGCCTGCTTGACGACCGCCATGTACCAGCCGTCGCGATTGTCATCCTCGTGATGCTCCGGCGCCTTGGCGAAGATCGCGCCCAGCGTCGGCGCGAAGACCAGCGCGTAGAGCATCGAGGCCGACAGCGTGACGATCAGCGTGATCGGCATGTACTTCATGAAGTCGCCGATGATGCCGGGCCAGAACAGCAGCGGCGAGAAGGCGGCGATGCGCGTCATCGTCGCCGCGATGACGGGACCGGCCATGCGCTTGGCGGCAAGCGCGAAGGCTTCCTGCTTCGGCATGCCCTCGCTCATCCGTCGTTCGGCGAATTCGGTGACGATGATGGCGTCGTCGACCAGCATGCCGACCGCCAGAATGAGGCTGAACAGCACGATCATGTTGATCGTGTAGCCCATCATGGCGAGCAACAGGATGCCGATCAGGAAGGACGACGGGATGGCGAGACCAATGAGCAGCGAGGCGCGGCCCGACAGCGCGTACAGAATGACGATGAACACCAGGATGACGGCGATCATAACGTGGTTCTGCAGGTCGCCGAGCAACTGGTTGACGAAGACCGACTTGTCCTGCGTGTAGGTGACGTGCATCCCTTCTGGCATCGTCTTGACGAAGGTATCGGACACCTCCCTGACCTTCGTCAGCGTGTCGATCAGATTGGCGCCGATGCGCTTCTTGACTTCGATGGCGATGGCCGGCTTGCCGTTGAGGCGCGTGATCGTCGTGGCGTCGGCGAAGGTCGAGCGGATCGTCGCGATGTCCTTGGCCTGCACCACGGCATTGGGGCCGGCGACCACGGGGAGTGCCGCCACATCTTCGGGCGTCTCGATCAGTGACGGCACCTTGACGGCGTATTTGCCTTCCGAACCCTCGATGTTGCCGGCAGCGACAAGGCTGTTGGAAGCGCCGACGGCACCGATCAGCTGGTCGAGCTGCAAGCCGTAGGACGACAGCTTCATCGGATCGATGACGACTTCGACGAGATCGTCGCGCGAGCCCTGCAGCGAGCCTTCGAGAACGCCGGGCACCTCTTCGATGCGGTCACGCAGTTCGCGTGCGGCGGCGGCCAGCACGCGTTCGGGCAATTCGCCGGACAAGGTGACGACGAGCACCGGGAATTCGGAAATATTGACCTCGGTGACGACAGGCTCTTCGGCCGCCTGCGGCAGGTCGGCCTTGCCGTCCTGCACCTTGGAGCGCGTATCCTGCAGCGCGGTGGCCAGGTTTGTCTGCGGCTGGAACTCGACCAGTACGTAGCCGCCGCCCTGGAAGGCCGCAGAGCGCATTTCCTTGAGGCCCTTCAGGCTTTTCAGCTTGCTTTCCATCGGCCGCAGCAGAAGACGCTCGGAATCCTCCGGCGAAATGCCTTGATAGATCAGGCTGACATACATCATCGGAATCGGAACGTCGGGTTCCGCTTCCTTCGGCGTCGACTGATAGGCGACCCAGCCTGCAATCAGCAGGAAGACCAGAACCGAGATGGTCAGGCGGGCATTGTTGATTGCGAGTCTGACGATATCCATGACTTGTGCCTGCTGTTGATTTCGGCGAACGGACTGACGTCGCCGGGCAAGGCCCGGCGCCGGCGCCCCTGCGCTACTGCGTGCCGGCGGTGGCTTCGCCGATCAGCTTGTTGATGGTCGCCTGGTCGGCCTCGACCGGCTTGACCTCATCGCCTTCCTTCACCAGTTCCTGGCCGGCAACGATGATGCGCGCATCGGCCGGGATGCCGCCAAGCACGAGGCCGGTCGGCGTGTCATCGACAAGATCGATCGGGAAGAACGCCACCTTGTTGTCCTTGCCGACGGCGCGGATACCGAGATCGCCCTTGTCGCCGAGCGTCACCACTGAACGCGGCAGCAGGACCGCATCGGTCGGCAGCGCGCTGAGCTGGATTTCCGCCGTCATGCCGGCCGGCACCGAGCCGTCGGCATTGGGGATGGCAACCTCGACACGGAAGGTGCGGGTCGCCGACGACGCGTCGCGGCTGATATAGCGCACGGTGCCTTGGACGGTCTGGCCGCTGACCAGCCGAACGCTGGCCTTGTCACCGATCTTGAGATAGCCGAGGTCGCGCTCGCTAATCTCGCCGCGCGCGATCACCGGATCGAGCTTGAGGATGGTCGCCACCTCGCCGCCCTGCATGACGGAGCTGCCGAGTTCCACCGGGACCCGGTCAATGACGCCGTCGAAAGGCGCCTTGACCTCATTGCGGTCGAGCTCGGCCTGCGCGGTATCCAGCTGTGACTGCGCCAGGGTCAGATTGGAGCGGGCGGTATCGAGCTGCAGCTTGGGCAAATTGCCTGATTTCATCAGCCGCAGCGACGCGTCCAGCTCGGCCTGGCGCTGCGCGACAAGCTGCTTGGCATTGTCGACCATCGAGATCTTTTCCTCGGCGGCCAGCATCAACACCAGATCGCCGGTCTTGACGTGATCGCCTTGCTTGACCGGCAGCTTATCGATGACGCCGGCGACGCGGGTTGCGAGCACGGCGCGCTTGTCGGCCTCGGTCAGCCCGGAAATGCGGATGGCGCGCGCATAGGTCTTGCGTGGCGGCGTCACCACCGCGACGGTGCGCAGCGGCGCCTTCGGTTCGGCTTCCACAGTCTTCGGCTTGCTCGCGTCCGGCGCCTTGCCTTGCTCGACTTCGGCTGCCTTGGCCTTGTTGGCCGCTACGCTGCCGACCGACGAGAATTCGCCTGTCGCCATCCACGCCCCGAAACCAATGAGCACAACAATGGCTGCAAGCTTGTGAAACCTGATTTTAGGCATCGTCGTTTTTCCACTGCGGGTTCGGCCAGCACCGCGCCTTCATGACGCGGGCGCGTCGCCGATATGGGTGCGCGCCTGACCGTGTTCAATTTGCCGTGATCGGCGTGCGCGCTTCTACATCAAAGTTGCACCGCAATATAGTCCGAAAGTTGCAGCAGCATTGCGTAGCCGGGCAAGGTGTGGCCGCCGCGAAACTCTTTTCGATTTGCTAAAATACCGGTTCAGCGGACTTACAGCCGGCTGATGATCTGCCCTCCCAAGACCAGTCCCGAAACGACCGATCCGTCATTGCTGACAGGCAGCGTGTTGCTCGTCGATCCAGCCACCATCGACCGCCGGATTGCTTACCCGGATGCGGATTTTGACCGACGGGCCAGATCATTTTCGGTCAACGAATGACATCAAGTCCCGGCGACGTGACGATTGACCAATGCATTGGGATTGCTCGGGAAATGGCAAGATGCGCCAATCAGGCGAGGATTGCCCGAGGCCGCTTTGTTGACATGGAACCCGGCGCCGGGAGCGTTGGTACCCACGGCACTGGGACGTCTGGGATCGACGTGGCCCGCCGGTTCGCGAGGTGACGCGAGCACGGTGCGGCTGCGGAAACCCAGGCCATTTTCCCTGTCAATTCGCAGGACAGGCGTCGATCGTTCCGCTCGTGATTTTCCAGCAACACCGTGCGACAGCGCTCGGCATCGCGGGAATGTTGGTGGCAGCAGGCGTCAGCATGATGAAGCATCCTCCACACGCGAAGGTTGTCACCTTGCCGGATCGCCCTATCCGCTATTCCGATTTCCGGAAGACCTCGCTGATGGTCTTGATCGATCCGAGCATAGCCGGGCAGTGCCGGACGCAAATCGGCTATCGCTCCTTCTGCACCCGACGGCTCAGGCCCGGCGGCGCTCCGCCTCCGGGTTCTTGCGTGCTGCAAGAAACTCCTTGACCCGGCGGCCGGGTGCCGGCCCTCGCACCGGCTTGAAACCGTCGTCGAGTTCACCGGAGAGATCGAGCGTCGGCCGCTTGCCGACGGCGTCGTAATTCTCTTCCAGCCAGTCGCTGGCGGCGGTGCGGCCGAGATCTTTGAGATAGGTCAGGAACGCCCATTCGGCATTGACCTTCGATGATGCCGACAGGTCCTTGAACGCCTCGTCGGCATCGATGCGGTGCATACGGATGTCGCGGTATTCGCCATGCGGCAGCCGGCCGGCGGCGATCAGTTCCTTGACGAAGGCGATCGAGCGGAATTCGCGCAGCAGCCCGGCATTGAAGGTGATCTCGTCGATGCGGTTCTGGATCTCGTTGGCGCTCCTGGGCGTGCCTTCGCGCACCACCGGATTGATCTGCACCAAAAGCACATCCTCCGTTGCCGCCGTCTTGAAGAACGGGAACAGCGCCGGATTGCCGCCATAGCCGCCATCCCAATAGGGCACGCCCTTGATCTCGACGGCGCGGAACAGTTGCGGCAGGCAGGCCGAGGCCATCACAGTGTCGAGGTCGATCTCACCATCGGAAAACACCCGCAGCTGCCCGGTCTCGACATTGGTGGCGGAAATGAACAGTTCCATCGACTTGCAGGCGCGAACATTCTTGAAATCGATCTCCTGCGCAACGACGTCGCGCAGCGGATTGAGGCCGAGCGGATTGGCGACATAGGGCGAGAACACCCGTGACATGGTGTCGAAGAAGACGTAGCCCGGCGTGTTCTCGATCGACCAGTTGCCCCAGGCGACATCCCACGGCATGCGCTGCACCGGGCTGAACCGGCCCTTCGCCGCTACCGCGCGCCAGAAATCGTCGAGCTTCTTGCGTGCGCCCTCGACGCCGCCGCGCACAAAACCATCGGCCAGCGCAACCGCGTTCATGGCGCCAGCGCTGGTGCCGGACACCGCCGATATCTCCAGCCGTCCGTCCTCCAGCAGCCGATCGAGCACGCCCCAGGAAAAGGCGCCATGCGAGCCGCCGCCCTGAAGCGCGATGTTGATCTTCTTGTTTTCCTCCGCCTTGCCGTTCTTCGTCATGGCGTTCCTGTCATCCTGATGCGCCGGCCTGCCCCAACGTCATTGGAAGAAGCAGCTATCGCCGACCTATGTTGCAGTGCAGCATATAAGGGCGGACCAAGGCAAGAACACGAACACGGTCGCGTGATCACATGAAATTTCGGTCATGCTCAAAAGCCCCTCCGGTTCAGCGGAGGGGAGCCCAGTCTTTCGAAACAGGCAGGAAGCCTAGGCGACGAGGTCCGGCACCGGGCCGACATAACGCGATTGCGGACGGATCAGCCGTCCGGTCGTCTGCTGCTCGCGCGCATGCGCGATCCAGCCGGCAACGCGCCCGGCGGCGAAGACATTGCTGAAGGCTTGCGGCGGAAAACCCGCCGCTTCCAGCACCAGCGCGGTGTAGAACTCGACATTGGTCTGCAGCGCGCGCTGCGGCTTGGCGATCCGCAGCACCTCGAGCGCCGTCTGTTCGACCTTTTCGGCGAAGGCCAGCCGGCGGCCGGTTTCGCCTTCGCTGCCGAGCTGCCGCACCACCGCCTTCAGCACATCGGCGCGCGGATCACGCACGCGGTAGATGCGATGGCCGAAGCCCATGATGCGCCTGCCCTCAGCGATCTCGTCGCGCAGCCAGGCAGCGGCATCGCCATGCGCCTGGATGGCATCCAACATCTCAATCACCGGGCCGGGTGCGCCGCCATGCAGCGGCCCCTTGAGCGCACCGAGGCCTGCCAGCACCGACGATGTCAGGCCGGACAATGTCGAAGCCACAACACGGGTGGCGAAAGTCGAGGCGTTGAGGCCGTGGTCACAGACCGTCACCAGATAGGTGTCGAGCGCCTTTGCCAGTGCCGGCGACGGAACGGAACCCTTGAGCATCCGCAACATGTCGGCGGCATGACCCGCCTTGCCGTCCGGCGCGATCGGCTGCTCGCCACGCTGCAGGCGCAGCAAGGCGGGCGTCAGCACCGCCGGCGCCGCGATCAGCCGCAAGGCGTCCGTCAGCGTCTCGCCGTCCGGCAACAGGGCCATGCCGGCGCGCATGGCGCTGTAGATTTCGAGCGGCGCCAGCAAGGACAGCGAAGGCTGGAGCCGCTCGAACACCTCGACGCGCGCCTCACCCAGTTTCGCCGCCAGTTTGGCATCGCCAGGCAAATCCTCGAAGAAGCCATCCAGCAACAGGCGAACCACTTGCGGATAACTCCACAGTCCGGCCAACTCGGGCAGCGAATGACCGCGGATCGTCAGGCGGCCTCCCAGACCATCCACGTCGGACAGCACGGTTTCAGCCGCCACAACATCATCGAGCCCATTCGCCATAGTCTTGTCTCCTTGAAGCTTTTCCGGATCGGAGATAAGGCTGGGCGACACAAGCATCAATCTTGATCAATAGAATCAATATCAGAGCCAAAAATGTCCGAATGGCTGTCACGGGAAGAAGCGCTGGAGAGGCTCAAGGTCAGGCCGCAGACGCTCTACGCGTATGTCAGCCGCGGACGCATCGGCATGCGCCCGGACCGGGCCGATCCGCGCCGCAGCGAATATCGCGCCGACGATATCGCAGCACTCGCAACCCGCCGGGCGCGCGGACGCAGCCCCTCGGCGATCGCCGAAAGCGCCATTGCCTGGGGCGAGCCGTCGATCGTCACGGCGGTTTCGACCGTCTGGCACGGTCACCTCATCTATCGAGGTCGGGACGCCGCTGCGCTGTCCGACCATGCCACGCTGGAAGAAACCGCCGCTCTGCTTTGGGCCTTGTCTGAACCGGTGCGTTTCGAAGCGCCGCAGCCGGATGCGCCGCGCCAGACCGGCCGTGCCCCGGCCTTTGCGCAGCTTGCTTTGCTGGCCGGCCAGGGCCGGCCTTCGCTCGGCCGCAACGCCGCCTCGCTGTGCGCCGACGCCGCATGCGCGATCGGTGTGCTGGCCAGTGCCCTCGGTGCCGAGGCGGGGCCGGATCCGGTGCATCGGCGATTGGCGCGGGGCTGGTCGGTCGAAGATGGCGGCGCGGACGCGATCCGGCGTGCGCTTGTGCTGCTCGCCGATCACGAGCTCAACGCATCGACCTTCGCGGCCCGCGTCGCGGCCTCGACTGGAGCCTCACCCGCCGCTTGCCTGCTGGCGGGCCTGGCGACACTGTCCGGCCCACGCCATGGCGGCGCCGGCGAAGCCGTGATGCAGCTCGCCGAGGACGCGGCGCGGCACGGCGCCGATGCCGCGATCCGGCGCTGGCTCGGCCACGACCGGCCTTTGCCGGGCTTCGGCCACCAGCTCTATCCCGAGGGCGATCCCCGCGCCACGGCGCTTCTCGCAGCCATCGGCAACCCCGACGAAACCTTGCGGTCGCTGGAAACTGCAGCCATTGCCGCGACCGGCGCCCAGCCGAACATCGATTTTGCCCTGGCCGTGCTGACGCGCAGTCTTGGCTTGCCGCGCGATGCACCGTTCCATCTGTTCGCACTTGGACGCAGCGTCGGCTGGGCCGCGCATATGGTCGAACAGATCGTGAGCGGCAGCATCATCCGGCCGCGCGGCCGCTATGAGGGACTGTTGCCCTGACAGCGTATGAAGTCGCCAGCCATCAGGCGGGGTTGGTCCCGAACCGCGCCCGGTACGCGGCGGGCGTCGTGGCGAACTGCTGGCGGAAGTGATGCCGCAACGTCGCCGCCGCGCCAAATCCGGCGGTCTCGGCAATCCGCTCGATCGGCATATCAGTGTCTTCCAGAAGCGTGCGCGCCCGCGAAAGCCGTTCCGACAGCAGCCAGCGTGCCGGTGTGACGCCGGTTGCGGCCGCGAACCGGCGCAGAAATGTCCGCTCGCTCATCCCGGCCAGGCCGGCCAGGATGGCAACGGGATAGTCGGCGGAAATATCCGCGCGCATTCTGTCGATCAACGGCCCGAGCCGGCTGCGTTCGTGTGGCTCGGGAACGGAACTCTCGACATACTGCGCCTGGCCGCCGTCGCGATGCGGCGGCACGACCAGGCGGCGCGCCACCAAATTGGCCGCCTTGGTGCCGAAGTCGCGCCGCACCAGGTGCAGGCAAAGATCGATGCCCGCCGCGCTGCCGGCCGATGTCAGGACGTTTCCCTCATCGATGTACAAGACATCCGGGACCACCGTGATGTCGGGATACAGCTCCCTCAATCTCTCACTGTAGCGCCAATGCGTGGTTGCCTTTTTGCCTGAGAGCAGGCCGGCCGCGGCAAGCACGAAAACGCCCGAGCAGATGGACAGAATGCGTGCGCCCCGCGCGTTGGCCTTCCGAAGCGCCTCGATCAGCAAAGGCGGCACCGGAGCCTCTGCTCCGCGCCATCCAGGTACGATCACCGTGTCAGCCTGGCCGATCAGGTCCGTCCCGCCGTCGGCAATGATACGAACACCTCCCAAGGCGCGCATTTCACCGGCATCGATCCCGGCAACTGCAAAACGGTACCAATCTTCACCCATTTCCGGTCTGGGCAAGGCAAAGACTTCAACCACCACGCCAAACTCGAAGGTGCATAAGCCGTCATAGGCAATTGCAACGACAAGCGGATTGGCAGTGCGTGGATTGGCGGGCAACACATTTGGCATGATCTTGACGATATATGGCAAAGCTGCCAGCTGCAATCACCCTGCTTCGTGCTTTATCTCCGTCGCATCAGCATGGAGATACGAGAATGAGCTACGTGACAGACACTCCGGTGGCATCACCGGAAATCGCTCAGGACCACTTTTTGCGCCGGCTTTCCGTCGAGACCGACTGTTCCGACGTTGCCGCGACACTGCGCAGCGGCGAGTCGGATTTTGTCCTTCTGCATGTGGTCGGTTCGCCGGAAGCCTATGAACGCCGCCATGTACCCGGCGCGCTGCATCTGCCGCACCGCGAGATATCAGCGGAGCGGATGGCACAATGGCCGGCAGGGACGCTGTTCGTCGCCTATTGCGCCGGGCCGCATTGCAATGGCGCGGATCGGGCGGCTTTGAAACTGGCCAGCCTCGGCCTGCCGGTGAAGATCATGATCGGCGGCATAACCGGTTGGCAGGACGAAGAGCTTCCTTTCGCCTCGGGCAAGGAGCCTGGTGTTTTGCACGCCTGATCGTTGGCTGGCGCGCAAGCGTTTACGCGATATGGTCGACATTGAAGACACGGGAAAGCATGCAGATGGCGGCGATCACGGTTCGGCAGTTCGAGCAGCAAGATGTCGCCGCGGTGCTCGCGCTTATGCGGGCGCTGGCCGTCTTCGAGGGCTATGATGACAAGTTCCACCTCACCGAGGCAGACCTCATCACGCATGGGTTGGGACCATCGCCCCGGTTCGGCGTGTTCGTTGCGGAGCTGGAGGGCGTGGTCGTCGGCATCGCCGTCCACTACCTCATCCCGTGGACCTACGACCTGAAGCCGGTTGTGTGGCTGAAGGAACTCTACGTGGCCGAGACGGCGCGCGGCATGTCGGTCGGCCATGCCCTTGTGAAACGGCTCCGCGACCATGCCATCGGCATCGGCGCATCCGCCATCAAGTGGACGGTGCTGCACTCCAACATGCCGGCCAAGGCTTTCTATCGCTCGCTTGGCGGGCGGGCTGACGAAATCTGGGAATTGTGGCAGATGCCGATCGACGGATAAGGCACGGCCGGGTTGGCCTGAGCACGCCTGACCGCTGCCCAGCTTACGACATCGTGTCGAGCTTGCGCTGCATGGCCGCGATCTGGCTCTTCAGCTCCTGAAGGTCGTCGGATTTTTCCGGCGTTTCCTTCTTGGCTGGCTCAGCCGGAGCCGCGGCCGGCGCGGAGCCAGCTGGCGGGAACGGCGTGAACAGCCGCATCGCGTTCTGGAACATTTCCATGTTTCGGCGCGTCTGTTCTTCCAGCGCCTTGATCGGCGTCGCGATCTTCATCACGTCCAGCGGCGACTTGCCGATGGCGCCCTTCATCTGCTCGCGGAAGCGCTCCTGCTCCTTGGAGAAGGCGATCATCGACTGTTCGAGGAAGCTCGGCACGATCATTTGCATCTGGTCGCCGTAGAAAGCGATCAGCTGGCGCAGGAACGGGATCGGCAGCATGTTCTGCCCATCCTTGTTCTCCAGTTCGAAAATGATCTGGGTCAGCACCGGATGCGTGATGTCGTCGCCGGTCTTGGCGTCCTGGACAGTGAACTCCTCGCCCTTCTTGACCATCTCGGCCAGATCCTCGAGCGTCACATAGGTGCTCGTCCCCGTATTATAGAGGCGGCGATTGGCGTATTTCTTGATAATGATCGGATCGTCTTTTGCGGCCATCTGCATCCTCCCCGGACACCGGCACGCCTGAGTAAGCAGCCGGTAACGATTGCGCCCTTTTTTGAGGATATGCGCAAAAGCCTCATAATTCCAAGCAGTTTGTGCAGTGCGGGATCACATAATGCTGCATAGCAGGCAAAATATGCTGCGCAGCAGCGGCCAGTCCGCGGGCGCAGCAATGCGCGACCTGCTTGCGGCGCATGGGCGCCATGCCGATTTCCGGTTTGACTTGGATCATGGAAAGGGCAAGAAAAGTCGCCAACAATGCCCAAAAACACGACAGCTCGAAGTCTGGAGAAGAAAATGTCCTCTGCCAATTCCATCGTTGTCGCCAGTGCCGCGCGCACGGCCGTCGGCTCCTTCAACGGTGCTTTCGCGGCCACCCCGGCGCATGAACTCGGCGCCGTCGTCATCAGGGAGCTTTTGTCGCGCGCCGGTGTCGAGGCCGCCGAGGTCGACGAGGTCATCCTCGGTCAGGTGCTGACCGCCGCTCAAGGGCAGAACCCGGCCCGCCAGGCCTCGATCATCGCCGGACTGCCCAAGGAAACCACCGCCTGGGGCCTCAACCAGGTTTGCGGCTCGGGCCTGCGCGCCATCGCGCTCGGCATGCAGCAGATCGCCACCGGTGACGCCAAGGTAATCATCGCCGGCGGCCAGGAATCGATGTCGCTGTCGCCGCACGCCGAGCATCTGCGCGCCGGGGTCAAGATGGGCGACTACAAGATGATCGACACCATGATCAAGGACGGGCTGTGGGATGCCTTCAACGGCTATCACATGGGCAACACAGCTGAAAATGTCGCCCGCCAGTTCCAGATCACCCGTGACGACCAGGACCAGTTCGCGCTTGCCTCGCAAAACAAGGCCGAGGCCGCGCAGAAAGCCGGCAAGTTCAAGGACGAGATCGTTGCCTTCACCATCAAGGGCAAGAAGGGCGACACCATTGTCGACCAGGACGAGTACATCCGCCACGGCGCCACCATCGATGCCATGACCAAGCTGAGGCCGGCCTTCGACAAGGACGGCACGGTGACCGCCGCCAACGCATCCGGCATCAATGATGGCGCCGCCGGTGCGCTGCTGATGAGCGAAGCGGAAGCCGCAAGGCGCGGCATCACCCCGCTGGCGCGCATCGCGTCCTGGGCAACCGCCGGCGTCGATCCGGCGATCATGGGCACCGGACCCATTCCCGCCTCGCGCAAGGCGTTGGAAAAGGCCGGCTGGTCGGTCGGAGATCTCGACCTGGTCGAAGCCAACGAGGCTTTCGCGGCGCAGGCCTGCGCCGTCAACAAGGACATGGGCTGGGATCCGTCGATCGTCAACGTCAATGGCGGCGCCATCGCCATCGGCCACCCGATCGGCGCCTCGGGCGCCCGCATCTTCAACACGCTGGTCTACGAGATGCGCCGTCGCGGCGCCAAGAAGGGCCTCGCCACCCTGTGCATCGGCGGCGGCATGGGCGTCGCCCTGTGCATCGAAGCACTCTGAAAAACATGAAGATGGGCGGCGCGAGCCGCCCGTTTCCTATCCAGTGCCTGCCAAGCCCGACAACAGGGTGATATCAAAGGGGAAATGCATGACCAAGGTTGCAATCGTCACGGGTGGATCGCGTGGCATCGGTGCGGCGATCTCGATCGCTTTGAAGAACGCCGGCTATTCGGTTGCCGCGAACTATGCCGGCAATGACGAGGCGGCGGCGAAGTTCAAGGCCGAAACCGGCATTCCGGTCTACAAATGGTCGGTTGCCGACTATGACGCTTGCGCCGCCGGCATCAAACAGGTCGAAGCCGACCTCGGCCCGGTCTCGGTTCTGGTCAACAATGCCGGCATCACCCGTGATGCCATGTTCCACAAGATCACCCGCGAGCAGTGGAAAGAGGTCATCGACACCAATTTGTCCGGTGTTTTCAACATGACGCACCCGCTGTGGAACGGCCTGCGCGAGCGCAAGTTCGGCCGCGTCATCACCATCTCCTCGATCAACGGCCAGAAGGGCCAGGCCGGCCAGGTCAACTACTCCGCCGCCAAGGCCGGCGACATCGGCTTCAGCAAAGCTCTCGCGCAAGAGGGGGCTCGCGTGGGCATCACCGTCAACGTTATCTGCCCCGGCTACATCGCCACCGAAATGGTCAAGGCGATCGACGAGAAGGTACTCAACGAGCGCATCATCCCGCAGATCCCGGTTGGCCGCCTTGGCGAACCGGAAGAGATCGCGCGCTGCGTCGTCTTCCTCGCTTCGGAGGATGCCGGCTTCATCACCGGCTCGACCATCACGGCCAATGGTGGCCAGTACTTCGCCTGAGGCTTCGCGACGCTCGGCAACCGCCTGGCCGCCTGACAATCGCGATTGTCAGGCGGCCAGTTTCAGCTGGGGTCCGGCTTCAGACTTGCTGGGCGCGACTGATCCCGGCCTGCCCGAAGGCGCCGGAAGCCGGGCCAGCGACGCCCGGCTTAGTCCTGACAGTTTCAGCGCGATGCGACGCTTCAGGAGCGGGCTGAGGTTCACCACGGACAGAGCCAGATTGCGCAGGAACCGCTTCACCGGATTGCGAGCAAGCGCCATGTCGGTCATCCTGCCCGCGAGGTCGAGGACCTCCTGAGCAGCCGGGCGGCGCAGCGTTTCATAAAGGTCGAGTTCCGACTCGGAACGAACGCCGTTCACCACATCGCCAAGCAATTGGCCAAGCACGACCGCATCGATGATGCCTGTGTTCATGCCTTGCCCACCCGCCGGGCTGTGGACATGGGCGGCATCGCCCATCAGGAACAGCCGGTCCTTGCGATAGGACCGGACCAGGCGATGATGAACGCGGAATCGCGAACTCCAGGTGATGCCAAGCACCCGGGCTCTCTTTGTTGTCGGTCCACGGCTGTCGAGCAGCGCCTGGATGTCGGCGACATCAGGTTTCTCCGGCGCCTCATCCATTGTCGCGACGACACGATAAGATCCGTCCGGAAGTGGCGCCACAACCACCAGTCCGGCCGGGGCAAAGAACAGCGACACCTTCTGTCGGCCCCACCGGCCAGTCGAGACGGACGTCTGCCAGCACAAACGAGCCGTCATAGGCCTCGCCGTCGAACTCGATGCCTGTCGACTTGCGTACCAAGCTCTGCATGCCGTCGGCACCGACGACGTAGCGGGCCGATATGATTTTCTCTTGGCCGTTTTCGACCACTGTCACCCGCGCGCCGTCACTGTCTTGAGCAAACGCCACAGCCTCGACTTCGCGATGAATGGTGCCGCCAAGTGCGGAGATCCGTTCGGCGAACACCTGCTCGGTCAGATTCTGCGGCAGCATCATCAAGTAAGGATATCTTGATGGGAGCTTGCCGAAATCGAGCTTGAGCAGCGCCCTGTTTCGGTCGCGTATGGCAAAATCTTTCAGCTTCACCGAAAGCTCGCTCAGCCGCTGCGTGACGCCGAGCGGTTCGAGCGATTCCAGTGTTTGCGCATGGATGACACCGGCGCGCGACGTCTGCAGGCCCTGCGCAAGCTTCTCGATGAGCACGTGATCGACACCGGCCTGGTGCAGTGCAATGGACAGCGCCATGCCGGTCGGACCAGCACCGATGATCAGGACTTCAGTTTTTTCGGGCAGCATTTTCCCACCTCCATTTATCAACAATCGTTGACTTTTTAGCGAACCGCATTGCATTTGTCAACAGGTGTTGGCATATGCATTTTCATGACCGAGAATCAGCCGAAAAAAATAACCAAGTCAGACCGTACACGGGCTCAAATCCTCGAAGCCGCGCGCCGACTTTTCGCCGAGCGCGGCTATGACGGCGCCTCCATCCGAGACGTTGCAGCACAGGCCTCGATCGATCCGGCGATGGTGATCCGTTATTTCCACAGCAAGGACGAGTTGTTCGCCAGGGCGGCAGTCGTGAACCTGCAACTGCCCGATCAGCGGATCGATCCAGCCGCTATCGGCGAAACGCTGATCAGGCGCTTTCTCGTGAACTGGGAAGGTCCGGCCAACGGGCCCGGCATGATAATCCTGCTGCGCTCGGCGGCTTCGAACGAGCACGCAGCCGACAAGGTCCGCGATGTCTTCGCCAACCAGGTGAGGCCCATGGTCGCTTCGATCGGTGACCCGGCGGATGCCGGCCGACGCGCCGGGCTGGTTGCCAGCCAGTTGCTGGGTCTCGCCACGTGCCGATACCTGCTACGGCTTGAGCCGGTGGTCGCGCTATCCCATGAAGACATCATCCGAAACATCGGCCCCGTATTGCAACGCTACGCTATGGGTCACGACGCGCATTGACTTTGGGGATGTGCCCCAATCCGGCACGCAAAGGTTAATGGCGGCAGCGCCGCCTGTGTGAACCATGTGGGCAAGCCTGTGAATTCTCGGTGGATAAGCTGTTCACAACACCAGATATTGGCGGAACAAAACGGGAAAATACCGCCGGCGCTGTTTTGTCTCCTATTCGTTCTGGCTTTGAGCGGAAGTTAACGCTAATGGCCCGGAATCGCCTGTAATCCTTTAACGCCCGGTTCAGAAAGATTAACAATTTCATTATCTTGGGCGACCAGCATCGCGCCGTCTCCCTCGTTTCCCGGCAAAGGTTAAGGGCTAAGCTCGCCCTGCATAAAACGGGCCAGTTCAGGGATTCAGCATCTGGTGAGACTCAGGGTCACGAAATCCACATCTAGCCGTGAACAAAAGCTGAATCTGTCGGAGTCACTGATTCGTCGCCGATTCGTTCCAGACTCGTTCCAACTCTTAATCAGCAGCCGCTTAAGGGCTTGGCACAGAGGCCTTCGAGCCGACGGCGGAACATTCCGCTTTCGCTTCGCGCCCGAAATCCCTATGTGTCGCCTGTCATACGCGCCAGTTGAGGTGCGCTCCCGACAACCAGAGGCCAGAAAGCCTTATTTCCAGGTCGATGAACATCCAGCCGAAACACACAGAGCCGCTGATCCTGTCGGGCCGTGACGTGACCGCGGTGCTTGGCCCGACCAACACCGGCAAGACCCACCTCGCCATCGAGCGCATGGTGGCGCACGAAACCGGTGTCATCGGCCTGCCGCTCCGGCTGCTGGCCAGGGAGGTCTACAGCCGCGTCTGCGAAAAGGTCGGCGCCCACAAGGTCGCGCTGATCACCGGCGAGGAGAAGATCCAGCCGCCGGGCGCGAAATATTCGGTCTGCACCGTCGAGGCCATGCCGCGCGAGACCGACGCCGCCTTCGTCGCCATCGACGAGGTGCAGCTGGCCGGCGACCTCGAACGCGGCCACATCTTCACAGACCGCATCCTGCATCTGCGTGGCCGCCAGGAAACGCTGCTGCTTGGCGCGGCCACCATGCACGGTATCCTCCAGCGCCTGCTGAAAGGCGTCTCGGTGGTGACGCGGCCAAGGCTGTCGCATCTGGCCTATGCCGGTTCGAAGAAACTGACCCGCCTGCCACGCCGCACGGCGATCGTCGCCTTCTCCGCTGACGAGGTCTACGCCATCGCCGAGCTGATCCGCCGCCAGCAGGGTGGAGCGGCCGTCGTGCTCGGGGCGCTCTCGCCCCGCACCCGCAACGCCCAGGTGGCCTTGTTCCAGTCGGGCGATGTCGACTATCTCATCGCCACCGACGCCATCGGCATGGGCCTCAACCTCGATCTCGACCATGTCGCCTTCGCCCAGAACCGCAAATTCGACGGCTACCAGTACCGCAATCTGACGGCGGCCGAGCTCGGCCAGATCGCCGGCCGTGCCGGCCGGCATCTGCGCGACGGCACCTTTGGCGTTACCGGCCAGGTCGACCCGCTCGACGAAGACCTGGTCAAGAAGATCGAAGGCCATGATTTCGAGCCGGTGAAGGTGCTGCAGTGGCGCACCGCCCATTTCGACTTCGCCAGTCTGGATGCATTGAAACGCTCGATCGAGACCAACGCGCCGGTCGAGGGCCTGACGCGGGCGCTGCCGGCGGTGGACGCGCAGGCGCTCGAATACCTCTCCCGCGACGAGGACATCCGTGCGCTCGCCACCGATGCCAAGCGCGTGGCGCTGCTGTGGGAAGCCTGCGCGCTGCCCGACTACCGCAAGATCGCGCCCGCCCAGCATGCCGACCTCATCGCCTCGATCTATATGGACCTTGCCCGCCATGGCCATGTCGACGAAAACTACATGGCCGAGCAGGTGCGCCGCGCCGACACCACCGAGGGCGACATCGACACACTGTCGCACCGCATTGCCCAGATCCGCACCTGGACATTCGTGTCGAACCGGCCCGGCTGGCTGGCCGATCAGGCACACTGGCAGGAAAAGACGCGCGAAATCGAAGACAGATTGTCGGATGCGTTGCATGAGCGGTTGACGAAACGCTTCGTAGACCGCAGGACTTCCGTCCTCATGCGGCGCCTTAGAGAAAATACCATGCCTGAAGCCGAAATTAGTCCTACCGGAACCGTTCTTGTCGAAGGCCACCATGTCGGCGAGTTGCAAGGGTTCCGCTTCACCGCCGACCAGACCGCCGGCGGCGAAGACGCCAAGGCCGTGCGCACGGCCGCGCAAAAAGCGCTGGCCGCCGAATTCGAGGCGCGCGCCGAACGTTTTGGCGCCTGCGCCAATGGCGACCTCGCACTTGGCTCGGACGGCACACTGCGCTGGATCGGTGCACCGATCGGGACGCTGGTTTCCGGCGAAGACGCGCTGAAGCCGCGCCTGGTTCTGCTGGCCGACGAACAGTTGACCGGCCCGGCGCGCGACAAGGTCGCCGCGCGCGCCGAACGTTTCGTCAATTTCCAGATTGAAAGTCTATTGAAGCCGCTGGTCGACCTGAAGAACGCCGACCAGATTTCCGGCATCGGTCGTGGCATCGCCTTCCAGCTGGTCGAGAATTTCGGCCTCATCAACCGCCGCGATATCGCCGAGGAGATGAAGTCGCTCGATCAGGAGGGTCGTGCAGCGCTACGCCGGCTTGGCGTACGCTTCGGCGCTTATCATGTCTTCGTGCCGGCGCTGATCAAGCCGGCGCCCGCCGGACTGGTGACCTTGCTGTGGGCGCTGACGAATGACGGCAAGGACAAGCCTGGTTTCGGCGACGTGGTCCACGCGCTGGCGTCCGGCCGCACGTCCGTGGTCATCGATCCGACCTTCGACAAGGCCTTCTACAAGCTTGCCGGCTACCGCAACCTCGGCCGCCGGGCCGTGCGCATCGACATATTGGAACGGCTGGCGGATCTCATCCGTCCGGCGACCAACTGGAAACCCGGCCTCGGCCAGCGTCCGGACGGCGCCTATGATGGCCAGTCCTTCATGGTGACGCCGCCGATGATGTCGATCCTCGGCGCCACAGCCGACGACATGGAAGAGATCCTGAAAGGCCTGGGCTACCGCGCCGAGCCGAAGCCGCCGGCAGAAGTCAAGGCGCGGCTCGAGGCGCAGGACACTGCCGCACGCGAAGCCGTGGCTGCGAAACGCGCCGCGGAAGAGGCTGCGCGCGCCGAGCAGGCCAGAGCTGCGGAGGCTGCCGCAACAGATGCGGCCGCGGAGACAGCAGTCGAGGGTTCGGAACCAGTTGCCGCCGAGGCCTCCCTCGAAGCGCCGGCCGAGGTCATCGCCGAAACGGCAGCACAGCCCGTCGCTGTCGCTGAAGAGCCAACCGAAGCTCCTGCCGAAGTCACGGAAGAGCCCGCAACAGAGGCTGTCGCCGAAGCGGCTGCTGAACCTGCTGCCGAGCCAGAAGCGGAAGCCGAAACTGTCGAGGCCGAAGCAGCGGAGCCAGTTTTCGAAGCCGCGCCGGCGACGGAAGCGGTTTCGGGCGAACCCGCCGTGGTGGCTGAGGCGGCCGCCGGCGCGCCTGCCGAAGCCGAAGCGCCCAAGCCGATCCTGTTGTGGCGCCAGGGCCGTTTCGAACAGCGCCCGCGCCATCACGAAGGCCGAAACAACCGCCAGCGCAACGGACAAGCGCGCGGCCGAAACAATGCGCCGGCCGATGCCGCCGGTGCACCTGCTGCGGCCACGCCGGGCGAACGCCCGGCCCATGAAGGGCGGCGCGACGGCGCCGGCAAGCCGCGCTTCGACCGCTCGAAATTCAAGCCCAAGCCGCAGGCCGAAGGCGAACAGCGCCGCGATGGTCGCCCGCAAGGCGAGCGTCCCGAGCGCCGTGACGGCCGTCCCGACTGGAAGGGCGGCAGGCCCGAAGGCAAGGGCGGTCGCCCCGACCAGGGCGGCGCAAAGCAGGCCTTCCAGCCGAAGCCGCGCGAGGAACGTCCGGTGCGCTTCGATCCGGACTCGCCCTTCGCCAAGCTCGCCGCCTTGCGCGACCAGTTGAAGAAGTAGGCTCGGCTCGGGTTCGATGGTTGCTGAAGGCCGCCAGCGTATCGACAAATGGCTGTTCTTCTCGCGCGCGGTGAAATCGCGCTCGCTGGCGGCGAAGCTGGTCGTCGCCGGACGGGTGCGCATCAATCGCGACAAAGCAGCGCAGGCCTCCGATCTGGTCAAGCCGGGCGACGTCCTGACCATCACGCTCGACCGGCGCATCTTCGTCTGGAAGGTGCTCGCCGCCGGTGTCCGGCGCGGCCCGGCGGAAGAAGCCCGCACCCTCTATGAGGACATGTCGCCGCCGCCCGCACCCAAGGGCGAGGCGCTTCCCGATGCTATTCCGGCGCTGCGCGAGGCCGGCAGCGGCCGCCCGACCAAAAGAGAGCGCCGCCAGACCGACCGCTTGCATGGCGAAGATTGAGGCTTGCCGACCGGAACAGGGGCCGCGATCTCCAGGCCAACGGCGGACGCCCGACGGAACCGAACCCGGCAAACAAGACGCTCAACGCGACATCGCACGCCCCTGGCGCGCTTGCTGCCTGGAATTCCATTCCGGAAACGCCGAAGCCGTCGGGCATGGCAACCCTTGCAAGCGACGGGCAAAGGCGTTACCTCACGGAAAAAGCCCAAGAAAACTGGCCCATTAAGCTGGGACGTCCCGGAGCCGATCGATGACCTATGTCGTGACCGACAATTGCATCAAATGCAAATATATGGACTGCATTGAGGTCTGTCCGGTCGACTGTTTCTATGAAGGCGAGAACATGCTCGTCATCCATCCCGACGAGTGCATCGACTGCGGCGTCTGCGAGCCCGAATGCCCCGCCGACGCGATCAAGCCCGACACCGAGCCCGGCCTCGACAAATGGCTACAGATCAACACCGAATATGCCGACAAATGGCCCAACATCACCGCCAAGAAGGAGCCGCCGGCGAGACGCTAAGACCTTCGACGGCGAGGCCGGCAAGTTCGAGAAATACTTCTCCGCCGAGCCCGGCGAAGGCGATTGACAACAAGGCGGCAAAAGCCGGTATTACGCTAGGTAAGAGCCTTGCCGCATCAACCGCCTTGACAGGCGGCGCGGACCTGTGGCCTTCGCGAATGCAGCAAAACCTTGATTCTTCCGACTTTTTGTGTTACATCAGCGAAACATGCCGGTGACACAACGTCGATTTATGGCGCAGACGCCCCAAATCACTGAAAGGTGAAAATCCCACTCCGGACCAGAGCGATCTGGGCCAGGCGGTCGCAGTTCGTGCGGTTTGCCGGTCCCGGCCTTTCCGGTGGGGTTCATCTGTTGTGCGGCTAACGATCGGTTTCCCCGGTCGCACGAGTTCGGGCCGGCAGGACGCCGGTACCACAACAAGGAGTTCAGGGCGTAATGGCAACGATCACCCCCCAGAAGAAGTCCACTGGTGCGCGTCATGGTTTCAAGACCGGCGAGTACATCGTCTACCCGGCGCACGGCGTTGGCCAGATCGTGTCGATCGACGAGCAGGAAGTGGCTGGCCACAAGCTTGAACTGTTCGTCATTGACTTCCAGAAGGACAAGATGCGCCTGAAGGTTCCGGTCGCCAAGGCGACCTCCATCGGCATGCGCAAGCTGTCGGAAGAGGATTATGTCGAGCGCGCGCTGAAGGTCGTGCAGGGCCGTGCCCGCGTCAAGCGCACCATGTGGTCGCGCCGCGCCCAGGAATATGATGCCAAGATCAATTCGGGCGACCTGATCTCGATCTCGGAAGTCGTGCGTGACCTCTATCGCGCCGACAACCAGCCGGAGCAGTCCTATTCCGAGCGCCAGCTCTATGAGGCGGCACTCGACCGCATGGCCCGCGAAATCGCGGCCGTCAACCGCATGTCGGAAACCGAAGCCGTGCGCCTGATCGAGGTCAACCTCAACAAGGGCCCTAAGCGCGGCGCCAAGGCCGACAATGAGGAAGCCGAGCAGGAAGAAGCTGCCTGATCTCTTTCGCCTCTGGATTTGAAAAACCCGGCCTCGCGCCGGGTTTTTTGTTTTTCGGACAGGCGAAGCAAGGGCCGCGCCTACGCCTGGCTGCCGCCCTCCTTCTCCGCCTCCTGCTTCAGCGTCGCGATGAAGCGTTTCGTCCGTTGCTGCTCCGGATTGCCGAACAGCACGGCGGACGGCCCCTTCTCGACGATGACGCCGGCATCGAGGAACACCGCTTCCTGCGCGATCTTGGAGGCGAGGCGCAGATCATGCGTCGCCATCACCATGGTCGTGCCCTCGCTGGCGAGCTTGCCAAGCACGTCGACCACTTCTTGTGCCAGTTCCGGGTCTAGCGCCGAAGTCGGCTCGTCGCAGAGCAGCACTTTTGGCGACGGCGCCAGCGCCCGGGCGATCGCGACGCGCTGCTGCTGGCCGCCTGACAGCGTCGCCGGCCAGGCATCGGCCTTGTGCGCCATGCCGACCTTTTCCAGCAGGGCGAGCGCCCGCTCGCGCGCCTTCTCAGGCGACCATTTCAGCACCGTCACCAGCCCTTCCATGACATTCTCGATCGCCGTGCGATGCGGGAACAGCTGGAAGTTCTGGAACACCATGCCGGTCTGCAGGCGCAGGCGCTGGATGTCGCGGGCCGAGACCTTGCCGCCTGGGCGGAACTCGAGCGTCTCGTCGCCAATGCGCACGGTTCCTGAGGTGGGTATCTCCAGCAGGTTGATGCAGCGCAGAAGCGTACTCTTGCCGCCGCCCGAGGGGCCGACGAGGGCCGTGACACTGCCTTCGGCGATGGTAACGGTGACACCCTTCAGCACGAGATTGTCGCCGAAGCGCTTTTCGATGTTGCTGAGGCCGATCACGAGCGTGCCTCCAGGAAGCCGCCATAGCGATTGAGCCGGGTTTCCAGCCGCGTCTGCAGGGCCGACAGCACCGAGCTCAGCGCCAGATAGAGGATCGCCGCCTCGACATAGAGGATCAGCGGCTCATAGGTGGTGGCGACGATGCGCTGCGCCGCCTGGAACATCTCCGGCACGGTGACGGCGGCGGCCAGCGACGTGTCCTTGACCAGCGAGATGAAGGTGTTGGAGAGCGGCGGCACCGCGACGCGGCCGGCTTGCGGCAGGATGGTGCGCCGCATCGCCTGGCTCCAGGTCATGCCGATCGAATAGGCGGCTTCCCACTGGCCTTTCGGCACCGAGCCGATCGCCGCGCGGATGATTTCCGACGTGTAGGCACCGATGTTCAGCGTGAAGCCGATCAATGCCGCCGTGAAGGCGTCGAGCAGGATGCCGACCGACGGCAGGCCATAGAAGATCAGGAACAGCTGCACCAAAAGCGGCGTGCCGCGGAAGATCCAGACATAGAAGCGCACCAGCGCGACCAGCGGCTTCGGTCCGAACAGCCGGCCGAGTGCTGCCCCCAGGCCAACCGTCAAGCCGAGGACAAAGGACAGCAGCGTCAACGGGACGGTGAAGATCAGAGCGGCCCAGAGCAGCGAAGGCAGCGACTCCAGCATCAGTTGCAGCCAGTGCGGCACGAAAGGCCTCCAGAATGAATGGTCGGATGCGGGCGCCATATCACGACAAACGCGGCGAGCCGTCAAAGACGCTCGCCGCTGGATACGCGGTAGGGCCGGCAACCGGCCCACCTCAAGAAAAATTACTTCGAAACGTCCTGGCCGAAATAGGTGTCGGCGATCTTCTTGTAGGTGCCGTCGGCCTTGATGTCGGCCAGCGCCTTGTTGATGGCGGCAACCAGTTCCGGATCGCCCTTGCGCACGATGACGCCGGAATAGTCGGCGTTTTCCTCTTGCGCCGCGATCTTCACATTGGCGTCGGGCTTGTGCTTCTTGAAGTCGAGGAACGATAGGCTGTCATTGATCGTAGCGTCGGCGCGGCCGGTCAAAAGCAGCTGGATCGACTGGTCGAAGCCATCGGTGCCGACCAGTTCGGCGCCGTTCGTCTCAGCCAGCTTACCAAAGTTCGAGGTCAACGACTGCGCCGACTTCTTGCCCTTGAGATCGGCGAAGGTCTTGATGTCGGTGTTGTCGCCGCGCACGATCAGCACAGCCTTTGAGGCGATGTAGGGATCGGAGAAATCATACTTGGCCTTGCGGGCATCGGTGATGCCGACTTCGTTGATGACGGCGTCATAACGGCTGACATCGAGACCGGCGATCAGCCCGTCCCACTTGCCTTCGAGGAACTCGACCTTGACGCCGAGCTTGTCGCCGATTGCCTTGGCGATCTCGACATCGAAGCCGACCAGCGTGCCGGAAGCGTCATGAAAGGTGAAGGGCGCGTAGGTGCCCTCGGTGCCCACCTTGAGGGTGCCTGCCTGCTTGATCTGATCGAGATTCGCGCCGGCGTGGCCCGATGTGACCGCCAGGGCCTGCAGCGTTCCGGCGACGATAAGCGATTTGAGCCATTTCATTTTTTTGTGATCCCGTCCTTAGCCTATGTCAGGCCTGTTGTGAGGGCTGGAAAATGACAGATGCGGGCCGAAAGAATAAGGAACCAGATTTCAAAAACAAAGAGTTTCTGAAACCAAATTCTCTGAAAGGGATTTCTCGCAGCGTCTGAAGCCCCGGGGAACGATTTCAAAATCGCCCGGCCAGCACCGCTCGCCGCCGCGCGCCAGCGGAACCTTTCTCGCGCATGGCAGTTTTGGCTGTTCTAGGGCGCGACGCCGCGATTTCAACCGGTGCCCTGCCAAGTTCGTAACGTCAGTCATATCGCCTGAGCCAGGGAGCGCCTCATGATGGAAGACACGGCAGGACGGATCATGGTCCGCGCGGCGATGAAGGCGCCCTACCTCGAACGGGACGAGGAACATCGGCTGGCCTTGCTCTGGAAGGAAGACAACGACCAGAACGCGCTGCACTGCATCACCGTCGCCCATATGCGGCTGGTCATTTCCATGGCCTCCAAATTCCGCCACTACGGCCTGCCGCTCGGCGACCTGATCCAGGAAGGCCATGTCGGCCTGCTCGAGGCCGCCGCCCGCTTCGAGCCCGAGCGCGAAGTGCGGTTTTCGACCTATGCAACCTGGTGGATCCGCGCCTCGATGCAGGATTACATCCTGCGCAACTGGTCGATCGTGCGCGGTGGCACCAGTTCGGCGCAGAAAGCCCTGTTCTTCAATCTGCGACGGTTGCGTGCCCGGCTGGCGAACGGCGCGGAGCCGCTTTCCAACACAACCCTCTACCGCGAGGTGTCGGTCGCGCTTGGCGTCTCCGAGGCTGACGTGGCGATGATGGATTCACGGCTGTCGGCGCCTGACTCCTCACTCAACATGCCGCTTGGCGACGATGCCGGCGCCACCGAGCGGATGGACTTCCTGGTCTCGGACGATCCCCTTCCCGACGAGATTGTCGGCGACAAGATCGATGTCGCACGTCGCTCGCTGTGGCTGAAAGAGGCCCTTCACGCGCTCAACGCGCGGGAACTCAGGATCATCGAGGAACGCCGGCTGAACGATGAGGGCGCAACGCTTGAAGCGCTCGGCGAGACGCTCGGCATTTCCAAGGAACGCGTCCGCCAGATCGAGGCCCGCGCCATGGAAAAGCTGAAGGTCGCGCTGGTGAAACAGAACCCGGAATTCCTGGCGACAGCCGCCTGATTCGGCCGCGACGGACGCTATTTATCCGTAACGATCTTGACCTTGTCGCCGGCCGAAACCGCAGCACCCGGTGACAGCGCATTGAGCACCCGGAACAGGTCGAGCTTGCGGTCGACGCCGACCATCTGCGCGGCGAGCGTGCCCATGGTCTGGCCCGGCTGCACGGTAAGCACGCGGATATGCAGCGGCTTCAAGGCCGCCTTTTCGGCGGGGCTCAGAATACGGAATGATCCGCTTACCGAGCGCGCCACCGTCTCCAGCGACGTGCTGGCCGAAGGGGCCGCGGTCAGCAGCCGGTAGACCTGGCCGCCGGCACGGATCACCGCGATGTCGAACTGCCAGCCTTCGGCACCGGCATGCGCGGTCGCGGCCTCGTTGCCGTTGATCGTTTCCTGCTTGACGGTGCTGTCGTCGAGACCAGCCACCCAACCGCTTCTGATATAGTCGGTCAAGGCGCGGTTCTTGTCGATCGAAACGCCGTCGAAGCGGATCGCAATGTCGCCCGGCCCGGTCGCCGTCACTGCTGCCGCCGAATTGTCGATGATGAAACCGTCCGGCACCGTGAACGACACGCCGAGGCCCGGATGCAGGAAGGTCTCGCCGCGCACATAGCCTTCTTCCGGCGTGTCGCCGTAGAGCAGGCCGTCAATGCCGGCGAGGAAAGAATCGCGGTCGCGCGTGCCGACGCCGGGCGCGCCGAACTGGCGGGCATGGCGCTGCGCCAGATCGATGCGCTGCGGCGTGTTGGGATGCGTCGCCAGGAAGTCGAGGCTGGCGTCGGTGGCGCCGCTGATCGAACGGAAATCGGTGTAGGCCGACATCGACTGCAGGAAGCGTCCGGCAGCGTATGGGTCGTAGCCGGCTTCGCCGATCGACTTGATGCCGATGGCGTCTGCCTCCAGCTCCTGGTTGCGCGAGAACTGCGCCAGCCTGAGCTTGCCTCGGATCAGCGCCGCCTTGGCGGTCGGGCTGTCGCCCAACACGTCGGAGACCACCTTGGTCGCCAGGCCTTCCTCGGCCTCCAGCTGCTGACGCTGCAAACCGTGGTTGGCGGTGACGTGGCCCATCTCATGCGCGATGACGGCGGCGAGCTCGGACGAATCATTGGCCAGCGCCAGCAGGCCGCGCGTGATGTAGAGATAGCCGCCCGGCAGCGCGAAGGCGTTGACGTTGGGCGAATTGAGAATGGTGATGCGATAGGTCTGGGTCGGGTTGGCCGACACCACCGTCAAATTGCCGACGACTTTGGCGACCATGCGCTCGAGCTTGGGATCGGAATATTCGCCGCCATAGGTGGCCAGGATGCGCGGATGCTGCGCCTTTGCCAGCTCCGCAAGCTTGTTGTTGGCGCCGACATTGTCGACCGTGATCGGCTTGTCGGAAGGCTGGAAGCCGGATTCCTGCACGTCCGGAGGCGTGAACATCTGGCAGCTTGCCAAGGCCACGGCAAAGCCGGCCAGCGCCAGAAAGCGCGCCAGCGGATTCATTCTTAGCCTGTCAACGCCGATCGCCAGAACGGCTTCCTTTCGGGTCCCGGCGCATGACGACGACGATCGGGGGCGATCTTCGAAGAGTGTCACGCGCTACTTCAAACTGCTACAGCATCCGTCGCACGTCCCTCAGGGCGGACGGCGGATGCTGTAGGCAAATCACGGCGTGTGCCGGACCGGTATCGAGCGGACCTAGCCACACTACTCCAGTCATGGCAAGCAAGCGCCATATCGCCTCGAACCGGTTTGGGCGTAAATTATGTCCGCTTCCGGGCAATATCTCGTGATCCAGCCGTCTGGAAGTTTGTGCCAACATAGCGCCGGAACGCCTCGGGACCAGCCCCGGCAAAAAAATCGTCCGCCGTGCCGGTGGCAGCGACGGCGCCATTGTCCAGGAACACCACATTCTGGCCGATGCGGCGGGCATCCTCCGGTTGATGCGTGACGAACAACACCGTCATGCCGCGCTCGGCATGGAGACCGGCAACCAGGTCGAGCATGTCGTCGCGCAAGGCGGGACCTAGCGAAGCAAAGGGCTCGTCGAGCAGAAGCACCGGGCGATCGCGCACCAGCACGCGCGCCAGGGCAACGCGCTGGCGCTCGCCGCCGGACAGTTCGCGCGGCAGGCGTTTCTCCTTGCCGGCAAGGCCGGTGCGCGCCAGCGCCTCGGCGATGGCGATACGATCGGTCTCGGCCAGCCGCAGCGATGGCGAGCGGCCGAGGCCGACATTCTGCTCGACGGAAAGATGGGCGAAAAGGTTGTTTTCCTGGAACACCATCGACACGGGCCGCGCGGCCGGCGGCGCGGCGCCGACATCGGCCCCGCCGATCAGCACGCGGCCGGATTGTGGTGTCTCGAAGCCGGCGACCAGGTTGAGCAGCGTCGACTTCCCCGAACCGCTCGGCCCCATGATGGCGGTGACTTCCGCTGCGGCGAAGTCGACATCGAAGGCGAACGATGCCTCGCCATAGCTGAACGAGACCTTGTCCAGCCGCACCGGAACGCCCTTCCTGCCCATCGCCCCGTCAGACATTGCGGACCTTTTCCCTTCCCAGCCGGTCCGCTGCCAGCACCAAGGCGAAGCAGACCAGGCCAAGTAGCAGCGCCAGGCCGGCGGCGTCCTCGGTGCGGTAACTGCCCATGCGCGAAAGCAGAAGGTAGGGCAAGGTCTGCACGGAATCACTGCCGAACAGCGCGATGACGCCGAGATCGCCGAGCGACAGCGCCATGGCGAAGGCGAAAGCGGTGGCGAGCGGACGGCGCAGAGATGGCCAGTCGACCAGCCGCAGCCTGGCCCAGCCGGAGATACCCAGCTGCGCGCATAGCCGTTCATGACGCTCGCTCGCCGCGTCATAGGCGGGGCGGACGGCGCGCAGCGCGAACGGCATGGCCATGACCGCATTGACGGTCACGACCATGACCGGGGCGACGGCAAAGACGTCGCCGACGTGGCGTAGCAACAGGAACCAGCCGGCGCCGATGACGATCGGCGGCACGACCAGGACAAAGCCTGCGCCGGTATCGGTGACATGTTCAAGCAGTGTCTTTGGGCCAGCGCGGCGGCCCAGCGCCAGCGCCCGGCGGGCCATGGTCAGCGCCAGTGACAGCATCACCGAAAGCAGCGCCGACAGGAAGGCGAGCACGGCGCTGGTCAGCGTCGCCTGCCGCACGGCCGCTTCGCCGCCGAGCCGGCCGAGATCGGCACCCAAGCCTGCCACTAAGGTCGCCGCCATCGGTCCGACAACGAACAGCAACGCCAGCACGATGAGCGCGGCGTTCAGCGATGCTTCGGTCCCGTTGACGGAGAGATAGCGGCGCGGCGCCACCGGCAGGTTGGTGTCGCCGACGACATTGGCGCCGAGCCGCGTCAGCGCCAGCACGGCGACAAAGGTCAGCGCGATCTGCAGCAATGTCAGCGTCACCGCACGCGCGGGATCGAAGTCGAAGCGCAGCGCCTGATAGATGCCGACCTCGAGCGTCGTTGCGGCCGGCCCACCGCCAAGCGTCAAAACGATGGTGAAGGAGGTGATGCAGAGCATGAAGACCAGCCCGGCGACCCCGGGCAAGGCGGCGCGCAGCGTCGGCCATTCGATCAGCCGGAACGCCGGCCGCGCCCCCATGCCAAGCTGGCTCGCCAGTCGCCATTGGTCGGCGGGAATGGTCTGCAGCGCCTCGAGGAACAGCCGGACGCTGAGCGGCAGGTTGAAGAAGACATGGGCGACGAGAATGCCGGACAGGCCGTAAATGCCTGGCCAGCCCTGACCGCCGACCGTGCTCAAAATGCCGGCGAAATAGCCGGCGCGGCCGTAGAGCGCCAGGATACCAAGCGCCGCGACGATCGCCGGCAGCGCCAAGGGCACGGCGAAAAGCTGCAGGATGAAAGCGCGGCCGAAAAAGCGCGGATGCCGCGACAGGGCACGCGCCACGAACAGGGCTGGGCCGACAGAAAGCAGCGTCGAAAGGATTGCCTGCCAGAGAGTGAAGCGCACGACGCGCAGGAGATAGGGATCGAAAGCTGCCCAGGCGCCCGAGAGGTCATGAGCGCCTTCGATAAGCAGTCCGGCGAACGCGCCGCCGATCAACAGCGCGATGGCGGCAAGCGCGATGATGCCGGCGCCGACACGATGATCCGTGGGATGCGCCGGCGCCATCGCGTTGCCTACTTGCTCATCACCGCCAGCCACTCATCGACCCAGGCCTTGCGGTTGGCCGCAACCTCCTCAGGGCTGAACAGCAGCGTCTTGGTCGGCTTGACCAGTTTGGCGAAGGCCGGGTTGAGCGGCTTGTCTGTCTTGCCTGCCGGGAACATCCAGTTGGTCTCAGGGATGGCATCCTGGAATTTCGGTCCGGTCATGAAGGCCATGAACTTTTCCGCCAGTGGGTTCTTTGCTCCGGTCGTGGTGATCCCCGCGACTTCGATCTGCAGATACTCGCCTTCTTCGAAGGACGCCGCCTGGTAGCGCTCGGTATTCTCCGCGACCATGTGGTAGGCCGGCGACGTGGTGTAGGACAGCACCATCGGCGCCTCGCCCTTGGTGAACAGGCCATAGGCCTCGCTCCAACCCGGCGTCACGGTGAGCACCTTTGTCTTGAGCTTGGCCCAGGCTTCCGGCGCCTTGTCGCCATAGACCGACTTCACCCACAAAAGCAGGCCGAGGCCCGGTGTCGAGGTGCGCGGATCCTGGATGACGATCTTGTCGTCGGCACTGCCTTCGACCAGATCCTTCAGGCTCTTGGGCGGCGTCTTCAGCTTCTGCGTGTCATAGACGACGGCGAAATAGCCGTAGTCGAAGGGAACAAAAGTGTCGTCGCTCCAGCCGCCCGGCACGTTGATATCGCTCACCGCGCCATGCGCGGCAAACAACCCGCTAGCCTTGGCGTCGGCGGTCAGATTGGTGTCGAGGCCGAGCACGATATCGGCCTTGGTCGACGCGCCTTCGAGCTTGACGCGGTTGAGCAGGGCGACGCCATCGGCGACCGAGACGAACTCGACGTCGCAGCCGCATTCGGCCTCGAATTCCTTCTTCACCACCGGTCCTGGACCCCAGTCGGCGGTGAAGCTCTCATAAGTGTAGACGGTGAGCTTGTCCTTGGCCAAGGCCGGCCCGGACAGCGCCACGACCATGGAAGAAACAAGAGAGTATAAAAGCGTGCGCATCGGCGCCTCCTTCGTTCGAATTGAAAGGAATTGAGGCGTCGGACTGTCCGAAACGTCTAATCCCTCCGCCGGTACAAACCGGATCAGGTTCAGCGGGTTGGCGAGATTGCCTCTCAGCCGGTCCGCGAAGATCGCAGCCGGCACCCCGTTAGAGCGTTTCGACACATAGGCCCGGCCGAGGAACCGCGCAAGTGGCAGTTTGCCGGCCTTCCGTTTCCGCTGCCGGGCTGGTACAGGCCACCAGATATGAGCACATTCACCATCCTGCTTGGCGGCGATCTCATCCGCACGCCCCGGCTCGACCGCCAGGTCGAAGGCTCGCGCGTCATCGCCGCCGACGCCGGCATCGGCCATGCCCGGTTGCTCGGCCTTGTGCCTGAACTGTGGGTGGGCGATTTCGATTCCGTGCCGGCCAATCTGCCGGACGATCTCGCTGCCGTTCCCCGCCAGACCTTTCCGGCGGAAAAGGACAAGACCGACGGCGAACTGGCGATCGCTGCGGCCCTCGAGCGCGGCGCGACTCGCCTGGTGCTGGCGGGTGCTTTTGGCGGCAAGCGCGCCGACCACGCCTTCCTGCATCTGGCGCTCGCCCTGCGGCTGGCCGAGGCTGGAACGGACGTGCTGCTGACCAGTGGCGCCCAGGAAGGCGTGCCATTGCTGTTGGGAAAGGCCGGCTTCGACTATGCCGACGGCATGCTGTTTTCGATCCTCGGCTTTTCCGAGCTTGCCGGCCTGACCGTCACCGGCGCCAAATGGCCGCTCAACCAGGTCGAGGTGGCCTTCGGCTCGTCACTGACCATTTCCAACGAGGTCAAGCTCGAAAAGACCGGGGGCCGCCTCGAAATCGCACTCGGCCACGGCCGCGCGCTGCTGCTCGCTCATCCCTATCCCTTGCCCGAAAGCTGACATGGCCCCGCCCCTTCTCAACCTCGACGGGATAAAACTGACCTTCGGCGGCACGCCGCTGCTCGACGGCGCAGCCCTGACGGCTTCGGCCGGCGACAAGATCGCGCTGGTCGGCCGCAATGGATCGGGCAAGTCGACGCTGCTCAAGATCGCCGCCGGCCTGATCGAACCGCAGGACGGCGAGGTCTTCCGCCAGCCCTCGGCGACCGTCCGCTATCTGCCGCAGATGCCCGACATGGAAGGTTTTGCCACCGTACGCGCCTATGTCGAGGCCGGGCTTGGTCCCGCCGATGATCCCTACCGCGCCAGCTATCTGATGGAGCATCTCGGCCTCACAGGCGAGGAGCGGCCGACCGATCTGTCTGGCGGCGAGGCGAGGCGCGCAGCACTTGCCCGCGTCATGGCGCCCGAGCCCGACATCCTGCTGCTTGATGAGCCGACTAACCATCTCGATCTGTCCGTCATCGAATGGCTGGAAGAGGAACTCATCCGCACCTCCTCGGCGCTCATCGTCATCTCGCACGACCGCCGTTTCCTCGAGCGCGTGTCGCGCGCCACCGTATGGCTCGACCGTGGCCAGACCCGCAGACTGGACAAGGGTTTTGGCCATTTCGAGGAATGGCGCGACCTGGTGCTGGAAGAAGAAGAGCGCGAGCAGCACAAGCTCGGCCGCCAGATCGTGCGCGAGGAACACTGGTTGCGCTACGGCGTGACCGCGCGACGCAAGCGCAACATGCGCCGGCTCGGCGAGCTACAGACCATGCGCAAGAATTTTCGCGGTCATCGCGGCGCCGAAGGCAACGCCACCATGGTGGCGAGCGACGCCGCCGAATCCGGCAAGCTGGTGATCGAAGCGAAGAACATCGAGAAGAGCTTTGGCGATCTCACCGTGGTCAAGGGCTTCTCGACCCGCATCCAGCGCGGCGACCGCGTCGGCCTCGTCGGGCCGAACGGCGCCGGTAAGACCACGCTTTTGAAGATGCTGACCGGCGAGATGAAGCCGGATGCTGGCTCGGTGCGGCTCGGCACCAATCTGGAGATCGCCACGCTCGACCAGAAGCGCGAGGCGGTCGACCCGCAGGAGACACTGGCACAATACCTGACCGACGGGCGCGGCGAAAACCTCGTCATCAATGGCGAACAGCGCCATGTCGTCTCCTATATGAAGGACTTCCTGTTCAAGCCGGAACAGGCGCGCACCCCGGTGCGCGAGCTGTCCGGCGGCGAGCGGGCGCGGCTGATCCTGGCGCGCGTGCTGGCGCGGCCGGCGAACCTTCTGGTGCTCGATGAGCCGACCAACGATCTCGATATGGAGACGCTGGAACTGCTGCAGGAACTGGTCGCCGGTTTTGCCGGCACCGTCATCCTGGTCAGCCACGACCGCGACTTCCTCGACCGCACGGTGACCAGCCTGATCGCGCCGGACGGCGACGGGCGCTGGATCGAATATGCCGGCGGCTATTCCGACATGCTGGCGCAGCGCGGCGGCACCCGGCTCGACGACCGCAAGGCGCGCGCCAAGACCGAGGCCGGCGATGCGCCGGCGCCGGGCAAGAGCGAACCGGCGGCTCCCAAAGGCCCGGCCAAAAAACTGTCATTCAAGCAGAAGTTCGCACTGGAGTCGCTGCCGAAGAAGATCGAGGCGGTGACCGCTTCAATCTCGCGGCTGGAAAACAACATTGCCGACCCCGCCTATTACGAGCGCGATCCCGCCTCCTTCCAGAAAACCATCGCCGCCCTCGACAAGGAACGCGCGACACTGGCCGCGCTCGAGGAGGAATGGCTGGAGTTGGAGATGTTGCGCGAGGAGATGGAGGGGTGAACAATTGCATGCGGTCTTTTATGCGCGTATGTTATGCGCATAAAGAAAGGCATTTCCATGCTTCAATCCCCGCCAAAACCTCAGCGAACGTCCGTCAATACGTCCATTGACTCTCAGTTGATCAAGGACGCCAAAGCGCTGGGCATCAACATCTCCCGCGCTGCCGAGGCAGGTATCGCGAAAGCGATAGCGGCAGAAAAAACGCGGCGTTGGCAGGAAGAAAACAAGGAAGCCATCGAAAGCTCCAACGATTATGTCAGAAAGAACGGACTGCCGTTGGCCAAATACCGGCCGTTCTGATGGCACGCTACGATTTCTATCGGAATGATGAGAGCGACGGCTATCTTCTCGACGTGCAGTCAGACATTCTTGAAGGGCTGAGCACGAGGGTCGTCGTTCCTTTGATGCCGCCCAAGATTTCCCCGCTTCCCGCCCGGCGACTGAACCCGATCTTTGCCATAAACGGCAAAGATCATGTGATGGTCACACAGTTTGTCTCGGCCTTCAGCGCTTCCGAATTGCGGAACCCTGAGGGAAATCTTTCCAGGCACCACGACGACATCGTCGCCGCGCTCGACATGCTGTTTCAGGGCTTCTGAGCGAAGGCAGCCTCTACGGCGTGCCCTCTCAGCCCGCCGTCTTCGCCTGCCAGGCCTTGATCGCCTCGTCGAACACCTTCTCGCCGGGAATGCCCTTTTCCATGGTCAGCAATGCCCGCCGGCCGGTCTTGTAGACAACCGGCACGTCGATCCAGTCCTGGCCGCGCAACAAGGTCATGTTGGCGTCCTCGTCGGCCTTGGTGTCGTTGAGCGCGACGAGGAAGAAACCGTCGGCGATCTTGGCCGGAATGCCGATCAGCGGGCTGCCAGCATCCTGTTCGGAGCTTTTCATGGCGACGCGCAGGATGTTGTCGACACCGCCGCCCTCAAAACCGTCGGGCGTCAGGAAGATCATCTCGATGATATGGCTAGCCGGCAGCGTCTGGTCGGTGTTGCGGCGGATGGTCATGCGCAACTGGATGTCCTTGCCGGGGATGGTTGCTTCGGCGCGGATCGCCGGTTCGGGCGGCAGGTCGCCGCCGGGCGATTCCTGCACCAGCGACCAGACGATGCTGCCGGGCTCGGCCGAACCCTGTGCCGTGCTGGTGCGCTCCTCATAGAAGATCGCCTTCTGGCCGACCGGCACGGAGGTCGCCGTCGCCGGAGCGGCCGCCGGTGTCGCGGGCGTGGCACCCGCGGGTGCTGCCGGCGGCGTGGCGGCGGCATCGGCCGGCGCCGCTGGCGCGGTTCCGTTGGCAGGCGGGGTTGCGGCGGGCGCGGTGCCTGCCGCGGGTGCGGTCGCAGCAGGTGCCGCAGCAGCAGGCGTCGCCGCGGCGGGCGCGGCTGCAGCCGGAGGTGCCGAGACCGGCGCATTCGTGGCGGTGGGCGGCGTCGTCAGCGCGGCGACGGATTCACCCTCGCCTATGCCGGTTTGTCCACCGGCCGGGCCGGGGTCCGTTTCGCCACCTTCAGGCGTAAGCCGCTGCGTGAATTTCGTCCCTTCGGCACCTGCCGCGGGCGCCGGCGGCGTCGCCGCAACGTCGGTCGCCGGCTTGGCCGGCGCCGGCTTCACCGGTTCGGTCTTGGCAACAACCTTGCTGCCGTCCAGCCCCAGCATCTTGCTGAAGGCGTCCTTGTTCAGCCAGATGCCATAGCCGCCGCCGGCAACGACCAGCAGGGCAACGACGGCGGCAATCAGCCCGCCATAACTGCGCTTGCGCTCGGCCGGCCGCAGGCGTGGGAAAGCGTCAGCTTCCGCGACCGGCTCGTCGTCGTTCGGGAAGACGTCATCCTGACCATCGTCGCGATCCGCAAGCATGCCCGGCAGCGGCTGGTCCGCCGGCTTCGGGGCAGGCTGCACCGGTGCGGGCTGCCAGCTCGGCTCGACTTTCGCGGCGGGCGGCGGCGCAGGGCGGTAGGGTTCCGGCTTGTAGGGTTCCGGCTTGGCAACCGGCGGCGCCGGCCACGCCGGCTCCGCTTTCACCGGCTGGCGCGTGTGGCTTGGCTGGTTCTTGTTGCGGTCGATCGAGGAAAAGATGTGTTCCAGTTCGGCGAGCGGATCAGTTTCCGACACGCTCTTGGCATAGTCACGCTCGACGCTCGCAATGGCGTCTTCCAGGGAACGCTTCTGCTTGGCCACGACATCGGCCGACAGCGGCGGCGAAAATTCCGCAAGCTTCTTGACCAGCGCGGAACGCGCGCCGTCATAGGTCCGCGTGCGCGTCTCGGGCGTCGGCTCGCCATACTTGTCGAGCGCCTTTTTCAGAACAGCAACAAAATCTGCCATGCTTCAGTCGACCTGTATTTTTGCTTCCGCGCCGGCCCCCGCAAATCAGCCGCGATGCCCGGAAAGGCTTCAGAAACTAGTCTTGAAACGGATCGGTCACAAGTATCGTGTCGTCCCGTTCCGGGCTGGTGGAGAGGAGGGCGACCGGCGCACCGATCAGCTCCTCTATGTATCGGACATATTTGACCGCCTGGGCCGGGAGATCGTTCCAGCTGCGCGCGCCGGCAGTGGTGCCTTTCCACCCTTCCAGCGTCTCGTAGACCGGTTCGACACGGGCCTGCGCACCTTGGCTTGCCGGCAGGTAGTCGATCATCTCGCCGTCAAGGCGATAGCCGGTGCAGACCTTGATCTCGTCCAACCCGTCGAGCACGTCGAGCTTGGTCAGTGCGATGCCCTTGATGCCGTTGACGGCGACAGCCCGGCGCACCAGCACCGCGTCGAACCAGCCGCAGCGGCGCTTGCGCCCGGTGACGACGCCGAATTCATGGCCACGCGTACCGAGGAATTCGCCGATGTCGTTCTTCTGTTCGGTCGGGAACGGCCCTTCGCCGACGCGCGTCGTGTAGGCCTTGGTGATGCCCAGCACATAGCCGATGGCGCCCGGACCGACGCCGGAGCCGGCGGCGGCCTGCCCGGCCACGGTGTTCGACGAGGTGACGAACGGATAGGTGCCGTGGTCGATGTCGAGCAACGTGCCTTGCGCGCCCTCGAACAGGATGCGCTCGCCGGCACGGCGCTTGTCGTCGAGGATCTTCCAGACACGGTCCATATAGGGCAGGATCTCGTCGGCGACCGAGGTCAGTTCACTCATGATCGCGTCATGCGTGACTTCGGCATGGCCAAGCCCACGGCGCAGCGCATTGTGGTGCGTCAGCAGCCTGTCGACCTTCAAGGGCAGTGTTTCCAAATCCGCCAGATCCATCACCCGCACCGCGCGCCGACCCACCTTGTCCTCATAGGCCGGACCGATGCCCCGGCGGGTCGTGCCAATCTTCGTCCCGGAATTTGAAGCGGCGTCCTCGCGGAATCCGTCCAGCTCCCGGTGCAGTGACAGGATAAGCGCTGTGTTTTCGGCTATTTTCAGGCGATCCGGCGTCACTTCGACGCCCTGCGCCTTGAGCTTCGCCACTTCCGCCACGAAAGCATGCGGGTCGAAGACCACGCCATTGCCGATGATGGATAGCTTGCCCTGCCGCACGACACCGGACGGCAACAGCGACAGCTTGTAGACCTTGCCGTCGACGACCAGCGTGTGGCCGGCATTGTGGCCGCCCTGGAAACGCACCACGACATCGGCACGTTCCGATAGCCAGTCGACGATCTTGCCCTTGCCTTCGTCGCCCCACTGCGAGCCGACGACCACCACATTGGCCATGTTTCTTTTCCCTTGAGACGCCGCCAAGCGGCTTGGATATGGTTCGAAACGACAGGCCTCTATAGCGTCAAGACCTCGCGAGTGCGACCTTTCTTTGCCGCCGAAAATGCCCTGAGGCACAACAATTTTCGGCTTTGACATCATTTACTTGGGCTGACGGGGGCAATAGGCCGGCAAACACCGCAACGCATCCGTCGCGGCCGGAATCCCGCGATGCACCGAAGCGCCTATATATTCCTGCTGCTCACCACCTTGTTGTGGGGCGGCAATTCGGTGGCCGGCAAGCTTGCGGTCGATCACGTCTCGCCGATGACGCTGGTCTTCCTGCGCTGGGTGCTGGCGGTGGCGATCCTGCTGCCGATCGGCTGGCGCACGATCCAGGAGGACTGGCCCGTGGTACGCCGGCACTGGTTCGTCCTGGCTGCACTCGGCGCCAGTGGCTTCACCCTGTTCAACACCATCTTCTACACGGCGCTCAACTACACGACCGCGATCAACGTCTCGATCGAACAGGCGGCGATGCCGATCCTGATCATGACAGCCAATTTCATCTTCTTCCGCCTGCGCGTGAACTGGGCGCAGATTGCAGGCGTAGTGCTGACTATTGCCGGCGTCATCCTGACAGCTTGCCACGGCGACCCGCGCCGGTTGTTGACGCTGGAGCTCAACTTCGGCGACGGCATCATGCTGGTGGCGGTCATCCTTTACAGCGGCTATTCGGTCGGCTTGCGGCTGAAGCCGGCGATGCATTGGCAGAGCCTGATGCTGGCGATGTCGATCGCCGCACTCATCACCTCACTGCCCTTCTTGCTGTGGGAGGTCGCCGCCGGCAAGGTGATCGTGCCCGATGCACGCGGGTGGACGGTCATCGTCTACACCGCGATCGGCGCCTCGGTCATTTCGCAGATAACCTACATCAGGGGCAACGAGCTGATCGGCGCCAACCGCGCCGGCCTGTTCATCAATCTGGTGCCGATCTTCGGCACGCTGCTTTCGGTGCTGATCGTCGGCGAAACGTTCCAGCTCTATCAGGCGCTGGCGCTGGTCCTCGTGCTGGGCGGCATCGCGCTCGCCGAATACAGCGGGCGCAAGAAGGCGATGCTGGACCGCCCCAGGACGCGCTGAGCAGCAAGGAGGCGCGACCAAGGCCGCGCCTTCTGATCTCTGGGAAAGGCCGGGATCAGATCCCGCCGACGTCGAACTGCAGCCGCTTGGCCGAGTCGATCGACTTGTGCGCCCGCACCTGCTCCAGCACGTTTTCCGGGAACGGTGCATCGAGATAGAGCAGCGCGATGGCGTCGCCGCCCGGCCGGTTACGGCCAAGCTGGAAGTTGGCGATGTTGACGCCGTTCTCGCCGCACACCGTGCCGAGCAGGCCGATGATGCCGGGCGCATCGGCATTGGTGGTGTAGAGCATGTGCTGGCCGACCTCGGCATCGAGGTTGATGCCCTTGATCTGGATGAAACGCGGCTTGCCGTCGGAGAAACAGGTGCCGGCGATCGAGCGTGTCCTGTGCTCGGTCTTGACGGTCAGCTTGATGTAGCCGTCGAACACGCCCGACTTGTCGCGCTTGACCTCGGCGACGATGATGCCGCGCTCCTTCACCATGATCGGCGCCGACACCATGTTGACGTCGGCGACCTGCGGCCGGATCAGCCCGGCAAGTGCCGCACTGATCAGCGCGCGCGTGTTCATTGTGGCGGTCGAGCCGTCGAACAGGATCTCGACCTCCTTGATCGGATCCTCGGTGACCTGGCCGACAAAGGCGCCGAGCACTTCGGCGAGCTTGACGAACGGCTTCAGCCGCGGCGCTTCCTCCGCCGTGATCGACGGCATGTTGATGGCGTTGGAGACCGCGCCCTTGATCAGATAGTCCGACATCTGCTCGGCGACCTGCAGCGCGACATTCTCCTGCGCTTCCGCCGTCGAGGCGCCGAGATGCGGTGTCGCCACCACGTTCTCCATGCCGAACAGTTCGTTCTGTTCGGCCGGCTCGACCTCGAACACGTCGACGCCGGCGCCCGCCACCTTGCCGCTCTTCAGCGCCGCGATCAGATCGGCCTCGACGACCAGCCCGCCGCGCGCGCAATTGATGATGCGCACGCCCTTCTTCATCTTGGCGATTGCCGCGGCATCGATGATGTTGCGTGTCTTGTCGGTCAGCGGTGTGTGCAGCGTGATGAAGTCCGCGCGCGCGAACAGCTCGTCGAGTTCGACCTTGTCGACGCCAAGTTCCTCGGCACGCTTGTCCGACAAGAACGGGTCGAAGGCGATGACATGCATCTTCAGTCCAACGCCGCGTGTGGCGACGATCGAACCGATATTGCCGCAGCCGATCACGCCCAGCGTCTTGCCGGTGATCTCGACACCCATGAAGCGGTTCTTCTCCCACTTGCCGGCATGGGTCGAAGCGTTGGCTTCCGGGATCTGGCGCGCCAGCGCGAAGATCATCGCCACGGCATGTTCGGCCGTCGTGATCGAATTGCCGAAGGGCGTGTTCATCACGATGATACCCTTGCGGCTGGCCGCCGGTATATCGACATTGTCGACGCCGATACCGGCGCGGCCAATTACCTTGAGGTTCGTGGCGGCGCTGATCAGCTTCTCGGTGACCTTGGTCGCCGAGCGGATGGCGAGGCCGTCATACTGGCTGATCACTTCAAGCAGCTTTTCCTTGTCCTTGCCGAGGTCGGGCAGATAGTCGACCTCGACGCCGCGATCCTTGAAGATCTGCACGGCGGTGGGAGAGAGTTTGTCAGAGACGAGAACGCGGGGCGCCATGGCGGCCTCCTTGAAAATGGGATTGTCGGGGAAATGGCGGCCCGCAGGCCGCCATGAATCTCAGGCCGCCGCTTTCAGCGACGCCTTCTGCGCGGCGAAGGCCCAGTCGAGCCAGGGCAGTAGCGCTTCGAGATCTGACGTCTCGACCGTCGCACCGCACCAGATACGCAGGCCGGGAGGCGCGTCGCGATAAGAGCCGATGTCAAAGGCGACGCCTTCCTTGTCGAGCGCCGAAACCAGCCCCTTGGCAAAAGCCGCCTGCCCGTCAGCGTCGAGCGCCGCGATATCCGGATCGGTGAAGGACAGACATACGGACGTGTTCGACCGCGTCGCAGGCTCGACGGCGAGATGGCCGAGCCAGGATGATTTGCTGACAAAGCCGTCGAGGACAGCCGCATTGGCATCCGCCCTGGCGACCAGGGCATCGAGGCCACCGATCGACTTCGCCCAGTGGAGCGCGTCGAGATAGTCCTCGACGCACAGCATCGACGGCGTGTTGATGGTCTCGCCCTTGAAGATGCCCTCGATCAGCTTGCCGCCCGAGGTCAGGCGGAAGATTTTCGGCAGCGGCCATGAAGGCTTGTAGCTCTCCAGCCGCGCGACGGCGCGGGGCGACAGGATCAGCATGCCATGCGCGCCCTCGCCGCCCAGCACTTTCTGCCAGGAGAAGGTGACGACATCGAGCTTTTCGAAATCAAGCTTTTGCGCGAAGGCGGCCGAAGTCGCGTCGCAAATGGTCAGGCCCTTGCGATCGGCAGGGATGAAATCGCCGTTCGGCACGCGCACGCCGGACGTGGTCCCGTTCCAGGTGAAGACCACGTCGCGGTCGAAATCGATCTTGGCCAGATCCGGCAGGTCGCCATAGCCGGCTTCGAGCTTACGCACATCGGCGAGCTTCAACTGCTTGACCACATCGGTGACCCAGCCGGAGCCGAAGCTTTCCCAGGCGACCATGTCGACGCCGCGCTCGCCGAGCAGTGACCACAGCGCCATCTCGACCGCGCCGGTGTCCGACGCCGGCACGATGCCGATGCGGTAGCCTGCCGGGACCTGAAGGATTTCGCGCGTCAGCTCGATCGCCTGTTCGAGCTTGGTCTTGCCGATCTTGGCGCGATGGGAACGGCCGAGCGCGGCATTTTTGAGCGCCTCGACCGACCAGCCGGGACGTTTCGCGCAGGGACCTGAGGAGAAATTGGGGTTTGCCGGACGGAGTCCGGGCTTCGTATGCGTCGTCATCGTGGTCTATCCTTCCAGATAGTGGCCCCTCGTTGGGGAGGGGTGGCCCACGGACGACGATATGCGTTCAGGCTTCGGGCGTCAAGAGGAAAGTTTATGTCGCTGCCGGGATACCGGCGAATCCGTGATCAGGATCGCGTGATTTCAAACGCAAACGGCGGACCTGAGGGATCCGCCGCCAAAGTCCCGATTTGTCCCAAGCCTACCAGAGATCGTAGCGCAGCCCGACCTTGACCTGGTGATTGCTGATTCCCTTTTTGACCGGAAAGGAAGTCAGGCTTTCGGCCGTGACATACTTCGCGCTCGGGGCGGAAAAATACTGATAGCCCAGGTCAACGGAAACATTCTTCGTCACCTGGTAGGCAAGGCCCGCATTCAGCGTATAGGCGAGGGAGTATTGTGTCGCATTGTCCTCCAGCTTGAAACTGTTGGCCGGGACATTGTTGTCCGTGTAAGTCGCCGAAAGCTTCCGCGAACTGCGGACAAAACCGATGCCGGCGCCAACATAAGGCGTGATTCCGACATATGTCCCGAGATCGACATAGCCATTGAGTATCCCCGAGAACGCATAATTCTTCAGCGATCCCGATCCCTGGGTCGACAATGTCGGCAGTGCGACGACCGCTGAATCGTCATAGCCGAAGCTGGCCTTGTTACCCGGCAAATAGCCGAAGTTGAGATCGGCACGGAGGTAATCGTTGAAATGATATCCGAAGCCGACGCTCGCAAAAACTGCGTCTTCGCTCTCACTAAAGTTTTCGTTGTTGATGGTTGACGGGAAGGTGAAATCCCCATTTTTGAAGGTCTTCTGCACCAGATAGGAGACGTCGCCGCGCAGATACCAGCCCGAGCCGACCTCGACCGGCACATAGTCGGGCGCCTGGTCGGCATAGACCGGCGGGTCATAGTCGGCGGCGAATGCGGATGTCAGCGGCAAAAGCCCGAATCCGGCAAGCGCCAGCACAATACGCGATGTGAGTGTCATGGTCCCGACTCCCGGATTTGGCGACACCTGCAATGAACGCGGCAGCCATCGTTTCAAGGAGCATTGTTAACCATAGTGGTTAAGTCACGGTTAAGGCTAACAGAGCGTTAGCGAATTCATTCCAGCTAATGCATGTCGCCCTGAATTGACCTGCTTTCCACGCACTTCATTGGCGACAGCTCAAACGAAAACCGCCCGGTCATGCCGGGCGGTTCGCGTATATTCTGGGCAGTGAAGTTCTTACTTGGTGTAGACCGGCTCAGGTTCGGGCTGGTAGGCAACCACCGGCGCAGCGCATCCATTGTTGCCGCCGAACTGATAGCGCAGGCCGCCGCGCACCTCGTGGGTGTTGATGCCGCGGTCGAAGCCAGGACCCGCGCTGCTCGCATCCCATTCGAACATGCGGCCGCCCTGGATATGGGAGAAGCGATAGCCCGCATCGAGGATGATCTTGTCGGTCAGGCAGTAGGAGGCACCGGCCATCAGAGCGTAAGCGAAGCGCCAGTTGGATGCTCCCGGGTTGGTCTCGGCGGTGTTCGGGTCGTAGACGGTATCCCACTTCACCCGCGCGCCACCGATACCGGCGCCGACATAGGGTGTGATGCCATGCCAGGTGCCGATATCGACATAGGCGTTGGCGAGCAGCAACAGGGCGCTCATCTTCGACACTTCGGTCGAGGTCGAGACGAGATCCGAGGTACCGCCGTTGAAGTTCGACTTGAACCAGTAGTCGGCGGTCACGTCAGCGCGCAGATGATCGCTGATCTTGTAGCCGACGCCGCCGCCGAGCGAGAAGCCGCCCTTCAGCTTGGCATAATCGAAGCTTTTGCCACCGACCAGGATATTACCGCAATTGCAGGGATCGAGGCTGTAGGTCGAATAGTCGATGCCGCGAACATCGGACTTGTGGTAATCGATATCGCCACGGATATACCAGCCACCGATGTCAGCCGGCTGCTCGTAAACCGGCGGCGGTGCCTCTTCGACCTGCGGTTCGGGCAGGTCGGCTGCGAAAACTGGCCAGGCCAAGCCCGCGAACAGCAACGCGAACAGGGCCTTTCTTGCTGTATTGAACATGCTTGTCACCCCTAGGAACCCTCGGAACGGCGATCGTGTCCGAATGAGATTGGCTTTCAGGCGTGGATAATGAATTGGAAAAGTTAAAAGGCGTTTAACCCTGTCGATTAACCACGAATCTCTAAAATTCAAAGGATTCGCGGATGATTTCGACAGTCGAGAGGCCGTTTCCCGGCAAACAAAAAAGCCCGCCAGAAGGGCGGGCTTGGATGCAACCGGAGAGCAGCGTGACGCCCCTTGGGCGCGCCAGGGATCAGGCAGCGCTGCGGGTTTCCGAGATGACTTCGACGATGTCGTTGACGACGGCCTCGACCAGCTGCGGATCGTCGCCCTCGGCCATGACACGGATCAGCGGCTCGGTGCCGGACGGACGGATGACCAGCCGCCCGGCCTTGCCGAGACGGTGGCGCGCATCCTCGATGGCGGCCTTGACCGGCGCTTCCTCGAGCGGCTTGCCGCCGGCAATACGGACGTTCTTCAGGAGCTGCGGCACCGGCTCGAACTTCTTCGACAGTTCGCTGACGGGTCGGCCCTGCCGTTTGATGCAGGCCAGCACCTGCAGCGCCGACACGAGACCATCGCCGGTGGTCGAGAAATCCGACAGCACGATGTGGCCCGACTGCTCGCCGCCGACATTGAGCCCATGCGCGCGCATATGCTCCACGACATAGCGGTCGCCGACCTTGGTGCGGTGCAATTGCAACTTCATGTCGCCGAGGAAGCGTTCGAGACCGAGATTGGACATGACCGTCGAAACCACGCCGCCGCCGGCAAGCCGTCCGCTCTGGTGCCAGGACTCGGCGATCAGCGCCATGATCTGGTCGCCATCGACGATCGCGCCATTCTCGTCGACGATCACGACACGGTCGGCATCGCCATCGAGCGCGATACCGATGTCGGCGCGCACTTCGTGCACTTTCTTCTGCAGGCCGGCCGGATGGGTCGAGCCGCATTCCTTGTTGATGTTGAAGCCGTTGGGCTCGACATTGATGGCCACGACTTCGGCGCCGAGCTCCCACAGCGCCTCGGGCGCCACCTTGTAGGCGGCGCCATTGGCGCAATCGACGACGATCCTGAGGCCCGAGAGCGACATCGAGCGCGGCAAGGTGCGCTTGGCGAATTCGATGTAGCGGTCATGCACGCCGTCGACGCGCTTGGCACGGCCAAGCCCGTCGGAATCGGCGAGTGCCAGTTCGATATCCTTGTCGAGCATGCTCTCGATGCGCTCTTCGATCTCGTCGGAGAGCTTGTAGCCGTCCGGACCGAACAGCTTGATGCCATTGTCGTAATAGGGGTTGTGCGAAGCCGAGATCATGACGCCGATATCGGCGCGCAATGAACGCACCAGCATGGCGACGGCCGGCGTCGGGATCGGCCCGAGCAGGAACACATCCATGCCGGCGGCGCAAAGACCGGCCACCATCGCATTCTCGATCATGTAGCCGGAAAGCCTGGTGTCCTTGCCGAGAACGACACGATGGCGGTGGCTGCCACGCTGGAACGAAAGCCCTGCGGCCATACCGACCCGCATAGCGATTTCAGCGGTCATCGGAAACTTGTTGGCGCGCCCGCGGATGCCGTCGGTGCCGAAATAATTTCCTGCCATGCTAGTTAGAGTCCCTAGGGTTCTTTGCCGACATCTCATGCCACAATTGGCCGGTGCGCCATGATCACATTGTGTGATTATATGTTACCAATCCTTAGAAAATCATTGTCGTGCACTGCACACGATAAAGCCGCACTCCAACATGACGGTATGTGGCACTGCAATATACCAGTCCTGCGAGCTATTCGGCGCAGATGCACGCGGAAAATCTTGTTTTTAACCCGGTGAGCGACAACAATTTCATCACCTTATCGGGAGGAGCAAGCTTTGGGCGGTATATACGCCACTTAGCATCTGGCGCAACCGACCGTTGAGCGTTATTGATTCGCAGGGACGTATAATGGGCTGCTGCAACGGAGAAACGCTATGCTCATCCACCGACTTGCCACTTTGACCGGCCTTGCCGTGGCGACGTTGTTCCTGGCCGCGCCAGCCAACGCGTTGACGATGGCCGAGTGCAGCACGAAGTATAACGCCGCCAAGGATGCGGGGACACTTGCCGGGGCGACCTGGAACCAGTTCCGCAAGGCGCAGTGCGGCACCGATGCCGCTGCCACCACGGACACCAAGCCGGCCGACACGAAGAAGGCAGCTGAAACCAAGCCGGCCAAGACCACCAAGGCTGCGGCCGCGGCGGCTGACAGCACGGCCAAGGGCCTGACGGCCAAGGAATGCAGTGCCAAGTACCAAGCGGCGAAAGCTGCTGGCACGCTCAATGGCCAGAAGTGGAACGACTTCCGCAAGGCCGAATGCGCCGCCGGCGCGTCCGCCGCTGCCGATACCACGAAGCCGGCAACCACCAAGGCCGCTGCCGCCGCCGATGGCGGCAAGGGCCTGACCATGGCCGAGTGCAGCACCAAGTACCAGGCTGCCAAGACGGCAAACACGCTGAAGGGCCAAAAGTGGAACGACTTCCGCAAGGCCGAATGCGGCGCCGCCGCCTCGGATGACGACACCGTGCCTGCTCCGAGCGAAGCAAGCTACACCAAGGAGCCGGCAAAGCCGACGACGGTTGCGCCCAAGGGCGTCAAATTCCCGTCCGCGATCTCGGCGAAATATGCCAGCGAGACCCCCGGAAAGGGCCGCATGCACACCTGTCTCGACCAATACTATGTCCTCAAGGACGCCAACGCGCTTGGTGGCCTGAAGTGGATCCAAAAGGGCGGCGGCTTCTACAGCCTGTGCAATGCCAAGCTGAAGGGCTGAGCCACGCATGGTATTCCCCCAGATCGATGAGGCATAAGCCTTTTGAGATCGAATTGAAGTAGACGAAAAGTCTGGCAAGGACCGGCAAAGGCCCGCGATGCATCTGCTTCGCGGGCCTTTTGTTGCGCTCGACGACGCCGCGGCCTTGCCCGCATCTGCATAGCGCGGGAGCTGTCGGCATCATCAATTCGCCCGCACTGTCACCGCCAGGCTTGTAGCTCCCCAAAGATTCTAGTTGAACATACCGGGAACAAACAGTATACAAAAAGACATTAGCTTGTATCAACCAGGAGGATCTTATGCTCAATTTGAAATTGGCGGTATTGGCTGCGACGGCATTGGTTGCTTGGAGCGTCGGCCCTGCAAGTGCACTGACGATGAAGGAATGCGGCGAGACCTATCGGACAGCCAAGGAAGGCGGCACTCTGAACGGCATGGACTGGGCCGCTTTCCGCAAGGAGAAATGCGCGACATCTGCTGCGGAGAGTGTCAGCGCGGATACCGTCGAAACCGCGCCGCAGCCGAAAAAGGAAACCGGCGCGGCGGTCGCCCCCACTTTAGCGCCGGCGGGCGTGACATTCCCGACCACACTCGCCGCCGAGTTCAAGACCGAAAAACCCGCGAAGGCGCGGATGAAGACCTGCCTCCAAGGTTACCACGGCAACAAGGAGGCGGGTACGTTGAACGGCCTTCGCTGGATACAGAAGGGCGGCGGTTATTACAGCCTGTGCAATGCGCGGCTGAAAGCTGAATCATAAAATCGAATACGGCGGATAAAGCGGTTCACCGTTTTTCGCGCATACGATGAGTCGAGATCCCCGGGCTTGTCCCGAGGATCTGCTCTCCGCCCTGGGTTAGCCCTGCGGCTGCGGCTCCATGCCGCCTTCCGGCTCCGGGCCCTTCTTGCGGCGGCCGCCGGACTTCGGCACGGCCGAGCCACGGCTGGGCGGCGTGTCGTCGCCGAGGTCGCGCGAGGGCTTGTTGCCTGCGATCAGCTGCTTGATCTCTTCGCCAGACAGCGTCTCGTATTCGAGCAGGCCCTGCGCCAGCGCGATCCATTCCTTCTTCTTCTTGGTCAGGATGGATTTGGCCGAGACATAGGCCTCGTCGATCAGGCGGCGCACTTCGGCGTCGATGATCTGCGCGGTCTCTTCCGAAATGTTCTGCGTGCGCGCCACCGAATGGCCGAGGAACACCTCTTCCTGGTTGTCGCCATAGGCGACATGGCCGAGCTTGTCGGAGAAGCCCCAGCGCGTGACCATGGCGCGCGCCAGCTTGGTCGCCTGCTCGATGTCGGAGGAAGCACCCGAGGTGATGTTCTCCTTGCCGAACTTGAACTCCTCGGCGACGCGACCGCCCATCATGATGGCGAGGCGCGAGATCATGTACTTGTAGCTCATCGAATAGCGGTCGCCTTCCGGCAACTGCATGACCATGCCGAGCGCGCGGCCACGCGGAATGATGGTGGCCTTGTGCAGCGGGTCAGCCGACGGCACGTTGAGCGCCAGGATGGCGTGGCCGGCCTCGTGATAGGCGGTCAGCTCCTTTTCGGCCTGGGTCATGGCCGACGAGCGACGCTCGGCGCCCATCATGATCTTGTCCTTGGCGTCCTCGAACTCGGCCATGGTGACGAGGCGCTTGTTGCGCCGCGCCGCCATCAGCGCCGATTCGTTGACCAGGTTCATCAGGTCGGCGCCGGAGAAGCCCGGCGTACCGCGCGCAACGACCTTGAGGTCGACATTGGGCGCCAGCGGCACGTTGCGCACATGCACCTTGAGGATCTTCTCGCGGCCGACGATGTCGGGGTTCGGTACCACCACCTGGCGGTCGAAACGGCCCGGACGCAACAGCGCAGGATCGAGCACGTCGGGACGATTGGTCGCCGCGATCAGGATGATGCTTTCGTTGGATTCGAAGCCGTCCATCTCGACCAGCAGCTGGTTCAGCGTCTGCTCGCGCTCGTCATTGCCGCCACCGAGGCCGGCGCCGCGATGGCGGCCGACGGCGTCGATTTCATCGATGAAGATGATGCAGGGCGCATTCTTCTTGGCTTGGTCGAACATGTCACGCACACGGGACGCGCCGACGCCGACAAACATCTCGACGAAGTCCGAACCCGAAATGGTGAAGAACGGCACATTGGCTTCGCCGGCGACCGAGCGGGCGAGCAGCGTCTTACCGGTGCCGGGAGGGCCGACCAGCAGCACGCCGCGCGGAATCTTGCCGCCGAGGCGCTGGAACTTTTGCGGGTCGCGCAGGAACTCGACGATCTCTTCCAGATCTTCCTTGGCTTCATCGACGCCGGCGACATCCTGGAAGGTGACGCGGCCGTGCGCCTCCGTCAGAAGCTTGGCCTTCGACTTGCCGAAACCCATGGCGCGCCCGGATCCGGATTGCATCTGGCGCATGAAGAATATCCAGACGCCGAGGATGAGGATCATCGGCAGCCACGAGACCAAATAGCCGAACAGCGAATTGGAACCGTCGGTTTCAGGCCGCGCATTGATGGTGACGTTCTTGTCCTGCAGCCGCGAGACCAGCTGCGGATCGCCGGGCGAATAGGTCTGGAAGCCGGTGGAATTGTCGGTGTAGGTGCCGGTGATGCGGGCGCCCGCAATGGTCACCGTCTTGACCCGGCCGGCCGCGACGTCCTGCAGGAACTGCGAATAAGGCACATCGCTCGAAGCCCCGCGCGTCTGCGGCGTCTGGAACAGATTGAAAAGAGCGATGAGCAGGACCGCTATGATCGCCCAGAGCGCGAGGTTGCGATAGTTCGGATTCATCAATTGTCCCGTTGGCGTCCGCGGACGGACAGCATCATGAGAGGAAACTTGGGCCTAACATAGGGAGAGCGCCTCCCCTTGCCAAGCAGAACAGCACGTCTGGGTTAAGCTTTCGACCAACCATCAATCGGCACTGTGGCCGCGCAATGGCGGAGGGGGAAGCGGCGACGCGCCGATCAACCCCTCGACGGCCTGCGCCGGCGCCAGATCGAAGGACGGCAGGAAGCGGGCAAAAGGCGACACGACCGGCCGCACCACGAACCCTGGCGACCCTCGCTCGCCCTGCTGCAAGCCAGGGGTTTCAAAGGCTTGCTGGGATGTCGGTTCCGCAGCCAACGCGGCACGCATCAGGCTTGCCGGGGTTTCTCCGTCATCAATCGCCAGGCGCTTCGCTGCGGTCGCACCCAGCGGAGCGATCAACAATGCGTCTGAACTGGCGTTCAATGTGATGTGGCGGCGGCCATCCCAGATGGTGTTGTCGACAGCAGCAGTGGCGAGCGGCAAACCCCGCGCCTCACGGCGCAGGAAGATGCCGGCGCGCCGGCAATCAACCACGGTCCGCGACAATGTGGCGCAAAGAAATCCGCCCTTCAGCCGATCGAACAACGCCTCGCTGCGTGCCTGATCCGGAAGAAAGGCAGCGCCTCCGGCGGTGGCGAGCAAAATACGCAACGCGTAGATGGCCGCCTGATCGTCGCCGGCCGAAAGCAGGCGCGGGTCGAGGCGGATGAGACCGGTGGCCGGCTGGCTGGCGAGGCGATGGATCAGATCGGCGGCGCCGGCGCCAAGCTGACTGCGCTCGACGGCGGCCTGGCTGGCGAGCAGCAGCCTGCCCTCGATGGACTCGACACTTTCACCGGCAAGCGCGGCGCGCACGCGCGGCCGCTCGAAGGCCTCGTCGATATTGGTCGGATCATCGGCCCAACCGACATGTTCCCGCCGCAGGAATTCGCGAAGTGCTGAGCGCCGCGTGCCCAGAAGCGGGCGAACGATCCACTCGCGCCAGTCATAGAGGGTGGCCGGCGCCATGCCGGCAAGCCCGCGGCCTGCGACTCCGGCGAACTCTCGGCCCTCACCCCGCGCCTGCCGCATCAGCACCGTCTCGGCCTGGTCGTCGGCGGTATGGCCGGTGACGATCAGGCCGATGCCTTCCGCGCGCGCCGCTTCGGCCAGCAGCCGGTAGCGCGCTTCCCGCGCCGCCGCCGGCAGACCGCTCGATGGCTTGCTTCCGGCCCAGGCCAGGGTGCGGTGGGCAATGCCGCGCTCAGCGCAAAGCTTCGCCACGGTCTGGGCTTCGGCCGCCGAACCTTGCCGCAGGCCATGGTCAACCGTCACGGCCAGCAGCTTCGCTGACGGTGCGGTTCGGTCGAGATGCAGTTTGAGAAGGAGAAGCAGGGCGGTCGAGTCGCTGCCGCCGGACACGGCCGCAACGGCACCGTGGGTAAAATCGATGTGCGAAAAAAGACTCTTCGTTTTGGAAAGAAGGCTGGTCGAAAGATCAGGCTCGGTCGCGAGCATTAGCAGGCAGCCAGAGCCTTCTCCTGCTTGACGCGTTCCTTGAGTGCACTGGAGATATCGGGGTAGCGCTTGCCGACCTCGCTGAAGGTGGCGCAGGCGACATCGTGCTGCTTGAGTCCGACCAGCGACACGCCAAGCTTCAAGAGCATGTCGGGTGCCTTCTTGGCCTTCGGGTAGTCCTTGCTGGCGGCGAGGAAGACCTCGGCCGCGTCGCGGTATTTCTGCTGTCCAAGCAGCGATTCACCCAGCCAGTAATGCGCGTCCGCCGTCTTGGCATCTTTGGGGAAGCGCGAGATATGATCACGAAAACCCTGTTCGGCGGTGCTGTAATCGCCCGACAGGATAAACTGATAGGAATTGCGGTAGAGTTCTTCCGGGTCCTTGGTGGAAGGCAGCGCCGCGACGATCGTGCCATTGGACTTGCCGGCCTTGGCCGGAGCGCCGGTGGCCGGGGCGGTATCTTGCGCCGGGGCGGTTGCCTGGGTGTTGCCGCCGGCATCGATCACATTGCCGTTCTTGTCGACGGTGATCGAGCCAAAGGTCTTTTCCGGCGCTCCCGTGCCGGGGATCACCTTGCCGGGGTCGCCATCGGGTGATTCGACGATGACATCCTCGACCGTCTTGCCGCCGCTCGACTGATCGCTGCCAGTAGCGGCGCCGGAATCAGCCGGCGCCTGGGTTGCCGGGGCCGCGGCCACGTCGGTGTTGGTGTCGGTGGTTGCGTCGGACTTCTTCTTTGGTGCCGCCGGTGCCTGTCCGCCCTGCGAGCCGCCTTCCAGCTGCTGGAAGCGGAACTCGTTGTCTTCCTGCTGCTTGCGGATCTGCTCCTGCATCTGCAGGACCTGGAAATTGAGTTCCTCGATCTTGCCGTTCATCTGCCTCAGCTGGTCTTCCAGACTTGTGACGGCAGTAGGATCGGACTGCACCATCTGGACCTGATCCGGCTTCTTCTTTTCACCGAAAAGGCTGGGCAGCTCGAGGCTGGGCAGATGGAAGGAAAAGCCGCTGTCGGTTGATTGCCCTGTGCCGCTGGCCGCCAGGCCGCTAGCCGGGGCGGTGACGCCTGATAGGAGCAGCAGCGCAAGCGTGCCGCTCAGAACCGATCTCAAATGCATGTGCCTCTCGCCGTGTGTCGTTAGTCTGTTTCGCGCCTTCCAACCAGAGTGGGACCAGCCAAGCGCCCTCGGCTCATAGCAGGGCGCGAGACTTCGGCCAAATTTTGTTTCAGGTGTCCGGATATGAAAAAGGCGGCCCCGAGGGCCGCCTTTCGCAAAGCTGTGTTGTATTTTTGCCGATCAAGAACCGGCGCCGCTGAGCGTGGTGACCGCGCGGCGATTCTGCGACCAGCAGGAGATGTCGTCGCAGACCGCGACCGGACGCTCCTTGCCATAGGAAATGGTCTTCAGCCGGCTGGAAGCGACGCCCTTGGAGACCAGGAAGTCGCGGGTAGCGGCGGCGCGGCGGGCACCGAGCGCCAGATTGTATTCGCGTGTGCCGCGCTCGTCTGCATGGCCTTCGACGACGATGGCATACTGCTTGTACTGGTTCAGCCACTGCGCCTGGCGCGCAAGCGTCTGCTGTGCGTCAGCCCGGATCGAGGTCGAGTCCGTATCGAAGAAGATGCGGTCGCCGATATTGACGGTGAAGTCCTGCGCCGAACCGGGCGTTGCAGCACCGGCACCATTGAGGCCAAGGTCAGCGGCGTTGTTTGGCGTCTTCTTCGAGGCGCAACCGGTGATGGCGAGCAACGCCACCAGCGCGATCATGGCCGGGTTTCTGGTAAGTGCTGCGATACGGCCCATGCCGCCTCTCCTTCGTATTTCGAGTGATCGTATTCGAGTGATTTCGTTGATCACCCAGTAACCACGTTTGGGTTAACCGGCATTCAAGAAACACGGTTAAAATTTGGTTTAGGCCGGTTTAGGTTGCCCGTCCGCAACCTCTTGATCCGAAGCCACAGTTGGCGCGGACCCTAGGCGGAAATGCGGCCAAAACGCGACCAATGCATGGAAAAGGGGCCGAAACGGCCCCTTTTCAGCATGTGTGGCAATTCGGCCGAACCTATTCCAACAGTGGCGACCAGGCCGGGTCCGAGGCGAAGTTCGCGGTCGGGATCGGCTGCTCATTGCGGCCGGTGAGGTCGACGGAAACCAATTTCGGGCCACCAGCGGAATCACGGAAGAACATCAGCACGCGGCCGTTCGGCGCCCAGGTCGGTCCTTCCTGCTGGAAGCCGGACGACAGGATGCGCTCGCCCGAGCCGTCGGTCTTCATGACGCCGATCTGGAATTCACCGCCGGTCTGCTTGGTGAAGGCGATGAGATCGCCGCGCGGCGACCACACCGGCGTCGAATAGACGCCGTCGCCGAAGGAGATGCGGGTCTGGCCCGAGCCGTCGGCGCCCATGACATAGATCTGCGCACGGCCGCCGCGGTCGGAGGTAAACACCACCTTGCTGCCGTCGGGCGAATAGGAAGGCGAGGTGTCGATGGCGGTCGAGTTGGTCAGCCGCGTCGTCGAGCGGCTGCGCAGGTCCATGGCGAAGATGTTGGAATTGCCGTCGTCGCGCAGCAGGCTCATGATCACCTTCTGGCCGTCGGGCGAGAAGCGCGGCGCAAACGTCATGCCGGGGAAATTGCCGACCAGTTCGCGCTGCCCGGTCTCGATCTGCAGGAGATAGACCCGCGGCTGGCCGCTTTCGTAGGACATGTAAGTGATTTCCTGCCGGTTCGGCGAGAAACGCGGGGTCAACACGATCGACTTGCCATCCGAGAGGTAGCGGACGTTGGCGCCATCCTGGTCCATGATGGCCAGGCGCTTCTTGCGCGCATTCTTGGCGCCGGACTCGTCGATGAAGACGACACGCGTGTCGAAATAGCCCTTCTCGCCCGTCAGCCGCTCATAGATCGCGTCGGCGATGATGTGGGCGACGCGGCGCTGATTGGCGTCGTTGGCGAAGAACTGCTCGCCCGCCATCTGCTGTCCGGCGAAAGTGTCCCAAAGCCGGTACTGCGCACGGATGCGCCCGTCTGCTTCCTTGCTGACGCTGCCGGTGACCAGCGCCTGGGCGTTGATGACTTTCCAGTCGTCGAAGCGAGGGGCGGCGTCCGGGTTCGTTATCTTTTCGATGAAGGCGCTCTTGTCGATCGGCGCGAACAGCCCGGAGCGCTTCAGATCAGCGGTGACGATCTGGGAAATCTGGGCGCCAAGCGCATCGCCGCCCTGGAAATCCGTGATGGCGATCGGCAGCGGCTCGACATTGCCCTTGTTGACGTTGAGCTCGACGAGCGCCAGCGCCGGCAGCGTGCCGGCAGCAGTCATGCCCATCGCCATTGCTGCGATCATCAGGAGCGGCTTGAGGATTGATTTCATGTCTTCTCGCTTCTCATACTGATTTTCGGATGTCAGGGCCTAGAGGCCCAGCATCTCCCTTGGATCGAAGGTGACCCGGATGTCGTTCCAGATGTCCTGCTTGCCGGCAGGAACCTGCAGGCCGGCCACGTCGCATTTCTGAACCGCGCGCACCGCGCTTTCATCGAACTGCCGGTTGCCGCTCGACTTTTCGACGGACGGGCGACCGTCGAGCTTGCCGGAGTTGTCCAGGTTGAAGCGCACGACGACGACGAAATTCTCCGAACCTTCCAGCCCGACCGGCAAGGTCCAGCAACCGCCCAACTGGCTCTCCAGGGCGCCCTGCTCGGACTTCGAAAGCTTCTGGCCCTGATCCTTGTCGCCACCGAGCGACGCCTGCTGCGTCGAGCGCTTGGCGCCGCCGCCGGATGGCTTCTGCTTGTCGAGGAGAGCGGAAATCTCGGCGGCGTTGAACTGCTTGTCGTCGGATTTCGGCTTCGACGAAGCGTCCTTGACCGGCTTGTCGGCATCCTTGCGGTCCGGCGCCTTGGCGCTTTCGGCTTGTGCTGGCTGCGGCTTCGGCCGCGCTTCCGGCGCGGGCGCCGAGCTCGGCAATTGCGTCTCTTCGGTCGGCGGGTCCTTCGCTATCGCCTCGGCGACGGCATCCGGCTTGACTTCGGGCGTCGGATCTATTGCCGCGGTCTTGTCCTGCGGCGGCGGGGTCGGCGCCGGCTTGGCCGGCGTCGGCTTGGGCTCGGTCTGCTTGACCGGCTCGGGCTTGACCTCTTCCTTGGGTGTCGGGGCAGGTGCCACTTCCGTCGCCGGAATGGGCTTCGGCTTTTCCTGCGGCTTCGGCACGTCCTCGGTCTTCGGCGTTTCCTTGGGGGTCGGCGCGGGTGGCGGAGCCGATGTGGTGTCGACCGGCTTCGGCTTGGCTTCAGGCGTTATCGGCTTGTCGGTGTCGACGCTGTTTTCGCCAACCTTCTGCGCAACCGGCACGACATCGGGACGCTGCGTCGGCAGCGGCGCCGGCTTCTCATGCATCACCGCCTTCTTGTCGCCCTGCAGCGTCTGCGCAATGGCTTCCATCGGCACGATATCGACCGCGACCGACTCGACATCGGCGGACGGAAGCGCGGCCGGCGCCGACAGGGTGAACAGGCCGAAGGCCAGCACCGCCGTATGCAAGATCACCGATGTGGTGAGGCCGGTCTTCATCTCGCGTCTATTGATCCTGTTCCTGCAATGAAACCAGGCCGATATTCTTGTAGCCAGCGGCCGAAATGCGGGCCATGACCTTCATCGCGGTGCCATAGTCGGTGGACTTGTCGCCACGGATGAAGATGCGCTCTTCATAGCCGGTCTTCGAAATCGCCTGCAGCTTGGCCACCAGCTCCTCGATCGGGATCTCGGTTTCCTGCAGAAAGATCTTGCCCGTGGCATCGATCGAGACCGTGATCGGCTGCGTGTCGGCATTCATCGCCTTGGCCTGCGTATCGGGCAGGTCGATCGGTACGCCGACCGTCAGCATGGGTGCGGCGACCATGAAGATGATCAGCAGCACCAACATGACGTCGACCATCGGCGTGACGTTGATCTCCGACATCAGCGCGTGGTGACGGCCGCGCCGCCGGTGGCCGCGCCCGCCGCGTCCCCCCATGCCTACGGACATACCCATCTCGTTACTCCTCAGGCCTTCGGCGCGACTTTTTCATCGATTTGGCGCGAGAGTATGGCGGAGAACTCGTCGGAGAACCCTTCCATGCGCACAGCGATCTTGCTCGCATCCGATGACAGCTTGTTATAGGCGATGACGGCCGGGATGGCGGCGAGCAGGCCGATGGCCGTCGCCAGCAGCGCTTCGGCGATGCCGGGCGCAACCACAGCAAGGCTGGTGTTCTTGGAGCCGGCAATCGCCTGGAACGAGGTCATGATGCCGATGACCGTGCCGAACAGGCCGATGAAAGGGGCTGCCGAGCCGGTGGTGGCGAGGAAGCCGAGGCGCCCCTCCAGCTTCTCCATCTCGCGGGTCAACGCCAGGTCCATGGCCTTGTCGATGCGGGTCTGCAGCCCGAGCGGCGTCTTGGCGCCCTTCTCGAAGCTCTTCTTCCACTCGCGCATGGCGGCGACGAAAATGGCGCCCATGCCGCTGGTTTTGCGGTCAGCAAGCGTACGGTAGAGCTCCTCCAGCGACTGTCCGGACCAGAAGACCTGCTCGAAGCGGTTCAGCGCCAACCGCATGCGGCCATAGGCAACCAGCTTGTCGATGATGATCGCCCAGGTCCAGACCGAGGCGCAGAGCAAGCCGATCATGACCAGCTTGACCACCCAGCTGGCCTGCATGAACAGCGCCCAAATCGACAATTGCGCGCCCGGGTCGGCGAGTGCGATATTTTCCATCGTTACGTCCTTAAGATTTCCGGGCGAAGCTGGCGGCTGGCCCCTGGCATCCCTTGTGGTCGGTTCGCACGAAGCTACCGGACACCCCAAACCGTGCCGTTAGCGGCCTTTTCAGGGCAAATATTGGTGAAAGGAAGGCGCTGGATAGCGCCAATCTTCACCAATCTCTTCATGAACCGTTATGGTTAAGGATGGGTTAGTGAATATGGCGCGGCGCATTGCCGCGCCCGGTTAGGGAGCAGGCACAATCGCCTACGGCGTAATTCGCCTAATCGGCCGTCGGCAGTGCCTTGGGCATAAAGGCTGCCACCCATTCCTTGGGAAAGCGCCTCGGCCGGCCATTCTCGCCGATGATCGCCGCCTCGACCTTGGCCTCGACCAGCACCTCGTCGCCGCGTTTGAGCTGCTGCGCCATGAAGATGCGCGCGCCGGAAATGCTGTCGGTGCGGGTGTCGACGGTCAGGATGTCGTCGATGCGCGCGGGGCTGCGGAAGTCGATCTCCATGCGGCGCACCACCCACACGATCTTCTCGCCATGCTTGCCGTCGGCGAGTTCCGTGTGATGCACGCCGGTGAGCCTGAGATAGTCGGAGCGGCCGCGTTCGAGGAATTCGAGATAGCGCGCGTGATAGACGACGCCCGAGAAATCGGTGTCGGCATAGTAGACCCGCGCCATCAGCCGGTGGCCGAACGCCGTCAGCGCGCCGGAAAGCCCGGCCAGCAGCGTCGCCGATTCACCATGATCGTCCATTGCGCTTCCTTTTTCGGTCTCGACGAGGCACCTGTCCCCACGTGACCTAGAGCATGATCCCGAAAAGTGGGAACCGGTTTTCTCGGACAAACGGTTTCCGTTTGTCCAAAGATCATGCTCCAGCAAAGAAATAGATCAGGATGACGGTTAAACCAAACGCCATCCTGATCTAACATCGGATGGCACTGTTGACGGCGATGATCAAGAGTTTGATGGCGGCGCTGCTTGTGCTGGTGGCCTGCACGCTAGCCTGCCAGGCGGCGACCTTCTCGATGAAGCGCGGCCTCAATCTCGATCAGTGGGTCACCTGGCCAGGCGAGGATCAGTGGGGCGACGCCAAGGCCATCCTGCCCTTTCCGGAATGGCGAAAGTTCCTCAAGGAGGACGATCTCACAGCGCTCAAGCAAGCAGGCTTCGATTTCCTGCGCATGCCTGTCGACCCTTCGCCCTTCCTGTCCGGCCGGACCGAGGCCTTGCGTGACGACCTCTATGCCAGCGTGCTCGACTCGGTGCGCATGATCAACCGCGCCGGGCTGAAGGTGATCGTCGACATGCACCTGATCCCGGCCGGCGGCAGCCGCAAGATCGGCATGGCGCAAGTGATGGACGGCCCGCATATCTTCGACCGCTACGTCGACATGGTGCGCAAGATGGGTCGCACTTTGGCCGGCGAGGATCCCCAAAAGGTCGCCTTCGAACTGATGAACGAACCGATCGTCGACTGCGACAGCGACGGCACCAGCCTGTGGCCGGACCGCCAGCAGAAATTGTTCGCCGCGGCGCGTTCCTCTGCGCCAAAACTAACGCTGGTGCTGACCGGCGCCTGCTATTCCGCCGCCTCGTCGCTGGAAAAGATCGATCCCAAGGCGATCCCCGACGACAATGTCATCTGGACCTTTCACTCCTACGATCCGTTCCTGCTGACCCACCAGGGCGCGACCTGGGCCGGCGACTTTATCCCCTATGTGACCGGCCTGCCCTATCCGCTGACCGCGGTGCCGAAGGCGCAGCTCGACGTGACGCTCGACACGATCCGCGCCCGGATCAAGGCCGAGGCGCCCTGGACACGGCAGAGCGGCATGCTTGCCTATCTCGATGAACAGGTCGCCAGCATGGACAGCCCTGACAAACTGCGTGGCCTGATGGATGCGCCGTTCACGAAAATTGACGCATGGGCGAAGGCCAACGGCATCAAGCCGGAAAACATCACGCTGGGCGAGTTCGGCATGATCCGCCAGGAATACGGCAATGCCTATGTGATGCCGGCCGAATACCGCGCCGCCTATGTCAAGGATATGGCCGCCCGCGCCGAGGCACACGGCTTCTCATGGTCGGTGTGGAGCTATGGCGGCGCCTTCGGCATCGTCGACGCCTTCAATGGCGACAAGGCCGAGCCTGACGTGATGGACGTGATCAGGTCACTTCACTGAGGCCGGGCATGATCCCGAAAAGTGGATCCGGGTTTTCTCGGACAAACGATTTCCGTTTGTCCAGAGATCATGCCCAGATGTAAGATTCTAGCCGAGATCGATCTGCAGGATCTCCGGCCGCACGCCGAAACGCACAGGCATGATGCTAAAGCCGAGCCCTCCTGAGACGATAAGATTGCGATCGTTCTCGACGACATGGCCATAGGCGTAGCGATTGCCGAAACGCGACGGCACGACGGGCGAATAGCCGAACAGCCGCACCTGTCCGCCATGGGTGTGGCCCGACAGGGTCAGCGAAACCCGCCACGGCACGGTGGCAAAAATGTCAGGCTCATGGGCGAGCAGTATGACAGGCGCGGTGTCGCTGACCTTGGCCAGTGTGCCGTCGAGATCGTCCAACCCCGTCAATCCCGGGCGCTCCTCGGTCGGCAACAGGGCCTGCTGGTCGGCCAGCCCGGCGAGCCACACGCCGTGCCCATCCTTCTCCAGGCGCACGACATCGTTCTCCAGCACCGGGATGCCGACCTTCTCCAAGGCCTTGCGCGCTATGGTTGGGCCGACTCCGGCCCGCTGCGCGAAGCCGTCGTGCCACCAGTCATGGTTGCCAAGGATCGACAGCACGCCGAGCGGGGCCTTGAGGCCCGACAGAGCGGACGCCCATTGCGATGGCGTCACCCCGCCTGTCACCAGGCGCATGCCGGCAATATAGTCGCCAAGCAGAACGATCACATCCGGCTGCAGGGCATTGGCATCCTGGACAAGCGAGGCGATCCGCTCCGGTGTCATCCACGGCCGGCAGGCATGGATATCCGCAAGGGCCACAACGCGCAGCTTCAAGCCATCAGGCCAATGCGGCGGCGTCAGCGCATAGCGCTTCACATGCGTCAAAAGCATCGGCTCGATGCCGACCGCATAGGCGCCGAGCGCGGCGGCCGCCACGAACGACCCGCCGATGAAGCGCAGGAACCCGCGTCTGGTTATCATTCTAGGGCTCCGGCAGGTGGATCGCGGCGGCATGCCGCGAGACAGCGCCGATAAAATCCACGATTGCGCCGGCAAATCGACAAAGACGAGCAGATTCTGCGCAAGACGTTCACGGATGCTTGATCACCGGTCTGGGCACCCACGCCTGATCGCTTGGCGGCTATTCTTCCTGGAACAGGTTGATCTGCTGCTGCGCCAGATCCTTCGGCGCGTCGAGGCCGAGATGGCGCCAGGCATTGGCCGTCAGCATGCGACCGCGCGGCGTGCGCTGGATGAAACCTTGCTGGATCAGATAGGGCTCGATGATGTCCTCGATGGCGTCGCGCGGCTCGGACAAGCCTGCGGCGATCGTCTCGATGCCGACCGGACCGCCGCCGAAATTGCGCGCGATCATCGAGAGATAGCGGCGGTCGAGCGCGTCCAGGCCGAGCGCGTCGACCTCGAGCCGGGTCAACGCCTCATCGGCGATCTTACGGTCGACATGACCGTCGCCGGCGACCGAGGCAAAATCGCGCACGCGGCGCAACAGTCGGCCGGCAATGCGCGGCGTGCCGCGCGCGCGCCGCGCGATCTCCAGCGCGCCATCGTCGCCAAGCGGCATTTGCAGGATGCGCGCACCGCGCCGTACGATCTGCTCGAGTTCCTCGACCGTGTAGAAGTTGAGCCGCACCGGAATACCGAAACGGTCGCGCAGCGGGTTGGTGAGCAGGCCAAGCCGCGTGGTGGCTGCGACAAGCGTGAAACGGGCAAGGTCGATCTTGACCGAGCGCGCCGCCGGTCCCTCGCCGATGATCAGGTCGAGCTGGAAATCCTCCATCGCCGGATAGAGGATTTCCTCCACCGCCGGGCTCAGCCGGTGGATCTCGTCGATGAACAGCACGTCGCCTTCTTCGAGATTGGTGAGCAGGGCGGCGAGATCACCAGCCTTGGCGATGACCGGTCCGGAAGTCGAGCGGAAATTGACGCCGAGTTCGCGCGCCATGATCTGCGCCAGCGTCGTCTTGCCCAGCCCCGGCGGCCCGACGAACAGCACATGGTCGAGCGCCTCGTTGCGGCCTTTGGCGGCCTCGATGAACACTTTGAGATTGGCCCGCACCGCGGCCTGGCCGACGAAATCGTCAAGCGTCTGCGGCCGCAAGGTCTGCTCGGCATCCTCGCCGCGTTTTTCCGGCGCAATGAGACGGGGCGACAGGCTCATGCTGCCTTCCTCGCATAGGGCAGGGAAACGGACAAGCGAGCCCTCACCGCGCCAGTTCCTTCAGCCCGAAGCGGATCAGCTTCGAGGCGTCGGCATCCTCGCCCGCTGTCTTCAGCGCCGCGGCTATCGCGTTGGCAGCGGTGTCGCGCGAATAGCCGAGATTGACCAAAGCCGAGACAGCGTCGGTGATTGGCGCTGATGCCACGCCCTCACCGAGTTCCTGCTTTAGCCCGATGGTGCCAGAGGCAGAGCCCGCATAGGCCGGCGCCTTGTTCTTCAACTCGGTGACGATGCGCTCGGCCACTTTCTTGCCGACCCCGGGCGCGCGGGAAACCATGGCGATGTCGCGCAACGCAATCGCATTGGCTAGGTCGGCTGGCGCCAGCGTCGACAGGATGGCGAGCGCCACTTTGGCGCCGACCCCCGGCACGTTGTTCATCAGCAACCGGAACCACTCGCGCTCAAGCTGCGACTGGAAGCCGTAGAGGCGCAGCATGTCCTCGCGCACATAGGTCTCGATGAACAGCACCACCACTTCGCCGGGCGAAGGCAGCGCCGCCAGCGTGCGCGCCGAGCAATAGGCGACATAGCCGACGCCATGAATGTCGACGAGACAATGATCCTCGTCGATCTCGTCCAACGTGCCCTTGAGCTTGCCGATCATGCCAGATCTTTCATGGAAGATGGGCCTTCATGGGTGCGTTTCCGGAGAGATGATGTCGAGGTCGGGGAAGTAACTGCGATAACGCGCGGCGTCGCGTGTCAAAAGACGATGCCCGGCAACAGTCGCATGAGCGCCGATAAAGAAGTCCGGCAAGGTTCGTTCGCGGACACCACCAGCCCGGCGATAGCGGGAATGCGTGACGCCCGCAAGAAACGCTGCGTCCCAAGGTACAAGTTCGCGATCCATCTCAAGCATGTCGACGGCTTTTCGAAGCGCCGTCTCTGTGGAGATCAGCGGCGCGAGCTCGGACCAGATGATTGTGTTTAGCACCAAGGCACCATCGCGGCGGCAGGAAGCGATCGCCGACGCCGACCATTCTTTCAGCGGTCCCGCTGGTCCCCAAACGTCGATCAGGACATTTGTGTCAATCAACGTCGAGATCTTCACGCGGCCCCCTCAACCACTCCATGTACTGATCGGTGGTCATGCCTCCCAGATCCAACGTTCCCTCCATCCGGTCAAGGACATCGTTGAACCTGCGCAATTTCTCCTCCTGGGAGAGATTCTCGTTGACGGCAACCAGCTGAACGCCCCCGTCGGTGGCCACGAATTCCACCTCGGAACCCGGACCGATGCCCAGATGGTCCCTTATCGGCTTGGGGATCGTAACTTGCCCCTTGGTGGTGACGCGCATGGTAATACCTCTGCGGTATTACTTATCCTCTCAACGTGAACAAGTCAAGAACACCGCTAGCCGGCAAGCGCCATCCGATAGGCCACGCTCTGCCGGTGATGGGCGTGGCAAATCGCAATGGCCAGCGCGTCGGCGGCATGTTCGGTGTCGAAGATCGCTTTGGGCAGCAGCACCTTGACCATCATGTGGATCTGCTTCTTGTCGCCGTGGCCGACGCCGATGACTGCCTTCTTCACCGCATTGGGTGCATATTCGGCAACGACCAGGCCGGCACGCGCCGGCACCAGCATGGCGATGCCGCGCGCCTGGCCGAGCTTCAGCGTCGCCACGGCATCCTTGTTGACAAAGGTCTGTTCGACGGCCGCCTCATGCGGCATTGCCGCATGCAGGACTTCCGCGAGCCCGTCATGCAATTGGCAGAGCCGCGTCGCCAGCGCCGCCTTGTCCTCGGAACGCACGGTGCCGGACGCGATGAAACGCAAGGAATTGCCGAGGCTCTCGACAATGCCCCATCCGGTGCGCCTGAGCCCCGGATCGATGCCAATGATGCGAATCGCGTCCCCCATCCGGTCACTTTACCTCCGGCCGACAGCGATGCCAGCGAAATGTGAACAAACCGGAAACAATGCCCTTGCCGGGCCAGGAGAATCTGGTGGGATTGCCTAGTTGCGGGCGAACGCCGTGTTCAGCAAGCTGATCTGGTCTGAAACCGGATTGGGCCGGCGGCCCATCGGCTGCATATCGACCACAGCGCCGGCGCCGTAGATTTCGTCGTCCATGCGGCGCACAAGTGACTGCAGGCGAAGCGAGCGGTTGACGAGATCGAGGAAATCCTCGGGCAGTTCGGCCCAGCCGGCGGCTTCGTCATGCGCGGAAGCTGTGTCGAGCCGCACCTTGGACTTTTCCGAAGCGACCTGGTCGCGGGTCATTTCGCCGGAATTGGCCGCACGCTGCAAAAGCAGCCAGGAGGCAACCTGCATCAGCCTGGTCGTCAGCCGCATCGATTCGGCAGCGTAGAGCGTGGCCGCCAGCCGCGACAGTTTCTTGGCCTCGGCGCGGCCCTTGCCGTCGAGATACTCAGCCGCCTGTTCGACCAGCCCCATGCCTTCCTGGTAGAGCGGTTTGAAGGAGTGCGAAAAAACCCGACGCTCCGCCAGCTTCACGGTTTTCGCACTGCCCTTCGAAGGCTCGTTCATTGCTACGCCCCTGCACTTGCAACCGGCCGATTCGGCTCACTGCCGATACATCCGGAACCCTATACGACTGAAGCTTGAAAATGCGCTTTGGCGGGGGTGAAGGCAAGCACATGTTTAACAGAAGGTTAACAGCGGACCGACGCCCGGCGTGCCACCGGAATGGGGACAAAAAAAGAGCCGCGGATAAGGCGGCTCTCAGGAGTTTAACAGGGAGGCGTCAAACAAAGTGGCTCCAACCACTCGGTAAGAATCCAGATCACTGGATGCGCATAGTAAACGCCTGTAAAGCTTAATGAACCTTTAACGGCACCGATGTTTTTCGACCGAACGCCCGATTCCTGTGCCGTAACAGCACAGTCTCAAGACCTCCGATGGCACCAGTTCAGGCCTTTTTCCAGACCACCGGCAGCGCGATGAAGGCAAACAGCAGCATGCCTGCGTAGAAGCCGATCGACGCGATTCCCAACATCGGTTCGATTGCCGGCGTGCCGGCAAGCAGAATGAAGAGGCCGATCATGAGCCCGATTCCGCTGATCGCGGTCAGCCAGAAGTGAACGACGGCGATCGTCTTCTGCCCGACGGCCGGAAACAGGTGATAGAAGAAGGCAAAGACCGCCGACATCAGCCAGCCTGCCACCATGATGTGAGCGTGAGTCGGCATCTGGCCATGGTCTTCGCTGATCGCCATGTGGATGCCGAGCGCCATGCCGCACAAAGCATAGATGATCGCCAGCGTGAAGAAATTCCGTGCTACCCCTTGCATGTCTGTCCCTCGAATTTGCCTTTTCCCGTTTTCGGGAATGGGTTGATCGTCAGGCGATTATAGCCGCCGCCGGGCTCCCGGCGTCGGCGCACTAGCATCGGCAGTGTTTCCAGACGATGTCGCGCCCCCCTGACGCATCCGACAATAGCAGAAAATGAAACCGCGCATCGGCTTGTTGTCGAGAGCCACGCCGATCGAAAACCGCCGAAACAGAACCGGTTTTTTCGCGACATCGTTCCGAAACACGCGCCACGCTAAACGCCCACTCCTCTGACGGCCGGCGCAAATCCGCGCCACCGCAAACCCAACGGAAACATCCCGGGAGCAACCGATGGACTGGTATTCGATCGTCAAATTTCTCCACATCGTCTCAGCCACTTTGTGGGTCGGCGGCGGCTTCGTGCTGTTCCTGCTCGGCGTGCTTGCCGAACGCGCCGGCAACATCGAGGACAAGCTCCAGGCGATGCGTGCCAGCGGACAATTGGGCGGCCGTTTCTTCGCGCCGATGTCGATGCTCACCTTGCTCTTCGGCCTCATCATGTGCGGTGTCTGGGTCGGCTTCTCCGACCTGTGGATCATCATCGGCCTGATCGGCTACGCCACGACCTTCTCGATCGGCATGTTCATCTTCAAGCCGACCGGCGAGCGCATGGGTGCGATGGTGGCCAAGGAGGGCGTCACGCCGGCTGTGCTAGCCATTGGCCAGCGCATGATGAGCGCGGCGCGCTTCGACTATGCGGTGATGCTGGTGATCGTCGCCGACATGGTGCTCAAGCCGACCATGCATGATGTCGGTATCCTCGCCGGCATGGCGCTGGTCATAGCAGTGGGCGCCACGCTGGCCTTTGGCGGCAACCGTCGCCTCGTGCCCAGCGCCGCCTGATCCCACAGACGGTGGGAGCGGCTGAACAGCCGCCTCGCCCGCTACATCAGGCCGGCTAGGCCGTCCCACAGCAGTTTGATGGCAACGACGGCCACGGTCGCGTAGGTGAACGGATAAAAAATCTCGGGCCGCATCCGCCGCACCAGCCAGGCGCCGGCGATGGTCGACAGCGGCGCCAGCGGCATCAGCACCGCGGACGCCGTCAGATTGGCGGTGTCGAACTGGCCGAGCGCGAAATAGGGGATGAGTTTCAGCGCATTGGTGGCGGCAAAGAAGATCGCGGCGGTGCCCGACAGCACCTTGGGATCGAGCCGGATTGGCAAGGCATAGACCTGGAAGGGCGGGCCGCCGACATGGGCGACGAAGCTGGTGAAGCCGGCGACCGTGCCCCAGATCGCGGCAGCCACGCGGTTGGGCTCGGCGGCATGGTCGGAGCCATGGCGGAACTGCAGATAGAGCCAGCGCAGCACGAAGATGATGGCGACCGCACCGACGATGAGCCGCACCGCCTCCTCGGTGACGAGTGCCGCGGTCAGCCAGCCGAGGCCGATGCCAATGACGGCGCCTGGCATCATGTCGACCAGCATCTTGCGGTCGTACACGCCCCACCACGTCCACACCGAGACGATGTCCATCAGGCATAGGATCGGCAGCAGGATGGCGGCCGCCTGCACCGGCGGTATGGTCAGCGCCATCAGCGGCACACCGACGAAACCGACAGCGCCGCCGAATCCGCCCTTGGACAGGCCGACCAGAATAACCGCCGGAATGGCGGCCGCGTAGAACCACGGATCGAGAAGCAGGCCTGACATGGTGAGGGACTGATCTGGAGGGAAGGCGTCAACGCCTGAATAACCCAGAATTGCGCTTCGAGCGACTGTAAATCCGGGCCGGTTGCCGGACACCCGCCAATGTCCGGCTCGTGCCCTAGCGCCGGGCCGAGACCAGCAGGAACATCGGCCGCTCGAGTTCTTCCGCCAGTTCCGGCCTGGCCGCGATCTGTGCGGCTGTCGGACAGAATTCCTCGACATGTCCGATCGCGAAATCCGACCGGATCAGCGCGTCAGCGGCAGAACCAGCCGAAGCCGCAGCCGAGATCGACAATTCGCAAGCCGCCGACATCGGGCAGCATCGCGCGCAGCGCCGGCCATTCGGCAGCACCTTCCAGGCCTTCGACCGACCGGCCAAGCTGGCTGTAGCTGGCGAAGAACTCCGGTTGGTCATAGATATTCTGCGCCATGTCTTCCTCGTCTCTCAGCCCATCATCCATCGGACCTGCAGCGCATTTCCACCACGGCCATACGGAGTCAAGACGATGATGGTGCCCCGAGCGGCGGCGGCCGCCGCCGGATCGGCTGCGCCTTGATGATGGCGGTGCTGGTCTCGGCCTTGTCGGCGATGCGGTCGAGAATGCCGTCGAGGTCGCCGATCGAGCGCACGAACAGCCGGGCGACAAAACAGTCATCACCCGTCACCTTGTCGCATTCGCCGAACTCGGCGATCTCCTCGATCAGCTTCTGGACGATGTGCAGCTTGCCCGGCAAAGGCTTGATGCGCACGATCGCCTGCAGCGTATAGCCGAGCGCCAGCGGATCGATCTCGACGGTGAACGCCCGGATGACGCCGCGCTCCTCGAGCCGCCGGAGCCGCTCCGAAACGCTCGGCGACGACAGTCCGACCTGTGCGGCCAACTCCTTCAGCGAGGTCCGTGCATCCTTCACCAGGATTTCGAGGATTCTTCGGTCGAGATCGTCAAGCATTTCAGATTTCTCGCGAATTCGTAGCATTTTCCTAATATAATTAGGCCATCTTCTCATACGGCCTTTTCTATCAGATGGAAAGCGCCCACGCTGCATGAGATTATGCCGCCTCAACTGACTCAGAGGTCTATCATGAACGATACGGTACGCGGCACGGTCGAAATGTCGGCAGCAATGGCGATCCTGGGCACGATCGGATGGTTCGTCGTCATGTCCGGCCAGCCCATCATGGATGTGGTGTTCTGGCGCTGCGCATTCGGCGCGGTGACGCTGCTCGTCATCTGCGCATCGCTCGGATTGTTGCGCAACAAACTGTCGTTGCGCGTCATCGGCCTCGCCGCGCTTGGCGGTGCCGCCATCGTCATCAACTGGCTGCTGCTGTTCAGCGCTTTTTCACGCGCGTCGATCTCGATCGCCACCGCCGTCTACAACACCCAGCCCTTCATGCTGGTCGGCTTCGGCGCGCTCTTCTTCGCCGAACGCCTGACGCTGACCAAGCTGACATGGCTGGCAATAGCCTTCGCCGGCATGGTGTTGATCGTCGAGGCCGCGCCTGACGCCGGCGATGTCGGCACCAACTATTTTGCCGGCATCCTCATGGCGCTGGCGGCGGCCTTCTTCTGGGCCGTCGCGGCCATCGCCACCAAGAAGCTCAAGGGCACGCCGCCGCATCTGATCGCGCTCATCCAGGTCTGCGTCGGTGTCGTCATGCTGGCGCCCTTCGCCAGTCTGTCGCATCTTCCGGCCGACCCATGGAGCTGGGCCATGCTGGCGACGCTCGGCATCGTCCACACCGGCCTGATGTACATATTGATGTACGGCGCCATCCAGAAGTTGCCGACGCATCTGCAGGGATCGCTGTCCTTCATCTATCCGGTCGTCGCCATCCTGGTCGATGTCACAGCCTTCGGCCATCGGCTGCATCTCAGCCAGATCGTCGGTGCCGCTTTGATCCTGACGGCGGCGGCCGGCATGAATCTCGGCTGGACCTTGTGGAAGTCGAAACCGTCCGCCGTGAGCCCTGAGCCGGTCAAGTAGGGCAGCACACCGGCCACCCGGCGGTCCAGAAACGCGATCCCGACTGCCCGCCTGTTCAAAGCGGGCAGTTTGTTCTATGCCGCAATCCAACCATCTTCGCCCGGCATAGGCGAAACCCGGGATCGAAGAACCATGAACGACGCCACACCCCCAAATCGCTGCCGCATCGTGCTGATCGCGCCGTCCGGCGTGCCGGCCACCCGCATCGCCACCGCATTCGACGGCGGTGACGTCGCCTCGCTGATCCTGCCCGAGAACGGCATGGACGAGGCCTCCTTCCAGGCCTTCGCCGAACAGATCGTGCCGGCGGCTCAGGCCGCGGGCGTCGCCGTCATCATCGCCGGCGACACCCGCATAGCGGGCCGGGTCCAGGCCGACGGCATTCATGTCGAGGTTTCCAAGGCCGAACTCGCCGAGACGATCGGACATTTTCAGGCGAAAATGATGGTCGGCGCCGGCGGCGCCAAGACGCGTGACGACGCGCTTGAGCTTGGCGAGACGCGGCCCGACTACATCTTCTTCGGCCGCTTCGGCTACGACAACAAGCCCGAGCCGCACCCGCGCAACCTGTCGCTGGGGCGATGGTGGGCTGATATGATCCAGATCCCCTGCATCGTCATGGCCGGGTCCGATCTGGCTTCCATCGAGGAAGTGGCCGCCACCGGCGCCGAATTCGTCGCGCTGTCGAGCGCGGTGTTTGCCGACGGCGTCGATCCGCAAGCGACGATTGCCCAGGCCAATGCGCTGCTCGACGAAACCGCGCCGCGCTTCGAGGACTGATGTGGCTCCGGTAAGGCTTCCCCTTCAGGCCTTGCTTGCAGCGGTCATGATCCAGGCCGCCGCCGCCGAAACCATACCCTTGCCGCAGCCCAAGCCTGAAACAGGCGTGCACACCGACAAGCCGATCGAAAAGCAGCTGCCGCAACCGGCCACCACGGCGGAGCCCGCACCGCTGCCCTCGGTCGACAGCGTCAATCCCGACCGCTTCGGGGCCAAGCCGGCGGACGCGGCCTATGGCGCCTTCCAGCGCGGGCTCTACAAGACGGCCTACAACCTCGCGCTGGTGCGTGCCCAGAACGGCGACCCGGCGGCGCAGACATTGGTGGCCGAGATCCTGTCGCGCGGGCTCGGCGTGCCGTTGAACGCGGCGGATGCCTCCAAATGGTATGCGCTTGCCGCCGAGCAAGGCGTACCGGAGGCGCAGTTCCAGTATGCGCTGATGCTGCTCGACGGCCGCTACGTCAAGAAAGACACGAAAGAGGCCTACGCGCTGATGCAGGCCGCCGCCGAAGCCGGCAACCAGCTGGCGCAGTTCAATTTCGCGCAGATGCTGGTCCAGCAGGATCCCGGCGACGCGGGCCTGACCAAGGCGGCCACCTACTATGAGCGCGCCGCCGCGACCGGCCTCGCCGACGCGCAATACGCCATGTCCCAGATCTACGCCAACGGTGTCGGCGGCAAGCCACGCGACGACGCCCAGGCAAGGCGCCTGCTGGCACAGGCCGCACGACAGAACTACGACACCGCGCAGATCGATCTCGCCGCCTGGATGATCGAGGGCCGGGGCGGCGCCCGCGACCTGAAATCGGCTTTCGGCTGGACGAAGCAGGCCGCCGAAGGCGGCAATGTCGCCGCCGAGAACCGCTTGGCAAAACTCTATATGCAAGGCATTGGCACCGATCCCGACCTGGTGCTCGCCGGCGCCTGGTACATCGTTGCCCGCCGCGCCGGTCTCATCGATCCCGACATGGACGATTTTCTGCAGGGGTTGAGCGACGACCAGACCAAGGAGGCCCTGCAGAAGGCGAACCGCCTGCCCTGACGTCGGCCCGTGCGGCCGCCCGACGCCGGGCCAACTCCTGATCGCTCCCTTGCCTCTCCGGGCGATTTGTGGTCTTGGGAGCCCCTAAATCGCTTGTCCCGGCGAAAATCTCATTCCGGATCCCATCATCATGGCCAAGATCAATGGCAACGAAATCCGTCCCGGCTACGTCATCGAGCACGATGGCGGCCTCTGGGTGGCGGTCAGGACCAACACCGTCAAGCCCGGCAAGGGCGGCGCCTACAACCAGGTCGAACTGAAGAACCTCATCAACGGCACCAAGCTCAACGAGCGCTTCCGCTCGGCCGAGACGGTCGAACAGATCCGCCTCGACCTGAAGGATTTTTCCTTCCTCTACGCGCAGGAAGACGCACTGGTGTTCATGGACACCCAAAGCTACGAACAGCTCGAGCTGAACAAGGAATTCGTCGGCGACCGCGCCGCATTCCTGCAGGACGGCATGATGGTGACGGTTCAGCTCTATGAGGAGAGGCCGATCGGCATCTCGCTGCCCGATTATGTGACCCTGACCATCACCGAGGCCGATCCGGTGGTGAAGGGCCAGACGGCGGCATCCTCCTACAAGCCGGCGGTGCTGGAGAACGGCATTCGCGTGCTGGTGCCGCCCTTCATCGGCGCCGGCGAACGCATCATCGTCGACACCAACGAAATCACTTACGTGCGCCGCGCGGACTGACGCGCAGCAGCAGGAAGAAGCACTATGGCACGCTCAGCCCTTCTCAACGTCATGGTCCAGGCCGCAATGAAGGCCGGCCGATCGCTGTCGCGCGACTTCGGCGAGGTCCAGAACCTGCAGGTCTCGCTGAAGGGTCCGGGCGACTATGTCAGCCAGGCCGACCGCAAGGCCGAGGACATTCTGTTTGCCGAGCTGTCGAAGGCGCGCCCGGGCTACGGTTTCCTGATGGAAGAGCGCGGCGTGGTGGAAGGCGACGACAACCAGCATCGCTGGATCGTCGACCCGCTCGACGGCACCACCAATTTCCTGCACGGCATTCCGCTCTTCGCCGTCTCGATCGCGCTGGAACGCCAGGGCCAGATCGTTGCCGGGGTCATCTACAACCCGGCGATGGACGAGCTCTATACCACCGAGCGCGGCGGTGGCGCTTTCATGAACGACCGCCGGCTGCGCGTCGCCGGCCGCATCAAGCTGGTCGACACGTTGATCGGCTGCGGCATGCCGCATCTGGGACGCGGCCACCACGGCAATTTCCTGGTCGAGTTGCGCAACGTCATGGCCGAGGTTTCCGGCATCAGGCGGCTTGGTTCAGCCTCGCTCGATCTCGCCTATGTCGCCGCCGGCCGCATGGACGGCTTTTGGGAAACCGGCCTGTCGGCCTGGGACATCGCCGCCGGCCTGCTCTTGATCCGCGAAGCCGGTGGTTTCGTCTCGGACATGGATGGCGGACAGGACATGCTCGACAACGGCTCGGTGGTCGCCGGCAATGAGGTCATCCAGCGCGCTTTGCTGAAGGCCGTGAAGAAGCCTCTCTCGGCGCGCTGACAGGCACGGCGCGCTGAAGGGCCGCAGTCGCAAAACCGCCACCAAAGCTTGAAATACTGTCCGGTGCTTGCCCAGATTAGGGGTGACACAGGACGATCGATGACCAACACACCGTCGCAACTCGAAATCCCGTTTATCGGGCGCTGGCACTACTCCCGCGCGGAGATGATCGCCGACGGCATCGTTCATGCTGTCGGCATCGTGCTGGCGATCGCGGCCGGCTCGGCGCTGCTGGCGCTGGCGGCGTTTCGGGTTGGGCCGGGCGAATACATCGCCGCCGCCTTCTACGTCGTTTCACTGCTCACCGTGCTGTCGGTATCGATGACCTACAATCTGTGGCCGGTGACGTCGCCGGCGAAATGGGTCTTGCGGCGCTTCGACCACGCCGCGATCTATCTCTTGATCGCGGCCACCTACACGCCCTTTCTTGCCCAGCTCGATGGCTCGCCATTGGCCAGCGGGATGATCGTCCTGGTGTGGGCAGCGGCCGCCACGGGCATTGCCATAAAAGTGTTTTTCCCCGGCCGCTTCGACCGGCTGGCCGTTGTCTTCTACCTCGCCATCGGCTGGAGTGGCATCATTCTCGCAAAGCCGCTTGTCCAGACCCTGCCGACGACATCGCTTGCGCTGATCATCGCCGGTGGCGTCGTCTATTCCTGCGGTGTCATTTTCTTCGCCTGGAAGGGGCTGCGCTTCCACAATGCGCTGTGGCATGGCTTCGTCGTCACCGGCGCCGGCCTGCATCTGGCGGCCATGGTCGACTGTCTGGTCATCAATCGTCTCTGATCATGGAAACCGATTTCGGTTTCCATTTCGGATCGGGCGGGTTGCATACTAGCCCCACGGCAATATTGCCAAGCGCCATTCAATTTGGTCACAATTCCGTTTAGAGTCACCAAACTACGTGATCGGCGGCGCTGGAGCAATTCCAGGGAAAGTGTGAGCGGTTTCCCGTTCGGAATTGCGTAAAGGCAAATAAAGCATCGGAAACGGGGCACGGATGGCTTTTCTCAGATCCTTCGGCATGGGCAGGCGCTCCGACGTCCTGATCTACGATCCGCATAAACTGTCGAGTCCGCAGGTCTTCCTGCTGACCATGGTTATCTTCCTGGCCATCGTCGCCTTCATTGCCGCCATCCTGACCCGCCAGATCTCGACCGCCTTCGGCAGCAATCCCGGGCTCAACGGCCTGATCGTCGGCGTGCTCGTGGTCGGCATCCTGCTGGCCTTTGCCCAGGTCGGGCGGCTGTTTCGCGAGGTGCGCTGGGTCAACTCCTTCCGTGCCGGCTCGGAGACAACAGAGCCGGTTCTGCTGGCGCCGATGAAGGCGATGATCGGCCGCTCCTCCGCGACGGCCTTTTCGACCAGTTCGATGCGCACCATGCTCGATTCCATCGCCACGCGCCTCGACGAGAGCCGCGACACCTCGCGCTATCTCGTCGGCCTGCTGGTGTTTCTCGGCCTGCTCGGCACCTTCTGGGGCCTGTTGAACACGATCGGCTCGATCCGCGAGACCATTGAATCGCTCGACCCCGGCACGGGTGATGCGGCGGCGGTGCTCGATTCGCTGAAGCAGGGCCTGTCGGCGCCGCTGGCCGGCATGGGCACGGCCTTCTCGTCCTCGCTGTTCGGCCTGTCGGGCTCGCTCGTACTTGGCTTCCTCGACCTGCAGGCGGGCCGCGCCCAGACCCGCTTCTACACCGAGCTTGAGAACTGGCTGTCCTCGGTCACGGATCTGTCGTCTGACATCGTCGTCTCCGACCCGGCCAAGACCGAATCCTCCGACGAGATCCGTGTGCTGTCGGAACGGCTGCGCAGCATGCAGGAGAATGGCGGCGGCTCCAATCCGCGTGTCGCCACCGCCATGGCCAATCTCGCCGATGGCATTTCCGGCCTGGTCAAGAACATGCGCTCCGAGCAGCAGATCATGCGCGACTGGGTCGAGGCTCAGTCGGATGAGCAGAAGGCGATGCGCAACACGCTGGAAAAGATCGCCGAAGCCCTGAAGAAGCCCGGGGTGCACTGACATGGCGCTTGCCAGGGGCCGGCGTACCGACCGCCGCATCGACTATTGGCCGGGCTTTGTCGACGCGCTGTCGACGCTGCTTCTGGCCATCATGTTCCTGCTCACCGTCTTCGTGCTGGCGCAGTTCCTGCTCGGCCGCGAACTCTCCGGCAAGGATACGGCGCTCACACGCCTCAACTCGCAGATCAATGAACTGACGCAGCTTCTGGCGCTGGAGCGCTCGACGGCGCAGGACAAGGACGATTCGCTCGCCAATTTGCAGGCGTCGCTATCGGCCGCGGAGGCGGAGAAGAGCCGGCTCGAACAATTGCTGGCGCAAGGTGCCGGCGCCGGCGACGCCGCCAACCAGCGTGCCGCGGAACTGGGCGGCGAACTCGACAACCAGCGCCAGATCAGCCAGCAGGCGCTGAGCCAGGTCGAAATCCTCAACCAGCAGATCGCGGCACTGCGCAAGCAGATCGGCGCGCTCGAGGATGCGCTCAACGTATCCGAAACCCGCGACCGCGATTCGAACACCAAGATCGCCGACCTCGGCCGCCGGCTGAACGTGGCGCTTGCACAGCGCGTGCAGGAATTGAACCGTTACCGCTCCGACTTCTTCGGGCGTCTGCGCGAGATTCTTGCCGACCGCGAAAACATCCGCATCGTCGGCGACCGCTTCGTCTTCCAGTCGGAAGTGCTGTTCCCGACCGGGTCCGAAGTGATCAACGATGCCGGCAAGGTCGAGATGAAGAAGCTCGCCGACGCCATCATCGAACTGCAGAAGGAAATTCCGCCCGAGATCAACTGGGTGCTGCGCGTCGATGGCCACACCGACAACAAGCCGCTCTCCGGCACAGGCCGCTATCGCGACAATTGGGAACTGTCGACGGCGCGTTCGACCTCGGTGGTCAAGTTCCTGATCGAGAACGGCGTGCCGGCCAACCGGCTGGTCGCCGCCGGCTTCGGAGAGTTCCAGCCGCTCGACCCCGCCGACACCGACGAGGCACGCAACAAGAATCGCCGCATTGAACTGAAGCTCACCGAACGGTGATTCATCATCACGGAAACGTCACGCGAACTTGTTCGTCGGCTCAACTCTAGGGCGCAGACCGAGGCCGGCAAGGTCTGAAAAGATTATCTTTTTTTAATTACACTTCGCGCGAAAGCGCTCCTAGCTTGCCGCGCAGGGCCGAGAACCGCCGGCGATGCCTCCCATCGCGACGCGACGGAACCCGACGGCCCACGGCTGGAAGGCAGGCGAAAGAACCGCTGCCTTCCTCTTCTGGAGGAGACGCGACGATGCGCTCTTTTAACCCCACGCTCAGAACTGCAGCACTGACCGCATTCTTCATCGCCATTCCGCTCGCCGGCGCCTACGCCGCGGGCCATCACAAGGGCGTTCTCGATACCACCAACCCGAGCGACTTGACGGGTCCGCGCGTCGAAGCCCTCATTGAACAGGCTCAAGGCGTCCGCCAGGGCATCGTCGACGCAAGGCAGGCCAACAACATCACCCCGGCCGTGGCGGAACACCTGGAAATGCGCACCAACCAGATCCGCCAGGCGGCCGAGAAGATTGCCGCGTCGGATCACGGCAGGATACCGGCCGCGCAGTATCATGACCTGCTGAGCCATCTCGACCGTGTCGACCAGCGGCTGAGGATTGATATCGGCAGCGCCTTCATGATGGGTGATGGCTCCGACGGCGGAAATTATCCGAACGGCTAGAGCAATTCCAGGAAAAGTGTGGACGGTTTTCCGTCCGGAATTGCGTTGAAATAAGGAGTCTCAGGGCGATCCCGTCTGGAAACGTTCAGAGGAAGGGACACCTGGCGCCTTCGGGACCCCAATCCCGCGGGCGTCCTTTTTCCTCACCAGCCCAGCCTGCCTACCAACCAAGCCAGACCGTGATCAGGGCGACCACCGCCGGCACGGTCTGGATGAACAGGATCTTGCGGCCGACCGTTGCCGCGCCGTAGAGGCCGGCAATCGCCACGCACAACAGGAAGAAAACCTTGACCTGAAAACCCGCAGTGCCGAGATAAAGCCCCCAGATCAGGCCAGCGGCGAGGAACCCGTTGTAGAGGCCCTGATTGGCGGCCAGCACCTTCGAGGCATTGGCGAATTCCGGCGTCAGGCGGAATGTCTTGTGCCCGCGCGGCGTGTCCCAGAGCACCATCTCGAGATAGACGATGTAGACATGGATCAAGGCCACCAGCCCGACCAGGATGTTGCCGATCATGTGCTCCCCCTTCATGCGTTGCCGGCAGCATTTCATGTGTGGCATCACCTGCGCAAGGCGCATCTGCCGGACGGTATCTGGAGCAATTCCAGGAGAAGTGTGAAGCGGTTTTCCCGCGAAAGGCGCGTAGCGCTTTCCCCACAGGAATTGCGTCAAAACAAGAGTCAGAGCAGCTTACTGTTTCCGTGAAACGGTGAACTGCTCTGAGGGTTGCCAACGCTTTGGCGTTGGTGTCTTTTTCGCGCCGTCCTCAATCACGGAACCCGCCATGTCCTTTCAGAAACTCGACGACCTCGGTCACAAGCTCGAAGCACTTGAGCATGCGCTGGCCATTCTCGGTGCCGATGAGGCGACGCATATGGCCGTCGGCGGCGGCGAAAAGCGAGCCGAGGCGATGGCGGCACTGGCCGGCATGTACCACACCAGGGCAACCGTACCGGAAATCGCCGATTGGATCGCCGCCGCCGAAGGCGAGGTGCTTGACGACGAGCAGCGCGCGGCTCTCGCCGAACTGCGGCGGCAGTACACCAACCTGACCTGCCTGCCCGTCGAATTCGTTGAACGCCAGACGACGGCGCGCATGCGTTGCGAGCAGCTGTGGCGCGACCTGCGCGCCAAGAACGATTGGGCCGGCTTCCAGCCGGCCCTCGAGGGCGTGGTGGCGCTGGTGCGTGAGGAGGCAGCTCTGCGCTCCGCCGTGCTCGGCCTCGCCCCTTACGATGCGCTGATGGAGCAATTCGACCCCGGCAACCGCACCGCAGACATCACCCCCGTCTTTGCCGACCTGAAGGCCTTCCTCAAAGGCTTCGTGCCGGAGGCGCTGGCGATCCAGGAAGCGCGGCTGCGCAAGCATCCGCTGAAGCCGCTTTCGGGCACCTACTCGATCGACAAGCAGCGCGAGCTTGGCCTTGCCATGATGGCGGCGGTCGGTTTCGACCTGACGCACGGCTCGCTGTCGGTCTCGCACCATCCCTTCTGCGGCGGCGTGCCCAGCGACGTGCGCATCACCACCCGCTACAAGACATCGGATTTCCTATCGGCGCTGATGGGCGTGCTGCACGAGACCGGCCATGCGCTCTACGAGCAGAACCTGCCGAAAGCATGGTCGCACTGGCCACTCGGCAAGGCGCGCGGCATGGCCGTGCATGAAAGCCAGAGCCTGTTCGTCGAAAAGCAGATCGGCCGCAATCCCGCCTTCTGGCGCTGGGCGCTGCCGGTGGTGGAAAAGCATCTCGGCGAGGCCTGGTCGCTCGACGATCTCCTGCCGCATGTGCATCGCGTCGAGCGCGGCCTGATCCGCGTCGACGCCGACGAGGTGACCTATCCGCTGCATGTCATCTTGCGCTATGAGCTGGAGCAGGAACTGGTCTCGGGCAGGCTGGAGGTGGCTGATCTCCCCGAAGCCTGGGACGCCAAGATGCGCGACTATCTCGGCCTCTCGACCATCGACAATCCGGCCGACGGGCCGATGCAGGACGTGCATTGGCCGGGCGCCGCCTTCGGCTACTTCCCGTCCTATACGCTGGGCGCGATGATGGCGGCGCAGCAATGGGCCGCGCTGACGCGCGAGCATCCTGCCGCCGACGACGAACTGGCGAAAGGGAATTTCACTGCAATCAACGACTGGCGCCGCAAGAAGATATGGTCGCAGGGGTCGCGCTGGTCGACGCCGGACCTGCTCAAACGCGCCACCGGCGAAAAACTCAACGCCGTGTATTTCGTCAATCACCTGAAGCAACGCTACGGAGCATGAGATCGGCCGTCATGCCATCCCGATTTCGCTGACCGTCGACGCAAGCCCGCAAACAAGGCGATGACTCGGCTTTATCGGACGACGCCCGAATTCCAATGTCTTGCGGGATCGCCTCCACTTTTCTATCACTGGTGGTATCCGACGATATCTGTCGAAGCGTGCGGATCATAAGGGCGGGTACTTTCCGGTGACATTGTCTGCGATCACACGGCTTGTCGTCTTGATTGCCTTCGCGATTTTCTGCGCGCCGGCCCTAGCCGACACAGAAATCCACAAAGGCAGCCCAGGCGCCTGGATCGACCGGATCGAACTCCCCAAGGCAGACCCGCATTTCGACAGCCAGATCAAGAACGGCATCTCCAATCTTGTCTCGGAATATCAGATCCGGCAGCAGCCCGGCGGCATCGAGGCCTTCGACCACTACGCCTACAGGATAGTCGACCGCACCGGTCTCGAGCGCGGCGCTGCCATAAATTTCGAGTTCGACCCGGCGACGTCGCAGGTGACGATGAACTGGCTGAACATCATCCGCGACGGCGTGGTCATCGACCGGCTGCCAGGGGCCACGTTCGACGTGTTCCGGCGCGAGAAGGACGCCGAGAAAGGCCTGTTCGACGGCTGGCTCACGGCCTATGTGAATGTCGACGATGTCCGTGTCGGCGACATCATCGACTATGGCCGGACCACCGTCAGGACACCGATCGTCGGCGCCGATCTGTTTTTCCACTCGGTCGCCATGGCCTGGGGCGAACCCATCGCGCTCATCCGCGAGAAGGTGACCTGGCCGGCAAGCCAGCCCTTGAACATCCGCCAGGTCCGCACCGACATCCAGCCGGATGTCAAAACCGACGGCGCGTCGAAATCCTACACCTGGCAAAGCGTCAACCCTGCCCCGGTCAAATCAGAGGAAAACCTGCCGGCGGATTTCCTGACCTATCCGACGATCCAGATCTCCTCGACAGCCAAATGGCAGGACGTTGTCGATGCGATGTTGCCCTACTATCGGCTCGACCAGGAACTGCCGGCCGCTTTCGCATCGAAGCTCGATGACATTGCCGCCAGATACGCCAGGCCGGAAGACCGGATGATCGAGGCAATGCGGCTGGTCCAGGACACCATCCGCTATGTAAGCCTGTCGATGGGCCGCGGCTCCTACATTCCTCGCAGCCCCGGCACCGTCATCGCCTCAGGCTTCGGCGACTGCAAGGACAAGGCCCTGCTTCTTGCCTCCAGCCTGCGCCGGCTCGGCGTTCAGGCCGATCCGGCCCTGACCGACCTCAACGGCGGACTGGCACTTGGCGACATGCTGCCGACGATCCGCGCCTTCGACCACGTCATCGTCAAGGCAACGATCAAAAGCCAGACCTACTGGATCGATGCGACCAACTATCTGCAGGGCGGCCGGGCCGAAAACCTTGTTTCGCCGGACTATGGCTTTGCCTTGCCTGTTATCGCCGGCAAAGCGCAGATGGAGAGGATGGAGCGCAAGGAGCTTTTCCAGCCGACCACTTTCGTCAGCGAGGCGTTCGACTTTCCCAAACTCAAGGGCGAGGCGCTCAAGCTGACGGTCAGCACCACCTATCGGGACGCCGATGCCGACTCCATGCGCTACAGGCTGGTTTCGCAATCGGCCACCAAGCTCGCCGACGACTATCTCCAGTATTACAACCGGCAATATCCCGGAATGACCAGCCTGGCACCTTTGTCGACACATGACGATCGTGACGGCAACGTCGTCATGACGGTCGAATCCTACGCGCTTCCGGCCGAGGATCTCGACGCCGATGATCTCGTCAAGAACTTCCCACTGAAGGCGGATGTCGGCATCAGCAATCTGCCGGAGCCGGACCTGGTTGGCCGGGCCGGGCCGATCTGGCTCGGCAACCCGATGTTCAAGCGCCATCAGTGCATCGTCCGGAACCTGAAGGCGGCGTTTGTCGGCCCCGAAAAGTCCGACGACGTGATTACGCCCTATGTCGCCTTCAAGGCGCGTTGGTCGAGCACGCCGACCGAATTCCAGGTCGACTGGTTTCTCAAGACGATCGGCGATCGGGTTCCCGCCAAGGACATCGGTTCGTATCTGAGGTCGCGCAGGAAGATGAGTGACAACGCCTCATGGAGCTACAATTTCGGCTATGCCGAAACCGAGGCGAATTGACCGGTATATCGGAAGCGCTTATTCCGCCGCGCCCCTGAAGGCGCTGGCGCCGGTCTCGAACTGCAGCTTGGCCAGCCTGGCATAGATGCCGCCCTTGGCGACCAGGCTCTGATGCGTGCCTTCCTCGACGATGCGGCCACCATCCATGACCAGGATTCGGTCCGCCTTCAGCACCGTCGCCAGCCGGTGGGCGATGACGATGGTGGTGCGGCCTTGCATCAGCCGTTCCAGTGCCGTCTGCACCAGCGTCTCGCTTTCGGCGTCGAGTGCCGAAGTGGCTTCGTCGAGCAGCAGGATCGGCGCGTCGCGCAGGATGGCGCGGGCGATCGCCACACGCTGGCGCTGGCCGCCGGACAGCGTCACGCCGCGCTCGCCGACCTGGCTGTCATAGCCATTCTCGAGCTTGAGGATGAATTCGTCGGCCAGCGCATCCTTCGCCGCCGTCTCGATCTCGGCATTGCCGGCACCCGGCCGGCCGAAGCCGATATTGTCGCGCGCGCTTGCCGCGAAGATGGTGACGTCCTGCGGCACGATGGCGATGCGCTCGCGCACCGAGACGGGATCGGCCTCGCGCACGTCGACGCCATCAATCAGGATCTTGCCGGTTTCGGGGTCGTAGAAGCGCAGGATCAGCGAAAAGACCGTGCTCTTGCCGGCCCCCGAGGGGCCGACGATGGCCACCGTCTCGCCGGGCATGACCTGAAAACTCAAGCCATGGACGGCGGCACGGTCGGGCCGGGCCGGATAGGAGAAGGAGACATTGTCGAAGACGATCGCGCCCTTGGCGACCGCCGGCAGCGGCTTCGGATCGGCCGGCGCCTGAATCGCCGGCTTCTCGGCCAGGATCTCGGTCAGCCGCTCGGCAGCACCCGCCGCCTGGGCAAGTTCGCCCCAGACTTCCGACAGCGCGCCTAGCGCGCCGGCGGCGAACACCGAATAGAGCAGGAACTGGCCCAGCGTACCCGGCGATATCGTGCCTTCGAGGACGTCGCGCGAGCCGAACCAGAGCACCGCGACGACGGATGAGAAGATGGTGAAAATGGCAAAGAAGGTGAGAAAGGCGCGCGCGAAGATCGAGGCGCGCGCTGCCTCGAAGGCAGCCTCCACCGCGCCCGAAAAATGACTGGTGACCAGCTTCTCGTTGGTGAAGGCCTGCAGCGTGCGCACCGCGCCGATCTGCTCGCTGGCATAGGCTGTGGCATCGGCAAGCGTGTCCTGCGCCTGCCTTGACTTGCGCCGCACCGAACGGCCGAAGGCAACCAGCGGCAACACGATCACGGGTATGGCCGCTATAACCAGGCTGGACAGTTTCGGGCTGGTGATGACCATCATTCCCACCGCGCCGAGGCCAAGGATGACGTTGCGCAGCGCGACAGAAGCCGTGGCGCCTACAGCCGACTTGACCTGTGTGGTGTCGGCGGCGAGCCGCGACACGATCTCGCCCGACTGGGCGGTGTCGAAGAAGGCAGGCGATAGCGTCGTCACATGGGCAAAGACGTCGCGCCTGATATCGGCAACGACGCGCTCGCCGAGCGTAATGACGAAATAGTAGCGGCCGGCCGATGCCGCCGCCAGCACCGCGGCCATGGCCACCAGTGCCGCGAAATATTCGGCGATGAAGGTGGTGCTGGACGACGAGAAACCATGGTCGATCATGCGCCGCACGGCCAGCGGCAGCGTCAGCGTCGTTGCCGCCGCGATGGTCAGCGAGATAAGGGCGCCGACGACCAGCGTGCGATATCCAGTGATATAGGGGAACAGGCGTCTGAGCGGCTTGAGCGAGCGTCGGCGCTCGTCTGCGCTGCTTGATTGCGCCATCTCGGTGTTTCCTCTAGCCGCTTCGGCTTTATGCGCTTCAATATGCGCTTGCCGCGGCCTTGTGATTCAATTCCGCCTGATGTATAGGCTCGCCGACCGTTTTAGAAGCCGTGGCTCCTCAATAGCTGCGGCTTCGAGTTTTAAAAAGAGGCGCATCGACGCAGGCTTATGCCCGTCAGCCGCGCCGGCAAGCCAGGAACCGAGCCATGAAGAGCGCTATCCATCCCGATTACCACACCATCAAGGTCGTCATGACCGACGGCACCGAATACACGACCCGTTCGACCTGGGGCAAGGAAGGCGATACGATGAACCTCGATATCGACCCGAGCACGCACCCGGCCTGGACCGGCGGCCACCAGACCCTGCTCGACCGCGGCGGCCGTCTGTCGAAGTTCAAGAAGCGTTTCGAAGGTTTCGGCCTCTAAGCCTATCTCGCCATTGCCGTAGATCAAAAACCCGCCTTTCGAGGCGGGTTTTTTGTTCAACGAATGGTGGCACGAACAAAGTCGCCCTTGATGACGACCGAGGGCTTGGCGCCGGCGGTGCTGATAAGCGAACTGTCGACCAAGGACGCCGTTGCGGTCACCGAATAGCTGATCGCAACCCCCTGGCCGAAGGAGAGCGTGGCATCCAGCGCCTTGCCGGTGATGGCGATGTTTTCGTCCTGCCTGACGCTGCTAAAGGCGAGACTGGCTTTCAGCGCGTCGCCTCTGAGGTCGACGGTCGAGGCATGCCCGTCCAGCGAAACATCGGCCGCCTTGCTGGTTATGGCGATGGTGGAGAAAATTGCCCGCCATGTTGGCCTGCAGCGCTGCCTGGTCGATCGACACCGAACTTTCGGGTTGAATGTTGGCGTTGATCTCGACCCTGCAGTCGGAGGGATCCAGCCATGAGGAGGAGGCAACGTCGATACGCAATGTCGAGGCCTCCAGTTTCATGTCGCCGGCAAGGCTGCAGTCATTGGCGAACCAGCTCGAATACCAGCGCGCGAACCAGCCTTCGCGGCGGCTGCCGATCGTCGCCTGGTAAGGCGCCGAGACCGAAGTGGTGAGCCTGACGGAACTGGCTTCGCCCGATATGACGACGACGCTCACGCCGGAGAGATCGAGTGTCTTGCCGGCATCCCCGCTCGCCGGTGACGCAAGCACGACGCTGCCGAATGACAGCAGGCCAAGAATTGCGGATTTCATTGATATCTCCGATCATGTGTGGCGGTCCCGGCTGGACCGTGGCGCTGTCGGAATGACCCGGGACGTCGATTTCCGCGACCTCGATCGCGATCCGGGACGACCGTGAACGCAATCCAGGTCATTGTCGGTCGCTGCCAGCCCTGGAACCACGCTTGCGATCATGATCTTCATTCCCCTGCCGTTCGTCGTCGCCCTGCTGCTCGTGATCCTGCTTGTGCAGATGATCCGCGCAAACGAGGCCGATCTGCGCGAGCACATCGCCTTCATGCTGCTGATGGCCGCCTATGCCTCGCAGTCGGTCCTGATCGGCATCCGCTGGGGTTATGACGTCAGGGCCATGATGCCGGTCCAGTCGGTGCTGGCGACGCTGATCGCACCGCTTGCCTGGATCGCCTTCAGCGGCTTGACGAAGGAACGATCGGAGCATCGCCTGGCACGGCTGTGGCCGCATCTGCTGCCGGCCTGCCTGGTTGCCTTGCTGCTGGTCTTCTGGCGCGAGCCGGTCGGCCCGGTCATCATCCTTGTGTTCTTATCGTACGGGCTCGCGCTTCTTTGGCTTGCGCTGGCCGGCCCGGATGTCCTTGTCGAATCACGCCTCGACGGCGTCTTGCAGTCCTACCGGTCGCTGTGGGTGACGGCGCTGGCGATGCTCGCATCGCCGGTCACCGACATCATCATCAGTTTTGACATGCAATGGACCGGCGGTGCTCATTCCGGTGCGGTGATTGCCGGCGGCAACGTTCTGGCGCTGTTGCTTCTCGGCGGTGCTGCCGCGGTCGCCAGCGAAGCCACCGCTCCGGTCGAAGACGAGGAAGAAGAGGATGAGCCTCGGCTGCAAACCGCAACCAGCGAAGACTCCGCGATCGCGGCGGCGGTCGACGCGCTGATGCAGTCGAAGGAACTCTACAAGGATGTCGATCTCAACCTTGGGCGCATCGCCAGGCGGCTCGGCCTGCCGGCACGGCAAGTGTCGTCGGCGATCAATCGCATCCACGGATCGAGCGTGTCGCAATACGTCAACAACCAGAGGATCGACGAGGCGCGCCGCCTGCTGGCGACGACGGACGAACCGATCACCCGCATCATGTTCGACGCCGGTTTCCTCAGCAAATCGAACTTCAACCGCGAGTTCCTGCGCATCACCGGCCTGAGCCCGAAAGCCTGGCGGCTTGAGCACCAGCGGCCAGGTGGCGCGATGTCGGCGACATCTTTGCCGGGCACATCCTTGCCGGCCACATCTTTGCCGGAGGGTGGAAAATGAACGCGCGCAGTGCCACTCAGTCTCCGGTCAGTTCCCGCAGCGCCATGCGCTTGTAGGCGGCGACCAGCCTGTCGCCTTCCTGCCGGTCGACCGAGATCGCCAGCCGCATCGCGGCCTCGCCCATCTGCCAGACGAGAAATGCGGTCGTCTCCAGGGCGACGGGGTCGGCACCGGGATGCAATCGCTTCAACACCGCCACAAGGAATTCAGCGTTAGCCCGACTGTCGGCGAGTTCGAGTTGGCGCAGCGCCTTGTCGGCCTGCGTGCCCGACCAGATGTCGCGCATCACCGGCTCGGCCAGGAACAGCCGGTAATAGATATCGACCAGTTCCGAGAAAGCCCGCCGCAGGCCTTCGGCATCGCTGACATCCTTGAGTTCGGCCGAGATGCAGGCCTGGCTTTCGGCGGTGTAGCGCTCGGCCAGCGCCCAGATGATCGCCCGCTTGTCGGGAAAGAACTGGTAAAGCGAGCCGATCGACACCCCTGCCCGTTCGGCGACTTCGCCCATGCGCATGGCATCGCTGCCTTGCTCGGTGATCAGCGCCGAGGCGGCCGCCAGCATGCGCTCCACCCGCTCGCGGCTGCGTTGCTGGCTTGGCGCCCGCCGTGGCGAAGCGATCTGCTCATTGGCCGGCGTGCCTTCCATGGACTGTCTCCAACAAACGCATTCGGCAAATCGCCGAGGAAATGGCTTGACTCGCAAAATACGAGGGTTTATCACGTTTTGCAAATGTGAGTATTACTCATGTTTTGCAACAGAGGAAAACCACAATGACCGACACCAAACCAATTCTGATCCTTGGCGGCACCGGCAAGACCGGCCGCCGTCTCGCCGAACGGCTGACGGCCCGCGGCATTCCGGTACGGATCGGTTCCCGTTCCGCCGCGCCTCGTTTCGACTGGGAAGCTCCCGCAAGCTGGGCTCCCGCACTCGAGGGCGTCAGCGCGGTCTACATCAGCTACTATCCCGACATCGCCGTGCCGGGCGCCGCCGAAGTGATCGGTGCCTTCGCCCGCCTTGCCGTGCGGCATGGCGTTCGCCGGCTGGCGCTTTTGTCGGGCCGCGGCGAGCACGAGGCGCAGCGCGCCGAAGAGATGCTGAAGGCTTCCGGGGCCGACTGGACGATCCTGCGCTGCGCCTGGTTCTCGCAGAATTTCAGCGAAGGCTTTCTCGTCGAGCCGCTGCTGGCGGGCGAGGTCGCACTGCCGGTCGGACCGGTCGGCGAACCCTTTGTCGATGTCGACGACATCGCTGACGCCGCCGAAGCCGTGCTGACTGAGCCCGGTCATGTCGGCCAGCTCTATGAGCTCACGGGGCCGCGGCTGTTGAGCTTCACTGATGCGGTCGCCGAGATTGCCAAGGCGGCAGGACGCGACATCCGCTTTGTCAGAATTTCGCATGACGAGTTCACGGCTTCCGTCACGTCGCACGACCTGCCGCCCGAATTCGCCTGGCTGCTCAACGAGCTGTTCACCCAGGTGCTCGACGGCCGCAACGAGTCGCTCGCCGACGGCGTCCAGCGCGTGCTCGGCCGTGCACCGAAAGACTTCTCAACCTATGCAACCGAAACAGCCGCTAGCGGCATCTGGAGCAACTGAGATGATCAAGCTTCTTCCTGCCCTCACCATCATTGCCGCCATCGGCTCAGGCGTCGTCGGCGGCGTGTTCTTCGCCTTTTCCAACTTCGTCATGGCAGCGCTTGCCCGGCTGCCTGTCCCGCAAGGCATCGCGGCGATGAATTCGATCAACATCACGGTGATCACGCCGACCTTCATGACGGCGCTCTTCGGCACCGGACTGCTCTGTCTGGTGCTTATCGCCGCCGCCATCATGGGCTGGAGCCAGTCCGGCTCGTACTGGCTGCTTGCCGGTGCGGTGGTCTACGTGATCGGCAACCCGATCGTGACCATGGTTTTCAACGTACCGCTCAACGATGCACTTGCCGCCGTCGACCCGGCCAGCAGCAACAGCGCCGCCGTGTGGGCGAACCATCTGAGCCAATGGGTGATGTGGAACCACGTCCGTACCATCACCGCCGTCATGGCGATGGCCTGCTTTATCTTCGCATTGCTCTAAGGAGGCCTTCCAAAACGCAAGGGACTCCGCTCAGGCGGGGTCTTTCTGCGTGTGGCCCTTGCGGTCGGAATGACCGAGATCGCGATCCGGGTCGATCACGTCACGCACCAGCTGCTTGAGTTTTGCCGCGTCCGGAAAGCCACCGTCGCGCTTGCGGTCCCAGACCAGCACCTCATTGCAGGAGATGGTGAAGATGCCGCCGGTGCCGGGCACCAGCGTCACTTCGCCAAGATCGGTGCCGAAGGTGGAGAGCAGCTCCTGCGCCATCCAGCCGGCACGCAGCAGCCACTGGCACTGCGTGCAATAGGTGATGACGATCCGAGGTTTCTCAAAAAGGCTCATTCATGTGTCTCGCGAGTGCGAACGGTTGTGCCGGCGATTCGATCATGGATCGGCTCATGGCCCAACGCTATCGAAATTCCGATCCAGAGCGGCCAGATCAAAGCCAAGGTAGTAACGATTTCCAGCCAGAAATAGCTCGGCGCAGGTGTCGGAACGCCCCTCCAGGTCTGAAAGGCGGACCAGGCTCCCGTCAGTACGAGGGGGAAAGCGCCGAGAAACTTGATAAGCTGTCGATGAAACGCCTTTTGTAATGGCAGGCCTCTCCTTTGCCAGTGATCCTGGTCATACACGACGAGCACCAAAGCCCGCTTGCCGACTGATTGGCCAAAGGCCATCTCCATGACAAGAAGATAGATCGCCAGAGCGGGTAACTGGAGTAAACCCTGATCCAATGTTGTAAGTCGAAACGTCTCCTCCGAACCAACTTTGATTGAAACCGTCTCTGACTTTGCAAGCTGGGCCATCTTCGCTTTTTCGACTGCCCAATCGGCAACTGGAACGTCGAAGTTATAAGATTTGCACACTTGCCGACGTTCGGGCAACAGACCGCCATGCACCTTGCCCGACCTGCATATTTCTACGAAGTGATCCTTCACCCCACCGCCGGCCACCAGGAACAGGCCAGCAACCAGAAAATAGAGGGGTATCATCACGACAAGGTAGTCGATGACCAAAGCGAGGAACCGACGCCATATGCCACCCCGGCGAGGCCAAGCCATCGCAGTGGCAACTTCAGGCCTGTCGCCAGTCATCTCCCCTCCCGCCGACAACTCACTGAGCTATACGTTGGGTGGGGAGTCCTTGACTATGGTGTTCCTCTACACTTCCGCGTGACGGTCAGAAGCTCACGCCGCGCTAAGCTTGGCCAAGGTCTCGTCGTCGACTTCGAAGTTGGCGTAGACGCTTTGTACGTCATCGTCATCCTCGAGCGTGGCGACAAGCTTCATCAGCGATTGAGCCCTTTCCTCGTCGACCGGAACATTGTTCTGCGGCCGCCAGATCAGCTTCACCGATTCCGCCTCGCCAAGCGAGCTTTCCAGTGCTTTCGACACCTCACCGAGATTCTCGAAGGCGCAATAGATCGTGTGGCCTTCCTCGTCGGTTTCCACGTCGTCGGCGCCGGCTTCGATCGCCGCGTCCATGACCTTGTCGGCGCTGCCGGCCGATGCCGGATAATAGATTTCGCCTACACGGTCCCACATGAAGGACACCGAGCCGGTTTCGCCCATCGCGCCGCCGGCCTTGGTGAAGGCCGCGCGCACATTCGACGCCGAGCGGTTGCGGTTGTCGGTCAGCGCCTCGACGATGACGGCGACGCCGCCTGGGCCATAGCCTTCATAGCGCACAGCTTCATAGTTTTCCGCATCGCCCATCGAGGCCTTGTTGACGGCGCGCTGGATGTTGTCCTTCGGCATCGACACGGCCTTGGCGTTCTGGATCGCCAGCCGCAGGCGTGGGTTCATCGATGGGTCGGGCGTGCCGCTCTTGGCGGCGACGGTGATTTCGCGCGCCAGCTTGGAAAACATTTTCGACCGCACCGCGTCCTGACGGCCCTTGCGGTGCATAATGTTCTTGAACTGTGAATGGCCAGCCATGGCACCCCTGTCGTCTTCTCGGCTAGAGCATTCTGCAGCCAGGTGGATCACCTCGCCTTTGCAAAAAATGCTCGAATTCAAAATCTCAGAGCGCCGGAGGTGCAACCCGCGGAAGCACGGCATTCTCTGTCGGAATGGCCGGCTTATAGATAAATCGGCTCAATTCGTCCAGCCGCGCCGTGCGGGGCGCGGTTGGTCATGATGATCCCGCTGCCGATCGCTCAATGCCCGTCGCTGGGCCTCGCCTTCTTGCGCTGCCGCGCCAGCATGTTGAGCCCTTCGACCAGGGCCGAAAAACCCATCGCCGCGTAGATGTAGCCCTTGGGCACGTGATAGCCCATGCCGTCGGCGATCAGCGTCATGCCGATCATCAGCAGGAAGCCCAGCGCCAGCATGACGATGCTGGGGTTCTTGGCGATGAAGTTGGCCAGCGGCCCTGCCGCCAGCATCATCACGGTGACGGCCACGATCACGGCGATGTACATGATGGCGATCTCGTCGGTCATGCCGACGGCGGTGATGATGGAATCGATCGAGAAGACGAGGTCGAGCAGCAGGATCTGGAAGATCGCGCCGGCAAGGCTGATCTGCAGCGTCCCGCCCAGCATCGTGTCCTGATGGTCGTCGGGATCGACGGTGTGATGGATCTCCTTGGTCGCCTTCCAGACCAGGAACAGGCCGCCGGCGATCAGGATCAGGTCGCGCCAAGAGAAGCCATGGCCGAATGCGGTGAAGACCGGCGTCGTCAGCTGGACGATGATCGAGATGGTGGCGAGCAGCACCAGCCGCATGACCAGCGCCGCCGAGATGCCGAGCCGGCGGGCGCGGGCCCGCTGCGCTTCCGGCAGCTTGTTGGTCAGGATCGAGATGAAGATCAGATTGTCGATGCCGAGCACGATCTCCAGCACCACCAGCGTCAGCAAAGCGACCCAGGCTGTCGGGTCGGATACAAAATGAAAATGCGGCGCCAGAAACTCAATGAGCTGCATGGAGGTCGTCCCCTACGATCTAGAGCAGTGTCGCCGGCAGTTAGGTACTACAAACCTCTATATCAATGTCACGACCAGAAAGATGGAGCCGTTTCTTCCAATCGCGGCCCGCGACGAAACGGCGCGATCTTCTCGGTCAGTCCGGTACGATCGGAAATATTGACACCAACCCCACACAATGTCGCCGGTCCGGTCGCAGCCTCGAAACGCCCCTTAGGCACTTTCGACAGGAACCGGTTGAGCGGCTCCTCCTTGTCCATGCCGAGCGAGGAATCGTAGTCGCCGCACATGCCGGCATCGGACAGATAGCCGGTGCCGCCATTGAGGATCTGGTGGTCGGCGGTCGGCTGGTGGGTGTGGGTGCCGACGACCAGGCTGGCGCGGCCATCGACGAAATGCGCGAAACACATCTTTTCCGACGTTGCCTCGGCATGGAAGTCGATCACCACCGCATCCGCCTGCTCGCCGAGCGGACAGGCGGCAAGCTCACGCTCGCCGGCCTGGAACGGATCGTCGAGCTCGGGATGCATGAACACCCGGCCCATGATGTTGGCGACCAGCACCCTCGCCCCGCCCCTCGATATGTAGACGCCGGAGCCGCGCCCGGGCGTGCCCTTGGGAAAGTTGGAGGGACGCAGGAAGCGCTCTTCGCGTGGCGCGAAGGCGAGCGCGTCGCGCTGGTCCCAGACATGGTTGCCGGTGGTGACAACATCGGCGCCGGCCGCGATGGTCTCGCGAAAGATCTCTTCGGTGATGCCGAAACCGCCGGCAGCATTCTCGCCATTGACGATGACGAAATCGAGTTTGAAATCCGAGATCAGACCAGGCAGTTGTTCCCAAACCGCCGTGCGTCCCGTCTTGCCAACCATGTCGCCGAGGAAAAGAAGTCTCATATCCACTTCTATTCCAGAGCCATGGACGCTAGGCAAGCGGTAGTACGGCTGGCCCTAACGCCGGCCGAAAGTGGCGCGCGGCGGCTGGGGTGGTTTTGCGCCCGCACCCAATGCGCCGACGGACGATGGCGTCATCGGCAATGTCGGCGGCGCGTTCCGTCCGCGCAACCAGAAGAACCAGATGTAGAAGACGATGAACCCGCCGGTAACGGCAAGGAGCAGCAATCCGCCGCGCCAGCCTTTCATCGCAGCGGTATCGAGCTTCGATGGATCGGCAGGGTTGTAATACATCTCTACCTTGTCGCCCACGGCTGCCTTGTAGAGACCGATGATCTTTCCCTTGCCGGACCAGCCCATCGGCGCGTCGTTGGCGACATAGGTGACGGCGACATCGATGCCGTCCGTGGTGAGGCCGTTTTCCTGCTTTTCACTGTAGGGACTGACGGAAATTACGGTGGCAACCGTCTGATTCCAGGCGGCTTGATGATGCACGGAGGTTCTGATGACGTGCAATGCCATCGCCAACAGTGTCACCGCGATCAAGACGAACGGCATCAGCAGGAAGCGTGCAAAGACAAAAGCCATGGTTGCCATCGGCCCGGACTGTATTGCAGGAACGCTATCCGATATATCTTGGAAACCCGTTAAGCAGATCGCGATCTTTTAAGCGATGCCGAAGCGGCGCAACCCGCTCTCGGTGAGTATTTCCGGGATGACCACGTCATGGTTCTCGTCCGGAACCTGCGGAACTTCCTGGCAGTCGAAGGCGATGCCGATCAATCGGGGCGCATGCCCCTTGTCGACAAGCTTCGCGATCGCGCGGTCGTAGTAGCCGGCGCCGTAGCCGATGCGGTGACCACGCGCGTCGAACGCGGCAAGCGGCACCAGCATCACCTCTGGATCAAGCACCTCGGCCTCTTCATGCGGCCCGACGGTGCCAAAACCCATGTCGACCATCGGCGCGCCACGCACCAGCTCGCGAAAGACGATCGTGGTCTTGTCGAGAATGGCAGGCAGGCAAAGCCTGGCGCCCTTTTCACGCAAGGCAAACATCAATGGCCTGACGTCGACTTCCGAACGCATCGGCCAGAAGCCGGAGACGATCTGACCGGGCTCGATGGTGAGATGATCGCGCGCCGTCTCGGCCATTTCGAGCGCTACTTCGACCCGCCAGAATTCATCGAGCGCATCGCGGCGCCCAAGCGCCTCGAGCCGCAGCTGTTTTTTCAGGTCTTTGAGAGATGTCATGCGCGGACGATAGAAAAGGCCGGATATGGATGGCGTTTTGGGAGCGACGTTTTCTACCGCATGATCCACCGAAATGCGTGGATACAGGGGCAAGAAGTGACGATCCACACAACCGGTGGAGAGAGCGATCCCGGGAACCTACAAAGTAGGTGGGCGCCGTGTGAGAAAACCCACGGGTCTTCCCAGGGACAGCTCCCTAAGGATCGTTAAGGCCCCGGGGAAAATGTTCTCCTGCCGGGAAGCACAGACCGTCCCCCCCAATATAGGCCGCTCATCAGTCAAGCGCCAGTGATGCAGACAGTCTCGGCGGCTTTATTCGCCACCCGCGTCGCACCCTTGCACAGGCCGGTCGGCGTCCTTACGCTCATGACGTGAACCAAGGAGCAAAAATGCGTTTCGAAGGCACGGCGGCCTATGTCGCCGACAAGGATCTGATGGTGGCCGTCAACGCGGCGATCGCACTGGAGCGGCCCTTGCTGGTCAAGGGTGAGCCCGGCACCGGCAAGACCGAACTTGCCCGCCAGGTGGCATCGGCACTTGGACTCGATCTCATCGAATGGCACGTCAAATCGACCACCAGGGCGCAACAGGGCCTTTACGAGTACGACGCCGTCTCGCGGCTGCGCGACAGCCAGCTCGGCGACAGCAGGTTCAACGACATCAAGAACTACATCAAGCGCGGCAAGCTATGGGAGGCGTTCGCGGCGGGCAAGAAGGTCGTGCTGCTCATCGACGAGATCGACAAGGCCGACATCGAATTCCCCAACGACCTGCTGCAGGAACTCGATCGGATGGAGTTCTTCGTCTACGAGACCGGCGAGACCATCCGCGCTGCTATCAGGCCCATCGTCATCATCACCTCCAACAACGAGAAGGAACTGCCGGACGCCTTCCTGCGCCGCTGCTTCTTCCACTACATCCGCTTTCCCGACGTCGACACCCTGCACAGGATTGTCGACGTCCACTATCCCGGCATCAAACAGAATTTGGTGCGGGCGGCCCTCACCCAGTTCTACGAGATCCGTGACGTGCCGGGCCTGAAGAAGAAGCCGTCGACCTCCGAGGCGCTCGACTGGATCCGCCTGCTCGTCGCCGACGACATCGCGCCCGAGGATCTGCGCGCCGATCCGAAGAATGCACTGCCCAAACTGCATGGCGCGTTGCTGAAGAACGAACAGGACGTGCACCTGTTCGAGCGGCTGGCCTTCATGGCCAGAAGGCAGCAATAGCCAGGCAGCAGTAGCGCTTTTCCCGCTGTGGACCGTTGCTGCCGGCCAGACAGGAAGGCAGCTTCGGCCGCAACCCTTCGGAGGAGATGAAATGTCTGAGATTATTGTCCGCCCGCTCGCACAGTCCGACCACGCCGACTGGAAGCGCCTATGGACCGACTATCTGACCTTCTACGAGACCAAGCTGCCAGAAGAAGTCTACGCCGTCACCTGGAAGCGGTTGTTCACGGCGGGTGAATTCGAGCCGAAGGGTTTTATCGCCACCGTCGACGGCAAGGCTGTCGGCCTCACCCACTATCTCTACCACCGCTCCGGCTGGTCGGAGAAAAACAACTGCTACCTGCAGGACCTGTTCGCCGACCCGGACGTGCGGGGCAAGGGCATCGGCGCAGCGCTGATCAAGGCGGTGAAGGACGCTGCGGAAAAAATCGGCGTCAAGAACGTCTACTGGATGACGCACGAGACCAACACCACCGCACGCAAGCTCTACGACCATGTGGCGCGCCGCACCGGCTTCATCGAGTATGATCTGCTGTAGATAGAAAAATGTTCATCCCCTTCTTCCTCGAACTGAAGGCCGCGCGTGTTCCCGTTTCGCTCCGGGAATATCTGTCGCTGCTGGAGGGGCTGGAGGCCGGGCTGGTCGACTACGACGTCGAAGGTTTTTATTACCTGGCCCGCGCCGCTCTGGTGAAGGACGAGCGCCATATCGACCGCTTCGACCAGGTGTTCGCGCATGTATTCAAGGGCATCGAGGCGCTTGGCGGGCCGGATGCGGTCGACGTCGCCAATATTCCCGAGGAATGGCTGCGCCGGCTCGCCGAAAAGCACCTGACCGAGGAAGAGAAAAAGCTGGTCGAGGCGCTTGGCGGTTTCGAGAAGCTGATGGAGACCTTGAAGCAGCGGCTCGAGGAGCAGAAGGGCCGCCACCAGGGCGGCTCGAAATGGATCGGCACCGGCGGCACCTCGCCCTTCGGCGCCTATGGCTACAATCCCGAAGGCGTGCGCATCGGCCAGCACGAAAGCCGCAACCGCCGCGCGGTAAAGGTCTGGGACAAGCGCGAGTTCAAAAACTTCGACGATGCCGTCGAGCTCGGCACCCGTAACATCAAGATCGCGCTAAAACGGCTGCGCCGCTGGGTGCGCGAAGGCGCCGAGGAAGAATTCGACCTGCCCGGCACCATCCACGCCACCGCCGAACATGGCTATCTCGACGTGCAGACGCGGCCCGAACGGCGCAATGCCGTGAAGCTTTTGATGTTCTTCGACGTCGGCGGCTCGATGGACGACCACATCAAGAGCGTCGAGGAACTGTTTTCGGCGGCCCGTGCCGAATTCCGCCAGCTCGAATATTTTTACTTCCACAACTGCCTCTACGAGGGCGTGTGGAAGGACAACCGGCGCCGCCATGCCGAGGTGATTCCGACCTTCGACCTCCTCCACAAATACGGCCCGGACTACAAAGTGATCGTCGTCGGTGACGCCTCGATGAGCCCCTACGAGATTGCGCACCCCGGCGGATCGGTCGAGCACTGGAATCCGGAGGCCGGCGCCGTCTGGGTCGGCCGCCTGCTGCAGCAATGGCCGAATGCGGTATGGCTGAATCCCGAGAGCGAAAAGAACTGGGGTTACACCCACTCGATCGCGATGATCCGCGACATTTTTGGCGGCCGCATGTTCCCGCTGACGCTGGCCGGGCTCGAAGCCGCGACCAAGCAGCTTTCCAGAAAGCATTGAAAGACCGATCCGATGACCTGCTTCCTCTGCCTGCAGTGCGGCGTCCAGTTCGCGGCGACGAAGACACCGCCGCAACATTGCCCGATCTGCGAGGATGAGCGGCAATTTGTGCGCTGGGAGGGCCAGGCCTGGATCACACAGCAAGAGCTCTCTGCCGGGCATAGACTTGTGATGAGGGATGATGCCGGTGTGCTTGCCTTCGGCATCGAGCCGCGCTTCGCCATCGGCCAGCGGGCACAGCTGGTGCAGACGCCGCACGGCAATGTGCTGTGGGACTGCGTCTCGCTGGTCAGCGACGAGGCGATAGCAGAGATAAACCGTCGCGGCGGTCTGGCGGCCATCGCCATCTCGCACTGCCACTTCTATTCGGCGATGGCCGAATGGAGTGAGGCCTTCGGCGGCGTGCCGATGTATCTCCATGCCGATGACCGCCAATGGATCATGCGGCCGCATCCCTCGATCGTCAGTTGGGAGGGCGAAACTCTTGTCATCAACCCGTCCCTGACACTCATCCGTTGCGGCGGCCATTTTGCCGGCAGCCAGGTGCTGCACTGGCAGCGCGATGGCGGCAACGCGCTGCTGACCGGCGACACCGTCCAGGTGACGCCGACGCGCCGCCATGTCAGCTTCATGTACAGCTATCCCAACCAGATACCGCTCAACGCGGCGGCCGTGCGCCGCATCGCGGCAGCACTTGAACCATTCGACTTCGACGACATCCGCGGCGCATGGTGGGACCTGAACATCATCGGCGGCGGGAAGAAGTCGTTCGCCACTTCGGTCGCCCGCTATCTCGCGGCGATCGTCTGAGGAAGACGGCACGATTGAAAATGTGGGCAAATCCGTAACAAATGCCTATGTTGGAGCGAATATCCGGTTGCAATCAACAACGAGCCGCCAAGGCTGAGGAGATCATATGGACACCCACACCTACCCCGTCACCCGCACCGACGCCGAATGGCGCGCCCGGCTTACGCCGGAGCAATATGCGGTCATGCGCGGCCACGGCACCGAGCGGCCGGGAAGCTGCGCCTTGCTCTACGAGAAGCGCGCCGGCACATTTTCCTGCGTCGGCTGCGACCAGCCGTTGTTCGAATCCAAGCTGAAGTTCGAGAGCGGCACCGGCTGGCCGAGCTTCAACGATCCGGTGCCCGGCTCGGTCGAGAACACCATCGACCGCAGCTACGGCATGGTCCGCACCGAATGCCACTGCGCCCGCTGCGGCAGCCATCTCGGCCACGTCTTCGAGGACGGCCCGCCGCCGACCGGCCTGCGCTACTGCATCAACGGCGTCGCGCTGAAATTCGAGCCGGCGGCCTGATCGGCATCGTGTAACTTTCAGCAAGGGGCGGCTTCGGCCGCCCTTTTTCGTGCTGCGTTCGGCCCGTTCAGACCGCCACCGTGGCGACGAGCCAGAGCGCCGAGCCCAACAGCATCAGCGAGGCCTTGGCGCCCGATTGTTCTGCCGTCCGCCAGACCGCGATAGTGAGAAAGATGTTGTAGGGCACCGGTGCGAAATGCACCGCCAGCACGAAGCCGAGCGGCATCTTCAGTCCAAGCAGGATCAGTGCTGCCGCGGACGAAGCAACGTTGATCCCCGTCCCAACCAGCATCATGTCGCGCCAGAACAGCCGGTCGATCGGCACCTGGCCAAGCCAACGCGAGCGGAAGAAGGACCTGACGCCTTCCAGGGACACCAGCGCCCTACCCCTGCCCAAGCACTTCGGTGACGGCGCGCTCGACACGCGAACACTCCGTCACCAGCCAGTCGGTCATGGCAGGCCAATTGTCCTCGGCATAGCAGTTGACCCGCCACATCGAATTGATGCCGAGGCCCTCGCAGCTTTGGTCCGGCCTGAGTTTCAGCCTGTCTTCGATGGCTGGCTGGAACGGCTTCAGCCGCGACCAGCTTTGCGTGGCGCCGAACTTCTCGTTGCGGCCGAAGAAGACGCCAACATGGTTCTGCGCCGGCGCGACATACATGGAAAGGACCAAGGCGAAGTCGGGCAGCCCGCGCTGCCAGAACCAGGGTCCGCGCCGCGCCAGCCGGGCTCTTTCTTCCGGATGCCGCTCAGCGAACAGCGTCCAGAAGCCGCGATGGCGGAATTCCGAGGCGCGGCGACCGCCAAAGTCGAATTCGCTCATGGTTCAAACCGTATCTCCGGCCACCGCAAGGGTACCGGGCGGTTAATCTTAGACCATTCCGAGCGCGGCCATATATAGATCGAGGATGGCGTCCTCTTCCTGGCGCTCGGCTTGGTCTTTCTTACGCAGCCGGATGATGGTGCGGATCGCCTTGGTGTCGAAGCCTTTTCGCCCCCACACGAATCTGTCGCCCACCTCCCAAGCCTTCCATCCCCTCAAACCCAAGCGCCCTACCGGATTCCATCTAGGCACCATCTCGTCTAGGCAGCACCGACATAGGAGTGCGGGGGGCGGCGCGTAACTCAATAACGCTGTAGCCGCCCCCCGCATGCACGGGCCGTTAGCGCGCATCTCATCGTCGAAGCACCTTGTCTTCGACCGGACATACTCGGAATGGCTGCATCGCTACTGCTTCCCTGCACGCGCGGGGGAGCGGGCACTGGCCAGCGAGAGTTCCGGGTTGCCGAACACGGTCATCGCCAACCCGCGCGCGGGATCTTGCGCGAAGCGTTGGTCGACGACCTGGTTCGCAATGAAGTTTGCCTCAATCAGTGTCGCTCCCGAATTCCAGCGTTCGAGGAATGCTGGCAGCCAATGTGACGGAACACGAGCATCGAGCGGCCAAGGCGACGCTATTACCGCCGAACAGCCTCGGTCGACAATCTGCTTCGCCAGCCCAAGCGTCGTGTTCGCGGCTGGATGCTTGTCCGTACGCCCTCCGCTGCATACGAAGAGGATCACGACACCGATGTTGCGTAGGGCGTTGGCGAGATCGGCAGCAGTGACCCGAAGGATGCCCTCGTCCGATACGACCTGGAAGTAGCGGCCTTCTGGATGTACGCCACCGTGCGCGGTTACCACGGCCAAGGTCGCTCCGGCGAACGCTCCCGGCAGCACCGAACCGTTTTCAACCGTGAACCCGTACTGTTCAAAGGTCGGCTGGAGTCTTTCTGCGATCATCTGCAGTGTTTGGCTGTCGCCGCGGGCGGCAGTCGAGATCCACGCACACATCCGACCGTCGCCTAAGAAGGCAGCCTCGCGGGCGCGCCCGAGCCAAGCCAGCGAGGGTGTTGCCGCCATCGGTCTAGTCCGCCCAGCGAACTCACCGTCGACAAAAAGTAGATTCGGCGGAAAGGTTTGGAACCCCGTGTCGGCGGCAATAACGACGGGCCCGTCCGGCAGCTGCGAAAGCCGCAGGTCGGCCGTGGATGTGTAAAACAGGTTGGCGGTGTTTTCGTCGATGCCGTAGGCATAAGGAAACTTGACCGCCCACCGCTTCAATCGCTCCTCAAGTATGATATCGGCAGGCTCCCTGGCAGGCTGGCCAAGCTCACCTCCAGTAGTGGCTAGACGCACAAGACGGCCAATCTCGTCGAAGCCCACTTGAACCACGCTGAGCCCAGCACGAGAGATGGCGCGCGCGATCTCGGCCGTCTCTCCAATAGTCGCCGGGGCTGGCGGCGGCACGGCGGCCTCGTCCCATCCTGGCAATGCCACGCCACGATCGGCGAGCAAGTCGAGGACGAATGCCGCACCTTCAGGGCTCTTGAGCAAATCTTCCCCCGCAAGCGCTCGTCCGGCTGCGATCGCCAGATTTCGCATATCAAAACCGACATCGTCGGAGTAGCGGGCCGGGCCGAGCGCTCGCATGACCGAGAACAAGTCCTCGGCGGTGGGCCTCGCAGCAGACATGGTAGCGACCAGGTCGCCGAATGAGCCTCTGGCACCCCGTTGCAACTCGTCGAATGTCTCATCGGCCTCAGGCGGAACCGCGAGCCCTCGCAGACGCGCGGTGCGTAGCAGCTGCCCAAGAAGCGCCCCAGCAGGCGCTGTATGCCCGCGATGGCGAAGCACGTCACGTCCGTTCGCGACGACATCGACCAGCAGGGCCGTCAACGTCGCGTTTACATCTTCTGCAATCCGCAATCTCATCTGCCGAAGCTGCAACTCGAGCGTGTCAAGTTCATGCCCATAGCGATCGCGCAGCCCCATGCGCTCGAGCACGCTCCGAGCTTTGTCGATCACGATCCGAGCGTGGTCATGAAGTCCACAATCCCGGAAAAGTCGCGCGACGCCGGTGATTTCCTGATAGATTTCTTCCTCGTCGCCACCGTCATCGGCTGCCAGCGTGCAAGCGATCGCCAACAGCCCTTCGATGGAATTCCCTCCGCGTGCGTAGACATCGGCCATCGCGAACCAACCCAAGCGTCGGCGCCGCGCGCTCGCGGCGCAGTTGATGAGCGCCTGTTCAGCCAAGTCCCGCGCCTGTTGAATATCGCCTGCGCTCGCGAGCTTGCCGGCGACAAGGCGGATGAGGCGCAGGTCGTAGTCCGGATCGCTGGAATGCGGGGCAACCGATGCCCCGAACGCCAACCAGGTCAGCATGGCGCTCGTGTCTTCGAATGTGCCAGGCGGTGCGTAAGTGAGGTAATCCGAGACGGCCGAAACCACTTCGTCGGCGGGCTCCGTAAGAAGCTCTGATGGAAGCACCGAGCGGCCGATCACCAGCGGTTCTTCGGCCTTCATCCAGTTGAAAGCGGCCGTCAGAAACGGTTTGCGCTCCATCAGCCAGTCCATGTCGGCTTTTCCCGGGGAGGCGCTCTTCCGAAGCTCGATCGGACGGGACGCGAGCTGAAGCACCAGCACCGCCATCAAGGTCAATCCTGCTGTTCCGGCGACGGCGGGCTGCATGAGCTCGACAAGACCCACGCGTAGCGCTCGATTGTCAGGGTTCGCAGCCAGCCGCTCGATGAGTTCTAGTACCGCAGCCTGGAAACGATCGCGCGGTACAGCCCATCCGTCACCCTTACTGGAGGCCAGCAGCAGCGCTTCGAGTGTGTCAAGGAGCAGTCGTTCCCCACGTTCTGATAGCTCCGACACCGAAGGAAGAGGCATCACAAGGTCGAACGCGTGGACCAAGAGCTTTCGCGCGAGCGCGTCGCCAACGCTCGCCATGCGGTAAGCTTCTGCTAGGGCTTCGTCGCGACCAGCCGCCGCAATCAGCGCCAGATAGTCCGGCACCGACTGACCAGAGAAATGACGGTCCAGGGCTTCGTAGAACGCTGCACGCCGGTCATCGCCGAGCTTCTGCCGCGCGAAGCTCGCCGCGCCGGCATAGTCCCGAGCGCGCACCAGCTGTCTGAACTGCCGACGCTGTAAGCTCGCACTGCCGGGAAAGAGCGCTCCAAGACGAGCAGCAGTCCTTGCTTCGATGTCGGTTAAGTTGCCGTCGCGTGCCGTTGCTAAGGCGCTTTCCAAATCCTCTCGATTGTCTAGCCCATCGATGATCGGCATCAGTAGCTCTTCCGCCAGCCGCGAGGCATTGGCATCTTGGGCGACGCGGGCAAGTTTGACTCGTGAACCCGCATCCAGCTCAGACTCCATCGGCAACAATTCACGGATGGCCTGCAGCGCATGCTCCAAATGCCCGGCGCGGTAGAGGAGCTGGATACGCAGGAAGGCCTTTTGTCTGTCGAGCGACGGCGGCAGTGCTTCGACATCCCGCAAGGCCTGACCCAGCCTGCCCTGCCGGATCCATGCGTCCCATTGATCAACGTGCTTGGACAAGACCGTCTCTGGATCCTCGGCGCTGTCCGAGCCCATTACGCCACAACCGTCGACTGTCAGAAGCAAGTCGAACAGCTCCTTGCGACGAGGGCTGAGCTCATCGGCATCGAGCGCCACATAGAGCGCCTTTTCCTTAGCCAACCGAGTCGCTGCGGTAGCTAGTGCGTGCAGCTGCGGAGCCCAAACGTCTTCAGGCTGCAGCGGGGTCACCGCGCCTGGTGCCACGTAAGACTCGATTCCATCGTCTCGGTAGCTGGCAGCCTCCGTGACGATGACGGCCGTTCGTTCGCCCTGCTCTGCGATGATGTCGAGCACCGAACTATGGTGCCGATCTGCGCAGACCAGCACATTCATTCGCGCCTTCAGGGCAGCAACTTCGCGGGGCTCAAGCTGACGCTTTGCCAATACTTCGAAGCTCTCGACGAACTGGGCCCAAACGGTCTCAACCGCACCCGATCGATCCGTACCTGGCGGCACCAGCACGACGAAATGACGGACGGCCAACCGCCCCTCTTGGTCGACTAAACCCGTCAACACCGCCGCCATCATACCAGCACGGGCGATTGGCACTCCGGAATCGAGATTGTAGATGTCAGAGCCGCCGAAGACGTTCGGGTAGCGAGCGATGAAGGCCTGGATTTCGCGTGCCACGGCCACGTGATCGCTACGCTGAACGCTTACGGATTCTTCTTCCATCCTGCCTCATTTCTCCACAAACTCGCTCGCGAAGCCTCGCTCTCCAGGTTGGCACCTTCAGAACTTAGCGGAACTTTTCATCCGATCTTTGCGCATCTCCGACTGTGCAATATGTTTGTCAACACGTGTGTCGCCACCAAGAATTTCGACAGTTAAAATCCCTGTCCACATCATCTCGAAACCCCACCAGCTTGACTTTGATAGGCCCCGCCCGGCTCGATGAGTGAGAACGCATCGCGGCCAAGAGCCCGCTTCCCTGAGGAGTCCGAAGTGCCGCAGTGTCGTCTCAGCAGTGTCGTCTCAATTGTGGTCGCCGAAGTATCTAAGTTGGTGGGCCGCGGCGCTTTGCGGTGACACCGGATGCTTCGCAGGGGCTCCTTAGGACGCTGGCATTGCCAAGTGAACGTCTGCCATCGAGGGTAGGGAGGTACGCCCCTCAATGAAGTCTACGACATGGGCAGATGGTTTGCGGCTGGCAAAGCCGCCTGGGATAGCCCGCATGAAATCTTCGATGAGTTGTAGGCGGTTCCACTTCAAGTCCCCGGGCTTGCAACAGTCCGCGTACGGCAAGGTTTCCGACCCGCAGCCGCACAGCTCATCGTCTCTGCACTCGCTGAGGCGATAGTGGACCTGCAGGGCAAGCGGACTCCCAATCAGCGCATACTGCTTGCCGGGCCACAATCCGGAAATCTCAAGAAACAATTGCCGCGCTGCCCATACAGTATAGAGGTCGAGCAGGGTCCGGAGATCGCCGCCGTCGGTCCATGCTCCGTCGTTAGGCGCGAAGGCGCAAACCGTACCGTCCTGGAAGTTGGTGTGGCGGGGACCGATCCACCTGGGCGGATTGTCGGTCTCGGTCCAGAATCCCCACGCCCGGGGGCCAGGTCCTGGCTGATAGGGTAGCGCTACAAGAAAAGTGGCTTCTCGCGTCAAGCCCGGGAGGATCGAGCTTTTGACGAGAAGCCACAGGCCGTCTTTGTCGGGGTATGTCGCCAATGTCGGATACGCCTCGCCGACGAGTCTCAATTGGCTTTCGTAGGCTTGCTGAAGGTCGCGGCCGACCCGTGATGCGGGACTGGACGGCCGTGATCCACCGGGCGGCCCTTGCCGTCGGGCGGTCCTTTGCCGTGGTCGGGCTGCGGGTCTTCTCTCTCTTTGTCGTTCATCTGCACTTTCCTTTTTCGTTTCGTGATCAACGGAGATCACACCATCCGTATGCACCCGGAGTGACCCGTTCGTGTTCAGGGCCGCGCCGATCTGCCGCAACAAAGATTCGGTCGCCGGCGCCAAAGCGACTTCCCTTGGAATCGGTGATGTGCGAGTCTGTGTCACCCGCACAGGCTGCGCCCATCTGCGTTGCCGTGTCAAGGCGTGTCATTCGCACAGGCAAGATGCTTTCATTCGAAGAAAAGTTAGTCCAAGCCGTAAAGAAGAAGCGCGAGGCCGAAGGGCTGAGTATCCGCGGCTTATCGACCGCCGTGGGAGTGAGCTTTTCCACGCTTGCCCGGATCGAGCGGGGCGAGGGTCAGCCAGATAACAATTCCAAGATTCGACTGCTTCAATGGCTCGGCCTGTATGCAGAAGAGGCCGGCCTTAGATTCGACAACGTGGCGTTGGTCCATTTTCGTGCTGGACGAAACGTTCAGTCTGGCACAGTTCGAATGCTTTTGCAGGCTGCCGACTGCCTTCGCCAATCGTTGGGAAGCGTAAGTTCCGTCGGTGATGAAAGCGAAATCGCGAACCATGACGCCGTGGCGCTCTCGAAGGAGGAGCTAGAGGAGACTGCAGAGCGGTTCCGCGCGGACCTTGGCTTGGAAAAAGATGCGCCCCTCGATAGCCTTCGTCTTGAGGTTGAGGACATCGCTATCGTCCCACTGTCCAAGAATAATTACGTCGACGCGCGAACCGTCAAGCACCTGAAGAGCAGTGCTAGCGTCGAATGGTCAGCGATGAGCGTGCCGCTGGATTTGGAAAATGATCGGTGGGCCGTCCTTCTGAACGATAGCCACACTGTGGAGCGCCAGCGTGTCACCGTGCTCGAAGAGTATTGGCACATCCTGCTGGGGCATAAGCTCACCAAAATTAGCAAGGTGGCCGAGGCGTTCGGCCGAACCTACGACGCGACCGAAGAGCACGATGCCTACTATCTCGCCTCCGCATCCCTGCTGCCAAGAGCCGCCGTTATTAAAGCCGTGTCCCAGAACCTCTCGTCGGGCCAAATTGCCGGGAAGTTTGGTACATCGTCCGAACTGGTAGAATACCGGATCAAGCGGCTCGGACTGTGGCGTGAGTACACTGGCAAGCAGATTAAACTAACTCCGGGCTGAAAATAGAGGCCGTCGGCCGCAGCCCCCTTCGATCAGTCGTCAGGCACCGCTGTGGAGCGGCCGCCGAAGTAGCGACGGCTTGAACCTGCCGCCGATTTTCCGATACCTGTTCCAAATGGCGTTTTTGACCTGCATGCTGATACGATCAGGCGAGGAGCGGAGCTTTCAGCAACACACGGAACTGAATATTCATGACTTCGGATGTCGAAGCAGCTCCTAGTGCCGGCGGAACGTTCCTATTCAAAGAGAGCGATGGGCCCAATGGCGGTCCCGGCAGAACGATCAGCTTCGCTGGCGTCGATATTCAGCCGCGGAGCTACGCGGAACTTGTAGCCGCGTCCTCCAATCTGCCAATTACGATCCAGCTCGATATGTACAACGGGGAAATCCTTCACACCGATTTCAACGGCATCGATCCGGGCACGGTGGTCCACGTCAGTACCACTCTTGAGAGCCGTTTCACCTCGCGAGCGATCGGGCTTGTGGAAGGCGGATGGCTGCCGTCGGCGCTGGCAACGATCAAGGCCGACTCCATAATTCTGGTCGACCGTAATGTCGTAACCGAAATCGTGAGCCGGTTTGAGGGCGGCGTGAAGAAGGGCCGCGAGCCTGATTTCCTCGACCTGTTCGAAGACAGCCCCATCCGCATCAATCCGATGCTCTGCGCTCTCGAGGGCAACAGCCGTCGAATCCCCGATCCCGATGAGGCCAAAGCGCAGATCGACGAAGCGGTCAAGAAGCTGAGACGGGCCTTGCCCAAGGCCGAAATCGTCGTGGGAACCAAGAGTCTGGAAGGAGCGCTCGGCCTGATCGAAGACACCCGCGCGAGCTTCCACCGAAAAAATGCCATGTTACTTGAGCTTGCGCCAACGCTTTGTGCACCGACTAGTCGCAAAAACGTCGCGGCCCGCATCGCGGCTGTGTTTGAGGCAGCAGACCGGTTCGACGTATCACGAAAATCTTTGCTGGTTCTCGCGATCGCAAGTTCGATTGCGGTACCGAACGGGTGCAGCCCTACCTTCACACTGTTGAACTTGCGACCCGGCTACTCAAGTGAGAACGCATACAACGCTCTTTCAGATCTGCGGTCGCTCGAGATCCTCATCCATCTATTTGCGCGATTTCCCGGCGAGATCGTGCAACTTTGCACGGCGGACCGCGACCTGGCGTTGCTGTGGTGCGGAATGCAGGCATCCGACTTCCAGGCGGTCGGTCGCGGTGTCGCTTTTGATATCGCGCCGGTCGAGGCGCTGCTTCCGCGCGGTGCCTTGGAGATCTGGCACAACGCTGTACGCACCGATCCGATTTCTTGAGGTCGTTAGTGATCGTGGTACTGGCAGCACGCTGACTTCTCGCATGCTCTACCGCGCTTGAAATCGGTTCACAGCACCCGTCCGTCGCCGGAATCACCGACTCGAAGGCATCGACGAACACAACCGGGTTGGCTCCGCCGTCGGAACCGTCGCGTGGATGGATTTAAAAGCGTAGCCAAGGTCTCGGTTTCGACCTCAGAAGTAATCGTAGGGATTGATATCATGTTGGTAGAGTTCGGCACGCACGAATGCTCGCACTCCCTCGCTCGAATCGAAAGACCAGGAGGGAACCCCCACTAAGCCTTTCTTGTCGAGTTGCCCGCCCACCCGGATGCGGTAGACAGTCCAGTAGCCTACACTGCCGTCTTGCCATGTCTCCTCATCAAACTTCGCGACGAGACTCTCGCTGCGGACTTTGAAGCGGTGTTCGGCCGGGAAATCGACCCCGCGCACCATCAGCGTGTCGTCCACCTGCGCTTGCATTTCTTGCCCTTTCTTGTCATCGCTTTCGACGACTGCATCGAATATATTGTTTATGATACGGCTGGCATGCACACGCCCCGCAATGCCTCGTAAAAACGTTGGTCTAAAGCAGACACGGCGTCAACCGTTATCAAGTTGATACACGGATCAATGTCCAAGAATCATGCTGAAGTTATCCATGTGTAGTTTTATGTATGGAAATATTTACTTCCCATTAAGTGAAATCGGAATTCAACGAAAGTTTCCTTGCGTTCCAAGGTCGGGGGCGACACCGGGCCCGACTACATTGGGCCCGTGGTCACCATGTCGTTGGCATAGATCTGCTGGGAGCCGAGAAACGTAAGGAGACCTCGCCTTGGCACCACAGCCGACGCGCTACCTTTGCCTCCAGCCAATGAAACAGTGCCGAACTGCTCACTCGCGCTTTGTTGCGCGTGGCGGACCCGCGCGACTAGGCGACGACGATGCTGGAAACCCATCGGGTTGAAGGCGCTAACCGAGATTTCGGTTATGAGCACTCCGCCAATAAGCAGGGCTTCGGGTGACCGTCCCCAAGTTTCGATCCAGCAGGCGAAGACGATGTCTGCGCCAAGCCCAAGGTGTGCGTCGACATGAATTTCGACGATGCGATCGCACTGACGGGCCAGGCACTCGAACCCGAGCGTCTTCCCCCTTCGTAAGCACGATAGCTGCCCGCACCAGAAGGGCCGAGCCGAGGCGACGGACCGCGTTCGACGACGACGTGGTTTCCGGTCCCGTCACATAGTCGACAGGTTGGCCATCTATGGCTTAGGCAGGCCGCCTGTCAGTCCGAAGTCCTCTGGAGATTCGCCAATCTCGATCAAGCCTTGCCGAAGTCCATCTTCCATAAGGCTGCGCTTGTTCTCCCCGACGTAAGACAGGCCGGCGGTTATTCCTTCGCGCCAGGAAGGGCCGCGACTCCATGCTTCCGCGAAAACCATTCCGAGGTCTCCGTGGCGTCGGGTTTGAACCAAGGCTTCGAAGAGAGATACAGCCTGCGCCGTATCTTTTTCTCGCTTGGTGTAGCCGGAAGCATCGTTCCGTCGCCGTGAACTAACGATCAGCTTGTGGACCGCATACCTCTCCGGTGCAGGGACCACAACGGGGACACCGCTTTTGTGGAGCATAACAGTGCGCACCGGATCCCGAATGAGGAAGTCGAGGAACCTGAGGGGCTGGGCTGCGGCCCCGCCGAGCGCTGGCATTTTTGTGGCGCGACCTGAATATTCGTCGCTTCCTGTGTTTGGAGTCAAAAACTCGACCTTGAACTTTTTCGCATTTTCGAACTGGGTGCTGGACCTGCCATCCGATTGGTGCGGGATGTCGCGAAACGTCGGATCGATCTTCTTGAGAACTTCCAATATCGGGGGAAGGCTGTCTTCGACGGCGGCGGAAATAGAATGGAACTGGGCGAAATCGGCATCGCCGGTCTGCATGGCCGTCGAAGGGAGACGGACTCCGAGGAGGCCTGAATAGCACTGATAGGCGACGGTCCCGACTAAAACGGCCCTGAGCCTGAACAGGCCAACATTCGAAAGCGCTTCCACAACGTCGCCTGTAAACCGCTCCGGGGAAGGCAAGTAGGCGTTTCTGACCAAAGTCGAAACCAGTTTGCGGCGGCTCTTAAGGTCATTCTTTAGCTCGTTGAACTTCGCAACCCGGCTGTTTATCTCTTCGTCGGAACACGGGCCGACGTATTTCCTGAAGGGCTTTCCGTCGACTTCAGTCTGGAAATACCAGAACTCCAGGTTTTTTGCCTTCTGCTTCACGAAAAGCCCGTCAGGCGAAAAGTCGGAGGTAAAGGCAGCGTCGAAGGTCCGCTGATCGAGTTCGGCGAACATGGTTCTGTAAACGAGATCGATCTCTTTCATGCAAGAATCTCCGGTTGTACATTTTTCGCAATTTATGTACAACCGTACAATTCAAGTCAGCAGGATTCAAGCGGTTGTAAAGTTTTTGCAGAAAGTTTACAACCGCGCTTCGTTAGGTCTGAGCGGGAGGCAGGCGGATCTCGTCGGACGGGGGCCCGATTCAAAACAAAGTCGCTTCGGGAATGGCGAACCAAGGTTCTCGATCTGCCATCGGAGGATGCCAGTCCGCTCCCCTGGCCGAGATCGCCAAGCGGGACGAATTTTGTCAAACTCGCCTGGAATGACCGGGGCGTTATGGGTCTATCGACGAAAACTCCTTCGAGGTCATCGAGTCTCGAGCGACTTTCTTTCAGCATATGTCACAACGCCCCTTTCATCTGCTGGCCTGCCCGCGATAAGGGAGGCTTGCTTTTGCAGGAGGCGAAATTTGGCCAAGTTGACCGCAGACCAGACGGCCGAGATCGAGTCGCTACGCTCGACTTCATCCAGCACTCTCCGCCCTGTGTCTCCCGGCCTCGAGCATTTGCTGCACAAGGCGTTTCCCGTCCTTAACCACGGCGTGATCCGCGTCGTTGACTATATGGGCAACGACGACGCGATCGTGCAGGCTGCGCGCGTTTCCTACGGTCGCGGCACGAAGCGGGTTCAGGAGGATGCCGGACTTATCAACTACCTGCTGCGCCATTGGCACACGACACCGTTCGAGATGGCGGAGATCAAGTTTCATGTGAAGCTGCCGATCTTCGTCGCGCGGCAATGGATTCGTCACCGGACGGCGAGCGTAAACGAGTATTCAGCCCGCTATTCGGTGCTCGACAAGGAATTCTACATCCCGGAGCCGGAGCATCTGGCTGCTCAGTCGACTTCGAACAGACAGGGCCGGGGCGCTGTCTTACAGGGAGATGAGGCCGCAGAAGTGCTGGCGTTACTGCGCCGCGATGCCGAGCAGGCCTACGACGACTACATGACCATGCTGAACGACGCGTCGAATTCTGGCCATGACGCTGACCGATCAGGCTTGGCGCGCGAACTAGCGCGAATGAACCTGTCGTTGAACTTTTACACCCAGTGGTACTGGAAGACCGACTTACACAATCTCATGAATTTCCTGCGCCTGAGGGCAGATGCGCATGCCCAATACGAGATCCGAGCATATGCGGACATCATGATGGACATTATGGCTGCATGGGTTCCGCTGGCCCATGCAGCATTTTTGGAGTACCGCCTGGGGGCGGTTCAGCTCTCAGCTTCGGCCGTAAAGGCTGTCCGCAGGATGATCGCGGGCGAGGGCGTCACCCAGCAGGACAGCGGGCTGACCGCCCGGGAATGGCAGGAAGTTGCCTCAGTTCTGCAGCTCGGAGACATCGCCAAGTAATTGCGGGGCGGAACGGTTCAGATGCTTTCGCCAAATAGCTGTGAGAGCGAGAGCACGTAGGCGTTGGAACCTACCGTAGAGTAGGACACCTCATTGTAGGCACCGACCTCCGCGTAACAGACTTGGACGTTGCGATGCTTTTGAGCAAACAGTCCGACACCGATGGTCGAAAGTTTGGTATGTAGAGGTGCCAGCACGACGTTGGACTTTTCGGAACTCGGTATCGCTTTTTCAAGCTCGTCAGCCACTGCCAAGGGATCACGAGCCGAGAACTCAAAGGTGGATTCCACGTTGGCATAGTTAGACCGAAGCTCTTGGAAAAACGCCGCGTTCTTCTCGAAAAGCCTCTCGTTGATTGACTCAGATTTGCGACCCAGTCCCAGGATCAAGTGCTTAGGCTCATAGGTTTCTATGATCGCGCGAGCCCTTGGAATTTCGAAGCCCATCAGTACGACCAGCCGGGTCGGCCGAGATGGCCAAATCGCGCCCGCGTAACCGACGACCGATCGGCATTGCGTGACCGATCCTGACAGCGGATCAGCCATGTCTCCCGCACTTACATAGACCAGCTGGCAGTTTTTCCGCCTTCCGGGGTCTATAGTGCGAAGAACCTCCAGGAGCATGAGAAGCTCTTCGCGACGGAAGGAGGTCACGTCGATCACCGCATCATTCAAACTTACCGTGCCCATCGCTCGGTTGATCGCATCTGCCGTGGCAAGCGGGTTCAGGGTCCGGAGATCTACCAACATGACATCGGGATGCAGCGCGACCACTTCATCGACTTTGACTTGAGCCAGATCGCTACGGCCTTCCGACACGAACATGAGTCCTTTGCTGCCCTTAGGCGCAGCACAAGCTACGACAGCCGACCTCTCTTCGAAGCTGAGGCGCGCCACCAATGGCCGGGGTCGCTCCCACAGCCTGGCGGCCAGATCAGATACCAGAATGCTCAAGTCGGTCCCCATCAAGATCAAGCGAATACTGGCTGCCGACCGCATCGTCCTGTTTGAGACGGCTCTTCACAAAATCGGCGGGATCGCGCATCGCAAGCTCAAGATCACTCGACATGATCGAAAGATGCGCTGCATAGCCTGAGATGTCCAATTTGTAGTGGGGACCGAGGCGCCGCGCCAGAATGAAGCGTGGGCGTCGTCCGCCAAGAGCTTCTTTGGCGGCATTGTCGGATCTCTGCAGATACCCGAGGCGCACACCAAGATGAAGAACGCGTTCGAGCTCAGTTCCGGGACGGTCGCGGAGAACCACTGAGAACACCCTCTGCTCTCGAGCCTTCGCATCGAGCAGCTTTCCTCGATACAGCCTTCCGAGGCCTTCAATCAGATTTCGCAACTTTTCATAAAGCAAGGTCTCATGTCCGTAGGCGTGCAGGCTTTCCAGCCCTTCGCTCAAGTCAGTCTGGGTTTCGGCTATATCAGCGGACTGCCGGGTCAGCGGCTCCAAGAATTCCGCCGACCAGTCCTTGATCACTGCATCCTGCATCGCGACCGGAATCGCGGTTATAGGATTCACACCTTCACTGACCACTCGGTCGTACATTCTGCTCGCTGGTTCAAGGAACCAACGCACGACTCCCGATGACAGGTCCACTAGCGACCGAAATCCAGCGTAGCTGAAGGTATGGGCCGAACGGGAGGATCCAGCAATCTCGCGCATGAACGTGGGGACCGAGTAGCGTCGGACCTCATCACGCGGCCGGGCGGGACCAATCCAGCCCTCGCCCTCGGCTTTTCGCGCCGCGTGTTCTGCGGCAATTTCCGTAGCGATTTCCTTAAGACGCTCTTCTTGGTCGACATCGTGAGGAAAAAACATTTCGACTGGAACGTCGATGCCGGCGTTCCGAAGACGCTTTGTTACGATCTGTTCAACCCGGCCGCTGTAGGCATCGTGTGAAGCCGTGTAGACCGCACTCAGATTTACCTCGGCATAGTCGTGCGGGCTCTCGATAATCCTGTTGTCGACCGTTCGCATGGTTGCATATGCCAGCTGTGTCGTGACCTTCAGGCAGATGTCGCCTGTACTGCGTGTCGACACCCACGAGTTCAGAACCCGCTGCATCGGAATCGGCAGATTATCGGCATCATCCAGCATCACGAACAAAGGGACCTTCGGCAGGCCTTCGAGCCGCCTCACTTCACGAGCAAGCGGCACTAGGAAATCGAGGAAGCCAGTAAGTGCTCCTTCGTACTCCGCCTCGCTCTGTCGGAACGACCCTCGCACCAGATACTGGCGAACTACGAAGATGTCTTTCTCACAGGTTCTCGCGATCCGACGGAACTCGGATTCGCCGTCCTCCGATCCCGACAATTCCGCATCAATCGAGCCACCTGCAATCCTAAAGAGTTCTTCGAAGCGCTTCAAAAAGCCGGCCGCCGAGCTCGATGATACTTCATTCGAGAAGCTGTCGAGCAGTTCCGCAATCCTGAGCATGATGTGCATTGCCAAGAGGTGCTCGCCGATCGCGTTCGCGGCATAGCCCTTATATCTGTTGATCTCAGGCGCTCCGAAATCTGCGGTTCTCAGTGGTACATGGACAGCAAGAAACGGAAGATCCTTGAGAACCGTGGCATTTTCCTCACGCAGTATCATGACGCGGGGCTCAAGGCTCCGCAGGAGCATGCTCTTTCCTGTTCCTCTGGCACCATGGATAAAGGTGTTTCCACGCTCCTTTAGACGTGGAAATTCGGTGAGTACCTCCACGAAATTTCTTGCGATATACTCGGCGTCCACATGCTCCGGGTTCTGAACACCAAACGGATTTCCGCTCATGAGACCGACTCCAGCTTTACCGCTGTACGATGCTTGTCGCGCAACATGTAAGCGTCAAATTGAGGCTGCAGCTCCTTGACGGCTCTCGTCAGGGAGGGATAGCCAACCTCCTCGAGGTCAACGGCTACAATGTCTATCTCCCTGTCGCCATCCATTATCACTAACTTCACCCGTATCCGATCGAAGCTGGCAAACCCGGCCAGAAAACGGTTGCAGTAGCGTCGCTCACGCTCGCACTTCTCTAACCGACGGGCGATGTAGTCGACGAACATCACCTCTTCGATTTGATCCTTGGCTGCGGGAATCTTGAACACTCTCGGCAGCAGGCCACGTTCCACGTCAAAACGGAGATGTATCGACTTGCCTATATAGTCGATGCGGGAATTGATACAAAAGCAGTAATAGTTGGCGAGCAACGACAGATCGGGCGTTTCAGGATTTTCAATCGCGACTTCGTCTGCACGATTGTAATTCTCGCTCAATTCGTCAGCCAACCGAAGGAGCGCCGCCAACCGCCAAGCATGGACCTTGAAACCTTGGATGCTCGGTTCCGGATCGTTCAGCAAACCAGTGATGGTATCCTGGTTTCCATCCGACAATTCCCCGCCGTGGGCCTGGGCGATCGTTGCGATAATCCGATTCTCGAAGGGGCTCAGACCGGCACCGTTCGAAACGTCTCTCAGAATTTCCAAGGCCTGTTGTTCGTGACCTTTCCGACGGATTGCATTTCCTGCGTCATGCAGAAGGATCGCAAGCAGAAGCACAAACACTTCGTAAGGCTCCAGCGATCCGTACGCTGGGGCATTGCTCTCACACCCAAAGCCGAGCATCTGCCCGGCAGCGGTGATGACGTCGTCGACATGGCTGATGTCATGCTTGGTGAATCTATCGCCTTTCTGCGCCAGGCCTGCCCCTGCAACCGCATAGTACTTATCAGCAAGGCGCTGCTTTATCGAAACGTAATGTTCGAAATACTTCCCGCCGCGGCGCGGAAATTTGTTCGCACTTGTCTCCGAATACCCTTTCAGGAGTTCTTCGAGAGGTGCCGCTGTGCTGATCAGTTCGGCCATGTTACCGACCTCCCGCCTGCGCCGACGAGGCCACCACAGCGTCGAATACGGCCCGAGCAAGTACGGGAGGGACTGCGTTCCCGACTTGCTGCTGTTGCTGGCCGATGGACCCGCAGAACCGATAGGAATCCGGAAACGACTGCAGCCTTGCGGCTTCGCGGACGGATAGTCCTCGGTCTTGCGTCGGATGTATCAGCATGTTTTTCCGGAAGTTCCCTATGACCACCGAGGGCGCGTCTTTCACGAGGCGCTTGTAAATGCCCGAATGATATCGACGTCGGTCGGTGACGGGGTCCCTCATCATGCCGGGAACATCGCGCCAGTTGCCGCCTTGGGGTATGTAGGCATAGCGGGCCACGATGGAGTCAGCATTCCGGCTCACCAGATGACCCGAACAATCTTGCTGGTCGCCTCGCAGGCTTTTCGCGTACTCCGAAAGCGGCTCGACAGCATACGCCAAGATTTCGTCCATCGCTCCGTTCTCGAGCCCCGGCAGGTCTCCGATCGCGTCCCACAGGGTGGGCGGCTCTGCGATGACGCTCGGTGTCGGGAACTGTGGTTCGACGTTTAGCGACGCTATTACGATGTAACGCGAGCGGCGCTGTGGGCACCCAAAATCGACGGCATTCAGCACCCCATGCTCCACATGAAATCCGAGGTCCTTGAGATGCTGTCGGAAAGATTCAGCAAAACGCCCCCCGTCTGTCTGAAGGATTCCGGCAACGTTCTCAAACACGACCCATTCCGGTCGCAAGGTTTCGACCAGCCGGAGGAACTCGCGGAACAGCCAGTTTTTCGGGTTTTCAGCGTGGCGAGTCCGCTGGTTAGAGGTAGAGAATCCTTGACAAGGCGGGCCGCCGAACAAAACCAATGGCTCATCGCGTTTGCCGACCTCGATCGTCGCCACCTTAGCGATATCAGAGTTCAGCACCGTCGCGTCCGGGTGGTTCGCCTGGTAGGTCAGGCAAGCGGATGGATGGCGCTCGACCGCGGCCCGGACATCGATGCCCGATTGCCTGGCACCCAGCGTCATTCCGCCACCACCCGCGAACAGATCAATTCCAATCATGCGCTGTTGAACTCTGAGCTTTCAGTATTGTCTACTTGCGTAGCAGAGAAAATTGAAACGCGCATTTCTCCTGTCCACAGTTGGCAAGAGCAACATGCCGAGCGATGAAACCATCCAATTCTCAAGGCGTGACACATGTATTTTGCGCCGAAGATGTGGGTCAAGCGGAGCGCCGCTCGCTGGCCAAGAGATCCAGCATAGCGATATAATCGGCTGGCAGCTTGTGATGCCGGGCTCCGTCGCAGATGTGCTTCAGATAGGCGGCGTTCGGCAGCGGCGGCCTTTCTTGAGGAGTTGCGATATAGGTGCTGACGATGGTCGCCACTTGGTCAATAACAACGGAGATCTCGACTCGATTGTAGGCGTTCAAAGAGGGCTCGCACCCCGCCCTGAATCCTTCGAAACCATCGAGTTTCTTGGCATCCTCGGCATTCAGCTTGTAGATCGCACCCCACGTATCCTTGCCAGCACTCGAGATGATCGAGGAGACACCGCATTTCCGTCTCTTGGACAGACGTGGAAAGCAGAGCTCGTGATCTCGCAGGACTGCGATGCCGGCTGCCTCGGCCTTCTCGCAGCGCTCCGCCATCTGGGTCGGATCCATGTTGGACCCGTACGCGAAATACAGCATGCTGCCCCCATCTCCCACAAGCGCTATGTCTTTCGCCTCAACCTTTCACCAGGCGCGAAGGAACCAGCGCCACCTGCCCCGAATGAGGGCATAGCCGATATCGTTATGACGCGGAAGCGAAAGCTGGAGGCATAGGCCGTAGCATAAGCGCGAAGCCGCAGCCGGATTGAGTCGAACTGGAACCAAAGCAAAGAAATTCACACGCGTCGATCGTCAGTCCAAACTCTAAGAATTGGCAGCGCACATGCGGCGGCCGATAAGCAATGAACAGGCGATGGCTCGAGAATTTGCTCTCGCTGTTTCGCCACACGTCAACCGCGTCTACGCGGGATATGACGTACCTAAGCAGTGAAGATGCTTGCCGCGGGTCGCCGAGGTCCTTGAGCGTGGTGCGAGAGCGGAAAGATTTCGTTCTCGCGATGGATGATCTTATCAAGAAGTTGAGGGGCTTGGCGGCGCATCACGATCTGAGGCATGTGAGACGACGAACCCAGATATGCTGTCGCGACAGGGATTCTGTCTGCTGCGTAAGCTGACGACCTTGCAAATCGCGATCAGGCGGTTGAGACCGTGGTCGTTCTCGCACGATCAAGCCCCCGAAACCAGGAAACCCGATGCTCAGCCTTACAGTCTTTCTAAATCTCCTCCCCGGCATCAAGCCATTGAAGGCCCGCCATCTAATCCTCGAGGGATCGCTTCTGACCCGTGAGCAGCGCAAGGATATCCGGATGCGGGATCTCAACGTCTTCGACACGGTGCTGGAGGTCGGCCCCGACGCGGCGACCGCAATCGTCGAGGCTTACAGGGCCGGCAAGCTGCCAATGCAGAAAGCCTCGCTTCGGCCTTCCGCAGTACCGGAAGCCGAATCCTATCTGGCCGAAGCTCCCCGACTTCGTGAGGAGATCGCGGAGCGGCAACGCCTGGAGCGAGCCGTCCGCGATCCGTCGGTCCTCAGGGAAGCGGACCTCAGCAACTACCAACTTCTTGACCGCGTGTTCTTCGCAGCCAAGGGCGCGGGGGAAGGCACTCTCGTCCTCGCAGGAATCTCGGTGACCAAGAGCCTCGCCGGGTATTCGAGCAATTCCGGCAAGACGACAGGATGGCGGGTTTCGTTCTCATGGACGGCCAGTGACGGCCAGAAGCGGTTAATCGAGAAAGTGCCGCCGGAGGCCGACAACCGCCGGAACGACCCCCAGCGGAACTGGGGATTGTACGAGTAACCCCTGGCCACGGTGACACTTGCACGGTTCGCTAAGATACCTACATTTTCTGCTAGCGTTCCAAAGGAGGATGCTACGATGAGCTACCTGATGCTCCGCATCTCTTTAGCTCTGACCATTTTTCTAATGGCAGATGGCGTTGCCCTCGCCAACAAGATCATCGGCAACGGCTAGTGCCATAAGGCGCAGGCAACGGCAGCCGCTTCTCCTGCGCCCACGCGAATGGCAGCTCTGCGCCCAATTTCAGACCTTGGTGGTTGCGCTGCTGCTTCCCAAGAGCTGCCCTTCAATGATAGCCAGCTTCGTGTTCGCGCAAGAGCGCTTGTGGAGCGATGGAGCTGTAACAGGCTCTTGCTGATCCAGACTGTTGAGCGCAGCGGCCACGCAATCCGCCGTCGTCATGACGACGCTTTCAGGTTAGGCTTCCAGGTCTGCGTCGCCAACACGCCAGGGATGGACACCGGATGGCGGATACCGAATGCCTCCGTTCATGAGGGTCCGTCCGAAGCAAACGCCATTATTGGTTATGACAATACAACAAGGCCTTCGTCTCGACTTCAGCAGCAAATGCCCCCAAAATCGCTTCAGGGGGAATCGTGAAAGTCGTTCCAGTTGATCAGCTATCCAGTTCCGATCTGCATGTAGACGCAATCTACCAGGGCAGCCGCAAAGGCAATGCGGGCGATGATCCGCTCCCAACGCTCATGCGCGTCGACAGTTATGGCGGTTTTCGCTACCGCGGCAAGGTGAAGGGCAAGCTGGAGATGCTCGTGCTGATGACGAGCATGAACGATGCGGACTGGCCTGACGATCTTGATACCGAGACGGGCATCTTTACCTACTACGGCGATAATAAGAAGCCGGGGCGCGAGCTGCACGACACCGGGCGCGACGGCAACCTGATCCTGAAGACGATCTTCGAAGATTCTCGAGCGGGCACCGAAGGACGAGGCGTTGTCCCGCCGATCTTCCTTTTTCAAGCGCGGGCGTATCGCGCGATGTCAGATTTCTCGGATTGGCGGTGCCCGGCGCCAGCGATCTTGATGCCTCTGAGGAACTGGTCGCGATCTGGCGCAACGTCAAGGGCAGCAGATTCCAGAACTATCGGGCGCGCCTCACTGTTCTCGATGCGGCACAGATGTCGCGCGCATGGATCGACGGCATAATTGCGGGACAGCCGAATCACGGGCTTGCTCCCGATGCCTGGAAGACCTGGCGCAAGACAGGCAAGCGCAAGGCACTGATCGCAGGTCGTACCCTGGAGTACCGTTCGCGAGCGGAGCAGCTGCCTGATGACAAGGACGGCCAAGCCTTGATCGGCGCTGTCCGCGAGCATTTCAAGGGCCGTCCCCACGCCTTTGAGCATTGTGCCGCTGCACTTGCGCGACTGATGATTCCAGACATCGCGGGCCTGGACGTAACGCGACCATCGCGTGACGGAGGTCGAGATGCTGTAGGCCAGCTGCGTGTCGGTACCGGTCCGAGCGGTATCCTTGTGGACTTCGCCCTAGAGGCGAAGTGCTACTCGCCGCCGACCGCTGTCGGAGTAAAGGACATGTCCCGGCTGATTTCCCGTCTGAGGCACCGGCAGTTCGGTGTTCTGGTCACCACGTCATGCGTTGACCTCCAGGCGTACAAGGAGATCAAGGAAGATCAGCACCCGATCCTGGTCCTATCTGCCAAGGACATCGTTGAGCTGCTGCGAAGGAATGGCCGAGGCAGTGTGCCCGCCGTCAAGACATGGCTCGAAGAGGAATTTCCGAAAGAAGCCTAACTGGCTTCGGCGGTCGGCTCGGTAAGGCCGGTTGCTACAATCCCCGCGCGGTCGACAGCGAGCGCAGCTTCAAGTGCCGGCTTTGCCTGCTTCGGTGAAGGCTTCTGCCCCCAGCCGCCAGCCGCATAGCTGGCGAGTGTTCGGCAGATCGCGGCCACGCGGTAGTGTACCACACCGGCCTTCTGACCTTTCTCCGCCACATCGAGCCAGATCGCACCGTTGAGCTTCATGCACAGAGCTATGCGGTCGTAGTCCGCGACGGAATGCGTCGTGCCCACCGGTGCGATCATAGGACAATCTTCGGCGCTCACCGAGGCATAGGATAGCTCTGGAGGAAGCGGGTCGCTCAGAGGCGGAAGCTGCTTCTGAATTTCCTGCCAGCATTCGTCCTTCTTGTACCACTCGCTGGGGTTCTTCTGACCGGCGGACGTGCGCATGGCGATATCCATCTGCGGGGCCCAGGTTTCAATGAGCTGCTCCAGCTCCGGGCTGATGGCTTGGCGAGACCACAGGCGGTTGAAGTCGATCCTGCCTCCAGTTCTGTGGGAGAGACCGGCCACGACATACGCTGTGATCTGCGCTCCGTAGGCCGGAAACTTCATGCTTCGGACCTTCTTCTCGGTCGCGCGGTAGAGAACCGCCAGTGCAACCAGCTTTTTGAACCATGCGTCGCCGATGGCCCCCTGAGGCTCATCCTTGAGTCGCTGCATGAAGTGCTGGAAGTTCTTCTGGCCGCCAAGGCAGACCCGGTATGGAAGTCCACCCCACGCGGCGAGATAGCGGGCAACGTCCAGCTTGCTGAGACGCCTGTTCTTGGGCGTCTGCGTGCGGAAGGCCTGCTGTTCCGTCTTGCGGTACGCCGCCTTCTGCTCGGCTGCGATGTAGGAGCCGCGAGCCCGCTCATAGAACCAGCGGCCTTTGCCGTCGTCGAGCCACGTATTGTTAGCGATCGTCTCGATGTTCTGGTGGAAAGGATCGTTTGCCGAGAAATCGGCGAGTTGCACGGTGTTCTGGCGGTTGGCGGCCCGGGAAATGGAGGAGACCATTTCGCCGAGGTCGGCACCGCCCACCTTGATGATCTTGATGGGAACCGAGACGTTGTCGAGGCTGAGACTTTCCTTGCGGCGCGCGCGGTGAAGGGAGGCCGTCGTCTGGCCGCCATTCACGATCTGAAGTCCTTTCAAGGATGTGATTTCTGTTCCGCCAGCGCCGTTGTCGGCGAGTTCGAGATCATCGACTGTTGCCACGATCCCGTTATTGAAGGCGAGGAACATGGACGGCTGTTCGACGATCGTGCGGCGCAGCTCGGCGTTGACGCTCTTCCTGCCCTGAAGGCCGAGAAATGCCCGGACGTTGAGTTCGAGCAGGCGGACACCGTAGCGCTCATAGATTTTTGAAAGGGCCTCACCGGGTAGAACTGCAAGGTACGCGTCATAGCCGCCGTCATGGCTGGGCACATGGAGACAGGAAACGCCGTCGCCGGTAAGTGCCACCAGGTCCACCGCGATATCGGCCCGCGTTTCGCCTTCACCGAGGACGCGCTGAAGCCTGACGATGTCATATGCCTCGAACAGGACTTCGCGATCCCGCCACCGCGCTGAGCTGGCCAGACTGCCGACGATGCCATCGGTAAGCAGGACCACGCGAATGACGGCCAGGTCCTTGGCCTGCGTTTCGATCAGGCGGGCCAGATCACTTGCGTCTGTGTTTGACGGCTCCAGGTCCTTTGCCAAGCCGTTAACGCACGCGCTGACGAAACGAAGCGCGCGCTCGATGGCCTTTGTCACATCGGCAGTCGGCAGCTTTGCTGCGGGAAGCTCGCCGCTGTAGATGGTCGTGAACAGGTCAAGGCGCGAGCGCTCTTCGTCAAAGGCGTAGCCATCGATCCGATAGAGCGCGTTTCTAACGCGGCCTTCCTGGTAGAGCGGAAACGTCGATTCAAGGTGCCCGGCATCTTCCAGTCGTTCAAGGACGAGACGAGTGAACACCTCCTGGGAGAAGGGTGCGTCAGTCGTGAGGCCTTCGTCGACCTCGGCGACGATTTCTTGTGAAAATGCCGCTACTACATCATCTGTCATGCGGGGTCTCCTTGAACGAACGCTTCAAGGACGAAGGCCGTATCGGTGGCAAAGCCTGCGATGGCTCGCACTTCGAGCGAGTAGGTGGCGTCGGTAATGGCGACGGGAAGATTTGCACGGATCAGGCGCGGGAAGTTCTCCTGGACCTGGTAACTTTCGATGGCGCGGAGCTGAACCCTGGGCACGGCGCGCGCAACATCGTCATCGGGCATCAGGCCACGACTGAGAAGCGCATTCTCGAAGGCACGGCGCCCTGTATCATTCGGCAGACGGGCTGAGACATCGGAGATGAAATCCCGCAGGGGCTTTCCTTCCGGGGACTCAATCAGCCTGACATGCATGAGATCGAGGCGGCTGAGGCCGGAGGCATCAAGCTGGTCCAGAGCGGAAATTGTAATCGTCGATGAAGGTCCAAGCCCCGTCTTGATTTCCAGAGCATGGCCTTGGGCTACGAAGTCATGCAATCCGTCATTGGGCGCTTGCCAGGTCGAGAGGCCGTTAGCGTGGGATGTGAGTATCTGATCGAGAATGATGAGTTCTCCGATCAGGCCCACGGTTTCGGGTTTTGAGAGACCGTGGCGTCGATCGCGGAGGAACTGTCGCCAAGCTTCCAGGCGTGCGAGAAACTGATCCAGTGCATCATTGCGGTTTGCCAGTGCTGCAGCACTGACCACGTCGGCACAGATTGTTGCGAAGAGATCGCGTCTGGAACTGTCTTCGAGCGAAAGCACCAGGAATATGCCCGTCGTGTCGGGCATGAGGCTGAGGCGCATGCCGCCGAGTTCGAAGAGCGCATCCGGACGCAGTTCCGTCTGCAGCATCAGGCACGGTGCATTGTCGGTGGCTCGCATTGCGGCCAGGACATCGAGAGGAACCTCAGTCGAAATCAATTTGGAACGATACTGACGCGAAACTGGCGCGCTTTTTGCGAGCGTATCCCAGGCTTTGTTCAGTGCGACAAGCCAGCCGGTCATGAGACCTCGCGCTGACGGACGCTGTTGATCAGATACACGCGTTTGTCGGCCGCATCACTATCCGGGAAGCTGACAACGACGCTGATTACGGGGCGTTCAGTCTTCTCGACCTCTGCCTTTACGGGATCGATGGGATAGATGATCAGCAGGCCGTTCTGCGGCCGCGCACCGCGGGCTTTGCGGATGAATTCACCAGAGGGGACATCCGTCGGGAGCTTGGTGCGTGTCAGCCGTTCGTTGTTGGTCATGGTCAGCGCAGAATCGAATTCCTCATCGGTAAGATCGATGGCCTGATCAAGCGGGCTGAGGGCGGTGCCGATGATGAAACGGTCGCCTGGCATGGGCTTGCCGTTTCTGGATTCCCGGGGTGAACGCAGGATGCACTTGATGCGGCGGTCACCGAGATCAACGGGCTCTTCATCGCCAGTGGCAAGGTAGACAGTCCAGTCGGTAAGCTCGGCGGGGTTCATCGCCAGCTGATCGCTGATGTAGGTCGCCAGCTTCTTGCCATCGACTTGCTGGCTTTCCGGGGGGAAGGTCAGGTTTCTCAGGTAGGCAGCAATGTCCTGGCCCGAAATGCCCGTCCACAGTGTGCCCGAGGCCCTCTTGTCACCCGGTCCCGGACGGCGTGGATTGTCCGTTCCGGCACCGAGTGCGACGAGGAAGTCATCGGTCACTGAGGCGTTGCGCTCAATAGTCGTTGCGTCCTGGAACATGACCGTCTGGACCTTGCCCTCACCGGCGTAGCTGCTCTGGTGAAGCTCGGCGTGACGCTGCTTGTTCTTCGCGGTGACTTCGAGAATGTCATGCACCGCGACCTTGAGGCCGAATTGCTTCGGCGTCGCGTTCGTGATGGACATCTCATAGAACTGGCCCCGCAGTTCCTTCTGCGCGGTCGCTACGTACCGGAACCAGTCTTCCATGTCTGAAGTCGTGAAGAGCCGACACAGATCGGCGAACCCGCGGCGATAGCCGAACCAGCGTCCCATCTGCAGAAGGCTGTCATACTGGCGCGAAATGCGCAGGAAATAGCTGACTGAGAGCCCTTCGAGCGTAAGTCCCCGAGAGAGCTTGTCACCGCCCACGGCGATGACGGAGTAGCCAGTCTTCTTGTAGGCATCGTAGTCAATGTCGGCCTTCGTCTTGCCGTTGGCGGTGATGACCTGGATCTTGTCCGAGCTTTCCGGAAGCTCGGTCAGAACCTGTTCCCAGGTCACGGGCAATGTATTACGCCCATAGACCGTTGTTCTGACTTTTTCGGTCGTCGGCAGGTAGTCGAGTTCCCACACCGACTTGAGGCGCTGGAGTGTTTCGCAGTCGCCGTTTGAAATCATGGCGCGAGCTTCGAAAAGGTACTTTTCTACCTGTCGGTGAACCTCGGAATGAACGTCGACGTATCGCGACACATGCACAAGCATCGAGTTGTGTTCGGTTTCCTGCCCTCTGGCGGCGCGTGCCGCGCAGGTGAGCAGGAAGGCATCGATTGCCCTTTCCAGGCTTTTCGGAATGACATCCTGGCCGTTGAACAGGGGCTTGAGCGTCTTGTCGTGCTTTTCCGGTATCCAGTTTTCTTCGGTCTGCTCAAGCGGCCGGACAAGAGGCAGGCCAGGGTTGTCCGCATCATCGTTTGTACCGAAGACCGCGGCTGGGCCGAAATAGTCATCGGGCGGCGTGAGCGAAACGATGAAGGTCGAGGGGAAGAGGTCAGGGCCGAAATTCTTCGCCGATCGTTCGTCATGGATGAAAATGTTTGCAAACGGCGTTGCCGTGTAACCCACGTAGACGCGGCGCTCGAAGGACATCAGCAGGCGACGGATTTCACCGTTGACCCGTTTGGGCTCGTATTCTTCCTTGAACGTCCCGTCTTCGAGGAGCGGCTGGTCGCCCGTATCGACTGACGCCTGGTCGGATTCATCGTCGATGACGAGGACTGGGGCGGCCTTCGCAGGCCCCGGCAGACGCGAAATCCAGCCGTTGAGGTTTTCCAGCACCTTCGCGTTCTTCTTGACGACGAACACACAAGGCTGGTTGACGGGAGAGAAGCTGAGCTGGTCGGCGATGCGCTGATTGAAGTCTCCGTTCGGGTCAGCCATCGTCAGGCTGTCGACTGTCAGCTGCGCATTGAAATTACCGACGCCAATGATGCGCATCGGCTGGTTGGGCTGTCGGGTCCTCGGATTGGTATCGTAACCCAGGAAGTCGTTGTCGAAGCGCTTCTGCGTCTGCAGGCGCAGAATCTTGTGCATGCCGGCGAGGACGATGATGATCCGGTAGCCGGCGTCTGCAGCGCGGTTGACGACGCCAGCATAGCTGGCGGTCTTTCCTGATTGCACGTCGCCCACGACAAGACCGCGCCAGTCCCAGCTGCCGGGCCGCTTGGGATCGTCCATTACTTCGAGGATTCTCGCAGTGCTGTCCTGCAGCTGCAGAATGGATTCTTCTGGCCATCCGTCTTCCTCAAGCTTGTTGAGGTAGCGCCGCATGAAATCTCCCGGCTGGCGTCGCTCGCCGACATACCAGGCGGCCGGTCGTAATGTGTCGATCAGCGAGAGCGCTGGCCCTTGTTCTGTGACGAAGATAGTCCAGAGCAAGCGCGTTGCCGCCTCAAGCTGTTCGGGGGAGATGATCTGCTTCGTGGTCAGGCTGAAGATGGGCGCATCCAGGCCGATGATCTTCGCGATGCTTTCGCGCGTGATCTCGTCGCCAACGTCCTTTTGAATCTGCAGAATTTTCCGCGCTCTCAGAGCGAGAGCCTCGACAACATCAGCCATGCGTACCCCCCAGTCTTCTTGTCAGTTCCGTTCGCAGCTGTGTCAGGTCTCCCGGAAGATTGAGTAGAAGTGCATCGATGCGCTGGTCTGTCGTCATGCTGGCAGGCAGAGCCTTGCCGAGTTCGACGAGTTGTTCCGTCAGCTGTGCAATATCGTCGGCGTCAAGGGTAGGGACTTCGGCCCCTTCAGATTCCGACACGTCGAGCCAGATGCGTTCCACGGGAACGCTGCGCTCGATGATCGACAGTACGGCGTTAAGCGGGCGCAATCCGCCGGTCGCGGCCGCACGACATGCGACAACAACGGGATGATCCCGATTGATGCGGTACTGAATGCCTTTGGCGCTCGGCACAGCCAGCCAGACTGCGGGTACATCGTGGCGCGTGCCGTGATGGTGGGGACCCCGGCCGCGGAAAGCGAACACTTCTCGAGCTTCTTCGCGGGAGCGTCCTGCGATGGCAGTCAATCGGGCACGTAGTGCGCCGGGCGGACGCGCCTGGGACTTGCGCACATCAATTCGCCAGTCGCGATCAAGCCCGGTGGGCAGGTCGACTTCGATGCGAGCGAGGCGGCTCGCTTCGTCGCGCGTCCAGGTTCGAACGCCGCCGAGACCGAGCCAGCTGCCTGCGACAAGCAGGCGCTTGCCGCGATAAACGTAAAAGCCCTGCCGGGCGCCCCAGCCACCGGGGCCGCCTGCGAGTTCATAGTCCCGATCGTTTTCGAAACGGTCACGGTGCGGAAGCACATAGGGTTTGACAGTGAACGACGCCCCCGCGTGGCGAATGCGTTCGGAGGGCATCTCCTGCGTTGAGGGGTGTGTTGTCTGGAAGGGGTCCCACGCCTTGATTGCGCGTCCGTTGAGCGTGATTGAAAGGCGCGACGCATCACCGCTGATGAAGCGGTGAAAGACCATGCCGAGATGTGCGCGGATTTCTTCGATGCGCAGGTAGAAGGCTTCTTTCTGGAGGCCCGCGAGACCGCTCAGTTCGTCGACCCGGTCCCAGATGATGAGGGTGCCGGACGGGCGCTGCGCGAGTTCCGCCACGAACGGACGTGTCGGAAGCGGATCGGGTACGATCGCTATCCAGCCACGCGTGGCGATCGTGTCGACATCAAGTGTGATGGCACTAAGGGTCGCGTCGGCCTTGGTGATGACGGTCATTCGACGACACTGCGAGAGGGAGGCGGTCTTGAGCCCCATGCCGAACCGGCCGAGATCGGATGCCTCACGGGGACTGTCGGGTCCCTGTCCGCCGAGTTTCAGTGCCTGGGCGAGGCGCTTTTCATCTATGCCTTTGCCGTCGTCGAGAATTGCGACGACTGGCGTTCCGTCATTCCATTGGAGGTCAATCTCGATGGAGCGCGCCTGCGCGGTGATGCTGTTGTCGATCAGATCGGCGAGCGCCGTTTCAGTCGAGTAACCCAGGCCTCTCAGCGACGTGATAAGGGCCGGTGCTTCGGGGGTAATCTCGATGATACGTTCAGGCGACATGTCACGCCGCCTGCCGGTCAGAAGCCTCTTTATTCTTGCCGGTTCGACTGGTCAGCTGCTCTTTGAGGACGCGGGCAACAGCGAGGCCGAGTAGCGGCGGGACGGCATTGCCGATCTGACGAAAGGCAGCATTCATCGCGCCGGCAAAGACGAAACCGTCTGGAAACGACTGGAGCCGTGCTGCTTCGCGCACTGAGACAGTCCGCTTCTGCGTGCTGTCGTAGTGAATATGCGAGTAGGTGTCCTTCCCCATGTGCGCGGTCAATGTGCGAGAGGGCTTCGACGGATCAAGCTTCCACCACTTGTTCGGAAACTTCTCCGGATCATACGGCGGGACCACCTGCGCACGCAGATCCCTGTAGGCGTTTGACTCCTTGCTGATGTGCGTCAGCCCCTGCGCGATCAGCGCGTCCTGGAACATCTGTTCAGCAAGCGCGCGTGCCTGCGGATAGTCGGCACCGTGCTTCATGCCCGCGAAGATCGGGAAGTCACGCGGGGTTAGGCGAATGAGGTGGCCGTTGGCACCATCGGCGGTTTCGAAGCCGGGCCAGTTCCGCATTTTCAGTGCATACGCCGACGGGCCGGTAGCCAGCTCCCGATAGGGCAGAACTTCCGAGAGCTTGCGGCGTCTTATGACGGCAGGATTGCTGGCGTGTTCCTTGATCCTCGGCAGGTCATCGAGCGCGGCTTTCGCGCCGACGGCGTCGGCTAGGTCCGCCGAGGGGATATGGATTCCGTGGAATCGGTGGCTTCCAGGGTCAACATGCTTAAGGGCTACACGACGAGAGCCTTCGTACCCGCGCGGCAGATCTAGGAAGTGCAGCGGTTCCGGAAACTTCGGTGCTTTGCCCAGGACATCGGCGAGTGCGACGATGAAGAGACGCTCCCGGACCTGGGGTACGCCGTAGTACGCCGCGTTGAGGATTGTGTAACCGGTGCGATATCCCGACAACTCGAGGGTCTCACAGATTTCCTCGGGCACGTTGTGACCACCGAAATTCAGAATGTCCGGCACATTTTCGATGAGAATGATCAGCGGCTGCGTGTCTTCGACGAATTTGAGGAAGCGGCGGTAGAGCGAAGCGCGCGGATCTTTCTGAAACGCGTCTTCGTGGCCGGCAATCGAGCGTAGCTTGGAGCGCCCAATTCGCGCGAACGCTTGGCACGGCAGGCCGGCGGCAAGAACGTCGAAGGACTCTGAAGCTGATGTTTCGAACCCCAGATCCTTGACCAGCTTCGCGGCCGTTACATCTTCCATATCGCGCGGCTTCGACCAAGCGTCATCAGGCTTGCGGTCGCCGCCGAAATTAAACGCATAGCTTCGCGCGGCTTCAGCATCGAGTTCGATATGCGCGGAAAGTTCGAAGCCGGCAGTCTTCAGTCCGAGTGATAGCCCCCCGCAACCCGAGCAGATTTCGAGTGCGCGCGGGGTTGCCCCGGTCTGCAGGCGAACGAGCTTGTTTCGGCGAATCTGCTGGTGGTCGGATGCGATCATGATTCCAAATATGCCTGGAGCTTCGATTTCAAGCCAGGCAGATCATCGACCTCGCATTCCCATACGACTGCTACCTTCCACCCCAAGTCCTGAAGCTCCCCTAGCACGCGTTCGTCGCGGGCGACGTTATCATTAAACTTTCCCAACCAAAATTCAATGTTTGACTTGGGAGTATAGCAGCACTTGCAGCCTTCGTGGCGGTGCCAGAAGCAACCGTGGACGAAGACGACTGTATTTCGTGACGGAAAGACGAGGTCGGGCTTTCCCGGCAGATCGCGGCGATGGAGTCGGAATCGATAGCCCATCGCATGGGCCAGCTTGCGAACGGCCATCTCGGGCTTCGTGTCCTTGCCTTTGATGCGGCCCATCATGGCCGACCGTGCTGCGGGTGTGACTATGTCCATGGCGTAGATGATAAGCGAGATGCCTTGCGTCCTCGATCAGAAAATCGACACCCCGTTCTTAAGTTATAGAAACTTCTGCCGCAGGCGGCAGCCTTCTCTCAGACCGGGGAATCCAAAGGGGGGGTGCCTGACGAGGTTCGAACGTACTGCTGCTTCGAATGCAAACCTACGTCTGCTTTCCCGGCCATCCCAAAAAGTTGCCAGGTCGCCTCGGCCCAATAGCTGGCTGGCGGCAATGCGCCTCTATTCAGCCGTCCAGGCGCCTTGAGGAAAATCCCCAAAGCTGCCGTTGAGTGAGTACCGCCCAATTCGTCCGGTGAGGATCAAAGTGCGCCGGAATGGTCGTGTCAGGGCCTAGTCAGCCTATCCAGCCCAAAGGTCACGCGTTTCGCATCGTTCCTCGCCAGCAAGTGCGGCGGCGCGATCTTAGTACTCCCGCTCTGATGCGCGCCGTGACAGCTCGTCCAACTCGTGCCCTTGCGCGACACCGGTTGCGACGATAGCGGCCACCAGTCTTTTGCCTTCGTATGGCCAATCCCCTCGTTCCGAAGGGAGCAGTCTCTGCAGCGCTGCCACCAATGCCTCTAAACCCGAAGCATCGAGATCCGCGATCTCGCAATCAAGATGCAGATCGTGCCCTATGGAGAGTGGCACCAGGCTTCCAGAGACCACCTGCATAATTTCCGCGAATTGCTTGGGAAGGGCGGATGCGAAGCGAATGAGCGCAGAAGACATCTGTGGCTTTCGCACGGTCCGCTGCTTGGGCCATACCTTGCTCACGAATAGCATCACGAGACCTCGCCAGCGTTCGTTCTCCTTGGCCCAATCGCTCACGAAACGGAGCGCGGTGCGGCGAACATCGTCTCCGCCCAGCACCAGTGCATCGCGCAGGTCGGTGTTGGACACGATCCGCTGCGAGCCTTCCGCCGCCCAGCCGCTCAGAAGGTAGGCGATCAGGTTGCCCTCCTCACGGCCGCCGTTGCCCACCCTGGCCACCATCTGCGACTTGAGCTGCGCGATCAGTTCGGGAGGCGGCACCCGACGCATCCTTGCGAAGCCGGACCAGAACGCATCCGCATCCGGACCGCCACCGGCCGCCTTCGCCAGGACGCGGTCGTCCGTCCATAGGGGCTCGTGGTGATGGAGCCAAGCGGTCTGCTGCGCCACGAGGTGCAGTGCGTGGCGAGCGTGGTCCCCTGGCAACGAAAGGACCTTGTCTAAGCGGTCGATCCATGCCGCGGGAACGGCGTGGCTGCCCTCGGGCAACGGTATCTCGAGCAGGGCGAGCACCAGCCTTCCGATCACGGAGTTGAGGGACTCGAACGACCAATCGCGACCCGGCTTCTGCTTGTACCCGGAGGGATGCAGCGCAGCCGCGGCGACCACGGCGTCCCACACGACGTCGAACTCGCCAATGGCCTCGTCCTCGAACCGTGGCGCACGTGCAGCGAACCACTCGACCAGCGGATACCAGAGCTTGGCGATTTCGTCTGAAGGCATGCCGCCGATCAATCGGACGACCACCGTGTCCATGCGCGCAGTGGTTTTCTGCTTGGCAGTCGCCCTCAGGAATGTCGACCAGTAGTGCCATGCGGTTTCCACGCCGCGCCGCATGGCGCTGTGGAGGGCCATGACCGCACGCGCAGGCCGCTCCATCGCGTAGCCGGCGAAGGGGTCGTGCTCTTTGAAATCGTGGAACCGCGTCTCCGGCGCTTCTATCGGCAGCAGCTCGCCGACGGGCACGTCGAGGATGCTCGTCGGGTCCGTGTCGGTCGCTATAGACCGGACCTTCCCCACTCGCGGCTGAGCGGTGTGATCGGCGAAACGCTCCTGCCACGAGGGAGCGACCTCCAGCAATCGAGCCCTTTCGTCCGCGACGTCGAAGCCGAAGGCGATCCCATGCTGGGTGAACCAATGTATGGCGTTCAGCCTATGGATCGCTGCTCGCTCCTCGGCCTCCTCCGGCTTGTGATCGGCGAGGTAAGGGATGGGCGATTTTAGGAGCCTTGTCTCGATCGCGCGCTTGCCGTCGTCCGGTAATTCGTCCCAGCGATCCCGTATCGCGAACAGGAGGTCGCGCTCGTGCCGGTAGGACCAGAAGGTCTCGTCGTCGATGCCGGTGAACAACGCTTGGGCCTGATCGATGGTCCTCAGCGAAGGCCGGCCAGCCGCCCATATCCGCAGGCGCTCAAAGACGAGACTGTGGTAGGCATCCCAAACTTCTGCCTCCTTGGCCGCCGCGACGGGATCCGCGGCCTCCAGTCCTTCGATCAGATGGGTGTACCTTACGAGCGGCCCCGACAACCCGTACCCGCCGGTCAGCCTTTCGCCGTCGTCGGGACGGGTCGTGTCGATGCTGAGCCATGCCCCGATGTCCGTCTCCAGTTGTTCCGCCTCCACCAGCAGCGCACGCCAGAGCGACACGGCCAGGGGCAGCGTGGCCGCGTCGAACATGAACTCCTGGTGAGGCTCAGGGTACTCGACATCGAGCGCAATGAAATCGGCGGGATCGTCATCGACCGACATCGGCGGGGCGACGCCGAACACGCGCTCCACCATGACCCTGGGCCTGGAAAGCTCGATCGCTTCGCGCACCAGGGAAGCATTCCAGCCTCCGGCGGCCCTCTGGGCGATCTCCAATGCGGCCTGGGTCGTCTCGACCCGGGGCCGGCGCCACTGGGCTACCAGGTAGCGCCAGTAGGGCACCAACGCGCTGTCGCTGTCCCTGAGGCGATACCGCAACTCGTGCTCGACCTGCTGGACCAACTGCGGGTGCACCGAACGCTGGCCGACCGCCCACCATAGCGTCGGTGCCTCGGCCATCCGCCGCAGGATGAACAGCATCAGTCCCCAAATGCGTTGAAGAGCGGCCGATTCCCCGAACAGGCTTCCGACATCCCTGGCGGTCACTCCACCCACGTCGCGCGAATTCGGCACGAACGCGCTCCAGGCCTGAGGGGGCACCTCCCGACGCTCCAAATGATCGTCCGGGTCGATCGGCGGCGGCGGTTCGTCGCGATCGAGACCGAAATGCTCGAATGGGTCGAGCTCGTCGCTCTTCGGGTCGCGACGCTTGATGCGCGCGGGGCCGAGGTACCGGACCTGCGGGTCGAAGGCGTAGAGCCAAGTGGACGGCATGGGCGGATCGGCCGCTATCACCTTGTTCATGCCGACGATCGTCGACGCTAGGTGCGCAATCCGTCCCCGGAAGATCGGCGAAGCTGTCGACGGGCCGTCGGCCGCGTCCAGGATCGTGCGCTGGAACCAGGCATCGGGATCGGCGGCCCGTTCCGCCCATGCTAGGAGGGTGTCCCAGAGCTTGGCGTAGTCGTCGCCGAACGCGACCGGGACCACGCCTTTCTGGAGCCATTGCTCGCTCGCGTGCCGCTCGTCGCCGAACTGGAAGGCGTAGATGTTCTCGACGGGCGACTGCTCCTCGCGGAGTGCCTCGAGGAGGTACTGGACCGGAGGATCGTCTGCGGAATAGCCGACGAAGACGATCTTGAAGCGGTCCATCAGGTGGCGGATGTAGTGCGTGGCCCACCCGTCCGAGAGATAGGCCTTGCCGAAGTCGCTGCTGGAGAGGACGACGGCTTCGGACATGCCGGTGTAATCCTCGTCGACCCGTCCGTGGATGTGGATGACGCCTTCGAAGTCGGCCGGCCGTTCGGGAACTGGGAGGTTGGTCGGGCCCCAGCTCTTCATCTCAAGGTCGCACGCCTCGAACAGGCGGTCGAAGTTGGTAGTGACCAGCCTTGGCCTTCCATCGGAGCCCCTCGAAAGGTCGATCAGCGCCCTATGGCCGCGAAGGTCGACCGCCGACCCGGGCCTTAGCACCCTGGAGACGGATCTCCGGACGTCCTGAGGCTCGAACTCCAGGTCCAGCGAGGTGAACATTTGGTCGACCGGGACGAAGGGCTTGGCACCGGACGGCAGCCTGGTGCTCGCGGCATCGTGCAACCGGCGAGCAGGGCTTCCCATCAACGAGCCGAGATCCTCGATCACGTCGCCTGCCAACTTCAGGAAATCCGACAGACCGGCGAACGCCAGCGAGACACCCGCGCCGCAGAAGAAGAGGACTTTTCCCTCTTCCCGAGCAACCAGGAGCTCATCAGGAATGTCGGGGCCGTTCTCAATAAATCTCACGCAGCTTCCTCCTCTCGTGGCGACCAATGGAATCGAGGCCGGCATCGCAGAGCCGTTCGAGCAACCGTCCGCGACGCGCCCGAACTCAGATGCGAGTCAATGCCCTGACCAACGGTCGAAGATCCCATGTCCCGCGCGTCTGAGGCCTATGCTGGGACCTACTTCGGCTTGACCTTGAGGTTGAAGTTGATTGCTGTGCAATCGCAACGAAGGGCATCCGGCGCCGTTCTCGGCGTAACGTAGAGCCACGTCCCGCAAACCGAACATCGCAGGGTGCCGAGCAGGTCCTTGAATGCCGAAACGACGGGGATGAAGTCGTTCTTTCCGAAGTTCGCCCACGCGTTGAAATGCACCGCAGGGTTCACCGCCCATTGCTCGACGTTGCTTGCCTGACTCGCCTGAGCAAGAGCTGCCTTTCGTTCTCCGACAGAAGCCTTGGCGGCCTCGTTGGCCCATGACTGGGCAGCATCGGCAGCCTTGCCGTACAGCTCCTTGCTGCGCGTCAGCACGGCTGGCATCAGTTCGCCCAGCTCATACTTTCCGTCCGCGTGGAACACGGTACGTGCACCCAGGTCGTCGGCCAGCACCCATGCCACATACTCCAAGTGACGTCGCAACGCTGCCGCAGCTACGTCCGCCTTGCCTCTCGCGAGTGCGGCCTCGATGTCCTCCCAGACATCCGTGCTGCTCTCGGCGAGCGGTCCCGTGTCGACGCTCCATCCATACAGGACGAGCGATGTCTTGGCGCTGACCAAGCCATCCGATCGCATCTGCTGTGCCCACAGCCGGTCGTGGGTCGTGATGACGAACTGCGTGTCGGGGAAGTGGGCCTTGAGCAATCTGCAGAACTGGCGGCGGTGATCCGAGTCGACCGACATGACCACGTCGTCCAGCAAGGCGATGGTGAAGTCCTTGCCGAACAGCCGCTTCATCAACGCGAGGTATAGGCACACGCCCATGCCGTCTTGGTGGCCCTCGCTGTGGTAGGCACCCGGCGGATAGAGCCCGCGATCGTAGAAATTCACCTTCAGATCGACGCGGCTCTCGCTAGGCTTCAGCTCGGCAGTAAAATTGGCCTCGTCGCCTTCGTTCAGCATTCGGTAGAAGCTGCTGAAGTCGGCCTGGATGTCGGAGTAAAGCGCGTTTAGCTCGTCCTCCATCGCGGTGCAGTATTCTTCGTAAGCGATCTTGGCCATCGCGCTGGCACGCATGGCGGCCGCCTCGGCGCGCATGCTTGCCCGGTAGTCCTCCAGACGCAATTGGGCAGTCGTCAGGAAGGTCTGAGCCTCGACTGCAGCGCTCTGGTCGGGCTTGGCCTCGATCGTCCGGCGCAGTGACGCAAGACGATCGACGACATCGGATGGAAAACTATGCCACTCCTCGGTCAATCTTGCCTTCAGTCCGATTAAGCCGTCGAAGCTGCCCAGGTCGGATTTCAGACTGCCGAGCTCCTTGCCCCAGCCGTTGAATGCTTCCAGGGCGGCATTGTCGTCCTCGCCCTTCGCAAGGCGATGTGCCTGCCGCAGAAGTGCCAAGAGCGCCTCGACTTGGCTTCCAATGGCAGCGCCGTGGCGCAAGAGGGTGTGCTGCAGAGCGCCAGCATCGTCCGACTTCGTGAGCTTGGCCCGCAGATGCCCTAGGAGGTGTTCTTCATCGGGCCATTGATGGTCGCAGAGCGGGCACTCAGGGCCATCAACCAGCGACAGGCCCTTCTCAATGAGGACCCGCCGTTGGAGCGACGACAATAAAGCCGGATCTCGCTCGAGGCGCTCGATACCTGAGAGAATGGCTGTGCTGTCGCCGACTACCAGAGCCGAGACGCCGATGCTTGCCTCCTGCAGAGCGTCTAGGTCGCGCAATGCGGAGGACTTGTTGAAGGCCGTGACCTTGTCGGGGTCGGCGATGCCATCGTCCACCCTGGTTTCGGGCGTGAGGTCGACTATAGAACGGAGACCCAACACTGTACGGCGTTTGTTGACTGACTGAAGCAGCTCCGCAATGGCATTTTTCTCGCTGCCGAGGTGACGCTGCAGGGTCGAACGACTGGACGCGACCTGACCGCTTGCCGACTTAAGAGCATTCGCAAGCTTGTTCTGAGCGCTGTTGAGCGCGGTCCGCGTCTGCCCGATTTCCTCGAGCTTCAAGATCGTCTGGATCTCCTCCGAGCGCTTGCTCGGCTCGACGAGGATGAAGCGAAGGATGTCGCGCCGGGCCAACGTGATCTCAGGGTGCTCGGCGAGCTCGTCCAACACGGCCCTGATCTCGGGCTCGTCGGGAACGATCTTGGGTTTGCTTGGGGCGGACACCTTCCTGGTGATCGTGACGCGCTTGTTCAACGAGGGGATGAAGCCCTTGAGCTCGACGAAGGCTGCGTCCGGGAAGCGCACCATGTCGACGTGGGGTCCATGCTCGGAAACGCTCAAGCCCCTCGTTCCCCTGCCCGCCAGTCGCCCGATCTCGCCCGTCAGTCCGAACTCTATGGCATCGATGATCCCGCTCTTCCCGGATCCGTTCGGGCCGGAGATCGCATAGGTGGATCGGTCCAGATTGACATCCATACGACGGATGCCCCGAACTTCCTCGATATGGACGGCCTCGAGCTTGATCATTTGATCTCGCCGCCGGGCGGGGCGGTGAAAACCCGGATGAACTCATCCGCCTTCGGCCTCTTGCCGCGGCTCAAGAGCTGGCGCAGTTCCACGACCTTGTTCGCGTCGACCTCATCGCGCTGAGCAAGGGCGGCCAGGAATTTATCGGCGATCTGCTGTTGAAGACTTGCCATCTCGAAACCAAGTTTATTTCTCAACGCAAGTTGTAACCTGACGCGCGGGAGCTTCCAACCAAGTATTCACGTCGGCTAAGGCGTTACTCTGGATTTCGCTGGGTCGCCTAGGCCGCAACCGTGCGTGCCGCCCTAGGTCGGCGGCCGACAATTCGAAATCCGCACTGCCCAATGCTAGTGTACCGGCGTTGGATAGCGAGTCGTGCGGAGCCGGAATGAAGCTGAAACGACTAGAGAAGATGCGAGTTGGTGGAACGCGCGCGAAGATGCAGTTGAGCATTCCCGTGCCCAAGACACCGGACGGGCGCTTCTATCGCTACTCGCCAAACGCCGACGCCCATCCCAGACATTTCGTGATGGGGGATCGGGTGCCCGAATTCGTTCCCGACCCGTCCAAGCAGACGCGCATGAGATATGTCCCTGGAACTCTCGGGACTGTGTGCCCCTACAGCGGGATACGCGCCGACGATGCGGAATTCATGCACCCCGATGATCGTAAGGCTGCCCTCAAGGTGATCGAGCACGCCGCGCTCCAAGACATGAAAGATGCGTTGTCCGATATGCTGGCTGGCATCGCGAGGGGCAGCAAGTCGCTCACCTACAAGCCTGGGCCGAAACGAAATCGCCCGCGCCCCAGGTTCGGGCGACGCGACCTCATGCGCTTGCTCGTCTGCGATTGCTGCGGGCGCGACTACGGCGTCTTCGCCATCGCGCTCTTTTGCCCCGATTGCGGGGCACCGAACCTGGCGCTGCATTTTTCTCGAGAGGTCGAACTCGTAGATCAGCAGGTCGAGCTCGCAGAGGCATCGGGACAGGATCGCCAGGAACTTGCTTACCGACTGCTCGGGAATGCACATGAGGACGTTCTCACGGCATTCGAGGCCACGATGAAGGTCGCCTATGTCTACAAGATACAGAATCGACCTCCGGGCTCCCCGGCTGTGAAAGCCGTCGGCAACGACCTCCAAAACATCGAACGAGGTCGAAAGCGTTTCGAGGAATTCTCGTTCGACCCGTTCGCAGAACTCGATGCCGCCGAGTTGTCCGCGCTATCGCTCAACATCCAGAAACGCCACCTTATTGGGCACAATCTGGGGGTGGTGGATGCGAAGTTCGCCGCGCAGGCGCAGGAGGCGAAGCTGGGCGAGACGGTAGGCTTGGTGGCGACGGACATTCGGACGTTCGCCGCGATGTGCCGCCGCGTCGTCGGCCGCCTCGACGACTTGTTGGCCGATCAGAAACTCTTGCCTGCAGCCGATCAAACCGAGATCGTCCCGGCATCCGCGCCCGCAGCAGCGATTGGCGATCTCACTCCCGAGGGCACAGCCGTGGGAAAATGGATCTGTGCAAATTCGACCACTGGCCTGCCGGAGTTGGTCGACGAGCAGGCGTTGATCGCCGCATTTCCATCCCTGTCGGAGGACCAGTTGGCTGAGGCCGTGGCCGACCTCGCCGAAGATGGCTATGTCACGCTGTCCCACCTGATCTCTGCAAGGCTCCCGCGGGTGCATGTCGTCGAAGACCTGTTCCTCATATTCGATCCGCACTGCCTTGGACACGACCCGGTCGCCGATGCTCGGACCCTCATCCCGCTGGTCCTGTCCAAGGAAAGCGTATCGTTGCCCGAACTGCATTCTGAGAGCGGCCTCGGCCTTCGAAGGTTCAATCCCGCGATCGGATTGATCATCGCCGAGGTAGGCGAAGGGCGAGTGTCACGTTCCTGGCTCGAAGGGTACGCAACGCCATACTTCGTCGTCGCCGATGAGGATCGTGTCGCCATCAAGCGGCTGGCCCGTCGATTGGCGGGGTAAGAACTCGGCTTATTTGGTATACGCGATTTCGAAGCTAACCATCGCTCGAGCTTGAGCCCCGATTGCCCCCACGGACACTGTGCGGCAACGATCGCCTCTATCCTCCATGCAACCCTAAGAAGGGGTGGCGCGACTGCTCGTGTGAGATCCTTGCTATAAGCCGCCAGTCGGCTGCCGGCCCCGCTTGGCTGCACAGCATCATTTCAATGGACGTTCACCGGCACCCAGCTCTGAACTTCGGCTAATGGGTCAGTCTAGCTGCCCCGGAAAGTTTCTGCGGCGGCCAGTCTCGAGATTGCGCACCATGTTGTCGACGCCAATCGTGTAGAATTCGGCGACACTGATGGCGGCTCTCTGTGTCAGCTTCCACTGGTGCTCGGTGATCACTCCGATCACGGCGTTCACCAGCGAGATTACGTCTTCCGCTTCGAGCGGATAGTCGACGTAGATTCGCGACGGCTCCTTGAAATAGCGCTTGTCGAGATGAGCGAAAAACTTATCCCGGCGTCCCATGATGGCATTGATCGTGTCGCGCCGCGATTCCAGCTCATTGAGCTGCTTCTCTAGGACCTCGACCGACGGCGGTCCGGACTTCCACGTGATGTTCGCTTGATTCGTCATGCAGAAGCTGAGGAATGCGAACAAGCTTCCCTCTGCTCGGCGCGGTTCCTCCAGTAGTCGCGCTGTTGCAAGATGCAGGTCGGTTTCGGCTGCAAAAATCAGGGGATGCAGGACCGGCTCGATCTTCCAGAGTCGGTCCCCATGCATGCCGTGCTGCCGAAGAAGCTCGCGATAGACGGCCAACTTGGGTACGAGGCCCGGCGGCTCCGTGCCTTGGACCAACGTGACATAGCGGGAAAGCCGCTCTTCATAGTTCGCTTGAATCTCGGCCTTCACGGTCTCTCCTATCCCTCCCCACTGTATTTACTCGCCAGGTGCCGTTGAAAAGGTTGACGCATCTTGGTTGACGTCGTGATCGGCGCTCTAGCTGAATCCACGCCCGCTTCTGGTCCAGTCATATGGAAGTGGCCAGTCTCTATACGGCCCCAGAACTGCTGCTCGACATCTAGGCTACTGATGTCGGCTTTTGATAGCCCAGCGCCTAAAGCGGTCAGGCTGGATACGGCCCCATACTCGCCATCCTGATGTCTCTTATTGTTCCGAACGACTAGCCGAAAGCAGGCCAGCAGCCGTCGAACTCGGCCAGCATAATCCAGCTTACGGCATATGCCCGTTAGTCAATATCGGCATGCCGCTTCGACCACCTCGGTCACCGACAAGGAGGGAATATTGTAAGGACTGCCTAGCGATCCTTGGTACGGCTGGATAACCGGAAAAGAGGTTATATTCGTGCGCACGCCAATGGCCTTGGCGACCCACGATAACGAGCTCCGGCGGGCATCCATCACCAAAATGCGAACGAAGTAGCGCGGAGGGAATTCGGTGCTGCAAGGATGATCTTGCGGGCGAAAAGGTCACTCTTGCCGCCATCGATGGCAGGATCGATCTGGGGCGTTCCTAACGGCTATTGGCTCGACGATGCGCCAGACATGACAGAACGAAGGCTCCATCGACAAAATATGCGGCCGACGAGTGGATCGTCTTGCCCCAAGGCCCTCTCTACGCAATTCGCCGATGGCTTGGCCTCCGGGTTCCGCGCATTGAGCCGAGCTTCCAAAAGAACATGCCGACGAGACCATCAGGGGACAAAAAATAACCGCCTGACGTGATGGTCAGGCGGCTTAGGCTGTGGGAGGACGGGTGTTCTGAAGTTGACGCTAGCCCCTAGCCCCCATGATCAATCCGGGCGTGGTCTTGTCACAACCGCCCATCAACACGACCCCGTCGACCGGATGGCAGCGGATCAGCTCTTCGGTTTCCATGGCGAGCATGTTCCGATAGAGCATCGTCGTCGGCTTGACGAAGTTCTCGGAAAGCGAAAGGGTCGGAAGCTCGATCGGAAAGCCGCCAGCCTGGTAAACTCCTCGCTTCACGTCGTCCACGCGGGTTTTGAAGTGCGCGTGGCACGGATTGATGTCGGACCATGTGTTGAGGATTGCGATGACTGGTTTTCCCGCCCAGTCGTCCGCTGAATAGCCCATCTGCATGATGCGGGAACGATGGCCGAAGCCCTTTAGATCGTCGGGAGCGAACCACCGAGCGCTTCTGAGAGTGTCGGGAGCCTATTTCATGTCTTCACGTCGTCCTTGTCAGCGAAGCCGAGAGCTTCGCTGGGTTTCTTACCAGAATGTCATGCCGATACCTTTTCCAAACCCGCTAGCCGCTCCAGAAGTCTCATTTCCTCAGGCAGTACTAGATCGAGGCCGCCGTCTCTCTTCAGCCGCCCGCTGCGATAGATCAGGTCGAACTCATCAAGCTGGTCGTTGTCCTGCAGCCTGGCTACGAGCTTGCGGATCATCTTGGCATCATCAGGCCCGATCGCCGATTGCGCCTGAGGACCTTGCACCTTCGTAGCGAAGGATCGCCCCTCCCGGAGTGCATCGATATCAATTTCCGGATACTTCCGAATGGCCTCGCTCATGATGTCGAGTTCCCGTTTTGCCTGACGGCCCTTCGCGATCATCTCCCGCAGTTGCGCGCGGTCATGCATGTTCTCGATGCCGTCAATTATCTGATCCGTCTTGCGGGTGGTTGGGGCAGGCCTCTTTGGCCTGCCCGGTCGATGGGCTTCCGCAGCCCGCAGTTGGACATATTGAACCAACTCCTTCCAGCTACGGATGGTCGACGGGTGAGGACCAGTCCACTCCGTCGCCCCCTTGTCGAGCCTTGCGCGGAGACGGACGTACAGCCCGATAATCCGTGGGTTCAGCTTGACGAAGTCCGGATCGAATATCTGCGGATCCTCCTTGGCGGCCCTCGCACGTCTGGCCGCTGCCCCAGACAGAATCTCGTCGCATGCCTCCACAACGCGGGCGAGCGTCGCCACGGGACGGGGATCGCCCGTCCGCTTTGCTTCTTCTTGCAGTCGGCCCATCAAGGAGTCGGCAGTTACGCCCTCGGTCTCTATCTGCTGGATCATGCTGCGAACTCGATTTGCCGGGCGGCTTTGGGCATGCTGGCGATGGCGGCGCGGACTTCTGTACGAATGTTTTCCAGCGTCGGCTGATCGAGCTTGACCGCTCCTTCTATCAGTTGCTGGAACTCGCTCGGCTCGGGATAGCGTTCAAGCAGGACATCGCCGATTTTGATAAAGGCATCGGTCTCTTCACGATCCGGGAGCGCTGCCGTAAGTTCCGCGAGACTGTTCACGCGCAGCACCATCTTCAGCAGCTTCTTCATATGCGCCTCCACCCCCTGTGGCACCTCCGCCACCGATGCGGGAAGCAACCGCATTTCCTTCACCTGCGTGTGAAAAAGCTCGAATTCATGTACCTGGGTGAAGCCGTAACCGAGAGCCGCGGGGTCGAACCCGGGTACGACAGGAAGCAGCAGACTGTCGGCCGAATTACCCTCGGCGACGGCCATCTCGCGCACTTCCTGCACCATTTTCTGAACCTTCAGCTCCTTTGCCAGCTCCTCACTCAGTCTGTTTTTGAATCGGCTCTCCGAACGCTGAATCGTGCGCAAGGCGCGATCTTGCTTGCCCGTCTGCGCCTCCTTGTCTTCGATCGCCCGACTGACTTCCTGGGCGCGCTGCTCTGAGAGGCGCAACTCTGCCATGAGGTTGTTGATACGGTTCTGGATGCCCGGCAGGAACTTCGGTCCGGTGACACGATAACGGCATCCGGAACAGGCGCGCTCGCGCCACACAGGCAAGAACCGTTCGCCCGACCCCTTCTCGCCTCCTGTCGAGCAGGATCCCCCCGGGCATATTCCGTGTAGGAAGATTTCGAACGGTGAAAGGTCCTGGCGCTGGCCGTATTCGCGCAGCATGCCGACACCGACGTGGTGCTCGACGAAATCTGGAACGACAGCGTCTTTCGCATACTCCTCGATCGCATCCTTGTCTCTTGCCGCAAGCCTATCGTGCGCCTCACTACGCGCTTCCATTGCTGCCTGAACGCTCGTGTTGAGCTTGGCGCTACGCATCCCGTTATAGTGCCAAGTCATCATCGCCGTAACATGTCCAACCAAGTCGCGCACAATCTCAAGGCTGACACCCGCCTCCAGCAAATTTGATACCATCGTGACGCGCAACGCATGCAAGTCGAAGACCAACCCGTCATCGGTTATGAGCGGATAGTCGTAACCGAAGAGCTTGTTCACATCATCTTGGCAGTGGCGAAGCAGGTCTTTCCAATACCCCAACACCTTGAACTCGCTGATCGCGAGGTCCTGTGTGTTGCCTGGGTCGCGGAAGAGCGGAAAAATATCGGCGAAGAGTTCCGGATTGGCGCGGGTGATCTCCCGGGTCTTGGACTTGATTGGCTTCACGGTCTCGTGGAGAGGATTGTATTTGGTCTGAAGGGCAAGCATCCGGTAGAATGCCTCAACGATCGCGGCATCGGTCCACGGGATGACGAAGGGAGACCCGGACTTGTTAATACCGACTCGTTGGCCGATGATTTTGCGGGACTTCTTTCCGGGCAAGTCAACGAGTTGAAGGAAGCAATCCTTACGGCCCAATGTAGCCGTGGGATGGGGGTTCGGGACCATCTGCATTGATTCGCGGTCGATGATCTTCTCGTCGCCTTCACCGCTGTCTACCCATCGACCGCTTACGTGGCGCATGCCAGAGTTCAAAAGGATGTCGACCACTATCGCCTCCGCCGGCCAGAAGACATGCTCGTATTCACCCGTATCCGGATTCCTGAGCGTATGGTGACATCGGGTCGGGCCGAGGCTGCGGGCGAACGCGTAGTCTCCTTCCCGGTTCTTACGGACGATCAGCTCCCAAGCTTCGAGTTCCAACGGTTTCCGGTGAGTGACATCGGCTCGCTTTGAGTAGCCGCCGCCAATCTTATCTTGTTTGGTGTCGAACGGATTCCCTGCTTCGAAGCGGCCGTGCAGCGCGGCGAGCGCGAAGCCTTGGCGCATCTTGGTGATCGCACGATTGGGAAGGTCTGCGGGTTTGCCCTTGAAATACGCATTTAGGAAGTTCCAGAACGTGTAGGTGTTGCGGCCACTCAAGTCGTGGACGTGGTCCGTTCGCGAGATCGTCTGGAAATCCTTCGGTGCTTCCCGAGGCTTGAGCGTCATTAAGTAGATCAGCCAGAGATCGAGGGCGTTTTCGACCTGTGTGATGGCTTTGTTCCCGAATGCGGGCAATAGCTCCCGCAACTGCGCAGCCCACGACTTCACGTGCGAGGGAATGACTGTGATGGGCCGTTCCAGCATCTTGGATGCTAGCTGCGTGTTGTATGAGGTCGGATTCAGAGTCCAGTTAAAGGCATCGACACCAACCTTGGCGAGGCGCGCCCCGTTGATGAAGAGATGGGCCTCCTCGCGTTTCTTGACGCTTTGTCCCCCGTGCTCCACCGCCAGCTTGTAAACTGCGTTCAGCGATGCCGACAGAAGGTTTGGAGCGTTCAGACTCGGGATTCTTTCCTTGAAGGCGGCCATGGGATACCAATTGAACGATCCCTGACCTGCCTCGAACGTGTTTCCGCAGAGGGCCGCCGCCGCAAATGCCTGGAGCGCCACGGCCGCTCCCGTCTGCCGCTGCCCTTGATGGTAGCGGAAAACGGCATCGGCGAAGTCTCGGTGATCCGACGTGACCGACATCCTCCCGACCAACGGAACAAACCGGGTCGGATACAGGTAGATTATCCTTGACGAGTACCGGGCCGGCCAAACCCATATCTTCCGCTGTGCAAGGAACTGCGAGAACCACCTCGGCGCAAAACGGATCTTCTCGTCGACACTGGCGTGCCTGACGACACGTTGTTCGAGCTCTCCCATCTCGCGTTCGGTATCAGCCGCCAGTTGGTCAAGGAACGCCACCGCGTCGGTTGCCTCCAGCACGCTGCTTCGAAGCGCGTCCCAGCCCACCTCGCTGCCTTGCGCAACAAGCATCCATTCATCGACATTCTCGTGATCATCCACGATGACCTCGATAATTGCCTTCTGGGCATCGCGCGGCATCGCAAGAACCTGCTCCAGAATCGTTCCTTCCCCGCGCTTCATGCGCTCCCTCGCCTGGCCGTCTGATTTCAAGTCAGAAACGAGGTCGAGCGCCGCTGCGGCCAGGAAGAGAGCGGGCTTTCTGAAATGGACGAACTTCTCGCCGCCCTGCGTCAGCATCCCGAACAGCTGGTCCTCACGCTCGAGCGCGTTGCTTCCCCTAAAGCCCAATTTTCCGAACTTCTGGACGATCTCGCCGTACGGCCGAACGAGAAGGTCCTTGAGTTCGGATCTGATCTCTCGGTCGAACTCGTCCCAGAGCCGCTTCAGTTCGTCTGCATCGGGCACGCGAAGAAGCACGATCCGGTCGGTACCGTTGAAATAGGCACCCGGTGCCTTGTCCGAATGCATGAGGTTGTCGTCGTTCCGAAATTCAAGATTCATCGTTCGATCGCCCGTCGGTTATTGCTGGGTGGAGAAGTTTTCGCTGTCAGACCCGCTCTGCGGTGCTTTTGCTGACCTTGTTCATCGCGTCGTAAATGTCTGTCGCGCTCTTTCCGTAGTCGCGCTGGCTCGAAAGGCTGACGTGCCTGAGCATGAGCTGGACAACGTCTTCCTCCAGCCCGAGAACATTTCGAGCGTACCATTTGTAGTAGTGGCGCGTTCCGTGCAGCGAGGCTCCGGAGGTGTTCGGTTCGATACCTGCCCGTTTGCATGCTCGCGCGAACGCTTTCTCCACGTTCGACATCTGCAGTGGTTCTCCCAGAAACTCGCGGTTCACCGCGTTCACGAAGAGGTAGGGGTGCGAGCTCTTTGAGGTGGCTATGTCGGCGTGGAACTCGCGAATCTCGTCAAGCAATCCAGTGAACTGCGCCGCGCGCCTCCGACAGGTCCACGTGCCGTGAGAGACCAACCATTCGGCATTGAACGTCATCATGCCTTTCCAGCCGACCTTCTTCCCCTTTCCCTCACCGTCGGGGCGGGGTTTGAGGCCATATTTCGAGGCGAGGTATTCGGAACGGGTTTGGATCGCGCGCCGTGAGTCGAAATGGCCGACATATTTGGACTTCCGAGGATCGGCGAAGATCGCGACGGGACCCACAAGTTCCGTGCGAAAGAACTTCCGCGCGTCCGACGGGTTCAAGAAGTCGCACACCCACATGTTCAGCGGTTCCGATATGCGGGGACCTACGAAGGCCAGGAATATCCAAAGCGCCTTCAGCATAAAGTTCTTTTCGAGATCGATGATGGCATCGATCTCTTCAGACGAGAGTGTTGTGTTGTTGCCGTTCTTTGGGACGTTTGCGCTGGCCGCGATTCGTCGCAAAGCGGAAGGCGGAGCCGGGACCATGTCGTCTCCAAGCATAATGTTCCAACGTTCCCGATCCGCCTCGAGATGGGCCAGGAAATCGCCGGGCGCGGATGCGCGCTTCATCGTCACCCAAACTTTGGACGACGACTTGAAGGCAGCACCCATGGTCGATGCCTTGCCCGTGAAATCGCCGCAAAATCTAGCGAATTCCAGAAGGTCCCTGAATTCGGTTTGAACCCAATCAAATCGGACGGGCTTCCAGTGCGTGATCCGCCGTCGGGACGGGTCGAGCGGGTTTTCCGCCCTCGCCCGGAGATACGCCCAGACTATATCGTCAATGATGCCCTCTAGTTTTTGTTCGCCGACCGTCAACTGGGCGAACTCGTGGAGCCTTCCCACGGTGTTGAGCTTGCGGCGAATATCCGCCGTAGGGATGTACCCGTCGATTAGATTTCTCACCCAGCCCAGCGTCTCGTCTGGGACAACGACCTGGCCGCTCGCGAACCGGATAGCTAGAACGGGATGCAGCACTCTGTCCGGCCTCGTGCGAGCCTTATCAGCATGAACGTCCCGGTAGACGGAGACCGGCACGTCGAAAACAAAGTATCCGGGCTCTTCTTCGCCGACTTCGGACTCGTCCATGGCCCCTCGTCCAACTGATCGTCACGTCGGGAGGGTTACGGCGCCGGGGCTTAAGGAACCACCGGCACACGTCGTTAACGAGCCCTTTCCGATGCAGCCGTCAAATGACACACGAAGTCACATTCTTTTAACTCTCCGACGCGTAACGACCCTTCGAGAATGCGGGGGAATTTTGATGCTTTTGGAGACCGTCGGGCTCGATGTCGGGGGCTCGCCAACAGAGCAGGCCAAGCCGGAAATTGGAAAAGTCCCGCCACTGAGAGTTGTGGAACTGTACGCCGGGGCTGGTGGCATGTCCCTGGGATTGCAGAGAGCCGGCTTTGAGGTGGTCCGGGCCTATGACCACATGCAGAGCGCGGTCGACATCTATAACCGGAACGTAGGTTATCACGCCGTCATGGCGGACCTTGGAAATGTCGCGTCGATCGCGCCCGAGATTTCGAAACTGAAACCGGACATGATAGTCGGAGGGCCGCCCTGCCAAGACTTCTCTCCGACGGGTGCCAGGATCGAGGGCGAACGCGCTAACCACACCAGAACCTTCGCGCTATACGTCTGCTCCGCCGCCCCCGAATGGTTCATGATGGAGAACGTTCAGCGAGCGCGCAATTCCGCAGCCTGGGTAGATGCCCGCGACATGCTGAAGAACGCGGGATACGGCCTGACCCAGCTGGTCGTGAACGCGGCTTTATACGGCGTGCCGCAAAAGCGGAAGCGCCTGATCGTCGTGGGACGTCGCGGCGAGAGGGACGGCTTTCTGTTAGCTTCAATCCAGCGGGCCGCCGCGCCAGAACCGATGCCGCTCAGGGCTGTGTTCGGCGACCATTTCGGCGACCACGTCTACAGCCACCCTCGCGCTCCAGACCGACGCGGCGTTTGGTCGGTCGACGAACCGAGCCCTACGATACGGAATGCCAGGAGGCCGCAGCCCGCGACCTACTCGCCTCATCGGAACGATTCCAACTACAGTGAGTTGACCGGATTATATTTCCGACCGTTTCACGATGCGCGCGGTGTCTACACGTTAGATGAGCCAGCTCCGTCCATCGTCCGGACCTCTCGCGAGCGGCCGCGTTCCAGCTATATTGACAACCCCCATCCTGACGATCCGACTCCTGCAGCTTCGGCTTACATCCTCACCCAGAATGATACCTCCCGCATCCAAGGATTTCCGACAGATTGGGACTGGAGCGGCTGCCTTAGCCGAGATGTGGACCAGATGATAGCGAACGCTGTCCCAGCACCTATGGCCGCGATGCTCGGAAAGGAAATCCTGCGAAGGGAACGCGGCGAAAGCCAACCCGACGTGCCAGGAAACTTCGGGCAATGGCTGACCAAAGAGAAAAGAATGGCTTCCCAAATGGTCGCGAATGCAAAATGGAGGGTGAAACGAGCCCGCCAGCTTCTCGGCGGTCGGGACCTTCGGTGTCTGGGCGCGGAAGCGTATGCGCTAGAGACGGCGTTCGAGCGGGAAGGCTTGGCGAAAGCGAAGAGGTCGGAAATCCGGCGGGCATTAAGGCAGTTCCGGGAGTGGCAAGAACACCTGCAGGCGGGTATCTGATCGGGGGTTCTCCGCGCGGTAGCCATCCCCATCGGTCGTTTTGGATGCCGAGCGCTCCGTCAACCTCAAATCCGTGACTGTCCGACGACCGGGTGATGCGCCCGGATGTATAGTCTATCTTTCCAGCGATAGAACGAGACCGGGATCAAACGCCTCGTTCTCGCTGTCATAGCCTCGTGGGTTGCATAGGATGCGGGTCCTCCCGACATGGTAGTCGCAACTATCATGAGTATGTCCGTGAACCCATAAGGCTGGCCGTCCTTCCTCGATGATCCGCGTGAGATCCGACGCATACGCTGCGTTGAGGAGGTCGCCCGCGAACCGGGTTGGAATGGAACCCCGATGCGGCAAGTGATGTGTGACAACCACAGTCGGGATGGGGTCCGATTTCAGAGCGGATTCTATGAAGTGGCGCGATCGCTGATGAAGCCGATAAGCATCATCCGGCAGGAAGCGTCGCCAGGGATTCTGTTGCAGCGCGATCTGTCGGTGATCGCTCATCCGTTCGCGGGCATATGCCATTGCCAGCCGCTGAGAGCCTTCGATGCGGTAGTCGGTCCAGAGCGTGGCACCGAGGAAGCGAATACCGCGGATCACGACGAAATCATCCTCCAGGAAATGGACAGCAGGGAAGCGTGCGGCGGCCGCGCGACCGTCCTCCAGCCCCTCGCGGAGAGCACCCTTATAAAACTCGTGGTTTCCGCCCACATAGACACACGGCATCGCGCTCGAGATATGCTGGCCGAGCCAATAGACCCCTAGTTCCGACCGCCGCGCGACCATCTTCGCGGGTCAATCGCGTCTACGTTCGTCAACGACCGCACTCAGCTCGGACCCTCCTAGAGGTTCACCCCACTCTGGGTCCTCACGGCAGGTCTTCTGTGTCGATCACAAGGTCCCACCGAAAGCCGTTGTCGCGCTCACCTGCTACCTTGAGGTAGCCCAGAGGGTTACAGACGATCCGCGTCCGGCCGACCCTGACATCGCTTGGATGATGCGTGTGACCGCAAATCCAGAGCGGGGGAGCCGCATCCGAATTCAGGATTCCCTCGAATGCTTCCTTCGCGCAGGCGAACAGAAAATTGGTTTCCCGGCTGACGTAAGCCGAAGGAGTACAATTTGGATGGGGCACATGATGCGTAACAACGACAGTTGCGCCGTCGAAAGGGATCGCCAGCTGTCGTTCGATCAAGCCGCGCGTCAGCAAATGAAAACCGAGCATGACCTGCGGCTTCAGTAGCTCGCCGTCGCCCAGCCAGATTGTGGAAAAGTCCGCCGATTGCGTGAGTGCCGATTGCATCCGCCGCCGAAGGCCGATGTCGTTCACTAGGTCCATCTTGAAATCGGTCCACAGTGTGCCGCCGACAAATCGCACCCCTCCGAGTTCCACGATGTCGTCGTCAAGAACGTAAAGCCGACTCCGCCACGAACGCGATGCTTGAGCCACTTGCTTCATCAGAAGATGGTCGGAAGGCTTCGTTCGCGGCGGCCGGACTGCACGATTGCTGTGGAACTCGTGATTGCCTGGTACGAAAACAATCGGCAGTCCGTACCGCTCGATAAGCCACTGCGCATATTCGGCGAGCTCATCGGCAAGGCACAGGTCGCCGGCGCAAACGATGACATCGGCCTCAGGTGCCCTATCGACAAACGTAGGATTCTGCATCTCAAGATGGAGGTCAGACCAAATCCAGAGTTTCATGTCCGTCTCCAGTCATCTCTGTCGCCCGAACGCCCCGCCCTCTCGATCCGCGCCGGGCAGTGCAAAGGCTTGAATCCTTGTCTGCCGGGTTCCCGCTCGGCGAGACAGGCAACCACTGGGGGCGGGAGTGCGACCTCCTTTGCTCGGATGGGCATGCCATCTCAGTTGTCCTTCGACACGTCGCGTGAAGGATTCCCCAAGCGGTACCAACGGGACATTGATCGAGCTAGGCGCAGCTCTTCGGAAAAAAGCCAGATATCAGAGGTTATAATCGGTCGCTCGCAACCGGGCAGAAGTGGGTGCCCGGTCGAGAAGCCGACTAGGCAAGGCACGGGGCGGACAGCCTGTCGCCAGTCCTCCAGAAGCGGAGCGTCTGACAACGTCTTCTCGCTATACAGGCGTCGGCAGTCGAACGGCGAGGCCACCAGCCAGAGGTCGACGACGAGTTTCTCTAACCTTTCGATTTCTCGCCTGATGCCGTCGTAGTCGATATCGCCATTCTTGTTTCCAAAATAGTACACGGTTGGCTCTCCTATCCTGCTTTCCAACGCCGTCAGACCTGCAATTCCTGGGGAACGAAGGATTCGATCCGGGATCCTGGCGATTCGCAGCGCGCACGCACGATGTCTCTTTTTGTGCATGATTCGCCGGCTCTAGTCCATCAATATGTCACTCCATGAGCCAATTGTTGACAAAATATAACGAGCGCGGACTTGCTGCTCCATGGATTCAATTTCTGACACCCTGCGGGCGTTGCGTGCAGCGCGGGCGCTAGTGAACCTCAGCCAGGAGCAAGTAGCTGAGCGCGCAGGAGTGAGCCGCAGGACGGTCGTTCGTATCGAGTCAGGCGGAAAAGGAATCGCACTTGATGCGGTGGAAAAACTTCGGCTCGCATTCGAGAAGGAAGGCGTAGAGTTTCTTCCGTCAACTCCGGAGCGGGGGCCAGGTGTCGCTCTACGCAGGCAAAAGCTGTTGTAGCTATGGACAGCCTAGCGCTCGGCTGACCAAGACGGCGAGGTTGTGGTCGACGCTATCAAACTTTCGAACGAAGCGTCCCATCGAGATACCTTTGTGCCTGACAAGATCCCAGGTTCTGGTCACGCGGGGAATGCTTCGAAGCGAGAGCGACAGCAGCGACTGCCAAAACACGACCGGATTTTGCTGGGAGCCATGCTTTCGACTGAGGAACGGGGTTCCTATGAAACTCTGCGTGACTTCATCAGCCGAAGCGGACATCACCTCAAAGCGTCAGCGGATCCCGATGTGGTGGCCGAATACGAAGAACTCCTCTCCCGTGCGGCAGGAGCCTTCGATTAGGAGCGCCTCGAGCAAAGCGCATGCCTAGCCGTAGGAACCACAAATCCTCTCCGATTGCGTCGAGGACCATCGTCGCGAAAGATTGAAAAAGGGTGCTGTCACTGGGCGCTGCAGGCCCGCTCATGCGCCTGTGGCATTCGCATACGATGCCGACGAAGTGCACCGAGCCGTCGGCTCGTGGATAGGGAAAAGCGTCAATCCTGACCTTTCGAACCCGCAGCTCCTGTTGGCGATTCATTGAGGGAAGCGTTTTCGGTCGGAAGTCGCAGCCGGTCATCCCTGTGCAGCAGCGGCCAGCTCGCATTGCAACGCAGGGCAAAAGGCGAGAAGCAGCGGGACGGCACCTGCTACGGCCAGCCATCTGCGGTTCGGGTGCAGTTGTCATCTGACCTACATTGCCGGAGGTGCAGCAGCCGTCCGTCATACGCTATCGAGCGCTTCCGCCACCATCACCTTCACTGTGATGGCCCGCCCCGATCCTTCGAGGGGCCCCGAAGTCCGCTCTCGGCCAACTCGTCCTTTAGCCGATGCATCGCTAGATCCACGATGAAGGTCCGAGGCAGTTCCGGAACTCACTTGCATGCCATTCTGCTAAGCGCCACCGACCCGGTAGAACGGAACCGCGGCCTCCAATTCACCACCGAGGAAATAGCAACGCAAAAGCGAGATGTCGCCACACGGCAGCTCTCGCCGACACCCATCGCCCTCAACATCAAGTTCACGAAGATCGTTCCCTAGGGCTAGCGCCTTCGGATGCTGGCATCCGCTCAACCAGCATCTTGAACTGCAAACCAGCAGCTATGGGCATCCCAGGCCACGCAGAATGGCGCGACAAGATCGCTCCACAGGTGAGCGGAACTTACACCATGCCGAGCGCGGCCTTGTACAAATCGAGGATCGCTTCCTCTTCCTGCCGCTCGGCCTGATCCTTCTTGCGAAGCCGGATGAGCTGCCTGATAGCGGCCACGTCGAAGCCCGTTCCTTTCGCCTCCCCGTACACCTCCTTAATGTCGTCGGAGATCGTCTTCTTTTCTTCTTCGAGTCGCTCGATGCGCTCGATGATGGCGCGCAGTTGTCCGGCGGCTACGGTCTGGCTGGTTTCGGCGATTTCGTCTGCCATGTCGGTGACCTTCCTTGATCGTCGGCGTGTCGTCTAGCTCGACGAACTGTCGCCCGCTTAAGTGATTGATTTCGTTTCTAGGCGACAAGCTTTAGGGGGGACCGGAAGCCGGTGCCCTTGGCCTCGGCGAAGACTTCCTTGATGTCGTCGGCGATCGTCTTCTTTTCTTCCTCGAGGCGCTCGATGCGCTCGATGAGGGCACGCAGCTGGCCGGCGGCAACAGTCTGGCTGGTATCGGTGATATCGTCGGCCATGTTTTTCTCCAAAGATTGGTTCTATGCCGCGACTCGGGGAGAGACGCCGGCGAATTTGAGCCGGTTCGATGCCCGACCGGCGGCGGCGGGTCAAGCTGTTATCGAACAGCTGACCAAGGGCTGCCGACAGAAGCCGACAGCCTGCCCGTTCTTTGCGAGCGCTTAGGCGAACGCGATCAGCAGATCCTTGGCATCGATCTGGTCGCCGGCCTTGACCAGCACCTCGGCGACGGTGCCGTCACGCTCGGCATGCAGCGCCGTTTCCATCTTCATCGCTTCGATGGAGAGCAACACGTCGCCCGCCTTCACCGCCTGGCCGGCGGCGACCGAAAGTGCCGAGACCACGCCCGGCATCGGCGCGCCGACATGCGCCTCGTTGCCAGGCTCTGCCTTGCGGCGCGCCTTGGCGGCGGAGGCGCCATGCGCCCGGTCCGGCACCTTCACGCGGCGCGGCTGGCCGTTGAGCTCGAAGAACACGGTGACCATGCCCTTGTCGTCGACATCGCCGATGGCCGGGCACCGCACGACCAGCGTCTTGCCCTTCTCGATGTCGACGAAGATCTCGTCTTCGGACTTCATGCCATAGAAATAGGTCGGCGTCGGCAGGACGCTGACCGGGCCGTAGGTCTCTTGCGCGCCGGCGAAGTCGGTAAACACCTTCGGATACATCAGCCACGAGGCGAATTCGTATTCCGAGAGCTTGCGCTCCAGCTTCTCCTCGATCTCCTTGCGGCTGGCCTTGAGATCGGCCGGCTTGAGCAGCGATCCGGGCCTGGCCGTGATCGGCTTGTCGCCCTTCAGCGCCTTCTTCTGCAGCGCTTCTGGCCAGCCGCCGGGCGACTGGCCGAGATCGCCGCGCAGCATCGAGACGACCGAGTCGGGGAAGGCGATGTCCCTGGCCGGGTTCTCGACATCGGCGACGGTCAGGTCCTGGCTCACCATCATCAGCGCCATGTCGCCGACGACCTTGGACGACGGCGTTACCTTGACGATATCGCCGAACATCAGATTGACGTCGTGATAGGTCTGCGCGACCTCGTGCCAGCGTGTCTCCAGCCCGAGCGAGCGCGCCTGTTCCTTGAGGTTGGTGAACTGTCCGCCCGGCATTTCGTGCAGGTAGACTTCCGAGGCCGGCCCCTTGAGATCGCTTTCGAAGGCGGCGTACTGGTTGCGCACCGCTTCCCAGTAGAACGAGATTTTGCGAATCCATTGCGGGTCGAGGCCAGGGTCGCGCTCGGTGCCCTTCAGCGCCTCGACGATCGAGCCCAGGCAAGGCTGCGAGGTGTTGCCGGAGAAGGCGTCCATTGCCGCGTCGATGGCGTCGACGCCGCTCTCCACCGCCGCCAGCACGGTCGCCGCCGACAGGCCCGACGTGTCGTGGGTGTGGAAATGGATCGGCAAGTCGGTCGCCTCGCGCAGCGCCTTGAACAGCACGCGCGCCGCCGCCGGCTTCAAAAGGCCGGCCATGTCCTTGACGGCGATGATGTGGGCGCCGGCGGCCTGCAGTTCGCCGGCCAGCCCGACATAATATTTCAAATCGTACTTGGCCCGCGCCGGATCGAGAATGTCGCCGGTGTAGCACATCGCCGCCTCACACAGCTTGCCCTCGGCGCCGACGGCGTCCATGGCGACGCGCATGTTCTCGACCCAGTTCAGGCAGTCGAAGACGCGGAACAGATCGATGCCGCCGGCAGCCGCCTGCTTGACGAAATGCTGCACGACATTGTCGGGATAGTTGGTGTAGCCGACGCCGTTGGCGCCTCGCAACAGCATCTGCAGCAACAGATTGGGGGCTGCTTCACGCACCAGCGAAAGCCGCTCCCACGGATCCTCGGTGAGGAAGCGCATGGCAACGTCGAAGGTCGCGCCGCCCCAGCATTCCAGCGACAGAAGCTGCGGCAGGGCGCGCGCATAAGTGCCGGCAATATTGGCAATGTCGTGCGTGCGCATGCGTGTCGCCAGCAACGACTGGTGGCCGTCGCGCATCGTCGTGTCGGTGACCAGCACTTGCTTTTGCTCGCGCATCCAGCCGGCAAACTTTTCCGGGCCGAGCACGTCCAGCTTCTGCTTGCTGCCGCCGGGCACGTTGCCGTTGAGGTAGGGCACGACGGGTGCGGCCGCATCGGCCTTCGGCGTCGGCCGGCCGCGCGTCTCGGGATGGCCGTTGACGCTGACATCGGCCAGATAGTTGATGAGCTTGGTGGCGCGGTCCTGGCGCTTGACCTGCTGGAACAGCTCCGGCGTCGTGTCGATGAACTTCGTCGTGTAGGAATTGTCGGCGAAGCTCGGGTGGTTGATAATCGCTTCGAGGAAGGTGAGGTTGGTGGCGACGCCGCGGATGCGGAATTCGCGCAGCGCGCGGTTCATGCGGGCGATGGTCTCGGCCGGCGTCGGCGCCCACGCCGTCACCTTCTCCAGCAGCGGATCGTAGAAGCGAGTGATGACCGCGCCGGAATAGGCCGTGCCGCCATCCAGCCGGATGCCGAAGCCGGTGGCGCCGCGATAGGCGGTGATGCGGCCGTAATCCGGGATGAAATTGTGCTCGGGATCCTCGGTGGTGATGCGGCACTGCAAGGCATGGCCGTTCAGCCTGATGTCCCGCTGCGCCGGCACGCCCGATTCAGGCGTGCCGATGGCGAAGCCGTCGAGGATGTGTATCTGCGCCTTGACGATGTCGATGCCCGTGACCTGCTCGGTGACCGTATGCTCGACCTGGATGCGCGGATTGACCTCGATGAAATAGAATTTTCCGCTGTCGGCATCCTGCAGGAACTCGACCGTGCCGGCGCCGATATAATTGGTTTCACGGGCAAGCTTCAGCGCATGGCCGCAAAGCTCCTCGCGCTGCGCCATTTCGAGATAGGGTGCGGGCGCCCGCTCGACGACTTTCTGGTTGCGGCGCTGGATCGAACAGTCGCGCTCGAACAGGTGCACGACATTGCCATGGGTGTCGCCAAGCACTTGCACCTCGACGTGGCGGGCGCGCTCGATCAGCTTTTCGAGATAGACCTCGTCCTTGCCGAAGGCGGCTTTCGCCTCGCGCTTGCCTTCCGTGACTTCGCGGGCGAGATCGGCCTCGGCGCGGATGGCGCGCATGCCGCGCCCACCACCGCCCCACGAGGCCTTCAGCATCACCGGATAGCCGACCTCCTTGGCCAGTTTCTTCACCGCCTCCATGTCGTCCGGCAACGGATCGGTGGCGGGAATGACAGGCACGCCGACCTCGATGGCGAGGTTGCGCGCCGCAACCTTGTTGCCGAGGCGGCGCATCGTGTCCGGCTTCGGGCCGATGAAGGTGATGCCGGCTTGCGCGCAGGCCTCAGCGAATTCGGGGCTTTCCGACAGCAGTCCGTAGCCCGGGTGGATGGCATCGGCACCGGAAAGCCTGGCGACGCGGATCACTTCCTCGATCGACAGATAACTCTCGATCGGCCCCATATCCTTGCTGAGATGCGGGCCGCGCCCGACCTGGTAGCTTTCGTCGGCCTTGAAGCGGTGCAGCGAATATTTGTCTTCCTCGGCCCAGATCGCCACGGTTTTAAGGCCCAGCTCATTGGCCGCGCGAAAGACGCGGATGGCGATTTCTGACCGGTTGGCGACGAGGATCTTCGTGATGGCCAAGGACTGGGCTCCAGCAGCGGAAGGAACGGGAAATCGGAGCAATGATTAGCGTGAAAATGCTGCAGTGCAAACAAATTTGACAGATGATTCAATCGATTTAAATCGAATCTTTGCGACAAAGCCGGTCGCATTCATTCGAACGCGCAAAAAACGGCCGGTGCTGCCGTTCAAGGCGTGATCGTTTTCCGGCTAAGCCACATGTCGTTCCGCCAACCTGGCGCGCTTTAGGCGACAGGCATCGAAACGAAAAATGCCCGGCGCGAAGCGCCGGGCATTTCATATTGATCGAAGTCGACAGGCTTACATCTTCTGGATGTAGGTGTACTTGCCGTCGGCGCCCTTCTTCCATTCGTAGATGACGTAGCCGGGCAGCGTCGGGTCGCCCTTGGCGTCATAGGACAGGTCGCCGAGCACGGTCTTGAACGGGCCGTTCGCATGCAGCGCCTTGGCAACTTCCTGCGGATCGTTCGACTTGGCAGCAGTTGCTGCTTCCGCGAGCGCCTGCACGGCAGCGTAGGCGTAGAGCGTATAGGCTTCCGGCTCGAAGCCCTGCGCGCGGAACTTCTCGACGAGTTCCTTGTTGGCGGGGATCAGGCGCGGATCCGGGCCGAACGTGTTGAGCGTGCCCGCAACCGCGTCGCCCGCGATCGAAGCCAGCTCGTTCGACACGATGCCGTCGCCGGAAACCAGTGTCGCCTTGAGGCCCTGGTCAGCCGCCTGGCGGATGATCAGGCCGGCTTCGGTGTGCAGACCGCCCCAATAGATGATGGTAACGCCGGCTTCCTTCATCTTGGCGATCAGCGCCGAGAAGTCCTTGTCGCCGACATTGATGCCTTCATACATGACTTCCGTCAGGCCCTTGGCATTCATCGCCTTCTTGGTCTCGTCGGCAAGGCCCTGACCGTAGGTGGTCTTGTCGTGAACGACGGCGATCTTGGCATCCTTGAAGTTCGCGGCGAGATAAGCGCCGGCAATGCTGCCCTGCTGGTCATCGCGTCCGCAGGTGCGGAACACGTTCCACAGGCCACGCTCGGTGAACTTCGGGTTGGTCGCGGCCGGCGTGATCTCGACGATGTTGTTTTCGGCGTAGACTTCCGAGGCCGGGATCGACACGCCCGAGTTGAAGTGGCCGACCACGAACTTGACGCCGTCGCCGACGAACTTGTTGGCAACCGAGATACCTTGCTTCGGGTCGGAGACGTCGTCGCCGATTTCGAGCTTGATCTGCTCGCCGTTGATGCCGCCCTTGGCATTGATCTCGGCGACGGCCGCTTCGGCGCCCTTCTGCAGCTGTGCGCCGAAGGCCGCGTTCGGACCGGTGATCGGACCGGCGACGCCGAACAGGACATCAGCCCACGCATTGCCGCTGAACGCGACCAGCGCGGTCAGGGCAACGGCGGACAAAAGTGACTTTTTCATTTAAACGCTCCCATTAACGGAGTGGGCGTGGATGAAGCTTTCATGCGATGCCCACCCTTATCGCAGAAAGCATAGTTTGCCGATTTTCAGGCACTTGTCACGCCGATTCATCCCTGACGCGGCGTTAATGATGAACGTCAACCTTTCGGTTTCCAGCTCAAGATTGAAGCTCTTTCGTAGAGCCAATTATACTGCGTGACCATCTGGTTGGTTCGTGTGTATTGATAGCCGACAAAACCCAGTATCATCAGCACGATGGTGTCGACGATATAGTAGTGCAGCGAAAACATCGTGCCGCCGAACAGCGCGTGATGGATGAAGCGGATGCCGATGCCGAGCCCGAGCAGATAGGCGAACAGCTGGATGAAGCTGCGCCACGTCTGGGCGCTGGCCTTGCCGGTCATCCAGGCCGCCCAGCCGCCAAGCAGGCAGGTCACGAAGAAGAACTGCCAGATCGAGGGTTCCTCATAGAGAATGCCCTGCATGATGAAGTCTCCTTAGCATGATCCCGAAAAGTTGCAGACTTTTCGGACGAAGGTCATGCGACAAACAAACAACTTGGAACGGAATACCGGATGCACCTTCCGCTCCAAACTCAGTGGTGTCCGCCTTCGAGATAGGCGGCGCGCACTTCCGGATTGGCGAGCAGCTCCTTGCCGGTGCCGCTCATCGTCACATTGCCGTTGACCATGACATAACCGCGCGTGGCGAGCTTCAGCGCGCCGAACGCGTTCTGCTCGACCAGGAACACGGTCAGCCCCTGGGTGCGGTTCAACTCGCGGATGGCATCGAATATCTGCTTGACGATCAGTGGCGCCAGGCCCAGCGATGGTTCGTCGAGCAGAAGCAGCTTGGGTCGCGCCATCAGTGCGCGTCCGATCGACAGCATCTGCTGCTCGCCGCCCGACAGCGTGCCACCGCGCTGGGCGATGCGCTCCTTCAGCCGCGGGAACAGCGCGAATACCCTCTCGACGTCCTCGTCATAGTGCTTGAGGTTGTCCAGGCTGGCGCCCATCTGCAGGTTTTCCATCACCGTCATGCGCGGGAAGATACGGCGACCTTCCGGCGACTGGGCGATGCGCATGCGTGCGATCTCGTGCGTCGGCAACTGGGTAATGTCGGTGCCGGCGAAGGTGATGGTGCCCGCGCGGGCGCGCGGTGCCCCGAAAATGGTCATCATCAGCGTCGATTTGCCGGCGCCGTTGGCGCCGATCAGCGCCACGATCTCACCCTCCTTGACGGTGACATCGACTCCGTTCAGCGCCCGGATATTGCCGTAGTAGGTTTGCACGCCCTTGATGTCGAGCAGCGTTGTCCCGGCCATTATTTACGCCCTCCACGCGGCTTGGCTGTCGAGGCTTTTCCGGACGGCTTGGCCGTGGCCCGCTCGGACGGCTTTCTTGGCAAGTTGGCCTTTGCATCGACCTGCGCCGCCTTCGAAGCACCCTTCGACACTGTGACACGCTCGCCCTCGCTATGCCCGACGGTGTCGCTCACCGGTCCGGCCAGGTATGACGACGATGTCCCCGGGCCATGCGCAGCATCCGGCCCTATGTCGAGCTGCTCGATGACGTCTTCGTCGCCGACTTCGGTCAGCACGGTCTCGACCTCCTCGTCGTCGACGCCGAGATAGGCGGCGATGACGCGCGGATCGGTGCGCACCGACTGCGGGCTGCCGTCGGAGATCTTGCGGCCATATTCCAGAACCACGACATGGTCGGAAATCTGCATGACCACGGACATGTCGTGCTCGATCAGCAGGATTGAGGTGCCTGATGTATTCTTGATGTCGATCAGCAGTTCATTGAGCGCCGCTGATTCCTTCGGATTGAGGCCGGCTGCCGGCTCGTCGAGGCACAGAAGCTCTGGCCCGGTGCACATTGCGCGTGCGATTTCGAGACGCCGCTGTGCGCCATAGGGCAGGTCGCCAGCCGGATCGTCGGCGCGATCGATAAGATCGGCCTTCTCCAGCCAGTGCCTGGCAAGCTCGATCGATTCGGCCGAAGCCTTGCGGTAGCCGCTGAAGCCGAACAGGCCCAGGATCGTATAGCCCGATGCCTTCATCAGCTTGTTGTGTTGAGCGACCAGCAGGTTCTCCAGCAGCGTCATGCCGGAGAAAAGGCGGATGTTCTGGAAGGTGCGCGCCACCTTGGCACGCGCCGGGATCTCATGGTTGGGCAACCGCTCGAGCAGGTAGCTCGTGCCATCGTTCCGGTTGAGCGTGATCATGCCTTCCGACGGCTTGTAGAAGCCGGTGATGCAGTTGAACACGGTGGTCTTGCCGGCGCCATTGGGGCCGATCAGCGCTGTGATCTCGCCGCGCTTGGCGGCGAAGGACAGATCGCCGATGGCGACCAGGCCGCCGAACTTCATCGACAGATGTTGGACCTGGAGGATGGCGTCGTTCATGCCCGGATTGGCTTTCTGAATCGAGTTCGCATTCATCAGCCGTGTCCTTCCTTGGTAAAGGAACCGGAGACGGCCCTTCGCTCCTTGAGGAAGGCGGTCGGTTCACGGCTGCCGACGAAGCCACGCGGCTTCCACAGCATGACGATGACCATGGCCATGCCGAAGAGAAGCATGCGGTAGAGTTCGGGCGTGAAGTCCGGCCCGAATATCTCCTTGAGGAAGTCGAGTTCGCGCAGCGCCTCGGTGCCGCCGATCATCACCATCGCGGCAACTGCAATGCCGACCAGCGAGCCCATGCCGCCAAGAACGACGATCGCCAGGATGATGGCCGATTCCAGGAAGACGAAGGATTCCGGACTGACGAAGCCTTGCCGCGCGGCGAAGAACGAGCCGGCGAAGCCACCGAACATGGCGCCGGTGGCAAAGGCGGTCAGTTTGGTGGTGGTGGTGTTGATGCCGAGCGAGCGACAGGCGATCTCGTCCTCGCGTAAGGCTTCCCATGCACGGCCGACCGGCAGACGGCGCAGCCTGATGGTGACGAAGGCGGTGAGCAGGCACAGACCCAGGATCAGGTAGTAGAGGAAGATCTTGTAGTAGGCGCCCGACTGGGCGATGCCCAGCACCTTGGCGATGTAGTTGGGGTCCGACACGTTGAACGACATCAGGCCGAAGAAGCTGACCTTGGGAATGCCGGAAATGCCGGCCGAACCGTTGGTGACCTCACGCCAGTTGATCAGCACCAGGCGGATGATCTCGCCGAAAGCCAGCGTCACGATCGCCAGATAGTCGCCGCGCAGGCGTAGCACGGGGAAGCCGAGCAGCACCCCCCAGAGAGCGGCCATGGCGCCGGCGGCCGGCAACAGGATCCAGAACGACAGGCCGTATTGCGTGGCAAGCAGCGCATAGGAATAGGCGCCAAGCGCATAGAAGGCGACATAGCCGAGGTCGAGCAGGCCGGCGAGGCCGACGACGATGTTCAAGCCCCAGGCGAGCATCACATAGATCAGGATCTGGATGCCGAAATTGTCGACCCATTTCAGCGACCCCTGGAGCCCGCCGGTGATGGACCAGGCGTTCAGCGACAGCACCGCGACCACGAGGATCGGATACAGCACCAGCGCCGTGATGCCCAATCTGGTGAAGTTGGCATGGATGAAGGCGCGGAAGTAGTAGATCACGCAAGCCAGCACATAGATGATCGCCAGGGCGCGCAGGAATTGCAGATAGCCGGCCGGTTCTGCTCCCACCCATCCGGCGAGCGAGCTGTTGAACACGAACAGCAGCACCGCTACGACAACGGCCGCGACGAACCACGGCAACTGGAAGAATCGTGACGCCACGCTGGCCGGCAACAGGCCGGTGGCAACATTGGTTATCTTCTGGCTGGCCATGAAGGGCTGGCCATAGGCGACATAGAGGAAGCGCCCGACGGCCGTGGCGATCACCACGGCGGCGAGCAGGCCCCAGCGCGTCGTCACGACCAGTTCATTGGACATGTTCTGACCGGTCTTCAGACCGATGAACAGCACGAACAGGCCAAGCGAGATGGCGCCGGCATAGAGCCCTTCCTTGAGGGCGCGTTGGATAGGGGTGGCGACGGTGTCGCGCTCGGGAGATACGGTGACGGCCATGATCTCAGACCTTTTCGACTTCTGGCCGGCCCAGAATGCCGGAAGGCAGGAAGATCAGCACGATCGCCAGGATCGAGAACGCCGCGACGTCCTTGTAGTCGATCGAGAAATACGCCGACCACATGCTCTCGATGAAGCCGATCATCAGCCCGCCAAGCACGGCACCCGGCAGTGAGCCGATGCCGCCGAGCACCGCCGCCGTGAAGGCTTTCACACCAGGTGTGAAGCCGTCGGAGAAGGCAACGACGCCGTAATACATCAGGAACAGCGTGCCGGCGACGGCGGCAAGGGCGGCGCCCATGATGAAGGTGATCGAGATGGTGCGGTCGACATCGATGCCGAGCAGCGCCGCCATCTTGCGGTCCTGTTCGCAGGCGCGCTGGGCGCGGCCAAGCGAGGTCCTGTTGACCAGGTACCAGAACAGCGCCAGCAGCAGCGCGGTGACGATGACGATGATGATCTGCTTCAGCGACACGCTGACGCCGTTGATGCTGTAGACTTGGCTGACCATCGGCGGGATCGGCTTGTTGCGCGGGCCTTGCGTCACCTGGACGAAATTCGACAGCGCGATCGACATGCCGATGGCGGTGATCAGCGGCGCCAGCCGGAACGAACCGCGCAGCGGCCGGTAGGCCACCTTCTCGATCGTCCAATTGTAGAGGCTGGTGAGCAGCATCGCCACGATCATCATGATCAGCAGCGCGATGACCACGGGCACCGAATAAAACAGCGCCGTAAGGATGAGGAAAACGATCAGCGCCGAGAAGGCGCCCACCATGAAGATATCGCCATGGGCGAAGTTGATCATGCCGATGATGCCGTAGACCATCGTGTAGCCGATTGCGATCAGCCCATAGATCGATCCCAGCGTCAGCCCATTGATAAGCTGCTGGACAAAGTACTGCATGTGTACATGGCTCCCCTGGAATGTCGCCCATGCAGACGCATTCCTTTTCGTATTTCCCCTAGTCGTAAAGTTTCGAGCCCGGATTGCAACGTGATTTTTTGACCGCCCCGCGTGTTTCTGATTCACGTCGTTTCGACCGCCCGTTTTTTGCACCCGACCCCTGGACTATCGCGGACCCTATCATTGGCATAACGCAATGTCTTTGACGATTCGGCCGTATCATGCGCCGCGTTTCGAAGAAATCACCGTCAAAATTAGGTGATAAGAAGAATCGTTGCGTTCCTGACACGGTTCGTTTTTTCGCCACACTCCTTTCCCCAAGGTCAGGATTCCTCCTGACCGACCTCAAAGCCATGCTCGAAAGGATCGCGGTCGTCGGTGCGCATCGCATTCAAGCGACTGTGCCTGCCTGGCCGCCGATCGAGGAAAATTGCCCCCTCCGGATCAGTACGCCGACCCCCCGTCCTCGCTCAGCGCATGCCGCTCCGTGCCCTGAAGGGGAGGATTGAAGACACTCACCAGGATCATGTCGCCGGAGGCGTCGGCACGCAGATAATGCTCGTCATGGTCGTCGAGCACATAGATCGTGCCGGGCTCGATGCGATGCACCGCGCCGGACATGTCTTCGACCTCGCCAGCGCCGGCGATGCAGTAGCAGGCCTCGAAATGCCGCCGATACTGCAGTCGCGATTCGCTTCCGGCGCGCACGACGGTGTGGCAGACGGTGAACCCCATGCCGTCCTGCTGCGTCAGCAGTCGGTGGCTGGTGCCATTGCCCCAATCCACGAAGAAGTCAGATTTTTCTACATCAGCCAATTGTCTGGTGAACATGCTTTCTTTCCCTGCCAATACCGTTTGCGGTAGGAGGTTCAAAGATATAGCCGATTTTGATGGTATTTTCGCTGGAAACTCCTAACCGGCCACAGCAATGCCGCAGGATTTCCAGGCGTTCAAATGATTGCTTCTCATCTCATATGTTAGTATATTTGACAGATGGAATATGTCCCGCTGAACGCCATACGCGCTTTCGAGGCTGCTGCGCGGCATTTGAGTTTTTCGGCTGCCGGCGAAGAGCTGCATGTCACGCATCCGGCCATCAGCCACCAGATAAGGCGATTGGAGGAGTGGCTGGGGACGCCTCTTTTCCACCGGGACACACGCAAGGTACGGCTGACGGATGCCGGCGTGATCCTGCAGGCGTCCGCGAGCGGCGCCCTTGCCGAGCTTGGCGCCACATGCCGGCGCATCCGCCGCAACGCGGCATCAGTGACACTGTCCGTAGGCTGCATACCATCCATCGCCAGCCGCTGGCTCGTTCCTCGCCTGCGGGACTTTACCGCCAGTCATCCCGGTATCGGCATGCGGGTCGCTTATGCCAAGGCCGAGGACAGGCTCGGAGATGATGAGAACGACGTGCTGATCACGCTCGGAGCCGATCCGACGCCTGGCGTCACCAGCCTCAAACTGTTTTCACGCCTCAACCGGCCTGTGTGCAGCCCGCATTATCTGGCTGGCAAGGAGTTGCGCACCCCTTCGGGGATCGCCGGCGCGGACCTGTTGCACGACGAGAACCGGCAGGGCTGGAGTGAGTGGTTCTCCGAGGCCGGACTGGCCAATGTCGATGTCGGCAACGGACCCGTCTTCGCCGATTTCAATATCCTCGCAACCGCGGTCATCGCCGGCCACGGCGTCGCGCTTTGTCCCGTCGACGTCTTTCGTGACGAACTGAAGCGCGGCGATCTGGTGGTGCTGTCCGACGTCTCGACCAACCGCGACAAGAGCTATTTTCTGACGATGTCGGTGGATGCCTCATCAGCCGCGCTCACCTTCGCCGACTGGTTTCGCCGTGCGGTCTCGGTCGATGCTGATGATCAGCGGTCCGCCGCTATCACTTGACGACGAAACCATGCGCGAACGGATCGCGGTCGTCGATGAAGATCGTGTTCAGTCCGGTCATGCGTGCCCAGCCGCCGATCGAGGGAATGATCGCCGGCTTGCCCGCGACGGTGACCTCCTTTTCGACCTTACCCTTGAACAGGGAACCGATGATCGATTCATGCACGAAGGCGTCGCCGGCCTTGAGCTTGTCCTTGGCATGAAGCTGCGCCATGCGCGCCGAGGTGCCGGTGCCGCACGGTGAGCGGTCGATCGCCTTGTCGCCATAGAAGACGGCGTTGCGGGCATCGGCCCCCTCCACCGTCGCCTTGCCGGTCCACAGCATATGCGACAGCCGGTTGATGCCGGGGTTTTCCGGATGCACGAAGCTGTATTTCTCGTTCAGCCGCTGCCGCACCACCGGGCTCCAGGCGATGAGGTCGCCGGCGGAATAATCCGCCATGTCGCGATAATTCGCCTGCGGCTCGACGATGGCGTAGAAATTGCCGCCATAGGCGACATCGACGGTGATCTCGCCGAGCCCGGGGCATTCGACCGTCAGGCCTTCTGCATGGAGGAAGGACGGCACGTTGGTGATGCGCACCTCCTCGACATAGTCGCCGACCTGTTTGTACTCGGCGATGACCAGGCCTGCCGGCGTGTCGAGCCTCAGCACACCTGGCGTCTTCGGCTTGATCAGCCCGTGCTCGATGGCCATCGTCACCGTGCCGATGGTGCCATGGCCGCACATCGGCAGGCAGCCGGAGGTCTCGATGAACAGGATGGCGATGTCGCAATCCTCGCGCGTCGGCGGATAGAGGATCGAACCCGACATCACGTCATGGCCGCGCGGCTCGAACATCAGGCCGGTGCGGATCCAGTCATACTCGGCGAGGAAATGCGCGCGCCGCTCCATCATCGTCGAGCCCTCAAGCAGCGGGCCGCCGCCGGCGACCAGACGCACCGGATTGCCGCACGTGTGGCCGTCGATGCAGAAGAAGGATTTCTTGGCCATGTCGTTCCTCGAAAAATTCAAAACCGCGATGAACTCAAAAACGTTGTGGACTGAAAGGGTTCAGATCAACAGGCGGAGTCTGCCCCAGGATGATTTCCCGGATCAACCGTCCGGTTGCCGCCGCCTGGGTCAGGCCGAGATGGCCGTGGCCGAAAGCATAGACCACCGGCCGGCTTCCCGACGCCTTGCCGATGACAGGCACCGAATCCGGCAGCGAAGGCCTGTACCCCATCCATTCGCGCCCGCCCGAGGGATTGAGCCCCGGCAGGAATTTCTGCGCCTTCTGCAGCAGCGCCTTCGACCTGGCATAATTGGGCGGCCGCTCGATGCCGCCGAGTTCAACGGCGCCGCCGACGCGCAGGCCCGTCTCCAGCGGCGTGATGACGAAGCCATGGCCGGAGAAGATCAGCTGCCGCTTCACGTCGAAGGCGCTCTTGGGCAAGGTCGTGTTGTAGCCGCGCTCGGTCTCCAGCGGAATGCGGTCGCCAAGCTGCCGCGCCAGAAGGTGCGACCAGGCGCCGGCGGCGACGACGAGCTGCCTCGCCTGCCTGGTCGTGCCATCTGCCAGTGTCAGTGTCGCGCCGTTCTGGTCCGCCGCGACCCGGTCGATGCGGGCCATTTCAAAGCGGGCGCCCTTGGCCTCGGCGTAAGCCCACACCGCCTTGCCGAGCAGCTTTGGATCGGCGATCGTCTTCCAGCCCGGCACGAAGGTGCCCTTGATGAAGCGCGGCGACAGGCCCGGCTGCAAGCCCGCCAGGCTCTCGCCCTCTGCATGGCGAAAGCCGATACCGAAGCGTTCGCGCGCGGCCCAACCCGGCAGCGCGGCGCGAAACTCGGCCTCGCTCTCGTAGAGTTCGAGCGAGCCGTCCTCGCGCAGCATCGGCCGCGCGCCGGAGCGATCGAGCAGACCCATCCATTCCGCTTCGGCGAGCTTCATCATGCCGGCCTGGGCGGCGAGGCTGGCCTCGTATTTTTCCGGCGCGCCGGCGCGCCAGAAGCGGATCAGCCAGGGCACGAGCTTCGGCAGGTAGGTCGGTGGAATGCTGAGCGGGCCGAGCGGATCGGCCAGCCATTTCGGCAGGTTCTTGATCATGCCCTTATGCGCCAGCGGCAGCACGTCGGAGAAGGCAAAGGCTGCCGCATTGCCAGAACTCGTCTCCTCGCAGATGCCGGTGCGGTCAAAGACCGTGACATCCAGCCCTGCCTCGGCAAGGAACGCCGCCGCGCAGATGCCGATGATGCCACCGCCGATGATGGCGACGTCCTCGCCTTCCCCCGTGAACGGGGAGAAGGTGCCCCAGTGGCGGAGCGTTGCTCCTGTTCCGGGGATTTGGAATTTCCTGGCACGTCGGTGCTGTCCCTTATTCGGCTGCCACCAGTCTGTCCGCCGATAGAGGAGACGTCTGCAGCGGCGGCAGCTTCGGCCGCACCGCCAGCGCATCCCTTATGATCTTCTCCACCGCTTTGCGGCGCTCGCCCGACAGGGGCTGACGCGGCATGCGCACGCGGTCATTGGTATCGATTGCCAGCACTTCGGCAAGCTTGATGTTTTGGACCAGATAGGTCGAGACATCGAGATCGAGCAGCGGCCGGAACCAGCGGTAGATGGCGAGCGCCTCCTCGCGGCGGCCCCGCTTCATCAACTGGTAGATGGCGACGGTCTCGCGCGGGAAGGCGGTGACGAGGCCGGCCACCCAGCCGATGGCGCCGACCGACAGCGCCTCGAAGGCGAGATTGTCGACACCGGTGAAGAGGTCGTAGCGGTCGCCCAGCCGGTTGATGATCTCGGTCGAGCGCCTGATGTCGTCGGAGGATTCTTTGATGGCCACGAAGCGCTTGTCCGATGCCAACTCCTCCATCTGGTCGACGGTGACGTCGACGCGGTAGGCGAGCCGGTTGGAGTAGATCATGACCGGCAGGTCGCCAGCCTCGGCGACCGCGCGAAGTGCGGCGACCGTCTCCTCCGCGTTGGTGTGGTAGATCGGGCTCGGCACCACCATCAGGCCATTGGCGCCTTCCTTGGCGGCGCGCACTGGCGATGCTGGCGGCCTCGCGGGTGCCCGCCTCGTTGACCGTCATCAGCACCGGCTTCTTGCCGGCGACTTTCTGTGCGGTCTTCAGCACTTCGATCTTCTCGTCGGGCGACAGCATCGGCCCTTCGCCGAGCGAGCCGCAGACGATGATGCCGTCGCAACCCGCCTCCATCTGCAGGTTGAAACAGCGCTCCATCTCGGCATGGTCGAGCCGATCGTCGGCGGTGAATTTGGTCGTGACGGCGGGGAAAACTCCAGTCCACATGGTCATTGCTCCATCTGATATATCAGTCGTATATCTGTCAGGAAACCCGCTGTCAATGCGAAATCTGTTATGATATATACAAGATATATCAGGAGACCGCCTTTGATATCCACTGAAGCAGCCATGACGTCCGAGCCGGCGGCGGCCAAGGCTTACCGCGTGCTCGAGCATATGATCGTCACGCTGGAGCTGGCGCCGTCGAGCTTTGTCACCGAAGGGGCGCTCATCGAAAAGCTGGCGCTCGGCCGCACGCCGGTGCGCGAGGCGATCCAGCGGCTGGCCTGGGAAGGGCTGCTGGATGTGCGGCCACGCGCCGGCATCGCGATCGCGCCGCTGCATCCCGGCGACTGGCTGCGCGTGCTCGACGCCCGGCGCGGTGTCGAGGTGGTGCTTGCCCGTTCGGCCGCCCGCTTCGTCACCCGCGAGGCCGCCGACCTGTTTCACGAGGCAGCGCTGGCCATGCAGAAGGCGGTCATCTCGGGCAATGTGCTTGCCTTCATCCAGGCCGACAAGGCGCTCGACGAGGCCCTGGCGCTGGCCGCAGACAACCCGTTCGCCGCCCGGCTGGCCGCTCCCTTGCAGACCCACAGCCGCCGCTTCTGGTTCCGCTACAAGGCGGATACGGGCCTCGCCGAGTCAGCCGAGCATCACGTCGCGCTGATCCGCTCGATCCTCGACGGCGACGAGGAGGCGGCCGCCAAGGACGCCAAGCGGCTGATGGCGCTGCTGCGCGGCCACGCCGAGGTTGCCGCGACGCGCTGACCGGCGATCAGATCCCTTGCCGATTAGATCCCTTGCGCCGTGGTGATGGCGGTATTCTCCCACCCGTCACCGGTCGCGAAAATGCAGCTTCGGCCCTGCACATCGGTCACCAGCATCGACCAGGTCCCACTTGCCGAAACATAGACCTCGACAATGGCGGCCTGACCAACCACACCGTAGCCCATCTGCTTTTGTTGCAGGGCCTTTGCCAACGCCGCAACAAGGTCACTGTGGCCGCCGCAGATGAACTGCGCCTGTGCCGATAGCGTCGACAGCGCCAGCGCTGCGCCGATCGCGGCTATCCTGATCCATCGAAACGAAAATTTGTGTGCCATTTGGCACCTCCTTCGCCTTCGCGTTCCGGCAAAGGGAGGCACATAGGCAGCCTCAATACACCGAAACGCTCCAGGCCGGGTTCGACGTCGTCATCACGTCACTCCTTCTGGTTTCCGGTCTGTCGTCAGGGAACTTTATCATTCCCTGGAATCGATATGGTGAGGCCCCGATCTGAAAACAAGCGCCATTTCGGCCCTTGCGGCGCGTTGCCGGAACGACGATCGGCGTCAGGTTTTCGAGGGTTCACGGAGTGCCGCCCATTTCAGCAAAGCGTCGAGAGCCGGGCACAGCGCCTGCCCCCAATCGGTCAGGCAATACTCGACCTTGGGCGGCACCTGATGATGCACGATACGGCGCACGATACCGTCGGCTTCCATCTGTCGCAGCTGCTGGATCAGCATTTTCTGCGAGATCGCCGGGATAGCCCGTTCGAGATCGGAAAAGCGCAGCACCTTGCCGCCGAAAAGGTGGAAAAGGATCACCAGTTTCCAGCGTCCTTCGAGGATGCGCAGCACATTCTCGACGCCGCTTGCCGCGGACAATGGCGTCAGCGTATCGGGCTTGCTTTCAGACCCAACCTTACTTTCAGGTAAGTACCTTACTTTTTCGTCGGTTCTTGTCATTTCACCAGCATATCGCATTTTAGAAGCCGGACAAGCGCCGCCAGCCGGCGGCAACCCGCACCGGAGACAGGCCATGACAATAGAACTACCTCAGCCGCTGGCGGATTATTTTGCCGCCAAGAATCGCCACGATATCGACCATATGCTCATCCCTTTCGCTTCGGACGCCAAGGTCCGGGACGAAGGCAAGACGCATCAGGGATCAGCCGCCATCCGCGACTGGATGGAGGCAACCACACGCAAATACCGGGTGACCGTCGAGGTCGCCGACGCGACCGTCAATGGCGATACATGGCGGATCGCCGGCATCGTGTCGGGGAATTTCCCGGGCAGCCCTGCGACGCTCCACTACGTCTTCACCCTGGCCGAGGACCGGATCACGCGACTGGAGATCGGCGCATGACCATCGTTCGGAAATTTGCGGTCGACGACCGGGAATTTGCCGGCAAGCGCATTCTGGTCACCGGCGGCACCAAGGGCGCCGGCGAAGCCATCGTTGCCAGGCTCTCGGCGGCTGGCGCGGTCGTTCTCACAACCGCCCGCTCGGCGACCGAAGCATGCCAGCCGAACCTGTTCGTGCAGGCCGATGTGAGTACTTTGGCGGGCACCGAGACAGTGGCCGCGGCCATCATGGAACAGCTTGGTGGCATCGACATCATCGTTCACAGCGTCGGCGGGTCAAAAAGCCCCGGCGGCGGATTTGCCGGACTGACCGATCAGCTCTGGCAGGACGAGCTCAGCCTCAACCTGCTGGCGGCGGTGCGGCTCGATCGCCTGCTTGTCCCGCATATGATCGACCAAGGCGCCGGCGCGATCGTCCACATATCGTCGATCCAGCGCCGCCTGCCGCTGCACGAATCCACGATCGCCTATGCGGCCGCCAAGGCCGCCCTATCGACATACAGCAAGGCACTGTCCAAGGAGCTCGGCCCGAAAGGCATCCGTGTCAACTCAGTGGCACCGGGCTGGATCCACACCAGCGCATCAGAAGCCATGGTGAAGCGGCTGGCCGCCCATTCCGGTTCGGACGAAGAAGCCGCCCGCCAGGGCATCATGGATGCGCTGGGCGGCATCCCGATCGGCCGGCCGGCATGGCCGCAGGAGGTTGCGGAACTTGTGGCTTTCCTTGTCTCGGACCGCGCCTCGGCGATCCACGGCGCCGAATACGTCATCGACGGCGGCACAATTCCGACGGTGTGACGAGGCAAGCGACCGACAAAAACAAAAAAGAGGCGGGATGACCCGCCTCTTCTCATTTTAGAACGTTTCCCGATCAGTTCATCGTCGGGATGACGAATTCCGCACCGTCCTTGATGCCGGACGGCCAGCGCGAGGTCACCGTCTTGGTCTTGGTGTAGAAGCGGAAGGCGTCAGGGCCGTGCTGATTGAGGTCGCCGAAGGACGACGCCTTCCAGCCGCCGAAGGTGTAATAGGCGATCGGAACCGGGATCGGCACGTTGATGCCGACCATACCGACCTGGACACGGCTTGCGAAGTCCCGCGCGGCATCGCCGTCGCGGGTGAAGATGGCGACGCCATTGCCCATTTCGTGGTCGTTGGCGAGCTTGATCGCGCTCTCATAGGTCGGTGCGCGCACCACCGAGAGCACCGGCCCAAAGATCTCTTCCTTGTAGATGCGCATGTCCGCCGTCACATTGTCGAACAGGCAACCACCCATATAGTAGCCATCCTCATAGCCCTGCATCTTGAAGCCGCGGCCGTCGACGACGAGCTTGGCGCCTTCCTTGACACCGGTGTCGACATAGCCCTTCACGCGCTCCAGCGCCTGCGCCGTCACCAGCGGGCCGAAATCGGCGCCCGAATCCGTCGACGGGCCGACCTTCAGGCTCTCGACGCGCGGGACCAGCTTTTCCATTAGCCGGTTGGCGGTGTCGTTGCCGACCGGCACAGCCACCGAGATCGCCATGCAGCGCTCGCCGGCCGAGCCGTAGCCGGCGCCGATCAGCGCGTCGACGGTCTGGTCCATGTCGGCGTCGGGCATGATGATCATGTGGTTCTTGGCGCCGCCGAAGCACTGCACGCGCTTTCCCGCTGCGGTACCGCGCGAATAGATGTAGTGGGCGATCGGCGTCGACCCGACAAAGCCGATGGCCTTGATGTCCGGATCGTCGAGGATGGCATCGACCACATCCTTGTCGCCATTGACGACGTTGAGGATGCCTGCCGGCAGGCCGGCCTCGAGGAACAGTTCGGCGATGCGTAGCGGCACGCCCGGGTCGCGCTCCGACGGCTTCAGGATGAAGGCATTGCCGCAGGCGATCGCCGGCGCGATCTTCCACAGCGGGATCATCGCCGGGAAGTTGAATGGGGTGATGCCGGCGACGACGCCGAGCGGCTGGCGCATCGAATAGACGTCGATGCCGGGGCCGGCGCCATCGGTGAACTCGCCCTTCATCATATGCGGCGCGCCGATGCAGACTTCGACCACTTCGAGGCCGCGCTGGATGTCGCCCTTTGCGTCGGCGATCGTCTTGCCGTGCTCGCGCGCCAGGATGTCGGCCAGTTCGTCATAGTCGCGGGCGACCAGTTCGAGGAATTTCATCAAGACGCGCACGCGGCGCTGCGGGTTGGTGGCGGCCCATTTCGGCTGCGCCGCCTTGGCGTTCTCGACCGCCGCGCGCAGTTCCGCCTGCGAAGCCAGCGCCACCGTGCCGCGCACCGAGCCGTCCATCGGCTGCATGACGTCCTGCTTGCGGCCGCTGGTGCCGGCGACATGCTTGCCGCCGATGAAATGACCGTATTCGATCATGAGGTCTCTCCCTTGTTTGTGATGCCGCATTGTCTGCCTTTGCAGGAGCGATGGCAACGCGAGGGAGAACGCAACCGTTGTGCGTAAATTAGATATCGATTGACGGGCGAGCATCAATTCCCGCAAATAGCGGGTCATAAGCTATCTCCTGGGGATGCCCATGAACTGGGATGACGTCCGCATCTTCCTCGCCGTTGCCCGCGCCGGTCAGATCCTCGGCGCCGCCAAACGGCTGGAGCTCAACCACGCCACCGTCTCGCGCCGTATCGCCGCACTCGAAGACGCGCTGCGCACGAAACTCTTTCGCCGGCTGACCACCGGCAGCGAATTGACGCCCGCCGGCGAGCGCTTCCTCGACATTGCCGAGCGCATGGAAGGCGACATGATCGCCGCGCGTTCGACCATATCGGGCGAAGGCGACGATATCGCCGGCACCGTGCGCATCGGCGCACCTGACGGTTTTGGCGTCGCCTTCCTGGCCCGGCGTCTCGGCGAACTGACGGCGCTGCATCGCGAATTGACGATCCAGCTCGTGCCGGTGCCACGCTCCTTCTCGCTGTCCCGGCGCGAAGCCGACATCGCCATCACCGTCGAGCGGCCGTCCGAGGGCCGGCTGGTGGCGGGAAAGCTGGTCGACTATTCGCTCGGCCTGTTTGCGTCGCGTGCCTACGCCGATGCCAATGGTCTGCCCAAAACAGCGGCCGAACTCGGCCAGCACACCCTCGTCGGCTATGTGCCTGACCTGATCGTCAGCCCCTCGCTCGACTATGCCTCTGAATTCAGCGCCGACTGGCGCACCAGCTTCGCCATTTCCTCGGCGCTCGGCCAGGCCGAAGCGGTGCGCTCGGGCGCCGGCATCGGCATCCTGCACACCTTCGTCGCCCGCTCGATGCCGGAGCTGGTCGCCGTCGATGTGGTGGCGCCCATCCGCCGCGCCTACTGGCTGGTCTATCACGAATCGGTCAGGCCGCTGCGCCGGGTCCAGATCGTCGCCGGCTTCATCACCAAAGCGGTGGAGCGGGAAAGAAGCCTTTTCCTGTAGAATAGAAGCGCCGCGACAATAACACGGACGGGCCAGACACGCCGCCTTTTCCTTGCCACAAAACCGGGCAGTGTGGCATCAGGCATGCGGTCGTCGGCCACGCGGCGAGGCCGCCCGGTGGGGAAATCGTTCAGAAAGCTGGCGCGGATAGACATGCGAGCCGTTCTTGCCATCCTGCCGCTGCTGTTCGTGTCTGCCTGCGCCAACCCATGGACCAAAGTGCCTGAAGCCGAATTGCCCAAGCCGATCCGTTACGCCATGGCGCGCCCCTCGCCCTTCGTCATCGGTAACTACTGCGGTCCCGGCACCCGCACCGGCGATCTGTCGGCCCGACCGGTCGACCGGCTTGACGCGGTGTGCCAGGCCCATGACGCCTGCTATATCGCCCGTCACAATCATTGCGACTGCGACGGCGCGCTCGTCGCCTCGGCCAGGGCAATACGCGACGACAAGACGGCGCCCCGCAAGATGCGCGACGAGGCGGAGCTGCTGATCGCTACCTTCGCTATTCCCGTCTGCAAGGTATTTCCACAGGGCTTCATGCCGCCGCGCGATCCGGCGCAGTTGACCGCCATGAAGGCCGGAGCCGCCGGTTGAACCGCCGCGCATCCATCATCCTTGCCCTCATCGGGCTGGCCGCCCTTGCCGGTTGTACCGGCACAGGCCGCAATGCCTGCGACCTCCTGCCGGGACAGGAAGCCTGCGCGCGGCCCTCTCTGTCGGCAGGCACGCCCGGGCCGCAGGTCGCGGCGTCGCAGTTTTTCGGCGATGCCGGCGCCAGCGACTACGAAAGACGCTTCCTGGCGCTGCTCGCCCACAACCAACTCGGCGCCATGGATCGCGCCAACGGCACCGGCCCATTCGGGCGCAACCGCCGCGACGTGCAGAACAGTGACTTCCAGGCGACCTATTCGACGCTGCAGCAACTGGCAGGACCGGTCGCCAAGCCACATCTGCCGCCGGCCAATGGCGGCAGCGGCGAGGGCCATTTCGAAGGCCGCTGGCGGGTGTCGCGGCAGACGCTTTACATCGATGCGGCTGCGCGGCCCTCGGCCCCCAAGACTTTCGATTTCTCGGGTCTGCAGGCACGCAGCACCGAGATTGTCCTGCGCCAGGCCGGCCAGCAGCCCGCCGACATCGAGGCCACCTGCGACGGTCCTCTGGCGATCCGCGCCGCCGGCGCCTCACGCACCATCGCCGCCGGCGCGGCGTTCCGCTTTCGCCTGTCGGGCGAAGACGACACGGTCAGCCTGTTTCCAAGCGACAGCCTGAACCGCTGCACGGCGAGGATCCGTTCCAGCCTTGCGCCGGCCGGCGCGTCGCTCACCATCCGGCGCGAAGAGATCGCGGATCCGGCACTCGCCAGCTTCGACAGCCGCTACCAGCGCTGCCCGGTCCCCAACAGCACCGGCCTCGACGCGCTTGAGCGCGCTTTCTATGCCAGCCGCTGGCTGTCGCAGACCTGCGCCCTGCCGATCGGCGCGCCCAGGCTGCTGCGCAAGTCGCGCGACGGGTTCAACGCCAAGGTCGAGGCGCTGATGGGCGCGCCGCTGTCCGATGCGGCAATAGACAAGGGCGATCCGGAATTGCCGCTGGATTTCTCCAGGGCGCCAAGGCTGAAGCTGATCTATCTGTCCTCGCTCGAATTCAAGGCCGACTTCTCCGGCCGGATCATCGAACGGCTGATCCGCCATCATGCAGCGCTTGGCACCACGGTGCGCATCATGGTCACCGACGTGCTGGAGCGCGAGAAGGACGATGCCATGCTGCACCGGCTGGCGGCGGAGTTTCCCAATGTCGAATTGCAGGAATATCGCTGGCGCGCCGATCATGGCGCGCCGATCGACGAGCAGATCTCACAATTGCACAAGGTCCTTCACATCAAGATGCTGGCGACGCTGGCTGAGGACCCCGCGCGCTCGCGCGTCATCATCGGCGGACGCAACATCCATGACGGCTTCCTGTTCCATCAGCCGATCGACCTGTCGCGCTATCCGGACCTGCAGCAATACGGCAAGACCGACGGGCTTTCGCTGAACTACTATTCGAACTGGAGCGACTTCGACATCGAGTTCGCCGACAAGGCGACGGTCGAGACACTCGCCGCGCATCTGTCGACGATATGGTTGCGCGACGCCGACACCAATCTGGCGCGCCCCTTCTCCATCCCAGCCTACGGGGATGGCCGCCCCCGAGGCAACGCCCGGCATTTCATCTCCGTGCCTTACGAAGACGACCATGCGCTGGAGGCCTATTTCGTCGAGCTGGTCGACGCCGCCCAGCGCCATATCCAGATCGTCAATCCCTACCTCAATCTGACGCCGAGCCTCGCCCAGGCCGTTGACCGGGCGCTCGCGCGCGGCGTCAAGATCGACATCGTCGGCCGCATCGATCTCAAGGGCGATATTGGCGGCAGGTTCCTCACGGCGCTCAACAAGCTGTTCGTCGAGAAATATGGCGACCGCATCAACATCCGCGAGTTCAAGGCGCCTGACGTGGTGCTGCATTCCAAGATCATGATGATCGACGAGAGGCTGGTCGCCATCTCCTCGGTCAACCTCAACAACCGCAGCTTCTTCCACGATTCGGAGAATGGCATGATGGTGCTCGATCCCGCCTTCTACGTCAGGATGAAGCCGGTTTATGACGACTATCTCGCCCACTCGAACCCGGTTTCCACCAACGTGACGATCCCGTGGGCCTACCGGCTGCTGTTCGACGAGGCCTGGGTCAGGCAGGCGTTCTGACCCCAGCGCTGCCTATTTCAGGTAGCGTTCCTGCGCCAGGGCACGGGCATCGATATCGGGCACCTTGTTCGACATGATGTCGGCCAGCACCTTGGCCGAGCCGCAGGCCATGGTCCAGCCGAGCGTGCCATGGCCGGTGTTGAGGAAGAGATTGGAAAGCTCGGTGCGGCCGATAAGCGGCGGGCCATCCGGCGTCATCGGCCGCAGTCCGCACCAGAAGGTCGCCTCGCGCATGGCGCCGGCGCCCGCAAAGAGATCGCCGACCGAATGTTCGAGCGTGCGGCGCCGCGATTCGTGCAGCCTGAGGTCGAAGCCGGAAATCTCGGCCGTGCCGCCGACGCGGATGCGGTCGCCCAGCCGGGTGATCGCCACCTTGTAGGTTTCATCCATCACGGTCGACACCGGCGCCAAGGCGGCGTCCTTGATCGGCACGGTGATCGAATAGCCTTTGACCGGATAGACCGGGATCGACCGCTTCATCCGGCGCATGAAGCCCGCCGAATAGCTGCCCAGCGCCATCACATAGGCCTCGGAGGCCTTGAAACCCTTACTGGTGCTGATGTTGGAAATGCGGTTGCGGCTGCGGATGACGCGCCAGATCGTCGTGTCGTATTCGAACTTCACGCCACGCGCGACGCAGAGCTCGGCCAGTTTCTCGGTGAAGATCTTGCAGTCGCCGGTCTCATCATGCGGCAGCCTGAGGCCGCCGACGAACTTCTCGCGCACGCCGCCCAGCCCCGGCTCCGCCGCGATGCAGCCGTCCTGGTCGAGGATCTCGTAGGGCACGCCATATTTCTTCAGCACCTCGACATCGCCACCGGTGCCATCGAGCTGCTTTTGCGTGCGAAACAGCTGCAGCGTGCCCTGGGTGCGCTCGTCATAGGTGATGCCGGTCGTCTCGCGCAGCGCCTTCAGCGTGTCGCGGCTGTATTCGGCCAGCGGCACCATGCGCGACTTGTTGATGGCGTAACGCTCGGCCGTGCAGTTGCGCAGCATCTTGACCAGCCACGTCCACATATGCGGATCGAAAGCCGGCCGCACCACCAGCGGGCCATGCTTCATCAACAGCCATTTGATCGCCTTCAGCGGAATGCCGGGTCCGGCCCAGGGCGAGGCATAGCCGGGCGAAATCTCGCCGGCATTGGCGAAGCTGGTTTCCAGCGCCGGGCCTTTCTGGCGGTCGAGCACCGTCACCTCGTGGCCGGCCTCGGCGAGATAGTAGGCCGTGGTCACCCCGATGACGCCACCGCCCAGCACCATGATCTTCATCGCATCACGCTCCACACCGCCACTGCCACCGGGCATGCCATTCCCTGTCTGCCGGATTTTGCGGCGCCCGCCAAGAGGCTGGCCCCAAGGGTTACTCGTTGACGTAGCGCCGGTGAAAGCGCGGCCCGAGACTGGCCAGGATTTCATAGCCGATGGTGCCGGCATGGCCGGCGGCATCGTCGACGCTCTGCGAAGGACCGAGCAGTTCGACCAGATCGCCCTCGCGCAGTTTGCCGGACGGCAGGGCGGAAACGTCGAGAATGATCGAATCCATCGACACACGCCCGAGAAAAGGCAGGCGCACCCCCTCGAACCACGCCGCCGAAGCGGAGCGGCGCAGCCAGCCATCCGCATAGCCGAACGAGATCGTCGCCAGGCTCAGCGGGCCTTCCGCGTGGTAGGTGTGGCCGTAGCCGATGCCGGTGCCCTCTTCGACACGGCGCGTCTGCGCCACCTTGGCTTGCAGCCGCACGACAGGCAGCATTGGATTGGGTTCGCCGGGCGTCGGGTTGATGCCGTAAAGCGCCGCCCCTGGCCTGGCGAGGTCGTAGTGGTAGGGCTGCCCAAGAAAAATGCCGGAAGAGTTGGCGAGCGAGGCGGGCGCCTCGGGCAGCATGGCGCGCAGCCGCTCGAACGCCAGTCGCTGCTGCTCATTGGCCGGATGGCGCGGCTCGTCGGCGCAGGCCAGATGGCTCATGGCATATCTGACGTCGATGCCATCGAACGCGCTGGCATCCCCGGCCAGTGCCTCGACCTCGGCGGGCGCCAAGCCAAACCGCGACATGCCGCTGTCGACCTGGACGGCAGCCGCCAAATCGCGGCTGGCGCTGCGTGCTGCCTCACGCCAAGCCTTCAGCTGCGCGCCACTGCTGATGACCGCGCAGAGATCAGCCGCCACCGCTTCCCGTTCGGAGCCCGGCGGCAGCCCGTTCAGCACGTAAATGTCGGGTCCAGCCCCGATCGCCTTGCGCAGCTTGATGCCTTCGGCCAGCAGCGCGACGAAGAAGATGTCGCAGCCTTCCCGCATCAGCGCCGATGCCACTTGGGCGGCACCGAGGCCGTAGCCGTTGGCCTTGACCACCCCGGCGCAGCGCACGCCCCCCAACCGCATCTTCAGTCGGCGGTAGTTTTCACGGATCGCACCAAGGTCGATGGTGAGGATGGCCCCAGCAGCCGCCTCGCTTGTGGCGGCATCCTCGGGCGATGACCTCTTGGGGGCGTCGTGCATGGCGACCCTTATTGTGGCGGATAGACATCAATAGGGCCGTCGGGCCGGCGCGGCAACCGCGATCGTTTCAGAGGCCGCCGCTCGCCCTGCTATCTCTTTGTTTTAACGCAATTCCCTAGGGAAAGCGCTACGCGCTTTTCCCGGGAAAACCGCTCACACCTTTCCTGGAATTGCTCTATCGCGCCAGATGGCTGAACGCCGCCACCACGTCTTCATAGACCTTGCGCTTGAACGGCACGATCAGGTCGGGCAGCTCCCGCATCGGCCGCCACGACCATTCGTCGAACTCGGCGGTGTGGCCGCCCGGCGGTGGGTTGATCTGGATTTCGCTGCTGTCGCCATGGAAGCGGAAGGCGAACCATTTCTGCGTCTGACCGCGATACCGGCCCTTGAAGGCAATGCCGACGAGATGGTCCGGCAGATCATAGTTGATCCAGTCCGGCGCCTCGGCGAGCAGCGAGACGCTGCGCATGCCGGTCTCCTCATAGAGCTCGCGCTCCGCCGCCTGCAGCGGCTCCTCGCCCTTGTCGATGCCGCCTTGCGGCATCTGCCAGAGCTGCGTCGTGCCGGCAAATTCGCTGTCGGGTTCGGCAATGCGATGCCCGACCCAGACCAGGCCCTCGCCATTGAGGATCATCAACCCGACACAGGGACGATAGGGCAACGTTTCACGATCAACTGTCTTTGTAGCCATCTGACGCTCTCTGGCCGTTCCCTGTGAGTTCATGGCGATCAGCAGATCGCTAGCCTTTTTGCGGGTCGATGGCCACCGCTGAAATCGGCACGATCTCGATGCCGCGTTTCTTGGCCTCGGCAATCCAGGACGACACGGTGTCGACCGTCAGGTCGAAGGCCGAGCCGATGCCGACGGCTGAGCCTTTGGCCCGCGCGGTGGCTTCGAGACTGTCCAGTTTCTTCAGGATGGCGCCGCGATCCTGCACCGCGTCGATCGCCATGTCGCCGGCGACGAAGGGCACGCCGTCCTTCAGCGCCAGGTCGGGTGCCAGGCTGCGCGCCGACGAGCCGTCGTCGATATAGGCAAGGCCGCGTTTGCCGAGCTCGGCCATGAACGGCTCCATCGCCGCCGTGTCGGCGGAAAAACGCGCGCCCATATAGTTCATGACACCGGTATAGTTCGTCGTCCGCGACAGCGCCCAGTGTAGGTTCTTCAGGTTCTCTTCGGCGCTCGCCGCCACGGTCAGCGTATTGCGGCCGGGGTTGACGTTGGGATAGTCGAACGGCTCGAGCGGCACCTGCATGACGATCTCGTGGCCGCTCTGCCTGGCGGCCTGCATCCAGCGGCCGATGCTGTTGCCTTGCGGCGCGAAGCCCAGCGTCACTTCCGGCGGCAGCTTCGCAATGGCCGCCTGGGTACCGGTCTGCGACACCGCAAGTCCGCCGATGACGATCGCCACGCGGGCACCGCGCGCGCCGGACCACGGCCGCGCATAGACATCGAACGGCCGCCGCCCATCGGCGGAGCGCATCGGCAAGGGTCCGGTGTCGCTGGTCTCGATCAGCGCCTTGTCGGGAATATGCGCGATCTTCAGGTTCTGGCCGATGCTCGACGGGTCACGGATGACGATGGCCGTCTGCGGAGGACCATCGCCCTCCTCCTTCTGCACATGGATGATCTGCGGACCACCGGTCTTGGTCGGCGTTTCAACCTTCGGCGCCGCTGCCGGAGCCAATGCGGGCGCCGATGCAGCGGGCTCGGCGGCCACAGTCACTTTCGGCGTCGAAACGGCGACCTCTTGCGGCTTTCGAAACGGCTTTTCCCTGAGCGCGATTGCAGCCGAGACGCCGACCACCGCCAGCACGACAACGGTCGACACGATCACGCCCGCGCTGACCTTGCCGGCAGCGCGCGGCGCCCGGACGGTCTGTCCAAGCGGGCGTTCGATGTCCTTGCCGATATCAGCCAAGCCCTGTCCCCGGGGCGCATGGTTCCGAAGGTGATCCCTTCGGGAGGACATGCGCGAATTCATCAATCCTGGCGCACCCCTGGCGCCATATCTGGAGGCCTCGCCTTGCCTCCCCGAATCAAACTGCCGGAACCTTTCGGTCCCGGCAGCATCGCATTGCTTCGTTCAACCGGCCAGACTGTTGCTGGCTTACTGGTTGAGCACGGCCTTTTCCGGATTGGGCGGGAAGGCCGGATCGGTCTTCTGGCCGCGCAGCAACTGCTCGGCGAAGATCAGTTGCAGATCGTCCTTCGGATCCGGCGGCACATAGGCTGCCGAGCCCGAGCCGGTCGAACTCTCGTCGGCGCCCTTGATGTGACCCTTGAGATCGGATTCACCGCGCGTCAAATCCCTGCCCTGCAGTTCCGGCGGCAGCGGCTGGTCGACCTTGATGTCGGGCGTGATGCCCTTGCCCTGGATCGACTTGCCCGACGGCGTGTAATAGAGCGCCGTCGTCAGCCTGAGCGCACCATTCTCGCCGAGCGGAATGATGGTCTGCACCGAACCCTTGCCGAAGGACTGCGTGCCGACAACCGTGACGCGGCGCAGATCCTGCAGCGCGCCGGCGACGATTTCGGAAGCACTGGCCGAGCCGCCATTGACGAGCACGATGATCGGCTTGCCGTTGACGTCGTCGACCTGCTTCGGCTTGGCGTCGAAACGGGTGACGTCCTTCGGATCGCGGCCGCGCGTCGAGACGATCTCGCCACGCTTCAGGAAGGCATCGGACACGCTCACCGCCTGGTCGAGCAGGCCGCCCGGATTGAGGCGCAGGTCGAGCACATAGCCCTTGAGTTTGTCGTCCGGCACCTGCTTCTTGATGGTGTCGATGGCATTCTCGAGGTCGTCATAGGTCTTTTCGGTGAAGGAGGTGATCTTCATGTAGCCGATGTCGTTCTCGACCCGGAACTTGACCGCCTTGACCTTGATGATGTCGCGCACCACCGTCAGCTCGATCGGCTTGTCGGCGCCCTGACGCAGGATGGTGAGCTTGATCGGTGTGTTGACCAGGCCGCGCATCTTCTCGACCGCGTCGTTGAGCGTCAGCCCGCGAACCTCTTCGCCGTCGATCTTGGCGATATAGTCGCCTGCCAGAACGCCGGCCTTGGCAGCCGGTGTGTCGTCGATCGGCGTGATCACCTTGACCAGGTCGTTCTCCATGGTGACCTCGATGCCGAGGCCGCCGAACTCACCCTTGGTCTGCACGCGCATGTCCTGCGCCTGTTCGGCATTCATGTAGGAGGAGTGCGGGTCGAGAGAGGAAAGCATGCCGTTGATGGCGTTCTCGACCAGCGACTTGTCGTCGGGCGGCGTGACATATTGTGCCCGCACCCGCTCGAAGATGTCGCCGAAGATCGCCAGCTGCTTGTAGGTCTCCGATCCCGCAGCGTTCGCCGACGAGCCAGGAGCGCCATAGACAAGGCTCATGGCGGATGCGCCCATCAGCGCACCGGCAAACAGAAGCGACAGTTTCCGCATCATTTCACGTCCTTCCAGAAAAACGGTCCGCCCACCATGGGGCCGGATCGACGGGTTTTCCATCCTTGCGGAACTCGACATAGAGTTCCGGCGTGGCATTTCCATTCTTCGAAACCGAGGTGCTTGCCACCCGGGCCTCTCCCATCGCGCCGACCGGCTCTCCTGCGAGCACCGACTGGCCGGTCACGACGCTGATTCTGCTCATCCCCGCCAGAACGACATGATAGCCGTCCCCGGCATTCAGGATCAAGAGTTGACCATAGGAGCGAAACGGCCCCGCATAAAGCACATTCCCATCCGCCGGCGCGGTGACGATGGCTCCCGATTGTGTCGCAAGCATGTCTCCAAGCATCACCGCGCCGTTACCGTCATCGGCGCCAAACCTGCGTTTGATGCGGCCGGTAGCCGGCAGCGCGATCTGCCCTTGCAGCGCCGAAAATGGCGCCGTCGCGGTGAGCCTGTTGCCTTCGGGAACCGGCAGTGACGCCAGCGATGCCGTTGTATCGCCGCCAGTCTGATCGTCACCCGTCTTGTCATCCCCTGCCTGGCCCGCGGCGGCCGCCCTGGCGGCATCCGCGGCCTTGCGGGTCTTGTCTGCCTGTGCTTCGAGCGACGCGATCAGGTCCTTCAGGCTTGAGGCCTTGGCCGCCAGCTGCTCGGAACGCTGCTGTTCGGCCGCCATCTGCGCCTGCGTGTCGGTCTCGAGCTTCTGCTTCGCTTCGAGCAGCATGCCGAGCCGCTTCTTTTCCGCCACCTGCTCGCCGACCGCTTCCGTCAGCCGCGCCCGCTCGGCCTCGATCGAGGCAGTTACCCGGGTCTGCTCCTTGAGGTCGGCCAGCAGGCTATCGGTCTGCTGGCGCAATTCCGGCACCACGGCGCCGAGCAGGATGGCGCTGCGCACCGACGACAGGGCGTCCTCCGGCTTGACCAGGATCGCCGGCGGCGGGTTGAGCCCCATGCGCTGCAGCGCGCCCAGCACTTCGGCCAGTACGTCGCGCCGCGCCATGAGCGAGGCGCGGATTTTCTGTTGCTGGCCCTTCAGCCCTTCCAGCTTGGCGCCGATGTCCTCGATGTCCTGGCCGAGCTTCTGCTCGGTCATTGCCGACTGGATCAGTGCGGCGGTGATCGAGGCGTGGTCCTTCTTGACCGCGGCGATATCGGCGGCGAGCTTGGCCAGCCGTTCCGACGACAGCGTAATTTCCTTGGAAACCTGTTCGTATTCGGCGCGGCTCTGGTCGGGATCGGGCGCCATGTCGAGCGTGTTCTCGGCCTGCGCCGCGTGGAACGACAAGAGGACAGCCGCCGCCGCGATGCCGCAGCGCACGCGCCAGGAGCCCGCTGTTGATAAACTCAGTGTCGATTTCCGGCCTTCAGACATTCGCGATCTATACTATCCGCGGCTCGTTAACGAACCATCAACCATGTTTGAACAGCCCGTCCCAGAATGCATGTCGCCCAAAAGTGGTCCCGGTTTTGGGAAAACGACATGCATAAAACTAGAGCTTACGCTGCATTGGGGCGGAAATCCGGGCAACCGGCGACGAATCACAGCTGCCGGCAACTGTAGCGGCAGGCTCACGCGCGATGATAGGGGTGGCCGGAGAGGATCGTCGAGACCCTGTAGAGCTGCTCCCCAAGCATAACCCGCACCAGTTGGTGCGGCCAGGTGAGCGCGCCGAACGACAGCACCAGATCGGCCTGGTCGCGCAGCGACGGGTCGTGACCGTCGGCGCCGCCTATGGCGAGCACCAGCGCCTTGCGCCCGCCATCGCGCAACTGTCCGATGCGATTGGCTAAATCCTGCGAGGAAAGGCTCTTGCCGCGCTCATCGAGCAGGATCAGCGCCGTGCCCGGCTGCAGCTGCGCCTGCAGCCTGGAGCCTTCGTCGCGCTGGCGCTCGGCAGCGCTCTGCGCACGGCCCTCGGCGATCTCGGTTATCCCGGCGAATTCAAGCCCGACTGCTGGCCCGCTCTTGGCAAAGCGCTCGAAATAGCGGTCGGCCAACTCCCGCTCGGGGCCGGTTTTCATTCGGCCCACGGCATGAACTGAAATCTTCATCCTCGCCTCTATAAGCCGCTAATGCGTGTCACCCAAAAGTGGGAAGCGGTTTTGGGACAATGACATGCATAAAAACAAAGGCGGCTTAGTGGAGGGTCTCTTCCTCGAAATCCGGCGCCTGCCACATCTTTTCAAGATTGTAGAATTCGCGGACTTCGGGGCGGAAGACATGGACGATGATATCGCCGGAATCGATCAGGACCCAGTCGGCGCCGGACAGCCCCTCGACGCGCGCCGTGCCGAGGCCGGCATCCTTGAGCGCCTTGAGGAGATGGTCGGCAACAGCCGAGACATGACGGTGCGATCGGCCCGACGCGACAACCATATAGTCGCCGAGGCTCGATTTCCCCTGAATGTCGATTGAGACAATATTTTCGGCCTTGGAGTCTTCCAGACTGGCAAGGACTGTCTTGATGGCACGGGACACGGCGTCGTCTACGCTGATCCTGGCCGGCGAAGGCATGATATCGGCCTTCTTCCGCAGTGCTGTTCTCAGTGTATTTCCTTTCGCAGCAAGAACAACCAAATCACCCCCAAAAGCAGGTGACACCGCTTAGATAGGCAGAGTTCCGTTGCAGTTTCAAGACGCAGCCCCGCCACGCACGAACGTCTTGTTGGTTCTGTGGTTCCGCCGCATCCCCTAAAAGATCGGAACTCAGGCCGCCCACATGGGTTATCGGCTCATCGACCAACCGGGATTCCAGTATGCCGATCGACCCGCAAAATGCTCTTCTTACCGTCCAGGCCAGCCTGGCCCAGCTCAGCACGCTGATCGTCTCCTATTCCTTCTCCGCCATCGGCGCCATCATCCTTCTGGTGGTCGGCTACATCGTCGCCGGCCTCGCCGAGCGCTCGATCTTTGCCGGGCTTGGCCATATCCACGGTTTCGACGCGACGCTGCGGCATTTCTTTTCCAAGATCGTCCGCTACGCCATTCTGGTGCTTGTCGTCATCATGGTGCTCGGCCAGTTCGGCGTGCAGACCGCCTCGATCATTGCGGCGATCGGCGCCATCGGTCTTGCCATCGGCCTGGCGCTGCAAGGCACGCTGCAGAACATCGCCGCCGGCATCATGCTTCTGGCGCTGCGGCCGTTCCGCATCGGTGAATCCGTCGAGGTCGGCTCCATATCAGGCTCGATCGAGGAAATCGGCCTGTTCGCCACCAAGCTCAGGACCGCCGACGGCGTCTATATCCTTGCGCCCAATTCGACGCTGTGGAACCAGCCGGTGCGCAATTTCTCGCGCAATGGCGTGCGCCGCGCCGACATCACGCTCTCGATCGGCTCGTGGAACGACATCGACCGCGCCCAGAAGACGTTGCTTGCCATTGCCGGCGCCGAGAAACGCGTCCGTCGCGAGCCTGCACCGATCGCCTTCGTCGCGACCTTGGGCGACAGCACCGTCTCGATCACCTTGCGCTACTGGACATCATCAGCGGATTTCTTCGCCACCCAGACCGATCTGACCAAGCGCGCCAAGCAGGAGTTCGATAGCGAAGGCATATCGATCCCGCTGCCGCCGCCGGAAGCACCGGCGCCCGAAGCGCGCCGGCAGTAATCAATCGCCCTTATAGCGATCCTGTTCATCCGGGGCATAGGCGAGTTCGACCGGCAATGGCGCCTGCGCCGTCATCGGTGCGAAGCTGCCGGTCTCGGCGGCAGGCACGGCCTGGGTGGTGAACACCCGCAACAGCACGAACAGGCAGAAGGCGCAGGCGATGACGATTGCCACATAGATGAAGGCCTGCGTGCCGAAGACGGCCGACAGTGCGGTGACGATGCCCGGCACGATGAAACCCGACAGCGACCAGGCAAACAGAAGCGAGCTGGACAGCGCCACCATGTCGTCCTTGCCGGCACGGTCGGCGGCGTGCGCGCTGGACAGCGAATAAATCGATTCCGACGCGCCGTCCCACAAGACATAGATCACCAGCAGCGCCGGCAGCGCGCCACCATCGAAGCCGAGCGCGAACATCCCGGCCAACGCGGCAATCGCGGATGCCCCGATCAGCACATAGCGGCGATCGGTGCGGTCGGAAATCCAGCCGAACGGAAGCTGCAGGATCAGCGTGCCGAGCGGCATCACCGACAGCAACAGCGCCACATCGGCCTGGCTATAGCCCTTGGCGGTGGCATGGATCGGCGCAAAGCCGGCAATCGACATCGACAGGCCGCCGACCGCCAGCATGCCGGCAACGCCGACCGGCGAAATCCGCCAGGCCCGGCGCAGCGCCACCGAGGCCGCCTGCGGCGCCGGCGGCTGCGCCAGCCGTGTCATGCCGACGGGCAGGATCGACAGGGCAGTAAAGACGATGCCGATCAAGGGCGCATCCGCCGTTCTGATATCGACCAGCGCCAGCGTCGCATAGCCGACACCGAGCCCTGCGACATAGGCAACGTAGAAGAACGCCATCACCCGTCCGCGTATGGCGTTGGCCACGGCATCGTTCAGCCAGCTCTGCGCGACGATGAACAGGCCGCATATGGCAAAGCCGTACAGAGCGCGGGCAGCGATCCACAGAACCGGATGCGGTCCAGCGCCGACGGCTGCATTGGCAAGCGCAATCAGCGCCGACAGCACCATGAAGGCGCGGGCGTGGCCGACCCGGCGCACCAATGGTCCAGTCAGGATACAGCCTGCGAGGCCGCCGGCCGACAGTCCGGTGATGATCAACCCGGCCCAGGTTGGATCGAACCCTTCTGCGCCGAGCCGGACCGGGATATAGGCAAACATCAGCCCGTTGCCGATGGCGATCAGCGCCATCGACACGATGACGCTGGCAATCGCAATCAGCGGCGTGGGCGCGTTGCCATGCTCCGGCTCGACTGCGAGGGTTTTGGTTTGAGTTGCCATATCTGGTCAGCATCGCCGATCGGCTGGACAAGCGCCGCTGTAAAAACGACATGGCCGGGCAGCTGAAACGCAGCCCCTTCCCCTGGCGGAGAGGCCCTACCCCTTGGCCATTTTCCGGATCGCGCTCGACGACAGCGACGAGCGCGGGCCGTGAATGAAGGTCCAGGCCGGCGCCTTCATGCGGGCGAGCAGCGGCGCGTCACCCTCATCGATACGGGCATAGTCGAAGGTCTTGGCGACGACCGATGACAGGAACGACAGCGTCGCACCCGGCCGGTCGATGACCGCGATCGGGAAGGTCAGCACGATCTCACGCCAGCGTTGCCAGCGGTGGAAATCGCGCAAACTGTCCGCCCCCATGATCCAGACGAACTCGACGCCTGGATTGCGCGCCTTGACCAGCGCCAGCGTGTCGGCGGTGTAGCGCACATGATGCGCCGCCTCGAAGGCGGTGACCTTGATCTTCGGATTCCTGGCGATCTTCTCCGACAGCTGCAGCCGCTCGGCCAGCGCCGCTAATTCGCGCGTGCTCTTCAGCGGATTGCCCGGCGTCACCATCCACCACAACTGGTCGAGCGCCAGGCGCCTGAGCGCAATCTCGGCAACCAGCGCATGGCCAGCATGCGGCGGGTTGAACGAGCCGCCGAACAGGCCGACGGTGAGGCCTTTTTCGGCGTGCGGCATCTTCAGGTAACGGGAGGGGACCGCCGGTTCGGAAGATGCCAGCATCGCCTCAGGCTCTAGCGACGAAAAGCGTCAAGGCCTCACCTGTCCCGACCCGCGCACCCGGTATTTGAACGAGGTCAGTTGCTCGACGCCGACCGGCCCGCGCGCATGCATCTTGCCGGTGGCGATACCGATCTCGGCGCCCATGCCGAACTCGCCGCCATCGGCGAACTGTGTCGACGCATTGTGCAGCAGGATTGCCGAATCGATCTCGTTGAAGAACCGCTCGACGACCTTTGGGTCCTCGGCGATGATCGCCTCGGTGTGATGCGAGGAGAAGGTTTCGATGTGCTCGATCGCACCACCGATGCCGTCGACCAGCTTCACCGCGATGATGGCATCGAGATATTCGGTCACCCAGTCGGCATCGGTCGCCGGTTTGGCGTCGAAAAACACCTTCAGCACCTCGGCGTCGGCATGGATTTCGCAGCCGGCGGCGCGCAGTGCATCGAGGATCGGCACCAGATGGGTGGACGCAACCGCACGGTCGACCAGCAGCGTCTCGGCCGCGCCGCAGACGCCGGTGCGCCGCATCTTGGCGTTGACGGCGATCTTCACCGCCATGTCGAGATTGGCCGACCGGTCGATGTAGAGATGGCAGATGCCTTCAAGGTGGGCGAAGACCGGTACCCGTGCTTCGCTCTGCACCCGCCCGACCAGGCTTTTGCCGCCGCGCGGGATGATAACGTCAAGCGTGCCGCCGAGTCCCTTGAGCATCTCGCCGACCGCGGCGCGGTCGGTGGTCGGCACCAGCTGGATGGCGTCTTCCGGCAGGCCGGCTTCCTTCAGCCCCTCGACCAGGCAGGCATGGATGGCGGCGGATGAATTGAGCGAATCCGAGCCGCCGCGCAGGATCACCGGATTGCCGGCCTTGAGGCACAGCGCGCCGGCATCCGCCGTCACGTTGGGGCGACTCTCATAGATGACGCCGACAACGCCGAGCGGCGTGCGCACGCGCTCGATCCGCAGGCCGTTCGGCCGCTGCCACGCGGCGATCACGTCGCCGACCGGATCCTTGAGTTCGGCGATCTCGCGAATGCCGTCAGCCATGGCACGAATGCGCGCCGGATTGAGCTTCAGTCGATCCATGAAGGAACCGGACAGACCAACTTCCTCGCCATTGGAGACATCAATGGCGTTGGCGTCGAGGATGGCCTGCTCGTGACGCAGGATGGCGTCAGCCATGGCGGTCAGCGCGGCGTTCTTGGCGGCGGTGGTCGCAACAGCCAATGGTCGGGCGGCGGCGCGGGCCTTGCTGCCTATCCTTGCCATCAAACTGGCTACATCTTCGCCTTGGTGTTTGTTCAGCATCTGACCGTTCCGGTAAAGCTTGGTGGATTTACACGCGGCTGGCCCTCGCGGCAATGGCTGCGAATTTGGAGGCAGCATGAAGAGCACCGTAGTCCTCTTTGCATTGGCCACGATGCTGGCGCCCACCGGCCTCCGCGCCGCCGATTACTGTGATGACAAGATCGAGCCCGGCGAGAGCCCGGACGGCATGGCTATGATGATGGTGAGCTTGATGTTGGATCTTGCCCTTGCCGAGCGCTATTGCGGCGCGCCACCTACACCACCTCCCCAGATCGCCGTTGTTGTTGAGGAACTCCATGGTTGCGGGCCGCGTGCCCGACTTGAGACGGAAGTCGAAAAAAGGATGAAGGAAGACGACGGGGCGGCAGTAGCGTCTACCGACGAACTCATCCGCGATATGGTCGCTGGAGAGAACAAGGATATTTCCCAAGCCGAACTGGATCGACAAGCCAAGGCTGCCATCGAAACCGAGTTAGGAGGTTGCGGCGAGCTTCTGAAAATGCAGCAGGACTTTCAGAAGCGATACCGCAATCCGCCCAAATGGCCACCTAGCTCCGACAAGTAACGCGTCTGGAGCCTTGCCTCAGCCGGCCGCGCCGCTCACCACAAGGTCATCGCGGTGGATCATCGCCGAACGCGCTTCGTAGCCGAGCACGGTTTCGATCTCGGCCGTCTTCAGGCCTGCGATCCTTACGGCATCGGCGGCATCGTAGGCAACCAGCCCGCGCGCGATCTCGCGGCCCTCGGGCGACAGGATCGCCACCGTATCGCCGCGCGAAAAATTGCCGCTGACCAGCTTGACGCCGGCCGGCAGCAGCGATTTGCCCGAGGTGAGTGCGCCGACGGCGCCGGCATCGACGGTCAGCCGGCCGGCCGGTTCGAGCTGGCCGGCGATCCAGGTCTTGTAGCCTTTCACCGGATTGATGCTCGGCCGGAAGAAGGTGGCGCGCTCGCCGCGCTCGATCGCCATCAGCGGCGACAGCCGCGTGCCCGATGTGATGATCATCGCGGTGCCGGCAGCGGTGGCGATCTTGCCGGCATCGAGTTTTGTCCGCATGCCGCCGCGTGACAGCTCGGACGCGGCCGCTCCCGCCATCGCCTCGATATCAGGCGTGATGCGGTCGACAACCGGAATGAATTTGGCTTGCGGATCGCGCGCCGGCGGCGCGGTATAGAGCCCATCGATGTCGGAGAGCAGGACCAAAAGGTCGGCGCCCATCATCGTTGCCACCCGCGCGGCCAGCCTGTCATTGTCGCCATAGCGGATTTCGGAGGTCGCCACCGTGTCGTTCTCGTTGATGACCGGCACCGCCTTCATCTTGAGCAGCGTCGAGATCGTCGCCCGCGCATTGAGGTAGCGGCGGCGCTCCTCGGTATCGCCAAGGGTCAAAAGAATCTGGCCCGATTTCAGCGCGCCCTTGCCAAGCGCATCCGACCACGCGCCGGCCAGCGCGATCTGGCCGACAGCGGCGGCGGCCTGGCTTTCCTCGAGTTTGAGCGCCCGCTTGCCCAACCCCAGAATGGTGCGGCCAAGCGCGATGGCGCCGGAGGACACGACGAGGATTTCAGCGCCGCCCTGGGCGAGCAGGGCAATGTCGTCGGCAAGCGAGGCCAGCCAATCGCGCTTCAGCCCGCTCGCGCGGTCGACGAGCAACGCCGAGCCGATCTTGACGGTGATGCGCCGGTATTTTTTCAGCGACTGCATGCCTTACTTTTCCCAGCGCGTCTCGACCACGGGCGCAGCCTCCGCGCGCGCCTCGGCAATCACCCTCATCAGCGCCCGCAGCACCGCCTCCACCCCTTCGCCGGTGACGGCGGACAGAAGCATCGGCGCGCGGCCGGCGGCTCGCTTCAGCGAAGCGACCTTCTTCTTGCGCGCATCGGCGTCGAGCGTGTCGACCTGGGAGAGTGCCACGATCTCCACCTTGTCGGTCAAACCATTGCCGTAGGCGTCGAGTTCGGCGCGCACGGTCTTGTAGGCCTTGCCCGGGTTTTCCTCCTGCGCCGAAACCAGATGCAGCAGCACGCGCGTGCGCTCGACATGGCCGAGGAAGCGGTCGCCGATGCCGACGCCCTCATGCGCGCCTTCGATGAGGCCGGGAATGTCGGCGATGACGAATTCGCGCGCATCGATGCGGGCGACGCCGAGGCCAGGATGCAGCGTGGTGAACGGATAGTCGGCGATTTTCGGCTTGGCCGCCGTGACGGCGGCGAGAAAAGTCGACTTGCCGGCATTGGGCAGCCCGACCAGCCCGGCATCGGCGATCAGCTTCAGCCGCAGCCAGATGTTGAGCTCTTCGCCGGGAAGGCCGGGATTGGCGCGGCGCGGCGCCTGATTGGTCGAGGTCTTGAAATGCTGGTTGCCGAAGCCGCCATTGCCGCCCTTGGCGAGCAGGAAGCGCTGGCCGACCACGGTGAGGTCGCAGATCAGTGTCTCATTGTCTTCCTCGAACACTTGCGTTCCGGCCGGCACTTTCAACGTGACATCGGCGCCCTTGGCGCCGGTCATGTTGCGGCCCATGCCATGGACGCCGGTCTTGGCCTTGAAATGCTGCTGGTAGCGATAGTCGATCAGCGTGTTCAGGCCGTTCACCGCCTCCAGCCAGACATCGCCGCCACGGCCGCCATCGCCGCCATCCGGCCCGCCGAACTCGATGAATTTCTCGCGCCGGAACGACACCGAACCGGCGCCCCCGTCACCGGAGCGGACATAGACCTTGGCTTGATCGAGAAATTTCATGGGATTGCAGTTTCTTTTCTTGGCCTTGCGGCATTGCTCTAAACATTGCGCCTTGATCTAAACCAAGGCGCGGCGAAGGGCGAGGCGTTTTGTGACGAGGCCGCTTGGGGTCGGCCGGAGGAATATCGGTATGAAGCTTGTAACCTACAACATTCAGTACGGCATCGGCCTTGATGGGCACTACGACGTCGGGCGGATCACCGATGCCGTGCGCGGCGCCGACGTGATCGCGCTGCAGGAGGTCACCCGCAACAATCCGCGGAACGGCGGGCGCGACATGGTTGCGGAGATCGGCGAGGCGCTGCCCGACTATTTCGCCGTTTACGGCAGCAATTTCGAGGCCAATATCGGCTCGCGCATCGAGAACGGCCGCGCCATCACCACGACCTTCCAGCTCGGCAACATGATGCTGTCGAAAACGCCCATTCATCTGTCGCGCAACCTGCTGTTGCCGCGCAGCCGCAGCTTCGAGATGATGAACTTCCAGCGCGGCGCGCTGGAGGCACTGATCGAGACGCCGCTTGGCTTCATCCGCTTCTATTCCATCCATCTCGATCACCGCAGCCCGGTCGAACGCGCCAGCCAGATCCAGTTCCTGCGCCGGCGCCTGTTGAACTATGCGCTTGAGGGCGGCGCGCTGTCCGGCGTCGCCGAGATCGGCCTGCCGGAATTGCCGCACCCCGAGGCGTTTGTGGCCTTGGGCGATTTCAACATGCTGGCCGGCTCGCCCGAATATGTCGAACTCGCCGGCCGGCCGGACCACCAATTCGGCATGCCGCTGACCGCCGACTTCGCCGTCGATGCCGCCGTGCGCCTGAACGTCACCGGCGACGATCTCGTCAGCTGGGTCGACCCCAAGGACCCCGCCAACGCCGGTCGCCACAAACGCATCGACTACGTCTTCACCAGCGCCTCGCTTGCCAGATCGCTGCAGCGACTCTGGGTCGACCGGCAAGCAACCGGTTCAGACCACCTGCCGGTGTGGGTCGAACTGGGCTGACGGCTCTTTATCCGGCTGCGTTTTCGCGTTCGACGATCGCCATCATAATCGCATCGCGATATTCCCCATCGATATAAACCGCGTCGCGCTGCACGCCTTCCCTGACAAATCCGACCCTGTCGTAAAGCGTGATGGCGCGGGCATTGTCGGAATGTACGAAAAGCTCGATACGGACAAAGCCGTCCTTGCGCGCTTGCGCCACGGTTGCATTGATGAGCTTCCGTCCAAGGCCACGCCCCCGATAAGACGGGACAATGCCCATCCCAAGCGCGCCGCGATGAGCGTGTATGGGCCGGTCATGGCGAGTGATGTCGCACCAGCCGACAACCTCGCCACGAACAGCTGCTACATAGCCTGGATCGCCTCTTGCGATTCGGTCCATCACAAATCTTCTGGCTTGATCCAGCGGTGGCGCCTCGAGAAAGGACAAGTACTTTCGCTCACGCGAAACGACATCGAGCGCGTGATGAAAGCTTTCGATATGCTCCGGTGCGAACGGCACGATCGCGACCGTTTCAATATCGCTGCGGCCATCAACCATTGGCTTCACCAACGCCACACATCAGAAGTGAACCCAGTTACGCAGGCTGGTCCACGTCTTCCTGTCGAGCCTGTAGCGTTCGACCGGCACCTGGCCGGCGACGATCGAGTTCAGCATGCCCTGGCCGGCATACTGGAAGCCGCACTTGTGGATCACCCTGCGCGAGGCCGGATTGATGACCCGCGTCGAGGCATGCAGCACCTGGATCGATGTCTTCTGGAAGGCGAGGTCGACCAGCGCGTGGGCGGCTTCGGTCGCATAGCCGCGCTTCCAGTGGGGTTCGCCGATCCAGTAGCCGAGCTCCAGCCCGCGATCGGTGGTATTGAGCCCCGCGCAGCCGACGAAGGTGTCGGTGCCGGCCAGCGTCAGCGCATAGACAATGCCGGCGCGGCGCGACTTGGTCATGGCCAGGAAGGCGCGCGCCTCGGCCTCGCCATAGGGGTGCGGCATGCGCGCCAGCATTTCGGCGACATGACGGTTGTCGGCAAGCTCGATCAGTTGCGCGACATCGCTTTCGCGCGGCGCCCGCATCACCAGCCGCTCGGTGACCAGCACCGGACAGTCTATCGCGTAACTTTCGTCTTCTGAGTCTTCCGCTTCGGCAACCATTTGAAGTCCTCCAGGCAAAGAAAAAGGGAGATGGAAACCCATCTCCCCTGATCCTTTTCCTGGCTTTGCCAGACACCGGTCCCCGAGATGGGCGCCGGTGTTCTAGTGCGGAACCGGCTACTCCGCGGCTTTGGCAATCGGGTTGACCGATACGTAGGTTCGGCCATTGGCTTTTTTGTTGAACGTCACGGCGCCGGATTCGAGCGCGAAAAGGGTGTGGTCCGTGCCCATGCCGACATTGACGCCGGGATGCCAGGTCGTGCCGCGTTGACGAATGATGATGTTGCCCGGGATGACGGCTTCGCCGCCGAACTTCTTCACGCCCAGACGCTTGGAATGCGAGTCGCGACCGTTGCGCGACGAGCCGCCAGCTTTCTTGTGTGCCATCTAACTAACTCCGTTGCGCCGCAAGGCGCCTAAAAGGCCTTATGAACGCGTTCGCGTTCCGTTTCAAGTCCGATCCGGCGACCTAATCGCCGGAAAAATTACTTCTTCGCCAGTTCCTTGGCCTGCTCGCGCCAATCCTTGATCTGGTCGGCGCTGAACGGCATGTGCTCGTCGATCTTGGCGACATCCTTGTCGGTCAGCTTGGCGAGCTGGGCGAAGGTGATGATGCCCTGCTCGGCGAGATCCTTGGCAGCGACCGGGCCGATGCCCTTGATCACGGTCAGATCGTCCGGCTCGCCCTTCGGCGCCTTGAACAGCGGCGCGGCGGCCGTCTCAGCCTTCACTTCGTCCTTCGGAGCTTCTGCCTTGGCTTCCTTCTTGGCCTTGGCCTCCTTCGGCGCGGCTTCGGCCTTCGCCTCGGTAGCAACCTCAGCCTTGGCTTCCGCCTTCACGGCAGCCTTCTTGGCCGGCTTGGCGCCACCCAGCAGGATCTCGGCGATCCGCACGGTGGTCAGAAGCTGGCGATGGCCGATCTTGCGGCGCGAATTCTGACGGCGGCGCTTCTTGAAAGCGATGACCGTGCGGTTCTTGCCCTGCTCGACGACTTCGGCGGTGACCAGAGCGCCATCGACGAACGGCGCACCGAACGTGACATTCTCGCCCTCGCCATGCGCGAGCACGTGGCCGATCTCGACGATATCGCCGACATTGGCTTCGACTTTTTCGATCTTCAGGAGATCGTTGGCGGCAACGCGATACTGCTTACCGCCCGTTTTAATGACTGCGAACATTTTTTGCCTTTCGCTGTTCGGTCGGCCTTGATGAACCGCCTGAGGCGGTTCGGCCGTCTTTTTGTCAGTCTGCGGGTTCAAAAAACAAGCGGCGTGGAAGAACCCTCCACGCCGATTGCGCGCTGTCCCTAACCGAAGGTTGAGTGGGAGTCAAGGCAACAGCCGTTGCCGAGACTGTTATTGGCCGGCAAAGACCGGGCGTGTCAACATGGCTGCCCAGCGCCGCCGTGGCCCGAGGCGAGGATGCCTGGCTGGCCCGTGAAACCGCGTGGCCTCGACTGTAAACGCCGACATGAATCCGCCGCTTGTCCGGTAAGCCAAATATCGGCGGATTTGGCCTTGTAACCTGCCCGTTCAGCCGTTATCTAGTGCGCCGCGCCGGCAACGGCCGACCATGACCGCGGAGAGGTGGCAGAGTGGTCGAATGCACCGCACTCGAAATGCGGCATGGGTGCAAGCCCATCGGGGGTTCGAATCCCTCCCTCTCCGCCACTCTTGCGACGGAAGCTACGAAGTAGCGTAGGGTGACCTGCCTCGGTCACTTCCCGCACGACCTTCAACAGCACTCATGCAGGGTCATGACGCGATAAGTTCGACCAGCTGCTTAGGTTCCGGCGTCCGGTTCGCCAATGCCATCTATTTCAATAGATCTGTACGCCAAGCCGCTCGTTTTTCCTCCACCGCACCACGGCGCGATATTCGACACCATCTGCATGGACGTGCAGGACGAACCGCTCGGGAACAACCACGCCCGGCTCCACCCGCAGCTCCGCACCGTGAGCGTGCTGATTTCTGACCGAGCAAGCGATCGTCATATCCTCGGTGATAATGGTTCCATCCTTTAGAACGGCCGTTCGGAGATGTGAGCGCCGTTCAATTGGTGGATCATCGGGGTTGCTGCTCATCTTTTTATTCCTCCCGATAATCTTGCAGCGAAGCGCATGAACTGACCACGACGATCGCGATTCAATTAGCATACGCTAAAATAGTTCCGGAACTTTTACCGCGATGCGAGGTCCGATCGGCGCCGCCCAATAGGCAAAAAGAGCCCGCCCGGAATGGGGACCAAGGGCGGGCCAAGAGGTGGCTAGGGATCAGCCCAGCTTTGGTCAACGAGCGGCGGAGGGGTTGGTTGCTTTGCTCAAGCAGCCAAAGCACTCACGCTGGTTTGACTGCTTGCATTTTAGCTAAATTAGTTGTGTCACTGGTCATGGAATTCCGAGCGGGGGCTCATGACCACAGACCTGTTTCTCACCGCGATCGCGGCATTCGCAATGCTTGTCCCGCTCTATTTCATTCTCAAGTGACAGATAACGATGGGGTCTGCCACAGGGACGCCGGCTAATGTGAAGGCCTACCTGCAGTAGGTTGTGGCCAGCTTATCGGCGGTCGGCTATGCCCCCCGAATTGCTGTTCTTGTACTTCATTCGTATGGCTTTAAGAATATTAGCATGGGCGCATATATTCGCCAGCCCACGGCGCCGTTCTCACAAACCGCCCCGTCGGGTTAGGCCCGGTGTCCTATCTACATCCCAACAAAGAATGCCGGGCCGCTTTCTAAAGTTCCAACACAAAAATCCCGCCGCCCCACTCACAGCAGCCGCGCGTTTGGGCGCGATCTGCGGCAGGCGAAATGAGGGAAAACGCCCGCCGGCTCACGTCAACTCGGCAATCCGCCTGCCGCGGATCACGCACAGCGGCGCCAAGGCGAGGGCTCCAAACAGCCGGTGTGCCGCTACCGTCGGAGAACGGATTCTAAGCCTTGCTGCAATCGCTTGCCCGCGGACGGAGTTCCCGGCAGTGACCCAGCGCGCGTTCATCACCTTGCTTATCCTGCTGGCGGCGGCGGTTGCGCTGTCGGCGACAGCGTTTCCGGGCTCGATGATCGGCTTCCTGTTCGCGATCACGGCAGTTTTCTTCGTGGCGATACCGGGAGCCGCCATCGGCGATGCGCTCAAACAGGGCGGCATCCCGGTAACCGGCGAGCAGCTCCTGTCGGCGCTGGCCGGCCTCTATGCCTTGCTGGCTCTCGGCGCCGCCGTGCAGGCATGGTTGCGGCTCCGGCGACGTGATTTCGACGGAGCCCGATCGGCTGTGCCTGGCACTCCTGCTGGCGCTGCCGCTGATTGCCTGGCTGTCGGTCAATTCGACGCAACACGCCTGGCCGTGAGGGTTGGTCAGGGCTGCCGCGCTTTATCGGAACATCGACCGCCCGCCGGCCTTGCGCCGGTCATTTTTTGGGGCGTCCGCGCATTAAGTTTATTTTCACCGGCTTCGATAGAACAGTAGGCTGAGCCGCCGATTGCCGCATGGGATCGGTATTGCCGTTCCTATGCGCATAGAGGCCAGCTTGAGCATTTTCGAAAGATTTTCCCTGCAGGGACGCGTGGCGCTGATCACCGGCGGCGGACGCGGTCTCGGTTTCGAGATTGCGCGCGCCTTTGCCGAAGCCGGAGCCCATGTCGTGGTGACCGGACGCACGGCCGCCACACTTGACGGCGCCGTCGCCGCCATCACCGGAAATGGCGGCAGTGCGCAGGCTGCGGTCTTCGACGTGGCCGACATCGGGGCGGGCCGCGCGATGATCGCAGAGATCAGCAAGACCCGAGGCCGGCTCGACATCCTCGTCAACAATGTCGGCGCCCGCGACAGGCGGCCGCTTGCCGCCTTCAACGACGACGACATCCTTGACCTGATCAGGACGGATCTTTTGTCGGCGATCTCATTGTCGCGCGATGCGGCGGAGATCATGAAGGCCCAGGGCCATGGCCGGCTGATCGCGGTGACCTCGATCGTCGGCGAGATGGCGCGGCCCGGCGACGCCATCTATCCCGCCGCCAAGCAGGGGCTGACCGGCTTGATGCGCAGCATCGCTGTCGAATATGGCGCCTATGGCGTGACCAGCAACGCCATCGCGCCGGGCATGTTCGCCACCGAGACCAATGCCGCGATGGCGGCAAACCCTGATCTGGTTGCCTTCGCCCGCCAGCGGGTCCCGCTGCAGCGCTGGGGCCGGCCGCAGGAGATCGCCGGCGCCGCGCTTTTCCTCGCCAGCGAAGCGGCGTCTTTCGTCAACGGGCACGTCCTGACCGTCGATGGCGGCATGTCGATACAGATGTGACGATTGCAGGGCCGGCCTTCAGGCCGATCCACCCGCCTGGTGCGCCGCAATGGCGCTCAGAAAAGCCTGGCCGAACTCCTTGAGCTTGGCAGCACCCACCCCATTCACTTCGGCGAAAGCATCAAGGTCGCGCGGGCGGCGTTCGGCCATGTCGATCAGCGTGCGGTCGGAGAACACCACATAGGCCGGCACCTGGCGCTCCTTGGCGAGACGCAGGCGCAAGGACTTGAGCGTGGCCAGCAGCGAAGCATCGACGCCTTCGGCACCAGAACCCTCGGCCGCTCGCATCTTGCGCAAGGCGCGGCTGCGCATCTCGACACGGTAGTGGAACGGGATCTCGCCGCGGCCAAGCGCATGGCCTTTTTCGGCAATGGCGAGCCCGCCATGGCCGCTCGGGTCCGGCTCCAGCAAACCGTTCGCGACGAGCTGCCGGATCAGCGACATCCAGAAATCCTTCTTCTGCGCCGCGCCGCTGCCGAAGCAGGCGAGCCTCTGATGGCTTCTGGCCTGCACCTTCTCCGTCTCATGGCCGATAAGGATGTCGATCACGTGTGCCGCGCCGAAGCGCTCGCCGCTCTGCGCCACGGCCGCCAGGATGATGCGCGCCTCGGCCGCACCATCGGCGCGCGGCACCTGGTCGAGGCAGTTGTCGCAATTGCCGCAAGGCTGCGCCTCCTCGCCGAAATAGCCGAGCAGCACCTGGCGGCGGCACTGCGCCGTCTCGCAATAGCCGATCAAGGTGTTGAGTCGCTGATGCGATCGTTTTTTGTGCTCCGCTGATGCGTCCTCGTCGTCGATGAACAGCCGCCGCATGCGGATATCGCCGAGGCCAAACAGCATATGCGCCTCGGCATCCCGCCCATCGCGGCCGGCACGCCCGATCTCCTGGTAATAGGCCTCCAGGCTGCCCGGCATATCGGTGTGGAAGACATAGGCGACATCGGGCTTGTCGATGCCCATGCCGAAGGCGATGGTCGCCACCATAACGACGCCCGACAGCGTCATGAAGGCGTTCTGATTCGCCTCACGCGCCTCCTTGCTCATGCCGGCATGATAAGCGAGCGCGGTGACGCCGTTCTTCTCGAGGAAGTCCGCCATCTCCTCCGTCTTCTTGCGCGACAGGCAGTAGACGATGCCGCTCTTGCCGGCATGGCGCTCGATGAAACGCAGCAATTGCCGCTTGCTGTCCTGCTTGGATTCGATCGCCAGCTTGATGTTGGGCCGGTCGAAACCCAGCACCAGCGTTTCAACCTGCTCGGCAAACAGCCGGGCGGCGATGTCGCTGCGCGTGCTCTCATCCGCCGTCGCCGTCACCGCGATGATCGGCACGTTGGGGAAGATGTGCCGCAACCGCGATAGGTCCTCGTACTCAGGCCGGAACGCCGGTCCCCATTGCGAGATGCAATGCGCCTCGTCGATAGCGATCAGGCTGACGTCGAGCCTCGACAGCGCCTCGAGCATGCGCTCGGTCATCAGCCGCTCAGGCGCCAGGTAAAGCAGCCGCGTCTGGCCGGACGCCACGCGCCGCCAGGCCGCGACATTGGCCTCGCGGTCGATCGAGGAATTGATCGTATCGGCGCCAACACCCGCCAGCCGCAAGGCGGCGACCTGATCCTGCATCAGCGCCACCAGCGGTGACACGACAAGGGTGAGCCCGCCCAGAACCAGAGCCGGCACCTGGTAGCAGAGCGATTTGCCCGCACCCGTCGGCATCACGGCCAGCACATGGCGCCCGCCGAGCAGCGCGTCCATGACATCGGCCTGGCCGGGGCGGAAATCGTCGAAGCCGAACACGTCCTTCAGGACGCGCCGCTTGGAATCCTCGGCCCGAAGGCTCGCTGTCTGTGCCGACATTACGCAGCCACCTTGATCGGCGGCATATCATAGCCGAACTCGGCGCAGAAGCGCTCGACGTGGATGAGAAATGCCTGCGACAGGTCTTCGAGATAGGTCCGGAAGTCCTCATTCCGTTCCCATTTTCGCAACGAAGCCGCCCGGATCGGATTGTTCGGGTCTTCACTGAAGCGAATCCGCGCCTTCAGCCCAAACCGCTGCGCGATTCTCTCCTGCATGGCATCGGGTCTGCTGATCATGTCTTCATAGCGGACGAAAAAGATCTGTCTGTTCGGTTGTGCTTTCATCAACCGGGTCAGCGCATCGTATTCGGCCAGCCAGCGATCGGGTGTGACGTGGAAGCGGCGCTCCTTGAGTGTTTGCGGATGCGAACTGGTCAGTGTGTCGAATGGATGGCGCAAGCAATAGATCAAGCCAATCGAAGGAGGCAGCTTCGCCAGATGCGCAAAGCTACGCGCATCGCGCTTGACGACGAGGTTAGATTCGGGCCGATCCAGCATGTCCAGGACCGTGTATCGCACCTCGGGCGAGTGGACGAAAATGTCCTCGAAACACCTCATCAGCCGCTGTGTCAGCGTCGTGCCGCTACGCGCGCAACCCGAGATGAAAATTCTGTTGACTGCGGTCTCGCGTGGGTATGTGCGTTTTTGCATCCGTCTCTTCAGGGACAATGGCACGAACCGCTGAAATTCCCTGATAACCCTTTGCGATGCTGCGCCAAGAGCAGTCTCTAGCTTATCAATGCCCGTCATCCGCATCTCCGCCAGTGCAAGGCGGCTCTCGCCGGCGACCGCCTGCAAGGCGTAGCCCGACAAGCTCGCGTGATGCAGAGCCATATAGTCCCGGTCGCATTTGCCGGATGTTCTCCCAAACCCGCCCCCTTCAAAGCCTGATCTCGTCGGCGCGACAACAGGCGCCTTCCCCTACGACGATTTGGTGGTGATTCCTGCCTTGTCGTCTTCGGTAGAACGACATGCATAAAAACGGAAGGTTAAAGCATATGATCTGGTTGCATTCAAACCCGGCGTGCCGATCCGTCGACGCTTCCCGACCTCGACCGGGAACGTCGAACTTGGGCCGATTGAACGCGCCCACAAAGAATGCCTTCCCTCGCGACACCCGCACCCCCGCTGGATTCCTGCGCTCCCGGATGTAAGGTTGGCCGGCAAAAGCCAGGGAGGGCACGATGCTGCAGGTGAGACAGGATGTCCTCGGCGAACGGTTTAAGCTGCAGCGCGCTGCTTTCGAGAAACAGCCCTTTCCCGACTTGGACGTCCGAAAGGACCGCCTGAAGCGCCTGCTGGCCCTGACCGAGCGACACGAAGCTGAGATCTGCGCCGCGATCAACGCCGACTTTGGCAGCCGGTCAACACACGAGACGCGCCTTGCCGAACTGTTTGTCGTGCGCGCCGGCATCCGCCACACGCTGTCTCATCTGAAAGGCTGGATGCGGGAGCGTCGTGTCGCCACCACCTTGCCGTTCCTGCCGGGCCGCAATCGCCTCTTGCCGCAGCCGCTTGGTGTCGTCGGCATCGTCTCGCCGTGGAATTACCCGTTCCAGCTTGCCGTCGCGCCGGTCACGGCAGCGCTCGCCGCCGGCAACCGCGTGCTGGTCAAGCCGTCCGAACTGACACCGGCTTTCTCGGAGTTGCTGGCAAAACTCGCCAGCGAGCATTTTTCGCCCGACGAGTTGAGCGTCATCACCGGCGATGCCGAGACAGGCAAGGCCTTCGTGTCGATGCCGTTCGATCATCTGCTGTTCACCGGTTCGACAGCTGTCGGCCGCCATGTCGCGATGGCCGCGGCCGCCAACCTGACCCCGGTCACGCTCGAACTCGGTGGCAAGTCGCCGGCAATCTTCGATCCCTCCTGCGATCTCGGTGCGGCAACAGCCAGCATCGCCTATGGCAAACTGCTCAATGCCGGGCAGACCTGCATCGCGCCCGACTATCTCCTGGTGCCCAAGGGACAGGCAGGCACGGTCGCCGCCAAGCTCGCAACCGCGGTGGCGCGGCTCTATCCCACGCTGCGCGACAATCCCGACTATACCGCCATCATCAGCGACCGGCACTTCCAGCGCCTGCGCGCCATGATCGCGGAAGCCCGCGATGCCGGCGCCGATGTCACCGAAATCAACCCGGCCGGCGAAGATCTCGGCACCACGAGCCGGAAGCTGCTGCCGACCCTGGTCAGCAATGCCGGCCCGGACCTGCGGCTGATGCGCGAGGAGATTTTCGGCCCGGTGCTGCCGATTGTCGAATATGCCACCGTCGACGAGGCGATCAGCCATGTGAACCAGGCCGACCGGCCACTGGCGCTCTACTGGTTCGGCAACGACAGCGGCAACCGCCGGCGTATCCTGCGCGAGACCGTCGCCGGCGGCGTCACCATCAACGACTGCATGCTGCATCTGGTGCAGGAGAACCAGCCCTTCGGCGGCGTCGGCGCCAGTGGCATGGGCGCCTATCACGGGCAATGGGGGTTCTGCACCTTCAGCAAGCAGAAGCCGGTTTTCCTGCAGTCGCGCCTGAGCGCCGGCGCCCTGCTGCGCCCACCTTACGGCAAGACGTTCGAGCGGCTTTTCGGCCTGCTCCGGCATATCACCTGACCGACGTCGCCGCTTCAATGCCGAAATGACGAGGCGGGGTGGCGGCGATGCAGCTCGGCACCGCCCGCATTATTACGTTCGGCGCATATTCCCTCTGGATTCAGCGGGGAATTGCTGTCTTCTAGGGTCGTGTTCTCAGAAGCTGGCTCCCCTCTCGACGCCATACCCTAACGGATCCGCCTGGCCATGGATTTGCCCGCGCCGCTGCTGATTTTCTACGTCCGCAACGACGCCCTCGGGGACGGGTTGCTGAGAATACCAGCCTTGCGGGCGGCAAGAACGGCCTTTCCACGAAGCCATATCGTCTATGGCTGCCAGGGCAAGTCTTCGCTCATGGGCATGTTGCACAAGCATGCCGCTCCCCTGGTCGACGACTTCAGGATGAAGCCGCTTTCCGACATTCTCGCTGAATTCGCACAGCCTGGCAGACAGAAGACGGTCGTCGACTTCCGGACGGGCGTCCCCGGCCTGATGGTGACCGGGTTGCAGCTTCTCGGCCGCGGCGTTCACTACGAGCCCAACTTTGCCGGCTATCTCCTATCGCTGCGTTGGGGCACCAGATGGACCTGGCGGCCCGAACACAATGCCTGGCGCTACCACCGGCTGATCGAGCGCCTCGCCGGCCGGCACCTGCCATTCGATCACAGGCTCGACGTTCCGCACTCCGCCCGGGCCCTGGCGCGCCGGCTCGTCGGCGCCGACGACCGTCCGCTGGTCCTGCTTGGCGGCAACGCCAGGGGCAACAAGTTCATGAGCGACGACCAGGTATCAGCCGTTGCCCGCAATCTCATCGATGTCGGCTACCGGGTGCTGTATCTGGTCACCCCGGGCAAAGGACCGACGCCACAGAGCCTGGCCGCCCGAGAAAGCCGGCTCACGATGATCGGTCCTGACCTTGGGCTCGATGTCGAGACGTTCGGTGACCTGCTGCTGGCGCTCGGCGAGATGGCCGCCGCCTATGTCGGCATGGAAGGTGGCCTGGGGCACCTGTTCGCCACGGTCATGACGCCGACGGTCATCGTCAACAACGGCGCCAATCTGGAGCGGTGGCGGCCGCTATCGAACATGGTCGAGGTGGTGACGGCGCCGAGACGCGGACGCAGGGCTGACGTCGCCGACGCACCGGTCGAGGCTATTCTCGAGGCCACGCATCGCTTGCTTGCCGCCGGCCGCCGTGACCATGCGGACGCTCGCGCATTCAGGTGAGAAAATCGGCCCTGTGCGGCGTGAAATTGTCGACCAGCCGCCCCGCCTCCAGCGCCTTGACGCCGTGCACCAGACCCGACGGCACGATGAAGCTGCCGCCTGTCCCGAGGATTTCGGTTTGGCCGTCTATTGTCACCTCGAAACGGCCTTCGGCAACGTAGCTTGACTGGACATGCGGATGCGAATGCAGAGCGCCGACGCCGCCCTTGTCGAAACCGAATTCGACCAGCATCAATTCATCGGTGGAGAGGAGAACCCGCCGCCTGTTGCCGTCAGGCGTCGGCGTCCAGGCACCCTCGCCGGCATGCGCGAAGATTTTCGGCTTCGTCATCGTCTTCTCCTCATCGCGGACGGCTGGCCTACGCTGATCGCGCCAGCATGCATCAGAGCCGATAGGCTTTCTTGGCCAGCGTATAGGCCAATTCCCCTGCCAGCTCATGCGCCTCGTCCTCGCGCAGCCGATGCTCGGCGACGAGCCGCGCCAGGAAGGCGCAGTCGACGCGACGCGCCACATCGTGGCGGGCCGGGATCGAGGGAAAGGCGCGGGTGTCGTCGTTGAAGCCGACGGTGTTGTAGAAGCCGGCCGTCTCCGTGGTCATCTCGCGGAAGCGGCGCATGCCTTCCGGACTGTCATGAAACCACCAGGCCGGCCCGAGCTTCAGCGCCGGATAGACGCCGGCCAACGGCGCCAGTTCGCGCGCATAGCTGGTTTCGTCGAGCGTGAAGAGCACAATGGTCAGGTCACGCTCCAGCCCGACGCAGTCGAGCAACGGCTTCAGCGCCGTCACATAGTCGGTCCGGGTCGGAATATCGAAGCCCTTGTCGCGGCCGAATCTCTGGAAAACAGAAGGCGAGTGATTGCGCCAAGAGCCAGGATGGATCTGCATCACCAGCCCGTCGTCCCGGCTCATCTTGGCCATCTCGGTCAGCATCTGGGCGCGGAACAGTTTTCGCTCGCGCTCGTCCTCCGAGCCGTGGCGGATGCGGTTGAACAGCTCCTGCGCCGCCGCGTCGGAAAGGTTGGCGGTCTCCGCCGTCGGATGGCCATGGTCGGACGAGGTCGCGCCAAAACTCTTGAAGAAGGCGCGCCGCTGGCGATGCGCGTCGAGATAGCCGGCCCAGCCGCCGGTGTCGCAGCCGGTTATCTCGCCCAGCCGATCGAGATTGGCTGAAAAACCTTCGAAATCGGGATCGACGACCGCGTCCGGCCGATAGGCCGTGATAACGCGGCCCTCCCAGCCGCTGTCGCGGATCATCTTGTGCCATTTGAGATCGTCGAGCGCGCCTTCCGTCGTCGCGATGACCTCGATATTGAAGCGCTCGAACAAGGCGCGCGGCCGGAAATTCTCCCACTGCAGCAGCGTCGCGATCGTGTCGTAGTGGCGATCGGCCGTCTCGGCACTCAATGGCTCTTCGATACCGAACAGATGCGCAAGCACATGGTCGAGCCACAACCGGGTCGGCGTGCCGCGGAAGAGGAAATAATTTTCGGCAAAACGCCGCCAGATGGTCCTGCCGTCGGCCTCGACTGGTGACCCATCGAGAGCAGCAATGCCGAGATCCTCCAGGCGGACACCCTGGCTGAACAGCATGCGGAAGATGTAGTGGTCGGGCACGATGAGCAGTTGCGCCGGATCCGGAAACGGTTCGTTGAGCGCATACCAGCGCGGATCGGTGTGGCCGTGCGGGCTCACGATGGGCAGGTTCTTGATGCCGGCGTAGAGGTCGCGGGCAAGCGAGCGCGAATGCGCTTTGGACGGGAACAGCAGGTCCGGATCGGTCAACGCGACCATGGGAAAAGCGGCTCCTTCCAATCTGGATATCGGTACGTTCGGGTCAAAGCGATGTCAATGTGTGCTGGCAAAGCGGCATCCTTGCGGCAAGCGCAAACAGGTGTTACGCCGCCTGTCATCCGCCGCTTCCCAAGCCCTCAGCCCCGGTATCGTGATGACCAGAAGCCATCTGTCCGACGCCACGCTACAAAAGCTGCCCGAGGGGACCAAAATCCCCGCATATGACCGCGACAAGGTTGTATCGGGCATCGTGCATCTCGGCGTCGGTGCCTTTCATCGCGCCCATCAGGCCGCTTATGTCGACGACTGCCTGGCGGCGGGCGAAACGGACTGGGGCATCGTCGGCGTCTCCTTGCGCAGCGCCGACACACGCGACGCGCTCTCGCCGCAGGACGGGCTCTACACGCTGGCGATCCGCAGCAGTGGCGAGGAGGAGCTGCGCGTCATCGGCTCGATCCAGTCGCTGCTGGTGGCGCCGGAAAACCCCAGTGCCGTGCTGGCCGCGCTGACCGATCCGCGCACCCGCATCGTTACGCTGACCATCACCGAGAAGGCCTATCTCAGGGCCGCGGGCGGTGGACTGGACGCCACCCATCCCGACATCATCCACGATCTGGCCAATCCGCGGATGCCGAAGACCGCGCATGGTTTTCTGGCCGAGGCGCTTGCCCGAAGGCTGGCCGCGGGAACACCGCCCTTTACCGTGCTGTGTTGCGACAACCTGCCAGCCAATGGCACCACTCTGCACCGGTTGCTGACCGAATTCGCCGCGTTGCGCGATGCCGGGCTCGGCTCAACGGGCGATGCCAACCTCGCCGACCACATTGCTGATCACGTCGCTTTTCCGTCGAGCATGGTCGACCGCATCGTGCCGGCAACGACCGATGCCGATCGGGAGCGGATTGCTGTCGAACTCGGCGTCGAGGATGCCTGGCCTGTGATGACAGAGCCGTTCTGCCAATGGGTGGTAGAGGACAATTTTCCGGGAGGCAGGCCGGCCTGGGAAAGATTCGGCGTCACCATGGTCCGCGATGTCGGGCCCTTCGAGGACATGAAGCTGAGACTTCTCAACGGATCGCATTCGGCCATCGCCTATCTCGGCCTGCTCAGCGGCCACGCCACGGTCGACCGCGCTTTCGCCGACCCGGCGATCCGACAATTCGTCGATGCATTGTGGGCCGAAGCCATTCCGACTTTGCCGGAGGATGCCGGGCTCGATACATCAGCCTACACAGCCGAGCTTACCGAGCGTTTCTCCAACACTGCGCTCGCCCACCGCACCGCCCAGATCGCCAATGACGGCAGCCAGAAACTGCCACAGCGCATCATCGCATCCGCCATCGAGTGCCTCGAAGCCGGAACTGAGTTCGTGCATCTCACGCTGGTGGTAGCGGCCTGGATCGCCGCCTGCGCCGCGCGCGGGAAAACCTTGCCCGAAAACCATTTCACCGATCCGCTCGACGCGGCACTGACGGCGCTTTTGAGCCAGCAGCTACCGGCGAACGAAACGGTCTCGGCCGTATTCGAACTTGCCGGTTTCGCCAGGGATCATGCCGAGCGGCAGACGCTGATTGAACTCGTGGCCGTGCATCTCGTGCACTTGCGACGGGATGGTCCGACACTGGCCTTCGCCGCCTTGGGCATCTAAGACAAAAAAGCGAGGCAGGGCCCCGCTTTTCATCAAGTCATCTAGGCCGAATTTCAGGCCGGCAGAATGGCGCCTTCCAGCGTGGTTAGCTGGCTAAGGAACTGTTCCGCCTTGCTGCGGGTCTGATCGTCCTTGGCGTCGGCGGCATCTTCCTTGGCTTCCTGGATGCGGCGGGCGAGATCCGCACGGTCGACATCCTTCACCGCGACAGCCGATTCCGCCAGCAGCGTGCAGCCGGCCGGGACGATATCGGCAAAACCGCCGAACACGACATAGCGTTCTTCGCCGCCCGACGCGGTCTTCACCGTGACGACACCCGGCTTGATCGTGGTCATGACCGGCGCGTGATGCGCCATCACCGTCATCTCGCCTTCGGCACCCGGAATGACGACGGATTCGACCTGCTCGGAAACCAGCAGGCGTTCCGGCGAGACCAGTTCGAACTTGAAAGCTTCAGCCATGGTGTCTCACAAACTTGGATCGAAGGCAGCGCGGCAGTACCGCGCTGCTGATAAGGGAATTAAGCCGCTTCAGCCGCCAGTCGCTGAGCCTTCTCGACCGCTTCCTCGATGCCGCCGACCATGTAGAAGGCAGCTTCCGGCAGGTGATCGTAGTCGCCGTTGCAGAGGCCCTTGAAGCCCTTGATGGTGTCGGCGAGATCGACCAGCTTGCCCGGCGCGCCGGTGAACACTTCGGCGACGAAGAACGGCTGCGACAGGAAGCGCTCGATCTTGCGGGCGCGGGCCACGGTCTGCTTGTCCTCTTCCGACAACTCGTCCATGCCCAGGATGGCGATGATGTCCTGCAGCGACTTGTAGCGCTGGAGGATCGACTGCACCTGGCGGGCGACGCCATAGTGCTCGTCGCCGACGACCAGCGGGTCGAGCATGCGCGAGGTCGAATCCAGCGGATCGACAGCTGGGTAGATGCCCTTTTCGGCGATGGCGCGGTTGAGCGTCGTGGTCGCGTCAAGGTGGGCGAACGAGGTTGCCGGCGCCGGATCGGTCAAGTCGTCGGCGGGCACGTAGATGGCCTGCACCGAGGTAATTGAGCCCTTGGTGGTGGTGGTGATGCGTTCCTGCAGCGCGCCCATGTCGGTGGCGAGCGTCGGCTGATAGCCGACGGCCGATGGGATACGGCCAAGCAGAGCCGACACTTCCGAACCCGCCTGTGTAAAGCGGAAGATGTTGTCGACGAAGAACAGCACGTCCTGACCCTGGTCGCGGAAATACTCCGCAACCGTCAGGCCGGTCAGGCCGACGCGGGCGCGCGCACCCGGCGGCTCGTTCATCTGGCCGTACACGAGTGCGGCCTTGGAGCCTTCGCCGCCGCCCTTCTTGTTGACGCCGGATTCGATGAACTCGTGATAGAGATCGTTGCCCTCGCGGGTGCGCTCGCCGACGCCGGCGAACACCGAATAGCCGCCATGCGCCTTGGCGATGTTGTTGATCAGCTCCTGGATCAGCACGGTCTTGCCGACGCCGGCGCCGCCGAACAGGCCGATCTTGCCACCCTTGGCGTAAGGTGCCAGCAGGTCGAGCACCTTGATGCCGGTGATCAGGATCTGGGCTTCCGTCGACTGCTCGACATAGGTCGGAGCCGGCTGGTGGATGGAGCGCATTTCGGTCGCATCGACCGGGCCTTCTTCGTCGACCGGCTCGCCGATGACGTTGATGATGCGGCCGAGCATGCCCGGGCCGACCGGAACGGTGATCGGCGCGCCGGTGTCGCGCACTTCCTGGCCGCGCACCAGACCTTCGGTGGAGTCCATGGCGATGCAGCGCACGGTGTTTTCACCGAGATGCTGAGCCACTTCGAGCACCAGGCGGTTGCCGACATTGGTCGTCTCGAGCGCGTTCAGGATCGCCGGCAGGTGATCGCCGAACTGCACGTCGACGACGGCGCCGATGACCTGACGGACCTTGCCGACAACGCCGGTTGCCTTGGTGGCAACAGCCGAAGTCTTGGCCGCAGTGGCCTTTGCGGGCACTGCCGCCGTCTTTGCCGGAGCTGCCTTCGCGGCTGCTGCCGGAGCCTTGGCCGCCTTCGCGGGGGCTGCGGTCTTCGCGGCTGCGGCCTTGGGGGCCGCCGTCTTGGGGGTCGCTGCTTTCGCCATCGTCTTTACCCTTTTTCGTCCTTTGTTTCTCACGCGGTCCGGTCGCGGGTCGATGACCCGCGGACCGCGCCTAGAGCGCTTCGGCGCCCGAAATGATTTCGATCAGTTCCTTGGTGATCTGCGCCTGCCGCTGGCGGTTGTAGGTGATCGACAGCTTGTTGATCATCTCGCCGGCGTTGCGCGTCGCATTGTCCATGGCGCTCATCTTGGCGCCCATTTCGCCGGCGGCGTTTTCGAGCAGCGCCCGGAAAACCTGCACGGAAATGTTGCGCGGGATGAGGTCGGAGAGGATTTCGCCCGGCTCCGGTTCATATTCGTAGACCGCGTTGCCGCCATCCAGCGCCTCGGCTGGAGCCGAAGCCACGCCGGCCGGGATGATCTGCTGCGCGGTCGGGATCTGGCTGATCACCGATTTGAACTGCGAATAGAACAGCGTGCAGATGTCGAAGCCACCCTCGTTGAACAGGTGGATAACCTTCTTGGCGATGGCATCGGCGTTGACGAAACGGAGCGTCTTGACCTCACGCAGGTCGACACGGTCGATGATCATCGATGCATAGTCGCGGCGCAGGATGTCGAAACCCTTCTTGCCGACGCAGATGATCTTGACCTGCTTGCCGTCGGCCAAAAGCCGGCGGATATGGTCGCGGGCCAGACGGGCGATCTGCGAATTGAAGCCGCCGCACAGACCGCGTTCAGCGGTGCAGACGACCAGCAGATGCACGGCATCCTTGCCGGTGCCGGTCATCAGCGCCGGGGCATCGCCGCCGCCGCCGATTGCCTGGGTGATGTTGGCCAGCACGGAACCCATGCGCTCCGAATAGGGGCGCGCCGCTTCCGCGGCCTCTTGCGCACGGCGCAGCTTCGCCGCAGCGACCATCTGCATCGCCTTGGTGATCTTCTGCGTCGCCTTGACCGAGGCGATACGGTTACGAAGGTCTTTTAATGAAGGCATGCTTCAAACCTGATCCCGTCTTGTCGCTTCGCTCAGGCGAAGGTCTTGGCGAAAGCGTCGATCTCGGCCTTCAGCTTGGCGCGCAGATCGTCCGACAGTGCCTTTTCCTTGCGGATGGCGTCGAGAACGTCCTTGCCGGCCGCACGCATGTGGCTGAGCAGGCCATGCTCGAACTTGCCGACCTGGTTGACCGGCAGCTTGTCGAGATAGCCATTGACGCCGGCGAAGATCACCGCGACCTGCTCTTCCGTCTTCAGCGGCGAGAACTGCGGCTGCTTCAGGAGTTCGGTCAGGCGCGATCCGCGATTGAGCAGGCGCTGCGTGGCGGCGTCGAGATCGGAGCCGAACTGCGCGAAGGCCGCCATTTCACGGTACTGCGCGAGCTCGCCCTTGATCGAACCGGCAACCTGCTTCATCGCCTTGATCTGCGCGGCCGAGCCGACGCGGCTGACCGACAGGCCAACGTTCACCGCGGGACGAATGCCCTGGAAGAACAAATTGGTCTCGAGGAAGATCTGACCGTCGGTGATCGAGATCACGTTGGTCGGGATATAGGCCGACACGTCGTTGGCCTGCGTTTCGATGATTGGCAAAGCGGTCAGCGATCCGCCGCCCAGATCGTCATTGAGCTTGGCGGCCCGCTCGAGCAGGCGCGAGTGCAGGTAGAAAACGTCGCCAGGATAGGCTTCGCGGCCCGGCGGGCGGCGCAGCAGCAGCGACATCTGGCGATAGGCGACGGCCTGCTTCGACAGATCGTCGTAGCTGATCAGCGCGTGCATACCGTTGTCGCGGAAATATTCGCCCATGGTGGCGCCAGCGAACGGCGCCAGGAACTGCATCGGCGCCGGGTCGGAAGCGGTGGCGGCGACGATGATCGAATATTCGAGCGCGCCGCGCTCTTCCAGAACCTTGACGAACTGCGCGACGGTCGAGCGCTTCTGGCCGACGGCGACGTAGACGCAGTAGAGCTTTTCCTTCTCGGGGCCGTTGTCATGCACCGACTTCTGGTTGAGCATCGTGTCGAGAATGATGGCGGTCTTGCCGGTCTGACGATCGCCGATGACCAGCTCGCGCTGGCCGCGGCCGACCGGGATCAGCGCATCGATGGCCTTGAGGCCGGTCGACATCGGCTCGTTCACCGACTTGCGCGGGATGATGCCGGGCGCCTTGACGTCGACGCGCTTGCGTTCGGTCGCCTTGATCGGGCCTTTGCCGTCGATCGGGTTGCCGAGCGCGTCGACGACGCGACCGAGCAGGCCCGGACCGACCGGAACGTCGACGATGGCGCCGGTGCGCTTGACGATGTCGCCTTCCTTGATGTCGCGGTCGGCGCCGAAGATGACGACGCCGACATTGTCGGCTTCGAGGTTGAGCGCCATGCCGCGGATGCCGCCGGGGAATTCGACCATTTCGCCGGCCTGGACATTGTCGAGGCCGTATACGCGGGCGATACCGTCACCGACGGACAGCACCTGTCCAACTTCGGAGACCTCGGCCTCCTTGCCGAAATTCTTGATCTGGTCTTTCAGAATTGCGGAAATTTCCGCGGCGCGGATGTCCATCAGCCGACCTCTTTCAGTGCAAGCTTGAGCGAATTGAGTTTGGTTTTGAGCGACGTATCGATCTGACGCGAGCCCATCTTGACCACCAGCCCGCCGAGCAGCGACGGATCGACGGTGACGGAGATGGCCACATCCTTGCCGGCAACGCTTTTCAGCGCGGCCTTCAGTTCTGTTTGCTGGGCCGCTGTCAGCTCATGTGCCGACGTGACATCAGCAGTGGTCTCGCCACGCGCTTCGGCAGCAATCTGACGGAACGCCTTGATCATGCCGGGAATGGCGAACAGCCGCCGGTTCTGGGCGACGACGCGCAGGAAATTGCCGGCGAGGCCGGCAATCCCCGCCTTGTCGGCGATCGCAGCGATAGCCTTGGCCTGGTCCTCGCTGGAGAACACCGGGCTGTTGATCAGGCGGGTAAGGTCGGCGCTGCCTTCGAGCATGGCTTCGAAACTGTTGAGGTCGGCCTCGACCTTGGCGACCGAATTTGCCTGCCGCGCGAGTTCGAACAGCGAACCCGCGTAGCGTTCTGCAACACCTGAGATTGGCGATGACGATTGAGCCACGGACCGTCTTTTCTCTTGTCTGACAGGCCGCAGATTGTTGGCGCGAGCAAAAACTCTGGCTAAATCTTTGACCTTACTGCATTTTTTCAAGCACGGAGGCGCGGCTTCCGCTATCCCCGGCCGAAAGTCGATTGCCGTCTAGCACAGGCATTTTAAGACCGCAATGCGTCGTTCCGCATGGTTTTCAGGCACTATTGTCGCATCCGGCAAAAGAGTCTCGTCTCACACCCCGGAATAGCTAGGGATTCAGGGCACAAAGCCGAAGGCAAAGGCGAGCGGCAATGCCGCCAGGATCAATTCCACCACAATGGAAACCCAATTGAAAGGTGTGTTGGCGCCATCCGACATCATCGACAGCAGCCGGCCGAAGGCGGTGAACAGCCAGGAGAAGCCGAGCGCCATGTAAACCAGCGGCTGCGCCAACAGGATGCAGCACAGCCCGACGCCGAGATAAAAGCCTGACATCCTGCCCCGCCCCTCGGCAATCGCCGCCGCTTTCTCAGGCTTGGCCTGCAAGCGCAGGATGCGGAAGGCGAGGCCAGGCGCCAGAAAAAACAGAAGGCCGAGCAGCACGGTGAAGACAGCGCTCGACCAGGCCAGCCATTCGCCCTGGCTCGTCGGCCATGGTAGCGCAAAATCCATACTGTCCCCTCGAAATGTCTGTTTTGAAATTGCGGGCATTCTAGCGAAGGAAAAGAAGCGCGCCAGATGGTTCAGGGCACTTTAGGAGCAGCGCATCAGCCGAGCGCGAATTCCACCGCCGCCTCGGCATGGATGCGGGTGGTGTCAAAGACCGGAATGTCGAAATCGCCCTGTCCAATCAGCATGGTGATCTCAGTGCAGCCCATGATGATGCTGTCGGCGGCCTCTTCCCGGCGCAGGCGTTCGGCCTCTTGTATATAAGCCGCCTTCGAGACGTCGGTGACGATGCCCTGGCAGAGCTCGTCATAGATGACGCGATGCACCATGTCGCGCCCGGCCGCATCCGGCACCACCGGCGACAGGCCGTATTTGTCGGCGAGCCGGCCCTTGTAGAAATCCTGCTCCATGGTGAAGCGCGTCGCCAAAAGCGCCGGGCGCTGCATGCCAGCACGCTTGATCGCTGCCGCGGTGGCATCGGCGATGTGAATCAGCGGGATGGAGACGGACGCCTGCACCTGGTCGGCCAGCTTGTGCATGGTGTTGGTGCACAGAAGCAGGCCTTCCGCGCCACCGGCCTCGAGCTTGCGCGCCGCTTCGACAAGCAGCACGCCGGCGCCCTCCCAATCGCTATGGTGTTGCCGCTCGGCGATCTCGGCGAAGTCGAACGACCAGAGCAGCAATTTCGCCGAATGCAGCCCGCCGAGGCGCTCGCGCACGATCTCATTGAGCAGCCGATAATAGATGGCCGTCGATTCCCAGCTCATGCCACCGAGCAAACCAAGGGTTTTCATGTGATCTTCCGTTTCTCGCTGGCCTGCAGCGTATCGCCGATATCGCGACCTTACAAAAAGCTCTGCGGGTCGATATCCACCTGCACCCGGACCGAACCGCGCTGTTTCGGTCCGTTGGCCAGCATGGCGCGGATAAACCCTTGCATGTCGGCGCGTCGTTCGCCCTGGATCAGCAGGCGGAAACGATGGCGGCCGCCGAGCAGGGCTAGCGGCGCCTCGGCCGGCCCCAGCACGAACAGGTCTGACGCCTCAGGCGCGGCGCGGCGCAGGCCGCGTGCATGGCCCTCGGCTTCCGCCCGCGTCACCGCGCTGACGATGACGCCGGCTAGCCGGCCGAAGGGTGGCAAGGCCGCCCGCTCGCGCTCGGCGATCTCGCGCTCGTAAAAGGCCTCGGCATCACCGGAGACGATCGCCCGCATCACCGGATGCTCGGGCTGGAAAGTCTGCAGCAAGCCAAGGCTCTTCTTGCCGGTGCGGCCGGCGCGACCGGTGACCTGGCTGAGCAATTGGAAAGTACGCTCAGCTGCGCGCGGATCACCATTGGCAAGGCCGAGATCGGCATCGACGACGCCGACCAGGGTCATATTGGGAAAATTGTGGCCCTTGGCGACGAGCTGCGTGCCGATGACGATATCGGCCTCGCCATCGGCGATTGCCTCCAGTTCCAATCGCAGCCGCCGCACGCCACCCATCAGGTCGGATGACAAGACGATGGTGCGCGCATCGGGAAAATGCGTGACGACTTCCTCGGCAATGCGCTCGACGCCGGGCCCGCAAGCGACCAGATGATCAAGCGTGCCGCATTCCGGGCAGGCTTCGGGGCGGCGCTCATTGTGCCCGCAATGATGGCAGACCAATTGCCCGCGAAAGCGATGCTCGACCAGCCAGGCCGAGCAGACCGGGCAACCGAAGCGGTGGCCGCAGACCCGGCACAGCGTCAGCGGCGCATAGCCGCGCCGGTTGAGGAACAGCAGCGACTGCTCCTTCCTTTCCAGCGTCTTGCGCATATGGTCGAGCAGCACCGGCGACAGGAAGCCGCCCCGCGCCGGCGGCGCGCGCCGCATGTCGATCGACTTCAGCTGCGGAAGTGCGGCCTCGGCGAAACGGGCGGAGAGAACGGCTCTGTTGTATTTGCCTTGGCTCGCATTGACCCGGCTCTCGACCGATGGTGTCGCCGACGCCAGCACGACCGGAAAACTGCCGATATGGCCGCGCACCACGGCCATGTCGCGCGCATTGTAGAAGACCCGGTCCTCCTGCTTGTAGGCCGGGTCGTGTTCCTCATCGACGACGATCAGGCCGAGCTCCCTGAACGGCAGGAACAGCGCCGAGCGCGCGCCGGCAACGACACGCACGCCACCTTCCGCCACTTGCCGCCAGACTTTTTCGCGCATCCTGGGCGGCAGATCCGAATGCCATTCGCCCGGCTTGGCGCCGAACCGCTGCTGGAAGCGTTCGAGGAAAGCATGGGTCAGCGCGATTTCCGGCAGCAGGATCAGCACCTGCTTCCCCTGGTCGAGCGCGGCCGCCACCGCCTCGAAATAGACCTCGGTCTTGCCGGAGCCGGTGACGCCGTCGAGCAGCGCGACATTGAACACGCCGGCCGCGACATTGGCGCGCAGCATCGATGCGGCGTCGCTCTGATCAGGCATAAGCTCAGGCACGGCGTAGCTGGAGTCAGGCGCGGCCACCACCGGGCGCGGCGGGATCATCACCGTCTCGAACACGCCTTGCGCCTTCAGCCCTTCGATCACCGTCGACGACACGCCTGCCGCATGCGCCAGGCCGGACCGCGTCCAGGCCAGACCGCCCTCGGCCGTCTCCAGCACGCGCGCCCGTGCATCCGTCATGCGGTCGGGAACGACGAGCGTGCGCTGCAGCCCCTCGATCCAGGGTTCCGGGTCAAAGGCCTCCGGCGCACGCAGCAGCATGCGCGCCACCATGCCCGGCGCCGACAGCGTGTATTGCGCCACCCAGTCGACGAAGCGGCGCATGGCGCGGTCGATCGGCGGGCAGTCGAAAACCTGTTCGATCGGACGCAGCTTTTTCGCATCGATATTCTCGACCGTTCCGTCCCAGACGATGCCGGCGACCTGGCGCGGCCCAAGCGGCACGCGCACGATCGACCCCGGCACAACACGCATGCCAGCCGGCACGGCATAGGTGTAGGGGCGTTCGGCAGGCATCGGCACCAGCACCGGTGCGGCTGCGACAAAGGGCGAATCTTCGATCATGAGGCGTGACCTTGCCCCGACTTTGGTCTAGATCAAAGAGCAACGCTGAACGTGCCTTCCCAAGCACGACGAAATCGTCAGGAGACCCGCCATGAAATTTTTTGTCGACACCGCCGATATCAAGGATATCCGTGAGCTCAACGATCTGGGGCTGCTCGACGGCGTCACCACCAATCCGTCGCTGATCCTCAAATCCGGCGGCAAGATCGCCGACGTCACCAAGCAGATCTGCGATATCGTCGCTGGCCCGGTCTCGGCGGAAGTCGTGGCGACCGAATACAAGGACATGATGGCGGAAGCCGAGGTGCTGGCCAAGATCGCGCCCAATGTCTGTATCAAGGTGCCGCTGACGCTGGATGGTCTCAAGGCCTGCAAGACGATCCGCACCCAGATGAACCGCATGGTCAACGTCACGCTGTGCTTCTCGGCCAACCAGGCGTTGCTCGCCGCCAAGGCCGGCGCCTCGTTCATCTCGCCCTTCGTCGGCCGCATCGACGACACCGGCTCGGACGGCATGGAACTGATCCAGGAGATCCGGCAGATCTACGACAATTACGATTACCAGACCGAGATCCTGACCGCTTCGGTGCGCACGGTGAACCACGTCAAGCAGGCCGCCCTGATCGGCGCCGATGTCATTACCGCGCCGCCGGCAACGCTGAAGGCGCTGGTCAAGCACCCGCTCACCGACAAGGGCCTGGAACAGTTTCTCGCCGACTGGGCCAAGACCGGCCAGAAGATCGGCTGAGGTCACGCTGCTTCAATGAGAAAAGGCCGGGCAACCGGCCTTTTTTATTACGCGTCGGAAAACGACCGATCGCCGAAAAGGCTTCCGCTCAATCCGCGCCGTCATCGTCGGGTGCGGCTACCGGCGGGCGCCGCCCCATGATGATCTCGCGCTTGCCGACATGGTTGGGCGCGCCGACCAGCCCTTCTTTTTCCATGCGTTCGACCAGAGATGCGGCGCGGTTGTAACCGATGCCGAGGCGGCGCTGGATGTAGGATGTCGAGCACTTCTTGTCGCGCACCACCACCTTGACCGCCTCGTCATAGGCATCACTGTCTTCGGCGGCAACGGAGCCCTTGTCGAAGACCGCGCCCTGGTCGTCTTCGATCTCCTCCTCGTCCTCGTCGGCCGTCACGGTTTCCAGATATTCCGGGCGGCCCTGCGCCTTCAGATGCGCCACGACATGCTCGACCTCCGCGTCGGAAACGAAGGGGCCGTGCACGCGCGAAATCCGTCCGCCACCCATCATGTGCAGCATATCGCCCTGGCCAAGCAGCTGCTCGGCGCCCTGCTCGCCCAGAATGGTGCGGCTGTCGATCTTGGAGGTGACCTGGAAGGAAATGCGGGTCGGGAAGTTGGCCTTGATCGTGCCGGTGATGACGTCGACCGAGGGTCGCTGCGTCGCCATGATCAAATGGATGCCGGCCGCGCGCGCCATCTGCGCTAGGCGCTGGATGGCGCCTTCGATCTCCTTGCCGGCGACCATCATCAGGTCGGCCATCTCGTCGACGATGACGACGATGTAAGGCATCGGCGCGAGATCGATTTCCTGCTGCTCGAACAGCGGCTCGCCGGTGCCCTTTTCGAAGCCGGCCTGCACCGTCATGACGACCGCCTCGCCCTTGTCGCGGGCTTGGGCGGCGCGCTCATTGTAGCCGTCGATGTTGCGCACACCGAGCCGCGCCATCTTGCGATAGCGGTCCTCCATTTCGCGCACCGCCCATTTGAGCGCTGTGACCGCCTTTTTGGGGTCGGTTACGACGGGGGTCAGAAGATGCGGGATGCCGTCGTAGACGGAGAGCTCGAGCATCTTGGGATCGACCATGATCAGCCGGCACTCTTCCGGCTTGAGCCGGTAAAGCAGCGACAGGATCATCGTGTTGATGGCAACCGACTTGCCGGAACCGGTGGTGCCGGCGACGAGCAGATGCGGCATCTTCGCCAACTCGGCGATGACCGGCTCGCCGCCGATCGTCTTGCCGAGGCAAAGCGCCAGCTTGCAGCTGGTTTTGCGAAAACCCTGCGATTCGATCAGTTCGCGGAAATAGACGGTCTCGCGCGTCTCGTTGGGAAGCTCGATGCCGATGACGTTGCGGCCGGGCACGACGGCGACGCGTGCCGAGATCGCCGACATGGAGCGGGCGATATCGTCGGCGAGGCCGATGACGCGGGACGATTTGACGCCCGGCGCCGGCTCGAACTCATAGAGGGTGACGACAGGACCGGGGCGAACGTGGATGATCTCGCCGCGGACGCCGAAATCCTCCAGCACGCTTTCCAGCAGATCGGCATTCTGCTCGAGCCGCTCCTGCGACATGTAGAAGCCCTGACCTTCCGGCGGCTGCTGCAACAGCTCTTCCGAGGGAAGTTCGTACGCCTCGCCTGTCGTGGCCGGCACGATCTTGCCGACCCGAGGCAGTGGCGCAGACACGCGCAGCGCTGGAGTCTGCACGGCCTCCTCCACGCCTTGCGCGACCTGTGGCGGAACGCCGTTGCTGGCAGCAGACGGAATTGCAACCTTCACCCGGGTCCGTTGCGGTGCGCTGCTCGTTGCCGGTTGAACCACGGCTTCGTTCGAGTTGGCCGGGCGGACTTCCGGCAGGGTCGACGGAGCCTGCTGGCCTGGAAGGCATTCGATGATCCGGAACAGCGCGGTCGGATCGCCCGTGGCTGGGTGGATGTCGACCCGTGGGGAGACGACCGGCGCTGCCGGGCGCGAAGCCGGAACCGCCCGCGGCGCCGGCAACGGGCTCTCGATCATGTAAGGCGCCATGAGTTCGAAGAAGACGTGATTCGACAGATAGGGCCAGCGTACGGTTTCGCGGCCTGGTGTTTTGACCGGCGCCGCCATTGCCTGGGCAGACGATGCCGGTGCGGATGCACGTGCCGTCACCGCTGTCCTCGCACCCGCCGGCGCAGCAGCCCGTGCATGTTCGCCAACATGCCTTGGCGCAACTGGTGCCGCAGCCGGTGCTGGCGGCCTCTCAGGCGTCACGGCTCTATTACTGGCAGGCGGCCAGGTGGCCTCCGAAGCGGAGTTCCGGCTTTTCATCGTCGCCGACAATGACGGGGTCGAGACTGCGGAGGACGTCGCGGCCGCAGCAGGCTGTGCGACTGCTTGTCGCGCCGGCAGCGGATGCGGTTCGCCTTGCTCAGAGGCGATCTGGGGTGGCTGGCGTGTGTTGGCGTCATAGTCCGGCGTGCGGGTGAACCGCACATTGGGCGCCAGGAAGAAATAGTCCTGCCAGGCCGGGCTTTCGTTGCCGCCGAGATCGACAGGCGGCGGGGGATTGCCTGATCTGGCCGCGCCGGCCCGCTGGCCATCCACCTTGTTGTTCAAACGCTCACCCTCGGGATTATCGGGCGAAACTGTCAATGAATTGACCCGAGGAAAACGCTTGGATTCCATTCTCAAGACTCACGCTGAACCGTCTGCTGAGCAATAGGGAGCGAGTGGTTAACAGTTGCTTCCCATCAGCACCGTTGGAGCGACCGAAACGTATCTTTCGCAACGATGACGAACGAGCCGGATCGAGCCGGCGATCGTCACCCACGATCATCCACTCATCGACATGCGTGGGGCTGAAAAGGAAGAGCTCTCGGCCAGCGCAAAGCGGGCCGAGATGGCGTCTTTCGTGAAAGGAAAAGTGGCGCTAGCTAGTCTTCTTGCCGTGCCGGACCAGATCCTGGGCGATGGACAGTTGCAGTGCTTCGGCCAGTTCACGCGCCGCACGATTTTCGGCGTCGATCTGCGCCCGGTAGGAGGCAAATTCCTGGCGCGGCCTGTCGAAGGACGAGGTGATCGCGCGCTTGCCGACCGTGACGACGGCGCCGGTTGTCGCATCGGTCAGCGTATAGCTGGCGGTCAGTGTCACCGAACCGGCGGTCGGCTCGTCCTGATCGGTTTGGACCTGCACGAGGGCCGAGGATTCGACGGCCTCGGTCACGGTGAGATCGAGCGAATAAACCGGCGAGGCCGGTTCGCCGGCGCCGCGCCCGAAGCCGAAGATCAGATTGTTTCGCACCTGCTGGGCATAGCGCGTCTTGACCGGCTTGATGGCGATCGACGCCAGCTCGGAATTGGCTGTAGCGTTCGAGCCGGGCGACAGCAGTGCGTTGGAATAGAGCGGCCGCACCGTGCAGGCCGAAACCAGCGCAAGCGAGCCGATCAGGCCGGCAAGCGCGGCGCGGCGCAGCAAACGGCTCAGCTCTGTCTTTTCCCGATCAGGCAACGACATTGACGATCCTCTGCGGCACGATGATCACCTTGCGCGGGGCCTTACCTTCGAGCGCTTTCTGCACGAAGTCGAGAGCCAATACCGCTTTTTCGACCGCACCTTGGTCCGCGTCGCGGGCAATTGTCAAATCCCCCCGCTTCTTGCCGTTGACCTGCACTGGATAGGTCACTTCATTGTCGACGACCAGTGCCGGATCGAAGACCGGCCACGGCCGTTCGGCGACCAGATCGGTGCCGCCGAGCGTCTCCCAGCACTCTTCGGCCAGATGCGGCATCACAGGTGCGACCAGATGCACCAGGATCTCCACTGCCTGGCGACAGGCGCCTTTGAGTGCCGAATCGGCCTTGCCTTCGGCCACCTGGTTGAGCGGCGTGGTCAGCAAATTGGCCAGTTCATAAATGCGGGCGATGGCACGGTTGAAGCCGAGCCTCTCGATGTCCTCGCCGACTGCCTTCAGGATCTTGTGCGTGGCCTTCGAGACCGCTCCCGCCTCACCGGCGTCAGCCGCGGCAGGCTTGACGCCTGCCAGCGTCTCGGCCGCAGTCGCCACCAGCCGCCAGATGCGCTGCATGAAACGATGCGCGCCGGCGGCGCCATCATCGGTCCATTCGACGTCGCGCTCGGGCGGCGAATCCGACAGCATGAACCAGCGCGCCGTGTCGGCGCCGTAGCCATCGGTGATGTCTTCCGGGCTCACCGTGTTCTTCTTCGACTTCGACATCTTCTCGAGCGGGCCGATGGTGACCGCCTCGCCGGTGGCGATGTCGAAGGCGCGGCGTTCGCCGTCGAGGCCCTCCAGCCGCACCTCTGTCGGCGCCAGCCAGCGGCCGTTCGACGCCGAGCCGACACGATAGGTCTCGTGAACCACCATGCCTTGCGTGAACAGGCCCTTGAACGGCTCGGCCAGGTCGACATGGCCGGTCTCGCGCATGGCACGGGTGAAGAAGCGCGAATAGAGCAGATGCAGGATCGCATGCTCGATGCCGCCGATGTACTGGTCGACCGGCAGCCATTCATTGGCCGCCTTGGGATCGGTCGGCTCATGCGCTTGAGGCGCGGTGAAGCGGGCGAAATACCAGGACGAATCGACGAACGTGTCCATCGTGTCGGTTTCGCGACGCGCATCGCTACCGCATTGCGGGCACTCGACGTGCCGCCAGGTCGGATGCCGGTCGAGCGGATTGCCCGGTCGGTCGAAATCGACATCGTCCGGCAGCTTGACCGGCAGGTCGGCCTTCGGCACCGGCACCACGCCGCAAGCCTCGCAATGGATCATCGGGATCGGGCAACCCCAGTAGCGCTGGCGCGAAATACCCCAGTCGCGCAGGCGGAAATTCACCTTGCGCTCGGCCATCGGCCGGTTGCCGATCGTCTTCTGCTCCAGCAGCTTCGCCACCTCGTCGAAAGCCTGGGTCGGCTTCATGCCATCGAGGAAACGCGAATTGATCATCGCGCCATCATCGCCATACGCCACGTCGATGATCTGGAAGGTCGCCTGATTCTCGCCCTCCGGCATCACCACCGGCACCACCGTCAGGCCGTATTTGTTGGCGAAGTCCAGGTCGCGCTGGTCGTGCGCCGGGCAGCCGAAAATGGCGCCGGTGCCGTATTCCATCAGCACGAAATTGGCGACATAGACGGGCAGCGTCCAGCTGTCGTCAAAGGGATGAACGACGCGGATGCCGGTGTCGAAACCTTTCTTCTCGGCCGTCTCCAGCGCCGCCACCGAAGTGCCCATATGGCGGACCTCTTCGATGAACTTCGCCAGTTCTGGATTGTTCTCGGCGGCTTTCTTGGCCAGCGGGTGGTCGGCGGCGATCGCCATGAACGACGCGCCGAAAATGGTGTCGGGCCGCGTCGTGTAGACCTCCAGCTCATGCTCGCCGGCAACGTCCGAGGCCAGAGGCCAGCGGATCAGCAGGCCTTCCGAACGGCCGATCCAGTTCTGCTGCATCAGCTTCACTTTTTCGGGCCATTCGTCGAGGCCGTCGAGCGAATCAAGCAGGTCCTGCGCAAAATCGGTAATCTTGAAGAACCACTGCGTCAGCTCACGCTGTTCGACCAGCGCGCCCGAGCGCCAGCCGCGGCCGTCGATGACCTGCTCGTTGGCGAGCACCGTCATGTCCTCCGGGTCCCAGTTGACCTTGGAGGATTTGCGCGTCACCAGCCCCTTCTCGACGAAATCGAGGAACAGCATCTGCTGGCGGTGGTAGTAATCGACATCGCAGGTGGCGAATTCGCGCGCCCAGTCCAGCGACAGGCCCATGACCTTGAGCTGCTCGCGCATGGTGGCGATGTTCTGATAGGTCCATTCCTTGGGATGGACCTTGTTCTGCATCGCCGCGTTCTCTGCCGGCATGCCGAAGGCGTCCCAGCCCATCGGGTGCAGCACATTGAACCCCTTGGCCCGCTTGTAGCGCGCCACCACGTCGCCCATCGTGTAGTTACGGGTATGGCCGATATGGATGCGCCCCGACGGGTACGGGAACATTTCCAGCACGTAATATTTCGGCTTCGGGTCGTCATTGTGCGCTTCGAACAGCTTCTTGTCGGCCCAGGCCTTCTGCCATTTGGGCTCTGACGCGCGCGGATTGTATCGTTCGGTTGCCATGGGACGTTTTTCACTTAAAAGCAGGCGCGAACCGCGCGCGACTGGCTCGGCGGTTCAGGGAATGTGGTCCGGGTGTTCACCATGGTTTGGCAAACCCGTCAACCATATGGGCATCGCGGTGGCTAAAAACGCGAGTCAAAACAGCGGGATTTGCATATGGGTGACACCGTTCAGCAGTTTTTCGCGGTCAAGGCGAAGATCGCCGCCGCCGAGCAGGAGGCCCGCCGCGAAGCCGGCGTCGTGAAGCTGGTGGCCGTCTCCAAGACTTTTGACGCCGCCGACATCCAGCCGGTGATCGAGGCCGGCCAACGGGTCTTCGGCGAGAACCGTGTCCAGGAGGCGCAAGGCAAATGGCCTGATCTGAAGCAGGCGTTCCCGGATATCGAACTGCATCTCATCGGGCCGCTGCAGTCGAACAAGGCGAAAGAGGCAGTGGCGCTGTTCGACGTCATCGAGACGGTCGACCGCGAGAAAATCGCCGCCGAACTCGCCAAGGAAATTGCCCGGCAGGGCCGCTCCCCAAAGCTGTATGTCCAGGTCAACACCGGCTCCGAGCCGCAGAAGGCCGGCATCGAGCCGCGCGACGCCGTGGCCTTCGCCGCCCGCTGCCGCGATGTCCACGGTCTCGCCATCGAAGGCCTGATGTGCATCCCGCCGGCCGACGAAAACCCCGGACCGCACTTTGCCTTGCTGGAGAAACTTGGGCGTGAGGCCGGCGTTGACAAACTGTCGATGGGCATGTCCGGCGACTATGAGACGGCGATCGCCTTCGGCGCCACCAGCGTCCGGGTCGGCTCGGCGATCTTCGGCAGCCGCTGACAAGCCGCAGGCGTTGGTCCAGTTTGGCGAGGCGGCTGCGCCACCACTAGAAACGAAACGTTCCGTTCCTATTTGTTTTGTGTCATCACAATTCTCCTGGAGCCTTCACCATGCGCTACAACCAGCTTGGCAATACGGGGATGTTCGTCTCCGAACTGTGCCTCGGCACCATGACCTTCGGTGCCGCCGGCGAAAATGCCCAATGGGGCCTGATCGCTAGCCTCGACCAGAAGGGCGTCAACGAGATTGTCGGCCGCTCGATCGCCGCCGGCGTCAATTTCTTCGACACCGCCGACGTCTACTCTTTCGGTCAGTCCGAGCGCCTGCTCGGCCAGTCGCTTAGGGATCTCGGCGTCGCCAGGTCGAGCGTGGTCATCGCCACCAAGGCCCACGGCGCCATGGGCGACGGGCCGAACCAGCGCGGCTCCTCGCGCGGCCACATCATGGATTCGGTCGATGCCAGCCTCGAACGGCTGCAGCTCGATCATATCGATCTCTATCAGCTACACGGCACCGATACGGTGACACCGATCGACGAGACGCTGCGGGCGCTGGACGATCTCGCTGCCAGCGGCAAGGTCCGCTATGTCGGCGTTTCCAACTGGGCGGCGTGGCGTATCGCCAAGGCTCTCGGCATCGCCGACCGCAAGGGCTTTGCCCGCTTCGAGACCATCCAGTCCTATTATTCGATCGCCGGCCGCGACCTCGAGCGCGAGATCGTGCCGCTGATCAACGAGGAAAAGCTCGGCCTGATGGTGTGGTCGCCGATGGCCGGCGGCCTGCTCTCCGGCAAATACGGCCCCGGCGCGCCCGGCAATGGCGAGGGTCGCCGCGCGTCCTTCAATTTCCCGCCGGTCAACGAGGACCGTGCCTGGGCGGCGGTCGCCGTCATGCGCCAGATCGCGAAGAAGCATGATGTCGGCGTCGCCACGGTGGCGCTCGGCTATGTCCTGGCCAAGCCTTTCGTGATGAGCGTGATCATCGGCGCCAGCCGCATGGAGCAGCTCGAGCAGAACCTTGCCGCCACTGAAGTTAAGCTCGACGCGGACGATCTCGCCAAGCTCGATGAGGTCAGCGCACTGCCGTCCGAATATCCCGGCTGGATGCTCGAGCGCCAGGCGGCTGGCCGGCGCCCTGCCCCCTTCGTGCCGAAGGCGTAATCCGTCTCCGGTTCGACGCGATTTTCCGTTTTCCGTAAGCCGCGTGGCCCTTCGGGCGCGCGGCTTTTTCCAAGGCTGCAGGGTCGCCTTGTACCGGACACGGTTTCGCGGCTACCATCATGACGCTGGAGCGGCATGCCGGAATGTCCGAGGGCGACAATGACACCATCAGCCGCCCGGCGATGGGTCGGCTCGGCATCAAAGCGGATTGGCAAAAGTGTTGCAGTCCGCGATCGCTTTTCCGGCAAGGCCCCGATCATACCAGCGGATCCGCTGTTCTGAGGTACCGTACCGCTTTGCCGTCGCATTGGCGGCCTGATCGTCTCCGAGAGATCGCAGCAGGTCCCTGGCCTCAGTCAGATCGGCGTCTTGCAGCAGGTGCTGGTCCCAGACATAGCGGCTCCATAGGCCGGCAAAACAATCGGCTTGGAGCTCCACCTGTTCCGATCGGATGATGGCGGCTTCCTGGTCGCCGGCGGTAACAGCCGTGTGCGGAACGTCAGAGATGTTTTGCACGTGATGCCCAACCTCTCGGGCGACAATCAACGCCTTGGCGAAATCTCCCGTCAAACCGATCTGCCGAACCTCGGGGAACGCCGGATCAAGATAAATTTTGTGGTCCGCCGCACAGTACAATGTCCCTGAAACAGGGCCGCATGCGGTGGCGATAGTGCCGGTATACAGCACCAGCTTGGGCTCCTCATATTTCAATCCGCCGGCTTTGAAGGTGGCGCCCCAGAAATCCTCGGTTTCAGCCAAAGCCACGGAAAGAAGCTGCTTGACATCATCCGGTTGGGCGTTTGGAGCGGGCACCGCAGCTGTCGAGACCTCGGCTGCCTCGGAGATCGTTGGGACATGCAGCCAAGCCGCGACGGCAAGCAGGAATGCCGTGACCAAGCACAAGCGGACCAATTCACGCCTCCCGAATTGCCAACGCCCCGGTGCCTGGGTGAGAGGCGCCTGCGATGACCGGACGAGATTCCATATCCTGACCCTGCTGGGTTGTCGAACGGACCTTGAAAGCCGCGCGTCGTCAGAGCCGCACGGTCTCGGCCAGGAAATCGAGAAAAGCCCGCACCCGCGCTGGCAGGTGCCGGCCCTGACCGACATAGACGGCGTGGGTCGCCTCCTCGTCGCCCGGATTGAAATCCTCCAGCAGCGCCACCAGCCGCCCGGCGGCGATATCGGCCGCCACATGCCAGCGCGCCAGCCGGGCAATGCCGGCCCCGGCCAGTGTCATCAGCCGCATCGCCTCGCCATCGCTGACCAGCGTGTTGCCGGCGATCGGGACCATGACCGCGCGGCCCTCCGCGTCGCGGAACGGCCAGCCGTCGATATGCCTGACGAAGCCGAAGCCCATGCGGTTGTGGCTGTCGAGATCGGCCGGCGTCAGCGGTATGCCATGCGTTTCGAGGTAGGAGGGTGCCGCAACCACGACCACCGGGCTCTGCCCGAGCTTGCGCGCCACCAGCCGTGATTCGCCGAGCGGACCGGCGCGGATGGCGACGTCGGCGCGTTCGGCCATCAGGTCGATGACGCTGTCGGTCAGCACCAGATCGACTGATATTTCGGGGTAGCGTCCGAGAAAACCCGGCAAAAGCGGGATCAGCCGGTGCACCCCGAACGGCACATAGGTGTTGACGCGCAGCCGCCCACGAGGTGCGGCACCCGCCGCCGCCTCGCGCTCGGCCGCCGCCATATCGGCGAGGATGCGCAATCCGCTGTCGTAGAACGCCGACCCTTCCGGCGTCAGCTGCAGCTTGCGCGTCGAGCGGCTGACCAGCCGCGCGCCAAGCCGGGCTTCCAGTCGCGCGATCAGCTTGCTGACGGCCGACGGGGTCATACGCAGCGCACGCGCCGCGGCGGAAAAACTGCCCGCCTCGACGACGCGGACAAAAACTTCGATCTCGCCGGAGCGGTTGATGTCGGATCTCGCCATCTGTGACTCTATTTCACAGAAAATGTGCCCAACGCAAGTCTGGTTCACAGTGCATGGCGACACGATCTTTCGGTTCGGGCGCGGGTTTGGACAAGGCGCTCGTCGCCTTAACGGGCCGTCTTCGAAGTGGAAACCGCCATGCCTCTTGCTCTCTACGCCCTCGCCGCCGGTGCCTTCGGCATCGGTGTCACCGAATTCGTCATCATGGGCCTGCTGCTCGATGTCAGCAAAGACCTCGGCGTCTCGATCTCGGCCGCCGGCCAGCTCATTTCGGGCTATGCGCTGGGCGTCGTCATCGGCGCGCCGCTGCTGACCATCGCCACCGGCAACTGGCCGCGCAAGACCGTGCTGCTGGCGCTGATGGCGATTTTCACCATTGGCAATCTCGCCTGTGCGCTGGCCCCCGACTATTGGACGCTGATGGGCGCCCGCATCATCACCGCCTTTGCCCATGGCACCTTCTTCGGCGTCGGCTCGGTCGTCGCCACCGGCCTGGTCGCGCCCAACAAGAAGGCATCGGCGATCGCATTGATGTTCACCGGGCTCACCATCGCCAACATCCTCGGCGTACCCTTCGGCACCTGGCTCGGTCAGGCCTTTGGCTGGCGCGCCACCTTCTGGGCAGTGACCCTGGTCGGCCTGGCGGCCTTCGCCGTCATCCTCGCGCTGGTGCCGCGCAGCCAGGAGGCACCCGAGAAGAGCGATTTGCGCGCCGACCTCGCCGTGCTGCGCCGCACGCCTGTCCTGCTCGGCCTCGCCACCACCGTGCTTGGCTATGCCGGCGTCTTCGCCGTCTTCACCTATATCGCGCCTTTGCTGACCGAGATCAGCGGCTTCAGGGAAGCCGCCGTATCGCCGATCCTGCTCGTCTTCGGCGGCGGTCTCATCGCCGGCAACCTCGCCGGCGGCAAGGTTGCCGATCGCTGGCTGGTGCCGGCCGTGCTGGGCAGCCTCGTGGTGCTGGCCCTGGTGCTGGCAACTATGAGCTTCGCTATCCACGGCCAGGTCATGGCCGTCATCTATGTCGGCCTGCTCGGAGCCGCCGCCTTCGCCACCGTGGCGCCGCTGCAGATGTGGGTGCTGGAAAAGGCGCAAGGCGCCGGTCAGAGCCTTGCTTCGTCCTTCAACATTGCCGCCTTCAATCTCGGCAATGCAGCCGGTGCCTGGCTTGGCGGCGCGGTCATCGCCCATGGAATGGGGCTGGGTTCACTCACCTGGGTCGCCGCCTTGCTGCCGGTCGCGGCACTTGGCGTGGCGGGACTGGCCCTGCGTCTCGATCGCACCAACGCGCTCGGCGCGCCTGTCTCCGTCCGGCCCTGACGATCGTCGGCGGCCCGAATTTTCGACACCTCTTTCCAAACCACCAGGAGCTAAGAAATGGATTATCGACGTCTCGGCACTTCGGGCCTGAAAGTGCCCGCACTCTCGTTTGGCGCGGGAACCTTCGGCGGCTCCGGCCCGCTGTTCGGCGCATGGGGCAACAGCGATGCCAGGGAAGCGCGGCGGCTGGTCGACATCTGCCTGGAGGCAGGCGTCAATCTGTTCGACACGGCCGACGTCTATTCGAACGGCGCTTCCGAAGAGGTGCTCGGCGAAGCGATAAAGGGCCGCCGCGACGCCGTGCTGATCTCGACCAAGACGTCTTTACCGATGGGCGACGGCCCGGCCGATTACGGCTCGTCGCGCTCGCGGCTGATCAAGTCGGTGGACGCCGCGCTGAAGCGCCTCGGCACCGATTACATCGACCTGTTGCAACTGCACGCCTTCGATGCGGGCACGCCGATCGAGGAGGTGCTGTCGACGCTGGACGACCTCGTGCGCGCCGGCAAGCTGCGCTATGTCGGCGTCTCCAATTTCTCCGGCTGGCAAGTGATGAAGTCGCTGGCGGAAGCCGACAAGCATGGCTACCCGCGCTACGCCGCGCATCAGGTCTACTATTCGCTGATTGGCCGCGACTATGAGTGGGAACTGATGCCGCTCGGCCTCGACCAGGGCGTTGGCGCGCTGGTGTGGAGCCCGCTCGGCTGGGGCCGCCTGACCGGCAAGATCCGTCGCGGCCAGCCTCTGCCGGAAAAGAGCCGGCTGCATGACACGGCAGATTTCGGCCCGCCGGTCGAGGACGAACATCTCTTCCGTGTCATGGATGCGCTTGACGCGGTGGCGCAGGAAACCGGCAAGACCGTGCCACAGATCGCCATCAACTGGCTGTTGCGACGCCCGACCGTTTCCTCCGTCATCATCGGCGCCCGCAACGAGGAACAACTGCGCCAGAACCTCGGCGCCGTCGGCTGGTCGCTGACGCCGGAGCAGGTAAAGAAACTCGACGCCGCAAGCGAAGTTACCGCGCCCTACCCGTACTTCCCCTATCGCCGCCAGGAAGGTTTCGCCAGGCTCAACCCGCCGGCGGTCTGACATCTCCTTGCCTGGGTCGTGTAGCGCACGGCCCAGGCCCCGGAACGCCCTATCCCCAGATCGGCCAAAGTGCCGGCTGGCCGCTGCCGATCAGGGCTATGACGATCAGGCAGACGATCCACAGCGCCGGATATTCCCAGCCACCGCCTGCATTGGTGAACCAGAAACCATTCTTGCCATGAACGAGCACGATTGTGCCCAGCATGAGGGGAATGAGCAGGATAGCCGCCAGCCGCGTGGCAACGCCGAAGATCAGGCCCAGCCCGCCGGCCGTTTCGGCGGCGATGGCGATCAAGCCGAGATAACCGGGCACGCCGAGCGACTGGAAATAGTCGGTTGTGCCCTTGGGCGTGAAGACGAAGTATTTCAGATAGGCATGGGCAAGAAACAGGCCGCCGACGCTAACCCGAAGCAGCAGCGCGGCATAGTCGAAAGCGGTCATGTCCGTTCTCCCGATCGCGGACGCCGCCCTGGGCACCCTGCCTTGCCGCGCCGCCAGCAAAGGATAGCCGACGGCCGCTTTGCTGTCGCCGCACGAGAATGGAAACAGACCGTCTGCGGCAGCGTCAGTGCAGGACGAACTCGCCGTCCACCTTGCGCCATTCATTCGGTGCGATCAGCTTCTGGTGCGTGTAGACGACCGAATGCAGCGGCCCGTCGAGCTTGGCTTTCCAGAATTCGATGAACTTGATCAGCACCGGAAACGTCGGCGCCAGGTCGTAGTCCTGCCAGATGAAGCTCTGCAGCAGGTGCGGATGATCGGGAAAATGATAGAGAATCTTGGCCGTGGTCAGGCCATAGCCTTTGAGCATCAGGTCCATTTCGGAATGGTCGCGCATTTTGGTCCCCTTGGGCGGTCCCCAGGTTGAGTCTCCTTTCCTCCCAACGTCAGATTGTGCGCGCCGTTGCTTAACTGTCTATTGATTTTTCCTGATCGAAACAGGCTTTTCGACGCGAAAACATACAGTTAGCAGCGAGCTGACCTGAGTGCTGACAACGTAGGACAATGCCCCTGCGGCATCCCGCCACGCGAATCCAACGTCTAATGTTGCCGTCACGGCGGAACTGGTAATAATGCCGCCGAATTCGCGGCTGCGTCGCCGCGATCCCGCCGGCGTTTCAAGCCGGCGGATTGGTTCGGGAGGAAAATCAGGAATGTCCGAAGTTCATGTCCATCGCGTCCAGCCGGCGTGGAAAAAGAATGCGCTGATCGACAACGAGACCTACCTGAAATGGTACGCCGACAGCATCAAGAACCCGGACAAGTTCTGGGGCAAGCACGGCAAGCGCATCGACTGGTTCAAGCCCTTCAGCAAGGTCAAGAACACCTCCTTCGACGGCAAGGTCTCGATCAAATGGTTCGAGGACGGGCTGACCAACGTTTCCTACAACTGCGTCGACCGCCACCTGAAGAAGCGCGGCGACCAGACCGCCATTATCTGGGAAGGCGACAACCCCTACGACGAGAAGAAGATCACCTACAACGAGCTTTACGAGCATGTCTGCCGGCTCGCCAATGTGATGAAGAAGTACGGCGTCAAGAAGGGCGACCGCGTCACCATCTACATGCCGATGATCCCGGAAGCCGCCTATGCGATGCTCGCCTGCACGCGTATCGGCGCCATCCATTCGATCGTCTTCGGCGGCTTTTCGCCGGACGCATTGGCCGGCCGCATCGTCGACTGCGAATCGACCTTCGTCATCACCGCCGATGAAGGCCTGCGCGGCGGCAAGGCCATTCCGCTGAAGGAGAACACCGACAAGGCGATCGACATCGCCGCCAAGAACTTCGTCATGGTCAAGAACGTCGTCGTCGTGCGCCGCACCGGCGGCAAGATCGGGTGGGCGCCCGGCCGCGACCTCTGGTATCACGACGAGGTCGCAACGGTGAAGGCCGAGTGTAAGCCGGAGAAGATGAAGGCGGAAGACCCGCTGTTCATCCTCTACACCTCGGGCTCGACCGGCAAGCCGAAGGGCGTGCTGCACACCACCGCCGGCTATCTCGTCTATGCCTCGATGACGCACCAATATGTCTTCGACTATCATGACGGCGATATCTACTGGTGCACCGCCGATGTCGGCTGGGTCACCGGCCACAGCTACATCGTCTATGGCCCGCTCGCCAACGGCGCCACCACGCTGATGTTCGAAGGCGTGCCGAACTACCCGTCGCAGTCGCGCTTCTGGGAAGTCATCGACAAGCACAAGGTCAACATCTTCTACACCGCGCCGACGGCGCTGCGCGCGCTGATGGGCGCCGGCAACGATCCGGTGACGAAGACATCGCGCAAGTCGCTGCGCGTGCTCGGCTCGGTCGGCGAGCCGATCAACCCGGAAGCCTGGGAGTGGTATTTCAACGTCGTCGGCAACGGCAAGGTGCCGATCGTCGACACCTGGTGGCAGACCGAGACCGGCGGCATCCTGATCACGCCGCTGCCGGGCGCCACCGACCTCAAGGCCGGTTCGGCGACGCGGCCCTTCTTCGGCGTCAAGCCGCAGCTGGTCGACGGCGAAGGCAAGGTGCTGGAAGGGGCGGCAGACGGCAATCTCTGCATCACCGATTCCTGGCCCGGCCAGATGCGTACCGTCTATGGCGACCATGACCGCTTCGTGCAGACCTATTTCTCCACCTACAAGGGCAAGTATTTCACCGGTGACGGCTGCCGTCGCGATGCTGACGGCTATTACTGGATCACCGGTCGCGTCGACGACGTCATCAACGTCTCCGGCCACCGCATGGGCACGGCCGAAGTCGAATCCGCACTTGTCAGTCATGACAAGGTCTCGGAGGCCGCCGTCGTCGGCTATCCCCACGACATCAAGGGCCAGGGCATCTACAGCTATGTCACCTTGATGAAAGGCGTGGAGCCGACCGAGGAGTTGCGCAAGGAACTCGTCGCCCATGTCCGCAAGGAGATCGGCGCCATCGCCTCGCCCGACAAGATCCAGTTCTCGCCGGGCCTGCCCAAGACCCGTTCCGGCAAGATCATGCGCCGCATCCTGCGCAAGATCGCCGAGGATGATTTTGCCGCCCTTGGCGACACCTCGACACTCGCCGACCCGGCCGTCGTCGACGACCTCATCGCCAACCGGCAAAACAAGAAGGGCTGATGCGGGACGAGGCGGTATTGGGCTCTGTCACCCAGTTGTGGCGCTATCCGGCGAGTTCGCTCGCCGGCGAGCGTCAGGATGCTGTCGTGGTCGGACCAGCGGGCATGGCGGGCGACCGCATGTTCGGCCTCGTCGATACCTCGGACAACGAGATCGCGCGGCCCGACCGCGAGGCGAAATGGCACACGGTGCCGCGCATCCGCACCCGGCTCACCAATGACCGCGACCTGGAGGTCGCCATCCCCAACGGCGACTGGCTGAGCGCACCCAGTGCGGAATGCGACCACGCCATATCGGCCTATCTTGGCTTCGCTGCCTCGATCCGGCCGTTCGGCCGGGAGAACGCGCCGCCGGCCTATGCCGGTCCGGTCACTGCGGCCCGCTATACCAAGGCGCCGATCCATCTCTTGACCACGGCCTCGCTGGCTCGCTTGAAGGCACTGCATCCGGATGGTGCCGCCGATCCGCGCCGCTTCCGCCCCAACATCGTCGTCGACATGGCAGCGGTCGAAGGCTCGTTTCCCGAGACCGAATGGATCGGCCGCAAGCTCGCCATCGGCGACCTGCTGGTGACCATTTCCGAACCATGCCGCCGCTGCGGCTTCACCATCATCGGCCAGGACGGCTTCGACCACGACCCCGGTATCCTGCGCAACCTGGTGCGCCACAACGCGCACAATCTCGGTGTCTATTGCACGGTAGACCGGCCGGCCCGCGTCGAGATCGGCGCGCCGATGCGCTTCGTCTAAATCATACCGCCGACGCCAGGCCGCGTCGCGGCGGCATGATCCCCGCACCTCGCGGCGGGCTTGGCGCAGCGTGTAATACGCATGACAGAAAACGGCGTCATACAGCCTCGGCGCGATCCGTCTTGCCGCCCGACATCCTGAAATCTCACCGATCGGAGTGCCTATGACTTCCCTGCCCGTTCTTGGCGCCGCCATGACCCTGGACGACCTCGAAAACCATCGCGACTGGCTCTTCGAAAAGCAGCGTGACCTGGAACTGCAGAGCTTCACCGAGGCCAGTGTTCTCAACGGCGACTGGGCACCGCTCGCCGCCCGCGCCAGAAAACTTCTCGACGGGCACAAGGGGCGCCTCGGAATTCACGGGCCTTTCTGGGGCTTCACCATTGCCTCGCAGGACCCCGATATTCGCGATGTCGTCAGCAAACGTCTGGTCCAGGGCATCGAGGTCTGCGCCGCCATCCGCGCCACGCAGATGGTCGTCCACAGCCCCTATACGACCTGGTCCTACAACAATCTCGACAACAATCCCGGTGAGCGCGAGAAGATTGTCGGCTATTGCCAGCTCACCCTGCGCGATGCCGTCAAGCGGGCGCAGGACATCGGCTGCACGATGGTCCTGGAGAACATCGAGGACAAGGATCCGCACATCCGCGTGGCGTTGGCCGACAGCTTCAACTCCCCCGCGGTCGCCGTCTCGATCGACACCGGCCACGCCTATTATGCCCATGGCTCGACCGGTGCTCCGCCGGTCGACTACTATGTGCATGCTGCCGGCAACCGCCTGCAGCACATCCATTTGCAGGATGCCGACGGCTACGCCGATCGTCACTGGAGCCTCGGCGAAGGGACGCTTCCATGGCGCTCGGTCTTTGCCGCCCTCGCGAAACTCGAAAGCAATCCGCGCCTCATCATCGAGATCAGGGACAAGTCCAAGATCCCCGCTTCGGCGGCTTACATCGCCTCGCTTGGCATCGCCGAGTAAGGCGCGAGCGGCTCGCGCTACCGATAAAGGTCCGCCCGCGTCGGCGGCAGGCCGCTCGGGCCACGCGCGCGCTTGGTGACGACGGTCTGGAAAATCTGTGCAGAGCCGCGATCGAAGGTGATCGAACAGCCGGTGAGATAGAGCAACCAGAGCCGCGCCTTCGGCTCGCCGACCTCGGCGATCGCCTCGTCGAAACGGGCCTGCAGGCGCTCGGCCCACAGCCTGCAGGTGCGGGCATAGTGTTCGCGCAGGTTCTCGACATCGGCGATGAGAAAACCGTGCGCCTCGAGATTGCCTGTTGTCATGCCGATCGTGTCGACCTCGCCGCCAGGGAAGATGTATTTGATCAGCGCCTTGTATTCCGCGCCCTTGCGCAAAGTCTTGCGCGTGCCGCCCTTGCCGCGCCTCGTGATGGCGTGGTGCAGATAGATGCCACCCGGCTTCAGCAGCCGGTGGACGGTCGAGAAATAGGTCGCGTGGTTGGCAAGACCGACGGCTTCGAACATGCCGATGGACGAGATCTTGTCGTAGCTGCCGTCGAGCTCGGTGTAGGACTTGATGTCGATGGTGATCTTGTCCTCCAGCCCTTCGGCGCGGATGCGCTCGCGCGCCAGCCGGGTCTGCTCCTCCGACAGCGAGACACCATGGCCGATGGCGCCATAGTACTTGGCGGCATGGATCAGCATCGCCCCCCAGCCGCAGCCAATGTCGAGCAGCCGGTCGCCCGGCTTCAGCCTGAGTTTGCGGCAGATATGGTCGAGCTTGTCCTGCTGCGCCTGGTCGATGCCATTGGCGAAATCGGTGAAATAGGCGCAGGTGTAGACCATGCGCTCGTCGAGGAAGAGCCGGTAGAAGGCGTTCGAAATGTCGTAGTGATGTTCGATCGCCTGCTTGTTCGAACCGCTGACAAAGGGATTGCGGCCGGCCAGATCGGCCCGTTTCGTCATCTGTCGTCGCGAGAACAGGACGGCGGGCAGGTCGCGCAGGATCGCCAGCTTCGGCAACGCCTTCAACCTCAGCTTGCCCTTTGAAGGCAAGGCGTAGAGATCGAACAGCGACCCGTCCTCGACGTCGATGGTCCTGGAAATCCACATTTCGAGCAGCGTCGAGAAATTGGGCCGGCGGGCCAACTGCCAGACGATGTCCTGATCGTTGATGGCAAGCACCGCACCGCTGGCGGGACCGATCCGTTCCCCAGTCCACAGCCTGACGGCAAAGCCCGGCTTCAGCGCCTCGATCACCGTTCGAACGATGCGCGCGGCTCTTTCGGTGGCGTCCATGTCCTTCTCCCACGGCCCGATGGAACGATCTTGTCCGTTTGGGCAGTGGATCGCAAGCCGAAGCACGCGGATGTGGCACGGCGGCATTTTCCGGCAGGGTGCCTTTTTCAGCCAGGCATCTTGTCATTTGCTGCAACGCACCCCATCATGTCTGTGTGTTCAACAAATCGAAAGGAGGTGATCCGATGTCGAGTGATTTCGTTTTCCAGAACGTGGCCTCAGCGGATTGCACTTTCGGGAAGCAGTCTTCCCGTTAAGGCGCGAGATGCGCGGCAGGTAACCCGAAGGGGTTGCCGCCACAGGCCGCGCCACGGACGGAAACACGGAAGGCCGCCGGCTTCGAAAGAAGCGGCGGCCTTTTCCTTTTGACTGACGTCGCCAAGGACCATCTGGCGCTCAAGATTCACTTGGCGATGGTCAGCCGCTCGATGTTCTGCACGATGGCATTGAACGCATCGTTCAACTCGGAACCCGTGGCCGCCTCGTAATAGTGTTTCAGGTTAGAACTGTCCGCGGTCGAGCAATCCTGAAGCACGCTCTTTGCCTGATCCCGCTCGGTCGATGTCATCGACGGATCGTCGAGGTCGAAGCCGATGGTGAATATCTCGATGCCGTCGCGCTTCATGTTGTCGCAAATGCTTTCGGCATTGCTTCGTGACATCTGGCCCGCATTCTGCGATCGGGGCGCGCCGCGCCCGCCGGCAAAAGCCGTGTTGAACTGGCCGTCCGTCATCAGAATCGCGACCTTGCCGACTTTTCTGTTGTCGAAATTGGCGGGACCGGCGCCCAGCCGGGCGTCGACGATGGTCGAGCGCCAGGAGGGTGAAAGCATGTAATAGCCCCATTGCACAGCGATGCCGCCTGCGGTCACACCAGCCGCCTTGAAGCCGGCAATCGTGTCGAGCAGCTTCTGTTTGTCGGCCGACAGCGGAATGAGCTCCGGCTTCGGACAAATCCCCATGCGATCGTCACGATTGACCTTGGCGAGATAGGTCTTGCCCTGATTGTTCAGGCGCGGCGTCGACGGCCCATCGGACGAATAATCCGCATAGCCGTCCTTGTCCTTGCGCTCGGTGGCGCAGTTGTCCGGCCGCGTGGGCACCGATGAGCCCACCGGGATCGGTGTGTCCACTGGTGGCGGCAGATTCGAACCTCCTGCCTGCTCGACGAAAACGCTGTCCGCGAGGCCGCCTGTATTCACCGCTTCGGCATAGGGAACAATCGCCACACGCACACGCGGATTCTTCGGATCGATGTTGTTGTCGAGCAGGTTCTCGACAGCCGTCGAAGCGGCGGCTTGCAGGTCGCCGATCTTGTCGGTCTTTGCCCACCAGTTGGCGGCCATCGATCCGGTCACATCGAGCATCATCGCCACTTCGATGGTCTTGTCGGAATAAAGCGATGTCGTTGACGCGGTGACACGCTTCGTATCGCCCATGCCGAAAATCGGGAAGAACAGGGCGACATCGACATGGGCATCCGCCTGCACCGTTTTGGCGCTCCTGTCGACGATCAGCTTGTCGAGCACGATCTGGTCGGGCTGCAGAATGCCCGCAGTGCTGTTGGCCACGAGAAAGTTCTGCACCGCCTTGTTGGCATCGGCTTCCTTGATGACGCCGGTCGTCAGGTCGCGCGCTGTCGACGTCACCGCGGCGTCGACCACGCCCTGCAGGCTTGATCTGGCGCTGTAGAGTTGCGAGATGTTGACCGAGAAACCGCCCGCTAGCGCCAAGACCGAGGCAGCAAAGCCGAACAGGACCGCGAAATTTCCACCGCGATCTCTGGCGAACCCGCCGACCGCGTGAACAAGACCCCCGTGATTCCGCATCTCCAACTGCCTCCGCTTGCCTCGGCCTCGTCGCCGCAACAGACGCAATGCAGGATTCCAGCCGGATGACGTCGCAGCCCTCACAGGGCAGACGGTTAACAGCTAATGTATTGTTTTTGTTTGGTTCTGGCCTGCAGCAAGGTGAATGACCGGTAAATGCGAAACCATCAACGCAGTTTCGTTTACGAGGCGCTTACCATGTTGGACCCATGGATCGCGACATACCCGACTGCGTCCTGTTGCGGCACAGCGCTTGTGTGCCGAAGCGGACCATCTGTCCCGCAGCCAAAAATGGTGCAGGGAACTGCCGGAGGTGCGTCGAGGATCAGATCAGGCCATTTGCAGACCAGCAATCCCCTGAACATCAACCCACCCTACGCGAGCATCTGCGCGCTGGCCGTCCGGTCGATGCCGTGATGGGGTGGGTTGAACAGATTGCCTTCCTGTTCATATGTCCACACCTTGAACAGGCTGAGCCGGTGCGGGCCGAAGCTGTGCAGCAAAGGCACGTCGGTGGCGTCGCGGCCGCGCGCGATGACGACGCGGCCGGTCCTGGGGTGGTTGTGGCGGGGATCGAACGTGTACCACTTGCCGTCGAGGAAGACTTCCATCCAGGCTGAGAAATCCATTGGCGCCGGATCGACCGGCACGCCGATGTCACCGAGATAGCCGTTCACATAGCGCGCCGGAATGTTCATGCAGCGGCAGAGCGTGATCGCCAGATGAGCGAAGTCACGGCAGACGCCGACCCGTTCCTCATGCGCCTGCGCCGCCGTGCGGGTCGAACGGGCATAGCCGTAGCCGAACGACAGCCGGTTGTGGACATAGTCGACGATCGCCTGAACCCGCGCCCAGCCGGATGGAAGATGGCCAAACAGCTGCCAGGCGAGGTTGCTGAGGTGATCGGTCTCGCAGTAGCGGCTGCCAAGGAGATAGCCAAGCACCTCGTCGGGCAATTCGGCCACCGGCACTTCCCGGGCCAGTGTGTTGACCGCGTCCGTCTCGCCGCTGTCTTCGACCACCGCATCGTAGAGGATGCGGAAGGTGCCGGCAGGCGCGGTGAAGCGGCGGCAGCCATTGCCATGCAGGTCATGGTAGAGCTTGGTCGGCACCGAAGGCGATGTCAGCACCCGCGTCTGCCGCTTGATGTCGGCCTGCCTTTCCTTGTGGATCTCGAGCAGCGAAATCACCGGAGTGGCCTCGATGCATTCGATGGCTATTTCGTAGCCGAGCCGGATCAGCATTGCAGGTCCCCCTTCGATCGTTATGAAAAAACGGTTTTGCTCAAACGTCACAAGGTGGCTGTGGTTCCCTGGACCGCCGCAAAATACGCCTCGTGCCTTTCCATGTCAGCACCTTGACGTTACGGTTGCGCCCTCACTCGACACACTCCCCGGACTTCAAGGAAAATCATGTTTGCTGGCAGAAAATTCGCCGCCTTTCTTTTTGACATGGACGGCACTCTCATCAATTCCATCGCCTCGGCGGAGCGGGTGTGGAGCGATTGGGCACGCCGGCACGGCCTCGACGTCGCGGCCTTCCTGCCGACGATCCACGGCGTGCGGGCGATCGAGACCATCACCAACCTTGCCCTTCCAGGCGTCGACCCGGCGCATGAGGCCGACCTGCTGCTGAAGGCCGAGGCCGCCGATCTGGATGGCATTGTCCCGATTCCCGGCGCCGTGGCGTTTCTCAAGGCGCTGCCGGGCGAAAGCTGGGCCATCGTCACCTCGGCGCCACGTTCGTTGGCGCTTGCACGCATGCAGGCTGCCGGCATTCCTGTCCCTGCGGTCATCGTGGCGGCGGAAGACGTTTCCCGTGGCAAGCCGGCCCCCGACTGCTTCCGACTTGGCGCACAACGGCTCGGTGTCGATGCGCGCGACTGCCTGGTGTTCGAGGATGCCCCGGCCGGCATCGCGGCGGCCGAGGCGGCGCAAGCCGCGGTCATGGTGATCAACGCCACTCACGCGCACCCGATGCAAACGCCACATGCCGCGATCGCGGGCTACGGCAATGTCGGCATCACCATCGACGAACGCGGCTGGCTGGCGCTCGAGCCGCAGCGCAGCGCTGCCTAACGATGTAGGCAACGCCCGTCCAAAGGTGTGTTGAGATTCAGGTCAGGCCGAGTCGAAAGCGATGGTTTCCGAGAACCGGAGCGGAGCGTACTAAAGTACGTGGGCACCGGAAGCGCAGGGAACCAACACTTGCAGGCCGGCTTCACCTGAATATCAACATACCTTAGAAGTCGCTGGTCAGGCCTTTGACTTCCCAGTCGCCATAGCGGCCGGGTTCCTTGCCGCCGCGGCCGCCAATTTCCTTCGGCAGCGCGGCTTCCTTCTCGCGATACGCGGTGCGCCTTGCCTCAGCTTCCGCCAGCGCGCGGCGGGCGGCAAGCGTCAGCTCCTTTGGTGGCGCGTCGTCATCCGGGCCGGCAGGCGTTTTACTGGTTTCGTCGGTCATGCGATATTCCCCGCGGATTGAAACAGGGGCAGGTGTTTCCCATCATATAGCGATGAACCCACGACGATCGACCCCTTTTTGCCACCACAACGACAGGAGCAGACGATGAACACTTTGCGCACCGCCATGCTTCTTGCCGCGATGACGGCGCTGTTCATGGGCGTCGGCTTTCTGATCGGCGGTTCGGGCGGCATGATGATCGCCTTTGTGATCGCCGCCGGCACCAATTTGTTCAGCTATTGGAATGCCGACAAGATGGTGCTGTCGATGAACCGCGCCGTCGAGGTCGACGAGAAGAACGCGCCCGAATATTACGCCATCGTCCAGGCGCTGGCCAAGCAGGCCGGGCTGCCGATGCCGAAAACCTATCTCATCGACAACCCGCAGCCGAACGCCTTCGCCACCGGCCGCAATCCGCAGAACGCGGCGGTCGCCGCTTCCACCGGCCTGTTGCAGCGGCTGACCCATGAAGAGGTCGCGGCCGTCATGGCGCACGAGCTCGCCCACGTCCAGCATCGCGACACGCTGACCATGACCATCGTCGCCACCTTTGCCGGCGCCATCTCGATGCTCGGCAATTTCGCCTTTTTCCTCGGCGGCAATCGCGACAACAATCCGTTTGGCTTTGTCGGCGTGCTGGCGGCGATGATCGTGGCGCCGTTTGCCGCCATGATCGTGCAGATGGCGGTCAGCCGCACCCGCGAATACGAGGCCGACCGGCGCGGCGCCGAAATCTGTGGACACCCGCTGTGGTTGGCATCCGCCCTTGACAAGATCGCCCGTGGAGCAGAACGCATCCCCAACCCCGATGCGGAGCGCAATCCGGCGATGGCGCATCTCTTCATCATCAATCCCTTGCATGGCGAGCGCATGGACAGTCTGTTCTCCACCCACCCGAGCACCGACAACCGGATCGCCGCGTTGCAGGAGATGGCCCGGCAGATGGCAGGCGGCGACACCCGGGCCGCTCCGCGCCGGGCACCCGTGCCGCGGCAGGCCGAGCAACAACAGCCGTCCGGCCCGTGGGGCCAGGCAGCGCAGCCCGAGCAGCCGGCGGAGCCTGAGAAGCCGAAGGCCAATCCGTGGGGTCGCAACCCGACCGGGCCCAAGGGCCGGTGGTCGTGAGCGTGGCGGCACCTCGGCGCACGGGCTCAGGCGATCAGGATCATAGGGACGGCGGCGAATTCGTTGCCGGTCTGGCCGCCCGCAAGGCGGCGGCGCGCCTGCTTGCCGCCGTCATCGATGCCAGGACGCCGCTCGACGGCCTGACCGACCACGAAAACGGCCACCCGCAATACAAGGCGCTCGATTTGCGCGACCGTGGCCTGGTGCGGGCCATCCTGGTCACAGCGCTGCGTTTCCGCATGACCATCACCGGGCTGCTGGCGCGCAGGCTGGAAAAGCCGCTGCCCCCCAACGCCACCGCTTTGTCGCACATACTGCATGTGGCGGCAGCGCAAATCCTGTTCCTCGATATTCCCGACAGCGCCGCTGTCGACCTTGCGGTGACGCATGCCAAGTCCGATCCGCGCACGCAGCGCTTCTCCGGCCTCGTCAACGGCGTGCTGCGGACACTGGCGCGTGCCAAGGACACAGAACTGCCCGCCGCCCTTGCCGCCACCGACGAAGCGCCAAAATGGTTTTCCGACCGGCTGACGGCCACCTATGGCGCTGACAAGGCCAGGCAGATCCTCGAAGCCCATCGCGTTGAGGCGCCGGTCGATTTCTCGGTCAAGGCCGATCCCGAACTCTGGGCCGAAAAACTCGGCGGCATCGTCTTGCCGACCGGCACGGTGCGCGTGGAAAATCTTGCCGGCGCCGTCACCGAACTGCCCGGCTTCGCGGAAGGCGCCTGGTGGGTCCAGGATGCGGCGGCCAGCCTTCCCGCCCGCCTGTTCGGCGATGTCACAGGATTGCGCGTCGCCGATCTCTGCGCCGCGCCGGGCGGCAAGACCGCGCAGCTCATTCTCGCCGGCGCCAAGGTCACCGCGGTCGACACCTCGAAGAACCGGTTGGCCCGGCTTACGCAGAATCTCGAGCGTCTTGGCCTGTCGGCCGACATCGTCCAGGCCGACCTCATCAAATACGAGCCGGAAGAACTGTTCGACGCCGTGCTGCTTGATGCGCCGTGCTCGTCGACCGGCACGGTGCGCCGGCATCCAGATGTGCCATGGACCAAGACGGCCGCCGATGTCGAAAAGCTCGCCGACCTGCAAAAGCGGTTGCTCGCCCGCGCCGTCACACTGGTCAAACCCGGCGGCCGCATCGTCTTTTCCAATTGTTCGCTCGACCCGCTCGAAGGCGAGGAGCTTTATCGCGCTTTCCTCAAAGGGACGCCGGCGGTAGTCGACGATCCGTTGCGGCAAGGCGAGATCGCCGGCATCGATTCGTTCCTGACGGCACAAGGCACGCTGCGTACCACGCCCGCCGATCTCGACCTCGGCGCGCCGGAGCGCTCGGGCCTGGACGGCTTCTTCGCGGCGCGCCTTCGACGAGTCGACTAACGATTTAACCATCCGTATTTGCTGACTTTTTTAGGTAGGGTATGGGGCACCGGACCCCATCCCCGGAATTCGCCTTCGCACGACTAGTTCAATCATGTAAACTCGGCGCCGGGGTAGAGGACGACCAGGAGGGCTTTTGGCACTCGTTGCCAGCAACACGACGCGTCTGTGGACGCTTGTCGCGAAGGAGTTCTGGCGCAAGACGCGCCGGCGCCTGCGTGCCGGGCCGGTCTATCGTTGGCGCTATTCCGGCCGCACGCCCGAACGCGTCCTGATCGCGCCACCGGACCTGCGCCTGGCCGACCCGCAGATCGCGCTCGAGATCTATTACGGCCGCTACCCCCTGTCGGGGCATCTGGTCGAAACCGGCGGCAAGTCGCCTTTCCAGATCAATGTGCCCAATCATGGCTGGCAGAAGACGCTGCATGGTTTTCGCTGGCTGCGCCACATGCGCGCCGCCGGCACCGAGCTTGCCGCCGCCAATGCGCGCGCGCTGGTGTCCGACTGGATCGCCATGCATGGCAACAACATTGCCGGTGTTGCCTGGGAGCCCGGGACGACGGCCAAGCGTATCATCGCCTGGCTGCAGCATTCCTCCGTCGTGCTGCAGGGCGCCGAGTTTCCCTTCTATCGCGCCTTCCTGAAATCGCTGGCCGTCCAGATCCGCTACCTCAGGTCGATGGCACGCGAAATGCCCGACGGCAAGGACCGGCTGCGCGCCCGCATCGCTCTGGCCTTCGCCGCCCTTTCCCTGCCGGCGCCGGCTTCGGCGCTGCGCGGCGCCACCCGCAACCTTGCCGAGGAACTCAACCGCCAGATCCTCGCCGATGGCGGCCACATCTCACGCAATCCTATGGCGGTGCTGGAAATCCTCGCCGACCTTTTGCCGCTGCGCCAGACCTATGCCAACCAGGCGGAAACTCCGCCGCAGGCGCTAATCGGCGCCATCGACCGCATGTTGCCGGCGCTGCGCTTCTTCCGCCACCAGGACGGCAGCCTTGCCCGCTTCAACGGCATGGGCGCCACCATCCATGACCGCATCGCCACGATATTGCGCCATGACGACACCGCCGGCGCGCCGCTGCTGCACGCGCCGCATTCGGGCTATGAACGGCTGTCGATGGGCGGCGTCACCGTCATCGCCGACACCGGCCTGCCGCCGCCTGTCGACGTTTCCAACGCCGCACACGCCGGCTGCCTTGCCTTCGAACTGTCGTCCGGCCGCCAGCACTATATCGTCAATGCCGGCATCGACACTTATGGCGCCGCCGAGTTCCGGCCGCTGGCCCGCGCCACCGCCGCGCACTCGACCGCCACCATCAACGACACCTCTTCGGCACGCTTCAGCCATTCGATACGGGTCAACGACCTGCTTGGCTCGCCGCTGATCGGCGGCCCACAGCATGTGCAGTGCAAGCGCATCGACCAGAAGGGCGTTCACGGCTTCATCGCCCGGCATGACGGCTATGTCCCGCGTTTCGGCTTCCTGCATGAGCGCGAGCTGAAGCTGTCGACGGACGGCAACGTGCTCGCCGGCAGGGACCGGTTCCTGCGCCCCGGCAATGCCGCGATCCGCAACAATGGCCGCGACTTCATCACCGTGCGCTTCCATGTCCATCCCGACATCACCCTTTTGCAGGACGAGCACGACCGCCTGGTGCTGACCGCCGATCAGGCCGACAGCTGGGTGTTCACCGCAAGCGAAGTAGTGCCCGAGGTCGAGGAATCGATCTATTTCGCCGGTCTTGGCGGCCCGCGCCGCAGCCGGCAGATCGTGCTGGCCTTCAAGGCCTCCGACGTGTCCGAAGTCCACTGGCAGCTGACGCGCACCAGCATCGCCGGTTATCCCGAAAACAACTGAGGCGGCCCAGGCTCAGGACCTATTAAAGTTCTCGCGGACGCTGGCAGTGAGACGTATCGATCCGGATCCGGCCAATCTTGGCACCTTGGCAGTCTTTGGCACATCACTCGCAAGGATGCGTTCTTTTTGAGTGATCTGTCTTTCGAACGGCCTGGCCGGAACGTCACGTAAACGTGTATCTGCCAAGCCTTGGCCAAAGGTGTTTGATGCTTTAGCAGTTGTTCATAAGATGAGTTGGGAGGTATTGATGCAACGCTTGGCTATGTTTGGCATTTTACTGGCGGGACTTTTCCCTATGGTGGCAATCGCTCAGACGCCGGCCAGTGACGCCAAGCCTTCGGAGATCCAGCAGCCGCCTTCCTCCGACCCCGCTGCATCAGATATGCGCCCGGTGGCCGTTGGCGATCACTGGACTTATCTCAGTCGGGACAATCTTACCGGCGACCTTATAGGCGAGTTTACCCAGACGGTCACAGACGTTGGAAGCACGGATGTGAGCGTCAGCGTGAAGTGGCTCGGACTGGGGATCCCATCATATAGCGTGTTTGATCGGCTATGGAATGTAAAAAGCACCAATATTGCTAAGTTCGAGCCAAATGACGGAACAGGCGTGAATAGCACTATGAAGATCAGCGATAGATGGAACTCAAAGGCGTCGGATATACGCTCCTCCCGGACGCTGTGGAAGCGGGTGGAGACCTCCAAGGTTACTGGTCAGGAATCTGTTACGACGAGTGCGGGCACATTCAATGCCATCAAATATGAGACGGTGACCAACATTCGCGGTGCTGTTGACCCTTCCCAGAAAGCCACGGTCACGACTACCACCTGGTGGGTGCCAGAGATCAATCATTGGGTGAAGCGCTCCGAGAAAACCTTCAGCGATAAGCAGGTGAAATCAAACTGGACGGTCGAGCTTACCGACTACGGACGGTCTTGAACCTCCCCACTGTGAAAGGTCTATCATGACACCGATCAAGCTATTACTGGCTACGGCGGCGCTCATTATTTCCAGCGAATGTGTATTTTCTCAGGAAACAAATGCGCCGGCGGGACAATCAAAAAATACTACAATCGAAGCGGCGGATACCCAATCTGTAGCAATGCCGCAGGCTGATGTCGGTGATCATTGGAGTTACGACATCGTTGACAACATAACCGGTGGCGTGAAGGAGAGCCGGACATGGTTGGTTACGGATGTTTCTCCCAAGGATATCACTTGCAGAGTAGAGATTTCTGGGGCGACTGCTCCTGAAAGCGTTATTATCTACGATGCTGCCTGGGATATTGTGAAAGACGGCGGAAGCCGCTGGTCGCCCCATAATTTCGGCGGGGTGCAGCTGCCGCTCGAAGTTGGAAAATCTTGGACTTTCAAAGCCAGCGAAATCGATGCGAAGGGGCAAGTCTGGAAAAAGTCAGGCAAGTCGCAGGTGACCGGTAAGGAAGCCGTCGCTACCAAGGCCGGCAGCTTCGATGCCTTCGTTGTCGAAACCAAGTACACCACGCGCAACGGCAATGACGCATCACGCAAGTCAGACTTTACTGTCAAGACATGGTACAGCCCTGTTATAGATCACTGGGTCAAGCGCAGCACGGTCATGAGCCAGGATGGTCATGTCGTGCAAAACGATACTGTTGAACTAACGAGTTATGGCCGACGGAAAACCTAGGCTCAGGACTCATTGATTGAGCCAGAAAATGAAGGTTGCTGCGATACAGATTGCAGATATGAAGGTGTGCGCACAGCGGCTCGATGCGGGCGCATCTGCGCTTCCGACAGCCAGATCAAATCCCCCATGAAAGCGTCTCTTACGCCGCCATTGAATCAACCGATCCCTATCTTCTCAAGCGATTGATAGGTCCTGAGCCCAGGCCGGTTTGATTTCCAGGCGTCATGTGCTACGGCGCGGGCTTGCCCCTCCAGCCGTGAAAGGCCGCCAGCCCATGGCCGTCGCCGCCAAGAACATTCCAGCTCCGGATCTCGTTCCCGTCCGCCGTGCCTTGCTCTCCGTTTTCGACAAGACCGGCCTTATCGACTTCGCCAGGGCATTGGCCGCGGCCGGTGTCGAACTGGTCTCGACCGGCGGCACCGCCAAGGCGATCGCCGAGGCAGGCCTGGCGGTACGCGACGTCTCCGAGCTCACTGGCTTTCCCGAGATCATGGATGGCCGCGTCAAGACGCTGCATCCGTCCGTCCATGGCGCGCTGCTTGGCGTCCGCGACGACCCCGAACACGCGGCGGCAATGCGCAAACACCACATCGAGCCTATCGATCTTCTCGTCTCCAATCTCTATCCGTTCGAGGAAGTCCGCCGCTCCGGCGCCGACTATGCCGCGATCGTCGAGAACATCGACATTGGCGGCCCGGCGATGATCCGCGCCTCGGCCAAGAACCATGCCTATGTCGCCATCGTCACCGACCCAAGCGACTATGCCTCGGTGCTGAATGCGCTGGAGATGAACATCGGCTCGCTGTCGCTGGACTTCCGCAAGAAGCTGGCGGCCAAGGCCTTTGCCCGCACCGCCAGCTACGACGCGGCGATTTCTGGCTGGTTCGCCGAGGCGCTGGAGATCGAGCATCCGACCTGGCGCGCCTTCGGCGGCAGGCTGACCGAGGTGATGCGCTACGGTGAGAACCCGCACCAGAGCGCCGGCTTCTACGTCAACGGCGACAAGCGGCCGGGCGTCGCCACCGCACGGCAGCTGCAGGGCAAGCAGCTCTCCTACAACAACATCAATGACACCGACGCCGCCTTCGAACTGGCCGGCGAGTTCGATCCAAGCCACTCCGCCGCTGTCGCCATCATCAAGCACGCCAATCCGTGTGGCGTCGCCGAGGGCGCTTCGCTCAAGGCTGCCTACGCCAAGGCGCTGGCCTGCGACCCAGTCTCCGCCTTCGGCGGCATCGTCGCCTTGAACCGCCCCCTCGACGCCGAAGCGGCGCAGGAAATCGTGAAAACCTTCACCGAGGTCATCATCGCGCCCGACGCGACCGACGAGGCGGCGGCAATCGTCGCGGCGAAGAAGAACCTGCGTCTGCTGGTTACCGGTGGCCTGCCCGATCCGCGCTCACCCGGCACGACGGTCAAATCCGTCGCCGGCGGCATGCTCGTCCAGGGCCGCGACAACGCCGTGGTCGACGACCTCGAACTGAAAGTGGTGACCAAGCGCGCGCCGACGCCGGCCGAAATGGCCGACCTCAAATTCGCCTTCCGCGTCGCCAAGCACGTCAAGTCGAACGCCATCGTCTACGTCAAGGACGGCGCCACCGTCGGCATCGGCGCCGGCCAGATGAGCCGGGTCGATTCCTCACGCATCGCCGCCCGCAAGGCGCTCGACGCGGCGGAAGCGGCCGGCATGGCCGAACCGCTTACCAGGGGCTCGGTGGTCGCCTCCGACGCCTTCTTCCCCTTCGCCGACGGCCTGCTCGCCGCAGTCGCAGCTGGCGCCACCGCCGTTATCCAGCCCGGCGGCTCGATGAACGACAAGGACGTCATCGCCGCCGCCGATGAGCATGGCATCGCGATGGTGTTTACGGGGGTTAGGCATTTCAGGCACTGAGCGCGTTTACCCTCCCCTCGATGGGGAGGGTCGGTGCGCTCGCTTGCGAGCGCGCCGGGGTGGGGTGATGGCGCTACCCCCACCCCGCTCCGCTTCGCGGATCGACCCTCCCCACAAGGGGGAGGGTAAGGCGCTACTCCACAGGCTGGTCCGCCGGATACGGCGTGCGAACCAAAATCGCCATGCCGATCGCCAGGAACAGGATGATCACCGCCATGCCGAGCCGCGCCGAATCGCTGAGCGCGGTGATGGTCGCCACCATGAACGGCGCCAGGAAGCTGGTCGCCCGGCCAGCCAGTGCATAGATGCCGAAATAGCGGCCGGATTCCGCCGCCGTGACGCTGCGTGCCATGTAGGAGCGCGACGACGCCTGCACCGGGCCGAAGGCCAGCCCGATCAGCAGGCCGTACATGATGTAGGCCTTCTCGGCCGCCGTGCCGAACAGGCCGCCCGAATCGGTGGTCGAGAGCTGGATCAGGCCGAGCAGCGTGAAGCCCGGGCCGGTCGAGACGACGCCGACGGTGGCGATGGACAGCATCACCAGCGAAATCATCACCACCGCCTTGGAACCGAGCGCGGTGTCGAGCCGGGCGGCGATCCAGCAGCCGAAGATGGCGACGACATTGAGGATGATGCCGAACATGCCGATCTCGGTGATCGACCAATGGAACATGCCAGCCGCGAACGTGCCGCCGAGCGCCAGCAGCGCGTTGACGCCGTCCTGGTAGATCATGCGGGCGACCAGGAAGCGGAATATGCCGCCGCGCTTGCGCACCTCGGCCAGTGTCGATTTCAATTCCGACAGGCCCTCGCGCACAGCCGGCCCGATCGGAATGCCCTTGATGGCGTCAGGCGTGAAGAAGAACATCGGCAGGATGAACAGGAAGTACCAGCCGGCCGACAGCGGCCCGGTGGCCCGTGCATCCTCGCCGAGCTTCGGGTCGAGTCCGAACAGCGGGTCGATGCCGATGATCGTCTTGCCGGTCTCTGGTGAGCCGGCGAAACAGGTGACGACGAAGATCAGCGCGATCATGCCACCGAGATAGCCGAGGCCCCAGGCCGTGTTGGAGATGCGGCCGATCTCGCTCTTCGGCACCAGCCGCGGCATCATGGAATCGTTGAACACCGTGGAGAATTCCGCCGCCACCGAGGCCAGCGAGAACAGCGCCACCACCAGGAACAGGTTTGAGCCCGGTGCAGCGAACCAGAGCAAAGCGAGACTGGTGATCTTGATCGCCGCAAAGAAGGCAATCCATGGCTTGCGTGGCCCGGTCTGGTCGGCGATCGAGCCGAGGATCGGCGAAAGTATCGCGATGACCAGTCCGGCCGCGGCAATGCCATAACCCCAGACGGCCTGGCCGGTGTTGGGATCGCTCGCCATGCGCGAAACGAAATAAGGGCCGAAGATGAAGGTGGTGACGACCGTGAAGAACGGCTGCGCCGCCCAGTCGAAGAACATCCATCCCCAGATGCCGCGCCCGGACGCACGCTGCACTGCTGCCTCGGCCATATCCCCTCCACTCGCCTCATGTCGCTGGCGGTTCGCGCCATGTCTGCATGTTTTCCGATGGTCATGCAAACGAACAAGCGTCGCGGGCACCCCCTTGTGGGGAGGTCGGACCGAAGGTCCGGGTGGGGGTCGGCGCCGCCCCCACCCCGCTGCTTCTCAGCGACCGTCCCCACAAAGGGGAGGGTAAGCCTCACATCCCCGTCAGATCGCTCATCAGCCCGGATGCCACCGACAGCCGCGATACGGTGATGTCGCCGCCTTCGGTCAGCGCCTGCAGCCGCTCGCGGATGCGCGCTACGCGCTCGCCACCGGCTTCCAGCCAGGCCGCCACCGGATCCGCCGTCTTGGCATGGCCGGTAAGTGCCGCCACCGCGATGCCGCGCCGTGCAGCACCGATCGTGTCGGTCGCGCGGGACAGAGCGAGCTGGTCATAGTAGTCCGACGGCGTGATCGAGCGAGCGGCGTCCTCGACACGCGGGATGCGGAAGGCATCGCTGACCGCGAAGAACGCCTTGGCAGCGGCGACGATGTCGGCATTTGCCATCCGCGCGGTCAGCGCGATGTCGGGGATCAATTCCGCCACGTCGCTCAGCGCCAGCTGCTCGGCGAGCTTTTCCGGCGCGCCGGCCTTGAACAGCCCGTGGCGCTTCTCCTCGATCCGCTCGCGCGAGAAGGCCGGCAGCAGCGGAACGAGTTTCGGCTCCAGCGCCTTGCGCGCCTCGAGCAGTTCGGCAATGCGCTGGCCGAGCGGTGCCGTGCCGGCATCGTTCTTCAGATACCAGCCGCTGGTGACGTAGATCAGCCGGCTCACCATCTGGTAGAGGTCGAGCTGCACCTGGCCATCGATCTGGTTGTCGAGTGCGTCGATCTCGCGGTAGAGCGCCGGCAGCGCAAAGCCGTCACGCACCACGGCGAAGGTGCGCACCACATCGGCAGCGGTGCGCCCCGTGGCTTCCTGCAGCCGGTTGACGAAGGACGGGCCACCGCGGTTGACCAGATCGTTAGCGACGACGCGGGCGATGATTTCGCGGCGCAGCCGGTGGCCGTTGATCTCGGTGGCGTATTTCTTCGCCATCCGGTCGGGGAAATAGCCCATCAGGTCGCGGTCGAAATGCGCGTCATCAGGCACGTCGCTGGCGACGATATCGGAAAACAGCACGATCTTGGCATAGGCGAGCAGTACGCCGAGCTCGGCCCTGGTCAGCGGCTCGCCACGCGCCTCGCGCTCGGCGAGCGCGGCCGGTGATGGCAGGGTCTCGACCACGCGGTCGAGCAGGCCGCGCGCTTCCAGCGCCGTCATGAAACGGCTCTGATGCGCGATGTCGGCAAGGCCGCGCTTGCGTGCGATCGAAAGCGCCAGCGTCTGCTGATAGTTGTTGGACAGCACCAGCCCGCCGACCTCGTCGGTCATCTCAGCCAGCAGCTTGTTGCGGGCCGGACGCGTCAGCGATCCCTTGCGCATGGCCGAGGCCAGCGCGATCTTGATGTTGACCTCGACGTCGGAGCAATTGACGCCGCCCGAATTGTCGATAGCGTCGGAATTGCAACGGCCGCCATTCATGCCGAACTCGATACGCGCCCGCTGCGTCACGCCGAGATTGGCGCCCTCGCCGATTACCTTGGCGCGCACGTCGAGCGCCGTGATGCGGATGGCATCGTTGGCGCGGTCGCCGACCTCGGCATTGGTTTCTGTGGAGGCCCGCAAATACGTGCCGATGCCGCCGAACCACAACAGGTCGACCGATGCCTTGAGGATGGCAGTCATGATCTCGACCGGCGTGGCGGTCGTTTTTCCGAGGCCGATCGCCGCCGCAGCCGCGGCCGGCAAGGTGATCGACTTCTGGCTGCGCGAGACGATGATGCCGCCTTCCGACAGCTTGCTCTTGTCATAGTCCTGCCAGCTCGAACGGGCGAGAGCGAACATGCGCTCGCGCTCGGCCATCGAGGCCGCCATGTCAGGATCGGGATCGATGAAGATGTCGCGATGGTCGAAGGCGGCGATCAGCCTTGTCTGCGGCGACAACAGCATGCCGTTGCCGAACACGTCACCCGACATGTCGCCGACTCCGACGACGGTGAAGGGCGAGGTCTGGATGTCGCGGTTGATCTCGCGGAAATGCCGCTTGACCGCTTCCCAGGCGCCCTTGGCGGTGATGCCCATCTTCTTGTGGTCGTAGCCGGCCGAGCCGCCGCTGGCGAAGGCGTCGTCGAGCCAGAAGCCATGCTTCTCGGAGATGGCGTTGGCGGTGTCGGAGAAGGTCGCCGTGCCCTTGTCTGCGGCAACGACGAAATAGGGATCGTCCTGGTCGCGCCTGATGACGCCGGCCGGCGGAATGACACCGTCCAGCCCAATATTGTCGGTGATCGACAACAGGCTGGAGACGAAGTTCTTGTAGGCCGACGTGCCCGCCTCGAAGATCGCGTCGCGGCTGCCGCCCGCCGGCAGGCGCTTGGGGAAGAAGCCGCCCTTGGCGCCGACCGGCACGATGACGGCGTTCTTGACCTGCTGCGCCTTGACCAGGCCGAGCACCTCGGTGCGATAGTCCTGGGCGCGGTCCGACCAGCGCAGGCCGCCACGTGCCACCGGGCCGAAGCGCAGATGCAGGCCTTCGACCTCGGAACCGTAGACGAAAATCTCGCGCCACGGCCGTGGCGCCGGCAGTCCTTCGACCGCCTGCGATTCGAGCTTGATCGCCAGCGACTGGCCTTTCTCTTTCGTATCGGCAACGAAATGATTGGTGCGCAGCGAGGCCTCGATCAGGTTGAGGTAGCGGCGGATGATGGTGTCGTCGTCGATGTTGGGCACATCCTCCAGCGCGTCCTTGATCTTGGCCTTGAGGTGCTTTGCCGCCACCACGCCTTCGCCCTCGGCCGTCGGCCCAAGCCTTGCGATGAACAGCGCATGCAGGCCGCGCGCGATGTCGGGATAGCGGTTGAGCGCCGCGGCGATGAAATCCTGGCTTTGCGGAATTCCGACCTGCTGCAGATACCGGCCATAGGCGCGCAGGATGGTGATTTCGCCTGACCACAGGCCGGCGGTCTGGGCAAGGCCGTTATAGCCATCATTGTCGACGTCGCCGCGCCACACCGACAGGAACGCGTCCTCGAACAGCGCGCCGCCATCGCTAAGGTCAATCGGCTTGCCGTAGCTGTTCTCCAACTCCATGTCATGGATGAAGACCATCCCGGACTGCTCGTCGCCGACCTCGAAGGTGCGCTCGCTGATGACGCGGAAGCCGATGTTTTCCAGCACCGGCACGCGCCGCGACAGCGCCACCGGGCTGCCATGGTGATAGATCTTCAGCGCCGCCTGATGCGGCTTTTGCTCGGCATGGCGATAATAGTCGATGGCGATCGGATTGCCGGCGCTGATCCTGGCGATGCGCCCGGCATCGGCAAGCGCCACGGTCGGCGAGAAACTATCGCGATAGCTTTCGGAAAACCGCGCCGCGATCGCCGTCCGTGCGGGATCGGCTCCAGTCTCCGCCGCTGTTTCCCGAAGCGCGTCGTCCCAAGTGCGGACAATGTCGCGGATCGCTTCCTCGATCGTCGTCTGTTCGATTTTCGGTGTCTTGCCGCCGGAGCGGCCGATGATGAAATGCACCCGCGCCAGCCCACCTTCCGGGAAGGCCGGGTAATAGGCCGACAGCCGGCCCTCAAACACGGTTTTCAGATAGGCGCCAATCTTCTCGCGCACGACGCTGTCGTAACGGTCGCGCGGCACGAAGACGAGGATCGAGACGAAGCGGTCGAACTGATCGGCACGCACCAGCGCCCTGACGCGAGGACGCTCCACCAGGCCTAGAATAGCCTCGGCGTGCTTGCGCAGGATCGGCACCGGGACCTGGAACAGTTCGTCGCGCGGATAGCTCTCCAGCACGTTGATCAGCGCCTTGCCGGAATGATCCCCCGGATTGAAGCCGGATTTGGCGATGATGGTTTCGGCCTTCGACCGGAGATACGGTATCTTCATCACCGATCGCGTGTAGGCGGTCGAGGTGAACAGGCCGACAATGCGCAGTTCACCCGACAGCACGCCCTTGGCGGTGTAGGTCTTGACGCCAATGTAGTCGAGATAGATGCGGCGGTGCACGGAAGACTTGGCGTTGGCCTTGGTGACGATCAGCGGCTCCGGTCCGTGCAGGAAGGCGCGGATTTCGGGGGTCGTCGTCACCGCTTCGGTGCCGCGCCTGAGCACCAGCACATCGGGATCGGACAGGATGCCTAGGCCCGGCTTGTCGGCACGCTCCAGCATACCGCTCTTCTCACTGCCGGTGTATTTGAACTCGCGCATGCCGAGGAAGGTGAAGTTGTCGTCGCGCAGCCATTCGAGGAAGGCTATCGCCTCTGTGACGCTGGTCTTGTCGAGCGGCACCGGTGCGTAGCGAAATTCGGAGATCGCCTGGTCCAGGCGGGCCAGCATCGGCTTCCAGTCGGTGACAGCGGCACGCACCTGGCCGAGCAACTTCTTCAGCCGACCCGCCAAGGCCTCGGCCTGGTCGGGAGGCAGCCGACCGATATGGACATGAATCACACTAAGACGGTCGTGGCCGGTGTCGCCCCTGGCGAAGCCGCCGTCGCCGAGGATCTCCTCGACGCCGCCCTTCCCATGCTTGACGACGATGACTGGATGAGTGACCAGCAACGGCTCGCCGGCGCCGTCGGTGATTTCGCCGAGGATGGAATCGAACAAGAACGGCATGTTATCGTTGACGACAGTGATCACCGTCACCGGCCGGCCCTGGCGGACAACCCCGGAATCGACATCTATGGCGACGACGCAGTCACCCTTCTTGTGCCTGGCGACAGCGCGCGCGGCGAGATCGGCGGCGCGCACGAGATCGGCAACGTCATAGGCAGCAATGTCTTCGGCAGGGGCCCGGGCCAGCAGATAGTCGGCTAGCTTGCCAGACTTGTCTTCCCCCCTTGCCGTGCTCTTTCTTTTCGGATTTGCGGCTTTCAAGCTGGCCATGACGCTAATTCCCTCCCGTCACATGCTTTTGCGACTATGGTAGCAGATGACCGCTGTTTGGCGACAAAGGTTTGACGGCTTGCAAAGAAATATCGGAATTCGGCGGCAAGCCACAGCGTGACGAGGAGAAACACCCGATGACCGGCAGGATTACCGCGCTTGACCTTGGCAACGCGGGCCACAGTGACGCAACAAAAACCTATTTCGCCAAATGCGAAGAGAAGCTCGGCCTGGTCCCCAACGTGCTCAAGGCCTACGCCTTCGACGACAAGAAATTGCGCGCCTTCACCGACATGTACAATGATTTGATGCTGGGTGAATCGGGTCTGTCGAAGCTGGAGCGCGAGATGATCGCGGTCACTGTTTCCTCGATCAACCATTGCTACTACTGCCTGACCGCGCATGGCGCGGCGGTACGCCAGCTGTCCGGCGACCCGGCGCTCGGCGAAATGATGGTGATGAATTTCCGCGCCGCCGACCTCTCGCCCAAGCAGACCGCGATGCTCGAATTTGCCGTCAAGCTGACCGAGGAGCCGGCCAAGATCGTCGAGGCCGATCGAGCCGCGCTTCGAAAGGCAGGCTTCAGCGATCGCGACATCTGGGACATCGCCTCGACAGCAGCCTTCTTCAACATGTCGAACCGGGTGGCCGCGGCGATCGATATGCGGCCGAACGACGAATACCACGCCATGGCGCGATAGCGGATCGCAGCTGCTGCTCACCGCGCCATATATATTAGCAATCGCGCATTCCCGTTGCTTCTCCGCCAGTTTGGTCCGATGATCGGCGCGCGGCATGACCGCATGCCGGTTCGATGCCGCTCACCAAGGGAGGAGAACATGGCGAAGTTTCTCTATGTCTATCACGGCTCCGGCAAGATGCCGACGAGCGAAGCCGAGCAAAAGGCGATGACCGACGCCTGGACAGGCTGGTTTGGAAAGCTCGGTTCGGCCGTTGTCGACCCAGGCAATCCGGTCGGCATGTCGAAGACCGTCCTGCCCGGCGGCAAGATAGAAAACAACGGCGGCAGCAACCCGACCGGCGGCTATTCGATCATCGAGGCCAGGGATATCAACGATGCCGCCGAGAAGGCCAAGGGCTGCCCGATGCTGGCCATGCCAAACTGCAATGTCGAGATCGCACCGATCATCAATATGATGGGCTGACGCTTCGCCTCAGGACCGCGCCGCGATGGCCGCCGCGGCACCGGCCATCGTCGTGGCGCTGATCCGGTTGGCGATCTTCATGGCGCGCTTGCTTTTCAAAAGCTTGCGCGCCTGCGAGGCGGCGAGCACCCAGGCGAGATCGATGGCGATCAAAACCACCGCCATGGTCGCCGTCAGCTCGGCCCAGCCGACGATGCTGACCGAAGCGAGATCGATGATGGTCGGCAGCAGCGCCAGGTAAAACATCATGATCTTGGGGTTGCCGAGCGTCACTGCCATGCCGGCAAAAAACAGCTTGATCGCCGAATCCTCGCGCGGCATCTCGCCTTCCTTCGCCTCGACAGGCGCCGTCCACATCTTCCAGGCGAGGTATGCGAGATAGGCGACACCCACCCATTTCATGACAACAAAGGCGAAGTGAAAAGTCTGCGCCACCACAGCCAGCCCGAACACCGCCAGCGACAGCCAGATGCCCTCGCCGATCCACATGGCAAGCAGGAACGGAAACACATCGCGAAAGCCCTTCGAAATGACGCGCGCGACGAGGGCCGCGATCGACGGGCCGGGCGAACCGGCGGCAACGAACAGCGCGGCGGCGAAGATCAGGAGCGAGGTGAGGTGCATGGCACTGCCTTCCAAGCGGTTGAAGGGCGCACGATATCCGATCGACATCTCCGCTTGCAACGTCGGCGCTAGCAGATCCCAGACCGGCTCCGCATTCGGCCATGCCCTTGACTGCCAGGCCTGACTTGCAGTCAGGTTGATCTTGCCGAGCAGGCGGGAGGAGGAGTTTTCGTGGTTGTGCAAAGTTGGCACACGGAGTTTCGACGATTCTCAATGCCGGCTGTCCTGGTAGCCAGCATGGCGCTGAGCGGAGCGCCCCAGGCCGTAGCATCGTCGAGGCAGCCGCCGAAATATGATCACGTCGTTGTCGTGATCATGGAGAACCACACCTTTGAGCAGATTTCTCTGGCGGGACGAGCTGCTCCCTATTTGAACAAGTTGGCAAAAGGCGGCGCCCTGTTCGATCGATCCTATGGGGTCGCTCACCCCAGCCAACCCAATTACTTCGCACTGTTCAGCGGCTTGACACAAGCTGTCCATGACGATGGCATGCACAGCTTCGCAGCGCCCAACTTGGCCGCTCGCCTTCGGGCTCATGGCAAGACATTTGCGGGCTACGTCGAAGCCGGATCGCCGCGAAAGCATAATCCCTGGGAATCGTTTGCGGACGCGAAGGGCTTTGAGAAGTCTTTGGCCCAGTTCCCTCGCGACTATGCGAAGCTACCATCCGTCAGCTTCGTGATCCCCAATCTCGAAAATGACATGCATGATGGCACGATAGCGGCGGCTGACAGCTGGTTGAAAAATCATCTTGGAGGTTACGCCGTTTGGTCGAAGAAGAACCACAGCCTTTTGATCGTGACGTTCGATGAGGACGACTACCATACGGAAAACCATATATTCACTGTATTCTACGGATTTGGAATTGAAGGGGGACGTTACACTGAAAGGATTGATCACTATTCGGTCCTGCGAACCATTGAAGACATAGAGAGCGTACCTCCGTTGGGCGTCAGCGCCATCAGATCGGTGATCGCAAGTGGTTGGAGCCGACGGTAAGTTCCCACGGGCCGTCTCCAAATGATCCTTCCCAAATAAAGCAGGAAGACATCATTCGTTGGAAGTTACCGCCTCCCTTGCCGTCCTCGCCGGCTACGGCTAGAAGACCCGCCGCGAAACAAATTCGAGCTTCACTTTGCCTCAGTAACCGCCGGTCTCGCCAACTCCCCCGACACACTTGCATGGCGCCGCATTCGTGGTGCCTGTTTCATGTTCATGTGTTCTTCTGGGCGGCGGTTCGAGACCGGTTTGGCACTGCTGAACCGCTGTCGCGCGCTTTCCGGCCGCGACACCTGACTTCACAATCTCCGCAGCCTACCGCCACGCCGCGCCCGCATGGGCATCTCGATAGTGCCGACCTGATGAACTTCCCGACGGGAAGGGCTTATCGGCATGTCTTCTACTCTGCGTATCCACTGGGCGATCACGCCTGCAATCGCACCCCAACCGCTGATCAACTGCAATCGTTGCGGCGGCGTGAAGGCCTATCGCTGCAGCGGAAAATTCCGCGTCAACGCCAACGGCAAGCGAATCGACGTCTGGCTGATCTATCGCTGCGTCGACTGCGACAATTCCTGGAATTTCGGCATTCTCGAACGCTGCAACCGCCGCGACATCGAGCCGGCGCTGCTGCAGGCGCTCGAAAGCAACGATGTGGGATTGGCGCGGCGCCATGCCTTCGACATCGTCGCCTTGCGCAACAAGGTGGGGCGTGTCGAGGAGTTTGCCGATGTTGCGGTATGCAAGGCAGTGCTCGGCGGCACCAGGGAAAGCGCGGCGGCCCTGGAACTCCAGCTTGGGCTGGAGATGCCGACATCGCTCCGGCTCGACCGTCTGCTTGCCAATGAACTCGGCATTTCGCGGTCGCGGCTTCAAGCGTTGGAGGAGCGGCGCCTGCTGGTCGTCGATCCGGACGGAGCCAAAGCCCTGCGCAAGCCAGCCCGCGAGGGAATGACGGTTCGTGTCGATCTGGGCGGCGAGCCGGATCACGAAGCCATCATCCAAGCGGCCGGTGGGTGAACGAGAGAGGGGCGAAGCATCAGGTGCTCCGCCCCTCTCTCATACAATCAGAAGTCAGAAAATTACGCCGCGCCGACAACCTTGGCCGACTTCTCGAAACGCTTGCGTTCGTTCGGGTCGAGATAGAGCTTGCGCAGGCGGATGGTCTTCGGCGTCACCTCGACCAGCTCGTCGTCCTGGATCCAGGCCAGCGCGCGTTCCAGCGTCATGCGGATCGGCGGGGTAAGCTTGACCGCCTCGTCCTTGCCGGCGGCGCGGATGTTGGTCAGCTTCTTGCCCTTCAGCACGTTCACTTCGAGATCGTTGTCTCTGCTGTGAATGCCGATGATCATGCCCTGGTAGACCTTGACGCCTGGATCGATGACCATCGGGCCGCGGTCTTCCAGGTTCCACATGGCGTAGGCCACGGCCTCGCCCTGTTCGTTGGAGATCAGCACGCCATTGGTGCGGCCCGGCAATTCGCCCTTGTAGGGCTCATAGGCATGGAACAGGCGGTTCATCACGGCGGTGCCGCGCGTGTCGGTCAACAGTTCCGACTGGTACCCGATCAGGCCGCGTGTCGGCGCATGGAAGACGATGCGCTGACGGTTGCCGCCGGAGGGGCGCAACTCGACCATCTCGGCCTTACGCTCCGACATCTTCTGCACGACGATGCCGGCATGCTCTTCGTCGACGTCGATGACGACTTCCTCGACCGGCTCTAGCAATTCGCCGTTCTCGCCCTTCTGCATGACGACGCGCGGACGCGACACGGCGATTTCAAAACCTTCGCGGCGCATCGTCTCGATCAGCACGGCCAGCTGCAATTCGCCGCGGCCGGAAACGAAGAACGAATCCTTGTCGGGCGATTCCTCGATCTTCAGCGCGACATTGCCTTCGGCCTCGCGCAACAGGCGGTCGCGGATGACGCGGCTGGTCACCTTGTCGCCTTCGGTGCCGGCGAGCGGGCTGTCATTGACGAGGAAGGACATGGTCACGGTCGGCGGATCGATCGGCTGCGCGTGCAGCGCCTCGGTCACCGCCATGTCACAGAACGTGTCGGCGACGGTGCCCTTGGACAGGCCGGCAATGGCGACGATGTCGCCCGCCTGGGCCTCCTCGATCGGCTGGCGCTCGAGGCCACGGAAGGCGAGGATCTTGGAAATGCGGCCGGTTTCGATCTGGGTGCCGTCATGGTGCAGCACCTTGACCGCCTGGTTCGACTTCAGCGTGCCGCTCTCGATGCGGCCGGTGATGATGCGGCCGAGGAACGGGTTGGCTTCCAGGATGGTGCCGATCATGCGGAACGGGCCGGGATGAACGGTCGGCTCCGGCACATGCTTGATGACGAGGTCGAACAGCGGCGCCAGGCCCTGATCCTTCGGGCCCTCCGGGTTCTCGGAGACCCAGCCATCGCGGCCCGAACCGTAGAGAATTGGGAAATCGAGCTGGTCGTCGGTGGCGTCGAGCGCTGCGAACAGGTCGAACACCTCGTTGACCACCTCGACATGGCGGGCGTCCGGGCGATCGATCTTGTTGATGACGACGATCGGCTTCAGGCCGACCTTGAGCGCCTTGCCGACGACGAATTTGGTCTGTGGCATCGGCCCTTCGGCGGCGTCGACCAGCACGATGGCCGAATCCACCATCGACAGGATGCGCTCGACCTCGCCGCCGAAATCGGCGTGGCCGGGCGTGTCGACGATGTTGATGCGCGTGTCCTTCCAGTCGACCGAGGTCGCCTTGGCGAGGATGGTGATGCCGCGTTCCTTTTCGAGGTCGTTGGAATCCATGGCGCGTTCGGCGACGCGCTGGTTGTCGCGGAAGGAGCCGGATTGCCGCAGCAATTGGTCGACGAGGGTGGTTTTTCCATGGTCGACGTGCGCGATGATCGCGATATTACGAATTTTCATGTTCTGGTCTCGGAAGCGTTGCAGGCAGCAGGCCAAAGGCGCTGCCTCTTTCGGTTGCGCGGCTCATACAGGGTTTTTCGCAGTTGCGAAAGAGGACGCGCGACACCAAATACTCATCAAATCTTAAGCATCTGCGTGTGAGATGATTTTGTTAACCAAGGCGGGAACCTTTCAGGGCCCGGGCAGTTCGACCATCATGACCGACAAACTCAACCGATTTTGGCCCCTCATCGCTTCGGTGGCCTTTGCCTTGCTGCTGGCGGCCAACGCCGCACAGTCGGCTGCCTCGACGCAGAAGGGTGCGCGCGCTGTTGCCCAGTCCGACACCCAGACGGCCGAACAGGCCTTTGCCGATGCGCCTGATGGCGTTGACCCTATGGTGACGGGACCGGTCAGCACCGCCTTCAAGCAGAGACAAGCCAGCGCCAACTGCGACAGCGCCGTGTGGCCGAACATTCCGATGGTCTGCTACCCCGACTGAGAATCGCATCGCAGGACTAGCGGCGAGGTCGAAGCTGCTGATCTCCCTCCTTGACGGGGAGATGGCCGGCAGGCCAGAGGGGGTCCTTGCGCGTGAAGTGCCAGCCTCTAGCGTCCGCAGTAAGATTTAAGAGTTGAGCCTGGTCGAACCGACCCCCTCTGTCGCCTTCGGCGACATCTCCCCTCTAGGGGGGAGATTATAGGCCGCGCCTCAAGCGGCCTGCGGCTCCGGGTCGAATGCCGGCCGGCTGGTGTTGATCAGCAGCGAGATACAGGCCGCAGCGATGGCCGTCATGCCGGCAATCAGGAAGGCCAGTTCGTAATTACCCTGCAATTCGCGCATGGTGCCGCCGAAGGCGGCCGCGGCGGCGGCACCTACTTGGTGGCCGGCGACGATCCAGCCGAACACGATCGGGCCGCTGCGGTCGCCGAAGGCTTCGTTGGCGAGCCTGAGCGTCGGCGGCACGGTGGCGATCCAGTCGAGACCGTAGAGCACAGCGAAGATGATCAGGCTGGTCGCCGAGAAGCCGGAATAGGGCAGGTAGATCAGCGCCAAGCCGCGAATGCCGTAATAGACGCCGAGCAGCTTGCGCGGGTCGAAACGGTCGGTGAGCCAGCCCGACAGCGTCGTGCCGATCAGGTCGAAAATGCCCATCAGCGACAGCAGGCCGGCCGCCTGCACCTCGCCGATGCCCATGTCGCCGCAAAAGGAGATGAGATGCGTGCCGACCAGCCCGTTGGTGGTGAAACCGCAGATGAAGAAGGTGGCGAAAAGATACCAGAAGACGCGGGTGCCGGCGGCGCGGCGCAGCGTGTTCAGCGTATGCGCCAGGAAATTGCCTTGCGATGCCGGCGATGTCGGCGGCACATCATCGGCCTCGGCGCCATAACGCACCATGCCGATGGAAGCGGGACGCTCCGGCACCAGCAGCCAGACCAGCGGCAGAAGACAGGCAGTGGCAACAGAGACGGCAATGGCGACCGGCTGCCAGCCGCCGGACTGGGCGAGCGAGGCGAGCAGCGGCAGGAACACCAGCAAGCCGGTAGCGCTGGAGGCAGACATTAGTCCCATCACCAGGCCGCGATTGGTCTTGAACCAGCGATTGACGATGGTGGCGCCGAGCACGGTGGCAACCGCGCCGGAGCCGATACCGGAAAACACGCCCCAGGTGAGGAACAGGTGCCAGGGCTCGGTCATCAGCAGGCTGAGCGCCGTCGAGCCCGACATGATCACCAGCGAGGCAAGCAGCGTGCGGCGCAGACCGATACGCTCCATCAGCGCGGCGGCGAACGGCCCGGTCAGACCATAGAGGAAGATACCGATGGCGGCGGCAATCGAAACGGTGTCGCGCCCCCAGCCGAAGCTGTTGTCCAGCGGCAGCATCATCACGGAGGGCGCCGAACGAAGCCCGGCCGCGATCAGCAGGCAGAGGAAGATGACGCCGACCACGACGAAAGCGTAGCGCTGGCCAAAGGGACGGGATTGAGCTATCATGTTACTGACCGGTACGTTGCAGGGTGAGCCATGTATACGTACCGATCGGTAACACGTCAATCGAGTCACATGATGCCAACGGACAAAAATATTGAACTGACCATCAACGACCGTCATGCGGCGTCGCCGCCCAAGGCTGCCAAGAAGATCCTCGACGTCGCCTATGACCTGTTTTATCGACGGGGCATCAGGGCGATCGGCGTCGACGAGATCGTCAAGCGCGCCGGCGTCACCAAGCCCAGCCTCTATCGCAGCTTTCCCTCCAAGGACCAATTGGCCGCTTCCTATCTCCGGCAATACGATCGTGAATATTGGGAGCGTTTCAACGAGTCGGTGAACGCCCATCCCGGTGATCCGCGCGCGCAGATCAAGGCTTTCCTGACCCGCATCGGCAAGCGCACGCAAGTGGCCGACTATCGCGGCTGCGGCATGACCAATGCCGCGGTCGAGTATCCCGAACACAGCCATCCGGCCCGCGTCGTCAGCGAGGCCAACAAGCAGGAACTGCGCCGCCGGCTGCGCGCCATGGCCGCCGCGATGGGGGCAGAAGATGCCGACACGCTGGGCGACGGGCTGCTGCTCCTCATCGAAGGCGCCTATATCAGCGGCCAGTTGTTCGGCCTCGGCGGTCCGGCGCAGTCGGTCGCCCGCAACGCCGACCTGCTGATCGAAGCGAGCTTGAAGAAATAGCGATTGGCGGTACGCTGCTCCGGCCTGAACCGGAGATGTCCGTCATGCGTGCCATTCTGATCCCGCTTGCCCTCGCCGGTCGCTGCCAGGTGGCACATGCCGGCGGCATATCGAGCGCTTACACCGATCTCGACTGGAAAAAGGACTGCGTGACCTACGCGCAGGCCGGAGAAGGCGACGGCGACTGGGCCGATCTCGCCTGTTCGGGCTATCGCGGCTATCCCGTGTTGATCGCCTACGACGACGCCCGCGAATCGCTGTTCTACGGTTTTCCGCCCGGCGGCGACATGACGTCCGCCTGGGAGAGTTTTTCAGGCTTCAATTCATCCGGCGCCAAGGTCGAATGGCGCATCGAAACCAATGGCGACAAGGCCGTGCCCTTCGCGGTCATCCACCGCCGCTCAATCAGCAATGGCGAGGACGCGAACAAATCGACCGACGTGCTGCTTGTCGCCAAGGTCGGCCAGATGGATGCGCGAGAAAGCTGCACGGTCGGCCTTGTCCTGGCCACCGGCAACCCGCAAGCCAACGACCAGGCGCGAAAACTCGCCGACGAAAAGGCGCGAACCTTCGCCTGCGGCAAGGATCGGCACACCGCCATCGGCAACGTGCCGCCCTTCGGCCGCGTCGATAATTAGCACCTCGGCGATTGGCCGAAGCGCCCATCACTTCGTCATCCACGGGCGAAGCAAGGAGCGTAGCGACGCGGCGCAGACCCGAGGATCCATGCCGCGACATCAACACCGCCGCAACGTTGCGGAATTCTGTTCCGCCCCGCACTTCACCCGGTGTCACGGCATGGATACCAGGGTCTCCGCGACGCCGCTTCGCGGCTGCTCCGCCCTGGTATGACGAAGCTGAGAGGCTTTGCCAAACCTACCTAGCCGTCCGAGGCTCGGCCTTATTTAGCCGCCTTCGCCCGCGCGATCGCGTCGACGATCATCTTCTTGGCATATTTGGAATCGTGCCAGCCTTCGATCTTGACCCATTTGCCGGGTTCGAGATCCTTGTAGTGCTCGAAGAAGTGCTGCACCTGCTGGCGCGTGATTTCGGGCAAATGCGTGTATTCGGTGACGTTCTCGTAGCGCAGCGTCAGCTTCGGTGACGGCACCGCGATGACCTTTTCGTCCTGACCGGCATTGTCTTCCATCACCAGCACGCCGATCGGCCTGACATTGATGACGCAGCCCGGCACCAGTGCGCGCGTGTTGCAGACCAAAACGTCGATCGGATCGCCGTCACCTGACAGCGTGTGCGGCACGAAGCCGTAATTGCCGGGATAACGCATCGAGGTGTGCAGGAAGCGGTCGACGAACAGCGTGCCGGCTTCCTTGTCCATCTCGTACTTGATCGGCTCGCCGCCGATCGGCACTTCGATGATGACGTTGATGTCCTCAGGCGGATTCTTTCCGATGGCTATGGCTTCGATGCGCATGGTTTTGTCCCTCTCTCGGTTGGGGAGGAGATAGCGGGCGGCGCAGAATGGCGCAATGCGGCGAATCGTATTCGCGGACGTCAGGCGAGACACGATGCCATCCGACGCGTTCAATCATCGGCACAAGATGTTTCAGCCTCGTGATTTCACGGGGATACGCGCGGCGTATCGGCTTTGGCCTCCGCGATCATCCCCAGGCGGTCATTCCCAGACGAAGGCGACCTTCTTCAGCGCTTTCTGCTCGAAGATCTCGACACCCTCGGCGACATCGCGGCCGCCGGCGCCGGCATAGAAGGCCAGCGCATTCTGATTGTCTTCCAGTGCCCACACGACCATGCCCTTCAGGCCATGGTCGGCAAGGCGCGCCCTGGCTGCCGAAAACAGGCGCCGGCCGAGACCGATGCCCTGATATTCCGGGCGCAGGTACAATTCGTAGATCTCGCCTTGCTGCTTGAGCTCCCGGGCACGGTTCTTGCCGATCGTCGCATAGCCGGCGATGGTGCCGCCGATTTCAACGACCAGAACGGTGGCGGCGCGGCGAATCGCATTCGCCCACCAATCGGCGCCGCGACGATTGATCATCGATGTCAGCGTGCGGTGCGGAATGATGCCGGAATAGGCGCCGCGCCAGGCTTCCAGGTGCACTTCGGCGATGGCGCCAGCATCGCGCGGGTCGGCTTTTCGGATGTCGATCGTCAGCGTATTCATGATTTGTTAACCATAAACCCGCATCGCCCGATTGCAAGAGTCCGGAAGGCTCGCCGACCGCTTTCTCACAGCCGATCCTGACACTGCTGACATCGACCAGAGACAGTCCGGAAGCAGGCCGGTGGCGCCTGCAGGCAGGCTTTTCAGATTTCGACGAGGTGGTCGTCCAACTCGTTGGTATCGCCTGAGGTGACCGGGAAATGCTCGGCCAGCACCGCCCCCACCTGCTCGATCGCCTTGACGAAACCGTCGGCAAGCCGATCGTCGCTGGCGTGCGCCGTGAGATCACGCACCACACCGTCCCAGACATGCTGGCCGACCTTGGCGTCGATACCCGAATCGGCGACCACCTCGGCGTAGCGCTCTGCGATCGAGACAAAGACCAGCACGCCGGTGCGCGCCGTGGTGCGGTGGACGTTGCGGGCGAGGAACTGCTTGATCGCATTGGCGTGCGCCGCCTGATAGCGCAGCCGCCGTGGCACCATATGGATGCGCAGGCCGGGCAGCGCCCATAACAGGGCCAGCACGCAGGCCAGCGCCAGCAGTTGAGCGATGACGAAATGCGGCAGGCGGATGGTAAGCCACCATGCCTCCAGCCCATAGGCGACGGCGAGGCTGACGACCAGCATGCCAAGCGTCGCCATCAAGGCGGCGGGGGCGAAATAGCCGTCGCTGGCATGCGCCACGACGCAGTAGATCTCGCCATCGGTTTTGGCCTCGGCGGCATGGATCGCATCGGCGATGCGCTCATGATCTTGCGGGCTGATCGGTCGTGTTGCCATTGTCTCACCAGCTTCCTGAAGAACCGCCACCACCGGACGAGCCGCCGCCGCCCGAAAACCCGCCGCCGCTGCTGCTTGACCCGGACGACCAGCCACTGCTGGAGCTTCCCGACGACCAGCCGCCACCCGACGAACCTGACGTCCAGCCGCTGCTGCCAGACGATCCACTCGGCCCCCGGCCGTAACGAAACGTCATGCCCAGCCATCTATAAACGCCCGGCGACAGCTTGGTGCCGAACATCGGCGGCAGGAACGCCATCGCGATGCCGCCGAAGAACATCGTGCCCCACAGGATCAGGAACACCGCGACGATCGGGTCGATAGGCGTGCTGCTGTCGGCGGGATTGCGCTTGCCGCGCGCTTCGAGCTCTTCGGGATTGCCTTCCAGCACCATGACCATGTCGTCGACGGCCTTCGAGATGCCGCCCGAGAAATCGCCAGCGCGGAACGCCGGCACCATGTCGTTTTCGATGATCAGCTTTGTGTGCAGGTCGGTCAGCGTGCCTTCCAGCCCATAGCCGACCTCGATGCGCATCTTGTGATCGTTCTTGGCCACCAGCAGCAGCACGCCATTGTTCTCGCCGGCCTGGCCGAGTTTCCAGAAACGGAACAGCCGGTTGGCATAGGGTTCGATCTCCTCGCCATCGAGGCTGGGAATGGTGGCGACGACGATCTGGTCGGAGCCCTTCTTCTCGAAATCGGCGAGTTTCTGCGTCAGCGCCGCCTTGGTGCCGGCATCGATGATGCCGGCATTGTCGACGACCCGTCCGGTCAGTGCCGGCAACTCGGCGGCGAAAACAGCGAAGCAGGACAAAAGCAGCGCCAGCGCGGCCAGGAAAGCATGGATCGCCGGGTTGAAATGGCCAGGCCTCAACAGGCTGATGGTGCGCGTCGTCATGCCCTCACCAGCTTCCCGAGGAGCCGCCACCGCCGGACGAACCGCCGCCGCCGGAAAAGCCACCGCCGCCACCGCCCGAAGACCAGCCCCCGCCGGAACTTCCAGAAGACCAGCCGCCGCTTGAGGAGCGCCGGCCGGGCTCGAAGGTCATGCCGAGCCAGCGATAGCGTCCCGGCCCGAGCTTCTGGCCGAAGATCGGCGGCAGGATGGAGGCTGCCATGCTGCCGAAGAAGATGATCGCCCAGATGCCGATGAACACTGCGAAGAACAGATTGTCGGTATTGAACGGTGCTTTCTGGTTGCGCTCGCCGCGCGCCACCAATTCCTCAGGATTGCCTTCCAGCACCATGACCATGTCGTCGACGGCCTTGCTGATGCCGCCGGAGAAATCGCCGGCGCGGAAGGCCGGCACCATGTCGTTTTCGATGATCAGCTTGGTGTGCAGGTCGGTCAGCGTGCCTTCCAGACCATAGCCGACCTCGATGCGCATCTTGTGGTCGTTCGGCACGACCAGCAGCAACACGCCATTGTTCTCCTTGGCCTGGCCGAGCTTCCAGAAGCGGAACAGCCGGTTGGCATAGGGTTCGATCTCCTCGCCATCGAGGCTGGGGATGGTGGCGACGACGATCTGGTCCGAGCCCTTGGTCTCGAAGTCGGCGAGTTTTTGCGTCAGCGCAGCTCTAGTCCCGGCATCGATGATGCCGGCATTGTCGACGACGCGGCCCGTGAGCGCCGGCAGGTCGGCGGCGAAGGCTGTGAAGCCGACGAGCAAGACGGCGATGGCCAACAAGGCGGCGCCTGTCAGGGTCACGAAACGGCTGTGCCGGCTGATGATGTAGGCGGTCATGTCGTCACCCGCTGCCTTCCAGCACCATGACAATGTCGTCAACGGCTTTGGAAATGCCGCCGGAGAAATCGCCGGCGCGGAAGGCCGGCACCATGTCGTTTTCGATGATCCGCTTGCTCTGCAGATTGGTGAGCGTGCCTTCCAGCCCGGAGCCGACTTCGATGCGCATCTTGCGATCGTTCAGCGCCACCAGCAACAGGACGCCGTTGTTCTCCTTCGCCTGGCCGAGTTTCCATAGATTGAACAGCCGGGTGGCATAGGGTTCGATCTCCTCGCCGTCGAGGCTGGGAATCGTGGCGACGACGATCTGGTCGGAACTCTTTGTCTCAAAGTCGGCAAGCTTTTGCGTCAGCGCCGCCTCGGTCGCGGCATCGATGATGCCGGCATTGTCGACGACACGGCCTGTGAGCGCCGGGAGATCGGCGGCGAAGGCGGTAAGGGGCAGGAAAAGGATGAGGAGCACAAACGCGAGAACGCGAATGCCGTGCCGCCCCTCATCGGCCTGCAAGATCACGACGTTAGGCTCCGGCTATCACCCGCCCTGCTTCGTGCCGAAATCGACCTTCGGCGGCTGCATCTTGTCTTCGTCGACGGTGAAATTGGCGTAGGGCTCGTTGCTGCGGAACCAGAAGGTCGCCCACAGCACCGACGGGAACGTCTTCAGCGTCAGATTATAATCCCTGACCGCCTGGATGTAGTCGCGCCGTGCCACCGCAATGCGGTTCTCGGTGCCCTCGAGTTGCGCCTGCAGCGCGAGAAAGTTCTGGTTGGCCTTGAGGTCGGGGTAGGCCTCCGACACCGCGATCAGCCGCGACAGCGCGCTGGTCAGCCCGGCCTGGGCATCCTGGAACTTCTTGAGGGCTTCGGGATCCTTCAGCGTTTCCGGCGTCACCGTGATCTGGGTCGCCTTGGCGCGTGCCTCGACCACCGCGTCGAGCGTGTCCTTTTCATGCGAGGCATAGCCTTTGACCGTCTCGACCAGATTGGGGATGAGGTCGGCGCGGCGCTGATACTGGTTCAGCACCTCGCTCCAGGCCGCCTTGGCGTTTTCCTCCGCCGTCGGGATCGTGTTGTAGCCGCAGCCGGCAAGCAGCGGCAGCACGATTGCCATCATCAGGAAGGCGGGCAGCGTGCGGAATGTCGATGGTCGAGCAAGGCGCTGGGCAAGCATGATGGGGTCCCTCGGTAGAAGTTGCATGCGAAGCATTACCACAATCAGCGCGCAAGAAAACGGCCTCGACCTCTGGAGTAGGCCTGGCATCTATTGCGCTGTCGCAAGGCCCTGTGATTGGCCGCGCGTACGCGGTAAGGTCCGGTCGAAACGGGACATCATCATGGCGGAACGCCACGACAGCGAGAGGGAATCGCGCCGCATCCTCGAGCGCGTTGCGCGCGAGACGGATCCGTCCGGCACCTCGTTTGTGGCGCGGACCACGAAAGGCGTGCGCGACCACGTCGCCGCGGCCGATGCCGACCGCGACGATCCGATCGAAGTCTGGGGCACCCGCATTGGCCGAACACTCGGCCTGCTCCTGACGCTGGGCCTGATGGTCTGGCTCGTGCTTTACGTCATCCGGGGCAGTTAGGAATCAAAGAACAATGAGCGCCGAGCAAACCGACGCGCCGCGTGCGGTCATAGTCATTTCCAGCCATGTCGTGCGCGGTTCGGTCGGCAACCGTGCCGCCGTGTTTGCGCTGGAAACGCTGGGCTTTCCGGTCTGGGCCGTGCCCACGGTGACGCTGCCCTGGCATCCTGGCCACGGACGAGCGACCCGCATCGTGCCGCCACTTGACCAGTTCAAGGCGCTGATGGCCGATCTCGAGCGCGCGCCATGGCTGGGCGAGGTCGGCGCCGTGCTGTCGGGCTATCTCGGCGAAGCCGGCCAGGCCGAGGCCCTCGCCTCGCTGGTCGCCGCCGTCAAGGCCAGGACGCGGGATGCCGTCTATATCTGCGATCCGGTGATGGGCGATTCCGGCGGCCTCTATGTGCCCGAACCCACCGCCGCCGCCATGCGCGACCGGCTGATGCCGATCGCCGACATCGCCACGCCCAACCGTTACGAGTTGGAATGGATGGCCGGCGTTCCCTTGCCCGACCTCAAATCAGTGATCTCGGCCGCACTCCATGCCGGACCGTCGACCATGCTGGTCACCTCGGCACAGTCGATGATGATTGATGGTACAGGCAATCTGCTGCTCGACGGCAACCAGGCGCTGCTGGCCGAACACCGCCTGATCGACAAGCCGCCGAACGGCCTGGGCGATCTGACGGCGGCCGTCTACCTCGCCCGCATCCTCTCCGGCCAGCCACCGATCAAGGCGCTACAGTCGACCACGGCGGCGGTCTACGAGATCCTGGCGCGCACCGCAAAACGCGGCGGCGACGAGCTGCAGCTCGAAACCGATGCGCAAAGCCTGTCGCACCCGATGGCCATGGTGCAGCTGCGCCACCTCACACATCCGGGGCGGGACCGCCGGGCGTGACCTCTGACGTCGCGCTTGTCGGCGCCGACGGCTGCAAGGCCGGCTGGATCGCCGTGCGGCGCAACCCCGGCATGGCGCCTTCCGTCGAGGTTTTTGTCAGTTTCGCGGCACTGCTCGCGGCTAATCCCGACGACGCGATTGTCGCTGTCGACATGCCGATCGGCCTGCCGGAGTTTTCGAGCAAGGGCGGTCGCGGACCGGAGGCGCTGCTGCGCCCACTGCTCGGCGCACGCCAATCCAGCGTGTTTTCGATCCCGTCCCGCGCCGCGCTCTATGCCGACACCAGCGACTTCACCACAATCGAAGCCTGGTATGCCGCGCATCGTAGGGCAAGCGAGGTGGCCAGGGCGACATCCGATCCGCCGCGTGGCGTTTCCATCCAGGCGTTCGGCATCTTTTCGAAGATCCGCGAGATCGACGCCTTGCTGATCGCACGCTCCGATCTGCGCCGCCGCATCTTCGAATCGCATCCGGAAGTCGCCTTCTGCCGCCTGAACGGCGACCAGGCCATGCAGCTGCCGAAGAAGATCAAGGGCAGCGTCAACCCGGCCGGCATGGCGGAGCGCAAGGCGCTGCTGTGCCGGCACGGCTATGACATGGACTTCCTCGACCAGCCGCCGCCGCGTGGCGCGGCCGCCGACGATTTCCTCGATGCGGCTGTCATGATGCTGATCGCCGGCCGTATCGCCGGCGGCAAGGCCAGGCCGTTTCCGAATCCGCCGCTCGCTGACGGTTTCGGCATACCGGTCGCCATCTGGGCGTGACAGTGTCGGTCGACGTCGCGCTTTGGCGCATGGCATTTATGGCCAGCCCTCACAATTCTGCATTGCTCGCAGCAGGCTTTTACCGTTAGAGCCTTTCTCGACCGCAAAGAGCTGCCGCCTCCAACCTGGAAAGCTGCCCATGCCTCATCTTCCCGACCACCTCCTCGCCGGCTACCGCAATTTCATGAATGGCCGCTACCTCACCGAAAGCGGCCGCTATCGCGAGCTCGCCCGCGAGGGGCAGGCCCCGGAAACCATGATCGTTGCCTGCTGCGATTCGCGCTCGGCCCCCGAAGCGATCTTCGACGCCGGGCCGGGCGAACTCTTCGTGCTGCGCAATGTCGGCAATCTGGTGCCGCCCTACGAGCCGGACGGCGAGTTCCATTCGACCTCGGCCGCGCTCGAATTCGCGGTGCAGAGCCTGAAGGTCAAGAACATCGTCGTCATGGGCCACGGCCGCTGCGGCGGCATCCGCGCCGCGCTCGACCCGAATTCCGCGCCGCTGTCCCCCGGCGATTTCATCGGCAAATGGATGAGCCTGATCGCGCCGGCTGCCGAAACCGTGTCCTCCAGCACCTTCATGACGGCAACGGAGCGCCAGACCGCGCTTGAACGCATCTCGATCCGCTATTCCATCGCCAACCTCAGGACCTTTCCTTGCGTCTCGATCCTTGAGGGCAAGGGGCGGCTGTCGCTGCACGGGGCCTGGTTCGACATTTCGACCGGCGAACTCTGGGTGATGAACAAGGAGACCGGCGACTTCGAGCGGCCAGTGCTGGAATGAACGGGACAGTGCGCCAGGTGATGAACGTCCGCTCGGTCGTTTTCACTGCGGCCGCACTGCTGGTAGCAATCATTGCCGCCCGCGCCGATGACGGCGCCATCATCAGCCGCTGGTATTCGGCGCTGCTGGTCGCCGACCGCACCGAACTCGCCGACCTGCTCGCCGACGATGTCCGCATCAAGCTCGATGACCTCGGCGTCGTTCAAAGCAAGCAGGAATTCATCGCCTCGCTCGACGAATGGAAAGGTGCCGTTGCCGGTGCTGTGATCCGCCACCGCATCGAGAAGAGTGAGGGCGGCGTCACCACGGTGATCGCCTGCTACGATTTCCCCGGCAATGACATGCTGATGCAGGAAACCTTCGCGGTGGCCAACAACCGCATCACCGCCAGCTCGCAGGCGGCAATCGCCGAAGACTGCGAGGGCTATTGACGAAAACCTGACAGCCGGCGCGGTTGCGCGCGGCAAACCAGCGCCCTACATCGGTGGTGACCCACCCCTTCCCCTCGCCGTCATATCCGAAAGACAACTCATGACTTCAAAAAAAGCCATCGATCTCGCCGCCCACCCGCTGACCACGTGGCAAGGGCCGCTCGGCCTGCCCGACTTTGCCCATATCGGCGACGACGATTTCTCCCCGGTCTTCGACGCGGCGCTGAAGGCACATGAGGCCGAGATCGAGGCGATCGCCGGCAACACGGATGCAGCGACCATCGAGAACACGCTTGAAGCGCTGGAACTCGGCGGCGAGGCGCTCGATCACGTCTCCTCGATCTTCTGGTGCCGCGCCGGCGCCCATACCAACGACGCCATCCAGGCGCTGGAGCGCGACATTTCGCCAAAAATGTCCAGGCACTTCTCGGCGATCTCGATGAACGAGAGACTGTTCGCCCGCATCGACGACCTTTACCAGCGCCGCGACAGCCTCGGCCTCGACGCCGAGACCTTGCGGGTGCTGGAGAAGACCTGGAAGGGTTTCGTCCGTTCCGGCGCCAAGCTCGACGCCGACGGCAAGAAGCGGCTGGCGAAGATCAGCGAGGACCTGTCATCACTCGGCACGACGTTCGGCCAGAACGTGCTGGCCGACGAACGCGACTGGGCGCTGTTCCTCGACGAGGCCGACCTTGCCGGCCTGCCCGACTTCGTGAAGAGCTCGATGGCGGAAGCCGCCGAAATGCGCGGCCAGAAAGGCCGCTACGCCGTCACCTTGTCGCGCTCGATCTACGAGCCGTTCACGACCTTCTCGGAACGCCGCGACCTGCGCGAGATCGCCTTCCGCGCCTTCACCATGCGCGGCCAGAATGGCGGCGCCACCGACAACACGTCAGTCGTGCGCGACATGCTGAAGCTGCGGGCCGAAAAGGCGAAGCTGCTCGGCTACGCCTCCTTTGCCGCGCTGAAGCTCGACGACACCATGGCCAAGACGCCGAAGGCGGTGCACGACCTGCTCGATCCGGTCTGGGAAAAGGCGCTGGAGAAGGCCGCCGCCGACCAGAAGGAATTGGAGCGGCTGGCGGCGGAAGCCGGCAGCAATGAGAAATTCGCCGCCTGGGACTGGCGCTTCTACCAGGAGAAGCTGCGCGCGGAGAAATTCGCCTTCGACGAGGCGGAACTGAAGCCCTATCTGCAGCTCGACCGCGTCATCGACGCCTGCTTCGACGTCGCGACCAAGCTGTTCGGCATCACCTTCGAGGAGAAGAAGGGCATCGCCGCCTGGCACCCCGACGCGCGTGTCTTCGTGGTGAAAAATGCCGATGGCAGCGAGCGCGGCCTGTTCCTCGCCGATTATTTCGCGCGGCCCTCCAAGCGCTCCGGCGCCTGGATGAGCGCGCTGAAGTCCGGCTACAGACTGGGTGGCGGCTCGAAGCCGGTGATCTACAACATCATGAACTTCGCCAAGCCGCCAGCAGGGGAACCCGCACTGCTGTCGGTCGACGAGGCGAAAACCCTGTTTCATGAGTTCGGCCACGCGCTGCACGGCATGCTCACCGACGTCACCTGGCCGTCGGTCGCCGGCACCTCGGTCAGCCGCGATTTCGTCGAACTGCCCTCGCAGCTCTACGAGCACTGGCTGACGGTGCCGGCGGTGCTGGAAAAGCATGCGCTGCATGTCAAGACCGGCAAGCCGATGCCGAAGGCGCTGCTCGACAAGATGCTGGCCACGCGCACGTTCGGCGCCGGCTTCGCCACGGTCGAATTCACGTCCTCCGCCTTGATGGACATGGCCTATCACGCACGGCCGGACGCTCCGGCGGAACCGCTTCGTTTCGAAGCCGAAACGCTCGACAAGCTTGATATGCCCGATACCATCGCCATGCGCCACCGCACCCCGCATTTCGGCCATGTCTTTTCAGGCGATGGCTATTCGGCCGGCTACTACTCCTACATGTGGTCGGAAGTGCTCGATGCCGATGCCTTCGCCGCCTTCGAGGAGACCGGCGATCCCTTCAACCCGGCGCTGGCCGAACGGCTGAGGAAGAACATCTACGCCGCCGGCGGCTCGAAGGACCCGGAAGAGCTTTACACCGCGTTCCGCGGCAAGATGCCTTCACCGGAAGCGATGATGGTCAAGCGGGGGCTGGTGTAGCGCCGGCTAATCTCCCCCTCGAGGGGGGAGATTGTCACTTCCACGGATCCGCCACCCGCGGCCACACCGGCCGCGTCAGCTTCTTGTAATCGGTCACCGCCGGATTGCTCGGATATGAACTCGGCGCCGTGACATAGATGATCTCCGCCGCGATCGGCTCGAAGCCGGCGTAGAAATGATTGGTCGACTTGATCAGCAAGATATCCTTGCTCATCGGATCGACGCCAATGTTGGAAAAGATGTCCGGCTCAAAGGTCTGCGTGCGGTTGGTGTTGAGGATGATGTCGACCTCGGTGCCTTCGATACGAACCAGCGCCGTCGGTCCGAGCGTCACCCGGCTCGGCCCGAAACTCTGCCAGCCCTCCGCAACGGCCTTCAGCACCTTGACCCGGGCGTCAATCGGCTCGCCCGCCAATGGCCCAGCCTTGCCGCCGAAACGCAGGTCGATGACGGCCCCCTCGCCCGCCGCCTGACAGAAGGTCACGGCAATCGGATCCCAGATCGTCGCCACGCCGACATTGTTCAGGCCACGTTCCAGCATGGCGCGCAGCACGACTGTGCCGTCACCGGCAACGCCGCCACCCGGATTGTCCCAGATGTCGGCGATGACCACCGGCTTGTCCTGTTTTTCCGCGCGCACCGCCAATGCGCGATCGATGCCGTCGGCGGTATCCAGCATCGTCATCGCCGTCTTCTCGCGCAGGGCGTAGAGCTCGCGTCCCAGCCGCTCCGCCAGCGCATCGCCCTTGGCCTTGTCATTGTCGGTGACGACCAGGATGCGCGTACCCATCTCGGGCACATCGGCGGCCATGAAGCCGTGGATGACCGAGACCGACAGCACGCCATCCTTGCCATGCAGCGCCTTGATGCGGTCGACGAAGGACCGCATCGGTTCCCGGCTGGTCGGCAGCACCTGGATCATGCGGCAATCGAAGGTCGAGATGACGGGCTTGATCTCGCCGCGCGCCGCCGCCAGGCCAAGCTCGACGACATGCTCGCCGCGCTCGTAGAAATCGGTGTGCGGGAATTCGAGGAAATAGGCCATGACATCGGACGCCGCCACGCGCTTCGGCGTCAGATGGCTGTGCGGATCGAACTCGGAGGCGATCACCACGTCAGGCCCGACAATTCCGCGCACACGTTCCAGCAGATCGCCCTCGCAATCGTCATAGCCTTGCGCCACCATGGCGCCGTGCAGGCCGAGGATGACGGCATCGACCGGCAGAGCCGCTTTCAACTGGTCGAGGATTTCGTCGCGCAGCGCCTCAAAGGTCTGCCGCTGTACCAGGCCGCCCGGCTCCGCCCAGGTGGCGGTGCCTTCGATCACGGTCAGGCCCTCTTTTGCCGCGCGCCGGCGCAAGGCGACGATCGGCGAGGAACACAGCGTCGGCGTCTCCGGATGTTTGCCCGGCCCGGCATAGAACGCCATCTCGAACGAGGCCCGGTCGGTCGGCACCGGCGAGAAGGTGTTGGTTTCCGTCGCCAGCGAGGCGGTGAAGATGCGCATGAAAGCTCCGTGGTGGACTTTTTGTTTTTCGCAATTCCGGGCGGAAAACCGCTTCGCACTTTCCTGGAATTGCTGCGATTGCTATTTGACCGCCCCGAGCGCCAGCCCGCGGACGAGATAGCGCTGCAGCCAGATGAACAGGATCGCCACCGGCAAGGTCGCCAGCAGCGTCGCGGCCATGACGTGATGCCACTCGATCGTGTAGCGGCCGGCGACCAGCGAAAACACCTGGATCGGCAGCGTATAGCTCTCCTGGCTGCGCAGCATGGTCAGCGCGACGACGAATTCGTTCCAGGCGTTGATGAAGGTGAAGATCGCCGTCACCGCGATCGCCGGCAGGCAGAGCGGCAGGAACACTTTGCGCAGGGTCAGCCAGCGGCCGGCGCCTTCCATCCAGGCCGCCTCCTCGAGATCGCGCGGAATGGTGTCGAAATAGCTCTGCAGCATCCACACCGTGAAGGCGACGTTGAAGGCCATGTAGATGAAGCCGAGCGCCGTGGTGCTTTCCACCAGCCCCCAGGCAGCCATCAGCCGGAACAGGCCGAGCACCAGCACGATCGGTGAGATCATCTGCGAGATCAGCAGGAACTGGCGGAAGGCGCCATAGCCGGCAAAGCGAAAGCGCGACATGGCGTAGGCCGCCGGCACCGAGATGAGGATGGCGCCGACGGTGGCGATGATCGAGACGTAAAGCGAATTGGCCAGCGCCTGGCCGAAGCCGGTCGCCACCCACATGTCGGCAAAATTCGACCAGCGGAACTCGCTCGGCCACCAGGTCGGCGACAGCACCTCCTGCCTTGGCTTGACCGCGGTGAGGAACATCACCGCAAAGGGAAAGATCGTCACCACGATCAGCGGCGCCAGCAGCAACCAGGCGATGACAGTGCGCTTCAGTTTGCTTGTCATGCGCGCTGCTCCCGCATGGCGAGGCGAACATAGATCATGGTGAAGACCAGCAATATGGCGAACATCACCAGCGACACCGCAGACGCCTCGCCCAGTTTACCGATGCGGAAGGCGAGCTTGTAGAGGTGGGTGACCAGGATGTCGGTCGAGTTGGCCGGCCCGCCCTGCGTCATCACCCAGATGATCGGGAACGAATTGAAGACGTAGATGGTGTTGAGCACGATGGCGATGTTGATGAACGGTTTCAGCAGCGGAAAGGTGATCTCGCGGAACTGCTGCAGCGCCGTCGCTCCTTCGAGCGCCGCCGCCTCGTAGAGATCGTCCGGGATCGACGACAGGCCGCCGAGGAAGATCGTCGTGGTGAACGGCACCGTCACCAATATACCGATCAACACCTGCATCGGGAAAGCGGTACTGGCCTGCGCCAGCCACTGGATGTTGTGATCGATGATGCCGAGGCCAAGCAGCGCCGAATTCAGCATGCCGCTTTCGCCGCTCAGCGCCCAGCGCCAGACCACCGCCGTCATGGTCAGCGACACTGCCCAGGGCAGCATGATGATGACCCGGGCGATGCCGCGGCCGTAGAAGTCGGTGTTGAGGATCATCGCCACCGGCACCGACAGCAGCAGCGCGCCGCCGACCACCAGCACGGTCCATAGGCCGGTGCGCCAGAGTGCGGCGACGAAGTCGGGATCGGCGGCGAGTGCCGCGAAATTGGCAAGGCCCGAGAACTCGCGCAACTGGCCGAAGCGGTTGACGTCATGCGTCGAAATCTGGATCAGGTCCCAGACCGGCCAGAAGATGACGACCGCCGCCAGGAACAGGCTGGGCAAGGTCAGGAGATAGGGCAAGAAACGATTTTGCATCGGCTGGCCTGCGCCTCGGCGCGTGGATCAGAAGTTTCTATGCGAATTTCGGATCGGGAAACCAAGGGAGTGGCGCGCCCCGCCTGAGTCTGGGGCGCGCCACGGGCGCAGGGAGATACGCCCTATTTGTTGAGCTACTTCTTCAGCACTGCATTGGCCTTGGCCGCCGCGTCCTTCAAGCCTGCCTCGGGGTCGCCGCCGAGATAGATCTTCTGCATGGCGTCCGAGGTGATCTGGGCGACTTCTTCCCAGCCCGGAATGACCGGTGCGAAGCGGGCGTCGGGCAACAGCGCGGTGAACGCGGCCAGATCGGCATTGTTGACGTAGTAATCCATCTTGGCCTCTTCCTTGTTCACCGGCAGGAAGCCTTCGCCTTGCGTGAACTTGGCGCGCTGCTCGGTGGTGAACAGGAAGTCCATCAGCTTCCAGGCCTCATCCTTGTTCTTGGAGTTCTTGAACATGATCATGGAATCGGTGACGCCATAGGTGCCGCGCGCACCGGTCGGGCCGGCCGGAATGGCGGCGACGCCATATTTCAGGCTCGGCGCCTCGTCCTTGATCTGGTTGGACAGGAAGGGCGCGGTGATCATCATGCCGACCTTGCCCTGCTTGAACAGGTTCTGCACGTCCTCGCGGTTGTTGGAGGTGACGCCGGGCTCGGTCAGCCCCTCGTCGATCATCGACTTGTAGAGCTTGGCGGCTTCGAGCGCGCCCGGCGTGCCGAGGCCCGACGTGCCGTCCTTGTTGAGGATCTCGGTGCCCTGCGACCACATCGCATAGTAGTAATAGACGTCGGTCTCGATCTCCTTGCCCTGCAGGCCGAAACCGAAGGTGCCGGATCCCAGCGCCTTGATCTTGCGGGCATCGTCCTGCAACTCGGTCCAGGTCGCCGGCGGCTTGGCGATGCCGGCCTTCTCGAACAGCTCCTTGTTGTAATACATGGCGCGCGCCGAGGCGGCGATCGGCAGGCCGTAGGTTTTGCCGCTCATGATCGAGGGCGACAGGAAGGTGTCGATGAAGCGGCCCTTGAATTCAGGCGTGATGTAGCCGTCGAGCGGCTCGGCGACATCCTGCTGGACGAAGTCGATCAGCCAGCGCGTGCCGATGATCGAGAGGTCCGCATTGGTGCCGGCGGTGATGTCGGTGGTCAGCTTCTGCAAGAGCACATCCCACGGCACGACTTCGAACTTGACGGTGATGCCGGGATTCTTGGCTTCGAATTCCTTCTTCACCGCTTCGAAATACGGGCCGGTCTTGGCGCTGTATTCGGCGACGGTGACGCGCACTTCACCCGCATTCGCCTGCGCCGCGAGGGCCAGCATGCTCATTCCGGCCATCAGGCCGACAGTCCATTTCGCAAGGCTCATCTGATCTCTCCCATTTATTCCCACTATTTGCGCTCCTTGTGCCGATTGCTGGCACAAGATTTATGTGACTTTCCTACATTATCGAGGAATTTACCGCATGCAAGCGGATTATCGTGTTGCTTAATTACATTCCATTCATTAGCCTGCCGACATCTGCCTGACCTGCCGGAGGAGCGAGCGCCGTGGTTTCGAAAGCCGAATTCGAGGGCCGCACTGTCGTCGTCACCGGTGCCGGCGGCGGTCTTGGCTCGGCGATCGTCGCACTTCTGGCCGGGAGGGGCGCGCGGGTGGTCGGCTGCGACCAATCCGAGGAGGCGCTGGCCAGCCCGCACCTCGCATCGCGCCATGTCTTCAACCTTCTCGACCGCGCTTCGATCGAGGCGGGGATCGCAGCCGTGCTCGACAAAGACGGCGTTCCCGACATCCTGATCAACAATGCCGGCTGGACACGCGCCGAGACGATTTCCGCGCTCAACACCGACAAGATCGAGCACGAGCTCGACCTCAATTTGACCGGGGTGATGATTTTCGCCGACCCTCTTGTGAAGGCGATGGCGGCGCGCGGTTCAGGCAGCGTCGTCTTCATCTCCTCCGTCAACGCCATCGCGCATTTCGGCAACCCTGCCTATGCCGCGGCCAAGGCCGGCATCAACGCCTATGCCAAGTCGATCGCCGTCGAGCTCGGCCGCAGCGGCGTGCGCGCCAACGTGGTCTGCCCCGGATCGATCCGCACCGCTGCCTGGGACCATCGGCTGGCCAAGGATCCGGAAATCCTGGGCAAGCTCAAGCGGCTCTATCCGCTCGGCCGCATCGTCAACGCCTCGGAAGTGGCGGAAGCCGTGGCTTTTCTTGCATCGGATCGCGCATCGGGCATAACAGGCGTGGTGATGCCCGTGGACGCCGGGCTGACCGCCGGCTGCCTGCCGTTCATCGACGACATATTGGGAGCGTGACCATGACCGACGTCCTGTTTCGCAACCTGTCGAAATCCTTCGGGCAGCACAAGATTCTCGAGGACATCAGCCTCGACATCAAAAGCGGCGAGTTCGTCGTGCTGGTCGGCCCTTCCGGCTGCGGCAAGTCGACCCTGCTGCGCATGCTGGCCGGCCTGGAGACGATCAGCTCCGGCGATCTGCTGATTGGCGGCACCCGCGCCAACGACCTGCCGCCGCAGCAGCGCAACATCGCCATGGTGTTCCAGTCCTATGCGCTGTTCCCGCACCTCAAGGCATCAGACAATATCGGCTTCGGCCCAAAAATCCGTGGCGAGAACCGCACCGCCATCGATGCAAAGGTCAAGAAGGCGTCCGGCGTCCTCAACCTCTATTCCTATCTCGATCGCTATCCACGCCAGCTCTCGGGCGGCCAGCGCCAGCGTGTCGCCATGGGCCGCGCCATCGTGCGCGAGCCCTCGGTGTTCCTGTTCGACGAGCCGCTCAGCAATCTCGACGCGCAACTGCGCGTGCAGATGCGCACCGAGATCAAGGCGCTGCACCAGCGGCTAAAATCGACCATCGTCTATGTCACCCATGACCAGATCGAAGCCATGACCATGGCCGACCGCATCGTCGTGATGGACCGTGGCCGGATCCAGCAGGTCGGAGCACCGCTCGAGCTCTATGACAAACCGGCCAACAAGTTCGTCGCCGGCTTCCTCGGCTCGCCGTCGATGAGCTTTGTCTCCGGGGCCCTCAAGTCGACGTCTGACAAAAGCTGGTTCGAGTCGGCCGGCGGTGGGCGGCTCGCGCTTGCCGGCAAGGCGGTGCCGGCGGACAGCGTTGTGGAGGCCGGTATTCGGCCTGAGCACTTCATCATCGGTGAAGCCACCGATGCCATGGCAATCAAGGTGGATGTCGTCGAGCCGACCGGCTCGGAAACCCATGTCTATGGCGCCATCGGCACGGATACGGTGCGCGCCGTGTTCCGCGACCGGGTGCCGGTCAGGCCGGGCGATGTGCTGCCGGTCTCGGTCGATCCCGGCAACATCCACCTGTTCGACAAGGCAACGGGTCTGCCGCTATAACGCCTACCCCTGCGAAGGCAATGGCATGAAGACGAAGCGACAAATATGAAGACGCCGGCCGACATCATCACGCGGCTGCAGCTGATGTCGCAGGACGGCACCAAGTCGGACCGCCGGCTGGCGAGCCTTGTGCTCTCCGATCTCGATTTCGCCTCCAAGGCGGCAATCTCCGAGATTGCCGCGCGCGTCGGCGTCAGCGAACCGACGGTCACCCGCTTCTGCCGCAATCTCGGCTGCGAGGGCCTGCGCGATTTCAAATTCTACTTGGCCCAGGCCATCGCCATTGGCGGCCAGTATCTGTCGCCAGAGCCGCTAAGCCGCGACGCGCGCGAGCAGCGCATCGCCACCGCCATCACCGAAGCGGCGATCTCGGCCATCCAGCGCGCCAGCGAGAACCTCGACATGACGACGCTGGTCGCCGTCGCCGAGCGGCTCGCGACGTCGGGCAATGTGCTGTGCATCGGCTCCGGCGGCATCTCCTCGATGATGGCGACCGAGATGCAGAACCGGCTGTTTCGGCTCGGCCTGCCGGTGCTGGCGCAGATCGACGGCCAGTTGCAGCGCATGTACGCCGCCGTCGCCACTCCGGACACAACCGTGGTCGCTTTTTCGGTGTCCGGCTATGCCCGCTCGGTCATCGAGGCGGTGCAGGTTGCCCAGCAATATGGCGCCACCACGGTCGCCATCACCGCGCCCGATTCGGCGCTGGCCAAGGCCGCCGACACAGTCATCCATTTGCAGCCGCTCGAGGACGGCAACATCTACAAGCCGACATCGTCGCGCTACGCGCTGCTGGCGATCGTCGACATGATCGTGACATCGGTTGCCGAGACGCGCGGCCCGAAGGTGCTTGAGAATTTGCGCCGCATCAAGCAGAGCGTCAACACGCTGAAGGTCGATGATCCCAGGCTGCCGTTGGGCGATTGAACTTCAGGCTCAGGATTGAACGCTGAGGGTTTGAATGCTCCGTGCCAGCGCCTCAGGATCACCCGCGACACGCAGCGTCTTGAGCCGGGCCGTGCCGCCGGCGACGACCGAGACGGACGATCCCGGCACGCCAAGCGTCTTGGCGACCAGCTTCTCCAATGCCTGATTGGCGGCGCCGTTTTCCGGCACGGCGCGGACCCGCGCCTTCAAATGGCTGCGTCCGTCCGCCGATGTCTCGACGCCTTCCAACCGTTCCACGGAAGACTTTGGTGTCAGCCGCACGAACAGGTCTATGCCGTTCTCGCGGAGGCGGAACGGCGCGCTCATGCAGTCGTCAGGCGCCCAGCAACAGCGGCGCTATCGTGGTGAGAATGAACTGCCTGAGGAAGAACAGGATCAGGAGCAGGATGATCGGCGAAATGTCGATGCCGCCGAGGTCCGGCATGAATCGGCGGATCGGTCGCAGCGCCGGCTCGGTCAGCCGATAGAGCATGTTGCCGATGCTGCCGACGAACTGATTGCGCGAGTTGACGACGTTGAAGGCGTAGAGCCAGGAAAAGATCGCCGAGGCGATGATGACCCACCAATAGAGGTCGAGCGCCATGACGATGGTTTGAATGAGGGCGAGCATGCCGGTCTCCAATTGTTGCCGACATGTAGCCATTGCGCGCCAAACCGGCAAGGGCCGGCAGCCGACGCGCCACGCAACAAGGATTTCGGCAAAACGCCGCCTTGACAGAAATCCGCCACGCCCGATAAATGCGCCATCCGTTGGACGGGGCTGTAGCTCAGCTGGGAGAGCGCGTCGTTCGCAATGACGAGGTCAGGAGTTCGATCCTCCTCAGCTCCACCATCGGAACAATCGATATTCCACTTTTCTGCCACGCCGCTAGGGCGCTCGCCATCACGATGCGGCGCCGAGCGCCAATGTCATCCCAAAAAAAGCCATAGGCGATTTCGCAGCCTCCGGGGCACGGCAATTGTCAATTGGACTTATGGCGATGGCCGCCCGCTGGATCGGCGCTATTTTTTTTGCAAGCCGTCCCATTAGACTGGCGCTCTCAAATCAGTTTTTTCTGTGTGTTGTGACAAGGCGTTTCGGCTGGGGCGACCGAAGGCGCTATATGGATTCCGAGTCGGAATGAAGCAGTCGCCTGCGAAAGCAAATACGTGTCCATTCGCGAGAACCTCGCTGCAAATCTCAGACGCCTCTGCAAGGACCATGCCTCCGTTAGCGCGGTATGCCGTGAGTTGGGGATCAACCGCACGCAGTTCGAGCGGTACCTGCAGGGGCAGACCGTTCCGAACAAGGCCACGGCCAAACTGATCTGCGACTACTTCCGCATCGATGAAGCCGAACTGTACCAGGACCCCGGTACTCCCGAGCCCACAGCCCCCGGCCTGCCGCCGATTTCCGAAAGCCTGTTCAACCAGATGATCCGCCCACCCGCCCCATCGATCGCGGGCGGCACCTATTTCACCTACTTTTCGATCCCGGCTCGCCCCGACCTGTTGATGCGGTCGGTGACCTTCGTGCGTCGCGAGGCCGAACTGGTCACATTCCGCCGGGTCACCGGATGGTCGGAACGCCGTGGCTCGACATGGGCGCGGGCGCGCGGCAACCACTATGGCGTGGCGATCTCGCGCCTGAACTGGATCTATTTCAGCGGCGTCAACCGTCGCCAGACCGGCGAACCGTCCCTGATCTCCGTGCAGTGGGCTCCCATCTCCGAACCGGTGCTGACGGGCAAGGCCATGCTTCTGACCGAGGCTGGGCCGGCATTCGTATCGGTCATCATGCGGCAGGATATGTCCGGTATCCGGCCACGGCATGCGATCCGCATGGCGCATGTGGTCAGGCTTGACGACCCGGGCATCGATCAACTCGTCGTCAGCCTCGCCCGGGACGGGCTGGGCTGATCCGCTTCGCGTCGCGATGGATGCGGCGACGCCCTTCAGGTCTTTGTCTCTGTGTACGTCGTCTCCCCAAAAGCCGGGGGGCGCCTTTGGGCGACGTGCGCCAGCTGATCGCTTACGCTAAATAAGAATAAGAATATCTCGAAAAAGCGTATGCTAGCGATTGCCTACTCCATATTTGAGCAAAATCGATATTTTAGACTTTACCACCAATAAAGATATTTTAGATCCCATTGGCTTTACTACAATTTTAACAAACCATTAACTCTTCCGACCTTACCTTTCTTCTCGCGGATCCCGGTGTGTGGATCGTTCAACAGATCCCATTGGGGGTCGGGAAAGGGACAAAATGGCCAAGAAAGTGAACAATGCCCCGAAGCTGACGGTTGCAGCGGGCACGCAGACCGTCTTCTTCTCGCAGGGCATGCACTACAACAAGCGCTGAAGTCGTTCGGCGCCGACGGGCTGTCAGCCAGTCGGCGCCTCAAATTCACAAAACGGCATTCAGCATCATGAAAATGCGATCTTCAAAAACGCTTGTCTTCTATCCCGGGACCAACAAGGTCACGGCCTGCAACTTCCTGACCAGAAACGTCTTTGAATGCAGCCCCGAGGTAATCGGCCTTCTTGCATCCTGGGACGAATGGGCCTCCACGGCGGAAATCGCGCGCGCCCACGGATGGTCGAAATCCGACCTCAACGCCGTCGTCCCGCAATTGCTTGATTTTTCCGCCCTGGTCACCGCCGGCTCGCCGCTGGCCGAACAGGAAACAAAATTTTCCGGACAGTGGAGGTGGGGCATCCCGACCGCGCTGATGCATTTCTGCGTCCAGGACGCGGAGTTCATGACTATTGAACAGGCCGAGACACACCAGATCGACCGCGCCGGGCACGTCGCGCAGCCGGATCTCGTGCTCAAGAATGCCATGGGCGCCATTCGGCTGCCGAACGCACTCGACGACAATGAACTTCTGAGCCTGATGGCGCGGCGCCGCACCAACCGCACCGCGGCCGCGCCCACCATCACCGCCCAGCAGCTCTCCGACTGCTTGTTCGCGGGCATGGGCATTACCGGCGAGACCAGCAACTGCGTCGGCGCCCTGCCGCTGGGCATGACCCCTTCGGGCGGCGCCCGGAACCCCTATGAGGCCTATGTGGTTGCGCTTGGCGTCGAGGGGCTGGAGCCCGGCGTCTATCACTATTCCGCCGCCGATCACGATCTTGGCAGGATCTCGGCCAACCATCTGCCGAAGATCTCCGAACTGGTCGGCGGGCAGGAATGGGCTGATGCCATGCCTTGCCTGATCCTGCTTTGTGCCAGGCTCGACCGCACCATGTGGAAATATGAGGATGCCAACGCCTATCGCGTCGTGCTGATCGAGGCCGGCCATATCGGCCAGAACATGATGCTGGCGGCGACCAGGCATGGTCTGTCGGCCTGTCCCACCGCAGCGCTCAGCCATTCGCCGATCAAGCGTCTTCTCGGCCTCGACCGCCTTACCGACGCACCCATCTACGCGTTGACACTTTCAACCCCAGAACCAAGCCCGCATTCGGTGGGTCAGTCGATTAATTAGCCATCTTATAATGTCCAGTGCAACCAGTATGCGTCCCCTGAGTTCCACTAGATGACAGGAGAAGAAACGTGCCAAACCAGACCCTACGTCAGTCAGAGATCGATAGTCTTCAATATATCGCATCGATGAGCAATGAGCTGGTGCAGATGGCCGAAGCAAGCCGTTTTCCCATGATCTCCTATCTCTTGGGCATGGCCTATGCCGAAGCCTTCGATGTCCTGCGCGGCGCGCGGCCGGCAAGGCATGCGCAGCTCAGCGGCAACCCGATGCATCCCAAGGCGAATGCAAAGGAAAGCCACGCTCAGCCAAGGAGAGCGTAGCGAATGCAACCATCAGCCTTATGTGCGCCGGCCGGCTCGCGGCCGAACCGGTGGGAGACCGTCTGTGCGCTGCAAAGCCTGCTGCCGCTCCTGAAAAAGTCCGCCGCCGATCTTGGCCGCGCCGACATGGTCTACTGGTTCGAGCAGGCCGACGCCGAACTCGCCAACATCATCAGGGGTCGGCCATCCGACTCCGCCGCGATCCCCGCCTTGATCGCCCGCAGCCCACAGACTTGAGGGGGACCCGCAATGAACATGATCGCACCCATCAGGAGCGCCGACGCCAGGGAGAGCGTCTTCGGCCGGCTCCAACTCCTGATCGCCAGCCCGCCGGGTTCACCGGATGCGGCGCGCGTCGAGGCCCGGCACCTGATTTCCCTGGCGATGGCCGACACCTGGCAGGCCGACAGCCTTTGGGGCGCGGCGGACGCCTTTCACATCCATTTCGATTTCATGATGCAGACCATCGAAATCAATGGCGCCGACGACCCGAACCTCAGGACGCTGCGTACGAAATGCCGCTTCTACCTGGAGCAGGTCGAAGCGCTGTGCCAGTCGATGAGCTGAACCGCTCTAATCCCGCAAGTTGAACACGAACGGCGCCGTGCGGCTGACGCGCGAGCCGAGTTCCGGCGGCGGCGCCGGCACCGTTGCGCCCTGCAGCACGGCGAGCGCGGCGCGGTCGAGGTCAGCATCGCCTGAAGAACGGGCCACGCGCGCCGACATCACCCGGCCGGAGGAATCCACCGTGAAGGTCACGTTCACATTGCCCTGCGCGCGCCTGGATTTCGCGGCGCTGGGATAGCGCTTGTGCCGATTGATCCATGCCGTCAGCCGGGATTCCCACTTGGCCGGGCTGACGCCTGAAACCCCGGCTGCCGATTTTGGCGCGGCCGCCCTGGCCGCCGGCTTAGTCTGCGCGCTTGCGGTGGCGACCGTCTTTGCCGGCTCGGCCTTTTCCTTCCTTGGCTTCGGTTTGGGCTTTTCGACCGGCCTCTTCGCCTTGGCCTGGACCGGTTTCTTTTCCCTGGGCTCCTCGACCGGCTTTGGCTGCGGCAGCGGAACGACAACCTCTGGCGCCGCGGCCTCGACAACGTCGGGAATGACCTCATCCGAGGGCGGCTGATCGACCGGTTCGGCCTCGGTTGTCTCTGTCGGCTCGGTCTGGTCGGGCGGCACCGTTTCCGGTTGCTCGACAGTCGGTTCGGCTTGTTCGATCACTTTCTCGGGCTCGGCCTCAGTGACCTTTTCGGTCTCCTCGACGGGTTCGGTCTGGTCGGGCATCGCCGCATCCAGCATCGCGGCCTGTTCCGGCACGGCCGGCGTCACCACCATCGCCGCCATTTCGATCACCGGGGCCGGCGGCGGCCCGCCATCCGTCTCGATCGGACTGAAGCTCTGCACCGCGTAGGCGACCGCGACATGCGCTCCAAGCACCAGTGCCGCCGCACCTGTCCACAGGCCAAGATCGCGCCAACCGAAGCGCGACAGCTGTACCGTGGGCAAGGCGGCTAACCGCGTCATGGCGCGGCGGCTCCCGCTGGGGCGGGTGCCGGGGCGTCGGCCGTGGGCGCCGTCTCCAGGCCGACCAGCGCGATCTTCAGGTAGCCGGCGCCGCGCAACAGGTTCATCGCCTCCATCAGGTCGCCATAGGCGACCGCCTTGTCGGCGCGCAGGAAGATGCGCGTCTGCTTGTCGCCCTTGGTCTTGGCGTCCAGCGTGGCGGCAAAGGCCGGGCGCGGCACGGTGTCGTTGCCGATCGCCAGCGTGAGATCATCCTTCAAAGTCAGGAACAGCGGCGTTTCGGGCCGGGGCGCGGGCGTCGCCGTCGAGCCCGGCAGGTCGACATTGACGTCCACCGTTGCCAGCGGTGCGGCGACCATGAAGATGATCAGCAGCACCAGGATGACATCGATGAAGGGCGTGACGTTGATCTCGTGGCTCTCCTCGAGATCGTCGTCCATGGTCTGTCGGAGTCTGCTTCCCATGGCGTCGCTACTCCGCCGCCAGCGCCGTCGCCGGCGCGACCGTGCGGAAATCCAGGTCGCGGCTGACCAGCCTCTCGACGCCAGCCGAGGCATCGGCGAGGATCTGCCGGTAGCCGGCTATCGAGCGGGCGAAGACGTTGTAGATCACCACCGCCGGAATTGCCGCGACGAGGCCCATCGCGGTGGCCAGCAGCGCCTCGGCGATGCCGGGTGCTACGACGGCGAGATTGGTGGTCTGCGCCTGTGAAATGCCGATGAAGGCGTTCATGATGCCCCAGACGGTGCCAAACAGGCCGACGAAAGGCGCGGTGGAGCCGATCGTCGCCAGCACGCCGGTGCCGCGCGACATGCGCCGCGACGCCGCCGCCTCGATGCGCGACAGGCGCGAGGTGACCCTTTCCTTCAGTCCGTCACCGCCGACATGGTCGAGCGCACCGGCCGAAAGTGCGGCCTCTTCCTCCGCCGCCCGCACCAGCAGCGCGCCGGGACCGCCGCTGCGGTCGAGCACGCGGCTTGCCTGCTTCAGCGTCGCGGCCTCGCCGATCGCGCGCACGGCACGGCTGATGCGCAGCTTGCCGCCAAAAATCTCCAGCGATTTGGCCAGCCATATCGTCCAGGTCACGAGCGACGCGAAGGCCAGTCCGATCATCACCGCCTTCACGATGATGTCGGCGGCCATGAACATGCCCCATGGCGACAAATCGTGCGGCAGGCTCAGTTCCATCGCCCCCGCCGCCGCGGCCGGCTGGCCGACTGGCTGCGCCGGTGCCATCGTGGCTGGTGCCGCCGCGGGTGTAGCGGGCGTGGATATGGTGGATACAACGGGCGCCGGTGCGGGTGCAGCAGCAGGTGCCACCGCTGCGGGCGCCACAGGGGCCCCGGTAGCCGGGGCAGCGCCGGCCGGTTGCTCCTGGGCCGTCGCACTGCCCGCGATGCGACCAACGCCGCCAACAAACGAGTTCTAGACAACAGCTTCTTCCTTGTTCTCACAGCGGCGAGCGCTTCCTATTCCGCCACCGCATCAAATCTCGTCACTGCACATAGCCGACGGGTTGGCCGGTGACCGGGTGCGCGAACACGCCCATCTCCACGCCGAAAATGCCCTTGAGCACGTCGCCCCGCATGATTTCGCCGGGCGTGCCGCGGGTCAAAAGCTTGCCGTCCTTCAGCGCGATCAGCTCGTCGCAATAGCGCGCTGCCATGTTGGGGTCGTGCAGCACGACGACGACGCAGAGGTCGCGTTTGCGGCTGAGTTCCTTGACCAGCCCCAGCACCTCGACCTGATGGGCGATGTCGAGCGCCGAGATCGGCTCATCGAGCAGCATGACGCCGGCATTCTGCGCCACCAGCATGGCAAGCCAGGCGCGCTGCCGTTCGCCGCCGGACAATTCGTCCACCAGCCGCTCGGTGAAACCGTCCATGTCGGTCAGCACCAGCGCCTCCTCGACATGCCGCCTGTCTTCCGCGCTGAAGCGGCCAAGCGCGCCATGCCAGGGGTAGCGGCCGAGCGTTGCCAGTTCGCGCACCTTGAGGCCGGTTGCCGCCGGCGTCGTCTGCGGCAGATAGGCGAGCGCGCGCGCGAGTTCGCGGGCACCCCATTGCGGCAGCGGCCGCTTGGCGAAGGTGATGGCGCCCGAGCTTGCCGGCTGCTGGCGGGCCAGCAGCTTGATCAGTGTCGACTTGCCCGAACCATTGTGGCCGATCAGCCCGTAGACGCGCGAGCGCTGCAGCTCGAGCGAGACTGGACCGAGCAGCGTCCGCTCGCCGACGGCAAACCGCACCGCGTCGATATGAAAGGCAGTCTCGGCTCCAGCCACGGTCATGGTTTTCTCCAGGTCGGCCGCCCGCATTTCCGGCCTCGGCAGTCCAATGCCCGGTTGACTATGAAACATGACCTTACTAGTCAACATTTAAGATGACTGCAACAATCAACAAATCGTCGTGGCAGTCGATATCGCGGCGAAATTCGCAAAAGCAGGGGGTGCAGCGGACGATCACTGGACGGCAGCCAAGCTGGCGGATTGGACTTGCGCGCAAAGGCCTGCGCGGCATTTCGAACACCAATGAACCTAAAATCAGCTTTTGCTTTTATGTGCGGGTTTCAAGACTTGGATGCAGGAACTATCAGAATTCAGGACATTTCAGTTTCGGCAATGTCTAGGAGTCGGCGAGAGGTTTCCACCTGCGATAAAATAGCTGGCATCAAACAGCACATGCTGCCGCGTGGTATGCCTCGCCCCAAGATGGAAAGCCCGCCAGCGGAGCCAGCGGGCTTGAGTATGAGGTGTCCATATCAGGGTCAGCTTAGAAACGTCGCCGATGCCGCCAACCTGACAGTCGCGCTATCAGTCGTCACCCCCGCCATCACCGCCGCCTTCTCCACCCCCGCCACCGTCTCCACCACCGCCACCGCCGCCGTTGTCGCCCCCTGTATGGTCGCCGTCATGGTCGTCACTGCCGTCATGACTGGAGTTCTCAGCCTGATCGTCGTCACCCTGTTGCTGGCCGGCGGTGACACTGTCGTCGCTCTGGTCGCCGTTGCTGGCTTCGCTTTCGACCGCATTATCGTCGTTCTGTTCGCCGGTGCTGGCATCCTGGCTTTCATGATTGGATACGATGGCAGTCGCTGGACCACCGTGATCGGAGACCTGATTTGCGAATGCATTCGCCGTCGCGAGAACGCCTAGAACACCGACCGAGGACGCTAACAGCAAGGGAAACGTTTTCATCGATTCCTCCAATATAGCTTCCCACCCCACCGTGACCGATTCGATTTATTGGCCAGCGTATATTGCCAAGCACTTAAGTGCAGAGAAGCAATTTTAGCGACAGCTAAATCTGAGAGTGCATGTCGCGAGCGTGCTCGGGCCCAGCGGGTACCGCTGGCAAGGCTCGCACCAGGACCCGATCCATGTCGACGGCGTCTACCGGCGGCTGCATGACGCCCAGCATCTGGTGTCGGCGCATTGAACGATTATGGTTGGTCGAAACAGAGAACCACCGATGATCAGGGCAACACCGTTCGACTATCCCTATGACGGCAGGCTGGTGGCTGAAAACACCGCACTTGTCGTCATCGACCTGCAGCAGGATTTCCTGTCGACGACGGGTTATTTCGCCAAACAGGGATACGACCCCTCGCCGCTGCGGGTGATCCTGCCCACCGTGAACCGGCTGATATCAGCCGCGCGCAAAGCCGGCGTGAGGGTCATCCACACCAGGCAGGGTTATCGCGCCGACATGGCCGACATGACGCCCTACGAGAAATGGCGCCGCAAGCGCTCCGGTCTCGACGGCACCGACATCCTGCTGCGCTCAGGCGCGGGATTCCAGATCGTTCCGGAGATCGACGTCGCGCCTGATGACATCATCGTCGACAAGACCTGCAACAGCGCCTTCACCTATACGGATTTCGAGCTTGTGCTGCGCGCCCAAGGCATCACGCATCTGATGCTTTCCGGATGCACGACCGATGTCTGCGTCCACACCACGCTGCGCGAGGCCTGCGATCGCAATTTCCAATGTCTGACGATCTCGGATGCTTGCGCCAGCGGCGACAGACAAGCCCACGAGGCGGCGCTTCACATGGTGACGGTCGAGGACGGCGTCTTCGGCGCGTTGGCCGATTCAGCCGCCGTCATCGACGGCCTGTCGCGGCTTGGCGACAGGCGTTAGACTACAGGAGATCGACGGGCTTCAGCCCGTTGCCCGCGTCTCCAGCCCGGCGCGAGGCGAATAGGCCCCCGGCTGGAAGGCATCATGTTCGCGGCGCGCCAGCGAGTTGCGCAGCAGGGCGATCGTTTCCCGGCCGACCGTCGCGATCTCGCGTGCCGTGTCGACGCCGACGATCATGAATTCATCGATCCCGAGCCCGGCATAGGCAAGCAGCGACAGCGCGACCTGAGGCGGCGGCCCCGACAGGTCGACCGCTTTTTGGCCGGTGGCGGCAGTGCCCCGGTGAATCCGCACCGGCAGCGCGAAGCGCAGCTTGCCGGCCCGGCCATGTTCGGCGGCGGCGCCGCGCACGCGCTCCATCAGCTGCCGGACCTCATCGATCGAGCCGGGCGCCAGTTCGAAGACATCGGCATGCCGGCCGGCCACTTTCAGCGCCGTTCCGGACTGTCCACCCATGCGGATGGTCAGGTCTGCGCCGTGCGGACCCTTGCGCGGCACATAGCCGCCCTTGATGCTGTAGAACGCGCCTTCATGATCGAAGGGCCGGTCGTTCGACCACAATCGCTTGAGCAGCACCAGATATTCGTCGATACGCTGCCAGATGACCGTGTGCCCGACCGGCCGTGACTCGGCGTCGTCATCGTTCAACGGCTCGCTGATCATCCTGAGCGCCAGCCGTCCGCCGCTCTTTCGATCCATCGATGCCAGCTGGCGGGCCGCCACGGTCGGTTCGACAACGCCCGCCCAGTGGGTCAGCACGACCTCCAGCGACGCGGTACGATCCAGCACCTGGGCGGCCAGATCCATATTGGTCAGCAGTCCGGCCGAATCGTCGACGACGATCTTCTGGAAGCCGCCGTCCTCGATCAGCCCGAGCTTGGTCGCCGTCTCGGCAAAGTCGTAGAAAAACGGAATGGCGGCATCGGCGGTCTTGCCGGGGACATGGGTGAATTCGATCGGCATTGTCATCTCCTCCATTGCTGGAATCATGGATGCGATAAACTTCGAACCACGGTCGCGCGCAAACGCTCCGGAATCCGGTTCATTCAACTCCGATTACCTGAAATTAAGGGGTAACTAGCCCCAGTCAGCCTGCAGCCTCAGGGAATGAGGCCCAGAACGACTGCCCCGGTGAACACGAACGCAAGGGCAAAGACGAGATAGGCGAAAGCGCCGGCATAGGCCGGGCGAAAAGTCTGGGCATTGGCCAGCCTCTGGCCGCTGCTGTCAGTCTGAGCGTTCTGGATATAGGACATATCGACCTCCGTCTCGCCCGTTAATCTATAAAACTTGTAGACTTTGTCGATTGCTATTTTCGCGCCATAAGCAGAATAATTTTTCCTTATGCGTCGTCTAATTGGTCGTCGATTGCTGAGCGGTCGATTGGAAGAGCCGCCCGCATCACCCTAAGCGCTGAATGAACCAATGGCTTTATATCAAGGTTCCTCGACCCACGGAAAGGGCACTAGGTCTTACCGCTCTTCCCGCCGGAATGGCTTGAGCAGCGCCGATGGCGCCACCGCATTGCGCGACATCACGGCCATCGCAACGATGGTGAAGATGAAGGGCAGCATCAGGAACGCTTCGTAGGGGATATGCCCCAAGCCGCTCGCCTGCATGCGCAGCTGCAGCGCATCGACAAAGGCAAACAGCAGCGCGGCCCCTGCTGAGCGCCACGGGTCCCAGCGGCCGAACACGACCAGCGCGATCGCCACCCAGCCCCGCCCTGACACCACGCCAAAGGTGAAGGCGTTGAACTGTGCCATCGACAGGAAGGCGCCGGCCAGCCCCATCAACGCCCCGCCAAGGATGACAGCCTGGAAGCGGGTGGCAATGACGCTGACGCCAGCCGAGTCCGCAGCGCGCGGGTTCTCGCCGACCATGCGCACCGACAGGCCCCAGGGCGTGCGGTAGAGCACGAAGGCGGCGAGCGGGATGGCGATGATCGCCATGTAGACCAGTGCAAACTGGTTGAACACCGCCGGCCCGAGCACCGGAATATCGGACAGAAGCGGGATCGGCAGCGTCTGGAAACCCTTGATGCTTGGCGGCACCGATTGCTGGCCGAAGATCAGCCGGTAGAGAAAATAGGCAAGGCCCGACGAGAACAGCGTGACGCCGATGCCGCAGACATGCTGGCTGAGGCCGAGCGCCACCGTGAACAGCGCGTGCAGCGCGCCCATCAGCATGCCGGTCAGCACCGCAACCAGCACGCCGAGCCACAGGCTCCCGCTGAGGCTGGTGGCGGTGAAGCCGGTCATGGCGCAGAGCAGCATGATGCCTTCGATGCCGAGATTGAGCACGCCGGCGCGCTCGGAGAACATTTCGCCGAGCGTGGCAAAGGCCAAAGGCGTGGCAATGCGGATGATGGCAGCGAGGAAGCCTACCTGAAAGATTTGTTCGAACACCGCGCTCATCGGGCAGCCCCGACGCGGCGGACGCGATAGGCGGTGAACAGCAGCGCCACCAGCATGGCCAGCAAAGCGGTGCCCTGGATGACGTCGCTGAGGAAGGCCGGAACGCCTGTCGCGCGCGACATCGCCTCGGCGCCGGTCATCACGGCGGCCAGGAAGATCGCCGCCGGCACGACGCCGAGCGGATTGAGCCGCGCCAGCATGGCAACGACGATGCCGGAATAGCCGTACCCCGGCGAGATGTCACTCATCACCTGGAAATGCACGCCGCCGACCTCGCCGACGCCGGCGAGCCCCGCCAGCGCGCCGGACAGCAGCGCGGTGGAGAGCAGCACGCGTTCGACATTGATGCCGCCATATCTTGCAGCTTCCGGATTCTCGCCCGTGACCCTGATCTTGAAGCCGAGCGTCGTGCGCGCGATCAGGAACCAGATCAACGGTGCGGCGATCAGCGCCACGACGACGCCGAGATGCAGCCGCGTGCCTTCGATCAGCACCGGGAAATTGGCTGAATCCTCGATCGGCGGCGAGATCGGGTAGCCGCTGAAGCTGTCCTTCCACGGTCCTTCGATCAGCGCCATCAGCGCGTAGTAGATGACCGAGTTGAGCAGCAGCGAGCTGACGACATCGTCGACCTTGAATTTGACCCGCAGCGTCGCCGGCACCAGCGCGACCACGGCACCGGCGGCGGCGCCGGCGATTGCCATCAACAGCATGGCAAGCGCTCCCGGCATCGGGATGGCGCCGACAAAACAGCTCGCCACCGCGCCGGCCAGCAACTGGCCCTCGGCGCCGATGTTCCAGAACTTTGCCCGGAAGGCGACGGCGACCGCCAGCCCGGTGAAGATCATCGGTGCGGCGCGCACCAGCGTTTCTGTGATGGCGTAGCTGTCGCCGAGCGAAGCCGTGAACATGACGCCATAGGATTCGAGCACGCCCGCACCCGCCAGCGCGATCAGGCCGCTGCATAGGAGAAGAGTCACCGCGATAGCCACCAACGGGAGCGCCAGATTGAACCAGGTCGGCGTCGAGGTGCGGACTTCCAGGCGAAACATCAGCCGTGCCCCTCCGCCCCGGTCATCAGCAGACCGAGCCGCGCGATCGTCGCATCGGCGCTGTCCAGCGTGCCGACGATGCGGCCCTCATACATCACCGCGATGCGATCGCAGAGCACCAGCAACTCTTCCAGATCCTCGCCGATGACGATGATGCCGCAGCCCTTGCCGCGCATGTCGAGGAACTTTTCGTGGATGAAGCGGGCGGCACCGATGTCGAGACCGCGCGTCGGCTGCGAGACGATCAAAACCTTCGGATCGAAAGCGAGTTCGCGCGCCAACAGCGCCTTTTGCAGATTGCCGCCCGACAGCGCCCCGGCACGGGTCATCGGTCCGGGGCACCTGATGTCATAGGCCTTGATCTGTTCTTCGGCAAAGGCGCGGATCGCATCCGGCTTGAGCAGGCCCTTGGCTGAAAAGGCGGCGGTGCCGATGCGCGGCAGCACCATGGAATCGGCCAGCGGCAGGTTAGTTACCAGCCCCGTCGTCATGCGGTCTTCCGGGATGCGGCCGAGGCCCAGCGCCTGCACCTCGCGCGGCGAGAACCGGGTGACCTTCTGGCCGGCAATCGTCATCCGGCCGGTATCGGGCGCACGCACGCCGGAGATCACCTCCGCCAGCGCCCGCTGGCCATTGCCCGACACGCCGGCGATGCCGAGGATTTCGCCGGCACGAACGGCAAGCGACACGTCGCGCAGCACCGTGCCCGAATGTTTTGAAGTGGAAATGCCGTCGAGGGTCAGCACATCAGCACCGGGTGTCGACGGCCCCCTTGCGGGTGGTACGATCTCATGGCCGCACATCAGTTGCGCCATGGCGGCCGAAGTCGTGTTGGCGGGATCATCGACGCGGCCGGCGACACGGCCAAGCCGCAGCACCGTGCAGCGATGCGTCAGGGCCCGCACCTCATTGAGCTTGTGCGAGATGAAGATGATGCCGAGGCCTTGCGCCGCCATCGAGCGCAACGCCGAAAACAGCCCGTCGACCTCGCTCGGCGCCAGCACCGCGGTCGGTTCGTCGAGGATCAGAAGCCTGGCGCCGCGAAACAGCGCCTTGACGATTTCGAGCCGCTGCTGCTCGCCGACCGACAGCGCCGAGACCGGCAGGTCGGGATCGAGCGTCAGCCCATGCTGGCGGCCGATTTCGGCGAGCCGCGCCAACCCGCCGGCGCGATCGATCCGCCCCGATTTGCCCGGTATGCCGATGAGCAGGTTATCCAGCACCGTCAGCCGTGGCGCCAGATGAAAATGCTGATGCACCATACCGATGCCGGCGGCCAGCGCATCGGCCGAACTGGTGATCCGCACCGGCCGGCCCTGGATCAGGATTTCGCCGGCATCCGGCGCATAGGCTCCGAACAGCACGTTCATCAGCGTCGTCTTGCCGGCACCGTTCTCACCCAGCAGCCCGAGGATTTCACCCGGCGCCACGCTGAGGTCGACAGCCTCGTTCGCCTTGACGGCGCCAAAGCTCTTGGTGATGCCGCGCATTTCGATGAGTGGGGCGGGCGTCGGCAAGGATTCTCCTGATCGGAATTGGCTTGCTTACCCTCCCCCTTGTGGGGAGGGTCGGCTTACGATCGCAGCGAAGCGAAGATCGTAAGACGGGGTGGGGGTGCGGCGCCGAAGACCCCCACCCGATCCGCTACGCGGATCGACCCTCCCCACGAGGGGGAGGGTAAAGACCTCAATCCGAAACCGGCGTGTTCTCGTCGACATCCACCCGGAAATTGCCTTCCAGAATCTCGGCCTTCTTCTTCTCGACCAGATCCTTGACCTCCGCCGGCAGCGTCTTGTCGAACTTGTGGTAGGGGGCAAGATAGGAGCCGCCCTTGGCCATGCGCGAGAAATCGCCATAGTCCTGCGCGGTGTAGACGCCGGCCTTGACCAGTTTGATCGCCTGTTCGACCGTCGGGTACATGTCCCAGACCGGGCCGGTGATGACCGTATCGGGGCCGAGGCTCGACTGGTCCGACATGTTGGAGATGGCGAGAATCTTTTTCTCGACCGCCGCCTCGATGACGCCGAAGCGCTCGGCATAGATGACGTCGACGCCGGCATCGATCTGCGCCACCGCCGCTTCCTTGGCCTTGGGTGGATCGAAGAAGGAGCCGATGAAGGCGACCTTCTTCTTGATGTTCGGATTGACCTCCTTGGCGCCGGCGAAGAAAGCGTTGACCAGCCGGTTCACTTCCGGAATGCCCATCGCCGCCACGGCACCGACCGTGCCCGATTTCGACATCTTGCCGGCGATCATGCCGGAGAGATAAGCGGGCTCGTGGATCCAGTTGTCGAAGACACCGAAATTGGGTTCTGCCGGGCCGGCACCCGAGCCGAACAGCCAGGCGGTCTTCGGGAACTGCTTGGCGGTGCGGCGCGATTCACGCTCGGCGGCGAAGGCATCGCCCAGCACCAGCTGGTAGCCGCCTTGCGCATATTCACGCATGACGCGGCTGAAGTCGGCGGTCTGCACCTTCTCGGACCATTTGTAGTCGATGCCGAGTTCCTTCTGCGCCTTCTGCAGGGCGACATGGATCTGGTTGTCCCATGGCTCCTCGATCGGCGTGGCAAAGATCGCCGCCACTTTCAGCTTCTTGTCCTTGGCGAACGCGGCGCCCGGCAGCATCGCCGCCGCGAGACCCAGCGCGCCGAGTTCCAGCACGTTGCGCCGCGAAAGCCCTTCGCGATTTATCTGGAATTTGTTCTTGCGGTTTTCCATTGCATTCCCCTCTGTTCGACAGCCGTGTCGAGCCGGCTGTTCCTAGAAATGTCAGACGGGGAACTATGGAACGGGTGCGGACTTTTGTCCACGTGGTCAAATTTGTCGACACGCCGAATCTAGTCTTGATTCCGGCCGGCCAAAAAGCCTTCTATCAAACCCGTGCGAGGGCGATGGCGATGCCTTGGCCAACGCCGATGCACATGGTGGCCAGCGCATAGCGGCCACCGCGTTCGCGAAGCTCCAGAGCCGCCGTGCCGGAGATGCGCGCACCCGACATGCCCAGGGGATGGCCGAGCGCGATGGCGCCGCCATTCGGGTTGACGTGCGGCGCGTCCTCGGCGATGCCGAGCTGGCGCAACACCGCGATGCCTTGCGAGGCAAAGGCTTCGTTGAGCTCGATGACATCGAACTGTTGTGGCGTCAGGCCAAGGCGCGCGCACAATTTTTGCGTTGCCGGCGCCGGGCCGATGCCCATGATGCGCGGCGCAACGCCGGCGGCGGCGCCGCCGAGGATGCGGGCGATCGGCGTCAGGCCATATTTTTTCACCGCTGCTTCGGAGGCAACGATCAGTGCCGCCGCGCCGTCATTGACGCCAGAGGCGTTGCCGGCCGTCACCGTGCCACCTTGCCGGAACGGCGTCGGCAGTTTGGCCAGTGCCTCGACCGTGGTGCCCGCGCGGGGATGTTCATCCTTCGAGACGACAACCGCATCACCTTTGCGCTGCGGGATGGTCACCGGGGTGATCTCCTTGGCCAGCCTTCCATTGGCTTGTGCCGCGACCGCCTTATCCTGGCTCCGCACGGCAAAGGCGTCTTGATCCGCGCGCGACACGGAAAAATCCTCGGCGACGTTCTCGCCCGTCTCCGGCATCGAATCGACGCCATACTGCTTCTTCATCAGCGGGTTGACGAAGCGCCAGCCGATGGTGGTGTCGTAAATCTCGGCATTGCGCGAAAACGCCGTGTCGGCCTTGGGCATGACGAAGGGCGCGCGGCTCATCGACTCGACGCCGCCGGCGATCATCAACTCCGCCTCGCCGGCCTTGATGGCCCGCGCGGCGATGGTCAGCGCATCCATGCCGGAACCGCACAAGCGATTGACCGTCGAGCCCGGGATTTCCTTCGGCAGGCCGGCCAGCAGCAGCGCCATGCGTGCCACGTTGCGGTTGTCCTCGCCGGCCTGGTTGGCGCAGCCATAGACGACGTCGTCGACCGCCAGCCAGTCGATGCCGGCATTGCGCTCGGCCAGCGCCTTCAGCGGTATGGCGCCGAGGTCGTCAGCACGCACCGAAGACAACGAGCCGCCAAAACGGCCGATCGGCGTGCGGATGTAGTCGCAAATATAGGCCTCGGCCATGTCATGCTGCCTTTGCTTTTCCGGTTCCTTCATGCGCCGCCTTGGTGCGGGCCTGCAGGTCGCGCAATGTCTTGAGTTCGAGTTCGCTTGGTACCGGTGTTTCGTCAAGCGTATCAGTGAACTTAACCACCCAGCCACAGCTCTCCTGCACCTGCTGGCGCGAGACGCCCGGATGCAGCGACACGACGGTGAATTCCTTGGTCACCGGGTCCGGCTTCCAGATGGCCAGATCGGTGATCAGCAGCGTCGGGCCAGCGGTGTCGATGCCGAGGCGCTGGCGATGGTCGCCGCCCTCGCCATGGCCGAAGGAGGTGAAGAAATCGATCTTCTCGACCATGCCGCGCTTGGTCTGCGCCATGGTGATGTAGATCTCCTTCGACGACGTCGCGATCTCCGGCGCGCCGCCGCCGCCGGGCAGCCTGGTCTTCGGGTGGAAATAGTCGCCAATGACGGTGGTGTTGATGTTGCCGAACTTGTCGAGCTGGGCCGCACCGAGGAAACCGATCGAAATGCGGCCGCCCTGCAGCCAGTACCGGAACATCTCCGGCACCGCGACGGTGGTGACGGCGGTTTCGCACAACTCGCCATCGCCGATCGACAGCGGCAGCACGTCGGGTGCGGTGCCGATCGTGCCGCTCTCATAGATCAGCGTGATATCAGGCGCATGCGTCAGCCGCGCTACGTTGCAGGCGGCCGACGGCGCGCCGATGCCGACGAAGCAGACATCGTCATTCCGCAGCGCACGGCTGGCGGCGATCGTCATCATCTCGTTAGGGGTGAAACCCAGCTGATTGTCGCTCATGCCGCTTTCCTCAAATGGTCGACGCGGGCCGCGAAATCGTCGGCGCTCTTCTCGATGACATTCGCCTGCATCCAGGCCTGGAATTTCTCGCGATCGGCGGCGATGTCATCCCATTCGAGGTAGGCGGCATTGTCACGCGGATAATAGCCGTGAGCGTAGGACGGGTGCGATCCGCCGGGCACGACCGAGATCGCCGCGATGGTCCAGCGTGGCAGCACGGTCAGATTGGGATGCAGATCGTCGAAATTGTCGACCACTTCCTCGACCGTCACCACGGCGCGCCTGGCCGCCAGCACCGCTTCCTTCTGGATGCCGATGATGCCCTCGACCAGCACATTGCCTTTTTTGTCGGCCTTCTGCGCATGGATGAAGGTGACGTCAGGCCGGATCGAGGGAACGGCCGCCAGCACCTCGCCGGTGAACGGACAGGTGACCGACTTGATGTTCGGATTGACCGCCGCAAGACCGGCGCCACGATAGCCGCGGAACACAGCGCAAGGCAGGCCGGCCGCGCCCGCCTCATAGGCGTTGGCCATGCCGGCATGGCTGTGTTCCTCGACCTCGAGCGACCGGGGAAACCCGTTCTCGATGGCGTCGCGGGCGCGCCGCAGCAGGCCGACGCCGGGATTGCCGACATAGGAGAAAACGATTTTCTTCGCCATGCCCATGCCGATCATCTGGTCGTAAATCAGGTCCGGCGTCATCCTGATCAGGGTCAGGTCGCGAAATCCCTGGCGGATCGCCTCATGCGCGGCGGCTGTCGGGATCAGATGGGTGAAGCCTTCGAAGGCGACGGAGTCACCATTGTTCAAATTCTCGACCACGGCCTGTTTGAGCGGCAGGAACTTGACCATCGATCGGTCTCCAGATTCAAAAAGTTCGTATTACGAACAATTGTTTTACATGGGATACTTTCTAGGCTATCGTATGGCCCGGAGTCAATCCTGGCGACGATGTCGTTTGGCGGAGGTGAGATGGACGAAGAGGCCGCTTCCCGTGACCATGTCGGCTCGCTTGAGCGCGGCCTTGCCGTCATGGAGATCCTCGCCCGGCATCCCACCGGCATGACGCTGACCGAAATGGCCGAGGAAGCCGGCCTGACCCGCGCCGGCGCCCGCCGCTTTCTGCTGACGCTTGTCGCCACCGGCTATGCCACTCAGGACAGCCGTAATTTCTCGCTGTCGCCACGCCTGCTGACCGTTGCCCGCACCTGGCTCGGTGGCGGCTCGCTGTGGAGCTTCGCCGCACCCATCATGCGCACGGTTGCAGCACAGTTGAATGAGGCCTGTTCGGCGGCGATCCTGTCGGGCCAGGATGTCGTCTATGTCGCCCGCATTCCCGGCCGCCGCATCCTCAGCGTGTCGCTCGATGTCGGCACCAGGCTGCCCGCCTATTGCACCTCGATGGGCCGCATCCTGCTCGCCGGATTGACGCCAGAGGAACTCGACAAATTTCTGCACCAGGCGGCTATCGAGAGACGGACGCCGAAGACGATCACCGACATCAAGCTCCTGGCCGGCGCCGTCGGCAAGGCCAAGGCGGACGGTTTTGCCATCGTCGACGAAGAACTCGAGCTCGGCCTGCGCTCGATCGCCGTGCCGATCCGCGACCGCTCAGGAAGCACGGTCGCGGCAATCAACGTCTCGACCCAGTCGGCGCGGTTCACCGTCGCCGAGATGGAGCGGGAGATCCTGCCGGCGCTGCTTGAGGCCAGGCAGCGCGTCGAGGATTTCTTCGTGGTTTAGGTCGCTTCTCGCGACCTCAATGCTTGATCCTGTCCCGCATCGCGTACCACAGCATGCCGAGCACATAGAGCGGCCCACGCAGCGCCGTGCCGCCGGGGAACGGCATCGGTGTCAGCGTCGAGAAGAGATCGAGCCGTGAGGCGTCGCCGGTGATCGCCTCCGCCAGCAGTTTGCCTGACAGCGTCGACAGGATGACGCCCTTGCCGGAATAGCCATGCGCGAAATAGACCTCGCCATAGTGCCCGACATGCGGCAGCCGCGATGTCGTCACCGACACCAACCCGCCCCAGGCATGGTCGATGCGGCAGCCCTTGAGCTGCGGAAACGTCGCTTCCATGTGCGGCCGCACGAAGCCGGCAATGTCGGCCGGCGGCGACGGCGTGTAGCGCTCGCCGCCGCCGAACAGCAGGCGTCCATCCGCCGACATGCGGTAATAGTTGACGACGAAGCGTGTGTCCGACACGGCGACATTGGCCGGGATGACGTTGCGTTTGCCCTCCAGAGGCTCGGTGGCGACGATGTAGTTGCCCACCGGCATGATGCGGCTGTTGACGCGCGGCTCCAGCCCATTGAGCAGCGCATCGCCCGCCAGCACGACATGCTTGGCCCGGACCGAACCCTTGGCCGTCGAGACCCGGATCGAAGGCTCGCGCTCGAGCTTCACCGCCACCGAGTTTTCGTGGATGACGACGCCGGCGGCCACCGCCGCGCGGGCAAGGCCGAGCGTGTAGTTCAGCGGATGCATGTGGCCGCCAAGCGGCTCATACATCGCCCCATGGTAAAGCGTGTCGACCTTGGTGCGGGCGTCCGCCGCCGACAGGATCTCGACATCGCGGAATTTCATCACGCTTTCGAGGCACTTTGCTTCGTCCTCGAGGTCTTTGAGGTCGGAGCCGTTGACCGCGCCGACCAGATGGCCGGTCAGTCTCAGATCGCAGTCGATGGCGTGACGCTCGATGATGTCGAGCACCAGCCCGCGTGCTTCGAAGGCAAGGTCGAACAGCACCTTCGCCCGCTCGGGACCGTAGAGCTTGACCAATCCCTTGGCGCCCTTGCGCAGGCCGGGGATCATCTGGCCGCCATTGCGCCCCGATGCGCCCCAACCGATCTTGCCGCCTTCGAGCAGCACCACCTTCAGGCCACGCTCGGCGGCATGAAGGGCGGCCGACAGGCCGGTACAGCCGCCGCCGACCACCACCAGATCGGCCTCGACATCGCCGAGAAGCGCCGGATGGTCCGGCGCCGGATTGGCGGTGGCGACATAGTAGGATTTGCCGATATCGAGACCGGAATTGAAACCTGTTGAAGATGCCATGATCACACCTTCAGCAGCAAATGGTCGCGTTCCCAGCTCGTCACCACGCTCTGGAACAGGTCGAGCTCGACGCTCTTGACGCGCAGATAGGTCTGGAAGAAATCTTCGCCAAGCAACTGCCGCACCGGGTCGCACGCCGTGAACCGGTCGAGTGCCTCCTCCATGGTTTTCGGCAGCGTGCTCTTGATCTTGTAGGCATTGCCCGAAGCCTCGGCCGAGCGCGCCAGTTTTTGTTCGACGCCGAGATAGCCGGCGAGCAACGAACCGGCGATCGCCAGATAGGGGTTGGAATCAGCGCCCGGCAGCCGGTTCTCCACCCGCCGCGCGGCGCGGCCACCGGCCGGCACGCGCAGGCCGCAGGAGCGGTTGTCATGCGACCACTCGATGTTGGCCGGCGCGCTGTGGTTCGGCCTTATGCGGCGGAACGAATTCACGTTCGGTGCAAACAGCGGCATGATCTCGGGCACATATTTCTGCAGGCCGCCAATGAAATGGCCGAACATCTCGGTGTCGGCATCGTCATTGCTGGCAAACAGCGCATTGCCCGCCCCATCGACGACAGACATGTGCAGATGCATCGAGCTGCCTGCCTGGGCGGCGATCGGCTTGGCCATGAAGGTGGCGTGCATGCCGCATTGCTGCGCGGCCTGGCGCGTCAGCCGCTTGAACAGCAGCACCTGGTCGGCCAGCGGCAGCGCGTCGCCATGCAGGAGATTGATCTCCAGCTGCCCCGTGCCCGATTCATGGATCAGCGTGTCGAGCGGCAGCCCGGCGGCCGCGGCATAATCATAGACGCGGCGGATCACCGGCTCGAATTCTTCCAGCGCCGCCATGTCATAGGGATGCTGCACGCCCTCCGCACGGCCATTGGCGCCGACCGGCGCGGTCAGCGGCTTGTCCGGATCGGGATTGGGCGCGGTGAGATAGAATTCGAGTTCCGGCGCCACCACCGCACGCCAACCGCGCTGGCGGTAGAGATCGAGCACGGCGCGCAGCACATGGCGCGGCGAGGCCATCCATGGCCTGCCGTCCATGTGGAAGGCGTCGGCAAAGACATAGGCTTTGCCAGCGCCCGCACCCGGCGCCAGGCACAGCGTCGAGACATCAGGCACCATGCGCATGTCCGGGTCCGAATAGGCAAAACCCTCGTCGATCGAGCCGGAATAGCGGCCGTCGATGCTGACCAGGAAGGCGCTGCTCGGCAGATAGAGCGCGCGGTCTTCCAGCGCCTTGACAAATTTGGCCGTCGGCAGCGCCTTGCCGCGCAGCACGCCGTTCATGTCGGGCACCAAGCATTCGACCTCGTTGATGCCGTGCTGTGCCAGCCAGGCCTTGGGGTCGTTGGAGATCGCAGCGTTATTCGTGTTCTTGTCAGGCATTTCGTTCAAGTCCGTATCAGAGAGAGTATGGCTTGCGCGGCCATTTCCGTTCCGGGTTTCAGCGCCATCTCCGCTGCATTTCCCTTCAGGCGGGCGCGCATGGCATCGTCGGCCAGCAGGCCGAGAATAGCCTTCTCCAATACTCCTTCCGTCCAGCCATCACGGCCGATATGGTCGCCGGTGCCGGTCTCTTCGGCGCGGCGCGCATTGTCGTGCCCGTCCCAGCAATAGGGCATGATCAGCGACGGCACGCCGAAGCGCAGCGCCTCGCAAAAACTGTTGTTGCCGCCGTGGTGGATGAACAGGTCCGACTTCGCCACCACCGAGGGCTGCGGAAACCAGGCGTCGAGATAGACATTGTCGGGAACCGCCCGATAGGCATCGCGCAGGCCGCCGACATTGACGATGAAGCGCGCCGGCAGCCGGTCGAAGACGGCAAGCATACGCTCGATCAACCCGACATCCATGGCGCCGAGGCTGCCGAAGGCGACATAGACCAGCGGCCCGCCATTGCGTGGAAACACCGGCACCTCGAACGGCCCTTCCGAGCGCACGCAGCCTTCGAGATAGACGAAGCGTTCGGGGTCGAGCGGCACGGCCCGCTCGCGCCGCACGATCGACGGCGTCAAAAGCAGATTGAGGTCGGGCGAGCTTTCGAGGAACAGGCCTTTGGGCAGCGGCGCCAGGCCGGCATCGACGCGAAAGCGGTTGAAGCGGTCATGCGCCGGCGCCGAGGCAGAGAGATAGCGAGCCTCGAATGCCGCGCGTCGCGGGTCATCCGCACCCATTCCCGAGAGGTAGGGCGGCACTTCGGCGTCGGGCAATTCCGTCTCGGCGCAGGAGACGACACGCACCCACGGGCAGCCGGCGGCGGCGATCGCCGGGAACATGATGACATTGTCGAGCACCACGGCGTCGGGCTTCAGCCGCGCCAGCAATTGACGCAGCGGCGCCTCGGCATTGACGGCTGTATCGACGATCGCCTGCCAGGTCGGCGCGACATAGGTCTCCAGCTGGTCGATCGGGCTCAGCCGGAAATGCGGCAGATGCCGGCGCACGAAGGCCTGCCAGTAACTCTGGCGCTCGCTGTCGCTCAGCGGTTCGTCGGTCGGCAGCTGGTATTCCTGGAAACCATAGTCGGCAAAGACACCGGAGAAACCGGCATGGCAGATGAAGACGGGCCGCGCGCCCTTGGCGCGCAATGCCTGTGCGATGCCGACGCAATTCAACGCCGCGCCGAAGCTTGCTTCGGGGAACAGCGCGATGGTCGGGCTGGCTTTACGCGTCAATTAATCCTCGTCATTCCGGCCGGCTGATCATGCCGAACAGCGCGGGGGCTCCGCGGCTGGCCGCTTGCGGTCGCTGATTGCGGGAGAGCCGCAGGTGGATGCGAAGCAGATCGGCAGCCACCTCATACTGCCGGCTTTCGAGATGGTCGAGTATGTTCAGATGTTCCAGCAAGGATTGCCGCAGCCGGAAGACGTTGACGCCGGCATAGATGCCGGGCAGCCGACGCAGCCTGAGATGATCGACCAGCGCGTCGGCGACGAAACGGTTGGCGCAACCCTCGGCGATCATGCCGTGAAAATCCATGTCCAGCCGCTGGAATTCGCGCGTGTCGAACGCGGCATCCGGCAGCGCCGACAGCGCGTCCATGCCTTGCCGCAACGCCGCCGCCCGCGCGCCGTCCAGCCGAAAGCCAGGTGTCAGGATCGCAGCGGGCTCCAGGAGCAGACGGAATTCGTAGCTTTCGCCTTGCGCTTCCGGATCGTCGGGCGTGCGGCGGAAAAGCCAGGACTGGCCGGGTGCACGGTCCAGCAGATTCTCTTCCGTCAGTTTATTAAGCGCTTTTAGTACCGTCTTTCTCTCGGCACTATACCGCCTCATCAACCCGGCGGCGGTCACTGTCTGGTCCAATCGCCGCGCCGACCGGTCGCGCAGGATTGCCTCGGCGAGCTCGTCTTCCTCGGTGACGGGCAATTCGGCTGATAGGGCCGTCTGTGCGGTAAGGTCGACGGCCAGATGATAGCCGGTATCGGCCTCCCAACGCACGACGCCCCGCTCCGCCAGCAGGCTGAGTGCCGCCCGCACCGGCGTGCGCGAAACATTGCACAGCGAGGCGATCTGCTGCTCCGGAAGACGCGTCCCGGGCTCGAAACCGCGCTGCCGCGCCACATCCAGGATGCGCTGCGCCAGATCGAGATGGTTGGTGCGAGGTCGTCGGGCTGCGGCTTGCATGGACTGGTCTCGGCGGATGGATGGAGCCTTATTGGTTTGGCCGATCGCCGGCACAAGCGCAATCGGTCAGATTCCTCGGTCAGTTGACAAATTATGGATTGACGTACTTTTTTCCGCAATAGTACTGTCTGCGCAATCGGCAACAAAAGACCGAGGGAACGGATCGGAGCAGCGGCATGGGTCGCGCCGGGTCCAAAGACAGAATTCGACGATCAACCGGAATGGGAGTCTGCCATGACCGCTACCAGCCCGCGGCGCCGTGCGCTCAAGGTATCTTCAATCGCTCTCGGCCTTGCCTTGGCGCTGTCGGCGCGGGCTGACGCCGCCGATCTCGTCATCTCCAACTGGGACGGCTACATGGCGCCCGATGCCATGGCCGCGTTCAAGACCGCGACCGGCGTCTCCGGCGAAGTGGTGGTGCACGCCACCAATGAGGAGATCATGGGCAAGCTGATTGCCGCCGGCGGCAAGGGTTATGACGTGGTCTTCGTCTCCTCGCCCTTCGCCGAAGTGCTGAACAAGCTCGGCCTGACCGAGCCGGTGGACCATGCCAAGATCCCCAACCTCGCCAACCTCTACCCGGAAGCGACCAAGCTGCCGCACGATGTCGGCAACACTTTCTCCGTGCCCTACACCTGGGGCACGACAGGCCTCTGCTACCGCTCGGATCTGGTGAAAGTAGCGCCGACGAGCTGGAGCGATCTGCTCGCGCCTTCCGACGCGTTGAAGGGCAAGACCACCATGCTGGCGACCGACCGCTGGCTGCTCGCAGCCGGCCAGCTCGACAAGGGCTTTTCCGTCAACGAGACCGATCCGGCCAAGATGGCCGAGGTCAAGGACCTGCTGATCTCGGCCAAGAAGACGCTGCTCGCCTATGACGACACCACCTTCTATTCCAAGCTGGTGTCCGGCGAGGCGCTGATGGTGCAGGCCTGGGACGGCTGGTGCAATTACGGCATCGCCGAAAAACCGGAGATCAAATACGTCATCCCGAAGGAGGGCTCGGACCTCTGGGTCGACACGATGGTGGTGATGAAGGCTTCCGAACACAAGGACGACGCCTTCAAGTTCATCAACTTCATGCTCGACGCCAAGAACCATGCCTGGGCGGCACAGAACATCGACTACAAGGTGCCGAACAAGCCGGCGATGGAAAGCCTGCCGGCCGATTTCCTGGCCAAATTCCCTAACATGGCGATGCCGGTGGCCGACCTCGTCAAGTTCGAACAGCTACGTGACGTCGGCGAAGCCCAACGCGACTATTCGAAGATCGTCAGCGAGATCAAGGCTGCGCAGTAAGCGGCGCAGACATCACGGCCGGCGGCGCCTCTGCCGCCGGCCCTGAGCGGTACCCGAGAAATTGTCCCAGACCCGACTTCGTTCCTCCCTGCTGATGGCTCCGGCGCTGGTCTGGTTGGCCGCGTTGATGGTGGTGCCGTGCGCGCTGGTGCTGGCGCTCGCCTTCTTCCGGCGCGGCATCTATGGCGGCATCGACTACACCTTCACGCTGGAGAATTTCGGGCTGGTCTTCGACCCGCTCTATGCCGGCATCTTTCTCAAATCCGCGCGCATCGCCGGCACGGCGACGCTGATCGCGGTGGTGATCGGCTATGCCGCCGCCTATGCCATCGCGGCGGCACCGCGCCGGTGGCAGCCGGTGTTTCTGTTCTTTGCCGTGCTGCCGTTCTGGTCCAACTATCTGATCCGCACCTATGCCTGGATCGTGCTGCTCAACCGAGAGGGCCTGATCACGCAGCTGCTGCGCTGGTTCGGCTACACCGGCGAGCCGCCCTCGATGCTTTACACCGAAGGCGCCGTCATCGCCGGCCTCGTCTACAACTACCTGCCCTTCGTCATCCTCGCCTGCTATGCGCCGTTGTCGCGCCTCAACCCGGAACTGGCCGAAGCCTCGCGCGATCTCGGCGCCTCGGCAGCCACCACATTCCGTCGTGTCATCCTGCCGCTGACCGTGCCCGGCATCGCCGCCGGCGCCGTCTTCGTCTTCGTGCTGTCGATCGGCAATTTCGTCACTCCGGCACTGCTCGGCGGCGGCCGCTTCCAGATGATCGGCAATCTCGTCTACGATCAGTTCCTGACCGCCAATGACTGGCCGTTCGGCGCGGCCCTGGCGATGGCCCTGATCGCCATCATGCTTCTGGTGCTGATGGCGCAGGCGCTCGCCGCTGATCGCGCCGCGGGACGTGCGGCTGAGGCAAGAGGTAACGCCGATGGCTGAGCGCTCCCCTGCCACGCGGCGCACGCTCTGGCTCGTGCTCGGCCTCGTCTTCGCCTTCCTCTACATCCCGATCGCCGTGCTGGTCGCACTGTCCTTCAACGAAGGCGGGCTGCCCACGGCGTGGTCGGGCTTTTCGCTGAGATGGTATGTCTCGCTGGCCCACAATTCCGCGATCCTCTCCGCCGCGCTCAACACGCTGGTCGTCGCGCTGGTCTCGACGGCAATCGCCACCTTGCTCGGAACGCTGCTGGCGATCGGCGTCGAGATGCGCCGGCAATATGGCAAGGGCCTCGAAGCCCTGATCTTCGCGCCGATGATCATCCCCGACATCGTGCTGGCGATCGCGCTACTGTCGTTCTTTTCCATGCTCAACCTAACCATGGGCCTGCACACCATCATCCTTGCCCATGTCGTCTTCAACCTTGCCTTCGTCTGCTCGGTGGTGCGCGCAAGGCTGAAGAGTTTCGACTGGTCGATCGTCGAGGCCTCCGCCGATCTCGGCGCTTCGGCCGTCACCACCTTCCGGCGGGTGACCTTGCCGGTGATCCTGCCGGCGGTGATCGCCGGCGCGCTGCTTGCCTTCACGCTCTCGGTCGACGAATTCATTATCGCCTTCTTCACCGCGGGCGCCGGCCGCGCCTCGACGACGCTGCCGATGCAGATCTACGCCATGATCCGCTTCGGCATCACGCCGGAGATCAACGCGCTGGCAACCATCGTCATGGCGGTTTCTATCACCGCGCTGACCCTGTCGCAGCGGCTCAACCGTGGGATTATCGGCCAATGAGCGAACCGCGCACGCTGCTGACCATCGATCATGTGTTGAAGACTTTCGGCCGCGTCACCGCCGTCGACGGCATCTCGCTCGATATCAGGGAGAACGAGTTCTTCGCCCTGCTCGGCCCCTCGGGCTGCGGCAAGACCACGCTGCTGCGCATGCTGGCCGGTTTCGAGACGCCGAACGACGGCCGCATCCTGCTCGACGGCAAGGACATCGCCAGGACCCCGCCCAACAAGCGGCCGGTCAATCTGATGTTCCAGTCCTACGCGCTGTTCCCGCATATGAGCGTCCGCGCCAATGTCTCCTACGGCCTGGAGATGGAGCGTTTGCCGGCGGCCGAGATCCGCACCCGCGTCGACGCCATACTGGCGACGACCGAACTTGTCCCCTTCGCCGACCGCAAGCCGGAGCAATTGTCCGGTGGCCAGAAGCAACGCGTTGCGCTCGCCCGCGCCCTGGTCAAGCGGCCCCGGCTGCTGCTGCTCGACGAGCCGCTCGGCGCCCTCGACAAGAAGCTGCGCGGCGCCATGCAATTGGAACTGAAACGCCTGCAGCACGAGGTCGGCATCACCTTCGTCATCGTCACCCACGACCAGGAAGAATCGCTTGTGATGGCCGACCGCATGGCGGTGTTGAAAGACGGCAAGCTGCTGCAGTGCGACACGCCGCATGCAATCTATGAACATCCCGCCGACCGCTTCGTCGCCGACTTCATCGGTGTGATGAATTTCGTCCCGGGCAGGGCGTCAGCCGATGGCGTGATCGCGGCCAACGGCGCGCGCATTGCCAGCAAAGTTCCCGCAGCGCTTTCGCCCGGTGCTTCCGCTGTCGCGTCGGTGCGGCCCGAACGCATCCGGCTGTTCCCGCCGCCCGAGACCGCGAACCGCACCACCGGCACGGTCGAGGCACTGGCGTACCACGGGCTGGATCTGCAGCTGCACGTCCGCACGCCGCTGTCGCCCAAACCGTTCCTGGTACGCGTCACCGCGGATGCCGCCGACCGCCGGCCGGTGTCATCGGGCGACCAGGTCGAACTCGGCTGGGATGCCGCCGACGTCAGAATTTTTGAGGAATAGAGGAGAAGCCTTATGGCGCAGAAGACGATCGCGTTCTTTCCCGAAGCGGCCTATGGCCCGGCGCTCAATTCCGTCGGCATCGCGCAAGCCGTCGAGGCGCGCGGCCACAAGGCGGTGTTCCTGTCGGACCCCGGCTTCGTCGAGGTCTACAGGGGCTACGGCTTCGAGGCCCATCCCGTGAACCTGTCCGAACCGATGCCACCCGAGCAGATGGCGAAGTTCTGGGAGGATTTCATCAACGGCCACATCCCTAACTTCCGCAAATCGCCCTACGACCAGGTCGACAATTACGTGAAGGATTGTTGGACGGCGATCGTCGACAGCGCCAAATGGGCGCAGAAGGATTTGCCGCGCGTGCTGGCCGCCATCAAGCCCGACGTGATCTGCGTCGACAACGTCATCCTGTTCCCGGCCATCAAACAGTTCGGCAAGCCGTGGGTGCGCGTTATCTCCTGCTCGGAAAACGAGATCGAGGACGAGGACATCCCGCCGCATCTCTCAGGCTGCGGCGAGAACGACCATGCCGGGCACCAGCGCTATCGCGATCATTTCAACGGGGTGATCAAGCCGATCCATGACGACTTCAACGCCTTCCTCACCGCCAACAACGAGGCGCCCTACCCGATCGGCCAATTCTTCGAGGCGTCGCCCTATCTGAACCTGCTGCTCTATCCCGAGGCGGCAAAGTTCAAGCGCCGGCATCCACTCGATCCGGCACAATTCCAGTACCTCGAAGGCTGCGTGCGGCAGGAGAAACCTTACGCTGTACCGACCTTCGCGAAAAACAATGACGGCCCGCTGCTCTATGTCTCCTTCGGCAGCCTCGGTGCCGGCGATGTCGAGCTGTTGAAGCGCATCATCGCGACGCTCGGCAAGACGCGTTACCGCGCGCTGGTCAATGTCGGCGGCTACAAAGACCAGTATACCGACGTGCCCGGCAATGTCATCGTCGAGAGCTGGTTTCCGCAGCCTTCGGTCATCCCGCAGGTTGATGCGGTCATCCACCATGGCGGCAACAACTCGTTCACCGAATGCCTCTATTTCGGCAAGCCGGCGATCATCATGCCCTATGTCTGGGACGGCCACGACAACGCCACCCGCGTCGAGGAGACCGGCCACGGCTTCGGCATGCCGCGCTACGACTGGACCGATGCCGAGCTGATCGCCAAGATCGAAACCTGCCTGACCGACCCGAAGATGAAGGCGAAGCTGGCGAAGACATCGGCACAGATGCATGCGCAGAACGGGCCGGAGAAAGCGGCTGGTTTGCTGGAGGCGCTGCTGTGAGTGGGATGCTTGAGATGTCGAGCCAAGGCACCCCCCTCTGGCCTGCCGGCAATCTCCCCCGCAAGGGGGGAGATTGGCAGCTTCGCCGCCGGTTCTCACTCTGCAATCTTGGTGATTGGCGAAAGCCGAGACGGCATCTGATCTCCCCCCTTGCGGGGGAGATGTCCGGCAGGACAGAGGGGGGTGCCTTGGCGCAACATGCCAACATTAAGCATCGCACCAGCGGAGCACGCCCATGACCTCCTCCGCCCCGCACCTCTACCAGGCATCAACCCGCACCGATCTCGTCGACTGGGGCACCCAGCCTGACGCACTGGCAGGCGCCTCACATTCCACCGGCAAGCTCGTGCATAAGGGTCCAAACAACCAGCCGGAATCCGGCATCTGGGTGTGCACGCCGGGCCGCTGGCGGCTCTCGATCCCGCGCGATGAATTGTGCCATTTCGTCGCCGGCCGCGCGACCTACCGCTCGGATGTCGGCGAAGTGATAGAAGTGTCGGCCGGGACCGTGGTCATGTTCCCCGCCGGCTGGACGGGCGAATGCACCGTGCATGAGACCATGCGCAACGTCTACATGCTGGCCTGACAGATAGGAGCAAGACATGTCGACACCGCAATGGCCAAAAGCCTCGAGCGTGGAACTGGAGGATTGGGGCGCGGGCAGCAACACGCTTGCCGGCGCACCGCGCGCCTCCGGCAAGATCCTGTCGCAGAACCCGGATGGGTCGAGCGAATGCGGCCTGTGGTCATGCACACCGGGCACCCGCAAGGTCACCTTCGGCGCCGACGAGTTCTGCCACTTCCTGTCGGGCAACGGCAGCTATGTTCATGACAGTGGCGAAGAGATTCCGGTCGCGGCCGGCACACTCGTTTTCTTTCCCGCCGGCTGGACCGGCATCTCCATCATCACGCAAACGCTGACCAAAGCCTTCATGTGCCGGTGAGCCTTTTTCAAGGAAATCGATATGACCACGCCAATCATGCAATCGCCGCTCGCCATTACTGACCTGGTCGACTGGGGCGTCATCCCGACCATGATCGAGGGCCAGTCCCACACCTCGGGCAAGCTGCTCCACAAGGGGCCGGAAGGTCGCTCCGAATGCGGCCTGTGGGTCTGCACCCCCGGCAAGTGGCACTGCCACGTCACCCGCGACGAGTTCTGCCACTTCCTTGAGGGCCGCTGCACCTACGTCCACGAATCGGGCGAAGTTATCGAGATCGAGCCGGACACGGCAGCCTTCTTTCCGCAGGACTGGAAAGGCGTCTGCACCGTCCATGAGACGATCAAGAAGGTCTACATGATCCGCTAAGCGGGTCTGAGAGGATGTCCATGCACTTCTCCCCCGAGCGGCCGACCTTCTTCGTCAATCCGGACTACCGGCCGATGGCTGGCGCGAACAAGCCGGTGATCGATCCGGCCACACTCGAAACCGTCGGCGCCATCACTGGCGCCAGCGACGGCGAGATCGATGCCGTGCTCACCGCCGCAACCACGGCGCAAGCCGCCTGGAAAAAGCTCGACGCCAAAAGCCGGGCCAAGCATCTGCACGCCGTGGCCAACGCCATCGAGGCGGCTGACTTCAAGCGCTGCGCCGAACTGATGGTGCGCGAGATGGGCAAGCCCTATCCCGAAGCCATCGGCGAGATCGCCAATTGCGCGCCGATCTTCCGCTACTATGCCGAGATGGCGCGCGACGATGCCGGCAAGATCGCCGGCACGACGCAGGCCGGCTCGTTCCAATATGCGCGCTACGAACCCTATGGCGTCTCCGTCCACATCATGCCCTACAACTTCCCGATCCTGCTGATGTGCTGGACCGTCGCGGCCTCGCTCGCCGCCGGCAATGCCTGCATCATCAAGCCGGCCGAAGCGACGACGCTGTCGACACTGGACTACATGACCGTGTTCCGCTCGTTGCCGGAAGGGCTGGTTTCCTGCCTGCCCGGCGGCGCGGCGACAGCGCAGGCGTTGATCACTTCCAACCGCACACACGCCGTCGCCTTCACTGGCTCGGTCGCCGCCGGCAAGGCGGTGGCGGTCGCTTGCGCCGAACGCATGAAGCCCTGCGTCATCGAGGCCGGCGGCAGCGATCCGCTGATCATCAGTGAGCACGCACCGCTTGAGGTCGCCGCAGCGGGCAGTGTCACCGCCGCCTTCCACCTCACCGGCCAGGTCTGCACATCGGCCGAGCGCTTCTTTGTCGTCGATGCCGTGCATGATCGCTTCGTCGAACTGTTCGCCGAAAGGACACGGGCCCTGCGCATCGGCAACGGCATGGACAAGACCGAGATCGGCCCGCTGGTCAGCGAGGCTGCCCGTGCGAAAGTCATGCGGTTGGTCGACGATGCGATTGCCAATGGCGCCAGGGCAATCACCGGCGGGCGGATCCCGCCCGCGCACAATGTCGGCTGGTTCTACGAGCCCACCATCCTGACCGGCGTCACTCCTGATATGGCCATCGTCCGCGAGGAATGTTTCGGCCCGGTCGCCGCCATCTGCCGCGTGAAGGATTTCGACGAGGCGATCCGGCTTGCCAATGACAGCCCGTTCGGCCTCGGCGCTTCCGTCTTCACCACGGATCTTGCCGAAGCGCATGAGGCGGCCGAACGGCTCGAGGCCGGCATGGTCTGGGTCAACAACCCGCTGATCGACAATGACGCCTTGCCCTTCGGCGGCTGGAAGGCATCAGGCCTCGGCCGCGAACTCGGCCGTCAGGGGCTCGACGCCTTCCGCCGCTCGAAGATGGTGATCATCGACCACAGACCGGCAATCCAGGACTGGTGGTACCCCTACCCCGACGCCTGGTTCCGCGAGACCGGCGGCCGCAAGCACGTGTGAGCAAAGGCCAAGACGCCCCTCAGTCGCGCCCATATTTGGAAGAGCCTGTCGCTGACAACGCGCGAATATGTCGTCGACCTGGTGTTGCAGGGGCACTCCACGGAATCGATCGCCAGAGCCATGCGCATCGTGCCGGGAACGGTGAAGGGTCCATCGCCGCAACATCTACCGCAGCTCAAGATCAAGTCGCAGGCCGGCTGTTCGCGCGCTTCGTCGAGATCATCGACGCGCGGATTCGGGAGAGGGACTTCCAGGCCTCCCGGACCACCGCTTGCTCTTGGCGCTTGATGCACAGGCGGGTTCAGCGGCCGGCACCGGTCTCTCGGTCATTCCATGCAATTTTCGCTGCAATTTCCCGCAGGTTTCGTTGCAGCTTCACGATGTCCGGCACGTGCCTGGCTATCCTCGTCTTCGCTGCTATCGACAGCAGTTCCAAGACGGAGACAACGCCATGATGACGATCGATCACTTCATCGGTGCCGAAGCCGGCCGCGGGCCGCATGCTTCCCTCTCACGGACATTTCGGCTGTATGCGACGGCGAAATGGGCGTTGCTGTGGTTGCCACGCTTCTGGAAGGCGCGCAGCAATCTCGCTCTTCTCGCCGCCATGAGTGAATGCGAGCGCCGCGATATCGGCCTGACGGCCTGCGACATCGAGAGCGCTTTGGCCTTGCCCGTCGACCGCGACCCCACCGTCGTGCTGGCGCGAGTCGTGGAAGACCGTCGCCTTCGCCGCGGACTCTGATCGCCGGCGGAGCCGCGATCATGATATCGCGGATGGTGACGGCCGGGCCGGCTCAGTTCGGCAGGCCTGCCACGCGAAGGCCGGCCACGATCCGTTCCATTGTGCTTGAACCGAAAGGCAGAGCATCGCAAACCTTGGCAATGGTCAGCCCCGGATAGCTCTCAAGCAGCCTGCTGCATTCGCGCCGCGCGTCGTCCCGGCGACCGGCATGAACCATGGCCGTCACCAGCTGGCGCAACGCCCATGTCGCGGCGGGCTGTTGGCTCAGGCCACGCTGGGTCAAGGTCACGGCCTCGTCATAGCGCGAGGCCACGAAATGGGCGGCGCCGATACCGATCTGCGCCATGTAGCCCATCGGGTCGATCGGGCTCAGCCGTTCGAACCGCTCGAACTGCTCGATCGCCGCTGAAGGCCGTTCGCGATAGACATCGAGCCAGGCACTACGCATCCACACCCAGGCCGAATTCGGGTCAAGCGCGCGGGCTCGCTGCAGATGGGCGTCGGCGACATCGTAGTCGCGCGCGAAGGAGTGCGCCGCGCCGAGCACGGCAAGCACCATCGGGTCGTCGCTGGAGAGTGTGGCGGCCTTTTGCGCCAGGCGCAGGCCTTGATTGCGCGCGGAGACCGGCGTCTCGGTCCAGTTGTAGACAGCCCGCTGCTCATGGCACCAAGCCAGCAGCGAAAGCGCCAGCGGATAGGTCGGCTCGATTGCGATCGCCCGGTCGAGCAATGCGCCGGCCGTCTCGTTTTGCGTCTTATCCAGGGACCAGACCAGCGGAAAGGCGCGGAGCACATAGTCGTAGGCGACCAGACTTTCCGGGCGCTTGCGCCGCGAGCGCTCGATCTCGGCCGAGAGGATGGACGGTTGTATAGCGCCGACGACGCTTTCGGTTATGCGATCCTGAAGGTCGAAAATATCGGCCATCTTGCCGTCGTAACGGTTCGCCCAGATGGTCTTGCCGGAGGACGAGTCGATGAGCTGGCCGGTGAGGCGGATATGGTCGCCGGCCTTGCGCACGCTGCCTGTCAGAACGTAGCGTACGCCGAGTTCGTCGCTTACGCGCTTCACCTCGTCGGGACGACCCTTGTAGGCTAGGCTCGAATTGCGCGCGATGACGAACAGCCAGCGCATGCGCGACAGCGCCGTGGTAATCTCTTCGACCATACCGTCGGCGAAATAATCCTGTGCCGGGTCGCCGCTCAGATTCTCGAAGGGCAGAACGGCTATCGATGGCGTGTCCGTCAGGCGATGGTCCTCGATCCGAACGGGTGCCGTTCCGCGATCCTCGACGCGGCGGACACGGTCTTCATCGATCACGTAGCCTCGCCGCATCATGGTGCGGATCAGGCCGTCCGCATCCGGCCCCAGCGCCTTGCGAATGTCCTTCATGCATTGCGTGAGGGAATCGTCGGAGACGGCGATATTGGGCCAGACTGCGTTGACCAGCTCATCCTTGCCGATCACACGGCCGGCATTTTCAAGAAGATAGACGAGCAACGAGAGCGATTTCGGACGAAGGTCGATGTCGACGCCAGCCTTCTGCAGCCTGCCGCGCCGCAGATCGAGTGTGTGGCCGGAAAATTCGAACGTTGTCATGTCGCCCTTCAGAGAAGACGTCAAACCACTTCGAGCGAAGACTACCAACCTATATCAACCAACGCCCTCGCATGTCTGAAGACACCACGCCCGTGCCGTGACATCAAGGCTTGCGCCCACTGAAGATGGCATGGCCGGCGAACAGCCAGGCGCAATCGACACCGACGAGACCAACCTCCGAAAACCACGCCAGCTGTTCGGCCAATGAAGACGGCTTGTCGATCGGTTCGCCATCGGGATTGCGGAAATAGTTCCAGCCCAGACGGTTGAACTCCGCGAAGGCCGCCAGGTCGCCATCGATTGCCAGCGCCCTCGAACGCACGGCCTCGTCCCACTGCCGCGCCGCGATCCCGAGGCCGCTTTCGTTTGGCGGGCGTACGATATCAGCCACGATGAGAATACCGCCGGGACGCAGCGCCGATGCCAGATCGGCGAACAGCGTGCGCTTCTGTTCGCCGTCAAGGTGATGGATGGCAAGCGAGGAGACGATGGCGTGCGGCGGTTCGGGAAAATCGCGCCAGTCGCGATGTTCCAGTTCGAACGCGGCCGTGGTCAGGCGATCGGCCTGGTCGCGGCAGGTTTCCAGCGTCTGCACGCACATACCCGCCGAACCGTCGAGTGCAAGCACGCGGCAGTCCGGAAAGCGTGTGAGCAGCGCATGGCTGAGCAAGCCCTCACCTGGGCACAGTTCGACCAGCAAACTGCCGCTGCGAGGCGGCGGGATCAGGTCGGTGATAATCTCGATCTGGCGTTCGCGCTCTGGAATGAAATAGCGACCGTAATTCAGGAAACTGCGGGAATGGTTTTCGTCCCAATGCTTGATGTCTGCCATGATGTCTGTTCTCGTCCGATATCGGGCGTTGCGGCTCTGTCGCGATGGAAACCGCTTCCATGGCGTGATTCCATCGTGCTTGGATCTCGGCCTGACGTCCTGATCTCGGGCTGAAATTGAGCTGAAATTGGTGTGAGAGCCAGTCGATGTCCAAGCCCCGGCCACTTGCTCATGGGCGGTGATCAGGTGCTTTGAGATTGTCGAAACCCAAGCCGAAACGTTTGGCAAAGGCGTCGACGGTCGGCATATGCCAAGGCACGCCAATTCGCAGATCCATTCTGGGAGTCGAGCGCGATTTCGTGCTGGCAATAGACCGGGGATAGGTGGTCCCTGGCCGCTGCGGCAATCAGGCCCCGGCCTCCCAGGAACCGGTCTCGGCCATCCGCTTCAGCAGCGGGGCCGGCTTGAACACGTCCTTGCCGGTCTGCTGATGCCAATAGTCGAGCCGCTCGATGATCGTGGCCGCACCTTCGAGGCCAGCCCAGAACATCGGGCCGCCCTTGCCGATGGGAAAGCCGTAGCCATTGACCCAGACGACGTCGATGTCGGAGGCGCGAGCCGCTATGCCTTCCCCCAAGATCTTGGCGCCCTCATTGACGAGGGGATAGAGCGTGCGCTCGATGATTTCTTCCGCACCGATCGCGCGCGGCTCGATGCCCTTCTCGGTTGCCTTGTCGCGGATCAGCGCCTCGACCTCGGGATCGGGAACGCCCGCCCGGGCGCCGGCCGCGTAGAGGTAGAAACCCCGGCCCGTCTTCTGGCCAAAACGCCCCTGTTCGCACAGCGTGTCGGCGATCACGGCCGTGAGGCCGCGCGCCTTGCGGTTGCGCCAGCCGATATCGAGGCCGGCGAGATCGCCCATCTGGAACGGTCCCATCGGCCAGCCGAAATCGGTGAAGGCCTTGTCGATCTGGCTGGGCGTCGCGCCCTCCAGCAGAAGCGCCTCCGATTCCGAACCGCGCGCGGCCAGCATGCGGTTGCCGACGAAGCCGTGGCAGACGCCGACGACGACCGCCACCTTGCCGATCCGCCGCGCAAGGTCGACCACGGTCGCCAGCGCATCGGGTGCGGTCTTTTCGGCCCGCACGATCTCCAGGAGCTTCATGACATTGGCCGGCGAGAAGAAATGCAGGCCGACCACATCCTGCGGCCGCGAGATCGAGGCGGCGATCTCGTTGATGTCGAGATAGGAGGTGTTGGTGGCAAGGATCGCGCCTGGCTTCGCCACAGTATCAAGCTTGCCAAAAACCTCCTTCTTCACCGCCATGTCCTCGAACACAGCTTCGACGATCAGGTCGCACTCGGCGAGATCGGCATAGTCGGTCGAGCCCTTGAACTGAGCCAGCCGCTGTTGCTTGGCGTCCTCCGTCATTGAGCCGCGCGAAACGGAGACGGCATAGTTCTTGTCGATCGTGCCAAGTCCGCGCTGTAGCGCTTCCTCGCTGGTTTCCAGCAAGGTGACCGAAAAGCCGCCATTGGCGAAGGCCATGGCGATGCCGCCGCCCATCGTGCCGGCGCCGATGACGCCAACGCGCGCGATCCTGCGCTTGGGCGTGTCCTTGCCGGGAACCTTTGCCGCCTTGCGTTCGGCGAAGAACAGATGACGCTGCGCCCGCGACTGGTCGCTGGCAACCAGCTTCACGAACAGCGCGCGCTCCGCCGCCAGCGCCTCGTCGAAGGGCAGTGTGACGGCATTGCGCACCGCTTGCGCACATGCGATTGGCGCTTCGAGACCACGTGCCTTTTTCGCGAGGTCTGCCGCCTCGGCATCGAAGGCCGCCAAGTCGGTTTCCCCAAGCAAGTCATCGCGATCACGCATCGGCGTGAACGGACCACCCTTGCGGGCGATTTCCCGGGCGAAGTTCAAGGCATGCGTGGCCAGATCGCCTTCGAAGACAGCGTCGACGAGCCCCGCTCCATGCGCCTCGGCAGCGCCGACCGGCGTGCCCGAGACAATCATCTTCAGGGCCTTCACCGCGCCGACCAGGCGCGGCAGCCGGACCGTGCCGCCGCCACCGGGAAGGATGCCGAGCTTCACCTCCGGCAGACCGAGCTTGGCGCCGGCATCGGCAACGCGGAAATGGCAGCCGAGCGCCAGTTCGAGACCGCCGCCGAGCGCGGTGCCGTGGATGGCGGCAACGGTCGGCTTGGCGATGGTTTCCAGGGTCGCAACGATGGCGCGAAGGTCAGGCTGCTGCACCGGCTTGCCGAACTCCGTGATGTCGGCGCCGGCGACAAAAGTCCGCCCAGCGCAGGCGATGACAATAGCCGCGACCGAAGCGTCATCGCGCAAGTCAACGAGCGCCTGCATCAGCGGTTCACGGACATGAAAGCTCAGCGCGTTGACCGGCGGATTGTCGATGGTGACGAGGGCGACGCCATTCTCGTTCACGACGCTGACAGAACTGGACAAGCGGAGCCCTCCCGAGGCCAACTGCGACCGCGGAAGGGTTTACTAGGCCGCGCCGCGAATGGGAACCCGATGTTGGGCTGGCCTAACGATTGTCCGGGAGCCCAGCGTCAACGCGTCGTAATCCTTCACGCTAACGCACCGCCTTTTCCCCACCCGCCGCCGTAATGACCCCGACAATGATCAGTCCGGTCAGCAGCAGCCGCACGCCGGCACTGACCCCAAATGTGTTGAGCATGGTCAGCAACAGCACCAAAAACAGCGCCGCCCCCCAGACGCCCGGAACATTGGCCTTGCCGCCGGCCACCGACGTGCCGCCGATGACGACGACGGCGATCGAGGCCAGCAGATATTCATTGCCGATATCGACATTGGCGCCGCGGAAATAGCCAGCCAGCAGCGCGCCGTCGATGCCGCCGAGCGCGCCCGACAGCGTGTAGGTGAGGAAGCGGATACGGCCGACATTGACGCCGGCGAGCCAGGCGGCGCGGATGTTCTGGCCGATCGCCAGCACCGAGCGGCCATAGATCATGCGCTGCAAGGCGATGGCCGCCCCAATGGTGAACAGCACGGTGAGGATCGCCAGCACCGGAATGCCCAGGACCTGCCAATTGGCGAAATCGGCAAACCCTGGCGGCGGCTTGATCTGCAGCCCGCGGCCATAGCTGATGTCGATCGACTGGATGATGAAGCTCGCCGACAGCGTGGCGATGATCGGTGGAATGCGCAGCGCCCAGATCAGCAGATAGTTGACAGCACCGATCGCAGCACCGCAGGCGAGTGCCGCCAGCAGCCCCACCACGATCATGGAATCGCTGCCGGCCATGACCTTCATGGCGACGGCGCTGGCCAGGCCGATATTGGCCGGCAGCGACAGGTCGACATTGCCCGGCCCGAGCGTGATGACGAACATCTGGCCGACGCCGACGATGACGGTGAACACCGCGAGCGACAAGGCCGCCGTGACCATGCCGCCGGCGCCGTAGCCGCCGGTGAAGGCGATCGTCGCCAGCCACACCAGAAGCGCGCCGACAAACGACCAAATCCAGGGTTTGGTAACCAGCGATCTAACCACTGCCATCGCTCACCTCTCCCTGCGGCTGATCAGCACCCGCGCCGCCAGAACGATGATCAGGATGGCGCCATTGGCCGCCACCTGCCAGTCTGGTGGGATGTGCATGAAGGTCAGCAGCGGCGAAGCCGCCAGCGCCAGAGTCAGCGCGCCGATCACCGCACCGATCGGCGAAACCCGGCCGCCGACGAATTCGCCGCCGCCGAGGATGACGCCGGCGACGGCCAGCAGCGTGTAGCCATTGCCGATATTGGCATCCGCAGAGGTGGTGATGCCGATCAGTGCCATGCCTGACAACACGCCGAACAGGCCCGCCAGCGCAAACAGCACGATCTTGGTCTTCAGCAGCGACCAGCCGGCGCGCTTGAGTGCCGCCGGATTGCCGCCGGAACCGCGCAGGATCACGCCATAGGAGGTGCGCATCAGGCCGAAATGGACGATGAGCCCGATCAGCAGCGCCGCGATGATCGGGAACGGCACGAAAGGCGGCTTGAACGCCGTGAGCCCAAGCAGCCAGTCCGGCGCCTTGCCGCCGGGCTTGGGCAGGACGAGGATGGCGAGCCCCTGCCAGACGAAGCTCATGCCGAGCGTCACCACGATCGACGGCAAATTGCGCAGATGGATCAGCGCGCCGAGCAGCGCATAGACGCCGATCGACCCGAGCAGGATGGCGACACCGATCAGCGGCGCGTCCTTCAGCCAGGTCGCGGTGACGCAGCCGACGAAACCGACGAAGGTGCCGATCGACAGGTCGAGCTCATTGCCTGCTATGACGAACATCTGGGCGATCGTCGCGAGCGCGATCGGGATCGCCAGATTCAGCATCAGGCTGAAGCCGAAATAGCTGATGGCGCGCGGGTTGAGCCAAGCGATGGCGAGCAGCACCAGCGTCAGCGACAGCGCCGGCAGGAGCCCGCGCAACAGGCGGGTGCGGGCCAGTGCGCCACGCTCGGCGGAGTTCTTTCGGCCGGTGTCGAGGCTGGCAGCGGTCATGTCAGGCCGCGTCGCCGAAGGAGGACTGGATGATCTTCTCTTCCGTCAATTCGTCGCGGCGCAGATTGGCGACGATGCGGCCGTTCTTGAAGACATAGACATGGTCGCAATTGTCGAGCTCTTCGGTTTCCGTGGTGTACCAGAGGAAGGTGCGCCCATTGCGCGCCTCTTCGCGAACAAGGTCATAGACCTCAAGCTTGGTGCCGATATCGACGCCACGCATCGGATCGTCCATCAGCACGATTTCCGCATCCGAGCCGAGTGCACGGGCAAACAGCGCCTTCTGCTGGTTGCCGCCCGACAGCGAAAAAATGTTGTTGTTCATGTCGGGCGTGCGGATGCCGATCTTCTTCTGCCAGACCGCGGCAAGTTCGGCCTCGCGTTGCGGCGAGATCAGCAGCCCGTTGCGCAGCCGCGCCAGCGAGCGGATGCCGATATTTTCAGCGATCGACCATTGCGGGAAGATGCCGTCCGACTGGCGGTCCCCGGCGACCAGCGCCACAGGTGCAGTCACCTCGATGCCTGCCTTGGCGCGCGAGGCGCCGCTGAAGATCGCCAGCAGCAGGTCGGTCTGGCCATGTCCCGCCAGCCCTGCAAGGCCGATGATCTCGCCGGCACAGGCGACAAGGTCGGTGCCGTCCTTCTGCGCGGCGGGACGCGCCCGAACCCGCAACGGGCTGGCCGCCGGTTTGGTTGCGGCAATCTCCGCCGCGATTTTCTGGCGTGCTTCCGCGCCGCCCATTGCCGTCACCAGCCGGTCGCGGTCGAAGGCACTTGCCGCGTCGGCGACGACCACCTTGCCGTCGCGCATCACCACGATGCGGTCGGCGTTTTTCAGCACTTCCCCCAGCACATGCGAGATCAGGATGCAGCTTTTGCCACCGGCGACGAAGCGGCGGACAAAGGCCAGCAACTGGCCGGCCGTATGCGCGTCGAGCGACGAGGTCGGCTCGTCGAGGATGACGAGGTCAAGCCGATCCTGCGTCACCGTGAAGGCGCGCGCCACCTCGACCATCTGGCGCCGGCCGATCGACAGGTCGCCGACAATGTCCCAGGCCGAGATGCCGTGGTCCGGAAAGATTTCGTCCAGCTTGGCGGTGATCAGTGCTGCCGCCCTGCGCCGCCAGCCGAAGCCTGAGAGCGAGGCGTGGTTGATGCGTGTGTTCTCGGCGACGCTGAGATTGGGGCACAGCGACAGTTCCTGGAACACGCAGCGTATGCCGAGTTTTTGCGCCCGCGACACCGAGTAATTGTCCTCGATGCCGCCATGCACGCCGATCTTGCCGCTGTCGGGCGTGAGCGTGCCCGCCACCATGTGCATCAGCGTCGATTTGCCGGCGCCATTATGGCCGACCAGGCCGACGCACTCGCCGGGCCCGACGTGGAAATCCACCCCACCAAGCGCGCGAACGGCGCCGAAATGTTTTTCGGCGCCGTTCAGTTTGATGATGTCAGCGTTCCCTTCAGGCATGCTTAGAGATATCCGCGCGATGGTACGAAGGGCAACGCTGCCGTGACACTTACTTGATGTTGGCCTTGATCGCCGCTAGGGCGTCTTCCTGCGTGTATTCGTGGGTGGCGACGCCGCCTTCCTTGATCTTCGGCAGGGCTGCCTCGAAATCGTCCTGGGTGAAGGCGAGATACGGCACCAAGAGATCGTGCGGAATGTCCTTGCGGCCATCAAGCACCTGCTGCGCCACCCAGAAGGCGAGCGACGACACGCCGGGCGCGATCGAAGCCGACCAGGTCTTGTAGCCGTCCTTGTCCTTCTGTTCCTTCCACCACTTCAGCTCATCCTGGCGGTTGCCCATGATGATGGTCGGGCGCGGCTTGCCGGCGGCGGCGAAGGCTTGCGCCGCGCCATAGCCGTCACCGCCCTGGTCTACGATGCCGACGACATCGGGCAGCGAGGGCAGGATGGTGGCGACCGCCTTCTGGGCGGTGGTCTGGTCCCAGTCACCGGTCACCGAGCCGACGATCTTGAATTCGGGATGGGCAGCGACGCCTTCGAGGATGCCGGCATGGATGGCATCGTCGATCGAGGTGCCGGCAAGGCCACGGATTTCCAAAAGGTTCCCGCCCTTGGGCTGGAACTTGGCCATCTGCTCGACTTCCTGCTTGCCCATATCCTTGAAGTCGACGACGACGCGGTAGGCGCAGGGCTCGGTGACGGTGCCGTCGAAGGAGACGACGACGATGCCGGCATCGCAGGCCTGCTTGATGGCGCCATTGAGCGCGTCGGGCGAGGCGGCGTTGATGACGATGGCGTCATAGCCCTGCAGGATCAGGTTCTGCACCTGCGCCGCCTGCGTCGGCACTTCCTTGTCGGCGGTGGTGAAGATGTCGGCCGCGCCGACCACCTTGTCGTCGACCGCCTTCTTGGTGACGATGCCGTAGCTGTCGAGCATCGCCTGCCGCCACGAATTGCCGGCGTAATTGTTTGAGAATGCGATCTTCTTGCCGCTGGTGTCGGCAAGTGCGGTGCCCGAGGCCAACATAGCCGCCAGCGCACCCAGAACGAGCAGTTTCTTCATATGATTTCCTCCCAAAGTTGCTAGTTTCGCCTGATGATCGTTACGCCCAGTCCCTGTTTTTTATCTATTGTCAGACAAATTCAGACGAACCGCAAGCTGTCAACTGCAAAGCTTGGCATGCCTTCGATCAACTTGCGGTGCGATGATTGAAAAAGCTGCCGGCACATGGTCTAGGAGCACGACAGGAGGCCAATTGATGGCAGTGACGCCGACCGTTGCCATAGGCGCGCCCGGAATACCGGCCCGCTGGACATCAAGCGCCAAGAGTGGCGTTGGCACCGCGTTTTCGGCCAAGAGCCCACTCTGGTTCACGATCAGCCACGGCATCTTGAACGAGATCTACTATCCGCGTCTCGACAGTGCCTGCACACGCGACATGGAACTGATCGTCACCGGCCCTGGTGGCTATTTCTCGGAAGAGAAGCGCGACGCCGCCCACGCCATCGCGCCTTTCGAGGATGGCGTGCCGGGCTACAGGCTGACCAACACCGCGACAGATGGCGCCTACCGTATCGAAAAGCGCATCATTACGGATCCGAAACAGCCCGTCCTGCTGCAGGAGATTGCATTCGTACCGCTGAAAGCCTCAGTGGTCGACTACCATGTCTACGCGCTGCTTGCGCCGCACCTCGTCAACGCCGGCATGCGCAACACTGCCTGGGCCGGTGAACACAAGGGCCAGCGCATGCTATTCGCCACCGGGCGCGGCGTATCCCTGGCGCTGGTCTCCTCACTGCCCTGGACTACCTGTTCGGCCGGCTATGTCGGTTTCTCCGACGGATGGCAGCAATTGCAGAACGGCGGTGCATTGGATCCCTCCTGCCAACGGGCGGAAGACGGCAATGTCGCCCTGACCGGCGAGATTGGCTTTTCCGCCGGCAAGACCACGGCCTTGCTGGCGCTCGGCTTCGGCGCGTCGCCGGAAGCAGCCGCCGACCTGGCGCTGGCCAGTCTTAAGCAGGGTTTCGACGCCGCCGCCGCGACCTATGTCGAGAACTGGCGAACATTCCAGGCCAGGCTCGAGAAGCTCGATCGCCACACCGCCTCCGGGCTGAACACCTATCGTGTGAGCACAGCGGTTCTGGCCTCGCATCTCTCGGTCGCGAGACCGGGTGCCGCCGTTGCCAGCCTGTCGATCCCATGGGGCTTCAACAAGGGCGACGACGATCTCGGCGGCTACCATCTGGTCTGGCCTCGCGACCTGGTCGAGACCGCTGGTGGTTTCCTTGCCGCCGGCGACGGCAAACAGGCGCTGCAGATCTTGACCTATCTGCGCTCGATCCAGCAGCCGGACGGTCACTGGCCGCAGAATGTCTGGTCGGACGGCACCGCCTATTGGCCCGGCATCCAGATGGATGAATGCGCCTTTCCGCTGCTTCTGGCAGACGCCTTGCGCCGCGCGGGCCACCTGCCGCGCGCCAGGCTCGCCGATTTCCTGCCGATGATCGAAGGCGCCGCCTCCTACGTCGTACGCAACGGCCCCGTCACCGGCGAGGACCGCTGGGAGGAAGACGCCGGCTACAGCCCGTTCACGCTGGCCGTCGAGATCGCGGCGCTGCTTGCCGCCGCGGACATGCTGGACATCGTCGGAAAGAGTGAGCCGGCAAACTACCTGCGCGAAACCGCTGATTGCTGGAACGATCAAATCGAACGCTGGACCTACGTCACGGGCACTCAGCTCTGCATCGACGCAGGCGTCAGAGGCTATTATGTCCGCATCGCGCCGCCGGACGATGCGGGCGCCGCTTCGCCGAAGGACGGCTTCGTGCCGATCAAGAACCGTTGCGCCAGGCGACACCGACAAGCCGGCGGAAGCCATAATCAGCCCCGACGCCCTGGCCCTGGTTCGCTTTGGCCTCAGGGCGGCCGACGATCCGCGCATCGTCGATACCGTCAAGGCCGTCGATGCCCTGTTGCGTTGCGATCTGCCGCAAGGCCCGGTCTGGTACCGCTACACCAGCGACGGCTATGGCGAGCACGAGGATGGCACGCCTTTCGACGGCACCGGCCGGGGACGCGCCTGGCCCCTGCTCACCGGCGAGCGGGCGCATTACGAGCTGGCGGCTGGCCGCAAGGAGAAAGCCGCGGAGCTTCTCGAAACCTTCGAGCGCTCGGCGGGTATAGGCGGGCTGCTGCCGGAACAGGTCTGGGACAGCCCGGATGTGCCGGATCGCGAACTGTGGCTGGGCAAACCCTCCGGCAGCGCCATGCCGCTGGTCTGGGCGCATGCCGAGCACATCAAGCTGTTGCGATCGCTGCGCGACGGTGCGGTTTTCGACATGCCGCCGCAAGGCGTCGAGCGCTACATCCAGGGCAAGACAAGCTCTCCGCTCAGGATATGGCGCTTCAACAACAAGATCCGCTCCATCCCCACCGGCAAGGTTTTGCGGGTCGAGCTTTCGGCGCCGGGCGTTGTCCATTGGAGCAGCGACAAATGGCTGACGATCGAGGACCACAAGACCAGGGAAAACGCTTTCGGCGTCCATCTGGTCGACCTGCCGGTCGCCGAACTGGAGCAGGGGAGCACCCTGGTCTTCACTTTTTCTGGCCCGATGCGATGCGTTGGGAGAATGTCGACTTCAGCGTCGGCATTGACGCATCATGATTAAAGCAGCCGGGCCGATAGATTTTTTCTTTCCTCAAGCAATCGGGACGAAACCATGCAGATCGGAATGATGGGACTGGGCCGGATGGGCGCCAACATGGTGCGCCGCCTGATGCGCGACGGCCATGAATGCGTCGTCTATGACATCAACGCGGCAAGCGTCGCGGCCCTGGTGAGCGACGGTGCGCTCGGGGCGGCATCCCTGACGGAATTCGTCGGCAAACTCGCCAAGCCGCGCTGTGTCTGGTTGATGCTGCCGGCGGCGATCACCGGCAAGATCATCGATCAGGTCGCGGCCCTGATGGAGCCCGGCGACATCGTCATCGACGGCGGCAATTCCTACTATCATGACGCTGTCGACCAGGCGGCGAAACTGGCCGGCAAGGGCATCCATCTTGTCGATGTCGGTACCAGCGGCGGTGTCTGGGGCCTGGAGCGGGGCTACTGCCTGATGATCGGCGGCCCCGACGTGGCGGTGCAGCATCTCGATTCGGTCTTCGCCACGCTGGCGCCTGGCGCCGATGCCGGCGCGCCGACCCCGGACAAGGCTGGCGGAACCGCGCCCTTCGGCTACCTGCATTGCGGACCGAGCGGCGCCGGCCACTTCGTCAAGATGGTGCACAACGGCATCGAATATGGTGTCATGGCCGCCTATGCCGAAGGCATGAACATCCTGAAATCGGCCAATGCCGGCAAGCGGCAGCGGACGGCGGACGCCGAGACCAGCCCGCTGGAAAACCCGCAATACTACCAGTTCGACATCGACCTTCCCCAGGTGGCCGAGGTCTGGCGGCATGGCAGCGTCATCGGCTCCTGGCTGCTCGATCTCACCGCCGGCGCGCTGAAGAGCGATCCCGGCCTGGCGCAGTTTGGCGGCCGGGTTTCGGATTCCGGCGAAGGCCGCTGGACGCTGAAGGCGGCGATCGACACCGGCGTGCCGGCGCCGGTGCTGTCCTCGGCGCTGTTCGACCGCTTCTCCTCGCAAGGCGAATCCGAATTCGCCGACAAGCTGTTGTCCGCCATGCGCTATGCCTTCGGCGGCCATATCGAGAAGCCGAAGGCCGGCAAGTGACGCCACAGCGGGAGACGCACGCATGAGCCAGGAACGGTCCGATACGCTGGTGCTCTTCGGGGCGACCGGCGACCTCGCCCACAAGAAGATATTTCCGGCGCTGTACCAGATGGTCGCCAAGGGCACGCTCACCGAACCGGTGATCGGCGTCGCCTTCGATGCCTGGGATTTGAAGCAGTTGCAGGACCGCGCCCGCGACGGCATCGTCCATGCGCTCGGCGCCATCGACGAGACGGTGTTCGCCAAATTCGCCTCGCTGCTGCGCTATGTCAGCGGCGACTATCGCGATGGGGCCACGTTCGAGAAGCTGAAGACAGCACTGGGCAGCGCCCAGCGGCCGCTGCACTACATGGCGGTGCCGCCGACCATGTTCGAGACGGTCGTGCAAGGGTTGGAACAGTCGGGCACCGCGCATGGCGCGCGGCTGATGGTGGAAAAGCCCTTCGGCCATGATCTGCAGTCGGCACGCTGGCTGAACCGGGTACTGCATCTGGTGTTCGACGAACAGTCGATCTTCCGCATCGACCACTATCTCGGCAAGGAAGCGATCCAGAACCTGCTCTATTTCCGCTTCGCCAATTCTTTCCTCGAGCCGATCTGGAACCGCAATTACGTCGAGAGCGTGCAGATCACCATGGCCGAGGATTTCGGCGTCGAGGGCCGCGGTAAATTCTATGACGATGTCGGCTGCATCCGGGATGTCATCGAGAACCATCTGCTCAACATCCTGTTGCTGCTGGCCATGGAGCCGCCGGTCGGCCGCTCGGCCGACGACCTGATCGACGAGAAGGTGCAGGTGCTCCGGGCCATCCGCACCTTGACCAGGGACGATGTCGTGCGCGGCCAGTTCACCGGCTATCTCGCCGAGCCCGGCGTTAAGCCGAACTCGCCGGTCGAGACCTTCGCGGCGGTGCGCTTCTTCGTCGACACCTGGCGCTGGCAGGACGTGCCGTTCTTCATCCGCGCCGGAAAGAATATGCCGGTGCATGTCACCGAAGTGGTGGTGCGGCTGAAGCGGCCGCCGCTCGACGTCTTCGACCCTATCAAGCCCGCTGATCAGAATTACGTGCGCTTCCGTATCGATCCGCAGGTGGTGATCGCCATCGGCGCCCAGCGCAAGGCGCCCGGCGACGACATGGTCGGCGAGCAGGTGGAGTTGACGGCGCTCGACGACAGCAAGAGCGACATGCCGCCTTACGAACGGCTGATCGGCGACGCCATGAACGGCAATGGCCAGCTGTTCACGCGCCAGGACGCGGCCGAGCTCGCCTGGCGCATTGTCGGGCCGGTCCTCGGCGACACCACGTCGCCGCATCTCTACGAGCCCAAGACATGGGGGCCTGCTGACGCCATGGCCGGCTTCGGACCGCCCAATGGCTGGATCGACCCAGTGGCATGACTGGAGGGGACGCGATGGCCGAGGCCGCAAAGCAAACAGCATCCGATGCCGAGAAGATCGTGCTGGCGATCGATATTGGCGGCTCGCACGTCAAGATCCTGACCAGCTCCGGCGGTGAGGAGCGCCGGGCCGATTCCGGCCCGGATCTGACGCCGCAGCAGATGATCGCCACGGTGAAGAAACTCGCCGAGGGCTTGTCCTATGACGTCATCTCGATGGGCTATCCCGGCCCGGTGCGTCACAACAAGCCGGTGCTCGACCCGATGAACCTCGGCAAGGGTTGGACCGGCTTCGATTTCGCCGCGCAATTCGGCAAGCCGGTCAAGGTGGTCAATGATGCATTGATGCAGGCCATCGGCAGTTATGAAGGCGGGCGCATGTTGTTCCTTGGCCTCGGAACCGGCCTCGGCGCGGCGATGATCGCCGACCATGTAGGCCTGCCCATGGAACTCGCCCACCTTCCTTACAAGAAGACCAGGAGCTTCGAGGACTATGTCGGCGAGCGCGGCCTGGAAAGGCGCGGCAAGAAGAAATGGCGCGAATCTGTCTTCGACGTCGTCAACCGGCTGCGCGCCGCCCTGCAGCCAGACTATGTCGTCATTGGCGGCGGCAATGTCGACAAGCTCGACGAGTTACCGGCCGACTCCAGGCGCGGTGACAACACACGTGCCTTCGAAGGCGGATTTCGTCTGTGGCGAGACAAGGCCTTGATCGTCTGATAGTATTACAGTTTAGTATAGTTGTTCAAAATAACGTGTGACGCCGCGCTAAATCATTGCGTTATGCAGATTTGCCGACTAGGAATTTCGCGCACTGCCCGCGTGCTCCACTGGATACGCTAAAGACGCTTCAGCATTTTTTGATTTTTGTGCCTCGTCCTTTCGAAAACGATCCCCATTTTCGAGGCCGGGCGCCATAGACGGAGGAAGAATTGACCGACGATAGCAACGACGCTCGCACCGACCTTCTCGAGCTGACCGCCCACATCGTGTCCGCTTACGTTGAGAAGAACCGCCTGCCCGTCTCCGGCCTGGCCGATCTCATCGCCAGCGTCGCCACCTCGATCGGCGGGCTCGGCAAGCCGGTCGTGCCGGTGGCAGCACCGCTGGTTCCCGCGGTCAACCCGAAGAAGTCGGTGACGCCGGATTTCATCATCTGCCTCGAAGACGGCAAGAAGTTCAAATCGCTGAAGCGCCATCTCGGTGTGCATTTCAACCTGACCCCGGACGCCTACCGCGCCAAATGGGGCTTGCCGTCGGACTATCCGATGGTTGCTCCCAACTACGCCGCCTCGCGCTCGCAATTGGCGAAGTCGATAGGCCTCGGCCGCAAGGCCGTCGAAGTGGTGCCCGTCAAGGCCAAAGTCCGCAAGGTCAAGGTTTCGGCCTGAGCAATTCAGTCCTGAGCCAATATTTAGGACGACTGGAACAGAAGCCTGCCGGCGAACCGCCTTGGCAGGCTTCGTGTTTTTGTGGCTTGGATAGACCAGACAAAAGGTAATCTGGGGGAAGCCATGAACTACACCAGGATGGTGATCGAGAAAGAGGCACCGGAGGAATACGGCTACGACCGTATTCGCTACAATCTCTCCGAAAGCTCGATCGCCGACCAGAAACTCTCCGACATCGGCCTGTCCTTGCCTGATCTGACGCTCTTCTATGGCGAGCATCGCGGCGACAAGGGGTTGCGGGCGTTGATCGCGGCGCAGGATGCCGGCGTTTCGCCCGGTGATGTCCTTGTCACCGCCGGGGCCGCCGGGGCGCTGTTCATCATCTCGACATCGCTTCTGTCGGCGAGCGATCACCTCGTCGTCATCAGGCCCAATTACGCCACCAACATCGAAACCCCACGCGCGATCGGCTGCGCCATCAGCTTTGTCGACCTCGCCTTCGACGACGGCTTTGCCATCGACGTGGAGGCCGTCAAGACAGCGATGCGGCCGAACACGAAACTGATCAGCGTCACCTGTCCGCACAACCCGACCGGCACGATGATGAGCCGCGCCGATCTCGACGCGCTGGTGGCGCTCGCGGAGGCCAGCAACTGTCATCTGCTGGTCGACGAGACCTATCGCGACCTTTCCTATGGCAGGCGCCTGCCGTCGGCGGCCTCGCTGAGCAAGAAGGCGATCAGCGTCTCGTCGCTGTCCAAGGCCTTCGGCATTCCCGGCATCCGCATCGGCTGGCTGATCACCAGCGATGCCGCGCTCCAGGAAAAATTCCTCGCCGCCAAGGAGCAGATCGGCATCTGCGGCAGCGTCATCGACGAAGGCATTGCGCGCGGCATGCTGGAGCGCCGGGATGCCTTCTTGGGCGTGCTGCTGCCCGAAATGGCCAGGCGCCGCGACATCGTCCAGGCCTGGATCGACCGCGAGCCGCTGGTCGACTGGATCAGGCCCGAAGGCGGCGTCGTCGGCTTCCCGCGCCTCAACGTCGAACCCGGTTTCGACCTCGACCGGTTCTATGCGAACCTGCTGGAAGACCACGGCACCTATGTTGGACCGGGCCACTGGTTCGAAATGGAAAAACGCTTCTTCCGCGTCGGTTTTGGCTGGCCGACGGAAGCCGAGTTGCGAGGCGGGCTCGAGGCAATTTCGGCCGCGCTGCGACCGTAACTTCCTTGTGCGATCGAAGGAACAGGCTGAAAATCCCTTGATCCAGCCCTGATTTTAACGCACATCCCGCCGCGAACTTTGTTAGACGTTCCATTGGTCGGACCAGCGCCCATCCGGGAAGTGCCCCGCCGATCAATGCCATCGCAACGGGGCCTCTCTCCATGACACCAGTACAAACTTCACCGGAGCAGCGTTACGCCGCCTTCCGGCACAAAGCCTTCCTCAGCTACTGGACGGCGCGCTTCCTCACCACTTTCGCGACCATGATCGTCTCGGTCGCCGTCGGCTGGCAGATCTATGATCTGACGCGCGATCCCTTCGATCTCGGCATTGTCGGCATCGTCCAGTTCCTGCCGTCGCTGCTCTTGGTGCTTGTCACCGGTGTCGTCGCCGACCGCTTCGGCCGCCGCCTGATCATGGCGCTGGCAACGGTGGTCGAGGCGGGCTGCGCGCTCGTTCTCCTTTACTTCACGCTGCGCGGCCTCGTTAGTCCGCTGCCGATCTTCGTCGTTCTGGCGCTGTTCGGCATGGCGCGCGCCTTTTACGGACCGGCCTCGTCGTCGCTGTTCGCCAATCTGGTGCCGCCGGAGGATTTCGGCAATGCGATTGCCTGGAACTCGTCCGCCTGGCAGACGGCGACCATCGTTGGGCCGGTCGCCGGCGGCCTGCTCTACGGCGTTTCGCCGGAGGCTGCATACGCCGTCGCCTCTGTGCTGATGTTGGTGGCCGGCCTGCTGATCTTCACCATTCCCAAGCCTGCCCAGCAGACCGCCACCGACAAGCCGACGATGGAGACGCTGTTTGCCGGCTTTCGCTACATCTGGAGCGAGAAGATCGTGCTCGGCGCCATCTCGCTCGACCTCTTCGCCGTGCTCCTCTCCGGCGCCTCGGCGCTGCTGCCTGTCTATGCGCGCGATATTCTTGAACTCGGCCCCTGGGGCCTTGGCCTGCTGCGCTCGGCGCCCGGCATCGGCGCCATCTGCGTTGCGGTCTGGCTGGCCGGGCACCCGCTTCGCGACAATGCCGGCAAGATCATGCTCGGCTTCGTCGCGGCATTCGGTGCCTGCACCGTATTGTTTGGCCTGTCGACAGTCACCTGGCTGTCGATCGTCGCACTGGCCCTCCTCGGCGCCACCGACATGTTCAGCGTCTACATCAGGGAAACCTTGATCCAGTTATGGACGCCGGACGAGGTCCGTGGCCGCGTCAATGCCGTCAACCAGGTTTTCGTCGGTGCCTCCAACGAGGTCGGCGAATTCCGCGCCGGCACCATGGCGGCGCTGATCGGTACCGTGCCGGCGGTGGTGATCGGCGGCGTCGGCGCCATCGCGGTCGCCGGGCTGTGGGCGTATCTGTTTCCGCAATTGCGCAAGGTGCGCCACCTCAACGGGCGAAACTGACGCTCAGCAAGAATCACCCTGTCACAGGAGCTCCCATGATCACCTGTTACCTGAAATATGTTATCGACCCTTACAAGCTTGCCGAGTTTGAAGAATACGGCCGTCGCTGGATCGGTCTGGTCAATCGCCTGGGCGGCAACCATCATGGCTATTTCCTTCCCAGCGAAGGAGCGAACAATATCGCCTATGCCATGTTCAGCTTTCCGAGCCTTGCCGACTACGAGGACTATCGCAAGCGGATGGCTGCCGACCCGGAATGCCAGGAGGTGTTTGAAACGGAAAAACGCAATCGCAGCATTCTCAGCTATGAGCGCAGCTTCCTGCGGCCGGTGCTCGAACCCTAGAGAAACGCGAAACGGTTCTCCGTCCGGAATTGCCAAGACAAGGAGACGGAGCTATCGCACCGCCGGCCTGCCGAACACCATGCGCAAAAACTCGTCCAGCCAGCGTTTCAGATGCATGTCCCAGATCAGCCGGCCGCCGAGGTGATCGCGGCCGGGCTGCGCGCCCGGCAATTCGAAGCGATGCTCGCCGCGCACCACCCAGCGCTGCATCATCACCCTTGTCAGTTCGCCATGGAACTGGATGCCCCAGGCATTGTCGCCGTAGCGAAAGGCCTGGTTGGGATAGGTATCGGCCGTCGCCAGCAGCGTCGCGTCCCTCGGCAGTGAAAAGCCCTCGCGGTGGAACTGGTAGACCATGTCAGGCCAGTGCATCAGTGCCCTGCCGGCCTCGGTCGCCTTGAGCGGGTACCAGCCGATCTCGACCAGCCCTTCGCCGTGACCCTCGACCTTGCCGCCGAGATGATTGACCAGCATCTGCGCGCCGAGGCAGATGCCGAGACATGGCCGGTTTTCCCTGAGCGGAATTTCCAGCCAGTTGGTCTCGCGGCGGACGAACTCGTCCTCGTCATTGGCGCTCATCGGCCCGCCGAACACCACCGTGCCGGCATGGCCATCCAGCGTTTCCGGCAAGGAATCGCCCAGTGGCGGGCGGCGGATATCGAGCTCGAAACCCTCTTCGAGCAGCATGTGGCCGACGCGTCCGGGGCTCGAATTCTCCTGGTGCAGCACGATCAGGATCTTTGGCTTCGAACTCGTTCTGCGCGGCATCGTCAGGCGAAATCCCGTCTATTCGTCGCTGGACGTTCCACGCGCACCCGGCACCTGCGCCGCCGCCTTGCGGCGCGCCTCGACCCGGTCGTGGCGCTCGACGCCGATCAGCTCGGCGACACGCCAGACCGTATTGTCCTCGAGCTCGTGCAGCTCGCCATCGGCATAGACGATCTCCCACATCAGGCCGATGAAGGCCTTGCGCCCCTCGGCGTCGAGATGGCGCTTGAGCACGCTGGTGAAGGCATAGAGATCGATCGCCTCATTGTCGGCACGCTCGCCGGCGGCGGCGAGCGCTTCGAGTTCGGCACCGCTGATCGAGTAGCTTTCGGAGAGCACCGCCTTGAACCGCTCCCACTCGACATCCTGGCGCACGCCGTCGGCATTCATCACATGGTAGAGCAGCGCCGAGGCCGCGACGCGCGGATCATCCGTGCTGGCATGCGCGCTGGACGCGGCCGGTAAATCCCTGAGAAACGACAGAACGCGTTCGAACATCAATCCATTCCCCAACGGCCCAAGGGCCGGCCCAATATCAAAACAGCCGGAACCGGCGCGGCGACTTTTCCGCTTCCTCGTCCGGATCGACGCCTGGATCGTCCGGCAAGCGCGCCAGTTCTTCCGCCGGCTCGACGGCCTCGGCATCAGCCGGCACCGCTGCGAAGGCAGCGGCCGTGACCGGCGTGACATGATCTTCGCTTCTATCGGTTCCTTTGCCGGTTGCCTCGCTGCCCTGGACAGCATGATCGACGACGTCGACCGGCTTTTCCGACACCGGCCTGGCCGGCGCTTCGATAGCGACAACTGCGGCGTCCGGCACATCGTCACGGCTGTCGATCAACTGGCCAAGCCGTTCCATCGGCGCGCGCCACTCGAAGGCGTCCAGCCGTCCAGTGACCGGCGATACCGGCGCCCAGCGCTCGGAAACCACGCCATCGGCGACCCAGGCCGGATCGCGCGGCGCCCGCACCGCCTTGGACAGCAGCTGCCGCACCTTGCCCTGGTCGCCGGTCTCGGCCTCCTCGATATCGGCCAAAAGCAGATAGGCACCCTCGCGGCGGTCCATCCGGATCGCGGCCTCGGCTTCGCGCCGGGCGGTCAGGAAATCCTGCGCGTCGAGCGCGGCACGCGCCACCGTCATCGACGATTCGGCGTGGTTCTTCTTCATTTCCTGCAGCTTCTTCGCCCTGTTGAGCCGGTCGAGTACGGCATCGCCCGGCCTTGCATGGGTATAGAGCTCGGCAATCTCCGGATGCGGCTCGGCCTTCCACGCGGCTTCGAGGACCTTCGAGCCCTTGCGCACATCGTTCTGCTTGAACAGGGCGGCGGCGGCGGCAACGGCGGCAGGCGCGAAATCCGGCTGCAGCTTGTTGGCTTCGAGCGCCGCCGTCCTTGCCGTGGCAGGATCGCTGCCGGCGAGCGCCTGCGCCTTGGCGGTCAACAGCACGGCGCGGCGGCGGTTGGCGGCGTCGCGTTCGATCTGCCGCGTCGACTTCTGCGCATCGACGAGTTTCAAGGCGCCGTCCCAATCGCCGCGCGCGGTCAGCTCTTCCAGCGTCGATTCGGCTGCCCAGGCCAGTTGCGGCGCCACGGCGGCGGCACGGCCGGCATAGTGCCGCGCGGCGTTGCGGTCGCCGAGCCGTTCGGCTTCGAGATAAAGCCCGCGCAGGCCGAGCAGCCGCATTTCGGGATCGTCGAGCATGCTCTCGAACTTTTGGCGCGCGCCTTCATGATCGCCTTCGAGCAGCGACGCCTGCGCCTCGAGCAGATGGATCAGCGGTTCCTGGTCGGAGCGAATCAGCTTGGCCGCTTCCTTGGTCTTCTTGCGGGCCAGCGCGCCATCGCCGGCGCCGGCCGCGATCATGCCGGTCGACAGCGCCTGATAGCCACGGTCGCGGCGGCGCACGCGGAAATAGCGCGAGATGGTGTAGGGGCTGTTCCACAGCGACTTGACCAGCCACCACAGGATCATCACAGCGGCAACGACGGTGACGACGGCCACCGCCGCCACCATCAGGCTGACCTGATACTGATAGCCGTTGAAGGTGACGACCATATCGCCCGGCCGGTCGGCCAGCCAGGCAAAGCCCAGCCCGAGCGCGAAGACGACGATGAGGAAGGCGAGCAGGCGGATCATAGTGTTGCCCTCATGCCTTCATCGCGCCGGAGATCAGCGCGTCGACCTGGGTTTCGACCTCGATGCGCGCCTTCAGTTTGCCGGCAAAATCGGCGCCCGCCGCCTTCACAGCTTCGGGCAGCGTGCCATATTCGCTGAGCGCCTTGGCATAGTCGCCCTGGGTGACCGCAACCTCCATGCGCGCCACGGTTTCCGGCGCGCCAGGGCCTTCGACGGCACCAATCGGCCGGACCTTGACCAGCGATTCGGCGCTCGACATCAGGTTCTGCAGGAAGCCGGCATTCTCATCGGCCGGCGTTGCGGCGGCGACCATGGCATTGGCGGCGGCATCCATCTGCGAGGCGATCTCGGTGCGGGTGGGCACGCCCTTTTCGGCATAGGGCCGCAAAGTCGCGATCTCAGGCGCATTAGGCGAAATCGCGGCCAGCGTATCGAGTTCGGCCGAGAACGGCGCACCGCGTTCGAGCGCCGACTTCAAAGCCGACGCGGCGATGGCGAGCGCGATCTTCGGCTGTCCTGCCGCCGCCTCGACCTTGCCGGAAAGCTGCGACACCGACTGCTCAAGCGCCGTGAGCCTACCATCCTGCGCCTTCGCCGCCTCGCCGGCGGACTTCACCTGCGCGTCGAGATCGGCCAGCTTTTCGTTGAGCGGGCCAAGATCGACGGGTGCCGCGCTGCCGGCCTTGCCGAGGGCGGCGACCGCGGTTTCGATCTGCTTGACCTTGTCGCCAAGGGCGGCAAGCCCGGCATTGTCGCCTGCGCCGCCCTGTTCGACCGCCGATTTCAGCGCAGCGACATCGGCCTTTACCTGCTCCAGGCCCGAGGAGAGCCCGACCATTTTGGCCTCTGCGTCGTTGTTGCCGCCGCCCTCCTTCAGGCCGGCGATGTCGCTCTTCAGCGAAGCAATCTCGCCATTGACGCCGTCCAGCGAGACACCGGCGCCGGAACCCGGTGCGCCGAGCAGACCGGCAAATTGCAGGCCGCCGGCGCCGACCAGCGCGATGACACCGCCGATGATGCCGGCGGCGACGCCGTTGAGGCCGCCACGCTTTGCCGCAGCAGGTGTTGGCGCCATCTTTTCGTCCCGCGTCTGAGTTTTCGCCTTGCCGTCGTCGCTGCGCTTCGCCGATGCATCCTCGAAATTGTAGTCGGATGCCTTGGTGCGGCTGGTGGGGGGCGTATCCGAACCCGGATAGGGCAGGTCCGGCTCAGCGGCTTTGGCCTCCGCGGATGTGTTTGCTTCGGGCGATGCTGCGGCGGCATCGGTATGCTCCCAAGGCTCGAGATCGGCTTGGTCGGCATGCACCGGCTCTTCAGGAATCTCGGCTTGAGAGGTGGTCTCCACCAGCGCTTCTTCGGCGTCAGACTCCGGCTTGGCGGCATCCTCGTCGACGACGCGCGAGACAGCGCCCGGCTCGAGATCGATGGTCACCGGCTCGCGGCGGCTTTTCGAGTGTCGCATCTTCGGCGTCTTGACCATGCCGGGGCTCCGCAAATTCGCTTCGTCTCAACGCCTGGCGGCGTGTGATGGTTCAGAAAGGGTCTAGCACATCACCAAGCGGTGAAAAGGGGCGGTGTGATGACGCGGCTCAGGGCAGCACCCGCAAAAGTGCCAGCAGCGCCTCCTCGTCGGGCTGTGGGGCAATGCCGATTGCTTTGCCAGCACTGGCGTTGAAAGCAGCGGCGATGCGCGCGGAAAGAGCGAAAAAACGCGCCTTTTCAAAGACCTCTTGCAGAGCCGGCCGTCTGGCCAGAACCTGCATCGCGGCCGCCGCCTTGGCCGAATAGAGCAGCACCGCATCGATCGGTTGGCCGGATAGTCGTGCTAGGACCGTCTCGTCCGAATACCGCATCGGAATCGTATCGTATGTCTCCACGGCACGGACCTGGATGCCAGCCGCAGCCAGTCGCTCCTCAAACACCGGAAACCGCACGCGGCCGCAGAGATAGACGATCGTCTTGTCCCGCAGCTCTGCCACGATGCCGTCGGCCAGCGCCTCGGCATCGCCAGAGCCTTCAATGACGGACGAAAAGCCCATCTTGCGCGCCGCTTCGCCGGTTCTCGCTCCCACGGCATGGCAAGGCAGAGCAGCAAGCGCCGCGATCACCTCTTTTGAAGCAAGGCGCACCGCATTGGCGCTGGTGACGGCAACGGCGACAGCCTCATCTGGAATGAGCCCGGCATCGACCGGCAAGACCACAGTTTCGGTCAAAGGCAGAACAACCGGCTGGAATCCCATGTCCTGAAGCCGCCGCGCCGTGCGCGATGCGCCCGGTTCCGGCCTGGTCACCAGGACGCGAAGCATGTTCAGAGCCAGCCGTCGAAGAATTTTTCGCCGGCCTTGGCCCGCACCGTCCGCGCGGCCTCATCACCGATGCGGGCGGCATCCTGTGCCGGCCCCTGCAGCTCGACCGTGTGCGACTGGATGCCGTCGGGCGAGATGATCAGCCCGGCGAAAGAGAGTTTTCCGGCCTCGATCGCCGCATGGCCGGCGATCGGCGTGCGGCAGGAACCGTCGAGCGCCGCCAGGAAGGCGCGCTCGCAAGCGAGCGCCTGTCCGGTCGGCACGTCGTGGATCGCCATCAGCATCTTTTCGACGCCGCCATCGCCGATGCGGGTCTCGATGCCGATCGCGCCCTGTCCGGGTGCGGGTGGAAAGATGTCGAGCGGTATCAGGTCGGTAACGACATGTTCGAGCCCCAGCCGCTTCAGCCCAGCATAGGCGAGGATAGTGCCGGCGGCGACCCCTTCGTCCAGCTTGCGCAGCCGCGTCTGCACATTGCCGCGGAACATCACCACGTCGAGATCCGGCCGCATGCGGCGGATCAGCGCCTGCCGCCTGAGCGACGACGAGCCGATTTTTGTCCCGTGCGGCAGTTCGGCAATCGTCTTCACCGCCTTGCCGACAAAGGCGTCGCGCGCGTCCTCGCGCGGCAGGAAGGCGGAGAGCTCCAGGCCTTCGGGCAATTGCGTCGGCATGTCCTTCGACGAATGCACGGCGATGTCGATCGCGCCGGCGAGCAGCGCTTCCTCGATCTCCTTGGTGAACAGGCCCTTGCCGCCGGCTTCCGACAGCGGACGATCCTGGATGCGGTCGCCGCTGGTCGAGATGACGACGACCTCGAACGCCTCCGCCGGCAGGCCGTGCGCGGCCATCAGCCGCGCCTGGGTTTCATGCGCCTGTGCCAACGCCAGCGGGCTGCCGCGTGTTCCGATTTTCAAGATTGTTTGCATGGCGCGCGGTCCGTGATAACCCCCGGCTGGCTTTGCGTTTCCGGCATTCTCCCTAACGAGGAACGTACGGCTACACAATCTCTAGGGATAGCGACGAATTGATCCGCGTTCTGGGCATTGAGACGAGTTGTGACGAGACCGCCGCCAGCGTCGTGGCACTGGAGGGCGATGCCGCGCCGAAAATCCTGTCCAATGTCGTGCTTTCCCAGATCGAGGAGCATGCCGCCTTCGGTGGTGTCGTGCCCGAGATCGCCGCGCGCGCTCATGTCGAGGCGCTGGACGGCATCATCGAGGCGGCCCTTGCCGATTCGGGCACGGCCCTTGCCGATATCGATGCCATCGCCGCCACCGCCGGCCCAGGCCTGGTCGGCGGCCTGATCGTCGGGCTGATGACGGCCAAGGCGATCGCCGCGGCGGCAGGCAAGCCGCTGATCGCCATCAACCACCTCGAAGGCCACGCCTTGACGGCGCGGCTGACCGACGGGCTCGAATTCCCCTATCTGCTGCTGCTGGTCTCCGGCGGCCACACGCAGATCCTCGCCGTGCGCGGCGTCGGCGACTATCAGCGCTGGGCCACCACCATCGACGACGCGCTCGGCGAAGCCTTCGACAAGACCGCCAAGATGCTCGGCTTGCCCTATCCCGGCGGGCCGAATGTCGAAAAGGCGGCACAGAGCGGCAATGCCGCGCGCTTTGCCTTTCCCCGCCCCATGAAGGGCTCGGCGCAGCCCGACTTCTCCTTCTCCGGCCTGAAGACCGCCGTGCGCCAGGCAGCAACGGCGATCGAGCCGCTGAGCGACCAGGACGTCGCCGACATCTGCGCCTCATTCCAGGCGGCGGTCGCCGATGCGCTGGCCGACCGCGTTTCGCGCGCGCTGGCACGATTCAGCCAGACATTCCCCGGCACGAGAAAGCCCGCGCTGGTGGTCGCCGGCGGCGTCGCCGCCAACCGCACCATCAAGGCAACGCTGGAGCGGCTCTGCACCGACGCCGGTTTCACCTTCGTCGCGCCGCCGCTTAAACTTTGCACCGACAATGCGGCGATGATCGCCTGGGCCGGCATCGAACGGCTGCGGGAAGGCATGGCGCAGGAGAACGGCTTCGATTTCGTGCCGCGCTCGCGCTGGCCGCTGGACAGCATCTCGGCGCCGATGGTCGGCTCCGGCCGGCGCGGAGCCAAGGCATGACTGCTGAAGCCAAAAACAATCCCGACAAAAGCGGCTGGCGCGTCACCGTGCTCGGCGGCGGCGCCTGGGGCACGGCGCTGGCGCTGGCCATGCTGCGTGCCGGCCATAAGGTGCGCCTGTTCGCGCGCGACCCGGAGACCGTGGCCGCCATCGGCCAAGGCCAGAACCCGCGCTATCTGCCCGGCATCGCCATTGCGCCCGGCATCGAAGCGACATCAGACATCAAGGCAGCGCTCGCTGGCGCCGATTGCGTGCTGGCGGTGACCCCGGCGCAATCCTTGCGGGCGACGCTGGCGGCGGCGAAAGACCATGTGCCTCCTGGCATCCCGCTTGTTCTTTGCGCCAAGGGCATCGAGCGCGACACCGGCGCCTTGCTGTCGGCAATCGTCGAGCAGATCCTGCCGCGAAACCCGGTCGCCGCGCTGTCCGGCCCGAGCTTCGCCACCGATGTTGCCAGGGGCTTGCCGACAGCTGTGGTGGTCGCCGCCGGCGACGAGGCGCTGGCCGCCGACCTTGCCGCCCGCTTCTCCGCCGAAAACCTGCGCTGCTATTCGAGCGACGACCTCATCGGGGTCGAGATCGGCGGCGCCTTGAAGAATGTCTTTGCCATTGCCTCGGGTGCTGTCACCGGCGCCGGGCTTGGTGCCAGCGCCCAGGCCGCCATGGTGACGCGCGGCTTCGTCGAACTGCGCCGCATCGGTGCCGCCTTCGGCGCCAGGCCCGAGACCTTGATGGGGCTTTCCGGCCTTGGCGACCTGCTGCTGACCTGCTCGTCGGCGCAATCGCGCAATTTCGCCTATGGGCTGGCGCTCGGGCAAGGCAAGGCGCTTGCCGGACTGCCGCTGGCCGAGGGCGTGCCGACGGCGGCGATCGCCGCCCGCATCGCCGCCGAGCGCGGCATCGACGCGCCGATCATCGCCGCCGTGGCTGCCATACTGGACGGCACCATCACCATCCGCCAGGCCGTGACCGCCTTGATGACCCGGCCGCTGAAAACCGAAACCAACGATTGATCCCGACCACTTTGATCCCCAAAAACTCGATCCCATCGACCAGGAGAAAGACCATGCTGTTTGCTTTTGTTTGCAAGGACAAGCCCGGAAGCCTGCAGGTGCGCCTCGACACGCGGCCCGTGCATGTCGCCTTCCTCGAAGGCCTGAATGCGGAGAAGAAACTGGCTTTTGCCGGTCCGTTCCTCGATGCCGACGGCAAGCCCAATGGCAGTCTCGTCGTCGTCGAGGCGCCTGACCTGGCGGCAGCGCAGGCCTTGTCGGCCGCCGACCCCTATGCCAAGGCCGGGCTGTTCGAAAGCGTCGAAATCCGCCAGTGGAACTGGACGTTCAACAAGCCGGCGGCTAGTTAATTTCCGATAGCCCGCAATTGGCTCGCAAGGAGGAGAAAGAATGAACTACTGGCTGTTCAAATCGGAGCCTTTCAAGTTCTCCTTCGAGATGCTGAAGGCCAAGGGCAAGGCCGGCACGCAATGGGACGGCGTGCGCAACTACGCCGCCCGCAACAACATGAAGGCGATGCAGATCGGCGATCTCGGTTTCTTCTACCATTCCAATGAGGGGCTCAACATCGTCGGCATCGCCGAAGTCTGCGCCTTGGCCCATCCCGACACCACTTCGGATGATCCGCGCTGGGAATGCGTCGACATCCGCGCCGTCAGGGACGTGCCGAACCCGCCCACACTGGAACAGGTCAAGGCCAACCCAAAACTTGCCGAGATGGCGCTGGTGCGGCTCGGGCGGCTTTCCGTGCAGCCGGTCACTCCGGCGGAATGGAAGGAAGTCTGCCGCATGGGCGGCCTGACGCCTGCTCCGTGACGGCGCTCACCCCACACAGCGCCAAGCAATTCATTCTCGACAACACGGCGCTGATGGCGCCGCCGCATGTGCCGGAGATTGTTCTGCGCCTCGCCGATGAAGCGCACGATCTTTGGCAGCGGACCGAGGACGAACTGGTCGAGATCGGCCTGCCGCCGCCCTTCTGGGCCTTTGCCTGGGCCGGCGGCCAAGGCCTCGCCCGCTATATCCTGGACAATCCCGACACGGTGCGAGGCAATCGCGTGCTCGACTTCGCCTCGGGCTCCGGCCTTGTCGCCATTGCCGCCGCCAAGGCGGGTGCTGCTCAAGTGATCGCCGCCGACATCGACCCGTTCTGCGCCACCGCGATCCGCCTCAACAGCGAGGCCAATGGCGTCGGCATCGAATTCCTCGGCACGGACTGTATCGGCACCGATGCCGGCTGGGACGTGATCCTGGCCGGTGACGTTTTCTACGACAAATCCTTCGCCGATAGCCTGATGCCGTGGTTCGCGACGCTCAAGGCGCGCGGCGCCGCGATCTTCGTCGGTGACCCCGGCCGGTCGTATATGCCCAAAGCCGGCCTGGAGCCGCTTGCGGTCTATGAGGTCGCCGTCACCCGGGCACTGGAGGATTCCCTGGTCAAGCGCACCACCGTCTGGCGCTTTGCTTGACGCCATCGCCGAAGCGCTTGATACAACGGGCATGCAGTTCGTATGGCCTGCATCTGGAGGGGGAAGCTCATGGATTTTTCAGCAGTGAACTGGCTGGCGGTGATCGTCGCCGCCATCGTCGCCTGGTTGTTCGGCGCCGCCTGGTACATGGCGTTGAGCAAGCCGTGGCTGAAGGCCGCCAGGCTCGATCCGGCGACGATGAAGAAATCGCCGCTGCCTTTCATTATCAGCTTCATCGCCGAACTGCTCATGGCCACCATCATGGCGCTGGTTGTCGGCGCCATGACCGGTGGTGAACCGACATGGCTTGCCGGGCTTATCTTCGGCTTCGTGCTTTGGCTGGGTTTTGTCGCCACGACGCTGTCGGTCAACCATCGCTACGAGAATTTCGGCTGGGACTTGACCCTCATCGACGGCGGCCACTGGCTGGGTGTCTTGTTGATCATCGGCGCGGTGATCGGCTGGTTCGGCGCCGTGGCAAGCTGAACGGTACGTTGACGATGGCAGACGGATTTCCACGCGACCTGGTGTTCACCCGGATCTGCCACGTCAAGCAGGGCTATGACGACCGGCGCCGCCACATCGTCCGCGAATTCGAGCGGCGTGGCGTACCGGTCTATTTCTACACGGACTGGGACCGGCCCGATATCACGCCGGAGATCCGCAACGAGCTGGTCGCGCCTGCCTTTACCCACCCGCCGGCCGTCTCGCTGGCGCTGAAGCATGTCGGCATCTGGCGCGACTTCCTCGAGACCGACCTGCCCTATTGCCTGGTCTTCGAGGATGACGTCTTCCTCGCCCGCGACTTCGTCGCCAAGTTCCGGCAAGGGCTGGCTGAGCTCGGCAGCCCCGCGCGCAAGGCCGTCATCTATCTCGGCAATGGCAGCAACTACTACACGCCGAGCTGGAAACTGCGGAAGGGCCAAAGACTCTACCCGGCGCTGCATGCCAGATGCACCGATTCCTACCTCATCACCCGACCGGTCGCCGAAGCCCGTTGTGCCTGGATCGAGCAGAACAAGATCTACACCTCGATCGACCACCAGGTCGAACAGATGGACGAGAAGCTCGGCATTGAAATGCTGTGGTTCGAGCGGCCCATTGTCGAACAAGGCAGCGAGAACGGAGCGTTTCAAACATCCATTTCCGCGAAAAACTACCCGCGTTTGTACAAGAGCCTGAAATGGACGTGGAAGAAATACACTCGCATGATCTTCGGCCACAACGCCCGGTCGTGACCGAAAGACCGGGCTCGGCGCAGCCGGCTCATGCCTCCGTGCCGTGGGTCTTTGCCGCCTCCTCGAGAAGCCATTCGCGAAACGCGACGATGCGCGCGTCGTCCTTCACGGTTTGCGGATAAACCAGGAAATAGGCGAACTCCGGCGCGACCTTGATGCCGAGCTCGAAAGGGCGGACGAGACGCCCCTGCGACAAATCGTTGGCGACCATGGCGAAGTCGGCCAGCGCCACGGCATTGCCGTCGAGTGCTGCCTGCGTGGCATCGGTCGAGGAGCCGAAGACGAGGGTGCGGCTGTCGTCGAAATCGTCGACGCCTGCCGCCTGCATCCACATGCTCCAGTTCGGCCAGGTGACGCCTTGCCGCGACCATTCGATATGCGCCAGCGTGTGCCGGAAGAGGTCGCGCGGTTCATTGAGCGGCGGCCCTGACACCAGCAGCGCCGGGCTGCACACCGGGATGATGATGTTGTCGAACAGCCGATGCGCGCAAAGCCCCGGATACTTGCCGGTGCCAAACCGAATGCCGATATCGACGTCGTCGCGCTCGAAGTCCCTGACATCGTAGGTGATGTCGAAGCGCAACTCGATGCCCGGCCTTTGACGGCGGAAATCGTCGATGCGCCGCATCAGCCATTTTGTCGCGAACTGCGCGTCGAGCGTCACTTTCAAGAGCGCGGTGCCACGCGTCATCTTGCGGGCGCGGGACACCGCCCGGTTGAGCAGGTCGAGCGCGTCGATCGACGCCTCGAACAGCACGTTTCCCGCTTCCGTCAGCCGCATGGTGCGGCTGGTGCGCGTGAACAGCACCAGCTCGAGCTGCTCCTCGATTTCCTTGACCTGGTGGCTGACCGCGGCTGGCGTCAGCCCAAGCTCGTCGGCGGCGCGGGTGAAATTGAGGTGACGCGCGGCCGCCTCGAAGGTCCTCAGCGCACGCGTTCCGGGCAGGAGGCGGGACATCGGATCTCCAAATAAAACTTGATAATCTGAAAAGAACTACTCGTTTCCCGTTTGTTTTTCAATCCAGCATGATTGCGGCATCGAGATACCTTCAAACCGGATTTGATATCCGGAGAAACCGGATAAAGCCATGACCGAGATCGCCCTGAAGTCCCACACCACCCTGAAAGCATCTCTCCCGCAGTGGCTGCGCGCCACGATCGACTGGCTGCGCCAGGCCAACGTCGCCGCCAGGCTTCCCTTGGAACCGGTCGACGGCCTCTCCGACCGTGAACTGCGCGATATCGGCGGCGAACGCCGCGACATCGCCAAGGCGGTGGACCGGGAGCTTCGCGAAATCGGACTGCTGGGTACGGGTTGGCAGAAGCCGGGGCGGCCGAACCTTTGACGTGCGTGGGGCTGTCGAGATTCAGGTCAGGCCGAGTCGAAAACGGTGGGTTCCGAGAACCGGAGCGGAGCGTACTTAAGTACGTGAGCACAGTTCTGCTGCGGCGCAGTAGAACGGGGAAGCGCAGGAAACCGCCGTTTGCAGGCCGGCCTCACCTGAATATCGGCAGCCCCTACCGCACCACCCTCATCACCGTCCTATCCGACAGCAGCGGCAAGAGCCGCTTCATCGTGCGCGCGGTCACCGCGACGCAGCCTTCCGTCGGTGTGAAGCCGGGACGTGCCAGGTGGAAGAAGATGGCGCTGCCGCGTCCCTGCGGCGCGGCGAAATATTCCAGTCGAGCACCAGGCAGGCGTCGTAGAGCCGGTCGTCGCGCCGCATGCGTTCGTGGCTGGCGCCGTAGGGGATCTTGACCGGCCTGTTGTAGTTGCGGTCATCAGGCACTTCGCACCAGCCGAGATCGGGCCCGATCGGCGTCATCGCCAGCCGCGACCGGCGGCCACCGGCAAACTGATCTCCACGAAAATAACCCGACAGGATCCGCATCGAGCCAAGCGGCGTGGCGCCGTCGCCTTCGCGCTTGTCGGCCGAGATGCCGCCGCGCCCCAGCGCGCAGGCAAACACCGCATTTCCGGCCTGCAGCAGGCCCTGGCTGGGGTGGCCAGGCCTTGCCCGCACGGTCAGCACACGCAGCCGTTTCAGCAAAATTGCGCCGGCTGCATTGCGATCGCGTTTTTTCTTGTATGATCGTGCCACGGAACAAATCACTGTGAGAGGCTATTGTGTCGGCCAGCTTCCGCATAAATACGCAGCGGTCAACTGAATTCACTTTTCAAAACAACGGATTGATCCATGACTTCACGCACCATTCTAATCGTTGACGACGATGACGACCTGCGCGGCACACTGGTCGAGCAACTCGCCCTCTATGAGGAATTCGACGTGCTGCAGGAAGCGACTGCGGCAAAAGGCGTCACCGCGGCACGCGGCGGCCTCATCGACCTGCTCATCATGGATGTCGGCCTGCCCGACATGGATGGCCGCGAGGCCGTCAAGATCCTGCGCAAGGGCGGCTACAAGGCGCCCATCATCATGCTGACCGGCCACGACACCGATTCGGACACGATTCTGGGTCTCGAAGCCGGCGCCAACGACTATGTGACCAAGCCGTTCCGCTTCGCGGTGCTGCTTGCGCGCATCCGCGCCCAGCTGCGCCAGCATGAGCAGAGCGAGGACGCCACCTTCTCGGTCGGCCCCTACACCTTCAAGCCCAGCCAGAAGCTGCTCATCGACCCGCGTGGGGGCAAGGTGCGGCTGACGGAGAAGGAAGCCTCGATCATCAAATATCTCTACCGCGCCGACCAGAAGGTGGTGACGCGCGACGTGCTGCTGGAGGAGGTCTGGGGCTACAATTCCGGCGTCACCACGCACACGCTGGAAACCCATGTCTACCGGCTGCGCCAGAAGATCGAGCGCGATCCTTCCAATGCTGAAATTCTTGTGACAGAAAGCGGCGGCTACAAGCTGGTTCCTTAAACATTTCATTATCCAATAAGCGGTCTGGGCGGGGCCGCGTTCGGGTGCGATCCTGTTGGAGGAGATTCAGGATCTGCCCGTGAAGGAGGGATTGGACTGACCGTTCGGGGACGCAGCTAGAGATGGCGTTGGATGACGACATCCGCATCCTGTCCGCCGTGAAGCTCTTCCAGGGTTTCACGCAGGAACAGCTGCGTCTGCTCGCCTTCGGCGCCGAGAACACCCTGCTGCAAGCCAACCACAAGCTTTACCGCGAGGACGATGAGGCCGATTCGGCCTATGTCGTGGTCAGCGGACGCATCGTGCTCTATCGCGAGCAGACCGGCGAGCGCATCCCGCTCGGCACCGCCGGCCCCGGCACCATCCTGAGCGAACTGGCATTGATCGCCGACAGCAACCGGCTGACCAGCGCGTCGGCCGAAATCGATTCGGAAGTGATCCGGCTGAGCCGCAAGATGTTCCGTCGCATCCTGGAGGAGTATCCCGACGTGGCGGTGAAACTGCACCAGCGCATCCTCGACGATTTCCAGGCCATGATCGCCCGCATCGAGAAGCTGGCGCCGCGGTTTGGCGGGTAGGTCTAACTACCGTCTCGAACGGGTTTTGGCCTGAACAGGCACCAGAATGGCTTCCCGGGCGCAAGTTCACCTTGGCCGAGGAGTTGAAACCCGCAGCGCTCATAGAAAGCCAAATTCTTGAGTTGTGCGGTTTCGAGAAACGTCCCTGCCGAGACAGGATCTCTTTCGGCAAGATCGCAATAAGCCGTGATGAGCGCGCCGCCAGCCCCCTTTCCCTGCATCGAGGGGTGAACGCCCAGGACCCCAAGGTAGAAATGCGGTTCCTGCGGCTTGTATTCTTCACTTATGGCGTCTGCCCTCTCGAAGCGCGAAGCCATCGATGCCTGCCTTTGCTGAAGCAAAGCCCATCTCTGCTGGTGCGCCGGAGGCCATTCAGGCCGCTGCGTATCATAGCCCATCACCGCGCCAAGGATGCGACCCTCGCTCTTTGACAGCAGCACAGGCATTCCAAGCGCCAGGCGCGCCGCCATCAGGATCGAGAAGAACTCAGTCACCAGCACCTGACGCTGCGGAGGATCGCCCGAGAAGAAAAAAGCCATCTGCGGATCATCGGCAAAGGCAGCCGCCAGACAGTCGGCCGTCGATGTCACATCCGGCTCTCGTGCTGCCACTATCTCCATTCAACGCCCCTTTGACCGCCGGCCTAGTCCAGATCGAACCGCGCAATCACCGGCACATGGTCCGACGGCCGGTCCCAGCCGCGTGCGGCACGCAGGATGTCGTAGCCGGCAAAGCTGGGCACCAGGTTCGGTGACGACCAGACATGGTCGAGCCGCCGGCCGCGGTTCGACGCTTCCCAATCCTGCGCGCGATAACTCCACCAGGTGTAGAGCTTCTGGTCTGATGGCACATCGTGCCGCATCAGGTCGACCCAGTTGCCGGCGAGCCGCATCGCCTCGAAGTTTTCGGTCTCGACCGGTGTATGGCTGACCACGTTCAGCAACTGCTTGTGCGACCAGACGTCGTGCTCGAGGGGCGCGATGTTGAGGTCGCCGACCAGCACCGAGGCGGACACTTCGCTGTGCTCGGCGCGGATGGCGTTCATCTCGGCGACGAAATCGAGCTTGTGCTTGAACTTCTTGTTGATCTCGGGATCCGGTTCGTCGCCGCCCGCCGGAACGTAGAAATTGTGCACCAGGATCGTCTTGCCGCCGGCACGCACCGTCACCGACAGATGCCGGCTGTCCTCGATCTCGCAGAAGCGACGTTTTTCGACCACCTCGATCGGCCGCCGCGCCACCGTCGCCACGCCGTGATAACCCTTCTGGCCATGGAAGGCGATGTGCTGGTAGCCGAGCCTGCGGAATGCCTTTTCGGGAAACAGCTCATCGGGAACTTTCGTTTCCTGCAGGCAGAGCACATCGGGGGCGTATTCGTCGAGCAGCCGCTCGACGATCGGCATGCGCAGGCGCACGGAGTTGATATTCCAGGTGGCGATGGAAAAGGGCATTGGCAATCCGGAGGCAGCGCACTTCCCAGCCAGGACAGATGGACCCTGACGGAGAAGACGCCTTTTGAGGGAGTCAGTCCGGAAACTGCCAGCCGGGCGCCGCAAAGACAAGCCGGGCTGTGCTTGGAACTTGCTCAGCAGGTGGCCCCAAGCCGCGCTGAGATTCTGGTCAGGCCGAGTCGAGAATGGTGGATTCCGGGGTCGCCCTTGCGACGAGCGGAGCTCACGTTTGGGTACGTGAGCCCCGTTCTACTGCGACGCAGTGGAACGGGGAAAAGCGCAGGAAGCCGCCATTCACAGGCCGGCCTCACCTGAACATCTGCGTACCTTAGCGCGTCTTGGTGTTCAGCTCTCGGTTGGCCGTATAGTCGATGGCAAACGTGTCTGGCGCGAAGCTGACGCCTTCCTTGGTGTTGAAGATCATCACCGTGGTGTCCTTGCCTTGCGCATCGGTGATCGTCCATTGGCGCAGATCATAGGTTTTCGGATCGAACATCATGGTGATCATCGCATTGCCGAACACCGACTTGTCGGCGAGCTTGATAGTGGTGAGGTCGTCTTCTTCCTTGACGCTCTTGACGCGGTCGCCGGAGAGATCGATCCGGTCGTCGAGCAGCAATTTCAGCGGCGTCTTCGACAGCGGATAAAGATCGGAGGTCTTCATTTTCTTGTTGAGGATGACCACCGACTTGCCGTCCGAAATCACCTTGAAATTCGATGACCCGTCATAATTGAAGCGGATCTTGCCCGGACGCTCGAGGAAGAACTTGCCGCCGGTCTGTTCGCCCTTGGGGCCGAACTGCACGAATTCGCCGCTCATCGATTTGACCGAGGAAAAATGGTCGGCGATCTTCTGCGCGGCGGCGGGCACGGCGGCCTGCGCCGAAGCCAGCAATTCGAAGCCGGGTATCACATTGAGGGCGGCTGCACCCACAGCGACAAGGCCAAGGCCAAGCAGCTGGCGGCGGGTGGGAGCAAAATCGCTGAGTGCGGAAAGATCGTTCTTCATGTCGGTCACTCGCTTGGTGGTTCCTGTATCTGTCGCTGTCGTGAACCCCCAGTTGGGCTGAAGTTTGGCGGTAGAGCGGCGCTGCTTCGCCTCAACGCGCCAGAGGGTTCAAAGTTGCCGTGAACTCCCCGCCATCAGAATTTGTCGTCTTCGGTCGGCACCAGGATCTCGCGTTTTCCGGCATGGTTGGCGGGGCCGACAATGCCTTCCTTCTCCATCTTCTCGATGATCGAGGCGGCACGGTTGTAGCCGATGCCGAGACGGCGCTGGATGTAGCTGGTCGAGGCCTTGCCGTCGCGCAGCACCACGGCCACCGCCTGGTCGTACGGGTCGTCGGAATCGTCCAGATTGCTGTTGCCGCCACCGCCGCCGGAACCGCCCTTGCCGGACGGTTCGTCGTCGTCCTCGCCGTCATCCTCGGTGATGGCGTCGAGATATTCGGGCACGCCTTGCAGCTTCAGATGCCCGACGATCTTCTCGACCTCGTCATCGGAGACGAACGGGCCGTGCACACGCTGGATGCGGCCGCCGCCGGCCATGTAGAGCATGTCGCCCATGCCGAGCAGCTGCTCGGCGCCCTGCTCGCCCAGGATGGTGCGGCTGTCGATCTTCGACGTCACCTGGAAGGAGATGCGGGTCGGGAAGTTGGCCTTGATGGTGCCGGTGATGACGTCGACCGAAGGACGCTGCGTCGCCATGATGACATGGATGCCGGCGGCACGCGCCATCTGCGCCAGTCGCTGCACCGCGCCTTCGATGTCCTTGCCGGCGACCATCATCAGGTCGGCCATTTCGTCGATGATGACGACGATGTATGGCATCGGCTCGAGGTCGAGATTCTCCGTCTCGTAGATCGCCTCGCCGGTCTGGCGGTCGAAGCCGGTCTGAACGGTGCGCGAGATCTTCTCGCCCTTCTTGTCGGCCTGCTGCACGCGAGCGTTGAAGCCGTCGATGTTGCGGACGCCGACCTTGGACATCTTGCGGTAACGGTCCTCCATCTCGCGCACGGTCCATTTCAGCGCCACCACCGCCTTCTTCGGATCGGTGACGACGGGTGTCAGCAGATGCGGGATGCCGTCATAGACGGACAATTCCAGCATCTTCGGGTCGATCATGATCAGCCGGCATTCCTGCGGCGTCAGCTTGTAGAGCAGCGACAGGATCATGGTGTTGATGGCGACGGATTTGCCGGAGCCGGTGGTGCCGGCGACCAGCACGTGCGGCATCTTGGCGATGTCGACGATGACCGCTTCGCCGTTGATGCTCTTGCCCAGCGCCAGCGCCAGCTTGGACTTGGTCGTCTCGAAATCGCGGCTGGCCAATATCTCCCGGAGGTAGACGGTTTCGCGCTTGGCATTCGGCAGTTCGATGCCTATCGCGTTGCGGCCGGGAACCACGGCGACGCGGCAAGCGATAGCGCTCATCGAGCGGGCGATGTCGTCGGACAGGCCGATGACGCGCGACGATTTGATGCCGGGCGCCGGTTCCAGCTCATAAAGGGTGACCACCGGACCGGGTCGCACGGCGATGATCTCGCCTTTGACGCCGAAATCCTCCAGCACGCCTTCCAGCAGCCGCGCATTCTGCTCCAGCGCATCCTTCGACAGGCTTGCGTCCTTGGCGACGTTCTTCGGTTCGGACAGGAAATGCAGCGACGGCATTTCGAACGTGTCCGAGCCGATCAGCGAGGTCTGCGCCTCGCGCTGAACGCGCGCGCCCGGCACGGGGCGCGCCGCCGGCGCCTCGACGCGGGTGGCGGCGTCGGAGCGGAACTGCTGCACCTTGGCCGTTGGTGCGGCACGGCGCTGGGTGACGGGCTCGTCATCGAAATCCATGTCCTCGTCATCGCGCTCGAAGATATCGTCATCGTCCGGATCGACGGAAACGCTGCGGTCATTGACCATGGCGGCGAAGAATTCCGGTTCGACACGGGCGCGGCCGTCCTGGCTCATCCGCGACTCGGCGAACTCGGCCGATTCGACCCTTTCGGCGGCGCGGCGCCAGGCGGTGGAACGCTGCTCCATCTGTGGCTCGTATTCGTCCCGTTCCTGCCTGCGGCGCACGGCGCGGCGATGCATCCACGCGCGCAGCGAGAGCCACCAATGGGTGATGGCGCCGAGCGCCAATATGCCCTCGTCGCCCTCATCCTCGTCATTGTCGAACAGAAGATCATCTTCGCGTGGATCGGCGGCGGCAGGTTCTTCCATGACGGCAAAGCCGTTCTTGCGCCCGATCAGCGCCGCGCCATAGGCGAACAGCCAGAGCGTCGGCGCGGCCAGCAGAACGGCAAGCACGCTGGCGATCAGCCCGGTCGGGTAGCCGCCGATGAGCACGCCGGGAATCTTGAGCACCATGTCGCCGAACACGCCACCGAGGCCGGTGGGCAGCGGCCAGGTCTTGGGCGGAACGATGCAGCCGGCGATCGCGGCGGCGAGCAGCGCGAAACCGAACCAGAACAGCCCGCGCTTGGGCAGCCTGTCGACGCCGCGCGCCGAAAACAGCAGATACCCCCAGATGACGGCGGGAACCAGCGCGGCAACCGCGGCGAGGCCGAAGAACTGCATGGCGAGGTCGGAGAACACGGCACCGGCATAGCCCATGGCGTTGGTGACGGTGTTGTTGGTGGCGTGCGAGAAGCTTGGATCGGCAACGTTCCATGTGGCGAGGCTGGCGACCCCGAAGGCGACAGCCAGGAACAGCCCGGCGCCGACCAGCCGGCCGACCTGGCGCCGTGCGAAAGCCTGGATGCCGTGCCCCGTATCGGCCAGCGCGAGCGGTGCTGAAGCCCCTGAACGCATGCTCTTCCCCGTCATATTGCCTGGCCCGAGCGCATGACGCACTCCGGCAGATTCGGAGGTCAGACTAGCCGTGGGAAGGTTAAGGCCGCATTAACCATGGCTTTTTACCAACGCCTCATGAAGACAAAGATGGCGGGCCGTGAATCCCGCCATCGCTGTCTTGAAAACGCCGGTTGGATCAGGCCCCCTCGGGACCCGATCTCGCGCAATCACTTGTGGCCGGCATACATCATCAGATTGGCGCAGAATTCGGCATGAGGCTTGCTCATCGCCGCGTCCTGGCACTCCTTCATCATCGTGTCCTGCTTGTCCTTGGCCGTCGAGGCCCAGGCCGACTTGAAGTCTGCCTCCGACTTCATGGTCTTCATCCCGGCATCGGTGAAGAACGGCGCCATGTTGTCAGGTTCGTCGAGGGCGCCGGCCAATGCAACGCCGCTGACCATGGAAAGCGCGAGTGCCCCGAGGCAGATAGTCTTGAAGTTCATGAGAAGTTCCTTCCCTGTGTTTTTGCGCACGAGCGCCAAAACGACGATCGCATTCACAGTTCGGAACCACGGCGGTCGATGTTTCTTCGAAAAGCCTCTTCACGCGAACGTGATTGCGCGAAGTCGACCTCGATCAGAACGAATTTGCCAAAAAAAGAGGCCCGGATCGCTCCGGGCCTCAATGCGTGAGCCTCTTTCGAGAACGTCACGACGGGATCTCTGGAAATCTGGGACCGGCGGGAGGAGGATCCGCCGGTCCCTTGGCGAGGCTGGCCTTACGGCACCACTTCGCCATGCTGGGAGATGTCGAGGCCTTCGACCTCTTCCTGGGTCGTCGGACGCAGGCCGACCAGCGCCTTGACGATGTAGAGGATCACGAAGGTGGCGACCGCCGTCCACAGGATGGTGAAGGCGATGCCATAGAGCTGCTTGCCAATCGACGCGTCTTTGCCGAGCGCATTGATCGCCGGATCGGCTAGCACGCCGGTCAGCAACGCACCGACCACACCGCCGACGCCATGGACGCCGAAGGCATCGAGCGAGTCGTCATAGCCGAACATATGCTTCACCTTGACCGCGGAGATGTAGCAGACCACGCCGGCGACGATGCCGACGATGAAGGCGCCGGTCGGGTTGACGAAGCCGGAAGCCGGCGTCACCGCCACCAGGCCGGCGACAGCACCCGAGATGATGCCGAGCACGGAAGGCTTCTTGGCGACGATCCATTCGGCGAACATCCAGGCCAGCGCGGCAGCGGCGGTGGCGACCTGCGTGTTGAGCATGGCAGCACCAGCAAGACCGTCAGCCGCCAGTTCCGAACCGGCGTTGAAGCCGAACCAGCCGACCCACAGCAGCGAGGCGCCGATCACCGAATAGACCAGGTTGTGCGGCGCCATGTTGGTGGTGCCGTAGCCTTCGCGCTTGCCGAGAACCAGCGCGCAGACCAGACCGGCGACACCGGCGTTGATGTGGACGACCGTGCCGCCGGCGAAGTCGAGCACGCCAGCCGCGCCAAGGAAGCCGCCGCCCCAGACCCAATGCGCGATCGGCGCATAGACGAACACCAGCCACAGCGCCATGAAGATCAGCAGCGCCGAGAACTTCATGCGCTCGGCGAAGGCGCCGGCGATGAGGGCAGGCGTGATGATGGCGAAGGTCATCTGGAACATCGAGAAGACGAATTCAGGAATGTTCGCCACCCCTGGCAGCCACAGCGTCGAAACGGTGATGCCGTGATGGAAGAATCTCGAGAAGCCGCCGATATATTGGTTCAGGCTGGCGGAATCATTGGTGGTGAAGGCGAGCGAATAGCCGAACATGAACCACAGCACCGTCACCAGGCAGGTGATGGCAAAGCTCTGCATGATGGTGGCGAGCACGTTCTTCTTGCGCACCATGCCGCCGTAGAACAGCGCCAGGCCCGGAATGGTCATCATCAGCACCAGCGCCGTCGAGGTCAGCATCCAGGCGGTGTTGCCGGTGTCGAGCACCGGGGTGGGAGCGGCGGCCGGTGCGGCGGCGGCAGCGGCCGGAGCTGCTTCCTGCGCGAAGGCGGCGACGCTGCCCAATGCTGCGAGAGCAAGCGAGCCCAGAAGGGCCGCCCGTCCCGTCGTCTTCAAGGTGGAAGGAATATTCATTGAACTCTCCATTGGAATACGTGTTCGCCGCTCAGAGCGCGTCGGTGTCTGTTTCGCCGGTGCGGATGCGCACCGCCTGGTCGATGCCGAAAACGAAAATCTTGCCGTCGCCGATCTGGCCGGTCTTGGCCGCGGCGGTGATGGCTTCGACGGCCTTGTCGACCGTGTCGGCACTGACCGCGACCTCGATCTTGATCTTCGGCAGGAAACTGACCGCGTATTCCGCTCCGCGATAGATTTCCGTATGCCCCTTCTGACGCCCGTAGCCTTTGACTTCGGTGACGGTCAGGCCCTGGATGCCGACGGCGGTAAGCGCTTCGCGTACCTCGTCCAGCTTGAACGGCTTGATGATTGCCATCACGATTTTCATAAGGTTTCACCCTTTGCTGTTGCGGTCCCCCGCGTTTGCACGACTTCACCGATCCCAAAGAGCCGGAGAGTGCTCCCAAGAATTCAAGCTTCGTGCCAAGTGCCGAAGCAGCATGTTAACGTGTTGTAAATAAAGGGAATGAAGTGGCCGAGGCCAGCAGGTGCCGAGACCTGTGACACGCCACATGCTCAAAAATTATGCAATTTTTCGAATTTGCCTAATTTGCCGGCTTTGGGCATGGCGCCGAAAAGCGGAGCCCGGTTTTTGGAAATGACTGTGCTCAAACAAGACTCGGAATGCTCAGCGCTTGAGCCGGATCAAGCCTTCCTGAGCCATGGAGGCGATCAGCGTGCCGTCGCGGGCATAGAGCGTGCCGCGGCTGAAGCCGCGCGATCCCGAGCTTGACGGGCTGTCCTGCGCATAGAGCAGCCAGCCGTCGAGTGAATGCGGCCGGTGGAACCACATCGAATGGTCGAGGCTCGCCGCCTGGATGTCGGGATCGAACAGGCCACGGCCATGCGCGAAGGTCGAGGTGTCGAGCAATGTCATGTCGGAGAGATAGGCGAGCAGCACCGACTGCAGCGCGCGATCGTCGGGAACCGGGCCGGCGAGGCGGATCCAGACATTCTGCCGGGGCGGCAGCTTGTCGCGGCTTTCATAGTGTTGGAGATTGACCGGCCTGAGCTCCAGCGGCCGCTCGCGCGCCCAGAAGCGGCGTACCGCTTCCGGCACCCGTTCGGCCCTCTCGAGCAGCTGCCGCTGCGTCTGCAGCCCTTCCGGCGGCGGCACGTCATCGGGCAGCGCGAACTGATGCTCGAGCCCCTTCTCGTCGACCTGGAACGAGGCTTCCAGCGAAAAGATCGCCTGGCCGTGCTGGATCGCCAGCACGCGGCGGGTGGTGAAGGAGCCGCCGTCGCGGATGCGGTCGACCTCGTAGACGATCGGCACCCTGATGTCGCCCGGCCGCATGAAATAGCCGTGCAGCGAATGCACGAAGCGGTCCGGCTCCACCGTCCGCTGTGCCGCCACCAGCGCCTGGGCGATGGTCTGGCCGCCGAACACGCGCTGCCACTCCACCTGGGGGCTGCGACCACGATACAGATTGTGTTCCAGCCTCTCGAGGTCGAGAATGCTCAGAAGCTCGTCCATGGCCGCCGTCATGTTTTGTGACCTCGCCGCAAAATTGCTATGGCGGTTTCCGACAGGAAGAACGAGCCGTCAAGGGCGCAGGCCCGGGCCGGCGCGCAAGGAGCCAAGACGATGGAACGCAAGGCGGACGCCAAGACCAGATCCAGGCTCGATGTCCTCGTCGCCGGCGCCGGCTATGTCGGGCTGGCCACCGCCGTTTCACTGAAGCAGGCGCGGCCTCATTTGGCCGTGGCGCTGGTCGATGCCGCGCCCGCCGGTGCCTGGCAACGGGACGGCCGCGCCTCGGCCATTGCCGCGGCCGCCTGCCGCATGCTCGACCAGCTCGGCGTCTGGGCCGAGATCGCGCCGCAGGCGCAGGCGATCACCGAGATGATCATCACCGATTCGCGCAGCGCCGATCCGGTGCGCCCGGTCTTCCTGACCTTCGGCGGCGAAGTGGCGCCGGGCGAGCCCTTTGCGCATATGCTCGCCAACAGGGCGCTGAACGGCGCCTTGCGCGCCAGGGCCGAGACGCTCGGCATCGACATCATCGAAGGTGTGGCGGTGCAGGGTTTTGAGACCAGCGGCGCCGGCATATCGGTGCATCTGGCCGACGGCGCCGCGCTGACCGCACGGCTGCTGGTCGCCGCCGACGGCGTCAATTCGAAGCTGCGCGACATGGCCGGCATCAAGACGGTGAAGTGGGACTATGGCCAGTCCGGCATCGTCTGCACCGTAGCGCATGAACGCCCGCACAATGGCCGCGCCGAAGAGCACTTTTTGCCGGCCGGCCCCTTCGCCACCTTGCCGCTGAAACCCGACAAGGACGGCACCAACCGCTCGTCGATCGTCTGGGTCGAACGTGCCGAAGATGCAAAAGCGCTGGTGGAGGGCGACGATCTCGTCTTCGAGCATGAACTCGAACAGCGCTTCGGCCTGAAACTCGGCGAGATCCGCGTTGCCGACAAGCCGCGCGCCTGGCCGCTTGGCCTGACCATCGCACGGGCCTTCGTCGCACCGCGCGTGGCGCTTGCCGGTGACGCCGCCCACGGCATCCATCCGATCGCCGGACAGGGCCTCAATCTCGGCTTCAAGGATGTGGCAGCGCTTGCCGAGGTGATCGTCGAGGCCGACCGGCTCGGCCAGGATATCGGCGCGCTCGACGTGCTCGAGCGCTACCAGCAATGGCGCCGTTTCGACACGGTGCAGATGGGCATCACGACGGATGTGCTGAACCGGCTGTTTTCCAACGACATCACCCCGCTGCGCACCGTCCGCGACATCGGCCTTGGCCTGGTCGAGCGCATGCCGCGCTTGAAGGAATTTTTTATCCGCCAGGCCTCGGGACTGTCGGCCGGCACGCCGAGGCTGTTGAAGGGCGAGGCGATCTGAGCGTCTCGCCACACGCCCGACTTCGTCATCCACGGGCGGAGCAGCCGCGAAGCGGCGTCGCGAAGACCCGAGGATCCATGCCGCGACCTAGGCCATAGGTGCAGCGGAAGTGGAATTCTGCACCGTGGCGGCGCTTCCGAGTCCCGGCATGGATCCTATGGTCTGCGCCGCGTCGCTTCGCTCCTTGCTCCGCCGTAGGATGATGACTCAAGGGCGTCTCGCGCCAATCGCCAAGGCCGGCGATCTCAATTCACTTCGAAACCCAGCTTCTGCCGCAGCCGCAGCATGCGCTGGTCGGCGATCTCAAGGCGTTTCTCGCCGCCCTGGGCAGCTCGGTTGACCATTTGCAGCAGGTCGTTTCGCTCGGCGACGTCGAGACGCTCGCGCAGGAATGGCGCGAGCTTGTCGATGACAACCGTGGTGTCGTCGATCTGTGATGCCGCCCATTTGGCGTAGATTACCGCCTCATCGGTCTTCTTCTTGTCGGCGATCTCGGAAATGACAGCGCGGATGACGGCCTCGCGCTGCGGCAGGATCGGCCCGCTCTCGGAAACGATCGATGTAATCAGCGTCGCGGCGGCCACCACCGGATCGTCGATCGCCGTCAGCGGCGACAGGGCCGCCTGCTTGCGCAGCTTCTTGCGTCGGATGTTGCCTTGCACGCGCCCGACGACATCGGCGACCTCGCGCGCGGCATCGTTCATGGCCTTCATCCGGTACCACCAGAACGCCGCCGCTCCGAGCACGCCAAGGATCGCTAACAGGAAAGGCATGTCGACATCCCCCAGGAATCCGCGCGACGATAGGAGAACTGTCGTGTTGCTTCAACACGCAAGAGTTGCCTGCGGCCAGGAAAATTCAATTTGCGGCTGGTGGCGCTTAGGCGATTAAACAAGCCGATGCGCGCTGCCAAAGCCGGGTTCCGCCTATGACCCCGGTACATCGTAGATCGGCCGCACCTCGATCGTGCCGAGTTCGGCCAGCGGAATGCCGGCCGCGATGTCCAGCGCTTCGTCGAGAGTGTCCGCTTCGACCATGACGAAGCCAAGCAGCTGCTCCTTGGTTTCGGCGAAGGGACCGTCGATGACAAGGCGCTTGCCCTCGCGCCGTCGCACCGACTTCGACGTCCTCACCGATTGCAGCGCCTGCGCGATGATCAGCTTGCCCTCTTGGTCCAGGGACCTGTCATAGGCCAGCGAATCGGCGTCGAGCTTGGCCCCCTGATCGGGCGTCAGCGCATAGAGGTCTTTCTCCTCGCCATAGACCAGGCAGACATATTTCATTTCCAGCTCCCTTGCTGCGATGAACCATAGGATGCGGTGACGAGCGTGTCAGCCTTGCCGTCGACCGCGGCCGCATGGTCGAGAAGGCATGCCGCGACACCGATGATGGCAACAGCCGCCAGCAACCTGCCGAGTATGGGTGCCGGCGGATCCAGCCAGAAGTCTTCCTGTCGCTCAGGCCTATCGCCCGGGCGCTTCCACAGTGCAAAAAACAGACTGTCCATGTGAACCTCCATCCGGCCAAAATCCCATGGCCGCCCGCAGGACGGCCGGGCCGGATGGAAGTCGACATTTTTGCGCGAATATTTTTCTGAAAAGCACGAATATTTTTCCGGACGCTCCGGAGGCAATGAGCCGTCATCATGCCGTGGTCTAAACAGCGCAGTGGTCTTCGCGCCCGCCCGCGCTATAGTTGAACGGACGCCGGGGCTCACCCAGGCCAAGTTCACAAGGTCACGACAACCCCAAGTTCACGACAACCAAGGAGGACTTCATGGATCGCACCGCAACAGCCGTCTGGAAAGGCAATCTGAAAGAAGGCAAGGGCACGCTCGACAGCCAGAGCGGGACGCTCAAGGGCACGCCCTATTCGTTCAAGGCGCGCTTCGAGGATGAAAGCGGCAAATCCGGCACCAATCCGGAAGAGCTGATCGCGGCCGCGCATGCCGGCTGCTACGCCATGCAGCTTTCGCACTTCCTGGCCGAGAACGGCACGCCCGCGGCCGAACTCGACGCCAAGGCCGTGGTGACGCTGGTTCCCGGCACCGGCATCACCGGCAGTGCCCTCACCGTGGTCGGCAAGGTGCCAGGCATCGATGCGGCGAAGTTCAAGGAATTGGCCGAGAAGGCCAAGGCCGAATGCCCCGTCTCCAAGGCGCTCGGCGCGATCAAGGTGTCGCTCGACGCCAGGCTCGGCTGAGAACGATGACCTGAAGTGACGAACGCCGGCCTGAGAGCCGGCGTTTTCATGTTATTGCTGGCGGCCTCAACCGCCCAGCGCGTCAAGCCGGGCGCGAAGGGCCGCGACTTCCTGCTCCAGCGCCTCCACTCTCGCTTCCAGGTCGGAGTGAGGCATGGCCGGCGCACTCCGCTGGGCCGAAAGGGCCGCAACATCCACCGGGCCAGCGAGGAGATGCACGTAGCGATCCTCGCGCTGGCCTGGCCCGCGCGGGATTTCTTGGATCAGCGGCGGCCGGCGGCCGATCAGCATGTCGAGTTCAGCGCGCAGGTCTTCGATCGACGAAAACCGCGCCATGCGTTCGGCTCGCGCCAGGAGTTCATGCGCCGTCTGCGGTCCGCGCAGCAAGAGCAGGCCGAGCAAGGCGGTCTGCGGCGTGGTCAGCGAGAAGCGCTGCGCCATCTGATGCTCATAGCGCTCGACGCGTGAGCCGAACATCTGCCGCACCAGCCCCTTCTGCTCGAGCAGCTTCAGACCCCGGTGCACCTCTGTCTGCTCCAGCGCCATGACAGGCTCGCGCGCCGTCTTCTGGTTGGCGGCGGCAAGAGCTGCGTTGAGCGTCAGCGGGTAGACATCCGGCGTCAGCTCCTTCTTCTCGATCAGGCAGCCGAGCACGCGCGCTTCGATCGGGGAGAGGATGGGAAGGTCTTCGCTCATTGGGTTACAATCCTTTCTGAGGCTGGCGGGACAGCGCCCCCCTCTGTCCTGCCGGACATCTCCCCCACAAGGGGGGAGATCGGCAGCTTCGCCGACAGCGCGCTATCCTTCAACCTTGGAGATTGGCGAAAGCCGCAATGACAGCCAATCTCCCCACCCGTGGGGGAGATGTCCGGCAGGACAGAGGGGGGCGCCAAGGATCGCTACGTCCGAAGGTTGCAGCAAACCTGCTCCGCCTAAACCCGCCGCTCCACCATCATCTTCTTGATCTCCGCGATCGCCTTGGCCGGGTTGAGGCCCTTGGGACAGGTCTGCGCACAGTTCATGATGGTGTGGCAGCGGTAGAGCCGGAACGGGTCTTCGAGATTGTCGAGCCTCTCGCCCTTAGCCTCGTCGCGGCTGTCGATCAGCCAGCGATAGGCCTGCAGCAGCGTTGCCGGGCCGAGATAGCGGTCGCCGTTCCACCAATAGCTCGGGCACGAGGTCGAGCAGCAGGCGCACAAAATGCACTCGTAAAGCCCGTCGAGCTTCTCGCGGTCCTCATGGCTCTGCAGCCATTCCTTGGCCGGCTGCGGCGACACCGTCTTCAGCCACGGCTCGATCGAGGCATGCTGGGCGTAGAAGTTGGTGAGGTCGGGCACCAGGTCCTTGACCACTTGCATATGCGGCAGCGGGTAGACTTTCACGGCGCCGGAAATATCGTCGCAGCCCTTGGTGCAGGCCAGTGTGTTGGAGCCGTCTATGTTCATGGCGCAGGAGCCGCAAATGCCCTCGCGGCAGGAGCGGCGCAAGGCCAGCGTCGGGTCGATCTTGTTCTTGATCCACAAAAGCGCGTCGAGCACCATCGGCCCGCAATCGTCCATGTCGACGAAATAGGTGTCGATGCGCGGGTTCTCGTCATCGTCCGGCGACCACCGGTAGATGCGGTATTCCCGCAGATTCGTGGCACCCTCCGGCTTCGGCCAGGTCTTGCCTTGCTGGATCTTCGAGTTCTTGGGGAGCGTCAGTTCGACCATTACCTCAGGTCCTTTCGGATGACGAGCTTCAGCCCGGACCAGATTTCATTGACGGCGGCGACCTTGACGTCGACGAGGTCGCGCTTCAGCGCTTCAGTGCGGACAACACCCTCGGTGACATCGGTCGGCACTTTCGATGCCTTTTTCGGCCAGGACACCCGGACCATGCCATTGCGCTTGATCGCCGCCTCGACGTCGCCAAGGCGATCCTCGATCTCGGCGCGCTGTTTGGTGAAGGCATGGATGGCGTCGTATTTGAGAGCGGCCCCTGCAATGGCAGACCAATCGGTCAGCCGATCGACTTCGGCAAAAGCCACGGCATCGGTCAGGTCGTCGAGCTCCGGTGGCAGCGCTATGAAGGCGGCAGTCATGCCGTCCTTCAGGCCGAGCTTGGCCGGAAGGGGCGTGCCGGAATAGCCTGAGCCCGCCAGCGCCATCATCAGTACACCCTGGCCTTGGGCGCGATCTTGGCGAGGCTGATGCCGCCATCCTTTTCGGCCAGCAGCGGTTCGGTGTGCACGGGCCGGTAGGAGAGCGTCACCTTGCCGTCTTCGCTCAGCCTGGCCAGCGTGTGCTTGCGCCATGTGGCGTCGTCGCGTGCGGAAAAGTCTTCACGGGCATGCGCGCCGCGGCTCTCCTTGCGCGCCTCGGCGCTGTAGACGGTGGTGATGGCGTTGGCCATCAGGTTTTCCAGCTCCAGCGTCTCGACCAGATCGGAATTCCAGATCATCGAGCGGTCGGAGACTTTGATGTCCTTGAGCTCGCCCCAGATTTGCGAAATGCGCTTGCAGCCGTTTTCCAGCGATTCCTGCGTGCGGAACACGGCGGCGTCTTCCTGCATCGCCTTCTGCATCTTCTCGCGCAGCACCGCCGTCGGCGTCGAGCCATTGGCGTGGCGCAGCCCGTCGAAGCGAACCATGATCTTCTCGACCGAGGCTTCGTTGGGCGAAGGGATCGCCGACTTGCGATCGATGACCTGGCCGGCGCGGATCGCCGCGGCGCGGCCGAACACGACCAGATCGATCAGCGAGTTCGAGCCCAGCCGGTTGGCGCCATGCACCGAGGCGCAGCCCGCCTCGCCGACCGCCATCAGACCGGGCGACACCCGGTCCGGGTTCTCTGCCGTCGGGCTCAGCACCTCGCCCCAGTAGTTGGTCGGCACGCCGCCCATATTGTAGTGCACCGTCGGCAGCACCGGGATCGGCTCCTTGGTCAGGTCGACGCCGGCGAAGATTTTTGCTGATTCCGAAATGCCCGGGAGCCTTTCGTGCAAGACCGCCGGGTCAAGATGGTCGAGATGAAGGAAGATATGATCCTTCTTCTTGCCGACGCCACGGCCCTCGCGGATCTCCAGCGTCATGCAGCGTGAGACGACGTCGCGCGAGGCAAGGTCCTTGGCCGATGGCGCATAGCGCTCCATGAAACGCTCGCCCTCGGAATTGACGAGATAGCCGCCCTCGCCGCGCGCGCCTTCGGTGATCAGGCAGCCGGCGCCATAGATGCCGGTCGGGTGGAACTGCACGAACTCCATGTCCTGCAGCGGGAAGCCGGCTCTAGCCGCCATGCCGCCGCCGTCGCCGGTGCAGGTGTGCGCCGAGGTCGCCGAGAAATAGGCGCGGCCATAGCCGCCGGTCGCCAGCACCACCATCTTGGCCGAAAAGCGGTGGATGGTGCCGTCATCGAGATTCCAGGCGACGACGCCGGTGCAGGTGCCGTCCGGCTCCATGATCAGGTCGAGCGCGAAATACTCGATGAAGAACTGCGCATTGTTCTTCAGCGACTGGCCGTAGAGCGTGTGCAGGATGGCATGGCCGGTGCGGTCGGCCGCGGCGCAGGTGCGCTGCACCGGCGGGCCTTCGCCATAGTTCATCATGTGGCCGCCGAACGGCCGCTGGTAAATCTTGCCCTCTTCGGTGCGCGAGAACGGCACGCCATAGTGCTCGAGCTCGTAGACGGCAGCAGGCGCCTCTCGCACCAGATATTCCATGGCGTCGACATCGCCCAGCCAGTCCGACCCTTTGACGGTGTCGTACATGTGCCACTGCCAGGAATCGGGGCCCATGTTGGACAGCGAGGCGGCGATGCCACCTTGCGCGGCCACCGTGTGCGAGCGCGTGGGGAACACCTTGGTGATACAGGCGGTGCGCAGGCCCTGTTCGGCCATGCCGAGCGTGGCGCGCAGACCCGCACCGCCGGCGCCGACCACCACCACGTCGAATTTGTGGTCGACAAAGGTGTAGCCTGCCGTGTTGGCTGATTTCGTGTCCTTGGCCAACTCAGCCTCCGAATGCCAGCTTGAGCAGGGCGAAGATCGAGGCGACGCCAACCGCTATGGTGAAAAATGTGTTGAGCGCGATCAGCGCCAGCTTCATGCCTTCGCCATGCACGTAGTCTTCTATGATCACCTGCATGCCGAGCCGCATATGGATGAGCCCGGAGACCAGCACCAGTATGATGATCAGCGCGACGAATGGATTGGCAAGCGCGGCGCGGACCTCGGCATAGCCGGCGCCGTTGAGCGCGATCAAGAACCCGACGAAGAACAGCGTCAGCGGGATATTTGCGATGGCGGTGAGGCGCTGGCGCCAGAAATGCCCGGTGCCTTCGCGGGCCGAACCCAAACCGCGGACCTTGGCCAGCGGCGTGCGCATGTCGGTCTTGCCAGTGCTCATGGTCAGGCTCCCCGTGCCATATAGCCGGCGATCCAGATCAGCAATGTGAGCAGGATCGACCCGGCAAGCGTCGCCCAGGCGATCTTCGAGGCGGTGAGCTTCTCCAGCCCCGCGCCCGTATCCCAGACCAAGTGGCGCACGCCGCCGAGCATATGATGCATCAGCGCCCAGGTGTAACCGAACAGGATGAGCCGGCCGAGCCACGTGCCGAAAGCCCAGTTGACCCAGTCGAAGGTCGCCTGCGAGCTTGCCGCCGCCATCAGCCAGACGGCGACCAGCAGCGTGCCGAAATAGAGCACCCCGCCGGTGATGCGATGGATGATCGACATCGTCATCGTGATCGGCGGCCGGTAGATCGACAGATGCGGCGAGAGCGGCCGTTCACGTCTGGCGAATTCGCGGGTGGCTGGTGATTTGCTCATGGCTCCCCCAGTTTCGGCGTCTCTGAACCGCAGGTGAAAATGCGGCATTGCCGCTTCCGGTTGCGACTTCGGACAGCCGGTTTCTAATGCTCTTTTTGCACCGCGTCAAAGCCAGAAAATCGTTTTGGAAACGTCATTTAGTCTGACAAAAAGGCAGATCCTGGCTTCAATCGATTAGGGGCTGATGGCCGGCAGCCGGCTCTATATCGCTGCAGTGCAGCATATCTGGTCCAGGGCTCGGCTGCGTTGAGATTCGAACTATCGCTTGCAGGTCTGCGGCGTCGAGCCCCTCTTCATCACCAGCGCCTCACGCCCGTCGATCACGATTGCGTTATGCGTGGCAGCCTCCTGGTAGCGGCTGGACTGGTTGGCGGGCGACGCCACAAACTCTTCGGTCCCGCCACCCGGCTCGATCACACGCAACGACGAGCCGAGATTCTGGATGGTGATCGCACTGCCATTGCCGCATCCATAGGTCGCTGTACCCACAGTGGATCGCGGCGCGGTAAGATCGGTGGTGATCTTGGTCGCCGGTGCTGGAGGCGCGGATGCCGGGGGCGCCACGGCTGCGATGGACTGCTGAGCCGGAGCGGGCGGGACGGTATTGGCCGCCTTCGGCGCGCCATCCTGCGGCACACAGGCAGCGACGATAGCGAGCAATGGGAAAACGGACACCCAAACCGTCCGGCGTAACGCCATATGCTGTCCTCCCATGCGACAAGCTAGCCGCGATGCTTTGCCAAGATCAAGGGCACCCACCGCTGTCGCATTCGGAGCCGGCCGCGATGGTGCGGCCAAGCATGGCCGAATGATGGCCGTCGAGTTTTCCTCCCAGTCGGAAATTAACCATGTTCGACAAGACATCGCCGCGCAACGCGCCAGCCTCTTAACAAAGGTTAATAAAAGGTTAATTTCTGATTCGAGGAGGCTCCTCGAAAAGGAAGACATCATGCGTTCGAACTCTGGCAGATCGCGCCTAGCGGCGCTCATCCTGGCGGCCACGGTCGCCAGCCTGGCGGCGCCCGCACTTGCCGGCGCGCGTCATGAGGATCGCGTCTACGCCGATTCCTTCGGCAATCTCGTCATCGAAAGCGCCGCTGGCTACAAGCGCATCATCGTCGGCGAAGGCAAGCTGGCCAAACAGCTGTCCGACTACACCAGCGCCGGCCAGCCCAAGGTGATCTACCAGAACGAAGCCGACGAAATCTCGGGCTACAGCGATTGCTACCGGCCTCCGGTTTTCGTCAAAGGCCGCAGCTACATGTACGGGCTGTCCGACGGCGAGATGCCCGAACTCAGCCCTTGCCGCTAGAGCAATTCCAGGAAAAGTGTGAGCGGTTTTCCGTCAGGAATTGCGTCAAAACAAAGAGTTAGAGCGGTTCGCCGTTTCCATGAAACGGTGAAACGCTCTAGAGCATGATCCCGAAAAGTGGGAACCGGTTTTCTCGGACAAACGGGTTCCCGTTTGTCCAGAGATCATCCTGATCTAGAGCTCATGACGATCGCGTTGGATGACCATTCGCCTCCCGGTCCGGCCGAGACACGCACGCAGTCGCGCCCGGCATTCTTCGCCAGATAAAGCGCCTCATCCGCGCGCCGCATGAGATCGGCGATGGTTTCGCTAGGATGAAGTTCGGCGACACCGAAACTCGCCGTGCAGCGATTGTCCGCCGGCAGTCCGTCGATGGGCAGCGTGCCGAACGCGCTGCGCGTGCCCTCGGCGAACAGCCGGGCGGCGGCAAGGTTTGTCCCCGGCAGGATGATGGCGAATTCCTCGCCGCCGATGCGGCCCGCGACATGGTGTCCGGCGGCGGCCTCGCGCAGGAAACCGGCGAAGGTCTCGATCACCCGATCGCCGGAGGCATGGCCGAAACTGTCGTTGATGGCTTTGAAATGGTCGAGGTCGGCGATGACCAGCGTGACCGGAACGCCTTGCCGCACGGCGCCAAGCAACGCGTGCTCGGCCTGGCGCGTGAAGGCACCGCGATTGAGCAATCCCGACAGCGTATCGGTCTCCGACCTCGACGTCACTTCAGCCAGCACCTCGAGAACCAGGATGGCCAGTATCAGCAGCGCCAGGGCCAGGGCAAAGACGGTGCCGAGCGATTGCGACACCAGCGCGTAGTTACTTTGTAGATAGGCCTGCGGATTGGCGCCCCAGCCACCGAGCGCATGCGCGATGAACGGCTTTGACGCGAACTGCACACCGCTGGCGGCGAGCACGGCCATCAGGATACGATCGAGCCGGCCTCGCCTTTGCCTCGACAACCAGACGATGGCCAGGCCGACGAATTGCATCACGGCATAGGGAAGCTGGTAGGCCATCATGCGGGCCAGCGACTGGCGCGGCAGGTCCTGGACGAAGTAGACGGCGATGGTGGCGGCGACCAGGAAGAACAGCATCGGCGGCCATGGCGGCGCCACGCCGTATTTGCGGGCCAGCCCGGCATTGAAGGCTATTGTTGCGCCAAGGAAGACCGCAAAGGCGGTGACCACCGGGATCCGGGCATCGGTGAAGACGGGAATGCTGAATTCGATCGCCGAATAGGCCATGCCCAGGACATAACCAAAGGCGAACCAGCGCGCCGGGGCGCGGCCGACATCGTGGAACGCGACCGCCATGAAGGATGCCGCCAGCAGGCCGGCAACCGACAGATTGATCAACAGGATGAAGTTCGCGCCGCTCATCTCTTTCACACCCGTGCCTCAGCTAAGCATCGACGGGCGAAAAAGACGTTAACGTGCGCTAAAATAAGCGGGTGTCAGCCGGTCTTGGACGGCTCCGGCACCAGCGCCATTTCCGGCCGTTCGTAGGAGAGGCGCACGCTGTCGCGGCCATTCTTCTTGGCCTTGTAGAGCGCCTCGTCGGCGCGGTGCATCAAGGGCTCAAGCGCTTCGTCGCCGCTGCGGGCGGCCACGCCGAAACTGGCGGTGACCTTGGTGCCGGGGGGCAGCCCGTCGACGCCGCCTGCAGAGTAGAGCGTGCGTACAGCCTCGGCGAACAGCCGCGCGGCCGCCAGATCGCTCAACGGCAAGAGCACGGCGAACTCCTCGCCGCCGATGCGCCCGGCAGCTCCGCGCGCGCCCGTAGCCGCGCGCAGCTTGGCAGCGAAATCGGCGATCACCCGGTCGCCGGCGGCGTGCCCATGCACATCGTTGAGCGCCTTGAAATGATCGAGGTCGGCCAGCACCAGCGCCACCGGGAACCTGGCCACCGCGCAGTGTTGCAGGAGCTGGGCCGCGCGCTCCTCGAAGCCGCGCCGGTTGAGCAGGCCCGACAACGGATCGGTATGCGTCTCGGCCTTCAGCGCCTGCATGACGTCGAGGGCGGCGGCGGTGAACAGGCAAAGCGCGATCAGCAGTGACAGCAGCGCGTGCGACAGCAGCGCCGTCGTCCAGTAGGAGGAGCCGTAGAACCCGTCATAGCTGGTGAACGGGCCGTGCGCGATGACGACGCCAAGCGTGCGCACGAAGAAGTTCAGGCCCGACAGCAGCGACAGCACGAACAGGATTTTCTCGGTCGGGCCGTTGTTGCGCACCGGTCGCAATTCGGCGGCGACCAGAAGGCTGATGCCGCCAAAAGCAAAATTCATCGCCAGGATACGCCAGGTGAGATCCGGCGCGACGAACAGGAACCAGCAAAACGATGCCAGGCCACCGCCTGCCAGAACGCCGATCCCGACATAGGGCACCTTGCGCCCGTAGCGGGCGACGATGGCGCCCGACAGGCAACAGCCGGCAATGGTGAAGCAGATGTTGGATACCAGCTTGGTCAGCGCCATGCCGATGGGCAAGGTGAAGTACTGGAACAGAAAGCCGGGCGCCGAAACACAATAGCTGAGCGCCAGCATGGCCAGATAGGGCCGATGGCGCTGATAGGTCCATAGCACAAGGAAGGCCGCGCCGAGTGCCAGCGCGATCGTCGGATTGAGCAGCGCTATGAACAGACCGGTGTCCAAAGGACGGTGACTTCCCCTCGCTTGACGTCAGGGAAGAGCTTAGAGCGCAAGCCCAAACAAGCGGTTAAGTCCAGGCGAATATGTGGGCCGCACGAATGAAAAAGACCCCGGAAGCGCAAGGCAGTCCGGGGTCTGGCAATCACAAGGACGTGTAGACGGGACGTTATTTCCAGTCGCGGATGTCGACGAAGTGGCCGGCGATCGCCGCCGCCGCCGCCATCGCCGGCGACACCAGGTGGGTGCGGCCCTTGAAGCCTTGCCGTCCCTCGAAATTGCGGTTCGAGGTCGAGGCGCAGCGTTCATGCGGCTTCAGCCGGTCGTCGTTCATGGCGAGACACATCGAGCAGCCCGGCTCGCGCCAGTCGAACCCGGCGGCGAGGAAGATCTTGTCGAGACCCTCGGCTTCCGCCTGTTCCTTGACCAGGCCGGAGCCCGGTACGATCATGGCGTTGACGCGCGGATTGACGGTCTTGCCCTCGATCACCTTGGCGGCGGCGCGCAGATCCTCGATGCGGCCATTGGTGCAGGAGCCGATGAAGACGCGGTCGAGCGCGATGTCGGTGATCTTGGTGCCCGGCGTCAGGCCCATATAGTCGAGCGCGCGCTGCTTGGAGGTGCGCTTGTTCTCGTCGGTGATATCGTCCGGGTTCGGCACGATGCCTTGCACGGAGACGACATCCTCGGGCGAGGAACCCCAGGAGACGATCGGCGGCAGCTTGGCCGCGTCGAGCACGATCACCTTGTCGAAATGCGCGCCTTCGTCGGACTGCAGCGTCTTCCAGTATTCGAGTGCCGCATCCCAGGCCGCGCCCTTCGGCGCGCGCGGCTTGTCCTTGACATAGGCGAACGTGGTCTCGTCGGCGGCGATCAGGCCGGCGCGCGCGCCGCCCTCGATCGACATGTTGCAGATCGTCATGCGGCCTTCCATCGACAGCGCGCGGATCGCCTCGCCGGCATATTCGATGACATAGCCGGTGCCGCCTGCGGTGCCGATCTCGCCGATGATGGCCAGGATGATGTCCTTGGCGGTGACGCCTTCCGGCAACTGGCCGTCGACGCGCACCAGCATGTTCTTGGCCTTGCGCTGGATCAGCGTCTGCGTCGCCAGCACATGCTCGACCTCGGAGGTGCCGATGCCGTGCGCCAGCGCGCCGAAAGCACCGTGAGTCGAGGTGTGGCTGTCGCCGCATACGATGGTCATGCCGGGCAAGGTAAAGCCCTGCTCCGGGCCGATGATGTGGACGATGCCCTGGCGGATATCGTTTTCGGAATAATATTCGACGCCGAAATCCTTGGCGTTCTTGGCCAGCGCCTCGACCTGGATGCGGCTTTCCTCGTTCTTGATGCCGAACTTGCGCTCGGGCGAGGTCGAGACATTGTGATCGACCACGGCCAGCGTCTTTTCCGGATGGCGGACTTTGCGGCCGCTCAGGCGTAGGCCTTCGAAGGCCTGCGGGCTGGTCACTTCATGGACGAGGTGGCGGTCGATGTAGAGCAGGCAGGTGCCGTCGTCCTGGCGGTCGACGACATGGTCGTCGAATATCTTGTCGTAGAGGGTGCGCGGTGCGCTCATGTGCGTAAATCCGTCGATATGAGAAGGGAAAGAGCAAAGCCGGCAATCACGGGCCGGCGAACGACCTGGACAGGTCGGCCTAGCTAAGTCGGCTGGTCAGCGCACCGCTGACGCGCGCGGAAAAGCGCGACGGCAGGCGTTTTCTGTCCTGCAGCACGAAACCCTTGTAAGCCGGATCGCCAAAAAGCTCTTCCATGGCGTGGCTCATACCAATGTTTTGGCTTTTCGGCAATTGCGGCGTGGCGGTGCGGCTTTCCCTTTCCTTGTGGGAGAAGGGAAGTTGGCGCCGCTCACATCACCTCGAACACAAACGTCTTCACCAGCGCATCCGGTTCGGCGATGGCGTAGCAGCGGAACCACGGGCTCTGTTCGACGAGCCGCCATTTGCCCGCCTGCTCCAGCTCATCAAAAACGCCCTGAAAGCCGCCGCTCTCAAACACCTGGTCGCGCACGGTGAAGATGGCGTGGCCGCCTTTCCCGGTGATGCGCACCAGTTCATGCAGTCCCGACGCCGGCGCATGGCTGATGGTGAACACGCCGGTCGAGAAGAAGGCGCGGAAATGGCCGTCCGGCCATGGCAACGGCCCGCCCAGCATCGCCTGTTTCAGCTCGCTATAGGCGTTGCGGCTGCCAGCGATCTTCAGCATGTCGTCCGACAGGTCGAGCCCCACAATGTCGCCATAGCCGAGCGCCTTCAGCGACGGCCCCGACAGGCCGGTGCCGCAGCCGGCATCGAGCAGCGGCCCTTCACCCGCCGGCACATGGCGCGCCACCCAGGCGGTGATCAGGAACGGCAGCAAATAGCCGAGCGAGGCGGTCTCGCTGTCATAGGTCGCGGCCCAGGCGGCATAGGCCTGCGCCAGCGTTTCCGGCGTGTCGGCGCCGTAGACGGAATCCAGCGCCGCATTGGCCTTGTCGACGATCATGAGACCTCCTCAACGAGATATGCCGGGGATCGTAGCGCCGTCTTCGCCGGAAAACTATTCCTGATGCTGGTTTCGCAGCCGCCGTTCCAGCGCCCTGAGCGCCAGCGACAGGCTGACGGTCAAGATGAGATAGATATAGGCTGTTATCGAATAGGTCTCGAAGAAGCGGAACGAGCCGGCGGCATAGACCTTGCCCATCTGCGTGATGTCGGCGACGCCGAGCACCGAGACCAGCGAGGAATCCTTGACCAAAGCGACGAAATCATTGCCGAGCGGCGGCAATATGGTGCGGATCGCCTGCGGAAAGACGATCAGCCGGAAGCGCTGCGAGCGGCTCAGGCCGAGCGCCTTGGCCGCCTCGATCTGGCCCTTCTCGACCGCCTGGATGCCGGCCCGGAAAACCTCGGAGATGAAGGCCGAATAGCCGATGGTCAGCGCCATGATGGCGCGCCACAACAGCGACACGTCGCGCACCAGGAGCTCGCCGAGATAGCCCGCACTTTGCAGCGGCGCGGTCAGCGCATTCCAGGCCGCGACGAAGGCCGGCGCGCCGGCAAACGCGATCCAGAACAGCAGCACCAGGATCGGCACGCCGCGGATGATCTCGACATAGAAGCGGGCGATCTGCCGCAGCCAGGGCGAGCCCGACAGGCCCATCAGCGCAATGCCGAGACCGATGATCGACGCCAGCGCGAAAGCCACCACGGTGACGAAGACGGTGACGCCGATGCCCTTGGCGACAGTGGCGAAGACCTGGGCATAGAGGTTGCTGGCCGCGATCGACAGGGCCGCGACCAGTGCCAGCGCTGCGGCAACGGCAAGCCACCAAGGGAAGTCGGGTTTGGTGGAGGGCCCCCGCATCAAAAGGATCGCGCCAAGGCACCCCCCTCTTGCCTGCCGGCCATCTCCCCCGCAAGGGGGGAGATCGGCATCTTTGTCGACGGCACTCTTCTTGCAACGTTGGTGATTGGCGAAAGCGGAAGAAACAGCCAATCTCCCCCCTTGCGGGGGAGATGTCCGGCAGGACAGAGGGGGGTGCCTAGGCGCAATGTCAGCGCGCTATCACCCGAGACCCCCACCAAGATCGCTCACTGCCCCATCTTGTAATCAAGAAACCACTTCTTGTTCAGCGCATCAAGCGTCCCATCCGCCTTCAGCGCCGCGATTGCCGCGTTGACCGGCTTCACCAGGTCCGACCCCTTCGGGAAGATGAACCCAAAGTCCTCGGTGCCGAGCGGTCCGCCGATCAGCTTCAGCTTGCCCTCGGACGCATCGACATAGCCCTTGCCGGCGGTGCCGTCGGTCAGCACGACGTCGACATCGCCCGACTTCAATGCCTGCACCGTGGCGCCGAACGTCTCGAACAGCTTGATGCGCGGGTTCTGCTCATTGCCGTCGAGCACGCTGTAGACGGCGGTGTAGAAGGGCGTGGTGCCGGCCTGCGCGCCGATCAACCCGTCCTTGAAGGCGCCGAAGGTCTTGGCGTCGGTGAAACGGCTTTCGTCACCGCGCACCAGCATGAACTGCTCCGAACGCATATAGGGGTCGGAGAAATCAACCTTCTCCTTGCGGTCATCCTTGATGGTGATGCCGGTCATGCCGATGTTGTACTGGTTGTCGGAAACCGCCTGGATCATCGCGTCCCAGGAGGTGTTCTGGTACTCGACCTTGAAATTCAGCCGCTTGGCGATCTCGTTCATCGCGTCATATTCCCAGCCGATCTGTTTTCCGGTCTTGGGATCGATGAACTGCAGCGGCGGATAGGCGTTTTCGGTGACCACCACCACCTTCTTGCCGGCGAGATCGGGCAGCGCATCGGCAGCCCATGCGGCGACGGGCGCAAGCACGAGAGCCAGCAGGCCGGCCAGCAGCAGTTTCGACTTGGTCATGACACACTCCCGAAAATTGAAAGCGCCCGAATATCGGCCGGGCTTACTGGAAAATCCGGCGCCGACTTTAGCTTTCCGCATGCGTCACGCAAGACGGTCCGCTGCGTCAGCGCGCGCGAAAAGGGATTCCAATGCCCTCAATTCAGGGATTTCGGGATGATCTGGTTATGTCGAGCCAGAAACCAGCGCTTCCGCACCTGCCGCCGGATCTTCCGTTACGGCGTTGCGCAGACCGGCAACAAGATGAGTGAGCGTTGCGTGCAGCGCTTTCGCTTCGCCCGGCTCCAGCGGCACGCTGCAGGCAAGTGCTGCGGACACATCCTTGATGCGCGCACGCAGCGCCTGGCCCTTGGCCGTCGGCTCGACCAGCACCCGGCGCTCGTCGGCGGCATCGCGGCGGCGGGTAACGAGGCCGCCTGCCTCCATCCGCTTGAGCAGCGGCGTCAGCGTCGCGGAATCCAGGCCAAGCGCCTGACCAAGCGCGCCCACCGTGCTCGGCGCGTGCTCCCATAGTGCCAGCATGGCCAAATATTGCGGATAGGTGAGACCAAGCGGATCGAGCAATGGCCGATAGAGCTTCGTCATCAGCCCGCTCGCCGAATAGAGCGCGAAACACAGCTGCTGATCGAGCCGCGGCATGGGAAAAGTCCCGGCGGTCTCCGCCGGGACTTCCTTGGCTCTCGTTTCGACTTTTGCCGTCATGCCGCCTTTACCGAAAGCGCCACGTCGATATTGCCCCTGATGGCGTTGGAATAGGGGCAAACCTGGTGCGCCGCTGATACAAGCGCTTCAGCCGCCGCCTGATCAAGGCCTTTCGTTTCCACAGCGAGCGCCAAGCCGAGCTTGAAGCCCTCGCCATTGGGAAGCAGGCTGACGGTGGAGGTTACCCCGGCATCCGTGAGCGGTAGCTTCTGTTTGCGCGCGATGAAGCGGACCGCGCTTTCGAAGCAGGCGGCGTAGCCGATGGCGAAAAGCTGCTCGGGATTGGTCGCGCCACCCGGCCCGCCGAGCTCCTTGGGCATCGCCAGATCGACCTTGAGCAGACCGTCGCTGGTCTCGCCATGGCCGGCGCGGCCGCCGGTGACGTGAGCCTGTGTGGTGTAGAGTGCCATATCAAATCTCCAATTATCTTGTACACGATTATTTAGTACACAAGATGATATGCGTCAAGCCTCTCGCTGCTGTGTGTTTTTGCTACCTTTAAACGACGGCGGGAATCCCGGACTTCGTCATCCTAGAGTGGAGCAGTCGCGAAGCGACGTCGCGAAAACCCTAGGATCCATGCCGTGACGTTCGACACGAGCGCCGCGGTTCAGAATGAGGGTAGCGCTAACCAGCCGGTTCTGCACCGTAGCGGCGCTCAGAAGTCGCGGCATGGATCCTCGGGTCTGCGCCGCGTCGCTACGCTCCTTGCTTCGCCCGTGGATGACGAAGCACAAATGTCTCGGCCAATTGTCAAAGGTATTAGATGTTCGCCAAACGAAAAAAGGCGGCCGAAGCCGCCTTTTTGAATGGGAATTCCGAAATCTTATTCGGCCGGGGTCGCTTCAGCGGCCTTGGCGGCCTCAGCCTCGGCGGCGGCCTTCTTCTCGGCGGCTTCCTTGGCGGCCGTCTCGGCGGCCAGCGCCTGGGCGGCGGCGACCTTCTCGGCTTCGATGCGGGCCTTCTCGGCGTTCAGCGCATCGCGCTCCTCATCGTTGAGCTTGCGGGCGCGCACGCCGGTGTTTTCCGAAATACGGGCCGACTTGCCGCGACGATCGCGCAGGTAATAGAGCTTGGCGCGACGCACCTTGCCGCGACGCACGATCTCGACGCCTTCGACCATCGGCGAGTAGACCGGGAACACGCGCTCGACGCCTTCGCCGTAGGAGATCTTGCGGACGGTGAAATTTTCCTGGAAGCCTGAACCAGCGCGGGCGATGACGACGCCCTCATAGGCCTGGACGCGGGTGCGGGTGCCTTCGGTCACGCGGACCTGGACGCGCACGGTGTCGCCGGGCTGGAATTCGGGAAGCTTGCGCTTGGCTTCGATCTTGGCGGCCTGCTCGGCCTCGAGCTGACGGAGAATATCCATCTCAATAGTCCACTTCTTGTTCTTCCGACAGTCAGAGCGCCCTACGCTCGCCTTGCAGTTCCATTGACCGCTCGGCTATGCCCTTTGTTCGAGAACATCAGGCAGGGGCGACTACACCGTCATTGTTGACGGGTCCGGCAGATTCTTCTTCCGGTTCGGCGGGCACATACAGCTATTTCAGCGCTTTGTCACGCCCGCGCAGGAGTCTTTTTTGCCGGCATGGCACCATCGTAATCGCTTCATGCCGGGTTGCGCCGCTCCCTGGGGCTTTCTAAGCCTGACATAACACAGTTTTCCGTGGCGGCATTGCATGTCTGTTTTCGACGCCATCCTGCTGTTCCTGGCAGGCTTTCTGTCCGGCGCCGCCAACGCGGTCGCCGGCGGTGGCACCTTCATCACTTTCGGCGCCATGACACTGGTCGGCGTGCCGCCGATCGTCGCCAACGCCACCTCCTCTGTCACGCAATTCCCCGGCTACATCACCTCGACATTGGCCTATTGGGACGACATCAGGCATTTCTGGCGCGGCGCCCTTCTTCTTTGCCTGATCTCGGCAATCGGTGCACTGGCCGGCGCGCTGATCCTGCTGGCGCTCGACAACCCATCCTTCCGCGTCCTGGTGCCGTGGCTGCTGTTGGGTGCGACCGCGCTGTTTGCCGCCGGGCCGTGGCTGAAACCAGAGCCAAAACCGGGGCACGAGGCATCGGTCGGCTCGCTCGCCGGTTCGCTGGCGCAGTTCGTCACCGCCATCTATGGCGGCTTCTTCGGCGCCGGCATGGGCGTGATGATGCTGGCGACGCTCGGCCTGACACAGGCCGGCGACTACCATCGGCTGAACGCGCTGAAGAACATGCTGGCCGTCGTCATTGCGGCTGTCGCCATCATCGTCTTCGTCTCGGGCGGCGTCGTCGCCTGGCCGCAGGCGATCATCATGATCCCGGGCGGCGCGCTCGGCGGCTACGCCGGCGTGTGGATTGCCAAGCGCGTGCCGCAGAATGTGGTGCGCGGATTCGTCATCGCCGTCGGCCTGTTTCTGGCTTTCTATTATTTCGGGAAGGGCTGAGCAGCGAACAGGTCGGGCCGCCGCTCTTTGGTCAGCCTCTCAGACTGCTCCCGACGCCATGCAGCGATCTTCTTGTGATTGCCCGAAATCAGCACATCGGGAATCTCCCGGCCCTCGAACTCCTGCGGCCTTGTATAGTGCGGATGCTCGAGCAGCCCATTCTCAAAGCTCTCTTCCTGGCCGGACACCGCGTTGCCCATGACGCCGGGCAACAGTCGCACCACCGCGTCGAGCAGCACCAGCGCCGCCGGCTCGCCGCCCGACAGGATGAAATCGCCGATCGAGACTTCCTCCAATCCCCGCGCGTCGATCACCCGCTGATCGACACCTTCGAAGCGACCGCACAGGATGACGGCACCCAGCCCGGCGGCGAGTTCGCGCACGCGCGCCTGGGTCAGCGGTTTTCCGCGCGGGCTCATCAAAAGACGCGGACGCGCATCGCCCGCCGGCGAAGCATGGTCGATCGCCCTGGCCAGCACATCGGCGCGCATCACCATGCCGGCGCCACCGCCGGCCGGCGTGTCATCGACGGTGCGGTGCTTGTCGGTGGCAAAATCGCGGATCTGGATCGCCTCCAGCGTCCAGGTGCCGGCCTCAAGCGCGCGGCCCGCCAGCGACAGGCCGAGCGCGCCGGGAAACATCTCGGGATAGAGCGTCAGCACGCTAGCCGAGAAACTCACCGGTTGCCTCCGGCGTCGCGCGGTCCGCGCGGCCTGCCCTTCGGGTCGAAATCGTCGTCGCGTGGCGCGTCACCATCCTCGTCCTCGACAAGTCCGGCCGCCACAGGGTCGACACGGACAAACCCGTCGGCGATCGACACTTGAGGCACGGCGGCCTGCGTGAACGGGATCAGCACGCCCTTGCGGCCGGCAAGCGTCACGTCGAGAATGTCGCCGCCGCCGAAATTATGCACCGCGACCACCTTGCCAAGCGCGGTGCCGGTATCGTCCCGAACCTCCAGTCCAACGAGGTCGGCATGGTAGAATTCATCCTCCTCGCCATCGTCGGGCAGCATCGACCGGTCGACGAACAGTTCGGTGCCGGCGAGTGCCTCGGCGGCATTGCGGTCAGCAATGCCTTTGAAGCGCACCACGACAACCGTGTTGGCGGGACGGATGTCGATGATCTGGAAGACGCGGCCGTCCCTGGCATAGAGCGGCCCATAATCGGCCAGCGCCAGCGGCTCGCCGGTGAAGGTCTTCACCCTGAGTTCGCCCTTGATGCCATGGGCGGCGCCGATCACGGCCATCTGGACGGGGTTTTGCGGCTTGCTCATGGCATGAAATCCTTTGGCTTTGCTCTAACCCCAGCCCGGCATCATTTCAATGATCGCCCCTTGTCATTTCAATGGCGGGCTCTTCACCGCTTCCTAACCCGAATACCCGAAAATGGCGCCATGCAGGAATTCCTCATCCCGGCGAAACCCGATCTCCAGGCGGCGCGTGAAAGCTGGCTGAAGATGCTCGCGCGTGAACGTCGCCTGTCACCCGCAACCGTCGAGGCCTATGAGCGCGATACGCGCCAGTTCCTGCATTTCCTCACCGGCCATTGCGGCGGCTCGCCCGGCATTTCGGACATCGCCAATCTGCGCCCGGCCGATCTCCGCGGCTTTCTCGCCGCCCGCCGCAACGCCGGCGCCGGCGCCCGCACGCTTGGCCGCGGGCTGGCCGGCATCCGCTCGCTGCTGCGTTTTCTCGAGCGGCGCGGTCTTGCCAATGCGGCTGGTGCCGCAGCACTTCGCGCGCCGCGCCAGCCCAAATCGCTGCCAAAACCGCTGACGGCGAGCGACGCCAAACAGGTCGTATCGGTTGAAGGCCAACTGGCCGAAGAGCCCTGGATCGCCGCCCGCAATGCCGCCGTGCTGACGCTGCTCTACGGCTCTGGCCTGCGCATTTCGGAAGCGCTCGGCCTCGCCGGCGCCGATCTGGCCTCGGAGGCCGACACCGTGCTGCGCGTCACCGGCAAGGGCGGCAAAACGCGGCTCGTGCCGGTGCTGCCGGTGGCGCTGCGGGCAATCGCCGCATATCGCCGGCTCTGCCCCTACCATCTCGATCCGAAGGGCCTGTTGTTTCGCGGCGCCCGCGGCGGCCCGCTCAACCCCGCCATCATCCAGCGCGACATGGCCAAGCTGCGCTCGGCGCTCAACCTGCCGGACACCGCGACGCCGCACGCGCTGCGCCATTCCTTCGCCACGCATCTGCTGGGACGTGGCGGCGATCTGCGCACCATCCAGGAATTGCTTGGCCACGCCAGCCTGTCGACGACGCAGATCTACACCGGCGTCGACACCGCAAGGCTGCTCGAAATCTACGAATCGGCGCATCCGAGGGCGTGAAGCCTTCAATTTCGCGGTACCAATTAACCGTTTTGCCGCTTTTCGGTCCTAGGAATAGGATCATGAAACGTGTCATCGCCATCGCCGACCGTGCAGCTTCCCTGTCGCTGAAGCTGCTTGTTGCACTCAACGTGCTGTTTTTCCTGTCCTTTCTTGCCGTCCTTTTGTTCGCGGCCGGCAGGGCGCATGCTGAAGTCCCGACCTGCAGCGGCGCCGACATGCTGTCGGCCCTGCAGACGAGCAGCCCCGCCACCTACAGCAAGATCGAGGCGGAAGCCGCCGCCACGCTGAATGGCAAGGGCCTGTTGTGGAAGCTGGAAAAATCAGGCGAACAGCCATCCTACCTGTTCGGCACCATGCACATGACCGACCCGCGCGTCACCACGCTGACGCCGGAAGCTCAGAAGGCCTTTGACGCCGCCGGCACCCTCATCATCGAAACCACCGATGTGCTCGACAAGCAGAAGATGATGACGGCAATGCTGAAAGAGCCGGACCTGATGATGTTCACCGACTCCACGACGCTGTCGTCCTTGCTGAAGCCGGACGAAGCAGCGGCGATGAATGCGGCACTCGACGCGCGCGGCATCCCGCCGGCAACCGTCGCCAAGATGAAGCCGTGGATGCTGTCTGCCATGATGGCGCTTCCGGCTTGCGAACTCGCCCGCCAGTCCGGCGGGGCGCCGGTGCTCGACGTCAAGCTGGCCGAGAGTGCCAAGGCCGCCGGCAAGTCGGTTGAGGGATTGGAGACGGCCGAGAGCCAGTTGCGAGCCATGGCCTCGCTGCCGCTCGCCTTTCACATGAAGGGCCTGGTCGACACGCTGAAGCTGGGCGACAAGGTCAACGACATCAACGAAACCATGATCATACTCTACCAGCGCGGCGACACCGGCATGTTCTGGCCGCTGTTCCGCGCCGCCATGCCCGAAGAGCAGAACGATCCCGCCGGCTATGCCGCCTTCGAGGAAACCATGATCACCAGCCGCAACAAGGTGATGGTCGATCATGCCGAGCCGATCCTGGCCAAGGGCAACGCCTTCATGGCGGTCGGCGCCCTGCACCTTCCTGGTCCGCAGGGACTGGTCGAGGATTTCCGCAAGGCCGGCTACACTGTCACGGCAGTGGGGTTTTAACCCCTATCTGATCAAGACCTGAGCCAGCATCGCCGGAGCGATGATCCGGTGAAACGGCATGATGATGGCAAGATACGTCCGCCCAAGCAGATTGTGTGTCTTCACGATCGTCGACACAGCCACCTGCTGCCGGCCCGCGCCGAGGTCGTCCACCTCCACCAGGAGGCGGAAATCGAGATGCCGGTCGTCCAGGCCAAGGACGACCCTGCCTTGTGCCTGGCTGATGAGCGGAAAGATGCCAATCCTGCTTTCCGGCGGCGTGTCGGGTTCCGCCCCCGCTTTCAGCCCAAATGGCCTCACGGCGAGATTGCGCAGCTGCGTAAGCCGGCCGACCCATCGCGGTGACCGCCCCAGAACACGTTCGGCCGCGCCAATGGCGGTCAGGGCAAGACCATCGGTTGTTAGCACGTATCGGTCGGCGAACTGAGCGCCGGCAAGAGCGCTCTCGGGATCGGGGAAAGTCTGTGCAGTGGGTGTCATACCGGCAACTCCCTCACAACCAACGATAGCATCGGTTGGCTCGGCTCGCTGCGTGGCGAAACGCCGCCGCCCGGCGAGGCACTCGAAATCAAGCTGGCGGAAGGGCCACCTTCCCGGTCCCGCGGGACTGGTGAGGATTTCCGCAAAGCCGGCTATACTGTCATCGCCGTCAATTGAGTCGGATGGCACCGGGGGGAGCAAAACGCCGCGTTTCCGGCGGTTTCCTTCGCTAGCGTGAAACCCATTCAACGGTTGCGCGTTGATGGCTGTTGATTGATCATTTTCATCCACGGAGGACACTTTTATGGCGAATCCATCGAACGACACTCCCAGGCCAAGCGGCGGGGGCGGCAGCCCCTGGCTGATTGCGCTGGTCGTCGTTATCCTGGCGATTGTCGCGTATTACGTTTTCGGCAGAAGCGGCGAACATCCGGCACCCGCCGAGCCGCCAGCGGCCAGCACACCGGCCCCGGCGCCAGCGCCGGCAGAACCGATGAAGCCAGCCGAACCGGCCAAGCCAGCCGAACCAGCACCGGCTCCTGCGCCTGCGCCCGCTCCGGCACCTGCGCCCGCACCGGCACCGGCTCCTGCGCCAGCACCGGCTCCTGCCCCGGCCAACTGATCGGCGCGACATCGAATACGAACGGCCCGCTGAAAGGCGGGCCGTTTTGTTTTGGGCGATGGCACCGCGGTTCGTCATCCTCGGGCTTGACCCGAGGATCCATGCCGCGACATCAACCAAGGAATGCAGCGGAGCAGAACTCTGGACCGCCGCGACGCTCTGAAGTCACGGCATGGATCCCTTGGGCTGCGGAGCAGCTCCAGGGGTCTGCGCCGCGTCGCTTCGCTCCTTGCTCCGCCATGGGATGACGAAGCGTTGGGCGCCTTTAAATGTGGATCGGCTTGAAGAACGTGGCCAGCGCCGCTTCCTTCACCGCTTCCGACATTGTCGGATGCGCGTGGGTGGTGCGGGCAAGGTCCTCCGACGAACCGCCGAACTCCATCAGCACCGCCGCCTCGTGGATCATCTCGCCGGCGCCGAAGCCGACGATGTGCACGCCAAGCACCCGGTCGCTCGCCTTGTCGGCGAGGATCTTCACGAAGCCGTCCGTGTGCAGCATGGCGCGTGCCCGGCCATTGGCGCTGAACGGGAATTTTCCGACCTTGTAGTCGACACCGGCCTTCTTCAGCTCTTCCTCGGTCTTGCCGACCGAGGCGATTTCCGGGCTGGTGTAGACGACGCTCGGAATGACATCGTAATTCACATGGCCGGCCTGGCCGGCGATGGTTTCGGCGACAGCAACGCCCTCGTCCTCTGCCTTGTGCGCCAGCATCGGCCCGGCGATGACATCGCCGATGGCATAGATGCCGGGCACGTTGGTCTTGAGATGAGCGTCGGTCTTGACCCGGCCGCGCTCGTCGACTTCGACACCTGCTTCCTTCAGCCCGAGAGTGTCGGAATAGGCGCGGCGGCCGGTGGCGATCAGCACGACATCGGCGGCGATGGTTTCAGCCGCACCACCCTTCACCGGCTCGAAGGTGACGGTGGCGCCCTTCTTGGCCTTGGCCACGCCTGTCACCTTGGCGCCGAGCTTGAACTCGAAGCCTTGCTTGGAGAGCAGCCGCTGGAACTGTTTTGAGACCTCGCCGTCCATGCCGCCAAGGATGGTATCGAGGAACTCGACGACGGTGACCTTGGCGCCGAGCCGCGCCCAGACCGAGCCGAGTTCGAGTCCGATGACGCCGCCGCCGACCACCACCAGGTGGCCGGGAACCTTCTCCAACGACAGCGCGCCGGTCGACGACACAATGACCTTCTCGTCGATATCGACCTTGACGCCAGGAATGCCGGCGACATCCGAGCCGGTGGCGATGACGATGTTCTTGGTCTCGATCTCCTCGACCTTGCCGTCTTCGGAGGTGACCGAGACCTTGCCCGCCGCGACCACCTTGCCGGTGCCGCGGAAGGAGTCGATCTTGTTCTTCTTGAACAGGAAGGCGACGCCGTTGACGTTGGACGCCACCGTCGCATCCTTGTGCGCCATCATCTTCTTGAGGTTGAGCTTGGGTGCCGCGATCTCGACGCCGAGCGTGTCGAAGGAATGGCCGGCCTCGGCGAACATCTCGGAGGCGTAGAGCAGCGCCTTGGACGGGATGCAGCCGATGTTGAGGCAGGTGCCGCCGAAGGTGGCGTTCTTCTCGACCACCGCAACCTTCAGCCCAAGCTGCGCCGCCTTGATGGCGCAGACATAGCCGCCGGGTCCCGATCCGATGATAACGACGTCATAAGCCATGTTTGTTTCCCTTTGCTTGGCGCTCAGCGGCCGCCGCTGACATTCAGGATCGCGCCTGTCGTATAGGATGCGGCGTCGGATAGAAGATAGAGAATCGCTGCCGCGACTTCATCCGCGGTGCCCGCTCTTTTCATCGGCAGCGAGTCCTGGATCAGCGCCACTCGATCCGGCTGTCCGCCGGAGGCGTGGATATCGGTGTCGATGATGCCCGGCCGCACCGCATTGACGCGGATGCCTTCCGTCGCCACCTCGCGGGCAAGCCCGATGGTGAACGTGTCGATGGCGCCCTTGGACGCGGCATAGTCGACATAATTGTCCGGCGCGCCCAGCACGGCCGCCGCCGAGGAAAGGTTGACGATCGAACCGCCCGAACCGCCATGGCGCGTCGACATGCGCTTGACCGCCTCGCGGGCGCACAGGATGGAGCCGACGACATTGATGCGCATCATGCGTTCGAGCCGTGCCGCGCTCATCTCGTCGACACGCGCCTTGGCGTCGACGATGCCGGCATTGTTGACGAAGGCGTCGAGCCGGCCCCAGCTGCGGTCCACCGCCTCGAAAATGGCCAGGATATCGGCCTCGCGGCCGACATCGCCCTTGACCGCAAACGCTTCACCGCCGGCGGCCTTGATGTCGCCGACCAGCGCGTCAGCGGCAGCCTGGTTCGAGGCATAGTTGATTGCCAGGCGATAACCGGCCTTCGCCCCGAGCCGGCAGACGGCGGCGCCGATGCCGCGACTGCCGCCGGTGACCAGCAGCACCTTTTGCGCCTCGCTCATTCCTGGCATCCCTTCAGCGTAAACACATCCGACGGCACTTTCGAAAATCCGCTGCCGCCATAGGCCAGTGAATGTCGCAATGACGGCCCGAGGTCGGGAAGGATCAGTGTCTTCGGCGCATCGACACCTTCGGCCGGCAACAGCCCGATCGCGCCCTTGTCATCCGACGTATAGATCACACCGTTCCAAAGCGTGCAGGCGGCAAGTTCGCCGCCAGTGACGTCGCCCTCGGGGCATTTGTACATCAAGGAACCGTTCGGCCGCGCTTCACCCGAGCTCCACATCACAATGCCGTTCAGCACCACATTGTTGTCGAGGATCATGCGGAAACTGTTGGTGACAACAGCCGATGGGCCGGTCGGCGTAAAGTCGATCTCGCTGCCGCTTTGGGTATCGCCATAGACGGCAAGTTCGATCGGACAGGCGGCATATACGTTGGCCGCGGTCAGCACCATGCCGCCCGCGACGGTCGAGATCAAAACGTTCCTTGGAAGGCTAAAGGGACGAGTCGTCATCCTGCTGCGCAGATCCCTTCCTCCGGCTTGCAGTGTAAACTCCGGATCAGCACCAACCCCTAGAGATCGAGCACCAGCCGTTCCGGATCCTCCAGGCTTTCCTTGACGCGCACCAGGAAGGTCACCGCCTCCTTGCCGTCGACGATGCGATGATCGTAGCTCAGCGCCAGGTACATCATCGGCCGGATGACGATCTGGCCGCCGACCACGACCGGCCGGTCCTGGATCTTGTGCATGCCGAGAATGCCCGACTGCGGCGCGTTGAGGATTGGCGTCGACATCAGCGAGCCATAGACGCCGCCATTGGAAATCGTGAACGTGCCGCCTTGCATGTCGGCGACCGACAGCTTGCCGTCACGCGCGGCGATGCCCAGCCGGCCGATGTCCTTCTCGATCTCGGCGATCGACATCTGGTCGGCATCGCGCACGACCGGCACGACGAGACCTTTTTCCGTCCCGACAGCGACGCCGATATGGGCATAGTTCTTGAAGATGATGTCGGTGCCGTCGATCTCGGCATTGACCGAGGGGATTTCCTTCAACGCATGGGTGACAGCCTTGGTGAAGAAGCCCATGAAGCCGAGCTTCACGCCATGCTTCTTCTCGAACACGTCCTTGTACTTGGTCCGCAGCGCCATCACCGCTGACATGTCGACCTCGTTGAAGGTGGTCAGCATGGCGGCGGTCGACTGCGCTTCCTTGAGGCGGCGCGCGATGGTCTGGCGCAATTTGGTCATGCGCACGCGCTCTTCGCGCGAGGCGTCGTCACCCGAGGATGGCGCACGCACGGCAATCGGCGCAGGAGCAGCCTTCGGCGTCTCGGCCGGCTGCGACGGCGCGCCCTTGGAGATGGCATCGAGCACGTCGCCCTTCAGCACCTGGCCGCGCTTGCCGGAACCCGAAAGCTGGTCGACCGCGAGATTGTTCTCGGCGATCAGTTTCGCCGCCGCCGGCGCCGGCGGCATGCTGCGCGGCTCGACCGCGCCGGCATCGCCGGCAATCTTGGCGGTCTCGGCCGCGGCCTGCTTGGTGGTCGACGCCGCATCCGGCGACGAGGCCTGCGACACCGCTTGTGGCTTGGTCGCCGGGGCTGCGGCACCACCAGCCGAAATCGAGCCCAGCAAAGCCCCGACAGCGACCGTCTCGCCTTCCTTGGCAACGATCTCGCCCAGCGTGCCGGCGGCGGCGGCAGGCACCTCCACCGTCACCTTGTCGGTTTCAAGTTCAACCAAGGGCTCGTCGACGGCAATGGCATCGCCGACCTTCTTGAACCATTTGCCGATGGTCGCTTCGGTGACGGATTCGCCGAGAGTGGGAACGCGGATTTCGGTAGCCATTGTGCCTGTCCGTTTCTTTCGTTCTGTTATTCGCCCAGATCTTCTCTATTCACCGAGCGCGTCTTCGAGCAAGGCGGCGAGCTGGGCGAGATGTTTCGACATCAGTCCGGTTGCCGGCGAGGCGGCAGCGGGACGGCCGGTGTAGCGCACCCGCTGATGCTTGGCGTCGATATGCGCCAGCACCCATTCCAGATACGGGTCGATGAACGACCAGGCGCCCATGTTCTTGGGCTCCTCCTGGCACCACACCATCTCGGCGTTGCGGAAACGTGACAGTTCGGTGATCAGCGCCTTGGCCGGGAATGGATAGAGCTGTTCGACGCGCAGCAGATAGATGTCGTTGATGCCGCGCTTCTCGCGCTCTTCGTAGAGGTCGTAATAGACCTTGCCCGAACACAGCACGACGCGGCGGATCTTCGAATCCTTGGTGAGCTTGATCGCCTGGTTGGGCAAGAGCTGGGCATCGTCCCACAAGAGCCGGTGGAACGAGCTTTCGCCCGAGATTTCCGGCAGCGTCGACACCGCCCGCTTGTGGCGCAGCAGCGACTTCGGCGTCATCAGGATCAGCGGCTTGCGGAAGTCGCGCTTCAGCTGCCGGCGCAAGATGTGGAAGTAGTTGGCCGGCGTCGTGCAGTTGGCCACTTGCATATTGTCTTCGGCGCAAAGCTGCAGGAAGCGCTCGAGCCGGGCCGAGGAATGCTCCGGGCCCTGGCCCTCATAGCCATGCGGCAACAGGCAAACGAGGCCCGACATTCTGAGCCACTTGCGTTCGCCAGACGAGATGAACTGGTCGAACACCACCTGGGCGCCGTTGGCGAAGTCGCCGAACTGCGCTTCCCACAGGGTCAGCGCCTTGGGTTCGGCGAGGCTGTAGCCATATTCGAAGCCCAGCACCGCCTCTTCTGACAGCATCGAGTTGATGACTTCGTAGCCGGCCTGTGCCGCCGACAGATTGTTAAGCGGGATGTAGCGGGTCTCGTCGCGCTGGTCGTAGAGCACGGAATGGCGCTGCGAGAAGGTGCCGCGTTCGGAATCCTGTCCCGACAGCCGGATCGGATTGCCGTCGAGCAGGATGGCGCCGAAAGCCAGCGCCTCGGCCGTCGACCAGTCGATGCCTTCGCCTGAGTCGATCGCCTCGCGGCGGTTTTCAAGGAAGCGGATGATCGTCTTGTGCGCCTCGAAGCCTTTCGGCACCTCGGTCAGCTTCTTGCCGATTTCCTTCAGCGTCTTGACCGGCACGGCGGTCTTGCCGCGCCTTTGTTCGTCCTGGTTGTCGGCCGTGCGCAGCCCCGACCAGGCGCCATCCAGCCAGTCGGCCTTGTTGGGCTTGTAGTGCTGGCCGACTTCCCACTCGGATTCCAGGTGCGCGCGCCAGTCGGCCTTCATCTGGTCGAGTTCGGCCTGGGTGATTTGGCCCTCGGCGATCAGCCGCTCGCCATAGATCTGCACCGTGGTCTTGTGGGTGCGGATGTTGCGATACATGATCGGCTGGGTGAAGGCCGGTTCGTCGCCCTCATTGTGGCCGAAGCGGCGATAGCAGAACATGTCGACCACAACAGGCTTGTGGAACTTCATGCGGAATTCTATCGCCACCTTGGTGGCATGCACCACGGCTTCCGGGTCGTCGCCATTGACGTGGAAGATCGGCGCCTCGATCATCTTGGCGACGTCGGACGGATAGGGCGACGAGCGCGAGAAGCGCGGATTGGTGGTGAAGCCGATCTGGTTGTTGATGATGAAGTGCAGCGTGCCGGCAACGCGATGGCCGCGCAGTCCCGACAGGCCGAGGATTTCGGCGATCACGCCCTGGCCGGCGAAGGCGGCGTCGCCGTGCAGCAGCAGCGGCAGCACCTTGGCCCGCTCCTCCAGCGGCACGATCTCCTCGCGGCCGCGGCCGAACAGATAGTCCTGCTTGGCGCGCGCCTTGCCCATCACCACCGGGTCGACGATTTCCAGATGCGACGGATTTGCGGTCAGCGACAGATGCACCTTGTTGCCGTCGAACTCGCGGTCCGACGAAGCGCCGAGATGGTACTTCACATCGCCCGAGCCCTCGACCTCGTCGGGAGCGGCCGAGCCGCCCTTGAACTCGTGGAAGATGGCGCGGTGCGGCTTGGCCATCACCTGGGACAGCACGTTCAGCCGGCCGCGATGCGCCATGCCGAGCACGATCTCCTTCATGCCGAGCTGGCCGCCGCGCTTGACGATCTGCTCCAGCGCCGGGATCAGCGCTTCACTGCCGTCGAGGCCGAAGCGCTTGGTGCCCTTGTACTTGACGTCGATGAACTGCTCGAAACCTTCCGCCTCGACCAGCTTCGAGAGGATCGCCTTCTTGCCGGTGGCGGTGAACGAGATCTCCTTGTCGGCGCCTTCGATGCGCGCCTGGATCCAGGCCTTTTCCTCAGGGTCCGAGATATGCATGAACTCGACGCCGAGCGTCGAGCAGTAGGTGCGGGTCAGGATTTCCAGCATCTGCCGGATGGAGCCGAATTCGAGCCCCAGCACATTGTCGAGGAAGATCGGCCGGTCGTAGTCGGCTTCGGTGAAGCCGTAATTCTCCGGTGACAACTCGTTGTAATCCTCGAGCGGCTTGGCGATGCCGAGCGGATCGAGATTGGCGTGCAGATGGCCACGCATGCGGTAGGCGCGGATCATCATGATGGCGCGCACCGAGTCGCGTGTCGCCTGGTGGACGTCGGCATCGGACAGCACGACACCGTTGGTGACCGCCTTGTCCTTGACCTTCTTTTCCAGATGCTTCTCGACGATGCCCCAATTGCCGTCGAGTGCCGAGACCAGCTCGCCATTGGCCTGCAGTGGCCAGGAGGGTTTTGCCCAGGATGCGCCCTTGGCGTTCCTGCGCACATCGCCGGCATCGTCCTTCAGCCCGGCGAAGAACTCCTGCCATTCGGGATTGACCGAGGCAGGATCGTCCTCATAGGCGGCATAGAGCGCGTCGATATAGTCGGCGTTGCCGCCATAGAGGAATGAGGTGAGCGAAAATTGGTCGTTGGCCTGATCTTGTCTTGCCATTTTTTGCCTGCGGAGCCTGGCTCCGTCTCCTTACGTTTGCGGCTGGGCCGCGATAGTGGGCGGTTCACCCGCCCCTCTTGTCCCCTCAAAGCCAACGAACCGTCGTTGGCTCTCATTCCAACAATCAGCGCGCGGTTCAGCCCTTGATGGCTTCAACCAGCGTCGTGCCCAGCCGTGCCGGCGACGGCGAAACTTTTATCCCGGCCGATTCCATCGCCGCGATCTTGTCCTCGGCGCCGCCCTTGCCGCCGGAGATGACCGCGCCCGCATGGCCCATGGTACGTCCGGCCGGCGCCGTGCGCCCGGCGATGAAGCCGGCCATCGGCTTCTTGCGGCCACGCTTGGCTTCGTCCTTGAGGAACTGTGCGGCGTCTTCCTCGGCCGAACCGCCGATCTCGCCGATCATGATGATCGACTTGGTCTCGTCGTCGGCGAGGAACATCTCGAGCACGTCGATGAATTCGGTGCCCTTGACGGGGTCGCCGCCAATGCCGACGGCGGTGGTCTGGCCGAGGCCGACATTGGTGGTCTGGAACACAGCCTCATAGGTAAGTGTTCCCGAGCGCGAAACAACGCCGACCGAGCCCTTGCGGAAGATGTTTCCAGGCATGATGCCGATCTTGCATTCGTTGGGGGTGAGCACGCCCGGGCAGTTCGGGCCGATCAGCCGCGAGGTCGATCGGTCGAGCCGCGCCTTGACCTTGATCATGTCCATCACCGGAATGCCTTCGGTGATGCAGATGATCAGCGGGATCTCGGCCTCGATGGCTTCCAGGATCGCTTCGGCAGCACCCGCCGGCGGTACATAGACGACGGAGGCGTTGGCGCCGGTCTTTTCCTTGCCCTCAGCGACGGTGGCGAAGATCGGCAGGCTCTCGCCCTTCGACCCGGTCCAGGTCTCGCCGCCCTTCTTGGGATGGATGCCACCCACCATCTTGGTGCCGTGATAGGCCAGCGCTTGTTCGGTGTGGAACGTGCCGGTCTTGCCGGTCAGGCCCTGCACCAGCACCTTGGTGTTCTTGTCGACGAGAATGGACATCGGAGCCCTTTTCTAAAAACTGTTGATCGAGGAAGGCGAGACGCGCTTGTAGACGCCGCTCACCATGTCTTGCCAGGCATCGCTGCCGGCAGGTTTGAAATGCAATCGCATGCGGTAGATATCGGCATCGTCAAAAAAATACGTCACGCGCGCCGACCCGCGCGGCGACGACCGCTCCAGAACCAACTCGCTGCCGTTCCAACTGCCCGTGGCCGGCGAAACCGGCACAAAGCCCATCGAATCGAACTGATGCATGGTGACGACGCTGTTCTGCTGGTCGAAGCCGAACACGCTGTGCGCGCCGAACGAGACCGTGCCGTCGCGGCGCTGGCGATAGCGCTGCACCACGAACAGGCCGCCGAACTGAGCCTCCGCCAGCACTTCGGAAGTCGCCGTGCCGCCATCGGCCCATTGTGTGTCCGCTACCTCTTCCTCGCCGCGCCACGCGCCGACCAGCGCCTGCAGGCGCTGGTGATCGGCCGAGAGCGAGGAGAAGGATGCAGCGTTCATGGATCAGAGCCGCTTCAGGTCGGTGACGGTGAGGTCGCTCTTGGCGTTGCCGGTGTTGAGCGTCGTCGCCGGTTCGAACATCAGCACCACGGGCTCCGCGGTCAGCGAGCGCGGCCGGTGCTCGACACCACGCGGTACGACGATGAAATCGCCCTCGCCGAGCTCGACCGGACCGTCGCGGAAATCGATGGCGATGCGCCCGCGCAGCACGAGGAAGGCTTCGTCCTCATTGTCATGCGCGTGCCAGTCGAAAGCCTCGCCGAACTTGGCGACCTTGGCCTGGCTGTCATTGACGTCGCCGGCGATATGCGGATCGAAGACCTTCTTGATCTTCGCGTCCGCCGCCTCGACGAGGTTTATCTTGCGCGGAGGCATGGGCTCGTTCCTGCGTTCGCAATTACGGGGGCTTCAACGCGGCTCATTGTTGACCAACCGTATGGTTTAGAGAGTTCCGGCTAAACCGAAAGGCACCGCTGTAGTTCTCGCCGACCGGTTGATCGCCGATCGTCCACACAAGACGACACTTTCCCTTGAATTCAGCTGAAACCAGGCAGTCTTTGGCCGCAAAATACCGAAGGTAGATCTGGTCTCCTGCGTCAGGGAAAACCTCCTCTCTTGGCACTTCAATCAAGCCCTGCGATTGCACGTAGTTGTAAAACGTCGACATGTGCGCAGTGCTACCAAAAACCTCGCAAACACCGACGAACCTTTTTTCGTCAGGTCTCTCCGACCTCAATATGACCAAGGGGGCCGAGAGGCTTTTCGAGCGATCTCGATTCAAGGTTTTCACGCCGAAATCATCTGAACGGATCGAAAACCCGTTCTCCAGCGCAAACTCTTCGCTTTTCGCAAGATCACCATCAGAGCTGACGCAAATTTTCTCATAGAGTACGACTGCATCTGAAATATCTTCTGCTTGCGACGGAACGGCCAGGCAGCCGAAACCGAGTACACACAGAAGACGGCTGGGTTGCATCCGCTCAGCCCTTCACCGCCGCCACGATCTTCTTGGCTGCGTCGTCGAGATCATCCGCTGACACGACGTTGAGGCCGCTGTCGTTGATGATCTTCTTGCCGAGCTCGGCGTTCGTACCTTCCAGGCGCACCACCAGCGGCACCTCTAGCCCGACTTCCTTGACCGCGGCGATGACGCCCTCGGCGATGATGTCGCACTTCATGATGCCGCCGAAGATGTTGATCAGGATGCCTTTGACCGCCGGATCCTTGGTGATGATCTTGAACGCCGCCGTCACCTTCTCCTTCGACGCGCCGCCGCCGACATCGAGGAAATTGGCCGGCTCGGCGCCATAGAGCTTGATGATGTCCATCGTCGCCATGGCCGGGCCGGCGCCGTTGACCATGCAGCCGATATTGCCGTCGAGCGCGACATAGGCGAGGTCGTATTTCGATGCCTCGATTTCCTTCTCGTCCTCTTCGGTGGTGTCGCGCAGTTCGAGCACGTCCGGGTGGCGGAACAGCGCGTTGTTGTCGAACGACACCTTGGCGTCGAGCACGCGCAGCCGGCCGTTCTTCATGACGATCAGCGGGTTGACCTCGAGCAGGCTCATGTCTTTATCGACAAAGGCCTTGTAGAGGATCGGGAACAGGGTGTTGCCGTCCTTGGCCGCGTCGCCGTCGAGTTTCAGCGCGCCGTTGAGCGCCTTCAGATCGGCTGATGTCACGCCCTTTTCCGGGTCGATGGCGACGGTGATGATCTTTTCCGGCGTGTCATGGGCGACAGCCTCGATGTCCATGCCGCCTTCGGTCGAGACGACGAAGGCAACACGGCCGACCGAACGGTCGACCAGGATCGACAGATAGAGCTCGCGCTCGATGTCGGCGCCGTCCTCGATGTAGAGGCGGTTGACTTGCTTGCCGGCCGGGCCGGTCTGCTTGGTCACCAGCGTGTGGCCGAGCATCTCGTTGGCGTTGGCGACAACGTCGGCGACCGACTTCGCCAGCCGCACGCCGCCCTTGGCGTCGGGGCCGAGTTCAGTGAATTTGCCCTTGCCGCGGCCGCCGGCATGGATCTGGCTCTTCACCACATAGAGCGGACCGGGCAGCGCCTTGGCGGCAGCTTCGGCCTCGCTTGCCTTGAACACCGGTACGCCTTCGGCCACCGGCGCGCCAAAGCTCTTCAGCAGCGCCTTGCCTTGATATTCATGGATGTTCATTGGGAACGATCTCCAGGTCTTTTTTGCCGGGTTGTCTTTTACCGGGGTTCACTTCGAGGCGAGCTGCGGCGCGATCTTGACGCAGGCCTCGGTCAGGCCCTGCACGGTCGCCACCGAACTGTCGAACATCTTCTGCTCGGCCTTGTTGAGGTCGATCTCGATGATGCGCTCGACACCGCCGGCACCGATCACCACGGGCACGCCGACATAGGTGCCCTTGACGCCATACTGGCCGGAGAGGTGGGCAGCACACGGCAGCACGCGCTTCTTGTCCTTGAGATAGGCTTCGGCCATCTGGATCGCCGAGGCGGCCGGCGCGTAATAGGCCGAGCCGGTCTTGAGCAGGCCGACGATCTCGGCGCCGCCATCACGGGTGCGCTGCACGATCTGGTCGAGCTTCTCCTTCGAGGTCCAGCCCATCTTGACGAGGTCGGGCAGCGGAATGCCCGACACCGTCGAATAGCGGATCATCGGCACCATCGAATCGCCGTGGCCGCCAAGCACAAAGGCGGTGACGTCCTCGACCGAGACTTTGAATTCCTCGGCTAGGAAATAGCGGAAGCGCGCGCTGTCGAGCACGCCGGCCATGCCCACGACATGGGTCTTGGGCAGGCCGGAAAACTTCTGCAGCGCCCACACCATGGCGTCGAGCGGGTTGGTGATGCAGATGACGAACGCCTTCGGCGCGTACTTCTTGAGACCGGCGCCGACCTGTTCCATGACCTTGAGGTTGATGCCGAGCAGATCGTCACGGCTCATGCCCGGCTTGCGCGGCACGCCGGCGGTGACGATGCAGACATCGGCACCCTCGATGCCGGCGTAGTCGTTGACGCCGGTCAGACGCGAGTCAAAACCATCGACCGGCGACGACTGCGCGATATCGAGCCCCTTGCCTTGCGGAATGCCCTCGGCAATATCGAACAGCACCACGTCGCCGAGGTCCTTGAGGCCGATCATGTGGGCGAGCGTACCGCCGATCATGCCCGAGCCGATAAGCGCTATCTTGTTGCGTGCCATGTGAGGATGTTTTCCCTTTGTCTGTGACTGCGCCCAAATCTTTGACGACTTGATGACGGCGTCGAGGAAGAGGCCGGAATGCAGCGGAAACCCGCGAGATTTCGCCGCACCCAATAGCCCCGGTGCAAGATAAATTCAAACGATTATTTTGGGGTGAGCATTTTCAATCGGTTAGATGGTTTGGGATTTACGTAAACGTCAAAGTTTGTAAGCCGACTTGCCTGACACTACACAATTAGGGTGGCAATCAGAAGGCTTGAAGAGCCAATGACGCCCTTGTGATGCGGGTCGCCGACGATGTGTTGGACGAGCCCGCCAGGCCGGGTCGATTGCCAGCCTATCTCAGACAGCCAGGCCATTTCATGATCGTGGCCTTGGCTGACGGTCTGGTTGTCGGACAATGCGCGGCGGTGATCCACCGCCATCCCGACAAGGTTGCGGAACTCTACATCGACGAGGTCGGCGTATCGCCCGCCTTCCAACGCCAGGGCATTGCGCGAAAGATGCTCGACGCGATGTTCGCGATCGGCAGGGAGCATGGCTGCGAAGAGGCCTGGGTCGGCACCGAGCATGGCAACGTCCCGGCCCGCGCGCTTTATGAGTCGCGCGATTCGGTGGCCGAGCCGTTCGTGATGTATGTTTACAGGCTCTAGATCATTGCTGTTCGCTTAGCGGCCACGACAACAAGGAGTTAGCCATGACCGAAACAGAACCGCTCATTCTGCGTCGCTGGTCGTCCGTCATCCGCACGCGGGACCGCGCTGCCTATGCCGCCTATGTCGGGAGAACAGGGGGCCTTGATTACGCGGCCACGACAGGCAATCGCGGCTTCCAGATGCTTATGCGTGATCGTGGCGACGACACGACGGAGATCGTGACCTTGAGCTGGTGGACATCAATGGACGCCGTGCGAGGCTTTGCCGGCGACGCACCGGAACTGGCCCGCTACTACCCGGAAGATGACCGCTATCTCTTGGAGAAATCCGAATTCGTCGATCACTACACAGTTGTTGCCGGCAGTTTGCCAACCGCCTGAAGGGTTCAGGCCGTGGCGACGGGAGGCTCGCCGTGCCGGCCTTCCGGTTTGTTCGCCTTCGCCTTCCGCCGCTCCGCCCAGTCCTCCAGCCAGTCGCGGCTCTGCATCTCGATCAGGCGCGACGCGGTGCGTTCGAACTCGAACACTTCGACGCCGCGCTTGGCCACATAAAGCTCTTGCGGCGGCGCCTCCGCGCTCACCACCAGCCGCACGTGATGATCGTAAAGCGTGTCGATCAACAGGATGAAGCGCTTGGCCTCGTTGCGCTTGCCTTCGCCCAGCACCGGGACGTGATCGATGAAGACCGTCGAAAAACGCCCGGCGATGGCCAGGAAATCGCGCGCGCCGAGCGGCTTTTCGCAGAGATCGGCGAAGGTGAACCGCGCCGCGTCGCCGGCGGCGGCCGGGACCACCACTTGCCTTCCCTTCAGCGTCAGCGACGTCGCTTCTGTCGGCGCGCCGCGCGTCATCGTCCGCCAGGCCTCGTCGAGCGCCCGGTCGGCTGCCGCGTCCGCCGGCATGACATAGACCGGCGTGCGGGCGAGCTTTTCCAGCCGGTAATCCTTGTCGCTGTCGAGCGACAGCACCTGCGCGTGCCGTTCCAATATGCTGATGAACGGCAGGAACAGCTGGCGGTTCAGCCCGTCGCGATAGAGATCTTCCGGCGCCACGTTCGAGGTTGCGACAAGCACGACGCCATTGGTGAACAACGCCGAAAACAGCCGCGACAGGATCATCGCGTCGGCGATGTCGGTGACCGAGAACTCGTCGAAGCACAGCACCCAGGCCTGTTCGGCCAGAGCCTTGGCCACCGGCGGGATCGGATCGTCTTCCTTGACGTCGCCATTCTTGCGCGCCAGCCGGTGCTTCTGGATGCGGTCCTGCACGTCGGCCATGAAGTCGTTGAAATGGACGCGGCGCTTGCGCCGGACCGGCAGCAGCTCGAAGAACATGTCCATCAGCATGGTCTTGCCGCGGCCGACGCCGCCATGGATGTAGAGGCCCTTGACGAGATCCCGCGTCTCGCGCTTGCGGGCGAACAGCCAGCCCAGCGCACTGGATTTGTGCGCCAGCCGTTTTGCCGAGATTTCCGAAGTCAGCCGGTCGAGCGCTGCCGCGACGCGTTCCTGCGCCGCATCGCGTTCGATCGCGCCCGTGTCCACCAGATGGTCGTAGCGCTGCCTGACGGTCGCATGGGTCTGGAGGCCGTCACGCAGATGCATCGGTCACGTCGTTTGTTCAGAGCAGGATGCTCCGGGGGACTAGGTGTGTCGAGATTCAGGTCAGGCCGAGCCGAGAATGGCGGCTTTCGAGAACCGGAGCGGAGCGTACTTAAAGTACGTGAGCACCGGAAGCGCAGGAAGCTGTCCTTCGCAGGCCGGCATCACCTGAATATCGACATATCTAGCTTATCTTGTAAGCGAAATCGGCTGCCCGCTGGAAGTCTGGCCGTCGAATTTCGAGCCGCCCGAGGAATAGAGCCGCGCCAGCGAGCCGCCATTCTCGTCGTAAAGCGTCAGCTGCTTGCCGGCGACGTTCCACGACTTGATGCCGTCGATCGGGGCCGGGCAATGCAGCGGCCCGGCGCGGAAGCCGGCGCCGAACTTGGTCTGCGGTGTCGCAATCTTGCAGCTCTGGCCGGAAACGCTGGCGTTCCAGACGCCGGCGACGCTTGCCGCGCTAAGATCCGAGGCGCCGGCGGGCGCCGAGCCGTCCGGCGGCAAGGACGCAACCTGCGTATTTGCCGGCGCGGTCGGGAACTGCGATGGGTCGGTGGTGCCGGGCGAGGCCGGCGGCGGCAACTGATTCGAGCTTACCTGGCCGGCAGGCGCCGGCTGCAATGGCGCCGGCTGCTGGTCGTCCATCGACGAGAAGCGTGAGGTCGAGCAGCCACTCGCAACGAGCGCCGCCAGCGATACGGCCACAAGGCCGTTTTTCGAAAAATTCATTCCAACCTCCGTCGGATCCGGCTGGGGGGACGCCGTCCGCGCAATCTCACCTCCACCAAGATGGAGAAGGTGGCGAAATTTCAACCTGATATGGTTAAAATAGGGTTTGCGGCAAGAATTGTTGCAAATTTATCGCAATACCTGCGGCCAAAGGCCTGCGCCCAAGCGCTCGGGCAACCCTGCGGGCGGGCCAATTGCCGATTCCTGCGCTGGGCTAGCGCGGATCGAACCGGTAGAGCGGTTGCGAAAGCGCTGGAGACCGCAGGAGGTCGACGCATCGGCGGTCCAGCGCGAGCGCCAAATCATGAGCCCGCGGCACTGCCGCCTTCCAGTCGCCGGCGGTTTTCAGCAAGGCCAGTGCATCTGAAGGGCGGTCGGCAGCGATCATGAGCTCTGCCGCGACGATGTGATCTTCCGGAGCGATGGTTTCGCCGGCCTTGAGCTTGACGGCCAATCCGACCCACTTTTCCCAGGGGAAAGCCACGGCGATCTGTCGCGGGTGAGGTGGCGGTTCCGACCCACCGCCTTGCATGAAAGGCGCCAACGTAAACCGCGCCACCGCCCTTTCGGCGAAAGACTCGGCCGTCTCGCCCTGCATTTCGGAGACTGCAAGGCCAGCCAGGATATTCACCCGGTTTCTAATGCCGAGAACATAGTCCAGCCCATCGAGCATGGCTGCCGTGACGGCATCGGGATTGTTGATCGGGTCGAAGTGTTTCGCGGCAATCCGCGCGTTGAGGCCCGCCGCCACCGTGATGCCGACGCGCAGGTCACCGCTGTAGTTTATCACCGGCAGCAGCATCGCGGTTTGCGGAGCATCGGCAACAAGCCGCCCGATCGCCCGCAGAACCGGGCCCATATCATTCTTGCCGTCGATCGCCTGGACCTCTGCTGGCTGTTTGGAAATATCGAACGAAGGACGAAGATCGGCCGCGTAGAGCGCGGCGCGTATGAACTGCCCACGGTCGTCCTTGTTGGAAAGCATGGTGGCTGGAAGGCGATCGAGGGTGGAAACGAAGTCGGCAAGATTGTCCTCCAACGCCCGCACATCGAGGGCCAGCCGCCAAAGGCCTGCATCTTCCGCCCTTTTGGCAAGACGCGACTTTGCCTCATCATCGAGGTCGGCCAATGCCTGCGCAATCCCCGCCACGGCTGCCGACGCATTGTAGGTGTCGGATGTCTGCCAGCGCGCCAGTTCGCCCAGCAGCCAGTCGCCGCCATCCTCGGTGACGAGCGCGCGCCAAGCGGAGGGGCCAAGCTGGGGAACGATCGACTTCGCATTGGGCTGCGGCTGCATGCCGGCAATCATCGCCGCCCGATCCGCTGTTTGGGCATAGGCGAACCTCAGTTCGGCAATGCGCTGCGGCGGATGGCTGCGTTTTTCCAAGTCAGCCAGAAGCGCCGAGCCCTCGGCATAGCTGAGATCGCCATAGCGTATCTTCAGATACGCGGCGTCGTCCCCGAACCGATCGCGCCAGAAATTCGGGAACTGCGCCGGTTCGGCCAGCAGAAAATCGGCCGCCGCCATGATAACCGGCGCGTGGCTGCAGGTGCCGGGCTTGTCTTGCCGTGTCTGCGCCGCGGCCATCGACGACATCGACGCGGTTGCGATGATCACCAGAATTGCCAGCCGCCGCATGGCGAGAACCTCCTTGCGCCTGGCGATGGTACACCGAAAGTTGCAGCCGTCACAGCGCGCGGCCTGCTGCCCATGCGCCGCGACCTTGGAATTCCGGAAAGCAATGCTTGCGCCAACCGACGCAGAACCTATGTCAAGGAGCCGAAACCGCCGGAGCACCGACCTTGGCCGCCAGAAAAAAAGCCGCCAACCGCTATTACAGCGGTCCGCCCAGCGACCATTTCGATGGCACCTTGTTCTTCAATCCCGGCGGCCGGATGCCCGGCCGCTTCACCGATCTGCTGAAATGGCAGTTCAACGGCCAGCGCGCGAAATGGCCGGCGACCAGTCCGAGCCCGTTTCCGCAGGCAAGGCCAGCCGCGCGGGTCGAAGGCTCCGATCTGACCGTGACCATGGTCGGCCATTCGACCTTGCTGATCCAGACGGCCGGACTGAACATCCTCACCGATCCCGTCTGGTCGCAACGCACGTCGCCGTTTTCCTTCGCCGGACCAAAACGCGTCAATCCGCCGGGCATCGCCTTTGACGACCTGCCGCCGATCGACCTCGTGCTGGTCAGCCATAACCACTACGACCATCTCGACCTCGCCACGTTGAAACGGCTGAAGAAAAATCACGATCCGCGTGTGGTGACGCCGCTGGGCAACGATGTGCTGATCGGCGAGGCGGTTCCCCATATGCGGCTGTCGGCGCATGACTGGGGCGACAGGGTTGAGATCGGCAATGGCGTTTTCGTCCATGTCGAGCCGGCGCATCACTGGTCGGCGCGCGGCGCCCGCGACCGCCGCATGGCGCTGTGGGCCGGCTTCGTCATCGAGACCCCAGCCGGAAAAATCTATTTCGCCGGCGATACCGGCTTCCACGACGGCATCAACTACCGGCTGGTGGCGGACAAGCATGGCGGCTTCCGCTTTGCCATCCTGCCGATCGGCGCCTACGAGCCACGCTGGTTCATGGCGCCGCAGCACCAGAATCCGGAAGAAGCGGTGCAAGGCATGAAACTGTGCAATGCCGCCTTCGCCGCCGGCTGCCACTGGGGCACTTTTCAGCTCACCGACGAACCGATGGACGAGCCGGCCCGCAAACTGACCGAGGCGCTCGAGGTCGAAGGCCTGCCGCAGGAGCACTTTCGCGCCTTGCGGCCCGGTGAGGTCTGGAAGGTACCGGAGGTCGAACAAGGCTGAAGTTCTGCATTGGCCATTTACGGCACCATCATTTTCGCCGATGGTCCGGCCAGCAAAAAGGGGGACTTCAGATGAAATCGATCGTTGCAGCTCTGATGGCGCTGGCAATTTCAGCACCTGCGGCTTTCGCGGGTGAAATTACCGATCGCGCGGCCGACGCCGAAAAGGCGATGGAAGCCGGCGATGGCGCCGGCGCGCTGGAGAAATTCCGCAGCGCCGAGGAGGCCTTGTGGCAAGCGATGCCGCTTGCCGTGCAGAACGTCAAACAGGTCGACTCGGCCGGCGGCTTCGGCATCTACAACGAGCGTGCCAATCACGTTTATAAGCCAGGCGAGAAGGTCGTGCTCTACATGGAGCCTGTCGGCTATGGTTACGGCTCGGACGGCCTTGGCAACAGCCAGATCGCGCTTTCCGTCGACCTCACCGTGCTCTCCGAATCGGGTGAATCTCTGGGCACCTTCGAGAAGATTGGCAGCGTCCAGGTTGCCTCCCGCTCGCACAACCGCGAGCTGTTCTTCAAGCTCGACCTGTCCCTCGATGGCCTGCCGGCCGGCAAATACAAGTGCAATTTCCTCATGCATGACCAGAACTCGACCAAGACGGCACCGTTCAGCACGGATATCGAGATCGCCGGCTAGTTTTTACCACGGACATAAGCCTCGCAGCCCACGGAACCCAAGCACGACAGCCGCGTTTTCATGCGGTTTTTAAAATCTGTCGGTTTTGCGAGGCATTCCCATGATCAAATGGATCATCATTCTGCTCATCGTCGCCGCCGCGGCGAGCCTGCTCGGCATGCCGGCGCTGGCCGGAGCCGCCGCCACCGGCGCGCGTATCCTCATCGGCATCGTTCTGGTCATCTTCCTGCTGGTGGTGCTTGGCATTTTCGCCGTCACGTAAAACGCCTGCAGACTGGTAATTCCCGCCCGTTTCCGCCATATAGCGCCAAACGGACATGGAATTTCGTGGAGCTATGGCAAGCACTGCCCCTTTCGCCAAGATGAACGGCATCGGCAACGAGATCATCGTTGCCGACATGCGTGGCCGTGCCGATCAGGTGACGGCGGCGGCGGCGCTGGCGCTGAACGCCGATGCCGCGACCCGCTTCGACCAGATCATGGCGATCCATGATGCGAAGACGCCGGGCACCGCCTACTATGTCGATATCCTGAATTCCGACGGCACCAGTGCGCAGGCCTGCGGCAACGGCATGCGTTGTGTCGTCCAGGCGCTCGCCGCCGAGACCGGGCAGAAGACCTTCACCTTCGAAACCCGCGCCGGCATTCTCAATGCCCGGGAACATGCCGATGGCTCGATCTCGGTCGACATGGGCGTGCCGCATTTCGGCTGGCAGGAGATTCCGCTGGCCGAAGAGTTCCGCGACACCCGCATGATCGAGTTGCAGATCGGCCCGATCGACGCGCCGGTGCTGCATTCGCCCTCCGCCGTCTCGATGGGCAACCCGCACGCCATCTTCTGGGTCGACCGCGATGTCTGGACCTATGAGCTCGAGCGCTTCGGTCCGCTGCTCGAGAACCACCCGATCTTCCCCGAGCGCGCCAACATCACCATCGCGCAGGTCACCTCGCCCGAAACCATGATCATCCGCACCTGGGAACGCGGCGCCGGCCTGACCAAGGCCTGCGGCTCGGCGGCTTGCGCATCGGTGGTGGCCGCGGCCCGCACCAGGCGGACCGGTCGCAGCGTCAGCCTGCTGACGCCGGGCGGCGGCACGCTGCATGTCGAATGGCGCGACGACGACCACGTCATCCTGACCGGTGCCGCCGAATGGGAATTTTCCGGTAGCTTCGATCCCTCGACCGGCATTTGGGCCCGTGACACTGAAAGCGCGGCCTGATGTCGGCTGCTCTGTCCAAGAGCCCGGACTTCGACGGCTCCCTTTCCGAGGCCCCCAGCCGCATTGATGTGGTGACTTTCGGTTGCCGGCTGAACACCTATGAATCCGAAGTGATGCGGCGCGAGGCCGAAACCGCCGGGCTCGGCGCGCTGGAAGGCGGCGCCGTGATCTTCAACACCTGCGCCGTCACCGGCGAGGCGGTCCGCCAGGCCAAACAGGCGATCCGCAAGGCCCGCCGCGACAGCCCGCAGGCGCGCATCATCGTCACCGGCTGCGCCGCCCAGACCGAGCCTGAAAAATTCGCGGCCATGGACGAGGTCGACCTCGTGCTTGGCAATGAAGAAAAGCTCAAAGCGAATTCGTATCGCGCGCTGCCGGATTTCGGCGTCAACGACACCGAGAAGGCCCGCGTCAACGACATTTTCTCGGTGCGCGAAACCGCCGGCCATATGGTCGACGCCATCGAGGGCCGGGCGCGCGCCTTCGTCCAGGTGCAGAATGGCTGCGACCACCGCTGCACCTTCTGCATCATCCCTTACGGCCGCGGCAATTCGCGCTCCGTGCCGATGGGCGCGGTGGTCGAGCAGGTCAAGCGGCTGGCCGGCAACGGTTATGCCGAGATCGTGCTGACCGGTGTCGACATGACGTCTTTCGGCGCCGACCTGCCGGGCGCGCCCAAACTCGGCAAATTGGTGAAGGCCATCCTGAAACAGGTGCCTGACGTGAAGCGGCTGCGCCTGTCCTCCATCGATTCGATCGAGGCCGACGACGATTTGCTCGACGCCATCGCCAGCGAATCCAGGCTGATGCCGCATCTGCATCTGTCGCTGCAATCGGGCGACGACATGATCCTGAAACGCATGAAACGCCGGCATCTGCGCGACCAGTCGATCCGCTTCTGCGAGGATGTACGCAAATTGCGTCCTGGCATCGTCTTCGGCGCCGACATCATCGCCGGCTTCCCGACCGAGACCGACGCCATGTTCGAGAACTCGGAAAAGATCGTCGAGGAATGCGGCCTGACGCACCTGCACGTGTTTCCGTTCAGCCCGCGCGAAGGCACGCCCGCCGCGCGCATGCCGCAGCTGCGCCGCGAAGTGGTCAAGCAACGCGCCGCTCGGCTGCGCGCCGCCGGTGAGGCTGCGTATCGGCGCCACCTGGCCTCGCTGCCCGGAACACGCCAGTCAATCCTGGTCGAGCGCGACGGCCTTGGCCGCACCGAAGGCTTCACGCTTGCCGCGCTCGGCACCGGCATGCCGGGCGAGATCGTCGAAGCGACAATTACTGGCCACGATGGTATCAGGCTGATCGCAGCCCCGCTTGCCGCACGCGCCGCCTGAGAAACGCAAAGCATGGCTGGTTTTTTCAAGAAGATATTTTCGTTCGGCAAGAAAGAAATTGTCGAGGAGCGGATCGACGAGACCGCGCCGCTGCCGCCGATCAAATGGGATCAGCTCGATGCGCTGAAGCCGGCGGCCGAGCAGGTCGTTCCGGAGTTTTTGAAGCGCGACGAGCCTGTGCCAGCGCCCCACCCTCCCCTCGATGGGGAGGGTCGCCACGAAGTGGCGGGGAGGGCTGATGGCGCTGACGCCAGCGCCAGTCACCCCCACCCCCAAGCTTCGCTTGGGACCTCCCCCATCGAGGGGGAGGTAAAGCCAGCGCCGGGGGCAGCGCCTGTCAAGGAACCGGCACCCGAGCCCGTTCCGACCATCCCACCGGTGCCTGAGCCGATCGTTCCGTCTGAACCGGAACCGCTGCCTGAGCCGGCGCCGGTCGAAGAACCGGCACCCGCGCCAAAGCCAGAGCCGCCGGCACCCGAGGAAATTCCGGTGCCACCCGCCGCTCCGGAGCCCGCCCCCGAACCGCAGCCTCAAGAAGTCCCTGCTCCAGCCGAGCCCGAGATTGCGCCGCCGCGTCCGGAGAGGCAGCCGGAACCGGCGCCGATAGAAGTGCCGGCGCCACCCGCCGAGAGTCCGGTCGAGGTGCCGTCACCGGCTGCACCTGTGGTGCAGCCAACTTCGAAGGTTAGCGCCGCGCCGCCTGCCGCGCCGACGCCTCACCCTCCCCACGATGGGGAGGGTCGACGCGAAGCGTCGGGGTGGGGTGACAGCGCCGACGCCAGCGCCAGTCACCCCCACCCCCAGGCTTCGCTTGGGACCTCCCCCATCGCGGGGGAGGTAAAGCGCACGCCGCCCGAAGCCACACTTGCGCCGGTCGCGCCGCAGCCCGTTATTGCCGAGATCGCGCCCGAGCCGCAGCCCATCCCGCCACCTGCCCCACAACCCGTGCCGGAGCCGAAACCCGCTCCCGGCAAGGTGACGGTGGCGAAAAAGTCGAGCAGAAGGCCGAGCCGGTGCAAGCGCCGGAGCCGGCGCCGAGGCGCTCCTGGTTCCAGCGCATGCGGGACGGGCTTGCCCGTTCGTCGCGCGAACTCACCGGCAACATCGCCGGCGTCTTCACCAAGCGCAAGCTGGACGAGGAAACGCTGCAGGACCTCGAGGATGTGCTGATCCGCGCCGACCTCGGCATGGAGACAGCACTTCGTATCACCGACGCGCTGGCCGCCAGCCGCTACGGCAAGGACGTCTCCGATACGGACGTCCGCACCGTCATGGCGGCCGAGGTGGAGAAGGTGCTGACTCCTGTCGCCCGGCCACTGGAGCTCGACCTCTCGCACAAGCCGCATGTCATCCTCGTGGTCGGCGTCAACGGCACCGGCAAGACCACCACCATCGGCAAGCTGGCGGCCAAGCTGACTGATGGCGGCCTGTCGGTGATGCTCGCCGCCGGCGACACGTTTCGCGCTGCCGCGATCGAACAATTGAAGATCTGGGGCGAGCGCACCAAATCGCCGGTCATCGCCTCAAAGATCGGCGCCGATGCCGCGGGCCTCGCCTATGACGCCTTCGAACGGGCAAAAGAAGCCGGCTCCGACGTGCTGATCATCGACACCGCCGGGCGGCTGCAAAACAAGACCGAGCTGATGGCGGAACTGGAAAAGATCGTCCGCGTGCTCGGCAAGCTCGACCCGGAAGCGCCCCACACCGTGCTGCAGACAGTCGACGCCACCACCGGCCAGAACGCGCTCAACCAGGTCGAGATCTTCCGCAACATCGCCGGCGTCAACGGCCCGGTGATGACCAAGCTGGACGGCACGGCGCGCGGCGGTATTCTGGTGGCGATCGCGGCAAAGCACAAATTGCCGGTCTATTTCATCGGCGTCGGCGAACAGGTCGACGACCTCGAACCTTTCTCGGCAAGCGAATTCGCCAGGGCGATCGCTGGAGTGGCGTAACGGCATGATCCCTTTTGAACGGGACCGTGTGTAAGAAGGAAGATCATGAACCCACCCATTCTCGAACGCGATCCGTCCGACCCGCAGAAAGAGAAGAAGGAAGGCGTCAATCCCGTGCTCAAGCTGGTGCTGGAGCTGGGACCCCTGCTGGTCTTCTTCTTCGCCAATGCGCGCGGCGAATGGCTGGTGCAGAAATTCCCGGTTCTCGGTGAATTCGGCGGCCCGATCTTCGTTGCCACCGGCCTGTTCATGGCCGCCACGGCCATCGCGCTGATCGCGTCCTGGCTGCTGACGCGCACCTTGCCGATCATGCCGATGGTGTCGGGCGTCGTCGTCTTCATCTTCGGCGCGCTGACGCTCTATCTGCAGGACGACATCTTCATCAAGATGAAGCCGACCATCGTCAACACGCTGTTCGGCGGCGTGTTGCTCGGCGGCCTCTACTTCGGCAGGTCGCTGCTTGGCTATGTCTTCGATTCGGCCTTCAAGCTCGATGCCGAAGGCTGGCGCAAACTCACCTTCCGCTGGGGCCTGTTCTTTATCTTCCTGGCCATCGTCAACGAAGTGGTGTGGCGCAATTTTTCCACCGACGCCTGGGTTACCTTCAAGGTCTGGGGCATCATGCCGATCACGCTTCTGTTCACCTTCAGCCAGATGCCACTGATCCTGCATCATTCGCTGGACGACAAGGCGAGCGGGGAAGAAAAGCCCGGCAAGTAGAAGCAATTCCAGGAAAAGTGTGAAGCGGTTTCCCTAGGGAATTGCGTCAAACAATAAGGGGAGAGCCATGGAATTCGTCACCACACGCGACGAGCTGAGGACGATCTACAAGACGCCCCGGCCCACCGATGGCTCGATCCGCAAGGAATTGAAGGCACTCGACGGCCATTGCCGCTCCTTCATCGGCAAGAGCCCGTTCGTGCTGATCGGCTCCTCCGACGGCGAAGGCAATGCCGACGTGACGCCGAAGGGCGACAAGCCCGGCTTCGCCGCCATTCTCGACGACCGGACCATCGCCATTCCCGACCGGCCCGGCAACAACCGGCTGGACACGCTGGAAAACATCCTGCGCAATCCCTCCGTCGGCCTGCTCTTCCTCATCCCCGGCATGAACGAGACGCTGCGCGTCAATGGCGATGCCCGCATCACCGTCGACGCCAATTTGCGCGAGCGCCTGGCCGTCGACGGCAAGGAGCCGCAAAGTGTCATCGTCGTCGCCGTCAAGGCCGCCTACATGCATTGCGCCAAGGCCTTCATGCGCTCTGATTTGTGGAAGCCGGAAAGCTGGTACGACCGCGCGACGCTGCCGACGCTCGGCCAGATCCTGCGCGACCAGCTGACACTCGCCGATTCGGTCGAGGCGACCGACAGCTGGCTCGACGAGGAATACAAGAAGACGATGTGGTAGGTTTTGCCGACGACGATTCGTCCTGACTGGCTCCACCTTGCTGAACATCCTTGCCATCTCCGGCAGCCTGCGCGCGGCCTCCACCAATTCGGCCCTCGTCGCGGCACTGGCGCGCAACGCGCCGACCGGCTGCCGCGTCAGCGTCTATGAAGGACTCGGCCGGCTGCCGATCTTCAACCCCGACGAAGAGGGCGAGCGGACGCCGCGCGAAGCGGCGGACCTGATCGACGCCGTCACCAGTGCCGACGGCATCATCGTCTCCTGTCCCGAATATGCCCATGGCGTGCCAGGCGGGCTGAAGAACGCGCTCGACTGGCTGGTCTCGCGCGACGCCGCCGTCGCCAAACCGGCCATGCTGGTCCACGCCTCGCCACGCTCGCTCTTCGCCCGTGCCGCATTGGCCGAGATCATGCGGACGATGTCGTTCGCGATGTGTGAGGACGGATTGGAGATTGCGTTGTTGGGGAAGAAGTCGCCGGAGGTGGAGATGATCCTGGAGGAGGAAGTGAACCAGCAGGCGATGCGCAATGCGCTGGCTGCCTTCGCTGATTTTATCCGCGGGCAAACATAGGGTCGTCATCCTAGGGCGAAGCAAGGAGCGAAGCGACGCGGCGCAGACCCTAGGATCCATGCCGCGACTTTTGCCGGAGAATGCAGCGGTCCAAGAAAGACAGCCAGACGTTGGATACTAGACGGAACCGCGCCGCAGACAGAATTGCACCGCCGCGACGCTCGGAGGTCCCGGCATGGATCCTAGGGTCTCCGCGACGTCGCTTCGCGACTGCTTCGCCCTAGGATGACGAAGGAAACGGGCTTCGCCACTCCTCCAACCTACCCCTTCCGCAACGTCTCGACATCGGTCTTGCCGACATACCAGTCGCGGGCGTTGACCTCTTCGAAAACCACCCAGACATCGTCATTGCCAAGTCCGGTGGCCTCCATGATTGCCGCCGTGACTTTTTTGGCGATGTCAGCCTTCTTGCCTGCCGGATCGGCGGCGATCACTTCCTTGACGATGCGGATGTTGACGAATGGCATGACGTCCTCCCCTTCAAATAGCTAACGCCGCTGAGACCGTTTGGAAATTCGCTCTGGCGAGACATATGATGGTGGTTTCGAGGACCGGAGCGCAGCGGACATTTGGGTCCGTGAGCACCGGAAGCGCAGAAAACGCCTTCAGATGACCGCCAGAGTAGAATTTCCAAACGGTCTCACTCAAAAGGTCTTGGCCCCGTTCACCATCAGCCGCACCGAATAGAGCGAGGTGGTGCCGGCGATGTAGAGGCAGTTCAGCTTGGCGCCACCGAACACGCAATTGGCGGTCACTTCCGGCACCTTGACCTTGCCGATCAGCGTGCCGTCCGGATCGTAGCAATGGATGCCGTCGGCGGCACTTGTCCAGATGCGCCCGTCCGCGTCGAGCCTAAACCCGTCGAACAGGCCGGCGGTGCAGTCGGCGAACACCTTCTCGCCCGAAACCTTCTTGCCGTGCTTGCCGACGTTGAACACCCGCATATGCGCCGGGTTCTCAGCGCCATGCGTGCGGCCGGTGTCGACGACATAGAGCAGGCTCTCATCCAGCGAGAAGGCAAGCCCGTTGGGCCTGACCATGTCGGTGATGACGGCCTCGACCTCGCCGCTATCGGGATCGACCCGATATACATAACAAGCGCCGATCTCGCTCTCGGCCTTGTCGCCCTCATAGTCGGTGTCGATGCCATAGGTCGGATCGGTGAACCAGATCGAGCCGTCGGACTTCACCACCGCGTCGTTGGGTGAGTTCAGGCGCTTGCCCTTCCATTTGGCGGCAATCGTGGTGACCGAGCCATCGTGCTCGGTGCGGCTGACGCGGCGGCCCGAATGCTCGCAAGTGACGAGCCGGCCCTGCCGGTCGACGGTGTTGCCATTGGAATTGCCCGACGGCTGCCGGAAGACGCTGACGCTGCCATCCGTCTCGTCGAAGCGCAGCATGCGATTGTTCGGAATGTCGGACCAGACGACGTAGCGGCCGGCGGCGAACCAGGCCGGCCCTTCCGCCCAGCGGCATCCGGTGAACAGCTTCTCCACCTGCGCGTTGCCGTTGAACAGGCGCGCGAAGCGCGGATCGAGAATTTGGTAATAGTCTTCGGTCGCCATGCATTTCCTCCCGGCATCACGTGACGCCGGATCAAGCCAGCCCGCGATCGATCTGGCAAGTCGGGGCCCTCGCAATTTGCATGACAAAACGGAGAGGAAACAGCCGTGCGACCAGGGCTGTCTCGCCTTAGGACTCGATTAACCGGCTATGCGCTGCGCGCAATGGTGCATTGCAACATCTTCTTTTTGCAATGCACCATTACTATGTCATGTTCCGTATTGACCAAGGGAGGAAGAACCGGCCGCCAGAATGCGGCATAGAAGGAACCCTTGCTATGATCTTCGATCTCATGAACCGCGCTCGCAGCAGCATCGCCAAGCGCAAGCACTACAACCGCCTCGTCGCCGAAATCGACAGCTTCTCCAGCCGCGATCTGGCCGACATGCGCGCCGACCGCTCGGAAATGCTCTACCAGATCCACAAGCAGATCTACGGCTGAGTATTCGGTCGACCTGTCACGTTCGTCATCCTTGGGCGTAGCGACGCGAAGCGGAGCGAAGACCCAAGGATCCATGCCGTGATTTTCGAGCACCGCAGCGGTGCAGAACTTGTTTTGCGATGATCCGTGATCTCGCATAAGCAAACGCACGCTTCGGACCGCCGCATTTCTCTGCGAACGTCTCGGCATGGATCCTAGGGTCTGCGCTGCGTCGCTTCGCTCCTTGCTGCGCCCTAGGATAACGAAGGCGGGAGAGCGCCATCAGTTCGGTGCCGCTAGCGCCTTGTCGATCTGTGGCAGCAAGAGATTCCGCGCCGTCTCATCCGTCAGCGGGCCGACATGCTTGTAGGCAATTTTACCATCCTTGCCGATGACGAAGGTTTCCGGCACGCCATAGACACCCCAGTCGATCGCCGTACGGCCGGCTTCGTCGACGCCGATCGCCTGGAACGGATTGCCGAGGTCGCCGAGGAACCGGCGGGCGTTTTCCGGCCGGTCCTTGTAGTTCAGCGCCGTCATCACGAACCGCTTGTCCTGCGACAGCGCCAACAGCACCGGGTGCTCTTCCCGGCACGGCGCGCACCATGACGCAAACACATTGACCAGCGTGACCTTGCCGGCAAACGCTCTGGAATCGAGCCCCGGCAGGTTTGACCCCTCTAACGCTGGCAGATTGGTCTGCGGCGCCGGCAGCCCGATCAGCGCCGAAGGCACCTCAGAGACATCGCGTCCCGACAAAAGCTGAGACAGGAACAGGCCGGCAAGGCCGAGAAAGACCAGCAACGGCAACAGCACGAACAGGCGGCGACCCCGCGTCGGGGTTTCGGTTTCGCTGCTCACGGCTTCTCAGCCTCCGCCTTGTCGGAACGCCGCCGTACGCCTGCTGCTTCCAGTTCGGCAAGATCCCGCTTGCGCCCCCTTTGGTCGAGCAGAATCCAGCCGATCAGCCCGGCCAGAACGACCGCCGTGATGCCATAGGCGGCCGTGACATAGAGTGCATGCGCACTCATGCCTGTCGCTCCATCGGCGCGCCTCTTTCCAACCTTCTGCCTCGCTTGGCCATGCTTTCCCTTAATGGCGCGCCGGCGGCTTCGCAATCGGCTGCCGTGCCGCAGGCCGCCAACTTATGCGGTCGCCGCGCCACAGCTTTGATGTCGCGCAAATCATGGCCAACCTCGCTCAATCCGTTCCATGTCGCAGCGCCAGCGCCGCCGAGACTGGGCCGAGCACCGCAAGAAACAAGGTCAGCGCGGCAAGAATGAGGAAGGGCTGCAGAAAGGGATCGGGGTTCGCCGTCGCGCCATAGCTTGCCGAAACGCCGAAGATCAGCACCGGAATGGTCAGCGGCAGCACCAGCACCGAGATCAACAGCCCGCCGCGCGGCAGCGCCACCGCCACGGCAGCACCGGCGGCGCCGATGAAGGTGATCGCCGGCGTGCCGACGAGCAGCGTCAGCGCCGTGGCGCCAATCGCGAGCGGCTCCATGTTCATGAACAGGCCGAGCAGCGGCGCGGCGATGACCAGCGGCAGCACGCTGCCCGCCCAATGCGCCAGGCATTTCACCAGCACGGTCAGCGCCAGCATGTGCCGGTCATTGCCGAGCACCAGCAGATCGAGCGAGCCGTCCTCGCGGTCGGCCTGGAACAGCCGGTCGAGCCCGAGCAGGCAGGCGAGCAGCGCGCCGATCCACAGGATCGCCGGGCCGATGCGAGCCAGCAGCTTAAGGTCCGGCCCGACGCCGAACGGAATGGTGGCGATGACGGCGAGGAAGAAGATGACGCCGGTCAACGCCCCGCCGCCGGCGCGCATGTTGAGGCGGATGTCGCGGGCGAAGAGCGCTAGCATGATTTGAGATGTCTGCGCCCAGGCACCCCCCTCTGTCCTGCCGGCCATCTCCCCCGCAAGGGGGGAGATTGGCAGTTCATACGCCTCGCCAGCCTTCGAACGTTGGAGATTGGCGAAGGCCGAGACAACATCCGATCTCCCCCCTTGCGGGGGAGATGTCCGGCAGGACAGAGGGGGGTGCCTCGCACCGTCATCAATCCGTTTCCCCCATTCTCAATTCCCGTGCGCCCTCCAACCCCAGCGGCAAATGCGTCGCCGCGACGATCATCCCACCCCCAGCACAATGCTTCGTCATCAGCCCCGCAAACCGCGCCTCCGAAGCCTTGTCCAATCCCGCCGTCGGCTCATCGAGCAGCCACAAGGGCCTCTGACTCACCAACAGCTTGGCAATCGCCGCACGCCGCCTTTGCCCGGTCGACAAATACCCGAACGGCAGATGACCAATGCCAACCAGCCCGACCGTCGCCAGCGCCTCATCGACGTCGACATCTCCGCCGCCATTGAAGTCGCGCCAGAAGCGCAGGTTCTCCGCCACGCTGAGAGCCGGCTTCATCGCGTTCTGGTGACCAAGGTAGTGACAGGCCGAGGCAACAGACGGAAACGCCTCGCCGCCGCCTTCGATCAGCAGCCGGCCCTCCGCCACCGGCAGCAGCCCGGCAATGATCCTCAGCAAGGTTGATTTGCCCGATCCGTTCGGCCCGGTGACGACCAGCGCCTGACCCTGATCGAGCGCAAAGTCGATGCCGGAAAAAACCGGTTCGCCGCCGCGTTCGCCGCCCAGATTTTCGGCGATAAGCCGCATCGCTCGCCTACCCTGAAAACAATGTTTCGCGAGCGCTGCCGCATCGCACAAATTTGCTCTCCGACTGTCTAGAACTATTCCAGAAAATTCTCTATATGCGGGTCATCCGTGCCAGCGGTCGGCACGGGAACAAGAATTTGCGCCGAACCAGCGCACGCGCCGCCTTGAACGGCTCGGGTTGCTTGGGAACGGACAGCGGAAATGGCCGTACCCGCACCTTTGCGCGTGATTGCATGCCATCGGCGTCCGTTCCCTTTCAGGCTGAACAGACAAGGACGGACCGCACGTGTCAAAATCCCTCGATAGTTTCAATTGCCGTCGCACGCTGACCGCGGGCGGCACCGAATATGCCTATTTCGACCTCATCGAGGCCGAGAAGAACGGCCTCACCGGCATCGCCCAGCTGCCTTATTCGATGAAGGTGCTGCTGGAGAACCTGCTGCGCAACGAGGACGGTCGCTCCGTCACCAAGGAATCGATCCAGGCGGTGGCTGGCTGGCTGACCGACAAGGGCACCGCCGGCGTCGAGATCGCCTATCGCCCGGCCCGCGTGCTGATGCAGGATTTCACCGGCGTTCCGGCAGTGGTCGATCTGGCCGCCATGCGCGACGCCATGGCTTCGCTCGGCGGTGACCCGCAGAAGATCAACCCGCTGGTTCCAGTCGACCTCGTCATCGACCATTCCGTCATCGTCGATGAATTCGGCACGCCGATGGCCTTTGCCCGCAATGTCGAGCTCGAATATGAGCGCAACGAGGAGCGCTACAAGTTCCTGAAATGGGGCCAGCAGGCGTTCCGCAACTTCCGCGTCGTGCCGCCCGGCACCGGCATCTGCCATCAGGTCAACCTCGAATATCTCGGCCAGGTCGTGTGGACCAACACCGAGGATGGCGAAACGACAGCCTATCCCGACACCTGCGTCGGCACCGATTCACACACCACCATGATCAACGGCCTTGGCGTTCTCGGCTGGGGCGTCGGCGGCATCGAGGCCGAGGCGGCCATGCTCGGCCAGCCGGTCTCCATGCTTCTGCCTGAGGTGATCGGCTTCCGCCTCACCGGCAAATTGAAAGAAGGCGTCACCGCCACCGACCTCGTGCTCACCGTCACCCAGATGCTGCGCAAGAAGGGTGTCGTCGGCAAGTTCGTCGAATTCTTCGGCCCGGGCCTCTCCAACATGACGCTGGCCGACCGCGCCACCATCGGCAATATGGCGCCCGAATATGGCGCCACCTGCGGCTTCTTCCCGGTTGATAGCGAGACCATCCGCTACCTCACAATGTCCGGCCGCAGCGAGGACCGCATCGCATTGGTAGAGGCTTATTCAAAGGCACAAGGCCTGTGGCGCGACACCGGCTCCGCCGACCCGGTCTTCACCGACCTGCTCGAGCTTGAGCTTGGCAGCGTCGTGCCGTCGATGGCCGGCCCCAAGCGCCCCGAAGGCCGTGTCGCGCTGGAAGGCATTCCGGCCGGCTTCGCCAAGGCGATGGAGACCGAATACAAGAAGGCGGCCGAAATCTCCAAGCGCTACGCCGTCGAAGGCACCGACCATGACCTCGGCCATGGCGACGTCGTCATCGCCGCCATCACCTCGTGCACCAACACCTCGAACCCGAGCGTGCTGATCGGCGCCGGCCTTCTGGCCCGCAACGCCAACCGCCTCGGTCTCAAGCAGAAGCCCTGGGTGAAGACCTCGCTCGCCCCCGGCAGCCAGGTCGTGGCCGAATATCTCGAAAAATCCGGCCTGCAGAAGGAGCTCGACCAGATCGGCTTCAACCTGGTCGGCTTCGGCTGCACCACCTGCATCGGCAATTCCGGCCCGCTGCCGGCGCCGATCTCGAAAACCATCAACGACAAAGGCCTGATCGCCGCCGCGGTGCTCTCCGGCAACCGCAACTTCGAAGGCCGCGTCTCGCCCGACGTGCAGGCGAATTACCTCGCGTCGCCGCCGCTGGTCGTTGCCCACGCGCTCGCTGGAACCGTCACCAAGGACCTGACCACCGAGCCGCTCGGCGAGGACAAGAACGGCAACCCGGTCTACCTCAAGGATATCTGGCCGAGCTCGGCCGAGATCCAGGAGTTCATCGAGAAGAACGTCACCCGCGAGCTGTTCGCCCGCAAATATGCCGACGTCTTCAAGGGTGACGAGCACTGGCAGAAGGTGCAGGCGCCGGAAGGCCAGACCTATGCCTGGGACGACAACTCGACCTATGTGCAGAACCCGCCCTATTTCGCCGGGATGACCGCCGGATTCGGCAAGATCGGCGACATCAAGGGCGCGCGCGTGCTCGGCCTGTTCGGCGACAAGATCACCACCGACCACATCTCGCCGGCGGGTTCGATCAAGGCCGCCTCGCCGGCCGGCAAATACCTCACCGACCATGGCGTCGGCGTCGCCGACTTCAACCAGTACGGCACGCGGCGCGGCAACCATGAGGTGATGATGCGCGGCACCTTCGCCAACATCCGCATCCGCAACCACATGCTGGGCGAGAATGGCCGCGAGGGCGGCTACACCATCCACTACCCGTCGAAGGAAGAGGAATCGATCTACGACGCGGCGATGGAGTACAAGAAGGAAGGCGTGCCGCTGGTCATCTTCGCTGGCGTCGAATACGGCAACGGCTCGTCGCGCGACTGGGCAGCCAAGGGCACGAACCTGCTTGGTGTTCGCGCGGTCATCGCCCAGTCCTTCGAGCGCATCCATCGCTCGAACCTGGTCGGCATGGGCGTCATCCCCTTCGTCTTCGAGGAAGGCACTTCGTGGGCCTCGCTCAACCTCAAGGGTGACGAACTGGTCGAGATCGACGGGCTGAGCAGCATCAAGCCGCGCCAGACGATGATCGCCAAGATCACCTATGGCGACGGCACGGTGAAGAACGTGCCGATCATCTGCCGCATCGATACGCTGGACGAACTCGACTACTTCAAGAACGGCGGCATTTTGCAATACGTGCTGCGCGATCTTGCTGCCTAAGGCAGCAAGGGAATAGGGCTTGGGCAGTAGGGAATAAGAGGCCCCCTACTGCCTACTGCCTACTGCCTACTGCCTACTGCCTACTTTCGGCGCTCCAAACCGCGCCGTCGCTGCCAGCAGCACCCCCAGCATCAGCCCGTTGAAGATGTGCCACAGGAAGTGCGTGCCGAGCGGAAAGCTGGCGCAGACCATCGGGTCGATCATGCGGCAGATGACGGACACCACGAAGATCGCCGACCCCGCCAGATTGTACCAGCCGGCCCGGTTGCCGCTGACTGTTACCCAGACGCCGAAGAAGGCGAGCGCCAGGAATGGCGGCAGGTAGCCCGTCGTGCCGTTCGACGCCTGGCGCAGCCAGTCCGGCACGGCGAAGGTTATCGCGCCGGCCACCGCATAGAAGACGACAAAGATAGCGATCGCCTTGCCCCAGTCCATGCCGAGGAAGCGGCGCAGATTGAGCAGCGTATAGGCGAGCGTGAAGCCGGCAATCGGCAGGATATCGACCCAGATCGTGCCCCTGGTGGCAAAGGTATGGAAGATCGTCGAGCCGATGCCGATCGCCACCACCCACCAGGCCAGCACCTCGGCGAAGGTGCCGGCCTTGCATCGGCGTACTTCCCGCACACCCCACAATCCCGCGGCAATGAAAGCAAGGTTGGTCAAAGCATTTGTCGGCTCGGCCCAAAGTTCAGGCCCGGTCCGCTCGCAATAGAGATCGACCGGGGTCAGGAGAGTTTGCCACATGGTGATGATGCCAGCCCCGAATCGAACCATGTCGTGAAATGCAGTGTCTCTCCTATTGCGACCTTACCTGCGGCTGCAATGGCAAAATTTCACCGCAACGTGACTTCCCGTTGACTTCCGCTTCTGCCACATATTTCTGACAATCAGGACAAAGCCGGCGCCACCGGCGGGAATTGGAATGGTCATGGCCTGGCGAAGATCACTTTGGCTGGCAGCCTTTGCGCTGGCCTTCTCGGCTTCTGCCGGTGCCGGCCATGCGGGCGAGGCCGAACGAATCCAGGCGGACAAGCCCCAGCAGGACAAGCCGCTCGGCGTGGTCGAACTGTTCACCAGCCAGGGCTGCAGTTCCTGCCCGCCGGCCGATGCCTTCTTCGCCGAACTTGCGACCAAGGAAGACATCGTCGCGCTCTCCTATCACGTCGACTATTGGGACTATCTCGGCTGGAAGGACACGCTGAGCCGCAAGGAAAACACCGAGCGGCAATATGATTACATGCGCGCCTTCGGCAGCCGCTCGGTCTATACGCCGCAAGCGGTCCTCAATGGCCGCGTGCACGTCAACGGCGCCAATCGCGGCGAGGTCGATGGTGCGCTCGCCCGCATGGCGAAATCCGGCGAAGGCATGCATGTCCCCGTCAAGGTCAGCCGCACCAGCGACCGCGTGATCATCGACGCCGGCGATGCCGGCGCCGGTCCGAGCGACGCCCATGTCGTCATCGTCTATTTCGAGCAGCCGCAGACGGTCAAGATCGCCCAGGGCGAGAACTCCGGCCGCAAGATGACCTACTGGAACGCAGTCACCGGCATCCAGACCGCCGGCATGTGGCACGGCAAGGCGCAACGCTATGAATTGCCGATGAGCGAGATCACCAAGAGGGGCGGCTGCGCCGTGCTTCTGCAATCGGTCGGCAAGGACGGCATGCCGGGGCCCATCCTGGGGGCTGCGTTTATTCACAAGCCGTAACGGAATTGCCGAAACGGGCCTGCCTTCGTCATCCTGGGGCGAAGCAGGAGCGAAGCTCCGTCGCGGAGGCCTCGGGATCCATGCCGTGACATTTGCTGCATGTAAAAGCGGTCAAGGGTCGAGCGTTTCTCTCGACTCGGCCTGATCGACAACAACCTTTTGCGACCGCTTATCCTGAACCGCCGCGCTCTTCGGCCGATGTCGCGGTATGGATCCCAGGGTCTGCGCGCCGCTTCGCGGCGTTCCGCCCTGGGATGACGTAGGCTCTGAGCATCACGCTCGACCCGGGCATGAAAAAACCGACGTCAGCTTGCTTCTGACGTCGGTCATTTAGGTTTTGGGATCGTCGCACCCGATTCTTCCGAGGAAAAACCGAGGTTGGTTCGATCCGACGCAGACCCGTGGGCGGGGGGCTTGGGGTTTACGAGCCGGTGCCGGACCGAACCGTCTCAGGCAACGCCGGTAAATTCGTCGGACATTGGGGCATGAGCGCGGATAAAAAATGGCGAGAATGTGGCGAAGCATCACCAATTCCAACATGCCGTTCGCAAACGTGACTGGACGTTACGGAAACGGCGCGCCGCCGCAGGCGCTTCGCCGGCTCTTGCAATTGCGGCGTGAAGGGGCCAATTTTGGTTGGCAAAGATTCATTTTGAAGGATCGAGGCATGACTGACGACAGCGGCGGGACGGGGGATGGTGACGCATCCGCAATATTGATCCCGCTGCACGAGGCGCGACGTGAACGCCTCGACCAGCCGGTGCGCTTCGACCGGCGTGAACTGGACCAGATCCTGAGACTCTACGGACGCATGGTCGCCGCCAATGAATGGCGTGACTACGCCATCGATCATCTCACCGACAGGGCCGTGTTTTCCGTCTTTCGCCGCGCCAGCGAAGTGCCGCTGTTCCAGATCGTCAAGGATCCGAAACTGGCCCGCAAGCAAGGCGCCTTCGCCGTCATCGCCGCCGGCGGCCGCATCCTCAAACGCGGCCAGGAACTCGGCCGCGTGCTTGGTGTCTTCGACAGCAAGCTGAAAGTGGTCGAGGCCTGAGCGGGGGAATTGGAGAACTGAAGAATTGAAGAAAAAAGCTCGGCGCCTGATATAATCGCCGTCTGCTTTTGCTCTTCAATTCCTCAGTCCATTTCCCTCGCGAAATCTCCGCTCCGGCAAAGAAGCCGGATCCGGCGGCAGCGTCGCCCCACCGTTCAGCGACAGCTGCATGAACACCGTGTCCAGCCAGCGCCCGTGCTTGTAGCCGGAGCCTTCGAGCCGGCCTGAATGGCGAAAGCCGAGCTTTTCGTGCAGCCTGACCGAGGCGCTGTCGGCATGGCCGTCGCCGATCACCGCGACGATCTGGCGAAAGCCCGCCGCTTCGGCCGCCGCGATCAAGGCCTGCATCAGCATGAGTCCCACGCCCTGGCCCTTGGCCTCAGGTGCGACATAGACCGAATCCTCGACGACGAAGCGATAGGCGGGGCGCGGCCGGAAAGCGCCGGCATAGGCATAGCCGAGCACGGCGCCGTCCTTTTCCGCCACCAGATAGGGAAAGCCGCCGTCCGTGAGCGTGGCGAATCGCGTGCCCATCTCGGCACGGCCTGGCGGCTCCAGCTCGTAGCTCGCCGTGCCATGTGTCACCGCGTCGGCGTAGATTTCGGTGATGGTGTCTAGGTCGGCCGCGCTGGCCGGCCGAATCACGATATTGCTCATTCTTTATGCAAGCCTTCTGTCTGCCTCTGATAACAGCAAACACCGGCGCAAAAGAAAAGGGCGGCCGTTGGGCCGCCCTTTCCAAACCCTATGGTCCAGTCAGACCATGATGCGAAGCCTTAGCGGCGGTCGCCCATGAACTGCAGCAGAAACATGAACAGGTTGATGAAGTCGAGATAGAGCCTCAGCGCGCCCATGATGGCCTTGCGGCCGGCGACATCCGAAGCATCACCGTCGAAATACATCTCCTTGATCTTCTGCGTGTCGTAGGCGGTGAGGCCGGCGAAGACCAGCACGCCGATCGCCGAAACGGCAAACGACAGCGCCGACGACTGCAGGAAGATGTTGATCACCGACGCGATGATGATGCCGAACACGCCCATGATCAGGAACGAGCCCATCGCCGTCAGGTCGCGCTTGGTCGTGTAACCGAACAGCGACAGCGCGCCGAAGGCGGCGGCGGTGGCGAAGAAAGTCTGCGAGATGCTGGCCGTGGTGTAGACCAGGAAGATCGACGACAGCGACAGGCCGACGAGGCCGGCATAGACCCAGAACGTCGTCTGCGCGGCAGCAACGCTCATCGACTGAATCCTGAACGACAGGAAGAACACGGCGGCCAGCGGCGCCAGCATCACCACCCAGCGCAGCGGCGAGCCGAAGATCGCATAGCCGAAGGACGTCAGCATCTCGCCACTCGGCAACGTTGCGACGGCCGAGGCCGGATCGGTGGTGGTGGCCAGCATGATCGTGCCGACGGCGGCAAGGCCGGTGATGAGGAGGCCAAGCCCCATCAGATTGTAGACCTTGATCATATAGGCGCGCAGACCCTGATCGATGTCGGCGCGGACGCCGGGCACCGCCGACGTCTGATAATTGCGAATGGGATCAGCCATTGGAATCCTCTATTGCTTCTGCCCCGTCCGGTGTCGGGCCTCTTGCGGACCCAGGCGCCGCTGGCGGGGCTCCAGCATGCCTGTGGAGAAATATGATGGTTATTCGCGTCAAGAACAAGACCGTAACCGGATGTAACGATTCGTGAGAGGCCGAAATGCCGATTTCCGGGCTTTCCGGCCGGCATCCTTACCAAGATTTAATCCAGGACGGCGGCTCCGGCCCTGAAATTACAACTCACGCAGCACCGGTGCGGCCTTGTGGCCAAGCACCCGCCAGGTGCCGGCGAGACCGATGCCGACCGTGATCACCAGGGCAAAGACGATGGTTGCCACCGCCACCTCCGGCATGAAATGCGACGGCAGGGTCATGATGCGGGCGACGATGTACCAGGCCGCGATGCCGCCGGCCGCCAGCGCGAAGATGGCGGTGGCCAGTCCGATCAGCATGTACTCGAGAGAGAAGGCCGTGATCAGCGTTCTCCTGGTGGCGCCGAGCGTCTTCAGCACCACCGCGTCGTGGATGCGCGCCCGGTTGCCGGCGGCGAGCGCACCGGCCAGCACCAGAACCGAAGCGATCAGCGCCACGCCGGCCGCCGCGCGGATCGCCGTGCCGAGCTGGCCGACCAGCCGGTTGACGACATCGAGCGCATCCTTGACCCGCACCGTCGTCACCGCCGGGAAGGCGCGGGTGACAGCATTGAGGATGCGCGCGTCATCGGCCGTCGTGGCACTCTTTTCGGTCAGCGTCGCCATCCAGCCATGCGGCGCACCGGCGAATGTGTTGGGTGAGAACACCATGACGAAGTTGATGCCCATCGTCTCCCATTGGACCTGGCGGAAATTGGCGATCCTCGCCGTCACGTTGCGGCCAAGCACATTGACGGTGACGGTGTCGCCGAGCTTCAGCCCGATTTGCTTGCCTTCCACGGCCGAGAACGAAACCAGCGGCTCGCCGGCATAAGTGTCCGGCCACCATTTGCCCTCGGTCAGCGTCGCATTTGCTGGTTGTTTCGCATCATAGGTCAGGCCGCGATCGCCTTTCAGCACCCAGGCGCCTTCGGCCGGCACCTTGACCTTGTCGACATCGACGCCGTTGAGCGCCATCACCCGGCCGCGCAGCATCGGCACCTTGGCCAGTGTTCCCTGTGGCGCTTGCCTGCCGATCAGTGCGGAGAACGCGTCGACATCGCTGCCCTGGATGTCGACGAAGAAGAAATTCGGCGCTCGCTCCGGCAGGCTGCCGGAGATCTGCTGCCGCAGATTGCCGTCGATCAGCGCCAGCGTCACCAGCAGCGTCAGGCCCAGCCCCAGCGACAGCACCACCGATGGCGTCAAGGCGCCCGGCCGATGGATGTTGCCGACGGCGAGCCTGAGCGCCACGAAGCGCACGCGCGGGCTCTTCCTCGCCGCCCATTGCACCAGCGCGCCGACAAGCCGCAGCACCAGGAAGGCGAAGATGGTGGCGCCGACAAAGATCGAGGCAATGCGCTGGTCGCCCGAGAACAGGATGGCCAAAGCCGCCAGCAGCAGCGCGATACCAACGGCCGATGCGACATAGATCGGACGCGGCAGGCCACGGCTTTCCAGACCCATCTCGCGGAACAGCGCGGTCGCGGGCACATCGCGGGCGCGGCCGAGCGGCAGCAGCGCGAAGGCCAGCGTCACCAGCAGGCCGAACAGCGCCGCCATGCCGAGCGCGTCGGGATAGAAACCACCCTCCGCCGGCACCGGGATGACGGACTGCAGTGCGGCACTCGCGGCAAAGGGCATCAGCGCGCCGAGCACCAGACCGAGCACGATGCCGAGTGCCGCGATGATCAGTATCTGCACGAGATAGACGGCAAAGACGAAGCCGCCGGAAGCGCCGAGGCTCTTGAAGGTGGCAATGACGCCGCGCTTGTCGTCAAGATAGGCGCGTACCGCATTGGCGACGCCGACGCCGCCGACCACCAGCGCCGTCAGCCCGACCAGCGTCAGGAATTGCGAGAAGCGTTCGATGTTGGAGGACAGTGCTGGCGCTGCATTGCCGCGCGTGCGGATCGACCAGCCGGCCTCGGGAAAATCTTTCGCCGCCTGGTCCTGGATGGCCTTGAGCCGCGCCTCGTCGGCGTCGGAGGGTAGCCGGACCTTGTAGGCATTTTCGACCAGGCTGCCCGGCTGCACCAGCCCGGTCGCCGCGAGAGCTTCGGTCGAGATCATCAGCCTTGGCGCGAAGCCGAAACCGTCGGACACCGCATCCGGCTCGGTGACCAGCCCGGCGCGCAGCTCGAAAGTGGCTGTGCCGAGCTTCAACCGGTCGCCGGGCTTGAGATGCAGCCGTTCGAACAACAAATCCGGTGCCGCGGCGCCAAAAACGCCGAACTCTTCGCCGAACAGCTCCTGCTTCGACAGCTTCGGCTCGATTTCCAGCGCGCCATAAAGCGGATAGGCGTCGTCGACCGCCTTGGCCTCGACCAGCGCCTGGTCCGAACCGTCGGCCAGACGCGCCATGGAGCGCATGCTGGCAGTGCGCGAAACGGTGCCCAGCCCGTCGAGAAAGCCACGCTCCGCCTGGCTGGCATCGCGCTGGTTGATCTGGAAGCGCAGATCGCCGCCGAGCAGCGTCTGGCCCTGGTCGGCGACGCCGGCGCTGATCGAACGGGCAACCGAATTGACGCCTCCGATCGCCGCGACGCCGAGCGCGATGCAGGCGAGGAAGATCAGGAAGCCGGACAGTCCGCCGCGCATCTCCCGCAGCGAGAAGCGGACAGCAAGCTTCAGCGTCTGCGCAAGCGGCATCAAGCGGTGACTTTCAGCGGCGCCGGCGCTTCGATCCGGCCGGAACGCATCGAGACCTGGCGCGAACAGCGCGCCGCAAGTGCGGGATCATGGGTGACCAGCACCAGCGTCATGCCGCGCTCGGCCGCCTTGGCGAACAGGAGGTCGGCAACCTGCCGTCCCGTCGCCTGATCGAGATTGCCGGTCGGCTCGTCGGCGATGAGAATGCGCGGCGACGGCGCCAGCGCCCGGGCGATCGCCACGCGCTGCTGTTCACCGCCCGAGAGCTCGCCGGGATAATGGGTGACGCGGTCGGAGAGACCCACCGCCGCCAGCTCGCGTGCCGCCACCGCGAACGGATCGGCATGACCGGCCAGCTCCAGCGGCACCGCGACATTTTCGAGCGCCGTCATGTTGGGGATGAGGTGGAAGGACTGGAACACGATGCCAATGTTTCGGCCACGAAACGAAGCAATCTGATCCTCGCTCTTGCCGTTGAGCAGCTCGCCGGCGATTCGTACCGTACCCGAATCGACCCGTTCCAGGCCTGCCAGCACCATCAGCAAGGTCGACTTGCCTGACCCCGAAGGCCCGACGATGCCGGTCGCCTCGCCGCGCGCCACTTCGAGGCTGACGCCCTTCAGCACATGGACGGACGAAGCGCCCTCGCCGAGCGTCAGCGATACGTCTTTCAGCGCGATGACGGCTTCTGTCAAAATGAAAGTGTCCTATATGGAACGTGAAGGCTCTGCTTGCCGGAAGCCGTCGCCGGAAGAGTTTTCTGTCATATGGGGCCTGCCGCATGTCTTTCAAACGCCAGATAGCCGCAGGCCTGATCCTTTTCCTGGCCGTTTGCGGCGCCATTTCGTCGGCGCGGGCCGAGCCCTTCAAGATCGTCGGCTTCGGTGACAGTCTGATGGCGGGCTTTGGCCTCGGGCCGGGCGGGGGTTTCACCGACAAGCTCCAGGCAGCTTTGCGCGCCAAAGGCCATGACGTAACCGTGGCCAATGCCGGGGTTTCCGGTGACACCACCAGCGGTGGCCTGGCACGGCTCGACTGGTCGGTGCCCGACGGAACCCAACTGGTCATCCTCGAACTCGGCGCCAACGACATGCTGCGCGGCGTCGCGCCCGATATCGCTGGGAAGAACCTGGACGAAATGCTGGGCAAGCTCAAACAGCGCAACATCGCGGTGCTGCTGGCCGGTATGCGCGCCGCGCCCAATCTCGGCGCCGACTACCAGACCGCCTTCGACGCCATCTTTCCGGACCTGGCCGCGAAGTACAGCGTCCCACTCTATCCGTTCTTCCTCGACGGCGTCGCCGGGCAGCCTGGCCTGCAGCTCGAGGATGGTTTGCATCCGAATGCCAGAGGTGTCGACCTGATGGTCGAGCGCATTCTCCCCACCGTCGAGAAGGCCATCGCGGCGGTGCCCGGAGGCACATGAGGCCGATCTGGACCCGTTTCCGTTGGGGAAACTTTTTTGCGAGACCTGTGACCAACAAACCTCTTGCCCCGTTTGACTATCGATGATTCGCTAGGGATGACAGTTCGATTCGAGGAAGGGAGGCTCACCATGCCGCGTCTTTTCACCGCCCTCGAAATTCCGCGTGACGCCGCCCTTTCGCTGTCCCTGCTGCGGGGCGGCCTGCCAGGCGCCCGCTGGATCGATGTCGAGAACTACCATTTGACGCTGCGCTTCATTGGCGATGTCGAAGGCCATGTCGCCGACGAGATCGCCAATGCGCTCGACCGCGTCCACCGCCCTTCCTTCTCGCTGACGCTGTCCGGTGTCGGCGCTTTCGGCCAGAAGAAGCCGCACGCTGTATGGGCCGGCGCCTCCGCTTCGCCCGATCTGGCAGCGCTTCAGGCCGAAATCGAGCGCATCTGCCAGCGGCTCGGCATCCCCGCCGACCCGCGCAAGTTCATGCCGCATGTGACGCTGGCGCGCTTGCGCAATTCGACGCCGCTTGATGTCGCCCAATACCTGTCGGCGCGCGGCAATTTCTCGACGCTGCCGTTCCGCATCGGCCGTTTCGTCCTGATGTCGTCGCGCGATTCGGTCGGCGGCGGCCCCTACATCGTCGAGGAAGCCTGGCCGCTGTCGGGCACCGATGCGCGTGCCGCCAGCCGCGTCGCCAGCGCCTCCGACGCCTCGCGGATCATGCGGTAGATTTCGGCAAAGGCCTCCGTCCCGTCATAGTAGGGATCGGGCACGTCGCGCGCCTGTCCATGCGCGAAGTCCAGGAAGAGCTGCACCCGGTCGCGCGCAGCCGCCGGCGCCAGCGCCTTGAGATCGGTGACATTCGAGCGGTCCATGCCGAGGATCAGGTCGAAACGGGAGAAATCCTCCGGCCTGACCTTGCGTGCCCTCTGCCCGGAAATGTCGATGCCGTGACGCACCGCAATCGCGATCGAGCGTGGATCAGGCGCCGAGCCGACCTCCCAGCCGCTGGTGGCGGCCGAATCGAGCTGGATATCCCGGCCCCGGCCATGCTCTGCCCAGACGGCGCGAAAGACGCCCTCGGCCAGCGGCGACCGGCAGATGTTGCCGAGGCAAACGAAAAGAATGGAATTTATCGGCTTTATGCTCATTCGATATGCGCCGTTTGTGCATTTGGGGCCCCAAAACCGCAAAGCACTTCTGGGCGACTTGCTTTATGGTGAGGGTCAAATTCGAGATAGCACGGGAAATCATCATGACGAGAGAAAAACTCAGCAAGGACGCCATCACCGCCGCCCTTGCCGAACTCGGCGACTGGTCGCTCGCCACGGACGGCGCCTCGATCAAGCGCAGTTTCGTCTTCAAGAATTTTTCCGAAGCCTTCGCCTTCATGACCCGCGTCGCGCTGGCCGCTGAGAAGATGGACCATCACCCCGACTGGTCAAATGTCTACAAGACCGTGGACGTGACGCTGAACACCCATGACGCCGGCGGCGTCACGGCGCTCGACATCGAGATGGCAAAGAAGATGAACCGCTATTTCGGCGGCTGAATGTACGCTTGGCCGCAAGCGTCGATCCCAAATCGGCACCCGCATCTTGTAGCTGGCTTCAGCTTTCACCACATTTTCCCTCGCGAGGCATGCGCTGGGATGCGCATGAGGCCCGCAAGGAGTGATTGATGGCGCAACAACCCGGTTTTGATTTCTTCGGCTTTGGCGACAAGCTCGGTGGCGAAAGCGAAGTGCGCGAAAGATTCTGGCGCACGGCCAAGAAGGCCGCACGGCAGATCCCGTTCATGGAAGACGTCGTCGCCGCCTACTACTGCGCCATGGACAAGAACACACCGATGCGTGCCAAGGGCATATTGGTGGCGGCGCTCGGCTATTTCGTCCTGCCCTTTGACCTCATCCCCGACTTCATTTTCGGGCTCGGCTTCACCGACGACATCGCCGTGCTGACTGCTGCGATCACCGCTGTCAGCGCCCACATCACGCCGGCGCATCGCCAGGCCGCCAAGGACGCCATCGCCGACAAGGGCTGAGCGTCTTCATCCGGCACGTATCCCTTGGATCCCAGGCGTTCAGCGGCCGGCGAAAAAGTCAAACTCTTGCCGCTTTCGTGGCCTCCAAGTCGCCGAAGGGACGTCGCGCCGGCCGCTGACAAGGCGGCGGCGCGGAAATGGCGGCGGTTTCCTGGGGTGAGCGTCCTTTTGTTGAGGGAAATTCACCGTTTGGTAACCCAGATTAAATCAAAATGAAGCGACGGCAGGACGCCAAGCGGCCCGCCTCCGCACCATTTGGAATACGGGAAAGACGATGCGCGGATTGATAGCACTGGTTTCGAGTCTGGTCCTGGTGGCCTCGGCAGCGCCTGTTCTGGCGCAGCAGGCGACCAAGATCGGCCAGCACAATGCCTGGGGCACCTACAGCTACCAGGCATCGGGCGGCAAGGTCTGCTACGTGCTCACCGTGCCGACCGACAAGCAACCGCCGACGCTCGACCATGGCGACATGTTCTTCTTCGTCAGCCAGCGGCCGGGACAGCAGGTGTCCTACGAGCCGCAGTTCATTGCCGGCTACACCTTCCAGGAAGGCTCCAAGGCCACCGTCACCATCGACAAGAAGTCGTTCTCGATGTTCACGAAAGGCAAGTCGGCCTGGGTCGAGAACGCCGCCGAGGAACCGGTGCTGATAGCCGCCATGAAGACCGGCACCGACATGAAGGTGACGGCGAAGTCGGGCCGCGGCAATCCGACCTCCTATGTCTTCTCGCTGAAGGGCATTTCGGCGGCGCTGACATCGATCGCCAAGTGCAAGTAAGCACAAGCCGCATTTGAACCGAAGGCCGGGCCACGATCCCGGCCTTTTGCTTTTCAGCCATGGCCCGGCTCTGGTTCCGCCTCCGCCCGCCGCCGCCGGATTGCCTCGGCGATGAAGACGCGCGACAGCGCGTGATAGAGCGGCTCGTGCGAGATCAGGCGCGCCGTGCCATAGCCCAGCATCGAGGCCAGCATCAGTGCAATGACATTGTCGTGATTGCCAGTCATCTCCAGGATGATGACGAAAGCCGTCATCGGCGCCTGCACGACACCGGCGAAATAGCCGGCCATGCCGAGCAGTGCCGCGGCACCGGTGCTGGCACCAAGAATGAGGCCGAGCGAGCTGCCGATGCCGGCGCCGACCGCCAGCGACGGCGCGAAGATGCCGCCTGGAATGCCCGAAATCATCGACAGCAGCCCGGCGACGAATTTTTCGGCAAAGAAGAACCATGGCAGCGGTGTGCCTTCGACGGCACCGCGCGCCTGCGCGTAGCCGGTGCCGAAGGTCAGCCCGCCCGAGGCGATGCCGATCACCGCCACGGCTAACCCACAGACAGCGGCCACCAGCAATGCGCGAGCCAAGGGCTGCTGCGTGTGCCAGCGCCGGATCCGCCGCGTTGTTTTCAGCGCCAGCAGCGAGAACAGCGCACCGAGGCCGCCGCCAATGACGCCGCAGCCAAGCACCAGCGGCCAGTCGGCGGCGAATGCGATCGTCTCCTTCGAGACGCCGAAATAGGTGTAGTTGCCGAGCAGGCTGAGCGAGGCGAGGCCGGCCAGGATTACCGCCGTCAGCACCAGACCGTTGGTACGCGCCTCATAGGTGCGGCCCATCTCCTCGATAGCGAAGACGATGCCGGCCAGCGGCGTGTTGAAGGCCGCCGCAATGCCGGCCGCCGAACCGGCCAGGATCAGGCCGCGCGCCTGCGCCATGCCGCCCCAGCGCGCCCCCTGCAGCATCAGCGAGGCGCCGACCTGCACGGTCGGGCCCTCGCGGCCGATCGAAGCGCCGCAGAACAGGCCGACGACGGTGAGCGCGACCTTGCCCGCCGCCAGCCACAACGAAAGCAGGTGGTCTCGATCATCGTCGTCCCGCAGGTGACGAGCGGCGATCGCCTGCGGAATGCCGCTGCCTTGCGAGCCGGGAAAGAAGGCGGAGGCCAGCCAGGCGCACAGCACGAAACCCAGCGGCGTGACGATGAGCGGCAGATAGAAACGCCAGCCACCGCCGTTTCCTGTCATCAAGTGGAACAGCGCCTGCGCCTTGTCGGCCAGCACCGCAAACAGCACGCTGATCACCCCGATGCCAACCGCGCCGGCCCAGAACACCAGCCGCGGCTGCCAGACGCGCCGGGAACCCCACATCGCCCGCGACCGCCGCAGCATGGGATATTTTCGCGATGTGCCGGCCATGTCTGTCCTCGCAATGGAGGCCCAGCCCTAGCATACACATGACGTCGATCAAGGCTGTCGGATCAAGTCGCTGTCACGCGATTATTTGAATAGGGCCTCGGCCAAACGTCCGCGATCGCGGCTGTTGGCATACGTGGAAGTTTTGGAGGCTAGTCCTGGACACAGCCCGAGGCTCGGCGCCGGCGTCGGTCTTCCGCGCGCAGGATGCTCCCGCCAGCTCCTGCCGGCGGGAGCGGTTCCTGCGGATTCAGATCTCACATGGCCATTTTTTCACATTCGGCCTGGGCCTTCTTGGTCGACGTATCAATCATGTAGGCTTTGCCCTTGGCATCGGTGATCATCATCATGCAGTGCTTGATCGGCTTGGCCATCTTCATCATCTCGGCGCCCATCTTCGCATCTGGCATCATGGTGCCCATATGCCCGTCCGGCATGATCGCCGTCACCTCCCCGCCTTTCATCATGGTCATCGTGCCCATTGCGTCTTCGGCAAAAGCCTGCGGGGTGGAAAGGCCGACGAGGGCGGCAATGACTGCGAGCTTGATCGAGTTCATTCAGCATACTCCCATTTTGCAAGGGCATGGTTGCCCTCTTCAGCCTTCGAAGGCGGCAAGGGAATCGTTACGTCAACACGACTATGTGATCGGCACCCGCGGTGCCGGGAAGATTGAGCGCAAGGTGCCAGTCGGTCGCGGCTTGCTGTCGTGGTGCGACAAACTGATTCATCCGATGAACTCTCGGTTCAGACGCCCAGAGACCGTCTGTCGATCAGAACATTCGCGATCGAAACGCTGCTGCCCACTCGAGGTTGTGTTCGCCACCGCATGACTCCTCTCTCAACCTGTGCTATGCGCCGCGCTTCAAGTTCAGGCACGATGGATGAAATCGGCCGCAAACCGCTTATATCTGTGCAACCATGACCCTTTCCTTCGACCTCACCACTGAAGGTGCCCGTGACGCGTTGCGCGCCCGCGCCGCGCCCGAGAAGCCGTCGCTGATCGGCCTGACCCGTGCCGAGATCGCAGAGGCGCTCGTCGCGTCCGGCATCGTGCCCGAGCGCCAGGCAAAGATGCGCGCCCAGCAGCTCTGGCACTGGATGTATGTGCGCGGCGTCTCCGACTTCCCCGGCATGCTCAACATCTCCAAGGATCTGCGCGCCGAACTCGACAAGCATTTTACGGTCGCGCGGCCCGAGATCGTCGAGGAACAAATTTCTTCCGACGGCACCCGCAAATGGCTGTTCCGCTTCCCGCCGCGCGGCGCCGGCCGGCCGGTCGAGATCGAGACCGTCTATATCCCAGAGGAAGGCCGTGGCACGCTCTGCATCTCCTCGCAGGTCGGCTGCACGCTGACCTGTTCGTTCTGCCACACCGGCACGCAGAAGCTGGTGCGCAACCTCACCGCTGAGGAAATCCTCGCGCAATTGCTCACCGCGCGCGACCGGCTCGGCGACTTCCCCGACCGTGACACGCCGGACGGCGCCATCGTGCCGGCCGAGGGCCGCAAAGTCTCCAACATCGTCATGATGGGGATGGGCGAACCGCTCTACAATTTCGAGGCGGTGAAGAAGGCGCTGCTGATCGCTTCCGACGGCGACGGTCTGTCTTTGTCGAAGCGCCGCATCACGCTGTCGACCTCCGGCGTCGTGCCGGAAATCTTCCGCACCGGCGAGGAGATCGGCGTCATGTTGGCGATCTCGCTGCATGCCACCAATGACGATCTGCGCGACCTGCTGGTGCCGATCAACAAGAAGTATCCGCTCAAGGAACTGATCGCCGCCTGCCGCGCCTATCCCGGACTGTCCAACGCCAAGCGCATCACCTTCGAATATGTGATGCTGAAGGACGTCAACGATTCCATCGAGGACGCCAAGGGCCTGATCAAGCTGCTCAAGGGCATTCCGGCCAAGATCAACCTGATCCCGTTCAACCCGTGGCCCGGCACCAACTACCAGTGCTCGGACTGGGAGACGATCGAGAAATTCGCCGACTACATCAACAATGCCGGCTACGCCTCGCCGATCCGCACCCCGCGCGGCCGCGACATCCTCGCCGCCTGCGGCCAGCTGAAGTCGGACTCCGAGCGCATGCGCAAGGTCGACCGGCTGGCGCTGGAAGCCATGATGATCGCGGGGCACGGCGAGGCGTGAACTCCATCAGGCGATTGGCAGTGACTTCACTCTGTTACGTCCTGGCTGCCTTCACGATATGTCTGGTTTTTTTCCTGGCTGATGGGCTGATGTGGCGGCACACTCCGATGTTCCTCTCCGGCAGTCTGGATAGTTTGTGGCTTTTGCCGATTGGAACGATGGTTGCGGGTATCTACGGTGCGCCGCTGGCCATCCCTTTGGCTATCGCGTCCCGACTTCTTCAAGCCAGACGCTGGACTATGTTCCTCTTCGGGGGAGCATTTGTTGGGGTTTTCATCTTTGCCGTCATGAGCGCCTTCCACCCACGGGTCGAGAGGCCCCCCGGCGTTGACGTGCTGGTGGTCCTGATCATTGCGGGAAGCCTGGGAGGAATTGTCTATCGGCTGGCCGAAAACCAGTTCCAGAAAATGTCCAGACAACCCGCATGAGTCGTCTCGTCGCCGGGCTCAAGCGCTTCGCCATCATAGCCGTCAGCTATATCGCCGGCGTGCTGACCTCAATCCTGGTGCCTGTGCTGCTGATCACCCTTCTGGAAGGGATCGAGTATGGCAATTGGTCCCTGGTTTTCACCTTCGACTGGCTGGGCTCCTTCCCGCTCGCCGTGTTGACCGTGGCGGTCTGCGCGCTGCTGATCGTCGGCCCCGCGATCCTGGTCGCCGAATGGCTGTCGCTGCGGGGATGGTTCTATTTCGCGGTCACGGGCGCGATCACCTCCATCGCCTTTGGCGTTCTTGTCCCGGGCTCGGCCGGAGGCTTTGTTTTCAATCCGGGCTTTCTCGGCTTTCTGGCCACGGCCGGCACCGCCGCCGGTTCGGTCTACTGGCTCCTAGCTGGGCGCAGGTCAGGCCGTCTTATAAAGCGAGAGCCGTGATGGCCCGCTTCGTCTCCTACCTCGTGCGCTTTGCCATGATCCTGTTCGGCTATGCCGTCGCCTCGCTGGCGGCGAGCGCCTTCCTCAACATCCTGTTCCTGGCCTCGCTCGGCTACACGCCTGACCACGCGCACCCGACGGCGACGGCTTCGCTGTATTTCTCGATTCCCTTCGTCGCCCTGTTCGTCGCCTATTTCGCCTTCATGCCGGCGGTGGTCGTCATCCTGGTTGCCGAAATCCTCGGCCGGCGCGACTGGCTGTACTATGCGCTGGCGGGTGCGGTGGTGGCGGCCGTATTCCTCGGCCTGGTCGACCACGCCCAAGAGTCCACCTTCGCGGTCACCGACACCAGCGCCATCATGGCGGTGATCGGCGCCGGCATGGTCGGCGGCATCTTCTACTGGCTGAGCGCCGGCCGCTGGGCCGGAAGCTGGTGGAAAGACGACAACGCTTCTATTTCGCCTGGGCCGTCAGGATCTTGAGCGCGAAGGCCGAGAACACCCCGGCGAAGAGATAGTCGACCACCCGCGTGACGCGCGGGCTGGCCTTCATCGCCGCCGAGAACTTTTCCGCCGCCAGCACCATCGGTGCCGTCACCGGGATCGACAGCACGATGAACATGGCGCCGAGGAAGAACAGCTTTCCGGGCGCGTTCGGATCATGCGCGGAAACGAACTGCGGCAGGAAGGTCATGAAGAACAGGATGATCTTGGGGTTGAGCAAATTGACGCCAAGTCCCGCCGCCCAGCTGCGCAACAGCGAGATCTGCGGACCCGTCTTCTTTTCCGGCGAAAAGGCCGAGCCCTTGGCGATCGCCTGCCAGGCCAGGAAGACGAGATAGCCGGCGCCAAAAATCTTCAGCACGAAGAAGGCCATCGGCGAGGCGACGATCAGCGCCGAGACGCCGACCACCACCAGCGTGGTGTGGATCAGCGTGCCGCACAGCGCGCCCGCCATCGAAGCAAAGCCGGTCGCACGCCCCTGGCTCAGCGTGCGCGAGACGAACAAGGTCATGTCGGGACCAGGCGTTATCGCCAGGATGACCGTGGCGATGGCGAACTGGATCAGTGTGGTGGTGTCGGGAATGAAGGACATGGAAGACCCCGGAGAGACCCGGAGCCTATACAAGATGTTTCGCGCCCGAGCGAGATGCGGGGCTGGCGCCCGGCAGCGCGGTTTCTAAGCCGCCGACTGGTCGAGTTCGGCCAGCACCTGGAGTTCTGCTCCGGTCAACAAAATCTGATCGATCGGCTTGGGGCGGCCCAGAAAATAGCCTTGCGCCTCGTTGCAGCCTTCGACCTGCAGGATGGTGAGCTGGACGTGGGTCTCGACGCCTTCGGCGAGCACGGGAATGTCGAGGCTGCGCCCCAGTGTCAGCACGGCGCGGATGATCGCCTTGGCCTGCGGGCTGCGCTCGACATCGGCCATGAAGGAGCGGTCGAGCTTGATCTTGTCGAACGGGAACGAGCGCAGCGTGTCGAGCGACGAATAGCCGGTGCCGAAATCGTCGATCGCGATCGTCACGCCCAGCGCCTTGATCTGGCGCAGCACATGCAGCGTGCGCACCTTGTCGGCGACGATCGTCGATTCGGTGAGCTCGAGCTCGAGACGCTTCGGCGACAGGCCGGTCTCGATCAGGATCTGATGGACGAGCTTGGCGAGATCGGCATGAGCGAACTGCACCGGCGACAGATTGACCGCGATCTTGTGGCCATTGTCCCACGAGGCCGCCTGGCGGCACGCGGTGCGCAACACCCACTCGCCGATCGGCAGAATGGAGCCATTCTCCTCGGCGATCGAAATGAATTCGGCCGGCGGAACCATGCCGTGCACGGGATGGGTCCAGCGCAGCAACGCCTCGTAGCCGCAGGTGGCACCGGTCGCAACCGAGGTCTGCACCTGATAGTGCAGCGAGAGCTCGCCGCGCTCGATCGACAGGCGAAGGTCGGTGGCCAGCGCGCGGCGCGCCCGCGCCGTCTCGTCCATGGCCGATTCGTAGAAGCAGACGGCCCGCGTCACGTCATTCTTGGCCCGGTACATGGCCAGGTCCGCGTTGCTGACCAGCCTCTCCCGGTCGGCGCCGTCGCGCGGATAGACGGCGACGCCGATGCTGGCGCCGGTGACGGTCTCGAAATCGTCGATCCGCAACGGCTGGAACAATGATTTTTCCAGCCGCGACACCAGGCCAAGCAACTCGTTCTGGTCCTTGAAGCGCTTGATGGCGGCAAATTCGTCGCCGCCGAGCCGGGCGACGAATTCGCCGTCGCCGGCCTGCTTCGCCAGCCTGCGGGCAATGATCTTGAGCGCCTGGTCGCCGGCCGCGTGTCCCCTGAGGTCGTTGATTTCCTTGAAACGGTCGAGATCGATGACGATGACGGCGGTCTTCGTGTCCTTATCCTCGTGCGCCTGCTCGATCTCATGGTCGAGGCGGTCGTTGAAGGAGACCCGGTTGGCAAGGCCGGTGAGCGAGTCGTTCAACGCCAGATGCTGCAGCCGCTCGAAGCTCTCGAGCCGGCCGCGTTCGTCGATCAGATAGCTGGCAAAGCCGGTGGCCGCGACGATCAGGCCGACGACGGCAACCGCGACGGCCATCGCTTCGAGGATATCGGGATTGGTGCCGGTGGTGATGAAGGAGAGTGGCGTCACTGCCACCGCCGCCATCGCCGTGAAATGCAGGCCGACGATCGCCAGCACGAGCAGTCCGATGCCGAGATAGTGCGACCAGCGATACGGCCGGCGCGCCGCCTGGCCGATCGCCGCGGCTGAGAATGCCATCGCGATCAGCACCGAAGCGACGACATAGAAGGCGTCCCACTCGACGATGCCGGCCACGTGATAGGCCATCATGCCGATATAATGCATGGCCGAGATCGCCAGCCCGACGAGGCATCCGCCCCATTCCGGCGCCAGGCCGCGGCCTTTGTCCAGGGCAAGGCCGAAGCCCGCCCCGGTTCCAACCATGGCGATGACCAAGGATATCATGGTCAGCACCGGATCGAAGGTGATCGGCGCGCCGGGCTGATAGGCCAGCATGGCGATGAAATGCGTGCACCAGATCGAGGATCCAGCGGCGACCGCGGTCAGGAACAGCCATCCCCGCATCTGCACGCCAACGGTTTTCCTGGCGCGGTCCAGGAGACCGATCGTCACCCAGCAGCCGGTGACGCACATCAGCGCCGCCAGCAGGACGAGCCACAGATTATGCTCCGTGACGATGCATGATATAACGCGCATCAGGAATGGTCCAAGCCCGAGGACAGCCGCATTGAGCGGACAAAAGCTGCTCCGGCACTTGCGTGGCCGCCACAGCTCTGTCTCGCTGATTTAGCGGCAGGACATGAAAACTTGCTTAAATCCTGGGCATAAATGCAGCCCATGATTGCAGCCGGTTGTTTCCCCAGGACATGATCCCGAACCGAAGGACCGCGCCAGCGAAAAGTGGCAACCGGTTTTCGGAAGAGATCATGCTCCAACAAAGAGCATGATCCCGCCGTCGCACGCTGGATCAGCAGTCTGGGGCCGCGCGCGCTTGCTCGCTTTGCCGTTCCTGCTAAAAGGCGCTCCGACAATCCGTGACGCCCTTGCCTAGGCGTCCGCCATCGACGGAGCAGAAATGTCCAAGACCAAAGACGTCAAGAAAGTCGTGCTTGCCTATTCCGGCGGTCTCGACACATCCATCATCCTGAAATGGCTGCAGACCGAACTCGGCGCCGAGGTCGTCACCTTCACCGCCGATCTCGGTCAGGGTGGCGAGCTGGAGCCGGCGCGCCAGAAAGCCGAGATGATGGGCATCAAGGACATCCGCGTCGTCGACGTGCGCGAGGAATTCGTCTCCGACTTCGTCTTCCCGATGTTCCGCGCCAACACCGTCTATGAAGGCACCTATTTGCTCGGAACCTCGATCGCGCGGCCGCTGATTTCCAAGCACCTCGTCGAGATCGCCAAGGAGACCGGCGCCGATGCGATCGCGCACGGCGCCACCGGCAAGGGCAACGACCAGGTGCGTTTCGAGCTTTCGGCCTATGCGCTGAACCCCGACATCAAGGTCATCGCGCCGTGGCGCGACTGGTCGTTCAAGTCGCGCACGGACCTGATCAACTTCGCCGAGCAGCACCAGATTCCGGTGGCCAAGGACAAGCGGGGCGAGGCGCCGTTCTCGGTCGACGCCAACCTGCTGCACTCGTCTTCCGAGGGCAAGGTTCTCGAAGATCCGTGGAGCGAGCCGCCGGAATTCGTCCACCAGCGCACTGTTTCGCCGATGGATGCACCCGACAAGGTCACCGAGATCGAGATCGAATTCCTGAAGGGCGACCCGATCGCGCTCAACGGCAAGAAGCTGTCGCCGGCGACCATGCTGGCCGCGCTCAACGATCTCGGCCGCGACAATGGCATCGGCCGCCTCGACCTGGTCGAGAACCGCTTCGTCGGCATGAAATCGCGCGGCGTCTATGAGACGCCCGGCGGCGCCATCCTCATCGTCGCCCACCGCGCCATCGAATCGATCACGCTCGACCGGGGTGCAGGCCACCTCAAGGACGAGTTCATGCCGCGCTACGCCGAACTCATCTACAACGGCTTCTGGTTCTCGCCCGAGCGCCTGATGCTGCAGGCGATGATCGACAAGAGCCAGGAAGACGTCGAAGGCACGGTGCGGCTGAAGCTCTACAAGGGCAATGTCATCGTCACCGGCCGCAAGTCGAAGAAGACGCTCTATTCCGACGCGCTGGTCACCTTCGAGGACGACCGCGGCGCCTACGACCAGAAGGACGCCGCCGGCTTCATCCGCCTCAACGCACTGAGGCTGCGCACGCTTGCCGCGCGCAACCGCAAGGGCTGATTGTTCAACAATAAAAACCCGGCCAATGCCGGGTTTTTGATTGAAGAGCCCACTATATCAGCGCTTTCTTGCTTGATCTTTGCAGGGTCTTATCTAGCCTCATCGCAACGGGTTCTGGGGCGATTGATCATGAAGGTCCGATTTTTGACGGTGTCTGCGATGATCGTCGCATTGGCTGGCTGCCAGAGCAGCCAGGAGGCTGTGAAGCAACACCCCAAAGCGGCATTTGGCCGATGCATGGCCAATGTCGCGACTTGGAACATCACGGCCAAACACGAAGCCACCGCTTTCATGGGCGTTTCGGCGGCAAGCATGCCGACCGTCTTCTGTCGACGCCTAGTCGATGCCATGCTTAGCGGGCGGCTGACCCTCTCCGACATAAACAGGCTGCAGACCAACCAATCCACCGACGTTTGGAGGATCATAAAGGGCAAATGACCGTCGCCGCATCGGAACCACCGGTGGGAGTCGGTCTTCTGTGCCCAGCCTTGCTGCGCAATCTCGGCGGATCGCTGACGACGCTGGTTGTTCTAACGAGTCCGGTGACGGCCGTGGCCGAGGATTTAGATCCCGCCTCCCTCGACCTTGCCGCATTGATAGAATGCAGGACCGACGTGCCGGCCTATAATGGCTTTGCCCTGTGGCTGGCCGGCGGACCCGGTGCGGCGGAGACGCTGGGCTGGAAAGAGGTTGCATCAGGCAATCTCTTCCTCGCGCAATATCACCTGCCCGCCCCTGTCCACGTCTTCGGGCGCGAGACGGGAACAATCGTCTTTACCGCGACAGGGCCGATGGCCGTGCTTGACGGCATCGCCGCGCCCGACCTCGCCCGGCAGCTCGACGTCCCGGCGACGGTCTCGACGCCGGACAAATTCCTGGGCGAGAAGATCGTGGCCGAAAGCACCGAGGACACCGGCAGCGTCAGTCTTGCCACGCGCATCACGCTCAATGTCTCGACCGTAGGCACCCACCCCGGCAAGACGCTGGCCGGCTGTTCCTACGCGCTCGACGTTGGCGATTAGCCGGAACATCAATCGCTTCGTCATCCACGGGCGGAGCAAGGAGCGTAGCGACGCGGCGCAGACCCGAGGATCCATGCCGCGACTCCTGAGCGCCGCTACGGTGCAGAATTTCTGCTTCCGCTGCACTCTTCGATTGACGTCCCGGCATGGATCCCAGGGTCTCCGCGACGGAGCTGCGCTCCTGCTTCGCCCTAGGATGACGACGTTGGGAAGGCTGCCGCCAATCGCCGATGTCCGTGGTGCTTCCATCAACAAAAAAAGCCCGGCGCATGGCCGGGCTCTTTCTGTCGAATAGAGCAATTCCAGGAAAAGTGTGAAGCGGTCCGTCCGGAATTGCGAACTGCTCTAAGCTTCAATCAGTCGCCATCGATCGCGGTGGCGATCTGCACGATGGCCTGCTGGTAGACGTTTGCGTCATTCCAGCCGGCAATTGCGCCGATATTGGCCGCAGCGCTGGCACCCCGCCGCCAGCCATGGGCCTTGAGGAAGTTGGCGGTGGAAGCCAACGCAGTGGCCTTGTCGCGCAGGTTTCCGCTACCGACGCCATACTTCAGGACATTCCCGGGCAGGAACTGCGTATGGCCGATCTCGCCATGCGCAGCGCCGACTGACGAGGCGCTCAAAGCCCCGCGATCAACCAGCTTCAGGGCCGCAATGGCATGCGGGTGGAAGAACGCCGGGCGACGGCAATCATAGGCAAGCGTCAAAATGGCGGAAACCGTATTCTGGTTGCCCATCGACGAACCGAAGCCGGTCTCCATGCCCCAGATGGCCAGCAACACACCCGGCGACACGCCGTAGTTGCTTTCGATCTGGCTGAACAGCGCCGCGTTCGACTTCTTCAGCGAACGGCCCTTGGAAATGATCGCCGCCCCGCCACGGCGCTTCATGAAGGCTTCCACCGAGCCACTGAAAGCCTTGTGGATGCCGCGGTCGACCGAGATCGTCTTTGTCGCGTAAGTGGCGCCAGCCAGCGCGGCCAGACCCCTGGCGCCGACACCTTCGGACTTGGCTTCTGCGGCGAACCCCGGCTTCCAAGCATCGAAGCCGGCACCGGTGCTGCCACAACTGGCCGCCGCCTGTGCCCCCGTCGCCAGCCCAAGCACCGCCACCACCGCGGCCGCAAAAATCCTACCCTTGGCAAGAAATGCCATGTTGTTCTCCTGGTTGCCTGATTCACGTCCCATCTGCGAATTTGCCAGCGAAACGCGCACTTGTCACGGTCTGCGGCACAATGCTGGCGAATGCCGGGGAATTTGCCTACGATCAAGTGATTATTGTGGCGGGGTCGAAATAGCCATGGAAGACGTTGATGTCGTCGGCGCCGGCGAATACGTCGCCGGCCCGCTGATCCATACCTGCGGCGGTGCGCGCCTGTCGGGCGAAGCGGTGGCCAGACAGGTCGCCGCCCGGCTTGCGGCGAAATAGTCTCGATGCAATGCGGAACGCTGGCCGGCGGCTCGCGTTTGGCCACGGGCCGCATGCACGCTGTGCCTCTTCTGGCGAATTGAGACCGACATGAAACTCTTCGACTGCCCGCATTGCGGCCACCGTCTCTACTTCGAGAACGCGCAGTGCCTGAACTGCTCCAGCCTCGTGCTCTACGATCCCGAACATGCCCGCTTTGCCTTGTCGGGCGCGGACGGCATCTTTCAGTGCACCAATGCCGATGAATGCGCCTGCAACTGGATGGCCGAACCGGGGCAGGGTTTTTGCCGCGCTTGTGTGCTGAACCAGCTGATCCCCGATCTTTCCGTCGACGGCAACCGCCGCCGCTGGATCCGCGTCGAGGCGGCGAAGAAGCGCGCCATCTATTCGCTGCTCGCCTTCGGCCTGCCGGTAGCGCCCAAGCAGAGCCCGACGGACGAGGTCGGCCTCGCCTTCGACTTCCTCGCCGATCCGATCGGCGGCGGCCCCGGCGGCGAACGCATCCTGACCGGCCATGACAATGGCCTGATCACGCTCAACGTCGCCGAGGCCGATTCAGCCGAGCGCGAAAAGCGGCGCGTCCAGATGGGTGAGAATTATCGGACGCTGCTCGGCCATTTCCGCCATGAGCTCGGCCATTATTACTGGGATCGGCTGATCCGTGACGATCCGCAAAGGCTGGACGCCTTTCGCGCTCTGTTCGGCGACGATCGCACCGATTACGAACAGGCGCTGAAGGCCTATTACACCAACGGCGCGCCACCCGACTGGCAGCAAAACCATATCTCGGCCTATGCCACCTCGCATCCCTGGGAGGACTGGGCCGAAACCTGGGCCCACCATCTGCACATCACCGACACGCTGGAGATGGTCCATGCGCTGAACTTCCCGCTCGGCCGGCTGGAGACGGTGGAGGCCAATGATTTGCCGCAAGGCGACACCGGCGGCGAACTGCAGGCAGCCCCTTCGGAACCTGCCAACACGCCCGAGCCCTTCGAAAAAATCCTTGCCCGCTGGCTGGTGCTGTCGGAAGCCTCCAACTCGATCAACCGCTGCATGGGCCTGCCCGACCTCTATCCCTTCGTCATTTCGGACATGACGGCGCGAAAACTGGCCTTCGTTCACGACCTTTTGACCGCTCTGCCGAACGAGGCGGGAACAAATCGTGAGGTGGCGCCGGCATTTTAGCCGGAACGCATGCGCCGCTGCCCCGTTTTCAAACCCGAGGGACCATGAAAACGGAGAGAAACCCATGAAATCCGTCTTGTTTCCCGCAATCGCAGGGATGATGACCGTGATGTCGGGCGCCGCCTTTGCCGACACCGCCGTCTCGGCCGTCACCGATCTCAACGTGCGCGCCGGCCCCGGGCCACAATATCCGGTCATCGGCGTGCTCGCTGCCGGGCAGTCGGCGACGCTCAATGGCTGCATCGAAAACAGCAAATGGTGCACCATCGCCGAAGCCGGCGGCCAGGGCTGGGTCTATTCCGACTATGTGACCGCCGATTTCAGCGGCAGCCGGGTGGTGCTGACGCAGCGTCCGCACGGCTCCGCCGTTGCCGTCGTCTTGCCGCCGGAAGACATCGGCAATTACTCGACCGACTATACCGGCGCGATCGTCGCCGGCGAGCCGGCCGAGGGTGACTTTCCGCCGCCTCCGGCCGAAATCCGCACCTATGTCGACACGCATCGCCTCGACCCGGTCTATCTCGACGGCGAGGTGGTGACGGGCGCGACCCTGCCCGACACTGTCGAGCTGCGCGAAATTCCCGACTACAACTACCGCTATGTCTATGTGAACGGTCAGCCGGCGCTGATCGATCCGCAGACGCGGCGCATCATGTACGTGGTGCGTTGACGGAGACCAGCGGTCGACAAGGCGGCCGCTGGCGACAATGGGGACAGTCGATCCTGCGGCACCCGGGCTGCGCCTGGGTGCTGTGCGGCGTCTGTCCGCGCCTTGAAACCTGACGAATAGCGATTCCGATTCCCGAGGCCATCAGCTAGATCGAGTGAAGGACTCGGCATGATCCATGACGCGCACCATATCAGCGCATCGCCGTCTCGCCTACGGCTGGGCGGCGAAGGGCAGATCTTCACCTTCTATGGGCTGAGCGGAGCGAGTTATGCTAAGAAGTGCGCGGATTGCCTCGAGTTTCTCGATTGCCAAACCCGCGCAATAGAGAAGAGCGCCCCACGCCATCAGGTTCATAGCGCTGCCAGCTAGCGAGATGAACCCCTTGGGCTCATGCACCACGGTAGAGGCGTACGCTGTAGCCAGCAGGCCTCCGATGCCCACCAATGCATAGAGCATTCCAAATATCCTAATTGCCAACGTCATGACAACCCCAAGCCCATCGAGCACCGACTGATATCAGCCCGTCCCTGATTTGTCGCCGGTTCGTCCAATGTACAATCGCCAAAGGAAAGCTACTTCAATTGATTGATCATCCCATAACCAATGATGCCATCCTGAGAATATTGCATCGCGTTCTCATCGAAATCCGTGCGACCGATAAACTGGACGACGCCCGTAGCCTTGCCGACGCGTTTCATAATGCGCCGGGCATGATTGCATCTGGCCGCGACCCGCAAGATACTTGGGCAAGCATCTTGACGACTGCACGCAGGCTGGAGATGGAGCCCCATATCATCTCGCTGTGGCGCCATGTCCAATCGCGTGGAATTCCGAACTGAGACACCGCCAAAATGGCCCTTGTCTTGACTCCGCGGCCGATTTCCTGTCTACACGCCTCGAATTCCGCGACGAGTATCCCTCCGAGCAAGCCGACCAGGACGCCGAAGCCTCTTTGAGGCCAAGTGCTGTAAATCGATCCTGGAGGCCAACACCCGGCAGCGCTGAGCGCCCCCGGGTGCTTTTTGGCTTTGCGCTTGCACGGGCTTTTGCTTGGACACTTGGCGCGAACGCATTACTTCTCGGATCGAACCCCGAACCGAGATCGAAGGACGATAGATGTTTGAATCGCTGCAGGAGCGCCTTGGCTCCATCCTGAACGGCCTGACCGGTCGCGGCGCGCTGTCGGAGGCTGATGTCTCGGCGGCGCTGCGCGAGGTGCGCCGTGCGCTGCTCGAGGCCGACGTGGCGCTCGAAGTGGTGCGCTCCTTCACCGACAAGGTGCGCGACAAGGCCGTCGGCGCCGCGGTGCTGAAGTCGATCAAGCCCGGCCAGATGGTCGTCAAGATCGTCCATGACGAGTTGGTCGATATGCTGGGCGCCGAGGGCGTCGCCATCGACCTCAATGCACCGGCGCCTGTCGTCATCATGATGGTCGGCCTGCAGGGCTCCGGCAAGACGACCACTTCGGCCAAGATCGCCAAGCGGCTGAGCGAGCGTCAGAACAAGAAGGTCCTGATGGCGTCGCTCGACACGCGGCGTCCTGCCGCGCAAGAGCAGCTGCGCCAGCTCGGCGAGCAGGTCAAGGTCGCGACGCTGCCGATCATTACAGGCCAGAACCCGGTCGATATCGCCAAGCGCGCCGTGCAGGCCGCCAAGCTCGGTGGCCATGACGTCGTCATCCTCGACACCGCCGGCCGCACCCATATCGACGAGCCGCTGATGGTCGAGATGGCCGACATCAAGAAGGTGTCGAGCCCGCACGAAATCCTGCTGGTCGCGGATTCGCTGACCGGCCAGGACGCCGTCAATCTGGCGAAAAGTTTTGACGAGCGCGTCGGCATCACCGGCCTGGTGCTGACCCGCATGGACGGCGACGGCCGTGGCGGCGCGGCCCTTTCGATGCGCGCCGTCACCGGCAAGCCGATCAAGCTGATCGGTACCGGCGAAAAGATGGACGGGCTGGAGGAATTCCACCCCAAGCGCATCGCCGATCGCATCCTCGGCATGGGCGACATTGTTTCGCTGGTCGAGAAGGCCGCGGAGAACATCGACGCCGAGCAGGCGGCGGCGATGGCCAAGAAGATGCAGTCGGGCAAGTTCGACCTGAACGACCTCGCCCAGCAGCTTCAGCAGATGTCGAAGATGGGCGGCATGGGCGGCATCATGGGCATGATGCCCGGCATGGGCAAGATGAAGGACCAGATGGCCGCCGCCGGTCTCGACGACAAGATGTTCGGCCGTCAGCTCGCCATCATCTCGTCGATGACCAAGGCCGAGCGCGCCAACCCGGACGTGTTGAAACATTCGCGCAAGAAGCGCATTGCCGCCGGCTCCGGCACCGACGCGGCCGAGATCAACAAGCTGCTCAAGATGCATCGCGGCATGGCCGACATGATGAAGGCGATGGGCGGCAAGGGCAAAGGCGGCGGCCTCATGCGCGGCATGATGGGCGGCCTTGCCTCGAAGATGGGTCTCGGCGGCATGATGCCCGGCGGCATGGGTGGCCCAGGGGGTATGATGGGCGGCGGCATGCCTGACCTCTCCAAGATGGATCCCAAGCAGCTCGAAGCCTTGCAGAAGCAGGCGCAAGCCGCCGGCCTTGGCGGCATGAAGGGCCTGCCGGCCCCCGGCGGCGGTGGCCTGCCCGGCCTGCCTGGCGGCATGAAACTTCCGGGGCTTCCCGGTCTCGGTGGTGGCGGACTGCCGGGCCTTGGCAAGAAGAAGTGAGGACACCATGAACGAAGAAAAGGACATGGCGGACGCCCGCACCATCCTGGCCGGCTACCGCGCCTCGATCGACAACATCGATGCCGCCCTCATCCACATGCTGGCCGAGCGCTTCCGCTGCACCAAGGCGGTTGGCGTGCTGAAGGCCGAGCATGGCTTGCCGCCGGCCGACCCGGCGCGCGAGCAGCAGCAGATCGCCCGTCTTCGCCAGCTGGCCAAGGACGCGCATCTCGATCCCGATTTCGCGGAGAAATTCCTCAACTTCGTCGTCCGCGAAGTGATCCGCCACCACGAACAGATCGCCGCTGCCAACGGCGTGACGAAAACCGGCTGAATCCCAGCTGAAATCCAATCCAACGAAATCAGAGCTTTTAGGAGAAAAGAAATGGCACTGAAGATCAGACTGGCCCGTGCGGGCTCAAAGAAGCGTCCTTACTACCACGTCGTCGTTGCCGACGCCCGTTCGCCGCGCGACGGCCGGTTCATCGAGTCGCTCGGCTCGTGGAACCCGCTGCTGCCCAAGGACGGCGAGCGCGTCAAGGTCGACGCCGACCGCGTCAAGCATTGGCTGTCGCACGGCGCCCAGCCGACCGACCGCGTGCTGCGCTTCCTCGACGAGGCCGGCATTGCCAAGCGCGACGCCCGCTCCAACCCGAAGAAGGCCGAGCCGGGCAAGAAGGCCCAGGAACGCGCCTCGCTGCTGAAGAAGGCGCAGGAAGACGCTGCCGCCGCCGTTGCGGCCGCTGCCGCAGCCCCGGCCGAGGCGGAAGCCGCCACCGCCGAATAAAGAGTGGATCATCGCATCGACAAAATGGCGGGCCTGTGCCCGCCATTTTGCTATTGTCCGGCAATGCCCATGGCGGCATCAGGCTGGAGTGGATGGGCGAACGGGCAATCACGGAAGAAATCCTGTCCGGTGTCGTTGCCGGAACGCTGTTGCGATGCCCTGGCGCCACGACCGGCGTCGTGGTGTTGAGCGGATCGAGCGGCCGTGTCGACGTCACCCGCGCCCGGCTGTTCGCCGGGGAAGGGGCGGCCGCGCTCGCGCTCCTATGGTTTGGCGGCGAAGGCCAGGTTCCCGGCATCTGCGAAATCCCTCTCGAGACGTTTTTCGCCGCAACAGACTGTCTTGTCGGACTGGGATGCCGGCGCATCGTCTATGTCGGCACCTCCAAAGGCGCCGAGGCATCCCTGCTCACGGCGGCTCATGACCCGCGTATCGACGCCGTGGTCGCAATCAGCCCGACATCGGTGGTTTGGGGAAACATCGGGCCGGGCCGCGACGGCATGAGCTGGCCCGAACGGTCGTCATGGACGCTGAAGGGGGTCCCGCTCCCCTTCGTTCCGACCGACCCGAATTGGAAAGCAAGCCATGTCGATGGCCTCGTGTCCTACAGAGGGCTTTTCCAGCACTGCCTGACAAGCTTAAAGCAGGAAGCGGACAGGGCCGCCATTCCCGTCGAGGTTACCGCGGCGGAGATGGTGCTGGTCGCGGGTGGCAACGATGCGCTGTGGCCATCCCTCGATTTTGCCCAGTCGATCGTCCGGCGTCGAAAACATGCCGGAAGGGTCACCCGCCTCGTTTCGGCACTTGACGCCGGCCACCGCATTCTCTTGCCGGGTGAAACCACGCCACGGTCGGGATCGCACGCCCATGGCGGCAATGATCATGCCGATGCGCGCCTCGGAAGCGAGGCCTGGGGATATATCCGACAGCTGCTATAGTTTATCCATCACACGAAAACGGCGGGCCTGTTGCCCGCCGTTTTGCTATTCAGTCCTGAGCGCCGCTCAATAGCCGTCAGGGCAGCGGTCAACATAGACCCGCCCATGGCGGTCGCGGTACCGGCATTGGCCGCTTTCGCTGGCATGGCCGATGAGCGCCCCGGCCACTGCACCGACAGCGCCGCCGACAATCGCGCCCTGCACCGGATCTCCGGCCACAGCCGCGCCAATCGCTGCGCCGCCAAGGCCGCCCACGGCAGCGCCTTTTTCCGTCTGCGAACAAGCACCAAGCGCCGTCGTCAGCAGCAGAATGGTCAAGATTTTCTTCATTTTCGTTCCTCTCACAGGGGGATCGCCATCGCTCCGCCGAGTGCTTAACTCGCAGACGGCTAATTTGATCCCGCAGAGGATGAAGATCGCGACGCCGCTCGCTCAGGTGACTTCGGGCGAGCGGTGTCCATTCGGATCACGCCTCGGTGTTGCGCTTCAGATTGGCGAGGCCGACCTCGAAATCCCGGCCGATCAGCGTGTCGAAATTCATCCTGAGGCAATTCCACGAAAACAACGAGACTATCGGCTGAACGGGATCAGTGCGCGCACCCTGGGGTCGCGCAGGTAGAGGCCGCCCCACAGCATGATGCCGAGATAGACGCCGAACAGCGTGTGCGAAAAAAGCGGATTGCCGATCCGCGCATTGGTGGCGATGGCGCCGCCCATATAGGCGGTAAGCAGGATGGCGCCGAGCACCGAGGTGCGCGGCCATGCGTAGAGCGCGGTCGCGATCAGGCCGATGACGCCGAGCATGCGCGCGACATTGGCGTCGGCCGGCCAGCCGAGCGGCACCATCGTCTGGGTGACGACATCGAGCGGCGGCAGCTTGATGGCGCCGTCGAAGATCATGAACAGAATGATGACGCCGCTCAGCACGCGGCCGGTCCACAAGGCGGCCGATGAGACGGGCGCGGTTTGAGAAATGCTCATGGGTGTTCCCTCTCCTGATGGTTCGATCCCTTTTCGGCGGGGTCGAACCAAGGACGCGGCATGAGGCAGCAATCCTACAGGGGGCTGGGTTTTTCGATTCGTTCTTGGCCTGCAGTCAAGCCAGACCGGATTCTAGGAGAAATAAAACCGTTCGGCCGCAATCATCTTCGGCGGCGTTTCGCCCAGCGCCTCGAATACGGAGATTTCGCAGACACGGCAGAGACCGTCGAGCGCCAGATCGTTCGCTTCGGTGCCAAACGGGTCCTCGAGCTCTTCCGAAAGCGCGTCGAGGCCGAAGAAGGTGTAGGCGATCAGCGCGGTGAACAATGGCGTCGCCCAGCCGGTGGTCGAGATCAGGCCGATCGGAAGCAGCAGGCAGACTATGTAGGCCGTGCGATGCACCAGCAGCGTATAGGCAAACGGCAAGGGTGTGCCGGCGATCCGCTCGCAGCCTGCCTGAATGGCAGTGATCGATGCCAGCCTCTCATCGAGGATGCGAAAGCCGATCGAATCGACCTCGCCGGCCCGGCGCTGGGCGTTGGCGCGAAGGCCCATACGCCGGACCATCTCGTCGGCCGGATTGGCGAAGTTTGCCGCCGTGTCCGCCTCGGCATCGATGAAGGCGCGGGCGTCTTTCACACTGTCGGTCTTGCGCAATTGCCCGCGCAGGAAGTGACAGAACGCAAGCGCCTCCATCAGCAAGGCGCGCTGCTCGGCCGGGTCGGCGATCAGGCTGGTCGTGGCCCGCGCCAGATTGCGGATCTCGAAGACCAGCGCGCCCCACAGCTTGCGCGCCTCCCACCAGCGATCATAGGCGGCGTTGTTGCGGAAGGAGAGGTAGATCGACAGGGTCACGCCGACCAGCCCGAACGGCGTGATGTTGAAGACGCTGAAGTCGAGATGGAACTGGCGCGCCACGAGAAGGATGACCGCCGAATACAGCGCGAAGCCCAGGATCTGCGGCAGAATGCGTGGCACGACCGAGCCGCGCATGACGAAGAACAGTTGCAGGAATGTCGGGCGCGGGCGAACGATCATCGGGAGCCTCTCAGGTGCCAGCGACGGCCCTCAGCTTTTCTAGTGTGCGACACGACAGGCCAGCAAGCCCAGCCGCCAGCGACATCGCCATGTCGCGCGCAACGTGCAGACTTTCGGTTTCCGTCAGTCACGGATATTGAAAGCCTGCTGACTGCGCCCCTTTCCGACATCAGACATGAGAGCACAAATGACCGGTGAGACCGATCTGAAGACATTGCTGGCATCGATGACCCCGGAATTGCTCGACGGCATTTATGTCTTCGCCACGCTGGCACCCGGCGTGGCCCAGCCGGAAGGCCTGGACCCGGTGATGGTGTTTCGCGAGCGCGAGGGCCTGACGCTGATCGTGACCGATGAAGCGGCAAAGGCAGCCGGACTGACCGCCTCGTTCCGCTGCCGGATGGTCACGCTGAACATCCACTCCTCGCTGGAAGCAGTCGGCTTCCTCGCCGCCATCACCACGCGGCTGGCCAGAGCCGGCATGGGCGTCAATCCGGTTTCGGCTTTCTATCATGATCATCTGTTCGTCCCGGCGGAGCGGGCCGAGGAGGCGATGGAGTTACTGCACCAGCTCGCCAAGGACAGCGCAGGCTGAAACTAGAGTCTGCGGACATACAAGATATCAGGCAGGCCTTCCTCGTTGGTCGTGCCGTCGCCAAACGCTTCCACACGGAACCCATGGCGCTCATAGAAGCGCCGGGCGCCGGTGTTGGCCTGGAAGCAATGCAGTCTCACGACCGGCAGGGCACCGGTCGCGTCCACCAGCAACCGGCTGCCGATGCCTTGGCCCGTCCATGCCGGGTCGAGATAAAGCTGTTCCACCCAATCGCCGCTGACGGCGATGAAGCCGACAATCTCTTCGCCGGCCTCGGCGACCGTCACCTGCTGCCGAGGCAGCACGATATCCCTGATGAAGGCAAGGTCCTCGGCCGGCGTATGGATGACCGGCATCCAGTCGAACGAAGCAAGTGCTGCCCGCATGAGTTTTGCGATGGCAGTGGCGTCAGAACCGATGGCCGGGCGTAGCCTGACTTTGGTGGGATCGTTCAAAGGCGTTTCTCAACAAAGGTCAGCGCCGCCCCTCATCCCCCTGCCGGGACCTTCTCCCGGTATAGTGACGGGGAGAAGGGAGCTAACGGCCGAAGGCCGAGCCCGCGACCGCGGGCCGCCGGTCGTCCGGCGCCCTCGCGGAGGGCCCGCCGCGGCAGCGGCGATACGGCCCGTGAGCGAAAACCAAACCGCCGTCAGGCCGCCTTCTTCTTCGGCTGGATCAGGCCGCGCTCGACCAAAAGCTCGGCGATCTGCACCGCATTGAGCGCCGCGCCCTTGCGCAGATTGTCGGAGACGATCCACATCGACAGGCCGTTGTCGATGGTCGAATCCTCGCGGATGCGCGAGATGAAGGTGGCGTCCTCGCCGGCCGATTCCAGCGGCGTGATGTAGCCGCCGTCCTCGCGCTTGTCCAAGACCTGGCAGCCCGGCGCCTCGCGCAGGATATCGCGCGCCTCGTCGGCGGTGATCGGCTTTTCGAACTCGATGTTGACCGCTTCCGAATGGCCGATGAACACCGGCACGCGCACGCAGGTCGCCGTCAGCTTGATCTTGGGATCGAGCATCTTCTTGGTCTCGGCGACCATCTTCCACTCTTCCTTGGTCGAGCCGTCATCGAGGAAGACGTCGATATGCGGAATGACGTTGAAGGCGATGCGCTTGGTGAACTTCTTGACCTCGACGCCGTCGGCGACGAACACGGCCCGCGTCTGCGTGAACAGCTCGTCCATGCCTTCCTTGCCGGCGCCCGACACCGACTGGTAGGTGGCGACGACGACGCGCTTGATGGTGGCGAAATCGTGCAGCGGCTTCAGCGCCACGACCAGCTGCGCGGTCGAGCAGTTCGGATTGGCGATGATGTTCTTGCGCGTGAACAGCGAGATCGCGTCCGGGTTCACTTCCGGTACGATCAGCGGCACGTCCTGGTCGTAGCGGAAGGCCGACGAATTATCGATGACGACGCAGCCCTGCTTGCCGATCTTCGGCGACCATTCCTTGGAGACGTTGCCGCCGGCCGACATGATGCAGATGTCGGTGTCGGAAAAATCGTACTGATCCAGCGTCCGGACCTTCAGCGTACGGTCGCCGAACGACACTTCCGTGCCCTGGCTGCGCCGCGAGGCGAGCGCCACGACTTCGCTTACCGGAAAGCCGCGCTCTTCCAGTATGTTGAGCATTTCCCGGCCCACATTGCCCGTGGCGCCGACGACTGCAACCTTGAAACTCATAAAGATCTCCTGTCCCTCTCCGCTTGGTTTTGGAGAAAACCCGCCGGCCGATGCGGGTTTCGTCCCCCGGGCCGAACCCGGGAGAGGGTGGTTAGGCCAAGGGAATCACACCGTTTTGGTGGTGGTTTTTTTGGCCGTAGTTTTGCTGGAACGAGGGGACGCGCCGATACGCCCGGCCCAATGATGTGCATTGAGGCTGGGGGCGTCGAATGCAAGAAGAGCCATCAAAAGGCCGCGCATCGAAAAACGATCCCGTTCGAGCGGGCTTTTACGCGGTTTGCGGCAAGAGTCAATTGGCGACGCATCGCCTGGCTTTCAAGGCGCGCCCTGTACAAGAGCGACGGCAGGAAGTACGAACGGCCAAGATTGTTTGGCTGGCGCGGCGCCGGCTCCGGCCTTGTGCTCCATGATGAGCGCAGAACCCTGAATTCCGAAAGAGTGAGATGTCCAACTTCGAAGCTATTGTTCCGGCGCTGGCAAAAGCGCTGGAAAAACGCGGCTATTCCGAACTGACGGCGGTGCAGAAGGCGGTGCTGGATCTCGGCCAGGCCGATGCGCTGGTGTCGGCCCAGACCGGCTCCGGCAAGACCGTGGCCTTCGGCCTGGCGCTGGCGCCGACCCTTCTGGGCGATGCGGAGCGCTTTGCTCATGCCGCGGCGCCGCTGGCGCTGGCGGTGGCGCCGACGCGCGAACTGGCGCTGCAGGTGACGCGTGAACTGGAATGGCTCTACGAAATGACCGGCGCCACGGTGGCGTCCTGCGTCGGCGGCATGGACATGCGCACCGAGCGGCGGGCGCTGGAACGCGGCGCCCATATCGTCGTCGGCACGCCCGGCCGCCTGCGCGACCACATCACGCGCAACTCGCTCGACATGTCGGCGCTGAAAGCCGTGGTGCTGGACGAGGCCGACGAGATGCTCGATCTCGGCTTTCGCGAAGACCTCGAATTCATCCTCGACGCCGCCCCGGCCGACCGCCGCACGCTGATGTTTTCGGCCACCGTGCCGCGCTCGATCGCCACGCTCGCCCAGGGCTATCAGCGCGATGCCATACGCATCTCCGCCGCCGGCGAGGAAAAGCAGCATCTCGACATCGAATACCGGGCGCTGAGTGTCGCCCAGGCCGACCGCGAGAACGCCATCATCAACGTGCTGCGCTTCTATGAGGCGAAGAACGCTTTGGTGTTCTGCAACACGCGCGCCGCCGTCAATCATCTGACCGCACGCTTCAACAACCGCAATTTTTCCGTCGTCGCACTGTCGGGCGAGCTCAGCCAGAACGAGCGCAGCCACGCTTTGCAGGCAATGCGCGACGGCCGCGCAAAAGTCTGCATCGCCACCGACGTCGCGGCGCGCGGCATCGACCTGCCCAATCTCGAACTGGTCATCCACGCCGACCTGCCGACCAATCCGGAAACGCTGTTGCACCGCAGCGGCCGCACCGGGCGCGCCGGGCGCAAGGGCGTCAGCGCTCTGATCGTGCCCAACAGCGCCCGCAAGCGCACAGAACGGCTGCTGCAGAACGCCGGGCTTAAGGCGACATGGGCTAGCCCACCTTCCGCCGACGACGTGATCCGGCGTGACGACGAGCGTATCCTGGCCGACGCGGCCTTCGACGAGCCGGTGAAGGATGACGAGCGCGGCTTCATTGACGCGCTTCTCGCCAAGCATGGCGCCGAACAGGTGGCTGCCGCCTTCGTGCGCCAGTGCCGCGCCAGCCGCTCGGCGCCCGAGGATCTGATGGACGTGGCACCGTTCACGCCTTCGCGTGAAAGACCGGCGGGCGAAAACTTCGCGCGCCGTGACGAGGCGCCCAGCCGCCGCGAAGATTTCGGCGACAGCGTCTGGTTCTCGCTGTCGATCGGACGCCGGCAGAACGCCGAACCGCGCTGGCTGATCCCGATGCTATGCCGTACCGGCAGCATCTCAAAGCGCGAGATCGGCGCCATCAAGATGCAGCCGGAAGAGACCTACGTGCAGATCGCGGCGGACTGGGCCGACCGCTTTCTCGCCGCGATCGGTCCCGACCGCAAATTGCAGGGCAACATCATAGTGAAGCGGCTGGAGGGCACGCCGGATCTGTCGCGCGCCGGCTACCAGCCGCCGAGCCCGGACAAGAAGCCGCATCGCGGCAAGGCGCCATTCGACCCGAACGCGCCGAAGCGCAAATTCGAGAAGCGCGCACCGGCTTCAGCCGACCAGCGCCCGGCAGCCGCGCATGAGGCAAAGCCATGGGCAAAAAAGCCGGGCAAGCCGAAATTCGACAATGCCGGCCCGCCGAAGCACAAGAAGGCGAAGAAGCACCCTTCATAAGACCGCGCTGAGGCCGATCAGCGAGCCTGGCTTTCGGTGTGCCGGCGGGCCGCGCTCTCCTTCAGCCTTGCCTTGATCGCTGCCCAGCTTGCCGACGCAGGCGTCGGCCGGTGGTTTTGGGCGATGCGCTCCGCCAGCGAGGCGCGCCAGGCGTGATCCTCCGCCATCCTTCGGATCGCGGCATACCAGCCGGCCTGATTATTGGAATCGATCGCCGGCATCAGGCCTCCGGTCGCCTCGATCAGCGACGGCGTTGTCGAGACGATGACCGGAACGCCGAAATCAAGACATTCCGAGGCGCCGTAGCCCCAGCCCTCTATATGCGAGGGAAAGACGCCGAAGCTGGCGCTGCGATAATATTGGATGAGCTGCTCGTCGCTGACCAGTCCGGTGAAAGTGACCGACTGGAGCAGTTCGGGATGCGCCTTGAGATAGGCGCGCAGCGGCTCGATCATCCAGCCCCAGCGCCCCGCGCAGACAAGCCTTGGCAGCTTGACGCCCTCTTCCCGTGCCTGCTGCCAGATCCGCGCCAGGAGGATGTGGTTCTTGCGCACTTCGATGGTCGAGCAATAGAGCACGAACGGCTCGCCAGCCTCGATGCGCGAGGTGGTGCCGGCGCGCGATGCATTTGCGTGCAGGATCGAGGGCATCGGAAAGCGGTACACCACGGGCGCGGCAATGCCGGCCTTGCGCATGTGCTCGGTCAGCGTCGCGCCGACTTCGTCGGAGGCGCAGAATGCCGGAGCGCCGGAGCGCACCAACTGTTCGAGATAGGACCCGAAGCGGCGCTCGCTGGTGCCCGAGCCAAGCAGATCGGGGCGCAAGGCCGGGATGATGTCGTGACAGAGGAAGGCAAGCTTGCCGGCGGCCCCCGAGACGGCGGACCGGTCCTCCTGGGCCAGGATGTGATGGCTGATCAGCACCAGGCCGGGTTCCGCCTCGGGGACCTGACTCGGAGCGTCCGGGCGTATGCGGGTCCTCGCCCGATGGTACAAGCGATAGGCGCGGATCAGCAGCCGCGTCGCCTGGTAGGCGATCCCCTTGCGGCCGTTGGTCACCGTCCTGGCCAGATGGCGGTCCGTCTCGCACTTGTCCCAAGGCTGCTTGCGCACCGCCTCGAAAGCCTGCGACAGCGCCGTGCGTCTCCCCGGCCATCGCTTGACACGATGCGGTGAAATCTCGCCCGCCGCGACATGGTCCTGCTCGTAAGCGGCGAGCGGCCGGAACCGGCCCTCTCCTGGTCTGAACGCCACCACCTCCACGCCGGGGTCGGGATCCGCCAGGGCCGCGTTGACGAGAAAACTTTCCACCCGCGGAATACCCGCCAGGCCCATGCCGGGCGGCCAGAACATCAGCCCGGTGGCATCGATGGCCAGTCTCGGAGGTTTTATACCCTCGGTTGCGGCGCTGGCTTCAGAATGCTCGACTGTCATTGTCTGCTTTGGCGAAGAGGCTGCACGTGAAGCCTTATGCTTGATTTGCCGCCAATATGGTAGCCATGTCGCACGGCCCCATCTCGCACGGTCTTGCCCGCAGGCTCGGCCTTGTGCCACACCTTGGCAGGGACGTGGCGACAAAAGGGGGTGGGTGATGCGCGGCGAAGTGCTCCACTATGACGAGGACCAGGGCTTTGGCTTCATCTCCGGAGCCGACGGCAATCGCTACACCTTCACCCGCGAGAACCTTCGTCGGCAAACCGCGATGCCCAAGGGAACGGCGGTCGAGTTCCAGGCCGGCGGCGGCCAGGCGCGTGACGTTTTCTCGATCGCCGCCGCAAGCCCGGCCGCCGACGCCGCCACCAGCGCCGCACCGGTTCAAGCCAACCCCGCACCTGCGGCCGTGTCATCACAGGCGCAACCTTTCGGCCGGTCTTCCGAACCAGCCGAGCCCACCGATCTCTGGAGTTATTTCTGGCGCGGGGTGACCCAAAACTACTTCAACTTCGCCGGCCGCGCCCGGCGCAAGGAATATTGGGGCTATTGCCTGTTCTGGACGATTGCGTTTCTGGTGATCATGGGCGTCGGCGTTTTCGCCGATGTCGAGATGGGCAATTTCGACAACGCCGAGGTGCCGGCGATGACGGTCGGGCTTTTCGGCCTTTTCCTGCTGGCCACCTTTCTGCCCAATCTCGGCATGATCGTGCGCCGTCTGCACGATCTCGGCCTGACCGGCTGGCTCTGCCTGCTCATCCTGATCCCCACCTTCGGCAGCTTGATCATCCTGGTCTTCGCGCTGATCCCGACACAGGGACGCGAAAACCAGTGGGGGCCGGTGCCGGCGGGGGTCAGGATTTAAGGGACGGCGATCGAGCTTCAGCTCTTCCTGTCAACGTCGCGCCGCCCCTCACCTGCCTGCCGGCATCCTCTCCCCGTAGACGGGGCGAGGGACGCTGTCATGGCCGATTTCGCCATTCGCCAGCGTTGCAGGAAGGAGGCCGGCGTTGCGACTGCCTCTTTCTCCCCGTTTACGGGGAGAAATGCCCGGCAGGGCAATGAGGGGCGGCGCCAACGTAGAGGATTGGCTATCCAGAACGCGCGAAATCAGCCCAGGAACTTGGCGATGATCGCATCGCCCATCGCAACCGTGCCGACCTCGGTCATGCCGGCGGACAAAATATCCTTGGTGCGCAGGCCCTGGTCGAGCACGGCGGCGATCGCGCCTTCGAGCTTGTCGGCTTCATCGACCATGCCGAAGGAATAGCGCAGGCACATGGCGAAGGAGGCGATCATGGCGATCGGGTTGGCGATGCCCTTGCCGGCGATGTCGGGCGCCGAGCCGTGCACTGGCTCGTACAGCGCCTTGCGCTTCTTGGTCTTCACGTCAGGCGCGCCGAGCGAGGCCGACGGTAGCATGCCGATCGACCCGGTCAGCATGGCGGCGATGTCGGACAGCATGTCGCCGAACAGATTGTCGGTGACGATGACGTCGAACTGCTTTGGCCAGCGCACCAGCTGCATGCCGCCGGCATCGGCCAGCATGTGGTCGAGCTTGACGTCGGCATAGCGCGCCTTGTGGGTCTGGGTGACGACCTCGTTCCACAGCACGCCCGACTTCATGACGTTGCGCTTTTCCATCGAGGTGACGTGGTTCTTGCGGGTCCGCGCCAGCTCGAAGGCGACGCCCGAAATGCGCTCGATCTCGAACGTGTCGTAGACCTGGGTGTCGATGCCGCGCTTCTGGCCGTTGCCGAGATCGATGATCTGCTTGGGCTCGCCGAAATAGACGCCGCCGGTCAGCTCACGCACGATGAGGATATCGAGGCCTTCAACCACTTCCTGCTTCAGCGAGGAGGACGCTGCCAGCGCCGGATAGCAGATGGCCGGGCGCAGATTGGCGAACAGCTCCATGTCCTTGCGCAGCCGCAGCAGGCCGGCCTCGGGGCGCACCTCGTAAGGCACCGCATCCCATTTCGGCCCGCCGACCGCGCCGAACAGCACCGCGTCGGCCGCCATCGCCTTGGCCATGTCGGCATCGGAAATCGCGGCCCCATGCGCGTCGTAGGCGCAGCCGCCGACCAGGCCTTCATCGGTGACGAAGCCGCTGCCGAGCTTTTCGTTCATGGCCGCGATCAGTTTCTTGACCTCGGCCATGGCCTCGGGGCCAATGCCGTCGCCGGGGAGCAGGAAAAGATGCTTCGTTGCCATGGAGAAACCGTCCCAGAAAGAATGCGTTTCGATTTGCACAGCGTCCTTTGCGCGCCAAGAGGCGCGCGGCGCTGTGCGACCGCGGCCTTGCTAAACGCCAACCGGCCTGCGCGCAAGCCTGCGCTTGAGAAGCGCCATCACCGATGCGAGAGAATGTTGACCAGCCGGCCCAGGGGATCGCGCACATAGAAGCGCCGAACGCCCCAGGGCTCGTCGGCCGGTCCATATTCGATGGCGAAGCCGGCGGCCTTCATGCCTTCGAGCGCTGCGTCGACATCGTCGACCTCGATCGACAGATCCGGCACCGGCGTGCCGGAGCCACCTTGCGCCATGAACGAGACCTGCACCTGCATCTGTTCGTCAGAACCGTAGGTGACGATCCAGCCCTGATCCATCAGCACGTCGAGACCAAGCACATCGTGGTAGAAACGTCTGGCGGCTGCCGTATCCTGCGTCTCGATATTGGCCACGATGCGCCGGACCGTCATGGCTTTGGCCTCCTCATGCTGTCCGCCGCAGCGCCGTCACCTCGATCTCGATCTTCATTTCCGGCTTGTTGAGCTGGCAGACGATCATCGTCGCCGCCGGCCTGATGTCGCCGAACGTCTCGCCGAGGATCGGGAAGACCACATCCACGAAGGCCTGGTCGGTGATGTAGTAATGCGCCCGCACCACGTCGGCCATGTCGAACCCACCGTCGGCCAGCGCCTTGCCGATCGTCGCCAGGCAATTGCGCGTCTGCGCCTCGACCGTCTCCGGCATCGTCATGGTGGCGTAGTCATAGCCGGTTGTCCCCGAGACGAAACACCAGTCGCCCTGGACCACGGCGCGCGAATAACCGGCGGTCTTTTCGAACGGCGAGCCGGTGGAGATGAGTTTGCGCATGGGAGGCCTCGTTGGATTTGCTGAGCGTCCGTCTAGCAGAAGGCCGGCGGTCCGGTCGTGGGCCAAGCCGAGCGGACCGTTGTCACGATGTGGCGATGCGCAACCTCGGAGATTGGCTGAGACATCCCTTCCGTCGTCATCCTATGGCGAAGCAAGGAGCGTAGCGACGCGGCGCAGACCATAGGATCCATGCCGGGACTCCAACGCTCCCGCCACGGTCCAGAATTCTGCTCCGCTGCACTCCACGGCTGAGGTCACGGAATGGATCCTCGGGTCTGCGCGACGCTGCGCGTCGCTCCGCCCGTGGATGACGAAAGCGCGGGGGGCTGCGTGGGGCCGCTCTAATTCGCCGACCCTTGCGCGTCATCGAGCGCCTTCTTGATATCGTCCGGCCAGGTCTTCAGCGGCGGCCAGGCCGCCGGCTGGCCATCGTCGCCCCGTCGCGAGAAGTAGACCTTGTGCTTGGCCGGGTCGACCGCCATGAAACCGTCATTGCCGCCGCAATCATGCGGCACGCAGCCGGTGGCGTAGAAGGCGCCTGAGGCCGTCTTTTCCGTGCCACCGCCGACCAGCAGGCTGGTCGCCATGTCGGGCATGGTGTCGCCGAGCAGCACCTTGGCCGCTTTGTAGACAGCCTCGTTGTGGAAGGCATCGATGATGTTCTCATACTTCGCCGGATCGACATCCTTCCAGTCGGTGCCGGGTTCCGGCGTATAGGCGAGGTTGCCGGAGGTCGTCAGGCCTTCGGTCGGCGACCATTGCAGCGCCGACTTTATCTCGCCGGGCAGCAGGTAAGGCACGAAATAGATGGCGTCGTCGGCGATGGCGGCCGGCGGCGCGCCGCATTCGTCCTGTTCGACCGTCGTGGTCTTGATCTCGCCGTCCTTCGGCTTCCAGACGATGACCTTGGCCGGGCCGCATTGATTGCCGCCGTCGCCGACATCGACCAGCGCCACGTTGACGTCGCCGATCTTCACGATCTTGTCGAAGAAGACATCGTAGTTGCTGGCCAGCTGTTTGCCGTCATAGGCGAGCACCTTCTCGCCATCCTGCTCCGGCTGCGTGATGGTCAGCTGGCCGCCCTCGAACGCTATCGGCGCCTGCTTGTCATCGTCGGCGGGCGCCGCGTCGCTGGTGCCCGACTCTCCTTGGTCGGTCGCTGGCTCGTCGGCCGGCTTCTGGGCTGCTGCGGGTGTCTGCTGCGCGGCAGGCGTCTGCGTTTGCGCAAACGCGCTCACGCTGGGCACCAGCAGCAAAGCCAGCCCGCAAACACCGGCAAGAAGCAAACGTGCCATGACTGTCCCTCCCCTTCAGTCGCCGCAAACCCGGCCTGAAAGGGCCGGGCCTATCCGCCGATGCCGCTCAGGCCCAGGGGCGCTGTTCGGCGTTCTTCTTCTCGAACGAGGCGATGGCGCCGGCCTTCTCCATGGTCAGGCCGATATCGTCGAGGCCGTTGAGCATGCAGTGCCGCTTGAAGTCGTCGAGGTCGAAGGTGACGACGCCGCCATCGGGGCCACGGATTTCCTTGGCTTCGAGGTCGATCGACAAGGTGGCGTTGGAGCCGCGCGAGGCGTCATCCATCAGCTTCTCCAGATCCTCGGGGCTGACGGTGATCGGCAGCACGCCGTTCTTGAAGCAATTGTTGTAGAAGATGTCGGCGAACGAGGTCGAGATGATGCAGCGTATGCCAAAATCGAGCAGCGCCCACGGCGCGTGCTCGCGGCTCGAGCCGCAGCCGAAATTGTCGCCGGCGACGAGAATCTGCGCCTTGCGGTAGGCCGGCTTGTTGAGCACGAAATCCGGGTTTTCCGAACCGTCGTCCTTGTAGCGCATTTCGGCGAACAGGCCGGTGCCGAGCCCCGTGCGCTTGATCGTCTTGAGATAGTCCTTCGGGATGATCATGTCGGTGTCGACATTGACGATCGGCATCGGAGCGGCGACGCCGGTGAGCTTGGTGAATTTTTCCATGGCTTTGGCCCGTGTTTTCGTTGCGGGGGATTTGCTGAAGCTCCGTTTACACAAAGCCGAGGGCAAATAAAAGGCAACTGTTCGTGCGCGCTGGCATAAGAGGCAATGCATGTCGCCCAAAAGTGGTCCCGGTTTTGGGAAAACGACATGCATAAAACAACAGGCACAAAACGCCTTCGAATTCGCCGGCCGATGGTGCAGTCTGACCGACATGGCTGAAAACTCCCACGTCATCTACGCCTGCGAACCAGCGCTCGGCATCGCCGAATTCCGCAAAGTACTGGTGGCATCCGGCCTCGGGGAGACACGGCCTGTCGATGATCCCGCCAGGCTGCAAGCGATGCTGTCCGGCGCCAATCTGGTGCTCACCGCGCGCCTCGACATCGAGGGCAAGCCGCTGATCGGCGTCGTCAGGGCCATGACCGACTTTTCCTGGGTCTGCTACATCTCCGAGCTCGCCGTCTCCCAATCAGCGCAAGGGCTTGGCATCGGCAAAGGCCTGATGGTCGAGGCCCGCCGGCAGCTCGGCCCGTCGATCGCCATCAGCCTGATCTCCATGCCCGACGCCGTCGGCTTCTACGAGCGCATCGGCATGAAACGCATGGCCGACGCCTTCTGGTTCTCCCGCAAGAGCTGATTTTTTCTGCTGTTACCGCTCAGCGGCAAACCGCGCACTCTTGCCGCTTGACATGCAACCAATTGGTTGCATATTAAGGCCATGAGTATGGATGCAGTCTTTCGCGCCTTGGCGGATCCGACACGCCGGCAATTGCTGGACAGCCTCCATGCCCGGAACGGGCAGACGCTGAACGCGCTGTGCGCGGAGATGGCCATGACGCGCCAGGCTGTGACCAAGCATTTGGCGATCCTGGAGGAAGCAAACCTCATCTCCACGCTGCGCCGGGGCCGGGAGAAGGAGCACTACCTCAACCCGGTTCCGATCAACGAGATCGCCGAGCGCTGGATCGGCAAATTCGAGCGCCATCGGCTGGATGCATTGAGTGATCTGAAGAAACGCCTCGAAAGGGAAGACTGATGAGCAACAGCTTCGTTTACGTGACTTACATCCGCACCACGGCCGAAAAGCTCTGGGAGGCGCTGACCGACCCGGGGTTCAACCGGCAGTTCTTCCTCTGCTCCTATCAGGAGAGCGAATGGAAGGTGGGCTCCAGCTGGAAGCTGATCTTCCCCGACGGCCGCGTCGCCGACTCGGGCGAGATCCTCGAGATCGACCCACCGCGACGCCTGGTCATCAAATGGCGCAATGAATGGATGCCGGAGATCAAGGAGGACGGCTACACGCGCTGCACCTTCACCATCGAACCGGACGGCGAGTTGATGAAGCTTGCCGTCACCCACGAGGCAGATGGCCCGCACCGGCTGATCCCGAATGTATCCAAGGGCTGGCCGCTGGTACTGGCCAGCCTGAAGAGCCTGCTTGAGACCGGGAAAGGTTTTGAGCGCCCGCCATCAAAGGGATGAAGGATCATTTCGGTACCGAAACAAACTTGATTGGAGGTATCCATGATGCACGTCCTTGGGGTGCAGAGCATGACCAATGGCGAGACGATCATGGCATCCGCCGAGATCGAAGCGCCGCCGGAGCGCATCTTCACGGCGCTGGTCACGAAAGAAGTCGAGCAGTGGTGGGGATCCGCCGACACCTACCGGATGGCCGACTGGTCGGCCGATCTTCGTGTCGGCGGCCGCTGGACCGTCGTTGTCCGCACAGTTGACGGCGACGACCTGCCGGCCAGCGGCGAGTTCCTCGAGATCGAAGCGCCGCGCCGGATCGTGCAGACGCGGGCCTATGGCTGGGACCACCCGACACTTGGGCGGCGGCAAACCACACTCGCCTGGCTGCTGCAGCCGACCGCCACCGGGACGCGCCTCACCATCTGCCATGGCGGTTTTGCCGGGCTAAGCGATGCGGCGGCCGAGCATGCCGAGAGCTGGGGCCGGGTGCTGGCCTGGCTGCAGGACTATGTCGCGGCTGGGAAGCTGGCGGCGGCTTAGGCGGCGGGTGCCGCCTTGACCCGCACCTCATCTGGTCCACATCCCATGCATGGAAAAGCAGGGATGTTTCATAGGCACGGCCGGCTGGGGAATTCCGACGCGATACAAGGAAGACTTGCCCCAACCCGGCTCGCACCTCGAACGTTATGCCCAGCGCTTCCCGATCGTCGAGATCGACACGTCCTTCTACAAGCCGCATCGCCGCGAGACCTATGAACGCTGGGCAAGCTCCGTGCCGGAGCCCTTCCGCTTTGCCGTCAAGACGCCGAAAGCGATGACGCATGAGCATCGTCTCGTGGATTGCGATGCGCTGGCCGAAGTGTTTCTCCAGCAGGTCGAAGGTCTTGGCGAAAAACTGAGCGTGCTTCTGGTGCAGCTGCCGCCGAGCTCGGCCTTCGAGCCGGACGTCGCCGACGGTTTCTTCGATATGCTGAGCAAGCGAACAAAGGCCAGGCTGGCATGCGAACCGCGCCACCCCAGCTGGTTCGAAGCAGAGGCGGAAGCGCTTCTGGCAAGCCGGCGGATCGCGCGCGTTGCCGCCGACCCGGCTCCGGTCCCGGCTGCAGCGGTGCCGGGCGGTTGGGCCGGCCTCGCCTATTTCCGCTGGCACGGCATGCCGCGCGTCTATTATTCGGACTACGACGCCGCGAGCCTCGCCCGGATCGGCCGGCACGTGCAGGCAGCAGCCGCTTCGAGCGCCGAGGTCTGGGGGATTTTCGACAACACGGCTGCCGGTCACGCGCTTGGCAATGCGCTCAAGGTTGATGCGGTGATACCCCGAACTTCGTCATTCTAGGGCGGAGCAAGGAGCGAAGCGACGCGGCGCAGACCCTGGAATCCATGCCGCGACGTCGATGTGTCGCGACGGATCAGAACTGTTGGACAACGCACGGGCGTTTCATTCTGCACCGCTGGCGCCCTACGGCAGCGGTAACGGCATGGATTCCAGGGTCTCCGCGACGGAGCTTCGCTCCTGCTCCGCCCTGGAATGACGAAGAAACTGGGACGCCTTGGCAAATACCGAAGGTCGTAGCCCGTCTTGCTCAAATCACATTCAATTCCCGAAACGCCCTTCCTTCGGCTATCCGCCCAAAGCCAAACGCCGAGCAATCGATCGTCCGATACCCGCCATGCACCAAGAACTCCGCCAGCGCCTTGCCCACCGCCGGCGCCTGCTGCAGGCCATGGCCCGAAAAACCATTGGCGAACAGGAAATTGCCGATTTCGGGGTGCGGGCCGATCACCGCGTTCTGGTCGAGCGTGTTGTAGTCATAGTGTCCGGCCCAGGCGCGGGTCGCCTTAATTGCCTCGAAGGCCGGGATGCGGGTTGCCAGCACCGGCCAGATCACCTCTTCGAACAGCGGCCAGTCGACATCGAAATCCCCGGGATCGGCCGGGCCGTCGCCCTCTTCCGGTTCGGCGCCGCCGGTGAGGTAGACCGAGCCTTCCGGCCTAACATAAATGCCCGAAGGGTCGACCAGCAGCGGCATGTCGGCATATTTCTCGCGCGCCTCGAAGACGAAGACGTTGCGCTTGCGCGGCTCGACCGGCAGCGCAAGCCCTGCAAGAGCCGCGACCTTGCCGGCATTCGGCCCGGCGGCGTTGACGACGATGCCGGCCTCCAGCCTCTGGCCATCGTCGAGGGAGACGCCGGTGACGCGGTTGCCGTCGCGCGCAACAGCGGTGACCGAGGCGGTGATGAAATCGATCTTCTTGTCGCGCAACGCCTTGCGGAACAGCGTCAGCATCGCATGCGCGTCGAACCAGCCTTCGCCGGTCCGGCCATAGGCGCCGGCGGAAATGCCCTCGGCCGACAGCCGGGCGAAGCGCCGCGTCAGCTGCTCGGCGTCCTCGAGCACGATGTCGGCGCCCTCGGCGATCTGCGCCTCGTGATTAGCCCTGAGGATCGGCAGCCCGGCTTCTCCGGCGAGGATCAGATAGCCGCCCTCGCGGAACCCGATATCGGCATCCGTGCCGAACGTCTCCTTCAGCCGCCGGAACAGCTTCAACGTGAACTGCGACAGCCGGATGTTTTCCGGGATGGAGAATTGCTGGCGGATCGAGGCCATGGACAGCGTCGTTGCCGCATGGGCGAATTGCGGATCGCGTTCGATCAGCGCGATCGAGCCGGAAAACCCTTCCTCGCGCAGATAGTAGGCGATCGAGGACCCGACGATGGCCCCGCCGATGATGACGATGTCGTAGCGCATTTTTTCTCCGATCCGGTCGGCGGCCTGTCTATGCCACCGGCAAAGTGATCTCGAAGCGCGTGCCGCGCTCGCTGTCAACCAGCCGGATCATACCATCATGCGCTTTCAGGAGGGCCAGCACGATGCCGAGGCCCATGCCGGTGCCGCCGGTAGCGCGCCGCGTGGTGAAGAACGGCTCGAAGATGCGCGCCCGGTTGCTCGGCGAAATGCCGTCGCCATCGTCGCCGACCAGCACCGTCGCCTTGCCGCCGGCGCTCGCCGCGGCGATCGAAACCAGCGTCGCGCCGTGCCTGGCTGAGTTGTCGATGAGATTGGCAAGCACGATTGCCGCGTTCTCGGCCGAGATGCGCAAAGCGAGATCGCCGCCCGCCTCGACGCGAACCGCCAGCCTGGTGTCGACGGGCAGCAACGCCAGCACAGCATTGATCGAGGTGCTTTCGCCGCTGGGTGCAAGGTTTTCGGCCTTCGCCAGGTCGAGCAGGCGCCGGACCAGCAGATTGAGCCGCCCGGCATCGGTGACGATATTGTTGGAGAACCGCCGCCGCTCGTCATCGTCCATCGCCGAGCCTGAATCGCGCAGCAGTTCCGCCGCGCCCTGGATCGCCGTCAGCGGCGATTTGAGCTCGTGCGAGACATGGGTGGCGAAAGTCTGGATCGAGTCCGAGCGCGCCTGCAGCTTTTCCGCCATGTCGAGGAAGGCGGCGGACAGCTCGGCCATTTCGTAGGTGCCGTGATGGTCGAGCGGCCGGATCGCGTCACGTTCGCCGGCGGCGATGCGTTGCGTGCGGTCGATCAGCGCGTAGATCGGCCGGCTGACGGTGCGCAGGAAAACGAGGCCGATGAGCAGCGTGCCGGCGAGAATGGCGATCGCTGCCAACGTCACCTTGCCGCGTTCGCCATAGAGATGTTTTATGATGTTGTTGGGCGTCCGCGAGACATAGACCACGCCGGCGACATGGCCGTCGACGGCCACCGGCAGGGCGACGAAAACCCGCACCTTGGTGCCGCGGCTGACCGAATAGAGCGGTGGCGTCGGCTGGTCGGGAATGCGCAGCCTGAGCGCACTGGCATAGCGGCCGGCGAGCGCCTCGCGCACCTCCTCGACCTCGCCAAGCGACTGGCCGACCTCGCCGCGCCCGGCAATGACGACGCCTCGGGGATCAAGCAGCCGGAAGCCGGCCAGCGTGGTTTTCTGCGTCGCGTCGAGAATGCCGGACAGGCGCGTGCCGATGGCGGCAAAGGCGGGATCGGCGGTCGCCGGCGTCGCCGCCGGCCGCGTCGGCAGCACGTAGTCGGAGGCGAGATCGAGGCTCGGCTCGATCGGCCGGTACGGTCCGTCGGGATTGACGCTTCGGCTGGCACTGCCATTGGGCTCCGGCATCGGCGCGCCGAGTTTTTCCGGGAGAATGCCGGCGTCGCGCACATCCTGCGCATAGATGGCGGCGATGGCCGCCCCTTGCGCAATCAGCTCGGCCTCGGTCTGGCGGATCAGCTGGTTCTCGTAGAGGCGGAAGAAGAACAGGCCGACCAGCGGCAGGGCCATAACCAGGATCAGGATGGCGACGACGACGGTGGCAAGCCGTGGCCGCCATTTGCGGCCGATCCATTTGCGCGAAGTCGTCAGCCGCATCGGCCAAGCCGGAAGCCGACGCCATGCACGGTCTCGATGGCGTCAAGGCAGCCTACAGCCGCCAGCTTGGCGCGGATGTTGCGGATATGGCTGTCGACAGTGCGGTCGGCGACATGGATTTTTCCCGCATAGGCAGTGGCCATCACCGCGTCGCGGTCGAGCACATGAGTCGGCCGCGCCAGAAACCCTTTCAGGATCGAGAACTCGATGCCGGTCAGGGCAAGCGGCCTGCCATCGAAGGTGGCCGCGTGGCTGGCCGGCGCCAGTGTGAGCTTGCCATGTGCGAACTGCCGGTCGTCGGCCGGTTCGGGCGCTGCCGGGCGGGCGCGGCGCAGGATGACGTTGACGCGGGCGACCAGCTCGCGCGGGGAAAACGGTTTCGTCACATAGTCGTCGCCGCCCATTTCCAACCCAAGAATGCGGTCGATCTCTTCGTCGCGCGCGGACAGGAACAGCACCGGCACATCGGAAGTGTGGCGCAGCAGCCGGCAGACCTCCAGCCCGTCCATCTCCGGCATGCCGATGTCGAGCACGACCAGATCAGGCGCCCGGCGTCCGATCTCCTGCAAGGCGGCGGCGCCGTCAGCCACTGCATGCGTTTTCATGCCGGCCTTTTCCAGCGCGAAGCAGATCACTTCGCGGATGTGCGGGTCATCGTCGGCGACGAGGATGTGATGCGGCATCAGTCAGCGGCCCGGCATGGAAGGTTGCGAAGGCTGAGGAAGCACGGGCGACCCCTTGCTGTCGAGATATCGCAGCAGGCGCCAGTCGCGAAAGCTCCAGGCCCGCCAGTTCTGCTGGATGCTGCGGTACCAGTCTTCGTCGCTGGCCCGCAATCCTTCCAGTTCGCGGACAGCGCCGGCGGCAGGTGTTTTGCCCTGATGATCGAAGAATCGATCGAGCGCCGGAAACGCGCCCGGGCCGAGCGAGCGCAGATACCAGGCGTCGAGGGGGATGCCCTGGCCGGTCATTTCAAGGGAATGGTCGACATTGTAGTTGGCGATCGTCGCGGCGAAATTGATGAAACAGCAGGCATAAAGCGTCAGGGATAACGTCAGAAGATTGGCGGAGGAGAGCCATTCGTTGGATTTTCGAAGCGCGATGCGGGCGATGATCAGCGTCAGCCCAGCCGCCACCAGCCCCATCCAGACGAAAGCGGCGATGCGCCAGTAGGTCAGCGCATAGATGCCGATATAGAGATCGAGCCGCAGGATCGACGAGATGACCAGCATGATGTTCTGCGCCACCCAGGCATAGACCAGCCGGCGGATGAGCGGATCGGCTGAGGTCTCGCTTCCAGGCCTGAGCGCCGCCAGCACAAAACCGGCGGCAAGCAGCGCGGTGGCAACGAGCGGATAGGCGCCGCGATGCGCATAGGCGGCGTAGCTCAAGCCGTCGGGAAGCGCTGCCCCGCCCCAGAGATAAGTGGCGTCGAGCCCGGTCTGCAGCGCGAACAGCGCGTTGAAGACGATCAGCGCGCGCAGGATGGCTGCTTTGCCGAACACGATGTCTTCGACGACATGCCTTTGCGGATTGATCGCCGGTTGGGCAGCGGCAAGGGGGTTGTTTGGCCGGGAGACGCGCTTCGAAAAACGCGGCAGGCGTGGCCGCAGAAAGGCCCAGACGCCGGCGAGCACGAACAGCCAGAAGGCGATCCTTGCCAGCTGGATGAGATCGAGCAGTTTTACAAGATCGATCAGCGACAGCCAGTATTCGATGACCGGATTGGCGGCGCCGAACAGCGCCAGGAAGACGGCGCCCAGCGTCAGCGGCATCACCCAGACAGCGATCGCCGCCAGCCGCACGCGGCTCCGGCCGAAGCGCCGCGCCGTCTTGCGCCAGCGGATGAAATCTCTGATGAAGCGGAACGGCGCCGCGAGCCCGAACAGCGCGACCTGGCCGGGAATGCGAGCGATGCCGTGCCGCAGGCGTCCGCTCAGCGAAAGCGCGAAGACGACCAGCGCCGCAAGCGCGATCGCGACCGACACGGCGCTGACATTTTCGGCGAGCGGCAGCAGCGCGACAAGCAAAGCCGCAGGCTTGAGCCAGACCCTGATGTCGCTAAAGGCTGTCGGATGCACGGCCACCACGGCGGCGGCGATGAGGATGGCGAACAGGAAGACCGTGATGCCGGCGGGCTGACCATAGAAGAGGAAATCCGCCAGCACGACCAGCAGCACGGCAACACCGAAGCGGCTGCAATAGCTTGGTGCTGCGGTGAAAAACGATGTCATGAGCTGATCTTCCTGATCGCGGCCGGTCGCCATGGCGGCGGGCTCTTGCGGACAAAGGGAATGAGGATGGTGGCGGGATTCGCGCGCGGCGGATCAACCAGCCACCAGCCCTCGCTGCGCAGCCGGTAGGGGAGAGACCAACGGGGTTTTGCTCGCTTTTGCATGCCGCCTGTCTCGCAGGCCGGCGGGGAGACGGCGGGGCGGATCCGAGGAGCTTTTCCGCAGGCCTGTGCAGTTTTTGTGCAGAGGCTGCGCTTCACGGCTGGTGCGCTGCCCGCCATCCTTTCCGAACGTTGGCGCTTTCGCGATTGGCTCGTCTCACATACAGGTCGGACGGCTTGCCTCGATCACCTGCAGGCGGCATAGATCAGGCATGACCGAACCCTACCGCCCGCGCCGCTCGGTGCTCTACGTCCCGGCCTCCAACGATAAGGCGCTGGCCAAGATCGCGCAGCTGTCTTGCGATGCCGTCATCATCGACCTCGAGGATGCCGTCGCCCCGGCCGACAAGATTGCCGCTCGCGACAAGCTGGCCAGAATTTTCGCCAATCGCCCCACCAGGCGCTGCGATATGGTGGTGCGTGTCAATGCGCTGGCCAGCGAATGGGGCGCCGACGATCTGCTGGCCGCGTCAAAATTCGAGCCCGACGGCATCCTGTTGTCCAAGGTCGCCACACCGCGCGATATCCTCGAAGTCGGCGACGTGCTCGACGACAATTTTGCCCCCGACAGCGTGAAACTATGGGCGATGATCGAGACGCCCAGGGCGCTGCTCAACATCGGCGCCATTGCCGAACTGGGCCGCGATCCGGCCTCCCGCCTCAATTGTTTCGTTGCCGGAACGAATGATCTGGCCAAGGACACCGGCGTGCTGGCGACGCTGGACCGGCGCTATCTCGTGCCATGGCTGATGCAGATGGTGCTGGCCGCGCGCGCCGGCGGCCTCGACATGCTCGACGGCGTTGCCAATGATTTTCGCGACCTCGACGCCTTTGCCCGTGAGTGCGCGGAAGGCGCCGCCATGGGTTTCGACGGCAAGACCCTCATCCATCCGGCCCAGATCGACGCGGCCAACCACGCCTTCGCGCCGTCCCCGGAAGCGCTGGCAGAGGCGCGTCTGGTTAAGGACGCCTTTTCACTTGCGGAGAATGCTGGCAAGGGCGTGATCGCGCTGAACGGCAAGATGATCGAACGGCTGCACCTGGCACAGGCCGAAAAATTGCTGGCGAAAGCCGCCGCCATCGGCGCATGATCCGGCTAAGTTTATCACGACAGGACTTGAGACATGAAACTCTACCGCTTTCTGACCGCCCCGGACGACGCCAGCTTCTGCCACAAGGTGACGGCGGCACTGAACAAGGGCTGGCACCTGTTCGGCTCGCCGACCTACGCCTATGACAAGAAAGCCAAGACCATGCGCTGCGGCCAGGCGGTGGTGAAGGATATCGACGGCCAGGAATACGGGCCGGATACCAAGCTCAGCGACTGGTAGGGGACAGCGCTGAGGCCCTCCCCTCTCTTCGTCATCCTAGGGCGGAGCAAGGAGCGAAGCGACGCGGCGCAGACCCTAGGATCCATGCCGTGACGTTGGTCGTAGTATGCGGCGGACCAGAATGTCGCATGTGTGCGCACCAACACTCGCTACACTGAAACCATGACCGGCTATGTCTACATGACGGCGAGCCAGAAACGCGGCACGATCTATATCGGCGTCACCAACGACCTTGGCCGCCGCATGCCTGAGCACAAGGCCGGACAGGGCTCGGGCTTTACCAGTCGCTACAGTGTCCAGCGGTTGGTCTGGTACGAAGAATTTTTCGACATTACAGACGCCATCCAACGCGAGAAGTCGCTGAAGCGCTGGCCACGCCAATGGAAGATCGAGCTTATCGAAAAAGCCAATCCGGAATGGTTCGAGCTCTTTCGCGGAACGGGATGGTGAGCGTTTTGCACCGTTGCAACGCGCCTAGGTCGCGGCATGGATCCTAGGGTCTGCGCGCGTCGCTTCGCTCCTTGCTTCGCCCTAGGATGACGAAGTGTGGCCTACTCGGCTGCCTCTTCGAGCTTCTCCATATCATCATCCGACAGGCCGAAATGGTGGCCGATCTCGTGGATCAGCACATGGGTGACGATGTCGCCCAGCGTTTCTTCGTTTTCGGCCCAGTAGTCGAGCATGGCGCGGCGGTAGAGCGTGATGCGGTTCGGGCCTTCGCCGGTCTGCGGGTTCCAGCGTTCGGCGATGCCGCGGCCCTCGAACAGGCCGAGCAGGTCGAACGGCGTTTCCAGCGACAGGTCGTCCATGATCTCGTCGGTCGGGAATTCGGCGATCTGGATGACGATCTCGCCAGTCAGCTTGCGAAAATCCTCCGGCAGATGGGCGTAGGCCTCCAGGGCCAGGAACTCGAACTCCTCCATCGAGGGCGCGAGTTCGCTATGCCAGGTGCGGGTTTTGTAGATGCGGGCCATGCTTTGTCCTTTGAACCCGGCATATAGGCTTTCGCACCGGTCGAGGCAAATGAAGCGGCAATTCTTGCCGCAGCGCCTTTGCCGTGGCCGGGGAATCGCGTAGGGGTCGGTTCCGGCCATCTCTCAGGAGTTCTCATGCCGGACCTTTCCACCATCGGACTTTTTGCCATTGCCTGCCTCGCGCTGACCGCAACGCCGGGGCCGGACATGCTGTTGATCGCGTCCCGCAGCGCCAGCCAGGGGCGCGCATCGGGCCAGGCGACCTATGCCGGCATCGCCGCCGGCACCTATTGCCACGCGCTGGCTGCCGCCTTCGGCCTGTCGCAGCTGTTCCTGGCGGCGCCCATCGCCTACGACATCGTGCGTTATGCCGGCGCGGCCTACCTCGCCTGGCTGGCCTGGAAAGCGTTCCGGTCCGACGGAACGGCGTTTGCCCCTATCGCCGGACTGCCGCGCTATTCACGCGGCCGGATTTTTCGGCAAGGCCTGCTGACCAATCTGCTCAACCCGAAAATGGCGCTGTTCGTGCTGGCGCTGTTCCCACAATTCGTGCGCCCCGAGGCCGGTTCCGTCGCCGGCCAGATCCTGCTGCTGGCGACCGTGCTCAACCTGATCGGGCTGCTAGTCAACGGCCTGGTCATCCTGACCGCCAGCCGGATCGGTGTCGCCTTGTCGAGGCGCACGCGCTTCCGGCGGGCGCCGCAGATTCTGCTCGGAACCGTATTTGCCGGACTGGCTGCACGGCTGGCTCTTGGTGGCCAGCGCTAGTCTCCCGGCGAAGCATTGGCGAGCCGAGCGCCTTGACGATTGACGAAGAAACGCCCCATCGCTTCGTCATTCTGGGGCGGAGCAAGGAGCGTAGCGACGCAGCGCAGACCCCAGAATCCATGCCGTGATCTGAGAGCGCCGCTACGGTGCAGAGTTCTGCTCCGCTGCACTCCACGGCCAAGGTCGCGGCATGGATCCCAGGGTCTCCGCGACGCCGCTGCGCGGCTGCTTCGCCCTAGGATGACGAAATCACGGGATGCTGCGACCCACCCATATACTGGGCTCGTGACTCCTCGCTGAGGAATAAATTCCTTATGACTCTGCTTGACTCTTCCGTCACCCTCTGGAATCTATAGGAACATAACAGGAACAATTGTGAGTGGACACTGACCGTCATGGCGATATCAGCCGTGGCGCGGGAGACTGTTTTTGCCCTGCGCCGCCAGATCGCGAAAATCGAGGGAACGCTGCCCGAGCGCCTGCAGGCGCCGGCTGGCGTGCCGCTTGATGCCGACGCCAGCGCCGATCTCACGATCATCCGGCGCGGCATTGCAGCGGCCTTGCCGGATGCCTTCCTGCCCGTCGGCGTCGAACGGCTCGATGCCGCCCTGAGCGGCGGCCTGCCGAAAGCCGCGCTCAGCGAAATCCATGGCCTGGAAACCCGCGATGCCGGAGCCGTCGCCGGTTTCGCTCTGTCGCTTATCAGCCTGATCCTCAAGCAGGCGCAAGGGCTGCCCATCTTATGGATCGGCACCACGGAAATCTTCCGCGAGGCCGGCTTTCCCTATGCCAGGGGGCTGCAGGCCTCGTTCGGCATCGAGCCGGAGCAATTGCTGTTTTCCGAGGCGCCAAAGCTCGTCGATGCGCTGTGGGTCGCCGAGGAGGCGGCCAGGATGACGGCGCTCGCCGCCGTCATCCTGGAAATCCGTGGCAACCCGCAGCGGCTGGACCTGACCGCGACGCGCCGGCTGCATGCGCGGGCGCAGGCCGCCGGTCGGCCGGTGTTCCTGCTGCGGCAGGCGGCCGCGCCCGAACCGACCGCGGCGCCTGTCCGCCTCATCGTCTCGTCGGCGCCGGCAACGCCACGTGACACCATCGCCGGGCCGCTCGCCGGTTCGATCGGCCGCCCCGCCTTCACCATCACCATCGGCAAGAGCCGCACGGCCCTGCCTGGACAATTCACACTGGAGTGGAACCCCGATGAACGCGCATTCGACGAAAGAAGAGGCGAGGAAAAACGGGAACGGGCAAAGGATCCTGTCGCTGTGGTTTCCCTATCTGGCAGCCGAAAGGATCCTGCGGCAGCGTCTGGGGCGGTCCTGGCGTTCCCGGCCGTCAGCTCATCCGCCACTGGTGGTCAGCCACCGCCAGGGCAACGCGCAACGCATTTCGGCCCTCGACGAGCGGGCTGAGGGGCTGCACCTGAAGCGCGACATGGGCATCGCCGATGCGCACGCCATGCATCCGTCGATCGACATCGTCGAAGCCGATCCGGAGGCCGACCGCCGCCTGCTCGAAGGCCTTGCCGACTGGTGCGACCGCTACACCCCGCTGGTGGCGCTGGACGGCGTGGACGGCCTGTTCCTCGACGTCACCGGCTGCACCCATCTGTTCGGCGGCGAACGCGCCATGCTGGACGACATCCTGTCACGCTTCTTCCATCAAGGCTTCGATGTCCGCGCCGGCCTTGCCCCGACACCGGGGGCGGCCTGGGCGGCGGCCCGCTTTTGCGGCGACCGCATCGTCGATGGCGGCGACGAGGAAGCCCTGCTGGCACCCTTGCCGCTCGCCGCACTGCGCATCGACCCGGCGACCCGCGCCAGCCTGGAAAGCGTCGGCCTGCGCACGGCGGGCGCCGTCATGGCCGCACCCCGTGCGCCGCTCGCCCGCCGCTTCGGCGCCACCTTGCTGCTGCGTCTCGACCAGGCACTTGGCCGTCTCGACGAGGCGGTCTCGCCGCGCCTTCCCGTGGCGCCGCTTTCGGTCGAACGCCATCTTGCCGAGCCCATCACCTTGACCGAGGACATCGAACGGCTGGTCGGCCTGCTGGCGACGACCTTGAAGACCGATCTCGAGCGCCGTGGCGAAGGCGCCCGGACGCTGGCGTTGCTGCTCTTCCGTGTCGACGGCGCCGTCAGCCGCATTGCGCTCGGCACCTCGCGGCCGCTGCGCGACCCCAGGCTGATCCAGAAACTGTTCCATGAAAGGCTGGCGGCGCTCGAGCAGGACATCGATGCCGGCTACGGCTTCGATCTGGTGCGGCTGTCGGTGCTGGCCGCCGCCGCCTTCGACATGGCGCAGGCCGATCTGACCGGCGACGTGACCGACGATGGCGCCGACATCGCGCTGTTCGCCGACCGTATCCGCGCCCGGCTCGGCGAGGGCGCCGTGCTGCAGCCGGTCGCGGTTGAAAGCCATCTGCCGGAGCGTGCCGTCGCCATCATCCCGTTCAGCGAAGTCCCGCGCCGGACGACACCGCCGAAGAAGCCGGGCAGACTGCAGGCGCCCAAAACCATCTTCCCGCCGGAACGGCCGATCCGGCTGTTCCGCGCGCCCGAACCCATCGAGGTGCCGGCGACCGAAATGCCAGAGGGTCCGCCGCTCAATTTCCGCTGGCGGCGCGCGCTCTACCGCGTCACCCGTGCCGAGGGTCCCGAACGCCTCGCCGCCGAATGGTGGCGCGAGGCGTCAAGCGATCCGGTCACATCGACCCGCGACTATTTCCGCATCGAGGATGTCGACGGCCGCCGCTACTGGCTCTACCGGCAAGGCCTTTACGGCAACCCGCAGGTGCCGCCGCGCTGGTTCATGCATGGGGTCTTCGCATGAACGCACTGACCGTCATCCCCTATGCCGAGTTCGGCATCCAGTCGAATTTCTCCTTCCTGCGCGGCGCCTCCAAGCCGGAGGAGTTGGTGGTCGCGGCCAAGCTGATGGGCTTTTCCGCGATCGGCCTTGCCGACCGCAACACGGTGGCCGGCGTGGTGCGCGCCTGGCAGCAGGCCAAGGTCGAAAAGCTCGCCTATCACCCCGGCTGCCGGCTGGTTTTTGGCGACGGCACGCCGGATATTCTCGCCTATCCCAGCGATCGCAAGGGTTGGGGGCATCTCTGCCGCATGCTGACCCAGGCCAACCTGCGCGAAGAGACCGAAAAGGGCGCCACCCTTCTTCTGCGCAGCGACCTCTTGGAATGGGGGGATTTGATGTCGCTGGCGATCCTGCCCGATCTGGCGGCGAACGCTGAAGACAGCCTTGCTTTGCTCCGCCAGCTCAAGGACCGCTTCGGCAGGGCCCTGCGGCTTGGCGTCTCGCCCTGTTATGCCGGCCATGACCGTTTCAGGATCGAGCAGGCGGCGGCGCTGGCCGAAATTACCGGCATCCCGCTGATGGCGACCAACGATGTCCTCTACCACACGGCCGAACGACGCCCGCTGCAGGACGTGCTGACCGCGATCCGCCTCAACACACCCGTCGCCGAGGTCGGGCTGGAACTCACCGCCAATGCCGAACGCCATCTGAAGCCGCCACTGGAGATGGCCCGCCTGTTCCGCCGCCATCCCTGGGCGCTGGCCGAGACTTTGCGTTTCGGAGAAGAATTGACCTTCTCGCTCAGCGATCTCCAGTACAATTACCCCGACGAGCCGACGGAATCGGGCCTTGGCCCGCAGGCCGAACTGGAAAGACTGGCGCGGGAAGGTGCGGCCAGGCGCTTCCCAGGCGGTGTCCCGGCCAGCGTCATAAAACGCATCGAGGAAGAGCTCGCTCTGATCGAACGTCTCAACTACGCGCGCTACTTCCTGACCGTCTACGACATCATCAAATTCGCCCGCAACCAGAACATCCTCTGTCAGGGCCGCGGCTCCGCCGCCAATTCGATCATCTGCTTCTGCATCGGCATCACCGAGGTCGGGCCGGACAAGATCGATACGCTGTTCGAGCGCTTCATTTCCGAGGAGAGGAACGAGCCCCCGGATATCGACGTCGACTTCGAGCATGAGCGACGTGAAGAGGTGATGCAGTACATCTATACGAAATACAGTTCCAAACGCACCGCGCTTGCCGCCGCCGTCATCAGCTATCGCGGCCGCTCGGCGCTGCGCGAGGTCTCCAAGGCCATGGGTTTGTCCGAGGATGTCCGGGCCTCACTTTCCGGCTCGATCTGGGGCTGGTCGACCTCGGAGCTCGGCGAGAAGGAAGCCCGCGCCGGCGGCCTCGACCGCAGCGACCCCACATCGCGGCATGTGATGGAACGGGCCAACGAGATCATGGGCTTTCCCCGCCACCTCTCCCAGCATGTCGGCGGTTTCGTCATCACCCGGGACCGGCTCGACGAGATCGTGCCCATCATCAAGACGGCGATGGACGAGCGCAAGATGGTCGAATGGGACAAGGACGATCTCGACTCGGTGAAGATCCTGAAGGTGGACATCCTGGCGCTCGGCATGCTGACCTGCCTCCAGCGCGCCTTCACCTTGCTTACCGACCACTATCCGAAGGCGCGGGACCCATACGGGCAACCCTATGTGCTGGCCACTCTCCCGGCAGAGGACCGACGTGTCTATGACATGATCTGCCGCGCCGATACGCTCGGCGTCTTCCAGATTGAGTCGCGCGCACAGATGTCGATGCTGCCGCGGCTCCAGCCGCGCGATTTCTATGACCTTGTCATCGAGGTGGCGATCGTTCGGCCTGGCCCGATCCAGGGCGATATGGTCCATCCTTATCTGCGCCGCCGGCAAGGCAAGGAGAAGGCTGAATATCAGAAGGCTGAATTGAAAGAGATCCTCGGCAAAACGCTCGGCGTGCCGCTGTTCCAGGAACAGGCGATGAAGATCGCCATCGTCGCCGGCGGCTTCAAGCCGGGCGAGGCTGACGAATTGCGCCGCGCCATGGCCACCTTCAAGCGCACCGGCACCATCGGCAATTACCGCGACCGTATGATCAATGGCATGGTCGGCAAGGGCTACACCAAGGACTTCGCCGAGCGCTGCTTCAAGCAGATCGAGGGTTTTGGCGAATACGGCTTTCCCGAAAGCCACGCCGCTTCCTTCGCCCTGCTCGTCTATGCCTCGTGCTGGTTCAAGACCTTCTATCCCGACGTGTTCTGCGCCGCGATCCTGAACGCGCAGCCGATGGGATTTTACCAGCCGGCGCAATTGGTGCGCGACGCGCGCGACCATGGCGTCGACATCCGCGACGTCGACGTCAATTTCTCCGCCTGGGACTGCACTTTGGAAAAAGCGCCTTTCGACCCGGCCCGCATCCTGCCGCGCCATGCCGACATGCGCGGTGTCATCGAGACGTCCCATGCGCTGCGGCTCGGCTTCCGGCAGATCAAGGGTCTTTCCAAGGAACGCATGGAGGATTTCGCAAAGCGGCGCGGTGCAGGCTACGAAACCGTCCGGGACGTCTGGCTGCGCTCCGGCCTCTATGTCGACGAGATCGAGCGGCTGGCGCAGGCCGATGCCTTCCGCTCGATCGGCCTCGACCGCCGTGCCGCACTTTGGGACGTGCGCGCGCTGGGCGCCAAGAGTGCAGCCGAAAAGCTGCCGCTGTTCGACCAGCCGGCGTTGCGCCTGCGCGAGCTGGAGCCCGAGACGAAGCTGCCGAAAATGCCGCTCGGCGAGCATGTCATCCACGACTACCGCTCGCTCGGCCTGTCGCTGAAGGCACATCCCGTCGCCTTCCTGCGCGAGCGGCTCGACCGCGCCGGCGTCACGCCCAATGCCAACCTGCCATCGGTACGCGACGGCAGGCGGGTTTCCGTCGCCGGCCTGGTGCTGGTGCGGCAGCGCCCCGGCAAGGGCAACGCGATCTTCCTGACGCTGGAGGACGACAAGGCCGTCGCAAACGTCATCTTCTGGGAGAGAACCTTCGACCGCTTCCGGCCCATCGTCATGGGCGCGCGGTTCGTCAAGGTCAGCGGGAAATTGCAGTCGGAATCGGGTGTGATCCATATCGTCGCCGAGAAGATCGAGGACCTGACACCCTGGCTGACCGTGCTTCTGGAGAAGGTCAGCGGGGCGGCGCCGTCGGGCGCCGGGTCTCTCACGGCAAGCCAGGACCGCGACGGCCAACCCGCGATACGCAACGCGCCGATCGCGCAGGACATTGCCATGCTGTCGGAAGAGGCGGAACAGGTCATGCCCAAGGGCCGCAATTTTCAGTAGGCGGGGCCTTTGCTCTTCGTCATCCACGGGCGGAGCAGGAGCGAAGCTCCGTCGCGGAGACCCGAGGATCCATGCCGCGACATCTCCGGCGTCGCAGCGATGCAAACCTTGACGCCGGCGGGACAGCACCCCCCTCTGTCTTGCCAGACATCTCCCCCGCAAGGGGGAGATTGGCAGTTTCAGCGCCTTGCCAGTTCCTGCAACGCCCGAGATTGGCGAAAGCCGCTGAGCGCGTAATCTCCCCCTTGCGGGGGAGATGGCCGGTAGGCCAGAGGGGGGTGGGGTCCCGCCAACCTCGGCAGCGTCTGCGCCCAGCGGCGCCCGAATTTACGACGGCCCACTCAGCCTCGGCGGCGGCGCCAGCACATCCTCCGCCGACAATGTCCGCGCCTCCGAAGGCAGCATGATCGGAATGCCGTCCCGCACTGGATAAGCCAGCTTGGCGACCCGCGAGACCAGCTCGCCACGCTCCGGATCCCAGGCCAGCGGCCCCTTGGTCAGCGGGCAGGCCAGGAGCTCCAGCAGCTTGGGATCGACATTGATCTTCTTTCCGTCACGCCCATCCGCCGCCATCGCACCCTCTTACTGTAGACTAGAACCAAAATCCTCATTCTCGCGCGCCAGCGCCATTTCGGTGATGGCGATCAGCGTTTCGGCCCGCGTCTTCAGGTCCGCCGCCTCGAGCAGCGCCTGTTTCTCGGCCGGGCCGTAGGGCGCCATCATCGACAGCGCGTTGACCAGCATGGCATTTTCGGCGCGGCTGACGCTTTCCCAGTCGGCTTCGAGATCATTGGCCTGCAGATAGGCGCGAAATGCCTTCAGCAACGCCGGCCGATCGATCTCGTTCGCCGCCGGATCGTCATCGAGATCGGCGAGGAAGGGCGACGGCTTGGCCTGGCGAAACGGCGTCTTGACCGTCAGCTCATGGGCGATGCGGAAGCGGAACACGCCTTGCAGCGAAATCAGGTAACGGCCGTCGCCGGTTTCGGAAAAGGCGATGATGCGGCCGGCGCAGCCGACATTGCAGAGCTCCGGCTCGCCATCGTCGCGCAGCGCGCCGTCGAGACGGGGCTGGATGACGCCGATCAGCCGCGAGCCGGCGACCGCTTCATCCACCATCTGCAAATAGCGCGGCTCGAAGATGTTGAGCGGCATGCGGCCGCCCGGCAGCAGCAGCGCCCCCTCGAGCGGAAAGATCGGGATCGTCGACGGCAGATCCTTGGCGAGCCGGTAATGCGCGTTTCCCGCTTGCACCTCATTCCTCCGATCGACTTCTTCCGCCCGCCACAGGGAACATCGGCCTGCCGAAGTCAGCTACCTAATCTGGCGCGGCCACCGCCGACGCCAAGCCCGTGCGACGAAACAACCGCCGGCTCAAGAAAACAAGAGCGCCGACAATTTGCGCCGCGCGGCCAGCGTCGCCTCGTCGGTCATGCCCCAGGCCTCGAACAGCTGCAGCAATTGTGTCCTGGCGCCATCCTCGTTCCAGGCGCGGTCGGCCTTGATGATGGCCAACAGATTGTCGGCTGCCGCCGTGCGCTCGCCCCTGGCGTTCTGGATCATGGCCAGGTCGAAACGCGCCTGATGGTCTTTGGGATTCTCAGCCAGGCGCCGCTCGAACTCGGCCGGATTGCCAAGCGCTGCGGCTTGCGCGGCCAGCGCCATCTTGGCGCGCAGGGCGGCGAGAACAGGCGCATCCTTCTTGGCCTCCGGTGCCGTCGCCAGCAACGCCTCGGCGCCTTCCGTGTCGCCGGCCTCGAACAACAGGTCGCCCAGCCCGGCGATTGCCTCGATCGTCTCCGGCGCCTGCGCCAGGACGGCGTCGAAAATGTCGGCGGCGGTCTGCATGTCGCCGGCGTCACGCGCTTCTGCCGCTGCCGCCAGTGCGTCGGCCACGGCTGGGGCGCCATTGCCCTTGCCGCCGACCTTGGTGATGAATTCGTTGATCTGGCTCTCGGGAATAGCCCCCATGAAGCCGTCGACCGGCTGGCCGTCCTTGAAGGCGATGACCGCCGGAATGGACTGGATGCCGAGCTGGCCGGCGATCGAGGGGTGATCGTCGATATTCATCTTGACCAGCTTGACCTTGCCGCCGGCGGCCTTGACCGCCTTTTCGAGCTGCGGCGTCAGCTGCTTGCAAGGCCCGCACCATGGCGCCCAGAAATCGACCAGCACCGGCTGGCGGCGCGATTCCTGGATGACGTCGGTGGCAAAGGCGGCGGTCGTCGTGTCCCTGATGACATCACCGGCGGGCGCGGCGGCCGGCACATCGCCAAGCGCGACCTTTGCCGGCGCGGGGGCGGTTCCGCCATACTGTACGGTGGTGGCATACTGGCCGCCATTGCTGCCGAATGACCCGCCAAACGGCTTGTTGTCGCTCATCTCGTCACCCTTTCGGTCGCGCCGCCGGTCCGCAGGTCGGCGCCATGTCATTGGAAGTCGGTTTCGCCATGCATGTGGCGATCATGCCGAGACTTTCAAGATAGCAGCATCATGCCCGGTTGCCTCGACGAATCTGATGAGATCGGCCGCCGCGATCGATGTCGTCGCCTCATTGGTCAGCGGATGCGCGTTGATGACGGCATGTTCCATCAATTCCTTGTCGAGCACCAGCTTCACACGCTTTGCCGTGTCGTTGATGACGCCGAAGACGGTGACGGCGCCCGGCGAAACGCCCAAAAGCTCCATCAGCATTTCCGGTTTGCCGAAGGAAACCCGGCTGGCAGCGCCGATCAGCTGGTGGATCTGCTTGAGATCGACGACCGCATCCTCGCCGACAGTGACCAGGAAGAAATTGTCTTTCTTGTCCTTCAGGAACAGGTTCTTCGTGTGCCCGCCGGCGATTTCGCCGCGCAGTGCCTGCGAATCGGCCACCGTATAGAGCGGCGGATGGCGTATCGTCGAAACGGCAATGCCGCGTTCGGCAAGAAAGGCAAAAAGTTCGGCTTCGCTCTTCGGCATCGATCTTTCTTCTCGTCCAATTCCTGCCTTGCCGTTTACGGCCAATGCGGTGGCCGACACAAGACCATCGCGCAGCGGCGTGGCAAAATCCGCCCGGCGCGGGCGGTTTGCCGGCGTCGCTTGGCGTGTTGCAAAAACCCTGCGATTTCCCTGTTGCAATCGCCGCGCTCTTCAGCCATATAGGCCCGGCTTGCGGCCAAGACGCCGTGTGAGCGGGTGTAGCTCAGGGGTAGAGCACAACCTTGCCAAGGTTGGGGTCGAGCGTTCGAATCGCTTCACCCGCTCCAATTTCCTCCAGGGAAATCAAGCATCGAAAACGGTCGCCTTAGGCGGCCGTTTTGCGTTTGGAGGCTACAATCTGGTCGTCCCCAGCCACCCGATACCATTGCTCAGCGTTTGATCCGAATGCCGATACCCATGACTCTGTCGGAACTGGAGTGATACAAAAATTCATAGAAATCGGCGCGTCCCAACTCCTTGATCTTTAGCTCCCTCCAGAATTTCGGAACGGTCTCGTCTCCACATAATCGATCGTTTATATCGTGAAACATGCAGAGGCGCGCCCGCCGACCCACATTTTGGTAGTCGCGGGCAACCCATTCGTAGGAGTGATTTCCATCGATAAGAACGAGATCAAATGCTTCTTCGGCGAATGCGTCCGACGTCTTCCCGGCTAGAAACTCGACGGGTGTCTTGAAGACGATGCGCGCGCAAGCCGGAAGAGAGGCAGCGATATCGATCGTCGTCGCTTTCAGGCCGGGATTTTGTCTCGACAGACATGCCGCCATGAAGGAAAATGTGAAGCCGTCGCAAGTTCCCACCTCAAGAAAGCTGACAATCCGTTGGCTGGCCAACAGTACCATGGCTTCCGCCAGTTGCCTCGGAATCTGCCACAAACCAGGCGCATGGAAATTCATGTCGCTGACATCATCTCCATACAGTCCACGCCGGTCATGGCGCAGGCCAATCTGGCGGATTTTCGTTTCGAGAAAAGTGCCATCCGAAAGCGCTTCCACTTTCACATCTTCAATTTCGCGAACAACGCGTTCTAGCCTGCTGATCGCGAAACGCGAACTGAGTGCATAAATCGGCTTTCTGACAAGTCGCTTGAGTGAGGGCATTTTCAGGTCGCGATCCCCGGGAGCCTCGGATGCATAGCAAGCCGCAGGGTCCGGCAAGACCAGGCAGCCTCTCCTTCGCTGCTTGAACCCAGCGAAATCACCGCTTCCGGCGCGACATCACGCCGCCGGCCGCCGCTACCCCGCCTTGCGCAGCGATGCCTGGTGTACCAGCGAGGTCCAGCTGTTGGTCGAGGCGAGGTGGCAGTAGAGCAGGCCGAGCGCGCCGGATTTCCTCAGGTCGAGGAAGGCCTCGTCGCTCAATTTGTTGAAGGCCGGCTCGTCGATCACCTGGAAATCGGTGAGATTGAGCACTTCGCCGCCTTCCAGCGTCACCTTGCTCTGGCGCGGTGCAAACAGGCCATGCGCGTCGATCTTGTCGATCATCTCGCGGGTGGCGCGGAAGTCGATCTGGAACTGGTTGCAGAAGGCGAGCGCCTGCTTGGTTGCTTCGGTCGGCTCAGTGCCGCTGAAGAACGGTGCGATCTTGTCTTCGCGAAATGGCGCCATGAGCTGGTCGATGACCCGCTCGCTTGCCCTGTCGACGCACAGCGTCAGCCGGCCTGATGTGGTCGGGTCCTCGGCAAGGATGAAGGGGTAGCGGCGGACATAGGCGGGAATGTAGTGGGGTGCCGTCCACCGGCCGTCGGCATCGACGAACAGGTTCTCGCCCTGGCGCACGCCAGTGATGATGACAGGGGATTTGGCCGGGCCGATGAAGACGATCGGGTAGGAGCGCATCGCCGCCGGCATTTCCGACGCCACCACCGGGATGGCATGCGCGGTGCGGGCGAAGGCAAAGTCGCCGCGCGCGGTCAGGCCGAGCGAGCCGTGCCGCGCCGGGTTGAGCGCCTCCGGCTTCGAATAGAACAGCGGCATCGCCTCGGCCGCCGGCGCCGCTTCCGTTCTTGCCCCGTTGTCAGCCATGGTCCGTCCCTTTCTCCCGCCAGCCGATTGGGCCGGTTGCTGCGCATCAGACCCAAGACTGGCATCTGCTCTTGTTGCGCTGATCTTGGCTGGACCAAGACTCCGGCGCAGGAACAAAGTACTACAGTGTCCGTCTCGCGCATAAAAGCACGACCGTTGCGGTATTTTGCGCTTTGCCCCGACGAATTGTCTCGCCCATCGCTCAGGCTGGCTGCCAGGCCTATGGACAGCCTGCCGCGAACCGGCGAGATTGCACCCGGCAGCAAGCGGAGCGATGGCATGGCGTCGGTAACGGATTTCGAGCACGGGCAGGTGTTCACCGTCGAGGCCGGCGGCAAGCCGGTCTCGCTGGAACTGAACGCGGTCAAGCCCATCGTCGCTAGCCCGCGTCCGGGCGGGGGTTTCTCGCTGGTGTTCCGGGGCCCGCGCGAAACGCTGCTGCCGCAGGCGACCTATCGCTTTACGGGTCATGGCGGGGAGCACGAGATATTCATCGTGCCGATCGCCGCCGACGCGGCCGGGCGGCTTTATGAGGCGGTGTTTAATTAGGCGTCGCTGGTATTCCATCGGAAACCCGGAGATTTGCCGAAGCCTCCCCAACGTCGTCATCCTAGGGCGGAGCAGCCGCGCAGCGGCGTCGCGGAGACCCTAGGATCCATGCCGCGACCTTAGTCGAAGGGCGCAGCGGAGCAGAATGTTTGAACCGTGGCGGCGCACAGGAGTCCCGGCATGGATCCTATGGTCTGCGCCGCGTCGCTTCGCTCCTTGCTCCGCCATAGGATGACGAAGCGATTGATGTTTGCGCCAGTCGCCAAGGTATGAGGTCCATCAGCAAACGGTGTTCCTGCCTGCGGGTCTCTGCCCGTCACGACCCAACCGCCCCACCCCCAGCCGGCACACACGCCATCAAATCATAAACGCCCTTGTCCTCGACCACCGTGAAGCCGAGCTCGACATAGAGCAGCCTGGCCGGATTGTTCTTCTCGACATGGATCGACGCTGATTTGCCGGCTAACCATGCCTCGTCGATGAGGTCGCGCAGCAGCGCCGAACCGTATCCCCTGCGGCGATGGGCGGGCAGAAAGGCGATGTCGATGATGCGGTGCTGGCTTGGCCAGCGCTCGATATAGAGGCGGCCGATGTCCTGCCCGGCCCGCTCCACCACCAGCCAGTCGGCCTCGGGGTAGTGTTTTCTGTAGTGCGCGTGCTGCGCCTGGAACTGCATGTCAAGGAAGGCGGTCTTCTGGGCCTCGCTCCACGACGTCACTGCGAGCTCTTCCAGGCGCGTCGAGGCGTAGAGCCGCGACAGGAACGGCAGATCCGCCTCCGTCGATGCACGGAAGCCGAGCCCGGCCTGCCGCGACCGCGACCAGACCGGAGAAAGCTGTACCAGGCCGGAGTCCGCCACGCTGTCTGCGCGTCAGACCGGCGGCGTCAGGTCGCGCACCACGACGATCTGCTTGAGGTTGTCGTTGGTCAGGTTCGTCCAGGCATATTCCCATTCGGAGCTATCGATGCCCATCTGGTTGATGGTCCACAGCCCGTTGGTGCCGTCTGGCATGATCATCAGGCTGAACAGAGCGAGCCGCCCGTCGGCATTGTAGTTGAGCGTCAGCCGTGTCGCGTAGAGGGAGTTGGCGAAATCGCGCCATCCCGACCAGTTCTGCGTATAGGCATCCCATTGCGCGTTGAATTCGTGGACACGCTGCTGGTCGGAGGAAACCAGCACGATGTCGCCGTCGCCCTGAATGCCGGCGGCGAGCGTGTATTTGGGCACCCTGGAGTAGCCTGTCGTCGCCCATTGCGTCCATGTGTCAGAGCCGGCGGGCTGCTGGCGGGTGTGCAGCACCTGGCCGTTCTGGGTCAGGGCGAACAGATTGGTGGCGCCCAGCGGGCCGATTGCGGGCGCCATCTCGGTGAAACCGCCGGTCTGCGTGGTGTCGATCTGCACCCAGCCCGTCCAGTCGGCGACCTTCAGCGCCTGAGCCTTCGCCTGCTGGCAGCGGTAGAGATGCAGGCCCGAATTGATGCCGAACAGCGCGATGCGGCCGTCGCCCTGGCGTATGGCGGTGACGGTCACCAGCTGACCGGTCAGCTGCTGCCAGTCGCTCCACGGCTTGACGGGCGGTGCGAGCACATCGACGGTGACGACGATCGGCGTCGAGGAGCCGGGCGGCGTGATGGTTTTCTGCACCTGCACGATCTGGTCCGGATTCTGGTAGATCCACCAGATGCGACCCTGATTGTCGGTGAGGAAGATTTCGATGCGGCCGTCGGCGTCGTTCGCCATCGTCAATTTCTGGTAGGACGCGGCGCCGGGCGGCGCGCCGATACCGACCGGCGGGTTCCATTTGTCGATCGGGCCGACCTGGTTGGCGTCCTCGGTGATGAAGGACAGATTGGTGGTGCCCGACGGCTGCCCGACGACCGCCACACGGCCATCCTTGGTCAGGCCGGCGGTCATGATCACCCAGGCGCCGGGCGCGATGATCTGCCAGGCATCGGGCCACGAACCGTTGGGCGCGTCCTGGGCTTTCTGGATCAGGCGTCCGGCGGCGGAATCGATGCCCACCACCATCAGCCGCGACAGTTCGAAGAACGACGCCCCGGCCGGCATGCTCTGGTAGACGGGCGCGGGACCGGACCGCACCGGGCCGCCCTCCCTGACTTTGGAAGCCGTCCTGGGCACTGGCGCCGTCTTCTTCGCCGCAGGGGCTTTCGACTTCGGTTCTGCGTTCTTGGCCATCGTTTTGGTCCTGCCCTGTTGGCTCGGAATTCAGGTTCTCGGCGGGAAAACGCCTTGCAGCGCGATGCAGAAGTAACAGGTGAGGTAGGGCTGCAGATTGTTGTGCGGCTGGCCGCCGCCGACGGGCGCTATGGTCTGGCCCGACAGCTGCACCAAGCTGCCTGGCGTGACATACACATTTCCCTGGCTCGACTTGGCGAATGCGTTGCCGGGGGCGATGTTGCTGTCGCCGCTGACGATCGAAGGAGCAGCCTGGACGAAATGGGTATGCATCGGCATCTCGGACTCCAGCAGCGACACGGTTTCCGAACCGCCGGTTTCGCCGAGATCATGCAGCGACAGGCCAGGGCCTTGGCCCGGATGCATCGGCGATCTGCCTTGCAGATCCGGCAGTGCGAAATTGGACTTGCCGTTGCCGCCATAGGTGGTGCCGAGCAGGGAGAACAGCGCCGTGTTCTGCGACAGCGGCAGCAACTGGCCATCGCACCAGGCCCAACCCCTGGGCGCGAAGTTGAACGGAAAGATGCGGATTTCGGCGACGAACGGATCGGCCATGACGGTCCTCTTTAAGTCTGCGACGGGAAGATGCCGAACAGCGAGATTATGAAGTCGACGCAGAGATAGGGCTGGAAATTGCTGTGCGGCTGGCTGCCGCCGACGCTGCCGAGAAACTGGGTGGCCATTGCCACCGATGGACCGGCATTGATAAACGCGTTGACCTGACCCGATCTGGCGATCACGCTTTGGCTGGGATTGGGCTGATTGGCGATATCGTTCGATGCCAGCAAGCCGTGACTGTGCGCCGGAATCTGCTGGATTGTCAGCGTGATGTCCTCCACGCCCCCCGTCTCCGCCAGGGTGAACCCATTGCCTTGGTGGATGGGAAGACGGCCCCGCAGATCAGGCAGCGCGAAGGTGCTCTGGCCGTCACCGCCATAGGTGGTGCCGATGAGGTTGAACAGGGTCTCGTTCTCGGAGATGGGCACAAGCTGCCCTTCGCAGAACATCCAGCCCGCCGGCGCGAAATTGCCGGCAAACATACGTATTTCACCAACATAGGGTTGTGCCATGATCGCGTTTCCTCAGGTCGGCGACGGGAAAATGCCCTGCAAGGCGATGCAGAAGCTGAGCGTCAGGAAAGGCTGCATGTTGAGATGCGCCTGACTGCCGCCGATATCGGTGACAGTGCCGGCAACCATGGCGCCGAGGTTCTGCACCGGACCGTAGAGGGTGTTTGGCGTGCTGTTGCCAAGCAGGTTGTTGGCCGGAAGATTGGTCGCGCCCGTAACAGACGATGCGTTGGCGGCGTGGACATGCGTGGGCATTTCCGCGATCGACAGCGTGTGGGCCTGCTCGCCGCCGCGCTCGCCCAGCGTATGGCCGTTGCCGACGTGGATAGGCATGCGCCCGCGATAGTCGGGGAGCGCAAAATTCACCCGGCCGTCGCCGCCGAAAGTGGTGCCGAGCAGCGAAAAAAGCCCCTGGTTCTGGTTGATGGGGAGCAGCTGGCCGTCGCAGAGTGCCCAGCCTTTTGGCGGGAACACGAACGACATGATTCTGATTTCCGACAAGAACGGTTCAGCCATACGCCCTCTCCCTGAACTGCTTATACTGACATTAAGACAATTGAATTAGCAAGTCGACAGGAATCTCCAAGAAAATGGTACGCTCTCTACTCCACCCATCATGCCTAATGCTTTATAAACGTATCCGCGCCAGGATCAGTTAGTCGGCACAAGAACCAGCCCGCCATTGTGTGCGCCCGGCACCGCGGCGTAAGGCAGCGCGCCTCCAACATCGACCGCAACCGCCGAATTCGTCGGCGTATTGCCGCCGGCGTTCCAGGTAGCGACGGCGCTGGCCGAGTTGTTGGCGCCGCCGACGAAATTCTGGAAATACAGATGCGAGGTCGTGCTGCCGACACGTGATAGGAAGGCAGCGTCATCGGCGGGCTGGCCGAGGGTCACGGCGTTGCCGCTGATATTGAGATAGGTCGTTGTAAAGTCGTTGCTGTTGGAACCCGAATGCACCTCGATGGCAGCAACGCCACCGCCCGGCGTGCCGCTGCCAGACGTTGTGATCGTGTTGTTCTTGATCGTCAGGTCCAGCGAACCGTTGTCGGTGCTCGGACCGGCGCCGTCGCCATGCGGTGTGACAAGGATCGCGGCATCATTGCCGGTCTTGCTGATGGTGTTGCCGATGACCTCGATGACGCCGGTCGAGGCGTCTTCAGGATGGATGAAGATCGCCGAGCCGGTCGAGCCAACGCCGCCGCCCTGGATGTCGGCATTGTTGTTGATGCGGCCCATGATGACGGCATTGTTGATGCCGAACACGTTGATGACCGGACCGCCATTACCATAGATCTTCTTGTTGTTGAGGATCTTGAAGTTCAGGTGCGCGGTATCCTCGGCGTTGAGGCCGATGGCGCGGCCGAGGCCGCCTTGCGGATCGAACGTATTGCCGTTGCCGGCCGTGCCGTCGCCGATGTTGACGTTCAGTGTCGAGGTGTCGCGTGCGAAGGCCTCGACGCCGGAGGTCTTGAGGCTAAGGAAGTTGCTGTTCAAGATATTCAGCGTCGCGTTGGCGGAGCCGAAGGCCTCGAAGTTCAGACCTTGCGCGCCGTTTGCCGAAAGTTTCGTGTTGCTGAAAGTGCTGCCGCTGATGTTCAGCGTCAGGCTGGTGCCCGAGTCATTGCGGATATCGACCAGATTGTCGCCGCCAGCGCCGGCCGCGAAGCTGAACGTGGAATTCGTGATCGATGACGTGCCGGTGAGGTTGTAGAACCGCATGGCGCCTTCGAAGACGGCGTCGCCGAAGCCGGTTACCGTGGTGTTGGCGATCGTCAGATCCGACACGTTCTGGCCGTTGATGCCGACCTGGACGCCGCCGTTCAGATTCAAATTGGTGAACGCTGCCGTCGCCAAGCCACTCATGTTGATGGCGGCCTGGGCGGCGCTGTTGAATGTCGGGCCGTCGATATTGTTCAGCGTGCCGTTGCCGGTGTTGGCATTGGTGAAGTTCATGTTCGACAGTGACAGGTTCTTCGTCGACGTGAACAGCGCGCCTTGCGCCGTGTTCTGGATTGTGCCGCCGGAACCTGCCGTAACGCCGGTGCCGGTGACCGTCAGCCCGCCATTGCCGGCGGCGAGGCCGGTGTTGTTGAGCACGATGCCGTTGGTGCCGCCATTCGCCGAAATGCTCTGGAACGTCAGGCCCGGGCCCCCGATTGTCGTGTTGACGACGTTGAGAGCGGTGCCGGTCGTCGACGTTATGGTGTTGCCGGTGCCTTGCACCGTCACCGTGCCGCCGCCGGTGGCGTTGAAGCCGGTGCCGCTGGTGGTGTTGATGACCAGCCCGCCGGCAGTGAAGTTGATTGTCGCGCCGGTGTTGCTGGTCAGGTTGACGGCGGTGTTGGCTCCGGTGGTCAGCGTCTTGCTGGTACCCGAGAAATTGATCACCGCCGTGCCGGAATTGCCGCTGACGTCGATGCCGTTGGCGACGGCGCCAGTGGCGCTCAGATTGCCGCTGAAAGCAACGGTTCCGGCTGTGCGGCCACTGACCTGGACGATGTTGCCGGCCGTGGTCTTGGTCACCGACACGGCAATAGTGACGGCGCCCGTGCCGCCATTGATGTCGACGCCGACGCCGGTCGGGTCGTTGGTCGCTCCGATCGAGCCGCCATTGACGTTGACCGCATTGGTGTTGTTGTCGATCCTGATGCCGGCCAGGGTCGTGTTGTCGATTGTCACCGTGGTGAAGGTCACCGCGCCGTTGGCGCCGCTGAGCAGGATGCCATTGCCGGCGGTCGCCGAGATGCTGGCGGAGCCAAAGTTGAATGTGGCGCTGGAGCCGTTGATCTCGATGCCATCGCCGCCACCGGACGTGCCGGCAACAGTAACGGCGCCACTGATGAATGTGCCGCCGCTGACATTGGTCAGGTTGATCGGGTCGGCAGCGACCGAGGCGGTGGACTGCAGCGTGGCGAAGGTGACGCCGCTGCCGCCGATGGCGACGCCGTTCCAGTTCAGGATCTGCCCTGATGACGTCTGGATGGTGTTGCTGGCGCCCGCGACATTGATCGTACCGCCACCGGTCGCGTTGAAGCCGATGGCGCTGGTGGTGTCGATGTTGAGGCCGCCGCCGATGAAGTTGACCGTCGCGCCCGTGTTGTTGGTCAGGTTGACGGCGGTGGTGGTTCCGGTGTTCAGCGCGCTGCCAGCGCCGGAGAAGGTGATTGTGCCGCCGGTGTTGTTGCTGACGTCTATGCCGTTGGCGGTGCCGACACTCTGGTCCGCGCTCAGGGTTCCGCTGAGTGTGACGGTTCCAGCGGTACGGCCGCTGATCTGAACGACGTTGTTGGCAACGGTTCCCTTCGACACCGACGCCGCGATGGTGATGTTGCCGGAGCCGCCATTGATGTCGATGCCGATACCCTGGACAGCGCCGAACCCGCCGATCAGACTCGTGTTGTCGCTGATCGTGACCGCGCCGGTGTTGTTGTCGATCCTGATGCCGCCGCCGGTGGCCGTGCCCGTCTGATCCGCGATCGTCACCTTGGCGAAGTTCACCGTTGCGCTGGTGCCGTTGAGGAAGATGCCGTTGGAGTTGGTGCCGCCTGGGACGCTGAGCGTGCCGCCATTGAAGGTGCCGCCGCCGACATTGGTCAAATTGACCGCATCGCCGCCGGTGACTTTGGTGTCCGCTGTCATCGTGCTGAACGTTGCGCCGCTGGCGCCGACCGTCATGCCGTTCCAGACCAGCAGCTGGCCGCCCAAGGTCGTGTGGATCGTGTTGGTGCCGGTAACGTTGATCGTGCCGCCGCCGGTGGCGCCAAAGCCGAGGCCGGAGCTGGTGGTGATGCCCATGCCGCCGGCGAAATTAATGGTGGCGCCGGTGTTGGTATCCAGATTGACCGCAGTGTTGACGCCTGTGGAAAGCGTCATGGCGCCGTTGAAATTGAAGGTGCCGCCGGTGTTGCCGTGGACATAGATGCCATTGTCGCTGGCGGTGTTGGCGCTGAGATTGCCCGACAACGTGACCGCGCCGCCGGTGACGCCGGAGATGTCGACGATCTTGCCTGCGGTGGTCTTGGTGAGCGAGGCGACGACGTTCAAAGTCGCGGCGCCGCCGATTACCTGGACGGCGGAGCCGGTCGGGTCGTTGGTCGCGCCGATCGAACCGCCATTGATGTTGATCGTGCCGGACGTGTTCTCGACGCGCACGCCGGCGTCGCCCGTATTGTCTATCGTCACCGTGCCGATGGTGACCGGGCCGGTGACGGTGTTGATGACATAGACGCCGACGGCGGCAGCCGAACTGACGACCACGCTGTCGAAATTGACCGTTGACGACGTGCTGTTCTGAACGATCAGGCCGTTGTTGCTTGCGCCGGCTACAGACAGGGCGCCGCCGTTGAAGGCGCCGCCAGAGACAGTGGCGAGCTGCACGCCGGCGCCACTGCTGACGGTTCCCGTCGCCTTCAGCGTGTCGAATTTCATGCCCCCGGCACCGATCACGGCGGTCTGCAGCGACAGCACCCGGCCTGTCGCCGTGGTGATCGTGTTGCCGGTTCCGCTGACGGTGATCGAGCCGGCGGCGATGCCGAGGAAGCCGTCGCCGCTGGTGGTGTCGATGGTCAGGCCGCCGGTGAAGCTGGTGCTACCGCCTTCCTGGAAGACGCCTTTTCCGCTCGTCGTGTCGATGTTGGCGAGACCAGAAACGTTGAGCGTGCCGGTCTGGACATGGATGCCGCCGCCGGTCGTAGCGGTGTTGTTCACCGTCACGGTGTTGAAGTTGAAGGTGCCGGTGTTGGTGTTGATGGCATCGATGCCGAAGCCCGTCGTGTTGGAAATGCTCGTCGCGCCGGTGACGGTGAAGGTGCCGGCCACGCCGTCGAAGATGATGCCGCTGGCGCTGCTGTTGGCACTCACGCTGCTGAACGTCATGTTCACGGTCAGCGGATCGAGGTTGAACGCCGTGCCGCCGTTGGTGGTGACCACGCCGGCACTGCTGTTCAGCGTGAAGACCGTGCCGGCGCCCTTGGTGTTGACCAGGACGCCGGTGCCGCCGGTATTGGCGAGGTTGAGCTGGCCCAGATCAAAGGTGCCGCTGGTATTGGTGAAGCTCAGGCCATTGCCCTGGATCCGCGCACCGGGAGTGCCCATGGCGAGCGTGCCGGCGCTGACGGTGCCGCCGGCGCCATCGGAGTCGAACCGGACATTGTTGAAGGCGATGCCGCCGCTTCCAGCACCGCCGGTCACTTTGTTGCCGGCAAACGACCTGATCGCGATCGAATTGTCCGTCGCGCTGATGTTCTGGCCAGAGAAGGACGCAGCCAGCCCGGACGCGGTCGACCTGAGCGTGTTGCCGTCGATGGAAAGCAGAAGCGTATTGGCCGGCGCGCCGGTCGTGGAGAAGTCGAGTGCATTGCCTCCGGCGGCGATGTCGTTGTTCCTGAGGAAGAAACTGGAGGCGCCCGTCGCATTGACGGCGACGCCGGCGCCGCTGCCGATATTGCGGACGATCAGGTTTTCGATGCCTCCGGTGAAGACGCCGGTGCCGCTGGTCGCGAAATTGATCACCGAGGTGGCGTTGTTGCTCTGCAGGATCGGCCGCAGCGTATCGATGCCACCAGGCGCCGAGATGATCGGCGAATTCTGTACTGTGGTGAAGTGGAAGGCCGCGGATGCGCCGCTGCTGGTGTCGACGCCGAGCTGCGAGACATCGACGGCCGCATCGCCACTCTTGAAGGCGAGCAGCACCTGCCCGTCATCGAGGTTGAACGTGGTGCCGCTCAGGTCGACGGTCTCCTGGGCGCCGTTGACGTTCTGGTCGATCAGCACCACGACATTGGCCGTGGACGCCTGCGCGCCGACATAGCTGCCCGGATTGGCGAGGCTGCCATCGCCGGTGCCGCCCGCCGTGACATAGTAGACGCTGATCGACGCCAGGTTCGCGGTGTCGCCGGTGAAATTGACGTCGTTGAAATTGTAGTCGCCATTGGTCGGCAAACTATCGGTGGCGTGGATGACCTGGCCGCCGGTGGTCGCGATCGAGGATTCGGCAGGGCCCTGGCCGTCGCCAAACACCAGCTGGGCGTTGGTGGCGCTGGAGAACTGCACGCCATAGCCGACATTGGCGATGGTCGAGGTCTGGCCGGCCGGGTTGTTGTTGACGGTGTCACCGAGCTGGATCGTACCGGTGGTGCTTGTGGTGCCGGCCATGTCGATGCCGATCGTGCCGGCGAAGCTGCCGCCGTCGACGTCGAAATCGCCCGCCGTGATGTTACTCGCACCGAGCGCCGCGCCGTTGAGGTCGAAGCCGACCGCATTGGCGGCATTGAGCCCGACCTTCAAACTGGTGAAGTCCAGCGTCGAGCCAAGCGTGCCGGAAATATCGACGCCGCGAGAGGTGATGCCTTCCAGGTCGTCCGCGCCGAGACTGAGCGTGCCGCCGCTGACATTGTTGAGCGAGATGCCGGTCGCCGCGCCGTTGACCGAGATGGAATCGAAGTTGATGCCGCCGGCGCCGACCGTCGCACCGTCGAGGTCGAGCGCGGTGCCCGTGCCGGTGGTGATGGTGTTGCCGGTGCCGCTGACGCTGACCGTGCCGGCGCCGAAGGTGCTGGCGGTGAAGCCGGCGCCGCTCGAGGTGGTGATGACCAGACCGCCATTGGTGAAGGCGAGCGTGCCCGTGCCCTGGGTCGGGCCGATGCTGGGGGCCTTGACGATGGCGTCGTTGGTGCCGCTGCTGGTGTTGAAGATCTTCGACGCGCCGGAGAAGGTGGCCGTTCCCTCGGACGATCCGTCAAACAGCACGCCGATGGCGCTGCCGGTATGATCGATCGTGCTCGAAATATTGTAGACGCCCTCGGCGTTGCCGCTGAAGGTGAAGACCGCTGTCCCCGGCAGTGCTACCGCCGAGGTCGAAACGACCGAGCCGCTCATGTTGAGCGCGCTCCAGTCGCCGCCGCCGGCCTGCAAGACGCTGCCGGCGCTGACGCTGATCGAGCCGTTGTAGTTCAGTGTGGCGTGGACAAGGTTGTTGCCGCCGGCGAGAGTGATCGCTGAACCGGTGGTGCTTGTCGTCGCGCCGATGCTGGCGCTGCCGCCATTGCCGCCAACGTTGACGGTCCCGCCCGAGGTCGTCAATGCGATACCGACCTCAGCGCCATCGATGGTCAGGGTGGATCCGGCGACATTGGCGATGTTTATGGTGCCGACCTGCGGCCCACCGATATCGAACCCTCTGTAGCTGACGTCGAGATCGGTCGTGCCGGTGAAATTCACCACGCCGGCGCCGCCCAGGCCGGCCAGCGAGGCGCCGAGGTAGCCGGTATCCTTCAGGCCGCCAATGTTGACGTCGCCGGCGAGATTGATACCTCCAAGCAGAACACCTGCGCCGGCATTGGTGGATACGGCCGAGACGCTGTCGAAGGTAACCCCGCCAGCACCGACATTGGCGCCAAACAGGATAAGGCCGTCGGCGCCGGAATTGATCTTGTTGCCCGCGCCGGTGACGGTAACGGTGCCGGTGGTAAAATCGCCGAAGGCGATGAAGCCGGTGCCGGTCGTCGTCTTTATGTCGAGACCGCCGCCGGTGAAATTGATCGCGGAATTGGTGTTGGGGGTCGGCGTACCCGCCGGGAAATTGCCAACCATGCCCAGGCTGACGGCGTCGGTGGCGCCCGAGCTGATCACCTTGCTCAAGCCCGAGAAGGTGATGGTGGCCGAATCGTTGCCGGCAATGACGATGTTGCCGCCGGCCGCAGCATTGCTGTCGGTCAAATTGCCCGACAGGGTCACCGAGCCGCCGGTCATGCTCTGGATCGAGACCGCGGCGCCCGCGCCGTTGGTGGCAATCGTGCCGCCATAGGACATGGCTGCAGTGCCGCCGCTGGCGGCGGTGGTCGAACCGACGTTGAATGACGTGCCCGCACCGCTGTTGGTCAGCGTGCCGGTGCCGAAGCTCGCCGTGCCGCTCACATTCTGCAGGTCGATGCCGTTGCCGGTGGCGAATGTCGCGCTGGTCGTGGCGAAATTGATGCCGGCCGTGATGCCGTCGAGCGCTGCCGCTTGTGCCAACGTGGCGTTGATCGTGCCGGTTGTGACATTGACCGTGCCGCCACCCGTGGCGCTGAACGCCGTCGTGCCATTCGTGGAGATGTCAAGATCGGCGAAGGTGACGGTGGAGCCGGTGTTGTTGGTGAGCGACACACCATCGCCGGTGACTGTCACCTTGTCGGTGAAGTTGACTAGGCCGCCGGTGCGGCTTGCGATGCTGACGCCACCGCCGGTCAGCGTCCCTGCCGTTGCGCTGTTCGGCAAGGTGCCGCGGGTGATCGTGACGTTGCCGGTCCCACCAGTGACTTTGAGCAGCGTGCCCGCAACGTTGATATTGTTGTTGGTGATCGACAGGTTGGTGTCGAGGCTGGTGACATTGAACGCCAAGCTGCCGGTGGCGACATTGCTGACCGTGACGCCTTCGATGACGATGCCGCCGGCATTGTTGAAGCCGCCGGCATTCTGGTCGACGGTGAAGACCGCGCCGCTGGCGCCGTTGAAGTCGAAAGCGGTGTTGCGCACCTGGTTGCCGCCGAGCAGGTGCAGGAAGTCGCCGGTGCCGGTGACCACGCCTTCATTGCCGGTGACGTTGCCGCCGGTGGCGCCGAGATTGCCCTGGACATTGACCGGCTGGATGGTGCCGGAGGTGAGGATGGAGGTGCCGTTGCCGAAGCCGGTGATCGACTGTCCCGAATCGAGCGTGAATGGCGTGCCGCTGAGATCGACGGTGCCGACGAAGGCGAAGGTCTGCGTGCCGGCCATGGCATCGGCGGCGGCGACAGAGATGGTCGTCACCGCGGCGCTGAGCCCGTCCGTGCCGGCGGCGATCACGCCCCCCGACTGCGAGACCATGATGACGCCGCCGACAGCGCTGGCCAGATTGGCGGGGCCGGTGAAGGCGACATCGTCGAAATCATAATTGCCGAGCGTCGGATCGAGCCCGATCGTGTTGACGGTGTAGCCGCCGGCTGCCGCGGTGATGAAGGACTCCAGCCCATCGCCCGCATTGCCGTCGCCGAAGGTGAAGTTGGCGTTGGCCGAGGTCGCCGTGGTGCCGCCCGACGACAGTTCGACGCCGACGCCGACATTGGAAATGCTGGAGCCTTGCAGGAAGGTGATGGTCTTGTCGCCTTGCGTCGACGACAGGTCGATGCCGCGCGAAGTCAGATCACCGGTGCCGGTGATGGTCGTCAAGCCGAAATCGGCCGTCGTGGCCGATACGCTGAAGTCGATGCCGGTCTGGTTGGCGCCGACATTGCTGACGGTCGTTGTGCCGAAGGTGATGTCGGCATTGTTGCCGTCGAAATTGATGCCTGCCGTGTTGGCGGCCGAGCCCAGCGTCACATTGGTCGTACCGAAGGTGACAGCACCATTGGTGTCGCCGTTGCCACCAATGTCGATGCCGTTGCCGCCGGCGCCCGACACGGTCACCGCGCCAAACGTGGCGCTGCCGCCGGCGGCGACGTTGGAGACCGACACGCCGTTGCCGGTCGCATTGGTGACCGACAGCGGCGCCGAGGCATTGAATACCGAGCCATTGCCGATGCTGGTTATGATAGCGCCACCGCCGCCGGTCGCCGTCAGCGCCGAGCCCGTGAAGCTGATCTGGGTGTTGGCTGGCGCGCTGCTGAAGCCGATGTCGAAGAGATTGCCCGTGCCGGTCGAGGTGACCGCGCCGCTGAAGGTCACCGAGCCACCGGTGGTGGCGTCGACCTTGACCGCCGTGCCACCCGTGGTGGCGGAGCTGTTGATGGCGGCGCTGATGGTGATCGCGGCGGTGCCGCCGGAGACGAAGACGCCGTCGCCGGTGCCCGAATTGCTGATGGTGCCGCCGATGCCGATCGTGCCGGTGTTGTTGGTCAGGCTGACATCGGCGCCGGACACACTGGTGGTGACGAGATTGTTGACGCTGACCGTCGCGGCGCTGTTCTGAACCACGAAGCCCGGGCCCGGACCGCCGACTGTAGCGATGGTGGTGGTGCCGTTGAACGTATAGGTGCCGCTGGCGACATTTGTCAGCCGGATGGCATCGCCATTGGCACGGCTGATATCGACGGCGCCGAAGGTGACATTGCCGCCGCTGGTGTTCTCGATAAGGATGCCGGTCGGCACCGTGCCGCCGGAGCCATCGACGGTAACACTGGCGAAGGTAACGCCCGCCGCGCCGATGGTGAGACCGCTGGCGCCGCCGAGCTGGATGCCCTTTTCCGTCGCGCCGGCGCCGGTGTTGACCGTATTGCCCGCCCCGGTCACCGTCAGCGTGCCGCCATTGATGGCGCTGAAGGCGAAGCCGCCGTCCGTGGTCAGGTCGAGACCACCGGTGAAATTGATCGCGCCGCCGGCATTGCCGGTCAGGTCGATCGCATTGGCCGCACCCGTGCTGGCGGTGATCTTGCCGCCGAAAGTGGCGCTGCCGCCGGTCATGGCGTTGATCTTGACCGCGCTGTTGGCGCTCGTCTGGTTGATCGTGCCGTTATAGGTCAGGTTCGGCGTCGAGCTATCGATGTTGAACGCCACGCCGGTCGTGCCGGCGATCGAGCTCGCCGCATCGAACGTCAACGTGCCGGTGGTGCCGCCGGTGATGCTGACGCCGGTGCCGGCGCTGGTGACGTCGAAATTGTTGAAGGTGCCGGTGCCGCTGAAATTGTTGAGCGACAGGCCGGTGGCGACGCTGCTCACCGTCACGCCCTGGACGGTCAGGCCGTTGACGCCGGAGGCGCTGATTCCAGCGCCGGATCCGCCGGAAATATTGAAGTCGAGTAGCGAGTTGCCATTGGCCGCCGTCACCACGGCGCCGGCGCCGGAATTGGTCAGCGTTGCCGCGCCGCCCGGGTCCGAGACAACCTGGTCATGCTCGACATTGTCGCCGGTGACATTGATTGGAATGCCGCCAAGCGAGAAGGAGCGGCCATTACCGAAGGACGCCAGCGTCTGTCCGTCGCTGAGCGAGAAACCGCCCGACGCATCGATCGGCGAGCCTCCATTGACCAGCACGAAGATCGCGGTGCCGTCCGTATCGAGGTCGGCCTGGTCGATTGCAAGCAGGCTCGACGTCGAAGAGCCATCGCCCGATGATCCGACGGCGCCGACGAAAATCACATTCTGCTGGTCGAACAGCTGCGGGCCGCTGAAAGTGGTCGAGCCGAACGCATAGTGGCCGAGCGTCTGATTGAGGCCGCGGGCGTCGAGCGAAGCGGTGATGCCGGCGATCGAACCGCCGCCGAAGCTGAATTCGGCGTTCGCCGAATGAGCCAGCGAACCGGTAATGCCAAGGCGCACGCCGGTGTCGACGCCCGAAATGGAACCGCCATTGGTGATGATGATCGTGGCGTCGCCGGTGGTGTCGGCAAGGTCGATGCCGATGGTGCCGGCAGCATTGGAGCCGGTGATGTTGAGCGACTGCGCGGTGAAATTCGTCTGGCTGCCGGAGAAATCGAGGCCGGTGCCGACGCCGAGGCCGGAAATGACGATGTTGCCGGCCACCACCGCCGCGTTGACGCCGGCAAACGACATGCCGTCGGCGCCGGGATTGGTGATGTTGATGTCGCCGAAGCGGATCGTCGCCGGCGAATCGGTAATGGCGATCGCCGGTCCCGTCGTGTTGGAAATCGTCGTCGCGCCATTGACGGTGAAGCTGCCCGAAACATGGTTGAGCACCACACCCGACGTGCCGCCGGTCTGGGTGATCGAATCCAGCACCACATGGGCGGTGATCGGGTCGATGAAGACGCCGACGCCGCCATTGCCGGAGATGGTGCCGCCTGTGGTGGTGAAGCTGCCACCGCTCGACGTGCCCTGCACGGTTATGCCGCGGTCGGTATTGTTCAGCGCATTGACGACGGCGAAGGTGTAGGTGCCCTGGCCGGTGATATCCAGACCGTCGTCGAGATTGCTCTGCAGCAATGTCGTGCCGGTAAAATTGTAGGTACCGTTATCTTCGATGTGCAGGCCGTCGAGGCCATTGCCGGTCGCGGTGAAATTGGACGCGCTGACGTTGGTTGAATTGCCCTTGAATTCGGCGCCGTTGCCGCCGGCGCCCGTCACCGTGACATTGGTCAGCTTCGTGCCGGTGACGTTGTTGCCGAAAATGCCATCGGCGCCGCCGGTGATGGTGATGCCGTTCACCGTGTTGCCGTTGCCGAGCGTGATGACGTTGTTGGCGACGTTGGTGCCCTGGATCGTGCCGTCGCTGCCGCCGAGATTGAAGGTCGCGGTGCTGCCGTTGAAAAGTTTGGCGGTGACGCTTTCGCCGCCACCGATGACGGTCTGGCCGTTGGCAAGCGTCACGCCGGCCGTCGTCAGATTGCCATTGCCGCCGAGCGCCACGACAAAACCGCCGCTGCCGGCCTTGGTAACCGCGTCGTCCAGCGTCGTCGGGTCGGCCTGCGTACCGGCTCCGGCCAAGCCGCCATCCGCAAAATAAAACTTGCCGAAGGCCGCATTGGTGGCGGCGTTGATGGCGACGCGCGTCGTCGAGCCGCCGGTCAACTCCTGCGACTGGATCCTGACGCCGATATCGCCGCGCACCCGCTCGTTGACGCGCTTGCGCAGGCCTTCGCTGACCGGATAGATCGGGTCCGTGTCGATGGCCGCGGTCGTGTCCGAGCCATGGCCGGGGTTGAATGGAATGTTCAGCCGCACGCTGCCGGCGAACTGGGTGTGGTCGCGATTGTCGTCGCGGACCTCGCCGGCAAGCACCAGTTCGGTGCCGCTGCCGAAGACATCGCCGATCGTGTATTCGAAGCCGGCCTTGGCCCCGGTGACGCTGCCGTCATCACCGTGCGGATCCTCGAAATGATAGCCGCCAATGTCGAGCCGCAGCGAATGCTTGTCGGGCAGGTTGATCGGCACCTTTGCGCCGATCTCGCCTTCGATGCCCCAGGCCGCGTAGTCGCGGTGGTCGAGCACCGATATCTGTTCGATCAGCTGGTTGCTGACCATCGACAGCGACGAGCTGGTCGAGTGGTCGGTCGAGTCGCCCTTGATCGGCACGAAGACGTTCACATGCGCGTCGAAATTCGGCGTGATCGCCTCGACGCCCAGCGTGCCGGCGGTGAACTGGGTGCTGTTGTAGTTCTCGACGTTGATATAGGCGTAGCCGCCGAGCATCAGGTCGGGATTGACGATGCGGCGAATGCCGAGGCCGATATCCTGGCCGGAAGCATCCTTGAAATCGTGCTTGGCCCTGACATCCAGGAACAGCACCGATTCGGCCGTCTGCTTGACCGGGATGAAGCCTTCGAGCGCGGCATTGCCGCCATTGTTGTCGGCGCCGACGATGGCGCGGATCTGCGGCTGCCAGAGCCCATCGGGGTCGCCATGGGCAACCACGCCTGAAAGGCCGAGCGCCAGCGTCGTCAGTGCCGTCGTCTTCCACAGATGCCTTGCGATACGCGAACGGCGATAACCGGCGCGCACGTGGAAACCCTCCCCGCGCGCTGCCATCTCACCAACTTGCCGAGACTTCTCGGTAGTTCCCATCCCTGGCGAGTCCTTCTGAGGACTACACGTCCCGCGTTTATTTCTTACGCGAATTCTATTGTATAGCGAGTCCGGAATGTTGTGACTGTTGTTGTCGACTCCCAAACTTCTGCCCTGTGGCGATATTGCCACAGTAGATTTGCCGGCTTGCTTGGCCGGGAAGTCGACTTCAGGAGCAGTCGCCATTGCGGTATCAAGCCTTTTCCAGGAGAATACCTGCCGGAGCAAGGAAAACTGCGGGACGTGAAGAACATGGCAACTATTTTAGCTGGGACTAATCTATTCCGCATAGTCGCGGCATCGGCTGCTCTGTGGCTGCTGGCGGCTTCTGTTGGCCCGGCGCTTGCCGAGGACGCCGCCAAAGAATCCCAATCCAAACAGCCTCAATCCAAAGAGGCCGGACCCAAGCCGGCTGACGCCAATCCATGGGCCGTGAACTGCTCCAGCGGCTCGGCGACCGGCGAGCTTCAGTGCCAGGTGTCGCAGAACCTGACCGAGGCCAAGACAGGCCAGCGTGTGCTGACGGTGACCGTGCGCCGCGACAGCAGCAATGGCAGCCTGGCCATGCTGCTCGCGCTGCCGCACGGCCTGTTCCTGCCGTCCGGCGTCAGCTATCAGGTCGACCAGGGCCAAAAGGTCGTCATCGCCATCCAGACCAGCGACCAGAATGGCGCCTACGCCGCCACCCCGCTGTCGCCGGAACTGGTCAAGACGATGAAGTCGGGAACGACGCTGAACATCGGCATGGAATCGGTGACGCGCAAGCCGGTGACCATCCCGGTGTCGCTCGCCGGCTTCACTGCGGCCGTCGCCAAGCTGGAATCGATCAAGTAGCGGATTTCGCCGTTCGTCTGGGTCGACTGCCTGCCTCCACGGATCGGATGCCTCGGCAATTGGCGAGCGCGCCACCTGTCACCTCGTTGGAGAGGCATCACAGAACCCGCTTGATTGTCTCCACCTGCAATGCTCCGTTGCCGCCTTGGACATACGGAGAAACCCATGACGGGCTTTGTCGACCGCCAGCGCACCGCGCATGTGATGCAACGCGCCGGCATCGAAGCACTTGTGCTCTCGGCGCCCGAGGCCTTCCACTATGCGACCGGCGCGTGGATCGGCCCGGCCGGCCTGTTCCGGCGCGCCGGTGGCGGCTTCGTCGTCATCCCGGCCCGGCAGGACCTGCCGATCGGTGTCGTCGTCGCCGACTTCAACGCGGCGCAGCTGCGGCTGGCCGCGCCAGAGGCGGTCGTGCGTTCGCATCCGATCTGGATCGAATCCGCGCCGGTCGATACATCTCACGGACTTCCCCTGGCCGAGCGCATCGAGGCCGGCCTCGCCTCGCTTGGCCGCACGCCGGATTTCTCGCGGCCCGCGACCTTCGACCTCGCCGGTTCGGTGCGCCAGTTGCAGGCCTTGCTGGACGAGTTCGGACTGGCGCACGCAACGCTCGGCATCGACCTCGACTTTGTTCCAGCCGCCGATTTCGCGGCCATCCAGACGCTGCTGCCGCACTGCCCGATGGTCGACGGCTCACCCGTGCTGGACAGGCTGCGGGCCATCAAGTCGCAGCGCGAGATCGATCTGCTGCAGCAAGGCATTTTTCTCTCGGAGGCCGGGCTGGAGCGGCTGCAGGTGGACGCGATGGCCGGCATGCGCCAGGCCGATCTCGTCGCGCTCTACCGCAAGGGCGTCGCGGACGCGGCCGCCGGTCTGTCACATCCGGTCGCGTCAGCCGAATATGTGACACTGGGCGCGCGGGCCAAGGGCGCCGATGCCAGGGCCGTGGCCGGCGATCCCTTGAAATGCGACATGGTCTGCACGGTCGGCGGCTACGCCTCGGACATGTCGCGCAATTTCATCTTCGGGCCGCCTTCCGCCGACCAGGCCGAACTGCATGCGATCGCCGAGCGCGCCTTCGAGGACGGGCTGGCGGCGCTGATCCCCGGAAACACGCTCGCTCATGTGCATCGCGTCACCACCGACAGCCTGGCCCGGCAAGGCCTGCGCTCCTACCGCCGCGGCCATTTCGGCCACAGCGTCGGCCAGTCGGTCTTTTCAGAACAATGGCCGTTCATTGCGGCCGACAGCGAAGTCATGATCGAGGCCGGTATGGTGCTGGCCTTCGAAATCCCGCTCTACATAGACGGCCTCGCCAGCTTCAATCTTGAGGACCAGTTCCTGATTGCGGCGGATGGACCGAAGGCGATGAACCGGCTGCCGAGGCGGCTGGAGATGGTTGGGTAAATGGCATCTCGGCACCGAAACTGCGACGCGCTGTTGGACTACACGCCATAGGATGTGTTGAGATTCAGGTCAGGCCGCGCCGAAAGCGGTGGTTCCCGAGAACCGGAGCGTCGCGTACTTAAAGTACGTGAGCACCGGAAGCGCAGGGAACCGCCGCTTGCAGGTCGGCATCACCTGAATATCAGCACATCCTAACCACTCACCGCCGGCCGCCGATCCCTCCACGGCATCTCCTGCTCGAGCTGTGCCGACGCCGCCAGCACCGTCGCCTCGTCGCCATAGCGGCCGACCAGCTGCACGCCGATCGGCACGCCGTCTTTCGACCAGCCGAGCGGCAGCGAGATCGCCGGCTGTCCGGAAATGTTGAAGGGGAAGGCGAACACCGCATCCGCCCATTTGGCATTGTAGCGGTCGAGGTCGGTTTCCGACATGTCGTAATGGCCGAATGGGCGCGGCAACTGCGTCAGCGTCGGCGTGATGAAAAGATCGTAGGCATTGAGATCGCCGACAATGTCGCGGCCGATTTGCCTGAGCTGCTCGACATCGGAGATGTGCCTGACGCCGCTGGTGGCGCGACCGCGCTCGATGATCGCCCAGGTCACCGCCTCGACATCCCCCGGATGCACCGGCCGGCCGATCACGGTTTCAAGATAATCGAAGGTCGCCGCCGTCTGCACGCAGGTCATGTTGGTGTAGGTCGCCCAGACGCCATTGGCGTCGAGCGGCATGTCGTGCTCCTCGACATTGTGTCGCAACCGCTCGAGTGCCGCCACGGTGGCCAGCACCGCCGCCTTCACCTCCGGGTCGATGTCGGTGCCGTTGGGCGGCGTGACGGTGAAGCCGATGCGCAGCTTCTTCGGCGCCCGCGCCGACAGGTCGAGCCAGGAGGTGTCCGGCACCGGAGGCGTATAGGGATCGCCCGGCAGCGCGCCGGCCACGGCATCGAGATAGGCCGCGGTGTCGCGCACCGTGCGCGAGCAGCAGAGGACATAGGCACCGCCATACCAATAGTCGCCGAACGGCGCGAGGCTAACACGGCCGCGCGACGGCTTCAGGCCGACAATGCCGCAGCACGAGGCCGGAATGCGGATCGAGCCGGCGCCGTCGCTGGCCTCGGCGATCGGCACCATGCGCGAAGCGATGGCTGCCGCCGCACCACCGCTCGAGCCACCAGGCGTGATGCCGCCCTTCCACGGATTCTTGGTCGTTCCGTAGAGTTTCGGCTCGGTCGTGATCGACCAGCCATTTTCGGGCGCGTTCGACTTGCCGACCAGCACCAGCCCCGCCGCCTTCATGCGGCGCACGACTTCGGTGTCAAAGTCGGCGACGACGTCTTTCAGGTAGAAAGAAGAATTGGTGTTCGGCGCCCCGGTCCAGGACGAGGCCAGTTCCTTGAGCAGGAACGGTACGCCGGCGAAGGGCGCCGATCTGTCGACCGTCTCAGCCTGCGCGCGCGCCATGTCGTACAGGCGATGGACAACCGCGTTGAGCGCCGGATTGAGCCGCTCGACCAGCGTGATCGCCGCCTCGACCAGCTCGGCCGGTGAAACCTGGCCGCCGCGCACCAGCCCGGCAAGGTCGAGTGCATCGGAGTCCGCGCAGGTTTTCAGCAGACTGTCGGTGACAGCGGCCATGTATTGCTCCTTTTATGTCTGATCTGAGTGACTCCCCCTCACCCAGCCTCCGCTTCGCTCGGCTGCCCTCTCCCTGAGGGGAGAGGAGATTACGAGCGCCAGCGCTTCCCTCTTCTCCCCCACGGGGTTCCGAAGGACGGGCGAGGCCCGTGACTCGCCCCGGCACAGGTGGCCGCGAAGCGGCCGGATGAGGGGGCTGGCGCCGACGTCAGGCCAGCTCGACAGTCCGCCCCAGTTCGATACTCTGTTCGGCGGCGAGCACGATGCGCAGGCTGTTGACCGCCGCATCCATCTGCTCGGTCAGATCGAGATCCTCGCGGATGGCGCGCAGGAAGAAGGCCTGCTCGCGGTCGCAGAGTTCCTGGTGGCCGGGTTCGTCCTCCATGCTGACGATCTCGTCAGGCTTGGAGAAATTCTTGTCGCCGTCGACCTGCGCGTAGTGGATCTTCAGCGCATCGGTCTTGGTGTGGCGGTCGATGTCGGCCGAATTGGAAACCTCGGCGTCCTTGTCATTGCTCGCCGTTTGGCCGGCGACGATCGACACCGCGCCCTTCGGGCCGACCACGTCCTTTACGAAATAGGCCGTTTCACTCATCATCGGCCCCCAGCCGGCCTCGTACCAGCCGACCGAGCCGTCATCGAAGGTGACGTGCAGATGGCCGTAATTCTGCTTGTCGGCCTCCGCCCACAATTTGGCGCCGATGCCATGCACCCGCACCGGCTTGGCGCCGGTCAGCTGGCACATGACGTCGACATAGTGCACGCCGCAATCGACGATCGGGATCAGCGAATCGATCAGGTTCTTGTGCCAGTGCCAGGCGCTGCCGCTGCTCTGCTGGTTGAGGTTGAGGCGCATCACCAGCGGCTTGCCGAGCGTCTTGCCGACCTCGATGAATTTGATCCACGAGGGGTGGACGCGCAGGATGTAGCCGAGCACCAGCTTGCGGTTCTTGGCCCGCGCCGCCGCCACGACCTTTTCGGCATCCTCGATGTTGGTGGCGAGCGGCTTTTCCATGAACACATGGCAATTGGCCGCGATCGCCTTCAGCGCATATTCGGCGTGCGTGTTCGGCCAGCTGTTGATCGAGACGGCGTCGGGCTTGGTGTCCTTCAGCGCCAGGTCGAAATCCTCATAGAGCGGATAGGAGGCCAGCTCCGCCGGGATCTTGGTGTTGCTTTTGATCGAGCGGCTCATGATGCCGACGATCTCAAAACCCTCGGAGCGGTGATAGGCGCTGGCGTGCGACGCACCCATATTGCCGAGACCCACCACCAGCACTTTTACCTTGTCGGCCACCGCCACCTCCCACGCTTTCTTTAAGGGATTGCGGGCGGCAATCGTGTTGCCGCCCGGTTCTGTTGCCGGCTTACTTCACCGCCGAATCGAACAGATGCGCCTTGATCTTCTCGACATCGAGCGCGGCAAAGCCTTCCGACAGTTTGACGCCATCGGCGTCGGCCTTGACCTTGGCTTTGTCGAAGTCATTGGCCGCCGGGATCAGGTCGTTGGTGCAGACGTCCTCGGCCTTCACCGGATTGGTGATCTGGCCGATCTTGTGGATCTCGTCGAAGAAACCCTGCCAGCTCGCCATGTCGTGCGAGCCCCAGCCGCCGCGCTTGTCCATGTCGCCACGGAAGACGTTGATCTGCTGCAGGATCGAGGTGGTGCCGAGTTCCGGCCCGAGATTCTTGGCCAGCGTCGGGAACTGTTCGAACACCGCTTCGACAGCCGCGCGCGGATTCTGGTAGCCGAATTCGAGACCCATCGCCCAGTCGCGCAGGTATTTTTCCAGGAACGCCTTCTTGTCCGGATCCTCAAGATCAGCGGCGCGCACGACAAAAGTGTTGGCCGGCAGCTTGGAATTCTTCACGCCGAGCCAGTATTCGAAGTCGAGGCCCTTGGCGATCCATTCGGCGCGCAGCCCCTCCCATGACAGGGCCGCATCACCCTGGCCGCCGGCAAGTGCGGTACCCCAGGTCGGCCAGCCGGCCTCGACATATTTCACCTTCTTGATGTCGACGCCTTGCGCGGCGAGCAGCGGATCGGTGATCGACTGCCAGGCGGCGGAGCCGAGCAGGATGGTCTTGCCTTCGAGCTTCTTCAGATCGTTCGATCCCTCGCCCTTGCGGAAGGCGATGCTGAACGTGTCGCGGGCGCCCATGTGGAACACCGATTTCAGCTTCATGCCGTTCTGGATGGCGAAGGAGAACACGCCGGGCGACGGGAAGCCCATATCGGCCTGGCCGACATCGACGAACTTCACCGTCGCCGTGCCGTCCGACGGGCCGGGCTGCATGTCGGTGTCGAGCCCGTCGAAATAGCCGGCCTTCTTGGCCGCCCAGTAGGGATAGTCATCGAGCACTTCGAGCGTGCCGCGCGGCGAGATCCAGGTGAATTTTCCATAGGCCTCGGCTCTGGCCTTGAGGCCGGTGGCGCCGAGCGCGGTCGCCGTCACCAGGCCGGCGCCGGTCACCTGCAGGAAATAACGGCGGCTGATGCCCGCCTGGTTCATCGAATTGTCTTTGGTCATCGCTTTCCCCTTTTTGTTTGACGTCGGTCTGCCGCCCGCCTCCCGGGCGTCTTGCTTCAAATCTTCAAGCCTCCCAGCTCGCCCACTTCTTGCCGATCAGGAAGAACAGCACGTAGATCAGGATGCCGAGCGTCGACAGGATCAGCACCACGGCGAAGAACTGCGGCATCTGGATCATCGACGAGTAGGTGGTCAGCCGGTTGCCGAGGCCGAAGCCGCCGCCGACCATCTCGGCGCCGACGGCGGTCAGCAGGCCGAAAATGGCGCCGATCATCAGCCCGACCAGGATCATCGGCAGCGCCATCGGCGCCCGGATCTTCCAGAAGATCTGCAAGGTGCTGGCGCCATAGGACCGCGCCAGCGCGATCTTGGCGCTGTCGACACGGCGAAAGCCGGTGGCGGCGTTGATCATCACCATCGGCCCGGCGGCCAGCGCCACCGCGATGATGCGCGGCGTGTAGCCGAAGCCGAAGCGCAAGATGAGCAGCGGCACCAGCGCGAGCATCGGCGTAGTGACGAGCAGCAGGATATAAGGCGCGACGATTTTTTCAGCGAAGGGGAACTGGGTGATGACGGCGGCCAGAACCAGGCCGACGACGGCGCCGATGGCAAAGCCGGACACCAGCTCGACCAGCGTGTAGCCGAGATGCGGCGCGATCAGCGGGAACTCGTCGAACAGCGCATAGGCGATCGAGCTTGGCGGCGGCATGATGTAGAGCGGCACATGGAACAGCCGCAAGGCCAGTTCGATGCCGCCGATGATGACCACGGCAACGGCGATGATCGCCGCGACTTCCTTGCCCGACTTGATGCCGGGACCGCTGGCGAAGGCCGACAGGTTGGTCAGGCTGACATCCTTGCCGTCGCCGGACTTGGCACCCGATTTGGATTTGGAAAATTCCGGGATGGCGTCGCTCATGGCCTGATCCTCACGATCTCGGCGCTGGTGCGCTCCGGTGCCGTCGGTCTGGTACGCTCGCCGACGATGTCCATCTTGATCCGGTTGGTGAGATCGAAAACCTCTTTGGTCGCCATGATCTCCAGCGAGCGTGGCCGCGGGAACGGCACACGGTATTCCTTGGCGACGCGGCCCGGCCGCGCACTCAGCACCACCACCCGGTCCGAGAGAAAAATCGCTTCCTCGATCGAGTGGGTGATGAAGACAATGGTGGTCTTGGTGTCGAGCCAGATCTCCTCGACCAGCCGGTTCATCTCCTCGCGGGTAAAACTGTCGAGCGCGCCGAACGGCTCGTCCATCAACAGCACCGAGGGTTTCAGCGCCAGCGCCCGCACGATCGCCGCGCGCTGCTGCATGCCGCCCGACAGCTCGCGCGGAAACTTTCCGCCGAAACCGTCGAGGCCAACGCGGTTGAGCAGATGCGCAATCCAGGCGCGGTCCGGCTTCTCGCCCTTGATCTCGAAGGGAAAGCGGATGTTGGCGTCGAGATTGCGCCAGGGCAACAGATTGGCTTCCTGGAAGACGATGCCGATATCGGGATGCGGCCCGGTGATCTTGGTACCGTCAAGCCGGATCTCGCCGCTGGTCAGGCTGTGCAGGCCCGACATCGACCACAGAAGCGTGGTCTTGCCGCAACCGGACGGGCCGACGATCGAGACGATTTCATTCGCTCTGACATCGAGGCTGCAGCGGTCCAGCGCCAGCAGGTCGCCGGACGCCGTGTGATAGATCTTGGTCGCTGCCTGCACGCCAAGCTTCGGCGTTGTTATCTCGCCCGCGTTCATCCGCCCCTCGGAGATTGCGTGATGATCCAGTAGGTCATCAGACTGCCAGAAATCAGTCTGTAACTATCCTACTTTGCTGTCAAGCGCTCGCGGTGGTACCCTTATCATCAAAATCCCATATTGGCATTATCGCTTTGTTTTGACTGCATTTTATCTGCCTTGAAATGTGTGTTGCTTTCCTACATACTCCGCCAAAGAGACGTGGGATACCCTCGCGGCACGCGGCGGCTGCAGCGTGGCCGGGCGCATGGAACGACAGCGTGCAAACATGATAAGAGGTCAGGTCGAAAAGGGCAGGGAAGACCGACTTCATGACCGAAGCTGACAGCCAGACAGGCAGCGCCTTGAACAGCGATCCGGAAGCGCGCGACCTCAGGCGCATCCCCGACATCATCTCGCTGGTCAAGGATTCCTACAGCGAGTTGAGCCCGGCCGAACGCCGCGTCGCCGATGTCGTGCTCGACGATGTCAAATACGCCGTCGACGCCTCCAATGCGGCGATTGCCGAACGCGCCGGGGTCAGCGAACCGACGGTGACCCGGTTCTGCCGCGCCATCGGCTGCGAGGGCGTGCGCGATTTCAAGCTGAAGCTGGCGCAGAGCCTCGTCGTCGGCGCGCTCTATCTGGCCAAGTCGCCGGCCATCAGCAACGACAATGGCATGCCGTTCTGGAACGCCGTTTTCGGCGAGGCGCGCCGGGCCTTGCAGGAGGCCGAGCGTCAGCTCGATCCGGGTGAGCTGCAGAAGGCGGCCGAACTGATCGCCAAGGCGCGGCAGGTTACGGTCTTCGGCCTTGGCGGCAGTTCCTCGGCGCTGGCGCAGGAAACCCAGTATCGGCTGTTTCGCTACGGCATCACGGTCAGCGCCCAGTGCGATCCCTATCTGATGCGCATGACCGCCTCGACGCTGAAGCCGGGCGACCTGGTGATCGCCATTTCGGCGACCGGGCGCACGCGCGAAGTGATCGAGGCTGTCGAACTGGCCAAGCACTACCGCGCCAACGCCATCGCCGTGACCGCACCCGATACCGACCTGGCCCGTGCATGCGACGTCAGGCTGACGGTGGCGGTGCCCGAATATCCCGACACGCTGAAGCCGACCGCCTCGCGCTATGCCTTCCTGATGATGATCGACCTTCTGGCCGTGGCTTCCGCCTACAAGCTCGACGGCTCGGCGCGCGAGACGGTCCGCCGCATCAAATACAACGCCCAGATCCACCGCACCGGCAAGGAGATGGAGCCGCTCGGGGATTAGCTCTCTTCTCCCCGTTCACGGGGAGAAGGTGCCGGCAGGCGGATGAGGGGCAGCTCCGGGTTCGACAATTACCGTCCCAATACAAATTGGGCATCGCAGCAAAGAGGGAAAGAATGCTCGAGATCGCACCGACGAAACAGGCAGCCGCATGGCTCGAATCCCTGGCACAGGCACTCGCAGCCGGCGACGTGGCGGCGGCAAGCAACCTGTTCGTCGATGATTGCTACTGGCGCGATCTTCTGACCTTCACCTGGAACGTCACGACCATGGAAGGCCGTGAGGCCATCGCCGACATGCTCAAGGCAACGCTGGCGACGACAAAACCCACCGCATGGCAGATCAGCGGCGAGGCGACCTCGGACGAGGGCACGATCGAAGCCTGGTTCACCTTCGAAACCGGGGTGGCCTCCGGCCAAGGCATCCTGCGCCTGCGCGACGGCCGTTGCCGGACATTGTTCACGGCGATGACCGACCTCAAGGGATTCGAGGAGCGCAAGGGTTTGGCGCGGCCGCTTGGCGTGCGCCACAAGGCCGACCCCGAGCGCGAGACCTGGTCGGAGGCGCGGGCGCGCGAGACGCGTGACCTCGGCGCCTCCGAGCAGCCCTATTGCCTGGTCATCGGCGGCGGCCAGGGCGGCATCATGCTCGGAGCGCGGCTCCGGCAGCTCGGCGTGCCGACCATCGTCATCGAAAAGAACGCCAGGCCCGGCGATTCCTGGCGCAACCGCTACCGCACGCTCGTGCTGCACGACCCGGTCTGGTACGACCATCTGCCCTACATCCCGTTTCCGGAAAACTGGCCTGTCTTCACGCCCAAGGACAAGATGGGCGACTGGCTGGAAATGTACACGCGCGTCATGGAGCTCAACTACTGGGTCGCCACCAAGTGCCTCAGCGCTTCCTATGACGAAACCGAGAAGGAATGGACCGTGGTGGTCGACCGCGTCGGCCGGCAGATCACGCTGAAGCCGAAGCACATCGTCTTCGCCACCGGCGCCTATGGGCCGCCACGAAAGATCGACCTGGCCGGCGCCGATGCGTTCAAGGGCGAGCTGCTGCATTCCAGCCAGTATGCCAGCGGCGACAAATTCCGTGGCAAGAAGGTTGCCGTCATCGGCGCTGCCAGCTCCGGTCATGATGTCTGCGTCGATCTCTGGGAAAGCGGCGCCAACGTCACCATGATCCAGCGCTCGCCGACCACCGTGGTCAAGTCGGACACGCTGATGGAGGTCGGCTTCGAGATCTTCTCGGAAAGCGCCCTGGCGCGCGGCATCACCACCGAAAAGGCCGACATGATCGTCGCCTCGACGCCTTTCGCGCTGGTGCCCAAGGGCCAGCGCGCATTGTACGAGGTGATCAAGGCACGCGACGCAGGCTTCTACGATCGGTTGCGCGCTTCGGGCTTCGCCATCGATTTCGGCGACGACGAGACAGGCCTGCTGATGAAAGCCTACCGTACCGGCTCCGGCTACTACATCGATGTCGGCGCCTCGGATCTGATCATCGACGGCAAGATCGGCATCCGCAGCGGCGTCGCCATCAAGTCGCTGACGGCGAAAGGCATCCTGTTCGAGGACGGGAGCGAACTCGAGGCGGACGCCATCGTCGCCTGCACCGGCTACCAGTCGATGAACGAGAATGTCGCCGCACTTGTCTCGCGCGAGGTCGCTGACAAGGTCGGTCCCTGCTGGGGTCTCGGCTCGGGCGTCAAGGGCGATCCCGGCCCATGGCAAGGCGAGCTGCGCAACATGTGGAGGCCGACGGCGCAGGAGGCGCTGTGGTTCCATGGCGGCAATCTGGCGCTGTCGCGTTTTTACTCCAAATATGTGGCGCTGCAGATCAAGGCACGGATGGAAGGCATCACCACACCCGTCTACGGGAAGCCGAGCAACGCCTGACCGGACAACGCAAGTATCGGTGGGCCACTACTCTAAATTGCTTGCGAAGTTTTCGGATACGGTGAGTAATCCTCCCCCAGTATTGCCTGGCATTCTGGGGAGGGAAGCCGGTGGGACTGCTGAGAGGGCTGCGCATAAAGCTTGGACTGAAGAAGGACCCGTTGCCGCCACTGCCTGGTGTCGAGATCGGTCGTCATACCTACGGTCTCAAAAAGGAATCGTTCTTCGTTCCACACAAGAACGTGCCGGTGCGGATCGGTTCGTTCTGTTCGATCGGGCCAGATGTTCTCTTCATCTGCGCGGCCGAGCATCGCGTCGACACCGCGACCACCTATCCGATCCAGTTCGTGGACGGAAAGATCCGCAATGCGCCCGGCACGGTCGGCAAGGGTCCAATCACGGTCGGCCATGACGTGTGGATCGGTGCCCGCTGCACCATCCTTGGCGGCGTCACCATCGGCAATGGTGCGGTCATTGGCGCCGGCAGCATCGTCACCCGGGACATTGCGCCTTATGCCGTCGCGGTCGGCAATCCGGCCCGTGTATTCCGATATCGTTTCGCGCCCGAAATTATCGAACGCTTGCAGTCCCTGGCATGGTGGAACTGGAGCGACGATCTGATCCGCGAGCGCGTCGAGCTTTTGACGACCGCCGGGGTCGAGCAGTTCCTGAGCGCCGTCGGGCCCGCGCCCCGCGCCTCGCACAACCTCACTCGTGACGATGCCCAAAATGCCGGGCAGCAACCTCGACATGCGTATGGTCGGCATGCGCCTCGAAAAGCTCGGTCTCGCTCAGATCGTTGACCGCCTCGTTCGGCCACCAGGTGCCGCCGATGACAATGCCTTCCGACACCAGCCGCTGATCGGCGACCAGCGCGGCGCCGACCGCGTCGACGAAGGTGAAGCGGCCCGACCGCTGGCGAAGGACGGCTACGTCGCCGACAGTACCGACCTCCAGCGTGCCGAGATCCGGCCTTGCGATTGCCCGCGCCGGCCCTTGCGTTGCCGCGCGTAAAACCTCGACAAGCGGCATGCCGAGCGCCATCAGCTTCGACATGCAGACCAGTATGTCGAAGGCCGGCCCGTCGACGCAGTAAAGATGCACGTCGCTCGAGATCACGTCCGGCGCCAGCCCCTCGGCCAGCATGGCGCGGGCGACTTCGAAATCGAACGAACCCATGCCATGGCCGAGATCGAAAATGACGCCGCGCTCGCGCGCCAGCCGCATGTCGGGCCGCACCGCGCCGGAGGCAAATACCGGCGCGTTGGGGAACGGACGGAAGCAATGGGTGAGGATATCGCCCTTGCGCAGGCGCGGCAGCACTTCCGAGCGGCCGGGCGGCGGCTCGTCAATATGCGCCATCAGTGGCAGGCCGGCTTTGTCGGCCGCCTCGAGCGCCAGATCGACCGGCGCGATGCCGCTGGTGCCGCCGGCATGCTTGCCGGAGCGGACTTTCACGCCGACGACGACGTCGGCGTGCTCGCGCGCGGCGGCAACCACCTCGCGCGGTTCGCAGAGCCTTAGATCGCTGCATTCGCCGACCGACACCGTCTGCGAGAAGCCGAAGATGCCGGCAAAGGAAATGTTGACATAGGCCAGGATGCGCACCTTCGAGCGCTCCATGACATGGCGGCGGAAGCCGAGGAAATTGCCGGCTCCCGCACTGCCCGCATCGATGAAGGTGGTGGTGCCGCTCTTGGCCGCCAGCCGGTCGGCATCGACGCCGAGCGAGGTGCCACCCCAATAGACGTGGCTGTGCAGATCGACGAGGCCGGGCGCGACGATGCAGCCCGTCGCGTCAACAATTTTGGCGGCTCGATCCGCCGGAATATCGGCGTCGATCGCGGCGACGCGGCCATTGGCGATAGCGACATCGCGCGGCGCGTCGATGCCCGACGCCGGATCGATCAGCCGTCCGCCCTTCAGCAGGAGGTCGAATTGCATGGGGGAACCTCCGCTTCGTTATCGCTTGTCAGACCGGTCTGTACGCGACGGCCTCGACCTCGATCTTGATGTCGATCATCAGCCGCGATTCGACCGTGGTGCGGGCCGGCGGGTTCTTCGGGAAGTGCCTGGCATAAACCGCGTTGAACGCGCCGAAGTCGCGCGCGTCCTCCAGCCACACGGTGGTCTTGACCACATCGTCCAGGGTACAGCCGGCGAGCGCCAGTGCCGCCTTCACATTGGCAAGCACCTGCTCGGTCTGTTCGGTAATACCGCCCTTGACCACAATGCCGTCGCTGCCGACCGGAACCTGGCCCGAGACATAAACGAAGTCGCCGGCCCGCACGGCGGGCGATAGCGGCACATGGGATGTTCCAAAAGTCTGCTTGGGCAAGGCATGCCTCCTCTGATCGCACGGGCAGGGCCCGCTTCGGCGCAGATTTACCGCGATCGGGGCGGTCCCGATAGGGCCCTTGTTGGAAAGCAACATTCTTCGAAATCCGTGTTGCTTTATTACAAGAGCGCTTGCATCGTGCGCGCCTGTCGGACGGCTTTCAAGCCGCCGCGGAACGATGCCTATGCGAGAGCGGAGAAACCGAGAATGACCTTCGACAAGAACCCGTTTCCCTCAGGCGACGCCGATCGCCACGCGCTGTGGGAGATGCTGGTACGCCGCGACATCGACGCTTTTATCGGTCAGGACTGGTCGATGGTCGAGCATGATTTCATTGCCGAAAGCTTCTTCGGCATGCATGCGCATTTTCTCGCCAACGCCGATGCCTGGCGGCTGCAATTCCCCCGGCTGGAGATCTATCGCGACGAATGGCTGCGCCAGGCCAGGGAGACGGCGGCGACCAAATTCGCCGAGCCGCTGCGCGAGGCGATTTTCCGCGTCACCAATCTGCGCGACATCGATGTCGACGGCGACCGCGCCGTGCTGCACAAGAAGTTCGACGGCACCATTGCCAAGGCGGATGGCAGCGTCGACCGGCTGAAATGGCAGACACTGTATTTCTGCAGGAGGGTCGAAGGCAGCTGGAAGATCGCCGGCTTCGTCGGCTACATGCCGTATCCGCTGGGAGCCTAGCGCGTCCGCGACGCGCCCGGCCCAACCAGCACCGCCGCCCTGTAGGCCGGATTGCCGTACCAGGCCATCCGGTCGAGCTCCACCGCCATCACGGGCAGGTCGACAACGTCCATCATCTGTTCGAAACGGTCCGGCTCGATCCAGGGGTCGTTGAGGAAATAGACCCCGCCGCCATGGCCGTGGACGAGCACCCAGTGCGGGCAAGTGTAGCCCATCATCGGTGCCTGATCGATCAGCACCAGCGCCGAGAAGCCGCGATCGAGTGCCTGGCCGATCTCTTCGACGGCAAACGCGCGGAGCTCGATCGGCACTGACGCGGCTTCGACGTCGCGCTTGAAACCGGCCTGCACGAAACGCATCAGGCCGCGCCTTTCCTCCGAGGCGGCGCGGTCGAGGAAGATCGGGTCCGCAGTGCTCATGAACACTTCTACCCGCCGCCCGCGCCGGTATGCCGCCAGCGCCAGGCCATAGGGATCGCAGCCGCCCGGCCCGCTCGGGCCGATGATGGTGGTGGCCTCGCGCCAGAGTTCGACCTCCAGTGCCCGGTCCGGCCGGAAGGCCGGGTCGAGGCCGGCCATCGCCATGGCCAGCGCGGACGGCCCGCAGGTGAAGCCCGCCGTCTGCGGCCAGGACGGCGGTAGGCGCTCCTGGCGGCGGATCGGCTCGATGCCGATCCAGCGTTGCAGAAAACCGTCGCGGCGCTCCCACTGGCCGCCGATGTGCTGCACCATGTCCTCGTCGGCGCGCAGGCAGAGCGCATCTTGCGCAAGCGCCTCCTTTTCCAGCGCCTCCAGCAGGTGCGGGCCGCTGATGAAGCCGGCGGCAGACCAGAACAAAGCGAGGCGCATCATTGCCGCCGCCGGCCGGCGCTGGCCGATCACGATCGCCTCGGCGCGGCCATCGCTGTATTGCGCCACGCCGGTGACGCCAGCGATTTTTTGCAGGGCGGCCAGACGATCGCCGATCACCGCCGGCACCGCCGCCATCAGGTCCGCCCAGACGGATGCATCTTCGGCTGCGAAGATTGTCGCACTCGCCCTGCCGGTCAGCAGCGAAGCTGGCATGGGGTCATCTCCGTTCAAACCAATGCCGGCCGGGCTTCCGGCACCGTCATGATTTAGCGGCAGCAGGCCTTAATGATCAGTAGAGCGTGACGAGGGCCGGGAACAGCATGCCCGTCTCGCGGAAATACTCGACCAGCTCGATGGCCGGGAAGATGGCGAGGAAATAGAGCCCGTCATAGAAGGTGCGCTTCAGCGCCCGCGTTGAGAACTGCAGCTCATCATTGTCGCGGTAGATCAGCGGGTTCGGCCAGAACCTTGGCGTTCTCTCGATGTAGGCAAGGTAAGCCGGGCCGAACTTGCCCAGCAGATATTCCGCTTCCTTGCGCGCCGTAACGCGGAAGATCAAGAAGCTGGCGAGGCCGAGCGCCAGGGCGGCGAAAGCCGAGCCGTAGAGCAGACCGATGCCGACCGCCCCGACCGTCGAAAAGAAATAGAGCGGGTTCTGGCTCATCGAGAACGGCCCCGTCGAAACCAGCTCCTCATTCTTCTTGCCGCCGACATAGAGGATGCTCCAGAGCCGGCCGGCGACGCAGGCGAGCACGAGGCAGAAGCCGAAGAATTCGAGCGTTTCGTGACCGTTCGAGCCCTCGGCGAGCGCCGGCTTGGTGAGGAACAGCAGCAGCACCGCCAGCACCGCCGCCGCCCGCACGAAGATCAGCCGCTTGCGTTGAACGAACGCATTCGAAACCGGCTTGAGCGAAGCGTAGGTCATTCGTGTTTTCCCTGGGGCATGCGGGTTCGGCACTGGGACACGCCATTGATGGCCGATACAAGGCGGCCACTTTCTATCAGCGCAGCGCGAGAGGTTCGTAAAGGGCTTTTGCGCCAACTAGGCCCTTCCTTACCAATTTGTATACCGCCGGACAGGCTGGCGTGAAGTCGCACGCCTAGTGTCGAGATGCCGGATCGCTTCCGCACGGCCGCAACCATCGACCTCGGGACAGTCATGCTCGCTCCCAGCACGTACCCCGCCGAACCGGACCACAACAGGGTTCCGGAGGTCACCCTCGATTTCTGGCTGATCAAGCTGATGGCGGTCACCATGGGCGAGACGGCGGCCGACTATCTCGCCGTCAATCTCGGGCTCGGGCTGACCGTCACCTCGCTGATCATGACCGGCGTGCTGATTGTCGCCCTCATCCTGCAGTTCGCGCAGAAACGCTACGTGCCCTGGGCCTACTGGCTGGCGGTGGTGCTGATCAGCGTCGTCGGCACGCTGATCACCGACAATCTCGTCGACAATTTCGGCGTGCGCCTGCAAACGACGACGATTGCCTTTTCGGTCGCGCTCGCGGCGACGTTCGCGGTCTGGTACGCCAGCGAGCGGACGCTGTCGATCCACACCATCTTCACGACGAGGCGCGAGATCTTCTACTGGCTGGCGATCCTGTTGACCTTCTCGCTCGGCACCGCCGCCGGCGATCTCGTCGCCGAGAGCTTCGACATGGGCTATCTCACCACGGGCCTCATGTTCGGCGGCGTCATCGCGCTGATCGCGCTCGCCTACTGGCTGCTGCATCTCGACGCCATCCTGGCCTTCTGGCTCGCCTACATCCTGACGCGGCCGCTCGGCGCCTCCTTCGGCGATCTTCTGTCGCAGCCGGCCGAATATGGCGGCCTCGGCTTCGGCACCACCTTCACCAGCCTGATCTTCCTCGGCTGCATCGCTGCGCTGGTTCTCTACATGACGCTGAAGAAAACGGCCGACGATGCCGACGAAATCCTGCTGGAGTCGGACTGAGTACCGGGCGGATGCGCTAGCGTTGACAATTGCCGAAAACCCCACCGCTTCGTCATCCACGGGCGGAGCAAGGAGCGAAGCGACGCGGCGCAGACCCGAGGATCCATGCCGCGACTCCAACGCGCCGCGACGGTGCAAAATTCTGCTCCGCTGCACTCCGCGGCGAAGGTCGCGGCATGGATCCTCGGGTCTCCGCGACGCCGCTGCGCGGCTGCTCCGCCCTAGGATGACGAAGGTAGGGAACGCACCACCCCGCCAAAGCCATCCTGCCATCCTAGGAACAGCCCCGTGCCGGTGATAGCCTGTCCCCAATATCGGCAATCAACCGGAACAGCGATGCGACTTCTTCTCGTCGAGGACGACCACAGGACGGCGGACTATATCGTCAAGGGACTGACCGAGGCCGGTCATGTCTGCGATCTCCTGCGCAACGGCCATGACGCGCTTTTCGCCGCGACCAGCGGCGCCTATGACGTGATCGTCGCCGACCGCATGATCCCGGGTCTCGACGGCCTGTCGATGGTCAAGGCGGTGCGCGCGGCGGGCGTGCGCACGCCGGCGATCTTCCTCACCTCCGTCGGCGGCATCGACGACCGTGTCGAGGGCCTTGAGGCCGGCGGCGACGACTATCTGGTCAAGCCCTTCGCCTTTTCCGAGCTGCTTGCCCGCATCCATGCGCTCGGCCGCCGGCCGGCGGCGCAGGAGCAGAAGACCGTGTTGCGGGTCGGCGACCTCGAAATGGACCTCATCATGCGGCGCGTTGTCAGGCAGGGCCAGCCGATCGACCTGCAGCCGCGTGAATTCAGCCTGCTGGAGGTGCTGATGCGCGGCGAGGGCCGCGTGATCACCCGCACCATGCTTCTGGAGCGCGTCTGGGACTTCCATTTCGATCCCAAGACCAGCGTCGTCGAGACGCATATCAGCCGGCTGAGGGCCAAGATCGACAAGCCGTTCGAAACCCAGCTCATCCACACCGTCCGCAACACCGGCTACAGCCTGCACGCGCCGCTCGCGCCATGACCGGAACCTCGGCTCGCCTGCTGCGCAGCACGCCGTTCCGGCTCGCGCTGACCTTCGCCTTCCTGTTCATGCTGGCCTTCGTGCTGTCGGGCGCCATCGTCTATCAGATGATGAGCGCCGATCTGGCCGAGCAGCTCGACGACACCATCAAGGAAACGTACGCGGTTATCGCCGCGACCTATGCCGACAGTGATCCCAAGGAGCTGGTGGAGACCGTTGATAACCACTCCATGCGCAGCCCGAAGAAGGAACAGCTGTTTTCGTTGACTGACACCGCCGGCAACCGTCTGGCCGGCAATTTCACCGCGGCGGGCCTTCCCGACGGCTTTTCAAATTTCGGCGCCGAAATGCCCGGCCTGCCCAAGGGTACCGAATACCGCGCCTATTCCGGCGCGGTCGGCGGCAACACGCTGACGATCGCCATCAGCCTCTCCGAGACGGAGGAACTGGAGACGATCATGCTGATGAGCTTCGGCTGGGCCACCTTGATCATCACCGGGCTGGCGGTCACCGGCGGCGCGCTGCTGGCCTCGCGCGTCCAGCGCCGTCTCGACGGCATTGCCGCCACCATGGTCGATGTCTCGCATGGCCGGCTCGATGCCCGCATTCCGCTGACCGGCAAGGGCGACGACATCGACATCGTCTCCAGCCAGGTCAATGCGGCGCTCGACCGCCTGTCCGGCCTGGTCGACGGCATGAAGCAGGTCAGCGCCAACATCGCGCATGATTTGAAGACGCCGCTCAACCGGCTGCAGATGATCCTGGAGGGGGCGGCCGACAAGGCCGCGCAGGATCGCGACGTTTCCGGCGACCTGGCCGATGCGCGCGCTGAAGGCCATCAGATCAACGAGACTTTCGACGCGCTGCTACGCATCGCGCAAATCGAGGCCGGCGCGCGCAAGGCGCGCTTCACCGATGTCGATCTGGGCCTGATCCTGCAAACCATCGCCGAGATCTACGCCGACGTGGCCGAGGATGACAGCAAGTCGCTGTCGTCGGTGGAGCTGCATCAGACCGCCGACCGCATTCACGGCGACCCGGAACTGCTGACGCAGATGTTCGCCAATCTGGTCGAGAATGCGCTGCGCCATTGCCCACCCGGCACGACGATCAAACTGTCGGTGGCGCGCCGGGGCGATCGCATGCTTGCCGGCGTCGCCGACAATGGGCCGGGCATTCCCGCCGACGAACGTGAAAACGTCTTCCAGCGGCTCTACCGGCTCGACCACAGCCGCTCGTCACCCGGCAGCGGCCTCGGGCTGAGTCTGGTCAGGGCCATCGCCGATCTGCACGGGGCATCGATCACGTTGGAGGACTGTCAGCCTGGCCTCGCCGTGGTGGTGGGCTTTCCCCTGGCGGCTGATTAGCCGGCAAATGCGTCACCTTACCCGTCCGTAAGGCGGCCGGAGCGCTCGCCTGGCGCCCACTGCGGCAAGATCACCAGATCCAGAACAGGTAGGAGCGCTCGTCGACGACCGTAGGATACCGGGACAGGATCAGCAGCAAGCAGACCATGGCCAGCAGCGCCGCGGGCATGGCGACACGGATCCAGTAGGCTGAGGAATGGCGACGACCCTGCATGACGAACTCCCTACGCGACGGGCTTTTGACGCCGGGGATCCAGGCTGCCGCAGCATGTCATGGGCGACTATGCCTGATGGAGAATACTGCCGCCTTGCCGGGGCTATACAAATCGGTAGGGGCCCTGGCATTCAGCGGTCGATGCGCGTCGACAGGATGATCGATGACGAGGTCCGCTCGACCCCGTCCATGGCGCCGATCTGGTCGAGCAACGCGTCGAGGTCGCGGATCGACGGCGCGTCGACGATGACGATCATGTCGAAATTGCCGCTGACGGAGTGCAGTGTCCTGACCGGCGGCAGCGCCTGCAACGCCCGCACCACCTTGTCGGCAAGCTTGGGCGTGACGGTGAGCAGCACATGCGCCTTGACCAGCCCCTGCTCATAGTCCGCGGAGAGCTTGACGCCGTAACCTGATATGATGCCGCGCTGCTCCAGCCGCTCGATCCGGCTCTGCACCGTCGTGCGCGAGACGCCGAGCTGCCGCGCCAGCTCGGCCGTCGAGGCGCGGGCGTTGGACCGCAGCAGGGAAAGCAGCGCTTGTTCGGCTTCACTGAGCATTTCGACGAATCCCTTCGGCAAATCGACTAGAAATAGGGTTCACTCTGCAGGATTTCACGCTTCCTTTCGACAGGCAAGCTGCGATGATTCCGCTAAATCGAAATTGGCAGGGGTATTTGACCATGAACAACATCGTTATCGTCGGCGCCGGCAAGATCGGCTCGACCATCGCCGGGATGCTTGCCGCAACGGGCGACTACCGCGTCACCCTCGTCGACCGCTCGGCGGCGCAGCTTGCCGCGGCCGAAGTGCCCGCCGGCGTCGAGACGCTCGAACTCGACATCGCCGCAGCCGGCACCCTCGAGGCAGCGCTCGCCGGCAAATTTGCCGTGCTCAGCGCCGCCCCCTTCCACCTGACCACGCGCATCGCCGAGGCTGCAGCCAGCGCCGGCGTGCACTATCTCGATCTGACCGAGGACGTCGTCTCGACCCGGCGCGTCAAGGAACTGGCCCGTTCGGGCAAGAGCGCCTTCATTCCGCAATGCGGACTGGCGCCGGGCTTCATCTCGATCGTCGCTAACGATCTCGCCAGCCGCTTCGACTCGCTGGAAAGCGTGCGCATGCGCGTTGGCGCGCTGCCGCAATACCCGTCCAATGCGTTGAACTACAATCTGACCTGGAGCACCGACGGCGTCATCAACGAATATTGCGAGCCGTGCGAGGCGATCGTCGAGGGCGAGCTGATCGAAGTGCCGCCGCTGGAAGAGCGCGAGGAGTTCTCGCTCGACGGCGTCACCTATGAGGCGTTCAACACCTCGGGTGGGCTGGGCACTTTGGCCGAGACGCTCAAGGGCAAGGTGCGCACGCTGAACTACCGCACCATCCGCTATCCCGGCCACGCCGCGATCATGAAGGCGCTGCTCAACGACCTTGGCTTGCGCCACCGCCGCGACGTGCTGAAGGACATTTTCGAAAGCGCCCTGCCGGCGACGCTGCAAGACGTCGTCATCGTCTTCGTCACCGTCTCGGGCCGCCGCAACGGCCGCCTGCTGCAGGAAACCTACGCCAACAAGATCTATTCGCAGCGCGTTGGCAACCAGGTCCGCAGCGCCATCCAGATCACCACCGCATCCGGCATCTGCGCCGTGCTCGACATGCTGGCCGACGGCAGCCTGCCGGCCACCGGCTTCGTCAAGCAGGAAGACATCGCCCTCGACGCCTTCCTCGCCAATCGCTTCGGCCGCGCCTATGCGCAGCATGAGATGGTGAGCCGGCTCGCGAGCTGAGCTTTTCACCCTCCCCTTGTGGGGAGGGTCGGCTCGCAATCGGAGCGAAGCGGAGATTGCGGGACGGGGTGGGGGGTGAGCGCCGACGGTCGGTGAAGACCCCCACCCCGCTCCGCTTCGCGGATCGACCCTCCCCACAAGGGGGAGGGTAAGCGCTCTAAATATGCAGCGCGTGCCCGAGCGCCTTCAGCGCCGCTTCCTGGAACCCCTCGCCTTGCGTTGGATGCGCATGGATCGTTCCGGCGATGTCCTCCAGCCGCGCGCCCATTTCCAGCGCCAGGCCGAACGAAGCCGACAGTTCCGACACGCCCTGCCCGACCGCCTGGATGCCAAGCACCAGATGGTTGTCCGCACGCGCCACGACGCGTACGAACCCATCCTCGCCCAACTTGGTCATCGCCCGCCCATTGGCGGCAAACGGGAACAGGCCGATCTTTATCTCGCCGCCAAGCGCCTTGGCCTCTTCCGGCGACAGCCCGGCCGTCACCAGCTCCGGATCGGTGAAGCAGACGGCGGGAATGGAGCGCTTGTCCCAGCTGCGCTTGTGGCTGGCGACGATCTCGGCGACCATTTCGCCTTGCGCCATCGCCCGGTGCGCCAGCATCGGCTCGCCGGTGACGTCGCCGATGGCAAAGATGCCGCGCATCGAGGTGCGGCACTGGTCATCGATCTTGATAAACTTTCCGGCTCTGTCGAGGTCGATCTGGTCGAGGCCCCAGCCTTCGGTCACCGGCTTGCGCCCGACCGTCACCAGGATCTTGTCGGCCGCGACCTTGGCGCTCTTGCCGTCCGCTGTCTCGACCAGCAGCGCGTTGCCGTTTGTCGACAGCCCCTTGGCCTTGGCGCCCAGCATCACCTCGATACCGAGCGCGGCGAGCCGCTTGACCACCGGCCGGGTCAATTCCGCATCATACTGCGCCAGCACGCGGGGCAAGGCTTCGACCACGGTCACCTTCGCTCCCATCTTGGCGAAGGCCATGCCGAGTTCCAGCCCGATATAACCGCCACCGACAACAGCCAGTTTTTGCGGCACTTCGTTCAACGCCAGCGCTTCGGTGGACGAGATGACAGGCCCGCCAAAGGGAAGAAAAGACAGTTCAACCGGCGCTGAGCCGGTGGCGATGACGATCGCTTCGGCACGGATCACCTGGCTTCCCGTCTCGGTCTCGACCTCGACGGTCTTGCCGTCATGGAACGTCGCCCAGCCATGAACCGTCTTCACGCCGGCCTTCTTCAACAGGCCGGCGACGCCGCTGTTGAGCCGGCTGACAATGCCGTCCTTCCAGGCGACGGTTTTGCCGAGATCGAGCACGGGTGCTGAAACCGAAATGCCGAGCGGGCTCTTGCCGCCGGCCATGTGCACGACCTTCTCGAACTCCTCCGCCGCATGGATCAGCGCCTTGGAGGGAATGCAGCCGACATTGAGACAGGTGCCGCCAGGCTTGCCGGCCTCGACGATGACCGTATCGACGCCGAGCTGGCCGGCACGGATGGCGCAGATGTAGCCGCCCGGACCGGCGCCGATGACGAGCAGCTTGCAGGAGATTTCTTTCATGTTGGCACGCTCTTTTTGGTGAAGGCCCCCTCATCCGGCCGCTTCGCGGCCACCTTCTCCCCGCTGGGGAGAAGAGACTGGCGCCGGCGTCGACAACCTCCTCTCCCCTCAGGGAGAGGTCGGATTGCCCCGAATTGCCTTGGCAATTCGGTTGGCAATCCGGGTGAGGGGGACTTTGCGACCGTTCTCATCACCCTCAATCCACAAAGATCAGCGCCGGCGTTTCCAGCAGCGCCTTGATCCGCTGCACGAACACCGCCGCATCCCAGCCATCGATCACCCGGTGGTCGAAGCTCGACGACAGGTTCATCATCTTGCGAGGGATGAACTGGGTGCCGTCCCACACCGGCCGCACCATCATCTTGTTGACGCCGATGATCGCCACTTCCGGATGGTTGATGACCGGCGTCGTCGCGATGCCGCCCATGGCGCCGAGCGAGGTGATGGTGATGGTCGAGCCGGACAGCTCGTCACGTGTCGCCGTGCCGGACTTGGCGGCTTCAGCCAGCCTGTTGACCTCGGCCCCGCAATCCCAGATGTCGCGCGCCTCGGCATGCTTGACGACAGGCACCACCAGCCCCGACGGCGTCTGCGCGGCGATGCCGATATGGATGCCGCCATGCTGGTGGATGATGCCGGCCTCGTCGTCGAACAACGAATTGAGCTGGGGCTGCTCGCCGATTGCCTTGACCATAGCCCGCATCAGGAACGGCAGCAGTGTCAACTTCGGCCTGTCTGCGCGCTTCTCCTTGTTGAGCGCGGCGCGCAATTCCTCAAGTGCTGTGACGTCGATCTCCTCGACATAGGTGATGTGCGGGATGCGCGACTTGGACAGCGTCATCTTCTCGGCGATCTTGCGCCGGAGCCCGACCACCTTGATGTCCTGTACCGTATCGTTGCGGGCGAGACCCGATACCTTGGCGACCTGCGGCCCGAGCGCCAGGAACGCCTCGATATCCTCATGGCCGATGCGGCCGGCCGGGCCGCTTCCCGCAACTTGCCTGAGATCGATGCCGGCCTCTTTCGCCCGCAGGCGCACGGCCGGCGACGCCAGCGGCTTTTCGCCTTCGGGGCGCGGCGCGCCGGAGACGGATGTCTGCCCGGCGCTTTTCGAAACGGCCGGGGCGGGTTTCACGTCCGGCACGCTGACCTTTGCCGGGGTCTTCGCGGCCGGCGCGGCGGTTTCGGGTTTTGGTGTCGGCAGCTCGGCCGGAGGCTCGGTCGGCAGCTCGGCCGGAGGCTCGGTCGCCACCTCGGCCTTGCTGCCGCCCTGCGGCTTCACATTGCCCTCGCCCGCCACTTTCAGCCGCACGATCGGCGAGCCGATCGCCACCGTGTCGCCGATCTCGGCGCCCAGCCACAGGATCTCGCCATCGACGGGCGAAGGAATCTCGACCGTCGCCTTGTCGGTCATCACGGCGGCAAGCACGGTGTCCTCGCGCACGATATCGCCGATCTTGACGTGCCATTCGACCAGTTCGGCCTCGGCGACGCCTTCGCCGACATCGGGCAGCTTGATGATGTGCTCGCCCATGTCAGGCCTCCATGGTTTCGATGAGGGCGCGGCCGACGCGGGCGGGACCGGGAAAGTAATCCCATTCCTGCGCATGCGGATAGGGCGTGTCCCAGCCGGCGACCCGCGCCACCGGCGCTTCCAGATGGTAGAAACAATTTTCCTGCACCAGCGCCGACAGCTCGGCGCCGAAGCCCGAGGTCAGCGTCGCCTCATGCACGATGACGCAGCGCCCGGTCTTCTTGACCGAGGCGACGATCGTGTCGAGATCGAGCGGCAGCAGTGTCCTGAGATCGATGATCTCGGCGTCGATGCCGGTCTCTTCGGCCGCGGCCTGGGCGACATAGACCATGGTGCCGTAGGCCAGCACCGTGACCGCCGAGCCCGCCCGGCGGATCGCCGCCTTGCCGAGCGGCACGGTGTAATGGCCATCGGCGACTTCGCCGAGTTCATGCTTCGACCACGGCGTCACCGGTCGGTCGTGATGACCATCGAAGGGGCCGTTGTAGAGGCGTTTCGGCTCGAGAAAAATCACCGGATCGGGATCCTCGATCGCCGCGATCAAAAGCCCCTTGGCGTCATGCGGGTTGGACGGCACCACCGTCTTCAGCCCCGACACATGGGTGAACAAAGCCTCCGGGCTCTGGCTGTGCGTCTGGCCGCCAAAAATGCCGCCGCCGGTCGGCATGCGCACCACGATCGGGCAGGTGAAATCGCCATTCGAGCGGTAGCGCAGCCGCGCCGCTTCCTGGGTCAGCTGGTCGTAGGCCGGATACATGTAGTCGGCAAACTGAATTTCCACGCAGGGCTTCAAACCATAGGCCGCCATACCGATGGCCGACCCGACAATGCCGGATTCGTTGATCGGCGCATCGAAGCAGCGGCTCTTGCCGTATTTGGCCTGCAAGCCATGGGTGACGCGAAAGACGCCGCCGAAGAAGCCGACATCCTCACCGAACACGACGACTTTGTCGTCACGTCCCATCGACACATCCATGGCATCACGAATGGCCTCGATCATGGTCCGTCTCGGCATGGCTCAGACTCCCGCCTGCTGGCGCTGGCGTCTGAGATGCGGCGGCATCTCGGCATAGAGGCCCTCGAACATGTCGCGCGTCGACGGCTTGCCGCCGGCATGCAGCGTGCCGTGGCTCTCCGCTTCCTTCTGCGCCGCGATCACCGTGTCGAGGATTTCGGCCTCGGCCTGCGCATGCCGCTCGTCCGACCAGACGCCGAGGCCGATCAGATGGTTCTTCAGCCGCACCACCGGGTCGCCGAGCGGCCAGTGCGTCGGACTCGGTTTTCGGTCGGTAGGCGGAGGGATCATCCGAGCTCGAATGGGCGCCGGCGCGATAGGTGACATATTCGACCAGTGTCGGCCCAAGATTGCTGCGCGCCCGCTCCGCCGCCCATTTGGCCACCGCATGCACCGCGAGATAATCATTGCCGTCGACGCGCAGCGACGGAATGCCGAAGCCGAGGCCCCGCGCCGCGAACGTACCGGAGCCGCCGCGCGCTATGCCCTGAAAAGTCGAGATCGCCCACTGGTTGTTGACAACATTGAGCACGACCGGCGCCTTGTAGGTGGAAGCGAACACCAGCGCCGAATGGAAATCGGATTCCGCCGTCGAGCCGTCGCCGATCCAGGCAGCCGCAATCTTCGAATCGTTCGAGATCGCCGAGGCCATCGCCCAGCCGACCGCCTGGATATACTGCGTCGCCAGATTGCCGGAGATCGAGAAGAAGCCGTGCTCCTTCGAGGAATACATGATCGGCAGCTGCCGGCCCTTCAGCGGATCGGCCTCGTTGGAATAGATCTGGTTCATCATCGTGACCATCGGATAGCCGTCGGCGATGAGCAGTCCGGCCTGGCGATAGGTCGGGAAATTCATGTCGCCCGGCGCGAGTGCCTTGCGGAAGGCGCAACTCACCGCCTCTTCACCGAGATGCTGCATGTAGAACGAGGTCTTGCCCTGGCGCTGCGCCATCTGCATGCGGGCATCGAAGGTCCTGAGCGTCATCATGTGGCGCAGGCCTTCCAGCAGCTCCTCGCTGGACAGCAGCCCGGCCCAGGGCCCGACCGCCTCGCCATTGCGGTTCAGCACGCGGATGATCGAGAACGCCATGTCGCGGATGGTGCGCGGATCGACTGATATGTCGGGACGCGGCACCGAGCCGGCCTCGGCGATGGTCACATTGGAAAAGTCGGGCGTGCCGCCCGGCCGCACTTCCGGCTCCGGAACGTGGAAACGCAACATCCCAGCATCGGCCATGACCTTTGTCCTCCAATGTTGCCTGGCCGGGATATTTGCATATCTGCGCCGCCAGACCAGTGCGAATTCGTCGGGCAAGGCGAACGCATCGGGCCGACCGCGCCGGCCGATCCAGCCTCCCGCCCACAGGATGTAGATATGTCCGCGAAATTTCTTGTCGATGTTTCGGTGCGGTGCGCAATTAGGCGCAAGGTTGAGCAGGAGTTTCTGCCAGATAAGGCGATTCACTGTCGGGCGCTGCGGTTGAAGCTGCCAATCTCCCCCCTCGTGGGGGAGATCGAACTCTGTTCACCTCGTCCCTTGGCCATGCTAACCACCCTCCATGGCACAGAAGAAAGCGTTCGAGGTCGATTCGTGGCTCGCGAAGCCTGACCCGCGCGTCTCGATCGTCCTGCTTTACGGACCAGACCGCGGCCTCGTTTCCGAGCGCGCAAAGGCCTTTGCCGAAAAGACCGGCCTGCCGCTCGACGATCCGTTCTCCGTGGTTCGGCTCGAGGGCTCGGAGGTCGACCGCGACGAAGGCCGGCTGCTCGATGAAGCCCGCACCGTGCCGATGTTTTCCGACCGGCGCCTGCTCTGGGTGCGCAATGCCACCGGCCAGAAGGCGCTGGCCGACGACGTCAAGGCGCTGACGGCGGAGCCGGCGCGGGATGCCATCATCCTGATCGAGGCCGGCGATCTCAAGAAAGGCGTCGGGCTGCGCGCCGTCGTCGAGGCTGCGGACGGTGCCATGGCGCTGCCCTGTTACGCCGATGAGGCCCGCGACATCGACACGGTCATCGACGACGAACTGCGCAAGGCCGGCATGTCGATGACCATGGAAGCGAGACAGGCGCTGCGCCGCAATCTCGGCGGCGACCGGCTGGCTTCGCGCGGCGAGATCGAAAAGCTCGTCCTCTACGCCCACGGGCAGAAGGACATCGGCCTGGAAGAGGTCCGGGCGATGTCGGGTGACGTCTCCGGCGCCTCCTTCGATGACGCCGTCGACGCGCTGCTCGAGGGCAAGGTCGGCGACTTCGACACTGCCTTCACCCGCCACTGCCAGTCCGGTGGCCCACCCTTCCTGGTATTGTCTTCCGCCATGCGTCAGTTGCAGCAGATCCAGATCATGCGCGGCCAGATGGACTCAGGCGGCCGCAACGCCGCGTCGGTCGTTGCCGGCGCGCGCCCACCGGTTTTCTTCTCACGGCGCAAGCTGGTGGAGAAGGCGCTGGATCGCTGGAGCAGCGATGCGCTCGGCCGCGCGCTGACCCGGCTGCAGACGGCCGTGCTTCAAACGCGGCGGCGGCCCGATCTGGCTGTGGCGCTGGCACGCCAAGCGCTGCTGGGGATTGCGGTGGAGAGCGCGAGGCTGGGGCAGCGCGGGTAATCTCCCCCTCGAGGGGGAGATGTCGCCAAAGGCGACAGAGGGGGTCGCCACACGTAGACGCCGACCTTTTCTTCGTCTCGGCAGGACGCCGGCGCTTGATGGAGGCGACCCCTCTGGCCTGCCGGCCATCTCCCCCTCAAGGAGGGAGATCAGCAGCTTCGGCGATTTCGCCAATCACCAGCGCTGAAGAGGGCCAGCGTAGCGCTTAGCCCCTGCGTTCCCCATTTTCTGTCAGGACTCGGCTCAGAGGTTATATATCACCGATATATCAGCTACAAACCTGACCTTAACCCAAGCCGCTCAACGCGCTACCGCTCCTGCTTCAACCGCCGGCACAGCTCGTCCAGCTGCTCCAGCGAGCGATACGAAACCCGCAACTCGCCGCCCTTGCCCTTGTGGTCGATGGCCACGATCATGCCGAGCGTATCGGTCATCAGCTTTTCCAGCGCCAGCGTGTCGGTATCCTTTTCCGGCGCGGCTTGTGCCTGCTTCGGCTTGGCCGGCGTGGGACCGGCCGGCATCTGCGCCAGCGCTTCGGCCTGACGCACCGAAAGCCCCTCTTCGACGATGCGCTTGGCAAGGCCGGCCGGATCCTCGGCCGTCACCAGCGTGCGGGCATGGCCGGCGGACAGCGCGCCGTCGACCAGCATGTCGCGGATCACATCCGGCAGTTTCAGCAGCCGGAGCGTGTTGGCGACATGGCTGCGGCTCTTGCCGATGACGTTGCCGAGATCGGCCTGGGTGTAGCCGTGCTCGTCGATCAGCTGCTGGTAGCCCAGCGCTTCCTCGACTGCGTTGAGGTCGGTGCGCTGGACGTTTTCGATGATCGCCAGTTCGAGCGCGGTGCGATCGTTGACCTCGCGGATGATGACCGGGATTTCGGTCAGCCCGGCGCGCTGCGCCGCCCGCCAGCGTCGCTCGCCGGCAATGATCTCGTAGCGCCCCGCCTGCGTCGGCGACGACCGTGCCACCACTGGCTGGACCACGCCATGTTCGCGGATCGACTGAGCAAGATCGGTCAGTTCGGCATCGCCGAAATGCCGGCGTGGATTTTTCGGGTTCGGGCTGAGGAACTCGATCGGCACCTTGCCGTCGGCGCTCATGCCGGGCTTTTCCGGTGCGGCCGGGCGATCGATCTCGCCGATCAGTGCGGCCAGCCCACGGCCTAGTCTTTTTCTCGAAAGGTCTTCGCTCATAACAATTCCAATTGAGATCGTTTCGGTATCGAATCGGCTGCTAATTATGCATCCGGCCTAATCAAGCGGCGCGCAATTTACGCTCGCGGCGGATCACTTCCGAGGCCAGCTGCAGGTAGGCCTGGCTGCCCGAGCACTTCAAATCGTAAAGGATCGCCGGCTTGCCGTAGGACGGCGCCTCGGACACCCGCACATTGCGCGGAATGATGGTCTCGTAGACCTTGTCGCCCATATGCGCCCGCACATCCTGCACCACCTGGTTGGCTAGGTTGTTGCGGCCGTCATACATGGTCAGCACGATGCCCTGGATAATAAGGTCCGGATTGATCGAGCGGCGCACCTGCTCGACAGTTTCCAGCAACTGGCTGAGGCCTTCGAGCGCGAAGAACTCGCATTGCAGCGGCACAAGAACTGAATCCGCCGCGGCCATTGAATTCAAAGTCAAAAGGTTGAGCGAAGGCGGACAATCGATCAGCACATAATTGAACGGCGCCCCGCGCTCGGTCGCGGCGCGCAGCGCATTGCGCAGCTTGAGCACCCGGTCAGGCGCCGAGGCGATCTCCATTTCGATGCCGAGCAGATCGAGCGTCGACGGCACGATCGACAGGCCGGGCACAGCCGTCGGAATGGCCGCGGCTTCCAGATCCAACTCGCCGGTCAGCACGTCATAGGACGAGACGGTGCGGTCCTTGCGGTCGATACCGAGACCGGTGCTGGCGTTGCCTTGCGGGTCGAGATCGACGATCAGCACCTTTTCGCCGATCGCGGCGAGCGCGGTGGCCAGATTGATGGCGGTGGTCGTCTTGCCGACACCGCCCTTCTGGTTGGCTACGGTGATGATTCGGGGGCCGTTTTTCATCATGGATCTATGCCAGAAGTTCATTTTTGGGTCGCCAAATAACCCGACACGTCGAAGCTCAGACAGGCCTGATGTCGGACAGTTCGAGGATGACGCCATGAGGGTCGGTCACACTGGGATGTTCTACCAGATCGAAGGCCCATCGGTTAATGCTTTCTTGCACTTCGGCGCGATAATCCCGGCCTTTGTGGAACAGCCCGCGTGCGCCAGACGTCAGCCAGGGCGCCGACAGTTCGAGCAGGACCGAAAGCGAGGCCAGGGCTCGCGCCGTGACGATTTGTGGCGTCGAAACAAGCGCATGGCTGTCCTCGATCCGGCGCGCCACGACCCGCGCCGGCAGGCTGAACTGGCCGATGACAGTCTGCAGGAACGACGCTTTTTTGCGGTTGCTTTCCACCAGATCGATGCTGGCCCCCGAACGCTCGGCGAGCAGGAAAGCCATGACAAGGCCCGGAAATCCGCCACCCGAGCCGATGTCGACCCAACGCGTGGCACTGGGTTCTATGCGTGCCAACTGCGCGCTGTCCAATATATGGCGCTGCCAGACATCGCCCGCTGTCGACTGCGCCACCAGGTTGATGCTGCGATTCCATTTCTGGAACATCTCTTCGAACGCCACCAGGCGATTGAATGTTTCACGTGAAACCGGGCCGGCCGCATCCTGCAGGCTCTCTAGGGAGAAAGAACTCACGCAACGTCTCTCTGCGCACTCTCATGGTGCCGGACATGCGCGACAATGATGGCCAGCGCCGCCGGCGTCATGCCCTCCATGCGCTGGGCATCAGCAACGGAGCGCGGCCGCCGCGCCTGCATCTTCTGCTTCAATTCATTGGACAGTCCGGGCACGCCGCCGAAATCGACCGTCTCGGGGATCAACCGGCCCTCTTCATGGCGGATCTGCGCCACATCCGTCTTCTGGCGATCGAGATAGACCGAATATTTCGCTTCCGTTTCGAGCCGCTCGGCGGTCTTGGCATCGATCGCAGCAAATTTCGGCTCGACCCTGGCCAGCCAGGCGACATCGACATCAGGGTAGGCCAGCAGCTCATAGCCGGACCGGCGCACGCCATCCCTGTTGATCTCCAGCCCATGTCGCGCCGCTTCATTGGGCGTCATCGCCAGCGACTTCGCCAGCTGGCGCGCCTCGTCGAGCCGCTGCACCATGTCGCCGTAGCGCTGCATCCGTTGCGTCGAGGCGATCCCCAGCTTCGCGGCGAGAGGCGTCAGCCGTTCATCAGCGTTGTCGGCGCGCAGCGACAGCCGGAATTCGGCCCGCGAGGTGAACATGCGGTAGGGTTCGCTGATGCCGCGACTGGTGAGGTCATCAACCATCACGCCGATATAGGCCTCCGTGCGGCTGAGCACGATCTGTTCGCCGCCTGCCGCGCGGCGCGCGGCGTTGAGCCCGGCGAGCAGGCCTTGTCCTGCAGCTTCCTCATAGCCGGTCGTGCCGTTGATCTGCCCGGCGAGAAAGAGGCCGCCGATGCGCTTGGTCTCAAGCGTCTGATTCAGCTCGCGTGGATCGACGTGGTCATATTCAATGGCATAGCCAGGCTGCAGCATAGTCGCGCGCTCCAGCCCCGGGATGGTCTTCAGGATGTCCAACTGCACATCCTCAGGCAGCGAGGTGGAAATGCCATTGGGATAGACGGTATCGTCGTCGAGCCCTTCCGGTTCGAGAAAGATCTGGTGGCCGTCCCGGTCTCCGAACTTGACGATCTTGTCCTCGATCGACGGGCAATAGCGCGGTCCTACCCCTTCGATCGAGCCGGAATACATCGCAGAGCGGCCGAGATTGAGACGAATCAACTCATGCGTGGCTGCGGTCGTGCGCGTGACGCCGCACTCGATCTGCGGTGTTTCGATGCGATCGGTCATCAGCGAGAACGGCACTGGATCCGCATCCGCCGCCTGGCTTTCCAGCAACGCCCAATCTATGGTTTTTCCATCCAGCCGCGGCGGCGTGCCGGTCTTCAGCCGTCCGAGCTTGAAACCCGCACGGTCCATCGTTGCCGACAGCCCAAGGCTCGCCTGCTCGTTCATGCGGCCGGCGACGATCTTCTTTTCGCCGATATGAATGAGCCCACGCAGGAAGGTTCCGGTGGTCAAAACCACGGCGCCGCAGGCGAGCCGACGGCCATCGGCCAGCACAACGGCGGCAATTCGCGCCTCGACGATTTCGAAATCCAGGACTTCGCCCTCGACCACTTCGAGATCGTTCTGCTGCCGAATCGCTTCCTGCATGGCAAGGCGATAGAGTTTTCTGTCGGCCTGCGTGCGCGGGCCGCGCACCGCCGGACCCTTGCGGCGGTTGAGCAGGCGGAACTGAATGCCGGCCGCATCCGCCACCCGGCCCATCAGGCCGTCCATGGCGTCGATCTCGCGAACCAGATGGCCCTTGCCGAGGCCGCCGATCGCCGGATTGCACGACATCACGCCAATCGTGTCGAAGCGCAGCGTCACCAGCGCGGTTTTGGCACCGGCGCGCGCGGCCGCACTGGCCGCCTCGCACCCAGCATGGCCGCCGCCCACCACAACCACATCATAGTGATCGGTCATTTCCAAATCCTGGACTCAGTAGAGATTGAGGGACACATGTCCCCGCGGGGCGAAGCTGTCAAGAAAACTTCGCTGCAAGTTTCACGTGAAACAGGGTGAGAGGCCTGTCCGGCGATGTTTCACGTGAATCATCGCCTGTTGCACCTGTTTCACGTGAGTCACAGCCAGGGACTGCCGAGGCGTCCCCAACGTCGACATCCTCGGGTCTGCGCTGCGTCGCTACGCTCGTTGCTCCGCCCATGGATGACGAAGGTAGGAAGCACTAGCTAGTCAATACGGTACGCACCGCCACCAAACATCCCGAGGCACATTCCACAAGTGACTGTTTCACGTGAATCATTTGCCGATGCAGAACTGCCCGAAGATCACATCCAACATGTCCTCGACATCGATCGCACCGACGATCCTACCCAGACGATCCGCCGCCAGCCGTAACTCCTCTGCGCGTAGTTCCTGGCCCGTAGCGTGGCCTTCTACCGCTCCAATCAGGTGGCGATTGGCATCGTGGAGCAATTCAACATGGCGGAGGCGTGACGGCAGGACATCGCCAACATCGCCGGCCGCATCTGCCGCGCGCTGGCCGATCTCAGCCAAAAGCGCTTCCACACCAGTCCCCTTAAGAACAGAAATGACGAGGTCATACAGGATGGACGCATCCCGGGCGGCCTGCTCATCCAGCAAATCAACCTTGGTGCCAACGCGCAACAAAGTCGCCGTATCCGGCAACGGACCGACATCCGTGGGAGCCAGAATGTCTTCCAGCAGCAGCAAGAGATCGGCGCGGTCCGCCTTGGCCCGCGCCTTCCCGATGCCAATCGCCTCGACCCTGCCTGGCGCGTCACGCAATCCGGCCGTGTCCGTCAGCCTGACCCGCAGCCCATCGAGATCCAGCGTCACCTCGAGCAGGTCACGAGTCGTGCCCGGCTCATCCGTTACAATAGCTGCATCGCGCCGCGCCAGGGCGTTGAACAGACTCGACTTACCGGCATTGGGCGCACCGAGAATAACCACCTCGAATCCATCGCGGATGATTTCGGCCGCGTGAAATCCGGCGATGTGACGATCGATCTCGCCGATCATCGCCCTCACATCAGACCAGACCGTATCCGAAACGGATCCGGGCACATCGTCTTCATCGGCAAAGTCGATCTCGGCCTCGATCATGGCGCGCGCATGGATCAGCCGGCGACGCCAGCCGAGATAGAGCTCGCTCTGGACGCCCTCGGCGTTCTGGATGGCGAAACGCCGCTGCGCCTCAGTTTCGGCATTGACCAGGTCAGCCAGCGCCTCCGTCTCCACGAGGTTGACTTTGCCGTTGAGAAAGGCGCGGCGAGTGAATTCACCCGGTTCAGCATGCCTGACGCCATCAAAACCACCGATCGTCTCCAGCATCCGGGCCACCACGGCGCGCCCGCCATGGACATGGAACTCGGCGACGTCCTCGCCGGTAAAGCTCGCGGGGCCCGGGAAGAAGAGAACCAGGCCGTTGTCGAGCACGCCGCCGTCCGGCGCCCGCAGCTGGCACAGGGTTGCAACCCGGTCCTTAACCAAGCCGCCCGCAATTGTTTCGATTACGAATCGAGTCTGTGGGCCGGAAATGCGGATGACGGCGACGCCGGCGGGAAGCCGGCCACTCGACAACGCAACGATGGAACCGCCTGAATTCATTTGCCCGCTCAACCGAACCGCCCTAGCTTCCGCCAACACTGTGAACCGAGTTTCCCGATTGTGACATTGCCCGCGCAAAACCTGCTTGCCGACGAAGCCAGCCCCTATCTGCAGCAGCACAGCGGCAATCCCGTCCATTGGCGGCCCTGGTCGCCGGCGTCTCTGGACGAAGCAAAGACGCTCGATCGACCGATCCTGCTCTCCGTCGGCTATGCCGCCTGCCACTGGTGCCATGTCATGGCGCATGAAAGCTTCGAGAATGACGGCGTCGCGGCCGTCATGAACCGTCTGTTCGTCAATATCAAGGTCGACCGCGAGGAGCGCCCGGACATCGACCAGATCTATATGGCCGCGCTCTCCTCCATGGGCGAGCAAGGCGGCTGGCCGCTGACCATGTTCCTGACACCGGACGGCAAGCCTTTCTGGGGCGGCACCTATTTTCCGCGCGAGGCGCGTTATGGGCGGCCTGGATTCATCCAGGTGGTGGAAGCGGTCGACAAGGCCTGGCGCGAGAAGCGCGACAGCCTGCATCAGAGCGCCGACGGCCTGACCTCGCATGTCGAAGCGCGGCTGTCAGGCACGCATGCCAAGGAAAGCCTTGATCGCGGCACGCTCACCGACCTTGCCGGCCGCATCGACGGCATGATCGACCGCGACCTTGGCGGCCTGCGCGGCGCACCGAAATTCCCCAGCGCGCCTTTCATGCTCACGCTCTGGCTGTCCTGGCTGCGCGACGGCAACACCTCCCACCGCGACGACGTGCTCATCAGCCTCGAACAGATGCTGAGCGGCGGTATCTATGACCATATTGGTGGCGGGCTCAGCCGCTATTCGACCGATGCGGAATGGCTGGTGCCGCATTTCGAAAAGATGCTCTACGACAATGCCGAGCTGATCCGCTTCTGCAACTGGGCATTCGCTGCAAGCGGCAACGGTTTGTTCCGGGTACGAATCGAAGAGACTGTCGACTGGCTGCTGCGAGAAATGCGCGTCGACGGTGGCGCCTTCGCCGCCAGCCTTGATGCCGACAGCGATGGCGAGGAAGGGCTTTTCTACACTTGGAGCAAGGATGAGATCGAGGCCGTCCTTGGTGACGATTCTGCCTTGTTTTTCAGATACTTCACACTCTCCAGCCCGCATGGCTGGGAAGGCAAGCCGGTTGTCCACCAGACCCGCGCCCAGCAAGCCCAAAGCGTGGCCGATCGCGAACGGCTGATCCCGCTCAAAGCCCGGCTTCTCGCTGCCCGGGAAGATCGGGTCAGGCCAGGCCTCGACGCCAAGACCCTGACCGACTGGAACGGCCTGATGATCGCAGCACTGGCCGAGGCGGGGCGATCGCTCCGGCGGCCCGACTGGATCGAGGCCTCGGCCAAGGCCTTTGCCCACATTTCCGGAGCCAGCCGCGACAGACGCTTGCCGCATTCCATGCTCGGCGCCAGGAAACTGTTTCCCGCTTTGTCGATCGACTACGCCGCGATGGCCAATGCGGCGATCTCGCTGTTCGAGGCATCGGGCGATTGGAATTATATCGACCAGGCAAAGCAATTCATCGAGCAGCTCGACCAATGGCACGCCGACGTCGCGGGCACAGGCTATTATCTGACGGCTTCGGACAGCACCGATGTGCCGATCCGCATCCGAGGCGATGTCGACGAGGCCATTTCGTCGGCCACCAGCCAGATCATCGCAGCGCTGGTGCGGCTCGCTTCCGTTACCGGCGACCTCGGCCTGCAGGAAAAGGCCTGGAAGGTCGCCGAGCATGCGGCCGGCCGCGCGGCGCACCAGGCCTATGGCCAGGCCGGCATCATCAACGCCTGCGCGCTTGCCATCGAGCCGCTGAAGCTGGTCCTGATTGACGATTTGGTGAATCCCAGGCTTGTTCCGGTTGCGAATCGAAACCCTGACCCGCGCCGCGTGGACATTGTTGTCGCAATCGGTTCGGAAACGAATCGACCCTTGCTGCCAGGGGGGATTCTACCGCCGACAGCGAAGATGGGCGCCTGGCTTTGTACAGGTCAGGTCTGCCTCCCCGTCGTGACCGATCCGGACGAGCTCGACCGGCTCCTGCGTCGTCCGTAGCATCACGGTGCGTCTGCAAGAGCCTCCGCTTGCCGTGGCTTGAACAAAAGATCCTTGGCGGCGGTCACCGCTCCGATCGTGATCAGAACGCAGGCAAGTGCCACCGACCAGTGGAAGACGCCAAATCCGGCCAGCAGCAGCACCATCACGGAAAACAGCGGCGCGGCGTAAGACAGCGCGCCGAGGATCATGATGTCCCCGTGCTTGCAGCCATAGTCCCAGGCGTAGAAACCGGCGCCGAGAGGAATTGCGCCCAGGACGACGATCGCGGCCCATTGCGTCATCGTCTGCGGCCAGACCGTGGTTTCCAGCGTCAGGTGCAGCGCGAAGGCGACCGCCGCGGTGATAAAGCAGTAACCGGCCACGACATCGGTCGGCACCTGGCCGAAGCGGCGCGACAGAACGGAATATCCGGCCCAGATGAAGGCGCAGAACAGCGCGATGACATGGCCCTTCATCACGCCATTGGCGAGGCCGATAGTGCCGCCCTTGGTGATGACGACGATCGCGCCGGCGAGACCGAGAACGACGCCGACAACATGGTGAAGCTTCAGCCTTTCCCCCGGCAGGAAGGCGGCAAAGACCACGATCAGCAGCGGCCAGAGATAGGCGATCAGGCTGACCTCGACCGGCGGCGCCGACTGGATCGCGAAGAAATAGGCGCAATGATAGATGCATAGCCCCGCAACTCCGGTCGCCCAGACTTTCCATGGCTGCCGCAGCGAACGGATCGCGCCCGGACGGAAAATCCAGCTGCCCGCGCCGACCAGGGATCCCAGCAGGAATGTCATGGCGGCCAGCTGAAAGGGCGGTATCGGGCCGGCGGCCGTCGAAAGCAACGCCAGAAAGGACCAGGTCAGGATGGCCGAAAAGCCGATCAGTGTCGGGATGGTTTTCTCCATGCGGCCTTTTCCAAGCTTCAGTGCAGGATCAATCGCACGAAGCCGGATATTTCCGCCGCCGGCCATGGCCGCGCGCTATCGGGAATGCGACCCAGACAATGAAAAGCCCCATCCCGGTTTCTCGGAATGGGGCTCCAATGTAGGCCGGAAAACTCCGGACAGGCCGTTACGTGTTCATCGAGTCGAAGAAGTCGCCATTGGTCTTGGTCTGCTTCAGCTTGTCGATCAGGAACTCGATCGCGTCGGTGGTTCCCATCGGCGCCAGGATGCGGCGCAGCACGAAGATCTTCTGCAGGTCCGAGCGCGGGACCAGCAGGTCCTCTTTGCGGGTGCCGGACTTCAGGATGTCCATGGCCGGATAGATGCGCTTGTCGGCAACCTTGCGGTCGAGCACGATTTCCGAGTTACCCGTACCCTTGAACTCTTCGAAGATGACTTCGTCCATGCGGCTGCCGGTGTCGATCAGCGCGGTGGCGATGATGGTCAGCGAGCCGCCTTCCTCGATGTTGCGGGCGGCACCGAAGAAACGCTTCGGCCGCTGCAGCGCGTTGGCGTCGACACCGCCGGTCAGCACCTTGCCGGATGACGGCACCACGGTGTTGTAGGCGCGGCCGAGACGGGTGATCGAATCGAGCAGGATGACGACGTCGCGGCCATGTTCGACCAGGCGCTTGGCCTTCTCGATGACCATTTCGGCGACCTGGACGTGTCGCACCGCCGGTTCGTCGAAGGTCGAGGAGACGACCTCGCCCTTCACCGAGCGCTGCATGTCGGTCACTTCTTCCGGACGCTCGTCGATCAGAAGCACGATCAGATAGCATTCGGGATGGTTGGTGGTGATCGAGTGGGCGATGTTCTGCAGCAGAACGGTTTTACCCGTGCGCGGCTGCGCGACGATCAGCGCGCGCTGGCCCTTGCCGAGTGGCGCCACCAGGTCGATGACGCGGGCCGAGATGTCCTTGGAGGTCGGAACCTCCATTTCCATCTTCAGCCGCGACGTCGGATAAAGCGGCGTCAGATTGTCGAAGTGGATCTTGTGGCGGATCTTTTCGGGATCGTCGAAATTGATGGTGTTGACCTTGAGCAGCGCGAAATAGCGCTCGCCCTCTTTCGGGCTGCGGATCGGCCCTTCGACCGTATCGCCGGTCTTCAGCGAAAAGCGCCGGATCTGCGACGGCGAGATGTAGATGTCGTCGGGACCTGGCAGATAATTGGCGTTGGCCGAGCGGAGGAAGCCGAACCCGTCCTGGAGCACTTCGACCACGCCGTCGCCGATGATCTCGACATCCTGGGCGGCAAGCTTCTTCAGGATCGCGAACATCAGCTCCTGCTTGCGCATGACGCTGGCATTCTCGACCTCGAGCGATTCGGCATAAGCGATCAGCTCTGGCGGTTTCTTGTTCTTGAACTCGGCGAGTTTCATTTCTTGCATAAACGGACCTTGAATAGATGGAGTCTGGGCAGGCTTTGGGAGGATATCGACGGGATGCGACAAATGCCGGGCGCGGCCGAAAGCAACGAGGGGCGGCGCATGACGGGAAGGAAGACCCGTCTTTTATCGTCGGTCGGGTGAAAGAGCAAGCCGCGTTTTGCGGAGACGGAAAAGCCTCAAAACGGCTTGACGACAACCAGGATCACGATTGCGATCATCAGCAATGTGGGGATCTCATTGACGATTCGCCAGTGCTTCGCGGGCCTTTCATTGCGGTCCTCGGCAAATTTCCGCACCGCTCCGGCCAGATAGCCATGAACCGCGGACAGCAGAAGCACCAGGCCGATCTTGGCGTGCAGCCATCCGCCCTGGAATCCGAAAACCTTCCAGGCGAGCCACAGCCCGAACACCCAGGTTATGATCATTGCCGGATTGATGATGCCGCGCAGCAGGCGCCGCTCCATCACCTTGAAGGTCTCCGACTGCACCGAGCCTTTCGCGGCATCGACGTGATAGACGAACAGGCGCGGCAGATAGAGCATGCCGGCCATCCATGAAATGACGGCAAGGATATGGATCGCCTTAGCCCAGGGATAGAAACTTTCCGGCGCGAAAAAAAACAGAAGTGCCGTCAGCACAACCAGCACACCGATGCCAATGGTCATGCGTATCATCGCCTGGCCTGTGCTGTTCGTGTTGCCAGCGTCTTTCGTGTTTTTTGACTGAGCCATCAGCGTATCGCGCTCCGAACTTGTTTCACCATCGCCTCGACATGGGCAATCGGTGTCTCCGGCGTGATGCCATGGCCGAGATTGAAGATCAGCGGTCCATCACCAAGCGCTCTCAGGATTGTCTCGACGCCATCGGACAGGGCCTTGCCGCCAGCCACGAGGCGCAAGGGATCGAGATTGCCCTGGACGGCACCCGAGCGCTGCAAGTCCTTCGCTGCTGCCAGCGGCACCGTCCAGTCGATCCCCAGGGCCGTTACACCGGTCTTCTGGCGATAGGTGCGGTAGCGAGCGCCTGCGCCCTTGGGAAAGCCGATGATCGGAACATCGGGATAGACGGCGCGAACCTGCCTGACGATCTCGGCCACCGGCCAAACGCAAAACTGGTCGAACGACGCATCGTCGAGCACGCCGGACCAGGAATCGAAAATCTGCACAACATCGGCACCGGCCTCGATTTGGCGGATCAGATAGGCAGCCGAATAGTCGGCAAGCACCTTCAGCAGCTGCAGGAACGCCTCCGGCTCACGATAGGCAAACAGCCGCGCCGGCGCCTGGTCGGGCGTTCCATGGCCGGCAATCATATAGGTCGCCACCGTCCAGGGTGCGCCGCAGAAGCCGATCAGCGTGGTTTCATCAGGCAATTTCGCCCGCAACCGCCGGACCGTCTCATAGACCGGTTCGAGATTCACGTGAAACACATCGCTTTCCAGAGCCGCAATCTCGGCCACGGAGATCGGCGTCAAAAGCGGTCCTCTTCCCTCTTCGAAGCGCACGTCGCGGCCAAGCGCATGCGGAACAACAAGGATGTCCGAGAACAGGATCGAGGCGTCGAAGCCGAAGCGCTCGATCGGTTGCAGCGTCACTTCGACGGCAAGGTCGGGATCATAGCAAAGGTCAAGGAACGAACCGGCGCGCCTGCGCGTCTCCCGATACTCCGGCAGATAACGTCCGGCCTGGCGCATCATCCAGAGCGGAGGCGGAAAATGAGCTTCGCCCTTTAGGACGTCCAGCATGATCCGGCTTTTGGGCATCGAGCTCGCCTCTCCCAGCCTGCCTATAATCTTAAAGATTCTTATATCTAAGATTCTTCTGATTCTAAGAGTCTGTTGGTTGTGGTGGTTGTCACCTGTCCCGCTTTGCCTCGAAAAACACCAGCAAGCATATTGTCGCGCGCTTCGTTCTCCCGGATGTAGGGTTCTGGGGACAGTTTGGAATCCTCCACTGGAGTCAAAGCCTTAGGATGCCGCGGGAAAAGTCGGCCCTGTGGACAGAAGCCGGGCAAGAAAACTGGTCCCCAGACTTGTCCCCAGACGCCCGACGAGACTGACAGCACAGCGAATTGTGGACAACCTGCCATCTGATACAGTCGCCTCCGACCGGCCTCTCTTTCTGTCCCGGTTTATCCACACAAGCCCACAGCCCCAGGTGATCCCTGTGAACAAACCCCAGAGCTTCTTTCACCTGCACCTGATTTCCGACGCGACCGGCGAAACGCTGCTCGCCGCCGGGCGCGCGGCTTCGGCGCAATACAAGGATGCGCGCGCCATCGAGCACATCTACCCGCTCATCCGCACCGAAAAGCAGGTGGCCAAGGTGTTCGAGGATATCGAGGAAGAGCCGGGCATCATCCTCTATACGGTCGTCGACCAGAAGCTGGCGCGCGGTATTGACGAGCGCTGCGCCACCATGGGCCTGCCCTGCGTGTCGGTGCTGGAGCCGGTGCTCACCGTCTTCCAGTCCTATCTCGGCACGCCGGCCGGCCGCCGCGTCGGTGCCCAGCATGTTCTCGATGCCGAATATTTCCGCCGCATCGATGCGTTGAACTTCACCATGGAGCATGATGACGGCCAGCTGCCGGCCAATATGGACGATGCCGATATCGTGCTGATCGGCATTTCACGGACATCGAAGACACCAACCAGCATCTATCTCGCCAACCGCGGCATCAAGACCGCCAACATCCCGATCGTGCTCGGCGTGCCGGTGCCCGAAAGCCTGGTCAGCGCCTCAAAGCCGCTGATCGTCGGGCTGATCGCCACCGCCGAGCGCATCTCGCATGTCCGCCAGAACCGTATTTTGGGCAACAGCAGCGACTATGAGGCTGGCGACTATGTCGACCGCGCGGCGATCACCGAGGAGCTCGCCTACGCCCGCCAGATCTGCACGCGTCATGGCTGGCCGATGATCGACGTCAGCCGCCGCTCGATCGAGGAAACGGCTGCGGCCATCGTTGCCCTGCGGGGGAAGACGCGCTAGGGCGGAGCGCCAACCCTGGTAAACAACCATGACCGAAAAAATCATCCTCGCCTCGGGCAGCCCGTTCCGCAAAGCGATGCTTATCAATGCCGGCATCGATGTCGACGCGGTTCCCGCCAAGGTCGACGAGCGCGCGCTCGAGGCACCTTTGCAGCACAGCGGTGTTTCGCCCGAGGATGTCGCTTTGGTCCTGGCCGAGGCCAAGGCCACCGAGGTCAGCGAGCGCAGATCCGGCGCGCTGGTGCTCGGCTGCGACCAGACTTTGTCGCTCGGCGACGAGGTGTTCCACAAGCCGGCCGACATGGAAGGCGCGCGCCGTCATCTCTTGGCGCTGTCCGGCAAGACCCATCAGTTGAACAGCGCCGCGGTTCTGGTCCGTGACGGCCAGGTTTTGTGGCGCCATGTCGGCATCGCCTCGATGACCATGCGCAAGCTTGACCCCGCCTTTATCGGCCGCCATCTCGCCCGCGTCGGCGCCAAGGTGCTGGCCAGCGTCGGCGCCTACCAGATCGAGGGTGAAGGCATCCAGCTCTTCGAGAAGATCGAGGGCGACCATTTCACCATTGTCGGCTTGCCGCTTTTGCCGCTGCTGGCGGAACTGCGCACGCTGGGGGCGATCGATGGCTGAGGCGACCAAAAAGGCTTTCGTCACTGGCCATCCGATCAAACATTCGCGCTCGCCGAAGATCCATGGCCACTGGCTGGCCAAACACGGCATCGACGGCAGCTACGAAGCCATCGACGTGGCGCCGCAGGATTTTGCTGAATTCATCGCGACATTGCAGGCGGCCGGCTATCGCGGCGGCAATGTCACCATTCCGCACAAGGAGGCCGCCTTCGCGCTGGCCCACCGCCGCGACCAGGCCGCGGAAGAAATCGGCGCTGTCAACACGCTATGGTTCGAGGACGGCGTCCTGTGGGGCGGCAACACCGATGGTCACGGCTTTGCCGCCAATCTCGATGATTACGCGCCGGGCTGGGCGAACACGGGCCCGGCGGTCGTGCTCGGCGCAGGCGGCGCGTCGCGCGCCGTCATCCAGTCGCTGAAGCAGCGCGGTGTCAGCGATATCAGAATCGTCAACCGCACACTCGCCCGGGCGCAGGAATTGCGCGATCGTTTCGGCGCCGGCATCTCGGCGCATGGCACGGCGGCGACCAACGAACTGCTGGCCGATGCCGGCCTGCTGGTCAACACCACGGCGCTTGGCATGGTCGGCAATGAAGGCCTCGCCGCCGATCCGGCCCTGCTGCCCGACCACGCCATCGTCACCGACCTCGTCTATGTGCCGCTCGAAACCCCCTACTCGCCGCGGCGCGCGCCAGGGGGCTGAAGACGGTCGACGGTCTCGGCATGCTGCTCAACCAGGCCGTGCCCGGCTTCGAACACTGGTTCGGCGTCAGGCCGCAGGTGACGGCCGAGCTGCGCGCGATCATCGTTGCCGATCTGGTGCCGAAATCATGATCGTGCTCGGCCTCACCGGCTCGATTGGCATGGGCAAATCGACGACGGCGAAGATGTTTGCCGAGGCGGGCGTGCCGGTCCACGATTCCGACGAGACGGTGCATCGCCTCTACTCCGGCGTGGCGGCGCCGTTGGTTGAAGCCGCCTTTCCCGGCACCACTGTTGCGGGCGTGGTCGATCGCGCCAAACTTGGGGCACGCGTGCTCGGCGATGCCGCCCCGCTGAAGCGGCTGGAAGCCATCATTCATCCGCTGGTGCGCGCCGATGCCGATGCCTTTCTGGCCAGGCATCGTAACGCCGGCGAATCGATCGCGGTGCTCGACATTCCGCTGTTGTTCGAAACCGGCGGCCGTGGCCGCGTCGACAAGGTCGTCGTCGTCACCGCCTCGCCTGAAGTCCAGCGCCAGCGCGTGCTGGCGCGGCCGGGCATGACGGAAGAAAAGCTGGCGGCGATCCTGGCCAAACAGGTGCCCGATGCCGAGAAGCGCAGGCTGGCGGATTTCGTCATCGACACCGGCCACGGGCTGGACGCCGCGCGGGCGGCTGTTGCGGCGATCATTGCCGAACTCCGGGGATAAGTCCGGCGAAGCCGGTTACTGACGCCACCGTGTCAGCATTGCCCATTGCCATTTTGTTCCGGTGTCCCGATTCTGCTCCCCAGGAGCACCTGATTCGATGCGCGAGATCATCTTCGATACGGAAACCACCGGCCTTGATTCGCGCGACGACCGCGTGATCGAGCTGGGTGGCGTCGAGCTGGTCAACCGCTTCCCGACAGGCCGCACCTTCCACCACTATATCAACCCGCAAGGCCGTGCGATCCATGCCGAGGCGCAGGCTGTGCACGGCATCAGCGCGGCGGATCTCGCAGGCAAGCCGACCTTCGCCGACATCGCCGAAGAGTGGCTGAACTTCACTGACGGCGCCAAGCTGGTTGCCCACAACGCCACCTTCGACATCGGCTTCCTCAATGTCGAATTCGGCCGGCTCGGTCATCCCAATGTTGATCCCGGCCTTGTCGTCGACACGCTGGCGCTGGCGCGGCGCAAGCACCCGATGGGTCCCAATTCGCTCGACGCGCTGTGCCGGCGCTACGGCATCGACAACACGAAGCGCACCAAGCACGGCGCCTTGCTCGATTCCGAACTGCTGGCCGAGGTCTATATCGAGCTGATCGGCGGCAAGCAGGCGGCGCTCATCCTCGACAGCGCCACCGCGCCGGCGCAGGGCGAAAATGTCAGGCACATCGAAATCATCGTCGCCCAACGCCCGAGGCCGTTGCTGCCGCGCCTGACCGAAGCGGAGCGCGCGGCGCACGCCGCCATGGTCGCCACGCTCGGCGAAAAGGCACTGTGGCTGAAAGCTTCCTCATAGATACGGCCACTCGCTCCGCCCCAGCGCCGCAACCGCCGCGATGATGCGGTCAAAAGCTTCCGCAGCAGCCGGCACGGTCGTGCGGGCGCGCAGGAAGCTGTGCACGAGACGGGGCTCCTCATGCCACCACGCCTTGCCGCCGGCCGCAGCAATGCGGTCGCGATAGGTCTCGCCATCCGACGACAGCGGGTCACACTCGGCCGTGATGATCACCGTCGGCGGCAGGCCGGAAAAGTCGCGGTCGCGCAGTGGCGAAAAGCTCGGATCGTCAGGCGATTGCCGCTTGGCCGAGCGGACGTCGCGGTAGAAGGCGATGTCGCCGACGGACAGCAGCGGCGCCTCGCCATGCTCGACATAGGAACCCTTACTTTCGTCGCCGCCGAGGCCGGGATAGATCAGCACCTGGCCGATCGCTGCCCTGATATGCCGGCGCGTCGCCTGCGCCACCGTAGCCGCGAGGTTGCCGCCTGCACTCTCGCCGCACAGCACCAGCGGTAGGTCGCTGGCCGCCGCCGCCCATGCGAAAGCGGCCATCGCATCGTCGAAGGCAGCGGGATGCAAATGTTCCGGCGCCAGCCGGTAGTCGACCGACAGCACGTCGAAGTCGGTGCCGGCGCAGAGCTCGGCGCAGATGTCGTCATGGCTGTCGAGCCCGCCGAGGATGAAGCCGCCGCCATGGAAGTACAGCACCATCGCCCGCGCGGCCTTGCCGGCAAGCTGGTAGTGGCGGATCGGAATGCCGTGGCCCGAGGCAGCGACCAGGCCATCGCTGGCCTTGACCCCGGCGGGGCGGCCCCGGTGGAAGGCCCGGCACATCCGGTCATAGATTTCGCGCTGCTTGTCGATCGGCAGGCCAATGATCTCGGGCGGATACCAGGCGTTGACGCTGTCTATATACGCCCACAGGGCCGGGTCGAGCCGTGTTTCGTATTTGCCGCGGCCGCTCATGTCGTCTGCTCAACCTGTCATAGATCGGCGTAGAGCGCGGCCGCATTGTCGAAGCTGAAGCGCAGCGGCACCGAGCCCTCGACCTGCCAGACGGTGACCGTCTCGCCGGCCAGCAGCCGGCAGGCGCCATCCGTGTCGGTGACGGCGCCGCCATAGAGCCGGTTGGCAAGGTTGAGGATGCCGGTCTGGTGCATGGCCGCGCTGCCGCTGCCACAGGCATCCTTGACCAGAAGCACGCGAAATCCTTTTGCCACCGCGTCTTTCACGGTGGCGTCGATGCAGGCCTCGGTCCAGACACCGGCAACGACCAGCCATTCGATGCCGGAAGCCTTGAGCCGATCAGCCGCCGGCCCCGAGCGGAAGGCGCTCGCCTCGGCCTTGATCAGCAGCATCTCGTCCTTGGCCGGCGCCACCTCATGGCAGATCTCGGTCAGCGGATCGCTCTTGTCCGAAAAGGCCGACTTGCCGTCGGCATCGAGCGGGTGAAAGGGCCGATCCTGCTTGTCGAGATCGACGATATAGGCCCAATGCTGGAGCGGCACATGGCTTTCGCGCGCCGCCGCCTGCAGGCGCTGGACGTTGGCCAGGATTCCGGCAAAGCCCTCGACCAGATAGCGCTTATCCTGCCGGTGTTCTTCCTGCAGGTCGATGAAGACAGCGGCCACCGTGCCGCGTTTGATGGTGATGGGGCTTTTCATGCGGATGGGCCTGTGTCGGCAGCCAGCGTCGTTCCGTTCAGCGAGTTGGCGCTAGCGTTGGCTATTGGCCGTCGCCTCTCCACCTTCGTCATCCACGGGCGGAGCAGCCGCGAAGCGGCGTCGCGGAGACCCGAGGATCCATGCCGTGACGTTGATCGAATGGTGCAGCGGAGCAGAATTCGGACCGTTGCGGCGCGCCGAGATCGCGGCATGGATCCTAGGGTCTGCGCTGCGTCGCTGCGCTCCTTGCTCCGCCCTAGGATGACGAAGCGGTGGGAGGCTGCGCCAGCCGCAAAGGTCACGTCACCGAGCCGGGCAATGGGCATCAAACCTGCTTCTCCAGGAACTCATCCTCATAGGGAAAGCGCGACAGCAGCTCCGTACCCGTCTCGGTGATCAGGATCTCGTCCTCCAGCTTGACGCCTTCGCGGCCGCCCTTCTCGCCGATATAGCTTTCCACGCTCACCACCATGCCTGGCACGATATGGCCGTCGCGGCCATAGGTCTCGTAATCCATGGCATGCGCGATGAACGGTGTCTCGCCATGCATGCCGACGCCGTGCATGACCGAGGTGTAGCGTTGGTCGACAAAGCGGTCGGGGATTGTCCACGCCTTCTCGGCGATCTCGCGGAACGCCATGCCGGGTTTGACGATCGAAATGTTGTGCTGCACCTGGTCGTGCGCCATGCGGTAGAGCGATTTCTGGTAGGGCGTCGGCTTGCCTGGCCCGCAACGGAAGGTGCGCGAAAAATCGGAATAGTAGCCGTAGCAGCCGATCGTGTCGGTATCGAGCGCCAGCAATTCGCCCGGCCGGATTTTTCGCCCGCTGGCCTCGTTGAACCATGGATTGGTGCGCTGGCCTGAGGTCAAGAGCCGCGTCTCGATGAACTCGCCGCCCTGGCGGATCACCTCGCCATACATGATGGCGAAGAGGTCGTTTTCAGAGACGCCGGGCTTGATCGCCTCGCGCACGGCATAGACGGCGGCCTCGGCGCCGGCCATCGACACCTGCAGGCATTTCACCTCCTCCGGTGTCTTCACCGCGCGCACGGCAAGGATTTCGCCCTGGCAATCCCGAACGTCACAGCCGCGCTTTTCGAGCGCCAGCGCCTGCAGATGGCTGCAGCGGTCGAGCCCGAGTTTCATCGAGCCGCCGCCATGTTTCTTGAGAAGCTCGGCGATCTCGTCGGCGAACGGGCCGGCGGTTTCGTCGTCGCGGCCGGAGACCGACGACCAGACCAGCTTGGAAGGCCGCGCCTCGTCGATCGTGTCGAGCACCATCGAGACATGGTAGCTCTGCGGATATTCGAACAGCACGATCGGCCCTTCGGTGGGGATGAAGAAATAGCGGGTCGAGTTGCGCAGGAAATAGCCGAACATATTGCGCGAGCCGGTGGCGTAGCGCTGGTTGTAGGGGTCGAACAAAACGACGCCGCCATAGCCCGCCTCACGCATCCAGCCGCGCAATTTGGCCAGCCGACCTTTGCGCAGCGCATCCGCATCGATGAAGGACGGCTCGGTGTCCGACAGCCACATGCCGCCCGCCGGATCGGCGGCGGCCGGGTGGCGCATGCGGTCCTTGAAGTCGACGTCCTCGGTGCTGTCGGGGTCGAATACGACGATGCTCATGGGGTGCTTGGCCTTGGGTCTGTTGCAAGGTCAGACCATGGCGCAGGAGGCGTGGAAGGATTGTGCGGAAAACCGCGTGTGTTGTGCGGGATACCGCTAGCCAAAAAGTTGCGCCGCGATCCTTCGCGCCCCCCTCTGCCCTGCCGGGCATCTCCCCCACGAGGGGGGAGATCGGCAGCTTGGGAAGCCGCATCCTCGTTTTCAACGTTGGAGATTGGCGAAAGCGGCGATGACAGCCAATCTCCCCCCAAGTGGGGGAGATGTCCGGCAGGACAGAGGGGGGCGCTGTCCCGCCAACGTCTCATCGCGTCAGCGCGCCTAATGCCGGCGCGCCAGTTTCGGCGGATGCCCGTGCTCCTCGCGAAAGGCCCGGGCGAAGCTCGACATCGAGGCAAAGCCGCAGGCCAGCGCCACGTCGCGCACAGCGAGCGTCGAATGCGCCAGGAGATCCGCGGCGCGCTTCAGCCTGAGCCGCCGGTAGTAGCCGTTGGGTGAGATATCCAGTTCGGATCTAAAACTGCGCTCCAGCTTGTCGGAGGAGACGCCGAGCCGCGCCGTCAGTTCGGCCATGCCGAGCCGTTCCTCGACCGCGTCTTCCATAATGGCGATGGCCGACAGCACGAGCTCGTTCTGCACGCCGGTGCGCAGGCGCAGCGGCATCAGCTTGCGGTCGACGCTGGAGCGCAACTGGCTGTGCACGAACCATTCGGCGACGCCGGCGGCAAGCTCGGCGCCGTAGTCGCGGGTGATGATCTCCAGCATCATGTCGAGGCTGCCGACGCCGCCGGCCGAGGTAAAGCGCTTGCGGTCGATGACATAGAGGTCGCGCCGGAGCTCGATTGTCGGAAACGCCTCGGTGAAAGCGGCCTGGCTGGTCCAGTGCAAGGTGCAGGCATGGCCGTCGAGCAGGCCGGCGCGGGCGAGGAAGAAGGCGGCGTCCGCCACCGCGCCGATATGCGCGCCATTGCGCAGGCTTCTGCGGATCCAGCTTGCCGCATCCTCGGCGACGAGATGATCGGCATCGCCGCCCGAGCAGACGACGATACGGTCGACCTTCGGCGCGTCCTCCGCGTAAAAACCCGGCTGGATGACGACGCCGTTCGAGGCCTCGACCGCACCTTTTGTGCCGCCGACGATGATCCAGCGATAGCACGGCCGCTTCGCCAGGATGTTGGCTGCGCGCAGCGGCTCGATGACGGAGCTGAACGCCATCATCGGAAAGCCGGGGAAGACCAGCACCGCGAAGGTCAGGGGTTCGGTCGGGTTTTCGGGTTCGCGCGTGGCCATGGGCGCTACATCTCGGGCGAATAGCGCGCTAGGTCAATCGGGCTGATGCTTGAACCTGGACCGCCAGCGCCGCCCCTCACCTGCCTGCCGGCATCCTCTCCCCGTAAACGGGGCGAGGGACGCTGTCATCGCCGCTTTCGCCAATCACCGGCGGCAGTGGTTAGCCTCTTTCGCCCCGTTTACGGGGAGAAATGCCTGGCAGGGCAATGAGGGGCGGCGCCGACTTCGACAGTTGCCTCCGACCAATTGAACGAGCGTATTTTCAGCCCCCCAGCGCCTGCTCCAGATCGGCGATCAAATCATCGCCATCCTCAATCCCCGCCGACAACCTGACCAGCGAGTCCGACATCCCGATCTCCGCCCGCTTTTCCGCCGGAATAGACCCATGCGTCATCAGTGCCGGGTGTTCGATCAGGCTCTCCACCCCACCGAGGCTTTCGGCCAGCGTGAACAATTGCGTGCGTTCGAGGAAGCGTTTGGTCCCGGCGAGGTCGCGGTCGAGCACAGCGGTGATCATGCCGCCGAAGGCATGCATCTGCTGCACGGCGATGGCATGCTGCGGGTGGCTGGCGAGGCCGGGATAGATCACCCGGCGCACGTCCTTGCGGGCTTCCAGCCACTGCGCGATCTTCAGGCCGTTCTCGGAATGGCGCTCCATCCGGAGCGCCAGCGTCTTCAGGCCACGCAAGGCGAGGAAACTGTCGAACGGCCCTGAAATGGCGCCGATGGCGTTCTGCAGGAATTTCAGCTGGGCGGCCAACTCCTTGTTGTCGCCGACCACGGCGACGCCGCCGACCATGTCGGAATGACCGTTCAGATACTTTGTCGTCGAGTGGACGACGATGTCGATGCCCAGCTCCAGCGGCCGCTGGATATAGGGGCTGCAGAACGTATTGTCGGCGACCGACAGGATGCCCTTGCGTTTGGCGAGAGCCGCGACGCCTTCGAGGTCGACGATGCGCAGCAGCGGGTTGGTCGGAGTCTCGACCCACAGCAGTTTGGTGTCCGGCCGGATCGCCGCCTCGACTGCCGCAAGGTCGGTGAAGTCGACGAAAGAGACCTGGAGACCCGCCGAGCGCTTGCGCACCCGCTCCATCAGCCGGAACGAGCCGCCATAGATGTCGTCGGTGGCGACGATGTGGGCGCCGGAATCGAGCAGCTCCAGCACAGTCGAGATCGCTGCCAGGCCGGAGGCGAAGGCGAAGGCGGCCGTGCCGCTTTCGAGATCGGCCACGGCGCGCTCGAAGGCGAAGCGCGTCGGGTTCTGGCTGCGCGCGTATTCAAAACCCTTGTGCACGCCGGGCGACTGTTGGGCAAAGGTCGAGGTGGCGTAGATCGGCACCATCACCGCACCGGTCAGCGGATCGTGGCTCTGGCCGCCATGGATGGTGCGCGTCGAAAAGGCCAGGCGGTTCTTGCCGGCTGGCGGTGTGTGTTTGGTCATCGTGCGCGCCTCAGATGGTTGATCAGATCGATGCGGGTGATCAGGCCGACGAACTCGTCGCCGTCGAAGATGATGGCGACCTCGTTGCGGTCGAACACCGGCAGCAGCGCATCCAGCGTCTGGCTGGCCTGCAGCGTGTGCAGATTGGAGGTCATCGCCGTGCGCACCGGGCCGTTGAAGCGTTCCCAGCGGCCGTCATGCGGGCCCTCGACCTTGGCCAGGATGTCACTTTCGTCGACGATGCCGACGAGCTTGCCATTGTCGAGCACCGGCAGCTGCGACACATCGGAGCGGCGCATGCGGCCATAGGCGTTGAGCAGGCTTTCGTCCGGCCCGACGGAGACCGTGTCGCCGGTGCGGTGCGAGCGCATCACCAGGTCACGCAGATCGCCATGATGTTCCTGCTCGGCCAGCCCTTGTTCTGCCAGCCAGAAATCGTCGAACACTTTTGACAGATATTTGTTGCCGCTGTCGCAGACGAAGGTGACGACGCGCTTCGGCGACGTCTGCTCGCGGCAATAGCGCAGGGCGGCCGACAACAGCGTGCCCGAGGACGAGCCGGCCAGGATGCCTTCCCGGGACAGGAGATCGCGCACCGCCAGCATGCTTTGCTTGTCGGTGATGGAGTAGGCCTTCTTGACCAGCGACAGATCGGCATTGGGCGGTACGAAATCCTCGCCGATGCCTTCCACCGTCCAGCTGCCGGCCTCTTCCATCTTGCCGGTCTTGATCAGCGGCGCCAGCACCGAGCCGACCGGATCCGCCAGCACCATTTCCGTCTTCGGCGACACTTTCGCAAAGTAGCGGCCAAGCCCGGTCAGCGTGCCGCCCGAGCCGACGCCGACGACCACCGCGTCGACATTGCCGTCGAGCTGCGAAAAGATCTCCGGACCGGTGGTCGTCTCATGCGCCAGCGGGTTGGCCGGATTGGCGAACTGGTTGGCATAGAAGGCGCCGGGCACTTCGGCCGCGATCTTCTCGGCCATGTCCTGGTAATATTCGGCATGGCCCTTGCCGACATCGGAACGCGTCATGCGCACTTCCGCGCCGAGTGCGCGCAGATGCTGGATCTTTTCACGCGACATCTTGTCGGGCACGACCAGTACGATGCGATAGCCCTTGGGAATGCCGACCTGGGCAAGGCCGAGGCCGGTATTGCCGGCCGTCGCCTCGACGATCGTGCCGCCGCGCTTGAGCTTGCCCTCTTTCTCGGCCGCGGCGATCATCGACAGCGCGATGCGATCCTTGATGGAGCCGCCCGGGTTCTGGCTTTCCAGCTTGATGAACAACCGGCATTTGCCGGTGTCGAACTTCGTCAGCTCGACCACCGGCGTCTGGCCGATCAGGTCGAGAACCGACGCATAGGGCGGCCGCAGGCGGGATAATGGGCCATCCGAGGGGGTGCTGCCTAGCGCAGCTGTTCCGTGCTCGCTCATATCGAAGCTCCCTGATCAAGCGACCGGCTCGGGGGCGGAGCGGCAGCGTAGCCTCTTTTCCAGCCGTTTGTCGCGGGAAAGAAGATAGATCATGCCAATCAGCCGGCCAGACGAGGAATGAAATTCCAAGAGGCGCCTAATCTCCCCCCTCGAGGGAGATGTCGCCGAAGGCGACAGAGGGGGTCGCCTCACGTGAAGCGCCAACCTCCTTCTGCAGCAGGTAGGCCGAGCCCGGTCGAACCGACCCCCTCTGGCCTGCCGGCCATCTCCCCCTCGAGGGGGAGATTATGCTTCAATCGCCGCCTGCCCCTCGATCTCGATCAGGAAATCCGGATTGGCGAGGCCGAGCACGCGTATGCCTGTCACCATCGGCGGCGGCCCGCGATCTGCCCAGAACGCCATCCAGACGCCGAAGGCCGGCCCGATGTCGGCATCGCCGACAATGTAGATCGACAGGCGCACAAGGTCTTCCGGCCTGGCGCCGCCGGCTTCGAGCACCATCGCCAGATTGGCGAGCGCCTGCGCGGTTTGCGCGGCGATATCGTCCTTGCCGACGATCTGGCCGTTGGCGTCGATGCCGTTCTGGCCGCCGATCAGCACGATGCGGGCCGAGGCCGGCAGCGCCACGCCTTGCGAATAGGCCGGGTTGCTGTGCATGCCCTTCGGGTTCAGCCGCTCGATAGTCATTCTCTGTCTCTTCCTCCGAAGAAATGCCGCGCCACGAAAGGGCAATCGGTCTCCGCGTTCAACGAACCATCTCGTTCGTTGAAGCCGCCATTTTCATCATGCTAGCCGAACGGGATGCCAGCCGAAACAAGCGGGCCGCGCGATCCTGACATCTCTGGCGGAGACAGCCGATGAAGATCATTGCCTATTCGCGAGTGTCGCCGCTTGAGGAGACAGCTCGTCGATGCGCCGTACGACAAAGGCTCTGCCCTTCGTGCCGACCGAAATTCACGTCAGTACGGTCGAGGATGAGAACGGCGTTCTAGGCATCCTTTCGATCCAGACGACGGAGGGCATTTTGGATTTGGCCCTCGACCTCGCGAGCGCTAACGCCATTGCAAGCGGCGTCAAGGAAATCCGGTCGAAATTGGCCGCTGAAAGTTAAAAAGAAAGCCCGGTTTCAAGCCGGGCCTGGAGGCAGATTGGGAACACCGAAGGCGGGAGATCACACCCCTTTTGGCATGCCAAATTACATCACCATCATGTCGGTTGTATGAAGTCGCGCTTATATGCTGAATAGCTAAAGTACGGAACGTCCAATGGACGAGTACAGAACGTTCGCAGGCCCCCCGGACCTTTGCCTGTCAGGGCGCAAGACTTTAGTCCTGCCACCTTATAGTTAAGAACGGAAGTTGTTCGGCACGGATATAGGGCCGTGCCGGATCAATACCAGATCGCACCCAGCCGAATATGGTGCGATCACGCAAGGCGCTCTCGGGTCCCGCCTCGGAATTGCCCTACCCCAGCAATTGCTTGCTCAGCCTTGCACACTGGATGCGGATGTCGGGAATGGCGTCGATCTCGAAGAAGGTGCCGCGCGTCAGCGGGCCGACGGCGAGGATCTTTCGCGACACCGTGCCGTCGCCGGCGATGATCTCGCAATTGGCCGACACGTCGAGGCCGATGCGCATCGGATCCGGCCGCCCGAGCCCGCGGTCGACCAGCGAGCGCACCACGCTGTTCGACGAGGTCGAGATGTCCCGCACGATGCCCGAGCAATCATAGATACGGGCGACGTCGAAAGTCTCGACGAGCTGGCTGTGGCGCGACTGGACGTCGACGCTGAAAGCCTCGCCCGGCGTGATGCCGACGACGCGGCCGGCGACAAGCCGGATGCGGCCGGATTGCACGGCTTGCGTCACCTTGGCGTAGACTTCCGGGGCCATGCGGTGGCGATGGATGTCCCACCAGGCCTTGGTGTGTTCGACGAAGCGGCGCTTGGCCGAAGCCGGCCAGTTCTGCCAGATCTTCTGGTTGAACGGCCGCAGGCCGTCGACCACGTCGCGCCAGTCGATGCCGGCCTTCTGGTTCTCGCGGATCAGGTCGCGGAACCAGCCGACGAAATAGGAAAGCTGGGTGCCGAGCGGGATGTCGGCGACATCGAGCTTAATCGGATTGCCCTTGCGGTGCGGCGACGGCAGCAGGCCACGCCGGGACACGGCGACGATCTTGCCCCTGTGGCCGCGCTGTTCCAGCGCCAGGAACGCATCGACCATACTGAGGCCGGTGCCCAGCACGATGACAGGGCTGTCCGGATCGAGCGCGGTGTCGGCTTCCGAGCCCATGCGGACCGCATGGCCTTGCGCCGGCTGCTCGTCATGGCCGGTGGCCAGTATGGCCAGATGGGCAACGACGCTGGTACCGTTGGCGAGCGCCACCTCGACACCGGACGCGGTCGGCGTGATCGACAGGCTCTCTTCATGGATCAGGCGCAGCCGCCCGGTCGGCTGCTCCTGCGCTTCGAGTTCGTCGAGCAGCTCGCCGAGGTAGCGGGCATAGATGCTGCGCGGCGCGTAGAAGGGTGTTTGTGGCGTCTGCTCCGGGCTCACCAGGCCACGCCCCTGTAGCCAGCGCCAGAAATTGCCGGGATCGTCGGCATAGGCGCTCATGCCGGCAGCACTGACATTCAGCACATGCGCCGACAGCAGCGTCGAATAGGCGATACCCTGGCCGAAATGCGGGCGCTTTTCGATCAGCGTGACGCGCAGATCCGGATTGGGTGATTTCAACAGATGCGCGGCCATCACGACGCCGCTGGCGCCGCCGCCAACAATGATAATGGAATTGGCGCGCCCGCTCATGCGCGCCTCCGCGCAGTGCGAGGCGTCAGGCCTGGACCTTCACCGTGACCGGAAGCTCGTTGATCCCCCTCGCGACCGTAAGGTCGTCGAGGACGATATCGCGCATTTCGGCGAGGCTGCGCTGATCGAGCACCTCGGCGATCGCCTGCCGGACCTCGAGCATCAGATGTCGGACTTGGCATGTCGCCTCGTTGCAGTCTTCACAGCGCTGATATTGTGTGCGGCTGGCGCAGGGAATTGGCGCCAGCGGCCCGTCGAGGACGCGCACGACATGGCCGACCTTGATCTCGTCGGCCGGCCGCGCCAGGCGGTAGCCGCCATCCTTGCCCTTGCGGCTCTGGACGAAACCGGCATTGCGCAGCTCGCCCAATATGGCGTCGAGAAATTTCTTCGGAATGTTGTTGCCGGTCGCGATATCGCCAACGAAAGCGAGCTGCCCTGCCGGCATGTACGCCAGGTGGACCAGCGCCTTGAGGCCGTACTTGCCTTTTTTGGTGAGCATAGACCCAACGTTTCTCTGTTATGCGATGGCCGGGCCATCCCTGCGAAACGCCTGGCGAGCCTCCCCGCCGCGTCCAAGCATGCATGACACATAAATTCTAGTGACATGATATACAAGCCGAGAAACGTTGAATTTGCTTCGTTTTCAAGCCGCTGCAGCCATTTTGTCAGGCCTTTGTGCCATTAAGAGCACAGAAATGCGCTGCGATGGCGACAAGGCGACAAATGGTTTCCCGCAGGACTGCCGTGTCGCGTGCCGACTCGCGCGGGATCGAAAGCCGGTGCATGCCGCGAGCGATCATGGTGCTGGGTGGTCGCTCATCATCGCCTCCAATTCGCTCATGTCGATAAGGATACTATACTTACCCTCGAACACGCGAAACGGCTTGTCAATTCCGCAGCTGTTCGAGGCATGGTTTTTGCCTGGTGTCGACCAAATAGGAAATTTTCGTTCGCAACCGGACGCGATCAGCAAACCCGGCCGATCTCTCGACGTCGTCACCGTCCTACTCGTCTTATCCAACCAAATGGTGGAGATGCATGGGCTCGTGACCGGCCGGCCGCCGCATCGCATGATCGCGCAGCCCTACCAGCCGCGATATTTCGCTCCGTCACAGCGGCGATGCCAGGGATGCGACAAGCCGGACAAGGTCGACCTGGCGCCGGACGTCCGTCTTCTCGAAAACATGGAGAAGGTGCGTCTTCACCGTGGCGCTGGCCAGACCAAGCGATTTCGCGATCTCTCGCTGGGTGCGGCCGGCGACGATCATTTCGACGATTCTGACCTCGGCGGGAGTCAGGCCATAGAGGGCCGCGAAGGCATCGAATGGAAGACTTATCGGCCTGTCGACCGGGGCGATGAAAAGAGCCGCTGTCGCCCGCCGGAACAGGCCGGGACGGCTTTCTCGCCTTTTCAGCGGCAGGACATGAATGATGCGAGGCTCGCCCGAGAGGCCACGCGTCGGAAACCCGGTGCCGCCGCGCCGCCCGAGCGCTGCCTCGTCGCCGGCCGCTTGGGCGACCGCATCCTCTATCGCCGACGAGATCGCGGGCGAGGCATCCGAGACGACAACGCGGCCATTGCTGACCTTGATCGGTTCCTTGCGGGCCAGCATGGACTCGGCGACCGGATTGGCATGGATCAGGGCCATCAGTTCATCGACAAGCACGACGCCGACCGAGAGGCTTTCCAGCACGGATGTCACGTTGGCGGCGGCAATCGATTGCAATTCGAGCATCTGGCCGATGGCGATGGCGCGCCGGAAGTGCGGAGCCAAAAGACGCAAGGCGTCAAGTTCCCCATTGCCGACAATGCCGGCCGTCTCGTGTCGGCCGAACGAAAGCGTGGAGACCATGCGCGCATTACGCTCCAATCCGATCGCAACCGCGTCGACCACCCCTTGCGGCTGGGCCCATTCGAGAAAATAGCGGCTGGCGACAAGTGCGGAATCCGGCACGGCCCGGGACTGCGCGATCGGCTCCTCGAGCGGATATTGTTTGACCCTGACGTCGCCACCCCAGAGGTCGACCAGGTCCTGGCCATAGGCGGGAAGCTCGCCGAGCTTCACCGAATCGATGCCTGTCGCGACGCCAAGCGTAACTTCGCCGCCCGGAAGCGGATACACCCCCAGAACCGCATAACAGAACTCCAGCTCCCGTCGAATGGTGTCGACGACCGATGGCCATCGGCTGGGATCGAGGACGCAATCGTAGATGGTGCCAATGAGTTCTGAAATGCGCTCCGCCGGATAGGATCGGTCAGTCATGCTGACCAACATGGGCTGGCGGCCACGGTCAGACATCGCGTGCTGCTGCGCCGATATCGCTTCAACGGGATCAATCCTCGTTCGACTTCGCGACTTGTATGTCTGGAGTCGACATCGAGGTGGGGGGCGCACCGAAAGCCAACTGAAAGTCAGTAGAAAAAAATAGAAGCTGGGTGTCAAGCCTAATCCAAATGGTGGACGCCGCGCCGACCATTTCATGATTGGGTGCGCCGGCCTGAGTTTGGACTGAGTTCAAAGCATGTGACGCGCATCAGGAGAATTCTAGATTTTCTCCGCCGCCAGTGAATGCGCCGGCACATCGGTCACGTCTTCATCTCACGGGAAAAACGGCGTCTCTGTAGCGCGAGACGGAATATTACATTTCGCTAATACTTGGAGAAATTCAAGACGACTTGCTTGTCAGCCCCGCCAACGGCCGTCCCACCGGAAGAATGTCGAAGCAACTCACGAAAGCGGGTGACCGTTGCCAGCCACGGTTGGCATCTGGCCCAGGTGTGGCCTGGCCGGGTCCCCGACGACGTGCGGTCAAAGGAAGATCTGTCAGCATGTCGGGCACGTCGGAACTCCTCCTCAACATGATGCGGGGCGCCTTGCTGGGGTTTGCGGTCGCCGCGCCCATCGGTCCCACCGGGCTCTTATGCGTGCAGCGCACGATCGCCGGCGGCATCGTACCCGGTCTGGCGACCGGCTATGGCGCGGCGACCACACATTCGGTCTATGCCTCCGTTGCTGCCGCGGGGCTCGGGGCGGTGGCGCACATGCTGATGGGCTGGCACATGCTGCTGCAACTCTGCGCCGGTATGTTCCTGCTCTACATGTCGGTGATGGCGGCGCGGCTGACACCGTCGCTGGACACGTCCCTGCAGCGCCGCATGCCGTCGGGCCGGGCCTATCTGACGGGGCTGATCTGGACGCTGGGCAACCCGATGACGCTGCTTGGTTTCCTCACGCTAACGCCTGGGATCCTGGGGGCCGGCTTGCCGTCCTGGCAAACCCTGGCGCTTGTCTCGGCCGGCGTGCTGATCGGTTCGGCGAGCTGGTGGACAACGCTGACGCTGGTCACCAACCTCTTGCGCAAGCGGCTGAGCGCGCGCGGGCTGCGCGCCGTCAATCTTGTCTTCAGTTCGGGCCTGTTCGTCTTCGCGCTGTCGCTGCTGGCCAGCGCCCTGCGCCTGGAGTTGCTGTCGTAGGGGCGGCTGAACGCGCATGTCGCTTCAAGGTTTTGCTGCCTTCTTCGGCTGCACGGCCATCGAGGGCGCGTCAGGCGGCGGGGCCGCATCGTCAGGCTTGGATTGCTCGGCGACGGGCGTGTCGGGCGCTACCGGTGCTCCCGAGGTGAGGTTGACCGACACGCCGTAGATTTTCCACTGCCGGTTCGCCGGCTCGAACAACAGCTCGAAATTGACCTGCATTGGCACCGACGGGAAAAACCCGGCCATGTGCAGCATGCCGTTCGGCTCGATCTGCGGCAAAAGGGTCAGTTGCGGATCGAGCACTGCGACAGCGCCGAAGTCGAGCGCCTGCTTGCGCTGGTTGGCAAAGATGTCGCCGAGCCCGGCTGCGCTGTTGGCCTGGAAATTCGGTGAGCCGAGATCGCGCAGCACCGTGTAGTTACCGGTCTTGTTGGCCTGGTCGAGCGCCAGCAGCGTGCCGCGGATCAGGATCAGCACGCCGTTGCGGTCGATGTTGGCCGGGCGGGCGGCATGGACCTTGTCGCCCTTTTCAGTCTTCTTCGTCTGCGCCACCGCGACGCCCAGGGATAGTGCCATCAAGCCGGCCGACAGCAAAGCGGTCACCGCGACTTGCGTCATCCACCTTGTCGATGAAGATTGCTGGCGCTTCATGTGGCCTCTGGAGTTTTATCGGAAATCGAGCCTCCGGCAGGCGGGACAGGCGGCCGCGTCCGTGGGTGGAACGCGGCCGCCAGCGGCTCTTTCAAGCCAGCCCCCTCGCACTCCGGATCACGCTGGCCGCCTCAATTCAGCGTCCATGATGCGCCGACGCTGACGCCGACATCGCCTTGGTTGGTGGTGGCCGACAAAGCGGCGTTGAGGCGGAAATCCTCGCTGGTGTTGTAACCAAGGCCGAGCGCCAGGCCCGATTGTCCCTTGAAATAGCCAAAGCCGCCGGCCAGCGACAGTTTTTCCGGCCTGTCGTCGTAACGCAGCCCCGCCGTCGCCAGCGCCAGCGCGGTGCCGGCACGGGCTTCCGTGCGGTTTTCGCTGATCTGGTCACCCAGGCCCTGGAAGCCGGCCTCGAGCGCGCCGACGCGGCCGTCGAGTTGGGTGATGTTGGTGGTGTTGGTGGTCACCCTGGTGTCGAGGTCCGCGATCTCGATGGTGTGCACCGCAATCGCGTTGGTGTTGTTGGTGATACGCGTCTCATGGTCGGCGAGTTCCGTCGTATGGTTGCTCACCGTGGTGTTCAGATTGCTGATGGCACTGCTGTTCTGGGCGACCTGTGCCGGCAGGTTCGCAAGCGTGGCGACATCGAATGTCGACGCCGCCAGATTGCCGGTGCTGTCCGTCGTCATCAGATAGGTCGGGCCGACCTGCGCAGCCTTGCTCGCCGCCGAAGCAACACCGGTCAGCGTGTAGGTGGCGAGGCCACCGCCAATCATGACCTGATTGTCGCGCGTCGTCGTCGTGCCCACACCGATGGCGATGGAGTTTTCATAGTTGGCCGTCGTATCGGCGCCGATGGCAACGGCGTTCAACGCATTTGCGTTGGCCGCGTTGCCAAGGGCCGTGGCGTTGCCGCCATTCGCCTGGGCCGAGCTGCCAAGGGCCGTGGCTTCTTTGGCGTTCGCCTGAGCCTCTGTGCCAAGGGCCGTGGCACCGTCCTGGTTCGCCCCGCCGGCGCCGGCCTGGGCCCCGTTGCCGATGGCCGTTGTATTGGCATTGTTATAGTCGGTGGTCAGGCCGCCCGCGTTCGGGTCAAAAACAAGCCCACCGGCGCCGGCGTTGACGCCGAGCGCCACGCTGTTGTCACCGAAAGCGCCCGCGCCATTGCCGACCGCAACCGAGAGAGTGCCATTGCTATTGGCGGATCTTCCGCATGCCGTGCCGCCGGTTGACGTCTGGGCGAAAGCCGCTCCACCATCCGCACCATTGAAATCCTGGCAGATGACTCCTGCCGCGCGCGCTGGACTTGGCGCGAAGGCGACAAAGCTGTTGGCCGCGACCGCCACGAATACCACTGTCCCGAGAGCCGGCACTTGGGAGGATGCCAGCCCACCGAAAACCGCCGTCGCGGCCGATCCGATGCCTTTTCGCACTTGGCGCCTAATCGCGATTGTTCTGCTTTTTGTTCCAGCCCCAGCGTCTTCCGATATGCTCACGCATCCAACCGTTTCTGCAATCACGCTCAAAGCCCTCGCTTCATTGTCAATTGATCGACCCCTGCCGGCGGCTGGCGGTCCCGCACGATGGCCGGGCCGGGCGGGAGGTGCTCCGGCCATGGCTGGGCTGACAATCAAGCAGTTGCGCACTCGGCGGTTGTGCTGCCGTCCCCGAACCGCACTCGCCTTGCAAACACCGATGTCCCCGAATTCCGCGCAGGACCGCAGCACCCGACGGGCGCAAACGAACACAAAGAAAATGCGGCGTCTTCCACCATTCGGTGGATAGCGACTGCCAGAGTTCGATGGTACCGCCCAAGGCTGTATCTCCATCTTCGGGAGATGATGGGGCTTGCCCAATCCGGGTCATGTGTTCATTTTGTTGCGATGCAACAAAGATTTTGTTGCCGTGCGGCAAGGGTATGGTGCGATGCGATCTCCTCTCTCCATGGCTCAGTTGTCCGAACTGATCGGGCTGATCTACGACGCCGCGATCGATCCCGCGCGCTGGCCCGTCGCGATCGAGGAGATGCGCATCGCGCTTGGCTTCGGGACCGCCGCCATCCGCCTGCAAGCGTTGCCGTCGGGCGAGTTGCTGGTCAACGTAACCAGCAACATTCCGCAGCCCTATGTTGAACGGATGGTCAGCTACGGCGCTGAAGTGCTCGAGCTATGGGGTGGCATGGCGGTGGTAGGCGCGCTGCCGATGGATCGGCCGGCGGTGTTGAGCCAGCTCAATCCCGATCTAGACACCACGACGAACCGCTATTTTGTCGAGTTCGGCAAACCGCAAGGCATGGTCGATTCCCTGGCACTGCCGCTCGCGCGGGATGGGCGTGGTCTCGGCTCGCTGTCCTTCAGCCGCCATGTAGATGCCGCTCCCATCAACGATCTGCAGATCGAGGCCGCCCGATTGTTGATCCCCCATCTCCAGCGCGCCGCGACGATCAACCGGCTGCTCGACATGGCGGCGATCGCCCGGTCGACCTTCCAGACGGTGCTCGACACGCTGACGGCGCCGATCTTTCTCACCACCGCCGATCTGCATGTCGTGCATGCCAATCCAGCGGCACGTGATCTCGTCGCCGCAGGCGACCTCCTCAACATCCGCAACGACGTTCTCAGCGCCAACGTCGCCGCCGTGTCCAGCGCGCTGGCCGTCGCGGTGTCGCAGGCGGCGCAGGACGAGAGCGCGATCGACCGCAAAGGGCTGGGGGTTCCGATACGCTGGCGCGACGGCTCGGCCGGGGCCTTGCATGTCCTGCCGCTGCGCCCGGGACGGGGGGCGTTCGATGCCAGCGTGGTCGCGGCGGTGTTTGTGGCACGCGCGGATACGCCCTTCGTCGCGCCGACCGCGCTGGTCGCGGCATTGTTCAGCCTGACGCCTGCCGAGGCACGTGTCTTCGAGCAGATCGCGGCGGGCCGCACCGTGGAGGAGACGTCCGACGCTCTCGACATCGGCCGCAGCACGGTCAGAACGCATCTGCTGCGGCTGTTCGAGAAGACCGGCGTGCGGCGGCAGGCCGAGCTGGTTCAGCTTGCGGCGTCGCTCGCGTCGCCAGTAGCCGCCAGCATTGGATAGCGTACGGCAAAGGTGTGGTGCGATGCGTTCTGCTCTCTCGACGGCTCAGTTGTCCGAACTGATCGGGCTGATCTACGACGCCGCGATCGATCCCTCGCGCTGGTCCGTCGCCATTGAAGAGATCCGCATCGCGCTCGATTTCGAGAATGCAGCCCTCAACCTGCAAGCGTTGCCGTCGGGCGAAGTGCTGCTCAACGTGACCAGCAACATGCCGCAGGACTACGTCGACCGGATCGCGGACTACGCCGTTGATGTTATCGACCAGTGGGGTGGGCTGGCGGTGCTGCTGGCGCTGCCGATGGATCAGCCTGCGGTGATGAGCCGCGTCAATCCAGAGGCGAGTGCGACGAACCGCTACTCGCTGGAGTGGGCCAAACCGCGGGGGTTGGTCGATGTCATGGGACTGGGGCTCGCTCGCGACGAGCGTGGTTTTGGGTCGCTGGGCCTTGGCCGTCACGAGAGCGCGGAGCCGATCGGAGACTATGAGATCGAGGCCGCTCGATTGCTGATCCCCCATCTCCAGCGCGCCGCGACGATCAACCGGCTGCTGGATATGGCGGCGATCGCCCGGTCGACCTTCCAGACGGTGCTCGACACGCTGACGGCGCCGATCTTTCTCACCACCGCCGATCTGCATGTCGTGCATGCCAATCCAGCGGCACGTGATCTCGTCGCCGCAGGCGACCTCCTCAACATCCGCAACGACGTTCTCACCGCCAGCGTGTCGGCCGTGTCCAGCGCGCTGGCCGTCGCGGTATCACAGGCGGCGCAGGACGAGAGCGCCATCGGTCGCAAGGGATTGGGAGTTCCAATACGCTGGAAGGACGGCTCGGCCGGAGCCTTGCACGTCCTGCCGTTGCGTCCGGGGCGCGGGGCGTTCGATGCCAGCGTGGTGGCGGCGGTGTTCGTGGCGCGGGCGGATACACCCTTCGTCGCGCCGACCGCACTGGTCGCGGCATTGTTCGGCCTGACGCCGGCCGAAGCGCGCGTCTTCGAGCAGATCGCGGCCGGCCGCACCGTGGAAGAGACATCCGATGCTCTCGACATCGGCCGCAGCACGGTCAGGACGCACCTGCTGCGGCTGTTCGACAAGACCGGCGTGCGGCGGCAGGCCGAACTGGTTCAGCTCGCCGCGTCGCTGGCGTCGCCCGTAGCTGGCATGGCGTAACCCTATGAGCTGACCCGGGAAGAAAAGACCGCGCCGCGCGCGAATTTCAGCTTGGCAATCCAATCCGCAAGCCAACTTGCTCGATCACGCTGGCAAGCGATGCCTTCTTGATCCGTAGCGAAATTTTCGTCCTCGCGAGTGCAGCCGGAATGAACAATTCCCCTTCACAGAACCGGCTCAAGAACTCCGCCACCATCGACAATTCGGCGTTCTTCACGCAAATGTCCACGATGCTGTCCGCCGATTTCTTTTTAAGCCGTTGAGGCGGTTGAACCCGTGGCGGACCGCAGAAACACGTGCACGTATCCTCTTCGTAGTCATACGCACAGAGACAACCACGTCCTCGTCTCGCGCACTGTACACTGCATATGCATTCATCCTCGATCGACAAGCATCTTCTCCAGTAATTGATTTCTGCCGTGGGACGACGACCGTTTCATTCCTTCAAGGGAAACGATCACGAAGCGGCGACGGCGTCATCCACCGTTCGGTGGACAGTGACGGTTCCGGCGCAACGATTTCTCGACCCGAGACCGCGCAGCATGTGAGGCCGGGCCTGCCACAGCCGCCCTATCCGCCTTGGCTCGCGTCATCGGTGGCTTTTTTCTACCAAACCCGCCTTCGTTGGAAGGATTTAACTCTACAAGAACGATAGAATTAGCTGACTATTATAGGGCAATCCGGTTTTCTCTGTTTTCATGGAGCCCTTTGATGTTCACGATTTCGCGACGCATTCTCCTTCTGTCGTCGGCCGCCCTTGCCGGCGCCGCCTTCCTTAGCCCGGCCCTGGCCGATGATTTGAAGATCACCATCGGCTACCAGACGGTGGTCGAGCCTTCCAAAGTGCCGCAGGCCGACGGCGTCTACGAAAAGGCGACCAAGGCCAGTATCGACTGGCGTAAATTCGATTCCGGTGCCGATGTCATCGCTGCGGTCGCTTCCGGCTCGGTCGATATCGGCTATGTCGGATCGAGCCCGCTGGCGGCCGCCGCCAGCCGCGAGCTGCCGATCCAGACCATCTTTGTCGTCGGCCTGATCGGGCCGTCCGAAGCGCTGGTCGCCCGCAACGGCGCCGGCATCGAGAAGGTCGCCGACCTTGCCGGCAAGAAGGTCGCCGTGCCCTTCGTCTCGACGACGCATTACAGCCTGCTTGCCGCGCTGAAGCATGAGAATGTCGATCCGAAGTCTGTCCAGATCCTCAATCTCAGGCCGCCGGAAATCGCCGCCGCCTTCGCCCGCGGCGACATCGATGCGGCTTACGTCTGGGATCCGGCGCTCGGCCAGATCAAGACGACGGGCAAGGTGGTGCTGGATTCCTCGCAGGTTGCCGCCTGGGGCGCGCCGACCTTCGACGCCTGGATCGTGCGCACCGACTTTGCCGAGAAGAACCCGGAAGCGGTGCGCGACTTCGTCAAGGTGACGGGTGCCGCCTATGCCGAGTACCTCGCCAAGCCCGACGCCTGGTCGGTGTCCTCGCCGCAGGCCGGCAAGATCGTCAAGCTCACCGGCGCCAAGCTGGAAGAGGTGCCGGAATTGTTGAAGGGCTATGTCTTCCCGACGCTCGAAGAGCAGGCCTCCGACAAGTTCCTCGGCGGCGGCACGGTCAAGGCGGTCGCGGCGGCATCCGCCTTCCTCAAGGAGCAGGGCAAGGTCGACGCCGTGCTGCCGGACTATTCGAAATATGTGACATCGAAATACGTCACCGAGGCGCTGGCCTCGAACTGAGCGCCTGACGTGTGTCTTGACGGACACGCACAGCTCCAAGACCCGCGCGTCCTTCCCTGACGCCGTGCGTGCTGTCCCGGAACTGCTGACGAGGAGCCGTTCCGGGGCAGTCGGATTTCAACAGACCTCCTGCGAGGGCTCATGCCGCATCTCGTGCTCGACAAGATCTCGATCCAGTATGACGGCCAGCCGGCACCGGCCGTCGAGCGTGTGTCGATCGACGTCGACAAGGATGATTTCGTCGTCCTTGTCGGTCGTTCCGGCTGCGGCAAGACCTCGTTGCTCAACGTCGCCGCCGGCCTGGTCACGCCTTCGCGCGGCAGTGCCACGATCAATGGCCAGCCGATCACGGCACCCGGCTCGGATCGCGCCGTGGTGTTCCAGAACGATGCGCTGTTTCCCTGGCTGACCGCGCGGGAAAACGTTGCCTTCGCGCTGCGGCTGCGCGGTGTCAGGCCGGCCGAACGGGCGCGCCGCGCCGACGAGCTTCTGGCGGTGGTCAAGCTTGACCGTGCCGGCGACAAGCGCATCTGGGAGCTGTCCGGCGGCATGCGCCAGCGTGTCGGCCTTGCCCGCGCGCTCGCTGCCGAACCGCAATTCCTGCTGCTCGACGAACCGCTCGGCGCGCTCGATGCGCTGACGCGCGAGCGCATGCAGACGACGCTGCTCGACCTCTGGACGGCAAGCCATGCCGGCGTGCTGATGGTCACGCACGGCATCGAGGAGGCGCTGGTGCTCGCCACCCGCATCGTCGTGCTGGCGCCAGGCCCGGGCCGCGTGGTGCGGACCTTCGAGCCCGGCTTCTCCAGGCGCTACGCCTCGGGCGAGGCCATCCGCGCGATCAAGGCCGACCCGGCCTTTGCCGCGGCGCGCGGCGAACTGACCGACGCCATCTTCGAGGGAGAGGCGGCATGACCATTTCCTCTTACACCGAGCGGCCCGGCTCCAGCACCGAAGAGACCGACGGCCTGTCGGTGCCGTGGTCGCGGCCGAGCCCGAAACGCCGGGGCGTTTCGGCGCGCATGATCAGCGCGGTCACCATACTGGTGGTGCTGGCGGCGTGGGCGCTGTCGGCCCGCTTGCAACTGGTGTCGCCGGTGTTCCTGCCCTCGCCGGTCGCGGTGTGGAACAAGTTCATCGTGGTTATCAGGGACGGCTTCGTCGACGCGACGCTGCTGCAGCACACTGTCGCCAGCCTTGGCCGCGTGTTTGCCGCGCTCATGGCGGCGCTTCTCATCGGCGTGCCGGTGGGTCTGGCCATCGGCATCAGCACCATCGGCCGCGGCATTTTCGATCCGCTGCTGGAGTTCCTGCGGCCGATCCCGCCGCTCGCCTATCTGCCGCTGGTCATCATCTGGTTCGGCATCGGCGAACCGTCGAAAATCCTGGTAATCGCCATCGCCATGCTGGCGCCGGTGGCGCTGTCGACGGCGTCCGGCGTTCGCGGCGTCTCGCAGGAGCGCATCAACGCCGCGCGCTCGCTCGGCGCGACGCGCACGCAAGTCGTTCGCCATGTCATCCTGCCCAGCGCGCTGCCGTCGATCCTGACCGGCCTGCGCATCGCGCTTGGCGCCGGCTGGTCGACATTGGTCGCGGCCGAACTGGTGGCGGCGACGCGCGGGCTTGGCTTCATGATCCAGTCGGCGGCCCAGTTCCTGGTCACCGACGTGGTGATCATGGGCATTCTGGTGATCGCGGCCATCGCCTTCGTGCTCGAATTCATCATCCGCCGGCTCGAGCGCGTGCTCGTCCCGTGGGCGGGACGCGAGTGATCAAACCAAGCGCAGGAGAATGACGATGACCCATTCCACCGCCGTGCTGTTTGCCCATTTCGGTGCCTGGCTGCTGGGCCTTGCCTCCGACGACAATGCGCCAAGGGACGACAGCCCGCGATCACCAACGCCGGTGCAATTCCAGGCCGGCCGCGACCGCCTGCCGCCACGCGACGAGAGTTTTTACTGGGCCTGGCAATACTGGTCGCAGTGAGGGGGTGGCTCGACTTTGCGCCAGCCCCCCGCGTCTTCGTCATCCTAGGGCGGAGCAAGGAGCGAAGCGACGCAGCGCAGACCCTAGGATCCATGCCGCGACGGTGATGCTATGCTCCGGCGGTGAAGAAACCGAGCCCCGACCATCCGGTTCCACGAAAGAGTTCGAACCACTCGGGATTCGCCTTCTCGATCAACTCGATCTTCCATTGGCGTGGCCAGCGTTTCAGGGACTTCTCACGTTGGATCGCATCAGTGATGTCGAAATACTCTTCGTACCAGACAAGGCGTTGCACGCCGTAGCGACTGGTGAAGCCTGAACCTTGGCCGGACTTGTGCTCGGGTACACGGCGGCCGAGGTCGTTGGTGACGCCGATGTAGATGGTGCCACGTTTCTGGCTTGCGGTCATGTAGACGTAGCCGGTCATGCTTGAAGGGTAGCCGGGGTAAGTGGGCGTGCAACCGCCATTTCTGATCCGCTGCACCCTACGACCAATGTCACGGCATGGATCCTAGGGCCTGCGCCGCGTCGCTTCGCTCCTTGCTCCGCCCTAGGATGACGAAGGTATGGGTTGCCGTAGAAAACAAATCCGCCCGTCACACTCATCTCGCAAAATCATTCCTCTACTAAATTTATAGAATTACCTAGCCTGATCCCTCATCCACCGGCGAGGACATTTTCCCGGCGCCGATCCGCAGCGAAGGAGAGGGATCATGTTCAATCTGACGAGACGCGTTTTCGGCATCGGCCTTGTGGCCGCGACGCTTGCCCTGCCGTTCGGCGCTTCGGCGCAGGAGCTGAAGCAGCTCAGCATCGGCTATCAAAAGACCAGCCTGCCGGTGATCGCCAAGCAGCAGCAGGTGATCGAGAAGGCGTTTGCTGGCGTCACCGTGAAATGGGTCGAGTTCACCGCTGGCCCACCGCTGGTCGAGGCCCTCAATGTCGGCGCCATCGACGTCGGCTGGACCGGCGACGCGCCGCCGATCTTCGGCCAATCGGCGGGCGCCAACATAGTCTATGTCGCGGCCCTGCCGTCCAATGGCGACGGCGAGGCGATCTTCGTCAAGCCGGCCTCGCCGGTCCAGTCGGTCGCCGACCTCAAGGGCAAGCGCGTCGGTGTCGGCAAGGGCACTTCCGCGCACAATCTTCTTGTGGCGGCGCTGGAGAAGGCCGGCGTTCCGTTCGACCAGATCACGCCGATCTATCTCAGCCCCGCCGATGCCGCCGCCGCCTTCGCCAGCGACCAGATCGATGCCTGGGCGGTCTGGGATCCGTTCTTCGCCATTGCCGAGACGCGCTACCAGCCGCGCGTGCTCGCCCGCTCCAGCGAGGTGCTCAAGGTCAACACCTATTTCCTCGCCAACAAGGATTTCGCCAAGGCGCATCCCGAAACCATCACCACGACCGTCGCCGCGCTTGGCGAGGCGGTGAAATGGGCCGATCAGAACCGCGACAAGGTGGCCGAGGCGCTGCATGAGGTGACCGGCGTGCCGCTCGACGCCCAGATCATCGCCGCCAACCGCAGCAAATTCGGTATCTTTCCGATCACCGACGAGATCGTCGCCAGCCAGCAGGCGACCGCCGACCGCTTCTTCAAGCTCGGCCTGATCCCGAAGGCGGTCCGCATCTCCGACGCGGTGTGGACCGCGCCAGGCAATTGATCTTTTGTCTCGCGGCGCCGGGTGAGAACGCCCGGCGCCGTAGCCGTTTGTGCCTGCATCTCCAGGAAGTACGACATGACCACGCCAGCCAGCACCGCGCCACTCGATTTCTTCTGGTTCATCCCGACGCATGGCGACGGTTCCTATCTCGGTTCCGAACAGCAGCAGCGGCCGCCGGAGTTCGGTTATTTCAAGGAGATCGCCCAGGTCGTCGACCGGCTCGGTTTTCCCGGCGTGCTGCTGCCGACCGGGCAGAATTGCGAGGATTCCTGGATCACCGCGACGGGCCTTGCGACGCTCACCGAAAAACTCAAATTCCTGGTGGCACTACGGCCCGGCGTGACGCTGCCGACCTTCGCCGCGCGCCAGACGGCGGCACTCGATCGGTTGAGCAATGGCCGGCTGCTGCTCAATGTCGTGGTTGGCGGCAATCCGACCGAGCTCGCCGGCGACGGCGTCTTCCTGCCGCATGACGAGCGCTATGCGCAGGCGCATGAGTTCCTGACCATCTGGCGCGCCCTGGTCTCCGGCGAGCGCGTCAATTTCGATGGCAAATATTACCGCGTCGAGAATGGCCGCCTCGACCTTTTGCCGAGCCAGGAGCGGCCGCCGCTCTATTTCGGCGGCTCGTCCAACGCCGGCCAGGACCTCGCCGCCGATCTCGTCGACATGTACCTGACCTGGGGCGAGCCGCCGGCGCAGGTCGCCGAGAAGCTCGCTTCGGCGCGCACAAAGGCGGCGCTGCGCGGCCGAAAACTGCGCTTCGGCATCCGGCTGCACTTCATCGTTCGCGAGACCGAGGACGAAGCCTGGCGCGCTGCCGACCGGCTGATCAGCCATGTCACCGACGCCCAGATCGAAAATGCGCAGGCGCGCTTCCTCAACCAGATGGATTCGGTCGGCCAGCGCCGCATGGCCGAACTGCATGGCGGCCGCCGTGACAAGCTTGTTGTCTCGCCCAATCTGTGGGCCGGCGTCGGCCTGGTGCGTGGCGGCGCCGGCACCGCACTGGTCGGCACGCCGGAGCAGATCGTCGAGCGCATCCGCGAATACCAGGCAATCGGCATCGATACAATCATCGGCTCGGGCTACCCGCATCTCGAGGAAGCCTACCGCGTTGCCGAGCTGTTGTTCCCGAAGCTCGGGCTCGGCACCAGGCGTCAGCGGGCGCATGAGAACATCGCCAATGAATTCTCGGTCGGCTTCCATGGCGCCGCCCGCCTGCAGGCCTCGTCATGAGCTTTTCCGCGCGCCTGCACGCAAACGCCATCGGCTGGGTGCTGCCGGTGCTGGTCATCGCCGGCTGGGAGATTGCCAGCCGCGCGGGCGTCATGCCGGCCAATGTGCTGCCGGCGCCAAGCGCGGTTGCCGAGGCCTTCTGGCGGCTGACGCTTTCGGGTGAACTGATCCGCAACATCGGCGTTTCCACGGCGCGCGCGCTTGCCGGCTTTGCCGTCGGCGGCTCGATCGGCTTCGCGCTCGGCCTCGCCAACGGGCTGTCGCGGCTCAGCCGCGGCCTGACCGACACCACGCTGCAGATGATCCGCAACATTCCGCATCTGGCGCTGATCCCGCTCGTCATCCTGTGGTTCGGCATCGATGAGGAAGCAAAGCTGTTCCTGGTGGCGCTTGGCGTGTTCTTCCCGATCTACGTCAACACGCTGCTCGGCATCCAGAGCGTCGATCCGCAACTGGTCGAGATGGGTCGCGTCTACGGCATGGACCGCCGCGCACTGTTCTTCCGCGTCATCCTGCCCGGCGCGCTGCCGGCGATCTTCGTCGGCTTGCGCTACGCCTTGGGCATCATGTGGCTGACGCTGATCGTCGCCGAGACCATCTCGGCCAGCTCCGGCCTCGGCTACATGGCCATGCAGGCGCGCGAATTCCTGCTGATCGATGTCGTCGTGCTGTCGATCCTGATCTACGCGCTGCTCGGCAAGCTCGCCGACAGTCTCGCCCGCCTGCTCGAGCGGCTGTCGCTCGGCTGGCATCCCGCCTTCCAGAACGGATGAGTCTTCGATGCCAGCTGCCAGCCTGACCTCCGTCCGTTCCTTCGTCGCCTCGCCCGCGCCGCCGCGCCCGGCGATAGCGGTCGAAGGCCGCCGCGCCTTCGCCTTCAAGGGCGTGGAAAAACGCTTCGGCGACAAGATCGTGCTCGACGGCATCGACCTCGACGTGCCGGCCGGGCAGTTCGTTGCCGTCATCGGCAAGAGCGGCTGCGGCAAGAGCACGCTGCTCAGGTTGCTGGCGGGTCTCGACCGGCCGACATCGGGATCGCTGACGCTGGGCGCCGAGGAAGAGGGCCACAGCCGCACCCGCTTCATGTTCCAGGAGCCGCGCCTGTTGCCCTGGGCCAGCGTGGTGAAAAATGTCGAGGTCGGGCTCACCGGCATCGCCGCCGGCGCGGATGCAAGGCAACGCGCGCTCGACATTCTGGGCGAGGTCGGCCTCGCCGATCGCGCCGATGAATGGCCCTCGGTGCTGTCCGGCGGCCAGAAGCAGCGCGTGGCGCTCGCCCGCGCATTGGTCGGCCAGCCGCAGATCCTGGCGCTTGACGAGCCGCTCGGCGCGCTCGACGCGCTGACCCGCATCGAGATGCAGCAATTGCTGGAGCGCATCTGGCTCGCCCAGAGATTCACCGCCGTGCTGGTCACCCACGATGTCGCCGAAGCGGTCGCGCTCGCCGACCGGGTGGTGGTGATCAGCGCAGGCCGGATCGCGCTCGACCTGGAGGTGCCGGTGGCCCGGCCACGCCGGCGCGGCTCCGCCGAGCTCGCCCGCCTCGAAGGCACGATCCTGGACCGGTTGTTCGGCTAGGGCTTGCGGCGGCGGCGGGAACCTCGAGAAGTCGGCGGGACAGCGCCCCCCCTCTGCCCTGCCGGGCATCTCCCCCACAAGGAGGGAGATTGGCAGCTTCGGTCTCGCTACCTTTCTTTCAACGTTGGAGATTGGCGAAAAGCAGACCTGATGGTTGATCTCCCCCCTTGTGGGGGAGATGTCCGGCAGGACAGAGGGGGGCGCCCACGCTCGTTCTGCAACGCAGTCTAGCGCCACTCACCCCCTACCGGTTCGCCCAAACCAGCCCGGCTAGGCCGACAAGCATGGCGACGAGACCGATATAGAGCCATTGCGACTGGCCGGTCATGAAGCTGCCGCCGACGACGCCGATGCCTTGCAGCGACCACAGCGCGCCGATGGCCAGCACAATCAAGGCCAGCAGATTTTTGGTCAGTTTCATTGACGGATCTCGCTTTTCAAGTCGATCGTATGCGGCGCTGTGAGCGTGATGAAAGAGCCAAAGGAAGGGACCCAATCACGCCGGATTCTACTTGGATATTAATCCGATATCTTGTCAAAGCGATCTAAAAATATCGGCCCGAAGATCATCGAGAATTGATCAGATATCGCGGAAAATCCCTGACAGACTGTTACCCGCTGACTCCAAACGTGTGATCTCGCCACGGAACGGACAGATGCTTGCCGCATTTCCTGCCTTATTCGCCACCTAACGGCTGGGGTCTGTCAAAAACGGAGCCACCCCCTAAAGATGAAGAACCTAAACCAGACCGCGCTTGTCGCGGTAACGATCGCTGCTGGCCTGATGGTCGGTGCCTCTGCTACCTCGGCAACCGCCGCCGCCGGCCAGTGTGGCCGCGCCTCCTGGTACGCGCTGCACTCGAAGACCGCATCGGGCGAGCGCATGAACCCTTCGGCGATGACCGCCGCCCACCGCACTCTGCCTTTCGGCACCAAATTGCGGGTCACCAACCAGCACAACGGCCGCAGCGTCATCGTGCGCATCAATGATCGTGGTCCTTTCATCAGGGGTCGCATGCTCGACCTGTCGAAGGGTGCCGCCGGACAACTTGGCTTTATCAGCTCCGGCCAGACCGCCGTCTGCGTCGCGCGCGTCTAAGCTACTCCTGTGTCGGGCAACAGGGCCGGACACATTTCCTACACATTTCGGCACTGCACATTGAGCCGGCTCGGCCATTGCAGGCGGATTTGCAAGCCTTTGGACGAAAGAACCATTGGTCACGCCACGTGACGTATTGCGTCGCAGCAATTAGTTGTTAACCTCGCCGCGAGACATTTAAGGCTCGGCGCTGCTCGTCGTCCCTTCGGTCGAGGCAGCAGCGGGGTTCTTGATGTTCTACCAACTCTACGAAATGAACCACGCCGCCTTGCAGCCTGCGCGCCTCTATGCCGACGCGGTGCGCATGTTCTACTCCAACCCGCTCAATCCGATCTCGCACACGCCCTGGGGCCGTTCGATCGCGGCGGGCGCCGAACTGTTCGAACGCACCACGCGCCGCTATGGCAAGCCGGCCTTCGGCCTCGACAAGACCGTCGTCGACTGGAAGAGCGTCGCGGTCACCGAAAAGACCGTCTGGTCGAAGCCGTTCTGCAATCTCGTCCGCTTCGAGCGCGCGGTGCCTGCTGGCCGCAAGCCGGATCCGAAGCTTCTGATCGTGGCGCCAATGTCGGGCCACTATGCCACGCTGCTGCGCGGCACGGTGGAAGCCATGCTGCCGTATGCCGATGTCCACATCACCGACTGGGTCGACGCCCGCATGGTGCCGCTGGCCGACGGCAGCTTCGATCTCGACGACTATATCGACTACATCATCGACATGTTCCACGCGCTCGGGCCCGACACCCATGTGATGGCGGTGTGCCAGCCTTCGGTGCCGGTTCTGGCGGCGGTGGCGCTGATGGAGACCAAGGGCGACCCCTTCGTGCCGTCGACGATGACCCTGATGGGCGGCCCGATCGACACCCGCCGCAACCCGACCGCGGTCAACCTGCTGGCGCAGGAAAAGGGCATCGACTGGTTCCGCGACAATGTCATCATGCACGCGCCCTGGCCGGTGCCGGGCTTCGGCCGCGAGGTCTATCCGGGCTTCCTGCAGCTGTCCGGCTTCATGAGCATGAACCTCGACCGCCACATCATCGCCCACAAGGACTTCTTCATGCACCTTGTGAAGCATGATGGCGACAATGCCGAGAAGCATCGCGACTTCTATGACGAATATCTGGCTGTCATGGACCTGACTGCGGAGTTCTACCTGCAGACCGTCGACACCGTCTTTGTCCGTCAGGCCTTGCCGAAGGGCGAGATGACGCATCGCGGCACGCAGATCGATCCCTCCATTATTCGTAACGTCGCTCTGTTCACCGTCGAGGGCGAGAACGACGACATATCGGGCCTTGGCCAGACCAAGGCGGCGCACGATCTGTGCCCCAACATCCCCGCCGACAGGCACGCGCACTATATGCAGCCGGCGGTCGGCCACTACGGCGTCTTCAACGGCTCGCGCTTCCGCTCCGAGATCGTGCCGCGCATCGTCGACTTCATCACCAGCTACGGCCGCCAGAACCGCGTCGCCGTGAAGCCGAGGCTGGTCCGCACCGCCAAGCGATAAGTAATTCCGGAATAAAATCGGCCGCCGGCCCGATTCTGTTGCACAATAGACGCTGTCCCTCGCCGCGGGTAACCATGCTGCAAATCAGGCCGTCGCCGTAATTGACACGGACTGTCAATCGCCCTTAACGTTTCGTTAACAACAGGGTGAGCGGGGACAATGAATTCCTCAACAATGGCGAGAAGGCTGCGCTTGTGCGCGGCTGCGGCCGGTCTGGCAGCCACGGGAGCCTGGATGGCACCGGCAATGGCTGCCGGAGCGATGGCGACCGGGGGCATCACCTCGCAGCCGATCGGCCACTATGATTTCTGCAAGCTCCACCCCGGCGAATGCTCGATCCGTCCGAGCAATCTGGCACCGGCCAGGATGACCAATGGGCTGATGAGCAAGCTCGCCGGCGTTAGCGCCAGGGTCAACGCCGCCGTCAAGCCGATGAGCGACATGGACATCTACGGCAAGGACGAGGTCTGGGCCTATCCCGACAAGGGCGTCGGCGATTGCGAGGACTATGTGCTGGAAAAGCGCCGCCGGCTGTCCCACATGGGCATCTCGCTTGCCGATCTTCTCATCACCGTGGTGCGCAAGCCCGATGGCGAAGGCCATTCCGTGTTGACGGTGCGCACCGACAAGGGCGACTACGTGCTCGACAATCTGACCGACAAGGTCAGGGCCTGGGACCAGACCGGCTACCGCTTCCTCAAGCGGCAGGCGATCGACAACACCGGCCGCTGGGTCTCGATCCGCGGCGGCCAGCAGGTTCTGGTCGGGTCGGTGGAATAGGGGACTGGGGCTGCGATTTTAGAGGCGCGGCCGTTCTTGCCAGTCCCGTGGGCTCTGTCGGCCAGTCTAGCAGAGGTTAGCGCCGCCCCTCATTGCCCTGCCGGGCATTTCTCCCCGTGAACGGGGAGAAAGACGCCGTCATCACTGATTTCGCCAATTATCAACGTCGTAAAGCAAGCGCCAACGGCGCGGCTGTTGCCCTCTCCCCGTTTACGGGGTGAGGCGTGGTCCGCGCAGCGGACGAAAAGCCAATTGCTTGGCTTTTCGAACAACGAACGCCCGAAGCGACAGCGAAGGGCCGGCGTGCCCGAAGGGCGGATGAGGGGCAGCGCCGACGTGGCCAGCCGTGCACCTCGCGCATCCCTCCGAAAATTTCTTCGCATCTCCATGAACCATTTCCGTCCGCCCGGCGACACACAGCCGTGAATGACGAAACCCAACCATGGAGACTTCAAATGACTGCTTTCCTGCGCAATACCCTTCTCGCCGTCGCCGCCGTATCGGCCATGGGCGGATCCGCAATGGCCGACCAGACGGTCAGCTGCTCCCACACCAACCTTAATGACCTTTGGGCCGGCCGTTGTTGCGGCACTGCAGGCGCCTCGGACTGCCTGGGCGGCGGCCACGACCGCGACCATCATGACAATGGCCGTCCGGGCACCAAAGGCGGCAACCCCAACGGCAGCACGGCCGGCAAGTATTGATCCTCACCACAGCTGCCCGCTGGCGGTTCGCCGGCGGGCACTGTTTTGCAATGAGCGGATGCTCGGCCGTCGCGAAATCCGCGTAAAAGCCGTTACTTCAGCCGGCCAAGTGCCGCGCGGATCGCGGCGGTGATGCGGCGCAGTTCCGCTTCGTCCAGCTTTTCGATGTTCTCGGCCAGCAGATTGGCGAGCTCGGTGGCGGTGGGATTGAGGCCCGACGTATCGAGTTTTACGCGTGGATGCGAGGCTTCGGCCAGCCGCGCCAATTCCTCGGCATCGTCCCAGATGATGTTGAAATAGCCGATGATCTTCTGGATCAGCGTCCAGGTCGGCGCGCCGCGCCGGCCATGTTCGAGCGCCGAGAGATAGGCGGCGCTGACGCCGATCGCCGCCGCCATGTCCTTCTGGCTGACCCCGCGCTCGGTGCGCAGTGCCCGCAGCCGCTCGCCGAACGGCGTCATGCGCCCGGCCTCCTCATGACCGTGCCCGCCGCAGCCGTATATAGAGCGCGCCCGAGCCGCCATGGTTGCGGGCGGCATGGTCGTGGCTGGAGACCAGCGGCCGGAACGCCGGCGTCGACAGCCAAGCCGGCACCGCACGCCGCAACACACCATCACCACCGGAGGACGACCCCTTGCCGGTGATGACCAGCACATAGCGGATGCCGCCGGCATGCGCCCGGTGCAGGAAGGAGAACAGCAGCGAATAGGCCTCGTCCTGCGTCATCCCATGCAGGTCGACACGGCCCTCGATCGGCAGCCGGCCCTTCGACAATTTGTCCAGCGTCGGCTCGTCGAGCCGGTGCGTGACATGCTGCACCTTCGGCTTTGCCGCACCCGGCGCACTGGCGGCGGGCTGCGCCGTCTGCGGCGCCGTCGGCTTGGCCTCGATGGCCAGATCGGGGATGTCGACCGAAATCCTGCCCTTCAGCGGCTTGGCCGTGCGCGCCACCAGGTTCCACAGCACCCGGTCGTCTTCGCTCAGCCTGTCCGGGCGCTTGCTCATCACGCGCCCCCGGCTAGCGCGCGCGGCACCAGCGCGTAGAAATCGGCGGCATTGCGCACCACGCCGGCGATTTCGCCGGCGGCATCGCCCGAACCGGCGAACAGATCGCCTCGCGCCGGCCCGGTGATGGCCGAGCCGGTGTCCTGCGCGATCATCAGCCGCCGGAACGGTCTTTTGTCGAAGGCGGTCAGCGTCGGCGCGTCGATATAAAAAGGCGTGCCGAATGTGTGCAGCAGCCGGTCGACGGCGACCGAGCGGCCTGGCGTCAGCGGCACCTTGGCGGCGGCGATCGGGCCGAGGGCTGCGTTCTCGACATCGGCCTCGCGGAAGAAGATGTAGGAGCGGTTCTGCCACAGGATCTCGTCGATGCGCTCCGGATGCGCCTTGAACCAGGCGCGGATCGACTGCATCGTCACCTCTGCCAGCGGGATTTCCCCCAACTCGCTCAGGATTTTGCCCGGCCCGGTGAAACGCTGGCCGGACTTGGCGGCGTAGGTGACGCGGCAAAGCCGGCCATCGGTCATGGCGAGGCGTGCCGCCCCTTGCACATGGACGAAGAAGGCATCGACCTTGTCGGCCAGCCAGGCGATCTCAAGTCCTTGGCCGGCCAGCGCGCCGCGCTCGATCGTGCCGCGGTCTGGATATTCAGCCAGTCCATCCGGCAGCCTGCGTGCGAAGGCAAGATAAGAATCCATCCCTTGCGGCCGGTTGGCGTCGTCGACATCGGCGAGATCGGCCGGCCGCGACAAAAGCGGCACGGCAAACCGCTCCGTCCGCACCGGCGATGCCTCGACTTGCGGCTCGTAGAAGCCGGTAACCAGCCCGGCGCCGGTTTCGGCGCGGACCAGCATGGGGACAAAATGGCGCTCGAAAAAGGCGCAAGCTTTCGACCGGCTCACGGAAGAGGCAGCGCGCGCCGCCGCATAGGCATCAGTGAAGGCGCCGAAATCGACGCCGAGCGAACCGCTGCGATAGGGTTTTACCAAGACATGGAAGGCGGAGCGGCGAAAAGCCTCGAAGGCCGGAAAATGGTCGTCGTCGCCCCAGCCGGGGAGATCATCGAAAGACTTTGCCAACAAGAGAGGCGATAGCGACACCGGAGCCCCGCTCTGTCTGGGCTCAGTCTTCTTCTTCGGTGGCGACGAGCTTCCAGTTCGGATCGCGCGAGCGCGTGTCGCGGGCGAAGGTCCAGACATCCTTGACCTCGGCCACGGTTTCCGGATCGCCGTCGATGACGGCGCCGGCCTTGTCGCGCGTCGCCGAAATCAGTTCGCTGATGATGCGCAACGTCACATGCGCCTCGCCGCCCTTCATCTCGGCCGAAACGATATCGGCCTTGTCGATGCCGACGAAGGAGGACTGGATCTTTTCCGCCTTGGCCTCGCGTTCGCCGATCGCGGCGACAAAACCGTCGAACACCTCGCGCGACAACAGGTTCTTCAGCGTTTTGCGGTCGCCGTCGGCATAGGCCATGACGATCATCTCATAGGCCATCTTGGCGCCGTCGACGAAACCTTTCGGATCGAAGGACGGGTCATTGTCCTTGATCGTGCGCAGGCCCTTGTTGAGGTCGGTGTCGGGCTTGGCGAAGGCATCGATCGCGGTATAGGCGTCGGCCGGCGCCGGCTCGCCCGGCAGCCGCTTGCGCGGCAGCGAAACGACATTCTCGGGCTTCTGCGTGGCGTCCTTGTCGGTGCGCGCCGCCGTGTAGGGATCGAAGGGCGGCCGCTCGCTACCGGTCCGACGGCCCAGCACGTTGCGCAACTGGAAGAAGATCACCACCGCCGCGATCAGGAAGAAAATCGTGCCGAAGTCGAAGAATCCCATATCTTCCGCCAATCAATCCCTGCCTCGAGGCCGGACCATCCGGCCCAACAGCCGCGGTCGCATAGCGTTCAACATTCAAAGCATATAGAACGCAAGGTGCAATCATTCAAATCAATGGCAGGCATACCTATCTAACAGCCTCAGTGCCAGCGGCGATTGGCCGCCGATGGGCCAAAACAATCGAAACGACCAAAACGACCGAAAAGGTTGCCCAAGGAAAAGGTTGCCAAGACTTGCGCATTTCGCTGCTTCCCTTTTTCTTCTCGCCCTGCCGCTGCTGGAAATCGCCGGTTTCGTCATCGTCGGCCGCGAGGTCGGCGCGCTGGCGACGGTCGGCCTGGTGCTGGCGTCGAGCATTGCCGGCGTGCTTCTGCTCAGGCACCAGGGTTTCGGCGTCATGGCGCGGGTGCGCGCCGAGATGGACGCCGGCCATGATCCCAGCCGCCATCTTGCCCACGGCGCCATGATCGTGGTCGCGGCGATCCTGCTGATCATCCCCGGCTTCATCACGGACATTATCGGCCTGCTGTTGTTCCTGCCGCCGGTGCGCGACCTCGCCTGGCGCCGGTTCAAGGGCCGCATCGTCGTCGCCACCGATTTCTCGGCCGGCGGTTTTCGCGGCCGGAGCCGCGACAAGGTCATCGACCTCGAAGACGGCGACTATTCGCGCGAGGACGATTTCAAGCGCGGACCGGATCACAACTCGCCCTGGCGGCGTCTCAAGGACGATTAGGTCGGCCATCCGTCGCTTCGTCATCCTAGGGCGGAGCAAGGAGCGAAGCGACGCGGCGCAGACCCTAGGATCCATGCCGCGACCTCTGAACGCCGCTACGATGGAGGATATTCACCCCGCCGCGCGGTTGTGAGCATTGAGCCGCTGCACCTGTCAGCAAGGTCGCGGCATGGATCCCAGGGCCTCCGCGACGCCGCTGCGCGGCTGCTTCGCCCTGGGATGACGACATGAGGAGCCGCAAGGCGGCAAACCTTGTCTTGTCCTGTCGGCCATGCTAGCCAACGCCCGATTTCAATTCGGTCAGCAACGCTGCCCAGGGGAAAAGGAAACGGCTCATGGCCAGCAATGATGACGCGCCAGCCGGCGCGGCCAACGGAAACGGCAACACGGCGGCGCAGCCGTCGCTCAACGTGCTGGCCCAGTATGTGAAGGACCTGTCCTTCGAAAGCCCCGGCGCGCCGAACTCGCTGCGCGGCCGCGACAAGGCCCCCGGCATCGCCATCAACGTCAATGTCAACGCCAACCCGCTCTCCGACAAGCAGTTCGACGTCAATCTGACGCTGAACGCCAAGGCCTCCTTCGACCAGGAAGTGCTGTTCAACGTCGAGCTGATCTATGGCGGCGTCTTCGCCATTTCGGGCTTCCCGCAGGAGCACATGCTGCCGATCCTGTTCATCGAATGCCCGCGCCTTTTGTTCCCCTTCGCCCGCCAGATCATCGCCGAAGCCACCCGCAATGGCGGCTTCCCGCCGCTGATGCTCGACCCGATCGACTTCGCGCAGATGTTCCAGCAGAAGATCGCCGAAGACCAGGCCGCGGCCTCGAAGGTCCAGGTGAGCTGATTTCAGGCTGAACGGATGTTCTGAAAAACCCGGCCTTGCGCCGGGTTTTTTTATTGGGGGCGTCACCCCGTCCCTTCGTCATCCTAGGGCGTAGCAAGGAGCGAAGCGACGCGGCGCAGACCCTAGGATCCATGCCGGGACTCCTAAGCGTCGCTACGGTCCAGAATTCTGCTCCGCTGCACCTGTCAGCAAGGTCGCGGCATGGATCCTAGGGTCTCCGCGACGGAGCTACGCTCCTGCTCCGCCCTAGGATGACGACGTTAAGAGGCCTGCGCGCCCTCCCCGCCAACCGCCCGCTCACCCCTGCGGAGCACCGCACAACTCCTGCGGATTCCAGAACACTCCCCAGCGCCACCCAGCCCTATCATCGGCCGCTCAGGCAAAGGCGTCCCGGCGGTCGCAGCCGCCCCCGCGTTGGCGATTCGTCGGGACGCCCAACAAAGAGGGAACGACGATGAAATTCATGCTGACCGACCGCAAACTGCATCCGCGGGCCAAGCCTGTCGCCGACGATTTCAAGAAGGGCGGCATCAACCGCCGCGAATATCTTGCGCTGATGGCCGGCCTCGGCGTCAGCGCCGCCGGCGCGCTGGCGCTTGGCGGCCTCGCCCCGACTCCGGCCCGCGCCGCCGAGCCCAAGAAGGGCGGCACCTTGCGCGTCGCCATGAACGTCAAGGGGTTCAAGGACCCGCGCACCTTCGACGGCGTCGAAATGTCCAACGTCGCCCGCCACTGCAACGAATATCTGGTGCGCTGGAACACCGATTTTTCCTTCGAGCCCTGGCTGCTCGAAAAATGGGAGATGAGCGACGACGCGAAAACGCTGACGCTGCATGTGCGCAAGGGCATTTCCTGGTCGAATGGCGACGCCTTCAACGCCGACGATGTCGTCCACAACCTCACCCGCTGGTGCGAGGCCGGTGTCGCCGGCAATTCGGTCGCCGCGCGCATGGGCGCGCTGGTCAATGCCGACACCAAGAAGGTGGTCGATGGCGGCATCGAGAAGGTCGACGACTTCACCATCAAGCTGAACCTGCCGAAGCCCGACATTTCGTTGATCGCCGGCATGGCCGACTATCCCGCTTTGATCATGCACCGCTCCTATGACGGCGATGGCGATCCGATGAAGGCGCTCGCCATCACCACCGGTCCCTGCGAATTGGTGAAATGGGACGCCGAGACCGGCGCCGAGGTGAAGCGCAAGGACAAGCCGTGGTGGAAGGGCGAATTCTGGCTCGATGGCATCCAGTGGATCGACTACGGCTCCGATCCCAACGCCATGCTGTCGGCCTTCGAATCCGGCGAGATCGACACCGACCACGAAACCGCCTCCGATGCCGTCTCGCAGACCGACAAGATGGGGCTGAAGAATTCCGAGATCGCCACCGGCTCCACCATCGTCGCCCGCTTCAACATCGGCAACGCGCCCTATGACGACGTCCAGCTGCGCCGCGCCGCCCAGCTCGCCGTCGACAATGCCGCCGTGCTGAAGCTCGGCCTCGACGGGCGCGGCAAACCCGCCGACAACCACCATGTCGGCCCCATGCACCCCGAATATGCCGATATCGGCCCCGCAAAACGCGACGTGGAGGAGGCGAAAAAACTGCTCGCCGCTTCCGGCAAGGCGGATCATGAATATGAGCTGATCTCGGTCGACGTCGAATGGCAGAAGAGCACCGCCGACGCCATCGCCGCGCAGATGCGCGAGGCCGGCCTCAAGATCAAGCGCACCGTGCTGCCCGCCGCCACCTTCTGGAACGACTGGAGCAAATATCCTTTCTCGTGCACCGAATGGCTCGGCCGCCCGCTCGGCGTCCAGGTGCTGGCGCTCGCCTACAAATCGGGTGCGGCCTGGAACGAAAGCGCCTACGCCAGCAAGGAGTTCGACGACCTCCTCGACAAGGCGCTCGCCACCCCCGACGCCAAGGCGCGCAAGGAGATCATGGCCGGCATCGAGAAGAATCTGCGCGATTCAGGCATCATCATCCAACCCTACTGGCGCTCGGTGTACCGGACCTATCGCAAGGGGGTTGAAGGCTGTGAGCAGCACCAGGCGCTCGAGCAGCATTTCGAGAAGGTTTGGATGGAGGGGTGAGGCTCAGGCGAGGGCGCCGCTGAGGCACGGTAAGGGCATCTTTGTAAAAGTTCGCGCTGCCCCTCATCTGGCTGCCGCCACTTCGTCGTTCGAAAAGCCAAGCAGTTGGCTTTTCGTCCTCTGCGCGGACCACTCCTCAACTCCCCGTAAACGGCCAGCGTCGCGGAAAAGGCGCCGGCATTGCGCCAGCTTCTTTCGCCCCGTTTACGGGGAGAAATGCCCGGCAGGGCAATGAGGGGCGGCGCCGACGTTCGCCTTCCTTGCTCCCCGGGAGAAGGCAAGGCGCCCTACTGCATTGGCATCGCCAGCCCCAACATTTCATGTACGACGCAAAGCGTGCGACGCCGGGCGGTGGACCGCCGCCGCCGCAGGGCGCATGGTTGCGCTGTCGCTGGCCACTCAATGGGCGCTGGTGCTTGAGAGTGTCAGCGTACTCCCGCCCCTGTCGGGAGCAAATGCAATGGAAGACCCCACCGGGCCGCCGCTCACTTTCCATGCGTTGCGCAGGGCGTTCAAGGCATCCATCGCCGAACACCTCATCCCTGAGGCGCAATGGGCGGACCACTGCACGGCCCTGCTGCGCGAACTCACGCGCAAGGCGCATGTCGACAGCGGCCTGGTCAACTGGATTGTTCGCGGCGAGATCACCGGGCGCATGCAGCGGCAGGGAAGTGGCCGGCGCGCATGCCGGTGAAGACAATTGCCTGAGTCCCGCGCCGGCCACTGGCGACCTGATAAAAGGTCCGCCGCCCGATTTTTGTAGCTGGCGATAGGGGCCTGATCAACCAAGCCGGGATGCTTGGTACGGTTTCGTACAAAACTTGCTGTGGTGGCGGGAGAGCGATTGGCGATGACGGGCTGGAAGCATCGGCAAAAATGGCGCCAGGGCCGCACCTGATCTGAATAAGGGGCGGACAATTGCCTGAGTCAGCGCTGCCCCTTACTGTCCTGCCGGACATCTCTCCCCGTAAACGGGGCGAGAGAAGCTGGCCGCAACGCCGGCGCTCTTTCTCAATGTTTGCGATTGGCGAAAGCGGTGATGACAGCCTCCCTCGCCCCGTTTACGGGGAGAGGATGCTGGCAGGCAGGTGAGGGGCAGCGCCAACGCCTGAAATAAGGCGCTGCGCCCTCACCGCCCATCCCTCAGCAGCGTCCAGATCCAGCCAACAAAAGTCAGCACCAGGAACGGATAGCCGGCGGCGGGCAGTGGCGCCGAGGTCGGCAGCAAGGGCGCGCCCCAGATAATCATGCAAGCCGAGACGACAAACAGCACGGCGGCCACGAGCGCGGTGAGCCGCACCCACAGCGCAAAAGTCTTCGGCGCGCTGACCATGACCAGTGCCACCGCCCAAAGCGTGATGCCGCCGACATAGGAGGGCACGCTGGCCTGCAAGCCGGCCGCATTGCCGGCCAGCAGCAGCGTCTCGCCGGCGAGGAAGGTCAGGAAGCCCGCGGCGACGCAGTCATTGCCCAGCCGCTGGTATTTCATGGTGAGCAGCGCGGTGGCTACGACGAGTGCCGCGCCATCGATCGTCCAGAGCGTTTCGCGCAGTGGAGCGCTGGCGACGAAGGTGCCGGCCAGGCCGAAGGCACCGCCGATGGCGAGGCCGAGAGAGGCGACGGTGTCTGATGTGGTGCGCATGTGAACGTTCATATTCAGGCCTTAACAGGCAACTCAGATATCGCTTGGCCCACCGCAGTAGCGATCCGCTCCAGCTCCTTCAGCGACGAGGGCAGGGAGGTTGTGAAAGCGAGGAACGAACGGCCGAGTTCTGTCGAAGTCCTTCTATCGTCTATAGATGCTACGTCCTTCACAGCCGATTTGGCTTTGTCCATCGCTTGGGTCAGATACTTTCCTCTACCTGTCCTATTAGACGCAGCTGAAACGACATAATTCAGATCGAATCTGATTTCATTATTAACTATCCACATCTGCGCTGACACGCCTGACTCAGTAGTCGCTCTAAAAATGTCCGTATTTCTGCCAACTCGTAGGTTGGTTTGGCCTCCAAATATACGTTGGCTCACCTCTTCCAGAACCGAGTTGGGATCAAATGGGTAAATACCCGAATGAACATCCCTTATTATATCGAGTTCATCCATCACTTCCTGCAGGGACGGTCTTCTAACCTGATCTTCCATTGTAGTCGAGATAATCAAATCAAACATACGAGCCACAGTTGATTTCCAATTTTGATTATAACATTTGCGTGCGGCTGTTTCGACACGCTCATGCCAGTCAACCCTAGTTGATGCGTTGGCCAAGGGTACGTCAATCGACAAAATAAAGTATAGCAACATGCCGACGCCATAGACGTCGACTAGCGCACTTCTCGTGCTAAAAGGAGAGTTTCTATTCAACTGCTCTGGAGCCAGGTAACCTAGTGCTTGGGCTGCATTCATGTAGAACTCTGACCCAGATGCGCCCTTATACCAAGATAAGTCGAAATCTAGAATGTTAATTTGTTCCTTCGTTACTTCATCCCAATAGTCGCCAGATATCATTACGTTACTCGGGCGCAGGTCGCGGTGAAGAACGAACTGCTTCTGTGTATGGCAGCTAAACAAAATCTCGCAGATCCATTTCATAATGTTTATCTTACTAACTACAGGCGTATAGAAATAATCTATAGCATATTTCTCGAAATCGATGCCTTGGACAAAGTCCATTATTATGCTCGGAGGCAGTTCGGATGCACCTCTTATACCCACTACTCCAGCAATGCGGCTCTCCGTCAAAATCCGCATCGACTCAACTCCCCGCCGAAAACTATCCAGCATGACCTCGTCATCGCGGACATCAGGGTGGGCAACTTTGATGGCGATTTCCTGGCCTGCGGTATCCTGAGCTGAGAAAACTCGGCCAAAGTTACCCTTCCCTAGCTTCGAAATGACCGTGTTGCCGAGCCACTTGTTATTCGGCGGACCAATAGTAACTCTAGTCGCTAAATGTATAGCGCTATCGTATTTATTGCAGAACGCCCGATAGCTGTCATAATTAAATACGTCGCTATGGTAGAATCTATTGGTTGCAGAGCTCAGCGAAATTCTAATTTGATCGGGACTCTCCGAAACGAGCTCTTCTGGGGAAGGTATCACAGCGAATGATGTGGGTTCAGCGCGAACAGGTTTTGGTTCTGCGTCAATTGCTTTGAAAGCGGTGAGCTGAGATACTAGCTGAGAGAACCCTGCCTCCCACGTTAAGTCCTCGTTCAAGTAAATAATCTGTATGCCGAACTTCTGAATGATATCCCAGTCGTTCTCCTCTTCCGACCGTTTTATTAAAAAGTAGTCTCCATTCGCATAGTTTATGCTTCTTAGGTAACTCAGCTGTCCAGATACTGAAATGTCATCTACGGATATTCCATAGAATACCACCGTGTTGGAAGACAGAGTTTCTCTTAAAAACTGTATATATGCTGGATTGTCCAACAGTCGCTCTTTATTCTCTGTGGTCAAAACCCAAGACGCCGGAGTATCTATATTTCCATGAAGGTCAACTATGAGCTCTCGTTGACCACCGATCGTAAACCTACTTTCACTTATGGTCGATCCGAGAAGGTAATCTGCGGTAACTCCTGTCCTGAGTCTGTCGTATGACTTCCTAGAAAACCCATCTAAGTTTACACTAAGCATAATATCGGGGTGTAGTTTCCAAGATTCGTTATAGAATGTGGGAATTGTGTCGCTAAAACTTTCAAGTATATTTCTTACGGCAATTGGAAAGAAGGACTGCATATGTAGATGAAGAATGTCAACTTTCTTCCATGGATCAGGCTCGGCATCGAGGCTCTTTTTTACCTCGGATACGTAAGCATCACCAAGGCCAGATGTGGCGCCCTGTTGATATTGATCGAATAGGCGGCTGATGAAGGTGTTCCAATCCGGAAGACCAACCTCGCGAGATGCGCCGGCACCGGAAAACACGACGAGCCGACGAATGCGCTGCGCCAACATGTTGGCCAAGCGCTGAAATGACTGTTGATTTTCGAGAGGAATCTTCATTGACAGGCGGCCTCATTTTTGCGGCGAACCTACAACTATCAGCAGTTGCTGAATTGTCTCAATACCCTAGAGGCTAGTCCGCCATGTTCTTCAAGAGAATAGAAAACCGAGATTAGCCCTGCTAGCGGGCTGGCACTCGGCCCGCTCTCAATCGCCCATCTTCAAGGCCTGAATAAACGCCTCCTGCGGGATATCCACCTTGCCGAACTGCCGCATCCGCTTCTTGCCTTCTTTCTGCTTGTCCAGCAGCTTGCGTTTGCGCGAGACGTCGCCGCCGTAGCATTTGGCGGTCACGTCCTTGCGCAGCGCCGAGATGGTTTCGCGGGCAATGACCTTGCCGCCGATCGCGGCCTGGACCGGGATCTTGAACAGATGGTTGGGGATCAGCTCCTTCAGCTTCTCGACCATCTGCCTTCCGCGCTTTTCCGCCGCCGTGCGGTGCACCAGCATGGACAGCGCATCGACCGGCTCCTCATTGACCAGGATCGACATCTTCACCAGGTCGCCCTCCTTGTAGTCGGTCAGGTGGTAGTCGAACGAGGCGTAGCCCTTGGAGATCGATTTCAGGCGATCATAGAAGTCGAAGACGACTTCGTTGAGCGGCAAATCGTAGGTCAGCATGGCGCGCTTGCCGACATAGGACAGGTCGAACTGGATGCCGCGCCGGTCCTGGCAGAGCTTCAGGATACCGCCGAGATAGTCGTCGGGGGTCAGGATGGTGGCGCGGATCCACGGCTCCTCGATCGACGCGATCTTCACCACGTCGGGCATGTCGGCCGGGTTGTGCAACTCCTTCTCCGTGCCGTCATTGAGCTGCAGCCGGTAGACGACGGATGGCGCGGTCGCGATCAGGTCGAGATTGAACTCGCGCTCCAGCCGCTCCTGGATGATTTCCAGATGCAGCAAGCCAAGGAAGCCGCAGCGATAGCCGAAGCCGAGCGCGGCACTGGTTTCCATTTCATAGGAGAAAGAAGCGTCGTTGAGGCGCAGTTTGCCGACGGCGGCGCGCAGATCCTCGAAATCGGCGGCGTCGACCGGGAACAGGCCGCAGAACACCACCGGCTGCGCCGGCTTGAAGCCGGGCAGGGCCGTTGCCGTCTGGCGCTTGTCCTCGGTGATGGTGTCGCCGACGCGTGTGTCGGCCACTTCCTTGATCGAGCCGGTGAAGAAGCCGAACTCGCCGGGGCCAAGCTCGTCGACATTGATGCGGGCGGGCGTGAACACGCCGGTGCGCTCGACCAGATGCTTGGCGCCGGTGCCCATCATGCGGATGGTCTGGCCCTTCTTCAGCACGCCGTCGATGACGCGCACCAAAACGATGACGCCGAGATAGGCGTCGTACCAGCTGTCGACCAGCATCGCCTTCAAGGGTGCTGTCGCATCGCCTTCGCGCGGCGGCGGCAATTGGTGGACGATCGCTTCCAGCACATCGGGAATGCCAAGCCCGGTCTTGGCCGAGATCAGCACCGCGTTGGAGGCGTCGATGCCGATAACCTCCTCGACCTGCTCGCGGATGCGCTCCGGCTCGGCGGCCGGCAGGTCGACCTTGTTCAGCACCACGACGATCTCGTGGTTGTTGTCGATCGCCTGGTAGACATTGGCCAGCGTCTGCGCCTCGACGCCCTGGGAAGCGTCGACCACCAGCAGCGAGCCCTCGCAGGCGGCGAGCGAGCGCGACACTTCGTAGGCGAAGTCGACGTGGCCGGGCGTGTCGATGAGGTTGAGGATATAGTCCTCGCCATTGTTGGCGCGGTATTTCAGCCGCACCGTCTGCGCCTTGATGGTGATGCCGCGCTCGCGCTCGATGTCCATCGAGTCCAGCACCTGCTCCTTCATGTCGCGCAGCTCCAGCCCGCCTGTGGACTGGATCAGCCGGTCGGCGAGCGTGGATTTGCCATGGTCGATATGGGCGACGATGGAGAAATTGCGGATGTGGTCGAGGGGCGTGCTCATCCGCGCGCTTTAGCAGGGGCGGAAAGCTGCGGCAAGCGGCGGCCTTTGCCGACCATTTCGGCCGAATTGCAGGAAGATCGATAAACTTTAACCAAATGCGTTAGAGCATAATTTCACACCCGTATGTTAGCTCTGCCGGATGTTACGTTTAAAGGGGCAGGAAATGCGGGGGATTGCAGTCAGGTTCCTGGAGTCGCGCAGCGGCTCGATAATGCCGTTGTTCTTTCTCACCATGCTGCCGATCATATCCGCGGTCGGCTTCTCGGTCGACTATACCAGCGCGATCCAAACCCGGTCCAACCAGCAGCAGGCGCTGGATGCCGCGCTGCTGTCGATCACCACCATGGACACCACCTCGACGCTGGCGCAGCGCCAGACGGCGCTGCAGGATTCCTTCATCGCCAATGGTGGCCAGGGCACCGCGACGCTGAACAGTTTTGTGGCTGGTACCACCACCGCCGCCGCCACCGGCCAGGCCACGGCAAGTTTCTCCATGCCGACCATTTTCATGAAGATCGCCAGGATCGACTCCGTGCCGATTGCCGTCGTGTCGGCGGTCAGCAAGCCGCCGGCGCTGGTCAATGCGACCTTCAAGATCTCCAAGGTGTCGGGCTGGTGGAACAAGACGATGACGCTCTACGGCACCCAATTTGGAGCCACGGCGGCCAAGCCGCTGATGTCCATCGAGTATGCCTATAACGGCTTCGGGGATCCGAAGGGCTACGGCACCACGAACGTGTACACGATCACCAACAATGGTGGCGCAGACATCAAGACGCTCGTCCAGTCGCAGGTTTGCACCACCGCCAAGGTGAACAATTTCAACAATCTCCCCGCCGGTGCGATCACGCAGACCAGCGGCAGCAACAAATATCTGACAACCTGCGTCGACACCATGTATCCGGCCAACGGCTCCGGCGCGGCGATCGATGTCAGCCAGATGGGTGGCCTCTCTCTGCAGATGTACGTGCCATCGGGCAACCCGCAATACCTCAAATCGGACGATGCGAGCACCTCCAACCGACTCTATAGCGGGGTGGACGCGAACTCCCTGATCGAGACCGCGACCGGGACGAAGGTCGACATCTTCGCCATCGTGCCTTGTGGCGTCACCAGCTATCAAGCCTGGGAAGACGGTGGCACAACGGTGCCGACTCCGTCCTCGAATGCCGACTTTTTCTACAACGTCACCGGCAAGTGCGACTTCAACAAGCGGCCCTCGGACACAGCGCTGACGCAGTAAGGCCGGAACTGCCGATCGCCCCCCTCGAGGGGGAGATGTCGCCGAAGGCGACAGGCGCCGCGCGTAGAGCGCCAGCCTCCATTTGCCGCAGGAGGTCGCACCCAGTCGGCCCGACCCCCTCTGGCCTGCCGGCCATCTCCCCCTCAAGGGGGAGATCAGCTATCATGGCGGCCTCAGGAGGAAGAACGCCATGTCAGACCCCGTGCTGCGTGTGTCCATCTTGCGTTGCGATGCCCCGAAGTTCGCTCTGTTGCGAGCGATGATGCTGGAGGCGGAGACAGCGCTTCGGCCCGGCATCGAGGCCATGCCAGGGCTGCTCACCTTCTACGCCGGCGCGGACGAGGCGACACTGTCGCTGATCAACACCAGTGTCTGGGACACGCTGGAGCACGCCAGGCAGCTCGATACTTTCCAGCCCATGCTCGATGCAGGAAAGCGATTTGTCGCGGAAGGCGCAATTTTTGAGCGGCCGATCATGCACTACACCTCACTGTGGCGTTTTGGGCCGCGCGCATAAGTCTGGCGCCGTGATCACAAACCGGTGAGCGCTGTAACGAAGCGGCAAACGGCAGCGAAGTGGGGGAATGACAGGCGCATCTGAGCGCCTTCCCACACGGAGCCAGCCGATGCCGAGAGCCAGAAAATTCGCCGCATTGTCCAGCCTGGGCGCAATCGCGCTCGCCGCCTCGCTCGGTGCCGCTGCCGCGCAGCCGCTCAGCGTCGTCGAGCTGTTCACCAGCCAGGGCTGCTCGTCCTGCCCGCCGGCCAACGCCAACCTGATCAAGGTCAAGGACCAGCCCGGCGTGCTGGCGCTGTCCTTCAACGTCACCTACTGGGATTATCTCGGCTGGAAGGACACGTTCGGCAAACAGGAATTCACCCAGCGCCAGGTTTCCTACGAGCCGCCGCTCGGCCATGACGGGCCGTTCACGCCGCAAGTCGTGGTCAACGGCCATGCCGATGTCGTCGGCGCCGCACCCGGCGAGATCGAGCATCTGATCGCGGCGACGGCCAAGACCGGCGGCCCCTCGCTGTCGCTCGAGGGCGGCAAGGTCGTGATCGGCGCCGGCCCGGGCGGCAAGGCCGATGTCTGGCTGGTGCGCTACACCAAGGGCGTCGTCCAGGTGCCGGTGGCGCGCGGCGAAAACACCGGCCGCACCCTGCCGCATGCCAATGTCGTGCATGCGCTGACCAAACTCGGCAGCTGGACCGGCGACGCCACGGCCTATGCGCTGCCCGCCGCGTCCGGTGGCCTCAGCACCGCCGTGCTGGTGCAAGCACCGGGCGGTGGACCGATCCTGGCCGCCGCGACCAACTGATCATCCCTTTTATCGCGCGGGGCCGTGGAACGCGGCAACGCATCACCCGGCCCGCTTCCGCGCGCCAAAACCCAAGGAGACTCTCATGACCAAGTACCTGACCCTGCCGGCGCTCGCCTTCGCCCTTTCGGCCGCCGTTTTCGTCGCCGGCGCCCGCGCCGACGACACGACCAACGCGATGAAGCCCGCCAACGCCATGGCCACCGACGCCATGAAGCCGGCGACAGATGCCATGAAGCCGGCGGATGCCATGAAGCCCGCGACCGACGCGATGAAGCCCGCCGACCCGATGGCCACCAATGCGATGAAGCCCTCCGCTGATGCGATGAAGCCAGCGGCGGACGCCATGAAACCGGCGACCGATGCGATGAAGCCGGCGGATGCTATGGCTCCTGCGAACTAGGCTCGATCCCGGCGGCGCAAATGGCGTGCGACCATGCGGTCGCACGCGAATTTGAGCCACCGCCGCAACTCGCGCATCGCGCTATCGTAGCTGATCCAATAGACTGATCCCAAATGGAAGCCATGAGGAGTGCAACCATGACCAATACCAAGAACCGTTCAACCGGCTTTGTCAGAGGCGCGCTGGCGGCGATGGCCCTTGCTGCCGCGGGCGCTGCTTTCTGGCTGACACCGGCCGTCTCGGCGGAAGACGCCGTCGTCATCCCGCCGCCGGCGCTCGACGAAAAGGCAGCCCCGGGCAGCGAGACGGCGATCTTCGCCGGCGGCTGCTTCTGGGGCGTCCAGGGCGTGTTCCAGCACGTCAAGGGCGTCAGCCAGGCCGTCTCCGGCTACACCGGCGGCGCCAAGGATGACGCCGTCTATGAGACCGTCGGCACCGGCCGCACCGGCCATGCCGAATCCGTCGAGATCACCTATGATCCCTCGAAGGTGACCTATGGCCAGCTGCTGCAGGTCTATTTCTCGGTCGCCCACAATCCGACGCAGCTGAACTACCAGGGTCCGGACTCCGGCACCCAGTACCGCTCGACGATCTTCGCCGAAAACGACACGCAGAAGAAGATCGCGCAGAGCTACATCGACCAGCTCGACAAGGCCAAGCTCTATGCGGCACCGATCGTCACCACGATCGAGACCGGCAAGACCTTCTATCCGGCCGAGAACTACCACCAGGACTTTTTGACGCTGAACCCGACCTATCCCTACATCGTCTACAACGATCTGCCCAAGGTGGCGAACCTGAAGCAGCTGTTCCCGGCGCTGTACAGCGACAAGCCGGTGCTGGTGCTTTCGGCGAGCAATTGAGTTTCGAGGCCGCGTAATCTCCCCCTCGAGGGGGGAGATTCGCGCCTCGGTTACATGGCCTTCATCGCGTCGCACGACACATCGGGATTCATGTCGGCGAACGTGCCGGTCGGGTTCTTCTTCCAGGCCCAGACATGCAGCTCATAGAAGGCGCCCAGGCCATAACGGTTGGGTGTGCTGTTGAAGTTGAACAGCTGCCCCTCGAGCGAGGCCGGGCCTTTCGAGGTGATGTACTCCACCGCCACCAGCTTCTGCGTGCCGTCCGCCATCGGCTCGTACATCACCGCTTCCGGCTTCGCCAGATCGACGGCATCGTCTTTCAAATAGGCCGCGTTGACATAGTGGATGCCCATTGCGCCGCCGGTGATGCCGCTGGCGCACGGGATAGGCGCATAGCCTTCGGCGGTGGCCATCGCCACATTCTCGAAACGGCTGTTGGCCGCCCGCACTTTCTCATCCAGCGCGCCCGTATCATGGGCATTCGCCGCCGTGGCCGCGATCGACAGGATCGACAGGTTGATGAGGTGCTTGGTCCACACATGGATGTTCATTTTCTCTCCTCGTTGTTGATTCAGCGGAAGCAGCCGCTCCCGCTGCGAAGTCGATGGCTGTCAGTGGTACCGGGTGAAGTCCCAGTAGTGCGGCAGCTCCCCGCGCCCCGGCAGGCCGATGTCGCGTCTTAGATAGTCGTCCTGCGGAGGCAACCGGCGCCGACTGTTGCGCAATGGTGCGAACAGCAGCGAGGCAAACCGTCGGAGAATCCGGCCCAGTAGCGGGCCTCGTCCGACTGGTCTCGAAGCCGCCGACACCGCGCTGGACGCGTTGTCAGGCAAGCCGCCACCGCCGCGAAGGGCAGTTGGATGGTCATGGTCGGGATCAACGGTAAAAGTAAGGGTCAAGAACCCGCACCTCCGTGATCTTGTCGACAGGCAGCGCGTTCTTCTGGGCGGTGCTGCGGATCGCTTCCGGCGACGGCGCATCATAGATGCAGAAGCTCTGCTTCTTGTCGGGCGAGACGAAGGACTGCACCCAGGTCACGCCTTTTTCGGCGTTGCGCATGATGACGCCGCCCAGCGCATCGGCGCCGGCATCGTTCATCGGCACGCTGAGGCCATTTGGAAATGTGCGTTCAACTACATAGCGAGGCATATCGGGTTTCCCTTTGGTGTTGATTCACGCTCGATCTGAGCGCGGCTGGACATTGATCACGCTCGCAAAGGGCGCACATCGGAACCTTTCCCTATATTTTGTGTGGAAGATTCCCTATATTGGCGGCGTTATGTGGAGAATGGCACCGGAATGTGTGGAGGGTCACATTTCCGGGCAAGCGCCTAGGACAGTCGTGGCGGATGTCCAGCGCAGCGGTGAAACCAACCCCATTTGAGCGATGACGATGCTTCTGGAACGGCAGGCGCAGCTGGCGCAACTCAACGAACTTTTGGCGGAAGCCGGACGCGGACGTGGACGCGTCGCGGCGTTGTCGGGCGAGGCCGGCGCCGGCAAGTCGGCGCTGGTCGAAGCCTTCATAGGCGATGCCGATCCGGGCGCGCGCATCTTCCGCAGCGCTTGCGAGGATCTGTCGATACCCGACCCGCTCGGGCCTCTCTACGATCTGGCGCGCGAGGCGCAATGGGCGATGCCGCAGGCGGTCGACGCCCGGCGGGGGCAGCGGCTGCCGCTGTTTTCCGATGCGATGGAGGTTTTCGAGGCAAGGTCGGGGGCGACGCTGCTGGTGATCGAGGACCTGCACTGGGCCGATGACGCGACGCTCGACTTCGTCCGCTTTCTCGGCCGCCGCATCGCCAGCACCCACATCCTGCTGCTGCTGACGGCGCGCACCGATCGCAGCGAGGGACAGGCGCGTGTGCGCCGGGCCCTGGGTGAAATCCCGTCGGGCAGCGTTGCGCGCATCGACGTGCCGTTTCTGAGCGAAGCGGCGGTGGTGTCACTCGCCGCCGCCGTCGGCCGCGACGGCGACGCCATCTACCGGGCGACGGCCGGCAACGCCTTTTTCGTCACCGAATTGCTGAGCGCCGAGAATGAAACGGCACTGCCGGCCAGCGTGCGCGACGCCGTGGTCGCGCGCGCCGACCGCCTGTCTGCCGGTGCCCGCTCGATGCTCGGTGCGGTGTCGGTGTTTCCAAGGCGCGCCGACGCCTGGGCCTTGCAGGGCCTGTGCGGCGTGGCCGCCGCCGGCCAGCTCGCGGAATGCGTCTCGAATGGCCTGCTCGACGATCTCGGCGATGCCTACGCCTTCCGGCACGAGATCGCCCGCCGCGCCATCGAGACGATGCTGACGACAAGCCAGCGGCGCGAGTTCAACCAGCGCGCCCTTTCCGCGCTGCTCGAACGGGGCGAAGTCGCCACCGCCCGGCTGGTCCATCATGCGGTGGGCGCGCACAATCTGGAGGCGGTGCGCCAACTGGCGCCGGTCGCCGCCCGGGAGGCTTCCCGCGTCGGCGCCCATCGCGATGCCGCAGGCCACTACGAGGTCGCGCTGCGCCACGCGGAGACCCTTTCGGCCGAAGAGCGCGCCTCGCTGCACGAGCACTACGCGTTTGAATGCCACCTTATCGGCCGCATCGCCGAGGCCATCGAGGCTCAGCAGCAGGCGCGTACACTGCAGCGCGCCCTCGGCAACACGCTGAAGGAGGGAGACAGCCTCAGATGGCTGTCGCGGTTCGCCTATCTGATGGGCGACCGTCAGGCCGCCGACCTGTTCGGCGCCGAGGCCGTCGCGTTGCTGGAAACCGCGCCGGCCGGACCGGAGCTGGCCATGGCCTATTCCAATCTCTCGCAACTGGCGATGCTGGCCGAACGGCTCGACGAGGCCCTGTCGCTGGGCGCCAAGGCGATCAGGCTCGCTGAACAGGTGGACCGGCCCGACATCGTCTGCCACGCGCTCAACAATCTCGGCTCTGCCGAGCAGTGGCTGGACGTGGCCAGCGGCCGGCTGCACCTTGCCCGCAGCCTTGAGATCGCGCTCGAGCAGAATTTTCAGGAACACGCGGCGCGCGCCTTCACCAATAGCGCCTGCAGCGAAATGAACCAGCTGGACTACAGCCAGGCGCAAATCTTTCTCGATCGTGGGATCGACTATTGCGTCGAGAACGATCTCGCGACCTGGCGCGACTATATGCGCGGCGTGCGGGCGCAGTTGCTGCTGCGTTATGGACAATGGGACGAGGCGGCGGACGAAGCGCTCGAAGTCATCACCAGCAGCCAGGCGGCCGCGCTGGTGCGCTATCCCGCTGTTGTGGCGCTGGCGAAATTGCGCTTGCGCCGCGGCGATCCCTCGGCCGAGCCGCTTCTGGCGGAAATGGCTCGGTTTCTGGAGAAAGGAGCCGAACTGCAGCGGCTGTTGCCCTATGCGGCTGTCATCGCCGAGCAGGCATGGCTTGGGGCGGCAAAAAAGGACGAGGCGTTGCGATTGATCGATCTGGCCGAGACCTTGTCACCGACGCGCGGAGCCTTTGCCGAACTGGCCTGCTGGCGGCAGCTGCTGGGCCCTTCCATAGACCCCGGCGACACATCGGACATGGCTGCTCCCTACCGGATGCTGCTGGCCGGCGACTGGCAAGGGGCGGCGGATGTCTGGGCCGGCATTGGCGCTCCCTTCGAGCGCGGCCTTGCCCTGGCCCAGGGCGACGAGGCGGCGCAGCGTTCGGCGCTGGAGATATTCGAAAGCCTTGGCGCCCAGCCGGCTGCCCAGCATGTGCGCGAGCTCATGCGGCGAAACGGCATCATTCACATCGCCCGGGGACCGCGACAGACCACCCGTGCCAACAGCGCCGGCCTGACCCAGCGCCAGATGGAAGTGCTGCAGCTGATCGAGCGCGGCCTGTCCAACAAACGGATCGCCGAACATCTCACCATTTCGCCGAAGACGGTCGATCACCATGTCTCGGCGGTTTTGGGCAAGCTGGATGCGGTCTCGCGAGGAGAGGCCACCGCCGCCGCGCGCGATTCCGGATTGATCTGAAAACAGCAATTCCAGGAAAAGTGGGACCCGGTTTTCAGTCCGGAATTGCGTCAAAACAAAGAGGTCAGTCGTAAGTCAGGTCGGTCGCCTTGCCGCCGAACACCCGGTAGGCATAGAAGGAATAGAAGATGATGACCGGCAGCACCACGACCGTGCCGGCCAGGATGATGGCCAGGCTTTCGGTCGCCGACGCCGCCTGCCAGATGGTCAATTTATCCGGCACCACATACGGGTAGAACGACCAGGCGAGACCGGCAAAGCCGAGCGCGAAGATGGCTGCCAGGGTCAGGAACGGCGTCAGCGCATGGCGGTCGTCGGGCTTCGGCAGATGGAAGGTCTGCCGCCACAGCCACAGGAACAGCAGCGCCGACAGGATCGGCAGCGGCGAGAGATAGAGCATCTGCGGCCAGACGAACCATTTGTCGAAGATACGCGGGCTGGCGAAGGGCGTCGCCAGCGATACCGCCGCCATGCCGAGCGCGGTCAGCACCAGCGCGGTGCGCAGCCAGAGCACGGCCTTCTTCTGCAATTCCCCCTCGGTCTTGTAGATCACCCAGGCGGCGCCCATCGCCGCGTAGGCCGCGGCCAGGCAGAACGCCACCAGCGCGCCGAACGCCATGCCGCCAAAGCCGACATCGAGGCCGAGCACGTAGACGCCCAGCATATAGCCCTGCGCCAGCGAGGCGATGACGGAACCCAGGAAAAAAATGCGGTTCCAGCGGTGCTTCTTGCCGCTCGGCACCTTGGCACGGAAATCGAAGGCGACGCCGCGCAGGATCAGCCCGACCAAAAGCACGAAGACCGGAATGTAGAGTGCGGTCAGGATGACGCCATGCGCCAGGGGAAAGGCGACCAGCAGCAGGCCGACGGCCAGCACCAGCCAGGTTTCGTTGGCATCCCAGAACGGGCCGATCGCCGCGATCATCGTATCCTGCTCGGCATCTTCGGCGACCGAGAACAGGATGCCGATGCCGAGATCGAAACCGTCGAGAATGACGTAGATCAGAATGGCGAGGCCCATCAGGCCGGCGAAGATGAGGGGGAGCGCGGTTGGCCAGTCGAAAGTCATGTCACTCTCCCGCCGCCGGCTGCGACATGGCTGCCTTCATGACACCCGGCAGCGGTGAGGTGTCGCCATCCTTCGCCGCCTTCAGCGCCAGATGCACCAGCACGCCGAGATAGGCGATCAGCAACAGCACGTAGAGGATGAGATAGATGGCGAGCGTCAGCGCGACATGGCTGCCCGCCACCGGGCCGACGGCGTCCGCGGTTTTCAGCACGCCCGTCACCAGCCAGGGTTGGCGGCCGATTTCGGTCGTGTACCAGCCGGCCAGCGTCGCCAGCCAGCCCGACAGCGCCATCGGCACCATCAGCATCGCGAGCGGCTTCGGCAGGCTGTGGCGGCGCTTGAGGAAGAAGGCGGCCGTCCACGAGACGGCGAGCATCAACAGCCCGGTGCCGACCATGATGCGAAAGCTCCAGAACAGCGGGAAGACCGGCGGATGGTTGCCGGGATAGTCGTTGAGCCCCGGCACCACGCCGCTGGTCGAGTGCCGCAACACCAGGCTGGCGCCGTCGGGAATGGCAATCTCGAATTTGTTTTCCTTCGCCGCCTCATCGGGCAGCGCAAACAGCACCAGCGGCACGTTGGGACCGGTGTTCCAGTTGGCCTCCATGGCGGCGATCTTTTGCGGCTGGTGTTCCAGCGTGTTCAGCCCGTGCTGGTCGCCGGCAAAGATCTGGATCGGGATCAGGACGGCGGCGGTGAAGACGCCGGTGCGCAGCGCCTTCCACATCGATTCCGAGCGGTCGCCATTGAGATAACGCAGCGCCGACAGGCCCGATATCAGGAACGATACCGTGAGACCCGAGGCGAGCAGCATGTGCACCAGCCGGTAGGGCATGGACGGGTTGAAAACGATCGCCCACCAGTCGATGGCGTGCGCCACGCCATCGCGCATCTCGAAGCCGGCCGGCGTCTGCATCCAGGAATTGAGCGCGATGATCCAGAAGGCGGACAGCGTGGTGCCGCCGGCGACCAGCACCGTCGCGAGCGTGTGGACGCGGTTGGAGACGCGACGGAAGCCGAACAGCATGATACCGAGGAAGGCTGCTTCGAGGAAGAAGGCGGTGAGGATTTCGTAGGCCAGCAGCGGCCCGGCAATGTTGCCGACCTTTTCCATATAGCCCGGCCAGTTGGTGCCGAACTGGAAGCTCATGGTGACGCCGGAAACCACGCCCATGGCGAAAGACAGCGCAAACACCTTCACCCAGGTGAAATAGGCGCGCATCCAGGCGGAATCGTTGGTCGCGTTGTAGCGCAGCTTGAAGAACAGCAGCACCCAGCCAAGTGCAATGGTGATCGTCGGAAACAGAATATGAAACGAAATATTCGCGCCGAACTGGATGCGCGACAGTATGAGCGGGTCCATGGCGGGCTCCGGCTGCTGCAAGTACTCGGGAAGGATAGGCCCGAAACCAGGTCAGGTCAAAGCGGCGTCCTGCCGCGAGGCTGAACGCCACAGGACAATTTTACCGGTTCATACGGCACATCTCCAGCCGTTCCTTGCAACCGCTGTCCAGAACTGTCAGCAGCGCCATTGACTTCCGGTTGCACGCTCCGACATTCGGCCTATATCAGGGGACCTCTTTCAGGCAGCCGTTTTCAGCCATGCCCTCCATTCTGTCCATTTCCGGGGTCTCCAAGACCTACGCCACCGGTTTCACCGCGCTCAAGGAAGTCAATCTCGACATCCAGCGCGGCGAGATCTTCGCGCTGCTTGGGCCCAATGGCGCCGGCAAGACGACGCTGATCTCGATCGTCTGCGGCATCGTCAACCGCTCGACCGGCACAGTCACCGTCGACGGCCACGACATCAACAAGGACTATCGCGCCGCGCGCAGCCTGATCGGCCTGGTGCCGCAGGAACTGACCATCGACGCCTTCGAGAGCGTCTGGGCGACCGTCAGCTACAGCCGCGGCCTGTTCGGCAAGCCGGCCAACCCGGCCTTTGTCGAGAAGGTGCTGCGCGACCTGTCGCTATGGGACAAGAAGGACGCCAAGGCGATCACGCTGTCGGGCGGCATGAAGCGCAGGCTGATGATCGCCAAGGCGCTGTCGCATGAGCCGCGCATCCTGTTCCTCGACGAGCCGACCGCCGGCGTCGACGTCGAGCTGCGCCAGGACATGTGGGAGATGGTGCGCCGGCTGCGCGAGGATGGCGTCACCATCATCCTCACCACCCACTATATCGAGGAGGCCGAGGCGATGGCCGACCGCGTCGGCGTCATCAACCGCGGCGAAATCATCCTGGTCGAGAACAAGGCCGAACTGATGCGCAAGCTCGGCCGCAAGCGGCTGGTGCTGGAACTGCGCAATCCGCTGACCGCCATTCCGGAAGCCTTTTCGCGCTACGCGCTGGAGCTGTCGCCGGATGGCGGGCAATTGACCTACACCTATGACAACCAGGCCGAGCGGCCGGGCGTCGCGTCGCTGATCCGCGACCTTGAGGCCGGCGGCATCCAGTTCCGCGACATCGACACGCAAAACAGTTCGCTCGAGGAGATCTTCGTCAATTTGGTGAGGAAAGACGCATGAACCTGCGTGCAGTCTGGGCCATCTACCGGATGGAAATGGCACGTGCTTTCCGCACCCTGCTGCAGAGCATCGTCTCGCCGGTCATCTCGACATCGCTCTATTTCGTCGTCTTCGGCTCGGCCATCGGCTCACGCATCACCGAGATCGACGGCATCAGCTACGGCGCCTTCATCGTGCCGGGGCTGATCATGCTGTCGCTGTTGACGCAGTCGATCTCCAACGCCTCCTTCGCCATCTACTTCCCGAAATTCGTCGGCTCGATCTACGAATTGCTGTCGGCGCCGGTCTCCTACCTGGAGATCGTCATCGCCTATGTCGGCGGTGCGGCCACCAAGTCGATCATCCTCGGCCTGATCATCCTCGCCACCGCCTCGCTGTTCGTGCCGCTCACCATCCTGCATCCGTTCTGGATGGTCGCCTTCCTGGTGCTGACGGCGGTGACCTTCAGCCTGTTCGGCTTCATCATCGGCATCTGGGCGAAAAGTTTCGAACAGCTGCAACTGGTGCCGCTGTTGATCATCACGCCGCTCACCTTCCTCGGCGGCAGCTTTTATTCGATCAACATGCTGCCCGGTATCTGGAAGACGATCACGCTGTTCAATCCGGTGGTGTACCTGATCAGCGGGTTCCGCTGGAGCTTTTATGGCAAGTCCGACGTCTCGGTCGGCATCAGCCTCGGCATGACCGTCGTCTTCCTGGCCGTCTGCATCGCGATCGTCGCCTGGATCTTCAAGACCGGCTACCGGTTGAGGAACTGACGCGGCAAAGGCACGCTGACACGCCGACGAGATCTGTTGAGATTCAGGTCAGGCCGGCCTCACCTGAATATCGGCAGATCTAGATCGCCTTGACCAACCGCAGCAACCCCAGCATCTCGATATAGGTCCCCTGGCGGAAGGCGATGTAGACCGGCTCTTCCATGCCGTGGAAGCGGCGCTTGAAGGCCGCCTGGCCCTGCAGGTTGAACCGGCGGCGGTTGACCCATGGTGAATCATAGGCGCGCTGAAAAGTGTTGCGCCAGAAGTCGCTTTCGGCAAATCCGCTGGGGGCGACGTCGACGAGCGGCGACAGGCCAAGCGTGACCACCTCCATGCCCTCTTCGCGAAACCGGTCGACAGCGAATTTGGTCAGGCCGATCTCGGCGTGCGGCGAGGCATCGATGTGCTTGCGCTTGAAGGCGGTGGTGTAGCCGATGACCTTGCCGTCGCGAAAAATCGGATCGAAATCGAGCAGGGCGATCAGCTCGCCATCGGGACCATGCAGGACGAAGCGGCGCATGTCGGTGCCGAGCTGATCGTAGAAGGGGCGGTTGAGGAAGCCCATCTCCCAGCGCCTGACGATGCGGTCGCCGCGCCAGTTTTCGGACAGCCGGGCGATTTCGTCTAGGTGGACCGTGCGTTTGTCTTCCTCAAACGAAAAGCCTTTCTTCAAGAGCCAGCGCTCGGAATAGCGCACAGTCTCGTTGCGCTTGCCGGAAAAATCATGCTCGGGCAGCACGAGGCTTGTGTCGATGCCCAGCCGGTTGACCCTGTAGCCGAGCCCGGCCAGCACGCGCGCCGTCTCCTCGCCGATCTGCACGAACCACGGGTCGCCGGCGGTCTCGACGAAGCGCCTGATGTAGTTGGCCCGCATGGCCGGCGCCGCCACCGGGTCGCCAAGCGCGAAATGGTGCTTCATCTTGGTGCCGAAGGCGATGTAGCCGTCGGCGTCGCCAAAATAGGAAAGCTTCTGCTGTACAGCGGTGGAATAGGCGAGCGAGAAATCGCCATGGCGGCGGACAATCGCCAGCCGTTCGACATGCGTCAGCGCCTGGCGCTCGACCTTGGGCGAGGCGCCCTCAAGGATTTTGTCGAAATAGATCCGCAAGGAGGGCATGGTCGAGATTCCGCGTGCCGTCTGTGGCGCGACGTGCCTTTCGACACGCTAGACGCGCCACGGCGTCCTGATTTTTCGCGGGAAGCCAAAATCGCTGCGATTTCGAATTCCTGCGTCGGTAACGAGATCCGCCAGCCCCCGGAGCTCGAATCAATCACATTGCCGCGACCTGATTATCGCCGATGCCGCGGATATGCCATATAGGGCTGCATGGTTTCGGACAGAAGCGGGCATCCCGCGTCATGTCGTTGTTTTGGCCGCATTTCTGCGATGGAAGTTGTTTCCGCTTGGCGGCGCAATGCTCTGGAGCGCAAGCGCGGCCCGGCGCGCGGCCTCGGCAATCGGTACCGATCCGCTGCATGGGTTTGCGCGCGATCAAACGGTTACAGCGTCCTGCGAACCTGTCGGGATGCTGCGGCGGTTGAATGGGTTTTGAGAGTGAATGGCTGATACGACGACCAGACCGATGGTGGAGCAGTTGGTGACGATCGAGCCGGTGATCGTCATTGGCGCCGGTGCTGCCGGACTGGCCGTCGCCCAGGCTTTGATCAAGGCCGGCGTGCCGGCGGCGATCCTGGAAAAGGAGAGCCGGCTGGCCGAGCCCTGGCATCGGCGGCACCAGCAACTGCATCTCAACACCCATCGCGATCTCTCGGCACTGCCGGGCCTTTCCTATCCCGGGGATACGCCAGCCTTTCCACCCAAGAACGTCGTTATCCGCCATATGAACGATTTCCGGGAGGCGAACCGGCTGCCGGTGGAGTTCGGCGTCGCCGTCGAGACCATCGTGTTCAGGGGCGACCACTGGGCCGTGCGCACCAGCGCCGGCTCGCGCCTGGCGCGTCATGTCGTCGTCGCCACCGGCCGCGACAAGGAGCCGTTCACGCCGCAATGGAAGGGCGTGGAGGCCTTCGCGGGCCGGATCATCCATTCGGCGGATTTTGGCGACGCCAAGTCCTATGCCGGCAAGAAGGTGCTGGTCGTCGGCGCCGGCAATTCGGGCTTCGACGCCCTCAATCATCTGGCTGGCGTGGATGTGGCTGCTCTCTGGCTGTCGGCCCGCAATGGCCCCGCCCTGCTGCCCAAGCGGATCGGCAAGATCGCCGTGCATAGGCTCTCGCCGCTCATGGCGCGCCTGCCGCTGCGCGTCGCCGATGCGGCGATCGCCGCGACGCAGCGCCTGGTTTTCGGCGATCTGACCAAATTCGGCCTGCCGCCCGCACCGTCGGGCGGCGCCAGCCGCCTGACCTCCGACTACACCGCGATCGCCGCGGACGACGGCGCCGTCGACGCCATCAAATCGGGCAAGATCACCGTCGTGCCGGCGATACGCGAGTTCAGCCGCGACGGTGTGGTCCTGGCCAATGGCCGCCTGATCGATCCCGATATCGTCATTGCCGCAACCGGCTACCGCACCGGGCTGGAGCGCATGGTCGGCAGTCTCGGCGTGCTCGACAGCAAGGGTGTCCCGCTCTTCAACGGCGGCGACGCCGATCCGAAACTGCCCGGCCTGTGGTTCACCGGCATGCGGCCGAGCATTCGCGGCTGCTTTGCCAATGCCGCCATATTGGGCAAGGCGATCGCCAAGCGGATCGCCGGCTCCTCTCGGCCCTCGGGTGGCTCACGCTGATTTGAGCGAAGACGGCTTTGACTCGTTCCTTGCCGTATTATATAACATGTTATAGATTAAGGGACAGATTGATCATGGAAGACGTTGTCCGGTCTCTTGGCTATCTCTGCTTGGGCAGCAGGCTGAAGCGCATCGGCGAACAATTGCAGGCCGACGCGCAGCATCTGCTCGACGGCCTGGAGGTCCCGCTTCAATCGAGCCAGTACCCGCTGCTTGCCGCGCTCGACAGGCTGGGGCCCTTGGCCGTCGGCGAACTGGCGCAATCGCTCGGGCTGACCCAGCCGGGCGTGACGCGAAGCGTGTCGCTGCTGGCCGAGTTGGGGCTGGTCGAAGCCGTCCAGTCGGATGGCGACCAGCGCCGCAAGATGGTCTCGTTGACAGGCAAGGGCCAGCGCCTGGTCGACGTGGCGAAGCGGGACGTCTGGCCGCGCATCGAGAGCGCCGTCGCGGATCTGTGCCGGGACCTCTCGGGGCCGCTTCTCGATCAACTCGCCGCTATCGAGGACGGCCTCGCCGCCGCTCCACTCGATCGCCGTGTGAAAAAGGCTATCGCGCAATGAAACATGTTCTCGACCGGCCCATCTGGAGCGCGCTTGCGACGCGTCATCAAGCCCTCGCGCAAGGTGGTGAGCTCGCCAGGCGCTATTCGCCGTCATTCGCCCTTTTCGCCGCCACCGCCGCCGACGATGCCGAAAGCCTGCGGGCTTTCGCGGACCTTGTCGGCCCCGGTGACAGCGTCATCATGGCTCAGGCCGACCCCATTGCCCTTCCGGCCGGGCTCTCGGCAATCTCGCAAGCCGCGGCCGTGCAGATGGTTGCCGAGGCGCCGTTACAGCTGGTGTCGGATGAACGGGTGCAACGCCTGACACAGGACGATGTGGCGGATATGGTAGCCCTGGCGTCGCTCACCAAGCCCGGCCCATTCACGTCTGGAGCATTGAGCCTTGGCGACTTCTGGGGCGTGAAGGCCGGCGGCCGGCTGGTGGCGATGGCCGGCGAGCGGATGAAACAGCCTGGCTACAGCGAGCTCAGCGGCGTCTGCTCGCATCCGGATGTCCGCGGCGGCGGCCTCGGCCGGCTGCTGTCCGTGTTCGTGGCCAATCAGATTTTCGCACGCGGCGAGGTACCCTACTTGCACGCCTACGCCACCAACGCCGGCGCGATAAAGCTGTACGAATCCATCGGCTTCAAATTGCGAAGCGCGATCAATGTGGCCGTGGTTCAGCGCACCGGATAGCGGCTGGAAGCGGCTCTTCGATCTCAGGCTGATTTCGGCTCCAGCCGGCGGAAACCGACGGCGTCTGTCAGCATCTCCTCGTCGACCATGCCGGCATTGTGGAGGGCGAGCAGGGTCAGGGCGATTTCGCGCGCTTCCGGTGAATCGGGGTGTGCTTCGCGCTTGAGGCAGGCTTCGTCAAAGACGCGCTGCAGCCTGGCGATGTCGCCGGGCTTGAGCAGGCCACGATCATAGACGGACTTCGACATGGCGGTCTCCTGAAGGAGGAGTTAGGGCGCCACCTGTAAATTGCCAATCTTTCCCGGAGCTTGAATGGGCTTCATGCCGCGAAGGAGGGGCGTTCGGGAACCGAAACCCCTCCCAAGGCTGCAAACTGGCGCCGAGATCAGACCGCGATCTTGCCGCCGCCCTGCCTGGTGATGGCGACAACCGACGGCCGCACCGGCATGTCCGGCTTGAAATCCGGCCAGCGTGTCGACAGGTCCTCATAGTAGGACGGGCGGCCAAAACCGTCCCAATCCTCGCCGCCATCGCCCGGATGCTGGACGGCGACGAAGGCGGTCTGGTCGTCGGGCGCAAACAGCGGGCCGCACATTTCCGCACCGATCGGCACGCGGAAGAACAGCTTTGACGTCGCCCGTGCCGCCCCTTCCGTGTCGACCGCCCACAGGCCGTCGGTTCGCCCCGTGGCCTTCGGTCCCTGGCCGTCGGTGGCGACCCACAGGCGACCGGCCGAATCGACCGCGCAATTGTCGGGCATGCCGAACCAGCCATTGCTCGTCGTCGCCGTCGAGAAGGTAGCGCCGACATCGGCAACCGAGGGATCGCCGCATTTCAAGAGCACTTCCCATTTGCCCTTGGTGGAAGTGAAATCGCCATCGGTCTCGGTGATCTCGATAATGTGGCCGAAGGCATTTTCGGCGCGCGGGTTGGCGGCATCGACCTGGTCGGCCTTGCGCTTCGAATTGTTGGTCAGCATGACATAGACCTTGCCGTTGACACCATTGGGCTGGATGTCTTCGGGCCGGTCCATCTTGGTGGCGCCGAGCAGATCGGCGGCGCGCCGCGTCTCGATCAGCACGTCAGCCTGGCCGGCAAAGCCGTTTTCCGCCGTCAGCGGCCCCTGGCCGAAGACGATCGGCAGCCAGTCGACCGTGCCGTCCTCGGCGAATTTGGCGACATGCAGCGTGCCTTCGTCGAGCAGGTCCTTGTTGGCCGCACGATCGTTGGCATTGAACGTGCCCTTGGTGACGAACTTGTAGACATAGTCGAAGCGCTCGTCGTCGCCGAGATAGAAGACGACGCGGCCGTCCTTGGCGACGATCGATTCGGCGCCCTCATGCTTGAAGCGGCCCATGGCAGTGCGCTTCATCGGCGTCGAGGTCGGATCGTTGACGTCGACCTCGACGATCCAGCCGAAGCGATTGGGCTCGTTGGGCTCCCTGGCGAGGTTGAAGCGGTCGTAATGCGCGCCCCATTCATAGGCGCCTTCCGGAATGCCGAGCCGCTTGTAGTTGGCGGCTTCCTTGTGGCCTTCCGGCAGTTCGCCGGAGAAATAGCCGTGGATGTTCTCCTCGGCCATCACATAGGTGCCCCACGGCGTGACGCCGCCGGCGCAGTTGTTGAAAGTGCCGAACACTTTCGTGCCGGACGGATCGGCATTGGTCTTGACGCGGTCATGGCCGGCGACCGGGCCCGACAGCGCCATTTCGGTGGTGGCGGTGATGCGGCGGTTGAGCTTGCCGTCGCGCACCACTTGCCACTTGTCGCCCGCCTTGCGGATTTCGACGATGGTGCCGCCATGCGCCGCCATTTCGACATCGACCTGCTCCTTCGAGAGCGGCGCGACCTCGGCCTTCTTCTTCCCGTCCTTCTCGACGATCGAAACAATGCCCGGGAACATCAGATGCGGGTTGGTGTATTCGTGATTGACCACCAGCAGGCCGTGCTCGGCCGAGCCGTCGATCGCGATGTAGCCGACATAGTCGTTGTTGTAGCCGAACTGCCTGGCCTGCGCCTGCGCCGACTGCTTGGTCGGATCGAACTCCGGTGAATCGGCAAACAGCGGATCGCCCCAGCGCAACAGCACGTCGGCGTCATAGCCCGGCGCGACATGATGTTTGTCGTCGATGCCGGCCTGGAGCTCATCGAATTTGAACGCTGAGCCTTCCGCGGCGCGGGCATCGTCTGCGGCGATCATGGCCAGCGGACTGACTGTGGCGGCGATCGCCGAGACGGCGAGCGATCCCTTCAGGAAACCCCGGCGCGAGAACCGCGCGGCGATGATTTCGCCCATGGTGCGGTTGTCGGTGGGGTTGATGGCCGGTCCTTCGTTTTCCTCGAGCAGGCTGGTGCGGAATCGAGCGTCGGGGGAACGATGTTCGGTCATAAGGGGCCTCTGGCTTTGGAGTGGCTGGAGCTTGTTGCCTGTTCGACCCCTTAAGCCAGGCCGATCACATTTTCGTGACATCATACAAGCTCCAATACCGGGGGCGAGGCGACTTGCTCACGCGCACCTCAGACTTTGGTCCAATCTTGCGCTGGCAAAGGTCCTGGAGGACAACCGCAACGGTCGGAGGTCGCTTCCGGTCACCACATGTTTCGGCGATGTTGCTGGTTGCAACGTTGGGGTGGGCGCGCCGGCTCAATCGACGGAGAATCAGGGATGCACGGATCGATCACGGCCCGTTGTCGCCGGCTGACGCTCGTTTCGGCGGCTGCTCTGGCGCTGACCATCGTCCCCTATCGAATTTCCCTGCACGGCTCCGCCCCCGGAATCGACGCCGTCACCGCACAGGCCGGCAAGGGCGGCGGCGGGAATGGCGGCGGCAACGGTGGCGGTAATAGCGGTGGCAATGGCGGCGGCAACAGCGGCGGCAATTCCGGCAATGGCAACAGCGGGAACGGCAATGGCAATAGCGGGGACGGTAACGGCAATAGCGGGAACAGTAATGGCAATAGCGGCGGCAATTCCGCCGCTTCCGGCAACGGCCAGAGCGCCAGTCATGTCAACGCTACGACCGGCGACAAGGTCGACATTGACGGCAACAAGATCACGGTCGAGCACCCAGACGGCTTGACGGAAAAGGTCGAGAACGGCCGTTTCAGGATGCAGGATGCGCTGGGTCGTACGATCATAGACCGCCAGGCCACGCCGGCCGATGTCAGCCGTCTGAAGGCTATGTGAGGCTGGTCAACAGGCAACGACCAGCTTCGCATGTCACCTCCGCCGCCCCCGGCGGAGGTGACCTCTCTTTGTCTGGCCCTCGTGCGGGTTCAAGTTGGCCTACGAGCGGTTCCGGTCCTGGTCGCGAAACTCGCGCATCATGAGAGCCGCTTCAGTGCGGTTTCGCACATTGAGCTTCGACAGCACCCCGGTCATGTGATGCTTGACCGTCTTCTCCTGCAGCTCCAGGCGCAGGGCGACCTCCTTGTTGCTGAGCCCTTCCGCCACCAGCCGCAGGATTTCCGTCTGCCGTTCGGTCAGTTGCCGCAGCCGGTCCGCCAGGCCATTGGCAGGCTGCGGGGACTGGAGATCCGAAAGCAGCCGCGCCGACAGGGCCGGCGTAAGATAGCTCTCGCCGGCCGCCACGTTGCGCAGGATGTCGGCGAGCGCGCGCGATCCGACACCCTTCAGGATATAGCCCTGCACCCCGGCGTTCAGAGCTTTGGTTACGTCGGCATTGGCCTCCGAAACGGTCAGCATGACGATCTTCTGGGTGGGATGGTCGCCAAGGATGGTTGCAACCGCCGCCAGGCCGCCGCCCGGCAGGGAGATGTCGAGCAGCAATAGGTCGGGCCGCACCGTCGAGGCGATGCGTTCGGCATCCTGCGCCGTCGCACCTTCGCCGACGATCTCGAAGCCTCCGAGCTCCGACAGGCTGCGTGTCACGCCTTCGCGAAAGAGCGGATGGTCGTCGACAATAGCGATGCGAATGGCGTTAATCATGCTTGCTCCTCGACCGACAGGCTGATCACCAGCCGCGTGCCTTGCGGTCCAGTCCGGGTTTCGAACTGGCCGCCAATGCTTTCAACCCTATCCCTGAGACCAGCCAGCCCCAATCCTTCGACCCGTGCCGCTGGATCAAAGCCTGGCCCGCCGTCCGATACTTCGACGAAGAGCCTGCCACCTTTCATTTCGGCACGCACCGCCTGGTCCTTGCCCCGCCCGTGGCGATAGGCGTTGTTCAGCCCTTCCTGCACGAAACGATAGATGCTGATCTTCTCGGAGGCTCCGGGTTCGGGCAAATGCCTGGGCAGCGTGAGCATCACCGACGTTCCCGTCCGGCGCTGGTGTTCGTCGACCGCCAGCCGCAATATGTCCATTGCGGCAGCCGTCTCTATCTGCGGCAACACGAGACCGGTGCAGATGCCGCGTATTTCGCGCATCGCATCCTCCAGCGTCTTGCGGATCATCGTAACCTCGGTCGAGCGGCTTTCGCCCCAATTGCCGTCGCCGGAAAATACCGGGCTGTCCATGCGCAGCGCCGCCAGGGCGACGAGTTGCGCCGGTCCGTCATGAAGGTCGGCGCCGATCCGGCGCAAATATCGTTCGTTGAATGCGGTGGCGCGGCGGGACGCCCGCTGCACACGCTGCCGCAAGGCGCTGTTTTGCGTCACCAGGCCCTGCAGCTCCGACACCTGCCGGCGCAGCGCCCCGCGCTGATCGTCGATGGTGCGGCTGGCACGCAGCACGATGCCCGACAAAAGCAGAAAAGCCATCAAGGTGGTGCCGGCCACGATCAGCCAGCTCGATAAGAGAGCGGAAGCCAGCGTGGCTTTGAAATCGCTGGCGACCTCAAAGAATTCGGTGACGGCCACCACCTCGCCGGACCAGGGTTCGCGCACGGGATTGTAGATCTCAAGCAGCGGGACGCCGGCGGCCTGCTCCTTCTCTTCGTCTCCGTCGAACGTATCGAATTGGGCGGTGACGCTGCCCTGGAAGGCGGACCGCAGATTGTCGGTCAGGTCGAAGCGGCGGCCGATCAAGGCTGAGTCTTTCGCGTAGAGCACGGTACCGTCGCGGCGCCACAGCCTGAACGAGACCAGGCGTTTGCCGAGCGCGCCCTGGCCGAGCGTCTCGTCGAGCGCTTGCTTGACGGACTCGCTGAGTTCCTCGCTCTTGCGCAGGTCGGGCAGCAGCGGCGCAATCACGCTGTCGACATAAAGTGCCGTGGTGGCGGCCGAATTGCGGGTGACGCCGTCCCGGATCTGCGACGTCACCCAGGCGCCCACAACCAGCATGACGGCCAGAAGGCCAAAGCCGCCGGCAACGAGGAATTGCAGGGCAAGGGAAAGCTCGCTCCAGCGTCGCGCCAAGTTCTGCAGAATACGAATCATGTGCCCCTGACCGCCCTTCCATCGACAGCCGGGCGACATAAGCACATTGAGCCTCAGTCTTGCCGTTGCCAAGACCTTCGTTAGAACGAGGTTACTTGACGTCTCGGCGTGCTTCGGAAACAAGGTCCGCGGCAGATGCCGCCAGAGCCGCTTCGAGGGGACGGGACGTTGAGTTTTTCGGGACTGCTGCAGCTCGGCTTTTCGACGGTGATCTTCCTTCTGGCGGCGACCGCCGCCAAGCAATGGGGGCTGGCGCCGAGCCTCGGCAAGATCCTTTTGACGCTCGCGCTCTATTCGCTGGGCAATCTGATCATGCTGCGGCTGATCCGCGAATTCGGCATGTCGGTGTCGTTCAGCCTCTCGGCGGTCATCCAACTGGTGTCGGTCAACGTCGTGGCGCTGGTGTTCTTCGGCGAGCGCGTCAACGCGCTGCAGGCCAGCGGCATCGTGCTGGCGATCGCCGCGGTGGCGCTGATCACGCTTGGGCCCTATCTGCAAGGGCGTTGATAGAATGAAGGCTGCGACACCGATCCGATGAAAGACACCGCAAGCACCCTGCTCAACCGCATCGAATTCCCGGTCCTGCTGGCCGGCCTGGTCATTGCCGGTGGGCTGTGGGGTTTTGAGGAGTTGATGGAGGTGGCCCGGGCCACCTCGCCGCACGCCTTCGACAGCGAAATCCTGCTCGCTTTCCGCCAGGCGGGCCAACCCGGCGTTCCGATCGGCCCGCTATGGCTGGAAGGGGCGATGCGCGACATCACCAGTCTCGGCAGCTCAGCCGTGCTGGTGCTGATCACGACGGCAACGATCCTCTATCTGCTGTTGATCCGCAGGCCGGGGACCGCGCTCCTCATCTTCGTTGCCGTCGCCGGCGGCCGGTGCTGTCGAGCCTGCTGAAGCTCGGCATCGACCGGCCACGCCCGGAACTCGTTTCGCATCTGGTCAACGAGACGTCGCTCTCGTTCCCGAGCGGCCACGCCATGCTGTCGGCGGTGACCTACCTCACCCTCGGTTCGCTCGCGGCGCGCTTCCTGCATGGGCGGGCGACGAAGATATACGTCTTGTCGCTGGCCGTGCTGGCGACGGTGCTGGTCGGCGTCAGCCGCATCTATCTCGGCGTCCACTGGCCGTCGGATGTGCTCGCCGGCTGGTGCGCCGGCTTCGCCTGGGCGATGCTATGCTGGTTGGTGGCGCGGATGTTGCAGCGGCGCCATGTGGTGGGTGACGATGATGACGGCGCCTGACCGCGCGTTCAGGCTTGCCTCAGATCAATCTGTTGATCAGGTGCCCACCACAGCCTGCCAGTGCCAGAACCGTCGACAGCAAGCATGCCGATGTCATCAAAGCCTTGAAAATAGTCAACCGCGTTACCCCTGCCTCGGATGGACGAAACCCTAGCTCGTATTCCTCGGGAAGTATCGCAAAATGGACAATTAGGCGATGCGGCTTACGCCTCAGACATTCATATTGATGCTTGAAACATCATGGTAAGGGTATTATACGTTATTTCAGCAGACTCAGACATGGGTTCCGACCGATGATCACTGCCGCGCAGATGCGCGCCGCAAGGGCGCTGGCCGGCATCGATCAGAAGACGCTCGCCGAACGCGCAGGCGTTTCGCTTCCAACCATCCAGCGCATGGAAGCGAGCGACGGCGTGGTCCGGGGCGTGGTCGATACGCTGATGAAGGTCATCCAGGCGCTCGACGAGGCCGGGGTGGAGTTGATCGGCGAGAACCAGGCCAGCGAGCGCGGCGGCAGAGGCGTGCGCCTCAAGCCCGCGGTGCCGCCAGATCCCAAGGCTGAGCCGGCATAAGTCGCGACGGCGACCGCCGACAGTCCTGCCGACGATCCCGCCGCCTTTCAGCTTCGGAAGGCAGTCCATGGATCAGGCCCGTCAGGCAGTGCATCAACCGGCCCATAAGGCAGCACACAAATCGGCCCATGGGTCGGCCCAAAAGTCGGCCCAGGGGTCGGCCCAGGGGTCGGCAAAGCCGACATTTGCCGAACTGTTCACGCCCAAGCTGGTGACGGTCTGGCGCGAGGGCTACCACCTGCCGCAGTTCAAGGCCGACTTCATGGCCGGGCTGACCGTCGCCATCGTCGCGTTGCCGCTGTCGATGGCGATTGCGATAGCTTCGGGCGTGACGCCGGAGCGCGGGCTGTTCACCGCCATCGTCGGCGGCTTCATCATATCGGCGCTCGGCGGCAGCCGCTTCCAGATCGGCGGCCCGGCCGGCGCCTTCATCGTGCTGGTGGCGGCAACCGTCCAGCGCGAAGGCGTCGACGGACTGCTCCTGGCAACGATGATGTCCGGCCTCTTCCTGCTCGCCATCGGCTACCTCAGGCTCGGCACCTACATCAAATTCATTCCCTATCCGGTGACGGTCGGCTTCACCGCCGGCATTGCGATCATCATCTTCTCCGGCCAGATCGTCGAATTGTTCGGGCTGAAACTTGCGGGGCCGGAGCCCGGGCCGCTGCTGCCGAAACTGATGGCGATCGGGCAGGCAGCCGGCACGGTGAACATCTCGGCGACACTGGTGGCGGTGCTGACCATCGCCACCATTGTCGCGGTCAAGCGCTGGCGGCCGGGCTGGCCGGGCATGCTGATCGCCGTCGGGCTCGCCTCGCTGGTGGTGGCGCTGCTGGCACTGCCGGCGGAAACCATCGGCACGCGCTATGGCGGCATTCCGCGCAGCCTGCCGTTTCCGGCGCTGCCGGCGCTCAGCCTGGGCAAGGTGGTCGCGGTGCTGCCGGATGCCATTGCCTTTGCCTTGCTCGGTGCCATCGAATCGCTGCTGTCGGCCGTCGTCGCCGACGGCATGACCGGACGGCGGCATCGCTCCAATTGCGAACTGGTGGCGCAAGGCTTTGCCAACATCGCCTCGGCGCTGTTCGGCGGCATCTGCACCACCGGCACCATCGCCCGCACCGCCACCAATGTGCGGGCCGGCGCGCATGGGCCGGTCTCGGGCATGCTGCACTCGCTGTTCCTGCTGGTCTTCATGCTGGTGGCGGCACCGCTGGCCAGCTACATCCCGCTTGCCGCTCTTGCCGGCGTGCTGGCGGTGGTCTGCTGGAACATGTTCGAGAAACAGGCCTTTGCCACGCTGCTGCGTGCTTCGCGCGGCGACGCGCTGGTGCTGTTGGCGACCTTCCTGATCGTCGTCTTCCGCGATCTGACTGAAGGCATCGTCGTCGGTTTCGCGCTGGGCTCGATCCTGTTCATCGACCGCATGGCCAAGTCGATCGCGGTGGAGGCGGATGTGCCGCTGGTGCAGGACGATGTCGCCGACAGCAGTGGCCGCGCCTATGATGCCAGCGAGGCAAGCGACACCGACACCGTCGTCTACCGTATCTCGGGCGCCTTCTTCTTCGGCGCCGCCTCGACCGTCGGCAGCGTGCTCGACCGCATCGCCGACCAGCGCAAGAATTTCATCCTTGACTGTTCCGCCGTGCCGCTCTTCGATTCGACGGCCGCCAATGTCATCGAAAGCGCGGCTCACAAGGCCAGCCGCGCCGGCGTGCGCTTCATCATAGCGGGCGCCTCGCCGCAGATACGGCGCACCCTGATCAACCACGGCGTCAAACGCCCGCTGGTGACCTACGCCGCCTCGATCAAGGACGCGCGGGCGCAGCTGGCGGGGAAACTGGAGGCGGGGTAGCGTCCAGTTTCATTTCGATGCGTCTGGCCGTCTCTCATTGGTTGAGCGATCTCGGACCGCTGACGAACGGGCTGCCCCTGACATAAAATCGCAGCGGCCGGTCGGCATCCTTCGAAATGCCGATCCTGATGCCTTGCCCGATCTCGCCGGGCTCAAAGTCACCGCGCGCGAGCCATAGCGGGCCTTTCCGGCAGAGGTCGATCCCGTCGAGCGAACGATCGATCCGCAACGCCGTGGCCAGCCGTCCCGGCCCGCGCGCCAGGTCACGCAAACGCTCGACGCCGCGATTCCGCCGCATGATGGCGATGCCTTCGAGCGGCTCAAGCGCCCGGATCAGCACGCCTGTTCCGATGCCTTCCATCTCGCTCGAAACATTCAGCATCATGGAGATGCCATAGGCGAGATAGACATAGGCGTGGCCGCGCTCGAGGAACAGCGAACGGTTGCGCGGGGTCATCCCCCGATAGCCATGCCCGGCGGCATCGCCGACGACATAGGCCTCGGTCTCGACGATGCGGCCGCTGACGATGCCTTCGGGCAAGTCGCGCATCACCAGCATGCCGATGAGGTAACGGGCGAGAGCGGCCGTATCATCAGGCAGCTCCGAACGAGCGATCGGCGGATGGTCGTCCCCGTGGCTCACGGTATCCGCTCGGCCCATTGCGCGCGCGACGGTCCCGGCTCGAACGGGTCGCTGAAATACTGGGTTTCGCGGGCCACCCTGCCGTCGAGGAGCTCCATGATGCTGACCGTGTAGGACGGCAGCCCGTCATAGGTCAGGACATATTCGGTGACCCAGAGGTCTCCAGCGCCGGTGATCCGCCGCACGCTGAAGCGCTTGCGGTTCGGTTGCGCGGCGCGCGACGACTGGATGTTGCGCCGCCCGCGGATGCGCTCGCCCGATTGCGGATAATCGAGCACCGCATCCTCCCGGTAGATCTCATGCTCGGCCTCGAAGTCGCCGGCATCGGAGGCAGCCCAGTGGCGATCCAGAGCGGCGCGAATCTCTCGATCGTCCATGGCAAACCTCCTCGACCATCACCGTGGGATGGGCCGTCCTAGCACGGCCCATCCCAAGGCTGTTAGTCAGGGGTCGCGCGGGATCGGCCTGAAGCGACCGACTCAATCGAGCTTTAGCGCCGCGACCTCGCCCTCGTTCATCAGCGGCACGTAGAGCATCGACTTGCCGTCGGTGCCGATGTCGGCGCTGCCCGGCTTGAAATGCGCCACCGCTTCCGGCGCACCGCCGGCTTTGTAGCGGTAGAGCGTGCCGGTCATGTAGGCGGTCGCATAGATGGTATCGCCAATGGCGATGACGCCGTCGAGGTCGGCGAATTTCTGCGCCCCGGGCAGCGGCGAAACCACCTTGCTGGCGAGGTCGACGGCCAGCAGCCCGCCCGGCTCCGCCGTGCTGAAGTCGGGCTTGATGCCCTTGCCCCAGGAGGCGACGATCAGCCGGTTGCCATCGGCGAATACGCCGTTGGGCGAGGCCAGCAAAGCATCCCTAGCGAACAGCTCCGGCCTGTCGCCGTCGATGCGGTAGATCGTGTCGGCCAGCATGTCGGTCACGTAGACCTTGCCTGACGCGTCGGCGGTCATGTCGTTGAGGAAGACAGCATTCGGCACCACGATGCTGGCGACGAGCTTGCCGCTGGCGAGATCGACGACGCGGACCTTGGTGATGTCGGCGACATAGAGCTTGCCGCCTGATATCGCCATGCCCTTTGGCGCGTCCATGCCGTCGGTCCAGTGCTGGGTGATCGTCTTGCCGTCCAGGGACAGCACCGAGAGATAGCCGTTGCCGTCGGCATCGCCCGGGTTGCCGACGATGTTGGACACGATGATTCGATTGTTGGCAGCGTCGAACAGCGCCGATTCCGGTTGTTCGAGGCCCGTGGCGCGCCAGAGTTCGCCGGCCTGGGCGGCCGGTGCGGCCGCAATACCGATGCTGGCGGCAAAGGCTGAGATGATGAGGCGTTTCATGGCTGTTCTCCTGTGATGACGGGCGGAGAGCTAGGATTTCCGATACTTTTCGGGAAGCCCGATTAGCGCTAGTATCGAATATCGATACGAAACTGCGGGTAGGAGGTGCACGCCATGAACGGTCTGATCTTCGAGGCGCTGAAGCGGACGCTGAAGGCGAAGGGTGTCACCTATCGCGAGCTTGCCGAACGCATGGGCGTTTCCGAGCCGACGGTGAAGCGCATCTTCCACGAGCGCAACTGCAAGCTCGACCGGTTGATCGAGATCTGTGCCGCTGCCGGCGTCGAACTGGAAAACGTGCTCGGCTCGATGAACCGCGGGCCGGGGCCGGTCAACCACATTGCGCCGGAGATCGAGCGCCGGCTCGCCGGCCGGCCGGCGCTGCTGTTCATCTTCGTCATGCTGTCGGAGAAGTTCACGCCGGAAGGCATCATGCGCTCGCAAGGTTTGAGCGAGGCCTCGATGTTCCTCTATCTGCGCGACCTCGAGGAACTCGGCCTGATCGCGCTCGGCCGGGGTCTGACGGCAAGATTGCTGGTCGAGACGCCGATCCAGTGGAATTTCGAAGGGCCGCTCAGGCCACTGTTCGAGATGACCAACAAGAATTTCATCGGCTGGGCCATCACCCATATCGAGAAGGAGGCGACCTTCGTCAGCTTCTCCAGGCGGATGCGGCCGGAGACGGCGGAGATGGTGCGGCGCGAGGCGGAAGATCTGGCCGAGCGCGTGAAACTTCTCGCCCATCACGACCAGCATACCACGCCCGAGGACGGACTCACCGGTTACAAATTTACGTTTGCCTTCGGGGCGACGCCGTTTCCCGCGATCATGCCGATCGGCCCGCACCCGCGTGATGCCGGTGCGCGGGTGGGCGGGCCGCGTATGCCGGCATAGCGATTGGCCGGCCGAAGGCTCGACGGCCTCGGTGTCTCGGGGCACCGCCCTTGGGTTGGAGTCGCGCTCCAGCGTCGGCGATGGCGAAAGCGGTGGCGGATGGGTACAAGATCTTCTGGCGTAAGGGCGGATTGCGCTGAATCATAGAGACACGATTCGCAATACCTTCGGCCACTCTCATTCCTGAAAGAACCTTGCTCTTGCCCTTCCTTGTCGCTGCCTCCGCATTCATTGGCGCCTGGATAAGCCTGGTCCTGCATGAGTCTTCTCATGCTCTCGCCGGACATCTGGCAAAATTGCAAATAAGAGAAATTCATCTCGGCTTGGGACCAACAACACTCCACACCCGCTTGCTGAGAATGGAGGTCCACGTACGGACTATCCCGCTAGGAGGCTGGACAAGAACGTTTCCTCAATTATCCTTTTCGAAGCCCGCTAACCTGTTTTTTGTGGCCGCAGGGCCGATTATGGACATTGTTTGGTTGGGTGTTCTGAGCGGCGCAATGACTATCTATCGCGGCACAGAACTTGTAGGCACTATCTTGGCGCCGGCCGTTGTAGTTCAGATGATGATAGTCATCGGCAACGGTTTTCCGCGTCGTTCCAAGGTCGACGGCCAGCGACTGCCCAACGATATGCTGGCCTTGTGGAAAATTGCCCGAGGTCGCGATCCGTTCGAGGTGCTCCGGCAGCACTATCTGAACCGCTTGCGGCCGTATATGAGTCCGGACGATCCGACGTGGCACCCCACGGGTCAGTCGGATCGCGTCGCTTTCTATGTGTTCAAACCTGACCTGACGGACGAGGACATTACAGCGCTCGAAGATGAGCTGACCCACACGGCGTCCGCAAGCGAGCGACTTCTCCTCATTGACACCGCCGCCACGAAAATCCTCGCTCAACCCACCCAGCCGAACTCTCGTCTCGATGCTTTACTCGACCGCTTGACGGAAAGTGCCGTGGCCATGTCTCCGGAGCTCCCTACGCTGAAAGGCACACGTGGCGCGGCGCTCGCCCGATTGGGGCGCCACGAGGAGGCGCTGAATGTCCTTGCGCAGGCCGATGACTCCAACGACTTCAATCGCTGCTTGAATGCGGCCTTCCGGACATTGGCGCATTCCCACGCCGGTCGAAAAGAAATGGCCGCCGCCGAGCTTGAGACATCCATCGCCATCTTGCGATCTCACGACTGGGCGGGCGGGATCGCCCATAAAGTAGTAAGCGCTGTCTGCGTAGAAGCCGGATACCCCACTCCCTAAGAGTGCGAAACGCCGAAACCGTCTGCAGAAGACGGTCCACCTCCAAGCCAAGGCACGAGCAACGAGGCAAGGCCATGATCAGGCCGCGTTCGCATCTTCCTGCCGCGCGGCAATGTCATCGCGCGCCTTGCGGGCCAGTTTTTTCGTCGAGCGCTTGGGGCTGTCGCCGAACAGCTCGGCGGCCTCGGCAAGCCAGGATTTTCTCAGGCTCCTTTCCGAGCGCTTCAAGAGCTTGCCGAGAAGCCTTGTGTCCTCGCGCGGTCCCAGCGGCGCACTGCTCCGGCGGCGCCGGCTGCCGCCATTCGCCACCAGCTTGCCGCCCGGACCAGCCATGCGACCAGCGATGCCGACCGCGCCTGTAGGGCGCGTTGGGATAGAACAGATCCGGCACCTCATGATAGAATTCGCACACTGATTTGCCAGACTGTAGAGGGCGGGTTTGCCGAATGCGTGACACGTCCCCGTCAAATCGAAGTGATCCTATGCCGACCGCACCAACGCTTGAACTTCGCCGCTATTCGCGCCTGAAAAATTTGCGGGCGCGCGCAGAACGCCAGGGCGCTGCATTGCAGTTCTGGGCGCGTACGGCATCGCTCGCTGTGATCTCCTGCTTCTTTTCATTGATCAGCCGCTGGGATGCCTCACTGCTCTTCGTGCTGGCGGGCCTCGTGCTGTTCCAGCTCGTCGGCCTGATCCAGTTTCTCTTTGCGCGCCGTCGCACGGCGCCATGGTGGATCGGCTACCTCGTCGGTACGCTGGACATCATTCTGTTGACCATTCTGCTGGTAACGCCCAACCCGTTTTCCCAGGAGGTCGCGCCGGCCGCGATGCAACTGCGCGAGGGCAGCTTCAAATTCCTGCTGATTTTCGTATGCCTTGGCGCGCTGACCCTTTCGACACGATTGGCGCTCTATCTCGGCGCGCTCGCGGCCTTGACGTGGACAATCGGGGTGGGATGGGTGATTTCTCACCCAGGAACCGTCATTCCGGCGACGAACCTCTATTCGCTGCCGGTGACAGAGCGACTGAACCTCTATCTCAACCCCAATTTCGTCGATACATTCGCGCAGGCGACCAACGTGTTGGTTGTCCTGATTATCGGCGCGATCATGGCGCTGGTCGTCTTTCGTTCCCGACGTCTGTCGGAAGACTATGTCAAGGCAGAGCGCGCCCGCGCGAATCTCGCCCGGCATTTTTCACCCAACGTCGTCGACCAGCTCGCCACGGATGACGAGCCCTTCGGCCCGGTCCGCCGGCAGGATATCGCGGTGCTGTTCGCCGACATCGTCGGCTTCACACACTATTCCGAGGATCATCCGGCCGAAGCGGTGTTCGAACTTCTGCGTCAGTTCCACCGTCGCATGGAGCAGGTCGTTTTCGACCACCATGGCACTGTCGATAACTATATCGGCGATTGCATCATGGCGACATTCGGGGTTCCGCTAGCCAGCCAGGACGACGCGACTCGCGCTATCCAGTGCGCTGAAGCGATGATCGCCGCTCTCGAAGACTGGAATGTGCAGCGTGTGTCCAGGGGATATCCGCCGCTGGACGTTCGCATCGGCGCACAATATGGCGCAGTCGTCATCGGCGCGGTCGGCAGCGAGCGCAATCTGTCCTTCGCGGTGGTGGGCGACACCGTCAACGTCGCCAGCCGTTTGCAGGCGCTCTGCCGTGAGCTTCAGGCGAATATTTGCTTTGGATCACGACTGATTGAGGCCGCGAAGGCGGAATCGCCCACCACGCGGTTGAATGCGCGCGATCATGGACCGGTGAGCATCCGCGGCCGGGACGAACCAGTCCACGTCTGGGTCGAACGCAGAGCCGAAAACCAGGGCGCTGTTGCGGTTTCGGCATGATGTAGGCCGCCATGTGAGACGCCTGCACCTCGGCCGGATAGGCCGCGCTATAGGGCATGTCCTGACCCAGGCCGAAGCCATCATGTGTCTGAGGCGATTGCTCCAGCCTTTGCGGCTTCGGCGTCTGTGCTTGCCTTGTCGTCCCAGGTCACCGCCCTGTAGTCGAAACCATATTCCAGCGTCGGCTTGACGATGCGGAAATAGGGCGACAGGTCGAAATCGCGCGGCGTGTACAGCGAGTGGTGGCGAATGTGCAGGATTTCCTTGCGCGAATAGTTCGACTGCGCCGAGGCGCGGCCGGGCGCGCGGGTGATCTCGGGCAGGATCGGATAGCGGATCTGTCCATAGGCCTCGGCAATCAGCGTCGAGCAGATGGCGCGCGTCGGGTCGCCGGAGCCGAAGGCCAGCATGCGGCGGCGCCAGCGCACCGGCACCGGTGGCGTCGGCAGGAAATAGCGTAACATGTCGAAGATGTTCTTGAGGTCGTATTTCAGGCCGAGCTTGCCGACCATGAAGCCGACGACCTTGTCGCGGTCCTCAGGTGTCAGGCCATTCGCCCGGCAGATACGGGTGTTGTAGGTGCGGTAGCGCGACAATGGCACCGCCACGCAGCCTTCGCCGATCGTGACCTCGATCAGCCGCGGCCGCTCCGAGCCGTCTTCCGGCTCGGGCAAGGTGTCGCCGACATAAAAGGCCGCGTGCGACCAGGTCGACTGGGTAAGATACTTGATCGCCGCCGAAATCTTCTGGTTGCCCTCGATCAGCAAGATGTCGCCGGGTTCCAGCGTCCGGCGCAGCGTTTCAGGGTCCGACGGGGTGTAGGGTTCATAGCCGGAGGACTCTTCCTGCAGCCGGCCGGCGAGCCAGCGGCCAAGTCGGTCCAGGAGCGTGTCGCTGGGCTCGGTCATGATGCAGCGTGACTAGCACAGGCCGGCGGGGAAGCGCTAGCGCGCCGGCAGTCGCTTCCCTTCTCGCCCTCGTGCGAGAAGATGAGGCATCAGTTGGCCGCGGCAGCCGAATCCTCCGCCGACGCAGCGCCGGCAAGATCATCGCGCGCCTTGCGGGCCAGCTTCTTCGTCGAGTGCTTGGGGCTGTCTCCGAACAGCTCGGCCGCCTCGGCAAGGCAGGATTTCCGCAGGCTTTTTTCCGAGCGCTTCAAGAGCTTGCCGAGAAGCTTTGTGTCCTCGTGCGGCCCCAGCGGCTCGTCGTCCGCCTCGAGCAGCGCGCGCATGACGAACAAATCATGCAGTTCGCCGAGCCGCTCGCCCAACTCGTCGACCGCCTTGCGCCGCGCCTTGATCGGCGTCGGCCAGAGCCTGCCCAGCAGCGACAGGTGCATGCCATGCGTCTTGGCCGCCTTGCGCAAATCGTGGAAATCATTGGCCTCGCCGCGCGCGCCGGCCCTGTCGAGCGCCTTCCTGGCACGGCGCAAGGTGACACGGGCGCCTTCGGCAAGCACGTCGGCCGCGTGTTCCGGCTGGTCGGGCAAGGCGAGGCTCTCGATCCGCTTCATGCCGTCTTCGCAGGCTGCGGCCGCCGCGCCGATCGCCGCTTCGAGGCCGGCGCCTTCATGCAGATCGTGCTGACGGGCGATCAGCCTGTCGCGCACGGCATCGAGCCCGCCATCGGCGCTCTCCTTGGGAAAAGCTGCCGCCAGCCGGTCGACGGTCTCGATCAGTGCCGTCGCCTCGCGCGGTCCGGCAAGCAGCGCCGCCACGTTGCGATAGCACTGGTTTTCTGTCGTACAGAATGTTTCGTCACCGGAATGAACTAGGCGCAGCAAGGCACGCGCGCTCTTCAGCCGCTTGCGGCATTTGTGCAGCCCCTGTTCCGGCCGGCTGCGCGCCGCATCCAGATGCAGCAGTGCCTTGCCGATTTCCGCGGCAAGGATGCGCCTGACCTCGCCGGTCAGCGGCAGGCGCGGGTCGATGCGAAAGCTCATGCGGCGATCTCCGGTATCCCCCCGAGGGCGAGCGACGCGTTGTAGAATTTCTGCTCGCCGGTCACTTCACGGCCGAGCCAGTCAGGCAGCATTTCGTCCGGCACATCTTCCGGAGTCTCGAGTTCGGCCACCACAAGTCCCGCGAGTGCACCGCCAAAGACGTCGACTTCATAGAGATAGCCGCGATGCCTAACATGGTGACGTGTCTTCTCGATGACACGTCCGATGGCGAAGTCCAGCATCTCCACCGCCTCGGCAAGCGGGATCGGATATTCGAATTCGTCACGCTCGCGCGCGGCACGGCCGAATTTGAGCGTCAGTTTGGCGGACGCGCCGTCGCTGATGCGGATGCGGACGGTTCGCCCAGGTGCCGTGGCGAGATAGAACTGGAGAATGCGGATATCCGCCTCGACCAGGCCCCGCCATGCGGTGCTGGAGACCAGGAACTTGCGCTCGACTTCCTTGCCCATGGCCGCGCACTAAAGCGTTTGCCGAAGCCGATGGCAAGACAGCCGCGTACACAAGTTGACTTTAATCAATCGATTGATTAAAGTGCGATCATGATCAAACCGCCTGATGCCAAAAGTCCACGCCGCGAGACCTCCCCGGCGGATCTAACGCGCGCCGCACTCGTCCGCGCCGCGCTGAAACTGTTCGGGCGGCAGGGTTTCGACGGCACCTCGACCCGCGAGATCGCGGCGGAGGCGCAGGCCAATATAGGTTCGATCGCCTATCATTTCGGCGGCAAGGAAGGCCTTCGCGCCGCTGCCGCCGACTATATCGTCGAAACCGTCCAGACGATTGCCGGCCAGGCGCTGGGCAGTGGCCCGGCCGCCGCGGCACCCGATCCGGAGGCGGCACGTTTGCTGCTGTTCGCGGCGTTGGAGCGGATGGGCAGCTTCATCCTGGCGCAGCCGCAGGCCGGCGAGATCGTGCAATTCGTGCTGCGCGAGATGTCGCATCCGACGGCCGCGCTCGACCGTATCTATGACGGCGTGTTCGAGCCGACGCATCGCCGGCTATGCCTGCTTTGGGAGCAGGCGACCGGCGAGCAGGCCGAAAGCGAGCGGACCCGGCTCACCGTGTTCACGCTGATCGGCCAGGTCATCTACTTCCGCATCGGCCGCGAGGCGGTGATGCGCCGCATGGGCTGGCACGACATCGGCGCCGCCGAGGCGGCCAAGGTGGTGTCCGCTGTTTCAGACAATCTCAGCGCCATACTGGCCGCCCGAACGGGATCAAAACCCCCAATGGGATCAAAAAAATGAGTTTTCTCTGCTCCTTGCCGCTTGCCGCTCAGCTCTTCGGTGCCTGTGCGCCCGCCGCGCCGCTCGCCGTCGGCTATGTCGAAGGCGACTATGTGCTGCTGGCGCCCATCGAGGTGGCACAGGTCGACACGGTTACCGTGAAGCGCGGCGACCGCGTCACGCCGGGCACGCCCGTGGTGACATTGGAAAGCGCCGACGCCAGGATCGCGGTGGCACAGGCCGAAGCCGGCCTCGCCCAGGCACAGGCGCAACTCGCCGACCTGCAGGTCGGCAAGCGGCCGGAAGAGATCGCCGTGCTCAAGGCCGAGGTCGATATGGCGAGAGCCCAGGCCGCCGACGCCAAGCGCAAATACGACCGCGCCGCCGATCTGTTCAAGCGTGGCGCCGGCACGCAGGCCGACTACGACACCGCCTCGGCGACGCTGGAGACAGCCAACGCCCAGGTTGGCCAGGCCGAGGCCAATCTCGCCGTCGGCGGGCTGCCGGCGCGGCCCGAGACGATCAAGGCCGCCGACAACCAGGTCAAGCAGGCGCAGTCCACACTGGAGCAAGCGCAGTGGCGATTGTCGAAACGGGTGTTGGCGGCGCCTTCGCCGGGCCGCGTCAACGACGTCATCCGCAATCCCGGCGACACCGCCGGCCCGACCGCGCCGGTCATCTCGATGCTGCCTGACGGCGCCGTGAAGCTCAGCGTCTACATACCGGAGGCCGCCTTCTCCTCGGTCAAGATCGGCAGCCTGCTCAGCGTCCATTGCGACGGCTGCGGTCCTGACGTGAAGGCGCGCGTCAGCTATGTCTCGCCCGATCCCGAATTCACCCCGCCGGTGATCTATTCGCTCGAGAACCGGCAGAAGCTGGTCTATCTCGTCGAGGCACGACCGGAGGGCGATGCCGGCCTGCTGCAGCCCGGCCAGATCGTCGATGTCGATCTTGCGGAAACGACAAAATGAACGCCATCGACGTTCATGGCCTCGTCAAGCGCTTCGGCGACAAGACCGTCGTCGACCATGTGACGATGTCGGTCGCCGAAGGCGAGATCGTCGGCTTCCTCGGCCCCAACGGTTCGGGCAAGACCACAACCATCCGCATCATGTGCGGCCTGCTGACGCCGGACGAGGGCGAAGGCACGGTGCTGGGTTTCAACATCCGCACCGACTCGCTCAGCATCAAGCGCGAAGTCGGCTACATGACGCAGAAATTCTCGTTCTACGAAGATCTGACCATCGGCGAAAACCTCGAATTCGTGGCGCGGCTCTACCAGTTGAAGCCGGTCGGCGAGTATGTTGCGAGGACGCTGGAAGAGCTCGGCCTGACCTCGCGCCGCAACCAGCTGGCCGGCACGCTGTCCGGTGGTTGGAAGCAGCGGCTGGCGCTCGCCGCCTGCATCATGCACAAGCCGAAGCTGCTGCTGCTCGACGAGCCGACGGCCGGTGTCGATCCAAAGGCGCGGCGCGAGTTCTGGGACGAGATTCATCGCCTCGCCAGCGGCGGGCTGACCGTGCTGGTCTCGACCCACTACATGGACGAAGCCGAGCGCTGCCACCGGATCAGCTACATCTCCTACGGCAAGATGCTGGCCACCGGCACTGTCGCCGAGGTGGTCAGGAATGCCGGCCTGACCACCTTCGTGGTGCAGGGTCCGCAGCTGGCCAAGGTGGCCGAGGAGCTGCAGGCCCGCCCCGGCGTCGACCAGGTGGCGCCGTTCGGCGCGACGTTGCATGTCGTCGGTTCCGACAGGAAGAAGCTCGAAGCAGCGCTTGCCGATGTCGAGAAGGAGCATAAGGGCGTGACCGTGGCGCCGGGCGAAACCAGCCTGGAGGACGTCTTTATCCAGTTCATGTCGGGGTCGAAGGACAATATGGCATGAACAGCGTCTTCTCCCTTGCCAGGCTCGGCGCGCTGCTGATCAAGGAGTTCATCCAGATGCGGCGCGACCGCATCACCTTCGCCATGATGCTGGGCGTGCCGCTGCTGCAGCTGGTTCTGTTCGGCTTTGCCATCAACAACGATCCGAAGGGCCTGCCGACGGCGCTGGTGGCGATGAGCAACGACCAGTATACGCGCGCCATGGTCTCGGCGCTGCAGGTGACGGGTTACTATCGCTTCGACCATGTGACCGCGAGCGCCGAAGAAGCCGAATTCCTGATGGCGCGCGGCGACGTCTCCTTCGTCGTCACCATCCCGGCCGACTTCGCCAGCCGAGTCGAGCGCGGCGACAATCCGCAGATCCTGATCGAGGCGGACGCGACCGATCCGTCGGCGGCGAGCGGCGCCATTTCCACGCTGAGCACGGTGGCGAGCCAGGCGCTGCTGCGCGCCCAGGGCATGCAGGCGGCCGCCGCCGAGGATGCCAGGCAGCAGCTGCAGGTGGTGGTGCACCACCGCTACAATCCCGAAGGCATTTCGCAGTACAACATCGTGCCCGGCCTGCTCGGCGTCATCCTGCAGATGACCATGGTGATGATGACGGCCATGGCGCTGACCCGCGAAACCGAGCGCGGCACGATGGAGAACCTGCTCGCCATGCCGTCCAGCCCGGCCGAGATCATGCTGGGCAAGGTGCTGCCCTTCCTTGTCGTCGGCGCGGTGCAGGTTGCTGTGGTGCTGGTGGCGGCGAAGCTTCTGTTCGATATCCCGTTCGTCGGCAGCCTGACGCTGCTGTTGTCGTCGGTGCTCGTCTTCGTGCTGTCGCTGGTGCTGCTTGGCTACACCATCTCGACCATGGCCCGCTCGCAGATGCAGGCGATGCAGCTCACCTTCTTTTTCTTCCTGCCGTCGCTGCTCTTGTCGGGCTTCATGTTCCCCTATCGCGGCATGCCGGGCTGGGCCCAGGCGCTGGGCGAAATCTTCCCGCTGACGCATTTCCTGCGCATCACCCGCGCGGTGATGCTGAAGGGTGCCGACTTCCATGCCATCGCCACCGAGATCGGCTGGCTGGTCGTGTTCGTGCTGGTGTTCGCGGGCACAGCGCTTTTGCGCTTCAGGCGCACGCTGGATTAGAGTCCAAACTTAAATGAGCCGGCAGGCAAACGGCCGAGGTACGTGGACAGCCTACATTCGGCCACTAGGTCCAAACTTCCGTTCCAGCCGGGATATCGCGTTGCGCGACACCCCCGAGGAGACAACCCCAACGAGGCTCCTTTGGACTAGGCGTCTGACGGAGAAACTCTAGCGTCAATGTTGCTCTCATTTCTTCGCCGTCGGGGAGTACCAGCCTGACGGATAGCTGGCGAGGACCGTTATATTCAGAAAGGAGCGGCCCGGGGGTCACCAAAACGCCGCGTCCGGTAATTGTAAAAACGTCCTCAATAGTAAGCAGGTGCTTTGACATTGCCTTACTCAACCCTGCGGATCGGCGAGCGCCCCGGGACTGGCGACGCCTTATGCGGCCGCCATGATTTCGGCATAGGTGCCGAAATCGACATTGCCGCCGGACAGCACCACGGCGACACATTTGCCGGACAGCTCGATCTCGCCCGATGACAGCGCCGCCAGCGCGACGCAGCCGCCGGGTTCGACCACCAGCTTCAGATAGGCCATGGCGTCGCGCATCGCCTGCGCCGTCGCTCCGTCGGAAACGGCAATGGCGCCGGCGAGGTTTTTGCGGTTGATCTCGAAGGTGATGGCACCCGGCTCGGCGGTCAGGATCGCGTCGCAGATCGAGCTGTAGCCCGGTTCGTTGGAAACCCGGGCGCCGGCGGCGAGCGAGCGGCGCGTGTCGTCGAAATGCTCGGGCTCGACCGCCCAGACGTCGGTGCCGGGCGAGGCATCCTTGACCGCGACCGAAATGCCGCTCGACAGGCCGCCGCCACCGCAGGGAATGACGACAGCGTCGAGGTTGACGCCGAGCGCCTTGGCCTGGCGCATCAGTTCGAGGCCGATCGTGCCCTGGCCGGCAATGATGGCCGGATCGTCGAAGGGCGGCACCAGCACCATGCCCCTTTCGATATAGGGGCGAACCACGGTCATCCTGTCGTCGCGAAAACGGTCGAACGGCACCACCTCCGCGCCCATCTTGCGGACATTGCCGATCTTCATCGCCGGCGCGTCCGCTGGCATGGCGATGACCGCCTTGACGCCGAACATGGCGGCGGAAGCGGCGACGCCCTGCGCATGATTGCCCGAGGAGAAGGCAACGACGCCGCGGCCGCGCTCCTCCTCGCTCAGCGACGACAGCTTGTTGTAGGCGCCGCGGAATTTGAACGAGCCGGTGCGCTGCAGCGTCTCCGGCTTGAACAGGATACGCCCGCCGAAGCGCTTGTTCAGCTCAGCCGATTCGATCAGGGGTGTTTCGACGATCAGGCCGGAAAGCCGCGCGGCGGCGGCGTGGATGTCGGCGATGCCGGGAGGGGTGGTGGCGGTCATGCGGGGTCCAGCAAGAGAGGGTGCATCCTCTCATGATGCCCGCAAAGGCATGGTGCGCACCAATGAAAAAATGTGACCGTTACAAAGTTGGCGATGTGAGCGAGGTACTTGCCGTCACGGCCGTCGCACCCCTCTCTGCCCTGCCGGGCATCTCCCCCTCAAGGGGGGAGATTGGCAGTTCATGCGTTGCACCAGCTTTGAGACGTTGCAGATTGGCGAAGGCCGAAGCGACATCCGATCTCCCCCCTTGCGGGGGAGATGGCCGGCAGGTCAGAGGGGGTGATGCCCCGCTGACATCTCTAGTTTCACCCCAGCAAAGTCCTTTGCCTCGTGGACCCACCCAGCTTGCGCCAATTGTTGAAGCGGTGGCTAGCGGCGGCGAACGAGATCTTCATCTGCTGGGCGACCGAATAGCGCGACTTGCCTTCGTCGAACATGCGGTAGCAGCACTCGACGCCTTCCTCGGTCAGCTTGCCGTCCGGGGCCTTGTTGTGCGGATTGGCGGGGTCGAATTTCTCGACCTGCTGCTCGACCAGGCCCTTCAGACGCTGCAGATCGGCCTCGATGCTGGCGATGAGGTCGAGAACGGGTTTTGGATCATAGCTGTGCGGGGGCTGTTTTGCCGTCATCTGCGGATTCCTTTCTCTCGGGGTCGGTCAATATATAGGTGAACATTAGCTGATAATGAAGGGCGCCTTTGGCGCCCTGGCTTCAACAATTCTTGACCCCGCGACCTCTGCGCGGTTGACCCGGAGCATGCCAAACCCTAGTTTAGAACTGTTCTAAACTAGGGTGATTTCCTCATGCTTTCCCGTGTTTTCGGCTTCGGCCGCCGCCCCTTCGAGACGCTCTCCGAACAGGAGATCCTGGCACTGGCCATTTCATCCGAGGAAGATGACGGGCGCATCTACCGGGCCTATGCCGACGGGCTGGCGGAAAGCTTTCCGCAATCGGCAAAAGTGTTCGAGGAGATGGCCGAGGAAGAGGATGGCCATCGCGACGCGCTGATCGAGCTGTTCCGCAAGCGTTTCGGCGAGCGCATCCCGCTGATCCGGCGCGAACATGTGAAGGGCTATTATGAACGCAAGCCCGACTGGCTGGTGAGGCCGCTCGGCGTCGAGCATGTCCGCCGCCAGGCCGAGGCGATGGAGCGGCAGGCCTACCTGTTCTACGTCGAAGCAGCAAAGCGCACCACCGATGCCTCGACGCGAAAACTTCTCGACGATCTGGCGATAGCCGAACAGGGCCACGAGACACTGGCGCAGCGGCTGGAACAGAAACATGTGCCGGGCGCAGTCAAGGACGAGGAGGCCAGCGCCGAACAGCGTCAGTTCATCCTCACCTACGTGCAGCCAGGCCTGGCCGGGCTGATGGACGGCTCGGTGTCGACGCTGGCGCCGATCTTCGCCGCCGCCTTCGCCACCCACGATACCTGGCAGACGCTGCTGGTCGGTCTTGCCGCCTCGATCGGCGCCGGCATTTCGATGGGCTTCACCGAAGTCGCCTCCGACGACGGCAAACTGTCGGGCCGCGGCTCACCGATCAAGCGCGGCCTGACCGTCGGCATCATGACGACGCTTGGCGGCCTCGGCCACGCACTACCCTATCTCATCCCGAGTTTCTGGACGGCGACGGCTGTTGCAGCAGTCGTGGTGTTCTTTGAATTGTGGGCGATCGCCTTCGTCCAGAACCGCTACATGCAGACACCCTTCCTGCGCGCCGCCTTCCAGGTGGTGCTGGGCGGCGCGCTGGTGTTCGCCGCGGGGGTATTGATCGGCAATGCGTGAGGCTCCCCCTCACCCAGCTTCCGCTTCGCTCGGCTGACCTCTCCCCGAGGGGAGAGGAGACTACGAGCGCCAGCGCTTCCCTCTTCTCCCCAGCGGGGAGAAGGTGGCCGCGAAGCGGCCGGATGAGGGGGACTAGCGCGACGATGTCACCCATTCGCCGCCCGGCTGTCCGCCGGTGCCTCATCTCTCTCGGTCAGCCCATAATCCCGCACCACGTGGGCAATCCGCAAACGATAGCCGGCAAAGATACCGCTGCGACCGGCCTGCTGCGCCTGCCGGTGTTCTTCCGTGTTTCGCCAGGCCTTCACCGCTTCCTCGTCACGCCAGAATGACAGCGACAGGATGCGGTTGGGATCGGCCAGGCTCTGGAAGCGCTCGATCGAGATGAAGCCGTCAATGCCATCGAGCAAGGGACGCAGCTTGGCGGCGATGCCGAGATAGGCATCGCGTTTGCCCTCCGCCGGCTGGACCTCGAAGATGACGGCGATCACGGCAGCACCAGTTTCGCGTGCGGTCCGGAGACGTGTTTCAGGAACATGCGGTCCTCCTTGAGGATGAATCGTTCGCGCTTGGCGAACTCATAGTTTGCCTTGCCGGCGGGATCGGCGGCAAGCCGGGCGCGATAGGCTTCATAGGCGGCCAGGCTCTCGATGTTGTAGGCGGCGTATGCCGTCGTCGCCGAGCCCTCATGCGGGGCGTAATAGCCGATCAGATCGGCGCCGCAGCGCGGAATGGCCTGGCCCCAGTTGCGGGCATACTCCTCGAAGGCGGCCTTGCCGAACGGGTCGATCTCATAGCGGATGAAGCAGGTGATGGTCATGGTCGTCTCCTTGAGGGTTGTGGTTTCGCGTCGATGGTTCGAGCGGCGTCGAAACGTCGTGCCGCCCGATCTGCTAGGCAATTGCCTTCCGGGTCATGCCTGCCAGAACGACTTTGCGCATTCGCGGCGCACATCTTCCGGCGTCAGGCCAAGGTCGCGCAGCAGGTGGTCGTCGATCTCCGAGAGGTCACGGCGCTGCTGATGGCGGTCATACCAGCGGGCCAGTAGCCGTGAGCGGACCCAGCTGATGAACGGAAATGATTGGCGGCCGGGGAACGGTACGGGGGTGAATGTGGTTCTTGCGGTCATCGTCGTCTCCTTGATCTGACCGGAGAATAGTGGTTATCTGACAAGAATGCTTCGATGAGGAACGAACTATGCGTGAAGGACCTGACATCGCCCGCATCGCCAGCCTGGTCCGCGACCCGGCCCGCGCCAACATGCTAAACGCGCTGATGGGCGGCACGGCGCTGACGGCGAGTGAACTGGCACTGGAAGCTGGCGTGTCGCTGCCCACCGCCTCCTCGCATCTGTCGAAACTGATGGAGGGCGGGCTGCTGACCTTGGCCAGCCAGGGCCGCCATCGCTATTACGGCCTCGCCGGTCCGCAGGTCGCAGGCATGATCGAGGCCATCACCGGTGTTGCGGAAACCGTTGGCCCGAAGCGCGTGCGGCCAGGCCCGCGCGACGGCGCCATGCGCGTGGCGCGTGTCTGCTACGATCACCTCGCCGGCGAGCAGGCAGTGGCGATGCTCGATCGCCTTGTCGAGAAGGCCATTCTGCTGCGTGACGACCAGGAGATCAGGCTCGGGCCGTCGGCGGCATCGCATTTCGCCGCCATCGGCATCGATGTCGGTTCGAAGCCGCGCCGCCCGGTCTGCCGCGCCTGCCTCGACTGGAGCGTGCGCCGCTCGCACCTCGCCGGCACGCTCGGTGCGGCGATCCTCGACAAGATTCTGGTGGAGAAGTGGGCGCGCCGCGAAAAGGACAGCCGCGCGGTGGTGTTTTCGCCACCGGGCAAGCAGGCGTTCGAGAGGGTGTTTTTGAGCTGAGGTTTCGCCGGCGACAGTGGAGAGAGGTCGGCGGGACAGCACCCCCCTCCGCCCTGCCGGGCATCTCGCCGCAAGGGGGGAGATTAAGCTCTTAGCCGCTTTCGCCAATCTACGACGTTGCGGGAGAAGCGGCTCGCCGAAACAGCCGATCTCCCCCCTTGCGGGGGAGATGGCCGGCAGGCCAGAGGGGGGTGCTGTCCCTCGGCGCTGAAAACTACCCCCGCTTCAACACCTTCCCCCGCTCGAAAAACTCCACCCACGGATCGGCTTCCGCCAACTTCGCCAGCGTCGTCTTGTCGCCAATCGGAAATGCATTCGGCGCCAGGCCGGCCTCGATCTCGGCCCAGGTCACCGGCATCGACACGGTCGCGCCCTTCTTGGCCCGCGAGGAATAGGGAGCGACTGTCGTCGAGCCCCTGCCATTGCGCAGATAGTCGACGAAGATTTTTCCGGTGCGAGCCTTCTTCGACAGCGTCGCCGTGTAGCGGTCCGGGGCACCTTGTTCGAGCGCCTTGGCGAAATCATGGGAGAAGGTCTTTACCGCGTCCCAATCCGCCGAAGGTTTCAGCGGCACCAGCACATGATAACCCTTGCCGCCCGACGTCTTGACGAAGTTCGGCAGCGATAATTCGTCGAGCTTGCCCCTGATATCGAGCGCCGCCTCGCGCACCGCTTTCACCTCGACGCCTTCATCGGGATCGAGATCGAAGATGATCTGGTCCGGCTGCTCCAGCTTGTCGATCGTGCAGCCCCAGATGTGGATTTCGACCACGCCATATTGGACGAGCGCGGCTACCCCGTCGAAATCCCTTATGAACAGGATCTCTTCGCCATCGTTTGGGTCCTTCATGCGGGCGATTTTGTCGCTCATGCCAGCCGAGGCGTGTTTCTGGAAAAAGCGCGGGCCGCCGACGCCGTCCGGCGCTCGCACCAGGCTGAGTGGCCGGTTGACGACGAACTGCTCCATGCGCGGCCAGACCTGCGCGTAATGGTCGAGCAGGCCCTGCTTGGTGATCTTTTCCTCCGGCCACAGCAGCTTGTCGGGATGGGAGAGTTTGACCGTGGTCGTCATCGCTCCGGCGGATGTGCCGGTGCCGCTTGACGCTGGCTTGTCCTTGCCTGTCGATGCCTTGGGCTTTTCCTGCACCACATCCTCCGCCGGCTTGTCCTCGCGCAGCCCCTCGAACGAGGCATGGCGTATTATACGGTCCGAGGTCCAGCTGCGAAACTCCACTTCGCCGACAAGCTCCGGCTTGACCCAGACCAAACCCTTGCCTTTCGGCACGGTCTTGTCGAAAGGCGAGTCCGTCGCCTTCAGCGCATCGAGTTTTTTCTTGAGCTCGGTGGCGCCCTTGGCGGAGAAACCGGTGCCGACACGGCCGGCATAGTGCAGTTTGCCGGCCTCGTAATAGCCGACCAGCAGCGAGCGCAGCCCGCGCCCGGTTTTGTCCGACGGCAGATAGCCGCCGATGACGAATTCCTGCCGCGCCGTGCATTTCGACTTCACCCAGGACGGACCGCGCCCGCTGCGATAGGGTGCGTCGGCACGCTTCGAGACGACGCCTTCCAGCCCCATGCGGCAGGCATGCTCCAGCATGATCTTGCCGGGCTCGGAAAAGTGGTCGGAGAAACGCACCGCCGCATTTTCCGGTTGCTTGCCGAGCAGATCCTGCAAGGCCTGCTTGCGTTCGACCAGCGGCTCGCCGCGCAAATCCTTGCCGTCGAGGCGCATCAGGTCAAAGACGTAGTAGATGAAGCGGTTGGTGCGGTTAGCCGACAAATCCTGCTGCAGCAGCGAGAAAGAAGAAACGCCGCTGTCGGCCAGCACGACAATCTCGCCGTCGAGGATGGCATCGCTGCATTTCAGCGCTGCCAACTCAGCAGTGATTTCGCTGACGAATTTCTCCGTCCAGTCGAGGCCGGTCCGGGTCAGGAGCCGCACATCAGTGCCGGCGATCTGCGCCTGCATGCGATAGCCGTCGAATTTCACTTCGTGCAGCCAGTCCTTGCCGCCGGGTGCATCCCGCTCCAGCGCCGCCAGTTGCGGTTCGATGAAATCGAGTTTCCGGGCCGCCGCCTTCACCTTGCCGACGGCCGGCTTGTTGGAATGCCAGACCTTCGGCTTCTCGCCTTTGGCCGCCTTGCCTTCGCCGACCTCTTCGATCGTCAGGCCGGATTTCACCGATTCCGGCGCGTCCTTCAGAATATCCTCGCCCGGACGAGCCGCCGCATCGTCCGACTTGATCAGCAGCCAGTTGTCGCGCTTCTCGCCCGCACGCGGCTTCAGCTGCACCAGATGCCACAGCCCATGCAGCTTGTGGCCCTTGAGCTCGAAGCTGATATGGCCTTTATTCATCGCCTTGGCCGGGTCGATCTCGGGCACCCATGTGCCCTCGTCCCAGACGATGACCGAGCCGCCGCCATATTCGCCCTTGGGGATCGTGCCCTCGAAGGAGGCATAGTCGATCGGGTGGTCCTCGACATGCACTGCGAGCCGCTTTTCGTGCGGATCGAGGCTCGGGCCGCGCGTCACCGCCCAGCTCCACAGCACGCCGTCATGCTCGAGGCGAAAATCATAGTGCAGTCTCGTCGCGGCATGTTTCTGGACGACGAAGATGCCGCCGGCTTTCGCGCCGCGAACAACCTTGCCGGCCGGCTCCGATGTCTTCTTGAAATCGCGCTTGGCGTGATACGGCTCAAGGCTTGCCATGGCTTGGTGTCCTCAGGCCGATTTGCGCTTGGGCGCGGCGGCTTTCGCCTTGGCGCGTTTGGTCGCCGGTTTGGCTTTCGCCGACGAAGACGGTGTCGATGACCCGGAGTCCGACAGGCTCTTCTTCAGCGCGTCGAACAGGTCGACGACATTGGATGGCTTGGGCGCCGCCTTGGCCTTCGGCGCCTGGTGGCCGGCCTTCTTGGCCCGGATCAGCTCAAGCAGGGCGTCCTCATATTTGTCGTCGAATTTCGAGGGGTCGAAAGTGGCTTTCTTCTTGTCGATGATCAGTTCGGCCAGATCGGTCATCTCCTGGTCGGTCTTCACCGCCTTGATCTCGCCGAACACGCTGTCCGGCTGGCGAACCGTATTGTCGTAGCGCAGCGTCGTCAGCACCATGCCCTTGCCGAGCGGCTCGATCACGACGGGGCGCTCTCGGCTGTAGAGCACGATGCGGGCAAGCCCGGCCATCTTCTTGCCTGCCATGGCATCGCGGATGACGGCAAACGCCTCCTCCGAGACCTTGTCGGCCGGCGCGACATAATAGGGCGTGTCGAGATAGATCTGCTGGATCGAGGCCTTGTCGACGAAACCGTCGAGGCTCATCGTGTGCGAGGATTCGATCTGCACCGCCTCGATCTCGTCCTCATCGATATGGACGAAATCGCCATCGTCCAACTCATACCCCTTGATCTCGTCGCCATCGCCGAGCGGCTTGCCCGTTTGCGCATCGACATAGATGCGCTTCACCGTGTTGCCGGTCTTGCGGTTCAGCACCCGGAACGAAACCTTTTCGGTATGGGTGACGACATTGGTCAACTCGACCGCGCAGGTGACCAGCGACAGCTTCAAATAACCCTTCCAGGCTGGGCGTGGCGCCATGGCAATTTCCCTTCAGCAATCAGATGAAGGTGAGAACGGATTGGGCTCGCTCCAGTTCCGCCCGCGCTTGCATCAGTTATGCCAAGGTGCGCCCGAGCCATTTGCAGCGGCCCGAACGGAAATTTCACGGGCGCGCCAGAATTTGAAACAGAACCGCGCGCAGGCGACATTCAAACGAAACATATGTGATGCAAAAGTCACACTGGGCGGAATGGCGACAAAGAGCACGGAAACACCCCGAATCAGCCGCATTCCGGCCACGAAGCAACGGGTTTTCGACCAGATATTAACATCGTGTTCACCGACTATTCACGCCTCGGCGCTATGATGTCCGTCAATCGGAAGGGACATCCGAAAATCGGGACAGGGACAGGGTAAATGAACTTCCTCACGCACCTCATCGGCTATGCCGCCGCCATCCGCGAATTCGTCGCGCCGACCTATCGGCCCGAGCGCTACTACATGCGCGGCCCCGGTCCGGCTTGCGCCCGTCGCGGCACATCGCTGGGCGCACACTGACATGACCTTCGAGAGCCGCCACAACAGCCGTATCTGCAGGCCGGGTTCCGACTCCCGCGCCACCACCTATCGCTCCGAGCGCCCGGCTCTGAGCGACAGGCGCCGTGCGACATCGCCACGTCTTTGATCCTGCCTCCGGCTGGCCTAGTGTCCCAGGACACGAGCAGCCGAGGCCCGCGTGACCGACCGTCCCCAGTCAAGTCTGCCCCCACCACGTCTGGCCAAGTCAAATCTGGTCAAGCCCAGTCCTCCCGCTGAACCATCTTTCGATACCAGCCATCCGCTGATCGTCTTCGACGGCGTCTGCGTGCTGTGCTCCGGCTTCGTGCGCATGGTGGTCAGGCTCGACCGCAAAAGACGCTTCCGCTTCGCCACCGCGCAATCGTCCTTGGGCGAAGCGCTGTTCCGACAACATGGCCTGCGGACCGACAGTCATGAAACCAATCTCGTCCTTGTCGACGGCATTGCCTTCACACAGCTCGACAGCTTCGTTGCCGTGATGTCGGAACTCGGCTGGCCGTGGCGGGCGACCAGGGCGCTGCTGCTGCTGCCGCGCCCGCTGCGCGACTGGCTGTACAATCGCATCGCTAAAAATCGCTATTCGCTCTTCGGCAGGAAGGACAGTTGCGACATTCCTTCCGCCGAACTGAGGGAGCGGTTCCTTGGCTAAATGTTGCTCCAGGGGGAGCAGCGCATGAAGCTTCTCATCGTCGGCGGCTACGGCACCTTTGGCGGACGCATCATCCAACTGCTGGAGAACGAACCGCGCCTGACGGTGATCGTTGCCGGCCGCTCTTTGACCAAGGCCGAGGCCTGGTGCGGAAGCCGTGGTGCGGTCGCCGCGCAATTGATGCCGGCAGCGTTCGATCGGAATGGCGATTTCGCCGCGCAACTGGCGTCGCTGCGTCCTGACACGCTGGTCGACGCCAGCGGCCCGTTCCAGGCCTATGGCGAGGGCCGTCATCGTCTGATCGCGGCCTGCATCGAGCAAGGCATCAACTACCTCGACCTCGCCGACGGCTCGGCTTTCGTCGCCGGCGTGCCGGCCTTCGATGCGGCCGCCAAGCGAGCCGGGCTGTTCGTGCTGTCCGGCGTCTCCAGCTTTCCCGTGCTGACGGCGGCCGTGGTGCGCCGGCTGTCCTGCGACATGGCGCGGATCGACACGATCAAAGGTGGCATCGCGCCGTCGCCCTATGCCGGCGTCGGCGAAAACGTCATCCGCGCCATAGCAGGCTATGCCGGTCAGCCGGTCGAACTGGTGCGCGACGGTGGCAAGGCGCAAGGTCATCCGCTGACCGAGCAGATGCGCTACACCATCGCGCCGCCCGGCCGCGTGCCGCTCAAGAACACGCTGTTTTCGCTGGTCGACGTGCCGGACCTGCGCGCGCTGGCACAATTGTGGCCGCAGGCGAAAACGATCTGGATGGGAGCGGGGCCGGTGCCCGAAATCCTGCATCGCGCCTTGAGCGGCCTTGCCTGGCTGGTGCGCATCGGGCTGGTGCGCTCGCTGTCGCCGCTCGCCCCGCTGATGTATTGGGCAACCAACCGGCTGCGCTGGGGTGAGCATCGCGGTGGCATGTTCGTCGCGGTCGCAGGTGCCGACCAGACCGGCAGGCCGCTCAAGCGCTCATGGCATCTGCTGGCCGAAGGTGATGACGGTCCGTTGATTCCGTCGATGGCGGTCGAGGCCTTGGTGCGCAAGGCGCTCGACGGACGTCTGCCGGCGGCCGGTGCCCGCGCCGCCGTGAACGATCTCGAGCTTGCCGACTACGAGGCCCTGTTCGCGGGCAGGACGATCTATCCCGGCTTTCGCGACGACACTGCCGGCGGCCCGCGCAAACCGCTCTATGCGGCTCTGCTCGGCGACGCCTGGCAGGGCTTGCCCGAAAAAATCCGTGCCATGCATGACCGCGCGAAAATGGCGGAAGGCCGCGCCAGTGTCGAGCGCGGGTCAGGTATCTTTAGCCGGATAACGGCATGGCTGGTCGGCTTTCCCAAGGCGAGCGCCGATATCCCAGTGCAGGTCCGCTTCGACGTCGACAAGGACGAAGAAACCTGGACGCGGACATTCGGCACAGACAGCTTCTCCAGCCGCCAGTTCGCGGGCCGGGGACGCTCTGAGCGCCTGTTGTGCGAACGCTTCGGCCCGCTGACCTTCGCCATGGCGCTGGTGACCGGGGAGGGCAGGTTGTCGCTCGTCCTGCGCGGTTGGAGCGTTCTTGGCCTGCCCTTGCCGATGTGGCTCTGCCCGCGCTCGACCTCCTCCGAGACGGTCGAGGATGGCCGCTTCCGCTTCCATGTCGAGATATCGCACCCGCTCACCGGCTTGATCGTGCGCTATCGCGGCTGGCTCGAACCGGTGGAATAGCACTGGTGCGAGCTCTCCGCTTGCGCCATTCCCGATCAAGGCCGAAAGATTTTTCCTGCGCCCTGTCGAAATCGGTTGCCGCCGCGCGACATACGTCTGGCCCGCAAGGACGCGGCCTTCGAACCACGGGAGAAGACCCATGCGATACATGATTTTGATCAACAGCGACGAAGCCGCGCTGGCGAACACGCCGATCGAGAAGGCTCAGCAGATGAGCGCGGCCTATGCCGCTTATACCGAAGCGTTGAAGAAATCCGGCGCATGGCTCGCCGGCGAACGGCTGCGCCCGAGCCAGGCGACCACCTCGGTGCGGATCACCGACGGCAAGACCAACGTGATTGACGGCCCCTATGCCGACACCAAGGAGCAGCTTGCCGGCTTCTACATGATCGAGGCGGCCGACATCGACACCGCCATCGAATGGGCGGCACGCTGTCCGGCGGCCAGCACCGGCACGGTCGAGTTGCGGCCGATCTGGGAGATGGCCGACTACATGCCCAAGAAATGACGATGTGCCCAGAAATGACGACGTAATGGACAGTCGCCCGGAGATCGCCCGGGCGGCCGCCGAGGCCGCCGCCCGGCAGAGCTATGGCAAGCTGGTCGCCTGGCTTGCGGCGCGCACGCGCGACGTGGCCGCCGCCGAGGACGCGCTGGCCGATGCCTTTGCCGCCGCGCTCGAACGCTGGCCGAAGTCAGGCGTGCCTGAAAAGCCGGAAGCCTGGTTGCTGGCGGTGGCGAGGCGCCGCCGCGTCGATGCGGTGCGGCGGCGGCTCACCCGAGAGGCGGCCCGCGATCATCTCCAGCTGATCGCCGAAGAGATGGAGGCGCATATGACCGAGGAGGACCTGCCCGACGAACGGCTGCGGCTGATGTTCGCCTGTGCGCATCCGGCGATCGAGCCCGGTGTGCGGGCGCCGCTGATCCTGCAGACCGTGCTTGGCTTCGATGCCGCGACGATCGCCTCCGCCTTCCTCGTCTCGCCCGCAACGATGGGCCAGCGCCTGGTGCGCGCCAAGACGCGCATCCGCGAAACCGGTATTCCGTTCCGCGTGCCGGAGCGGGCCGAACTCGGCGAACGTCTGGACGCGGTGCTGGAGGCGATCTATGCGGCTTTCGCCGAAGGCTGGTCCGATCCGGCCGGCACCGAGACTAGGGCGCGCAACCTTGCCACCGAAGGCATCTGGCTTGGCCGCCTGGTGGCCACGCTGATGCCGGAAGAGCCGGAAGCGCTTGGCCTGCTTGCGCTGATGCTGTTTGCCGAGGCACGCCGCGCAGCGCGGCGCAGCGCCGAAGGCGACTTCGTGCCGCTGGCCGAACAGGATTGCGATCTATGGGACCGCGCTCTCATCGATGAGGCGGAGGCGCTGCTTTCCCATGCCGCGGCGAGCGGCGTCATCGGCCGCTACCAGCTGGAGGCGGCCGTGCAGTCGGCGCATGCGGCGCGGCGGCTGACCGGCCGTACCGACTGGCCGGCGATCCGGGCGCTTTACGACGCGCTGGTTTCGATCGTCGGATCGCCGGTGGTGGCGATCAACCGCGCGGTGGCACTCGCCGAGACGGAGGGCGCCATGGCGGGGCTGGCAGCGCTTTACGTGCTGGGCGACGACAAACGGCTCAATGAGTATCAGCCCTATTGGGCGGCGCGGGCGGGTCTCCTGGCCAGGCTTGGTCAGGTGCCGCAGGCAACCGAAGCCTATGATCGCGCGATCGGCCTCGAGCGCGATCCGGCGGTGCGCCGGTTCCTGCAAGGTAAAAGGGCTGCGCTGCGAAACTGACCTTCAGCCCGGCCACATCTCGTGCGAAATGTTGAGTTTCTTCATCAGCGGGTGGCCGCGCAACTTGGCCCATAGCCGTTCGATATTCGGCCACGCCGCCCGCGCTCTGTCGATGTCAGGATGCCAGGCAATGAGCATGACGAGATAGATGTCGGCCACCGACATGGTCTCGCCGACCAGCCAGTCACGGCCTTGGAGAGCGGTATCGAGAACAGCGAAGCCTCGGTCCATTTCGGCGATTGCCGCCTGCTTGACGGCTTTCGTGCCGTCGGCGTCGGCCGTGTAGCGATGGGCGTAGTACAGCCGCAGCACCGCCGGATAGAGCACCGACGACATGAAGGCCATCCAGCGCAGGAACGCGGCGCGGGCCGGCGCGTCGACCGCCGGTGCCAGGCCGGCCTGCGGATGGCGTTCGGCAAGCAGGATGCATATCGCCGCGGATTCGGTCATCGAGCTTCCGTCCGGCAAGGTCAGCACCGGCACCTGGTTCAGCGGGCTGATGTCGAGGAAGGCCGGATCGGGCCGGTCGGATTTCGGCACGTCGATCTGCTCGAACGGTGCATTGGCCAGTGCCAGCGCGGCCTCGACGACGAAGCCGCCGCTGCCTGGGCGGGTATAAAGCTTGTACATGAAATCCTCCCCTGGCCCGAACAGAGCGGGCCGGGGGCGATATGAACCGGAAGCAGCGCCTCGCTCAAGCCGCCAGCGGTCGCCACCAGCGGTTTTTCAGCGGGCCAGCAAATGCCGCGGTTCGTCGAGGCTGTGGAACTACGCCCCCAGCCCTTCGAACAGGATGGTCGACAGATAGCGTTCGGCGAAATCGGGGATGACCACGACCAGGGTTTTGCCCTTGTTCTCCGGCCGCGAGCCGACGACGATTGCCGCTTGCAGGGCAGCACCCGACGAGATGCCGACCGGTACGCCTTCGAGGCGAGCGACGAGGCGCGCATTGGCGACGGAATCCTCGTTGGAAACCTTGACGATCTCGTCATAGATCGTGGTGTCGAGGATCTTGGGCGCAAAGCCGGCGCCGATGCCCTGGATCTTGTGCGGGCCGGGCTGGCCGCCTGAGAGGACCGGCGAGGCTTCCGGCTCGACGGCAACGACATGCACGGATGGCTTGAGTTTCTTCAGCACCTGGCCGACGCCGGTGATGGTGCCGCCAGTGCCTATGCCGGCAACGAAGATATCGACCTCGCCCTGGGTGTCGTTCCAGATCTCCTGGGCTGTCGTCTTGCGGTGGATTTCCGGATTGGCGGGGTTTTCGAACTGCTGCGGGATGACGGCGTTGGGGATCGTCGCGGCCAGTTCGTCGGCCTTGGCGATAGCGCCTTTCATGCCTTTCGGGCCTTCGGTCAGCACCAGTTCGGCGCCGAGCAGCGCCAGCATTTTTCTGCGCTCGACCGACATCGTCTCGGGCATGGTCAGGATCAGCTTGTAGCCCTTGGCGGCGGCGGCGAAGGCAAGCGCGATGCCGGTATTGCCCGAGGTCGGTTCGATCAGCGTCGTTTTGCCGGGCGAAATCTTGCCGGCCGCCTCCAGCGCCTCGATCATCGCCACGCCGATGCGGTCCTTGACCGAGGCGATCGGGTTGAAGAATTCGAGCTTGGCGACCAGATTGGCGACGATGCCCTTCTCCTTGGCGAACTTGTCGAGCCGTACCAGGGGCGTGTCGCCGATCGTGTCGGTGATGGAACTGTAGATGCGGCCGCGGCCGGGGACGCGGGCGGAGGTGACGGGCTTGTTCATTGGTTTCGCTCCCAGAATTTCAGGCAAGTGGAGAATTTCAGGCAAGTGGCATTGCAGCCGGCAAGATAAGGCTTTCAGCCGCGCAACATAAGCTGTCGGCCGGAAATATCCGAGTGGGGCCTGTGTCTAAAACGCCCTTGTCCCGGAAAAGCATTTCGCGGGGAAGCCTGGGGCCGGAATGTTTTGGCTGAAAGGGTGCTACTGGCGGGCCGCGATCGCTGCTGCGGCGCCGACCATGAAGCCGGCGGCGGTGCGGTTCAGCACTTTCAGCGCGCGCGGCGATTTCAGGAACCAGCGCGCCTTGGCGGCGAGCGCCAGATAGGGCACCAGCACGACGAACAGCACGACAACCGTCAGCGCGACGAGAATGCCGTAATCGGCCAGCGTGATCGTCTTCAGGTCGACGATGGTCGGCGTGATGGCGAGGTAGAAGATCATCGTCTTCGGATTGCCGAGCGTGACGGTGAGGCCGGCGACAAAGCTCGAAACCAGTCCGCCCTTGCCCTTCCGGGATTCGACGGTTTCGGGCGTGATGCCGGCGGTCCAGAAGCGCCAGCCGAGAAATGCAAGATAGGCGACACCCAGCCATTTGATGGCCAGGAACACCATGCCGAAGGTCTGCGCGACAAAGGCGAGGCCAAGCACCACGGCGGTCAGATAGGTGAGGTCGCCCAGCATCAGGCCGAACGACATGGCCAGCGACGAGCGAAAACCGGAGCCGAGCGCCCGCGCGACAAGCGCGGTGACGCCTGGGCCGGGAATGGCAGCGGCGATGCCAAGGGCGGCACTGTAGGCGAGGAAGCCGGTGAGGGTCATGGATGGGGACCGCTGTTTGGGACGGCGCCTTGTCGCACAAAGTCAGGCTCGCGGGAATTCCCTGACGCCGGATTCGATTGCACCACGCCGAAATGCGGTCAGGACCGCCCGCCGCCATAGGTCACGCGCCAGATCGTGCCGTTGCCGTCCTCGGTCATGATCAGCGCGCCGTCGGCCGCCACCGCCACGCCCACCGGCCGGCCCCAGACCTCGCCATTGGAGACGACGAAACCGGTCATGAAGTCCTCGTATTCGCCGGTCGGCTTGCCATCCCTGAACAGCAATCGGACGACCTTGTAGCCGGTCCTGTTGCCGCGATTCCACGAACCGTGCAGGGCGACAAAGGCGTCGCCCCGGTATTCCCTGGGAAAACCGGTGTCGGCCGCAAAATCCTTGCGGTCGTAGAAGGTGATGTTGAGCGGCGCCGAATGCGCCTGCATCAGCACGTCGGGAATGGTCGCTTTGCCAGCGAGATCGGGGCGCGCGCCCTTGTAGCGCGGGTCCTCGTGGTTGCCGATATAGTACCAGGGCCAGCCGTAAAAGGCGCCGTCCTTGACCGAGGTGGCGTATTCGGTGGGCACATTGTCGCCGAGCGCGTCGCGCTCGTTGACGACGCACCACAGCGCGCCGGTCGCCGGCTGGACGGTCATGCCCGAACAGTTGCGCAGGCCGGTGGCGACGATGCGGCCGTTCTTGCCGTCCGGGTCGAAGGCCAGCACGTCGGCGCGGCCTTCTTCGGAGCCCCATGCAGCGCCCAGCGGCTTCGCCTTGACCCACGCGTCGAGGCCGCCATCCGGCGCCTTGCCCATATCCTCGGCGACATTCGAACCCGAGCCGACCGACAGATAGAGCGTCTTGCCGTCAGGCGAAAAAACGATGTCGCGCGTCCAGTGATGGTTCGAGGGAATGTTGTCGACGATGGTTTCCGGTTCGTCCGATGCCTTCAGGTCGTCCTTGCGGTAGGCAAAGCGCACGATGCTGTCGCTGTTGGCGACATAGACCCATTGCGGGTCATCGCCCGGTGGATAGAAGGCAATGCCATAGGGCTGGTTGAGATTGCCGGCGAAGATGCCGTCTTCGGCGGGCTTGGCGCTGTCCTTGGCCAGGCGGTAGACACGGATCTGGTTGGCCTCGCTGTCGGCCACGAACAGGTCGCCGTTCGGGGCGATGCGCACGACGCGCGGATTGTCGATGCCCGAGGCGATCAGCTCGGCCGAAAAGCCGGGCGGCAATTGCGGTTTGGTGTCCGCGGGCCTTTCGGCAAGGCCGGCGCTGTTAGAGGCGGACTTGGTGACATAGGGCTTCGGCAGGTCTTCCGGCTTGATCAGGCGGCGCACGCCGGGCTTGTCGGCGCGCCAGTCGCCGAAGGCGGCCGCGCCCTTCAGCACCGGCTGGTCCGCCTGCTCTGCGAATGCCGCGCCTGTGAGCAAGAGGGCGGGAAGCACCAGTCCGGCCAATCGGATCATTTTGTCCTCCATCGGATCGCGAAGGAAACCAACGACCGGTCTGTCCCGGGGTTCCGCCTCGCGCGACGGCTGGAAGCGAAAATCTGTTTCCGGTCTATGTCCCGGCAGCTAAAAAATCGTCGTCTAGGCGTTTTTCCAGCGCGACCAGATCCGCCGGCAACGGCAGGCCCATGGCACGCATTTCCTGCAGTTTTTCGCGCAACTGTTCCTGGATCTCGTGCTGGTCTTCCGGCTGGTTGACCATCTCTTCGAGCAGCAGACTGATCCGGGCCTTGAGTTCTTCGAGCGCCATTCTTTTTCTCCTCAGCAGCCTATTCTTCGATTTGGCATCTAGGTGTGTTGAGATTCAGGTCAGGCCGCGCCGAAAATGGTTGATACCGAGAACCGGAGCGGAGCGTACTTTTCGTACGTGAGCACCGGAAGCGCAGGTATCAGCCATTTGCAGGCCGGCCTCACCTGAATATCAATGCACCTAGCGTAGCATGCGCGATATGAGCTGCGCCGTATAATCGACCATCGGCACGATGCGGGCATAGTTGAGCCGGGTCGGACCGATGACGCCGAGCGCGCCGACGACGCGGGCATCCTTGTCGCGATAGGGCGCGACCACCAGCGACGAGCCCGACAGCGAGAACAGCTTGTTTTCCGAACCGATGAAAATGCGCACGCCCGATCCCTGCTCGGCGAGATCGAGCAGCTGGATCAGCCCGTCCTGCGTCTCCATGTCCTCGAACAGATGGCGCAACAATTCGATATCGGCCTGGGCGGTGACGTTTTCGAGCAGATTGGCGCGGCCGCGCACGATGAGCCGTGCCGGCAGGCCGCTATCGGCGCCCGCCCATACCGCCAGGCCTTTCTCGACGAGGTCCTGCGACAGCGTGTCGAGAGCGGCTCTCGTCTCTTCCTTGATGCGGGCGATCTCGACCCGCGCCTCGGCCAGCGTACGGCCGCGAATATGCGCGTTGAGGAAATTCGAGGCCTCGTGCAGTTGCGAGACGGTGATGCCGGCGGGCAGCTCGACGACGCGGTTTTCGACATCGCCATTCTGCGACACCAGCACGGCAAGCGCCTTGGTCGGCTCCAGCTGGATGAATTCGATATGCTTCAGCGCCACCTCGTTCTTGGCGGCCAGCACCAGGCCGGCGCCGCGCGACATGCCCGACAGCATCTGGCTGGCCTCGGTCAGCATGTGCTCCAGCGTGGCGCCCGAGCCGGAGGCCCGCACCTGTGCCTCGATGGTACGTCGCTCCTCGTCGGAGAGGTCGCCAAGCTCCATGAAGGCATCGACAAAGAAACGCAGGCCGGCCTGCGTCGGCAGCCGGCCGGCCGAGATGTGCGGCGCATAAATCAGCCCGAGATGCTCAAGGTCGCTCATCACATTGCGGATGGTGGCCGGCGACAGCGAGGAGGGCAGGATGCGCGACAGGCTGCGCGAGCCGACGGGCTCGCCATCCCTGAGATAGGAATCGACGATGCGCCGGAAGATGTCACGCGAGCGCATATCCAGCGATTGCAGAGCGGGTGACAGCAAACTGGGTTCGGCGACTGCTTTGGTCATGTGGCCAAAAACCTCCGGTCTCAAGATATAGACCTACGCCGGGGCCGCGCAACCCGGTGTCTGTGTTAGATCACCCGGTGTCTGTGTCAGATCGTCAGGCCATTTTCCTTTGCGCCATAGGCCTCATGCAGCTACAAGCCGGCCAAGATTTCAAAAAGTGACAAGAAAGTAGCCTGAATGCGCCCCTCCAAACGCCAATTCGACGAAATGCGCGCCATCTCCTTCGAGCGCGGCGTCTCCAAGCATGCCGAAGGCTCGTGCCTGGTGAAGTTCGGCGATACCCATGTCCTGTGCACCGCCAGCCTTGAAGAAAAGGTGCCGGGCTGGATGCGCAATTCCGGCAAGGGCTGGGTGACGGCCGAGTACGGCATGCTGCCGCGCTCGACCGGCGAGCGCATGCGCCGCGAGGCTTCCGCCGGCAAGCAGGGCGGCCGCACGCTGGAAATCCAGCGCCTCATCGGCCGTTCGCTGCGTGCCGTGGTCGATTTGCAGGCGCTGGGCGAACAGCAGATCACCGTCGATTGCGACGTCATCCAGGCCGATGGCGGCACCCGCACCGCCTCGATCACTGGCGGCTGGGTGGCGCTGTATGACTGCCTGCGCTGGATGGAAGCCCGGCAGATGGCCAGCGTCGCCAAGGTGCTGAAGGACCATGTCGCGGCGATTTCCTGCGGCATCCATGACGGCCAGCCGGTCATCGACCTCGATTATCTCGAGGATTCCTCGGCCGGCACCGACGCCAATTTCGTCATGACCGGCAAGGGCGGCATCGTCGAGATCCAGGGCACCGCCGAGGGCGAGCCTTTCTCGGAAGACCAGTTCGCGGAATTGATGGGCCTGGCCAAGAAAGGCATCCAACGCCTGGTCAGCCTGCAGCAGATGGCGGTGGCTTAGGATTTAAATGCCGAGCTTGAACACCCCCTCTGCCCTGCCGGGCATCTCCCCCGCAAGGGGGGAGATCGGCTGTGTTCGCGAGTTTCGCCAATCACCAACGTTGCAAGCCATGAGCCGGCGTTGACGCTGCCAATCTCCCCCTTGCGGGGGAGATGGCCGACAGGCCAGAGGGGGGTGCCTCGTGATCCCCTCAGCTATTCTTGAGTCCGCTCTCTACGTCACAGACCTGCAGGCGGCGGAAAGCTTCTACACCGACATCCTGGGTCTCGACTTGCTCGGCAAGGTCGACGGCCGGCATCTTTTCTTCCGCTGCGGACCCGGCGTGCTGCTCATCTTCAATGCCGAAGCGACCAGGATCCCGCCGGCACCCGATGCCCGGCTGCCGGTGCCGCCGCACGGCACGGTCGGCGAAGGCCATCTCTGCTTTGCGGCGACCACCGACGAAATCGCCGGCTGGAAAGCGCATCTGGGGGCAAAAAGAATCGCCATCGAAAGCGAATTCGAATGGCCGCAAGGCGGCCGTTCGATCTATATACGCGACCCCTCGGGCAATTCGATCGAGTTCGCCGAGCCGAGAATCTGGGGCCTTTGATGCATACTCTTGATGGCAAGAAGATCGTCGTCGCCAGCCACAATGCCGGCAAGCTGCGCGAATTCGCCGATTTGATGGGGCCGTTCGGCTTCGAAGCGAAGTCGGCCAAGGACTATGGCCTGCCGGAGCCCGACGAGACCGGTACCACTTTCGAGGAAAATGCCTACATCAAGGCACTGGCCGCCGCACAGGCGACCGGCCTGCCGGCGCTGTCGGACGATTCCGGCCTCTGCGTCGACGCGCTCGATGGCGCGCCCGGCGTCTACACCGCCAACTGGGCCGAAGCCCCGGACGGATCGCGCGATTTCGCCATGGCCATGCAGCGCACCGAAGTGGCGCTGCAGGAAGTCGGCGCCGCCTCGGCCGACCAGCGCAAGGGCCGCTTTGTCGCCGTCATCTGCCTCGCCTTCCCCGATGGCGAGGCCGAATATTATCGCGGCGAGGCCAAAGGCACGCTGGTCTGGCCGCCGCGCGGCGAGCTTGGTTTCGGCTACGATCCGGTGTTTTTGCCGGATGGGTTCGAAAAAACGTTCGGCGAGATGAGCGCCGAGGAAAAGCACGGCTGGAAACCCGGCCAAGCCACGGCACTCTCACATCGCGCCCGTGCTTTCCAGAAATTCGCCAAAGCAAGATTGGGCTCGGCATGACTGGATCCGGCATCACCATGCCGCTGGATCGCAGCCCCGGCTTCGGCGTCTACATCCATTGGCCGTTCTGCGCGGCCAAATGCCCCTATTGCGACTTCAACAGCCATGTTCGCCACCAGCCGGTCGACCAGGAGCGCTTTGCCGCCGCCTTCGAGGCGGAACTGGCGACCATGCGTCAGCGCACCGGGCCGCGCGAGGTGACCAGCATTTTCCTCGGCGGCGGCACGCCGTCGCTGATGAAGCCGGAAACCGTGGCCAGGGTGCTGGACGCGGTGGCCAAGAACTGGACGGTGCCCGATGGCATCGAGGTGACGCTGGAGGCCAACCCGTCCTCGGTCGAGGCGGAACGGTTTCGCGGTTACCGGGCGGCCGGCGTCAATCGCGTTTCGCTCGGCGTGCAGGCGTTGAACGACAAGGATTTGCGTTTCCTCGGCCGGCTGCACAATGTCGAGGAAGCGCTGCATGCCATCGGCCTGGCGCGAGAAATCTTTCCACGCCTGTCCTTCGACCTGATCTATGCCCGCCCCGGCCAGACGCCGGAGGCTTGGGCAGCGGAGCTCGAACAGGCGATCGGCCACGCCGCCGACCATTTGTCGCTCTACCAGCTGACCATCGAGGAAGGCACGCCGTTCCACGCGCTGCATGCGGCGAAGAAATTCATCATCCCCGACAACGACCATGCCGCCGACCTCTATGCGTTGACGCAGGAAATCACCACGGCGCACGGCCTGCCGGCCTATGAGATTTCCAACCATGCCCGGCCGGGCGCCGAAAGCCGGCACAATCTGACCTATTGGCGCTATGGCGAGTATGTCGGTGTCGGCCCTGGTGCGCATGGCCGCTTCGTCGAGAATGGCCGGCGCACCGTGACGATCGCCGAAAGAATGCCGGAAACCTGGGCGAACCTCGTCGAAGCCAAGGGCCATGGCGTCACCGGCGGCGAAATCCTGACGCGCTCGGAGGAGGCCGACGAGTTCCTGCTGATGGGGTTGCGTCTGGCGGAAGGCATAGACCTGTCCCGCTACGAAGCGTTTTCCGGCCGCGGCCTGTCGACGGCGCGGCTGTCGATGTTGCAGGGCGAGGGGCTGGTGGCGCCGATCGGCAATGCGCGGCTGCGCGCTACGCCGGCCGGCATGATCGTGCTCGACGCCGTGGTGGCGGATCTGGCGCGGTAGGCCCACGGGCCAAATGGCTTTAACCGAGGCGGACAATTTATCGACTCGCACAAGGATGATAGAAGTTCGGCTTGTTCAGCCGAAGGCGCGTTGCACGCCGCATCCAAGATGGGTCCTGCGATGAAGTTCTTGATCCATGAGACACTGCGGACATTGAACACGGATGATGTGTTCGAGTTTGGGCTAGGCGAGATCTCCAAACCTTCGGAGGATGAAGATTTCTACGAGGCAGAGGTGATTTTTATCAAGAATGGAAAGGTCCTGACCAAGGGAAAGACGGGCAATCTGAGCGAATTCAGCGTCGTAACCAGCTTTATCACCTTCATAGGAATCAGGCTTAGAGCGGTCGCCAAGGACGATTCGATAGAGTTCGACCTGAATGGACTTACCATGGATCAGTACATCCCTTTGACCAAAAAGATACGAGAGATATGGGATGAGTAATTGTGTGCGGTCGAGGGTTACCGGTCGTAGAAATAAGCGAACTGAAGATCGAAGCTTTTGAAAAACGTCCTCTTTGTCTGCAGCCAGAACCGCTTGCGCAGCCCGACCGCCGAGCAGGTGTTTTCCGCGCGCCGGGATATCGACGTTGCGTCGGCGGGGACCAACCATGACGCCGACACGCCGCTGACGCATGAGCTGGTCGCCTGGGCCGATATCATCTTCGTCATGGAAAAGATGCACCGCACCAAACTGCAGAAGAAATTCAAGACGAGCCTGAAGAAGGCCCGGGTCATCTGCCTCGATATACCGGATAACTATGAATTCATGGATCTGGAGCTGATTGAGCTTCTGAAGGCGCGCGTTTCACGCTATCTGGCGTGATCCAGACCTTCGCCGTCGTTGGATACACGCCGCATCGCCCCATCTCCGTCCGCGATGAGCGAGAGCAGTCACGCAGGTCGCGCTTGTCAGGCGTCGTGTTTGAAACGCCGCTTGCCGCGATCTTTCTCGGCATGCGCCTCTCCGGTCCGGGCCGGTTTGGCATCGGCCTTTTCGCGGCGAACGCTGTGCTGGTCGTTCATCGGATGCGTCGGCACGCCTTCCCTGGCGGTTTTCGTTTCAAGGCGGGTGATGAATATATCGAAGCGATTGGGCATCGTACGGTCAGTGCTCCGTCGTGCTGTCGGGTTCGTTGTCGGAAAGCCTGACATTCGTCGGCAAGGCGGTTGTCGCCCGCCTGGTCAGGCTGGTGTCGGTCTTGGAGCGCTTGTCCCTGGGTGCGGCAACGCGCTTGCGGCCGGCATAGTAGGGTTCGAAAGCGTCCTGTATCTTCAGGCTGTCCATCCTGTCCTCCTCCGGAATCAGGGGCTAAATCTGCCAATTCCGGTTTGGTTCCCCACTGTGGCGAAGGCATGGCGATTGCCTTACATCGGCGTGAGCTTTTGCAAGCCGGCACCAGCCATGCCAAACAAGATTTGGCAGGCCGAACAGGGCTGAACGGAGACGGCATCAGTGACCGATGAGACGGGCAAGCGCAGCTATGTGGTCGGGCAGACCGAGATCGCGGCCCGTCCGCTCGAGCCGGCGCTCTATCTGGTGGCCACTCCGATCGGCAATCTCGCCGACATCACGCTGCGCGCGCTGGAGACGCTGGCCGCCGCCGACATCGTCGCTTGCGAGGACACAAGGGTGTCGCGCGTGCTGCTCGACCGCTACGGCATCCGCCGCCGCACCACCGCCTATCACGAGCACAATGCAGGCGAGGCCGGGCCGAAGCTGATATCAGCCCTCCAGGCTGGCCAGAGCGTGGCGCTGATTTCCGATGCTGGGACGCCGCTGGTGTCCGATCCCGGCTATCGCTTGGTCGGCGAGGCGATCGACCATGGCATTCGCGTCGTGCCGATCCCCGGCCCATCGGCGCCGCTTGCCGCACTGACGGCATCGGGCCTGCCCTCCGACGCCTTCCTGTTCGCCGGATTTTTGCCAGTCAAATCAGGCCAGCGGCTGACGCGGCTGGAAGCCCTGAAAGCCGTGCCGGCGACGCTGATCTTTTTCGAATCGCCGCGCCGGTTGGCCGAATCGCTCGCCGCCATGGTCGAGGCCCTCGGCGGCGAACGCAAAGCCGCCATCGGCCGCGAATTGACCAAGACCTTCGAGGAAATGCGCATCGGAACGTTGTGGGCGCTGGCCGACCACTATGCGGCGGCCGACACGCCGAAGGGCGAGATCGTCGTCTGCGTCGGCCCCGCCGAGGCCAAGCCGGACGAGCCGGCCGATATTGACCGCCTGCTGTTGTCGCTTGCCGCCGAAATGCCGGCGTCCAAGGCGGCTGCGGAGGCCGCCAAAATGACCGGCGGCCAGAAACAGGCGCTGTATCGGCGGCTGCTGGAGCTCAGGGAAGGCGACGGTGGCTGAGCGGCCGAGCGCCAGCCGCCAAAAGGCCTATCGGCGCGGCCATCGCGGCGAATGGCTGGCGGCGGCCGCGCTGATGCTGAAGGGCTACCGCATTCTCGCGCGCCGCCACCGCACCCGCTTCGGCGAGATCGACCTGATCGCGCGGCGCGGCGACCTCGTGCTGTTCGTCGAGGTCAAGGCGCGCCGCTCCTTGATGGAAGCGATGGAGGCAATCGGCCACGAATCGGAGCGTCGCATCGAGGGCGCCGCTGATATCTGGCTGTCGCGACAGCCGGACTACGGCAAACTGTCAATGCGTTTCGACATGGTCGCGGTGCTGCCCTGGCGCTGGCCGGTGCATGTCGAGAACGCATTTTATGGACGGAATTAGAGGGGTTACCCTCCCCCTTGTGGGGAGGGTCGGCGAGCCAGCGACGCAAGGCGTCGTTGGCGAACCGGGGCGGGGGTATGGCGCCGACTCCCACCCCGATCCGCTTTGCGGATCGACCCTCCCCACAAGGGGAGGGTAAGCTCACCCCCAGATAAACAACGCCACCAGTCCGACAATCCCCACCACCAGCCGCCACCAGCCGAACAGCGAGTAGCCGTTGCGCGAGACGTAATCGAGGAGGTAGCGCACCACGATCAGCGCCGCGATGAAGGCGGCGACGAAGCCGATGGCGATGATCGGCAGATCGGCGCTGCTCAGCACGTTGCGGTTCTTGAACAGATCGAAGGCAAAGGCGCCGACCATGGTCGGGATGGCGAGGAAGAACGAAAATTCCGCCGCCGCCCGCTTGTCGACGCCCAGAAGCAGCGCGCCGACGATGGTCGAGCCGGAGCGCGAGGTGCCGGGGATCAGCGACAGGCACTGGAAAAGCCCGATCTGCAGGTAAAGCCGGGTCGGAAAGCGCTCGACGTCGCGGTAGACCGGCTTCAGGTTCATGCGGTCCACCGCCAGCAGGATGACGCCGCCGATGATCAGCATGACGCAGATCAGCCGTGGCGATTCGAACAGCACCGTCTTGATGAAATCATGCGCCAGCGCGCCGATGATCGCCGCCGGCAGGAAGGCGATGAGGATGCCGATGACGAAATGCCGCGTCAGCCGGTCATGCGGCAGGTCGAGCAGCATCTGCCACAGGCGGCGGAAATAGACGCTCAAAATCGCCAGTATGGCGCCGAGCTGGATCAGGATCTCGAAGGCCTTGCCGGTCGAATGGAAGCCGAGGAAATGGCCGGCGAGCAGGATATGGCCGGTCGAGGACACCGGAATGAACTCGGTCAACCCCTCCAGCAGGCCGAGCAGCAGGGCTTCGACGATGGTCTGGCTTTCCATGGCTACCTCGGCTTTGCGCGACGGCTAACAGAACGGCTTGCTTGTCATGGCGTTGAAGTCCCCCTATAGGTCGCAACACCCTGACGGCCCGCTAACCGGGCGGCCAAGACTTACCGGTGCGCCCGGCGATTCGCCAGTGCGCTTTATCATCGCGGAACCATGCTGACGCTTTTCCATCACCCCATGTTCGCCACCTGCCGCTTCGTCCGCCTTGCCTTTGGCGAGTATGGCGAGGAGCTGGCGCTGATCGAGGAAAAGCCGTGGACCCGGCGCAAGGAGTTTTTGGCGCTGAACCCGGCCGGCACGCTGCCGATCCTGCTCGCCGAGGGCGACGTCCCGATCGTCGGCGCGACCGTCATCGCTGAATATCTCGACGAGACGCGCGGCGTCTTGAAGCGCGACAAGCGGCTGTTCGCCGAAGACCCGATGCAGCGCGCCGAAATCCGCCGGCTGACCGACTGGTACCTCAACAAGGCCGAAAGCGAAGTGACAAGGCATCTGGTGCGCGAACGCGTGCTGAAGCCGGTCATGCCGGAAACGGCGGGCGGCGGCTCGCCCGATTCGGGCGCCATCCGTGCCGCGCGCGCCAACATCCGCCAGCACATGAAATACACCAACTGGCTGGCCGGCACCCGCCACTGGCTGGCCGGCGGCAGGGTCACCTATGCCGACCTCGCTGCCGCAGCCACGCTGTCGGTGCTCGACTATCTCGGCGAGATCGACTGGCGCGAACATGCCGCGGCGCGCGAATGGTACACGCGGGTGAAGTCGCGGCCCTCGTTTAGGCCGCTCTTGACCGACCGCGTGCGCGGCCTGTCGCCGGTGTCGCATTATGCGGACCTCGACTTCTGACGCCGCAAAACTGCGCGCGCTGATCGACGCGGAGGCGCATCGCGCCGGCTTCGATGCCATCGCCGTCACCTCTCCCGATGCGATCCCGCTGGCCCCGGCGCGGCTGGCCGAATTCGTCGCCGACGGTTTTCACGGTTCGATGGACTGGATCGCCGAGACGATTGCGCGACGCAGTGAGCCTTCCACGCTTTGGCCTGACGTGCGCTCGATCGTCGTGCTGGCGATGAATTACGGCCCCGACCACGACCCGCGTGCGCTGCAGGCCAGGCACGACCGGGGCGCGATCTCGGTCTATGCGCAAAACCGCGACTATCACGAGGTGATGAAGGGGCGGTTGAAGGAAATCGCCGGCAAGATCGTGGCGCGCGCCGGCGGCGACGTGAAGGTGTTCGTCGACACCGCACCGGTGATGGAAAAGCCGCTGGCGGAAGCCGCCGGCCTTGGCTGGCAGGGCAAGCACACCAATCTGGTCAGTCGCGAACACGGCTCCTGGCTGTTCCTCGGCACCATCTTCACCACGGCCGAACTTGCGCCCGACCGCGCCGAGATCGACCATTGCGGCTCCTGCCGTGCCTGCCTCGACGCCTGCCCGACCGATGCTTTTCCGGCACCCTACCGGCTCGATGCGCGGCGCTGCATTTCCTACCTCACCATCGAGAACAAGGGACCGATCCCGCATGAATTCCGCGAAAAGATCGGCAACCGCATCTATGGCTGCGACGATTGCCTGGCCGCCTGCCCCTGGAACAAGTTTGCCCGCGCCGCCTCCGAGGCAAAACTCGCCGCGCGCGACGATCTGCGCGAGCCAGCGCTCGCCGAGCTGCTCGAACTGGACGACGCAGCCTTCCGGTCGTTTTTCTCGGGTTCGCCAATAAAACGCATCGGCCGCGACCGCTTCGTCCGCAACGTGCTGATCGCCGCCGGCAATTCCGGCGAGGCCTCGTTGACCGATACCGTGCGCGCCTTGCTCGGCGACGCCTCGCCGCTGGTGCGCGGCGCGGCAATATGGGCGCTGGCGCGGCTGGTGCCGGATGCCGAATATTCCGAACGGGCCGCGACCGGCCTGATGACCGAGAATGATGCGGCGGTGCGTGACGAATGGCGCCTGGCGCGGCCAACCAGGGCAGATGCATGAGCGAACAGCAGATTTTCATCTTCGGCGCCGGCTACTCCGGCAAGGCTTTTGCCCGCGCCAATCCGGGCGCCGCCAACATCCTGGGCACGACGCGCTCGCCCGACAAATTCGAGGCGCTGCGTCAGGCTGGTATCGCCCCGCTGCTGTTCGACGGCGTTCTGACTGGTGAAATCGCCGAAGCGCTAAACAAAACGACGCATCTGCTGATTTCAATCGCCCCGGAAGAGGCGGGCGATCCCGTGTTGAATGCTGCCCGCGCCGCGATCACCCAAATGCCGGCGCTGGAATGGATCGGCTATCTCTCGACCGTCGGCGTCTATGGCGATTATGGCGGGGCCTGGGTCAACGAAAAGACCACGTGCCGGCCGGTATCGAAACGCTCGGTCATGCGGGTCCAGGCCGAGCAGGCGTGGCGGAAGCTCGGCGAGGAGATCGGCCGGCCGCTGGCGATCCTGCGCCTGTCCGGCATTTACGGGCCTGGCCGCAATGGGCTGGTCAATCTGGAAAACGGCACCGCGCGGCGGCTGGTCAAGCCCGGCCAGGTGTTCAACCGCATTCATTGCGACGACATAGGCGGTGCTCTCTGGCAGCTGATCAAAGGCAATACAGGTGGCATTTTCAATGTCACCGACGATGAGCCGGCGCCGCCGCAGGACGTCGTCGCCTACGCCGCATCGCTGATGGGCGTCGAGCCGCCGCCCGAAATTCCTTTCGACACCGCCCAACTTTCGCCCATGGCGCGGTCCTTCTATGGCGAGAACAAGCGGGTCGCCAATGCGGCGATCAAGGCGGCGGGCTATCGCTTTCGTTTTCCGAACTACCGCGCCGCCTTCGACCACATGTGGGCAAGCGACGACTGGCGCGACGGCGAGGCGCGCAGCCCGATGAAGCGCTGACGATCGAAACGTCATGCGTTGCGTGCTATGATTTGGGCTGAGATTGCGGTGGGGATCCGGTTTCATGAAGACAGCGACGCGGTCATCCTTGTGCAGGAAATCGCTGCTGGCGGCACTTGGCCTGGCCGGTCTCGCCTTGCAGCCTGCGATGGCCGAGGAACGGGCAAAGGACCTGTTCGGCGCGGAAAAACTGCCGACCGCGACAGCGGCGCAGTCGATCGGCTTTTATTCCAAGGGCTGTTTTGCCGGTGGTGTCGCCATTCCCATGGATGGCCCGACCTGGGAAGTGATGCGGCCCTCGCGCAACCGCCGCTGGGGTCATCCGGCGATGATCGCCTTGATCGAGAAACTGTCGCGCGCCGCCGCCGCCGATGGCTGGCCGGGCCTGCTGATCGGCGACATCGCGCAGCCGCGCGGCGGCCCGATGCTGACCGGCCACGCCTCGCACCAGATCGGGCTTGATGCCGACATCTGGCTGACGCCGATGCCCAGCCGTCCGCTGTCGATGGCGCAGCGCGAATCGATGAGCGCCACCTTGATGGTCGACGAGAAGACGCATCTGGTGAAGGATGCGCTGTGGAAGCCGCAGCATACCGCACTTCTGAAGCGGGCGGCGAGCTACCCCGAAGTCGAGCGCATCCTGGTCAATCCCGGCATCAAGAAAAAGCTCTGCGACACCGTCAAGGGCGACCGCACCTGGCTGCGCAAGATCCGGCCGTTCTGGGGCCACGACTATCATTTCCACATGCGCATCGGCTGCCAGCCGGGTTCGCCCAATTGCAAGGCGCAGGAAGCGACGCCCGATGATGATGGCTGCGGCAAGCCGCTGGCCTGGTGGTTCACGGAAGAACCGTGGCGGCCCAACAAGAACCCGGATGCGCCGAAGGCGCGCGATGTGATGACGATGGCCAACCTGCCCAAGGAATGCCGCGCCGTGCTCGACGCGCCGGGCCCGGCCTCGGCCGAGGCCGCGACCTATCACGGCGGCGCCATGCCGGTCGTGGTCGCCGCACCCGAGCCGGAAGCGCCGCCCCAGCCTGCCGCCACGGCCAGTGGCGGCGATTTGCCAAGCGCGGCAAATGCTTTCGCCGCGACGCCCAGAATGGGCGCGCCCGTTCCTCGGCCCCGGCCGCCCGTGAACTGATCGCCGCTGCACATCACTAGGCTCAATCGGTTTAGCGGCCCGTTTATGCGAAACAGTGGCCGTTTGGCCGCAGAACCTCACTGCGCGCGCTGCCGGGTTCGAAAACCGTTTCCCTTTTCAAACTCATGCGCTAGTCAACGGAAGAACGGCGAGACGCCGTAGGGGGCGCCGGGGACGGACGAGAGCATGCCAAGCGTAAGCGATACCGACACGTCGTTGCGGTTTCCGATCCTGATCGGCGACATTGGCGGCACCAATGCACGCTTTTCGATCGTGCTCGACGCCAATTCCGAACCGACCGAGCCGCAAATCGTCCAGACGGCCAATTTCAACACCATCGATGAGGCGATCCAGGCGGCGGTGCTCGACCGCTCGTCGGTCCGCCCCAATTCGGCGGTGCTGGCGGTGGCCGGTCCGGTCGACGGCGACGAGATCGAACTCACCAACTGCCCGTGGGTCGTCAAGCCGAGGCAGATGTTTGCCAGCCTGGGCCTGAGCGACATTGTCGTGCTCAACGATTTCGAGGCGCAGGCGCTGGCCGTCGTCGCGCTCGGCGAAGAGCATATGGAAAAGATCGGCGGCGGCACGCCGGAGCCCAATGCCGGCCGCGTCGTGCTCGGGCCCGGCACCGGTCTCGGCGTCGCCGGGCTGGTCTATGCCTTGCGCCACTGGATTCCGGTGCCCGGCGAGGGCGGCCATATGGATATCGGCCCGCGCACGCCGCGCGATTTCGAGGTTTTCCCGCATATAGAGAAGCTCGAGGGCCGCATTTCCGGCGAGCAGATCCTGTGCGGCCGCGGTCTCGTCAACGTCTACCGCGCGGTGGCCAAGGCGGACGGCAAGCCGTCACCCTTCACCACGCCGGCCGAGGTCACCGGCGCGGCCTTGGCCAAGACCGATCCGGTGGCTGAGGAAGCGCTGGAAACCTTCGTCACTTGCCTCGGGCGCACTGCCGGCGATCTGGCTTTGGTGTTCATGAGCCGTGGCGGCGTGTTCTTGACCGGCGGCATCGCGCAAAAGATCGTGCCGGCGCTGAAAGCAGGCAATTTCCGCGCCGCCTTCGAGGACAAGGCGCCGCACAGCGCGCTGATGCGCACCATGCCCGTCTATGTCATCACCCACCCATTGGCGGCACTTCTCGGGCTTGCCGCCTATGCCAAGAACCCATCGCTGTTCGGCGTCCAGACGGCGGGCCGCCGCTGGCAGGCCTGAAAGCCAGCGCGACGCGCTCGCGCCCCCGCGACGAAGTTAATCAGGTGCGGGCATAGGCAATCGGGCCGCAGGGCGTTAAGAGGGGTGCCGAATTTGCAGCCCCGGTCCCACGAGGCGGAAAACCACAAAGCGCTCCCGATTTGACACTTCAAGCTCCAAACAAACAAAAAGCCCGGCCCGGCGAGGTCACAGCGGTGCTCCGCCGCATCCTCGCTGAAAACGGCAATGAGTATCGCTGGACCTACGTCGTTGCCGTCACCTGCTTGCTGATCGTTTCCGGCACCACTGCCTTCACGGCGTGGATCATGGCCCCGATGATCAACCAGATCTTCTACGAACGGCGCGGCGATATGCTCTGGCTGATCTGCGCCGGTTTCATGGGAGCCTCCCTGCTGCGCGGCTTCGCCGGTTACGGCCAGGCAGTCGCGTTGGCCAGTATCGGCAACAATCTGGTCGCGCGCTACCAGAAGCGCAGCTTCGACCATCTGATGAAGCTCGGCGTCAACTTCTTCAACGATACACGCTCCGGTCGGCTGGCGGCACAGGTCAGCGAGAATGTCGGCGGCGTTCGCGATCTGCTGTCGCTGACGCTGACCTCCATCAGCCGCGACGCGGTCACGCTGGTCGCTCTCGTCGGCGTCATGATCTACCAGGATCCGGTGTTGTCGCTCAGCTCGCTGCTGATCGGCCCTCCACTGATCTGGGCCGTCGTCTACATCACCCGCCGACTGCGGCGGATCAACCGGGAATCCGTGCTGATCAATTCGCGGCTGAACGGGTCCGTGCAGGAGGCCACGCAAGGCATCGCCATCGTCAAGGCCTTCACCCTGGAGGCCGAGCTGGCGCGCCGCATCGGCATCATGGCGGACACGGCCGAGCAGCGTAACAACAAGATCGCCCGCGTCTCGGAGCGGCTGTCGCCGATTTCCGAGATTCTGGGCGGTCTCGCCATCACCTCCGTGCTTGCCTATTCCGGCTACCGGGCGCTGTATCTTGGGCAGCCGCCGGGCGCGGTGTTTTCCTTCATCACCGCGCTGATCATGGCCTACGATCCGGCAAGGCGCCTGGCGCGCACGCAGGTGGGCATGGAACGGGCGCTGGTCAACGCGCGCATGATTTACGAGTTGCTGGACCTGGAGCCGAGACAGGGCGACGCGCCCGATGCTGTCGAGGCCAGGATCACCACCGGCGAGGTGCGCTTCGACAATGTGACGTTCAGCTACAACACCGACATGCCGGTGCTGAGGGATCTGAGTTTCACCGCCGCCGCCGGCAAGGTCACGGCCATCGTCGGTGCGTCGGGCGCCGGCAAGTCTACGCTGGTGGCGCTCTTGCAGCGCTTCTACGACGTGGACCAGGGCAGCATCGAGGTCGATGGCCAGGACATCGCGAAGGTGACCAAGCATTCGCTGCGGCAGTCGATCGCCTATGTGGCGCAGGCGCCCTATCTGTTCGAGGGCACGATCCGCGACAACATCCGCTACGGCCGCCTGTCGGCCACCGACGCCGAGATCGAGCAAGCGGCGAAACAGGCTGCAGCCGACGAGTTCATCCGCCAGCAGCCGCAAGGTTACGACACGCCGGTCGGCGAAGGCGGCTCGACCCTTTCCGGCGGCCAGCGCCAGCGCGTCTCGATCGCCCGCGCCATCGTGCGCCAGGCACCGATCCTGCTGCTCGACGAGGCGACCTCGGCGCTCGACAACGAGGCGGAGGCCCGCGTCCAGGAAGCGCTGACCCATGTCATGCAAGGCCGCACGACCATTGTCATAGCGCATCGGCTGTCGACGGTGGTCAATGCTGACCACATTATCGTGCTGGAAGAGGGACGGTTGGTCGAGGAAGGCACCCATGCGACGCTGATGGCCGACCCGGACAGCATCTATTCCCGCTTCCACCGCATCCAGGGCAAGAAGGGGCTGGGGCTTGTCGATGACAGCAAGCCGATCCAAACTCCGGTCCGGGCCACGCGTGCGAAGAAGACTGCTGTGAGGAGCACATGAGCGAAGCAGGCGATATGGGCCTGGTGGTGGTCGGCGCTGCCGGCCGCATGGGCCAGACGCTGATCCGCGCCATCCACACCATTCCGGGCGCCCGCGTCATCGGCGCCGTCGAGCGTGCGGATTCGCCCCATCTGGGCAAGGATGCCGGCGAGCTGGCCGGCATCGGCATCATCAATGTGCCGATATCAGGCGATCCGTTACCGGTCTTCGCCAAGGCCGACGGCGTGCTCGATTTCACCACGCCGGCCTCCACCGTCGAATTCGCCGGCTATGCGGCGCAGGCGCGCATCGTCCATGTCATCGGCACGACCGGCTGTTCGGCCGACGACAATGCCAGGATCGCGGCGGCAGCGCGCCATGCGACGATCGTCAAGTCGGGCAATATGAGCCTCGGCGTCAATCTGCTGGCGGTGCTGGTTGAACAGGCGGCGCGCGCGCTCGACGCCGATGATTTCGACATCGAGATCCTCGAAATGCACCACAAGCACAAGGTCGACGCGCCGTCGGGCACCGCACTGCTGCTCGGCGAAGCCGCCGCCACCGGGCGCGGCATCGCGCTGGCCGGCAACGATGTGCGTTCACGCGACGGCCATACGGGCGTGCGAAAGACCGGCTCGATCGGTTTTGCGACGCTGCGCGGCGGATCGGTGGTCGGCGACCACAGCGTGATTCTCGCCGGCACCGGCGAACGCATCACGCTGTCCCACCATGCCGAGGACCGCGCCATCTTCGCCCGCGGCGCCGTCAAGGCGGCACTGTGGGCCCGTGGCAAGAAACCGGGATTGTATTCGATGCGGGACGTGCTCGGCCTGAGCTGAGGCGTGCCATCCAAATTTTGAAGGAGCAGACATGTCGAGAACCCTCGTGCTCGTGCGCCATGGCCAGAGCGAATGGAATTTGAAGAACCTGTTCACCGGCTGGCGCGATGTCGACCTGACCGAGCAGGGCCACGCCGAGGCCAAGGCCGCCGGGCAAAAACTCAAGGCGCGCGGGCTGAAATTCGACATCGCCTTCACCTCGGCGCTGACCCGGGCGCAAAAGACCTGCCAGCACATTCTCGACGCGGTTGGCCAGAGCGACCTGAAAACCATCCGCGACCAGGCGCTCAACGAGCGCGACTATGGCGACCTCTCCGGCCTCAACAAGGACGATGCCCGCAAGAAATGGGGCGAGGAGCAGGTGCATGTCTGGCGCCGCTCCTATGACGTGCCGCCGCCCGGCGGCGAGAGCCTGAAGGACACCGGCGCCCGCGTCTGGCCCTACTATTTGCATGACATGCAGTCGCACGTGCTGGGCGGCGGCACCGTGCTGGTCGCCGCCCACGGCAATTCGCTGCGCGCGCTGATCATGGCACTGGACGGCAAGTCGGGCGAGGAGATCGTCAAGCTGGAACTCGGCACCGGCGTGCCGGTCATCTACCAGCTCAACGCCGATTCGACCGTGGCGTCGAAGGAAGTGCTGGAGAGCTGAGCCGGCAAGCGGCGAACCGCTTTGAAAAAAGCGCGTTGACAGCCATCGCTTGCCCGCTTACATGAGCCCGCACCAGCCCAGATGGCGGAATTGGTAGACGCGCACGGTTCAGGTCCGTGTTCCGCAAGGAGTGGAGGTTCGAGTCCTCTTCTGGGCACCAAATTCCCGTTTCGAACCGTTCGATGGTTCAGAGACTACAGAGAAAAAGCCCGGTTCGTCCGGGCTTTTTCTTTTTGAAACGGCCTCCCCTCGCGGCTAGGCAACAAACAAACCGCTTCAAACTGCGCGGCTGCTTCGCTACGCTCGCGGCCATGTCCCAGTCCAGCACTGCAATCTTCGGCGCCCGTCGCGACCAGGCCTTCCCCACGCTGAGTGAGGCTGACATCGATCACATGCGCCGGTTCGGCGAGGCCAGCTTCTATGCCGCCGGCGAGCACATCATCAAGGCGGGCGATGTCGCGCCAGGCCTGATCGTCGTGCTGTCGGGCAAGGTCGATATCACCCAGGATGGCCTTGGCCGGCGCGAGACGATCGTCACCCATGGTCCGGGCAGCTTCGTCGGCGAGCTGGCGCAGCTTTCGGCCCGCCCCTCGCTGGTCAATGCCGAGGCCGCCGAGCCGGTCGAGGCCTTCGTTGTCCCCTCGCAGCGGGTGCGCGACCTGATGGTGCAGGAGGCCAATCTCGGCGAGCGCATCATGCGGGCGCTGATCCTGCGCCGTGTCGGGCTTTTGGAAAGCGCCACCAGCGGGCCGATCATCATCGGACCATCAGGCAATGCCGACGTGTTGCGGCTGCAAGGGTTTCTGGCCCGCAGCGGCCAGCCGCACCGCGTGCTCGATTCCGGCAACGACCCCTGCGCGAAAACCCTGGTCGAGCGCTTCGACGTCGACCCGCATCATCTGCCGGTGGTGCTGTGCCCCAACGGTCGGCTGCTGATGAATCCCGGCGAGAAGGACCTCGCCCGCTGCATCGGCCTGCTCAGGCCGATCGATGCCGACACACTGTATGACGTGGCGATTGTCGGCGCCGGCCCGGCGGGGCTGGCGGCCGCCGTCTATGCGGCCTCCGAAGGGCTGTCGACCATCGTGCTCGATTGCCGGGCCTTCGGCGGACAGGCCGGCGCCTCCTCGCGCATCGAGAACTATCTCGGTTTCCCCACCGGCATCACCGGCATGGCGCTGATGGCGCGTGCCTACAATCAGGCCCAGAAATTCGGCGTCGAAATGGTCATCCCGGACGAGGCGAAGCTGCTGAGTGCCGCGACCGACAATTCAGGCGCCCGCTACCTGCTCGATGTCGGCGATGGCGAAACGGTGCGGACGCGCAGCGTGGTCATCGCCAGTGGCGCGCGCTATCGGCGCCTCGATGTCGCCAACCTGTCGCAGTTCGAGGGAACGTCGGTGCATTATTGGGCCTCGCCCATCGAAGGGCGGCTTTGCGCCGGGCAGGAGGTGGCACTGGTCGGCGCCGGCAATTCGGCCGGCCAAGCGGCCGTCTACCTCGCCAGCCATGCGCGCAAGGTGGCGCTGCTGGCGCGCGGCGGCAGCCTCGATGCCTCGATGTCGCGCTATCTGGTCGAGCGCATCAAGGCGCAGCCCAACATCGAGGTGCTGACCGAGACCGAAATCGAGGCGCTGCAGGGCGAGGACGGCAATCTTGCCACGGTGCGCTGGCGCAACCGCGTCAGCGGCGAAGAAACGACGCGCCCGATCCGGCATCTCTTCCTGTTCATCGGCGCCGACCCGAACACCGACTGGCTGGCGCAATGCAACGTGGCGCTCGACGCCAAGGGGTTCATCCGCACCGGATCGGAGCTGGGGCCGGAACACGGCCTGATGGAGACCAGCCGTAGCGGCGTGTTTGCCATCGGCGATGTGCGTTGCGGCTCGGTCAAACGCGTCGCGGCGGCCGTCGGCGAGGGTGCCCAGGTGGTCGCGGCACTGCATGCCTATCTCGCGCGGGACGGTGGCCAAACCCAACTGGTAAGGAGAGTGTGATGGCGGACGAATGCAAGCATGCGGCTGGGATCAAGGACGTCACGCCGAGCGCGCTTGGCTGCGAGGAATGCCTGAAGAGCGGCTCATGGTGGGTGCATCTGCGGCTCTGCCGCACCTGCGGCCATGTCGGCTGCTGCGACGACTCGCCCAACCGCCACGCGACAAAACATTTTCACGCCACCAGCCATCCCGTCATCGAAGGCTACGATCCGCCGGAAGGCTGGGGATGGTGCTATGTCGACGAGGTCTTTCTCGACCTCGGCGATCGCACCACGCCGCAGAACGGCCCGATCCCGCGCTTCTATTGAGGGGCGCCGAGAGATCCGAAGAAAAGCCCGGTTCGTCCGGGCTTTTCTCTGGGCGACGCATCGTGCCATCCGATGCCCTGTTGTCAGCGAACTGACAGGTTGCCTGTTCCAGTCTCCACCGAATCACGATCATCACAGCCCGGCCATTGGACGTTCTCTTCAAAAAGGGGTTCGTCCCCGAACAAAGCTTTGACATGATCGCGGCTAGCTTAGAAACGTTCAAAACTGGAAGCTCGCATGCACCCCACCTACACAAGCTCGCAGAAAGCCATTCACTGGGCAGTGTTCCTGCTGGTCATCGGCCTTTATGGCTTGACCTATGCCGAGGAGGTTTTTCCGCGCGGCGATCCGGGGCGGGCGCTCGTCTGGTGGCTGCATATTTCGTTCGGCTTGCTGCTTTTCGCACTGGTCGTCATCCGTGTCGGCCTGCGGCTGACGCTGGGGACGCCCGGCCTGCCGCAGGAAATGTCACCGCTCGAACGAACTGCGGCCAAAGTCGCGCATCTCCTGCTTTACGCCCTGCTGGTGGCCATTCCCGTGCTCGGCATCGTGCTGACCTGGTACAGGGGCGATGCCCTGAGTTTCTTCGGTCTCTTCACCATCCCGGCCCCGGTTTCGCCGGATCGTGACACGGCCCGGTTCATCAGGGAGCTGCACAGTCTCTGCGCCAATGCGATACTCATTCTTGCCGGAGTCCATGCCGCCGCGGCGCTGTGGCACCATTTCATCCGCAAGGACGACGTGCTCATGCGCATGCTGCCGGAAAGCACGCCCTGACAGGCGCACGCCATCTTCCTTCGATCAGTCACGCTTTGGAGTAGGCATGGGTGTCGGATTATCGACGCTGTGCTCATTCACCTGGAAGGCCTTGCCATCAACCTTCTTTTTCCTGAGATCGTCGCCGGTCTCAGGCTGCGGCGGGCGCTTGGGCTTTTGCTTGCTGTTGTCGTTGATGTCGAAAGCTCTGGTCATCATGTCCTCCAGGGGCTGTCCTGGAAGACAATGTTCGACGGCGCGCGGGGTTCCGCCGGTGAAGGCTCGACTATTAGTGCCGGGTAGCCGCTGGCGGATGGTTTATCGCACCGACCCGGTGACCGTCCGGTCGACGTCGGGAACGGATTTGCGGTCGTTGCCGGCAAGGGCGGCGATGATCAGCAGGCTGGCGACCACCGGGACGAACAGGATGGCGACGCGGGCCTGTATATAAAAAATGGCACGCCATTCGCTGCGCTTGTCGGGGCTATCGCTCATCATACTCACTTTGCCATGGACCCCCCGGGAGGTCACATAGAGGTGAACTGTTAAGTAACTCCTTCCGACTTCGTTAACGGGTGGAATTCAGGCGTGAAATCAGCCGAGCCCGATCCGTCTGGCGCCTTGTCGGAACAGCGCCTCGGCATCGGCTTCGAAGCGGAACGTGCCGATGAAATCGTCGGCGCGGTAATCCGGCAATGTCTTGCGGATGGCGGCGGCAAAGCCGCGTGCCTCGTCGAGCCGGCCGGCCAGCGCCAGGCAGTGCGCGGCGATCGCCAGGATGATGGTATGGGCATTCGGCCGCGCCGCAGCCTTCAGCGCCCAGTCGGCCGCCTCTTCGAATTGGCCGAGCCGGACATGCGACATGGCGCGCGCTCCCAGCATGCCGAACAGCAGCGGGTCGAAGGGGCTGAGATGCCGCGAATGGTCGGAGGAGCTTATCGCCGCCTGCGGGTCGCCTGACTGCGAATGCACGAAAGACAGCGCGTAGTGGCCGAGCGCGAAATTGGGGCTGAGATCCACCGCCCGTTCCAGTTCGGAGAGAGACCCGTCCTGCTCGCCGCGCAGCCACAGCGCCCGGCCCATCGCCCAATGCGCCGCTGGATTGTGGTCGTCGACCAGCAGGCTGTGGCCGGCGCTCTCATAAGCCAGGGCGCTTTCGCGGTCACGGTCGCCCCAGCGCTGGAAGGCATTCTGCCAGTGGGTGAAGGACAGGCCGGCATAGGCGCGGGCAAAGGTCGGGTCGAGCTGCAAAGCCCTGTCGAAGAAATGCCGCGCCTGCTCGTTCTCGGCCTGGGTGAAGCGGTACATGTGCCAGAGGCCACGATGATAGGCCTCCCAGGCATTGAGCGAGTTGGGTGCTTTCAGCATGGCGCGGTTGCGCTCGACGGTTTCGATCTCGACCGAGATCGACGACACGATGCTGTCGCCGATATCGTCGAGCACGGCAAAGAGGTCGTCGGGCTGGCGCTCGAACGTGTCGGCCCAGACGATCCTGGCCGTGCGCACCTCGATCAGTTCGACGCTGACAATCAGGCGGCCGGCCGTGCTACGCACCGTGCCGGTGGCGACATAGTCGACATTGAGTTTCCTGCCGGCCTCCTCCGGCGCGATGGTCTTTTCGGCCAGCGCGAACACCGACCCGCGCGCGATGACGAAGAAATCGCGGAGCTTGGCAAGACGGGTGATGATGTCGTGGGTGAAACCGTCGGCCAGCCCGCCGCGCGCACCGTTTTCGTCGACAAACGGCATGACGGCCAGGGAAGCGTGACTCGGCTCGACGGGGCCGGCATCGCCTGATGTGGCCACCGGAGGCGATATTGTGGACAGGCAGGCCGGCTGCGCCTGCGAGGCTCGTTGGTCGCGGATCGCCCGCCAGGCCTGGCGAAGCGGCGCGAAATCCAGGTCCTCCGACTGAAACAACCGTTCCGCCGAAGCCAGATGCTGCTCGGCCGCGGCGATTTCGCCGCGCTGGGCGAGACTGGCCAGCAGTGCCGCATGCGCACGTCCATCGAACGGCGCCAGTTCCACCCATGTGTCGAGATGGGCGACAGCCTCGTTGCCATCCGCCGGCAGGCTGGCGACAAGCTGTTCCAATATGGCGGCGTGACATGCGTGAAAACGCCGGCGCTGGGCGATCAGCCAGCTGTCGAAAAGCGGGCTGCGCTCGAGCTCCAGCCCGTCGAGCAGATCGCCGGCGAAGTTTCCAGCCAGCGCTCGCAGACGCTCCACATCAAGCGTGCCGATCCCTTGCGCGGCGACACGGCTGATCTCCAGCGCGTCGACGAAACAGCCGTCGAGATCGAGCGCGACCGTATCGCCTTGTGTGGAGACCCGGCGCCGGTCCGCCGTGTCGAGGGCGCCGCGCAGTTTGCTCAGGCACCAGCGCAACTCGCCGCGGGGATCGTTGGGCACATCCCACAGCAATTCGCACAGCCGACCGCGGCCAACTGGATGCGGCGCCAGCGCCAGATAGGCAAACAGCGCACGCAGCTTGCGCGAGGCCGGCAGCATCACCGGCACGCCGTCACGCACGATGTCCAGCCGTCCGAGCAGGCGTACGGACAGGCGCTGCCTGTCGCCGTCCGGCCTTGATGGTGCGGATTCCACGTCCGTTTCCACGCCTGCTCCCACGCTGGCCTGTCGCCCGTTGCTCTATCACCAAACACGACACGGCGCATCCGGCGGCGAATTTCGCGCCGGCAGCGGCTGTTGCCGCATCGCCGGCACGTCAGTCCTAGCGTGGCAAGGTCTCGAAACCTCGCCGCCCAAGCCGCCGGTTTGTAACCGGCCTGTGAAGATGAACACGATCGAGGAGATCAAAGATGTTGAACAAGCAGAAGATCAGGACCACGGCCGGGCGCGGCCATCTGTTCGACAGCATTCTGGACACTGTCGGCGACACGCCGGTGATCCGCGTCAACAATCTCGCACCGGCCCACGCGACGATCTACGTCAAGGCCGAGTTCTTCAATCCGGCTGCATCGGTGAAGGACCGGCTGGCGCTCAACATCATCGAGGAAGGCGAGCGTAGCGGCACGCTGAAGCCCGGCCAGACCGTGGTCGAGGCGACCAGCGGCAACACCGGCATTGGCCTCGCCATGGTCTGCGCGCAGAAGGGCTATCCGCTGGTCGTCACCATGGCCGACAGCTTTTCGGTCGAGCGCCGCAAGCTGATGCGCATGCTGGGCGCCAAGGTGGTGCTGACGCCGCGCGCCGAAAAGGGCTTTGGCATGTACAAGAAGGCGGTGGAACTGGCCGAGGCCAATGGCTGGTTCCTCGCCCGCCAGTTCGAGACCGCGGCCAACGCCGCCATCCACGAAGCCACCACGGCACGCGAGATCGTCAATGATTTCGCCAACTCGCGGCTCGACTGCTTCGTCACCGGCTATGGCACCGGCGGCACCGTCGTCGGCGTGGCGCGCGTGCTCCGCCGCGAGCGGCCGGAGACCCGCATCGTGCTCTCCGAGCCGGCCAACGCGCAGCTGATCGGCAGCGGCAAGGCGCAGCAGCGCGGTCCCGGTGGTGCTCCCGCCGCCAGCCATCCGGCCTTCGAGCCGCATCCGGTCCAGGGCTGGACGCCGGACTTCATCCCCAACGTGCTGCAGGAAGCGATCGACGCCAGCCTCTATGACGAGGTGATGCCGATTGCCGGACCCGAAGGCATCAAATGGGCCAAGGCCCTGGCGCAGAAGGAAGGCATCTTCACCGGCATTTCCGGCGGCGCCACCTTCGCCGTGGCGCGGCAGGTCGCGGAAAAGGCGCCGGCCGGATCGGTGATCCTGTGCATGCTGCCCGATACCGGCGAGCGCTACATGTCGACGCCGCTGTTCGATGACGTCGAGGCCGAAATGGATGCCGACGAGATGGCGCTGTCGCGCTCGACGCCCGGCTGCCAGTTCCCGGCGGCTTGACGGGAGGATGCCATGGATATCGCGCAGGAAACCCTTGGGCTGGTGGCCGAGGAAACGCTCGACCCCGCCGACTGGGCCACTGTCCAGGCCCTGTCGCACCAGGTGATCGACGATGCCGTCGACTATCTCAGCGATATCAGGGACCGTCCGGTCTGGCGGGAGATGCCGGCGGAGGTGCGAGAAGCATTAGCGGCACCCCTGCCGCGATCGCCGGCGCCGCTGGCCGCTGTCTATGACCAGGTCTCGCGCACCGTGATGTCCTACCCGATGGGCAACATCCATCCGCGCTTCTGGGCCTGGTATATGGGGTCGAGCAACTTCACCGGCGCGCTCGGCGACTTCCTGGCGGCAATCCAGGGCTCCAACCTCGGCGGCGGCAACCACGCCGCCGGGCTGATGGACAGCCAGGTGGTCAACTGGTGCAAGCAGATGCTGGGCTTTCCGGCCTCCGCTTCCGGCACGCTGGTCAGCGGCGGCTCGATGGCCAACATCATCGGGCTGACGGTTGCGCGCAACACCAAGGCCGGCATCGACGTGCGCGAGCACGGCGTTGCCGCCATCGAAAAGCCGCTGCGCTTCTATGGCTCGGACCAGATACACTCCTGCCACCGCAAGGCGATGGAAGCGCTCGGCCTCGGCAACCGGGCACTGCGCCGCATCCCGACCGATGCCGATCTGCGCATCGACATACCAGCCTTGCGCGCGGCGATAGCAGAGGATCGCTTGGCCGGTTTCAAACCCGCCTGCGTCATCGGCAATGCCGGCACGGTCAACACCGGCGCGATCGACGATCTGCGGACGCTCGCCAAACTCGCACACGAGGAAGACCTGTGGTTCCATGTCGACGGCTGCATCGGCGCGCTGATCGCGATTGCGCCTGATAATGCGCATCGCGTTGCCGGCATCGAATGGGCGGATTCCGTCGCGCTCGATCCGCACAAATGGCTGCACGCGCCGTTCGAGGTCGGCTGCGCCCTGGTCAGGGACGCCGTCGCACATCGGCGGACCTTCGCGGTGACACCGGAATATCTGGAATCGACCCCGCGCGGCCTTGCCTCCGGCGAATGGCTGCATGATTATGGCCTGCAGACATCGCGCGGCTTTCGCGCGCTGAAAGTGTGGATGGCGCTGAAGGAACATGGCGTCGACAAATTCGGCCGCCTGATCGACCAGAACATCGCGCAAGCCTTCTATCTCGCCGGGCGGATCGAGGCCGAGCCGTCGCTGGAGCTGGCAATACAGCCGACCATCAACATCGTCTGCTTCCGCTACCAGCCGGGTATCACCGGCGAGGCGCTGAAGGCACTCAACACCGAGATCATGCTGCGGCTGCAGGAGCAGGGCATTGCCGCCCTCTCCGACACCACCGTGCATGGCGAACACTGGCTGCGCGTGGCGATCGCCAACCATCGCACGCGGCGCGACGATCTCGACCTTCTGGTCGCGGAGACGGTGCGGCTGGGGCGGGAGATCGTGGCCGAAGGCGCTTCCGTGAAATAGGTCAGAAGGCGAGCGACAGGCATGGGCGGCCATGCGATTCTGCGGCGGTGATTCGGGAGGTCCGACCGTGACGCTGTTTCGTATGGCCGTGCTTGCGGCTTTGGTCTGCACCAATTCGGCCGAGGCCGCCGACATGGCCTTCTTCGTCAAGAACCTGCGCAAGGAAGCGGTTGCGGTCGAATTGTTCAGCCGCGACCGCGAGACCGTCTGGCCGGGCAATGGCAAGGTGTTCATGATCGACCCGAATTCGCAGAAATCGGTGCCGCTGTCCTGCAATTCCGGAGAGCGCATCTGCTATGGCGCCTGGGTCGACGGCAACGACCAAATCTCCGCCGGCGTCGGGCCTGATAACGATCAGCCTTGCGACACCTGTTGTTTTATCTGCGTGGAACACACGACCGAGACGATCGATCTGGTGCCGTGATTGGGGCCTCGGCGCCCGCGCAGCAGGTCACTCCGGAAGCCCGGCCTTGCGAAAGCCATCGACGAAATGATCACGCATCGCGGTGTCGCGGAACGGCTCCGTCCAGACCCAGTAGCCGGTCGTGAAATGCGGGTTGCCGATGAGGAACAGTTCGACCTCGGCGCGCGCCTCTTCGAGCCGGCCGAGTTGCGCCAGGCTTGCCGCCAGGAAACGGCGTGAGCTCGTCCGATAGGTCTCCTCCCGGCGCAGTGTCTCGACGGCGGCTTCGTAATCGCGCGCCGCATACTGCGCCTCGCCGAGCGTCAGATAGTACCAGCTTGCCGGATAGGGATTGAGCCGGAACGCCTTGCGGATATGCTCGAGGCCTTCCTCGACCCGTCCAGCCAGCACAGCGATGTCGGACAATGTCGCCCAGGCGTCGGCCTCGTTCGGGTCGAGTTCGAACGCTTTGGCGAATTCGGCGTCCGACTCTTCGAAGCTGTGCTCATAGGCAAGCAGATTGCCGAGCACCCAGCGGCAGCCGGCATCGTTGGGATCGATCGCCACGGCCTTGCGCGCCAGTTCCAGCGCGATGCGCCGGTTGGGGTCGACCGGCTCGCCCCAATGCACCCATCCCATCCAGTGGTTCATGGCAAGCCAGCGATGAGCCTCGGCATAGTCCGGATCGAGGGACACCGCGCGCGTCAGCAGCAGATGCGCTTCCCGCGCCGTCTGCGGGGATTCCTCGATCAGCTTGCGCGCCCGCACGCACAGATCGTAGGCCTCGAGATTTGTCGGCCGGTTGCGTGGCGGCGGCGCGCGCAGTCGGCCGAGCAGCGCCTCGACGATCTTGGCCGTGGCCTCGTCCTGAACGGCGAAAATATCGTCCAGGCCGCGATCGAAGCGTTCGGCCCACAGATGCTCGCCGCTCTTGGCGTCGACCAGCTGTGCGTTGATGCGCACGCGCCCTGCGGCGCGTCTGGCGCTGCCCTCCAGCAGATAGCGCACGCCAAGCTCCTCGGCGATCGCGCGCACGTCCATCGCCTTGCCCTTGTAGGCAAAGGTCGAGTTGCGGGCGATGACGAACAGGCCCGGGGCCCGGGACAGGTCGGTGATCAAATCCTCGGTCAAGCCGTCGGCGAAAGCCTCCTGCTCGGGGTCGTTGCTGAGGTTGACGAAAGGCAGCACCGCTATCGATGGTTTGTCGGGCAGCGGCAAGGGTTTGCGCTTCGCACGATCGAGCTGTTCGATGGCGCCCGTGAAGCGGTAGCCGACGCGCGGAACCGTCGATATCCATTCACCGCCATCGGCGGGCGGACCAAGCAGCTTGCGCAGCTGCGCGATCTGGACGGTGAGGTTGCCTTCCTCGACCGCTGTCCCTGGCCACGCCGCGTCCATCAGCTCGGCTTTCTCAAGGATTTCGCCGGGCCGTCCGACGAGTGCGGCAAGCAGCTTCAGCCCGCGATAGCCGACGGCAACGGGATCGTCGTTCCGAAGCAGCGTTCCCGCACCCGGATCAAACACGAACGGACCAAAGGCAAAGCGCGATCTCTGCATAGGCGCATCTATAGAGCAATTCCGGGAAAAGTGTGAGGCGGTTTGCCGGGAAAAGCGTGCAGCACTTTCCCCTGGGAATGACGCCAAAACAAAGAGTTAGGGCCCGTTTGGAACTTTTGAGAACTATTTGGCAGGGCTTAATTACGGCGCCCTCCATATCCTGCAGAATTCAACCTCATTCATCAAGGGCGGCCCATTCTCAAGTCTGTGGGCGCCAAACCACATGGAGGTTGTCATGACCAATATTTTTGCATCGGCCTCGCATCAGGCGCGGCGGGGAATGTGTGTGGGGCAGACATCGCGCCGGCGCTACAGTCTTGCCACCCTACGAAATACCATCGCGGCCTGGCGTGAGCGGACCCACTATCGCTGGGACCTCAAGCGGATATCGGAGGTCAATCCGCATCTGATCGACGATATCGGCCTGACCAGGCGGCAGGTCGATGAAGAAATCGCCAAGCTGCCCTTCTGGCAGCGATAGGACGAAGCCTGCAATGACTTAGGTTCGCCGGCTTGCGCATGCGATTATATTAGGGATTGCCGTTATCATCCCTTTAGCGCCCGCCCATGGCATGGCATGATCCCCTCAATCGGCCGTGGGGGCCGATTCTTCATCGGGGGTTTCCATGTCTTTCACGTCCGGGCGCCGGCTAGCCGCCGCGTTTTCGCTTGCCGTCCTATTTGCACCAGCCGCCCATGCCGGCGACGTCACCTTCACCGTCAAGAACAGCCATCCCAACGCCATGCGCCTTGAGCTCTACAGCCAGGACCGCGACTATGTCTGGCCGGGCGAAGGCAAGGACTTCTACCTCGACGACGGCGAGACCAAGTCGTTGCCGATCTCCTGCAACGAGGGCGAATCGATCTGCTACGGCGCCTGGGTCGATGGCGACGAGGGCACCTATTGGGGCGTCGGTCCCGGCAACAAGGAAAAATGCGAGGATTGCTGCTACACCTGCAGCGGCGGCGAGACCGAGGAGATCAATCTCGTCCCCTGACCGGTTTGCCAGCTTGACGGTTTTCCCATTCGAGCCATAGCCTGCCCGAACACCCAAGGCACGCCACGTCTGCCCAGTCAGTCGCGGGCGTGCCCCAGGCAACAGGAGCACCGCGATGGCCGGCATGGTCGAAAGCGACAAGATCGACGTCGGTTTTTCCGGCAAGCGCTGCATCCATTCGCGCAATTGCGTGCTCGGCGATCCGCATGTCTTCGTGCCCAACGCGCCGGGCCAATGGATCCATCCCGATGCGGCCAGCGTCGAGAAGGTGGTGGCCATCGCCGAAAGCTGCCCGTCCGGCGCCATCACCTATGTCAGGAAGGATGGCGGGCCGCAGGAACAGCCGCCGGCGGTCAACACCGTGCGGCTGCGCGAAAACGGCCCGCTCGCCGTTCACGCCGAGATCGTGCTCGACGGCGAAACCTCCTATCGCGCCACGCTCTGCCGCTGCGGCGCTTCGGAAAACAAGCCGTTCTGCGATGGCAGTCATACCAAGGCCGGCTTCACCGCCACAGGCGAACCGGCGCTGAAGGACACGCCGGCGCTGGAGGCGCGCGACGGCCCGCTGAAAGTGACGCCGACCACCAACGGCCCGCTCAAGCTCGAGGGCAATGTCGAGATCGTGACCGGCACCGGCCACACGATCGACCGCACGCAACGCACCTTCCTCTGCCGCTGCGGCCACTCGGCCAACAAGCCGTTTTGCGACAACACGCATAAAAAGATTGGCTTTGTGGCATGAAAGGCCATTCGGCAACGTTAGTGTAGGATGAGGGTTCGCGCTCGGGAGGAAATCCACTATGCGCACCATGCTTGTACTTGCCCTGCTTGCCTTTGCCATGCCCGCCTATGCCGCCAATCATGCGGTCCAGATCAAGGGCATGAAATTCAACCCTTCGAAAATCTCGGTCGCCGTTGGTGACACCATCACCTTCACCAATGCCGACTCGATGACGCACACCGCCACCGCGCTCGATGGCTCCTTCGACACCGGCCATCTCGCCACCGGCAAGAGCGCCAAGGTCAAGGTATCAGTTGCCGGCGCACATCCATTCCATTGTGCGATCCACAGCTCGATGAAGGGCACTGTCACGGCCAAATAGCGGCATCCTCGCCGCGTTGTGGCCAACGTTGCCGATCTCCCCTCTCAAGGGGGAGGTCGGGCTCGTATCACGGTCATCGCGTGTTGGCCCAGCGCTCGCGGCTTTATCGGCGGGCCCGTATCGGATAAGGGCGGGGAAGTAAAATTCCCTACCGTCCGGATCCCCCAAGAATGACCGCCAAGACCAAGCCAAAACCACTCTTCCTCGGCATCGACACCGGCGGCACCTATACCGATGCCGTGCTGTGGTCTGAAACCGAAGGCCCACAGCAGGGGCCGAACAAGGGCAAGGTGCTGGCCAAGGCCAAGGCGCTGACCACCAGGCATGATCTTGCTGTCGGCATTTCCGGGGCCGTCGACGCGGTGCTCGAAAAGGCCGGCACCGATCCGGCCGCGATCAAACTGGTGTCGATGTCGACGACGCTCGCCACCAATGCGTTGGTCGAGGGCCAAGGCGGCCGCGTGGCTCTCATCATGATCGGCTTTTCCGAAGCCGACCTCGCCCGCGATGGGCTGAAGACGGCACTCGGCACCGATCCGGTGGTGTTTTGCCCGGGCGGCCACGACGTCCACGGCAATGCCGCCAAACTCGATCTATCAGGACTGGAAGCGGTCCTGCCGGAACTCGGCGCCTCGGTGTCCGGCTTTGCCGTCTGCGCCTATTTCGCCACCCGCAACCCGGCGCACGAGATCGCCACCCGCGAGCTGATCCGCGACAAGACCGGCCTGCCGGTCACGGCAAGCCACGAACTGTCGGCCAAGCTCGGCGGCCCGCGCCGCGCGCTGACGACGCTGCTCAACGCCAGGCTGATCTCGATGATCGACCGGCTCGTTGCGGCGACCGAAGGGTTTCTGGAGGCCCGCAACATCGCGGCTCCCTTGATGGTGGTGCGCGGCGACGGCGCGCTGGTCTCGGCGGCGTTCGCCCGCCAGCGGCCGATCGAGACGATCCTCTCCGGCCCCGCAGCCAGCCTGGTCGGCGCCCGTCATATGACCGGGCTCGACAATGCCGTGGTCTCCGACATTGGCGGCACCACCACCGACGTTGCCGTGCTCGACAAGGGCCGGCCACGGCTTGATCCGGAAGGTGCCACCGTCGGCGGTTTCCGCACCATGGTCGAGGCCGTCGCCATGCGCACCTTCGGCCTCGGCGGCGATTCCGAAGTAGCGCTGGAGGATGGCGCGCTCAACCCGAAAATCCTGCTTGGGCCGCGCCGCCCGGTGCCGCTGGCGCTGGCCGGCATGGCGCATGGTGACGCCGTCAGATCGGAACTCGAACGCCAGTTGCGGGCGCCCAACCCAGGCCGCATGGATGGCCGCTTCGCGGTGCGCACCGGCGTGCCGGACAGGCTAGCCGCCGGGCTGACCGCTCCCGAGGCGCGGCTCTACGAGGCGATCGGTGCGACCCCGCTTGCCCTCGACAGGCTGCTGACGTCGAATGCCCAGAACGCCACTTTGAACCGGCTGGTCTCGCGCGGGCTGGTGCACATTTGCGGCTTCACTCCGTCGGACGCGGCGCATGTGCTGGGCAAGCAGGCCAACTGGGACGCCGCCACCGCCCGCCTCGGCGCCGAATTGTTCGCCCGCAAGCGGGACGGCCGTGGCCAGCCCATTGCCGCCTCACCGGAGGTGGTCTCGGAGCGCGTGCTGGTGACGCTGACGCGCTGGTCGGCCGAATACATCCTCGAAACCGCCTTCGCCGAGGACGGCCTCGATGGCGCCGCGACGGTCGCGCACGCGCTGGTGCAGCGCGCCGTCGATGCCCACCCCGGTATTGCGCGGCTGAGCGTCGCGCTCGACCGTCCGGTCATCGGCCTCGGCGCCTCGGCGCCGCTGCACTATGCCGGCCTGGCGCCCCTGGTCGGCAACGAGTGCGTGGTGCCGGAAGACACCGATGTCGCCAACGCGCTTGGCGCCGTCGTCGGCCAGGTCAGGGTTTCCGCCGAAGCGCGGGTCAGCCAGCCCAAGGAAGGGCTGTTCCGCCTTGCCTCGGGCGAGACGGTGCGCGATTTCCTCGACGAGGCGGCGGCGATCGCGGCCGCCGAGGCGGATGTGCGGGCGATTGTCGCCCAGAGGGCCAAGGACGCCGGCACCGACAGCGCCGAGATTGATGTGGCGACCGAGTTCAGGGTCTCGACCGTCGAAGCCCAGCGCATGTTCATCGAGGCGCATGTGGTTGCGGTGGCCTCGGGAAGGCCAAGGATCGCGGTGTAGCGGCTGATCTCCCCCCCCTTGAGGGGGAGATGTCGCCGAAGGCGACAGAGGGGGTCGGTTCGACCGGACGCGACCTCTTGCTTTGAAAAGAGGGGGCTAGCGCCTTATGTCCGGCGACCCCCTCTGGCCTGCCGGCTATCTCCCCCTCAAGGGGGAGATCGGCGCTTCGCCAACCTTGCCTAAACGCCCCCTTCACCTTAAGCCGAATTGACCCTGCAAACCCGACATGTCAAAGGCGCCCCGAGCCTTTCGTCTGGAGACAAGCTGATGACCGATCGCATCGAGATCGCCGGATTGCGGATTGCCCGCGCGCTGCATGATTTTGTGGCTGGCGAGACCTTGCCCGGCACCGGGATCGCCGCCGATGCGTTCTGGGACGGTTTTTCGGCCATCGTCCATGACCTCGCCCCAAAAAACCGCGCACTGCTGGCAAAACGCGACGCCATGCAGGACAAGCTCGACGGCTGGTATCGCGACAATGGCGCGCCGATCGACATGGAAGCCTACAAGGGCTTCCTCAGGGAGATCGGCTATCTCGTTCCCGAGGGGCCGGCCTTCAGCGTCTTGACCGAGAATGTCGATCCGGAAATCGCCGTCGTTGCCGGGCCGCAGCTGGTCGTGCCTGTCATGAATGCGCGCTATGCGCTCAATGCCGCCAATGCGCGCTGGGGTTCGCTCTATGATGCGCTCTACGGCACCGACGCCATTCCCGAAACCGGCGGCGCTGAAAAGGGCAAGGGTTTCAATCCGGCGCGCGGCGCCAATGTCGTCGCCTGGACGAAGACTTTTCTCGATGAAGCGGCCCCACTCACCTCAGGCAAATGGGCTGGGGTGAACGGCCTGTCGGTGGCCAATGGCGCGGTGAAGCTCAGCGCCGGCGCCGGCTCGACGACGCTGGCCGACCCGAGGCAATTCGTCGGCTATCGCGGCGATGCCGCCAACCCGCAAGCCGTGCTGCTGGTCAAAAATGGCCTGCATATCGAGATCGTCATCGACCGCGCCAACCAGATCGGCCGCACCGATCCGGCGGGCATCGCCGACGTCATCCTGGAATCGGCGCTGACCACCATCCAGGACTGCGAGGATTCGGTCGCGGCGGTGGATGCCGAAGACAAGGTCGTCGTCTACCGCAATTGGCTCGGCCTGATGAAGGGCGATCTGGCGGAAGAGATCAGCAAGGGCGGCAAGAGTTTCGTCCGCAAGCTCAATCCCGATCGCACCTACACAGCGCCCGCAGGCGGCGCGCTGACGGTGCCCGGCCGCTCGCTGATGCTGGTCAGGAATGTCGGCCACCTGATGACCAATCCGGCGATCCTGGACCGCGACGGCAACGAAGTGCCGGAAGGCATCATGGACGCGGCGCTGACGGCGCTGATCGCGTTGCACGATGTCGGAGCGAAGGGGCGGCGGATGAACTCCCGCGCCGGCTCGATGTATGTGGTCAAGCCGAAGATGCACGGGCCTGAAGAGATCGCTTTCGCGGTGGAAATTTTCGACCGCGTCGAAGCGCTGCTCGGCATGGCGAAAAACACCATCAAGATGGGCATCATGGATGAGGAGCGGCGCACCACCGTCAACCTCAAGGAGGCGATCCGTGCCGCCAGGGCGCGCGTGGTGTTCATCAACACCGGCTTCCTCGACCGCACCGGCGACGAGATCCACACCTCGATGGAGGCCGGCCCGATGATCCGCAAGGGCGACATGAAGCAGGCCGCCTGGATTTCCGCCTACGAGGCCTGGAATGTCGATACCGGGCTCGAATGCGGGCTGGCCGGCCATGCCCAGATCGGCAAGGGCATGTGGGCGATGCCGGACCTGATGGCGGCGATGCTGGAACAGAAGATCGCCCATCCCAGGGCGGGCGCCAACACCGCCTGGGTGCCGTCGCCGACGGCGGCGACGCTGCATGCCACGCACTACCACAAGGTCGATGTCCATGCCGTGCAGGCGGTGCTGAAGAGCCGGCCGAAGGCGAAGCTCGACGATATCTTGTCGGTACCGGTGGCCGTGCGGCCGAACTGGACGCCGGACGAAATCCAGCGCGAGCTCGACAACAATGCGCAAGGTATCCTGGGCTATGTCGTGCGCTGGATCGACCAGGGCGTCGGCTGCTCGAAAGTGCCCGACATCAACGATGTCGGCCTGATGGAAGACCGCGCCACGCTGCGCATCTCCTCGCAGCACATCGCCAACTGGCTGCGCCACAAAGTGTGCTCGGAAATCCAGGTGCGCGATTCCCTGCAGCGCATGGCGGCAATCGTCGACCGCCAGAATGTCGGCGATCCGCTCTACCGGCCGATGGCGCCGGACTTCGACACGTCCATCGCCTTCCAGGCCGCCTGCGACCTAGTGTTCAAGGGCACCAGCCAGCCCAACGGCTACACCGAACCGGTGCTGCACGCGCGGAGATTGGAACTGAAGGCGCGAGCCCTGGCTCTCTGAGAATTCGCAGCGGCCGTGCTTTACGGATGCGCTGCTTCGACGGCGCCAAGAATAGGCGCGCCGTTAAGGCGTCATGCCGCGCATCCCGAGGTGCGATCATTTCAAAGAGAAGTGGATGTGATCGCACCGGCGGACAGAGATGAAGCGTCGTGGACGGCCGCTCACCGGGGATGCCCGTAGACGCGCGACAATTACGCGTTCGCTGGGGCCACCGTGGCGTCCTGGACCGCCTCGGGGCGGGTGTGACGCGGCTTCAGCCTTAACAGCGGTTGTTCCAGCATACGGTAGCTCAACGTTGCCAGCAGAATGCAGTGTGCCAGGCCCGCCAGGCAGGTCGTGGCGTAAGTTTCCGGAATGTGAACCAACCCCAGCAGGACCTTGCCTTCTTCGAATGACCAGGGGTGGAAAACGTAGGGGCCGAAGGAAATCATTCCAAGGTATGCCAATGGCGGCCAGCGAAGCAGGCTGGCGAGGGTTTGCGCATACAGCGCCAAATGCAGCAACGAACCGGCAAAAATACCCGCCAGGAGAAAGACATAGACCGGTCCGCCAGGGGTCTGGTCGTGCGGAAGGAAGACAAGGCCGATGCCGCTTGCCAGGAACGCGGCGGCAACCATCGGCAGGGGGAATTTTCTGGTCAGGCCCATCGCGACGAGAATCCCGACAATTGTCGATTCAGGCCGCAGAAGCGGTGTCATGTCGATCATCTGAAACGACAGCCCGCTCAGGACGAATGCCGCTCGCCCAAGCAGGCACAGGGGCAGAATGCAGAGCAGGCCCGTGGCAAGGGCGCGCTTGCCGACCTTGAGGTACAGGAGGAACAAAAAGGGCAGAAACAGATAGATCTGGAATTCATAGCACAGCGACCAAAGCTGCCCTGTGTATCGGAGCGACCATCCGACCTCCGGAAACCAGTAGATATAATTGCCGACAAACGAGGCCACGCCGAGAAGCCATCCATAGGCGGCAGGGTTGTCCGCGCCGTAGATGAGCAGCATGGCAAGCGGGAACAGCACCATCAGCGGATAGATGCGCAACAGCCTGCGTATGAAGAATTGCGAGATGGAAATGGTTCCAGTCCGGGCCTGCTCCTGTTCGAACAGCCGGAAGAGCAAGAAACTGGACAGGGCAAAGAATATTTCGACCCCAACCCACCCCTGCGTCTGCATCATGACAAGTGTGGTATAGCCGGCAGACGCCTTGAAATGGAAGAAGAACACCATCAAGAACGCCAGACACCTCAAGCCGTCAAGCTGGTCTGTTCGAAGTCCGCCAATGTTGCTTCTCGAGGCCGACATGTTCCAGGACCTGCGACAGATTGAACGACGAATGGGCTCCAACCGGCAACATCAAGCGCCGGCAATTGGTGGCTAGCACAAGTTCGATAATTAACCTTTACAGTGCGCGGAGAGGCGGTACGGGAGATCGGTGCCATCGAGCACGGGACACCGGCGCGGTTTCGATCGGCCGCGCCGCGACATGCCGGCAAGGGCTCAACGCCACGCGCTTCAAGCAGCCTGCGCCATCCGCTCCGAACTCATGCGATAGGAGATCGCCTCGGCGAGATGGATGCGGCCGACGGTTTCGCTGGCGTCGAGATCGGCGAGCGTTCGCGCGACCTTCAGCACGCGGTGATAGGCTCGCGCGGAAAAGGCGAGCTTTTCGCTGGCGTCCTTGAGCAGCGACAGGCCAGCGGCATCGGGCATGGCGATGTCTTCGATCACCGCCGGCGCGCAGTGCGCATTGGTGGTGGCGCTGGTCACGCCGAGCCGCTCGAAACGCTCGCGCTGGATGGTGCGCGCGCGGGCGACGCGCAGCGCAACGGCTGCACTCTTCTCCGCCCGGTCGGGCCGGATCAGGTCGCTGGCCGAGACCGCTGGCACTTCGATCCTCAGATCAATGCGGTCGAGCAGCGGACCGGAAATGCGCGCCTGGTAATCGGTGCGGCAGCGTTCGCCGCGCAGGCAGCGATAGCCCGGTTCGCCCGCCATGCCGCAGCGGCAGGGGTTCATCGCCGCCACCAGCTGGATGCGCGCCGGATAGGTGACGCGGTGGTTGGCGCGCGCGATCATGCAGTCGCCGGTCTCCAGCGGCTGGCGCAGCGCATCGAGCGTCTGCGGTGTGAATTCGGGGAACTCGTCGAGGAACAGCACGCCATGATGCGCCATCGACACTTCGCCTGGCCTCGCCCGCAACCCGCCGCCGACCATCGCCGCCATCGAGGCCGAATGGTGCGGCGCGCGGAACGGTCGCCGGTCGGTCAGCTTGCCTTCGCCGAGCTCGCCCGCCACCGAGGCGATCATCGAGACTTCGAGCAGTTCCTTCGGCGCCAGCGGCGGCAGGATCGACGGCAGTCGTTGCGCCAGCATCGATTTGCCGGAGCCTGGCGGGCCGACCATCAGCAGATTGTGGCCGCCGGCCGCCGCCACTTCCAGCGCCCGCTTGGCCGTCTCCTGGCCCTTGATGTCGGCAAGGTCGGGCAGGTCACGCGCCGAGGCGTGGATGCCGGCCTCCGGCCGCGACAGCACTTGCGTGCCACGAAAATGGTTGGCGATGGCAATCAGGCTGCGCGGCGCCAATATGTCGAAATCCTTGCCGGCCCAGGCCGCTTCCGGCCCGCAGGCGAACGGGCAGATCAACCCTTTGCCTTCGGCATTGGCGCCGATCGCCGCCGGCAAGGCACCGGCAACGGCGGCAATCGTGCCGTCGAGCGAGAGTTCGCCAAGCACGACATAGCCGGCCAGCATGTCGCCCGGAATGGCGCCAAGGGCGGCCATCAGGCCAAGCGCGATCGGCAAATCGTAATGGCTGCCTTCCTTGGGAAGGTCGGCGGGCGCCAGATTGACCGTCACCTTCTTCGACGGCATCGACAGGCCGGACGCATGAAGCGCCGCCTGCACGCGCTCGCGGCTCTCGGCCACCGCCTTGTCGGCCAGGCCGACGATATGCATGTTGACCTTGCCGGGCGCAATCATCACCTGCACGTCGACCGGCACGGCCTCGATGCCCTGGAAAGCGACCGTGCGAACCCGCGCCACCATTTCTTGCCCCCAGGCCGCAACCCACGCGATTGGCCAAGATTGGCCCTTCGCGGAGACAATCACAATTCCCCGGTCAAATCAAGAACATTACGGGAACGAGCAATCGCAAGGGTTGCAGCCGGATTGTGATCGGTTGAAAAAGCGGAACATGGTTAATACGAAATGAAAACGGCTACTTCCGCTTTCTCTCAACCGCGTTGAGAGGGCGACCAGTTCCTCCGGCAATCTGAGGCTGTTGCCGTCTAAGCGGTGACGAAGGCATCGACTGCACCGGAAAGGGATCGATCGATTGCGATCTGCGGTGGAAGCCACTCCATGACAGGGTATCGGAAAGGCCAAGGCATGGCGATCCGGTGCAAGGAGCCGCTTTCGAGAAAAATCTCATTTACAAGGTCTATGAATCGCTCGCGGTCTCGTTCAACTCGTTTCAAAGTTTGCGAACGAATATAAGCCCGGGGAATTCGTCGCTCTTTAAGCGCCAAGACAGCCTCCGCGATGGATCGAGGATCGGGCGGAACTGTAAGCGAATACTCGTCATCCAGATAAAGGTCTCGGCCGCCAAGGTTCGGCGTGGTGACCACAGGAAGCCCCGCGAGAAGATATTCTGTGCTGGCGAACATTGGTCCCTCCACTTCAGAGAGACAAATTCCCACGGCTGCACGATTTAGATGCGTGTTCACGTCAGCTGATGTCAATCGGACAGGCTTGCCGGTGCCGTCAAACGCGTTGATAAAGACGTGATGCGGCGCGAGCTCCCTGTGCCGATCTATTCGTGCTCTCTCCGATTCCTTCGTAGAGGACTCGTTTGAATCTCGATAAAAGACAAATGCGCAACGCGGTATGCCAAGAGACAAGTCATGCCGCTTCCACGGAGCCAGTTGCGCATTGTAGATTGCATCAAATTCTACAGGGACGTCTTCGAGAGGCCTGAATATGTGTTCGGAGGTTGTTGAAGTCTTGTTGTGCAGGACGGCGGCCTCGCCGGACTGATTCAACAGATCGGCCTCGGCTTGCGTGTTGGACAGGAAGATGAGCGAGTGACGTGGGTTCCTAAGCCTATGCAGAACGGCATAGGTCCGGATTGTTTTGACGCTAGAACTGTGTTCGATGGACCAGGTTGGCGAGATGAGAAACCAGGCGCGGTGGCTGCGTGGAAGACGAGGCATATGACTTGCTAATCCGAGGGGCGTACCGGACATTCCCGAATAGGATATGAACGGATCGTCTGATAGCAAACTTGCCTGAAGAGCAGGTTGCGATTTCGCGGAAGGGTGCCCTTTTCTGAGGTTGCGGCCATGACGCAGCATAGCTCTGACAATCTCTAATCTGGTAGGAGGGCGATACCCGTGCTTTAGAGTCAACATGCGGCAATTGCGATCATGAGTACGGAAGAAAACTCGCTTCGGCAGTGAGAAATTTGGCAAAGAAAGCATCGCCATCTGATCGACTGAATATCTCAGGCGATCAAATTTGGTGTACGGAGGAGCGCCTGGTGAAAGAAAGCATCCTCCCAAGCGGGGCTGATTCTCACGTCGCACTACCAACCGTATCCGTTTGCATAGGCTGTTTCAATCAAGAGGCATTCATCGACACTGCGATCCGATCCGTAGCGGCGCAGACCTACACTGCGTTCGAGTGCGTGGTGGTCGATGATTTTTCGACCGACGGTTCCCGCCGAAGGATTGAAGAGTGTCTGTCCCAGCTTGGTGACAGTCGTTTCCGCTTTCTGCCCCGACCGCAAAATGGAGGGCAGTTGGCAACAATAATGGCCGGGCTTGACGCGACAGCCGGACCTCTAATCTCCTTTCTTGACGGTGACGATGCCTGGCATCCTGACTTCATAGAATGCCATGCGACAGCCCATCTCAGTCACACGCGTATCGCAGCGATCTCGAGCTCCGATGAGGTCTTGATAGATGCGGCCGGCAATCTGCTTGCTGGCGGTCATCCCGTATTCCACATGAATGACCCGCGATCGATGCCGAAAATGAGCGGCTACCTGCATGTCGATACGGAAGCTGACCCAACATTGTTATTTATTGATCGAGGTACTGTGGGTTGGTTTTGGTCAACCACATCGGGGATGATGTTTCGTCGAGCTCCGCTTGAAATCATGCGTCCGTCTGATCCGGACGAAATAAGGATGTGTGCCGACGGCTATGTGGCTCGTGCTGCCCATATGATTGGGGGAACCGTGAGGATTGAACGGGTTCTTGGCAGTTATCGACTTCACGGCGGCAATAGCTGGGCGGACGGGCGCGTCCTGGGAGGCGGAGTTGACCTCGGTAGGATGTCGCCTGATACCGAAAGAGCAATACGGCGGGCACTGGCCAATCGTTGGTGCGAAGTGGCGCCGGGACTGGAGCATTTAATCTCCCGCCACTCAATGCGCAGGACCTTGGTCGACTTGATCGGACTGTCTGCGGCTTTTGCGTTGCTGGAAGAGAACGCCGATGCGGGTTTTCTGCTGAAAGACTGGGCAACACCACGGCGAAAATTGCAGACGAAACTTATCGGTCTCCTTCCCCCGAAACTGAGGCCTCGGAGCTTCCGGGACAGAGTTTGATGTGATGAGCCGCTTGCTCAGCAGTCCTTTTCGCTAAAGAGCATCTTTCGCTGCTTCTCTGGGCTCACCGAAGTCCTCCGTAACAACGCACCTTACGCGGCCGACTTCCGCCGCTTCTCCTCCACGCAATCCCAGAACAGGCTAGCGATGTCGGCGCCACCGAAACGGGCGACTTCGCGCACGCCGGTCGGCGAGGTCACGTTGATCTCGGTCATGTAGTCGCCGATGACGTCGATGCCGACCAGGATGAAGCCACGTTCCTTCAGCGACGGCCCGATGCGGGCGCAGATCTCGCGCTCGCGCTCGGTCAGCTCGGTCTTTTCGGCGCGGCCGCCGACATGCATGTTGGAGCGGGAATCGTGCTCGGCCGGCACCCGGTTGATGGCGCCGACCGGCTCGCCGTCGATCAGGATGATGCGCTTGTCGCCCTTGCGCACCTCCTTCAGGTAGCGCTGCACGATATAGGGCTCGCGGAACATCTGGCCGAACATTTCGAGCAGCGAGGCAAGGTTGCGGTCGGCCTCGTGCAGATGGAAGATGCCGGCGCCGCCATTGCCGTAGAGCGGCTTGATGATGATGTCGCCGAACTCCTTGCGGAAGGCGGCAACCTCGAGCGGATCCTTGGTGATCAGCGTGTCCGGCATCAGGTCGGAAAACTCGGTGACAAAAATCTTTTCCGGGCTGTTGCGCACCCAGGCCGGGTCGTTGACGACCAGTGTCTTCGGGTGGATGCGCTCGAGAATGTGGGTGGTGGTGATGTAGTTCATGTCGAAGGGCGGATCTTGGCGCAGCAGGACGACGTCCATCTCCGCGAGATCAGTGCGCACCTTTTCGCCTAGCGAGTAATGGTTGCCCTTCTCGTCGCGCACCTGCATCGCCTCGATGCGGGCGAACACCTTGCCGTCGCGCAGCGACAGCCGGTCGGGCGTGTAGTGGAACAATTGGTGGCCGCGCCGCTGCGCTTCCAGCGACAGTGCGAACGACGTGTCGCCGGCGATCGACACGGTGGAGATGTGGTCCATCTGGACGGCGATTTTCAGCTTCATGGCGGGTCCCCAGCGCAGTCGACGAGAGCGATATAAGGCTCGCGGCGCCTTCTGCCAATCGGGCCAGAGCTTTAACGGTCGAAGACCAGCCTGGAGTAACCGAGGAAGGACAGCGTCATGGCGACCAGCGAGGCGACGGCGAGGGCCGCTAGCGGCGGTGCTGCCGGCAGTGCGAACAGGGTGGCGCAATAGACGAGATAGTTGACGATGCTGGTGACGATGCCGACGCTTCCATAGCGCGCGCCTTCCTGTGCTAGGCCACGGCGCGACGGCGAGAAGGTCAGATGCCGGTTGAGCTGCCAGGTGACGCAGAGCGCGAAGCCGATCGACGGCACGCGGGCGGTGAACGGCCCGAGCGGCGTGACGGCGAGCAGCAGCCAGAGCGCTGCCGCATCAGTGACGAAACCGATGCCGCCGGCGAAGACAAAGCGGACGAGCCGTTGCATCGTTCAGGCCGCGCGCGGCGTCTTGCCCGGCTGCGGTTTCACCACCACGTCGCTAGCGCGCCGCTCGACCCGGCCCGAAGGCATCGAGAGATAAAAAATGCGCTTCTGTTCGGCCCGGCCGCGTGAGACGGAATCGAGGATCAGCCCCGTTACCGCCGCCAGCATCGACAGCAGCAGCAGGCCGACCGACAGCACCCAGGTCGGCATGCGCGGCACGAGGCCGGTTTCGGCGAACTCGACCAGAACCGGCGCCATAAGCAACAGGCTCGATGCCAGGAAGAACAGCGAAAAGGCACCGAAAAAGCGCAGCGGCTGCGTCTCCTTCATCAGCATGGCGAACATCCAGAGAATTTTTGCGCCGTCGCGGAAGGTCGACAGTTTCGACGCCGATCCCTCCGGCCGGCGGCCATAGTCGAGGGCGATTTCGCTGACCGGCAATTTGAGCTGCGAGGCGTGCACCGACATTTCGGTCTCGATCTCGAAGCCGCCGGAGACGGCGGGAAAGCTCTTGACGAAACGCCGGGTGAAGACGCGGTAGCCGGAGAAGATGTCGGTGAAGTCACTGCCGAACAGCCATTTGTAGAGGCTGTTGAAGACACGGTTGCCGAAAGCATGGCCGGCCCGGCCGGCATCGTCGGTGACGCCGCGCCTTGTGCCCACCACCATGTCCGAGCGTTCGGTCAAAAGCGTGTTGATCAGCTGCGGCGCGTCCTCGGGCGCATAGGTGCCGTCGCCGTCGGCCATCAGATAGATGTCTGCGTCGATGTCGGCGAACATGCGCCGCACCACATTGCCTTTGCCCTGGCGCGGCTCGCGCACCACGATGGCGCCGGCCGCGCGGGCGCGAAGCGCCGTCAGATCCTTCGAATTGTTGTCATAGACATAGATGGTGGCGGCCGGCAGCGTCTCGCGGAACCGCCGCACCACCTCGGCGATGGTCAGCTCCTCATTGTAGCAAGGCAGCAGCACGGCGATGACAGGTTCTTGCGGCATTTTCGTCTCCGAAAGCCTATCGACCACACGGTCGCGCGCCGGAAACCGGCCTCGTTCAGGCGGTTTTACTATTTATTGAAGCCGTTAAGGCTAGGTTTAGAACCGACTTCATGAGTGTCGATTGGCCTGGAAAGGCCCGGCATTCCCGCCAAGGGCGATCGGGATGGGCACAGCAAGGGACGGGACTTCCACCTGGAGGTCCGATATCGCATTTGCGCTGCTTGCCGCCTTGCTGCTGCTGGCGCTGAATGCCCATGCCGGGTTCCCGCAACTGGCCAATCCGGCGGGCGACAATGACAGCCTGCTGCAACTGGTCGAAGTCCGCGACCTCATAGGCGGCCAGGGCTGGTTCGACCTGCATCAGTACCGAATGGGGCTGGAGGGCGGCTTCGTCATGCACTGGTCGCGGCTGCTCGACGCGCCGCTGGCGCTTGCCATCCTTGCCGCATCGGCCCTGACCGGCAGCACCGCCTTGGCCGAACAAATCGTGCAAATACTCTGGCCCGCGCTGCAATTCTGGCTTGCTGTCTTCTTCATCATCCGTGCCGCGCGCGCTTTCGCCGGCCCGCACGCAGTGCTGCCCGCTGCCGTCGTCGGTGGCGCGGCCCTGTATTACATCGGTATTTTCTCGCCCGGTGCGCTCGATCACCACAACGTCCAGCTGATGCTGACGTTGGCGAGCCTCGCTCTGCTGCTCGAGGCGCCCGCGCGCCGGCCGGCTGCCTTCATCGCCGGCATCTGCGCCGCGCTGACCCTCGCCATCGGCATGGAAAGCGCTCCCTATGCCGGCACCCTGGGCGCCGTCGTCGCGCTGTTGTTTTTCGCGAGGGGTGACGGCGAAAGGCTGATCGCCAGGGATTTCGGCCTCGGCGTCGCCGGCGTCTCGGCGCTCGTCTTCGTCACCTCCGTTCCGGTGTCATCCTGGGGCCAGGCCCAATGCGACACATTCTCGATCGTGCAGTTCGCTGTCACCGGGCTCGCCGGCGCTGGACTGACTGCCATTGCCTCGCTGAGACTCGCCAATGCCACGGCCGCCCGGCGCCTGATGGCGCTTGGCGTACTTGCCGTCACCCTCGCTCTCGTCGTGGTGCTGCTGTTCCCGCAATGCCTGGCGGCGCCCTATGCCCATCTCGACCCGCGCCTGCAGCAGATGTGGCTCGGCTATATCGAAGAGGCGCAGTCGATCATCCAGCTTGTCGCCGATGATCCGGCAAGGGCGGTGGCGCGCTTTGCCACGCCGCTGGTGGCGATCGTCCTGATGGCGCTTCACTTTAGCCATGGCGGCTGGCGGCGGCAGGACAGCCTGGTCGGCGCGCTGCTGGTGGTGGCGGTCCTGGTCAGCGCCTGGGAAGTGCGCGGCTCGACTTTCTCCATCGCCTTCGCGGTGATCCCGCTTTCGGCCTGGATCGCCAAATGGCGGCAGCGGGCCGAGGCCAGCCCGTCCAGCGGCTCGGTGTTCAGGATGGCAGCGGCCTGGTTGATCTCGGTGAACTCAATCTGGTCGGGCGCCGCCGAGGCCGCGTCGAACGCTTTCGAGGCCGGCGCACCTGTCAAGGACGCCAGCATCGATGCGCCTTGCAACAGCAAGGCATCGTTCGCCGCACTTGGCGCGATCGCCCCCACCACGGTGCTTGCCATCTCCAATCTCGGCTCGCCGATCCTCGCCTTCACCGGGCATCGCGTGTTCGCCGGACCCTACCATCGCAACGTCGCCGGGAACCTGCTGGTGTTCGACGCCTTGCTGGGCTCTGCCAGCGACGCCAAAGCCATCGTCGAAAGCCACCATGTCGGCCTTGTCGCGCTCTGCCGCGGCAACACCGAAAGCCGGCTGTTCGCGGCCAAGGCGCCGGACGGTTTCCTGGCCGGGCTGATGCGCGGCAGCGTACCCGGCTGGCTGGAGCCGGTGGCGGAGACGCGCGGCACTCCGCTCGAGCTCTATCGCGTCAAGTCAAACGGCTGAAGATCGGTCTGAAAACAAGGGGTTGACCCCAGTTGCATCGACCTTCCCCAAGGCAATGCATTTTACCCGCGAATAATCGATTTGGGGATACGTTTCCTAAAGGGTTTGCTGCCAGTCTGGAAAGAAATCCGACGTCGCAAACAGGGACACCGATGCAAACTTCGTTTGGCACCGGTCAGGCAAATAGGGAAAGCACGGATCTGGCATTCACCGATCCGTTGACCGGGCTTGGCAACCATCGCCGCTTCTTCGACAAGGTCGATCGCCTGATCAGCGACCGTGCTGACGATCCCGCACCCTTCACCGTCGGCATTCTCGACCTCGACGGCTTCAAGCCGATCAACGATCTGTTCGGCCACAAGGCCGGTGACGACATCCTGATCCAGGTCGCCATGCGGCTGCGCGCCTCGATGGACGGTCATTCCACGGTCTGCCGCATCGGCGCCGACGAATTCGCCTTCCTCTATCCGCTGGTGTTCTCCGAGGAGGCGGCGGCGGAAAAATCCCGCATGCTGATCGAGATCCTGTCGGCGCCCTACGATGTCGGCGAACGCACCGCCGGGCTGTCGGCCTCGGTCGGCTGCTCGCTGTTTTATTCCGGCGACGAGACCACCGAAATCCTCGTCAACAAGGCCGAAACCGCGCTCTACCACGCCAAGCGGTCAGGCCGTGGCCGGGTCGTCGTCTACACCCGCGAAATGGAAGAGGCGGCCAAGCGCGTCACCCGCATCGAGCAGGCGCTGCGCCGCGCCGTCTCGGCCGGCGAGGTCGAGCCGCACTTCCAGCCGATCGTCGACCTCAATACGCGCCGTACCATCGGCTTCGAGACGCTGGCGCGCTGGACCGATCGCGACCTCGGCGCGGTACCGCCGACCGTCTTCATTCCCATCGCCGAGGAACGCGGCATCATCGGCCCGCTGTCGCAGCTGGTGCTGCGCAAGGCGACCGAGGCGGCGAGGAGCTGGCCGAAGGATTTGTTCCTGTCCTTCAACCTGTCGCCCTCGCAGCTCGTCGACCAGAACACCGGCCTGCACATATTGGCGATCCTCGACCGCACCGGCTTCGATCCGCGCCGGCTCGAGATCGAAATCACCGAAACCGGCCTGATGAACGACCCGGCCTCGGCCGCGCAGATCGTCGACGATCTGCGCCGCGTCGGCATCCGCGTCTCGCTCGACGATTTCGGCACCGGCCAGTCCTCGCTCGGCCGCTTGCGCGAATTCCATTTCGACAAGCTCAAGATCGACCGCGCCTTCGTCTCCTCCATTCTCGACGACCGTCCGTCCGAACACATCATCCGCGCCATTCTCGCAATGTGCGAGGGGTTGGGCATGGATGTGGTCGCCGAAGGCATCGAGGAGGAAGCGCAGGCCGACCGCCTGGTCCAGTTCGGCTGTGCCGGCGGACAGGGTTATCTGTTCGGCAGGCCGGTCGATGCCGACGCCACGCTCGGCTATCTCCGCGATTCCTTCCGCGGCGCCTTGCGCGCCAAGGCGATCTGACCGGCCATTTTGGCGCCGCCCATCATCGCGACTTTGCGCTGCGTGCGGCGCATTGTCGTTTTGTCTGACATATGCCCGCAAATCCGACGTTTCGCCCTTGCCCGCGCGACTTGCGTGGCTAGGATGCGCGCCGATTGTGCTGGGAGAGAAAAGACATGATGCCATCGGCGGATTTTGCCGACCTCAAGGGAGCCTCGGTGCTGATCACCGGCGGCGGCTCCGGGATCGGCGCGGCGCTGACCGAGGGTTTTGTCCGCCAGGGCGCCAATGTCGCCTTCATCGACATCGCCGATGGCCCGAGCACGCTGCTCGCCGACCGCATCGAGAAAGAATTCGGCCGTCGGCCGCTCTACCTCAAGACCGATCTGCGCGACATCGAGGCTTTGCGCGCCTCGGCGGCCAAAGCGGCAGAAGTGCATGGCGATGTCACGGTGCTGATCAACAATGCCGCCTGGGACGAGCGTCACGCCATCGAGGATGTGACGGTGGAGTTCTGGGACAACAACCAGGCCATTAACCTCAGACCGCATTTCTTTACCGCCCAGGCGGTGGCGCCGGGCATGAAGCGGGCCGGCGGCGGCTCGATCATCAATTTCACCTCGACATCCTACCTGATCAACCATCCCGACATGCCGGCCTATACCGCCGCCAAGGCGGGCATCCTCGGCCTGACCAAGGGTCTGGCCGGCAAGCTCGGTCCCGACCGCATCCGCGTCAACGCCGTCGCGCCCGGCTGGGTGATCACCGAACGGCAGCAGGAACGCTGGGTGACCGAAGGGGCGCTTGAAGCCCATGTCGCCAAGCAGTGCATCAAGGAAATCATGCGCCCGGACGACATGGTCGGCACGGTGCTGTTCCTGGCCTCGGACGCCTCGCGCATGCTGACGGCGCAGATGCTTGTTGTCGACGGAGGCTTCCTGTGAGCCAAGCCAGCAACTCTCCGGCGGTAGCAGCGCTCGATTGGGGAACGACCCGGCTCCGGGCATGGCTGATCGACGGCAGCGGCAAGGTGATTGCCGAGCGTCGCGGCGATGACGGCCTGATCACCGCGCGCGAAAAAGGGTTTTCGAACGTGCTGGAAGGTCATTTGGTCGCCATGGGCGCGCCGGAGACACTGCCCGTCATCATCTGCGGCATGGCTGGCTCCCGTCAGGGCTGGATCGAGGCGCCCTATGTGACCGTTCCGGCGCCGCTCAGTGCCATCCTCGGCGGTGCCGCCCGCGTGGCTGATCAGAAACGCGACATCCGCATCGTGCCGGGCCTCGCCCAGCGCCTGGCCGATGCGCCCGATGTCATGCGCGGTGAGGAAACGCAGCTTGCTGGCGCTGGTTTGCCGGCAAAGGGGCGACATCTCGCCTGCATGCCTGGCACGCATTCGAAATGGGTCGTGGTCGAGGATGGCGCGGTTGCCGGCTTCGGCACATGGCCGACCGGCGAACTGTTTTCGGTATTGGCCGCGCATTCGATCCTCAAGCATTCGCTGGGCGAGCATCCGGCTCCGGTGGCGGCGGACAATCCGTTCTTCCGGCAATGGTGCGAACGCGCGCTTGGCGAGGGCGGCGATGTCACGTCGAAGCTGTTTGCCATCCGCGCCGCCGGGCTCCTGCAGGACCTGAAGGCGGAGGATGCGGCGGCCTGCCTGTCCGGGCTTTTGATCGGCGGCGAGATCGCCTCGGCGAAGCGCCGCTATGGCGCCGGCGATGCGCCGGTCGTGCTGATCGCTTCCGGCGCGCTGGCTTCGCTCTATTGCGCCGCACTCGACCTTGCGGGGCTCGCCTTCCGCGCCGTCGACGCGGATGAAGCGGTGCGCGCCGGCCTCATCGAAGCCGCGCGCGAAAACGGCATGATCGCCAGAACCGGAGCCTTGGCATGACCGAGACCGCAGCCTTCCCGAAACTCAAGCGCGGGCTGGTCGCCATCCTGCGCGGCCTGAAGCCTGCCGAGGCAATCGCCATGGGTCAGGCGCTGTTCGACGCCGGCATCGAGGCGATCGAAGTGCCGCTCAACTCGCCCCAGCCATTCTCGTCGATCGCCAGGATTGTCCAGGTGCTGCCGAAAACAGCCCTGGTCGGCGCCGGCACGGTCCTGACAGCGGCCGATGTCGACGGCCTGCACCAGGCGGGTGGGCGGCTCCTGGTCAGCCCCAACATCGATGCCGAGGTAATGGCGCGCGCCATGCATTACGGCATGGTGACCATGCCCGGCGTGTTTACGCCCACAGAGGCCTTCCAGGCGATCCGGCTTGGCGCCTCGGCTTTGAAATTCTTTCCGGCGAGCGCGCTGGGTGCATCCGGCATTTCCGCCATCCGGGCGGTGCTGCCGGCGCAGACCTTGGTCGGCGCAGTCGGCGGCGTTTCGGAGAAGGATTTTGCCGGCTACAAGGCGGTCGGGGTCACGGTCTTCGGCCTCGGCTCCAGCCTGTTCAAGCCGGGGATGAGCGTCGACGATGTCACGGCCCGCGCGCACGCGGCGGTCGCTGCCTGGGATGCGGTGTTCGGAGACGCATGATGAGCGAGGTTTCGGTTTTTTCCGATCACATCTGCCAGCTCGGCGAAGGGCCGAGTTACGATCCAGCCACCGATGCGCTGTTCTGGTTCGACATCGTCAACGGCCAGCTCCTCGAAAAACCGGTGGCCGGCAGCGCGCTGAAGATCCATGAGCTTGGCCAGATGGCGAGCGCCATCGCCATCATCGACGAACAGCGCCAGCTGATCGCTACCGAGACCGGGCTTTTTGTCCGCGACGTCGCGACCGGCAAGCAGACGCTGCACACGCCGATCGAGGCCGACAACCCGCTCACACGCTCCAACGATTCGCGTGTCCATCCCTGCGGTGCCTTTTGGGTCGGTACCATGGCCAAGGACGAGAGCAAGGGCGCGGGCTCGATCTACTGGTTTTTCAAGGGTGAGCTGCGCACGCTCTACACCGGCATCACCGTGTCGAACTCGATCTGCTTTTCCGAAGACGGGACGATCGCCTATTACACCGACACCGCGACCGGCCTTTTGATGCGTACCGCCTGCGATCCGGCGACGGGCTTACCGGTTGGCGAGCCAAAGGTGTTCGTCGACCATCGCTCTTCGAAGGGCTACGTCGACGGCTCTGTCGTCGACCGCGAAGGCGTGCTGTGGAACGCTGTCTGGGGCGGCAAGGCGGTGAAGGCCTATTCGCCCGATGGCACATTGCTGCGCGAAATTCCCATGCCGGTGACGCAAGCGTCCTGTCCGGCCTTTGTCGGTGCCAAGGCCGACAGGCTGGCGGTAACCTCGGCCTGGAAAGGCAAGGACGACAAGCAGCGCCAACTCGATCCGCAGGCGGGCATGACCTTCCTCATCGACATTCCGGTCAATGGCCGGTTCGAACCGCGCGTGCTGATCGCCTGACCAGAGCAGATCGCCTGAACAGGCTGGGGGCGATAGTCGCCGCCCCTATCCAGAGCGCTGCTGTCACGCAGGCGTCCGGTCAGGGTCGGTTTCGCGAAAGCCGTTTGCGTCGGCCGTGCGATGGTAGGCGATCGCACCGCCGGGAACCGTTCATCTCATGTCGAGCCACAAGCCAAAGCTGATCCTTGTCTATGAGCCGGAAAAGGCTTGCTTCGACCGTTTGATCGCCGAAGGCTACCCACCACAGCGCGCCACCGAAATCTCGTCCTACCTCGCACAGTCAACGGATATCGCCCCCGATTTCTCGGCACTTACCGCCGCCTGCGAGGCGCGCGGTCTCGCCTTTGCACCGGTGGCGCTCGACGATGCCGCTGTGGCGCTAGAGGGTACGGATGCGCAGAGCACGCTGGTCTGGACGCTGTCCGACGGCATCGCCTATTTCCGTGGGGCCGCGGCCCCGGCGCTGGCCCGGCTCAAGGGATTGAGGACGATCGGCGCCGATGATTCGCTGTTCGCGCTCTGCCAGGACAAGTTCCGCTCCGGCGCCGTGCTTGGCGCGCTCGGCCTGCCGGTGCCGCAGGCCGGCCTTGCCCGGGATGGCAAATGGCTGGTCGAGCCGCCGGCCTCCGCTGCCGGCTGGTTCGTCAAGCCCAACCGGCTTGGCGCCAAGATCGGCATCTGGCCGGATTCCCGCAGCAGCGACCTCGGCCACGCACTGGAGCTCAGCCGGCGCGTCTTCGCCGCCTATCGCGACGATGTCGTCGTCCAGCCCTATGTCGCCGGCCGCAACGTTCGTGCCAGCTTCCTCGGGTTGACACCGCAAGTCGGGGTCGAAGCGCTCGGCGTCGCCTTTGTCGATTCCGGTGCCGATTTCCAGACCATGGCCGACAGTATGGCGCTCTACGGCGAAACCGGCGAGGCCGCGAAGGCGGCAGGAGATTATGTCGAACCGGAGCTCGTCGCGGTTGCCGACGTTCAGCCGATCGCGGACGCCAGGATCAGGGCGATCGCCAGCCGGCTGATCAGCGGGCTCGGCCTGCGCGACGTGTTTTCCGTCGACCTGCGTATCGAGGCCGACGACACGGTCCATCTCATCGAATTCGAGGTCTGCCCCGGCCTGCCTTGCTTCGATTTCCGCGCCTATTGCCGGTCGCAATGGGACCTGGAGCTTGCCGACGCGATGGCTGAGACCGCCGCCAGCCGGCTTACCGGCCAGCGCCGCAGCGGCTAGGCGCGCTTGGCAGCTTGCGGCTCCGGTCGCCCGCCTTGACGCTGTCTGTCCTGTCTCTAGTGTCGACTTGACGACCTCAAGCCGAAGGCCGCACGATGAACACCACGCCCGTCAACCCGGAAGCTCTCCATCATCATGTGAGGCGCATGGTGGGGCGCGATCCGCATGAGGGGCATCGTGTCGCCACCCCGCTCGAACTTCTGTTCGACCTGACCTTTGTGACGGCATTCAGTTTTGCCTCCTCGCAGCTCGCCCATGCGCTGGCCGAAGGCCATTACACGGCCGCCTTGCTCGGCTTCGCCTTCGCCAGCTTCGCCATCTGCTGGGCCTGGATCAACTTCTCCTGGTTCTCCTCGGCCTATGACACCGACGACTGGGTTTTCCGCCTCGTCACCATGGTGCAGATGATCGGTGTGCTGGTGCTGGCCATCGGCCTGCCGCGCATGTTCGCCTCCATCGAGCATGGCGAGCATCTCGACAATTCGGTGATGGTGTTCGGTTATGTGATCATGCGGGTGGCGATGATCTTCCAGTGGCTGCGTGCCGCGAGACAAGACCCCGCCCGGCGCCGCGCCTGCCTGACCTATGTCATAGCCATAGCCATCGCCCAGATTGGCTGGGTGGTGCAGATCGTCGTCGATTTCCCGGTCGGCACCAGCATCATACTGGCCGTCATTCTCGGCCTTATCGAGCTGGCCGGGCCGGTGGTTGCCGAACGCAGCGATGGCGGCACGCCCTGGCATGCGCACCATATGGCGGAGCGCTACAGCCTGTTCGCCATCATCGCGCTGGGGGAAGGGGTTGTCGGTACGCTCGCGAGCCTGTCGGCCGTGGTCGAGGAGCAGGGCTGGACCGTGGATGCGGCCCTGGTCTGCATCGCCGGCACCGGGCTCACCTTCGGCATGTGGTGGGTCTATTATGTGCTGCCCTCCGCGCCGATATTGCATGCCCACCGCAATCGCGCCTTCGTCTGGGGCTATGGCCAGATGCTGATCGTCGCGGCAATCGTCGCGACCGGTGCCGGCTTGCATGTCGCGGCCTATTTCATCGAGCACAAGGCGCATGTTGGCCCGCTTGCCACACTGCTTGCCACCGCAATACCCGTCAGTGTCTTCCTGGCGGCGATCTATGCGCTCTACACCTATCTTGTCAGGCGCTTCGACCCGTTCCACATCTGGCTGCTGGTCGCGACTGCGGCGGTCGTGGCGGTTGCCATCCTCGCCGCGTCCGCCGGCGTCGACATGGCGGTCTGCCTCGTCATCCTGATGCTGGCGCCGGCCGTCACCGTCGTCGGCTACGAAACGCTCGGGCATCGCCATCAGATCGAAGCGCTCGCCGGCGACGAGCCCTCGACACGGCATTAGCCGGCCTATCCCCGCGATTGCTGGATCGGCCGCGCGCCGGCCATGTACCTGATGTTGTCGAACGGCTCCGGCCGGTTGTCGGCCAGGCTCCACAGCTGGCGGTCGGTGCCTGGCAGATCCCCCAAATAGACATGCAGGGCGCCGGAGCGGGCGCTGCCGGTATTGGCCACCGAGTGAATGGTGTTGGAAGACATGTGCACCAGCGCCGGTGCCGCAAAATCCTGCCGCTCCGGCTCGTCGACCTGATCGTCGGTGAGCTTGTAGATGAAATTGGTCTCGCCGCCCCAATAGATGCCGATCAAGGCGTCCATCAAATGGTTGTGCGGCGGATACTGCACCCCGGGCGAAAGCGTGATGTGGTAGATCGTCAGTTCAGGACTGGCATGCAGCAACAGCTCGTCCTCATCCTCCTCGTGAACCAGCCCGCCGAGCGCATGGAAGCGATTGGTATAGTCGTTCAAGGTGGCCTTGACCTCATCGAAGGCATGGGGGCCTGCCGCCGCGTTGACGATATCCTTGATCGCGGGGTAGAGAGGGGAGTCGGCGGATAGAGGCATACCACAGCTCCTGTCTGAGATGCTCAGTTAGAATAGCTAAGATGACCAATGTCAAGGCCGATGCAAAGCGAGAGAAGCATGAAGCCGACAAAAGCCACGCCATCGAAATCGGCCGCGTCCCCCGGCGGGACAACGGCGCTATCGACGGCGGATGTGCTGCGCAGTGAACAGGCCTACGAACAGTTGAAGAGCGATATCGTCGCTTGCGTCCTGTCGCCCGGTGAAGCGTTGACCGAAAAGCAGATCGAGGCGCGCTACGGCATCAAGAAGGCGACGATCCGCTCGGCACTGGCCCGTCTCATGCAGGAGGGACTGGTCAGAAGCGAGCCGCGCCGCGGCTATGTCATCACCACGCTGACCCTGCGCGACGTCAACGAGATCTTCGATGTCCGCAGCCTGATCGAACCCGAAGTGTTCCGGGTTGCCACCACTGATATCACCAAGCGTGGATTGGAGGAAATCAGGCTGGCGGCCAGGAAGGTCCTGAAGCCCGAGACGCTGCGCAGCCCTGTTGCCTTCCTCGCAGCCGATCGTGCCTTTCGCCTGGCGATTGCCGAGCTTTCCGGCAATCTGCGGCTGGCGCAGTTGCTGAGCCAGATCCTCGACCAGTCGGAGCGGACGCTGCATCTCGGCTTCAAGTCGCGCGATTTCATGCCGCTGATCATCGAACAGCAGAAGCAATTGCTGCTGGCCTGCGAGAAGAGCGATGTCCCGGCAGTCGTGAAGCTTGCCCGCTCGCAGTGCCTTGCCCTCAAGCACCAGCTGGTCGGCGCCCTGCTTGGCGGGGCAAAGCTGCGCGACGTGAATCTTCAGGACTTCGTCTGAGAAATCTCGGGCCCTTGCCTCGGGACAGACGTCAGGCGCCTTCGACCAGCACGATCTCGCCGTCAGCGACCTTCTGGCGGATGGCGACCGCGTGCTGATATTCCGGCGAGTGATAACAATCATGCGCCGCGGCGAGCGACGGAAACTCGATGATGACGTTGCGGGCCCGGCCTTGCCCTTCGGCAAACTCATGCTCGCCGCCGCGTGCCAGGAATTTCACATCGAATCGGTCGAACGCAAGCTTTGCGGCGGCGACATACTCCTTGTAGCCTTCGGCGTCGCGCACATCGACACGAGCGATCCAGTATCCCTTGGGCATGCTTTTCTCCGTTATTTCTATTGTGGCCGTTACGCCGAGCGCATTTCGTCGAGGATCGCCTGAGCTGCCGCCCGGCGGTCGCTTGCCGCGACGATCGGTCGGCCGACAACGAGATGGCTGGAGCCGTTGCGGATCGCTTGGCCCGGTGTCACCACGCGCTTCTGGTCGCCATGGTCGCTGCCCGTGGGCCGGATGCCCGGCGTCACCACCGCCATGTCGGGCCCGGCGATCCGGCGCACGGCCTGTGCTTCTTCGGCCGAGCAGACGATGCCACCCATGCCGGCATGCAGCGCCTGCTCCGAGCGCCTCAGCACCAGCGTATGTGGGTCGTATTCATAGCCTGCGTCGATCACGTCCTGCTCGTCCATCGAGGTCAGCACGCTGACGGCGAGCAGGCAAAGCTCGCTGCCCCTGGCCGCTTCCACCGCCGCCTTCATCGCCTTCGGATAGGCGTGGATGGTCAGCATGGTCATGCCCATCTTGACGATGTTCTCGACGCCCTTGGCCACCGTGTGGTCGATGTCGAGCAGCTTCATGTCGAGGAAGATTTTTGTCCCGCCGCTGGCCAGTTCCCTGGCGAAGTCGAGGCCGCCGGCAAAGGCCAGCTGATAACCGATCTTGTAGAAGGAGACGACGCCATCGAGTTCGCGCACCGCCTGCTCGGCTTCCCGCACGGTCGGCACGTCGAGGCCGACGATCAGTCTTTCCTTCATGGAGTGGGCCTGCATGGAGTGGGGCTGCATGGTTGCGGCGATCACGCCTCGATCCGGATCGACAGCATGCGCGAGGTTTCGATCAGCGTGCGGCATAGGTGCTCCATCGATTTATTCAGTCTTTCGTCACGGAAATTGCCGCCTTCGTCGAAGGCCTCGCCGCCGTCCGGCACCGAGCATTCCGGTGTCACCACCTCCATCTGGCAACGCACCAGCACGGCGCGCAGATGGTTGATGCAGCGTATGCCGGCAAAGTGGCCGTTGGAGGACGAGCACAGGCCAACGACCTTGCCGGCAAGCGGCCTGACCGTCCGTCCGCCGTCCCTGCGCACCCGGCTCACCCAGTCGATCGTGTTCTTGAGCAGCGGCGGAATGGAGCCGTTATATTCAGGCGTGGCGATCAGCAGCCCGTCATGGGCGATGATCAGCCGCGCAAGCTTCTGGGCGCTTTCGGGGACACCCTTCTCCTTCTCCAGATCCCCGTCGAGGATCGGCAGGGGATAATCGGCGAGCGAAATGCGGGTCACCTCGGCGCCCTGCACCGCAAGTTCCTTCTGCGCCACGTCGGCGGTCCTGCCGCTATAGGCGCCGCTGCGCACCGAGCCGGCGAAGACGAGGATTTTCGGGATCACTGCCATTGGCCACCCTTGTTCCCGGACAGGTACAGCCAAGGCCCGTTCAAATCAACGCGCCGCCGCCGAAAAATCGAAACCGATTTGAGGGCAACGGCTGAAGGGTGTGCTGAGATTCAGGTCGGGCCGAGTCGAAAATGGTGGCTTCCGAGAACCGGAGCGGAGCGTACTTTTCGTACGTGAGCACCGGAAGCGCAGGGAGCCGCCATTTGCAGACCGGCCTCACCTGAATATCGGCACACCCTAATGCGCTTCGCGGCGGTAGATCCACAGCTGCGTCGGCGGGATGTTGCGGAAGATGAAATCGAAATGTTTGACCGTGTAGTCGCCGCGGCCGGCCGGGATCGGCGACATCGGACCATAGGTCAGCTGCACGATCGGACGGCCCGCCGGGATGCGGTCGAGCAGGCTTTCGATGTAGGCAATGCGCTGGGCGACGGGGAAATTGAGCAGCGGCACGCCGGAGACGACGGAATCGAAGATCATCCCGCTTCTCTCGCCAAGCGTGGCGTTGAGGTTAAAGGCATCGCCCTCGATGACGTTGACGCCGGGATAGAGCCCGCGCAGGTGGCGCACGAAATCCGTGTTGTATTCGACGGCATAGAGGTTTTCGGGCCGCACGCCCTGGGCGAGGATGGCACGCGTGATGACGCCGGTGCCGGGACCGACCTCGAGCACCGGCAGGCCGGACCTGGGATTGACGATCGAGGCCATCTTGCGCGCGGTGATCGAACTCGTCGGAACGATCGAGCCAACCGTCTTCGGCTTGTCGATCCAGCCCTTGAAGAATTTGAGCTCGTCGTCGAATTTCTCGGCAAGCGCCTTCCGCAGTCCGGGACCACGTGTCATGCAAGCTCTCCTCAGCGGTCCCCCAGGGTTACTTAACACCTGAGCAGCGCAAGGCAAGGCAAGACCCTGCCGATGTCGTGGATAAGATAGATTTGGTCGTGTCCCGGGATGCGGCGCGTTTCATCGGATCACGCGCCCTTCCCTGCTCTGTCAGCGTTCGCCGAAGGATTCGAAGAAATCCTTCATGCGGGCGAAAAACCCGCTCGATTGGGGCGAATTCTCCTGCGAAGAGAGCTGTTCGAACTCTTCCAGCAACTCGCGCTGGCGCCGGGTGAGGTTCTGCGGCGTCTCGACGGCGGTCTGGATGTAGAGATCGCCGACATTGGGCTGGCGCAGCACCGGCATGCCCTTGCCCTTGAGGCGGAACTGGCGTCCGTTCTGCGTGCCCTCGGTCACCTTCACCTTGGTCTGGGTGCCGTCCAGCGTCGTCACCTCGAAGGAGCCGCCAAGGGCTGCCGTCGTCATCGAGATCGGCACCTTGCAGTAGAGATCGGCACCGTCGCGCTGGAAGAATTCATGCGGCTTCACCGCCAGGAAAATATAGAGGTCGCCCGAAGGCCCGCCGCGCAGGCCGGCCTCGCCCTCATTGGCCAGCCGGATGCGGGTGCCGTCCTCGATGCCGGCCGGAATGTTGACCGACAGCGAGCGTTCCTCGGTGACGCGGCCCTGGCCGGCGCATTTCGGGCACGGATCCTTGATCGTCTGGCCGCGGCCCTGGCATTGCGGGCAGGTCCGCTCGATCGAGAAGAAGCCTTGCGTGGCGCGCACCTTGCCGTGGCCGTTGCACATCGAGCAGGTCACCGGCTGGGTGCCCGGCTTGGCGCCACTGCCGGAGCATTCCGAGCACGAGATCGAAGCCGGCACGCGGATCTGCGCGGTTTTGCCGGCAAAAGCCTCTTCCAGCGAGATTTCCATATTGTAGCGCAGATCGGCGCCGCGCTCGCGGCCGCCGGAAGAGCGGCGCTGCCGCCCGCCCATCATGTCGCCGAAAATGTCCTCGAAGATGTCGGCGAAGCCGCCGGCGCCAAAGCCTTGCGCACCGCCATTCATGCCGCCCTGTTCGAAGGCGGCGTGGCCGAAACGGTCATAGGCCGCGCGCTTCTGCGGGTCCTTCAGCGTTTCGTAGGCTTCGTTGATTTCCTTGAACCTGTGCTCGCAGGAATGGTCGCCGGGATTGCGGTCGGGATGGAACTGCATGGCGAGCTTGCGGAAAGCGCTCTTGAGCTCCTTCTCGTCGGCGCCCTTTTGCACGCCCAGCGTTTCGTAGAAATCAGCTTTCATTTTTTCCCGCTGTCCGGATGCTCAACGTCTTGATGCATTGTTGCGTCGTTTGCCGGCATGTCGTCTCGATTTAGGATCGGTGCCGCCCGGATGCCAGTGCTGGCGTGCGTCTGTCCGGGTTTTTCTGTCGTTTTTTCAGGAAGGTTCCGCATTTTTTCAGCAAGGGTTGCAAAAAAGCCCGGCTCTACGCCGGGCTTTTCGCTTTATCTTGCCGTCAGGCGGCTCAGGCCGACTTCTTCTTGTCGTCGTCCTCGTCGATTTCCTCGAAATCGGCATCGACCACGTCAGAGTCCTTGGCGGCGTCTGCCTTGGCGTCGGCTTCCGCCGCTTCCTTCTGCGAGGCCTCGTACATGGCCTGGCCAAGCTTCATCGAAGCTTCGGCAAGCACCTGGCTCTTGGCTTCGATGTCGGCCGCGTCGTCGCCCTCGGCCGCGGTCTTCAGCGCCGCGATCGCATCGGAAATCGCCGTGCGCTCGGCTTCCGAGACCTTGTCGCCATATTCCTTCAGCGACTTCTCGGAAGAATGCACCAGCGCCTCGGCCTGGTTGCGGGCCTCGACCACCGCACGCCGCTTCTTGTCGCTCTCGGCATTGGCTTCGGCGTCCTTGACCATCTTCTCGATGTCGGCGTCCGAAAGACCACCCGAGGCCTGGATGCGGATCTGGTGCTCCTTGCCGGTGCCCTTGTCCTTGGCCGAAACGTTGACGATGCCGTTGGCGTCGATGTCGAACGTGACCTCGATCTGCGGCACGCCGCGCGGGGCCGGCGGGATGCCGACCAGGTCGAACTGGCCGAGCGCCTTGTTGTCGGCGGCCATTTCACGCTCGCCCTGGAAGACGCGGATGGTCACGGCCGACTGCGAATCCTCAGCCGTCGAGAACACCTGGCTCTTCTTGGTCGGGATCGTCGTGTTGCGTTCGATCAGCCGGGTGAACACGCCACCCAACGTCTCGATGCCGAGCGACAGCGGCGTCACGTCGAGCAGCAGCACGTCCTTGACATCGCCCTGCAGCACGCCGGCCTGGATGGCGGCACCGAGAGCAACAACCTCATCCGGGTTGACGCCCTTGTGCGGCTCCTTGCCGAAGAACTGCTTCACGATCTCCTGGATCTTGGGCATGCGGGTCATGCCGCCGACCAGGACCACTTCGTCGATCTCGCCAGCCTTCAGGCCGGCATCCTTGAGCGCAGCCTTGCAGGGCTCGATGGTGCGCTGGACGAGATCCTCGACCAGGCTTTCGAACTTGGCGCGGGTCAGCTTCAGCGTCAGGTGCTTCGGGCCGGTCGCGTCGGCGGTGATGAAGGGCAGGTTGATTTCGGTCTGCGTCGTCGACGACAGCTCGATCTTGGCCTTTTCCGCAGCCTCCTTGAGGCGCTGCAAGGCAAGCTTGTCGTTCTTCAGGTCGATGCCCTGTTCCTTCTTGAACTCGGCCGCCAGATACTCGACCAGGCGCATGTCGAAATCCTCGCCGCCGAGGAAGGTGTCGCCATTGGTCGACTTCACCTCGAACACGCCGTCGCCGATTTCGAGCACCGAAATGTCGAACGTGCCGCCGCCAAGGTCATAGACGGCAATGGTCTTGCCTTCCTTCTTGTCGAGGCCGTAGGCCAGTGCCGCCGCGGTCGGCTCGTTGATGATGCGCAGCACTTCCAGGCCGGCGATCTTGCCGGCGTCCTTGGTCGCCTGGCGCTGGGCGTCGTTGAAATAGGCCGGAACGGTGATGACCGCCTTCTCGACCTTCTCGCCGAGATAGGCTTCCGCCGTTTCCTTCATCTTCTGCAGGATCATGGCCGAGATCTGCGAGGGCGACTGCTTCTTGCCGCCGGCTTCGACCCAGGCATCGCCATTGTCACCCTTGACGATCTTGTAGGGGACAAGCTTCTTGTCCTTCTCCGTCACCGGATCGTCATAGCGGCGGCCGATCAGGCGCTTGACCGCGAAGATGGTGTTTTCAGGATTGGTGACCGCCTGGCGCTTGGCCGGCTGGCCGACGAGACGTTCGCCGTCGCCCGAGATGGCGACGATGGAAGGCGTCGTGCGCGCGCCTTCCGCATTTTCGATCACCTTCGGTTCCTTGCCATCCATGATGGCGATGCAGGAGTTGGTGGTGCCGAGATCGATACCGATTACTTTTGCCATTTTTCTAGTCTCTCCGCTAAGCAGGCTTTCAGGACCCATGAAGGCGTTCCAACGAAAGCCCCTGTTCATAAGAAATCCCGTTCGGCAACCGGTGTTCCGCTGCCGCACGGCTTGGCGCGTATATAAGAACAGGCAGCATCGGGCGCAAGCATTCTGCGCAAGGCTTCCATGAACCTTTCCACCTCCGTGCGCGACTGACGTCCAGGTGCCGCATGGTGCGGCCCGGAAAGGAAGCCCCCATGACCAGCAACCCAGAGGCTCTGCGGTCTCCGGGAACAACAGGAGCTCGGCGCGACCACCGCCTTCGGGACGGGGTCGATGCGCTGGGCTTTCCGCTGATTCCGTTGACCCTGCGTAAGAGCAGGCGTATCGTGATTTCGAGGAAAGCAGACAATTCGATCAGGGAAGAACGAGCCGGACCGCCGCGCCTTGCCCTGATTTGCGCGGCGGCCCCGGAAGTTTCTCCCCTGGACTACGGGGGTAGTGTCATGTCTCGCATTCGCGGCTCGTTCGCATCGTCTCTCTATGGCTATTTGAGCCGCACCGCCCAGGCCAGCGGCGGATTGCTGGCGTTGGCACTCGCCGCCGGCCTTTGGCTTGCCGGCGCTGCCCAGGCGCAAGACACCCAGATCATCTATCCCGGCTCGATGGCGGTCACCGGCTTTCCCGGGACCGTCATTCCCAATTTGGATGAGGGCCTGCCGCCCGGTGTCGATCCGGTCGACGAAACCTTCATAGACACCACACGCGCCACCTTGCGCGTGTTCGACGTTTCGCACCTGGGTGGGCCGGCCTCGGGCCAGCTCGTCTTCACGCCGCCGCCTTTCGAGGTGACATCAGGCCAGATCGGCGAAGTGTTCGGCCTTACCTATGATGACGGCGTGCGCGATGGTGTGCCGTCCGGCATTCCCAACCTTTACGCCGCCGCCACCTCGCTGCACGGCATAGAAATCGTCACGCCGGACGCCGACAGTGACGGCAGGCCGGAGCGGCAGCGCCGCGGCACATCAGGCGCCACCTTCATGGAAGGCCAGTTCGGCACCGAAAACGGTGGCGGGCCGGGCACCATCTGGAAGATCGACGGCATCACCGGCCAGGTCGCCAAATTCGCCGACATCGACACCAACAGCGGTCCCGGCATCGGCAATATCACCTTCGATCCCAACCACCGCCAGTTCTTCGCCTCCGACCTCGACACCGGCCTGATCCATCGCATCGACGCCAACGGCGGACTGATCGACACCTTCGATCATGGCGTCGCCGGGCGCCCGGCGCATGGACTGGCTCCCGTCGCCGACGACGGCGCGGTGATGGACATACAAGGTGCCGCTTTCGACACGGAAGATCCCGAGACCTGGGGCTACACCCAGGACGAGCGCCGCGTCTGGGCGGTTTCCTATCATGGCGGCCGGCTCTATTACTCGGTCGGCGAGAAGTCTGAGATCTGGTCGGTGGGCATCGCCCGCGACGGCACCTTTGCCGGCGACCCGCGTTGGGAACTGACGGTCAAGGCCGACAAGGATTACGCCGTCACCGACATCGCCTTCGACAACAGCGGCTTCATGTACCTGGCTCAGCGCGGTCCGGTCGAAAACCGCTATGATTACAGCCGCTTCGCCGATTCCGGCAAAGGGGAGGTCATTCGCTACTGGCGTGAGAATCCCGACGATCCGGCAACGGAATCGGTCTGGGTTGAAGTGCCGCAGGAATATGCGGTCGGCTTTCCCCAAGGCAATCGGCAATCGGCCGGCGGTCTCGACCTGCAATATGGCTATGACGCCGACGGCAATCTCGACACTTCAGTGTGCACGCAGACGCTGGTCAACACCGGTGACAAATTGCGTGACAATCCAACGCTTGCCGAGCAACTCGCCGCTGGCGGGCCACTTGCCGTGCATGGCGTGCAGATCACGCCCAAGGATCTGGTCAAGCCGGCCAACGTGCCGCCTTTCGGTTCCTGGTTCGTCGATTTCGACGGCTATTTCGAGGATCCGGAAGTGGAAGGCCATGTCGGCGACGTCGCCGTCTGGCATCCCTGCGAGGGCCGTGCCGGCTATTATGAAGAAATCCCGGGCGGCTATCTGCCTCCCTTCTATCCGCCGGACTTCCCACCGCCCGGCAATCTGCCTCCCTGTCTCGATGTCGACGACGTCCAGTACTACTGCACGCCTTCAGGCCTCGAGGCTGATCTCTATCTCCATGACCATGCCGGCTTCGGCGGCGATTCGATCAAGGCCCAGTCCAGGACGCCAGGCGTCGGGGTGACTTCACCCATGTCGCATGCGCCGGGCAAGCCCTACACGATCAACATCACCGGCCACGATCCGGGCGACAGAGTGGATGTTGGACTTTGCTTCTACAGGAAGTCCGACAAGGACAAGGGTGGCTACTACCCTTGCTGCAAGATGACCTTGCCGCTCCGCACCCCAGCCGTCAGCTGCGAACGTTGAGGAGGGGAAGATGAAAAATCTCGCACTCTCCCCGCTCGCGGAAAACAACTCAACCGACAAGCAGTCAACCGTCATGGAGACGATCATGAAACCCCTGTCATACGCCAGGCGCGGCGCGCGCTGGCTGATGGCGGCCGGTATCGCGGTCGCCATGCTCACCCCTGTGGCAAGCCACGCGGAAGACGCCGCTCCGATCACCCCGGAACTGAAGCTCGACCTCGAAGGTTCGAGTATCGTCACTCCGAGGCCGGATCGGGCCGTCCCGTTCTTCACCAAGAAAGGAACCCAGAGAGGCTGCGACTATGTCGTCTACTCCCTGAGCTTCGGCCTGCGCGGTGATCCGCAGGGCTTCGCCGACCCAAGCCTTGCGGCCAGGCTGAGCAAGCTCAAGCTCGATTTCAAGGACCAGCTCCCGCACGGCCTTGAGATCGTCAACGTCAATGTGGCCGGCGACGGCACGGATTCGTCCGGTGGGCCGCTGCCGGGCGCTTCGATCAGCACCTCGGCAAATCCCAACGATACGGCCACGGTGTCCGATTTCCGGCTCTCCGCCGCCGATCTCGACGGCGCCGGTGCTCCGAACGAGCGCGTCATCACCTTCCAGATCACCGCCAAGATCGACCACGCGGCGTTTCCCTCGCCGACGATCGTCGACAACCAGGGCATGATCAAAGCGACCAATGGGGTCGGCACGGGGGCCATCATCCCGTCGCAGGATCCGAGCAAGCCCGACGATGGCGACTTCAAGACCGGCGTCAAGACCTCGATCAAGATCGATGTCACCAAATGCAACCCGCCACCGCCACCTCCCGGCAAGGAATGCTTCAAGGTGGAACGCGGCACGGTCGATTGCGTGCCCGGCGGCGGCGCCTTCATCTACCACATGCCGGTTGGCCCGGAGATGGGTGGCAAATGGGTGCAGGTGTCGACGACGACACCCGGCATCACCATCATCCCCGACACGCAGCTGGTGCCTCCGGGCGGCGGTGTTCTCAACTGGAAGATCGTCGGCGCGTCACCTGGCGACGTCATCCACCTCATCGTCACCGGCATCGAGACCTATGCCGGCCCGAAGGAGGGCTGGGGCCTGTGCTGCACGCAGACCATCGATATCGTCATCCCGCGTGACCAGCGGTGCCCGCCCAAGGACAAGGAGCCTGATCTCAAGGTCGAGAAACGCGCCGATGTCCCGCGCTGCACCATGGCCGGCGGCTGCGACTTCACCATCAGGGTCACCAATGTCGGCACCGCGCCCTACAACGGCAAGATCGTGCTCGACGAGGTGACGCTGCCGGCCGGCTCGACGCTGAGTTCAGGGCCCAATCCGCCCTGGGTCTGCGTACCCGGCACCACCCCGATGACCTGCACCTATCCGGTGACCACGCTCAATCCGGGCGCCTTTGTCGACCTCAAGCTCGGCTTCAAGCCGGCCGGGGGCTGGCAAGGCAAGGTGCTGCGCAACTGCGCCACCTACAATTATCCGGCAAGCGGCAAGCCGCTGTTCGGCAGCCAACAAAACGACAGGGGCTGCGCCTCGATCCCGATCTGCCGCCGTGGCGATCGTGACCGCGACTGCCAGCCGCCGGTCGAGAAGAAGGTCGACTTGATCCTGAAGAAGCGCGCGCGCATTCCGGTCTGCACGCCGGACGGCGTCTGCTACTTTGTGATCGACATCATCAACAACGGCACATCAACCTATAACGGGCCGCTGACGGTGGTCGACAACTACCCCGGCGGCGCCCCGGCCTCCTCGACCTTCGGCCCAAGCCCGCCCTGGACTTGCGGTCCGAACGGCCCCGGCCAGTTCCGCTGCGACAATGCCGGCATCTCGCTGCCTGCGGGCGCCTCGACGCCGATCTTCGTCAGGGCGGTGATGCCGGCCGGCTACCAGTCGGATACGGTCGAAAACTGTGCCGCGGTGAAGGCCATTCCCGGTGAGGTCGACCTCACCAACAACAAGGCCTGCGCCAAGGAACGCATCCGTCATCCCAATGGCGGCAAGCCGACCCTGCGCATCACCAAGGTCTGCAACGGCTCGCTGGCCGGTGCCGCGGTCATCTCTTGCCGCATCACCGTCATCAGCCTTGGCACCGCTGCCCCCACCGGCCCGGTGCGGGTCAACGATGCCGCCACGCTGGTATCGGGCGGCGCGCCCGTCCAGATCCAGACCGTCACCCCTGACGGCGCGGAGTGGGCATGCGGACCGGTTCCGGCCAATGCGCTGTCGTGCCAGATTCCCGGCGCCGTCATGACGCCCGGAACCAGCCGCCACTTCGACGTGACGGTCTCGGCCAATGGCGAGTTCGAGAACTGTGCGCGCGGCTCCTATGGGCCGGCGCCCGGCGACGACGTCGTCTATCCGATCGGCCAGGCCTGCGCCAAGGGCGGCGGTACTTCGACCATCCGTGTCGAAAAGACCGGCGACCGCGAATGCCGGCTCGGCCAGCCCTGCTCGTTCGACATCACCATCACCAATGATGGGACGAGCCCCTTCTCCGGTCCGGTTCGCATCGGTGATGCGATCGGCGTGGAAGGTCTCGGCCGGCTGGACGGTGTTGCGATCACCTCGATCGACCCGCCCTTCGGCTGCTCGCCGGAGCCGACGACACTGCCGGCCTCCTGCATCGCCAACCTGACGCTCGGCGCCGGTGAAAGCCAGTCGCATCACGTCACCGTGGTCATTCCCGACGACGGGCGTCTCGCCAATCTGCAGGGCAACGTCAACGGCCAGAACTGCGTCGGCGTCCTGTCTCCCGACACACGGGTGCAGGGCGGCGGCGACGTGCTGGGCGGTGACCAGACCAACGTTCAGGGCGATCGCGGCAAGGCCTATGCGTGCCACCCCTTCATCATCACCCACGAGGAGAAGAAGGAGTGCTCGCCAGGCTTCGTCATGAACGATGCCGGCCGCTGCGTCTGCCCGGAAGGCACCACCTTCCGCAACGGCCAGTGCACCGGCGGCGGCACCAACATTCTGCCGACACCACCGCCGCCGAAGCGCTGCGTGCTGCTCGAAGGCCAGATCCGCACCGAGGACGGGCGCTGCATCTGCCCGCGCGGCACGGCGCTGGAGAACGGGAAGTGCGTCAGGACCGACAGGCCCGAGCAGTGCACCATCCGTGGCCAGATCCACAATGCCGATGGCGATTGTGTCTGCCCACAAGGGACCGAGGTGCGCAACGGCGCCTGCCGCCCGATCCGGCCGAAGCCTGAGCAGTGCACCATCCGTGGCCAGATCCACAATGCCGATGGCGATTGTGTCTGCCCACAAGGGACCGAGGTGCGCAACGGCGCCTGCCGCCCGGTCCGGCCGAAGCCTGAGCAGTGCACCATCCGTGGCCAGATCCGCAATGCCGATGGCGATTGCGTCTGCCCGCAAGGGACCGAGGTGCGCAACGGTGCCTGCCGTCCGATCCGGCCGAAGCCCGACCAGTGCACCATCCGTGGCCAGGTCCACGACGCCGACGGCAATTGCGTCTGCCCGCGGGGTACCGAGGTGATCGACGGCGCATGCCGGCGCAAGCAGCCGCAACTGGAGCAGTGCGACATACGCGGCCAGGTCCACAACAAGCGCGGCGAGTGCGTCTGCCCGCGTGGGACCGAGGTGATCGACGGCGCGTGCCGCAAGCCCAGGCAACAGACGGAATGCGCACCGGGCTCGCAGATGGTCGATGGCCAGTGCCAGCCGATCTTCAGGCGGCGCTGCCCGGAAGGCACGATTGGGCGCTATCCCAACTGCCGGCCGATACGCGGGCAGCCATCCCTGGAGCTCAACCCGGGCCTGCTGCTGCAACAGGTCTTGCCACGGCGTCAGCCACAGGTCGAACAGCAGCAGGATCCGGCCAGGATCCTGAAGCTCCAGCAGCAATAACGATCTGCTCGACGCCAGACCAGAAACCCGCCGGAGCAATTCGGCGGGTTTTTCTTCACCCACCACCCAAGCCTGTGGAGCCGCCCTGTCCGCACCCTCGACAAGTCAGCCGCCGCGCATTAGGCAGTCGGTTCAGGGTGAGCGGTATGAAAAGCGCGCCCGGAAAGGCCGCGAGATGAGCAAAAAGACCTTGATCGCACCTTCGGTGCTGGCTTCGGACTTTTCGAAGCTCGGCGACGAGGTCGAAGCCGTCGCGGCCGCTGGCGCGGACTGGATCCATCTCGATGTCATGGATGGCCATTTCGTCCCCAACATCACCTTCGGTCCGCCCGTCATCAAGGCGATCCGTAACCGCACCAAGGCTTTCTTCGACTGCCATCTGATGATTGCACCGGCCGATCCCTATCTCGCCGCCTTCGCCGAGGCCGGCTGTGACGGCATGACGGTGCATGCGGAGGCCGGGCCGCATCTCGACCGCTCGCTGCAGACCATCAGGAACCTCGGCAAGAAGGCCGGTGTGTCGCTCAATCCGGCGACGCCGGAAACGATGATCGAATATGTGCTCGACCGGCTCGACCTGATCCTGATCATGACCGTCAACCCGGGTTTCGGCGGCCAGGCTTTCATCCCGGCGATCGTCGACAAGGTGAGAAGGGTCAAGGCGCTGATCGGCGACCGGCCGATCCGCATAGAGATTGACGGCGGCGTTTCACCCGAAACAGCCCCCTTGGTGACATCGGCCGGCGCCGATGTGCTGGTGGCAGGTGCCGCCATCTTCAAGGGCGGCAGTGTCGAAGCTTACCGCGCCAACATCGAGGCGATCAGGACAGCGGCCGACAAGGCCGCCGGCTAAACTCACCGCGATCATCCCGTTTCAATCCAACAGGTCGGCAAAGAGCCGTTGTGCGGACGCGGCTCTTTCAGGGTACGCCCTGCCCGAATCAGATTCGCTGAGAAGGCCTGATTCGGGCGAACCATCCGCTGTCTTTGCGCGCGATAGAAAAGATACACGCGTGGGCACACAAGAAACAGATGATCCTGCGTGCATACCAAACACGTTAAGTTTCTACTGGTTGTAGAGACACACAAATTTCCTCGATCAGGTGCAGATCGGGCTATATTCCTTTGTGCTTAAGTACAATAGCGCTATGTTGTGCTTGAGCCTGCGGACGCGATCACTGTATGGTACATGTACGGAAGGACTCTTTTCGGACTCGAATTGCCCGGACAAAAATGGGGACAAGGAGTCAACTTTGACATATGGAGCTGCCAACCTGAACGACGACGGCACAGGATCCAAGAGCACACTTGCCAGTACGGTCTATCACCAATTGCGTGATGATCTCCTCGGCGGGGCTCTTGAAACCGAAAGCAAGCTGCGGGTCGAGTGGGTTGTTTCCAAATATGGCGCCGGCGCTTCCCCGGTTCGTGAAGCTCTCAATCGCCTTGCCTCCGAAGGACTTCTTGGTCGTCACGATCAGCGTGGCTTTTTCATCATGCCGGTCACTGCGGCGGAGCTCGAAGAGCTGACGCGCACCCGCTGCTGGCTCGAGGAGCGGGCGCTTCGCGAATCCATCGCTCACCGCTCCGCCGAATGGGAAGAACAGCTGGTGCTGGCGCTGCATCGCCTGGGCCGTGCCTCACGTCTTTCGCCGCAAAATGCCACGTCGCTCGACCCGGATTGGGAGAAATTGCACCGCACCTTCCATCGGGTGCTGATCTCGGCCTGCCGGTCGCACTGGCTGGTGGGCTTCTGCGATCAGCTTTCCGATCACGCCTATCGCTATCGGCAAATGGCCAATGACGGCGAAAGCATCCAGCGCGACGATTTCGCTGAACACCGGCTGATCGCCGAGTGCGCGCTGGACGGCAATGCCGACGGCGCCGTGCAGGCCTTGATCGATCACTACCAGCTGACCGCTGCCATGTGCATGGAACGCTTCAAGCAAGGCGAAATCGCAAAAAAAGCCGCCGTCGCGGCCGAACGCGCCCGACGGTAACGATTATTCCCTCTAGCGGCCCTTGCCGCGATCATCAGCGACCCCGTGGCAGACGTGAGGCGCTGGAACCGCCGTTTGCGGTCTTGACGGCGCGGCTGGGAAACGCGAACTCTTCGCCGGCGGCGCATGCCGCCTGAAAAGCGTGCCCGGCGCCGCCATTGCCGCCACCCCAGGGGAGACTTCATGAGCAATCATCTGTTCGATGCGTTCCGGTCCCGGATGCCGGCGCCCGGGCGTCTGTTGATGGAGACAGATGATGGGCGCTCGCTCAGCTATGGCGACATGCTGGCGCGGTCGGCACAGCTCGCGCACGCGCTGCTGCAACTGGACGTCGAGCCCGGTGACCGGGTCGCCGTGCAGGTCGAGAAGAGCCCGGAGGCGCTGCTGCTCTATCTCGCCTGCGTCCGCGCCGGGGCCGTCTTCCTGCCGCTCAACACCGCCTACACGCTGACCGAGCTCGGCTATTTCTTTGGGGATGCCGCACCGCGGGTCATCGTCTGCGACCCGGCGAAGTCGGCCGATATCGGCCGCATGGTCGAGCCATCCGGCGCCGTCGTGGTCACACTCGATCGCAATGGCCGGGGATCGCTGGCGGACCAGGCATCGCGACAGGCGTCCGATTTTCACGATGTCGAGCGGGGCGCGGATGATCTTGCCGCAATCCTCTACACGTCGGGAACCACCGGCCGGTCGAAAGGCGCCATGCTCAGCCACGAGAACCTGGCCTCGAACGCGCGGGTGCTGGTCGAGCAATGGCGCTTCACCTCGGGCGATGTGCTGATCCACGCGCTGCCGATCTTTCATACGCACGGCCTGTTCGTCGCCACCAATGTCATCCTGATGGCCGGCGCCTCGATGCTGTTCGAGCAGAAATTCGATCCTGCGCGCATCATCGCGCTGCTGCCGCGTGCCACCGCGCTGATGGGCGTGCCGACCTTCTATACCAGGCTTTTGCAGCAGGACGGTCTGGACCGTGAGACGGCTAAGAATATCCGCCTGTTCGTATCCGGCTCGGCGCCGCTGCTGGCCGAGACGCACAACGCCTGGCGCGAGCGCACCGGCCACGCCATCCTCGAACGTTACGGCATGACCGAGACCAACATGAACACCTCCAACCCCTATGAGGGTGAACGGCGCGCCGGCACGGTCGGCTTCCCCTTGCCTGGCGTGTCGCTGCGCATTGCCGATCCCGACAGCGGCAAGCCTCTGGCACAGGGCGAGGTCGGCATGATCGAGGTCAAGGGTCCGAACGTGTTTGGCGGCTACTGGCGCATGCCGGAAAAGACCAAGGCGGAACTCCGCGCCGACGGTTTCTTCATCACGGGCGATCTCGGCATGGTCGACACCCAAGGCTATGTCCACATCGTTGGACGCGGCAAGGACCTGATCATATCAGGCGGCTACAACATCTATCCAAAGGAGCTTGAAAGCGAGATCGACGCGCTTGCAGGGGTGAGCGAGAGCGCCGTCATCGGCGTCGCCCATCCGGATTTCGGCGAAGGCGTCACCGCTGTCGTCGTGCGGGCGCCGGCGTCGCGGATCACCGGCGCTGAAATTCTCAGCGCCATCGCCGGCCGCGTGGCAAAATACAAGCATCCGAAGCAGGTGATCTTCGTCGACGAATTGCCGCGCAACACGATGGGCAAGGTGCAGAAGAATCTTCTGCGCGATACCTACAAGGACCTCTATGCGTCCTAGCCAGTTCGTGCGCCCCCTTACTTCAGCCTACGCGGCCTTTCGATCCTCGTACCGGAACCCCACAAGGCGCGCTGGATCAGGTTGCGTTTGCGGTTGCGCGGCGCCAGGTCGATGTCCCCGACCAGCTTTGCGCCACCCTTGCGCCGCTCGAGCGTGATCTTGCGGGTGTGGAAGGCTTCCAGTTCGGCGCGGTGCGCCACGCTGACGATGGTGACCTCGGGCAATTCGTGGATCACCGTTTCCATCATCTGGTCCTGGCTCTTCTCGTCCAGCGCCGAGGTTGCCTCGTCCAGTACGACGATGTCTGGGCGATGCAGCAAAAGGCGCGCGAAGGCGATTCGCTGTTTTTCGCCACCCGACAGGGTCTGGTCCCAGGGCGCTTCCTCTTTGATCCGGCCAGTGAGGTAGCCCAGGCCGACCTTGTCGAGGGCGGCCTTGATCTGTTCGAGCTTCCAGCGGTTGGCGGCCGCGGGGTAGGCGACCACCCGGCGCAGCGTGCCGGAAGGGATGTATGGCCGCTGCGGCAGCATGAACAAACGTTTGTCGGGATGGAAATTGACGCTGCCGCTTCCCCATGGCCACAGGCCTGCGATCGCCCGCACCAGTGTCGACTTGCCCGAACCGGATTCGCCGGACACCAGCAGGCGCTCGCCCGGTTCGACCCCGACTTCTGTTTCCTTGACCACGGAAGTGCCGTCGTCGAGCGTCACGGAGAGATTGTCGAGGGAGAGCATCGTATCGCCCTTGGTCTCGCCGTGAAGGATGCGCCCCAGTTCGTTGCTCTGCTCGGCGCGCTCCAGCCCGTCGAGCGACATCATCAGTGAGGCGATGCGCCGGGCAGAGGCGTTCCAGTCGGCAAGGCGCGGATAATTGTCGACCAGCCAGCCGAACGCGCCCTGCACGATGGCGAAGGCGGAGGCAGCCTGCATGACTTGGCCAAGCGACATTGAGCCTTCGAGAAACTTTGGCGCGCACAGCAGCACCGGCACGACCGGCGCGAACAGGCTCGAGCCCTGCGAGACCACCGCCGTGCGCATATGCTGGCCTGTCAGTTGCGCCCATCGCTTCAGCACGCCGGCAAAGGTCCTGTCGATGCCGCTGCGTTCCTCCTGCTCGCCGCCGAGCAAGGCGATGCTCTCGCCGTTTTCGCGCACGCGCGTCAGCACATAGCGGAATTCGGCTTCCGTCTGGTTCTTCTCTTCGGACAGCCGCACGAAATTGCGCCCGATAACGAACATCGAGGTGGAGGTGATCGCGGCATAGATCACCGCCGTGATGACGAGGAAGCCGGGCACGGTGAAGGTCGAGCCTCCCAATGTGAAGCTCAAGGCTCCGCCGATCGTCCACAGCACCACGATGAAGGTCGAGGCCGACAGGGTGGCGACAATCACGCCGGCGACGAAGTCGACGGGCGCCTCGGTGGCGACCCGCAGATCTTCCGAGAGGCGGGCCTCGGGGTTCTGGTGGTCGCCCTGCACCAGGTTCAGCTGGTAGTAGCGGCCGTTGGCGAGCCAGCGCGCTATCACCGAGGTGGTCAGCCAGGAGCGCCAGCGGCGCTGCATGGTCATGCGCAGATACACCTGCGCGACGACGAGGCTGATGCTGCCAAGCACGAGCGGCACGAACACCGCGCTCAGGAAATAGACGCTGTGGGCGTCGCGCTTCTCGATGGCGTCGAAGATCGAGCGGTTCCAGACATTGATCCCGTACTGGAAGCCGACATTGATGCCGATCAGGATCAGCAGTCCGATCGTCAACGGCCAGCCGAGCCTGTCGCCGTGCCGGCCCCAATAGCCGCGGCCGCTGATCCAGAACCGCTTCAGCAGGTACTTCTTGCGCACCTGTTCGGTCTGCTCTGGCGTCAGCTCCGGATCGGGTTCGACAGCTTCCGGCGGCGGGGTCTCGCCGACTATCTCGGAAGTTGCCGCTTCGACGGTAGAAGCCTTCTTGCGTGGCTTCTTTTCGCGCGGCTCATGATCGCGCGGAATCTCGTCACGCGGCCTCTGTCGTCGCAGTTTTCCTCGACGTGGCTTCGGAGTGCCGTCCGGTTTGATGCCGTCGGCCGGTTTCGATCTGGGTTTCGCGTCGGACATACGCCCTGACAACGGCTTCAAAATCAAAAGGTTTCATGATGTTCGCTTGAGACGACAACGCCCGACGGCACTGTCATTTCCGGTCCAGCAGGTCGACGACATGGTCGGCGATCGCCAGGCTTGCCGTCAGGCCGGGGCTCTCGATGCCGAACAGATTGACGATCCGCCCGGCGCCATGGTCGGCCGGCCCCTGCACCATGAAATCGGCGGTCGGCTGGCCCGGGCCCGACAGTTTCGGCCTGATGCCGGCATAGGCCGGCTGCAGGGTGCCGTCGGCAAGATCGGGCCAATAGCGCCGGATCGCGTCGTAGAAGACGGCGCTTCGGCGGGGATCGACGGTGTAATCGACATGGTCGATCCATTCGACATCGGGCCCAAAGCGCGCACTGCCGCCAAGGTCGAGCGTCAGGTGGACGCCAAGGCCGCCTTCGACCGGGACCGGATAGATCAGCCGCGAAAACGGCGACCGGCCCGGAAGCGCGAAATAGTTTCCGCGCGCCAGCCACTGCCGGGGGATGAGATCCCTTGGGAAGCCGTCGATGCGGCCGGCCACCGTTTGCGCATCAAGGCCCGCGGCATTGACGAAGGCGCCTGTCTCCAAGGCGAAGGTCTCGCCATTGGCATCGCGCGTGTCGATCCGGATCCCGTCGGCGTCGATCGTCGCCCCGGCGACCGAGGTGAGGAAAGCGAAAGATGCGCCGGCGGCTTCGGCGTCGCCGCGCAGCGACAGCATCAGCGCATGGCTGTCGACAATCCCGGTCGATGGCGACAGGAGCGCGGCGCCACATGTCAGCGCCGGTTCCAGGCTTTCGGCCTCGCCCCGCGTCAAGAACTGGAGATCGTCGACCCCACAGCGTCGCGCATTTTCCTGGATCTTCCGCAACCCGTCCGTCTGGCCTGGCTCGCTGGCAACGATCAGCTTGCCGGTGCGGGCATGGGCGACGTTGTGGTCCGTGCAGTAGGCGTAGAGTTGCCGACGCCCATCGACGCAGAGCCGGGCTTTCAGGCTCCCCGGTGCATAATAAAGCCCGGCATGGATGACTTCGGAATTGCGCGAGCTGGTGACCGTGCCGATCGCGTCCGCCTGCTCGACCACCACCACCTCGCGGCCCGACACGGCAAGCGCTCTGGCAATGGCAAGCCCGACGACGCCTGCTCCGGCGACGACACAATCGATTGTCTGCATGGCCTCGCTTTCAGCGTGAAGCGCCGGCCTCGAACACCTTGTCGCCGCCGATCCAGACGCTTCCTATGCCAAGATCGTCCGACAGCGCAACGACATCCGCCGCCGTACCATTGGCCAGGCGGCCAAGCCGATGCGACTGGCCGATCGCTTGCGCCGGGTAGAGCGAGGCCATGCGCAAGGCCTCGGACAGATCGATGCCAACGACATTGCGCATGAAGCGCACGGCCGAGATCATGTCGAGATCAGCGCCCGCCAGCGTGCCGTCGGCAAGCCTGAGACTGCCATCCCGACGGTAGATGGTGCGGCCGTTCAGCGTGAACGAGGTCATGTCGGTGCCGATCGTCGCCATCGCGTCGCTGACCAGCACGATCTTGCCTGGCCCCTGCTTGGCATCGAGCGCGATCCTGATGGTCGCGGGATGGACATGGATGCCGTCGGCGATCAGCCCGGCGGACAAGGTGCCGATGTCGATGGCCGTGCCGGCCAGGCCCGGTTCGCGATTGCCGATCTGGCTCATCGCGTTGAACAGATGGGTGACCAAGCCGGCCCCGGCTTCGGCGAAGGCCTTTGCCGTGGCGTAACCGGTGTCGGAATGGCCGAGGCTGACGACGACGCCGGCCTTGACCAAGGCCGCAACGCGCGCCGGTTCGACGGATTCCGGCGCGATCGTGGTGAGCAGCACCGGCAGCTTCTGCCGCGCGGCGATCAGCATCGCTTGGTCTTCATCCGTCATCGGCCGGATCAACGCCGGATCATGCGCGCCCTTGCGCGCGATCGACAGATGCGGCCCTTCGAGATGCAAGCCGAGGAAACCAGGGACCTTTTGCAGCGCGGCTGCTTCGCCGGCAGCGACGGCGGAAGCGGTGATATCAGGCGTGTCGGTAATCAGCGTCGCCAGCAGCGCCGTCGTTCCGAACGGCGCGTGCGCCTTGCAGATGGTTTCGATCGAGGCGACATCGGGGTGGTCGTTGAGCATGACGCCGCCGCCGCCATTGACCTGGATGTCGACGAAGCCCGGCACCAGCATCCGGCCACCAGTGTCGACAGCGCGGATATCCGCGGGGATGGCGCCGGTGGGCACAATAGCCTCGACCAGACCGTCGCGCACGACAAGTGCCGCGTCTTCGTGCCAGTCGTCGCCGTCGAAAATGCGGGCGCCGGTCAGGGCAAAGCGATCGCTCATACCGTCTCCGTCACCTTGCGAAGATTGCGCGGCGTGTCCGGGTCGAGGCCGCGGTGGCGCGCGAAAGCCTCGACGAACACGTAGAAGGAGACGATCAGCGTCAGCGGATCGGTCAGCGGGTGACCGGTGGCGACGTGCGGCAGGCGCGTGGCGCGATTGGCAAGCGCTGATGTGACGAACACCGGTGCCCCCTTGGCCGCCAGGCCGTCTGCCGCCTCAGTGATGGACGGTTCGGATGCATCGCGCGCGGCCAGCGCCAGCACCGGGAAATCGGGGCCGATCAGCGCCAGCGGGCCGTGCATGACTTCGGCCGCACTGTAGGCCTCGGCATGCATGCCGCAGGTTTCCTTGAATTTCAGAGCCGCCTCGTTGGCCATTGCCGCCGACGGTCCGCGGCCGAGAATGAACAGCGACTTCTGCTTCTCGATGGTTTCGGAGAGCAGGCTCATCCAGTCGCAGGCGATCGCCTTGCCGAAATGCTCGGGCAAGCGGGCAAGCGCTGCCAGAAGCGCTTCGTCGCCGGTGGAATGCGCCATCAGCGCGAGACCGGCGACGGCGGAATTGACGAAGGTCTTGGTCGCCGCGACGCTGCGTTCGGGCCCCGCCAATATGTCGATCGCATAGTCCGAGGCGCGCGCCAGCGGCGAATCGGCAGTGTTGGTGACGGCGATGGTCAGCGCACCGCCGGCGCGTGCGGTTTCGGCCATGGCGACGATGTCCGGGCTCTTGCCCGACTGCGAGATGGCCAGGCAGGCCGAGCCGCCAAGCCGGAGTTTACGGCCATAGATCGAAGCGATGGAGGGGCCGACTGAGGCAACCGCAAGGCCCGCGGTCAGTTCGACGGCATATTTCATGAAGGTCGCGGCATGGTCGGACGAACCGCGCGCCACGGTGACGACAAACTGCGGGTCGCGTTCCCGGATGCCGCGCCCGGCTTCCGCCAGCACGGCGCCGGAGCCATCGAGCAGGCGGGCGACGGCCTGCGGGATCTCCTCGATCTCGCGCTGCATATGGGTGGTGTTGGAGATCATGGTCGGCCCTCTTCGCTCGGCCCTGTCAGCCGCAGTTCGGCGACGAAATCATAAGCGTCGCCTCGGTAGATGGAGCGGGTGAATTCGATCACCTTGCCGCTCGCCAGATAGGAAATGCGTTCGATGTGCAGGCCGGCAATGCCCGGCGGCACTTCGAGCAGGCGCGCATCGCTGTCGCCGAGATTGGCGGCCGAGATGCGCTGCACAGCCCTCACCGGGCGATTGCCGGTCAATTCGAGTGCCGCATAGAGCGAGGAACCGATGCCCGCCGGGTCGGGCAGCACGCTGGCAGACAGCGAGGCGCGTTCGATCGCCAGCGGCGTGTCATTGGCGATACGCAGGCGGGCCACGCGCGCCACAAGCTCATTTGACGACAGGCCGAGCACCATCATCTCGTCGGGCGAGGGCGCGTAGAGGCCGCGGTCGAGCCAGGCCGAGCGCACCGCCATGCCGCGTCGCGCCATGTCTTCGGTAAACGAGGTCAGCCGCGACAGCGACTGCTCGACGCGCTCCATGCGCGGAGCCACGAACGTGCCGGAGCCATGACGCTGCACTAGGATGCCGCCCTTGACCAGGTCCTGCACGGCCTTGCGCACGGTGACGCGGGAAATGTCGGCCTTGGTCGCGATGTCGCGCTCGGAAGGCAGCGCGTCGCCCGGCCCGATCAGGCCGCGATTGACAGCGTCCTCGATGCTCTTGCGCAATTGCAGATAAAGCGGCGCGCCGCTTTGCGAGGATTGCTTCAGCGTGGCGAAGATCTGGTCGGCGGCGTCGCTCATCGAGCCGCCTCCGCTGGTTTGGCGAACAGACGCGCCGCCATCTGCACCGCCCCACCCAGCGCGTCGTCGAGCGGCGGCTTCAGCAGCGCCTGGTAGCGTGCCGACAGGCGCGGCGCATAAAGTGGTGCCAGTCCGCCGAGCAGGCAAAGCGGCGCATCATCCGGAAGGCCGAGCGCGCCGAGCGAAGCTTCGACATCGCTGACCGCCTTGTCGACGATCCAGTTGGCGACGGCATCGCCCTTTTCGGCATGCTCGAACACTTTGGGCGCGAAGCCGCCGAAATCGCCGGGCTTGGCATTGGTGGTGAACTCGACCACGTCTTCCGGATTGTTGCGGAAGGTGGCCATCATGGCGTCGGTCAGTGGCGAGCGCGCGCGCACGCCGTCATGGGCCAGCAGGGTCTGTTCCAGGAGATCGCGGCCGATGCGGGCGCCGCTGCCCTGGTCGCCGACCTGAAAACCCCAGCCGCCGATGGCGCGCGACTTGCCATCCTTACGCGCCATATAGGCGGTGCCGGTGCCGAGGATCGCCATGGCGCCGTCACCGGAGCCGACGGCGCCCTCGAGCGCGATCTCGGCGTCGGTCTCGACGCGGCTGGTGCTGAACGGCAGGATCGCTTCGAGCTGCTGCCGGTAGGTGCCGACATTGGCGCCGGCAAGGCCGAGAATGGCCGGCGTTTGCGGGATCAGTTCGGGATCCTGTCCGGCGGCGATGAATGCCTGCCGTGCGGCGTCGACAATGTTCGAGCGCGCCCCGGTGAGGTCGGTGCGGATGTTGGCGGCGCCGCTCTTGGCACGGCCAATAACCGTACCTTCAACCGTTGCCAGGGCGGCCCTGCAGCTGGTGCCGCCGCCATCGATACCGAGCACGAATTTCACGCGATTTCTCCTCCGGGCGGATAATACCAATAAAATACCAATAGCCAAGGGTTAATTTCCGTTTCAAAAAGATTAAGCCGTATTTTATTGAAAATCCTCAGCATTTCGTCGGCTCAGCAATTTCCTCTCCGCGAATTCGTTAATGCATGTGGACAAGTGGTATTTTTTTGGTATTGTTCTGGTATTGGAGGAACGCGGATGGCTGAAACGCGCACCGAAGCGCTTCACAGGAATGCCGAGGGGCTGGATATCCAGGCTCCGGAAGCCATCCTTGTTTCGCTGGTCGATGCGCAGATCGAAGCCGCCAAGGCCGTCCGCAACGCCATCCCCGCCATCGCCAAAGCAGCCGAAATCATCGCCGGCCGGTTGAACGGCGGCGGCAAGCTAGCCTATGCCGCGGCCGGCAGTTCCGGCCTGATGGCGCTGGCCGATGCCCTGGAACTGCCCGGCACTTTCGGCATTCAGCGCGACCGCATCGCCATCCTGATCGCCGGCGGCGACGAGGCTTTCCACACGCTGGCCGGCGGCCCCGAGGATGATGCAGAGGAGGCTGCGGCGGCGGTCGCCAATGCCGGCATCGGCGCGGGCGATTGCCTGATCGCCCTTTCCGCCAGCGGCACGACACCTTATGCGGTACGCGCCATCGAGGAAGCCGCCAGCCGCGGTGCGGCCACCATCGGCATCGCCAACAACCGGGACTCGGCCCTGCTTCGCAAGGCCGAAACCGCCATCCTGCTCGAAACGCCGCCGGAAGTGATCGCCGGCTCGACGCGCATGGGCGCCGGCACCGCCCAGAAGATCGCGCTCAACATGCTGTCGACCTTGACCGCCGTCCATCTCGGCCACGTGCATGACGGCTACATGGTCAACCTCATGGCCGACAACATCAAGCTGCGCGACCGCGCCGCCCGCATCGTCGCCGCCATCAGCGGGCGCAGCACGGACGATGCGGCCCGGCTGCTCGAAAAGAGCGGCGGCGCGGTCAAGACCGCCATTCTGCTCGCCGCCGGCGCCGACAGCGCCGATGCGGCGCAGAAGATACTGGAAGAGGCCGGCCAGAAGCTGCGGCCGGCCCTTTCCGCGCTGGGGCATGATCCCGAAAAAGATCATGCCCGGACAAAGAAGTAGGGCTTGTTTCATCCCGATTTCCATCGGGGTGAAACGGGCTCGCGAGGGGAGCAAGGGGTCAAAAGCCTCTGTTCTCATCAAAACCGAACCTGAAAAAGGTCAACAGGGAGACTGAGCATGACAACGAAACTACTGACGGCACTGCTTCTGGGCACCAGCATTCTCGGCTCGGCCGGGATGGCTTCTGCCGCGGACGTAACGCTCAACATCGAAAGCTGGCGCGGTGACGACCTTGCCATCTGGAAGGACAAGCTGATCCCGGCTTTCGAAGCCAAGAACCCCGGCATCAAGGTGGTGTTCGCACCATCGGCTCCGACCGAATATGATGCCGCACTCGGCGCCAAGCTCGCCGCCGGCTCGGCGGGCGACCTGATCACCTGCCGCCCGTTCGACAAGTCGCTTGAACTCTACAAGAAGGGCAACCTTGCCGACCTGTCGGCGCTGCCCGGCATGGAGAACTTCTCAGCCGTTGCCAAGTCCGCCTGGCAGACCGACGACGGCAAGGCGAGCTTCTGCGTGCCGATGGCCTCCGTCATCCACGGATTCATCTACAACAAGGACGCCTTCGACAAGCTCGGCATCAAGGTACCGACGACCCGCGACGAGTTCTTCGCCGCGCTCGACAAGATCAAGGCCGACGGCACCTACATCCCGATGGCGATGGGCACCAAGGATCTCTGGGAAGCCGCGACCATGGGCTACCAGAACATCGGCCCCAACTACTGGAAGGGCGAGGATGGCCGTGCGGCGCTGATCAAGGGCGACCAGAAGCTGACCGACAAGGACTGGGTCGCTCCGTATGAGGAACTGGCCAAGTGGAAGCCGTATCTCGGTGACGGCTTCGAAGCCCAGACCTATCCGGATAGCCAGAACCTGTTCACGCTCGGCCGCGCCGCCATCTACCCGGCCGGCTCGTGGGAAATCGGCCTGTTCAACACCCAGGCCCAGTTCAAGATGGGCGCTTTCCCGCCCCCGGTCGAGAAGGCCGGCGACACCTGCTACATCTCCGACCATACCGATATCGGCATGGGCCTGAATGCAGCTTCGAAGAACGCCGACGCCGCCAAGACCTTCCTGTCGTGGGTGGCCTCGCCGGATTTCGCCACCATCTACGCCAACGCGCTGCCGGGCTTCTTCAGCCTGAACTCCTCGCCGGTGAAGATGGCAGACCCGCTGGCGCAGGAATTCGTCTCCTGGCGCGGCAAGTGCAAGTCGACGATCCGTTCGACCTACCAGATCCTGTCGCGCGGCACGCCGAACCTCGAAAACGAGACCTGGGTTGAATCGGCCAACGTCATCAATGGCACCGACACCCCGGAAGCCGCGGCCAAGAAGCTGCAGACCGGTCTCGACAGCTGGTACAAGCCAGCGAAGTAAGAGCTCAGGCAACGGAGCCGGCCGGGCGCATGCCTGGCCGGTTCCGAATACCCTGTTCTCAGAAGTGCATCCGTTCAGATAGCGATTGTCGGCACCGCCTAGCGGCCTTACCCTTGATCACTTGGGGAAAGGCTGGCTGATCAGTCGCAGGCCTTCGTCCTTGCTGCATTGGGCAAGGATGTCTGGGCCGTGCATCGAGGCATCATCTAGCATCAACATCGTCTGGAACCGAGAGACGGCGGGGACCGAACTCATGGCCGCAGAAACACGACCGAAAAGACCGACCCGCTGGCACATCGGCGTCTTCCTGGCGCCGGCGCTGCTCGTCTACACGGCGATCATGATCCTGCCTTTGGCCGGCACACTGCAGCTGTCGCTGTTTCGCAACATCGAGCAGCACCAGATCTTCGTCGGGCTGGCGAACTTCCGCACCCTGTTTGGCGATCCCAACTGGTCCGTCGGCTTCTGGAACGCGCTCAGGAACAACACCTGGTTCTTCATGATCCACATGCTGGTGCAGAACCCGATCGGCGTCATGCTGGCGGCGCTTCTGTCCAGCCCGAGGCTCCGGTTTGCCGCTTTCTACCGCACGGCGATCTTCGTGCCGACCATCCTGTCCTTCGTCATCGTCGGCTTCGCCTGGAAGCTGATCCTGTCGCCGCTGTGGGGCGTGGCGCCGCATATGATGGATTTGGTCGGCCTGAAAAGCCTGTTCACGCCCTGGCTCGGCAAGGAACAATACGCGCTGACCGCGCTCAGCCTGATCTCTGTGTGGCAGTTCGTCGGCATTCCGATGATGCTGATCTACGCGGCGCTATTGTCGATCCCCGAAGAGGTGATCGAAGCGGCCGAATGCGACGGCATCACCGGCCTGTCGCAGTTCTGGAAGATCAAATTGCCGCTGATCCTGCCGTCGATCGGCATCATCTCGATCCTCACCTTCGTCGGTAATTTCAACGCCTTCGACCTGATCTACACCGCGCAAGGCGCGCTCGCCGGGCCGAATTATTCGACCGACATTCTCGGCACCTTCCTCTACCGCGCCTTCTTCGGCTTCCAGCTGCAGGTCGGCGATCCCAACATGGGTGCGGCGATCGCCACGATGATGTTCCTGATCATCCTCGGCGGCGTCTGCGTCTACCTCTTCCTCGTCCAGACGCGCCTGCGTCGCTACCAGTTCTGAGGGGCAAGAGATGAGCACCGCCACCCATTCGCTGCCCCGCACCATCGGCGCCCACGCGATCCTGCTGACCTACACGGCGATCGCGCTGTTCCCGGTGATCCTGGTGATCATGAACTCGTTCAAGTCCCGCGCCGGCATTTTTGGCGCGCCGCTGACGCCGCCGACGCCAAAGACGTTCGACCTGATCGGCTACACCACCGTCATCGGCCAGGGCGACTTCATCCACTATTTCCAGAACAGCCTCGTCGTCACCGTCGCCTCGCTGTTCTTCGTGCTGCTGTTCGGTGCGATGGCTGCCTTCGCGCTGTCGGAATACCGCTTCCGCGGCAATTCACTGATGGGCCTCTACCTGGCGCTCGGCATCATGATCCCGATCCGGCTCGGCACCGTCGCCATCCTGCAATTGATGGTGGCAAGCGGACTGGTCAACACGCTGACCTCGCTGATCCTGGTCTACACCGCGCAGGGCCTGCCGCTGGCCGTCTTCATCCTGTCGGAATTCATGAAGCAGGTGTCCGACGATCTGAAGAACGCCGGCCGCATCGACGGGCTGTCGGAATACACCATCTTCTTCCGCCTGGTGCTGCCGCTGGTGCGGCCATCGATGGCCACCGTCGCCGTCTTCACCATGATCCCGATCTGGAACGATCTGTGGTTCCCGCTGATCCTGGCGCCTTCGGAAGAGACCAAGACGGTGACGCTCGGCGCCCAGCTCTTCCTCGGCCAGTTCGTCACCAACTGGAACGCCATCCTGGCCGCACTCTCGCTGGCGATCATGCCGGTGCTGATCCTCTACGTCATCTTCTCGCGGCAACTGATCCGCGGCATTACGTCCGGAGCCGTCAAGTGAGCGGAGCCCTACAAATCTCTGCTGGAGCCTGCACCCCACCCGGCGCTGCGCGCCGACCTCCCCATCAAGGGGAGGTAGAAGGTCGCGGCTTCATTCACGACCTCAAACGGGCACCTTTCGGAGAAGCTTCTTTGGCAGTGGGGTGTTCGCGCCAACGTCCTACCTCCCCTCGATCGGGAGGTCGGCGCGCAGCGCCGGGTGGGGTGACACCCTCTCAAGAAGAAACTCGAATATCTGGAGTGGCTAGGTGAGCTCTAAATCGCCTCTTCGTGTCGTCGTCGCCGGGCTGGGCAATATGGGCCGCAGCCATGCGCTGGCCTACCACACCAATCCGGGCTTCGAGATCGCCGCACTCATCAACCGCTCCGACGTGCCCCTGCCGGACGGGCTGTCGGGCTATGGCATCAGGCGCTCCTTCGACGATGCGCTGCGCGAGGAAAAACCCGATGTCGCCTGTATCGCCACCTATTCCGACAGCCATGCCGACTATGCGGTGAGGGCGTTTGAGGCCGGCTGCCACGTCTTTGTCGAAAAGCCGCTGGCAACGACCGTCGCCGACGCAAAACGCGTCGTCGCGGCCGCCAAGGCCAACGGCAAAAAATTGGTGATCGGCTATATCCTGCGCCACCACCCGTCGTGGATCAGGCTGATCGCCGAGGCGCGCAAGCTCGGCGGCCCCTACGTCTTCCGCATGAATCTCAACCAGCAATCCTCAGGCCATACCTGGGAGACGCACAAGCAGCTGATGCAGACGACGTCGCCGATCGTCGACTGCGGCGTCCACTATCTCGACGTCATGCTGCAGATCACCGACGCCAAACCGGTCGAGGTGCGTGGCATGGGCGTGCGGCTGACCGACGAGGTCGCGCCCTCCATGTACAATTACGGCCACCTGCAGGTTCTGTTCGATGACGGTTCGGTCGGCTGGTACGAAGCCGGCTGGGGTCCGATGATCTCGGAAACGGCGTTCTTCGTGAAGGATGTCATCTCACCCAAGGGCTGCGTGTCGATCGTCATGAAGGAAGGTGTGAAGTCGGACGACATCGACACCCACACCAAGACCTCGACCATCCGCCTGCACAGTGCGGCGACCGGCGCGGACGGCAAATTCGCTAGGGAAGATGAAATGCTGTCGATGGCAGGCGAACCGGGTCATCAGGATCTCTGCGACCTCGAACAGGCCTTTGTGCTGAAGGCGATCCGCGAGGATCTGGATCTTACCAAACACATGGACGACGCGGTGAAATCGCTCGCCGTCTGCCTTGCCGCCGACGAGAGCGTGCGCAGCGGCGCAGCCGTCAAACTCTAGAGCTAGGAACAAATATTGTGGGCTCGCTGAAGATCGAGAATGTGAAGAAGGCCTTCGGGCCGGTCGAGGTGCTGAAGGGCATCAACCTCGAAGTGAATGATGGCGAATTCGTCGTCTTCGTCGGCCCGTCGGGCTGCGGCAAGTCGACCTTGCTCAGGGTCATCGCCGGGCTTGAGGATTCGACCTCTGGCCGGGTCGTCATCGACGGCGCGGATGTCTCGGCCACGCCGCCGGCCAAGCGCGGCATCGCCATGGTGTTCCAGACCTATGCCCTCTACCCGCATCTGACGGTGAAGAACAATATGGGCCTCGGCCTCAAGCAGGCCGGCACGCCTTCGGCCGAGATCGAGCGCCGCATCGGCATCGCCTCATCGATGCTGTCGCTGGAGCCCTATCTGGAGCGGCGGCCGGCGGAACTCTCCGGCGGCCAGCGCCAGCGCGTCGCCATCGGCCGCGCCGTGGTGCGCGAGCCAAAACTGTTCCTCTTCGATGAGCCGCTGTCGAACCTTGATGCAGCACTTCGCGTCAACACGCGTCTGGAAATCGCGCAGCTGCACCGCCGGCTGAAGGCGACGATGATCTACGTCACCCACGACCAGGTCGAGGCGATGACGCTGGCCGACAAGATCGTCGTGCTCAATGCCGGCCGGATCGAACAGATCGGCGGTCCGATGGAGCTCTACAATTCGCCGGCAAACGAGTTCGTCGCCGGCTTCATCGGCTCGCCCAAGATGAATTTCATCGATGGCGCGCGTCTTGGCGAAACGGCCAAGACCATCGGCGTGCGGCCGGAGCATCTGACGGTCGATCCGAGGTCAGGTGCCTGGAAAGGGACAGTGGTCCATGCAGAGCATCTTGGCGCCGACACCAATCTTTATCTCGATTGCGAGAAGGCGGGGCTGATTACTGTGCGCATCTTTGGCGTTTATGACGCCGAGCCGGGTGCCACGCTCTATGCGACGCCGGATCCGGCGAAGACGTATCGGTTTGGCGCGGATGGGAAGACGATCAAGTAGATACGTCGCCGCTGCCCCTCATTGCCCTGCCTGGCATTTCTCCCCGTAAACGGGGAGAAAGAGGCTGGCCGCAGCGCCGTCGCCTCCATTTCAGCGTCCTTCTCCCCGTTCACGGGGAGAAGATGGCGGGAGCCAGATGAGGGGCGGCGCAGGCCTATCTGGCCTACACGTCCGCCTTGAACGTCTGCTTCTGCTGGCCCAGGCCCTCGATGCCCAGCTCCACCACATCGCCAGCCTTCAAGAACACCGGCGGCTTCATGCCGAGGCCAACGCCGGGCGGTGTGCCGGTGGAGATGATGTCACCGGGGTGCAGCGACATGAACTGGCTGAGATAGGACACCAGGAAGGCGACGCCGTAGACCATGGTCTTGGTCGAGCCGTTCTGCATGGTCTTGCCGTTGACGGTCAGCCACATTTTGAGGTTCTGCGGGTCGGCGACTTCGTCCTTGGTCACCAGCCATGGGCCGGTCGGGCCGAACGTGTCGCAGCTCTTGCCCTTGGTCCACTGGCCCTGGCGTTCGGCCTGGAAGGCGCGCTCGGAGACGTCGTGGGCAACGGCATAGCCGGCGACATAATCGAGCGCGTCGGCTTCGCTGACATATTTCGCCGTCTTGCCGATCACCACGGCGAGCTCGACTTCCCAGTCGGTCTTCTCGGAGCCGCGCGGGATCAGCACGTCATCGTCCGGGCCGACAATGGCCGAGCTTGCCTTCATGAAGATGATCGGCTCCGGCGGCACGGTGGCGCCGGTTTCGGCGGCGTGGTCGGAATAGTTGAGGCCGATGCAGATGAACTTGCCGGTGCCGGCGACGCAGGGGCCGAGGCGAGGCTTGCCGGAAACCGGCGGCAGCGACTTCGCATCGATCTTGGACAGCATCTCCAGCGAGGCCGGATGAAGCACCGTGCCGGCAATGTCGGCGACATGGGCGGAGAGATCGCGGATCGTTCCATCCGCATCGAGCAGGCCGGGACGTTCGCTCCCCACCTCGCCATAGCGCAGCAGTTTCATAGAATGCTCTCCTCAGTCAGATTGGTTCAGATCGACCAGCCGCCGTCGATATTATAGGCCTGTCCGGACGTATAGGTGGCGCCGGCCAGATAGACGGCAAGATCGGCGATTTCTTCCGGCGTGCCGAGCCGGCCCATCGGCTGGCGGGCGATAAAGGCGGCGCGGGCGGCTTCATAATCGCCTTGCGCATGCATGCGGTCCTGCAGCGACGGGCTCTCGACCGTGCCGGGGCAGATGGCGTTGCAGCGTATGCCCTTGCTGACATAATCGGCGGCAATTGCCTTGGTCAGGCCGATGACCGCGGCCTTGGTGACGCCATAGGCGAAGCGGTTCGGCACGCCTTTGCCGGCGCCGGCGACCGAAGACATGTTGATGATCGATCCATCGCCGCGCTCCAGCATGCTGGGCAGCACCGCACGTATGGTGCGGATCATGGCGCGGACATTGAGGTTGAAAGCGAAATCGAGATCGCCATCCTTCATTTCGAGGATCGAGCCGGAATGGACGAAACCGGCGCAGTTGAACAGCACGTCGACGCGGCCGATTTCGGCGAAGGCGGCGTTGACGGCCTCGTCGTTGAGCACATCCAGCTTGCGGGTCTTGATGTCAGACGTCTTGGCGAGTTCGGCGAGAAGCGTCTCGTTGATATCGGTGGCGTAGACGGTGGCTCCAGCCTTGGCGAAGGCCAGCGCGCTCGCCTTGCCGATGCCTTGCGCCGCTGCCGTGATGACAACGACCTTGCCTGCCAGATCCGCCATATCTTTCCTCGCCTGCTTTGGGCCAACTGCCTTTATCGGCGACCGGCGAAGGCGTCATGTGCCAGTCAGGCGCTGTTGTGCGGCCTGTGTCGCAGCCAGTTCACTGATAAAGATGTTTTTTCTCGTTAAAGAACATGTGTCCGGGCGTCAAGCCCGAACACGATCACCATTGCAACAGCCTGGAAATGTCAGTCGCCGTAAGGCACCCAGACATTCTTGACCTCGACGGCGCGGCGCAGGAAAGCATCGCCAGCCGCTTCGTCGGATGCCCAATCGAGGCTACGGCCGTTGCCGCTCCAGACGCGCTTGAGGTTGCCGATGGAGTCGGCCTCCGCCTTGGCGCAGGTCTCGGCATCGGCGAACACCCAGAGCCCGTCGACATCGTCATGCTTGGCCAGAACGCCGGCAAGCTCCGCCGTGCGGCCGGTGACGATGTTGATGGCGCCGGCCGGAACGTCGGAATATTCGATCACCTGGTAGAGATCGGTGGCCAGCAGCGGATAGCGCTCGGACGGCACCGCGACCACCGTGTTGCCCATGGCCAGCGCCGGCGCGATCAGCGAGATCAGGCCAAGCAGCGGCGACGCGTCCGGTGCGACGACGCCGACGACGCCGACCGGCTCGTGCAGTGCCAGCGTCACGGCACGGGCCGGCGGCTGGTGCACGCGGCCCTCGAACTTGTCGGCAAGACCGGCATAGAGGAACAGCCGTTCGATCGTTTGGTCTACCTCTTCCCGCGCGGCCTTGGGCGTAGCGCCGGTCAACTCGGTCAGACGCGCGGTAAACTCGTCGGCACGGCCCGAAAGGTTCTCCGCCAGATAATAAAGCACCTGGGAGCGGTTGTAGGCGGTGGCCTCTGGCCAGGCCTTGCAGGCACGGGCGGCCGAAACCGCGTCACGGATATCCTTGCGGCTGCCGAGGCCAACTTCACCCGCTAGCTTGCCCTTGGCGGTCGCGACCGCCAGCGAGTAATTGCCATCCGGCCGCACCTGCTTGCCGCCGATGAACAGTTTTGCCGTGCGGTCGATGGCCGCGCCGTCGCTCTGTTCCACGGGCTGCGCCGGGAGCGTCGCCGGCTTGATGACCGGGCCGAGCGGCAGTTTTGCCGTGAGATATTCGAACATGCCTTCGCGCCCGCCCTCGCGGCCGAAGCCGCTCTCGCGACAACCACCAAAACCGCAGGCGGCGTCGAACATGTTGGTGCCGTTGACCCAGACGACGCCGGCCTTCAGCTGCGGCGCGACATGGAGCGCGAGGTTGACGTTCTCGCTCCACACGCTCGCCGCAAGGCCGTAGCGCGTATTGTTGGCAAGCTCGATCGCTTCCTCGGTGTTGCGGAAGGTCATGGTCGCCAGCACCGGTCCAAACACCTCTTCCTGGGCAAGAATATTAGCCGGCGAAACACCAGTGGCGAGTGTCGGCAGATGGTAATAACCGGAGGACGGCAGCACCGCATCCGGCTGCCAGCAGACGGCGCCCTGTTTCGCCCCTTCCGCGACCAGACCCTTGACGCGGTCGAGCTGGCTGATGTCGACCAGTGGGCCGATATCGGTATTCTTGTCGAGCGGGCTGCCGACGCGCAGCCGGCTCATCCGCGTCTTGACCTTGGCGATCAAGGCTTCGGCGATGCCTTCCTGCACCAGGAGCCGCGAGCCGGCGCAGCAGACCTGGCCCTGGTTGAACCAGATGCCGTCGACCAGGCCTTCAACGGCGCTGTCGAGATCGGCGTCCTCGAAAACGATGAAGGCCGACTTGCCACCAAGCTCCAGCGACAGTTTCTTGCCCGACCCGGCGGTTGCCTTGCGGATGATCTTACCGACTTCCGAAGAGCCGGTGAAGGCGATCTTCTGGATACCGGCATGGTTGACGATGGCCGCACCCGCTTCCGGTCCGCCCTGCACGATGTTGACGACGCCCTTCGGCACGCCCGCGCGTTCGCAGATCTCGGCGAACAGGATGGCGGTCAGCGGGGTGAACTCGGCCGGCTTCAGCACCACCGCGCAGCCGGCGGCAAGGGCCGGCGCGATCTTCCAGGCCAGCATCAGCAGCGGGAAATTCCACGGGATGATCTGGCCGACGACGCCGACACCCTTGTGGCCGGGAAAATCCTTGTCCAGCGCCTGTGCCCAGCCGGCATGGTGGATGAAATGGCGGATCGCCAGCGGCACGTCGATGTCGCGGCTTTCGCGGATCGGCTTGCCATTGTCGATCGATTCCAGCACCGCGAACAGGCGCTGGTGCCGCTGCATGGCACGGCCGATGGCATAGAGCACTTTTGCCCTGGCGTAGCCCGAGGACGCCGCCCATTTCGGCAGCGCCTTGGTGGCGGCCGCAACCGCCGCGTCGATATCGGCCGCACTGGCGTCGGACACCTTGGCCAGCAGCTTGCCGGAGGATGGTTCGCTGGTGTCGAAAGTCTTGCCGCCGGTGGCGGCTTTCCAGCCACCGTCGATGAACAGCGCCTTGCCGAAATCGCGCGCGGCAAGCCACGCATCGGCCTCGTTGCGGGCTTCCGGGGCCGGGCCGTACTCCATGGCGTGATAGCAGTCGAGAATGTTCATGGGGTGCCTCCTTTACCCTCCCCCTTGTGGGGAGGGTCGATCGGCGAAGCCGATCGGGGTGGGGGTAATTGGGTGCTCAAGCCATTGCGTGGCGGTGATTGGCCGAATAGTGACCGGTCAGATGGTGCTCGAGTTGCCGCTCGATGTCGGTCAAAAGGCTCGACGCGCCGAAGCGGAACAGCTCCGGCTCCAGCCATGGCCGGCCGAGCTCTTCCTTCATCAGCACCAGCCAGTCGAGCGAGGCCTTTGCTGTGGAAATGCCGCCGGCGGGCTTGAAGCCGATGAGATAGCCGGTTTCCTCGAAATAGGCCCTGATGGCGCGCACCATGGCGAGGCCAACGGGCAGCGTCGCATTGACGCTTTCCTTGCCGGTCGAGGTCTTGATGAAGTCGGCGCCCGCCATCATCGCCACCATCGAGGCCAGCATGACATTGCGCAAAGTGGCGAGGTCGCCGGTGCCCAAAATGACCTTCAGATGCGCGTCACCGCAGGCCGCGCGCATCGAGACGATTTCATTGTAGAGTTCCCGCCATTTGGCGCCGAATACCAGCCCGCGCGGAATGACGACGTCGATCTCGTCGGCGCCGTCGCGCACCGAGGCCTCGATTTCCTGCAGGCGGGTCGACAGTGGTGCCAGGCCATGCGGAAAGGCGGTGGAAACGGCGGCGACATGGATGCCGGTGCCGCGCACGGCGTCGACGGCCGTGGCGACGAAGGGATGATAGACGCAGACGGCGGCCGGGCGGATGGTTTCGCCCGCAATGCCCAGTCTTTCGACGATGTCGCGGCGGAATGGATTGATCGCCTTGGCGCAGAGCCGGCGCACGCGTTCCTCGGTGTCGTTGGAATTCAGCGTCGTCAGATCCATGCAGGCGACGGCGCGCAGCAGCCAGGCCGCCTGGTTGTCGGCCTTGATCGAGCGCCGCTTGGTCAGGCTGACAACGCGGCGCTCGAGCGCCGAGCGGTTGACGCTGCGCACCGATTCCATGAAGCCGAGATCGAGCTTCATGCCGGGATTGCGCGCGATGCGATGGTCCAGCGGAACTGGTGTGTTGGCGGCGGCGCGGGCCGGCAGCGGCGTCACCTTGGACGCGCTGGTGCCAGGCTCGGCTTCGCGGATCGTGTTGCTCATTTCCTGCCCTTTCTCGTTCAATGCATGTCGCCCAAAAGTGACCTCGGTTTTGGGGGAACGACATGCATAAAAACAAAAACCTAGAGCGCGTTGCGTGAATCCGTTTCGACGCGACGCGCTTTAGGGCGATACTTACACGATCGTTTCGGTCGAGGCCACAAGCCTGTCCTGTCTGATGCCGACCTTAATCGTTGAGGCAGCCTACTCGGCCGCCAGCTTGCGCGCAGGCTGGCCGATTTCAGCCTCCATAGGCTCGGGTTCACTGTCATCTTGCTCATGTTTGCGAAATGAGGTGAGCCAATGAGAGAGGTCGTCGAGGTAGAGATAGATCACCGGCGTGGTGAAAAGCGTCAGCGCCTGGCTGACAAGCAGGCCGCCGAACATTGTGTAACCGAGCGGCTGGCGGATTTCCGCCCCGGTGCCGTTCTCCAGCATCAGCGGCAGCGCGCCCAGCATGGAAACCATGGTGGTCATCATGATCGGCCGGAAGCGCAGCAGACAGGCCTGGCGGATTGATTCCAGCGAGCTGAGATGCTGGTCCCGCTCGGCCGCGATGGCGAAGTCGACCATCATGATACCGTTCTTCTTGACGATGCCGATCAGCAGGATGACGCCGATCAGGCCGATCAGGTTGAATTCCATATGGAAGACCAGCAGCGTGCCCAGCGCGCCAAGCCCGGCGGAGGGCAGCGTGGAGAGAATGGTCAGCGGGTGGACGTAGCTTTCGTAGAGGATGCCGAGGATCAAATAGACCACGACCAGGGCGCCGAGGATAAGCACCGGCACTGAAGACAGCGACTGCTGAAAGGCCTGCGCCGTCCCGGTGTAGTTCGTCTGGATGGTCGCCGGCAGCCGCATCTCGGCGGCGGCCCTGTCGATCGCCGCGGTGGCCTGGCCGAGCGCGACGTTGGGCGCCAGGTTGAAGCTGATCGTCACCGACGGGAATTGGCCTTCGTGGTTGATGACCAGCGGCTGCACCGGCTTCGTCGTCCATTTGGCGATCGCCGAGAGCGGAACCTGCGAACCGCTCGACGTCGTCAGATAGATCTGGTTGAGCGCCTTGAGGTTGCCGCGCAGCGATGGCAGCACCTCCAGGATCACGTCATAGGTCGAAAGCTGCGTGAAGTACTGGGCGATTTGACGCTGGCCGAAGGCGTCGTTGAGCGTGTTGTCGACATCGTTCGCCGTCAGGCCGTAGCGGGCGGCCTGGTCGCGATCGACCTGCAGCGTCAGCGTTGTGCCGGAGCTCATCTGGTCGGTCGAGACGTCCCGCAATTCGGGCAGGCGCTGCAAGGCCGTCAACAGCTTGGGCGCCCAGTCGTCGAGCGTGTCGAGGTCGCTGCTTTCCAGCACGTACTGATATTGCGACGCCGACAGCCCGGCGCCGACGCGCACGTCCTGCGAGGCCTGCATGAACAGGCGCGCGCCCTGGACGACCGAGAGCTTCGGTTGCAGCCGCCGGATGATCTGGTCGGCCGAAACATCGCGCTCGTCGCGCGGCTTCAACTGGATGAACATGCGGCCGGTGTTCTGCGTGTTGCCGCTGCCGCCCGTCGATGCGGCGAAATGCGCCACCGCCGGATCCTTGGAGACGATCCCGGCAAATTGCGCCATGTAGGACTGCATCTGGCCGGTGGAGACATCCTGGCCGGCGATCACCTGGCCGAAAATCAGGCCGGTGTCCTGCTGCGGGAAGAAGCCGCTTGGAACCAGCGTGAAGAAATAGCCGGTCAAGCCCACGCAGGTCAGGAACACCAGCAGCGTGATGAAACGATGTCCAAGCGCCCGATCGAGGCCGCGCTCATAGGCGCGCAGCATGCCATCGAAGACGCTTTCGCTCCACCGGTAGAGCCTGCCGTGATGTTCCTCATTGGCGGGCTTGATGAAACGCGAGGCCAGCATCGGCGTCAGCGTCAGCGAAACACAGGCCGAAACCAGGATTGTCATGGCCAGCGTCACCGCGAACTCCTTGAACAAGCGGCCGATAATGCCGCTCATCAACAGCAGCGGGATCAGCACGGCCACCAGCGAAATCGAGATCGACATGATGGTGAAGCCGATCTCGCTGGCGCCGCGGATCGCGGCATCCATAGGTTTCTCGCCGTGCTCGATATAGCGGACGATGTTCTCCAGCATGACGATCGCGTCGTCGACGACGAATCCGATCGAGATCGTCAACGCCATCAGCGACAGATTGTCGATGCTGTAACCGGCGGACCACATCAGGGCGCATGCGCCAAGCAGCGCCAGCGGCACGGTGAAGGCCGGGATCGCCGTCGCCCAGACATTGCGCAGGAACAGGAAGATCACCATCACCACCATGCCGATGGTGAGCATCAGCGTGAACTGCACGTCCGCCACCGAGGCGCGGATGGTCTGCGTCCGGTCGGAAAGCACCTGCAGCTTCAGCGAAGCCGGCATCGAGGCGGTCAGCATCGGCAGCTCCGCCTTGATCTTGTCGACCGTGTCGATGATGTTGGCGCCGGGCTCCTTGAAAATGACGAGGACGACGCCGCGTGTCGTGTCGGTCCAGCCGGCCTGGGTGTAGTCCTGCGCGTCGAGCACGGCCCGGCCGACATCCTTGACCCGCACCGGCGCCCCATCGCGATAGGCGATGATGGCGTTGTTCCAGTCATCGGCGGCGGTCATCTGGTCGTTGGAGAAGATGGTGAAGGAGCGCACTTCGCCCTGGATGTTGCCCTTGGGCAGGTCCACCGTGCCGATCGACAGCGGGGTGCGCACCGCTTCCAGCGACAGGCCCCTTGCCGCGAGCTTGGCCGGATCGAGCTGGACACGGATCGACGGTGTCTGCTGGCCGCCGACCAGCACCTGGCCGACGCCGTCGACATGGCTGATCACCTGCGCGAGCTTGGTGTAGACGTCGTCGCTCAATGTCGTCAGCGGCAAGTCGGTCGAACTGGCGCCGATCAGCATGATCGGCGAATCGGTCGGGTTGACCTCCCTGTAGGTCGGTGGATTGGGAAGGTTCTTCGGCAGCTGTCCGCCGGCGGCATTGATGGCCGACTGCACCAGCCCGGCGGCCGATGCGATGTCGACGTCGAGCGCGAATTGCAAGGTGATCTGGCTGGAACCCGACAGGCTGCTCGACGTCATTTCGGCAACGCCCGGAATCTGCGCGAACTGCGTCTCGAGCGGCTGGGTCACCGACGATGCTATGGTGATCGGGTCGGCGCCCGGCAGGCTGGTCGACACCTGGATCGTCGGAAAGTCGACGTTCGGCATCGCCGCGACCGGCAGGTTGAGATAAGCCACCACGCCGACGAACAGCACGCCGATCATCAGCAGCGACGTGGCTACGGGATAGCGGATGAAAGGCGTGGAAACACCGATGGCTGCCATCAGCTTGCACCTCCGGCAGCGCCGTTCTGCGCCTGCCCCGCACTTGGAGCCGGCGTTGGATCGACGCTTGCGCCGTCAACCACGCGGTATTGACCACCAACGACGACAATTTGCCCCTGGCTGAGGCCGTCGGTGACGACCGTTTCGCCGCCGTCCGAAGGACCTGTCTTGACGGTCTGACGACGGACCTTGCCGTCGTCGCCGACGACATAGGCGAAGAGCCCGTCAGGGCCATGCTGGACGGCTTCGTCCGGCACCACGATCGCGCCTGCCATCGTGCCGATATGGATGCGTGTGTTGACGGACAGGCCCGGCCATAACGCATCGTCCTGGTTTGCGAATGTCGCCCTGAGCGAAATCGTGCCGGAAGCCTGGTCGACTGCGTTCTGGACAGCTTCCAGCTTGCCGCTCGCCAGCACGGTCTTCATGTCCGCGCCCAGCGTGTCGATCGAAACCGGGCCGGAAGCGAAAACCTTGTTGATGGTCGGAACGTTGTCCTGCGGTTCCGTGAACGCCACATAGATGGGCTGAAGCTGTACGACTGTGAAAAGCCCGGGGCTTTGACCAATCTGCACGATGTTGCCGGGGTCGATGGTGCGGAAGCTGGTCTTGCCGGTCAGCGGCGCCGTGATGCTGGTGAAATCGAGGTTGAGCTGCGCCGCCTCGATGGCGGCCTTGTCGCCCTCGATCGTGGCCGCGGTGGAGTTGACCACAGCCTGCTGGTTGTCGACGTCCTGCTGCGTCTCGAAGGTCTTTTGCAGAAGGGTGGAAAGGCGTTTGAGGACGACCTGCGCGTTCTTGAGCGTCGCTTCGTCCTCCGCCTCCTTGGCCTTCGCCTGGTCGAGCACCGCCTGATACGGGCGAGGGTCGATCACGGCGAGCAGGTCGCCCTGCTTGACCATCTGCCCCTCCTCGACCGGAACCTGGGTGACGACACCGGCGACACGGCTTGAGATGCTGACATTGTTCAGCGGCGTCACCGTTCCGAGCCCGTAGAGGTAAAGCGGGAAATCGGTTTTTTGCACGGTGGCCACGGTGACCGGGACCTTGGGCGCGGGTTGCGCCGATTGAGTGGCGGTGGCAGCCCTTGCCGCTCCGTCGGCGTGGTTGCGCCATATTCCGTAGCCGCCGCTCAAGACGAGGATTGTGGTCAATAGGACGATACGCCGAGAACGCATGGGTCGGTTTCGCCTGACTTGCTGTGTTGTGGAAATGGTCATGATGCCGTCCACCTGCGGGCAAGAATATCAAGCCTTTTCAGGATGGTTGGGGGTTAGGACCGACCGTGTCGATCACCGGGAGAGTAGTCCCGATGAGCCAGCCCTGTCAGGTTACAAGTCGGTCATGTTGCGCTGCGGCATTCAACGATGCGTGAGGCCACCTCGAATGCTGCATCGCAATAAAGTGACTTCTATGGTGCGCCTGAGCGAAGGCTCGAGGAGCGCCTCAACCGTCGACGGCTATGCCGGCCCGGTCGACGCGGCAGACGTCGTCGGTGCGGTTCCAGGGTAAATCTTGCCTGACTGGAAATCGGAATGGCGGGTGGGCGGCGACAGGCGCACGCTTGCCGTGTTTTCGGTTGGGATGGGGTAGCCCGAGCTATTGCAGCAGCCTATCCAGACTTGAGTATTCGCCTGGAAAGGCAGCATGTTCCGGGCAGCAGGTCTCAGCCGACGAAGGCGCGCTCGACCACGAATGTCGCCGGATGGCTGAGCGAGCCTTCCTGGAAGCCGAGGCTTTCGGCGAGTTCCTTGACGTCCTTGAGCATATGCATCGAGCCGCAGATCATGATGCGGTCGGTCTCGGGATTGAGCTTCTCGATGCCGAGGTCGGCATAGAATTTTCCGGAGCCGATCAGCGCGGTGATGCGGCCCATGCAGGCCGACTCTTCGCGGGTGGTCGAATTGTAGAGCGTGACGCGCCCGGCGGTCAGCTCGCCGATCAGCGGGTCGCTTTCAAGTGCTGCCACCAATTCCTGGCCATAGGTCAGCTCGGCATTGTCGCGGCAGGTATGGGTCAGGATCAGCTGATCGAATTTCTCATAGGTGTCGGGATCGCGCAGCAGGCTGGCGAAAGGCGCGATGCCGGTGCCGGTCGAGATCATGAACAGCCGCTTGGCCGGCGTCAGCGCGTCGACCACCAACGTGCCGGTCGACTTCTGGCGCATGATGACGGTATCGCCGACCTGGATCTTCTGCAGTTCCGAGGTCAGCGGGCCGTCCGGCACCTTGATCGAGAAGAATTCCAGCTCTTCGTCCCAGGCCGGGCTGGCCACCGAATAGGCACGGTAAACCGGCTTTTCGGCATTGGGCAGACCGATCATGACGAACTCGCCGGAGCGGAAGCGCAGCGACTGCGGACGGGTGATGCGGAACGAGAACAGCCGGTCGGTGTAGTGCTTCACCGACACGACGGTCTCGGCATAGACATTCGCCGGAATCGGAAACTGCAGCGGGCGGGCGCCGGCGGTGTTGAGAGCGGATGTGGTGTTCATCAAATCCAACTTTCTGGCCCAACTGCGGATGCGGGCGCCAAACTTTCACCTGCGCGCCCGGACCGTTCAGGTCCCGGCGTGCTGTTCGCACACTCCAAAGCGGTAAGCTCTTGTGTCCGGAATTTATTAGTATACAAACGATATTTGCGTCAAGATGCTACCTTAAAACACCTTTCCAAACTGACGCATATCCGTAGTCTCAGCATTTCGGGTTTCGACGATGAAAGAGAATTTTCCAGCGCAAGCGCGCGATTCCCTGGGAAATGTCGTTGCCGGCATCGATGTCGGCGGAACCTTCACCGACCTGCTTCTGATCGACGGCAAGGACGGTGGCAAGGTGCATATCGCCAAGACCCCGACCACGGTCGACAACCAGGCGTTCGGCGTGGTTTCGGCACTTGGCGCCACCGGATTTGCGATCGACGGCATCGACCTCATCGTGCATGGCACGACCACCACCACCAATGCCGTTCTGGAGCGCCGGCTGGCCAGGACCGGCATGATCACCACGCGCGGCTTTCGCGACGTGATCGAGCTCGGCCGGCGCACGCGGCCGCAACCCTATGGCATGACCGGCAGCTTCGTCCCGATCATCCCGCGCAATCTCCGGCTCGAAGTGTCGGAGCGCGTCGAGGCCTCGGGTGCGGTGCGCACGCCGCTCGACGAAGCCGAAATGCGCGAGGCGGTGAACGCGCTGATCGCGGCCGGCTGCGAATCCCTCGTCATCCATTTCCTGCATTCCTACGCCAACCCGGCGCATGAGCGGCGCGCCGCCGAAATCGCCGCCGAGCTCTGGCCGAACAGCTACATCACCACAGGACACGCTTTGCTGTCGGAAGCGCGCGAATTCGAGCGCGGGGTGACGGCTTCCGTCAACGCTTCTGTGCAGCCGATCCTCGAGCGCTACGTCGAGCGGCTGCGCAAGGAATTGGCGGCCAAGGGCTATGCCCGCGACTTCCTGATCATGAACGGCAATGGCGGCATGATCTCGGCCCGCTTCGTTACACGTGAATCGGCTAAGACCGTGATGTCCGGCCCGGCCTCGGGCGTCATCGCCGCCGCCTATACCGGCAAGCGCGCCGGCTTCGAAAATCTCGTCACCTACGACATGGGCGGTACCTCGACCGATGTGGCGCTGATCCGCAACGCCGAGCCCGCCGTCTCGAACGAGATCGAGATCGAATATGCCATGCCGATCCACGTGCCGATGGTGGCGGTGCACACGGTCGGCGCCGGCGGCGGCTCGATCGCCCGCGTCGATGCGGCCGGACTGATCCAGATCGGCCCGGAAAGTGCGGGCGCCAATCCCGGCCCGATCTGCTATGGGCGCGGCGGCCTGGAGCCGACCATCACCGACGCCAATCTGGTGCTCGGCCGGTTGGCGCCGAAGAAGCTGCTGGCCGTCGAAAACCCGGTCACATCGGAGCGCGTCACCGGCATTTTCGAGGACAGAATAGGCAAGGCGACCGGCCTGTCCGGCGTCGAGGCAGCGGGTGCGGTTCTGCGGCTCGGCAACATGAAGATGGCCGGCGCCATCCGCATGGTCTCGGTGTCGCGCGGCCATGACCCGCGCGATTTTGCGCTATTTGCCTTCGGCGGCGCCGGGCCGCTGCATGCGACCGCTTTGGCGCGCGAACTCGGCCTGCCGCGTGTGCTGGTGCCGGCGCGTCCCGGCATCACCAACGCGCTCGGCTGCGTCGTCGCCGATCTGCGCCACGACTTCGTCAACACCATCAACCAGCCGGTGGCAGTGCTCGATGAGGCCCAGCTTCACGCGGTATTGGAACGGCACCGAAACGAAGGCGAAGAGCTCATCGGCAAGGAAGCGGTGAAGCCGGAGACGATCCGCGTCACCCATTCCGCCGACATGCAGTTCGTCGGTCAGACCCATATCATCAACGTGCCGCTGCCGTCCTCGTCCGTGACCCGGCAGGAATTGCAGGCGCTGTTCGAAAAAGCCTATTTCGCCCGCTTCAAGGTCGAGCTGCCGGAGATCCGCGCCAACCTCGTCAACCTCAACACCTCGGTCACCGGCGTACGCCCCGCGATCGATCTTTCACGACTGATCGACCCGGCCGGACGCGCGAAGACGCTCGATGAGGCACGACGCGAGATTCGGCCCGTCTGGTACGCGGGCCAGTGGCACGACACGCCGGTGTATGCGCGCGAAAAACTGCCGCTCGACGCGGTCATTGAAGGCCCGGCGATCCTCGAACAGATGGACGCCACCACCGTGCTCGAACCCGGCGACCGCGCAAGATCCGACGCCGACGGCAACATCATCATCGACATTGGCGAGGCCTGAGATGCCTGACATTGATATGGCAAAGCTCGACGCCATCACGCTTTCGGTCCTTCAGGCTGCTTTGCAGCAGGTCTGCGACGAGATGGACCTCACCTTTTCCCGCGCCGCCTTCTCGCCTGTTATCGCCGAGGCCAATGACCGGTCCGACGGCATCTATTCGGCTGTCGATGGGTCGCTGATCGCGCAAGGCAGCCAGGGCTTGCCGGTGTTCGTCGGCGTCATGCAGTATTCGACCAGGACGGTGATCGAGATGATCGCCGACGGTCGCTGCCTGCCGCCGGAACCCGGCGACATCTACATCGTCAACGACCCCTATCTTGGCGGCACGCATCTGATGGATGTGCGCTTCGCCATGCCGGTTTACCGGGGGGAAAAATCTTCTGCTGGCTGTCCAACACCGGCCATTGGCCCGACATTGGCGGCTCTGTGCCGGGCGGCTTCTCGGCCTCGGCGACCGCGGTCGAGCAGGAAGGCCTGCGGCTGCCGCCGGTCAAACTGTTCAAGAAAGGCGTGCTCGATCCCGAGATCTACGCCATCATCTGCTCCAACATCCGCGTCGCCGACCAGCGCATCGGCGACATCAGGGCGCAGGCTGCCGCACTGCTGATCGGCCAGGACCGGCTCAATGGAATCCTGGATCGTTACGGTGACGAAACAGTGGTCGAGGCGATCGCCGAACTGCGCCGCCGCGCCGCCGAGCAGATGCGCGCCAACATCTCCGCCATTCCGGACGGCACCTATCATTCCAAGGCCTTTGTCGATTCCGACGGCGTGGTCAACGAGCCGCTGACCATCGCGCTCGCGGTGGAGAAGCAGGGCGATACGCTGACCTTCGATTTCACCGGCTCATCGAAACCTTGCGCCGGACCGATGAACAGCGTGCTGGCGACGACCCTGTCCTCGGTCTATCTCGCCATGCGCCACATCTTTCCGGATGTGCCGATCAGTGCCGGCGCTTTCGAGCCGCTGATCGTCAAGCGGCCGGAAGGCACCTTCCTCGACGCGAAGTATCCACGTCCGGTATCGGGCTGTGCGGCCGAAGTGTCGCAGCGCATCGCCGAGGCAGTGTTCGCGGCAATGGTGCAGGCGTTGCCGGACAAGGTGACGGCGGCTCCCGCCGGCTCCAGCGGCAATTTTGCTCTTGGCGGCAACGATCCGGCGCGGGGCCGCGACTACGTCATGTACCAGATCTCCGGTGGCGGCTATGGCGGCAATTCGGGCCATGACGGCCTGACCAATGGCTGCTCGACCATCGGCATCTCCAAATCGCCGCCGGTCGAGATCATGGAGCAGGCCTTTCCCGTCCTTTATCGCCACTACGCCTTGCGCGAAGGCTCCGGCGGCGCCGGCAAGCATCGCGGCGGCTTTGGCCTCGCCTATGAGGTCGAGATCCTGCGCGGCGACGCCCGCGCCTCCTTCGTCATGGATCACGGCCGTTTCGGCCCGCAAGGCGCGCTTGGCGGCAGCGATGGCGCGGTCAACACGGTTACTGTTTTCCGCAATGGCGAGGAACATGTGCCGCCCCACCTCTCCAAGGAGCAGGACATCCCGCTGAAGGCCGGCGACCGCGTGCGCGTCGGCACGCCGGGCGGCGGCGGCTATGGCGATCCGCGCGAGCGTGACGCCGATCAGGTGCAGCGTGATGTGGCGCTGGGGTACTACACCTCAGAGGAAGCCAGCGACAAATTCGGTGTCATCTTGTCGGCCGACGGTCTCACAATTGACCGCAAGGCAACGGACAGGCAGCGCGCCGGCTAAACACCGCCATTCGCCATGGCGCGGATCGTTCACCGCGCCGTGATCGCCGCAGCACATGTCGTTTCCGTCTCTGCCGCACGCATGGAAGCCCGTAGACTTCTCGTCCTCAACGGGGATCTGGAACATGCGTCTTTTCGGTCGTTTCGTGCTTGCCGCTTCCGTCGCCCTCACATTTGCCACCGGTGCCGCTTCCGCTCAGGACAAGAAGCTCAGGATCGGCACCGAGGGCGCCTATCCGCCCTTCAACTACGCCAGTGCCGACGGCACGCTGGGCGGCTTCGACATCGATCTCGGCAAGGCGCTGTGCGCTGAGATGAAGGCCGAATGCGAATTCATCGTGCAGGATTTCGACGGTTCTATTCCCGCACTCCAGGCCGGCAAGTTTGATGCCATCATCAACATCACCATCACGCCGGAGCGAGCCGAGAAGGTCGAGTTCACCCACAAATACTACCAGACGCCGCCGGCCATCGCCGTGCCGAAGGACTCGACCATTGCAGGCACCTCGCCGGACGATTTGAAAGGCAAGGCGCTCGGCGTGCAGACCGCCACCATCCATCAGAAATTCGCCGAGCAGAAATATGCGGGCTCGACCGTCAAGGCCTATCCGACCGGCGATGACGCCCGCACCGACATGGCCAATGGCCGCCTCGATGCGATGATGGATGGCTCGATCATCCTGACCGAATGGCTGAAGAAGCCCGACGGCGCCTGCTGCAAGTTGCTAGGCACGCTGAGGGCCGATCCGGCCATTCACGGCCCCGGCGTCGGCATCGCGCTGCAGAAGGGCAATAAGGAACTGGCCGACAAGTTCAATGCCGCCATAGACGCGCTGCGCGCCAGCGGAAAATACAAGGAAATCAACGACAAGTATTTTGCGTTCGACGTCTACGGCAACTGAGACCGACAACAAATGCCTTCCGGCAGCGCTGCTTGGCGCTGCCGTTTTCATGAATGATGGAGACCTTCTTGGCTGAGCGGCGTTCCCCCTTCTACAGCAGCATCGTCAGTCTCGGCGCGACCATGGGTCGGGTCGGCGGCGATTTCATCTCGGCCAAATACTATTCCGGCATCGCCGACGAGCACCTGAACACCCGCGAAAATGTCGGCGTGCAGGACCTCAGCACCATGGGCAAGATGGACATTAAGGGGCCGGACGCCGAGGCGCTGGTCAACCATGTCATCGTCAACGATGCCGCCGCGATGAAGCCGGGCCAGGTCCGCTACTCCACCATCTGCCGCGAGGATGGCGGCATCATGGACGACCTCACCGTGTTCCGGCCGGCGCCGGAGCATTTCATGCTGGTCACCGGCTCGGTCAATCGCCTGAAGATGCTGCCCTGGCTGCAGCACCATGCGGAAGGGCGTAAGGCCTATGTCACCGACATCACCGCCGCCGTTGCCTTCCCGACCATCCAGGGCCCGCGCTCGCGCGACCTGTTGAAAGCGCTGGTCAGGGATGCCGATCTCGACGGTTTGAAGCGCTGGGCGTTCACCTCAGGCCAGATCAACGGCACAAGGGTGCTGATCTCGCGCACCGGCGTGACCGGTGAACTCGGCTTCGAACTCTTCGTACCGGCCGACGAGGCGGCCTCGGTGTGGGATGCACTGATGCGGGCCGGCAAGGACTTCGGCCTGAAACCCTATGGCGTTCTGGCGATGTTCACGCTTGGCCTGGAGAAAGCCTATCCGGCGCACGGCATCGACATGGACGAGACCCGCACGCCGTTCCATGTCGGCCTCGACCGCTGGATCAAGTTCGACAAGGGCGATTTCATCGGCCGCGAAGCCCTGCTCAAGATCCGCGACAAGGGCCTCGACGAGCGCTGGACCGGGCTGATCTTGGACGGCGACAAACCAGCTGAAACGGATGCGCGCGTGCTGGCCGATGGCGAGGATGCCGGTGTCGTCACCTACAGCGACCACGGCTATTCGCTCGGCAAGGTGCTGGTCACCGCACATCTGCGGCTACCGTTCACCGCTGTCGGCACCGAGCTGAGCATCGCTGTCGATGGCAAGCCGACGCGTGCGGTCGTGGCGCCGATGCCATTCTTCGATCCGGAAGGGGCGAGGTTGCGGGCTTAGCTCGGTTTGCTCCAACGGGCCGTATGCCTCGATAATTAGCCGAAACACCCACCGCTTCGTCATCCACGGGCGGAGCAAGGAGCGAAGCGACGCGGCGCAGACCCGAGGATCCATGCCGCGACTCCAACGCGTCACGAGGGTGCCGAATTCTGCTCCGCTGCACTCTTCGGCCCAAGTTGCGGCATGGATCCTCGGGTCTCCGCGACGCCGCTTCGCGGCTGCTACGCCCGTGGATGACGAAGTTGAGGGTGGCCCGTCTAACCTCAAATATTCAGCCGGGCCTCACCCCCGCCGGTCCAACCTCGCCACCAGCCGGTCACCCACCCACTGGATGCCGCAGACCAGGATGATCAGCACGATCACCACCGCCACCATCACCGATGTCTCAAACCGCTGATAGCCGTAGCGAATCGCGAGATCGCCCAACCCGCCGGCGCCGATGGCTCCGGCCATGGCCGAGGCGCCGATCAGCGTCACCAGCGTCACCGTGAAGCCGGCGACGATGCCGGGCAGGGCTTCCGGAACCAGCACCTCGCGGATGATCGTCCAGCGGTTGCCGCCCATGGCGCGCGCCGCTTCGATCAGGCCGTGGTCGACCTCGCGCAGCGACACTTCGGCGATGCGCGCATAGTAGGGCGTGGCCGCGATCGACAGCGGCACGATGGCCGCCCATGTGCCGATCGACGTACCGACGATCAGCCGCGTCAGCGGGATCAGCGCCACCAAAAGGATGATGAACGGCACCGAGCGGAAGCCGTTGATGATTGCCCCGAGCGCGCGGTTGACCCACAGGCTTTCGGCGATGCCGCCGCGTTCGGTTGATATCAAGGCCAGCCCGAGCGGCAGGCCGAAGACCAGCGAGATCAGGCCGGAGGCGGCCGTCATCAGCACCGTCTCCCAGATCGAACGCAGCAGAAGTTCAAACAGGATTGGCGACATGGCCAAGCACCTCCACCCGCGCCTGGCGGGCCTTCAGAAATGTCACGATTTCAGCGAGATGGCTTGCGTCGCTGCCGGGAACGGAGAGAAAAAGCGTGCCGACGGGCTGCTGCTGGATATGGTCGATGCCGCCATGGACGAGGCGGAAGGCGCCCGGAACGGCCACGGCAAGGTCGGACAGCAGCGGGCCGCTTGCCGCGTCGCCGGCAACGTCGATGCGCAGGATCGTCTCCGCCCCGGCTTCCGGCAGCAGCCGCGCCGCAAGCTCGGCCGGCAGTTGTGGCCTAATAGCGCCGAGCAGGCTTTTGGTGATGTCCGACTGTGGGTTGGCAAACACCGACCAGACAGGCCCCCCCTCGACAATCCGTCCGGCATCGATCACCGCAACGCGGTCGGCGATCGAGCGGATCACCTCCATCTCGTGGGTGATCAAAAGGATGGTCAGGCCAAGCTGCCGGTTGATGCCTTTCAGCAAGGCAAGAATGGAGCGCGTCGTCTCCGGGTCGAGCGCCGATGTCGCTTCGTCCGACAACAGCAGCGCCGGCCGGGCAGCAAGCGCCCGGGCGATGCCGACGCGCTGCTTCTGGCCGCCGGACAGCGATGCAGGATAGGCTTCTGCCTTCTCCGACAGCCCGACAAGCTCGAGCAGCTCTGCCGCCCGTGCCAGCCGCTCTGCCTTCGGGCGCCCCTCGATCTTCAGCGGCAGCGCCACATTGTCCTTGACCGTCTTGGCCGACAGCAGGTTGAAGTGCTGGAAGATCATGCCGATGCGCCGGCGCAGCGGTTGCAGGTCGCGCTCGCCGAGTCGGCTGATCTCGCGGCCCTCGATGAACACCTCGCCGGAATCCGGCCGCTCCAGTCCGTTCAGGCAGCGGATCAGCGTCGACTTGCCGGCGCCGCTGCGGCCGATAATGCCAAGGATCTCGCCCTTGCGCACAGTCAGCGAGATGCCGTCGATCGCCGGTGTCTGGCCGAAACGGCGTTTCAGATCGACAAGGCGCACCACGTCCTGCGACGAGTCGGGCCGGGCGTGGCTGGGATCGGCGATCTCCTGGGATGCCGTGATATGCTGGTTCATGCGGTTCCCTGTTCTCGCCATCCGAAAACGCAATTGCGGCCCGCGCTCAGACGCGGACCGCTACTGCTCTCGAACTGGACGTCCGGCGGATCAATAGGCGCTGAGGCCGGTGCCCTTGTAGACCTTGTCGAACTCGGCCTTCACCGCCTCGTTCTGGTAAGAAGCCACCAGCGTCTTCACCCAGGCTTCGTTCTCATTGCCGACTTTCACGGCGATGAAGTTGCGGTAGGGATTGTCGGCGATTGGCTCCTGCGCGATGCGGTTGTCCGGCGTCAGGCCGCTTTTCAGCGCCCAGTCGGTGTTGACCACGGCGGCATCGAGATCCTCTACAGAGCGGCCGACGATGCCGGCGTCAAGCTCCTTGATCTCGACCTTCTTGGGGTTTTCCGCGATGTCGGCGGTGGTGGCCAGAATGCCGGTGCCGTCCTTCAATTTGATCACGCCCTCATTTTGCAGCACGCGTAGCGCCCGGCCTTCATTGGACGGATCGTTCGGCACGCCGATGACCGCGCTCTCGGGCAGGTCGGCGACTGCTTTGTACTTCTTGGAGTAGAGGCCGATCGGCCAGACGCCGGTATAGCCGACGCGCACGATGTGATAGCCCTGCGTCTTGATCTGGTTGTCGAGATAGGGCTGGTGCTGGAAGGCGTTGGCGTCGATCTCGCCGCGCTCCAGCGCCTCGTTCGGCTGGGTGTAGTCGTTGAACACCACGGTCTCGATGGTCAGGCCCTTTTCGGCCGCCTGCGCGACCACGACCCGCCAGACATCCTCGTCCTCGCCGCTGATGATGCCGACCTTGATCGCCTTCTTGTCCTCGGCCAGGGAGGCCTGCGGCGCCATCAGGCTGCCGACCACGACCGCAGATGCGAACAGCAGTGCCAGGCCACTGCGCCGGTTCAGGGTTGACCAAAGGGAAGATGGCAAAGTGTTCTTGACGTCGGACATGGTTTGATCTCTGCGGTTGTGAAGTCATGGCAGCCGGGCGGATTGCCTAGGCTTGGTCACATCGTCAGGAATTCTATCGATTTTATCAAAGAACGTGTTTCGCCTTTGCCCCCGATGCCGGGAATATTCTCTCAAAAATTTCAAGACATGGAGCACAAGACGGCGCCGGACCGACCGCGGCGGGCCGCGGTCCGATCCTGCATGCCTTGGATGGGAAGATCAGATTCCGCGAAAGCCCAGCATCGCCGCCGGTCTCAAAGCGCGATCCACGCCGTCTTCAGCTCGAGGTATTTCTCCAGCGCGTGCGGCGACTTGTCGCGGCCGAAGCCGGACTGCTTGACGCCACCGAGCGGCACGGTGATGTCGGCGCCGCCATAGGTGTTGACGTGGACGACGCCGGCATGGATGGCGCGCACCATGCGATGCGCGGTGGAGAGGTTTGATGTCCACACCGCCGAGGCGAGACCGTAGACGGTGGAATTGGCAAGCCGCACGGCTTCCTCCTCGGTCTCGAAACGCATGACGCCAAGCACCGGCCCGAACACTTCTTCGCGCGCAAGCTGCATATCCTGCGTGACGTTCTCGAAGATCGTCGGCGCCATGTAGCTGCCGCCGGTCTCGGCCAGGATCCGTTCGCCGCCGGTGACCAGCCGGGCACCTTCTTCCGTGGCCTTGGCGACGAAGCCGAGATTCTTGTTCAGTTGCTCAGCGCTCGACACCGCGCCGACATCGCTGGCGAGATCCAAGGGATCGCCGACCTTCAGCCGCGTGGTCGCTGAGACAAGCTCCTCCATGAAGCGGTCATAGACCGAGGACTGAACGAGCAGGCGCGAACCGGCAACGCAGACCTGGCCGGAATTGCGAAAAATGCCGTTGGCCGAGACGACCGCGGCCTGCTTCAGGTCCGGAGCATCGGCAAAGACGATGTTGGGCGACTTACCGCCGAGTTCGAGGAAGACGCGTTTCAAATTGGAGCGTGCCGAGTATTCGAGCAGCCGGCGGCCAACCGGCCCCGAGCCGGTGAAGGCGATGGCGTCGACATCCATATGCAGGCCGAGCGCTTCGCCGGTGACGGCGCCCCGGCCGGTGACGACGTTGAGCACGCCGGCGGGCAGGCCGGCCTCGGCGGCGAGCTCCGCCAGCCGCAGCAGCGTCAGCGAGGCGATTTCCGGCGGCTTGACCACCACGCAATTGCCGGCGGCAAGAGCCGGCGCGATCTTCCAGGCACCGATCATCAGCGGAAAATTCCACGGCACGATGACGCCGACGACGCCGAGCGGTTCCTTGTGGATCAGCCCCAGAACATTCTCGGCCGTCGGCGCGATCTCGCCATAGACCTTGTCGATCGCCTCGGCGTAGTAGCGGATGGTGCCGGCGGCAGACAGCGGCTCGGCCTTGTAGGCCATGCCGATCTCGGTGCCGTTGTCGCGCACGCCCAGAACCGCCAGTTCGTCGACATGCTTTTCGATCAGTTCGGCGAGCCTGGTCAGCACCTTCTTGCGGAAGGCGGGGGCGGCACGCGACCAGGAACCTTTCTCGAACGCCTTGCGCGCCGATTTCACCGCGCGGTCGATATCGGCGGCATTGCCATCGGCGATGCTGGCGAAGGCGCGGCCGTCGATTGGCGAAATGACAGGCAGCGTCGCGCCGGTTATTCCCTGGGATTGTTCGCCATCGATGAACAGGCCGCGCGCGCCGATCTCCGTCTTGCGCAGCGTGTCGATGGCATTTTGACTGATCATGGGGAACCGGCTCCGAAACTGACATGCAATGTGGTTGGCGCCCGGAACTCCCAGCCGCGGAACACCGGTTCCTTGCCGGGCACCAGGCCAAGATCGGGGAATCGCTCAAGCAGCAGCCTTACCGCGAGGCACATCTGCTCGCGCGCGAAAAACCGGCCGGAACAGAAATGATGGCCGAAGCCGAAAGCGGCGTGGTTGCCTTCGTCGCGGTTGATGTCGAAGCGGTCGGGATCGGCAAAGCGGCTCTCGTCGCGGCTGGCGGAGGGGACCAGTGCGGCCACCGGCGCGCCGGCGGGGATCGTCGCCCCGCCGATCTCGACCGCGCGTGTCGTTTCGCGCGTCTGCGTTCCGATCGGCGCCACCCAGCGCAGGCCTTCATCGACAGCTTTGGGCACGAAGGTCGCGGGGTCGTCGAGCACCTGCCGCAACTGGTCGGGGTTCCGCAGCAGGCCGACAAGGATCGAGCCGGCGCCATGGCCCGGCTCCTGCATGCCGCCGAGCAGGATGACCTTGATGGTCGGCATCAGGAAGTCGATCGGGCGCGTTTTGCCGTCCGGCATGCCGTCATGCAGCATGTGCGACAGCGCGGAATCGTCAGGCTCGCGGGCGAGCCTTTCCAGCGTCGGCGTCACGGCATCGCCGACCTCGGCGCCGATAGCGTCGGCGATCTCCTGCCGCTTCGGGTCCTTCTCGAAATTGATGGCGCCCTGGGCGAGGCCGTAGAACCAGCGGCGCAGCGTCGGCATGTCGATATCGGCAAGGCCGAGCGAGCGGGCCAGGCTGAGCGTCGACACCGGCTCGAAATAATCGGCCATCAGTTCGGCAGAGCCTTGGCTGGCGATCGCGTCGAGATAGGGCTCGGCGATCGAACGCACGAGATCGCCGGCATAGGAGGCGACGGTGCGTGGCCGGTATTTCGGGTCGACGCCCTGGCGAAGGTGCCTGTGGACCTCGCCATCGCTGGTCAGTATCGTCGGCTTGCCGAAGGAACGCTCGACGGGCGACACGCCCGCTCTGACGATTGCCGAGAAGATGTCGGGCGACTTCGCCACCAGTTCTACATCCTTCCAGCGGGTGACGAACCAGAGATTGACCGAGGGCACGAAGGCGACCGGCTCGCTGCGCCTCAGTTCGGCATAGATCGGGTAGGGATCCGCCTCCAGCGCCTCGACGGTGATATCTTCGGCAAAGCTCAAAGCCGCCACTCCCTTCACGGTGAGAAAGGCGGCGTGGCACGCCGCCCTCTCTCATCAAGTGTCTTGCTCAATCCTTCAGCGGCAGGCCGAGGCTTTCGAAGGCGACCGGGTCGCGGCTCCGTAAGGCGCCCGCCAGCAGCAGGCCGATCACCGCCGCGATCAGCACCAGCCCCGGCAGGAACACGCCGAGGAAGCCGCCGGCTCCCGACAGGCTGCCGAAATTGATGACGATCAGGTAGATGATGACGACAAAGGCGATGAAGGTCAGTCCCGGCAGGATGGTGGTCTTCACCGCGTTCTCTTGGCTGGACGGGTTGGCGCGGAAGTACATCACCACCGCAAGCGAGGCGACAGCCATCATGACGATGACGCCGAGCGTCGCGACATTGGTCAGCCAGGAAAACAGCGCCAGCACCGGGTCGAGGCCGAGCACGGCGAACAGGCCGACGACGACAGCCGCCAGCACGCTCTGGATCACCGAGGCGACATGCGGGCTCTGGTGCGCCGAATGCGTCACGCCGATCGACTGCGGCAAAAGCTTCTCGCGGCCCGAGACGTAGATGTAGCGGGCAACCGCATTGTGGAAGGCCAGCACGCCGGCAAACAGGCTCGACACGAACAGGATGCTCATCGCATGCGTCAGCAGCGTTCCGGCATAACGGTCGGACAATCCGAACAGGAAGGTCGTCGGGTCCTGCAAGCCTTGCAGCGACGGCAGCAATTTGTCGACGCCGGCGCCGACCGCCATCAGCCAGGCAGTGACCATGTAGAACACGCCGATCAGGATGACCGAGAAATAGGTGGCGCGCGGAATGGTGACCTTGGGGTCACGGGCTTCCTCGGCATAGATCGTCGTCGCCTCGAAGCCGATGAAGGCGGCAAAGCAGAACAGGATGGCGATGGCCGGCGCGCCCGACGTGATCTGGCTCCAACTGAACGGGGCGGCCGACAGGCCGCTGTCGCCGCCGGTCTTGAGGATCGTCAGATCGAGGATCAGCACCACGGCATATTCGCAGAGAACCAGCACCGTCAGGATCTTGGCCGACAGGTCGACCTGGCGGTAGCCGAGCACGGCGACAATGGCGATGGCGATGAAGCTCCACACCCACCAGGGCAGGTTGATGCCCCAGCCGGCGAACAGCCCGGAGGTCGCGGCGCCCAGCAAACCCATGACGCCGATCTGCATGGCATTGTAGGACAGGATGGCGATCAGCGCCGTGGCGCCGCCGGCGAGACCACCGAGGCCGCGCGCGGCATAGGCATAGAAGGCGCCGGCATTGCCGACATGGCGCGACATGGCGACATAGCCGACGGCGAACAGAAGCAGCAGCACCGTCACGATCAGATAGGTGCCGGCAAAGCCGGCGCCGTTGCCCATCAGCATGCCGAGCGGCGTGCCGCCGGCCAATGCCGTCAGCGGTGCCGCCGCCGAGATCACCATGAAGGTGATGGCGCCGACGCCAAGACTGTTCTTGCGCAGCCTGTTGGCCGGCGCCTGTTCCGAAACTGCGGTCATTGGTCCCTCCTGTTCGCGAACACCGTCGTCCGCCGGCCTCTTGGCCTGTCCCATACGCTCTGGATGTTGGTTCATTATTTGAACCATTATTTTGAATATAGACTTGCAAACAAAGCGGCTTCCTGTCAAGTTAATTCACACGTTAATTGATTGACCCGCGCTGGGAGGCAAATATGGGCACGGTCGGCAAAGCGATCTCGCTTCTGGAGCTGTTCACCGCGGCCGAGCCCGAGCTCGGTCTGACCGATCTGGCGCGCCGCTCGGGCTTCGACAAGGCGACGACGCGGCGGTTGCTAGTCGCCCTGACCGGCCATGGCTTTGTCGAGCAGGACGCCGGCACGCGGCATTACCGGCTGGGCGCCGGCCTGTCGCGGCTGGCGCGCATCCGCGAGGCCCGCTTCCCCTTCCTGCAGACCGCTGTGCCGCTGGTGCGGGATCTGGCCGGCATAACGGCCGAGACCGTACATCTGTCGGAATTCGGCACCGACAGGCTGGTTACCGTCCATGTCGAACATCCCGCCTGGGCAAATCGGGTCAACATCGATATCGGCCAGCTCCTGCCCCTGCATTCGACTGCGTCGGGCATCGCCTATCTGGCCTTTGCTAGGGATGAGGCCGTCCAGACATGCCTGGCGGGTCCGCTCGAAGCCTTCACGACGCATACGCTGATCGAGCCGGCCGCCATCTCCCGCTCCATGGCCGAGGCGCGTGAGCGCGGCTATTCGATCTGCGATCAGGGCCTGGAAGAAGGCGTCATCTCCGTCGCGGCGGCGATCCTCGCGGCGGACGGCTTTGCGCTCGGCACCATCGCCGTGGCGGCGCCGAAGGCCAGAACGACGCCGGCCGACATCACGCAACGAGGGCTTGCGGTCATGGCCACGGCACGGGAGATTTCGATGCGCCTCAATGGCGACAATTTGCAAACACTGAGGAGGCAGGCCTGATGTCTGCACAGACAACGCCCCGCATCCTGGTCATCGGCACCGGCGACACCAAGGCCGACGAACTGCTGTTCATGAAAGCATGCATCGAGGCATCGGGCGGCAGCGCCGTGATGATGGATGTCAGCGTTCTCGGCAATCCGCCCTACAGCCCCGATCACGACAAGCATGCCGTGGCGCGGGCCGTCGACGTGACAATCGAGGAGATCGTCACCAGCGGCGACGAGAACACCGCCATGACATTGATGGCCGGCGGCGCCGTGCAACTGGTGCGCAAGCTGCACGGGTATGGCGAGATCGACGCCTTCATCGCCATAGGAGGTTCGATGGGCACCGACCTGGCGCTCGACGTGGCGCTTTCCCTGCCGCTCGGCGTGCCGAAATTCGTCGTCTCGACCATCGCCTATTCGCACCTCATCCCGCCCGAGCGCGTCGCGCCGGACCTGATGATGATCCTCTGGGCCGGTGGGCTCTACGGTCTCAACTCGATCTGCAAGCTGGTCCTGTCTCAGGCTTGCGGCGCGGTTGTCGGCGCGGCCAGGATTGTGCTGGAGAGCCGCGCTTCGGCGCCGGTAACAGGCCCGACCATCGGCATGACTTCGCTCGGCAGTTCCTGCCTGCACTATATGAAGACGCTGAAGCCGGCGCTGGAGCGGCGCGGCTATGATGTCGCTGTCTTCCACACCACCGGAATGGGCGGCCGCGCCTTCGAATCGATCGCCGGCCAGGACCATTTCTGCGCCGTCTTCGACTTCAGCCTGCAGGAGATCACCAATCATCTGGCCGGTTCCGTCGTCAGCTCCGGCGCCGACCGCCTGGAAAATGCCGGCGCCCACGGCATCCCGCAGATCGCCGCGCCCGGCGCGGTCGACATGGTCGACCTGCCGACCTGGCAGGATTTGCCGGCTAAATTTTCCGAACGCCCGTTCCACGCCCACAACAGGCTGATCGCCTCGGTCACCGTCGATGCCGATGACCGCCGCAAGGTGGCCAGGACTATCGCGGCCAAGCTCGGCGCCTCGAAAGGGCGCTCCGCCTTCATCCTGCCTTCCCGGGGTATCCAGGAATGGGACATGCAGGGTGAGCCGCTCTATGAACCCGAAGCGCTTGCCGCCTTCGTCGATGAAATGCGCGAGGCCATTCCCGCCGGCGTCGAGTTCCACGAGATCGACGCCCACATCAACAGCGACGATTTTGTCAGCAAGGCGCTGGAAATCTTCGACCGCTGGGTCGAGGAAGGCATCATTCCGCGTGGCATGCCGGCCAAGGGAGTGGCCGCGTGAGCGCTCCCGTGGCCCAGGCGCTTGTCCTAGATTTCGGCGGCGTCGTCACCCGCACGCTATTCGAAACCCATGCCTTGACCGAACAGGCGCTCGGCTTGAAGCCCGGCACGCTGCAATGGCGCGGGCCGTTCGATCCGGACAGCGACCCGCTGTGGCGCTCCATGCAGGCCGACGAGATCAGTGAACGCGACTATTGGCGCAGCCGCACCTGCGAGGTCGGCCGGCTCGTCGGCGAGGACTGGCAGGCGATGGAAACCTTCGTCCAGCGCGCGCGTGGCGCCGAGCCGGACAAGGTGGTGCGGCCGGAAGCCGACCATGCTATCCGCGCCGTCCATGCCGCCGGCTTTCGGCTGGCGATCCTGTCCAACGAGCTCGATCTGTTCTACGGCGCCGGCTTTCGCCAAAAACTGCCGCTGCTCGGCCTGTTTCACCTGATCGTCGACGCCACCTACACCGGCATCCTCAAGCCCGATCCGCGCGCCTATGCCTTCGTCACCGAAGCACTCGGCTTGCCTGCCGGTGCCTGCGTGTTCGTCGACGACCAGCAGCGCAATGTCGATGGCGGCCGTGCCGCCGGCATGCGCACGGTGCATTTCGACGTCGCCCGGCCGGCGCTCTCCTATGCCGAAGCCCTTGCCCATTTCGACCTCGTCCCAGTTGCCTGAGACCATTTGCGGAGCCTTGTCATGCGCGACATCAATTTCCTCACCGAGACCAACGCCAAGCCGATCTGGCATCCGATGGCGCATCCGGCCGAGATGCGGGCCAATCCGCCGAAGGTGATCATGAAAGGCGAGGGCGTCATGGTCACCGACATCGCCGGCAACACCGTGCTCGACGCCGTCGGCGGCCTGTGGAACGTCAATCTCGGCTACAGCTGCGACCCGATCAAGAAGGCGATTGCCGACCAGCTTGGCGCGTTGCCTTACTATTCCGGCTTTCGCGGCACCTCGACCGGGCCGTCGATCGAGCTCGCCTACGAACTCGCCGAATGGTTCGCGCCGGAAGGCATGGTGCGGACCTTCTTCACCTCGGGCGGCTCGGATTCGGTCGAAACCGCGTTGCGGCTGGCGAGGCAATATTGGAAGATACGCGGCCAGGGCGACCGGACAAAATTCCTGGCGCTCAAGAAAGGCTATCACGGCACCCATTTCGGCGGCGCCTCGGTCAACGGCAACGCCAATTTCCGCCGCAACTACGAGCCGCTGCTGCCCGGCGTCTTCCACATTCCAGCCCCCTGGACCTTCCGCAATCCGTTCGACGAGACCGATCCGGCGCGGCTGGCCAAGCTCTGCGCCAAGGCGCTGGAGGACGAGATCGCCTTCCAGGGCGGTGACACCATCGCCGCTTTCATCATGGAGCCGGTGCTCGGCGCCGGCGGCGTCATTGTTCCGCACGAAAGCTTCATGCCGCTGGTGCGCGAGATCTGCGACCGCCACGAAATCCTGCTGATCGCCGACGAGGTGGTTACGGGCTTCGGCCGCACCGGCGCCTGGTCCGGTTCGCGGCTGACCGGCGTGAAGCCGGACTTCATGACCATCGCCAAGGCGATCACCTCGGGCTATTTCCCGCTCGGCGCGACCTTGATCGGTGGCAAGGTTGCCGACGTCTTCGAGGCCGACAAGACCAGTTTCGGCGCCATCGGCCATGGCTATACCTATTCCGGCCATCCGGTTGGTTGCGCGGCGGGTTTGGCGGCGCTCGCCGAGACCAAACGGCTTCGCCTGAACGAGAACGCCGTGGCACGCGGTGTCGAACTGGCGACCGTGTTGGAGGGGCTGAAGGCGAAGCACGCCATCGTTGGCGATGTCCGTTACAAGGGCCTGATGGCGGCGATCGAGCTGGTCTCGGATCGCGCGACGAAGAAACCCGCCGACAAGAAGACCATGGCCGTGGTTTCGGAAGCTGCCTACGAAGCCGGCGTCATGCTGCGCGTCTCCGGCAACAATATCATCCTGTCGCCCCCGCTGATCATCAGCGCCGCCGATGTCGCGAAGATCGGTGAGGCGATCGGTGCAGGCCTGGCGAAGGTCTGACGAGCCGGCCGATACAACGAGGTTTTGGGATCGACAGATGACACAATCGCAGAAGAAAATGACCGAGGAAGCGCTGGTTAGCCGGCGTTCCCGCCTGTTGGGTGCGAAATCGCAATTGTTCTATGACGAGCCCGTGCACCTGGTGCGCGGGGAAGGCGTCTGGCTCTACGATGCCGATGGCCGCAAATATCTCGATGCCTACAACAATGTCGCCCATGTCGGCCATTGCCACCCGCATGTGGTCGACGCCCTGTGCCGGCAGGCAAGCCTGCTCAACACCCACACGCGCTATCTGCACACCGCCATCCTCGACTATGTCGAGCGGCTGACCGCGAGTTTCGACGCCAGCCTGTCCACCGCCATCCTCACCTGCACCGGCAGCGAGGCCAACGATATCGCGCTGCGCATGGCGCAGGCGACATCAGGCCAGATGGGCATTATCGCCACCGACGCCACCTACCACGGCAATACCACGGCGGTTTCGCAGCTCTCAACCCGCATGCCGCCGGTCGGCGGCCGCGCTCCCTATGTCAGGCTGGTGCCGGCGCCCGACAGCTATCGCCATCCCGACGCGATGGCCAACGGCAAGGCGTTCGGCGACGCCGTGCGCGAAGCCATCGCCTCGCTGGCCAAGGACGGCATCGGCCTGTCCGGCATGATCCTGTGTCCATTGCTTGCCAATGAGGGCTTCCCGACGCTGCCCAGCGGCTTCTTCGACGACGCAGTGGCGGCCGTGCGCGAAGCTGGAGGGCTGGTCATCGCCGATGAAGTGCAGCCGGGCTTCGGCCGCACCGGCAGCCATTTCTGGGGCCATCAGCGCGCCGGCTTTGTTCCCGACATCGTCACCATGGGCAAGCCGATGGGCAACGGTCACCCAGTCGCCGCCGTCGTCACCACCACGGAAATCCTGGCGACCTTCCGCAACGCCTTCCGCTACTTCAACACCTTTGGCGGCAATCCGGTTTCCTGCGCCGTGGCCGACGCTGTCCTCGATGTCCTGGAACAGGAAAACCTTGTCGCCAACGCGCGAGATGTCGGCGCCTATGCACTCGGCCTGCTGCGGCCGCTGGCCGATCGCCATGACTGCATCGGCGAAGTCAGGGGCGCCGGCCTGTTCTTCGGCGCTGAGCTGGTCCGCGATCGCGAAACACGCGAACCCGCGCCTGATATCGCCGGGCGCGTCATCAACGCCATGCGTGACCGTGGCGTGCTGATGGGCAAGACCGGCATTCATGGCAATGTGCTGAAGATCCGCCCGCCCATGCCGTTTTCCCGCGCCAATGCCGAGCTGCTGATCGGCACGCTCGACGAAGTGCTTGGTGAAGTCGCCGGAGTGACGACGTGAACGCAGTGTCCGCGCGATCCGAGCCTGAGACGGCGGCTGACGTCACCAAGCTTGCCCGGCATGCGCTCGCCCATTGGGGCGTCCGCAACGCTGAACCGGAGCTGCTCAAATACCGCGAAAATGCGGTCTTCCGCGTCCGCTTGGCCGATGGCCGGCCGGCAGCCATGCGCATCCATCGGCTTGGCTATCACACGGATGCCGCGCTGCGCTCGGAACTGCAATGGATGGCCTTCCTGCAATCGGCCGGTGTCGCCACGCCATCCCCGGTCCCGACATTGAGCGGCGATCTGTTCGTGCCGGTCGGCATCGGCCCTGACACGCCGCGTCAGGTCGATTGTCTGAGCTGGCTCGAAGGCCGCGCCGTCGGCGCGCGCGGCGTGCCGCTCGGCTATTCGCCGCAACGGGCAAGGGACGTCTTCACCGCCATCGGCCGAACCATAGCGCGCATGCACAATGCCGCCGCCAGCTGGGCGCCGCCGCCGGACTTTGCCCGCCATGCCTGGGATTTCGACGGTTATTTCGGCCCGAACCCGACATGGGGCCGTTTCGAGACCTGCCCGTTTCTCGACAATGCCAATCGCGACCTGGTCCACCGTGCCCACAAGAAGGCGGTCGAAGCACTGTCACGGCATGAGCGCAGTGCGCGCAATTTCGGCCTGATCCATGCCGATCTGGTGCGCGAGAATGTGCTGCTCGACGGCGACAGTATCCAGATCATCGACTTCGACGATTTCGGCCACGGTTGGCACGCCTACGATCTTGCCGTTGCGCTCTACCAGAACCGCGAGGAGCCGATCTATCCGCTGATCGAGGCGGCGCTGCTTGACGGCTACCGGCGGGAGCGGGAACTGACGCAGCAGGATCTCGCGGCCTTGCCGCTGTTTTCCGCGTTGCGCGCCTTTGCGTTCCTTGGCTGGGTGCAGAGCCGCGTCGAGGGCGACATTACGAGGGATGCCGGCATGCGCATCTCGACCATCGCCGCCGGCGTGATGGCGGCCTATCTGCGCGGCGCGTGAGTTGCCGAACCGTCAGCTCTTGGCGAAATGGATGCTGACTGTCCCTGAACTGCCGAAATCGGCGACGATCGTATCGCCCGGCCGCGCCTCGACCGGACGCACGAAGGATCCCGACAGCACCACCTCACCGGCCGCGATCGACATGCCGTAGCGGGCGAGCCGGTCCGCCAGCCAGGCGATGCCCATCGCCGGATGATTGAGCACGCCGGCGCCGAGCCCGGTCTCCTCGACCTCTGCATTGCGCGAAACGATGGCGCCGATCCAGCGCATGTCGGCTTCATCGGGCCGCTGCGGCCGGCCGCCGATGACGATGCCGGCATTGGCGGCGTTGTCGGAAATCGTGTCGAAGAAGCTGCGCGCCTTCTTCGTCTCGGCATTGACGCGCTCGATGCGCGTATCGAGGATTTCCAGCGCCGGCGTGATGTAATCGGTGGCGTTGAGCACGTCGAAGATGGTCACGCCGGGACCTTTCAGCGGCGCCTTCATGATGAAGGCGATCTCGGCTTCGACGCGTGGCTGGATGAAGCGGCCCGCGGCAATCGTCGCGCCATCGTTGAAGAACATGTCGTCGAACAGCACGCCGGAATCCGGCGTGTCGATGGCCAGCGCATATTGCATCGCCTTGGAGGTCAAGCCGATCTTCCAGCCCTTCGGCTTCAGCCCGGCATCGGTCTTGCGTTTGACCAATGCTGCCTGGACGCGATAGGCGTCCTCCATGGTCGCCTCGGGAAAATCGAGGCTGAGCAGCCGGATCTGGCGGCGCGAACGTTCGGCCTCGAACAGCCGCGTCGCGGCGTCTTCCACCTGCTCAGGGGTCATGCCGCTGCCTCGTCGACGACACCGTTTCTGAGCACACCGATGCCGTCCGCCTCGACCTCGATGACGTCGCCGGGCTTCAGCCAGATCGGCGGGTCGAAGCGGGCGCCGGCGCCCGTCGGCGTGCCGGTGACGATGATATCGCCAGGCACCAGCGTGGTGAAGGTCGAGATGTAGTTGATGATCTTGCGGAAGGAAAAGATCATCCGGCTGGTGCGATCCTGCTGGCGGATTTCGCCATTGACGCGCGTGGTCAGCGCAATGTCGGCGATCTGCGCCTCATCCGTGAACGGCACCAGCCATGGGCCGATCGAACCGGTGCGGTCGAAATTCTTGCCTTGGGTGACGTTGAACTTGGCGTGCCGCACCCAGTCGCGGATGGTGCCTTCATTGCACAGCGACAGCGCCGCAATGTGGCCGAGCGCATCCGCCTCGGCGATGCGCCGCCCACCCTTGCCGATGACGATGACGATCTCGCCCTCATAGTCGAGCTGCGGTGATTCCGGCGGCCGCAGCAGTGCAGCGCCATGGCCGACGAAGGAACGGGGGAAGCGGATGAAGAGCGACGGGTTAGAAGGGGCCGCCTGCCCGTCCTTGTACTCCTCGTTGCGGTCCGGATAGTTGACGCCGACGCAGATGATCTTTTCCGGCGACGGGATCGGGATGTCATAGGCGATGGCGTCGAGTGGGAAATCGACGGCAAAGGCCTCGGCCTCTTCCGCCAGCCGCCGCAAGGCGCCGGCCTCGATCACCTCGCGTAGGGTCGGCCACTGGCTGTGGCGGGCCGACAGGTCGACGACGCCCTTGCCGGTGACCGCGCCATAGCGCGTCTTGCCGTTGATGGTGAAGGTGGCGAGCCGGTTCATGGTGCTGCTCACGGCGCAATGATCGGCGATGCCGTCAGATCCGGCTGGCGTGCGGTGGCACCCGCAAAGGTGCTGCCTTCCTCGAACCAGCTTTTTGGCGCCGGCGCGCCCCACAGTGTCTGCCGCTGCGGATCCTTGAGGTCCCATTTGATCGGCTCGAGGTCCGGATCGACCGTCTGGTAGTCTGAGCAGTAGATCTCGATGCGATGGTTGTCCGGGTCTCTGACATAGAGGAAGAAGGCGTTGGATATGCCGTGCCGGCCGGGACCGCGTTCGATGTTCGGCAAATAGCCGGTCGTGGCCATCAAATCGAGCAGGTCGATGATGTTGAGCGGCGTCGGCACCCAGAAGGCGACGTGGTGCAGGCGCGGGCCGACGCCGTTGGTAAAGGCGATGTCGTGCACGCCGCCCTTGCGGTGCGTCCATGCCGCCCACAGCTTTCCGCTCGAGGCATCCTCGGTGTACTCGGTCACCCGGAAGCCGAGCTCGTTGTAAAAAGCGACCGACTCGTCGACATTGGGTGAGAAGCAGTTGAAGTGGTCGATGCGCAGCGGCTTGACGCCCTTGTAGAGTGCGTATTTTTGGTGGATTGGCGGCAACCGCTCCATCTGAGCGTAGAATTCGAGCGGAATGCCGTGCGGGTCACGCGTGCGGAAGGTGCGCGACTGGTAGGGCCGCTCGACCCATTCCACCGGCAGGCCCTTGCCCTGGAAGAAATGCTCGGCCTTGTTGAGGTCCTCGTCCGAAAACACCTTGAAGCCGAGGTCGCGCGCTTCTGGCGTCGTCGCCTTGCGCAGCACGATGCAGTGATGGCCGCGCTCCTCCATGGCGCGCAGGTAGATGGCGCCTGAGGTTTCGTCGGTGACCTGCAGGCCGAGCGTGTCGACATAGAAGGCGCGGGACTTGGCAAGGTCGGTCACCGCCAGCTCGACATGGCTGAGGCGCACGATGTTGAAGGCGGGATAGAGGTTGGGCTTGGGCAAGGGCATCTGATTTCCTCCGTCAGCCGCCGAGTTTCTGGATCGCGTGCGCCGTCGTCGCAAAGGCGACGTTCTTCGTCTCCATGTAGAAGTCGAAGGAATGGTCGCCGCCGTCACGGCCGATGCCGGAATTCTTGACGCCGCCGAACGGCGTCGGCAGATGCCGCACATTCTCCGAATTGACCCAGATCATGCCGGCCTCGAGCGCATCGGTGAAGCGGAAGGCACGGGTCACATCAGAGGTCCAGAGATAGCCGGTCAGGCCGTATTGTGTATCGTTGGCGAGCGCCAGCGCCTCCGCCTCGTCCTTGAAGGCGATTGCCGTCAGCACCGGCCCGAAAATCTCTTCTTGGGCAATGCGCATCTTGTTGGTGGCGCCGGTGAACAGCGTCGGGCTGACATAGCAGCCGCCGCCCGGCCCGGCGAACTTGCCGCCGCCGGCGGCAACAACCGCGCCTTCCGATCTACCGATCTCGATATAGGACAGCACCTTTTCCTCGTGCACCGGATGGATCAGCGGTCCGACCACCGTTTTCGGGTCGAGCGGATGACCGATCTTGATGCGCTTTGCCTTCTCCGCCACCAGATCGGTGAATTTGTCGTAGACCGAGGCTTCGACCAGCAGCCGCGACGACGAGGTGCAGCGTTCGCCATTGAGCGAGTAGATCATGAATACGGCCGCATCGGCCGCGCGTTCGAGATCGGCGTCGGCAAAGACGATCACCGGGTTCTTGCCGCCGAGTTCGAAATGCACGCGCTTCAGCGTGTCGGCGCCCTGGCGCATGATCATCGAACCGGTGCGGCTCTCGCCGACGAAGCCAATTGCCTTGATGTCGGGGTGCTCCGTCAGCGCCTTACCGGCATGTTCTCCTAGCCCGTTGACCAGGTTCCACACGCCTTTCGGCAGGCCGGTCTCCTCGGCGATCTCGACGAGCAGGCGAGCGGTCAGCGGTGAAAATTCAGCCGGCTTATGAACGACGGTGCAGCCAGCCGCCAACGCTGGCGCGATCTTCCAGGTCGACAGCATGAACGGCGTGTTCCACGGCGTGATGATGCCAACCGGGCCGATCGGTACGCGGGTGGTGATGTTGACCTGGCCTGTCGTTCGCAGCGTCTCGCCGTCACGCGCTACGGGCGCACGGTCGGCGAAGAAGCGGAAATTCTCGGCGCCGCGCAGAGCCGCCTTGGCCATGAATTTCAGAGCCTGGCCGGTGTCCATGCATTCGACGAAGGCGATCTCCTCGGCGCGCGCCTCGATCGCATCGGCTATTTTGTGCAGCAGCTTCTTGCGTGTCTCGCCCGGCATGGCGGCCCAGGCCGGGAACGCCGCCTTCGCTGCCTTGGCGGCGCGGTCGATATCGGCGGCGCCACCGCGCGCGACCTTGGCCAGCGGCTTGAGGTCGACCGGCGACAGCGTCTCGAAGGTAGAGCCGTCGGCAGCCGGCACCGCTTCGCCGCCGATCTGGTTCAGCACGCCGTTGGTCTTGAAGCGGGCGAGATAGGCCTCGGCCTTTTTCAGATTGCCTTCGAGATCGGACATGTCAGCTTTCCGTCACTTGCCGCGCAGCCGCGGGTGGATTGCATTCTTCTTCCAGCTCAGCACCGGATCGATTTCCCTGATCTCCAGCGACAGAGCGAAATGCGGGGTCTCGAACAGCGTTGCCAGGTGTTCGCTCACCGCCGCGAAGATGGCCTCGCCGGTCCGCTTCTTGTCCTCGGCGCTGCGGCCGGTGCCGATGCGAAACGACATGTCGAGAAAGGCGTTTTCCGGCAGATTGTCGGCAATGGCGTAGGCCTTGGCGCGGAAGGCCCGCACCCGCACCGCGCCCGTCTCGAACAGCCCGGTGTCGAGCACCGTGTGCAGCACCAGCGCACACAATTCGCCCATGTCGACCTTGGCATCGAGATTGGCCGAATACTCGATGGAGAAGTGAGGCACGGCGTTTCGTTCCCAGGATCATTGCATTGTTGTAGTTAACGCGTTAATTACATGCGGTATCGCCGAAGTCAAGTCTTGCATCGGGCTTGAGGCGACGATACGGGATGGAAAGGTCGGGTTTGGCGTTGTCCATATCGGGTTAGATTCGACTGACAACCGCATGATTGGGGACGCTGATTCTTGCTGCCTGAAAACACTCGTCGTTCCCTGCCAATGGCGCTGCTTCACGCCCGCGAAGCGGTGATGGCGCGGTTTCGCCCGATGCTTGCAGCGCATGACGTGACCGAACAGCAATGGCGCGTGCTGCGCGTGCTGAGCGAAGCCGGCTCGGTCGAGGCAACGGAGCTTGCCGATCGCGCCTCGGTGCTGCCGCCCAGCCTGACCCGCATCATCAAGGCGCTCGAGGGCCGCAAATTCATCACCCGCAACAAGGCGGAAGGCGATGGCCGTCGCGTCATCCTGACCATCGCGCCAGCCGGCTCCGCTTTGATCGACGCCCTGTCGCCCGAGCGTCGTGTCATCTACGACGACATCGAGCGCCGCTTCGGCCACGAGCGGCTGGAGCAGTTGCTCGACCTGCTGGAGACGCTGATCGACGGCGAGAGCTGATCTCTCTTCAGTCCGTCGCTTCGCCTCACCCGCCAAAACTCCCCAGCCGCGTCGGTTGCGTATAATTCCGGTCGACATAGAGCAGCGCCGAGCCGCCGCTGCCGTGCCTGACATCGATGACACGGCCGATCATCACATTGTGCGTGCCGACGATGTGCACGTCCTCGATCTCGCAATCGAAATTGACGATCGCGTCAGACAGTGCCGGCGTGCCTGAGGTCAGCGTCTGCCAGCGTGCCGCCGAATAACGCGCCTCCATGTCCCGTGTCGCGCCGGCAAACTTTCCGGCCAGATGCATATGGTCATGCGTCAGCACGTTGACGCAGAAGCGACGGTTGGCGAGGAACATGGCGGCCTGCGTCGAACGCCCGTTCATGCACACCAAGAGCGTCGGCGGTTCGTCGGAGACGCTGCACATGGCGGTGGCGGTGAAGCCGCCGCGCCCTGCCGGACCATCGGTGGTGACGATGTTGACCGGTGCGCAGACCCTTGCCATGGCGTCGCGGAAATCGGTCTTCGAAATCTGCGTGGCCATCTGAGTTCACCCAACCGGCGAAGCAAGTGGATTGAGCCAGGTATCATCAGTCCAGCCGTTCTCATCATAGTCGGCCATGCAAGAGTCGACGAGTTCCTCCATGGCCTTCAGCCGGCCGCCGCGTTCGGCGCCCTTCAGCACCTGCAGCCGTACCTCTTCCGGCGCGCCGGCATAGTTCAACTCGTAGAGCGCGTGCCTGCCGCCGAACTCGGTGCCGGTCGCGTCCCACAACAGCTTCATGATCTTGATGCGCTCGATATGGCCCATATCGTTGGAGCCGCGCACATATTGCGCCAGGTACTTGTCGATCTCGGGATTGTTGAAGTCGCGCACCGATGACGGCAGGTAGATCAAGCCCGACGCAATCACCCGGCGCACCGTGTCGATGACGCGCGGGTAGGCTTCCGACATGAAGGTCCGGTAGGCGAGCGCCGCGTCGAGATTGGGCAGCACCGCGCCATTCGCCCACGGAATCGGGTTGTAGGCCATGGCGTTGGAAAAGCTCCAGAACATGTGCCTGAGCGCGATGACCTCACCCAGCGCCGCCTGGTTACCGCGGAAGGCATCGCCGCCGGTGGCGCGCAGCGCCTTGGCCAGCAGGCCGGCGAGGAAATCTAGCTTGACGGCAAAGCGCGTGCAGCCCTGGAAACAATAGCCGTGCATGAAGCCCGACGCTGGATGGAAGGACAGGATTTTTTGCGCGTCGCGCAGCACCAGCACGTCCTCCCAGGGGATGAAGACATTGTCGAGCACCAGGATGGCGTCGTTCTCGTCGAAGCGCGACGACAGCGGATAGTCGAACGGGGCGGCCACCGTGTTGGCGGTCTGCTCGTAGGAGACGCGGCAGAACATCTTTATCCCCGGCGCGTTCATCGGCACGATGAACATCACCGACAGCGACGGATCCTCGGTGACCGTCGCCGACCCCTGCGCCAGGAAATTGTAGTGCGTCAGCGCCGACGACGTCGCCACCACCTTGGCGCCGGAGACAAAGATGCCGGCATCGGTCTCCTTGGTGATGTGGACGAAGACATCCTTCACCTGTTCGGCCGGCTTGTGGCGGTCGATCGGCGGGTTGACGATGGCATGGTTCATGAACAGCACGGCTTCCTGGGCACGTTTGTGCCAGGCGAGTGCATTGTCCTTGAACGGCCCGTACCAGTCGGCATTGGCCCCGAGCGTGTTCATCAGCGCCGCCTTGTAGTCGGGCGTGCGCCCCATCCAGCCATAGGACATGCGCGACCACTCGGCGATCGCCGTCTGCTGCGCCGCGAGTTCGCCGGAAGATTTGGCGACGCGGAAATATTTATGGGTGTAGCCGCCCGATCCGGTGTCAGTGGCCGAGGTCAGCGTGTCCCGCCGTTTCGGATCATGCAGCGCATCGTAGAGCCGTGCCAGCGACCGCACCGAATTGCGCATCGCCGGGTGCGTGGTGACGTCGGCGATGCGTTCGCCGTTGATATAGACCTCGCGGCCGTCGCGCAGGCTCTCCAGATACTCGGCCCCGGTGAACGGGCGCGTTTTGTCGGCACGGAAATCTTCTGACCGCATGATACTCCTCCACTGATAACGCCGATCCTAGCGCCTGGGCCACAGATCGGTTATGGACGGAACGGCAAAACCGATTGGACTTTTTCCGGCGCCATGAGCCAGAATTCCATTCCCGACTTCTTCGTCTATGGTGAGCCGGTGCGGCCGCTCGATGTCGGGTTCCTGCATGTCGAGACAGTGCTTGCCCGCAGCAACATCCATCTCGGCCAGGTCGCGGCGCACAAGCATCCGCAGATGGGCCAGATCACCTACTGGACCAGCGGCTCCGGCACCTACCGCATCGAGGACCAATCCTGGGACTTTTCGGCGCCCGCCGTCAGCTTCGTGCCGAGCACGATCGTGCATGGCTTCTCGATCGGGCCCGGCACCGACGCCATCGTCGTTTCCGTCGCCGACGACGCGCTTGCCGCGATTGCAGGCCACAGCCTGCTGCCATTGGACAGGCCGGTCTTCGCCGACGGCCTGCCGCAGCAGGCTGCATGGAAAAGGCTGGCGGCGGTGCTGGAGATGATCGCCGCCGAATACACCGAGGCGCAGGCCGGCAATGACAAGGTCCTGCCGGCGCTGATCGCCGTCGCGCTCTCCCACATTGCGCGTCTCGCACCGGCGACAATTGCCTCCGCGCCGTCTTTCGATTCATCGCTGGCGATAGGCTTGCGCCGTCTCGTCGATGCCCATTTCCGCGACAACTGGCCGGTCGACCGCTACGTCGAGGTGTTGGCCACCACACCGCATCTTCTCGACAAGGCCAGCCGTGCGGTGCTGGGCAGCGGCGTCAAGCGGGTGGTCAGCGAGCGCCGGTTGCTGGAGGCCAAGCGGCTGCTGCTGTTCACCGTGCGCACCGTCGAGGACATCGCCTACGAGATCGGTTTTGATGATCCCGCCTATTTCTCACGCTTCTTTCGCGAACGGACAGGCGAGGCACCCGCCGCCTGGCGTCGCAAGCAACTGCAAGGGCACTGATCGCGTGTTGGGGGATGCGGGCCTCGTGGCCCGCATCCAGTTTGCGGCGGGCTAACGCCCCTGCTGCTGGCGCGCTTCCCGCTTCTTGCGCCACGGCGCGTTGGCTTCCCAGTCGCCGGCCATGATGCAACCATAGGGCAGCACCTCGTCGACGACCTCCGCCAGACCAAAGTGCTCGATCTGGCGGCGCATCGAGGCCGCGTTCTTGTAGGCGCTCGGCAGTTCCGAAATATCCGTCACGCCGGAGAAGAAGCGGGCATCGATGCCTTTCGTCTCCTCAGCGAAGATATCCTCGTTGCTGCGTCCGGCCTGCATGCGCCGGTGCTGGGTGCGCGAAAAGTTGCGCCCGGCGCCGTGCGGCGAGAAGCCAAGTCCATGCGCCGCGTTCTTGCCGCGCACGATCAACACCGGCTCCGCCATGTTGAGCGGGATCAGCGTCAGATCGGTCGCGTCGTCGGCCCAGTTGTCGAAGGCCGGCGTGGCGCCCTTGCCGTGGTAGAACAACCCGTCCGGCGGAAGACGAAGTTGTGCTCGTTCCAGAACCGGTCCGACACCTTCGCCGCCAGCTTTTCAGCCGCCAGGTCGTGGATGAGCATGTGGTTGCCCTTGGTCCATTTGCGGATCGTCTGCAGGGCCTCCCAATAGTCATCGCCTTCCCGTGTATCGGCCGGAATCCAGGCGTTCTGCGGCAAGGTCTCCGGCGACAGCGTCTTGCGGACGCCCTCGGCGATCTTCATGCCCTTGCTGTAGAGCCGCGCGCCCGGCGAGCGCGAGCCGTGGTGGGTGACCAGCGCCGTCTCGCCGCTCGACTTCAGCGTGCCGACATAGGCGAAATGGTTGCCGTCGCCCTGCGTGCCGAAATGCTCGATCGCGGCACTGCTCAGGTCGCGCAGCAAGGGGTTGGCCTCGAAACGCTCGAAGACCTCCTTGGCGGGACGGATCTGCTGGCCGCGCGGACGCCCGCCCGGTCCGAAATGGGTGACCCCATGCACGGCATCGAGCAACGCGGCCGGCGCCACGCCAGGGAACACCGAGATCGCCATCGAGCAGCAGATGTCAGCCGAATGCATGCCGGGGTGGATCGCCTCCGACACTGCGACGCCGCCGACCGGAATCGTGCCCGACGGACCGGCCGGGCAGGCGTCCGGCATGATGGCGCCGGCGCGGATCACCGGCGTGCGCATCAGCTCGGCCATGCTGCGCGTGACCGCTACGACATTGGCGGCCTCGTCTGGCGTTTCGGCCTCGATGTTGAGATGCAGCGGCATCGAGGAGGCGGCATGCAGCTTCATGGCCGGCGGCGGCGCGAAAGCACGCGCAGCCTCCAGCGCATCGCTCTGCGATCCGCCGCTTTCCAGCACCGCATTGGCGGCGACGAGCGCCTTGCCGAACCACTTGCCCTGCGGCAGGCCGGCGTCGATCAAATCCTGTCCACTCAAAATCTTGGTCATGTCATTCACTTTCGATGCAAGCACTGCGTATTGCGGACGGACGACAAGAGAATGCGAGACATCTTTTCCGCCACTTCGCGAAGATGCGAAGGAGGGACACGAACCCTCACGCCTTTCGGCACCCGCTTGCCTGAAGCGAGCCGCGTCTACCTGTAGTCTCGCAGGCTTTCGTCCTATTCATTCGGTCTGGCGACAAGGGTCGGCAAGACAATTACTGAGCTACTTTCCATCCGGAGACGGAAGGGATGGTTTGAACATCCGACCTTCCGCGACTTTCGTCGCGGACGCTCTATCCCTGTAGTCCTGCCTGCATTCGCCATTCATGTTCCTTCTCCGGCGGGCGACAAGTCGATGCGAGAAACCGATCGATCAACCGACCGACGGGCGGATTCGAACCGCCAGATGCCAATGTATTCCCGCAGGTATTCGCCCTGTTCAAACGGCTGGCGACAAGGATCGGCAAGACGACGCTTGACTGCGCCACCCCGCTCAGCAGAGCGGGAGAGTGATTTGAACACCCGACCTCCCGTCTTTCGACGGGCGCGCTACCTGTAGTCCTGCCTGCATTCGCCATTCTATTACCTCGCCGCGGCGACAAGGGATGATGAAACACCGGGAGTCCCGCTCGTGCCAGAGAGCGCCTGCAAGGTGAGGAGTCGAACCTCACGGAGCATCCCGTTCATGTTGCTGTAGTTCCATCCGGCATTCGCCGCGGCTGTTGTTGCGGGGTGACGACAAGTCTGTTGTGAAACTGCCTTTCTGCTCTACCGACTGAGCTACGGAGCCGATTGGCAGCTCCGGCAGGAATCGAACCCGCGACCCGAAAGTTAGGATGTAGTTCCACAGGCATTCGTCACGCCTTGTGTTCAGTTCCTTTCTGTCCAGTTGCGACCGAAGCCGCGCAAAAGCCGTCGGGCATGACGACAAGGTTTGACGAAACGTCCCGCTCTACCGCTGAGCTACGGGTCCATAGTTGCGAACCCGACGGGACTCGAACCCGCGACCTGGAGGGTAACAGCCTGTAGTTCCATCGGCATTCGTCATGCCAAGAAAATTTGTTCCGGTGGTCCCGGCGGACGCACCGCCGGGACCTCTTTGTTTGACGCAATTCCGGCCGGAAAAGCGCTCACTTTTCCTGGAATTGCTTAGAGTTCGACCGCCTCGATCGTGCGCACCCAATGGTCCGGGTCGCCGCTCGAGGACAGCATCGTGCCCACCACGTCGAAGACGCGGTCGGAGAAACCACCGACATTCAATATGTCGGCCTGCGGCTTGGCCTGCGTCGTCGCATAGGGCTGGATGTCGATGCAGACCAGCTTGGCTTTCGGGTTCAACCCCTTCAGCTTCTGCCATTCCTGCATCGTCGCCGTCCCCTGATGCGCATGCGCCGTCGCATCCACCCAGGACTGGTTGTCCGACACGAATACAACAAGGTCGACATCAGCCTTCTCGCGCACCAGCCGTGCCAGCGGAGCCGAACAGTTGGTTCCGCCACCACCGATGGCGGCAAGCTTCGCGGCGTTGGTCATCACCGTATCGCGAGCGTTGAGGCGGATATCCACCACATCGTTCTCGAACGGCAAGACCCTGGCCGTCGGGTTGCGTCGCAGCACCGCGGCGGCCACCAGGGCAGCCACGTCGATGCAACGCACGGCAGACGTCGCGCCCTTGCGGTAACCGGTCGCCGGCGAGCTCATCGAGCCCGAAACGTCCAGACACACGACCACCTTGCCCTTGATCCTTGGCACGTTGCCGAGCGCTACTTCCATCGCGTCCTGCAGCGCGTCCCTGACCACGCCAGGCACCTCCGCTCCGGCCATGGTGAACGCCACCATGAGCTGATACGGGAACACCCGGGCGCGCCGGATCTCCTGCGGATCACGCAGTCGCGCCGCCAGTTTCTCGCCGAACCCGTCCACTTCAAACACGCCGTTGCGGGCGAAAGTGTTCAGGTTCTGGCGCAGCATCTGCCATCCGGCCGTCGCCGCGATCTGTACCCAATGCTCGCGCGAAAGCGGCATCGAGGTCAGCATCTGGAACGGCACTTCAGGCACGGGCAGCGACGGATCGCGCTTGAACGCTTCGAATGCCTTGACCACGTCCGGCAGGGCCGCGACTTCATGAGGCTTGCCGATCAGGTAGCCATAAAGCGCTTCACGCGACGCCGACTTCGGCTTCGGGTGAACCATCTTGATGACATCGGCCAGCGACGGATCATTGCCGACCGCCGCCCGCATGATCTCGAAGTCGGCCGCCTGCTCAAGCCACGCCTGGACAAGCCGCTTCGGCCGCGTGCCGAGCGACTTGCGCCCTGTGGCGCCGGAGCGCATGACCTGCACGAAGTTGCGCAGCATCTTGCCGTTCCTGACGATGCGCCCGAACGCACGGTTGAACTCGTCGCCCTGCATCGAGGAGAGAACCGCCAGCAGCAGTGCCGGCATATCCTTCATGTAGCCCTGCTCGAAAGCGCGGACGGCGGTGCGCGCCAGGAATCCCGGCTCGACCTGCCAGGCTAGCTTCAGCACCTCATCCAGCTGCTCGCGCGGCTCGGCATAGAAGGTCGCGTTGAACGTGCCCGTCGCCGCCAGCTGCGCAAGAGCCTGATGCGGCGACAGGCGGTAAGCCCCGGCACCTTCACGGTTCTTGGCGTCAGCCGGCGGGAGCAGCTTTCCTGCAATCGTCGCAAACACGGATTTGTTCGCCATTGTTCTCATCCTTTATTTTCACACCAGCATCTTTGCAGGCCGCGTGCCAGTTTGAAGAATCAGCGCGTGCTGATCCGCTCAAATTCAGCTAGTGGTTTGATTTGATACGGAAATAAAAAACAAGCCGACGGTCGCGCACCTCTGGCCTCGTTCAAGGCAGAGCCTGTATAGTGATCTAAGAAACTCGGAACTTATACCATAGGATAAAATGAAAAGACGCGTCGCGATTGGCATTCTCGGCACAACGCTTGATGCGGGCCGTACGGATGACCGTTGGCGGAAGTGGCGGCCAACGGTTGCGTTGTGCCAGCAGCCGGGGCTTTTCATCGATCGGTTGGAACTCATCCACGGGACTCAGTCACGGCAGTTGGCCACGCAGGTCATCGCGGACATCGAGCAGGTCTCGCCTGCCACCGAGGTCAGGCCTCATCTGATCAGCATGCGCGATCCCTGGGATTTCAGCGAAGTCTACACCGGCCTGCGCGATTTCGCCCGCGCCTACACATTCGATCCCGAGAAGGAAGACTATCTCGTCAACATCACCACCGGCACCCACGTCGCGCAGATATGCTGGTTCCTGCTCACCGAGGCGCACTTCATTCCAGCGCGGCTGCTGCAGCTTTCGCCGCGCAGGGAGGGACGTGACGAGGATGTCTCCGGCAGTCATTCGATCATCGACCTCGACCTGTCCCGCTACGATGCGATCGCCACCCGCTTTACCGCCGAGCGCGACGAGGCGACGTCGTTCCTGAAATCGGGCATCGCCACCCGCAATCCCGCCTTCAACCAGATGATCGATCAGATCGAGAAGGTGACGATCCGCTCGCGCGCGCCGGTGCTGCTGACGGGGCCGACGGGGGCGGGCAAGTCGCAGCTGGCCAGGCGTATCTACGAACTCAAGAAAGCACAGCGGCAGGTTTCCGGAGCCTTCATCGAGGTCAATTGCGCGACGCTGCGTGGCGACCAGGCGATGTCGACCCTGTTCGGCCACGTCAAGGGCGCCTTCACCGGCGCCCAAAACGAGCGCGCCGGGCTGATGAAATCGGCCAACAAGGGCGTGCTGTTCCTCGACGAGATCGGCGAACTCGGTCTCGACGAACAGGCCATGTGCCTCAGGGCAATCGAGGAAAAGCGTTTCCTGCCGGTCGGCGCCGACCAGGACGTGATGTCGGATTTCCAGCTTCTCGCCGGCACCAATCGCGATCTGTCGATCGGCGTGAAGGAGGGCAAGTTCCGCGAGGATCTTTTTGCACGCCTGAACCTGTGGACGTTCCAGTTGCCTGCGCTGCGCGACCGCAAGGAAGACATAGAGCCGAACCTCGACTTCGAATTGCGCCGCTTCGGCGAGCGTGAGGGACAGAACGTCACCTTCAACAAGGAAGCGCGCGACCTCTACCTGAAATTCGCCGTGGCGCCGGAGGCAATGTGGCGGGCCAATTTCCGCGATCTCTCGGCCTCCATCACCCGCATGGCGACATTGGCCCCGCTTGGCCGCATCAACGAGGAAACGGTGCGTGACGAGATCGATCGCCTGACGGTCTTGTGGCGCGCCGGGAATGCCGACGACCGCGACGCCATCCTGCAAGAGATCCTTGGCCCTGAACGGCAAAGCCAGATCGACATCTTCGACCGGGCGCAGCTTGCCACGGTGCTTGAGGTTTGCCGCGACAGCAATTCGGTCAGCGCCGCCGGGCGGAAATTGTTTGCCGTCTCGCGACTGCAAAAAACCAGCGGCAACGACGCCGACCGGCTGCGCAAATACCTCATGCGCTTCGACCTCAGCTTCGAGGACATCGTTCGAAAATGATCGAGGTCACCCCGATCCCGCCGTCAGGCGCCACACACTTTCCCGCTTGACTGACCGGCGGGACCGAATACGCTAGGACGAAATACCGGCCCTGATCGCCGGGCGGCAAGAATGCCTCGTATGCCTCGCCCTTGCGGCGCTGGCTGCGGGGCATTGTCATTTCTGGGGTTCTGTTTGAAACGGCGCATCGAGATCGGCATCCTCTATTCCCGTTCGGGGAGCTATCAGCTCGTCTCCGATGCGTGCCGCATGGGCGCCATGCGCGCCATCGCCGACATCAATGCCGACCGGAACTCCGGCATCGAGCTGGTGCCGGTCGAGCGCGACCCACAAAGCAATGCCGACCGCTACGCGACGCTCTGCGAGGACATTTTCAAGACCAGCAGTGCCCGCCATGTCGTAGGCTGCGTCACCTCCTGGAGCCGCAAGGAGACGATCCCGGTGCTTGAGAAGGCCGGCGGCATGCTCTGGTACGCCTGCCCCTATGAAGGCTTCGAGGCCAACGAGCATGTCGTCTACATGCACGCTTGCCCCAACCAGCACCTCGTGCCGCTGATGGCCCATGTCGTGCCGCGCTTCGGCGCCAACGGCTTCCTGCTTGGCTCGAACTATATCTGGGGCTGGGAGATGAACCGCGTCGCGCGTGACCTGATTGCGGACGCCGGCGGCAAGGTGCTGGGCGAGCGCTATCTGCGCATCGGCGAGACCGACGTGTCGCGCCTGATCGCGGAAATCCGGGCGACGCGGCCGAGCTTCATCCTCAACAATCTGATCGGTACCTCCTCCTACGCCTTCCTCGCCGCCTATCGTGATTTGGGCCGTGAAGATTCCGCCTTCAGCCCCGAAAGCTGCCCGGTCATCTCCTGCAACCTCACCGAGGGTGAGCTGCCGGCCATCGGCGAGACGGGCAAGGGGCATCTGTCGGTCGGACCGTATTTCGCACCGCGACCAGCCGCCTTCGCTTCGTCCTTCGAGGCCTCCGCCTATGCCTCCGTGCAGGTGATGGCCGACGTGCTTTCGCGCGATCCTGACGCCGGTCCGGCGGAATTTTCCAAGGCGTTCGCCGAACGCCGCTTCTCGACCCGGCTTGGGCCGATCGCCATCGACGCCCACTCCCAGCACGCCACGTTGCCGGTGATCATCGGCCGGATCGCGGACGGCTTCTTCGAGGTGGTCAGCCGCGAGGATGAGGTCGCGCCGGACCCCTATCTGTCGCGCTACGATCCGGCAAAAACATTTGGCCGGCCGCGCCTGCGGGTGGTGTCGTGACCAGAACGCCGCGCATCCCCAATCTCGGCGGCGCCAGGGCCTTCATCCTGCATCGCCCGCATCCGACGGTGCAGGCGATCACCGGGCAATTGTCGGCGATCGGCCTGATCGCGCTCGACTGCTGGCCGGAACTGCCGCCGGAGGCGCTGGCCGCCGATTTCGTCTTCTTCGACGCCGATCTCGGTTTCGACGAGCAATTTCCGTGGAAGCCGGGCGAAGCGCCGATGCCGCTGGTGGCGCTGATCGGCTCCGAGGCGCCCGGCCGGATCGAATGGGCGCTGTCGCACAAGGCCGATGCACAACTCCTGAAGCCGGTCGGCAATGCCGGCGTCTACAGCGCGCTGCTGATCGCCAGGCAGAGTTTCGAGGCGCGAAAACACTTAGCTGGCGAGATTGCCTCGCTGCGCCAGCGCGTCGCCGAGCGCCAGACCATCGTGCGCGCGGTGACGGCCTTGTCGAAAGGCACGGATGACGAGCGCGCCTATGCGCAGCTGCGCTCGCTGGCCATGAGCTGGCAGATCAGCGTCGAGGATGCCGCGCGCCGGATCGTGGCAATGACGGATGGGGAAGGCGGCGATGACCAGTCCCATCGCGCCTGATCTCACGGCGCCTGCGCGCATGCCGGCCAAGCCGCGCCCCGGCGTCTGGCGCCGGCTGGTCAGGCGTCGTCTGGCACTGCTTGGCCTGGTCATCGTCGCCATCGTCGTCGCCGGCGCCGTGCTCGCGCCCTGGCTGACCGGCTACGATCCCAATGAGCAGATGTTCGATGGCCTCACGATCGAGGGCTCGCCTCTGCCGCCGGATGCCAAATTCTGGCTCGGCACCGACCTGCTCGGCCGCGACCTGCTGACCCGCATCCTCTACGGCGCCCGCACCTCGCTGATCATCGGTATCGTTGCCAATGGCGTGGCGTTGTTCATCGGCACGCTGGTCGGCGTCACCGCGGGCTATTTCCGCGGCTGGATCGGTAGCGCACTGATGCGCTTCACCGATTTGATGATGGCGTTTCCGGCACTGCTGCTCGCCATTTGCCTGGCGGCGGTTTTCCAGCCTAGCCTGTGGATCGTCGCCATGGTGATTGCGCTGGTCAACTGGGTGCAGACCGCTCGCGTCATCTACACCGAAACCTCATCGCTGGCCGAGCGTGAGTTCATCGACGCCGAGCGCACCATCGGCGCCGGTGCGCCACGCATCCTGTTTCGCCACATCCTGCCGCACCTTCTGCCGACCATCATCGTCTGGGGCACGCTTGGCATTTCGACCACGGTGCTGCTCGAAGCGACGCTCTCCTTCCTTGGCATCGGCGTGCAGCCGCCGACGGCCTCCTGGGGCAACATCATCTTCGAGAACCAGACCTATTTCCAGGCGGCACCCTGGCTGGTGTTCTTCCCCGGTGCCGCGATCCTGGCGCTGGCGCTGGCTTTCAACCTGATCGGCGATGCGCTGCGCGACATCCTCGACCCGACGCAAAGGGGTAGGGCATGATCGCCTATCTCGGCCGCCGGCTGATCCAGTCGCTGCTCATACTGCTCGGCGTCTCGCTGATCACCTTCGCGCTGCTCTATCTCCTGCCGGCCGATCCGGTGCGCCAGATCGCCGGCCGCAGCGCCACGCCGCAGACGGTCGAGAACATCCGCCAGCAACTCGGCCTCGACCAGCCCTTTATCGTCCAGTACTGGCGCTACCTGACCAAGCTCATCAGCGGCGATCTCGGCCGCTCCTATATCCAGCGCTCCGAAGTCACCGAGCTCATCGTCTCACGGCTGCCGGCCAGCCTGCTTCTGATGGTCGGCGCCATCCTGTGCGAACTGCTGATCGGGCTCTCGATGGGGCTGATCGCCGCCGTCAAGCGCGGCACCGCCACCGACCAGACGCTGATGGTCGCCTCCTTCGTCGGTGTTTCGGCGCCGCAATTCGTCGTCGGCTTGTTGCTGCTCTACGTCTTTGCCGTGCGGCTGAGCTGGTTCCCGATCGGCGGCTACGGCACCTGGCGCCATCTCGTGCTGCCCTCGCTCACCATGGGCATTCTCGGCGCCGGCTGGTACGCGCGCATGATGCGCTCGTCGATGATCGATGTGTTGCGCCAGGATTACGTGCGCACCGCACGAGCCAAGGGCCTGGCGCGCAGCGCCATCATCTTCCGCCATGCTTTGCCCAACGCCATCCTGCCGGTCATCGCCATGATTGGCATCGACATCGGCATCTTCATGGGTGGCATCGTCGTCGTCGAAAGCGTGTTCGGCTGGCCGGGCATCGGCCAACTCGCCTGGCAAGCCATCCAGCGCGTCGACATTCCGATCATCATGGGCGTCACGCTGGTCTCGGCCTTCGCCATCGTGCTCGGCAACCTGCTCGCCGACATCATCGCGCCCTTCATCGACCCGCGCATCAAGCTCAGATGAAAATGAAAACCGAACAGAGAAAGGGAACATAACAATGAAGAAGTTTCTCGCATCCACCGTCGCGGCATCGGCGCTGGCGCTGATGCTCGGCATGACGAGCGCCCGCGCCGAAGATGTCATCGATCCCAACGCCAAACAGGGCGGAGAGATCATCGCCACCTACAAGGACGACGTCACCACGCTCGACCCTGCCATTGGCTATGACTGGCAGAACTGGTCGATGATCAAGAGCCTGTTCGACGGGTTGATGGATTACGAGCCGGGCACGACCAAGCTCAAGCCCGACCTTGCCGAGAGCTACGAGATTGCGCCGGACGGCAAGACCTTCACCTTCAAGCTGCGCCACGGCGTCAAATTCCACAATGGCCGTGAAATGACCGCCGACGACGTGAAATATTCGCTCGACCGCGTCACCAACCCGAAGACACAGAGCCCGGGCGCCGGCTTCTTCGGCTCGATCAAGGGCTATGACGATGTCGCGGCCGGCAAGGCGGACAGCCTCGCGGGTGTCACCGTCGTCGACCCCTACACCGTCAAGTTCGAACTAAGCCGGCCCGACGCCACCTTCCTGCATGTCATGGCCATCAATTTCTCGCATGTCGTGCCGAAGGAAGAGGTAGAGAAATACGGTGCCGATTTCGGCAAGCATCCGGTCGGCACCGGCGCCTTCAAGCTCGCCGAATGGACACTCGGCCAGCGTATCGTCTTCGAGCGCAACCCGGATTATTGGCACAAGGGCCTGCCGCATCTCGACAAGATCACTTTCGAGGTCGGCCAGGAGCCGATCGTGGCGCTGCTGCGCCTGCAGAAGGGCGAGATCGACCTGCCCCTCGACGGCATTCCGCCGGCAAAGTTCCAGGAGGTGATGTCCGACCCCGAACAAAAGGCGCGCGTCGTCGAGGGCGGCCAGCTGCACACCGGCTACATCACCATGAACACCACCATGGCGCCCTTCGACAATGTGAAGGTGCGCCAGGCCGTTAATATGGCGATCAACAAGGCGCGCATCATCCAGATCATCAATGGCCGTGCCGTGCCCGCCAACCAGCCGCTGCCGCCGTCGATGCCGGCCTACGACAAGGCGTTCACGGGCTATCCCTATGACGTTGCCAAGGCCAAGGCTCTGCTTGCCGAGGCTGGGCACCCGGATGGTTTCGACACCCAGCTCTTTGCCATGAACACCGACCCCAATCCGCGCATCGCACAGGCCATCCAGCAGGATCTGGCGGCCATCGGCATCAAGGCCAGCATTCAGGCGCTGGCCCAGGCCAATGTCATTGCCGCCGGTGGCGACAAGGCCGGCGCGCCGATGATCTGGTCGGGCGGCATGGGCTGGATCGCGGATTTCCCCGATCCGTCCAACTTCTACGGACCGATCCTCGGTTGCGCCGGCGCGGTGCCGGGCGGCTGGAACTGGTCGTGGTATTGTAACAAGGATCTCGATGCCAAGGCCGCCGAAGCCGACTCGATCGTCGATCCGGCGAAGTCCGATGAGCGCTATAAAATGTGGAGCGACATCTACGCCAAAATCATGGCGGATGCGCCGTGGGCGCCGGTCTTCAACGAGCAGCGCTTTACCATGAAATCCGCGCGCATGGGCGGCGCTGACAACCTCTATGTCGACCCGGTCCACGTTCCGATCAACTATGACAATGTGTACGTAAAAGATGTGCAATAACTGCGACTACACCATCCACGGACGCCACCACCATTTCGGCTGGGACAATTCGTTTGTCCCGGCCGAGCGGGTGGCGCCCGGTTCGACCATCGAGTTCCAGTGCCTCGATGCTGGGGGCGGCCAGCTTCAATCCGACAGCACTGTCGCCGACGTCGCCAAGCTCGACTTCGCCAAGGTCAACCCGGTGACCGGGCCGATCTTCGTCGAGGGCGCCGAGCCGGGCGACGCGCTGAAGGTGACGATCGAGATGTTCAAACCGTCCGGCTTCGGCTGGACGGCGAACATTCCGGGTTTCGGCCTGCTTGCCGACGACTTCAAGCAGCCGGCGCTGAACATCTGGAAGTATGACGCCGCCTCGCTGGAACCGGCGCTGTTCGGCAAGAATGCGCGTGTGCCGCTGAAACCCTTTGCCGGCACCATCGGCAATGCGCCGACTGAGATGGGCCATCACTCGGTCGTGCCGCCCCGACGCGTCGGCGGCAATCTCGACATCCGCGACCTCGCCGCCGGCACCACGCTTTACCTTCCGGTGGAAGTGGCGGGTGCGCTGTTTTCGGTCGGCGACACCCATGCCGCCCAGGGCGACGGCGAAGTCTGCGGCACAGCGATCGAAAGCCCGATGGACGTCGTGCTCAAGCTCGACCTGGTCAAGGACGCCAGGCTGAAGACGCCGCGCTTCACCACCTCAGGGCCGGTGACACGCCATCTCGACGCCAAGGGCTATGAGGTGACGACCGGCATCGGCCCCGATTTGATGACTGGGGCCAAGGAAGCGGTGGCGCAGATGGTCGACCTGCTCGCCGGTCGCTACCAGATCGATCCGGTCGAGGCCTACATGCTGGCCTCGGTGTGCGGCGATCTTCGCATATCGGAAATCGTCGACATGCCGAACTGGGTGGTGTCATTCTACTTCCCGCGCTGCGTGTTTGAATGAACGCAGGCGTGGCCAGAAAACGGACCGGGGCGGCTGCCCCGGTGGCGGCGGGAGCGATCCTCGACATCGCCAACCTCTCCGTCAGCGTGCGTGGCGAAGACGGCGAGCGCGAGGTCGTCTCCAACCTGTCGCTGACGCTCGCGCGCGGCGAAACGCTTTGCATTGCCGGCGAATCCGGGTCCGGCAAATCAATGACTGCGCTGGCGATCATGCAGCTTCTGCCGCAGCCAGCCGCACGCATATCGTCAGGCGCAATCCACCTCGGCGACACCGACCTGGCAATCCTCGACGAGCGCCGGATGCGCCGCATTCGCGGCGACCGCATCGCCATGATCTTCCAGGAGCCGATGACCTCGCTCAATCCGGTGCTGTCGATCGGCCGGCAGCTCACCGAATCGATCGAGGCGCATACCAGCCTGTCACCGGCTGAGGCGCGTCAACGCGCCATCGAGGCGCTGAAGGCGGTGCGCATTTCCGAAGCCGAAAGCCGGCTAAAGCAGTTTCCGCATGAACTGTCCGGCGGCATGCGCCAGCGGGTGATGATCGCCATGGCACTGGCGCTCGAACCGGACGTGCTGATCGCCGACGAGCCAACGACAGCACTCGATGTCACCGTGCAGGGCGAGGTGCTGGAACTGTTGCGCGACCTACAGCGCCAGCACGGCACCAGCGTCATCCTCATCACCCACGATATGGGCGTGGTCGCCGAAATGGCCGACCGCGTCATCATCATGCGGCACGGCCGCATGGTCGAGGAGGGCAAGACATCAGACATTTTCGCCCGCCCGCAGGCCGACTATACGCGTGAACTGCTCGCCGCTGTGCCGCGCATAGGCAGCGGCGTCGGCCGCCAGAAATCCAGGGATGCGGCCGAAGCCTCAAAGCCGGCCAACGTCGCCGATGTCAAAGACCTGCATGTCCGCTTCGATCTGCGCGGTGGCGTCTTCGGCCGGGTCAACGCCAGAGTCCACGCCGTCGAGGGCGTCAGCTTCTCGATCGCACCCAACGAGACGCTGGCGCTGGTCGGCGAATCCGGTTGCGGCAAGTCGACCACTGCCAAGGCGCTGGCCGGACTGGTGCCGTATAGCGGCGACATCGTCATTGGCGGGCGCAATCTCGCTGGTCTCGGTCGCGACGAACGCAAGGCCGTGCGCCGCGACGTGCAGATGATTTTCCAGGACCCCTTCGCCTCGCTCGACCCGCGCATGCGTGTCGGCGACCTCGTCGCCGAGCCGCTGGTCATCCACGGCATCACCCCGAAGGACGAGCGCAGCCAGCGTGTGGCGGCGCTGTTCGAGCGCGTCGGCCTGTCGGCCGATCAGATGGAGCTCTATCCGCACGAATTCTCCGGCGGCCAACGCCAGCGCGTCTGTATCGCCCGGGCCCTGGCACTGCGGCCAAAGCTGATTATCGCCGATGAAAGCGTGTCGGCGCTCGATGTCTCGGTGCAGGCCCGTGTGCTCGATCTGTTGAAGGAATTGCAGCGCGAATTCGGCGTCGCCTATCTCTTCATCTCGCATGACATGGCGGTGGTCGAGAATATTTCCGACCGTGTTGCCGTCATGTATCTCGGCCAGATCGTCGAGATGGGCACGCGCGACCAGGTCTTTTCCGACCCGCGTCACCCCTATACGAAACGGCTGATCGAGGCTGTGCCGGTGCCCGATCCGGCACAGCGCAGAAGCCGCTTCGCCCGCCTCGACCAGGAAATCCCGAGCGCCACCCGCAGGATCGGCGAGGCACCGCTGAAACTGGCCTTGCAGGATGTCGGCAACGGCCACCTTGTCGCCGCCGGCAACTAGAGCAATTCCAGGAAAAGTGTGAAACGGTTTTCCGTCCGGAATTGCGTCAAAACAAGGAATTCGCGCAGCCAGCTCACCTCGCCGGCTCACGCCGCCGGGGAAGTGCTCTCCGGTGGTCTCGCAGGGAACTCGCCCAATGCCTTTAGCGAATACAAGCTTTCCATCTCTTCCGCCGGGCGCCCGGGGAACTGCCGGTTCCAGAGCTGTACGACATATTCGGCCATTTTCAGCTTGATGGCCAAATCCGTCCCGTATGTGCGCAACACATGGTGATGGATCACCTGCCGTGTGCGCAGCAGGGCCTCTGAATGGGAAGTAAAGATGAGGCTGGTTACGCTGTCCCTGTGCCGACGGTGATGGTTGAGCAATGCGGACTCGTAGGCGACGGAGCCGTTACGGATTGCCTCGAGGATAAAGTACCAATCGCCGCTCGTAGGCAGGGACAGGAGGTGCTCAGCGAAATCTGTCGTGATTTCAAACTTCCGAAAAACCGCCGCACTGATGTTGAAGACGGTATTCTTGACGCCCAGCCCGTCGTTGACTTCCTGTTCCGCCGAGACCTGGTAGCTGCGTTTCCATTTGAAATTGGAGAGATCACTGAGGTACGGGCTGGACGGATAGTCGCCGACGATCTCGCTTCGATCGTTGATGATCTTCGATGCGCAATAAGCAAACTTCACGCTTGGATCGCGGAACAAGGGCACGAGGGTTTCAAGGAAACTAGGGTCGGATACGTCGTCGGCTTCGGCGATCCAGATCAAATCGGCCCTTGCGAGCGTTATACCCTTGAACCACTGAGGATAGGGCGATCCGGAATTGCTTTCATTGGCGATGACATGGGTGCCATGGACGCCAGCATAATAATTCAGAATCGATTGGCTATCGTCCGTCGATGCATCATCCAGGATGATGAGCTCGAAATCCTGGAAGGACTGCCCCAGAATACTGTCCATGCGCTCGTGCAGATAGCGGGCGTAATTGTAGTTCGGCACGATGATCGATACAGCGGGCGGCTTGTTTGCGACCTTCCGCATCGTCGACAGCAAGCGTGGAAAGACCCGATCGGTGGAATAATGCCGCCTCGCCTTGGCGCTCGCCTGTTTGCCGAGCTGCATCCGCAACGGCTTGTCCCGGATCAGTTTCAGCGTCGCATCGGCCATCGCGGCGGGATCGGCCCATTCGACGATGATGCCAGCATCGTCTTCGACGAAATCCGGCGCCCCGCCGCTGCCTGCGAAGCAGATCACCGGCAATTCGGCAAATGCCGCCTCCAGCATGACACGGCCGAACGGCTCTTCGCGGGAGGTCAGAAGAAACAGATCGGCAGCCAGAAGATGGCCGCGCACATCCTCGACATCGCCCAGAAACGTGACCTTTTCGTCCAATCCCTCCGCCTGCAACCTGTCGAGTTGCTGCGACCACGTACCGAGAGCCTCATCCCGTTCCCGGTGCGGCAACGAGCCGAGCCAGTAGAAATGATAGTCTTCAACCCCGCGTGCCCGAATAATGCGGGCCACCTCGATAAAGAGGTCGGCACCCTTGCGGAATGGCATTCCGAGGCCGGATCCCAGCACGATGGTTTTGTCCACCGGCCAGCCGGCGCGTTGGCGACTTTCAAGGCGCTGGATTTCCGTACGACTGTGATCGGCGCCGGTTTGAGGAACCGCACTTGGAATGACGTCTATGGCGTTCGTTTCGACCTTGTACTCGGTTGCCAGATAATCCCGGACACTTGGGGAACACGCTATGAATCTGCGCGTGTGGGAAACGACATCGCCCATGTCGTCCTTGGCGTATCGGGCGATGCTCATTGCCAATTCCCTGGCATGCGTCAGGATAGGAATGCCCAGTTCACCAAGCAGCGCGTGCACCCGGCCGGTGGCCAGACTGTTGCAGTAGATGAGGTCCGGTCTGCCACCGTACCAATCGGTGATGCGGGCCAGCCTCGTGGCGGTCGTCTCGGTATGCGAAACCAGATCATCCAGAACGACGGTATCGACGATGCGTCGAAACTGTTCGAGCCGTTGGCCACCCGCTAGGCACAGCACCTTGATCTCCAGGTCTGTGTGCGCCTGGAGCCACTGCGTGATGTCGATCAAAGATGACTGCGCGCCACCGACATCCGCATCGTGCGACACGAACAATACGCGCCAGGAAGGGTCCTTGCGCAATTTGCCAGCGACTGGCGGAGCCGTCAGAACGTCCCGCGTCTCCTGCAGATAGGCGTAGCCGTAGCGCGCATCAGGTTCGAGATAGGCTCCCTCCGCCCACTCGTTCCAAGCATTGACGAAGATCAGGCGGCTGTCGAAATCGGCGAATCGATCGCATGTATCGACGACCGCGTTGGCGAGCCATTCTCCATAGCGGGATGGCGATGCATTCACCAGAATGCGGGCGGCCTCCATTCTCCGCGCCGTGTTGTCCCAGGAAGGGCAAAGTCCGCGAAACAGCGTGTAGGGAACCTGCGGATAGGCGCGGCTGCGATTGGCAAGCTCCGCCCAGTCATAGATCCTCCCCGTGAAGCCGCTGTCGAGCGTCGGGATAGAGGCGCTGATTTCGGGGGATCTTCCAAGACTCGGCGGAAACTCGATGGCGGCGTCGAATCCGAATTCGGCAGGATCGACCATGTCGAATGACTGCGGATAGGCGAGAAAAATCTCGCCGATGCCGGCTTCCAGGCAATAGGCTCTCCAGCGCTGTGCCGTTTCAGCTGCTGACGGAAACAATCCGGGCCGGTAGATCATAAGCAGTGGCTTGCCGCCGATACGGATGTAGCGCCGGTCTCGAAAATAGCCGGCTACATATTCGATGAAGGCCAGGTCGTCCTCGGGCGAGTGTGATTGCGGAATCAACACTTCCTGCTCGCGCCCATCCCAGCGGCGGCTCCAGTGCTCGTTTGCCCAATTGATGCAGAAGCCCAGTTCGTGCGCATCGTTTTCGACGAATTGGGTGATCGGCATCTCGAGCAGGCGCCTGCCGTTGAACCAGTAGAAGTGGAAACAGAACCCCGAGACACCGTATTGAAGGGCAATCTCGATCTGCTCCTTCTGGATGTCCTTCACCCGCAAATCATAGAAGCCGAGGTCCGCCGGCAGCCTGGGTTGATAATGACCCGCGAACAGCGGCACCGCGCGCGTTACGTTCGTCCATTCCGTGAAGCCCTTTCCCCAAAAGGCATCATTTTCGGGGATCGGGTGGAACTGCGGTAGGTAGAAGGCGATGACGCGCGCCCGCAAATCGGCAGGTCGCTTCTCGCTCGATCGCGGCACATAGGTGTCGGGTCTTTGGATTGAGCCACTTGCGGCCATGGACAGATTCATGGCCGCGGCACGGGTTTCGCGCTCTTCACTCTTGCCGAAGCGAATGTAGTGATCCAGCGGATTCATCGCCGCCAAAGCGACGTCGCGATGCCTGGCCAGATAGTACTCGGTGTCGAAATCCGCATTCGGGTTCCGGAACTCGGCGACGCCATGATCGATATAATGCAGGATCGGGTCGACCCCGCTCGCTGCTACATCCGGATTTTGAGCCAGATACCATGGTTCATCGAACTGTCCGCTGGCGCGAATTCGTTGCCAAATCCGAAATCTCTTCCACCGTTTCCTGCTGGTGCTCGATCTTACAAAGACCATCAAGTCGGATCTATTCAATCGGGTCTGCCTCGCGGGGATCAGGCTGCATTTTCATCGTCCCAGGCCGTTCCGGAGATCTTCGTGCAGATCATTCCGAGTATCCGCTCGAGCGCATGCTGCAATGTGCCGTCTTGCTGACCTGCCTCGCTGGGAAATGACGCCAGGGACAGATCAAGCTGCTTGAGGGGTTCCAGTGCGTCGCGCCGAACCCAGAACATCGTTCCGGCAAAGAAGTCGAGGCGACAGTCGGTCGCCACCCCCATCGTCTCCAGCAAGTTGAGGATCATCGCCTTGTTCTTGCCCCACGCGGCCTCCTCGCTCTTCCATTCATTGGGCAATCGAAAGCGACGGGACCCGATCATCTCAGTGTCTGGCGAACGTTCGAACTCGGCAATGATGCGGTCGACCACGGCGCGGGATCCGACCAGATCAAAGACACTCGCCTGGCGCCAAACCTCACCAAGGATCATCCGCGGTCCACTCAGATCCGACTTCTTGCCATGCAGTTTGCAGATGAGATCGAAGGGATCCAGCCGCCCTTCGCGGAGCAATTGGATGAAGGGACCGACGTCGCGACCGCGATTGTCATAGACAATGATCTCGGCGTTCCGAAATCGTGCCTGGACGCGCTGCGCGAGTGCCGCATCGGGTCGGGTCAGTGTGAGGATGAGATGGAACGGACGACCGATCGCCTCCAGCAGCGCCTCGAATTCGGGCCAGAGATCGGGATAATGCAGATGCAACGCAACGGCGATCTTCGGTTCGGCGATGGGCGGGCGTTCCGAAAGTCGGGTCGAGGGGCCTTCAAAGTGCCGCGACAGGGTCTGCTGCAGATTGCTACTTGCCACCCCAAAGCCCCAGGCGGCGATGCTCTTGAGCGAATGGGTCAAATCGCGCCCTTCCGGTCCCGCAATATGCAGGAGAGGGCGCAGCACAATGCCTTGGCCCAGCGGCAGTTCAAATCGTTTCTGGCGACGGCGGCGGCGCAACACTGTGCCAAGATCCCTGATCGTCAGCGGACGGATGCTTGCGGCAACTATGTCGCTTCTATCGAATTGCAACACCAGGCCGCCTTCGCTGCTTTTGAGCAGATAGGACGTCCGCTTGGTAACCGGCACATAGACGACCCTGTCCGGATGTCGAGGGCGGCGAACAATGAGCCGGAGAAACGGCATCCGCCTGTCTGTCGGCGAAAGCTCGACGAAGTAGCGTCCCGGCGCGTCGATGTGGATTTCGCTCACGTCACTGCTTCGGCCGACGCCCCATGCCTCCTCTTTTCGCGGCTCGCGGGGCAGGACATCGGGCAAGGCAACTCTGGTGTCGGCAGCGTCAGGCGACATAGCCGCTGTTCCGATTCGCGTGCGATCGGTCAAGGATGCTGTCAAATATACCTATCAGTCGGCCCAGGGAATTGATCAGTCTGTTTCGATTAAGCGTCAGGCAGTAGAAGCCTATTTTGGTCGAATAGCGCAGTATGTCCACGAATGGGCTATAGGCGATGCCGTATTTTTTGCGCAAGTGGATTTCCGAGCGCATCTTCGACCGATACCGGAAGATCCGTGACCGGGTTGATTGCGCAACCGAAGTGCCGACGTCGTGGACAGCATGCGCGCTGCTGACCAGGATCATCGGCTCGTCACGCTGCAGCAGGCGATGCGAGAGGTCGTCATCTTCGAAATACAGAAAGATATCCTCATCAAACCCGCCCGTATCGAGGAACAGCGTTCGTTTGATCATGAACACGCCGCCATTGACGAAGCGGACGCAACAATCCCCCCACACCTGCCGGATACGTGTGGGCAGCGACACGCCGGAAAGGCGATCGATTTCGCTCTGCTCGCGAAACCACAGCCGCCCATCCACCGTGTTTGTGCGCGGCACGAAGACGCCGCAATTCGGGTAGCGTTCAGCCGCCTGCACAAGCGCATCGACGGCGTCCGTCCCAAGACGCACATCGGGATTGATGAACAGCAGATACTCCCCCGATGCCGCCGCCGCGCCGATGTTGCAGGCATGCCCGAAGCCGAGATTTACAGCATTATCGATACGATGAATTGAAAAGCCCGACAGGGCAGCGGAAAGATCGTCTGTACTTGCATTGTCGACGCATATGATCTCCAGCCCTGGAGGCAGGCGAGCGAGCGCACCACGCACGGTATGCGCGCTGTTATGCGTCACGGTAATAGCGGTTATCGACCTATTCATTGCCAAGCCATTCCTGATATCTCAGTTGGCTTCCCCGTGGAAGGCTAGCGATCCATACGCAATCTAGGCGCTGCCACTCTGGTGGTCGAGTCAATACTCCTGACTAAGATAGGGGGTAATGGGCGCGCCGTGCCGCCGGTCACGGTTCACATCGCCGTGCTGCGTCCCTGGCTTCCGGCTGGCGCGATCTAGCCGATCGGCTCGGCTGCCCGCCTTGCGGCGGTAAACTCCCGGCGAGGAAGGGCTGCTTCGAACATGAAATCCGCAACGGCCCCTTGCCGTTCATGCTCATCTTGCTCATGTTCAATACCGTTTGCTGATGATCGTTGGGGGACGGTCGCATTCACAATGGGAGGAAGTTGACCATGAAGGCATGCTATTTCGTTTCCGCCGCGCTTCTCGCCGCGGCTGCAGTCCCCGCCTCGGCCGCCGAAATTTCCGATGGGAAAGTCAAGATCGGCATCCTCAACGACCAATCCGGCGTCTATGCCGATTTCGGCGGCAAATGGTCGGTCGAGGCAGCCAAGATGGCGGTCGAGGATTTCGGCGGCAAGGTTCAGGGCGCGCCGATCGAGATCATCAGCGCCGACCACCAGAACAAGCCCGATATCGCCTCCAACATCGCCCGGCAGTGGTACGACACCGAACAGGTTGATGCCATCATGGAACTGACGACCTCCTCGGTCGCGCTCGCCGTCCAGGGGATTTCCAAGGAAAAGAAGAAAATCGATATCGTTACCGGTGCGGCGACCACCGAGCTGACCGGCAAGCAATGCTCGCCCTACGGCTTCCACTGGGCCTACGACACCCATTCGCAGGCGGTGGGAACCGGCGGCTCCCTGGTGCAGCAGGGCGGCGACAGCTGGTTCTTCGTCACCGTCGACTATGCCTTCGGCTATTCGCTCAAGGAGCAGACCGCCAAGTTCGTCGAGGCCCACGGCGGCAAGGTGCTGGGTGAAGTGCGCTATCCCCTGGGGGCGACCGATTATTCATCCTTCCTGCTGCAGGCGCAGTCGTCGGGCGCCAAGGTCGTCGGCCTGGCGAATGCCGGCCTGGACACCTCCAATTCCATCAAGCAGGCGGCCGAATTCGGCATCGTCCAGGGCGGCCAGCGCCTTGCGGCACTTCTGTTCACGCTGGCCGAGGTGCATGGGCTGGGTCTTCAGGCAGCGCAGGGCGTCGTGCTGACCGAGGGCTATTACTGGGATCGCGACGACAAGAGCCGCGAATTCGGGCAGCGCTTTTTCAAGCGCACCAACCGCATGCCGAACATGATCCAGGCGGCGACCTATTCGGCGGTGACTCAGTATCTGAAGGCGATCGACAAGGCAGGTACCGACGAGACCGAGGCCGTCGCCAAGCAATTGCATTCAATGCCGGTGGACGACGCCGCTATGACCAACGGCAAGGTGCAGGCGGACGGCAACATGGTCCACGACATGTATCTCTACCAGGTCAAGGCGCCCAGCGAGAGCACCAAGGATTGGGACTACTACAAATATCTCGCCACCATCCCCGGCAACGAGGCCTTCCTGAGCGAGAAGGACAGCGGCTGTCCAACGGCGGCCCAGTGATCGGCGCGGCCCATGGCGCCGCCTGACCTCAACGCGAACGACCAGTTTGTGGTGCTGTCCGCCCGCGGGCTGCGGCGCGACTTTGCCGGCTTCGTCGCCGTGAGGAATGTCGATCTCGATGTCCGCCACCGCAACATTCATGCCCTGATCGGACCCAACGGCGCCGGCAAGACGACCGTTTTCAACCTGCTCACCAAGTTCCTGGCGCCGACCAGCGGCCGGATCGAACTGCTCGGCCACGACATCACCCGCACCTCGCCGGCGAAGGTGGCGCGGATGGGGCTGGTGCGCTCGTTCCAGATATCGGCGATCTTTCCGCATCTCAGCGTGCTCGACAATGTGCGCGTCGCGCTGCAGCGGCCGGCTGGCCTCGGCGTCCAGTTCTGGCGCTCGCTGGCCGCGCTGGATCGGTTGACGCCGCGCGCCGTGGAGCTCTTACGCTCCGTCGGCCTCGACGATGCCAGGAACAGGCTGGCCAGCGATCTTTCCTATGGCAGGAAGCGCGTGCTCGAGATCGCCACCACCCTGGCGCTCGATCCGAAAGTGCTGCTCTTGGACGAGCCGATGGCCGGTATGGGACATGAGGACGTGGCCACGGTTTCCGCCATCATTCGTTCGGTCGCCAGCAACCGCGCGGTTCTGATGGTCGAGCACAATCTAACCCGAAAAATTCACGGCGGGTTGGCGGATGTGGCGCAAGCCGTTGAAATGACGTAGGATTTGGTTGCTAAGGCCGATCCGAATCATTTCCCGGAGACCACACCCGCCATGAATGATCTTACCCTGCCGCTGAGCGGTTTGTCATCAGTGGGCGGCAAGTCCGTCGTCGCCCGTTTCGACGGCGGCATGTTGTCCTCCAACTGTGGCGTTCTGGTGCTGGCCGAGGTGGAAAAACGACTGCGGGTGGCCGACCGTCTGGCGCGTTGCATCGATGATCCGCGCTGCCCGGACCAGGTGGTCCACAGCCTGGCGGACATGATCGGCTTTCGCATGAAGATGATCGCCGCCGGCTATGAGGATGGCAACGACGCCAACCGGCTGCGCTCCGATCCGGTCTTCAAGATGGCCCAGGATGCGCTGCCGTCGGGTCGGGATCTGGCCTCGCAATCGACGCTGTGCCGGCTGGAGAACCTGCCCGGCGTGCGGGAGCTGGTCGCCATGGGGCGGGCGATGGTCGACCTCTATTGCGCTTCCTTCCGGCAGGTGCCGAAGCGGATTGTGCTCGACATCGACGACACGTTTGACGCCGTACATGGCGGCCAGCAATTGCGCCTGTTCAACGCGCATTACGACGAATACGGCTTCCAGCCGATCGTAGTGTTCGACGGTGCGGGCCGGTTCGTCAGCGCGATCCTGCGACCGGCCAGGCGGCCGCGCGGGGCTGAGATCTGCCCCCACCTGCGCCGCCTCGTGCGGGCGATCCGGAGCAATTGGCCGAACACACGGATCCTGATCCGGGCCGACAGCCACTACTGCGGTCCGCAGGTCATCGACTGGTGCCGCGCCAACGGTGTAGACTTCATCCTCGGCGTAGCGCCGACCACGACGCTGCGCGAGCATGTCGCGGACCTGGAAGCCCGCACGACGGCGCGCTTTGAAGCGTCGGCGAAATCGAACAAGGTCCGCCGCTTCAAGGAGTTCTTTGACGGCGCCGCCAGTTGGAGCCGCGTCGAGCGCATCATCGCCCGCGTCGAGGTCGGCGCCAAAGGAGCCGACACCCGCTTCATCGTCACCAATCTGACCAGTGGCAAGGCCAAGGCGCTCTACGAGGACCTCTACTGCCGGCGCGGCGCAGCCGAGAACCACATCAAGTCCTGGAAGACGCATCTTGCCGCCGACCGCACATCCTGCACAAGAGCGACGGCCAACCAGTTCCGGCTCTTCCTGCATGCCGGCGCCTACTGGCTAATGTGGGGCCTGCGCGCTGCGATGCCGAAACGCTCGAGCTTTGCCGTCGCCCAATTCGACACGCTGCGATTGCGCCTCATCAAAATCGCCGCGCGGGTGGTCGAGATCAAAACGCAAATCCGCCTGCACCTGCCGACATCCTGCCCCGACCAGCGTATTCTGCGCATCGTCCTCGACCGCATCCCGCGGCTCGCGACATAACCGCAGGGGCGCAGACGCCCCGAAACGAACCCGCCGACCGCAACCTGCAAACCCCGCCTGCCATCACGACGGATCACCGCCGCCGCCCGCCCAGGCTTGTCAAAATGCACCCACATCGCGACCAAATCGTCGCTTCAGGCCGCCGAAAACTCATCGCTGTGCATCAAGGCGGCTAACTGTCGTTGCCGATCTCTGCGACTGGATAACGGTCATGCAACGCGGCGAGGTGCTTGCGGCCGGCGACTACGCCACCGTCAGCCGCGATGAACGTGTGAAGGTCGCCTATATGGGCACCGCCGATGACTAGCGCCACGCCCCTGCTTGCGGTCCGCGGTCTCAACGCCTGGTATGGCGAGGGCCATGCGCTGCACGGCGTCGATCTTGAGGTGTCTCGCGGCGAGACGGTGACACTGCTCGGTCGCAATGGCGTCGGCAAGACGACGACGCTGCGCGCCATCATGGGGCTGATCCGCAAGCGAACCGGCGAGGTCGTCTTCGATGGCGCGGACCTGATGCGGTTGCCGCTGCATCGCACCGCGCATCAAGGCATCGGCTTCGTGCCGGAGGAGCGCGGCATCTTCGCGACACTGACGGTCGACGAGAATCTGGTCCTGCCGCCCGTTGTCGCCGAGGGCGGCATGAGCGTCGCCGAAATATTCGACCTCTTCCCCAATCTGAAGGAGCGGCGCAACAGTCCCGGCACGAGGCTGTCGGGCGGCGAACAGCAGATGCTGGCGATCGCCCGCATGCTGCGGACCGGCGTGAAGATGCTGCTTCTCGACGAGCCGACCGAGGGCCTCGCTCCCGTCATCGTCCAGCGCATCGGCGAGCTGCTGGTGACGTTGAAGAAGCGTGGCATGACGATCCTGCTGGTCGAGCAGAATTTCCGCTTCGCCAGCCGTGTAGCCGACCGCTTCTACCTGATGGAGCACGGCAAGGTCGTGGCCGGGTTCCCGGTCGGCGAACTGGCTGACCGCATGACGCAGCTCCACGAGGTTTTGGGGGTATGAGGACGCCATGACGATGATCTTCGGAATCCCTGTCCAGGCGCTCCTCGGCCAGTTGCTGGTCGGCCTGATCAACGGCTCCTTCTACGCCATGCTGAGCCTGGGTCTGGCCGTCATTTTCGGCCTGCTGCGCGTAATCAATTTCGCCCATGGCGCCCAGTATATGCTCGGCGCCTTCGTCGGTTATCTCTTGCTCACCTATCTCGGCATCGGCTATTGGCCCGCTCTCATCCTTGCGCCGCTGATCGTCGGCCTCTTCGGCATGGTGGTCGAGCGCCTGGCGCTGTCGCGGCTTTACGACACCGATCCGCTCTACGGCCTGCTCTTCACCTTCGGTCTCGCGCTCGTGCTCGAGGGTATATTCCGCTACTATTACGGCGTGTCGGGAAATCCCTACGCCGTGCCGTCGCTGCTTGCGGGCGGCACCAATCTCGGCTTCATGTTCCTGCCCAATTATCGCGGCTGGGTCGTGGTCGCCTCTGCGATCGTCTGTTTCGGAACCTGGGCGCTGATCGAGAAGACCAGGCTCGGCTCCTATCTGCGCGCGGCAACCGAGAATCCCCGTCTCGTCCAGGCCTTCGGCGTCAACGTGCCGTTGCTGCTGACGCTGACCTACGGCCTCGGCTCCGCCCTTGCCGGCCTTGCCGGCATTCTGGCCGCGCCCATCTATCAGGTGAGCCCGCTGATGGGATCGGATCTCATCATCGTCGTCTTCGCGGTCGTCGTGGTCGGCGGCATGGGATCGATCCTCGGCGCGATCGTCACCGGCTACATGCTCGGCCTCGCCGAGGGCCTGACCAAGGTCTTCTATCCCGAAGCCTCCAACCTCGTGGTCTTCGTCATCATGGCGATCGTGCTTTTGGTCCGGCCGGCCGGTCTGTTCGGAAGGGAAGCCTGACATGTCGGAAGGGACATCTGACATGGCAGGGCTGACGCTGCGCGAGACATCGGCCAGAACCTCGGGCTGGCTTGAATGGACGCTGGTCGGGCTCGGCATAGCGGCGCTGCTGGCGGCGCCATTTCTGGTCTATCCGATCTTCCTGATGAAGATGCTGTGTTTCGCGCTATTCGCCTGCGCGTTCAATCTCCTGCTCGGCTATACCGGCCTGCTGTCGTTCGGCCACGCCACCTTCTTTGGCGGCGCCGCTTATTTCACCGCGCATGCCGTCAAGGTGTGGGGCTGGCCGCCGGAAGCCGGCATCCTGCTCGGCATGGCGGGTGCGGCTTTGCTCGGCCTTGTCATGGGCTTCTTCGCCATTCGCCGGCAGGGCATCTATTTCGCCATGATCACGCTGGCGCTGTCGCAGATGTTTTTCTTCTTCTGCGTTCAGGCGCCCTTCACGCAAGGCGAGGACGGCATTCAGGGAGTGCCGCGCGGCATGCTGTTCGGCGTCCTCGACCTGAACGTCTCGCTGAACATGTATTATTTCGTGCTGGCGGTGGTCCTCATCGGCGTCTTCGCCATCTGGCGCATCGTCAATTCGCCCTTCGGCATGATCCTGCGCTCGATCCGCGAGAACGAGAACCGCGCGATTTCGCTGGGCTATTCCGTCGCCAATTACAAGCTCGGCGCCTTCGTCATGTCGGCGGCGCTGGCCGGGCTGGCGGGTTCCCTCAAGGCCATCGTCTTCCAGTTCGCCACGCTGACCGACGTCACCTGGCAGATGTCGGGCGAGGTGATCCTGATGACGCTGCTCGGCGGCATCGGCACGATGGTCGGGCCGATCATCGGCGCGAGCCTGGTCGTCGGGCTGGAAAACACGCTTGCCACCTCCGGCTTCCCTGTGACCATCGCCACCGGGCTGATCTTCATGGTCTGCGTGCTGGTCTTCCGGCGCGGTATCGTCGGCGAACTTTACGCGCGGCTTCTCAAGCGGCCCGGCAAAGACTGATCAGTTCCAGATCGACTGCGCGCGATTGAGGGGATCGCCAGGGAACGACGCGTCTGTCTACGTGGGTATAGACGAGTTCACTCATGCGCAATATGGATAGAGATGAGGCTGCTGTGGCGCTCGGGGGATCTGATCAATGACCGACAACAAGCCGGACGTTACCAAGGATTGGCAAGCGACGCAGGGCCAGAAGTCTTCCGCCACGCGTCTTCGCCTTTTCGCCGCACTCTCGTGGATCGTCGCCATTGGCGGCGAGATCTACGGGATTATTTTGCTTCGCCAAGGCAAATTCGACCAGGCACACCTGCCCTTGATCATCGGCCTTCTGGTCGGCATCGCGATTTTCGCGATCGCCGGCAACTTTCTGTGGAAGGCGGCCAACAGGCACGACCCGGCCCGCGCATCCGATACGGCCCGGTTCTTCTTCCAGAACCAGCTCGGCGCGATCATCACGCTGATCGCCTTCGTGCCGCTGGTCTTCCTGATTCTCTCCGACAAGAACATGGACCCGCAGACCAAGAAGGTTGCCGGTGGCCTCGGTGCTGTACTGGCCGTGGTCGCCGCGATAACGGGGGTCAGTCTCAAGCCTCCGTCTGTCGAGCAGTACACCCAGGACATGAACGCGTGCGCGACCCAGATCAAGACGGGGCAACCGACCACGGCCTGTTCGCCCGACGTCGCCGCCCAGGCGCAGCAGATCGCGACGGACTCGGCCGCGGTGACGGCCGCGACCCAGGATGCGAGCCACCCCGCCGGTCAGGATGTCGTCTACTGGATCGCGCCCGAAAACGGCGCCGCGAAGTCCTCTGAGCCGCATGTTTTCCACCTCTGCGCAGGCGTGAGTCCGCTGAAGGACAAGACCGTGAATAGCGGCTCCGTGACGGAGGCCTACGCACAGAACGCCATCCGCATCACCAAGCAGATCGATATGGAACAGAAGCAGTGCGGGTTTACCACCAAAGCCAGCACCAACTGAAACGCCCGCGATCGTCGGCGCCTCCAGCATCATTGTGCCAGCAAGCGCTCCGGGGTGCATTTGTGGGTATGTGGTCCGTCCGCCTCTGGCGGGCGGGCACAAGAACGCGATGTGACTGCCCAGAATCGAGCGATTGCGCCGTAAGCCGCTGAAATCCTTAACGTGATTTTCACCCCGCTAGCCTAGCTACTTGCCCCTATGAGGCACTCCGAGCAGCCTGTTCAAGGGTCCGCCCCTCAGGGGCAGGGTGAATCCGTGGAGGCCGGGATTCTCCGGGATCAGTTGACTGATCTGCGGACCGGGATCTTCATTTCGATGCCCATCGGCACGGTCCTCTCGGCCCTGATCCTGGCCGTGCAGATGCTTTCGGGCGGCGGCCTTGCCGCGGTGCTGTGGTTTGCGGCGGTCGGCGCAATAAATTGCGCACGCATAGCACTTGCTCTCTCTCAATCGGACAAGATCGACAGCCGGCTGAAACCGGTCGGTGCACGGCTTTCCGCCTATGGGTTGCTGGCTCTGGCGTCGGGCATCGCCTGGTCTTTTCTGGCGGTGCTGACCGATGGCTACACCACGCCCCAGGCGCCGATCTATCTGATCGTTCTCGCCGGCGCGTCGGCCGGTTCCGTCACCTACGGAACATCATACGCCCCGTCCTCGATCAGCTTCATGACGCTGCCGCTTTTGATCACCATCGGTTGCCTCTCAGCAAAGGGCGGTGTCGAGAATTATATTCTGGCTTTCACAGTCCTGCTTTTTCTCGCTGGAATGATCAGAAGCGCGCTTCTTGGACAAACCCGCTTCCGCGAGGCGAGCCGCCTCAAATACGAGGCGAAGGCGTTCGCCACCGAGATGGAGCGAAACTCCAGGCGGGATCCGCTGACGAATTTGCTCAACCGGTACGGGCTCGAACAGGCAATCCGCCAGCTCGGACTTGCCGACGGTCCGTTCGTGGCCATGCTGATCGACCTGGACGGCTTCAAATCCGTCAACGACACCTATGGTCACAATATCGGCGACGATTTGCTGGTCAGGGTTGCACGCCGAATAGAGAACCATGCGCCGCCAGGGGCAACCATTTCGCGCATCGGCGGAGACGAGTTCGTGCTGCTCTTTCCCGCCGGCAAATCCGTGCAGTCAACCGACGAACTTGCATCCTCGATCATCGCGGCCATCGCAAATCCGGATCCGGCGTTGAATTCGGTGCGCGTCGGCGCTTCGATCGGCATCTATGTATCGGAGAGACCACAATTGACGGAGATGCTGCTGCGGGCAGACTTCGCGCTTTATGCGGCCAAGCGCAGTGGCAGGAATGAATACCGTCTCTTCGATGCCGGGCTCGATCGCGGGCTCGAACGCAAGCACTGCATCGAACGCGATCTGCGCGGGGCCATCGAAACAGGCACGCTTTGCTCATGGTTCCAGCCCATGGTGCGACTGGACACGAATGCCGTCGTCGGCTTCGAGGCGCTGCTGCGCTGGCGGCACCCGGTTCATGGCCCCATTTCTCCGCCTGAGGTCGTCACCGCGGCGCGTGAAACCGGGCTGCTTTCCCTATTGACGGAAACCGTGTTCCTCAACTGCTGCGCCATGATTGAAGAGCTGGTGAGAAACGGGCGTCAGCATGTCCGGGTCGCGATGAACCTCTCGCCGCGCGAGCTCGAGGCAGGCAATGTCGATGAAATGATCCTCGACAGCCTCAAGACGAAGAATGTCCCTGTGTCGATGCTCGAGATAGAGATCACGGAAGAAGCGCCCGTGGATCGCGACAGAGTTGACGAAAAGCTGGAACGCCTGGCGGATGCGGGCCTATCGATTGTGCTGGATGATTTCGGCACCGGTTTTTCGACGCTGGTTTCGCTGAAGGACAGCCGAATCCGCAAGATCAAGATCGACAAGGACTTCGTTCGCGATCTCGCCAAATCCGTGGAAGATCAGGCCCTGGTCAAGGCAGTCATCGATCTCGGGCGAACGCTGGGAATGGAGGTGGTCGCCGAGGGGGTCGAAACGGACGCTGACCGTATGATCCTACGGTCGCTCGATTGCATGATCGCGCAAGGGTTTCTCTTCGCGCCAGCCCTTCCCATGCAGGATGCGCTGGCCTTCGACGCAGGCCGCCTCGACAGCTCCACCGCCGCCTTCTTTGATCCGGCAGTGGGCTTGCTGCGCAAATCCCAGACCGGCACCGTGGCTTAAGCAATAGCCGCACGCCGGCCGGCGGCAACCGGCGTCTCAATCCAGGCACAGATTCTCAACCTGTTGAAGGACCGGCAGCAGGAGACATGCTGTTCATCGGCCACGATCTGCCTGTGGTGGGCCGCGACCGGATCGCCGTGATGAGGGCGAAATCTGCGAACTGGGCCCGGCGGAGGAACTTGTTCGAGCTGCCGCGCCATGCCTGTAGGGGCGAGCCGCTGAGGCTGATCTTGAGGCTTTTAGTGGGAGTGGGGCGCGGCGGCAGGCATCTACGAGCGACCGAATAGTCGACGCGTATCAAGCTCGGATTGTTGAGACACATTCGGCAGCTTCCGCTTTGGATACGATAGGCGCCGATGTGCAGACGTCTCGAGGTGGGCCGGAAGCGGACGGTCCGGTTCTGGGACGAACCAGCCAGAAAAAGTGCCATTCCGCTGGCGCCCCATCTTGGCCGCTAGATCGCGACTGGCTTTAGCCCGGTGGCGGGGCAGCCACAGGATGGACATTTCAGCCCACATGGAAAATGATCATGTTGCCATGCACAACACTGCCGTGCTCTGATCTCGACGAGAAGCCTGAGCGTAGAAGCGTATCAACCGACCTCCGGGTCCAGCGAGCGGGGACGCAAATGGACACCCCAGGGAATGGGCAATTGCATCGCGACGCGGGCGGGCGACCCCATCGATCGGCCGGCTGGCTTGCCCGCGCCGCCGTGTCGGCGGCATTCCTGCTCGGCATGGCTTTCAGCAGCACAGCGTTTGCGCAGGACCAGCAGCTACCCGTGGTGACGGCGGCCAAGCCGGTGGTCCGTGAAATCGTCGAAGACGACGAGTTCGTCGGGCGCTTCGAAGCCGTCGACCAGGTCGCCATCCGTTCGCGCGTCAGTGGCTATCTGGACAAGGTCAGCTTCCATGACGGCGCACTGGTCAACAAGGGCGACCTGCTCTTCACCATCGACCAGCGTCCGTACCAGGCGGCTTATGATGCCGCCAAATCGCAAGTGGACGTCGCCAAGAGCCTGCTCGAATTCTCCAAGATGCAGCTGGATCGCGCCGACGAACTCGCCAAGACCGGCAATATCTCAACCGCGACGGTCGACGACCGGCGGCGGGAATACCTTTCGGCGCAGGCGCAGATGCAGGGCGCGACGGCTGCGCTGACGACGGCCAGCCTGAACTTGGAATTCACCGAGATCAAGGCGCCCTTGTCCGGCCGCATCGACCGCCGGCTGGTGTCGGTCGGCAACCTCGTGCAGCCGGATTCCACCTTGCTGACGACCATCGTCACGCGCGATCCGATCGACTTCTATTTCGACGTCGATGAGCGCCTGTATTTCAGCTACGCCCGCGACGCGAAGGCGCGTGGCGGCAGCATGCAGGAAGGCGCCGGCGGGCTCGATGTGGTGGTTCGCGTCGCCGACCGCGCGGAGGCAGTATTCAAAGGCAAGCTCGATTTTGCCGAGAACCGGATCGACAACGCGACCGGCACCATGCGGGTGCGGGCTACGTTTCCCAACGCCGACGGCGTTCTCCAGCCAGGCATGTTCGGGCGTATCAACGTGCCGGGGTCGCTGCCGCATAGCGGCGTGCTGGTGCCTGACGAGGCGATCGGCGCCGATCAGGATCGCCGCATCGTGTTCCTGGTGGATGAGGCCGGGATGGTGTCGGCGAAGCCCGTGCGCACCGGCCCGCGTCTCGACGGCTACCGCGTGATCCGCGAGGGCCTGACCGGCAACGAGACGATCATCGTCAACGGGCTGATGCACGCCAGGCCCGGCACCAAGGTGAAGGTCGAGATGGTGACGTTGCCGCCCAAGGCCGAGACCGCCGAGTTGCAGCAATGAGGTTCGCACATTTCTTCGTCGACCGTCCGATCTTCGCATCGGTCGTTTCGATCGTCCTGCTGATCCTCGGCGGGATTGCCTATACCCAGCTGCCGGTCGCGCAATATCCCGAGATCGCGCCGCCGACCATCGTCATTCGCGCGCAGTATCCGGGCGCCGACGCCGAGACGGTCGCAGCGACGGTGGCAACGCCGATCGAGCAGGAGATCAACGGCGTCGAGGGCATGCTCTACATGTCGTCCTATTCGTCGGGCGACGGGGCGATGGCGCTGACGGTCACCTTCAAGCTGGGCACCAATCTCGACCAGGCGCAGGTGCTGGTGCAGAACCGCGTGTCGGTCGCCGAGCCGCGCCTGCCCGAAGAAGTCCGCCGCCTCGGCATCACCACCACCAAGAGCTCGCCCGACCTGATGATGGTCGTGCACATGCTGTCGCCCGACAATACCTACGACCAGCTCTACGTCTCGAACTACGCCCGCTCTCGGGTGCGCGACATACTGCTCAGACTCGACGGCGTCGGCGACCTCATCATCTTCGGCGAACGCGAATATTCGCTGCGCATCTGGCTCGATCCGGAAAAACTGTCCGCCCTGGGGATGACCTCGGGCGATGTGGTGCAGGCGCTGCGCGACCAGAACGTCCAGGTGTCGGGCGGCTCGATCGGCGCGCCGCCGACCAACAGCGGCACGGCGTTCCAGTACACGGTCACTACGCAAGGCCGCTTCAACGACGCACGCGACTTCCGATACGTGATCGTCAAATCGACCGACGACGGGCGCCTGATCTCGCTGCAGGACGTGGCGCGCATCGAACTCGGCGCCAAGGATTACGTCACCAACTCCTATCTCAACGGCAAACCGGCGGTGGCGCTCGCCATCTTCCAGCGGCCGGGCACCAACGCGCTCGCCGCAGCCGCGGAGATCCAGGACAAGATGAAGGAGCTTTCCCGCGACTTCCCGAAGGGGTTGAGCTACGACATCGTCTACAATCCAACCGAGTTCGTCGCCGAGTCGATCCACGAGGTCTACAAGACGATCCTTGAGGCGATGTTGCTGGTCATTATCGTCATCATCGTCTTCCTGCAATCGTGGCGCATGGCGATCGTGCCGATCGTGGCGATCCCCGTGTCGCTGATCGGCACGCTGGCGGTGCTTTACGCCGCCGGCTTCTCGCTCAACATGCTGACGCTGTTCGGCCTCGTGCTGGCGATCGGCATCGTCGTCGACGATGCGATCGTCGTGGTCGAAAATGTCGAGCGCAATATTGCCGGAGGGCTGGCGCCCAATCCGGCGTCGCACCTGACCATGAACGAAGTCGGAACGGCCATCATCGCGATCTCGCTGGTGCTGATAGCCGTGTTCGTACCGACAGCCTTCATCCCCGGCATTTCTGGGCAGTTCTACCTGCAGTTTGCGATCACCATCGCCGTGTCGACGGCGATCTCGGCATTCAATTCGCTGACGCTTTCGCCGGCGCTGGCCGCACTGCTGTTCAAGCCGCACCACGCCGCGGCGGCGCCGCCGCGCTTTTTCCTGGCGCGGTTCGGACGGGCGCTCACCGACGGCTTCAATCGCGGCTTTGACAGGGTCGCCCATTGGTATTCGAGCATCATCCGCGTGCTGGTCGGCTCGCGGATAGCGATCACCGCCATGCTGGCCGTTTTCGCCGCCCTCATCTACGCCACGGTCTACATGGTGCAGACGGTGCCGCGCGGTTTCATTCCGTCGCTCGACCAGGGCTATGCGATCGTCGTCGTCCAGTTGCCGGACGGCGCCTCGCTGTCGAGGACCGATGCGGTCATTCAGCAGGCGTCACAGATCATCCAGAAAACGCCGGGCGTCGACTACGCAGTCGCCTTCGCCGGCTTCTCCGGCGCAACCTTCACTAACGCCAGCAACCAGGGCGTGATCTTCGCCAGGTTCAAGCCGTTTGACGAGCGACTGAAAGCCGGCCAGTCGGCGACCCAGGTCATCGGCAATCTGTTCGGTAGCCTGCAAAGCATCAAGGAAGCCTTCATTATCGCACTGCCGCCGCCGCCGATCCGCGGCGTCGGCAACGCCGGCGGCTTCAAGCTGCAGATCCAGGAGCGCAACAGCGCCGACATGCGGCAGATCCTGGCGCTTGCCTACGAAATCGCCGGCAAGGCCAACAAGACGCCGGGGCTGGCGGGCGTATTCACCACGTTCTCCGCGTCGAGTCCGCAATTCTTCCTGGCGATCGATCGCGACAAGGCGCGCATCCTGAACGTGCCGATCCCCAACATCTTCGAGACGCTGTCGATCAATTTGGGCACCGCCTACGTCAATGACTTCAACGCTTTCGGGCGCGTCTACCAGGTGCGGGCGCAGGCCGACCAGGCGTTCCGCCTCGATCGCGCCGACATCTTGAAACTGAAGGTGCGCTCGGCGACCGGCGCGCTGGTTCCGCTCGGCACGTTGATCGAGATCCGCGACGTCACCGGCCCGACGCTGGTCCAGCGCTACAACATGTACGTCTCGGTACCGCTGCAGGGCAACGCCGCGCCCGGCGTTTCCACCGGCGACGCGCTGGCATTGATGGAAGGGATCACGGCAAAGACGCTGCCGGCCGGTACCTCCTATGAATGGACCGAGCTGGCCTATCAGGAGCGCAACACCGGCAATGCCGCTGTCTATATCTTCGGACTGTCGGTGCTGTTCGTGTTCCTGGCTCTGGCGGCGCAATATGAAAGCTGGGTGCTGCCGTTCGCCATTGTGCTGGTGGTGCCGCTCGGCGTGCTCGCGGCGTTGCTCGGCGTGTCTTTCCGAGGGCTGGACAACAACATCCTCGTGCAGATCGGCCTCATCGTGCTGATCGGGCTTGCCGCCAAGAACGCGATCCTGATCGTCGAATTCGCGCGGCAGGCGCAGGAACGTGGCCTGTCGGCCGCCGAGGCTGCCGTCGAAGCCTGCCGGCTCAGGCTGCGGCCGATCCTGATGACCGCCTTCGCGTTCATCCTGGGCGTCGTGCCGCTGATGATCGCAACGGGCCCGGGCGCGGAAATGCGCCAGTCGCTCGGCACCGCGGTGTTCTCCGGCATGCTCGGCGTTACCTTCGTCGGCCTGTTCCTGACGCCGGTGTTCTACGTCACGCTCAGGTCGCTGTTTTCACGGCGCAAGCCCCGTGCCGCGGCCGAGCCTTCGGGGCCGGCAGAGGCACCATCCGAGACGGCCGCCGAGTAGGGTTACGAATTCGCCGCGTCGGGCGCGGCTTATCACTCCAGAAAATCGGCGCGATGCGGCAACGGCCACAATCTGCGCGACCTCGGCGTCGAGGTGCGGCGGAAACCCTGCTCGGTCTGATTCAGCCCAACAGCCGCATCCAGTTCAGCGGGACGATGCCGGGCGGCGAGGCCATTACGATCTTCTATCTGGTCGACAAGGCGGGGCTTGAGGGCGGCTGACCTCGTCGTTCCAGGGATTGTTTCGACGAGTTCGAGCAGTACCCGCCGGTCAATGATTTTGTGCAGGCAGCCCCACATGGCTCAGTCTGCCCCCCTCACCCATAACACCCGCTCTCCACCGCCAGCCGCCTTACCAGCGCCAGCACCGCATCGATCGTCGGTGTCGGCTTGTCCGTCAGCCGGCCAAGTTCCTGCACGGCTGTCACCAGCGCGTCGATCTCCATCGGCCGCCTGCGCTCCAGGTCCTGCAGCATCGAGGTCTTGTGTTCACCGACATCGCCGGCGCCCTTGATGCGCCGGTCGACCCCTATGGGAAAGCGTACGCCGAGGCTTTCGCCGATCGCTTGCGCTTCCAGCATCATGCTGCGGGCAAGCTGGCGGGTGCCGTCGTCGGCGACGATCGCGGCCAGCGTGGAGCCGGTCAGCGCCGAGATCGGGTTGAAGGAGAGGTTGCCCCACAGTTTTACCCAGATTTCGCTTCTGATGTCGTCGCGCACCGGTGCCTGCAGGCCGGCCTTGACCATTTCCTCAGCAAGTCGCGTCACCCGTTCGCTGCGCGCGCCCGAGGGTTCGCCGAGCGAGAAGCGTTTGCCTTCGACATGGCGGATGAGGCCGGGCGCATCGACCTCGATGGCGGGGTAGACGACCGAGCCGATGACGCGCTGCGGCCCGATCCGTTGCCAGATCGCACCGCCCGGATCGACCGCGTTCAGCCCGGTGCCTTCGAAGGACCCGCCAACGCCATGGAAATACCACCATGGCACGCCGTTCTGCATGGTGACGACGGATGTGTGGTCGCGGAGCAACGGCGCGATCTGGTCCAGCGCCGGGGTCAGCGAATGGGCCTTCAGCGCCAGCACGACGATGTCCTGCACGCCGAGTTCCTCGGCCTTGGCGGCGGCCCGGACGGGCGCCACCGATTCCTGGCCATCCTCGATCAGGCGAAGGCCGTCTGTCTGGATCGCTTCGAGATGCGCGCCGCGCGCGACGATCGACAGGTCGGTGCGGCCGGCGATCGCCAGCTTGGCGGCGAGATAGCCGCCGATCGCGCCGGCGCCAAAAATGGTGATCTTCATCGTCAAAGCCCGAGTTTGGCGGCAAGTCCGATGCGCTGCAGCTTGCCCGTCGCGCCCTTGGGGATCTCGTCCAAGATCAGCACCTTGCGCGGCACCTTGAAGTCGGCAAGCCGGGTCGCGGCATAGGCGCGGATGTCGTTCTCATTGGCGCTCATGCCTTCGCGCAGCACAACCGCTGCCGCCACCTCCTCGCCAAGCTTGTCATGCGGCATGGCGAAGGTGACGACCTGCGCAACCGCCGGATGGTCCATCAGCACGTCATCGACCTCGAGCGGCGAGATCTTTTCGCCGCCACGGTTGATGATCTCCTTGAGCCGACCGGTGACCCTGAGATAGCCGTCCTCGTCGAGCACGCCCTGGTCGCCGGTGTGGAACCAGCCATGCGCGAAGGCCGTGGCGTTGGCATCCGGGTTTTTTTCGTAGCCTGCCGTGACATTAGGCCCGCGAATGACGATCTCGCCGGTCTCACCGGCTGTCAGCAACCGCCCATCCGGTGCCATCACCGCCACGTCGGGGCCGGCGCCAGCGCCGACACTGCCCGGCTTGCGCAGGCCCGGCGGCAGCCGGTTCGAGGCCATCTGGTGCGCGGCCTCGGTCATCCCGTAGGATTCGATCACCGGGCAGCCGAAGGTTGCTTCCAGTTCGCCCATCACTTGCGCCGGCAGCGACGCCGAGGACGAGCGGATGAAGCGCAGGCGCGCGGACTCCAGAACCTCCGCATTGCGGGCCGCACGGGGCAGGATCGCCTGGTGCATGGTCGGCACCGCCGTGTACCAACTCGGCTTAGCGTCTCCCAGCCACTGGAAGAAGCGCAGCGCGTTGAAGCCCGGCGTGCAGTAGATGCTGCCGCCCGCTGCCAGCGACGACAGCACCGCCGCGATCAGGCCATGAATGTGGAACAGCGGCATGATGTTGAGGCAGCGGTCATCGGCGGTCAGGCCGAGGGTTGCGCCAATATGGGCTGATGAGGCCGCGATGTTGGCATGGCTGAGCGGCACCAGTTTTGGCCGCGATGTCGTGCCCGATGTGTGCAGCAGAAGCGCCACGTCGTCGTCCAGCGCCATATCGGGCGCTGCCTGCGGGCCGATTGCCGCGCCCTCGATGGTGAAACTGCCGGCAGGGGTATCGGGCGAAACGACAAGCCGCAGCACGCCGATGCCGAGCCGTTCGGCCACCGCCACCGCCGGACCTGCCTCGTTCTCCGCGACAAGGATCGCCTTGGCGCCGATGTCGGTCAGGTAGAAATCGAGTTCATCCGCGCGGTAGGCAGGATTGAGCGGCGCCGTCGAGGCGGCGGCGGCCACGGCAACAAAAGCGGCGGCCATCTCCGGCCCGTTCGGCAGCACGATCGCCACCCTGTCGCCCCGGCCGATGCCGAGCGCATGCAGCCGCTCCGCCGTGGCCGCGATCAGGCGGCGCAGTCCGCCATGGGTGAGGGGGGCTCTGTCGGGCGCCAGGATCGCCGGAGCGTCATCGACGCCGGCGGCGAGACGGCGGGAAAGGTCTGGGTGGGTTTCAGTCTGGGTCATGGTCACCGACTATGTTTCAAACGACTGCTTCTAGAAAGCCCAGGACACGATACGGTCCGGACAATTGTCGACGTTGCGCTGCCCCTCATCCACCCTTCGGGCACCTTCTCCCCGTGAACGGGGAGAAGGAAAGATGGACGTGCCGCCGGCGCCTTTTTTTCCAACGCTAGGAGTTGGCGAAACGGTCGGCGTCAGCTCTTTCGCCCCGTTTACGGGGAGAAATGCCCGGCAGGGCAATGAGGGGCGGCGCCGACGTTCGGGAATTTCTCCCGGCCACCATCAATATCCCAGCGCCATCCCATCCTTGCGCGGATCGGAAGCGCCGGTGAGCGTGCCTTTCTCCCAGTCGATCAGCACCACTTGCCCGCCGCCAAGCGGGTGATGCGGCTCGGCGATGCGATGGCCGCGCTTGCGCAGGCCTTCGATCGCCGCGGCGGGAACGCTGCGCTCGGCCTCCACAGTGTCATCATTGTAGAACACACGCGGCGCATCCAACGCCTGTTGCGGGTCCATGCCGAAGTCGATCATGTTGGTCAGGAGATGGACATGGCCGAACGGCTGGTAGCCGCCGCCCATGACGCCGAACGGCATCACCACGCGACCGTTCTTCGTCGCCATGCCGGGCATGATCGTGTGCATCGGCCGCTTGCCGGGCGCGATCGCGTTCGGATGCGCCGGGTCGAGGCGGAAGCTCGAGCCACGGTTCTGCAGCACGATGCCGGTCGTCGGACCGACGACGCCGCTGCCAAAGGAATAATAGGTCGAGTTGATGAAGGAGACCGCATTGCGGTCGCGGTCGACGATCGAGATGTAGACCGTGTCGCTGCCCGGCAGGTCCAGGCGCGGCAGATGCGTCATGGCGCGGTCGCGGTGGATCTCGGCGCGCAGCCGGTCGGCATAGGCGCCGGAAAGGAGCTGTTTTGTCGGCACATGAACCCGGTCCTGGTCGCCGACGTAGCGGTCGCGGTCTTGATAGGCCAGGCGTCCGGCCTCGATCTCCAGATGCAGGCGCTCGGCGCCATTGGGGTCGAGCCCGCCGAGCTTGAAGCCGGACAGCACGTTCAGCATAAGCAGCGCCGTCAGCCCCTGATTGTTCGGCGGCATCTGGTGGATGTCATGGCCGCCATAGGCGGTGCTGACCGGCGCAACATAGTCGCCCTTGGTCGCGGCGAAATCCTCGTGCGAATGCAGTCCGCCCAGTTCCTTGAGCCGGCGCACCATGTCGTCTGCGACAGCGCCTTCGTAGAAGCCGGCGCGGCCCTGTTTGGCGATCACCCGCAAGGTGGCGGCGAGTTCCGGCTGGCGGTGGACATCGCCGGCCTTCGGCGCTTGGCCGCCTGGCAGGAAGATGCGCGATGCATGTTCGTCGGCCGACAGGTCGGTTTCCGGTTCGGCCCAGTCGAAGGCGACGCGGTCATGCACGACATAGCCATTCTCGGCATAGTGGATGGCCGGCGCCAGCACCTCGGCCAGGCTCTTGCGGCCATGGTCTTCCAAGAGCCGGCTCCAGGCATCGACCGCGCCAGGTACCGTCACCGCATGCGGCCCCTGTTTCGGAAGCTCGCTGAAACCCTTGTCCAGATACCAGTCGACGGTGGCGCCCGCGGGCGCGCGGCCCGAACCGTTGAAGGCCAGGACCTCGCCTTGTCCTCCGGGCGAATAGAGGACAAAACAATCGCCGCCGATGCCGGTCGATTGCGGCTCGACCACGCCTTGCACTGCGGCGGCGCAGACGGCGGCATCCATGGCATTGCCGCCGGCGCGCAGCATGTCGATCGCGGCAAGGGTCGCAAGCGGATGCGAGGTCGCGGCAAGCGCTTCTGTGGCACGAACCGGCGAGCGGCCGGGAAACTGGAAATCACGCATTCTGTCTTTGTATCCCTTGGTCTGATGGATGCGACGTTGCCGCCATGGCGTAACACGACACGGCAACGGATCGCTTCGGCTTCTCGACACTGCGCATTTTTGCCAATTCTCCTCGTTACGCCAGACGCGTATCAGGCTCGGACCCGATAAGGCGTTAGCCAGGTTTCCAGCGCGTTCAGTGCCGAGATGATCGTGAAATTGATGGTGAGATAGATCGCACCCGCGGCCACGAAAACCTCTACGGCGCGATAGGTCTGCGAAATAAGCCCCTGGGCGATGCCCGTCACTTCCATCAGGGTGACGATCGATGCAAGCGACGTACCCTTTACCATGAGGACGATCTCGTTGCTGTAGCTCGGTATGGCTTGGCGCAGCGCCAAAGGCAGAACCACGAGGCGCAGGGTCTGGAGCCGTGTCATGCCGAAGGCAGAGGCCGCCTCGACAAGGCCGCGCGGCACACCCTGTATCGCACCCCGCAGGATTTCGCTGCCATAGGCCGCGGTGTTGAGACTGAGCGCGATGATGGCGCACCAATAGGGCTCGCGAAACAGCCACCAGAGCCCAACTGCCTGAAGTGTGGGGCGGAACTGGCCGAGGCCGTAATAGATGAGGAATATCTGGACGAGCAATGGCGTGCCGCGAAAGACGGCAACGAAGGAGCGTATGGGCCAGACCAGCATCCGATGGTTTCCCTGCTGCGCCAGTGCGAGCAACAGGGCCAAGGCAAAGCCTATTCCGATCGACAACCCCGCAAGTTGCAAGGTCAACGGCAAGCCGGAGAGAAGGGTGGGAATGATCTCGACAAAGAAGGCGAAGTCGATCATGCGTGGACCATGCCTCGCCACGCCCGTGCCTCGCCATAGCGGAAGACCGATCCGGTCGCGGTAGCGATGAGGAAATACAGCGTCGCGGCTGCTACATAGAAGACGAAGGGCTCCCGCATCGATCCCGCGCCGATCTGAGATTGCCGCATCAATTCCACCAAGCCGATCACGGAGATCAAGGCCGAATCCTTGAGCACAAGCTGCCAGACATTTCCGAGGCCCGGCAGGGCGTGCCGCATCAGTTGAGGCACGATGACGAGACGCAGCAATTGGAACCGGGACAGGCCGAGCGCCTTGCTAGCCTCAAACTGGCCGAGATCGACGGCGAGATACGCTCCGCGATAGACCTCGGCTTGATAGGCGCCCGAAATGATGCCGATCGCCAGGACGCCAGTCGCAAATGTCGGCAGCCCGACGAAGCCTGCGCTGCCGAAGAATTTACCGATCTCAGTCAATGCTATGCTGCCGCCGTAGTAAAGCAGGTAGATCGTCAACAGATCGGGCACACCCCTGAACACCGTGCCATAGCCCTTGGCGACCCATGACGGTAAGGCTCTCGTGGAGAGCCGGCCTCCTGCTGCAACCGCGCCGAAGAGAGCGCCGAGCAGGAAGCCGAGGACTGACAGCGCAAATGTCACGCCAGCTGCCAGCAGCAGGGCTCCGCCCCAGCCGCCCTTGCCCACGGAAAGGATATGGAGTGCGTCCGTCATGTGAAACCTGATCGTTCAGCGCGGCACCCGGCCGATCGGTTGGTACCAATCGGCCGGACAGAATACACACGTGGCTACTTGACCGGTGTCACGTCCGTTTTCACCCATTTTTCCGAGATGCTTTTGATGGTCCCGTCGGCAATGGCGGCGCTGATCGCGTCGTTCAGCATTTCCTTGAGCTTGGCGTCTTCCTTCCTGAGTCCCGCACCCGTTCCCGCGCCGAACAAGCCGCCGACAAAGCCCGGACCTGCAACCGTGAAGCCCGAGAATTCGGGCTTTGCGAGCGTCGCGGCGAGCGCTGTCTTCTGAGCGAATATTGCATCGATGCGGCCCGCGGCCAGATCGAGATCGTGCTGCTCGGTCGTCTTGTATTCGCGAATCTCCACCGTGTCGCCGAAGTATTTCTTGACGAATTCGAGCATGGCCGTGGCCGCCTGGACACCGACTACCTTGCCCTTCAGCAGGGGCTTCAACTTGTCGATCGCGGCCTTGGAAGCCGCCTCATCGTCCAGTTTGAATTTCTCGGTCGAAGCGCCGAGCTTCCCCAGGTCGCTATCCTTGGCGGCTGCGAACCCGCCCGGGTCGATCGCATAAGGCTGGGTGAAGTCGATGGTCTCGAGGCGTTTCGGCGTGATGAACATGCTGGCCATGATCACATCGAACTTGCCGACCTTCAGCGAAGGAATAAGTCCGTCCCAGTCCTGAGCGATGATGGTGCATTTGACCTTCATCCGCTCGCAAAGATTGTTGGCGAGTTCGATCTCCAGTCCGTCGAGCTTGCCGTCTGCGTTGGTGAAGTTCCACGGCGCGTAGGCGCCCTCCGTGGCGATGGTTATGGCCTTGGGCGCGTCCTCGGCCAATGCGGTGTGCATGAAGCCGAACATGCTGAGTGCGGCCGCAACTGCGGCCAAACGACAAACTTTCATGTGGTTCCCCTTTTTTGATAGGCTGATCGAGCTGTTCCTACGTCCGGCCGCATTGCCGGTTCGAGGCCATTCTTGTCCGGCCGGCGTTCGTCACCGGCTCGGACTCACGAACTCGGCCAGCATCGGTGCTGTGCTGAGAATGTGATCCTGCATCACCTTTTCCGCGTGAAGTTCGTCGCCTGAACGCAAGGCCGCGATCACGGCGGCATGCTCCTCGCGCGCAGAATGCGGCTTGTCACAGTCGTCGAACCAGATGCGCATGTAGGGCTCTATCACCACATGCAGCGCCGATATCTGGTGGATAAGCTTGGGCCTCCGGCTTAGCGCACAGATACGGCCATGGAATTCCTGGTGACGGACCACCCAGTCGCTGCTCCCGCTCTGACCCGCGCGTTCCATGCGCTCGAGCAGGCGATCGAGTTCCTCGAACTCCTCCTCATCGATCCGGGGCATCGCCAGCCTTACGGCCAGTCCCTCCAGAACCGAGCGAATTTCGAAAATCTCGTAAAGCTCATCGACCGTCAGGCCTGCGACCACGCATCCACGATTGGGCCGCAGAACCACCAGCCCGTCCGAGGCCAGGCGCCGAAAGGCTTCCCGCACCGGCATGCGACTCATGCCGATCTCGGCGGCAATCTCCTCCGGAATAAGCCTGTCGCCCGGTTTGTAGCGGCCGAGGCGAAGGGCTCTATGAACGTGCCTGTACGCCTCTTCCTCAGCAGTGGCGGACATCTGTGGCTCTGCCGAAAAGGCTGCTGGCACGGGGCACCTGAAAGTATTTTTGTATCCACGTATTATCAAATCCACATTTTATCTCATCGTCAAGACCCCGGTGCCGACGTTCAGAAGCCGATACCGGTGCCGTGCACCACCGGCACGATTTGTTTCGGGTCGGGCGAGTCTTCGGGATGGTTCCAAACTGGCGGCGGCCGCCGCGACCGAGAAGGACAAGACCCGGCTGCGCGCTATGCTGGCCAAATGCGAGCGGCTGGCCGCCATTCCGGACCGCACCACGCGGGAAAAATTCCAGGAACTGGAAGTCGGCATCGACCTGCACCGCGTCATCGCCGAGATCAGCGGCAACGTCATGCTGTGCGGCATCCTCGACAAGTGCCAGCACTATGTCTGGACCGAATTGTTGTGGCTCGACGAATGGAAGATCGCCCGCGATGAGCATGCCGAGATCGTCGAAGCGATCTGCGTCGGCGATGCCGCCCGCGCCGGCGCCCTGGCCCGCGCCCATGTGCGGAACTCGCGCGACAACGTGCTGCGCCTGCTGCAGGCGAAGTCGGATTATCAGAGCTTTCTGGCGAAGGCCTCGTGAGCAGAACCTTGCTCCAAGCGACCGCGGCGGCGGTGTGGTGCCGGACCGCGCTCCAACGAACGCGTCATGGCGACGGTCGATAAGTAGAAAGTGCCCTCACGGCAGCATTGCCAGCTTTGCAGCGTTGCGAATAGCTTTGACGGCGTCGGGGTTCGTCACCGGATAGCCGGCGATAAAGCGTTCGACCGAAAAGCTGGGGAATTCAGCCTTCAGGCGCGTAGCAATCCTGGTCACCTCGCCGGCCTCGCCTATGACCGCGTGCGCTAGCGCTAGGAACATCAACACATTCGGAGAGTCCGGTGAACTTCTGCGCAGCGCAGCGATGGCTTGCCTGTGGCTGCCGGCGGCGAACAGGATGCGACCTTGCATGCCGAAATACCAGGGCGGCGCCAATGGGTTGAGGCGCATGGCGCGCTCCATCAGCGAGATCGCGTCGGACGGATCGCCGGTGACAAGCGCCCTGCTGCCAGCCAGCAGCGCCAGCGTGTCGGCATGGTTGGAGCCGAATTCGAAGGCTCGCCGGTAAGCGCGCTCCGCTGCCTCGAAATCGCCCAGGCATCCCATGAGATCGCCGAGGCAAGTCTGGACGCTGCTATCCATTGGGTCGAGCCGAAGTGCATTTTCGACCGCTGCCCGCCATCTCTCGGTCGCTCCCTTCAGATCGCCGCCGAAACCGTTGCAGTACTCGATCGAATAGGCGTAGGCGAGCTCGACCCAGGCTCTGACCAAGGTAGGGTCGAGTTCAAGCGCGCGTGAAAACAGCCGAATTGCCTCTGCGTTGCCGGAGCGGCTGAACGTGTTGTGCTGTTCGCCGCCAAGCAGATAGAGGTCATAGGCGCGCAGGCTTGCGGGCGGCTTGCGGCGAATGGCGTTGCGGCCGACGATGGAGATCGCCCCGCCGCATCCGGCCAGCACGTTGATGACGCTGTTGGTCAGCCTGTCCTGCAGGGTGAACACGTCCTCTAGCGGGCGCTCGAAGCGATCTCTCCACAGGCTGACGCCGTTCAGCGCATCAGCCAGTTCGATCGTTAGCCGAACCCGCCGGTCGTCGGCTCGCAACTGGCCCGAGACGATGTAGGTGGCGCCCAGCGCCTTGCCGTCGGACGCAAAGTCTGTGGGCTTGCTGCCCAGTGCTTTCATCGTGTGAAAAGCGATGACTGGCAGATCCGCGTAACGCGCCAGGTCGATGCTGATGTCCGACGACAGGCCGTCGGCAAAGCGGCGCCAGCGCTCCTCTGAGTTGAGGCTCTCGATCGGGAATATCGCAAGCACTGGCGAGGCATCAGGCAAGGATGGAAGTGCGCCGGGCTGTGCGGAGCCAGGGCCGTTGAAGTGCGATGCAAGCGCTATCTTGTTGTTGACGCCAAGCTTGTCATAGATCGCGGCGAGATGGGTGCGGACGGTCGAAGGGGCGATGAACAGCGCCTCGCCGATTTCGCGATAAGTCAGGCCCGAGGCAAATTTTTCCGCCACCGCGCGTTCGCGGTCCGATAGCGCGTCAGCCGGTGAAGACGTCGCGATGCGGTTCATCGAGAAGCTTCCTGCCATCGGATAGGCACGGTTTCAACCAGTACCGCCGCAAAATACTACAAATGCGGGAGGCAGAATACTGCACCTGCCCGATCCCTCCGCAGGCACACGCGATGCAAGGTCACGGCCTGCAGCAACGCGCTGCAAATCAGCCAAGCGAGGTTCCGATGCGTCCTGTTGCAATGGTGCTGGCCTGCGCGATCCTGGGTTTTCCCGCCCTGTCGCCGTCTTTTGCAGGCGGATGCAGACAACTGCTGGAGTCGGATGTGAAAATCGCCAGCATGGTTGCCTATGCCAACATCCTGGCCAATGCTGCTCGCAACGGCTGGGATTACACGCCTGAATCGATCGTCAGCGGCTCAAAGCGGCATTTCGAGGAGTTGAAGGTCCAATTGATCGCCGTCGGCTATGAGATCGTCCCTGTCGGCGCTCACCCGTATTGCGCCCGGCTGAATAAGCTGGCCGCCGGCTAGCTGGCAACTGGCGATCCACCTTTGCAGCGCGAGGCTTGTTGGCGCAAAGCATCGTCCTGGTCGCAAACCCCTGCGCCTTCAGGATGCGAAGCGCTTCGTCATAGCCGAACTTCTCGAAGTCCCACGACCTGACGTCCTCGACCGGCACGATACCGGGGCGTCACCTGAACTGGTGCATGGCCTCGACATAGGCCTCCCGCTCGGCCGGCCTTCAGCCCTTGTGCTCCTGAAGGCTGTTGCCGCCGTCGACCACCAAAAGCGCGCCGTTGACATAGCTGGCCCCTTCGGACGCCAGGAACACCACGGCCGCGGCCACTTCATCCGGCCGCCCCGCCCGCGCCGGCGGCGTATGCAGGGCCGCCATCCGTTCCATCTCGCTCGACGAGCCCGTTGCGATCCAGCCGGGCGCCACCGCGTTGACGGTTATGCCGTGTCTCGCCACTTCGAGTGCCAGCGTGCGCGTCAGGCCGACCATGCCGGCCTTGGCGGCGGAATAGGCTGATGTGCCCACGAAGGACACCAGCGGCCCGGTGACCGACGCCACATTGACGATGCGCCCATAGCCCGCTTCGACCATTCCCGGCAGGAACGCATGGGTGACCAGAAACGCCGTCTTCAGGCTGACCTCGATGCCTTGATCCCAGTCGGCCTCGGTCATCGCAACAAAAGTCTTGTCGACCGAGGGTGACGCCAGCGAGCCCATGCCGGCATTGTTGACCAGTATGTCGACGGCGCCGACCTCAGCCCGCAGCCGCGCGACATCGGCGGCCTTGGTGAGATCGGCGACCACGGCCTTGGCAGCGATGCCCTCGGCACGAAGCTTGGCGGCGCGATCAAGCACGCGCGCGCTGGCGCCGGTGAGGAACACGGCATGGCTGGTGTGACCGAGCTGGCGGGCAATGGCAAAGCCGATGCCGTCGGCGGCTCCGGCTCCGGTGATCAGGGCGCGCTTGATGTTGGAGGAAGTCATGGCTCAAGTCAGCTCCGCTGGTTCCGCCTGTCGCTCTCAGTCAGACAGCAGCGGTCGCAATCGCCGAACCATATAATCCATGGAGTGAGATTTGGCGCGCCCGAAGAGATTCGAACTCCTGACCCCCAGATTCGTAGTCTGGTGCTCTATCCAGCTGAGCTACGGGCGCGCATCAGGCCATGTTTTCAACGGCCCCGCGATCCGATCCCAAGGACCGGCCGCGATGTGTGCAGTTCCCTAACGACTGAATTTGCGAAAAGCAAGTCGATCCGGCAAAAGTTTTGTCGTGAGTGTGTCATCCAGCGATGACAGCCCCGATCCCAAGGCTTTGAAGCTGCCAGGGAGCCGGCTCGATTTCAGGCTGAGAGGGGAAGTCTCGGGGAAGGCTACGGAAAAGCGGCAGGTCTTGAAGGGCAACAGCCTCAGGAAACAGCGGTCAGGCCGTTTACGCCGGGCGGCGCAGGCTGCCGCGGGCCTGGTCGAGCCGCACCGGCTGGTCGGGGATGGTGACCGCGAAAGTGGTGCGCCCGCCAATCGACTCGACCAGTTCCACTGTGCCGCCATGCGCGCGGATCAACTCGTGCGCGATCGCCAGGCCAAGGCCGGTGCCGCCGCTGCGCGCCGAGCCGCGAAATGCCGCGAACAGGTTTTCGCGCGCCTTCGGCGGCAGGCCGGGGCCGGTGTCGGTGACGGCGATGCGGCTGACGCTGCCCAGGCGCACGGCCGATACGGCGAGCCGCCGCACCACGGCGGTCTCGGTGTCCGCCGCCATTGCCTGCACCGAGTTGCGGCACAGATTGGTGAGCACCCGGAACAATTGGTCGGAATCGGCGTCCACCTCGAAAGCCGCCTCGACGGCATTGATGAACTCGATGCCCTCTTCGATGTCGAGCAGGCCGTGGACGTCTTCGACCAGCTGGCGCAGCCGCACCCGGCGGCGCGAAGGCGGCGGCTCCTGTGTGCGGCCATAGTGAAGCACCCCTTCCGAATAGGAGACGGCACGGTCGAGCGCGCGCAAAAGCTTCGGCGCGAAGGCCTGCACGGTCGGATCCCTGACCTGGCGCAGGCGGTCCGACATCAGCTGTGCCGAAGCCAGGATGTTGCGCATGTCGTGATTGATCTTCGAGACGGCCAGGCCGAGATCGGCAAGGTGCTTCTGCTCGGAGAGCATTTTTTGCAGCCGCTCCTGCATCTGCGACAGCTCGCGTTCGGCAACGCCGATCTCGTCGGCGCGGGCGGCGGGATGGATGATGCGCCCGGGGTCGTCGGGGGCTTCGGAGAAGGACAGCATCGAGCGCGTCATGGTGCGGATCGGCCCGATCATGATCAGGTCGATCGCGGCATAGACCAACATGGCCGTGAACAGCGAGATCAGTAGCGAGACGAAGGCGACGTTGCGCGAATAGATGAGCATCGCCTTGCGCAGCGAATAGTCCGGCATGATCAGCTCGAACTCCTTGTCGCTGTCGCCGACCGGCCCGAAAACACGCAGCATCCGGTCGCCGCCGAAGAACAGCGTGTCGAGCGCGCCGGTCATGCCCTTGACCATGCCGACACTGGCGAGGTCGATATGCTCGTCGACCTGCGGCGGCATGTCGGCCACCACCAGAAGCCGCGAGACGCCGCCATCGCGCACCGCGATCGCCTTGGCGCCGATCGCCATCAGCACATCATTCTGGGCCGTGCGCGACAAGGAAGTGGACTCGCCCTGTACCAGCACGATCGACACGGCGGCGGCCGTGCTCAGCCGCTCCTTGAGCCAGCTCAGCCGGTAGCTGGCGATCCAGGGCAGGAAGATGAGCACTTCGGCCAGAAGCACGAAAACGATGGTCAGGAGCAGCAGTTTTGTCGACAGGCCGCGCGACAGCGGCACGCTGCGGACGGCGGCGGGCGCCGTGCCGATCCCTTCCCCCGCTTGGCTGATTTCGCTCATGCGACTCTGTCTTCACAATCACTTGATCAGCCAAGATTAGGTCATTACGGCATTTTTGCCAATTTCATCCTTTGGCTGGAACATTAAATTACCGTCATAAAGCCTGCATCCTTGGCGCGACGACCCCGGATTGACTTCCAAAACCCTTCTTTCTATAAGCCCGCTCACGCTCGGGCCATTCGTCCCGGCGCGGTTTCGATCGCGCCAAGCCGGCCTGGCAAAGCTCCTGTTACAAAGTGACAGAATCAAGAAGGGCCGCAACTCCGCGGTATTAAAACAAATGAAGCGTACCTACCAACCGTCCAAACTCGTCCGCAAACGTCGGCACGGCTTCCGTGCCCGCATGGCCACCAAGGGTGGTCGTGGCGTCGTCGCAGCTCGCCGCAACCGCGGCCGCAAGCGGCTCAGCGCCTAAGCGAGACGATATCGTTGCCCGCAACCGGCAAGCCAGTGGGGCAAAATCCCAAGCGGCTTCTGAAACGCGCGGAATTCCTGGCCGTCCGTCGTGGTGAAAAGCGACGCGGACGGTTTTTCCTCGTCGAGGTCCTGGACCGCGGCGATGGCGGCGTGCCGCGCGTCGGCTACACCGTCACCAAGAAGGTCGGCAACGCTGTTGTGCGCAACCGCGTCAGGCGGCGGCTGAAAGAAGCCGTCCGCGTCCATGCCGCAGATGACATGGTGCCCGGCAATGATTATGTCATCGTCGGGCGCGATGACGCACTGCGCGCCCCGTTCGGCCAGTTGAAGGCCGAACTCTCCCGCCGACTTCGCGGAACACGATAGGCCAAGGGCTCTCGATGGAAAACAACCGGAACTTCTTCATCACCATCGCGCTGTCGGTGCTGATCCTGACTTTGTGGCAGGTTTTCTACATGAACCCGCGCGTCGAGCAGCAGCGCGAGGCCGCCAAGATCGAGCAGCAGCGCGTGGAGGAGCAGAAGAAGGCGGCCGAAGCGGCCAATCCGGGTGCTGCAACACCGGCGCCGGGCACCATTCCCAGCGCGCCCGGCGGTGATGCCGTCACCGCGGCCAGCCGCGACCAGGCGCTTGCCGCATCGAAGCGCGTCAAGATCGACACGCCGAGCCTCGAGGGCTCGATCAACCTGACCGGCGCGCGCCTCGACGACCTCAAGCTCAAGCACTACACGGAAACTGTCGACAAGAATTCGCCCGAGATCGAGCTGCTCAACCCGCAGGCGCTGCCCACCGGCTATTTCGCCGAGATCGGCTTCGTCGGCAACGACAAGACCGGTGCGGTGCCGGGCGCGGAAACGGCTTGGAGTGTCGACGGCAATCCGACGCTTACCCCGTCGACGCCGGTGACGCTCACCTACACCAACGACAAGGGCCTGACCTTCAAGCGCACGTTCTCCGTCGACGCCAACTACATGTTCACGGTGTCGGACACGGTGCAGAATTCCGGCTCGAGCGCGGTTTCGCTGTTCAATTACGGCCGCGTCACCCGCTACGACAAGCCGGCCGTCGCCAGCACCTATGTGCTGCATGAAGGCCTGATCGGCGTCACCGGCACCGAGGGTCTGGCCGAATACAAATACGCCAAGATCGAGTCTGAAAAGCAGGTCACGCCAGGCAAGTCGACCGACGGCTGGCTCGGCATCACCGACAAATACTGGGCCGTCACGCTGGTGCCGACCGAAAAGCAGCCTTTCCAGCCGCGCTATGCCTTTTTCGAGGATGGCCGCCACCGCTACCAGTCCGACTTCCTCACCGATGCGATCAATGTCGATGCCGGCCAGTCCGCGACCGTCGAGACAGAGATCTTCGCCGGCGCCAAGGAAGTCGCCAAGATCAACGCCTACGAGGCGGACCGTCATATTCGCCAGTTCAATCTGGTGATCGACTGGGGCTGGTTCTATTTCATCACCAAGCCGATGTTCTGGCTGATCGACACGCTCTACAAACTCTTCGGCAATTTCGGCCTGGCGATCCTCGCCACCACCGTCATCGTCAAGGCCCTGTTCTTCCCGCTCGCCAACAAGTCCTACGCGTCGATGGCGAACATGAAGAAGGTGCAGCCCAAGATGCTCGAGATCCGCGAGAAATACGCGGACGACAAGATGAAGCAGCAGCAGGCCATGATGGAGCTGTACAAGACCGAGAAGATCAATCCGCTTGCCGGCTGCTGGCCCGTGGCGCTGCAAATCCCGGTCTTCTTCTCGCTCTACAAGGTGCTCTACATCACCATCGAGATGCGCCACGCGCCGTTCTTCGGCTGGATCCAGGATCTGGCCGCGCCCGATCCGACTTCGATCTTCAACCTGTTCGGCCTGGTTCCGATCACACTGCCGCATATGCTGATGATCGGCGTGTGGCCGCTGATCATGGGTGTCACCATGTTCCTGCAGATGCGCATGAACCCGACGCCGCCGGACCCGACACAGGCCGCGATCTTCACCTGGATGCCGATCATCTTCACCTTCATGATGGCGGGTTTCCCAGCCGGTCTCGTCATCTACTGGGCCTGGAACAACTCGCTGTCGATCCTCCAGCAGGGCGTCATCATGAAGCGCCAGGGCGCCAAGATCGAACTGTGGGACAATCTGGTCGCGCTGTTTCGAAAGAAACCGTCGCCGGCGGAGTAGCCGCCCTTCTTCTGCAAAGGCGGAATAGAAGTTCTCTCGTCGCGAAGAGCCCGGTTCGTCCGGGCTTTTTCTTTGCGCGGATAGTCGTTCACGTTCCCGTGATCGACGAAACTGCCAGCCGCCGCGAGGCGTGACTGCGTGTGCATTTCCAAAGGCTATCAATTCCGATCAGCCCTCACCCGGAGGAAGACCACATGCGCTTGCCGTCATTCAGGACCATCGCCTTTTCCGCACTCGTCGCCGGCGTGGCGATTGCCGCGCCCGCCTACGCCAAGAACCCGAATGTCGGCGGCGCGCCGATGTACACCACCAAGAACATCGTCGAGAACGCCGTCAATTCGAAGGACCACACGACGCTGGTCGCCGCCGTCAAGGCCGCCGGCCTGGTCGACACCTTGCAGGGCGCCGGCCCGTTCACCGTCTTTGCGCCCACCAACGAAGCTTTCGCCGCGTTGCCGGCCGGCACCGTCGACACGCTGCTCAAGCCCGAGAACAAGGACAAGCTCACCAAGGTGCTGACCGCGCATGTCGTGGCCGGCAAGATCTCGGGCGCCGAGATGATGAAGAAGGCCAAGGCGATGGGCGGCAAATACGAGATGAAGACCGTCTCGGGCGACACCCTCACCGCCGAGGTCAAGAAGGGCAAGCTCTACATCATGGACGAGTCCGGCGGCGAGGCGAAGGTGACGATCGCCGACGTCAACCAGTCGAACGGCGTCATCCACGTCGTCAACAAGGTGCTGTTGCCGAAGTAACGGCTTCCGGCGAAAGGGGGCAATGGCAGCTCGTTGGGCTTTCTCGGCCTGCCATCCCCGCCTCATGGCGAGGTCCATGTTTCCTGGGGAAGCCGTATCGGCGAGGCCGGGGTCCTGTGGTCCCTCACAGGACCCCGGTTTCTTTTGAGGGACAGGTGCGTGTCCGGTCCGGCCGCATCAGCGGTCCGGACAAACATCACTCCATCACGGCGCTGTGGTCGACCTTGGCCGGCGTTCCCGGCTTGCGCAGCAGGAGCACCAGCGGGATGGCGGCCAGCGACAGGATCATCATCAGCTTGAAGTCGTTCATATAGCTGATAACAGTCGCCTGCAGCGTCACCACCCCGTCGAGTGCTGCGCGACCGGCGGCGGTGTAGGGGTTCATCGCTTGCGCGATCGCCGGATTGCCGAACGCCTGGTTGAAGGGCGTCACATAGGTGGCGATGTTGGCATGGTTGATCTGCACGTTCTGCGTCAAGAGTGCGGTGACCACCGATATGCCGACGCTGGAGCCGATGTTGCGCGACAGATTGTAGAGCCCGGTGCCTTCGGCGCGCCGCTCCGGCGCCAGCGTGGCGAAGGTGATGGTGGTCAGCGGCACGAACAGGAAACCTAGGCCCGCGCCCTGGATGAAGCCGGTGCTGATGATCGTCCATTGCGAGACGTCAGGGGTCCAGCCCGTCATGTCGTACATCGCCCAGGCGGTGACCAGCAGGCCGGTCAGCAGCAGCCATCGCGTATCCACCTTGCCGATCAGCCTGCCGACCAGGAACATGCACGCCATCGTGCCAAGGCCGCGCGGGCCCATGACGATGCCGGCCGTCACCACGGGATAGCCCATCAGCGTCTGCAGATAGGGCGTCATCAGCGCCAGCGAGGCGAGATAGGTGATGCCGATGATGAAGATGAAGATCATGCCGACCGCGAAATTCCTGTCGAGGAAAAGGCGCGGATTCACGAAGGTGTTTTTGGCAGTGAAGATGTGGACGAGGAAGATATAGAAGGCCGATGCGCAGATCAGCGCCTCGACGATGATCTCGGAGGACGAGAACCAGTTGAGCTGTTCGCCGCGGTCGAGAAACATCTGCAGCGCCGCGATGGTGATGCTGAGCATGCCGAAACCCAGCCAGTCCAGCCTTGCCTTAATGTCCAGCTTGGTTTCCAGGACGAACAGGGAGACGCCGGCGAAAGCCAGCGCGCCGATCGGCACGTTGATGTAGAACACCCAACGCCAGCTGATGTTTTCGGTCAGCCAGCCGCCGATGACCGGCCCGAGCACCGGTCCGACCATGACGGAAATGCCGAACAGCGCCATCGCCGAGCCACGCTCTTCCACGCTGTAGATATCGAGCAGGATGCTCTGCGACAGCGGCACCAGCGCCGCGCCGAAAAAGCCCTGCAGCAGGCGGAAACCAACGATCTGCGGCAGAGACTGGGCGAAACCGCACAGCACAGAGGCTACCACGAAGCCGGTGATCGAGGTCAAAAGGATGCGCTTGCGGCCAAAACGATTGGCGAGGTAGCCCGAAGGCGGCGTCATCACCGCCGCCGCGACGATGTAGGAGGTCAGCACCCAGTTGATCTGGTCGGCGCTGGCCGAAACGCTGCCCTGGATATAGGGCAGCGCCACATTGGCGATGGTCGTGTCCAGCGCCTGCATGATGACGGCCAGGATCACGCAGGCAGTGATGGCGCCGCGATTGGCGACCACCGGCGTGGCACCTGTCGCGGCTGCGCTGGTCATGACTTTTGTCCGAAGCGGTTCAGGAGGTTGGTGACGAAGTCCGGCAGGCCGCGCGCATGGCCCGTCTCGACATCGACCACGACGCTCATCCCGCCACGCAGCGGCGGCTTGCCCTGGGGATCATCGACCGTCACGCGCATCGGGATGCGTTGCACGACCTTGACCCAGTTGCCGGTGGTGTTCTGCGCCGGCAGCAGCGAGAAGCTCGACGACGAGGCCGGGCTGATCGAGGCGACGGTGCCGTGCCACACGGCGCCCGGATAGGTGTCGACGCTGATCGTCGCCGTCTGTCCCGGCCGCACATAGGTCAGTTCGGTTTCCTTCGGCTCCGCCTCGATCCACAGATCGGTCGACGAAATCAGGCTGAAGGCCGGCTGCGAAGCCGGCAGATACTTGCCGACCTGAAGCGCGTCGACATTGGTGACGACACCGTCGAACGGCGCCTTGACCACGGAATCGCCGAGGTTGCGCTGCGCATCGTCGACGCCCGACTGGGCCTGCAGGTAGAACGGGTTCTTTTCCACCGGCTGGTCGGGATCGCCGCCCAGCTGGGCAAGCATGGCTTGCGCCTGCGCTTTGGCGACGAACACTTTCTGGCGCGCGGCGACGAGGTCGTGCTGGGCGCTGTCGAAAGTCGCCTTGGAGGCTGTCGAGGTCTTGAGCAGGTCCTGCTGCCGCTGGAAGGCGGCCTCGTAATAGGGAATGTCGGCCTGCGCCTGTTCGATCTGCACCAGCGATTGCTGGTAGCTCGCCTGCAAGGTCAGCACCTGGTTGCGCACGGTCCCGAGCTGCGCCTGGGCGGCGGCGAGAGCCGTTTCGAAGGAGGCCGGCCGCAGGCGAAAGAGCACGTCGCCCTTCTTCACCGCCTGGTTCTCGTGCACGTCTATTTCCTGCACGGTGCCGGAGACGTCGGTGGAAACGCCGAGCGACTGCGCCTGGATGTAGGCATTGTCCGTCGACATCACCTGGCCGCCGGTCACGTAGTAATAGCCGCCAACCACCAATGCGACCGGAAGCAGGGCAAAAAGCACCGGCCGCGTCACGCTGCGCTTCGGCTTGACCGCGGCGGCCGCAGGAGGAGCAAAGGCGGCAGGCGCCTGCTGCGGCTCCTTGGTAGGAGCCTCGAGTGCCGCCGGCTCCAGCGCAACCGGCGCTTCGAGCTCGTCATTGTCGATGACGACATTGGCGCGCCTCTGTTCGCGTTCGCTGTCGAGCCGGATGATCTGGTCGCCGGTGCGACCCGTTGAAGGGTCGTCTTCGGCAGGCTTCTTGGGGGATGTTGATTCAGCCATGTACTTTCTCCCGGTCGACGGCTGGCTGGGTGCAAGCCGCGAGCAGATTGGATTTGATCAACCTTGGGGTTTGCAGCAGATGCTGCTGTGCATCGGACGAAAGGCCAGTGAAGGCTTCGTCCCGTGTTTTCTGGCCGTTGCGGCGCATGATCTCGAGCAGTGGGTGAGCCTGCGGGGTCAGGTAAAGCAGCGAGGCCCTGCGATCGGCGGGGTTGGGCTGGCGCTCGATAAAGCCGCGTGCCTCCATCTTGTCCAGCAGCCGCGCAAGCGTGATCGGCATGATCTCGATGAGGTCGCCCAGTCTGTCCTGGTGGATGCCTTCATGCAGGCTGAGATAGGCCAGCACCTGCCATTGGGCGCGGGTCGGCCCCGACGTGCGCGAACGCTGCTCAAACCGCTTTCGAAGCAGGCGCGCGACGTCGTGCAGCACGAAGCTGATATTGGGCGAGGAGGACATGGGAGGTGATCAGGATCTAGCGACAAGCTTTCGTGAGCATGCTTATTATCATCATGCACATAATCCTGCTGGACGGCGCGCGCAAGACGGGCTAAGCCGCCAAAAAGAGGAAATTGCATGGGCCACGACACCGAAGACGCGCCTAGCGGGGGCAATTTCCCGGCGAGGATTTGACGATGAATTGGATCAAGATCGCAGCTGTCGCGGCTCTCCTGGGTTGCCCCGGTAACGCGTTTGCAAACGAGGCGGTCAGCTGCGGTGGCGCCGCCATGCTCGGTGGCGCGCAGTTGAACTGCAGCCACGTCAAACCCGCGGCACCGCCGCAATTCTGCACCTTTAGCTGGGATCTCCACACCACGTCGGGCGATCAGAAAGTCGTCGAAGGCAGCTTCCTGCTGCCGCCCGGAGCCTCGGACGTCACCGTCTACCAGGCCAGCGGTTTCGACAGTGCGCTGTCCAATCCGATCGTCATCTGCCGTGGCAACAAATAAGCTTGTCGCTAAGGGAAGACTCGCTCCCCAGCCGATTGGTGCTATAGGGCGGATCACGTTATTTTGACCAGGCGCGCTCCGGTTGCGGATGCGCCTGTCTGCCAATTCCCGGACGAACCGAAATGGACGGACCCAACCGCGGCATCAAGCACCCGATCCCGATGCACACGCGCGTCGGCTTCCTGAAGCCGCTGGTGACGGAGCCGAATATCGAGATCGGCGACTTCACCTATTATGACGACCCGGACGGGCCGGACAAATTCGCGCAGAAATGCGTGCTGCACCACTATCCCTTCATCGGCGACAAGCTCATCATCGGCAAGTTCTGCGCCATCGCCGAAGGCGCGCGCTTCATCATGAACGGCGCCAACCACGCCATGTCCGGCTTTTCGACCTATCCGTTCAACATTTTCGGCCATGGCTGGGAAAAGGGCTTTGACCCGGCGACATGGTCGAAGGAGGTACGCGGTGACACGGTGGTCGGCAGCGATGTCTGGATCGGCATGGAGGCGGTGATCCTGCCCGGCGTGGAAATCGGCCATGGCGCCATCATCGCCGCCAAATCCGTGGTGACGCATAATGTGCCGCCCTATGCGATCGTCGCCGGTAACGCGGCGAAGATGGTGAAGTTGCGTTTCGACGACAGGACGATCCGGCGGCTGCTGGCTTTGGCATGGTGGGACTGGCCGGCGGACAAGATCGGCCGCAATCTGGACGCCATCAGGGGCGCCGATATCTCTCTTCTGGAGGCAGCAGCTTGAACGCTCTGAACAGCACCGTGATCACCACCGACCTTTTCACGCGGGGATGGATCTTCATCCGTGGCGTGCCGGCCATGAAATTCCTGCCGCCGGAAGGGCCGCCGGAAATCGCCTTTGCCGGCCGCTCCAATGTCGGCAAGTCGTCGCTGATCAACGCCCTGGTCAACCAGAAGGGGCTGGCGCGCACCTCCAACACGCCCGGGCGCACGCAGGAGCTCAACTATTTCGTGCCGGATGGATTTTCGGGCGAGGGCGCCGACCTGCCACCAATGGCGCTGGTCGACATGCCGGGCTACGGCTACGCCACCGCGCCCAAGGAGAAGGTCGACGAGTGGACCAAGCTGGTCTTCGACTATCTCAAGGGCCGCGTGACCCTGAAGCGCGTCTATGTGCTGATCGATGCCCGCCACGGCATCAAGGCCAAGGACGACGAGGTGCTGTCGCTGCTCGACAAGGCGGCGGTGTCCTACCAGATCGTGCTGACCAAGACCGACAAGATCAAGGCCGCCGGCGTGCCGCGGCTGATCGAGGAGACGCTGGCCAAGATCAAGAAGCGCCCGGCGGCATTTCCGTTCGTCCTGGCGACGTCATCGGAAAAGGGCGAGGGGCTGGAGGAATTGCACGCCGCAATCGTGCTGGCCGCCAATGGCGGCTAGAGCAATTCCAGGAAAAGTGTGAAACGGTTTTCCCGGGAAAAGCGCATAGCGCTTTCCCTTGGGAATTGCGTCAAAACAGGAGATAGAGCGGTTCGCCGTTTCCGTGAAACGGTGAACGACTCTAAGCCTTTGCCTCCAGGGCAATCATCGCGTGGCTTTCTTCCTCGGCAAGCGCTTTGGTGCCGTAGGCCGTCAGGAACATGCTGACGCCCGACCTGACGATGTGGTCTATCTCATCCTGGCTCGGGGCCTTGGTACGGTAGGCGAATATGCACTGCCGGAAGAGGCCGGCCAGGCACAGGTCGGTAAACTGATAGGCGGCCAGATCGACGTCATCGATCCGCAAAAGGCCACGCTCGATGGCGGCGTTGAAAAATTCCATCGTCTTGTCATGGCCGCGTTTGGGGCCGCGTTCATAAAACCGCGCGCCAAGCTCGGGCATCCGGTCGGTAACACCGATCACTGTGCGCTGCGCCTGGATGACTTTGGCCGACGTGATCTTCAGGGCAAGCACCTTGCCGTACTTCACCAGCGTCTCACGCAGATCGTCAGCGTTGTCCAGCAGGTCATACATGTTCTTGAAGATGGTGCCGCGCTCTTCCTCGATCAGCGCTTCGAACAGCTCTTCCTTGTTGGCGAAGTAGACATAGATCGTGCCTTTGGAGACACCGGCCTCGCGCGTGATGTCATTCATGGAGGCGGCTTCGAAGCCTTTCTCGATGAAGACACGGCGGGCACCTTCGATGATCTGGCTGCGCTTGGCCGGATCCTGCCCTGCGGCAGGGCGGCCGCGGCGGATGCTGTCGAGCAAATCGCAGGGGTCTCTGGTCAGGGTTTCGGCATTGGGTAAGGTTTCGGCCATAGGGTGACACCTCGAAAATAATTCGAACCAACCGGTTCGATTGCCTCTTGATATGGTCCTCTTTTCACGCTATGTCAACGGCCGGATCGAACCGAACGGTTCAGTATTATTACTTTAGAGAGATGTCATGTCCTCGAACGCGCCCACCACTGCCGAAGTCCGCCCTTTCCCCAACGCCAAGGTCGCGCCGGCGACCGAAGTTCCGGAAATTCCCGTCCAGCCGGTCGCACCGCCGCTTGCGGCTGAGGCTCCGGCCAAGAAGAAGCGCTCGGTGCGTTCCTTCCTGCTGCCGATCATCGGCCTTGCCCTGCTCACCGGCGGCGCCTGGTACGGTTACGACTACTGGACCACGGGCCGCTTCATGATCTCGACCGACGACGCCTATGTCCAGGCCGATATGGCGTTCGTCTCGCCCAAGATTTCCGGCTACGTCGACCAGGTCAAGGTGAGCGAAAACCAGTTGGTCAAGGCCGGCGACCCGCTGCTGACGATCGACGATGGCGACTACAAGATTGCCGTCGCCCAGGCCGAGGCGCAGATTGCCACGCTGGCGAAGACGCTCGACCGTATCGACGCGCAGACCAAGGCCGCCCAGGCCTCGCTGCAGCAGGCCCAGGCACAGAAGGTCGCCGACCAGGCCGCGGCCGACAATGCCGCCCGTGGTCAGCAGCGCGCCGCACAGCTGGTCAAGACGCATGTCGGCACGCAGGCGCAGCTCGACGACGCGCAGACCGCGCTCGACCAGGCCAATGCCGCTCTGGTTGGGGCCGATGCCCAGATCGCCGCCGCACAGGCCAATATCGGCGTGTTCGAGGCACAGCGCGCCGAATCGGCAAGCACGCTCGCCTCCTTGCAGCTTAGCCGCGACAAGGCCACGCGCGACCTGTCCTTCACCGTGCTCAAGGCGCCCTATGACGGCGTCGTTGGCAACCGTTCGGTCGAGCAGGGCGACCTCGTCAGCCCCGGCCAGAAGCTCGCCGTCGTCGTGCCGATGGACAAGCTCTACGTCGTCGCCAACTTCAAGGAGACGCAGCTTGCCCGGCTGGTTCCCGGCGAAAAGGTCAACATCTCGGTCGACGCCATCGACGGCCATCCCATCCAGGGAACAGTCTCGTCGCTGGCGCCGGCTTCAGGGGCGGTCTTCTCGCTGTTGCCGCCGGAAAATGCCACCGGCAACTTCACCAAGGTGGTGCAGCGCGTCCCGGTCCGCATCGACGTCCCGGCCGATGCCCTGAAGACCGGCAAGCTGCGCGCTGGCCTCAGCGTCATCGTCAACGTCGACAGCCGCACCGCACCTGCCGCGACGACCAACTAAGCGCTTTCGGAGGGCGGCTCGGTGGCTGATTGAGCACCGCGCCGCCCGGCCTGCCTCAAGGAGGCCCATGCAATGGCAACCGCAACAATCACCGCAGGAGCGCCGCCGGCACAGCCGGCTGTTCCTGATACCATCTCGACGCGGCGCGTCATCGCCTTCCTGGCGATGGTGTTCGGTATGTTCATGGCGATCCTGGACATCCAGATCGTCTCGGCCTCGCTTTCCGAGATCCAGGCGGGCCTCAGCGCCAGCTCCGATGAAATTCCGTGGGTGCAGACAGCCTACCTGATCGCCGAGGTGGTGATGATCCCGCTGTCGGGCTTCCTCAGCCGCATGCTGTCGACGCGGGTGCTGTTCACCATCGCCGCCGCCGGCTTCACCGCGGCCAGCGCGCTGGCCGCGACCGCCACCAATATCGACCAGATGATCGTCTACCGCGCCGTCCAAGGCTTCATCGGCGGCGGCATGATCCCGAGCGTCTTTGCCGCGGCCTTCACCATCTTTCCGCCCTCGCGCCGCGCCATCGTCTCGCCGATGATCGGCCTGGTGGCGACGCTGGCGCCGACCATCGGGCCGACCGTCGGCGGCTATATCAGTCACGCTTTTTCATGGCACTGGCTGTTCCTGGTCAATGTCGTGCCGGGCATCCTGGTGGCGACCGCCGCCTGGTCACTGATCGATTTCGACAAGCCCAATCTCAAGCTGTTCAACAAGTTCGACTGGTGGGGCCTCGCCGGCATGGCGGCGCTCCTCGGCTGCATGGAATATGTGCTGGAAGAGGGTCCGAACAATGACTGGCTGCAGGACCAGGGGGTGTTCATCTGTGCCATCGTCATGACCGTCGGGGCGGTGATCTTCTTCTGGCGTGTCTTCACCGCTGAGGAGCCGATCGTCGACCTGAGAGCCTTCAGCAACATCAACTTCGCCTTCGGCTCGCTGTTTTCCTTCGTCATCGGCATCGGCCTCTACGGCCTGACCTACCTCTATCCGGTCTTCCTCGGCCGCATCCGTGGTTACGATTCGATGATGATCGGCGAAGCGCTGTTCGTCAGCGGCCTGGCTATGTTCATTACCGCGCCGATCTCCGGCATTCTGTCGAGCAAGATGGATTTGCGGCTGATGATGATGATCGGCTTCTTCGGCTTCGCCACCGGCACATGGTGGATGACGCATCTGACAGCCGACTGGGATTTCTATGAGCTGCTGATCCCGCAGATCCTGCGCGGCTGTTCGATGATGCTGTGCATGGTGCCGATCAACAACATCGCGCTCGGCACCTTGCCGCCAGACCGACTGAAGAATGCGTCCGGCCTGTTCAATCTCACCCGCAACCTCGGCGGTGCCGTCGGCCTTGCCCTTATCAACACCGTGCTGATCGACCGCAATGCCTTTCACTATGCAAGGCTCGCCGAGCATGTGCAGTGGGGCAGTGCTGCCGCGCAGACCAAGCTGCAGAACATGACGCTCAATTTCGAGCAGGTCACGGGTCTCGATGCCACCAGTGCCGCGATCTCCAAGCTGTCGGGCATGGTTCAGCAGCAGGCGGCGCTGCTGTCCTTCATGGATGTGTTCTACATGCTGACGGTGCTGTTCGCGACGCTCGGCCTGTTCACCATGCTGATCAACAAGCCGGCCGCGCCAGGTGGCGGCGGAGGCGGCGGGCACTGACAGAAGAACCATACGCGGCGGTTTCGGGAAGCTCCTCCAGTCCACGCCCGAAAAGATCCGACCGCGCAAAAAAACTCCGGGCCGCAAGACCCGGAGTTTTTTGCTTTATAGCTGGGTTCAAGCCGTGGCGGGCTTGAAGGTCAGCGCCACGCCGTTGATGCAATGGCGCAGGCCGGTCGGCGCCGGGCCATCGTCGAAGACATGGCCGAGATGGCCGCCGCAGCGGCGGCAATGCACCTCGGTGCGGGTCATGCCGAGCGACCTGTCCTCGGTCTTGCCGATGCCATTGGCGATCTCCTGCCAGAAGCTCGGCCAGCCGGTGCCGGAATCGAACTTCGTCTCCGAGGGATAGACCGGCAGGTCGCAGCCGGCGCAGGCGAAAATACCCTTGCGGTGTTCGTTGAGCAGCGGGCTGGTGCCTGGATATTCGGTGCCTTCCTTGCGCAGCACGTCGAAGGCGGCCGGCGACAGGATGGCTTTCCATTCATCGTCGGTCTTGGTGACCTCGAATTTTTCGGCGGCCTGTGCGGGCTGCGGGCTGCCCATGCGCAGCATGGTTGCCGCGGCCCCGACCACGCCGAGGACGGCGGCACCGCTCAAAAGAAGATCGCGACGGTTCATGACCAGTTCCTCCTGTCGTTTCTTTGCCAAACTATACCGCCACGCGAAAATCAAAAAGCCGGTGACGGTTCCCCTCAACGACACTCCGCGCCGGTCCACGGTTGACCGTGGGCGGCGCGGAGCACGCGTGTCGTTTGCAGGTCACGGCAGCGAGACTATGCAATCGACGGAGGGCTCTTGCTGCAGGTTCGTCGCGGCAAGCCCTTTGTTACATTTTCGCGCCGATCACATCTTCGGGAGCAAAACCTTGTCGATGACGTGGATGACGCCGTTGGACTGTTCGACGTCGGCGATCGTCACGTTGGCGACGTTGCCGTTCTCATCGGTGACGGTGACCTTGCCGCCCTCGGCCTTCAGCGACAGTTCGCAACCGCCGACGGTCTTGACCTTGTGCGTGCCGCCGTCAGCCTTGGCCATCGAGGCGACGTCCGCCCCCATCGCCTTGGCGCCGATGACGTGGCAGGCCAGGATCTTGGTCAACTTGTCCTTGTTCTCGGGCTTGAGCAGCGTGTCGACCGTGCCGGCCGGAAGTGCCGCGAAGGCCTCGTTGGTCGGCGCGAACACGGTGAACGGCCCGGCGCCCTGCAAGGTCTCGACAAGGCCGGCAGCCTTGACCGCGGCGACCAGCGTCGTGTGGTCCTTCGAATTGACGGCGTTCTCCACGATGTTCTTGTTGGCAAACATGGCGGCGCCGCCGACCATCGGGTTTTCGGCATAGGCAGCGGTGGCGAGCGCGGAAACGGCAATCGTACCGGCGAGCAAAAGGGTGGTGAATTTACGCATGATGTCAAAACTCCTCGGGTTTTCTCTTCCCATTTCTGGGGACGCGAGGAGATACGGAACACAAACGCGCGAGTTTCAGAATATTTTCGGATTTTTAAATTTACCGCTCGGCGAAGAGATTTATCGTGTGCAACGGTCTGCCGGCTCACATGCCTATTTAGACATGCGTGATACAAGATAGATTGAAATTATTCTGGTGTCGGTTCCGCGGCAAGAAGAAGCGGCTCAGATGCTCTTCAGGTCGCCCGCGGCCACCACCGGTCCGGTCGGCTGCCCCGTCGGCGAACCGCCGGCAGGCTCAAGACTGACGGCCAGCACCGCGCCCTGGGCGAGCTTCTGCTGGGTGGCGGGCGAGACCCCGATATGCGCGGTCGCACCGGCCGGGATGACGCCCATCGAGACCGGGGCGTTCTTGCCCTCGATCATCCAAAGTTCGAAGTCCTTGCCGGAAGCCAGCGTGCCGGAAACATGCGAAAGGCTGACCTCATGCCGCTCGGAATCATAGACGGCGAGATATTTTACGTCGCTGCCGTCGGCGGCCAGCGAGGCGACAAGCCGCGCCTGCGGTTGTTCTGCGGGCCGATTGACGTAGGGCACGGCGACATAGAGAGCCAGAGCGGCAACAGCCGCCACGGCAAGGCCGCGCCAGAAGGCAAGACTGGACCAGAAGCCGGCGCCTGCCTCGGCTGATGTGGCCGCGGTCGATGCAAACAGCCGGCGATCGACGGCCACCTTCACTGAAGGCGGCGGCTCGACCTCAAGATAGGCGGCGGCCAGCGGCGAAAGGTGAACCTCCCAGCCATCGACGAGCCGCGCGAAATCGGTCTCGGTGTCGATGCGCCTGGTCGCGATCTGCCGCTCTTCCACCGGCAGAACGCCGAGAACGTATTCGGCGGCGAACAGGTCGTCGCCCCCACGTTCCGGTCCATTGTCCTCTGCCAGTGTCATCTTTCCAGACATTCTCTGAGTTTCATCAGGCTGCGGCGCAGCCAGGTACGCATCGTGTTCAGCGGCACGCCGTGGCGCTCCGCCAGTTCGGCATAGCTTTCGCCCTTGAGATAAGCGCCCCGGACGGCCGCCGCCCGGTCTTTCTCCAGCTCTTCGAGACAATGATGGATGCGCTCGGATTCGTCGCCCGCCACCACCATCGCTTCAGGTCCCGGTGCCGGATCGGCCACGTCGAGCGCGGCATCGATATCGGCGGCAGGCTTACGCCGCGCCCTGACGCGATCGATCGCGTGGTTGCGTGCGATTGCCACCAGCCAGGAGATCGGGCTCAGATCGGAGACAGCAAAACGATCCGCCTTCGTCCATATCTTGACGAAGACCTCTTGCAGCGCTTCTTCCGCATCTCCCCGGTCGTTCAATACACGAAGGCAGACGCCGAAAAGTTTCGCGCTGGTCTGCCGGTACAGCAGATCGAACGCAGCCCGATCCTTCATCGAAGTCCGGACGATCAGCTTGGTGATGTCCTGCGGCGTCATGCGGGTCAAATTAGGCGATTACGCTGTATTTGCAACGTCGGAAATATTCCATGCACCTAAAGTTCCGGCCTCCGGGCGCAGGCTTCGATTGCCAAGGGAATCGCCGCTGGCTAGCTTGGCGGGAGTGGGAGAGCGCTGATGTCGGTCGAACGGATCCTGTGGGAAGAAGACGCGACCGGCCTCGCCGGTCTGGTGCGCAAGGGCGAGTTGTCGGCGATCGAACTGACCGAAGCGGCGATCGCGCGCGCCGAGGCCACGCGGCCTGAAATCAATGCCGCGGCGGAGCCGCTCTATGACGCTGCACGGGCGCGGGCGAAATCCGTCGACCGCTCGCTGCCGCTGGCCGGTGTGCCCTTTGCCATCAAGGATCTCGGCATCGCCATCAAGGGCGTGCCGTCGCATGGCGGTAGCCGCATTCCCGCCTCGGTGCCCGACGTCAATTCGGTGATGACCGAGCGCTATCTCGCTGCCGGACTGATCCCGATCGTCACCTCGACATCGCCGGAACACGGGCTGCGGCTGATGACCGAATCCAAGGCTTTCGGCATCACCCGCAATCCCTGGAACACCGGCCACACCAGCGGCGGCTCGTCGGGTGGTGCGGCAGCCCTGGTCGCCGCCGGCGTCGTGCCGGTGGCGCATGCCTCGGATGGCGGCGGTTCGATCCGGGTGCCTTCCGCCTGCACCGGGCTTGTCGGCCTCAAGACCTCGCGCGGCCGCATCCCGCTGACGCCGCTGGTCAGCGAGAGCTGGTACGGCATGGTGGTCGATCACGCCGTCACCCGCTCGGTGCGCGATTGCGCATTGCTGCTCGACCTCACCCACGGTCCCGACGCCTTGTCGCCCTATGCGGCACATCAGCCGAAGGGCACATTCGCCGCCGCCGCGGCGCGCGATCCCGGCAAGCTCCGGCTGGCCGTGTACCGCAAGTCGCCGCTTGGCCTGCCGATCTCGGCCGAGACAATGAAAGCGCTGGACACGGCGGTGGCGCTTGCGCGCGAGGGCGGCCACACGGTCGAGGACATCGACCTGCCCTTCATCGGCCGTGATTTCTTTGCCGACTTCTGCAGGACGGTTGCATCCGCCGTTGCCGGCACGCTGCGGGCGGAAGCGTTGCGCGTCGGCCGTTCCGTTACCGGCGACATCGAGCGTGCCACGCGCGTGCTTGGCCGGCTGGGTGAAATGGTTTCGGCCGGCGAGATCTATGCCGGCCTGCAGCGGCTGCATGCCGCCTCGCGGCGGATGATCGAGGAAACCGCGCAGTATGATGCCGTGCTGATGCCTGTTATCGCGCATCCGCCGCTCGCCTGCGGCGCCATGGATCCGAAAGGCGCCGATGAGCTGATCGAAAACCTGCTCGACAAGCTTCACCTGACGCCCTTGCTCAAGCTGAAGCCACTGTTCGGCCAGCTGATGGACAAGAGCCTTTTTTTCACCCATTGGCCGGCGATCCACAATGTCAGCGGCCAGCCGTCGATCGCGCTGCCCGTTCATGTCACCGACGCAGGCCTGCCGCTCGGCATACAGGCCGCCGGCCGCCCGGGCGACGAGGAGACGCTTTTGTCCTTCGCCGCGCAGATGGAGAAAATCTCGGGTTGGCTGAAACGGCGGGCGCCGCTAATGGTGCCGTCATGATGACGAGGCCGTGAACTCGGCGAATATGACAGCAATGCCATTTGCCCCCCGCGTCAATTCCCGCTAAGACGCCGCCGTCCTTTCCAAGTGTATGTCGCCCAAAAGTGCCCAGCGGTTTTGGGACAACGACATGCACAAATCAAAAGCCGGGAACCACGCCGATGACGGAGATAACCGCCACCGCCGAAATGCAGGCCGCCCTGCTTTCACGGGCGCTGCCCTACATGCAGCGCTACGAACACAAGACCGTCGTGGTGAAATATGGCGGCCACGCCATGGGCGACCTCGAGCTAGGCAAGGCCTTCGCCCGCGACATCGCGCTGCTCAAGCAATCCGGCGTCAACCCGATCGTCGTCCATGGCGGCGGCCCGCAGATCGGCGCCATGCTGGCCAAGATGGGCATCGAATCCAAATTCGAAGGCGGTCTGCGCGTCACCGACCAGAAGACGGTCGAGATCGTCGAAATGGTGCTGGCCGGCTCGATCAACAAGGAGATCGTCGCGCTGATCAACGCCGAGGGCGAATGGGCGATCGGCCTGTGCGGCAAGGACGGCAACATGGTGTTCGCCGAAAAGGCGCGCAAGACCATGATCGACCCCGATTCCAACATCGAGCGGGTGCTCGATCTCGGCTTCGTCGGCGAGCCGGTCGAGGTCGACCGCACGCTGCTCGACCTTCTGGCACGCTCCGAGATGATCCCGGTGCTGGCGCCAGTGGCGCCCGGCCGCGACGGCCACACCTACAACATCAATGCCGACACGTTTGCAGGAGCCATTGCCGGCGCTTGCCAGGCAACACGCCTTTTGTTCCTCACCGACGTGCCCGGCGTGCTCGATAAGAACAAGAAGCTGATCGACGAGCTGACCGTTGCCGAGGCCAAGGCGCTGATCAAGGACGGCACGGTGTCGGGCGGCATGATCCCCAAGGTCGAAACCTGCATCGAGGCGATCGAGCGCGGCGTCGAGGGCGTCGTCATCCTCAACGGCAAGACGCCGCATGCGGTGCTGCTCGAACTCTTCACCGAACACGGCGCCGGCACGCTGATCGTGCCGTAGTCGATTGTCAGCCGGCTAATCGTTTTGCTGGCAGCTCGTGACTTGTGACGACAGAGGACGCCGGCTTTCGTGCCGGGCGTTGAACGATCATCGATTCCTCCTCGGCGTCCTGCGGCGCACCCCAGAATTCGGCAAGTGTTGGGCCGTCTTTCACCCTGATATCGCGGGCCAGAAAGCCCCAGACCTCGCGGAACCAGACCCGGCGGCCCATTTTGGTGTACCAGCGCATCGAATGCCGCTGCTCGGGATCGGGGTGGAACAGGATGCGCGCCAGCGCCTTCGGTCGCGATTGCACGGCGACCTCGATCAGCTTGACGCTGAAGAACAGCATCCAGGGCTTCAGCCGGGTCATCTGCAGGACCTGGTGCTTGTAGTCCCACAGCCGGGCATCTTTTTGGATGACCTTGCGGTCGCGGGCGATGCGGAAGAACGGTGTCCAGCGATGCGGCGTCACGTAAAGCGCCTGGATCTGGTCGGGGTCATAGGCGATGAGCTGGCGAAAGCCGCGCCACAGGTCGCGAAAGCCCTCATCCTCGAAGCCCGCTACCCAGGTCGCCATCGACAATATGCCGTGCTTGCGCAGCAGCCTGATCGCCTCGCGGTCGGATGAGGTGCTGCCGCCCTTGCGGATCAATTGCAGCGTCTGTTCGTCGGTGTTTTCCATGCCGAGCAGCCAGCGGATGACGCCCGCCTTGCGGTAGAGATGCAGGATGTCGGCATCGCGCACGATGTCGTCGGCGCGGGTCGAGCCGACGATCAGCACCGGCACATTCTCGGCGATCAGGGCGTCGAGAAAGGCGCGCCAGGCCTTCTTCGAAACTGTCGGGTTCTCGTCGGCGAGGTTGATCAGCTCGACACCATGCTCGCGGTGCAGCCAGGCGATTTCCTGCGCGAATTTTTTGGGATCGCGATGCCGCCAGCGGGTCCAGAAACCGCGCTGGCCGCAATAGTTGCACAGATGCGGGCAGCCGCGCGAAAATTGCATGACCACCGCGCGCTTGCCGCCCCAGTAGCTGTATCTGCTGTGGTCGATCAGCTCCCAGCCGACGCGGTAGGCGTCGAGCTCGGCAATGGTCATAGCCGCCTGCGTGGCGAAGGGGCGGCGCAGGTCGTCGCGAAAGGCGATGCCGGCGACGCTCGCCGCCGGTTGGTGCATTTCCAGCGCCTCGACCAGCGCCACGACGGTCGCCTCGCCTTCGCCGCGCACGATGAAGTCGAAGACGTCGGTAGCGGCGAGGATGTCGCGCCAGTGATAGGTCGGGAAAACGCCGCCATAGATGATGATGGTCGCCGGTTCTTGCTCCTTGATCATCCCGGCGATCAGCAAGGCGGTCGGGTGCGCCGAGGTCGAACCGGAATGGCCGATCAGGACGAAATCCGGAAAGTCGTCCAATGCGTCGCGCACGACCCTGTCGAGCGGCATCGGCCCAAACTCGGCATCGACCAGCCGCACGTCGTGGCCGGCATCGATCAGCGGGCCGCCGATCGCCAGCAGGCCAAGCGGCGGCAGATGATCGTCCGGCACGCGGCTGCCGATGGCGGTGTGCTGTGGATTGATCAGGACGATTTTCATGGCGGACCTCATGGGAAGTTGGTCCGCGTATGCTGGTCGGCGAAGTGGACAGGCGCTTGGCCCGTTTCAGCAGTTTGCGTGCAGCTTTTGCTCAGGAACGCCGGGGATGCGCGTCACTTCCGGAGATGCGCGAGCGGCACGTGGCCTGGCCCCTTGATGTTCTGCAGCACCAGCTGCGTGTGGACGTCGCGCACGCCACCGAGCCGCATCAGCCGGTGCATGACGAAGGCGTTGAGCTCGTCGACCGACGGCACCATGACATGCAGCAGGAAGTCGTGGTCGCCGGTCATCGTCCAACATGACGACACCTCGTCCATGCGCTGCACCGCGGCAATGAAGCTTTCGGGCGAGCCGTCGCTGTGGCTGACCAGCCGCACCTGGATGAACACCTCAACCATCAAGCCGACGGCGCGCCGGCTGATCACCGCCGCAAATCCCTTGATGATGCCGGCATCCTGCAGCGCCTCGAAACGCCGCGCGCATGGCGTGGTCGACAGGCCGATCTCCTGCGCCAGCTCGGAGACGGGCTTGCGGCCGTCGCGCTGCAGGACGTCGAGCATCTTGATCTCGAAATCGTCGAATTGAGGCATTTTCACTCCTTCCATGCGGATTGGGAGTGAATGCTATCTCGAATATTTTCGGAGCGCTACCATCAAAACCAAATTGCCTCCGCAAATCCGGTTACGCTTCGGGCACGTCAGCGATTGATGATTTGCGAGGAGAAAGACCATGACGACGATGAGCGTTGCCGAATATGCCCGCGATTGCGCGGCGCAGGGGTTGCGCGGCGACTATTCGGTCTGCCGTTCCGATTTCACCGTGGCGCAGGGTTATGACTACAGCGCCGAGGAACAGGCGGTGTGGCGCACTTTGTGCGACCGCCAGACCAAACTGACGCGCAAGCTCGCTCACCATTCCTACCTCGACGGTGTCGAAAAACTCGGCCTGCTCGACCGCATCCCCGATTTCGAGGATGTCAGCGCCAAGTTGCGCAAGCTGACCGGCTGGGAGATCGTCGCTGTGCCGGGTCTCATTCCGGCCGCCCCCTTCTTCGATCATCTCGCCAATCGCCGCTTCCCGGTCACCAACTGGCTGCGCACCAGGCAGGAGCTCGACTACATCGTCGAGCCGGACATGTTCCACGATTTCTTCGGTCACGTGCCGGTGTTGTCGCAGCCGGTGTTTGCCGACTTCATGCAGATGTATGGCAAGAAGGCCGGCGACATCATCGCGCTCGGCGGTGACGAGATGATCACCCGGCTCTACTGGTACACGGCCGAATACGGCCTGATGCAGGAGGCCGGCCAGCCGCTGAAGGCCTTTGGCGCCGGCCTGATGTCGTCCTTTACCGAACTGCAGTTCGCCGTCGACGGCAAGGACGCCCACCATGTGCCCTTCGATCTCGAGACGGTGATGCGCACCGGCTACGAGATCGACAAGTTCCAGCGCGCCTATTTCGTGCTGCCGTCCTTTGACGCCTTGCGCGATGCCTTCCAGACCGCTGATTTCGCGGCGATCGTCGCCCGGCGCAAGGGCCAGCCGGCGCTCGACCCGGCAACGGTCTGATGCATGCATAAAAACAAAGACCTGAAGCGCGTCGCATGAATCCGTTTCCAACGCGACGCGCTTCAGACGCTTCGATCCCGACAGGCTATTGCATAGCGGCGGGGTTCATCCACAGGAACTCCCAGACGTTGCCGTCGGGGTCTTCGATGTGGCGGTTGAACATGAAACCGAGATCCTGCGCAGGGTTGGGATCGGCGCGGCCGCCTGCCGCCACACCCTTGTCGATTACAGCATTGACCTCGTCCTTGCTGTCGGCGGTGAGTGCGATCAGCATCTGGCTGTCACGCTTGGCATCGCCGATCTGCCTCGCCGTGAATTGGCTGTAGTGCCCATGCGTAAGCAACATGACTCCGATCGAGTCCGAGAACATGATCGAACTGGCCTGGTCGTTCGAGAACTGCGGATTCAGCGTGCCGCCGATCGCGAGATAAAACTTGGTCGCTGCCTGCAGATCGCGCACCGGTAGATTGACGAAGATCATTTTGCTCATCGGTTTAAGCCCTGCTTTCGTTGACGGGTACTAGTCAGTCTAGTACTGTTGTTGTGACTATCATGCGGGAACGGTACCGTCTAGTACTGGTCAGGAGGATTCCATGGAAATCGACGGTGAGACCAGATCAGCCCGCAAGGATCGTGAAATCATCCAGGCGGCCACCGCGGCGTTCATCGGCAAGGGCTATGATGGAACCAGCATGGAGGAAATCGCCACCAAAGCGGGGGCTTCCAAGCAGACCGTCTACAAGCATTTCACCGACAAGGAGACGCTGTTCTGCGAAGTCGTTCTGTCAACCGCTAACCAGGTCAATGACATCATCGAGTCCGTGACGACGCTGCTTTCCGAGGCGAAATTCATGGAAGGCGGCCTGCAGCAGCTTGCCCGACGTCTGATAGCGGTTCTCATGGATGAGGAGTTGTTGAAGCTGCGGCGCTTGATTATCGCCAATGCGGATCGAATGCCGCAACTTGGCCGCAGCTGGTACGAAAAGGGCTTCGAGCGCATGCTTGCCTCGACGGCGTCCTGCTTTCAAAAGCTCACCAATCGAGGACTGATACAAACCGGTGATCCCTATCTGGCGGCCAGCCATCTTTTTGGAATGCTTCTTTGGATCCCCATGAACGAAGCCATGTTCACGGGCAGCAACCGACGTTCCAAGGCCGAACTTGAACAGCACGCGGATGCCTCGGTGGAGGCGTTTCTTGTCGCCTATGGGGTCCAGCCGAAATAGTCCCGTTCCCTGCCGACTTTTGCAGTAGCGCCACGACCACATCGCATCCCTATTGCCCGGGGCTGTCCGATCCCTCGGCCTTCAGCCGCATAAGCTGGGCGCGCTGCAGGTCGAGCGCGGCGTTGACGAAGCGCGATATGGTCGCGAGCTCGGCGTCGCTGAAGGTGGCGATGACCTTTTCGCCTTCCCGCGCGATGGCGCCGTAATAGCGTGCCGACAGCTCCCGCGTCGCCTCGGTCGCCTCGATCACCACCTTGCGCCTGTCCTCGAGACTGCGCGTGCGCGTGAGCAGGCCGCGCGCTTCCAGCCGGTCGATCAGAGCCGTCACCGCCGCCGGCGTCAGCCCGGTCGCGGTCGCGACCGCACCAGCTGATTGCGGGCCGCCATGGAGCAGCCCGATACAGTGGCGCTCGGCCATGTTCAGTCCGAGCCTCGTTCCCACCGCCTCGTCATAGGCCTGCGTCGCGTCCTGCCACTCCATGATGGCAAGGCCGATGGCCTTCGTCATGTCGTCACGATTCTCGCTTGACGAATTTATTTCTATCATCTAACTATCAATCTGTCTAACATTTAGATCATTACAGCAATATGCGGCTCTGGCTCGGACAAGGCAAGAGCGAGCCGCCGACCAGGAGTGAAAAATGAGCTTGATTCAACAGCGGCCGCCGCTCTCACACGAGGATGAGTTCAAATACGCCAAGCTGGCGATGGAATGGTATGGCTGGGGTTCCCCCATCGGCCTCGGCATCCTGCTCGTAGCGCTTGCCGCCGCGGCCGTGCTGGTGCGCATCGCCATCTACGGCTTTTGAGCTTTGCCGCGCGTCTGCCGGCGCCGTGGACTGGCGCCGGCAGACGCCGCAGCGGAATCGTCAGACCGAGACCACCTTGCTCAGATGATCTCCCAGCCGGCAGGCCAGCGCGGTGATCGTCGTCGTCGGGTTGGCTTGACCCGAGGTGCAGAACACCGAGGAGCCGCCGACATAGAGATTGTCCATGCCGTGCACCTTGCAGTTGGCGTCCACCACGCTCCTGGTCACGTCGGTGCCCATGCGCGTGCCACCCATGTGATGGTGGCCAGCGGTCTCCTCGTTGGTCGGATAATCCTCGCCATTGGCAATCCAGTCCATCAGACGGACACGGCCGAGATCCTTCTCGATCAGTGTCGTGCCGAACAGCTTCAGGCCTTCGACCAGCGTGCGCCGTTCGAGCGCCGATTTCTTCCAGTGCAGCTCGATGCGCGGCACACCGGCATGGTCGACATCTGTCTTCGACAGTTCGATCTGGTTGGACGCCAGCGGCGCCTGTTCCCAGGCGACGTAGAGCTGGGCCGCGCAGCGCAGGTTCTGGCTGAGCTGATAGGCAACCCATTCGGCCATGTCGGGCGCCGTGCAGGCGAGGTCGGCAATCACATGCTTGACGCCGGCATAGGGCGTCTCGATCAGCCTGATGCCGAAATTCATGATCTGCAGGCGCTCCATCGCCGCAAGCGTCGGCGAGAAGAAGGCCTCGTTGACGGCATCGACCTCGAACTCGCTGTAGTCGGCCAGGATGGCATTGCCGCCCTCGAAGGTCGGGTGCTCCATCCAGTAGCGGCCAAGCGCCGCCGCGTTCGGCACGACGCCGCCGTTGGAGCGCTGGTTCGACCACAAAAGCAGCCGCGAATTCTCCAGCCCGCCGGTGCAGACGATGAAATAGTCGGCGCTGAACGAGCCGGCGTCCTGGCCGTTGGACCACAGTTTGGCGCCGGTCACCCGTTTGCCGTCGCCGGCGAGCTCGGTGGCATAGGTGTTTAGCACGACGGCGACGTTGCGGCTCTTGTCGAGCTCGTCGGCGAATTTCTCGGCGAAGCGCACCGCCGGGCTCTTGATCAGCTGCACCCAGCGTATGTCGTCCGAGATCGGCACGTCGGGCCGGAAATCGGGAAGTTCGAGGATATCGTGCACCTCGGGCAGATAGGGCTCGATGTCGGCACGGCGGATCGGCCAGCCGGTGTCGGGTGCCCACGCCTTCGGTTCGAAATCCTGCTTGTCAAGCACGCGGCACCAGCCGGCCCAGTGGTTGGAGCTGCCGCCCATGAACCGCAGCCGGGTGATGTCGAGGTCGAAATAGAAATCGCCAACCGTGGTGCCACGGTAGAAATCCTGCGACTCGTCGCTGAAGTCCCGCGAGCCGGCCTCCAGCACCACGACCGGGATGCCGGCGGCACCCAGCTTGCGGGCAATGGTGGTGCCGGCCGGGCCGGAACCGAGGATGCAGACCTTGGGTCTGAAGTTGGCGGCGCGATACGCCTCGTAGCTGTCGAAGATCATGCCAGGTCGCTCCGCTTCAGGATCCAGCCATTGACCTCGACGATCTCATTTGGATCGGCGTGGGATGGACCGGTTTGAGCTGCGCCGGCTTTAGGCAGCTTGCGGAACAGGGACAGGGCAGGCAGTGCGATCATCGCCCGCACCAGCGTGCGGCGGGACATTTTTCTGAAGAAACTCATGACAGGTCTCTCGTACAGGGGCTTCGATGCGCGCACGACATTCCCCGAATGGCACACGCATCGTCATAGAGGCCAGTATCGTGCCAAGCCTGGTCTCAAGGCAGTGAAAAGACGGCCAAGCGGCACAACCGAATGCAAACAGAGTTAGAAATTCCTTAACGGGCAGGGTGTGCCGGACCGACCGGCTCACGCGGCCGCGGAAATGTCCGTATCGAGGATCGTCAGGTTGCGGCCGCGATGCTTGGCCTGGTAGAGGCGCCGGTCCGCGGCGCGCATCAGGTCCGACACGTTGACATCCTCGCCGCAGACGGTGCCGCCGATGCTGACGGTCAGCGGAATGGTCCGTTCGTCGACCGGCCGGAAGCGGATCAGCTCGACCTCGCGGCGAATGCGCTCGGCCACACGCTTGGCCTCCTGCTCGGTGGCCCCTAACAGAAACGCGCCAAACTCCTCGCCGCCGATGCGGCCGAGCACATCGCCGCTGCGCACGCCGCGCTCGATGGCGCTGGCGATCAGCAGCAGCGCGTCGTCGCCGGTCAGGTGGCCGAAACTGTCATTGATCTTCTTGAAATGATCGGCGTCGATGATCAGCAGCGCACCACGGTCGGACTTGCGCCGGGAGCCGTCCAGCGCGGCAAAGAAACTTTCCCGGTTGAGCATGCCGGTCATATCGTCGCGGCTCGCCTTTTCTGCCAGTCGGCGGTGCGCCGCGGCAAGCTGGGCGTGTGCCCGGGCAAGTTCGCGGTGCGCGTTTTTCAGCCTGTCGCTCTGCCAGAAGGTGCTGGCGCAAGCCACCCATGCAAGCACCAGCGGACAGAGTGTGGAGGTCAGCCAGATCGTTCGGTTGATCGGGAATCCCAGGGCCGGAACGATGATCAGCGTCAGAAGGAGAGAGGCGGCGACGGAGGCGAAAGCGATAGCGGCGGATTTCAGAATGATGCTGTTCATCGCGGGCTCCCCACAGGACTGTCTCTGTGCCAGCAAGCCCTGAAGGCCACCTTTCCCGGTTGCTTAAAATTTGAATCGTGCGGCCATTTCTGCCACTGAAAGCGCGTGGAAGTTGTGGATAAGTCTCTTTCAGATTCCCCGTTTCATGCCATAAGGAGCACATGACCACGCTGCCTGATCCCGCTCGCTTCGCCCATGTCACCGACTGGGTGTTCGACCTCGACAACACGCTCTATCCGCATCATTCGAATCTGTTCTCGCAGATCGACGTCAAGATGACCGCCTATGTCGGGGAACTGCTGGCGCTGCCGCGCGAGGAGGCGCGCAAGCTGCAGAAGGAACTCTATCTCGAATATGGCACGACGCTGAACGGCCTGATGACGCGCCACGGCATCGACCCCGACGATTTTCTCGAGAAGGTGCATGACATCGACTATTCATGGCTCGTGCCCGACCCTGTTCTCGGCACTGCCATCCGCCAGCTTCCCGGCCGCAAGTTCATCTTCACCAATGGCGACCGCAGGCACGCCGAGCGCACCGCGCGCCAGCTCGGCATCCTCGACCATTTCGACGACATCTTCGATATCGTCGCCGCCGGCCTCAATCCCAAGCCCGCGCGCCAGACCTATGAGAAGTTCGCCGCACTGCACGCGGTCACCGGCCACAATGCGGTGATGTTCGAGGATCTCGCCCGCAACCTGGAGGTGCCGAAGTCGCTGGGCATGACCACCGTGCTGGTGGTGCCGCGCAATTTCGAGCCGACCTTTGCCGAGATATGGGAGCGCGACCCCGCGCAGGAGGATGACGTCGACTACGTCACCGACGACCTCGCCGGGTTTCTGACGGGGATAGTCGCAGGAGCGGAAGGCAGTCGGGAATAGGCAATAGGCAGTAGGGGAAATTGACTTGGAAGCAGAGGCCGCAAACGCCTTATTCTCCTACTACTGCCTACTGCCTATTCCCCTAATTTGTAGAAGCGGCTGATGATCCCCCAGGCCTCATCCGCGGTGTCGACGAAATCGATGATATCCTGGTCGCCGGGGCTGATCGTGCCTTGCTCGGCGAGGAAGTCGAGGTCGATCGCTCGTTTCCAGAACGACTTGCCGAACAGGATCACCGGCACGCGCTCCATGCGTCCGGTCTGGATCAAGGTCAGCGTCTCGAAGAACTCGTCCATCGTGCCGAAGCCGCCGGGAAACACCGCCACCGCCTTGGCGCGCATGACGAAGTGCATCTTGCGGATGGCGAAATAGTGGAAGTTGAAACACAGCTCCGGCGTCACATAGATATTCGGCGCCTGCTCGTGCGGCAGCACGATGTTGAGCCCGATCGACGGCGCGCCGACATCGTCGGCACCGCGATTTCCCGCTTCCATCACGCCGGGGCCGCCGCCGGTCACCACTACATATTCGCGGTAGTAGGAGGCGGCCGACTGCTGCGAGCAGAGGCGAGCGAATTTGCGCGCCTCCTCGTAATATTTGCTGTTTTCCTCGAGGTTCTTCTTTTGCGTCTCGTTCTTGGCCGCCCAGGCCTCGCCGCCAGGCTCGGGCAGGCGCGCACCACCAAATAGAATCACCGTCGAACGGATGCCGCGCTCGGCCAGGATCATTTCCGGCTTCAGCAGTTCAAGCTGCAGGCGGACCGCTCGCAATTCGCGCCGCGTCATGAAGTCGGGGTCGTTCCAGGCAAGCCGGTAGGTCTCGGCCCGCGTCTGCGGCGTGTCCGGCACGCTTTTCGAGCGCTCCAGATCCTCGTCCGAATGCGGCAGCGGCGTCCACCCCGCCTTTTCCATAGGAGTCATAATTTGCCTTACCCGTCCAAATTCTTCACATGCGCCGTCCCATGGCGCAGCTGCGATTGACCCCCATTGAGCCTTAACATAAGCAGGTTCCGCAAAAGTGTGCGGCGGTTTTGCGACAAGAACCTGCTACATGCAAAGACCCGGGCAGGCAAAGCCTGCCCGGGGTCCGCGCGACTTTCAAAACAGGTTAAGGCTCAGGCCCTTAACAGCTTGGTAATGGAGCGAATTCATGTCGAAGCCCGATCTGGCGAGCCTCGAAAAGACCATCGAGAAGGCCTTCGAGGAGCGCGACACGATTTCGACCGCGACACGCGGCGAAACGCGCGACGCCATCCAGTCGGCGCTCGACCTGCTCGACCACGGCACCGTCCGCGTCGCCGAGCGCCAGGCGGATGGCAAGTGGCATGTGAATCAGTGGCTGAAGAAGGCCGTGCTGCTCTCCTTCCGGCTCAACCCGATGGCGATCATCAAGGGTGGCCCGGGCGAAGCCGTCTGGTGGGACAAGGTGCCGTCCAAGTTCGATGGCTGGAGCGCCGTCGATTTCGAGAAGGCGGGCTTCCGCGCCGTGCCGTCGTCGATCGTGCGCCGTTCGGCCTATGTCGCGCCGGGCGCCGTGCTGATGCCGTCCTTCGTCAATGTCGGCGCCTATGTCGATACGGGCACCATGGTCGACACCTGGGCCTCGGTCGGCTCCTGCGCCCAGATCGGCAAGAACGTGCACCTGTCGGGCGGCGTCGGCATCGGCGGCGTGCTGGAGCCGATGCAGGCCGGCCCCACCATCATCGAGGACAATTGCTTCATCGGTGCGCGTTCGGAAGTCGTCGAGGGTTGCATCGTGCGTGAAGGCTCGGTGCTCGGCATGGGCGTCTTCATCGGCCAGTCGACCAAGATCGTCGACCGCGCCACCGGCGAGGTCTTCTATGGCGAAGTGCCGCCAAATTCCGTCGTCGTCGCCGGCTCGATGCCCGGCAAGCCGTTTCCAAACAACGAGCCCGGCCCCAGCCTCTACTGCGCCGTTATCGTCAAGCGGGTCGACGCCAAGACCCGCTCCAAGACCTCGATCAACGAATTGCTGCGCGATTGATCTTTCCGCAAAGCGGGCGCACCTTCCGCCGGCGCGACAATCCGTCGCGCTGGTTCAACATGGAGGGGTGACATGGACTGGAAATATCTGCTGACCAGCTATGAGGGTCGTATCAACCGCGCCAAATTCTGGGCTTGCGTGGGTGTCATTTTCGTTGGCGCGGTGATCGCGATGATCCTCGACAACATACTGGGCACGACATTCAACCAAATGCCTTATGGCTTTATCTATGTGCTTTACTCGCTCGCCATGCTCTATTCGATCTTCGCAGTCTACGCCAAGCGCTGGCATGATCGAGGCAAGTCCGGCTGGTGGACCCTGATCATCCTGGTGCCTTTTATCGGCGCGATCTGGTTTCTGGTGGAATGCGGCATTCTCGAAGGCGCCAAGGGTGCCAATCAATACGGACCGGACCCGCTTGCCTGACAGTTCAAATCTTACCTGGCTTTTCTTCAAGACATCGGGCCGCGTTAGCCGCGCGGCCTATTTTCTTGGTGGGTTGCTGGTTGCCATCATCCAGGCGTTCCCGCTCTACCGCTTCACGCTGGTGCCGGAAGGCTCGGCCGAGAGCAACATGTGGTCGTTCATCTTCTTCATCGCCTTCATTGCCTCGCTGTGGTCGAACATCGCGCTGGCGGTGAAACGCCTGCACGACCTCGACAAGCCGGGCATTGCCGCACTGATCCTGTTCGTACCGGTCGTCTCGATCGTCGCCTTTCTTGTGTTGTGCCTTTTTCCAGGGCAGCCTGGGCCCAACCGTTATGGCCGGCGCACCAACGAACCGGCGCAACCCTGAGGACCGATCGGACATGCGCTACCGCACGCTTGATCCGAAACTGATCATCGAGACCGCCGAACGGCTTGAGGAGCGCGTTGCAGAACGGTTTCCCCAGGCCGGTCTGCGTGGCGTCGCCGCCGAACTGGTGTCGCTGTCGCGCGATCTCGCCAAGGCGGCCCAGGCGCTCGAAGCGCCGATCTGGTGGCTGCGCGGGCTGATCATCGCCGCCGTCGTCGCCGGCGCGCTGATCTTCCTGTTCGTCGGCACCATCCTGCCGCTTATTCACATCTCCCAGGCCGACGATGCGGTGCAATCGGTGCAAGGCATCGAAGCCACGATCAACATGATCATCCTCGCCGTGCTCGGTCTGCTGGCGCTGATCCGCACCGAGGAGCGTATCAAGCGCAAGCGGGTGTTTCGCCAGCTGCACGGCCTGCGCTCGCTGATCCATGTCATCGACATGCACCAGCTGACCAAGGATCCGGCAGCGCTTTCGGCCAATTTCAGGCCGACGGCGCATTCACCCGCCCGCATCACCAATGCCGCCGACCTCGCGCGCTACCTCGACTATTGCTCCGAAATGCTGTCGATCACCGGCAAGATCGCCGCGCTCTTCGCCCAGTCGGTCAATGATGATGTCGTCATCGACGGCGTCAACGATATCGAGAATCTGGCGTCCAACCTGTCACGAAAGATCTGGCAGAAGATCACGCTGATCGAGAACCACCCCGCGGCGCTACCTGTTCCGGCGCCAGGCCCGGCGAGCCCAGCCGCGCCGCTTCCGCCGCGCGCACCAAAGCGGTAACGCTTTTCAAGAGCGGGGCCTGCGTACCCGATTTTTCGGCAAGGCCGATCACCGCCCCCTGCAGCTCGTCGATTTCTGTCGGCCGGCCGCGCTGCAGATCGTCCCACATCGACGAGCGGGCCTGAGGGTCGATCGCCAGCATGCGCCGCGCCAGCAGTTTGAACAGCCAGTCCGGCAGCCGGAGCACCTTCGGCAGCAGCGTGGGCCGCAGCCCGGCGATCCGCGCCGGCTCGATGCCGGAGGCTTTCATCGCCAGCAAGGCCTCGTCGATCTGGCCGGCCAGGATCAGCCGCCAGCGGCGATCGGCGAGTTCACTGGCCAGCGGCAGGCCCGACAGCGCCACCAGCGCGTTGTTGAGATTCATCAGAAGCTTGCCCCACAGCACGGCCTTCATGTCGCCATGCGTCTCGACCGCCAGCCCTTCGACATCGAGAAGGCCGGCAAGGCCGGCGCCGCCGTCCTCGATCATCACCTTGCCGTCGCTGGCGCGGTGGACGCGCAGCGGCAGGTCGCCGTCCGGCGATTGCACGACATTGAACGGCACCATGCCGGCCAGCACGGTTCGCGGGCCAAGCCCGGCGCGCAGCCTGTCGGCATTGTCGACGCCGTTCTGCAGGCTGATCACCACCGCATCGGGGCGGGCATGGGCGTTGATCAGCGCCGCCATCTCCTGCGTCGCGCCGCTCTTGACGGTGACCAGGATCACGTCCGCCTTCGGCAAGGCGGCGGACGGATCGGCGGTGATCCCGAACCCGTCCGGCTTGATCAGGCGATCGCGGCCTTCAAGGTCGCTGATGCGCAATCCGCTTTGCCGCAGCGCGGCCTCGATGCGCGGCCGGGCGAGCAGAATCACCTCCCGCCCGGCAAGCGCCAGGCAGCCGCCGACATAGCAGCCTATGCTGCCGGCGCCGGCGATGACGATCCTCTTTTCACCGTCTGCCATCTCTTGCTCCGCACCGGCCTGACTATACGACATGCAAACCATAATGTTGGCGGTATCGTGGACCATGGGGCTGGCCTCTATGTCGGGCCGTGACAGACCCTCAGCTTTCGACTATCGCTTTTGCCATGACGCTGCCGACCGACCCCGCCGAAAACCTTGCCGCCCTCATCCGTTGCGCCTCGGTGACACCCGCCGAAGGCGGTGCGCTGAGCGCGCTGGAAACGATGTTGAAACCGCTCGGCTTCCTGGTCGACCGGCCGGTGTTTTCGGAAGACGGCACGCCCGACATCGAGAACCTCTATGCAAGGCGGTCCGGCAACGGGCCTCATCTGATGTTCGCCGGCCATACCGATGTCGTGCCGGTCGGCGACGAAGCCGCCTGGACGCATCCGCCTTTCGCCGCCGAGATCGCCAATGGCGAGATGTATGGCCGTGGCGCGGTCGACATGAAGGGTGGCATTGCCTGTTTCATCGCGGCGATAGCGCGCCATGTCGAGACGCATGGCGGCCCCAAGGGTTCGGTCTCGCTGCTGATCACCGGCGATGAGGAAGGCCCGGCCATCAACGGCACGGTCAAGCTGCTCGAATGGGCGGCTTCCAGGGGCGAGAAATGGGATGCCTCGATCGTCGGCGAACCGACCAACCCGGATGCGCTCGGTGACATGATCAAGATCGGCCGCCGCGGCTCGATGTCCGGTTCGGTCACCGTCAATGGCCGCCAGGGCCATGCCGCCTATCCGCAGCTTGCCGACAATCCGGTGCGCGGCCTGATGAGCCTGGTCGACGCTTTGCTGCATCCCGTCTTCGACAAGGGTACCAAGGATTTTCAGCCGACCAATCTGGAGGTGACCTCCATCGATGTCGGCAACCTGGCCACCAATGTCATCCCGGCAAAAGCGACTGCGACCTTCAACATCCGATTCAACGATACCTGGACGGCAGAGACCGTGCAGGCCGAAATTCACAACCGGCTCGACCAAGCGGCGAAGCGCAAGAAATACCGGCCTGGCAAGAAGACGCCGGTCGACTATGACCTCATCTGGCGTGACCAGCCGAGCCATGTCTTTCTGACCCGTGACGACAAGCTTATCGACACGCTTGCCGGCTCGATCAGGGCGGCGGTCGGCAAGGAACCGACGCTGTCGACCTCGGGCGGCACGTCGGATGCGCGCTTCATCAAGGATTACTGCCCGGTGGTCGAGTTTGGCCTGGTCGGCAAGACCATGCACATGGTCGACGAGCGCGTCGCCATCGCCGATCTCGAAACGCTGACGCGGATCTACCAGCGCTTCATCGAAGACTGGTTCGGACAGGGCTGAGCAGCATGCTTACGGCGGACGAGACCCAAGCTTCGCTGACCGGCGCCTGGCGACTGATGCTCGGCAAGGCCGACGGCCTGCGCCTGCTCGACCTTTCGGCCGACGGCTTCTGGAATTCCTTTTTCGCCATCGTTGTTGCCGCGCCAGCGCTGATCGTCGGCTGGGTCGGCATCGCCAACGAGATCGGCGATCCCGATGCCTTCGCCGGCCGCTTCAGCATGCTGATGCGCCTGGCAACGGTCGATATCGGCTCCTGGGTGCTGCCTCTGATCGCGCTCGCTTTGGTCGCGCCGCGCGCAGGCATTGGCGGGCGCTTCGTCCACTATGTCGTCGCCAGCAACTGGGCCTCGGCCATCACCGCCTGGCTGATGCTGCCTTCGGCTCTGATCCGGCTTTTCCTGTCTTCGGCGAGCCAGGTCTCGAGCCTTGTGTCGCTGCTGCTGTTTGCCCTGTCGATGGTGCTGACGTGGCGTATGACCAACGCCACGATCGGCAAGGGCGCGGCAGTAGGCACTGCCGTTTTCGCCGGCATGTTCATCGCTTCGTTGTTGGTGCTGTTCGGGTTGCAGATGCTGCTTGGCATCACCGTCCCCGACGATATAGGGGCTCAGAGCCTTTCCGGACTGTCCCCGGGGTAGAGCCTCCAAACTCTATTCGGAATAGAGCCTTCGTCTCTATTCCGAATAAAGCCTCCGGACTTTATTCAGGGATAATCGACACCAACGAGAAAAAGCCCGTCGGGCGGCGCCACCTGGCCGCAAGCGGCGCGGTCGCGCGCTTCAAGTGCTGCCTTGAGGTCGGCGTCGGTCCAGCCGCCATCGCCGACTCGCTTGAGCGAGCCGACCATGGAGCGCACCTGGTTGTGCAGGAAGGAGCGCGCCGAGGCCCTTACCTCGATCAGGTCGCCGTGCCGGCTCACATCGAGCCGCTCCAGCGTCCGGATCGGACTGTTGGCCTGGCACTGGGTCGAACGGAAGGTGGTGAAGTCATGCCGGCCAAGCAGGATTTTCGCCGCCTCATGCATGGCGCCGGCGTCCAGCCGCTTCGGCACCCACCACACCTTGCCCTTGTCCAGGGCCGCGGGCGCACGCCGGTTGAGGATGCGGTAGAGATAGTGCCGGCCGGTGGCCGAGAAGCGCGCGTCGAAATCGTCCGGGACGATTGTCGCCTTCAGGATGGCGACATGCGCGTCGGCCGCCTGCAGATGGGCGTTGATGGCATCGCGCACCTTGTCTTCAGGCCAGGCCTTGGCAAGGTCGACATGCGCCACCTGGGCGGTGGCATGCACGCCGGCATCGGTGCGGCCAGCGGCACGCATCCGCACCGCCTCGCCGCTGAATTTTTCGATGGCCTGCTCGATCGCCTGCTGTACCGAAGGCTGATCGGCCTGATGCTGCCAGCCGGCGAACAGGCTGCCGTCATATTCGATGTCGAGGCGAAAACGCGGCATTTGCGACTAGAGCTCTCGCCTCGAGCAATTCCAGGAAAAGTGTGAAACGGTTTTCCGTCCGGAATTGCGGTAAAACAAAGAGGTAGAGCAGGTCACCGTTTCCATGAAACGGTGGACTGCTCTACGCGGCGAGAGCGGTGAAGGCGGAAGCGTAGACCAACTTGCCGGCCTCAGGAGCGTCGCCCCAGGCCAGCGCCTGCAGCGCCTCGCCTTGGTATTCGCTCTCGAACTTTTCAGCCAGCGCATGGCTGTAGCCGAAACGGCCGTAATAGGCCGGGTCGCCCAGAACCACGGCCAGCGCCTCGCCGGCGTCCCTGAGACGGATATGCGCCTCGCGGATCAGCGCGCCGCCAATGCCGCTGCCATGAAACGAAGGCTCCACCGCCAGCGGCGCCAGCGCCACGGCCGCAAAGCTCTTGCCGCCATTGCTGACGAACAGCCGCGAAAACAGGATGTGGCCGACCACCTGGCCGTCTTCTTCCGCCACCAGTTCGACGACGGCGTCGCCGCCGGTCACCAGTGCGTCGACCAGCCCGGCCTCCGCCTGCTGGCCGAAAGCGTGTTCCTCGACGAGGCGAATGGCCTCGCGATCCCGCGGTGTCGCCGCGCGTATCGACATCATGCTCATGAGAACTTCATTCCTTTTACGATCTTGGCTCCGCGCAGGAATTCCGACGCGGCGGCGGGCTTTCCGCCCGCACGTTGAACTTCGACCAACCTGACCGCGCCTGCCCCGCAGGCGACCGTCAGCCGGTCATCGAGAATTCCTCCCGACTCGCCCAAATCTTCCGAAAGCGACAGGCCTTCGGACAGCGTCGAGCGAAGCAGTTTCAGCCGTTCCATGCGGCCGCCAATGTCAATTTCGGACCAGGCGCCGGGAAAGGGCGACAGGCCACGAAGATGGTTATGGACCACGGCAGCAGGCCGCGTCCAATCCACATGCGTCTCGGATTTATCGATTTTTCTGGCGTAAGTCACCCCTTCCGCCGCTTGCGCGGTAAATGTCAGAGTGTTCCTTTCCAGTCGCGCCAGCGCTTTCACCATCAGGGCAGCACCGACGCTCATCAACCGATCATGCAGATCGCCGGCTGTCATATCGGGTTCGATGGCGCATTTTTCAAGCAATCCCACCGGTCCGGTGTCCAGGCCCTCTTCCATGCGCATCACCATCATGCCGCTTTCCGGGTCTCCAGCCATGATGGCGCGCTGGATGGGGGCGGCACCGCGCCAGCGTGGCAGAAGTGACGCATGGCCGTTGATGCAGCCAAGCCGGGGTGCGTCGAGAACAGCCTTCGGCAGCAGCAAACCATAGGCGACGACCACGGCGATATCGGCTCCCAGGGCGCTGAAAGCGGCTTGCTCGGCTTCGCCCTTGAGGGATGTTGGCGTCCGCACCTCGATGCCCAGCCGGTCGGCCTCGCGCTGTACCGGCGACGGCGTCAGCTCCAGCCCGCGCCGGCCGGCGGCGCGCGGCGGCTGCGTGTAGACGGCGGAAATCTCATGTCCGGCCTCGGCGATGGCACGCAGCGTCGGCACCGAAAACTCCGGCGTGCCCATGAAGATGACGCGAAGGGGCATTTTCCCCTATCCCACCAGCTTGCCCGGCGCCTTGTCCTTGGCGAGCTTCTTGAATTTCTTCACCACCATGTCGCGCTTGAGCTTCGAGATGTGGTCGATGAACAGCACGCCGTTGAGATGGTCGATCTCATGCTGCAGGCAGGTCGCCATCAGGCCCTCGGCCTCCATCTCCTGCAGCTTGCCGTCGCGGTCGAGATACTTCACCCGCACCGAAACCGGGCGTTCGACCTCGGCGTAATAGTCGGGGATCGACAGACAGCCTTCCTCGTAGACGGAGCGCGCCTCGGCGCTTTCCAGGATTTCCGGGTTGATGAAGACATGCGGCGCCGGCGTTTCGTCTTCCTTGGCGAGGTCGATCACCAGCATGCGCAGTGGCTCGCCGATCTGGATCGCCGCCAGCCCGATGCCGGGCGCGTCATACATGGTCGCCAGCATGTCGTCGGCCAGTTTGCGCAAAGGCGCGTCGACGCGCTCCACCGGCTTGGAAAGCTGGCGCAGGATGGGATCGGGAAGGATGATAAGCGGCTTGATCGGCATGGCGTCCCACGTAAGACGTCCAGCGAAAAGCGTCAACCGGGACATCCAAGCCGTGTTCTTGTTTTGATCTGTGCGATCAAGCCGAATCGGCTATGCTGTCCACATGAATGATCTGAGTAGCATCCTTTCGCAGCCCATCGCACGGCTTGGCGCCTCGACAATCACGCTCGGCCATGCGCTGGCCTTCGGCGCCTTGCTGTTTCTCGGCCTGTTCGTGGCGCTGGTCATCGCGCTGTGGCGGTCGGCCAAGGCGCGCGCGGTCGCAGCCGCGGAAGCCGCCGACCTTGCCCGTGACGCCGAGGCACGGATGGCCGGCATATTGCAAAGCCAGGCCGAAATGCAGGGCCGCATGGGCGCCATCGCCGAAGTGTTCGGCGCGCGCCAGGCCGAGCTGACGCAGTCGATCGGCCAGCGGCTCGACGCCATGACCGGCCGCCTCGGCCAGACCATGACCGAGCAGACCAAATCCACGCATGAGAGCCTGGCCAAACTGCAGGAGCGGCTGGCGATCATCGATGTCGCGCAAGGCAACATCCAGTCGCTTGCCGGCCAGGTCGTGCAGTTGCAGGCCATCCTCTCCAACAAGCAGACGCGCGGCGCCTTCGGTCAGTCACGCATGGAGGCGATTGTCGCCGACGGCCTGCCGATGGGCGCTTACGAATTCCAGGCGACCCTGTCGAATGGCAGCCGGCCGGATTGCCTGGTCAAGATGCCGAACGGCGCGCCGTCGCTGGCCATTGATGCCAAGTTCCCACTGGAGGCGTGGAATGCCATCCGCGCTACCGATGGAGCCGACCTGCAGAAGGTCGCCTCGCAGGCATTCCGCCGCGACATCGAGATCCATGTCCGCGATATCTCGGAGAAATATCTGATCCAGGGCGAGACGCAGGACACCGCCTTCATGTTCGTGCCGTCGGAATCGGTCTTCGCCGAGATCCACGAGAATTTCGAGGCAATCGTCCACAAGGCACACCGCGCCCGCATCGTCATCGTCTCGCCGTCGCTGCTGATGCTGTCGATCCAGGTCATCCAGGCGATCCTCAAGGATGCCCGCATGCGCGAACAGGCGCACCTGATCCAGGGCGAGGTGATCCGGCTTATGGAGGATGTCGCGCGTGTCGATGAGCGCGTGCGCAAGCTGCAGGTCCATTTCGGTCAATCGGCCAAGGACATCGACGACATCCTTGTCTCGACATCGAAGGTGACCAAGCGCGGCCAGAAGATCGAGGCGCTGGAGTTCGGCGTGCAGCCCGATGGCGATGCCGCAGCGGAGACACCGTCACGGGCACCGGCCGCGAAACTCGAACCCGGCCCGCGTGTTGCCGATTCAAAGACCGGGCAGCTCAGGCTGCGGGTCGTCGAAGGCGACGACTGAAACAGCTAACTGCCTAGGCTACAGCCACGATGACATGTGCCTGGATTTTTGCGGCGACCGCGCCGCTGCCATGTCTGGCCGCAATCGCGGCTGCGGCATAGTCCGTTGCAGCGTCAAGCGTGCCCGGATCCCGGCCTTCGATTTCGGTGCGGAGCACGGTTCCCTGGCAATAGGCAACGGCCGGAATGCGCGGTGAGGGCGCCCGGCTTTGTTCGGCCCTCGTCTCGATCGCCACACCGGAGAAACCTGCCTCCTTAAGGTCGCTGCGGATCAATGCCGTATCGTGGTAGCCGTGCGGCGTGCGGGCGAGAAAGCGTGGCGGATCGTTCGGAAAAATCCTGGCCAGGGCATTCGTCACATCATCGGCAAACACGTTCTCTTCGATGCGATCCCATACGTTGAACAGAAAATGTCCGCCGGGCTTCAGCACCCGCCTTGCTTCGCGATAGGCGGAGGGCCGGCTGGGAAAGAACATCGCGCCGAACTGGCAGCAAACGAGATCGAAGGCCGCATCTTCAAAGGGCAGCGCCATGGCATCGGCCTGGCGCCATCGGATGCGATTGTCGGGCGCTTGTCGCGAAGCGGCGTAGTCGAGCATCGGCTGGTTGAGGTCGGTTACGACATAGCTTGCGTCAGGGGATAATTTTGGCGCCAGGGCGCGGGTGACGACCCCGGTGCCCGCGGCGACTTCCAGGACGGCGCTGGGCGAGAAGGACGCGGCTCTGCGTGCAAGGTCCGCGGCGAACGGCTCGAAAATCAACGGCACCATATAGCGGTCGTAGTTTTCCGGGATCGAGCCGGCAAACAACTTGTCCGTTTCCAACATCGTGATCACCCGCCCGTTTGATGTGAGCGAGGCTAGCACATAATTGCGTGTCCTGGGCGGCTTTCGACCCTAGAGGCAGGGGCTACTGCTCCTCCACGGTCGCCATGCCTTCGAATTCCGGAAGCCAGTGCAGAGCCGATCTGTGCCACTTCTGTTGTCTTGGGGTCAAATCCTGGCGTTGCCGCGCGGTGCCGACCCTGATTCCATAGATTTTCGGGCCATCGCCGACCGACGTCGCGTAAAGATGCGAACCGCAGTCGGCGCAGAAGGCCTGAACGCGCTTGGCGCCGCTCGGTACGGTTTTGATATAGACTTTCGGGGTCCCCCGGGTGATCCGGTAGTGTTCCTCAGGCGCGGGAACGGTGACGCGAAACGCTGTTCCTGTCAGTTGCTGGCAGTCCGTGCAATGACAGATCAAGGTCTTTGCCGGGTCGACCTCCGCTTCGTAGGTGATGGCGCCGCAATGGCACCCGCCATCGATCTTCATGCTTGTTCCTCCGAAATCCATAGAATGATCTTAGCGGGACCACGCGGCAGGGCAACGGCGCAGTGCTGGTCCAGGGCTAGTTGGAGGCGGCATCAATCAGCTTGCGTCGCTGTTCCCAGGTGCCCGTGGTCTGCGGCTTGACGAACAGTCTGGTGATCTCCGGCATCTCCTTCTTGAGCAGCGCCTCGATCCGTTCGACACAGGCTTCGATCTCCGGCGCTGTCAGATGGTCCTCGAACTCGATGCTGAGCCCGGCAACGATCTCCTGAGGTCCCATGTGGACGGTCAGGACGCCGTTGGCCCGCTGCACCGCCGGATCCTGCTGGGCGATCGCCAGCACCTTTTTCTGCACCTCGGGCGAGGCCGGCTCGCCGATGAGCAAGCCCTTGCTTTCGCGGGCGAGGAAGATCGCCGTCGCGCCGAGGATCAACGCGATGCCGATCGAGGCGGCGCCGTCGAGCTCCGGCATCTCCAGCAGCTCCGCCGCCATTATGCCGGCAAAGGCGACGATCAGGCCAAGAAGCGCCGCGCTGTCTTCGAACAGCACGGTATAGACGCTCGGGTCCTTGCTCGATTGCACGGCCTGCAGCCAGCCCTGCTTGCCCTTCTCTCGGCGGAATTCCTTCAGCGCCACCATCCAGGAGCTGCCTTCGAACAGGAAGGACAGGCCAAGAACGATATAGTTCACCTTGCCGTTGGCGACCGGCTCCGGCGCCATAATGTGGATGATGCCCTCGTAGAACGACACGCCGGCGCCGAGCGCGAAGACCAGCAGGGCGACGATGAAGCTCCAGAAGTAAAGTTCGCGGCCGTGGCCGAGCGGATGCGTGCGGTCGGCCGGGCGCGCGGCCCGGTGCATGCCGTAGAGCAGCAGGCCGCCATTGCCGGTATCGACCAGCGAGTGCACGCCTTCCGACAGCATCGCCGAACTGCCGGTGAAGAAGGCGGCGGCGAATTTGGTCAGCGCGATCGCCAGATTGCCGGCGAGCGCCGCGTAGATAACCGTTTTCGAGCCGCCATGCCCGGCCATGCAGTCATGTTCCTTCTGTGCCCATTGTAACGGCCCTGCCGTCGAAGCTCCACAGGCAGCACAACGCGCGAACCGTCCAGCCGTTCAGACGGTTGAGGACTTGCGGGCAGGAGCGCCTTCTATTCGACGATCTCGTCGGTCCACACCTTGAAGCCGGCGAGCGTCCCTGGTCCGAAAATATGGGTCAGCGGCACATCCGCAGCGTCACGGCCCGAGGCGATCAGGATGCGGCCGATGCGCGGTGCATTGTTGCGCGGGTCGAAGACGTGCCAGCGGCCGCCGAGATAGACTTCCATCCAGGCTGCGAAATCCATGCTCGACCACGGCTTCGGCATGCCGATATCGCTGATGTAACCGGTGCAATAGCGTGTCGGGATGTTGAGCGCCCGGCAGAAGGTGACGGCGAGATGCGCGAAGTCGCGGCACACGCCGCTCTGCTCGCGATAGGTTTCCGCCGCGGTGCGCGTCGGCCTTGCGTTGCCGTAATTGAAGACGATGTGGTTGTGGACGAAATCGCACACCGCCTGCACGCGCGGGATGCCGAGCGGCGTATGGCCGAACAGCCGCCACGCTTCATTGGCTAGAAGGTCGCTCTCGCAAAACCGGCTGGGCAGCAGGAACAGCAGCGTTTCGGCCGGCAGGTCGCGCACCTCGTGCTGCCAGGCCATCAGTTCGCTCATCTCGAATGTGCCGGGCGCGCGGATGACCGCATCGGTGCCGAATGTGAATCGGCCGGGGGGAGCCACGAAGCGGTTGCACCAATTGCCGAAACTGTCGCGATAGCTCTCGATCGGCACCGGCGGGTTCGAAGTCAAAAAATCCGGGCGCTCGAGATCGGAGGCGCGGGAATAGTGGACATTGAGCATCGCGATAAGCGGCGTTTCCTGCGGGAAGTCGAAACTCATCTCGCAGCCGATGTGGATCCGCATTGTCGTCCTGACCGGCCTGCCTGACGATCACCCGGCGAATGCGCGGGTCGATGCTGCAGTGCGAAGATGAGAATGGCACGGACCGCCGTGGTTTACGAGTAAATTAGAAACCGGTTGAAAGCAGCCGGCCGGCAGCCGCGACAGAAGCTGCCCTCTTGCGGCAAAGCGTTTCTCTTGTTTCACTTCACTCCCAGCAACTGGAGGAACGAATCATGGCTAAAGGTGCGATGAAGGCAGGCAAGGAAGCCCGCAAGCCGAAGAAGGATGCCAAGAAGCCGGCACCCGCTCCCGCCCTGAAGGCGCCGCCGGTCAAGGCGATGCGCATCAAGGAAAAGTAGGCCTCGGCAAGTCAGGCGCGACGAAATCCCATCGGCGGTTTCAGATAATGCCGCCGGTTGATTGGGCGTTTGGACAATCCTATATTTCATGGCGCGGGGACGACCCCGCGCCTCCCCGAAAATTCGGTCGGGACGACCCGCCATTACGATCAGCATCCGAGGAGCGGATTTGTCTCCGGCTCGATGCTGGATGGAGCGTTCCCGATGTCATGGATTCTTCTGTTTTTCGCTGGCCTGTTCGAAATCGGCTGGGCGATCGGCCTCAAATACACCGATGGTTTCTCGAAACTGGTGCCGACGGTCCTGACCGTCGCCTCGATGATCGTCAGTCTGACCTTGCTTGGCCTGGCGCTGAAGGTGCTTCCCGTCGGCACCGCCTATGCGGTGTGGACCGGCATCGGCACCGTCGGCACGGCGCTGCTCGGCATCTGGCTGCTCGGCGAGCCTACCACCGCGATCAGGCTGGCCTGCATCGCGCTGATTGTCTGCGGCATTATGGGGCTGAAGTTCGCGGCCTGAGCGCATGTCGCCCAATGCAAAGCAGTTTTGGCACAAGGCAAACGCCTTCAGGGCCGCTGCAAGGCGACCCTGATTCCAAATTTCGAAGCTTGGCCGCTAAGGCGTTAGCGGGCTGAGAAGCCTGGAGGCGTTCTGCCGGTACGCTGCTTGCGCGCCGCATAGCGTGCGTCGCGTTTCGCTTTGCGTTCGGCTTCGTCGGCCAGCAAACGGGCGATGCGCTCGTTCTCTTCGGCTTCCTTGATCTTCGCTTCGGCCTGTGCTGCCTCTTCGGCCGCAATGCGCGCCGCTTCGGCCGCTGCCTCGCGCTCGGCCTTCTCGACCGCCTCGCGTGCCAGCTTTTCCTGCTTCAGCCTTGCCTTTTCAGCTTCGCGAATCTCGCGGGCCTCGAGGATTGCCTTGCGTTCGGCCTGTCGCGCCACGACTGCAGGATCATCTGCCGCCGGCTTCGACTTGAAGCGCTCCAGAAGCGCCTTCTTTGCCTCGTTCGCGGCATTGCGCCGCTCGAAAATGTCTTTTTCCCTGTAGATAGCCAAGTCCACTTCCCTGAAGTCAATTCGCGACGCTTACATACGCGCGAATGCCGAGAGTTCAAGCGCCAAAACGGTATGCCAGCCATGAAATTCCGCGATGTTGCGCGCGGGAGACGCCTTTTTCATCAAATCGACATGCACTGTTCACTGTCCGCGCCTCTGGCGGCGAGGCAGGTCGCTCGCTACTTCAGCGGTTCACCTTTCGGTGAACCGCTCTTTCTCTTGCTTTGACGCAATTCCGGACGGAAAACCGTTTCACACTTTTCCTGGAATTGCTTCTAGCGCCAAAACCCAACACCAGGATGACATCACATGGAACTCGGTCTCTACACCTTCGCCGACGTCAGCCCGCAGCCGGGTCCCGGCGCCGTCGGCCCGCACGAGCGCTTGCGCAACCTGATCGAGGAGGTCGAACTGGCCGACCAGGTCGGTCTCGACGTCTTTGGTCTGGGCGAACATCACCGGCCCGATTATGCCGCCTCCGCGCCGGTCGTGGCCTTGGCGGCGGCCGCCGAGCGCTCGAAACGCATCAAGCTGACCAGCGCGGTCACCGTGCTCTCCTCGGACGATCCGGTGCGCGTCTTCCAGCAGTTCGCCACGCTCGATCTTCTGTCGGGCGGCCGTGCCGAGATCATGGCCGGGCGCGGCTCATTCATCGAATCCTTCCCGCTGTTCGGCTACAATCTCGAGGACTATGACGAGCTCTTCGCCGAAAAGCTCGACCTGCTGCTCGCCATCCGCGATCAGGTGAAGGTCACCTGGTCCGGCAATCTGCGCGCGCCGATCAACGATCGCGGCGTCTATCCCCGGCCCTTCCAGGACAGGCTGCCGGTCTGGATCGCCATTGGTGGCACACCACAGTCTGCCGCCCGCGCGGGCGCGCTCGGCCTGCCGCTGGCGCTTGCCATCATCGGCGGCGAGCCGGCACGCTTCGCGCCGCTGTTCGACCTTTACCGCGAGGCGGCCAAACGCGCCGGCAGTGACCCGGCGGGTCTTGCCACCAGCATCAACGTGCATGGCTTCATTGCCGAGACGACCGAGCAGGCGGCCGACGACTTCTACGGCCCGCAGGCCGAGGTGATGAACCGCATCGGCCGTGAGCGCGGCTGGGGCCCGACATCGCGGGCGCATTTCGACCAGTCGCGTGGTCCCAACGGCGCGCTGTTCGTCGGCGGTCCGGAGCAGGTGGCCGAGAAGATCGTCGCCCAGCACAGGGTCTTCAACAATGACCGCTTCCTGCTGCAGATGGCGATCGGCACCATGCCGCATGCCAAGATCATGAAGGCGATCGAACTCTACGGTACCAAAGTGGCGCCGATCGTGCGTAAGGAAACCGCGAAATCCACGCCGGCGGTGGCGGCACCCGTAGCATGAGTCTGAGCAACGGCAAGGCCTGCGGACGCGGGCCTCGCCGGCTAACGGAACCTTGAGGCCGCGCCAGCGTTTTCGCTCAACGGTTTGCGCCAATTGCGGTGCGCCGCTGAGGGACCGTGATGAAAGCCGAACCCGACGCGTTGGGCGCTGGCGTTGCCGAGGCCGAAGACGCGCGAACCGAGACGCGTGCCGACACGCATCTGATGCGCTCGCTGCTGGTCGGCATCTTCATTTTCATGACTATCTACGCCCTCTATTTCGCCCGCGCTTTCTTCATGCCGGTCATCCTGGCCTTCCTGCTGGCGCTGACTTTGACGCCGATCGTGCGGCTGCTACGCAAACGCGGCATTCCCGAAGTGGTGTCGGCGACCTTGCTGGTGCTGCTGTCCATCTGCGTCGTCGCCAGCGCCGGCTATTTGCTCTCAGGCCCGGTCATCGATCTCCTCAACAACAGCTCGTCGATCGGCCAGCAGCTCACCGAGCGACTGGCGCAATTGCGGCGTCCTCTGGAAAGGATCATGCAGGTCTCGCATCAGATCGAGCAAATGACCGAGACCTCGCAGGAGCCGGGCATCCAGAAGGTGGCGGTCGCCCAGTCCGGCATCCTGTCGGCGGCGGCCAGCAACGTCCTGTCGGCGGGCACGAGCCTCACCATCATCTTCGTGCTGTCGCTGTTCCTGCTCGCCTCGGGCACGATGTTCTACGAGAAGATCATCCAGTCCTTCGCCAGTCTCAGCGAGAAGAAGCGGGCGCTTCGCGTCGTCTATGACGTGGAGCGTGAAATCTCGCACTATCTGCTCACCGTCACCATGATCAATGCCGGTCTCGGTGCGGTCATCGGCCTTGGCCTGTGGGCGCTTGGCATGCCCAACCCGCTGGTCTGGGGCGTCGCCGCCGCCCTGTTCAACTTTCTGCCCTATGTCGGCGCGCTGCTGACCATCGTGCTGGTCGCTGTGATGGCGCTGATCAGCTTCGACACCATCTCCTACGCGCTGCTGGCGCCGGCCTTCGTGCTGTTGTGCGATATCGTCGAAGGCCAGTTCGTGACACCGATGGTGGTCGGCAGGCGCCTGGAGATCAACGCCGTCGCGATCTTCATCGCCATTGCCTTCTGGTCGTGGCTGTGGGGTTTCGTCGGCGCCCTGATGGCGGTGCCGCTGCTGGTCGTCATAAAAGTGTTCTGCGACCATTTCGAGGGGCTCGGCCATGTCGGCAATTTCCTCGCTGCGCAGCAAACCGCCGTGGTGGAGGACGAACCCGTCGAAGAGAACGGCAAGGCCGCGGCGTAACCGGCGGGCCGTGTTTGCGGCGCGCGGATCGAATGCCTATATCCGGCCGGACAACGGCCGGTGCCCCTTCCCGATGAACGACGTTCCCTTCGACCTCGACGCCTATCTCGCTCGCATCGGTTACGCCGGTTCGCGGGACCCGTCGCTGGATGCGCTGAAGGCACTGCATTTCCTCCACCCGCAGGCAATACCGTTCGAGAACATCGATCCTTTTCTTGGCCACCCGGTCCGGCTCGACCTTGCCGCGCTGCAGGACAAGATCGTCCTTGGCGGGCGTGGCGGCTATTGCTTCGAACACAACCTCCTCCTCATGCACGCGCTGAAAGCGCTTGGCTTTCAGGTCGGCGGCCTAGCCGCGCGTGTGCTTTGGGGCCAACCGCAAGACGCCATCACCGCGCGCAGCCACATGCTGCTGCGCGTCGAGCTTGATGGCTGGACCTATGTCGCCGATGTCGGCTTCGGCGGCTTGACGCTGACCGCGCCGCTGCTGCTGGATCCCGCCGCGGAGCAAAAAACCCCGCACGAGGCATTTCGCATCGTCGCGGCCGACGATCATTTCCGCCTGCAGGCCGCCATCGGCGGCGACTGGCGCTCGCTCTACCGCTTCGATCTGCAGCCGCAATACGAGGTCGACTATTCCGTCACCAACTACTTCCTGTCGACCAGCCCGGCATCGCATTTCCTGTCCTCCGTCATAGCGGCTCGCGCTACGCCCGACCGGCGTTACGCATTGCGCGGCAACCGCCTGTCGATCCATCACCTTGGCGGCCGCACCGAGCAGACAGAGATAACCACCGCCGTCCAACTCGCCGACACGCTGGAAGGCCGGCTCGGCATCATCATTCCCGACCGCACGGCCTTCGAGGCCAAAGTGCGTGAGAAGAAGATCGTGGAGACCAACGCATGACCGAACTGTCCGTTCTCGACCTGTCGCCGATCGTCGAAGGCAGCAATGCCTCGCAGTCGCTGGCCAACTCGCTCGATCTCGCCCGCCATGCCGAACGGCTGGGCTACAAGCGCTACTGGCTGGCCGAGCATCACAACATGCCGGGCATCGCCAGCGCCGCAACGGCCGTGGTCATCGCCCATGTCGCCGGCGGCACCAAAACCATTCGCGTCGGCGCCGGCGGCATCATGCTGCCCAACCATGCGCCGCTGGTCATTGCCGAGCAGTTCGGCACGCTGGCTGCCCTGTTTCCCGGCCGCATCGATCTCGGCCTCGGCCGGGCGCCCGGCACCGACATGAACACCGCGCGCGCCCTGCGCCGCAACCTCGAGGCCGGCGTCGACAACTTTCCGCAGGATGTCGTCGAGCTGATGGGCTATTTCCTGCCGGCCGAGGAAGGCCAGCGCCTCAGGGCCGTGCCGGGCGAGGGCCAGAACGTGCCGGTCTGGATCCTTGGCTCCAGCCTCTATGGCGCCCAACTCGCCGCCATGCTCGGCCTGCCCTATGCCTTCGCCTCGCATTTTGCCCCGGCCGAGCTCGACCACGCACTGGACATCTACCGCTCGCGCTTCCAGCCGTCGGAACAGCTCGACAGACCGCATGTCATGCTCGGCCTCAATGTCTTCGCCGCACCAACCGATGCCGAGGCGCGCCTGCTGTTCACCTCGCTGCAGCAGGCCTTCGTCAACCTGCGCACCGGCCGGCCGGGACGATTGCCGCCGCCGGTCGAGAACTATGACAGGGATCTCGACCCGATGGCCAAGACCATGCTCGGCCAGGCGCTGTCCTGCGCCGTCGTCGGCTCTCCCGAAACGGTCCGCCAGGGCATCGACGCCTTCGTGCGCCGCACCGGGGCGGATGAACTGATGGTCACCGCGCAGATCTTCGACCACGCGGCGCGGGTGCGGTCGTTCGAGATCCTGGCCGACGCGCACAAATCGCTGTCGCAGGCGGCCTGACGTTTGTGTCTCGCGGGGACCTTTTGCCGGTAGCGATGCTCTGCTAAGTGCGGAGCCTCCAGAGGCAAGAGCGAGCTTTCCCGTGACACATGATCTTGACGCCCGCACGCAGTTCGCCATCGACCTGGCGCGGCGGGCCGGCGAGCTCGGCCTCAGATATTTTCGCGACCTGGAAAGCCTGACCATCGAGAGCAAGGGCCATCAGGACCTGGTCTCGCAGGCCGACCGCGAGGTCGAGCTGTTCATCCGCGCGGCCATCGCCGCCGACTACCCGCAAGACGGCATCGTCGGCGAGGAACATGCTTCGGTCACTGGTTCGACCGGCTATGTCTGGGTCATCGATCCCATCGACGGCACCGCCAATTTCGTGCGCGGCATTCCGGCCTGGTGCGTGGTGATCGCTTGTGCACGGGACGGCGAGACGGTCGTCGGCGTCATCCACGAGGCATCGACCGGCGAGACCTTCCACGGCAGGCTCGGCGGCGGCGCCTTCGTCAACGGCAGGCCGATCAGGACGAGCGTGGCGACCAGCCTGGAAGAGGGCTCGGTGGGCACCGGATTCTCAAACCGGGCCGAGGCCGAGAACATCGCCGTGCTGATCAGCAGGATCCTGGCCGAAGGCGGCGTCTTCTTCCGCAACGCGTCCGGCGCCCTGATGCTTGCCTATGTGGCCTCGGGCCGACTGCTCGGCTATGTGGAAGAGCATATGAACGCCTGGGACTGCCTGGCCGGCATGCTGTTGATCGAGGAGGCCGGCGGCACCGTTCTGAAGGCAGATCCAAAGACAGTGTTGCAAAGCGGGACACAGGTCATATCGGGCGGCAAGGGTGTCTTTTCGAAAATGCAGGCGCTTTGTTCAGGCGTGTTCGCGGCTTAAGCGCTCACGCTCTACGCTATTGCCGCGACCGGTCGGCACGAATTGCGGATCACCAATCGGCCCTACGCCAGCTTCGCCAGCAGCTTCGTGAAGGTGGCGATCTCCTTGGCCGAGAGCGGCGCCAGCGTTTCCCTGGTGATCTCGCGCGCCAGCGGGATCAGGCGCTCGATCGCATCGCGGCCTTCGGGGGTCAAATTGACCAGCAGCCGCCTTTTGTCGACCTCGTGCTTGGAAAGCTCGACCAGGCCGCGCGCCTTCAGGCGGTCGATCACTCCCTTCACCGTTGCCGCATCCATGGCGATCAGCGTGCCGAGCTGGTTCTGCGAGGTCTCGCCGACATCGCGTAGCTTGGCCAGGGCGGCGAATTGCGGCGGTGTCAGGTCGCCGATGTGGGCGGCGAAAATCGAGACATGGCGCTGGTGCGCCTTGCGCAGGATGAAGCCGACCTGCTCCTGCAAGAGGTAATCCTGATCGTCCGGCGCCTCGACCTCGACCAGCTTGAGCAGATTGTCCTCGCCGCTCACCGCAGCCCGTCCCAAGCCTTGATGCCGTCGGCGGCAAGGCCGCCCATGCGATTATGGATGCGCGGGCCGCAGGTCATGGCCAGACAAAAAGAATCTCGTCGGGGCGCGGGCCGTCGCTGATGCCGACTTCCATGGCGTCGAAATGGCTGCGCACATAGGCGGCGTTGATGTGGCCGAGCGGCACGTCGAGCTTCGAGCCGAAGGCGCCGACCTTCTTGGCCGAGGGCACGATCGCCTTGGCATCGCCGAGCCGCTCGCGCATGGCGTAACCGCCCGGCACATGCCAGAGCGCGCCGTGCTCCAGTTCACCCGCAATGCCGACAATAGCGCCCTTGCCGTAGCCGTCGATCTGCTTGACGTCGCCGCCCAACGCGACGATGAGCTTGTCGGAAAGCAGCAGGCCAAGCGGCTTCAGGTCGTCCATGGCGCTCTGCAAATCCTCGACATAGCGCCCGGCGAACGGGTTCCTGACAACAGCCATGGCCGCGGCCCGCCGGCGCGGCACGTCGGCGACCGGCCCGCCCTCGTGAAAGATTTCTTCGCTCAGCACCGCGATCTTGCGGATAGGGAACTCAGGCATGGGCAACTTCCTCCCTCGAATTTTTGTTGGGCGCGGCAAGCGCCACCGAGCCACTGATGCGGGCCTCACCGCCAAGAAACAGCGCCGATCCGGCAATCAGCCCGCGCCGGCGAAAATCTTCGGCGACGGCAAGGCCATTGTCCAGCGCCCGCGCCACTTCTCCAAGTGCAAGCGTGCCGACGCCTTGCGTCACCAGCCGCTCGCCGAGATCGCTGTCAGCCGACAGTTCACGTGCGGGAATGCGCTTGATGGCGGGATTGCCGGGCAGGTCTACCGCGTTGGCAATGAGCGTCGCCGCCGCATCGGCCTCGGCGCCGGTCCGCGCCAGCACGGTGACGGCGTCGGCAATGCCGAGTGAAAACGAGCGGCCGCGCCAACCGCTGGTGGCGACGCCGCCAACGCCATCTTCGGCGCGGATCGTGATCCGGTCGGCCATGCCGTTGCCGGTGCCGGCGACCGCCAGGCCCATCGACTGGCCCGTGTCGATATGGAGAGCGCTGTCGCCGCCATTGTTGACATAGGCGCGATCAAGCTTGCGGCCGGCAAGCAATGCGGCGAGCATTTCGTCGGCTACTGATCCGGCAACGGCGGCCATCGGTGTTATGAAGCATTCCGCCAAAGGCATGACGGCAGCTTCCATGCGGCGCGCCGTCGGGCCGGCAAAGGTGCGTGGTGCCAGGAAAAACGCCGGGAGCCGCAATTCGGGAAGCTCCTCGACCAACTCGATCAGGATCGTCTGGAAGCGTGCAACCGCCTGCTCATAGGCCAGCTGGCGTTCGTGCGCCTCGCCAAAGGCCTCGACGATCAGGTCGATCGGCCCGTGGTTGAGATGCAGCCGCTTGCCATCCTGCAGCCAATGCGCTTGCGGGCCGTCCATCATCCGGTCCCGTTCGACGCGGCGCGCCGCAACTGTGCCAGCGGCGGCCAGGGATTACTGGTCGGCGCGCCGGTGCCCTGGCGAGGGTTGAAGTATTCGCCGCCCTTGGCGACGATATCCTCGACGCTGCGGATTTTGGCTTCATAGCCGCCGAGCCTGATATAGTCGTCACGGCGCAAGGTGAACTCGATCGGCGCCACCAGCGCCGGCGTCGGCACATAGCCGAAGGCGCCTTCAGGCACGCGCGTGACATCGACCATCAACGTGATGCCGCCGCCCGGCCAGACATAGACCGGCGCGCCACCGACCGTGACATAGGTCTTGAGGCCTTGCACCGAACGGGTGAGGTTGACCGGGTTTTCAGTGACGCCGGCGCGCAGCGAACCACCGGCACCGCCGATGAACAGCACGGTGCACAGCGCCGGTTCGCAATTGTCCTCGATCAGATTGACCGACTTCTGCAGTCGCTCCGGAAACGGCTTTTCCACGGGCTTCAATTCGTCGTCGAGCTCGTAATAGGCGAACTGCTCGCCGGTGGTCGAAACCATCAGCAGCGACAGGCCCGGCCGCGCGCCCTTCTTGGCGTTCCACTCACCGAGGATCGACAGCGGGTCGGAAATCGAGGTGCCGCCCCAGCCGAGGCCGGGCTCGGAGACCTTGAAATAGCGGCCCGGCGTCGAACGTCTGCCGATGATTTTTATGCCTGTATCCTGCCAGCCCAGAACCTTGCCGGCCTGGTGCTCGGAAACCACGCCGGTGATGTGGTCGTCGACCACCACCACCTCGTCGACCAGCCCGCGCCATTGCGTGGCGAACATGCCGATGGTCGCCGAGCCGCAGCCGACGCGCATGCGGTGTTCTTGCTTGCCGTCGATGACCGGTGGCTTGCCGGCTTCGACGATGATGGTGGCGCCGCCGTCGATGGCGAGCTCCACCGGCTTGCGGTTGCACAGATTGAGCAGCGCATCGCAGGTCGCGCGTCCCTCGGCCTTGGAGCCGCCGGTCAAATGATGCACGCCGCCCAGCGACAGCATCTGCGAGCCATATTCGCCTGTCGTGACATGGCCGATCGCCTCGCCTTGCGAGCGCACGATTGCCGTCTCGGGGCCGAGATGACGGTCGGTATCGATCTTCACCTTGACGCCGCAATACGAAAAAATGCCTTCGGTGACGACGGTGACGAGATCGACGCCCTCGACTTCCTGGCTGACGATGAATGGCGCCGGCTTGTAGTCGGGATAGGTGGTGCCGGCGCCTATTGCGGTGACGAAGCGACGCCCGGTGTTGAGCAACTCGCCATCCCACGCCTCGCCCTCGGCGATGAAGGGCACCATGGTGGCGCCAGTCTCGGCCGCATGGTCGAGGATGGTCAGCGGGTCCATGCGCACGATCTTGCCGCCGGAATTGCCGTAGCGGTCGCAGGCGCCGGTGCGGCCATCAGCGATGTAGCACATGACAGGGCAGGCATCGCAGCGGATCTTCTCCGCCACCAGCTTCTCGCCGGGATCATGGGTTTCGAAACGTTCGGCAAGCTCGCTCATTGGCGTGCCTCCTTCTCGCGAATGGCGGCACGGATACGCGTCGGCGTCGCCGGAACCTTGGTGACCAGCACGCCGGTGGCGTGGCGGATGGCGTTGAGGATCGCCGGCGCCGTCGGGATCAGCACATGCTCGCCCAGCCCCTTGGCGCCGAACGGCCCCTCGGGATCGGGAACCTCGACCAGAATGGTCTCGATCGGCGGAACGTCGCCGATGGTCGGGATGAGATAATCGTGCAGGTTTTCGGTGCGGCCGGGAATGTATTCTTCCATCAGCGCCATGCCGATGCCTTGCGCGATGCCGCCTTCGATCTGGCCTTCGACCAGCAGCGGGTTGATCGCCTTGCCGACATCATGCGCGGCGGTGATTTTCAGCAGCTTCACCGTGCCGAGCTTGAGATCGACCTCGAGCTCGGCGATCTGCGCGCCGTAGCCATAGAGGGCATAGGGCTTGCCCTGGCCCTTGGCATCGAGCGGCAGCGTCGGCGGATCATAAGTCTCCTCGGCGCGGAAGACGAAGCCGTCGGCATCCGCGTCGAGTGAGGCGAGATCGATGCGGCGTGTGGCCTCGCCCTCGCGAATGACGATCGCCGAGCCATTCAGCTGAAGCGAGGCTTTCTCGGAGACGTTAGCAAAGCGCAGGATCTTTTCGCGCAAGGCGCGGCCGGCCTTTTCGGCCGCCTTGCCGGTGACAAAAGTCTGGCGCGAGGCCGAGGTCTTGCCGGCGTCCGGGCTGATCGCCGTATCGGCGCTCTTCAGTCGGAACCTTTGCAGCGGCAGGCCAAGTGCATCGGCGCAGATCTGGGTGATGACGGTGTTCGAACCCTGGCCGATATCGACGGCGCCCTGGTGCAGGATGACGTCACCCGAAGCCACGATGCCGACGCGGATGGTCGACGGGTTGGGCAGCGAAGTGTTGCCGCAGCCGTACCAGCAGGACGCGACGCCAACGCCGCGCTTTTTGTCCACATGAGCACTGTTGAAAGCATCTGCGTCAGCCTCCGCGCGTGCCCAATGCGGCTGCAGCGCCTCGAGGCATTCGGCAATGCCGACGCCGGACTCAAGAAGCTGGCCGGTAACCGTTTCGGAGCCGTTCCGAAGGCAGTTTTTCAGACGAAAATCGAGCCGGTCGATGCCGAGCTTGCCGGCCAGCTCATCATAGAGCGTCTCCTGCATGATGGTCGCCTGCGGCACGCCGAAGCCGCGGAAGGCGCCGGAGATCGGCCCATGCGTATGGATGGCGCGGCCCTCGGCGCGGTAGTTGGGCGTCGCATAGGGGCCGGATGCATGCACCGGCACGCGGTTGGCCACCGTCGGCCCCCAGCTGGCATAGGCGCCGGTGTTGAAATCGCCGGCAAAGATCATGCCGGTGACAAGGCCGTCGGCATCGGCGCCGATGGTCGCCCTCATCTCCGAGGGATGGCGCTTGGTGGTCGACATCATCGATTCGTTGCGGGTGTAGGCAAGTGCCGCCGGACGCCCGGTCTTCAGCGCCACCAGGCCGATCAGCGGCTGCAGCGAGACATCGAGCTTGGAGCCGAAGCCGCCGCCGGTGGCGGTCGGCACGATACGCACCTTGTCGACCGCAAGGCCGAGCACTTTCGCCGTGTCGTCGCGGTCCATATAGGGTGCCTGCGTGCAAGCGACGACGACCAGCGTGTCGCCGTCCATATAGGCATGGCCGGCCTCCGGCTCGATATAGGCGTGCTCGACATAGGAGGTATCGATTGCGCCGGAAACCGTGATGGCGGCGGCAACAAGGGCCGCCTCGGGATCGCCGCGCTCGACAAAGCCGGAGGTCAGCAGGTTCGAGGGGCGATTTGCATGAATCAGTGCGGCGCCGTCAGCCTGGGCTTCGGCAGGTTGCAAAAAATGCGGCAGTTCGGTCCAGCGGATAGGAAAATCCGACAAATCGAGATCGAGCATCGCCTCGCGCTCGCCGGCGACCAGCGCCACCGCCTCGCCGCGCAGGCGCGCAAACCCTTCGGCGAGCGCCGGCTGGTCGGCGAACGGGCCGATCACGCCAAAGCAGTTTTTGCCCGGAATGTCGGCCGCGGTGAAGACACCGGCGATACCGGGATGCGCCTTGGTCCAGCCGTCGAGATCGCCGAAGGCAAAGCTGGCGTGATAATGCGGCGAACGGACCACCAGCACCGCCAGCGCATCGGCCGGGAACGAATCGCCGCCGAATTTTTCGCCGCCGGTGACCTTCGGCACGCCGTCGAGCCTGACGGGTGACGCGCCAACGGCGTGGCCGGACTGGGGCAGGCAGAAATCGAGGCTTGCTGCCTGCTGAGAAGCCTCCATCACCGCCGCGATGATCTTCCGGTAGCCGGTGCAGCGGCACAAAATACCGCCCAGCGCATCCTGCACCTCGGTCTCTGTCGGTCGGGGTTTGGTGTCCAGCAGCGCGGTTGCCGCGACCAGCAGCGCCGGCGTGCAGATGCCGCATTGCGCCGCGCCATGAGCGAGAAAGGAGGCTTGCAGCGCCGAAAGCCGGCCATTGGCCAGCCCCTCGACGGTCGTCACCGATGCACCGGCGGCGGAAGCCGCCGACATCAGGCAGGCGCAGACGGGGTCGCCGTCGACCAGCACCGTGCAGGCGCCGCAATCGCCGGCGTCGCAGCCGACCTTGGTGCCGGTCAACTGCAATTCATCGCGCAACACCTGGGATAGCCGGCGCAGCGGCGGCACATTGACCGAGATGGCCGCGCCATTGACCTCGAATGCGATCTCGGTGCGTTCAGGGCCGAGGCCAAATGAAACTCTGCTCGGATCGAGCAGGGCGTCATCCACTTCAGGCAGAACCTGGCTCATGCTGCCACCATGTGGTCGTTTGTTGGGCCGGCGGCCGTCAGCACGGCCCGGCCAACTATCTCGCGCACGGCGTCGAGCCGGTATTCGGCGCTGCCACGCACATCGGCGATCGGCGACAGCTCCGTCATTGGTGCGGACTGGATCGCAGCGGCGAGCCCGTGATTGGCCGGCAACCCGCGTATCGCGGCCTCGACGCCGGCAAGCCGCCTGGCGACAGCCGAACACGATCCCACGGCAATTGCTGCTTCAATGACAGTGCCGTTCTCCACGGCCAGACGCGCCGCCACCATGGCAATGGAAATGACGAGGTAGCGCCGGGCGCCGAGCTTGACGAAGGCGGACGTGCCGTTGGCGGCAGGTTTCGGCACGCGGATAGCCGTCATCATTTCGCCAGGCTGCATGGCCGTGCGGCGGTTGCCGAGAATGAAATCCGGCAAAGGCAGATGGCGCGTCGTCGTTGCCGAACGCAGTTCGACCTCGGCGTCAAGCACGAGCAGGCCAGGCACGCCATCGGCGGCCGGCGAGGCGTTGCAGAGATTGCCGGCGACGGAAGCGACGTTCTGGATCTGCGGCGACCCAACCTCGCGCGCCGCCTGTTTCAGCGCGTCGAAAGCCGGCGGCAAGGGATGGCGAATGATGTCGGTCCATGTCGTGCGCGCGCCGATGACAAAATGGTCATCCGTCTCGGTGACGCCGCGCAGCGCCGCCAGGCCGTTGATGTCGAGGACATTGTCGCGGAACGGTTTCGCGCCCTGCGCCGGATAGAAATCCGTGCCGCCGGCAAGGATGCGCCAGGCGCCCTCGCCAAGCAGCGCGAGCGCTTCGTCGACCGTGGTGGGTTTCGCGTAACGGATCACGCTTTGCCTTCCCAGAGATGGGGCCTTCCCCGAATTTGGCCCTCCCAGGGCGTTTACCCCGGGATCGTCTTGCCGGTTTCTGACCGGAAATTCATTCGTATGCAAATGATATCAAGCCGGAGAAAATTGTCAAAGCCAGAGTTTGGGCTTTCGTCTCAGCCGGGTGCATGCAACGAGATTGTTACGCCTTCGGCGGTTGACGCGGCCGGCCATCTGGTCAAGTTTCTGCCTCCGGTCGCGTTCGCGGCATTTTCCACTGGAGCATGACGTACAGAAGAGGGAAGCCCATGGCCGACGAAGCGCTTATTGTCATCGATCTGCAGAACGACTTTTGCCCGGGCGGCGCGTTGGCCGTGACCGGCGGCGACGAGATCGTGCCGCTGGTCAACGATATGATCCGCCACGCCGACCATGTCGTGCTGACGCAGGACTGGCATCCCGCCGGCCATTCCAGCTTCGCCTCCAGCCATCCGGGCGCACAGCCCTTCACGATGATCGAGATGCCCTATGGCCAGCAGACTTTGTGGCCGGACCATTGCATCCAGGGCAGTCTCGGTTCGGATTTTCATTCCGGCCTTGCCTGGACCAAGGCCGAACTCGTCATCCGCAAGGGATTTCGCCCCGCCATCGACAGCTATTCGGCCTTCTTCGAGAACGACCACACGACGCCGACCGGCCTCGGTGGCTATCTCAGGGAGCGCGGCATCGACACCATCACCCTGGTCGGCCTGGCGACCGATTTCTGCGTCGGTTTTTCGGCGCTGGACGCCGTCAGCCAGGGTTTTAAAACCACCGTCCGGCTCGATGCCTGTCGTGGCATCGATCTCAACGGCTCACTCGATGCCATGCTGCAGCGCATGCGCGATGCCGGCGTGACGCTCGAAGACCAGTTGTCGGACTGAACGGACGGTGGGGCGTCAGGGGGGCTTTTCGCGGATCACCGCAGGCGTGATGGCGGGCGCTGCCATCGCCGTCGCGATGCTGGTCCCGGGAGCAGCCTTCGCGGCCGAGGGACACGCGCTGCCCGGCGCCTCGATGTCGCTGTGGTGGGCGCTGCCCTTTGCCGGCCTGCTACTGTCGATCGCCACCGGGCCGCTGCTGTTCCACCATGTATGGGAACACCACTACGGCAAGATCGCGGCCCTATGGGCGGCGCTGGTGATTGTCCCGCTGGCGCTTGCCTTCGGTGTCCCCTCGGCGACCGAGGCGGTGCTGCATGCGCTGCTTACCGAATACATGTCGTTCATCATCCTGCTGTTTGCGCTGTTCACCATTTCGGGCGGCATCCTGGTCGCCGGCAATATCCACGGCACGCCGCTGGTCAATGCCGGGCTGCTGCTGGTCGGCGCGCTGCTGGCCTCGGTCATCGGCACGACCGGCGCCTCGATGATCCTGATCCGGCCGATCATCCGCGCCAACGACAACAGGCCGTTCAACGCCCATGTCGTCGTCTTCTTCATCTTCATGGTTTCCAACATCGGCGGCTCGCTGACGCCGCTCGGCGACCCGCCGCTGTTCGTCGGCTTCCTGCGCGGCGTCGACTTCTTCTGGACGACCGCCAACCTCTATCGCGAGACGCTGTTCGTCGGCGGCCTGGTACTGGCTGTGTTCCTGGCGGTCGACATCATCCTGCATCGGCGTGAGGCCGGCGCGCCGAAGATCAAGGACCCGACACCGGATTCCAAGGTTCGCATCCGCGGCTTGCCCAACATTCCGCTGCTGGCCGGCGTCATCGCTGCCATCCTGCTGTCGGCGACATGGAAACCGGACGTCACCTTCTCCATTCAAGGCGTGACGCTGGAACTGCAGAACCTGGTGCGCGACGCCATCATCCTGGCGCTGGCCTTCGTGTCACTGGCGGTTTCGCGCCGGGAATATCGCGAGGCGAACGGCTTCAACTGGGGACCGATTGCGGAAGTGGCAAAATTGTTTGCCGGCATCTTCATCTGCATCGTGCCGGTCATCGCCATCCTGAGGGCCGGTCATGAGGGTGCGCTGGCGCCGCTGGTCGCGCTCGTCACCTCGGCGCAAGGCACGCCCAACGACCTTGCCTATTTCTGGCTGACCGGGGCGCTGTCGTCCTTCCTCGACAATGCGCCGACCTATCTGGTGTTCTTCGAGCTGGCCGGCGGCGATCCACACCACCTGATGACGGAGTTTGCCTCGACGCTTGCCGCGATCTCGGCCGGCGCCGTGTTCATGGGCGCCAACACCTATATCGGCAATGCGCCCAACTTCATGGTCTACGCCATCGCCCGGCAGCGTGGCGTCGAGATGCCCGGCTTCTTCGGCTATATGCTGTGGTCCGGGCTGGTGCTGATCCCGACCTTTTTGATCGCGAGCTTTCTGTTCTTCGGCTGATCAACCAACGCCGACATAGCGCCTGACAGCCGACGGGTCGGCGCGCAGTTCCTCGACATCGACCGTCTCGCGGTTGCGGCCATTTTCGATGAACGAGACCCGGTCGGCCACCGACAGCACCGCATCGACGCGCTGCTCCACCAGTATGGTCGAGACGCCCATGTCGCGCAGCTTCGCCACCGTCTCGCGGATTTTTGCGATCATCGACGGCATCAGACCTTCGGTCGGTTCGTCGAGCAAAAGCACTTGCGGTTCGAGGCAGAGCGCCCGCGCCATGGCCAGCATCTGCTGCTCGCCGCCGGAGAGTGTGCCCGAGCGCTGCCGCAGCCGCTGGCGCAGCAGCGGAAAGAGGTCGAGGACGGCTTCGCGTGTCGTCTTGCCCTTGCCGCGCGCCATCAGCCCGATCTCGATGTTTTCCGCCACCGTCATCTCGGCGAACAGCCGCCTTCCCTGAGGCACATAGGCGACCCCGGCCTTCGGCACTTCGTGCGCCGGCAGGCCGGTCAATTCCTGGCTGGCGAGTTTGATCGAGCCGGCACTTGAAGCAACCAGTCCCATGATCGCCTTCAGCGTCGTCGTCTTGCCGGCGCCGTTGCGGCCGAACAGGCACAGCACCTCGCCCTTGTTCAGCACGAGGTCGAGGCCGTACAGCACCTGGACCTCGCCATAGAAGCAGTCCAGTCTCGAGATGGTGAGTGCTTGAGCCTTCGCCTCGGTCGTCTTTGTTTCAATCATGGGGCGGTCCCCAGATAGGCTTCCTGAACCGCTGCGTTGTCGCGGATCGCCTCCGGCGTGCCTTCAGCCAGGATCCTGCCGGCATTGAAGACGGTGATGCGGTCGGCAAGCTGCATCACGACAGGCATGTTGTGCTCGATCAAAAGCACGGTGGCGTTTTTCGCGATCTCGCGCACCAGGGTGATGAAATTGTCGATCTCGCTGTCGGCCAGCCCTTGCGTCGGCTCGTCGAGAATCAGCAGACGCGGCTTCAGCGCCAGGCCCATCGCCACTTCGAGCAGACGCTGGTGGCCATAGGACAATTGCCCGGCCGGCATATGGGCGCGGTCGGCAAGGCCGGTGCGTTCAAGCGCCGACATGACGCCGGCCCTGACCGCGCCTTTCGAGCGGCCATCGCTCAGCGTCCGCTGCACCGGCAGGGCCACATTGTCGTAGGCGCTAAGGTTGGCGAAGACGCTGGTGATCTGGAAGGTGTAGGCGATGCCCTCGCGCACCCTGACATAGGCCGGCAGGCCGGTGATGTCGGCGCCGTCGAAGACGATCGCGCCCGAAGACGGTTGGATGCGGCCGCTGACCAGGCTGACGAAGGTGGTCTTCCCCGCCCCGTTGGGGCCGATCACGGCGCGGATCTCGCCCGGCATCAAGGTGAAGTCGACGCCGTCGACGGCGCGCAGGCCACCGAAATTGCGTGACAGGCCTTTCGTCGTCAAAAGCGGCGTCATGGCAGCCACCCGAGCCAGCGCTGGCGAATGCTGCCCAAAATGCCTTTCGGGAAAAACAGCACCAGAAGGATGAGCGCTATGCCGACGATCAGCAGGTAGGCCGAGGTGTAGCCGCTGGTGACGTCGATGACATAGTACATGAAGACCGTGCCGATCAGTGGCCCGAGCGTCGTTGCGGCACCGCCGAGCAGGACCCACAGTAGCGGCAGGATCGAATATTGCACCGAGGCGAAGCTCGATCCGACATAGCCGAACAGCAGCGCATAGGCGGCACCCGACGCCGCGCAGATGGTGCCGGAGACGACCACGGCTATGAGCTTGTTGGAGAAGGTGTCGTAGCCCAGCATCTTCGTGCGTTCCTCGTTCTCGCGGATGGCGACCAGAACCCGGCCATATCGGGAGCGAACGATGGCCAGGATGATCAGCAACACGAGCGAGAACAGCGCCAGCGCGCTCATGTAGCGCACCGTCGGATTGGTGAGATCGAGCGAGGTCGCACCGAAAGCGAGGACGCGCGCCGGCTGCGGCACGACCATGCCCTGGTCGCCGCCGGTCCAGGTCGCGAAATAGAGGATCAGCAGATAGAACACCTGCGCGAACATCATGGTGACGATCATGAAGGCGACACCCGTGGTGCGCAGCGCCAGCAGGCCAATGATCAAGGAAAGAACGGCACCGCAGGCAATTCCAGCGGCGAATGCGGCCGGGACGCTCCAACCGAGCTGGATGATGGCAAGGCCGGCGCCGTAGAGCCCGGCGCCGAAGAACATGGCATGGCCGAGGCTGAGCAGGCCGACATAGCCAAACAGCACGTTGTAGCCCATGGCGAACACCGCCAGCACCATGATGCGGGCGAGCAAGCCGTGATAATACTCCGGCAAAAGGAAGCTCAGCACGAAGAGCAGCGCGATGGCGCCGAGATGCAGGGCATAGGCTTTTGCCGGCGAAGCTTCGCTCATCGCGATGCCGTTCCGAACAGGCCTTGCGGCCGGAACACCAGCACCATGGCGACCAGCAGCGTGGCGATGATCTTGGCCAAGGTCGGCGAGAAGAACATCGAGATGATACCGTCCGACATGCCGATCAGCACGGCGGCGACGACTGTGCCGCGCAGTGAACCGAGACCACCGATGATGACGACGATGAAGGAGAGCAGCAGCGGATCCTGCCCCATCAGATAATGCGCCTGGCTGATCGGCACGATCAGCACCGCGGCGATGGCCGCCAGCATGGCGCCAAGCGCGAAGACGCCGCCATAGACGCGGCCGATCGGGATGCCGAAAGCCTGCGCCGTCTCGCTGTCATACTGCGTGGCGCGCATGACGAGGCCGATCCTGGTGCGCGTCAGCACCAGCCAGGTGGAGATCAAGAGGAGCGCGGAAGCGGCAATGATCGACAGTTTGTAGCCGGAATAGCCGAACCACGGCAAAAGGATGCGGTAGTTGAACGGCGGCTCGACGGGCCGCGCCTCGGGACCATAGAAGGTCAGCGCCAGCTGCTGTATGATGTAGAGCATGCCGATCGTGGCAACGATGGTGGCTTCCGGATTGTAGTTGAGCCGGCGCAGCACCAGCCGCTCGGCGACCAGCGCAATGGCACCGACGATCAGCGGCGCGATCATCAGCGCCGCCAGAAAACCGAGCGTAGGATGTCCGCCGATTGCCGTGGTGATCGCCCAGGCGAGCACGGCGCCCAGCATAAAGAACTCGCCATGCGCGACATTGACCACGCGCATGACGCCAAACACCAGCGACAGCCCAAGCGCCGTCAGCGCCAGCACGGCCGAGGTGACGAGGCCTTCGAGGGCGGCGAGGAGAAGGTGGGGTCCGAAGTGCATTCAGGGGCGCCCTTACCCTCCCCCTCGTGGGGAGGGTGACCGCGAAGCGGTCGGGTGGGGGGTGGGGCATGGGCCGTCGCGGCCCCCACCCCGTCTCACAGGCTTCGCAAATGCGAAGCCTGTCCGCCGACCCTCCCCACAAGGGGGAGGGTGAGGCCTCACAGCGCCTGCGTCGTATAATCCCCTTCGGCCTCGTAAAGCCCGTCTTCGATCTTGGTCTTGTGCACGACCTTCAGCTTGCCGCCTTCGACCTTGGAGATGTTCTGGATGCCGAAGCACTGGTGGATCTTGCCGTTGAAGGTTTTCGCACCTTGCGGATGCTCCGGACCCTCGGCAAAGGCGGTCAGCGCTTCGGTCGCCTCGACCAGCTTGGCGCGGTCTTCCGGACCCTTGTAGCCGGCGTCTTCCATCGCCTTCTTAACGACGTAGAGCGTTTCCCAGCAGCCGAACATGTGCGACGCGGTCGAGACGTCCTTGGGATCGCCGACGGCGGCGCCATTGTCGTCGATGCCGACCGCGGCGCGATAGGCCTTTTGCGCGGCGCTATCATCGGCCTGCGCATAGCGCGGCGAGCCTTCCCAGAAATGGCTGCCGTCCAAAAATTCGAGGCCGGGGCTGTTGATGTCGGTGGCTTCGAGCGAATCCATGAAACCGAACAGCTGCGGCCGGTTGGAGCCGTAGAACTCGCCGAGTTCCTTGACGAAGGTGAGCACCGCCGGGCCGACCATGACGTGATAGATCACCTCGGTCTCGGCCGGAATTTGCGGAAAATACTTGGTGAAGGACGATTCCGTCGGCGGGATGGCGATCTGCGCGATGACCTCGGCGCCTTGCGCCTTCAGCGCCGGCGGCAGGTAGTCGCGGTGGTCGTAACCAAAGGCGAAATCGGGGAAGATCTGCGTCACCTTCTTGCCCGCATTGGCAGCGATCCATGGCGCCATCGACTGGATCTGGCTCTTCACATCGGTGATGCCGGGCTGGAAGACGTAGCGGTTGAGCTTGGTCGAGGCGACGTGGTGGCCTTCGCTGACGACAAAATAGGGCATCTTGTTTTCGCCAGCGGCGGGCGCCGAGCCGATGACGACATGCGAGAACAGCGTGCCGAAGACGATGTCGGTCTTGTGCTGGGTGGCGAACTTGCCGACCACTTCGGCGCCACGGCCGGGATCGGTGCCGTCATCCTCGATGATGACCTCGACCTGACGGCCATTGATGCCGCCGGCGGCGTTGATCGCCTTGACCGCGGCAGCGGTGGTCTTCTCGTACCAGCGGCCATAGGCGGCGCCGATGCCGGTGCGGTGCGACTGGAAGCCGATCTTGATCGGTGCCGAGCTCTGCGCCTGGGAGTAGCGGACGAAACCTGGCGCGACGGCAAGGCCAGCGCCGGCGGCCAGCCCCTTCAGCGCCGTGCGGCGGGTAAGGGTCGTCTTGGAGAGGTCGAAAAATCCGTTCTTGTCAGCCATGTTCGTTCCCCTGTTTTTCAGTCTTGACCAACGATAAGGCGGCTTCGGCATCCTCGCTCGGAGGAGGCGAAAAATTGCATGTATACAAACTAAATCACCAAAGCCTCGATGTGGCAAGCGAGCTTTCCCCAACGACATCGGGGCCGCCCTTTTCTCATCCGGCGGTCGGTGTGGCAAGCAACCAGAGGCCGAACACCGTATAGGCGATCATCAGCAGCGTGAGCGGGAACAGGCTGAGCGCGGCACGGGCAGGCTGCGGATGCAGGCGCCAGGCAAAGCCGTGGGCGACGAGGACCGCAAGCACATGGCCCAGGATGATGGCGCCGGCCTGGATGTTCCACAGCCACCAGGCCGACTCCGCCCCGGCCACGATGCCGGCCTCGATTGGCATGTCGGCGGTGCCGAACAGGTTCCAGCCCAGCGCGAACGGATCGGACAGGGAGGCAAGCGCATATTGGCCATCGACCAGCAACGCCGTCAGATAGTGCGCGACATGATAGGCGAGCGCGATCGGCACGATCGACCACACCAGCAAGTCGGCCGCTTGGCCGAATGGCTGAGTGCTGCCGGCAAGACGCTGGCCGAGCCAGACGGCGAGAAGGAACACCACCGCCAGCAGAACGAATGTCAGCACGAGCCCGAAAGTGCCGCTGCCGATCACGGCGGTGCGGCCGGGGAATTCGAGCGGATTGACGCCGAACAGGCCGAGCCAGAAGAACGTTTTCGACAGGCCGTCGAAGGAGACCGAGGACAGGGCCAGCAGCAGGAAGGCGATGCCGCTCGCCGGCAACGGCTCGGCGGCGAGCAGTTTGGCGCCTGGCCAGCACAGCGCAAGCCGGCCTTCCGCATCGCGTTCGACCGGCGCGAAGCGCGCCACCATTGAGAAGAAGATGGTGAGGAACTCGCCGCTGCGGCTCCAGCCGCGGTAGCCAAAGATTAGCATGGCCAGGAAAGAGAACAGCCAGTAGAGGCCGGCGGCAATGGCAAGCCGTGCCGGATCGTCGGGCGCCGGATCGATGAGTTCGAACCAGGCAAAGGCGAAAAACAGGATGACGGCAGGCCAGCAGCCGAGCCATCGAGGGAGGCGCCATGATCCCTCATCGCTTGCGCTAAACAGGCGAGTGACGAGGCGCCATGGCCCGTACCATGGATTGAGCCACGACCAGAGATCGCCGAACACACCTTGCAGCAAGGTGAGGCCGGCCCACAGCAGCGTCCAGATCACCAGCGGCAGCGGGTTGGAGAGCGGGTCGCGGCTGCCGAAAAAGCCGGCGGCAATGAGAATTGCAAAGCCGGCAAAGGATAGCAAGCTGAGGGTGGTGCGGGAGCTGTCGCCGAGGGTGAACAGCGGCAGGCGCCGACGCCAGAATGTGTCGAGGGAAGCTGCCGGCAGCAGCGCTAGCACGAGGAAGCTGACGGCCACGGCGAAGGCGCCGCCGATTATGTAGTAGCCGGTGGGCAGGAGCAGAACGTGGCCACGGTCGGAGGCGTGGGCGAAGGCGGGGGTGGGGGCGAACCACAGGGCGGCAAGCAACAAGGCCAACGACAGGCGACAGCGCTCTACGGCGCCCCCCTCTGTCCTGCCGGACATCTCCCCCACGAGGGGGGAGATCGGCTGGCCAAGCGGTCGGCGTGCTTCTAGCAACGTTGGAGATTGGCGAAAGCGGAGATGACAGCCAATCTCCCCCCAAGTGGGGGAGATATCCGGCAGGACAGAGGGGGGCGCCAAGGCACTCAGCCTATCCAACTTTGCGGTCTCGTATGGCGATGCCGGAAGCACCGGTCGCCTCTCACACCTTGACCAATTGCTCCACGCGGTCCTTCTCGCCAAAAATCCTGATGTAGCGCTCGATTTCCTTGTCGTCCCCCGTCGCCTTGGCGGGGTTGTCGGAAAGCTTGACCGCCGGCCTGCCATTGGCCTCGGTGACCTTGCAGACCAGCGATATCGCATCGAGGCTGTTGGTTTCCGTCGGCGCGCAGCCTTCGAAATCATTGGTGAGGTTGGTGCCCCAGCCGAACGACATGCGCACCTTGCCCCTGAAGTGGCGGTAGGTCTCCTCGATGGTTTCCACCTCCAGCCCGTCGGAGAAGATCAGCAGCTTCTGCTTGGGGTCCTTGCCCTTCTCGCGCCACCACGACAGGATTTTTTCGCCGCCTTCGATCGGTGGCGCGCTGTCGGGACGGAAACCGGTCCAGTCGGCCACCCAGTCCGGTGCGTCGCGCAGGAAGGAGGCGGTGCCGAAAGCGTCGGGCAGCACGATCAAAAGGTTGCCGCCATAGTAGCGCTGCCAGTCCTGCAGCACCTTGTAGGGCGACTGTTTCAGCTCCTTCTCCGAATTGGCGAGTGCCGCGAAGACCATAGGCAGCTCATGCGCGTTGGTGCCGAGCGCTTCGAGGTCGTTGTCCATGGCCAAAAGCACGTTGGAGGTGCCGGTGAAGGCTTCGCCGATGCCTTCCTTGAGCGCCTCGACGCACCAGCGCTGCCACAGGAAGGAATGCCGCCGGCGCGTGCCGAAGTCGGAAATGCGGATGCCGGGCAATGCCTTCAGCCGCTCGGTCTTGGCCCACATCTTGGCCTTGGCGCGGGCATAGAGCACATCGAGCGCGAACGGCCCGAAGGCCCGCATGGCCGCGCGGGAGCGGAGCTCGTTGATGATGGCGAGCGCCGGAATCTCCCACAGCGTGGTGTACATCCACGGGCCGCTGAAGGTCAGCTCATATTGGCCGTCGCGCTTCGACAACTCATAGTCCGGCAGCCGGAAGCCTTCCAGCCAGGCGAGGAATTCCGGTTCGAAGATCTGCTTGCGGCCGTAGAAATTGTTACCGCCGAGCCAGATCATCTCCTTCTTGGAGAAGCGCAAGGTGCGGGCATGGTCGAGCTGTTCGCGCAACTCGCCCTCATCGATCTCGTCAGCCAGGTGCACGGAAGTGGTGCGGTTGATCAGCGAGAAGGTGGTGTCCACCTTTGGGTACATGCCCCAGATCATCTGCAGCATCAAAAGCTTGTAGAAGTCCGTGTCGAGCAGGCTGCGCACGATCGGGTCGAGCTTCCAGGTATGGTTGTAGACGCGCCGCGCAATATCGGTCTTTGCCATGTCTGGTTACCCGCCTTCGCTGCCTGCCACCCACAATCGCGACAGGCCTCATAGCATCGAATTGGCCAGAACGCTGCCCGCTTTCAAGCTGGCCCGACAAAAAGAACGGCCTGCATATGGCCATGAGCATGCCGGTTTCAGCCCGCTGCCTTGGCGCCGATGACCTTGAGTTGCGGACGCTTGCGGCGGCTGATGATGCGGCCGGCGACCGGAGCGTCGGCGCGGCCGTCATCCCCGGCCTTCTCGGCGAACAGCCAGTCGATAAACACCTGCACGATCGGCGTCGTGCGCATTTCGTTGCGGCAGACGATGTAGAATTCATCGACCGCCGGCACCGACAGGCTGAACGGCGCGACCAGCATGCCCCTGGCCAGCAGCGCGCTTGCCGTCACGGAATCGCCCAGCGCCACGCCATGGCCGTGCACCGCGGCCTCGGTCGCCATGCGTGCGTCACCCAGATAATGGCGGCGGCCGCGCTCGAGATCCAGCGCATCGGCGGTTGCCAGCCAGGTATGCCATTCGCGGCCGTCATCGCCATGCAGGAAGACGTGGTCGGCAAGGTCCCTGACGCTGCGGATCGGCCGGTTGTTGATCAAGGTCGGGCTGACGACGGGGAACAGTTCGAGCCCCGACCATTTGCGCATCCAGCAATCGGCCCAGCTGCCATTGCCATAGTGCACGCAGACATCGATATGCGGCGCGCGGATATCCCTGGGATCGTTGGAGGGGATGAGCGTCAGCTGGATGTCGGGATATTGCGCGGTGAAGCTTCCCAGCCTCGGCGTCATCCACAAAAGCAGCAATGCCGGCACGCAGGACACCGACAGCGCGCCGCTGCTGGCCGGCCGCGTCAGCCGCTGCGTGGCGGCGGCGATGCCGTCGAAGGCTGTCGACACCGCCGGCAAGAGCTCGGCGCCATGCGGCGTCAGTTTGACCCGCTGGCCGACACGCTCGAACAGCTTTACGCCGAGCGACTGTTCAAGTGCCTTGATCTGGTGGCTGATGGCGCCATGCGTGACATTCAGCTCACCCGCGGCCTTGGTCAGCGAGCCATGGCGCGCCGTAGCCTCGAAGGCACGCAGCGGGTTCAGCGGTGGCAGGCGCTTGGCCATGATGCTCCACTTCTTTGTGAGATTTTCTCACAGAAAACACCCTAACAATATCAATTGATTTTTCAATGCGGCTGCCGGACACTTCAGCTCGGAACAGCATCAAGACGTGAAATCTGCAGGCAGCCAGCGGGACATCGCCGGCCGGATGACGGCCAATTCGCTCGAGGTCGCCGACGGGTCGCACTGCATCAGCCAGGAGGAACGGATATGGGTTACGATCGCGGCAAGCTCGACGCGTTGCGTCGCAAGTATGGCGAGAGCCATGGCGGCGAGATGTTCGACCCGAAATTCCGCAAGGTCGCCGACAAGATCTTCTCCAAGAGCGGCACCAGGCTGGCACCCTATTCCGGCATCCCGACCTTCCTCGCCGCGCCCTACCGTGAAATCGCTGCGGAGAACCCGGATTTCGGCGACCTGCAGGTGGCCATCATCGGCGTGCCGATGGACCTTGGCGTCACCAACCGGCCGGGCTCGCGCTTCGGGCCGAGGGCACTGCGCGCCATCGAGCGCATCGGCCCCTACAATCACGTGCTGGAATGCGCCCCGACGCATGAGCTTCGGGTGGCCGACATCGGCGACACGCCGTTTCGCAGCCGCTACCGGCTGGAGATCAGCCATGAGGATATCGAGCGCCGCACCAACCAGATCGTCGATGCAGGCGTCATTCCACTGTCGGTCGGCGGCGACCATTCGATCAGCCATCCGATCCTGAAGGCCGTCGGCAAGAAGGCGCCGGTCGGCCTCATCCATATCGACGCCCATTGCGACACCAGCGGCCTGTTCGACATGACCAAGTTCCACCACGGCGGCCCGTTCCGCAACGCGGTGCTCGACGGCGTGCTCGATCCGACCCGCACCATCCAGATCGGCATCCGCGGCTCGGCCGAATATCTGTGGGAGTTCACCTACGAGTCCGGGATGACCGTGGTGCACGCCGAGGAGGTGACCGGGCTGGGGATCCCCGCCATCATCGAGAAGGCGCGCAAGATCGTCGGCGACGGCCCGACCTATGTGTCCTTCGACATCGACAGCGTCGATCCGGCCTTCGCGCCGGGCACCGGCACGCCGGAAGTCGGCGGGCTGACGACGCGCGAAGTGCTTGAACTGCTGCGCGGCCTCAAGGGCCTCAACATTGTCGGCGGCGACGTCGTCGAGGTGGCGCCGCAATATGACGCCACCACCAACACCGCGCATGCCGGCGCCCAGGTGCTGTTCGAGATATTGAGCCTGATGGTGTTCAGTCCAGCCATCACCGGCAAGGGAGCCTGACACCTAACAGAAAAGGCGGCCGCCGCGCTGGAGCCGACGGCCGACCCAGACAATCAAAAGCTTCCAGAAGGGGAATAACAATGACAATCCAAAAGACACTGAAATCATCCATCGCCGCCATCCTGGTACTGGGCGCCGCCGGCCTCGGTATCGCCACGCAGGCCGCCAATGCCGACGCGCTGGCGGATATCACCAAGGCCGGCACGATCAATGTCGGCGTCTTTGCCGACTTCCCGCCCTTCTCCTCGGCCAGCGCCGATATGAGCCTCAAGGGCTATGACATGGACGTCGCGCAGTACATCGCCGACACGCTCAAGGTGAAGCTCAACCCGGTCGCCGTCACCGGCCAGAACCGCATCCCCTATCTCAACGACCATCGCGTCGACATTCTGATGAGCGTCGGCTACTCGAAGGAGCGCGAGCAGGTCATCGACTTCGCCGCCGCCTACGCGCCCTATTACATCGCGGTGATCGGACCGGCGGCGATGACGGTCAAAGGCAAGGAAGACCTTGCCGACAAGTCGATCGCCGTCAATCGCGGCACGCTCGAGGACACCTCGCTGACCGAGGCCGCACCCGCCTCGGCCGACATCAAGCGCTTCGACAACTACAATTCGGTGATCCAGGCCTTCATCTCCGGCCAGACCCAGCTGATGGTCGTCGGCAATGATGTCGGCGCCCAGGTGCTGGCCAAGCAGGATGCGCTGAAGCCGGAGCAAAAATTCCAGCTGCTGACCTCGCCCTCGCATATCGGCCTCAACAAGAATGAGGACGGGTTGAAGAAGGCGGTCAATGACGCCATCGCCCAGATGCTGGCCGACGGCAAGCTGGATGAAAGCTCGAAAGCCTGGCTGAAGACGCCGCTCAACCCCGACAACCTCAAGGATTGAGTTACCGTGGCCTTTGCCTGGCTTCCAGGTGCTGTGGGCGACATCGCGCACGGCGCGGTGACGACGATCCTGTTGATCGCCGTCACCACGCTGGCCGGCACGCTGCTCAGCATCCTCGGCGCTGCCGGGAGGCGAAACGGCCCCGTGCTGCTCAAGCGGGCCATCGCCTGGTATGTCGAGGTGATGCGCAACACGCCGTTCCTGGTGCAGTTGTTCTTCATCTTCTTCGGCCTGCCCAGCCTCGGCATCAGGCTCGACCCGATCCTGGCCGCCATGCTGGCGATGACGCTCAACATGGCGGCCTATACGATCGAGATCGTCGGCGCCGGGCTTGACGCCGTGCCGGGCGGACAGACGGAAGCCGCCCTGGCGCTGGGCTTGAGGCCCCGCCAGGTGTTCATCAAGATCGTGCTGCCGCAGGCGCTCAAGATCATCTATCCGGCACTGACCAGCCAGATCGTCATCATGATGCTGGAGTCGGCCGTGGTCTCGCAGATCGCGGTGCGCGAGCTGACCTATGAGGCCGACATGTTGCAGGCGCGCACCTTCCGGTCCTTCGAGACCTATTTCGTCGTGACACTGGTCTATCTCGCTCTGTCGATGGCCTTGCGACGGCTGCTGGTCACCGGCGGGCGCCGCGCGCTCGGAGCTGGTGTGTCATGATCGAGTTCACCTTCTGGGACATCGTGCGCAACCTTCTGCTCGCCGCCCGCTGGACCGTGCTGCTGTCGCTGGCCGCCTTCGTCGGTGGCGCGGTGGTTGGGATGGTCGTGCTGTTCTTCAGGATCTCCAAGAATATATGGAGCCGGCGTATCGCCTCCGGCTACATCGCCCTGTTCCAGGGAACACCGCTGCTGATGCAGCTCTTCCTGATGTTCTTCGGCCTGCCGATGCTCGGCCTGCGTATCGAACCGTGGACGGCCGCGGTGCTCGGCCTGACCTTCTTCGCCAGCGCCTATCTCGCCGAAATCTGGCGCTCAGGCGTCGACGCCTTGCCGCGCGGCCAGTGGGATGCCGGCGCCAGCCTCGGCCTGCACTATCTGCAGGAACTCAGGCTGATCATCCTGCCGCAAGCCTTCTCGATCACCCGCGCGCCGACGGTCGGTTTCCTGGTGCAGCTGATCAAGTCGACGGCGCTTACCTCGATCATCGGCTTCGAGGAACTGGTGCGAACCTCCAACGCCATCAACAACGCCACCTTCGAACCGTTCAAGGTCTACGGGCTGGTGGCGCTGATCTTCTTCGTCATGTGCTTCCCGCTGACGCAATACGCCCGTTCGCTCGAGAAGCGCGCGGCAGCCCGCTAGCCGGTCCCTCTCGTTTCGCCACGCAACCGTGATTTGCGGTAAGCTGGCGCTCGCCTCACTGTGAGCATAACGGCTTTCGGGAGGAGGGCGCTTCGGCGATGCAGGCGAAATATCTTGTCGCTCTCGCGGGCCTGTTTGCCCTTTGGATGGCTCAGCCGGCTGCGGCCGCTGACCAGGCACCCGATCGCGTCAGCATTCCGGCCGACGGCAAGAACGAGCCGGCGACGCTGGACGCAATGCTGCTCAAGCCGCAAGGACAAGGGCCGTTTCCGGCGATCGTGGCCATGCATGGCTGCAGCGGCCTGTGGAGCAGCAAGAACAAGACGGAACTCAGCCCGCGCCATGCCGATTGGGGCCAACGCCTGGCCGCTCTCGGCTACGTCGTGATCTTTCCCGACAGCTACGGCTCGCGCGGACTGGGCCCGCAGTGCAAGAATGGCGACCGCGAGGTCGAACCGTACCGTGAGCGGGTGGAGGACGCCAACGCCGCCCGCCGCTATCTGCAGACGCTGCCCTATGTGAATTCAGCCGCCATCGCCTTGCTCGGCTGGTCGAACGGCGGCTCGACCGTGCTCTACACGGTTCGGCCGAAGGACCGGCCAAAGGCTGGCTCGCCTGACTTCCGAGCTGCGGTCGCTTTCTACCCCGGCTGCACGGCTTCGGTCGAAAAAGGCGATTGGGCGACCCGTGTGCCGCTGCTCATTGTAATGGGCGAGGCGGACGACTGGACTCCGGCCGCGCCGTGCAAGAAGCTGGCGGACGCCAATCGCGACAGGGTGAAGCTCATCCTCTACCCCGGCGCCTATCATGATTTCGACAATGAGGCGCAGAAACTGCACGAACTGCATGGGTTGGCCTTCACGGCCAACGGCGACGGAGTTGCGCACACAGGATTGAACCCGGCAGCCCGTGCGGCGGCGCTCAAGGACGTGCCCGATTTCCTCGCCGTGCTGAAGCAGTAACCTCGCGAAAGCAGTCGTCGCGCCTGTGATCAAGCCAAAACTCGACGACAGTTCGAGTCTCGCCCGGCGCGCCATTTGTGAACAAAACTGGAAGTCCTGCCGGAGCCGCCACGCCGCCCATCGCCAGACCTTCCAGATACCAGCTTGGTCGTGGTCAATCGACGACTTCTGCTTCCAGATCGTCCCCTTGCCTCTGGCCACCCTCAGAGCGGCGAACTGCTCGATAACGGCCAGGCGATAGGCCGTGATGTCGATGGAACAGCTTCGAAAACGCGGCCGCGGTCTCGTAGCCGACACGGGTCGCAATCCGTGCAATCCCTTCGTCGCTGGTTTCGAGCAGAAACGCGGCCTCCGACATCCGGCGTGCGATCAGATAGCGGTACATGGACTCGCCAACGAGCTTGGTGAAGCGAGCCGAAAACGCCGAACGACCAAGTCCCACGCTTTGCCCGAGGTCGCCAAGCGTCCAGGGCCGCTCCGGCCGTTCGTGGATCAACTGAAGTGCCGGTCCTATGTGCGGGTCCGCCATCGCCCCCAGCCACCCGCCTTCTCCGGGGCCGAGCGACTTGATCCAGCTTCGCAAAACCTCGACGAAGAGCACTTCAGTCAGACGTGAGAGCGCGACGCCTTGTCCGGGACGCTCGAACGCCGCCTCGCTCACCATGCGTTGCAGAATCGCCTCGAGCCATCCTCCGTCCTCCGTCGGCTTCAGGAGAAGCAGGGGCGGAAGCAATTCCAAAACGCTACCGCGCGAGGGCCGTGCCACAGTGAAATTACCGCAGATCATCGTCGCGAGCGGCTGCTCGCCGCCATGGCGAATGAGGCCAAGACGGCCGGCTAATCGATCGATATCGAGAATCGGCAACGGCTCCGTCCGGCTATCCGAGTAGATCACATGGGGCTCGCCACGCGTGACGACAACAAAGTCGCCCTCGGTCATGTGGATCTCGCGCCCGTGTTCGAGCGCGAGGGTAGCCGAACCACGGCTGAGATAGTGGAACAGGGCATAGGGGCGCTTTGGCAACGCGAGATTCCAGGGATGGCCGAGCTCGAAGTGGAACAGCAAGCTTCCGCCAAGGCGAACGCGATCGAGCACTTCAGCGAGGATGTCCATCTTTCCGATGTTAGTACGACGGACGGTCAGACACAATATTCGGACGATTGAGGCCTAACGTCCAAATGCTCCACGTACTAGTTGATCACAAGTCGAGCCAACAGGTCGCGCGACAACCATCACCCGAACGGCAGATGGGAGAACGGCGACTGTTACCGACACGCCTGCCCTTCCTCGGACGTGCGTTGTCCGTTATCCCAACAGGAGCAATCCATGCGAAATCTTCTACTTTCAGTCGCCACCGTCCTCATGGCCGGAGCAACAATTGCCGCACCCGCCCAATCGGCTCAACTGCCCAAGGGGGCGGCTCGCAATATCGTGCTCGTCCATGGCGCTTTCGTCGACCAGACGAGTTGGAAGCCGGTTGCCGATATCCTCGCGAAGAAGGGCTACAACGTAACGCTCGTCGAAAATCCGCTCACCTCCCTCGCAGCGGACGTCGATGCCACCAAACAGGCGCTCGCGAAACAGAACGGCAAGACCGTTCTCGTTGGCCACTCCTGGGGCGGCGTTGTCATCACGCAGGCAGGTGACGACCCGAAGGTCTCGGCGCTCGTCTATGTCTCCGCATTCGCGCCCGACGTGGGACAGTCTCTGGCGATCCTGGCCAAGAGTGGTCCGGCAACCGAAGGCGGCGCGGCTATTCATCCCGACGAAAAGGGCGACCTCTACATTGATCCCAAAGTGTTCCCTTCGGCCGTCGCGGCCGACCTTCCTCCAGAGATCGCCGAATCCCTGGCAAACCATCAGCTCCCGTTGAACCACACCGCATTCGAGGCTCCGGTCGATACGGCAGCCTGGCACGATAAGCCGACGTTCTATGTGATCAGCACGAAGGACAAGGTCATCGCCCCCGAGGTCCAGAAGATGTTCGCCAACAGGATGAAGGCCCAGACGACGGAGGTCGCCGGCAGCCATGCTTCCCTCGTCGTCCACGCGAAGGAAGTCGCCGCGGTGATTGAAAAGGCCGCACTCGTGAAGTGACGATACCGCTCCCGGTACCTTCGTGCCGGGAGCATCGCGCGTGCTCGGCGGACTACGCAATGCCTTGGACCACGAGCGGCTCAGACCTGGCCAAAACCGCACCAGCTACTCTCACCCAATTATTTCATGCCAAGCATCCGGAGGATGACATGACTGAGTTCGACACCGCGAGCCAGGACGACGCCACGCTAGAAACGGCGCCCACCCGTTACATCGAAGGTGGCGGAATCCGCTTTGCCTATCGCCGCCTCGGCCCATCGACCGGAACGGCGCTGGTTCTCCTGCAGCATTTCTCGGGCAACATCGACGCGTGGGACCCCGCCGTCGTGAATGTCCTGGCAGCCGATCGACCGGTGATCGCTTTCGATAACGCCGGGGTCGGCCGCTCGACAGGCCAAACGCCCGACAATATCGAGGCAATGGCCCGAGACGCGGTCGCCTTTATCAATCTGCTCGGCCTCTCCGAAGTCGACCTTCTGGGGTTTTCTCTCGGCGGATGCGTCGCCCAGCAGATCGCCGCCGAGCACGGAACGCTGGTTCGCAAGCTCATCCTCGTCGGCACCGCTCCAAAAGGCGGAGAGGAACACCTATTGGCGGTTCTGCAGGACGCGTTTTCCCAAACCGAGGCGCCGGACCCCCGCCTGCCGCTGTTCTTCACGAAGTCGTCCGCCAGCCAGTCGGCCGGCCTGGCGTTTCTGAAGCGGGCGAAGGTGCGTAAGGAAGATCGGGATACCGATAACGGCAGCACGGTGACCGATCCGCAAGCCAAGGCGCTGATTACCTGGTGCGCCACTCCTGATCCCGAGCACGCCACTCTGCGCGCCATCCACCAGCCCGCCCTTGTGGTCAGCGGCAGCCACGACACCATGCTGCCGGCGGACAACGCCTACGCAATGTTCAAGGCTCTAAGCAATGCCCAGCTGGTCCTCTATCCCGATTCCGGCCACGGCGCCCTGTTTCAGTACCCCGAATTGTTCGTCAGCCACGTCCGGACCTTCCTGGACGTGTAGTCGGCGGTGGCACAATCCCGGCGTGATCGGTCGCACCTTATTCTTGAGAGCTGTTGCGGAGAAAGAAATGACAATCGCAAAGGTCGAGGTTGAGCGTTTCAGCCTGACGTGTTCCAAACCATTCGACGCCGTTGTGGCCGCGCTCAAGTCAGCGGTCGGGCAACCTGACATGGTCGAGTTTTTCAAGGCGACGAGGGCTGCAAATTCCTTCTCGGATTTGGAGCGCGTCGTGCAAAACGGCATAGGCCGCACAGGTCTCATGCTTTTCGCGGAATTCGACCTGGGCGCCATTCTACGCCGCGAAACTGGGCTCGATACTCCTAAAAGCATGCGGTTTTTGGTGGGCAATCCACTCATTATGAAAGAAATGGTCAAGCACGTTCCCGATGCGGGATCTTACGCCCCAGTCACAGTCCTTCTTGATCAACGTCCCGATGGCGTGCATGTCTCCTATGACAAAATGGAGAGTTATCTGTTATCTTATGGTAGTTTGGAGGCCCTTGCTGTCGCCCGCAATCTTGATGCGAAAATCACAACCTTGTTACGCGAATGCGCAAGCTAAACTCTCCTGATGACGCTTCAAACGGATGGAAGTAAGAGTCCGCCCCGAAAACGCATGGGCGCGGCGACCACCACTTCGAACGACCGGCATGCGGCGCAAAGCAGACGTTTGGTGGGCCGACATGAAGGCTCCATTCAATGAGCCGCAACGTCAGACATGACGGCCGCCAAACCGGCGGCTGTTCTACTTCAATGTCCAAACGCCAGCGGCGGCGCGATGCGATCCCGCCGCAGCCAGCGTGCCAGAAGCAGGGCCGCCACCACGGCCAGCCCTGTCGACAGGCCCATCCATATGCCGACGCCATGGAAACCGAAATGGAAGGCGAGCAGCACGCCGAGCGGTAGGCCGACGCCCCAATAGCCGATCGCGGCGTAGATCATCGGCACCTTGGTGTCGTGCAGGCCGCGCAGCATACCGGCGGCAACCGCCTGCGCGCCGTCGAAGACCTGGAACAGTGCTGCAAACATCAGGAACGACACGGCTAGCGCGATCACCCTGGCATTGGCCGGGTTGGCGAGATCGATGAAGGCGCTGATCAGCGGATGCGGCCACAGGATCATCACCAGCCCCATCAGCGCCATGAACGAGACGCCGATGACAAAGGCAGTCCAGCCGGCGCGCGACACGCCTTCAGGATTGCCAGCGCCATGGGCAAGCCCGACGCGCACCGTCACCGCCTGGTTGAGGCCGAGCGGCACCATGAAGGAGATCGAGGCGATCTGGATGGCGATGGCGTGCGCGGCGAGCGAATCCGCATCGATCAGGCCCATCAGCAGTGCCGCCGCGTTGAAGATCGTCACCTCGAAAGCCAGAATACCGGCGATCGGCAAGCCAAGCCGCAGCAGCCCCTTGAAGCGCGGCCAGTCGGATCGCCAGAAGCGGCCGAACAGATGATAGCGCCGGAACTTCTTTTCCAGCATCACCACGACCGCCATGCCGACGAACATCAGCGTGCTGGACAGCGAGGTGGCCAGGCCAGAGCCGGAGATGCCCATGGCCGACACGCCGAGATTGCCGAACATGAACACCCAGTTGAAGAAGACGTTGCAGGCGACGGCGACAAAGACGATGACCAGCGCCCAGCCGGGACGCTCCAGCGCCGAGATGAACGAGCGCAGCACGATATAGCCGTAGAAAGGCAGCACCGCCCATTCGAGCCAGCGCAGATAGATGCCGGCCTGGTGCGCCAGTGCAGGCTCCTGGCCCATCGCCAGCAAGATCGCCTCGCCGTGCCAGAGCACGAGCCAGATCGGGATTGAGATCAGGATCGCCAGCCACAGACCCTGGCGCACGGTGCGGCGCAGGTCACGCACGGAATAGCGGCGGCGGCCAAGCTCGGTCGCGATCATCGGCGAGGTCGCCAGCATCAGGCCAAGCCCGAAGATCAGCGGCATGAAATAGAGGTTCGCGCCAAGCGCGCCGCTGGCCAGCGTATCGGCTCCGAGACGTCCCATCATCATGACATCGGTGGCCGTCATCGCGGTCTGGCCGAGATTGGTCAGCACCATCGGCCAGGCCAGCGCCAGCGTCGCCCTGATTTCCTGACGCCAAAGATTTTCCGGCGCGCGAGCGCCGGCTTCGATCGCAGACATTGTTCCGCTCTTTCCAGATACGGCACGTCGGCAAATCGCCGGAAGCCGCATGTCAAACGGCAAAACCTTCGGTTTCGCGGCGTTTGCGCCAGCTTTTGGACGAAACGCGACATGAAGGCAAGGGAGGAGGAGCGGGCACCGATTGAGCCAGCGCCCTTCCAGGGAGGCCGTTGCCTCGTTCCCTTGCCGGCAATGGGCTGTTACGGATTGCCTTGGAGATCGGCAGCCAGCGGACCCGCCGGGAGGAATGGATGGCGTTCAGACAGCGGAAAAACCCGGCCGCGATCCCGCGGACAGTGCCGGCTTTCGAACATATCGTCACCGAGGCGAGCGACAGTTTTCTGTGGCGGCTCGACGACTACCCCTGGGAACGCAATGTCTGGAACTTCCATCCGGAGTATGAAATCCACCTGCTGCGAAAATCCTCCGGCGTTGCGCTTGTCGGCGATCATATCGGCGAATTCGGTCCGGGTTATCTCTCCATCGTCGGCGGCGGGCTGCCGCATGACTGGGTGACGGCGGTGCAGCCAGGCGAGCTGATCGAAGGCCGCGACATCGTCCTGCAATTCGATGCGCAGCGGCTGCGCGGCTCGGCGGGCCTGCTGCCGGAATTGCGCGAATTGGAGCCGTTCCTGGAGCGGTCGTTGCGCGGCATGGTCTTTCACGGAAGCACCGCGTTGGAAGGTGCGGCGCTGATGGAGCGGATGGGAACGGTGCATGGGCTCGCCCGCCTCTGCCTGTTCCTCGAACTGGTCGACCTCCTGGCCAGGACCGACGAATACGAGCTCTTGTCGTCGCCGGATTTCTCGCCGGCTCTCGACGCCGCTTCGCTCGACATCATCCAGCGCACGCTGACCTATCTGTTCCAGCATTTCGCCGAGGATCTGAAGCTGCCCGACGTGGCCGAACTTGCCGGAATGACCGAGAGCACATTCTCGCGTTTCTTCCAGAAGAACACCGGCAACTCCTTCAGCGACCACCTCGCCAAGCTCCGGCTTTGGCAGGCCTGCAAGCTGCTGGCCGACACCGATGTTGCGATCACCGACATCTGTTTCCAGGTCGGCTACATGAACATTTCCAACTTCAACCGCGCTTTCCTGCGCAAGCACAAGATGACGCCGTCCTCCTATCGCAAACTGTCGCGCCAGCGGCTGACGATGCGCGCTTAAGCGCGGCCTAAAATCAACGGCTTAGGTAGGATCGATACTCGTGTGAACGACATCGCCACGGGGGGCCGTATTTTGCGCTGCACAATGCATAAAAGTACAGGTTTTCTGCAACGGGGCTTCTAGCTTAGCCCATCGCAACTCCGCATTTTGGCGATGGGTGGCATGTCACTCGGGCAATGGTGAGGATCGCATAACCCGAGGACGCGCGCTTCCTGCGAAATATTCCTGGAGGAGAAAAGATCATGAAACCAGTTAGGCTCGCTGCCAGCCTTGGCGCAGCTTTTATGCTTTCCGCTACCGTTTCAACCATCGCCCTGGCACAGGCGCCGGTCTGCTCGGCGCCGGTCAAGGTGCTGGCGCAGCCACGTGACGGCCTGACGCTTCTGGAGGACTCCAAGGCCGAGTTCCAGAACCTCGCCGGCGCCAGCTTCCAGATCGACTATCTCAACGAAAACGACCGCCGGGCCAAATCGCGCGCCGATGCGTCCACCGTCGGCAACTACAATGTCTACTATGTCGACGAAGCCAACGTCGCGCTGTTTGCCTCGTCGAAATGGATTGTGCCGCTGACCGATTATTATCCGGCTGACTATGATTATGCCGACTTCGATCCCGGCCGCCAGAAGGTCGCCACCTATGACGGCAAGGTCTGGTTCGCGCCGCTGACCGGCGGCGGCGACCTGATGGTCTACCGCAAGGACGTGCTCGAGGCCGCCGGCATCCAGCCGCCCAAGACGCTGGACGAGCTGATCGCCGACGTGCCGAAGCTGACCAATGCGGACAAGGGCATGTACGGCATCGCGCTGCGTGGCGCACGCGGTTCGGGCGCCAATGTCTGGCGCTGGATGCCCTTCTTCAAGGCCTATGGCGGCAAGTGGTTCGACGGCGACAAGCCAGCCTTCAATTCGGAAGCGGCCGTCAAGGCGACCGAGACCTATCTGAAGCTGTTCAAGGATTCGGCCCCCGGCACGCAGACCGGTAGCTGGGATGAATCGACCGGCGCCTTCCTGTCGGGCCAGGTCGCCATCCTGGTCGAATCGACGCCGCTGTCGGGCATGGCGGTCGACCCGAAGACTTCGCAAGTGGTCGGCAAGATCGGCTTCCTTCCTCCGCCGTCACCGCTCACCGGCGGCGGCTATGGCCATGGCCTCGCTATCGCAGCAAAAGCCAATGCCGACGACGCCTCGAAGAAATGCGCCGGCCTGTTCATAGCCTGGGCGACGTCGAAGGAAAACGAGAAGCGCCGGCTCGACGCCCATCAGTTCGGCGAGCTGAACCGCACCAGCATCCTGTCCAGCAAGGAATTCGCCGACATCTATGGCGCCGATCTCGGCCAGGCACTGGCCGAAACCGGCAAGGTCACGGCGGTTAACTTCTGGCAGGACCCGCGCTGGCCGGATCTCGGCGACCGCTGGGGCATTATCCTCGAGGAACTGGTCACCGGAACCCGCACCGACGTCAAGGGTGGCCTCAACGAACTCGAGGCCTATGCCAACGAGCTGGTGAAGAAGAAATAGAGCCATCCTCCCGCCCGTGACGCGCGGTCCGCGGCATTGCCTGCAATGCCGGGACCTGCGCGCCACGGGACCGTTTGCTCCCTAGAGCAATTCCAGGAAAAGTCTGATCGGTTTTCCGTCCGGAATTGCGTCAAAACAAAGAGTTAGAGCAGTTCACCGTTTTCCTTAAACGGTGAACTGCTCCAGGAGAAATCATGACGACACGATCGACACGCAAGCGAGGATAGATGCCAATGGCCCGACGCACGTCGCTCCCTGTCACCTTCGTCGTTCCGACCATCGCCATCCTCTTGGTGCTGTCGATGGTGCCGACGCTTTACGCCATTGTCATCGCCTTGCAGAATCGCGAGTTGAGCACGCCTGATTATTCCTGGGTCTGGCTTTCGAATTTCACCGACCTGTTCCTCGACCGCCGCTTCCTCAACGCGGTCTGGGTGTCGGTGAAATGGGAGATCGTCACCGTTGTCGCGACCATGGTGGTGGCGATCGGCCTCGGTGTGCTGATGTTCGAAGTCGCCAGCCCACGCCTGCGCAACGTCTACTGCTTGCTGTTCATCATCCCGGTGCTTTTGCCGCGCGTCTCGGCGGCCTTCGTCTGGAAATTTGCCTACCATCCGCTCTACGGCATCGCCACCTACCCGTACCGGCTACTGACCGGCGGGCTGATCTTCGATCCGCTGTCGAAGCCGGCGACGGCCTTGTTCGCCGTCGCGTCGGTCGACGTCTGGCAATGGGGCCTGTTCTTCGCCGTCATCGTGCTGAAGCTCCTGGAGACCCTGCCGCCGCAGCCGATCGAGGCGGCGCGGCTTGACCATGCCCGGCGCTGGCAGATCCACGCCTATGTCACCTTGCCGATGCTGAAGGCGCCATTGATCAGCCTGATGTTCGTCAAGATGATCGAATCGCTGCGCTCCTTCGACCTGATCTATGTCATGACCCGCGGCGGGCCGGGCGTGGCCACCGAAACGCTCGACATGTACGCCTTCTCGCAAGGCTTCATCGAATCCGGAAAGGTCTCCTACGCCTCGGCCATGGCCGTGCTGATGATGATCGCCACCGTCATCACCTTCACCATGCTGTGGAAGCGGGTGCAGGCATGAGAGCGGGCCGTCTGATCGGCAGGATCGTGCTGGCATTTGCCGGCTTCATGGCGGTGTTCCCGCTGCTGTGGACGGCGCTCAATGCGCTCAAGAACAATGTCGACATCATCACCCGCGTGCCGCGCCTGGTGTTCACGCCGACATTGGCCAACATCAGCTACATCATCGGCCGCGACAGCGTGCTCACCGGGCTCTACAACTCGGTCGTCGCCTGTGGCTCGGCCGTGCTGATCGGTGTCGTGCTCGGACTGCCGGCGGCTTATGCCGTCGCGCGCTATCCCAACCGCTGGGCCGGCGACATCCAGTTCTTCGTGCTGTCGCTGCGCTTCCTGCCGCCGGTGGCGGTGGCCATTCCGCTGATGGTGATCTGGCTGCAGATCGGCCTCTACGACACTTTGCCGGCGCTGATCATCACCTATTCGCTGCTCACCATCTCGGTGATCATGTGGCTGGCCATTCCCGCCTTCCAAAGCGTGCCGAAGGAGATCGAGGAAGCGGCCTTCGTCGACGGCTACGGCGCCTATTCGGTGTTCTGGCGCATCGCGCTGCCTGTCGCCGCCCGCTCTTTGGCAGGAGCGGTCGCCTTCAGCTTCGTGCTGGTCTGGAACGAGTTCCTGATCGCGCTGATGCTGTCGAGCTCCAACGCCAAGACCTTGCCGATCGTCGCCTCCGAGCTGTCCCAGCAAGGCATGAATGTGCCCTGGGGCATTCTCAACGCCTCGGTCGTGCTGCTGTCGCTGCCGCCGCTGCTGTTCCTCGGCGTGCTGAGCGGCTTCCTGAATTCCGTTTTCCGGCAAAAAAAGACTTGATGCGAGGATTACCCGATGCGGGCACTGGTGCTTGAGAAAAAAGGCGAACTGTCGCTGCGCGAGATCGCGTTGCCGCTCGATGTCGGGCCGGACGACGTCAAGATCGCCATCCACACGGTCGGCGTCTGCGGCAGCGACGTCCATTATTACACGCATGGCGCCATCGGCAGCTATGTCGTGCGCGCGCCCATGGTGCTCGGCCACGAAGCCGCGGGAACTGTGATCGAGACCGGCGCCAATGTCGAGACGTTCAAGGTCGGCGACCGCGTCTGCATGGAGCCGGGCGTGCCGAACCTGTCGTCGCGCGCGACAAAGCTCGGCATCTACAATGTCGACCCTGACGTCAGTTTCTGGGCGACGCCGCCGGTGCATGGCGTGCTCGCGCCCTACGCCGTGCATCCAGCCGCCTTCACCTACAAACTGCCGGACAATGTCTCCTTCGCCGAGGGCGCCATGGTCGAGCCCTTTGCCATCGGCATGCAGGCGGCAAGCCGTGCCCGCATCGTTCCGGGTGATGTCGCCGTCGTCGTCGGCTGCGGCCCGATCGGCATCATGATCGCCCTTGCCGCCCTTGCCGGCGGCTGCTCGAAGGTGCTGATCTCCGATTTCTCCGCGCCCAAGCTGAAGATCGCCGCGCAATATGCCGGCATCGTGCCGGTCAATATCGGCGAGCAGTCGCTGGCCGATGCCGTCGCTGCCGCGACCGACAATTGGGGTGCCGATATCGTCTTCGAGGCCAGCGGCAGCCCGAAGGCCTTCGCTAACCTGTTCGATGTCGTGCGGCCGGGCGGCGCGGTGGTCCTGGTCGGCCTGCCGGTGGAGCCGGTGGTCCTCAATGTGCCGGCGGCGATCTCGAAGGAAGTGCGCATCGAGACGGTGTTCCGCTACGCCAACATCTTCGACCGTGCCTTGCAGCTCATCGCTTCCGGCAAGGTCGACCTCAAGCCGCTGATCACCGGCACCTATGATTTCTCCGACAGCATCGAGGCATTCGAGCGGGCTGCTCAAGGCAGGCCGGAAGACGTCAAGCTGCAGATCCTGCTCACCGGCGAGAAGGGATAATCATGTCCGCGATCGTTTGCTCCCATGTCGACAAGGCCTATGGCGCCACCACGGTCATCCGCGACCTCAACCTCTCGATAGAGGAGCACGAATTCGTCGTGTTCCTCGGCCCGTCCGGCTGCGGCAAGTCGACCTTGCTGCGCATGCTGGCGGGGCTGGAGGATATCAGCGGCGGCGAGGTCTCGATCGGCGGCAAGGTGGTCAACGACCTCGATCCGGGTGATCGCGGCATCGCCATGGTGTTCCAGAACTACGCGCTCTATCCGCACATGACGATCTTCGACAACATCGCCTTCGGGTTGCGGCGGCAGAAAGTGCCGGCGGCCGAGATCCGGAAACGGGTCGAAGCGGTGTCGGGGACGCTCGGGCTGGAGCCCTATCTCGGCCGCAAGCCGGCCGAGCTGTCCGGCGGCCAGCAGCAGCGCGTCGCGATCGCGCGGGCGATGATCAAGACGCCAAAGGTGTTCCTGTTCGACGAGCCGTTGTCCAACCTCGACGCCAAATTGCGCAACCATATGCGCGTCGAGATCGCGCGCCTGCACCAGTCGTTGAAGACCACCACCGTCTACGTCACCCATGACCAGCTGGAGGCGATGACGCTCGCCGACCGCATCGTGCTGCTTAAGGAGGGTGTCATCGAGCAGATAGGCTCGCCGGCGGAAATCTACCGTCGGCCCGGCAATATGTTCGTGGCCGGCTTCATCGGCACGCCGAACATGAATTTTGTCGAGGTCGCCGTCAGCCGGGCCGGCAACGGCTGGACACTGACTGGCGCCGGAACGGTGCTTTCGATAGACGGCTCGGGCTTTCATCTCGAGGCAGGCCACCGCGCCGTGCTGGGCATCCGGCCGCCGGACCTGAAGACGGCCGGCGCCGGGGTCGCAGGCATATTGCAAGGCACTGCCGATCTCATTGAATTCCACGGCAATGACGCACTGGTGACATTTGGCTCCGGCGGCAAGGAGGTCAGCGCGCTGGTTCCGGCACGCGAATGCCCGGTGCTGAATGCCCCTGTCCGCTACACGTTCGAGGAGGAAAGCATCCACCTTTTCGACGCTACGTCGGGCGCGTCACTGCGCAAGCAATAGCGCAAAAAGCCTAGAGCGGTTCACCGTCTCATGGAAACGGCGAACCGCTCTAACTCTTTGTTTCGACGCAATTCCTGACGGAAAACCGCTCACACTTTTCCTGGAATTGCTCTAGCGGATCGCGTCCAGTGCCTGCCGCTGCCGGTGCATCTCCAGGAAAATCCGGTAGTCGCGATCGAAGCGGGCGCCGGCGGCCGGGTTGGCAGCGCGCGTCTTGCCGCCCTGCTGCATGGCAAGGCAGGCGGCGTTGAGGTCGGGGAACAGCCCGGCGGCTGTGGCGGCGACCATGCCGGTGCCGAGCAGCACCGCCTCGTCGGCCAGCGGCTCTACCACCGTGCAGCCGGTGGCGTCGGCGTAGAGCTCCATCAGCAGCGGGTTCTTTGTGTGGCCGCCGGTGACGTGCAGCGTGTCGATCAAATAGCCATTCTCGTTCAATGCCTCCAGCACATGGCGCACGCCGAGCGCGATGCCGACGGCGGTGCGCCAATAGAGCTTGCACAGGCTGTCGAAGGAGGAATCCAGCGTCAGCCCGCTGACCACGCCAACGGCATGCGGGTCGGCGAGCGGCGAGCGGTTGCCGTGAAAGTCAGGCAGCACATGCAGGCGCGCGGCGAGGTTCTCGCCCTCGGTGGCGCGCAGTTCGGCGACACGCCCGGCGATTTTTGCATGCATCGCGGCGTCCGGCTCGCCGCCGGCGCCGTGCCAGCGGATGATGTGGTCGAGCAAGGCGCCGGTGGCCGACTGGCCGCCTTCCGACAGCCACAGCTTCGGCAGCGCCGCGCCATAGTAGGGGCCCCAGACGCCGGCGAAAGGCTGCGGGTCCGGCGACATCGCCATGACGCAGCTCGATGTTCCGGCGATCAGCGCCAGATGGCGGCCGATATCCTGCTCATCGCCGGCAAAGCCGCCGAGCACGCCAAGCGCGCCGGCATAGGCATCGATGACCCCGGCGCCGACCCGGCAGTCTTCCGTCAGGCCGAGCTCTGCCGCCGCTTGCGCCGTCAGTGGACCAATGTCGGCGCCGACCGGACTGGCGCGCTCCGGCAAATTGCCGTGCTCAAAAAGGTCGCCGAGGCCGACGATTTCGAAGAAATCGCGCTGCCATGCGCTTTCCTCATGCGCCAGATAGGTCCACTTCGCCGTCAGTGTGCATTGCGAACGGGCCAGCGAGCCGGTTGCCTGCCAGGTCAGGAAATCGGTCAGGTCGAATAGGTAGCCGGCTTCATTCCAGGCCTCGGGCAAATTGCGCTTCAGCCACATCAGCTTCGGCGTCGCCATCTCCGGCGACATGACGCCGCCGATATAGTTGAGCACCTCGTGGCCGCTCGCCGTGCATTCGTCGGCTTCCGCAATGGCGCGGTGGTCGAGCCAGACGATGGTGTCCCAGCGCTTGTCGCCCGAGGTCGAGACGCTGAGCTGATCGCCCTGCCGGTCGCGTACCACCAGCGAACAGGTGGCATCAAATGAGATGCCGACAATATCTTGCGCCGCAACGCCGGCTTTTTCACGGGCGGCTCGCACCGCGATGCAGACCGCCGACCAGATATCGCGCGAATCATGCTCGGCATGATCGGGCTTTGGCTGGTTCATGGCGATCGGCCGGTCGGCACGGCCGAGCAAGCTACCACTGGCGTCGAGAATGCCCGCGCGAGCGCTCCCGGTGCCGACATCGACCGCGCAAACAAACTGTTTCGTCAAGATGCTCTAACTCTCGCTCCCAGGCCTGCAATCAGATCGGGCAATTGCAGCATGTCAGCGAATATAAAGTCCGGTTCGGTCGACGCAAGCCGCGCTTTCAAGGCCGGGTTGCCGGCATGCGAGCCGCCGGTGAAGGCAAGGACGCGCATGCCTGCCGCACGCGCCGCCGCGACGCCGGCCGGACTGTCCTCGATGACGAGGCATTTGCGCGGATGCGTCCGCATGGTGGCAGCCGCGTGGAGGAAAAGATCCGGCGCCGGCTTTCCCTTGGCCACCATGGCGGCGCTGAACAGATGTGGCTCCATCAGCCGCAGCAGCCCGGTGACGTCGAGCGCATACCGGATGCGTTCCAGCGTGCCTGAGGAGGCGACACAGAATGGCAGGCCGAGCTTCGGCAACATCTCCTTGACGCCGGCGATCGGCTTCAGCTCCTCACGGAACTTGCGCATCAGGTCGACGCGCATGGCGGTCAGATGCTGATCGGTGATCTCCAGCCCGAAGTCGTGGCCAAGGATCTCGCGCACGCTTTTCATGCTCTTGCCAAGGAAATGCTCGTAGGCGGTGTCCTCACCGACACTGCCGCCGGCAAGTTCGATCATGCCGAGCAGCGCCGAGACGGAGAGCGCTTCGCTGTCGACCAGCACGCCATCGCAGTCGAAGATGACCAGTTCAGGCGTCATGATGGCTGATAGCTCTCAGAGCTTGCCGGCGATGTAGCGGGTCAGCGTGGCGCGCGCGCCGTTCGCCCACAACACGTTGAGCGCATGGGCGAAGGCCTCGACAAAGGCCGTGGCGCGGCCGACATCGCCATAGATGTCCTCCATGGCGAGCCAGGCGGCGGGCGCATCCTTTGCCGCCTTTGCCGTCGCTTGCAGCCGGTCCCAGCTCGGGTCGTTGGGCTCGATGACGGCGTCGCTGTCGGTCGTGCCGAAGCAGTAGCGGCACCACAGCGCCGATTCCAGCGCCAGGCCGGCGACACTCTTTCCTGCCTTCAGGCGGTCGGCGATGGTCGGGATGATGAATTTCGGCTGGCGGTTGGAGCCGTCGAGACAGAGCCGGCGGATGGTGTCGCCGATCTTGGGGTTGGAGAAGCGCTTCTCGATGAGCTGGTAATACTCCTCCAGCACCGTGTCCGGCACCGGCGGCACCGTCGGGATGATCTCGTCATGCTCGAGCTTGTCGAGAAAGCCGCGCACCAGCGGCTCCTGCATCGCTTCATGGACGAAATGGATGTCCATCAGCCCGGCCGGATAGGCGATGGTGGCGTGGCCGCCATTGAGGATGCGGATCTTCATCAATTCGTAGGGCGCGACGTCCTTAACGAACTGAACGCCGACCTTTTCCAGTGGCGGCCGGCCGTCGGTGAAACGGTCCTCCAGCACCCATTGCCGGAACGGTTCGCAGAACACCGGCCAGTTATCCTCGACGCCGAAATCCTTGGCCAGGATGCCGCGCTCGCGATCGGTGGTGGCAGGCGTGATGCGATCGACCATGCCGTTCGGGAAGGCGACGTGGTCGCTGACCCAGTTCGCCAGATCCTCGTCGATCAGTCGCGCCAGACCAATGACGCCGTCAGACGTGACATGGCCATTGTGAGGGATGTTGTCGCAGGACATCACCGTGAACGGCACGGTGCCCTCGTTGCGCCGGCGCACCAGGCCGGCCAGGATGATGCCGAACACCGTCTTTGGGGTGGTGCCCGGTTGGGCGTCGGCGACGATGTCGGGATGGGCCGGGTTGAAGACGCCCGACGCAGGGTCGATAAAGTAGCCGCCTTCGGTGATGGTCAATGAGACGATCTTGATCGCCGGGTCGGCCAGGCGTTCGATGATGCCGGCCGCATCGCCCGGCATCAGGAAGTCGATCATGGCGCCGGTGACACGGGCGCTCATATGGCCGTCATCCTGCTCGACCACCGTGGTCAGCCAGTCCTGTTCTTCCAGCTTGCCGCGGCCGATCTTCTCGCCGTCGAACACACCGGCGCCGATCAGCGCCCAGTCATGGCCGATGCCTGCATTGAACAGATCGTCGAGATAGACCGCCTGGTGCGAGCGATGGAAATTGCCGAGGCCGAAATGCACGATGCCGGCCTTCAGCCTGGCACGATCGTATTTCGGGCCCGCGACCTTGGCGGGGAGGTTGGCGAGAGTGGCGGAAGAGAGTTTCACGGTCATCTGTTTTACCCTTTGGCCGGGCTACGGCCTCTTTAACTCCGCCTCTCCCCGTCCTGTCGGGAGAGGGTAAGGGACGGCACATGCCTCTGATGTTGGCCTCTGCTCCCCGCGGAGGAACGAGGAACAGAGGCCGGCCCCCTCAACTCATCCACTGGCCGCCATCGACATTGTAGGTCTGGGCGACGATGTATTCGGCGTCGGTGCTGGCCAGGAACACCGCCATGCCGGCGAGGTCCTCCGGCTTGCCCATCCGACCGTAAGGCACGCCCTCGCCAACCAATCTCTTCTTCTCGCCCTTTGGCCGGTTCTCGTATTTGGCGAACAGCGAATCGACCTCATCCCACATATCGCTGTCGACGACACCGGGTGCGATACCGTTGACGTTGATGCGGTGCTTGATCAGGTCGAGCCCCGCCGACTGGGTCAGCGAAATGACCGCGGCCTTTGTGGCGCAGTACACAGCCACCAGCGGCTCGCCACGCCGTCCGGCCTGGCTTGCAATGTTGATGATCCTGCCGCCCTTGCCCCGCGCGATCATCGAGCGCGCCGCGGCCTGCAGCATGAACAGCGTGCCGGCGACATTGACGGAGAACAGTTTTTCGTAGCTAGCCCGCGATATCTCGACGATCGGCGCCAGGTCGAACAAGGCGGCGTTGTTGATCAATATGTCGAGGCCGCCGGTCCTAGTTTCCACCGCCTTCACCACCGCGTCGATCGATGCCTGATCCGTGACGTCGAGTTTCACGGCGTAGGTTTTGCCGCCGATCTCGCCCGCCGTCTTTTCGGCAGCCTCGAGATTGATGTCGGCAATGGCAACGGTGGCACCTTCGCGCGCATAGGCCTCGGCAAACGCTTTGCCGATGCCACGGGCCGAACCCGTGATCAGCGCCGATTTGCCGGCCAAGCGCATGCTCACATCGCCTTTCCGTCGGCACCGAAGCGATGCAGCTTGGCCTTGTCGGGTGTCAGATAAATGGTGTCGCCGTGATGGACGGCCAGCTCGCCATCGGCACGCACCGTCAGCGGCCCGACGCCGTCAGCCTGGACGTGCAGGAACGTGTCGGATCCGAGATGCTCGGCAACGCCGACGGTGGCCTTCCATTCGCCCGCCGTGGTCGAGATCCCCAAATGCTCGGGGCGGATGCCGATGGTCTTGGCGTCGTATTTGGCCGCCGGTGCACCTTCGATCAGGTTCATCTTCGGCGAGCCGATGAAGCCGGCGACGAACAGGTTCTTCGGCGTCTTGTAGAGCTCCATCGGCGAGCCGACCTGCTCGATGTTGCCGGCATTGAGCACGACGATCTTGTCGGCCATGGTCATGGCCTCGACCTGGTCGTGGGTGACGTAGATCATCGTGGTCTTGAGCTGATGATGCAGCTCGCTGATCTCCAGCCGCATGGTGCCGCGCAGTGCCGCGTCGAGGTTGGACAGCGGTTCGTCGAACAGGAAGGCGGTCGGCTGGCGCACAATGGCGCGGCCGATGGCGACGCGCTGGCGCTGGCCGCCGGAAAGCTGGCCGGGCCGGCGTTCGAGATAATTGGTGAGGTTGAGCACCCGCGCCGCGTCGGCCACCTTCTTGTCGATGGTGGCCTTGTCCTCGCCGGCCATCTTCAGCGGGAAGCCGATGTTCTTGGCCACCGTCATGTGCGGATAGAGCGCATAGGACTGGAACACCATGGCGAGCTTGCGCTTGGCCGGCGCCTCGCCGGTGACATCACGGCCGTCGATGTTGATGCTGCCGCCGCTGGTGTCCTCCAGCCCGGCGATCAGCCGAAGCAGCGTGGACTTGCCGCAACCCGACGGGCCGACGAAGACGACGAACTCGCCATTCTCGATCACCAGGTCGAGGCCGGGGATGATGGACGTCGATCCAAAGGACTTGGAGACGTTCTTGAGCGTGATGTTTCCCATGGTTTCCTCCCCGAGGGGTTATTGTCCGTCGTCGGTTGCGTGCGGCGGTATTTATTTCACGGCACCAAATGTCAGGCCGCGCACCAGCTGCTTCTGGCTGAACCAGCCCATGATCAGGATCGGCGCGATCGCCAGCGTCGAGGCTGCCGAAAGCTTGGCCCAGAACAGGCCTTGCGGGCTGGAGAACGAACTGATGAAGGCGGTCAGCGGCGCTGCTTCCGTGGTGGTCAGGCGGATGGTCCAGAACGCCTCGTTCCAGGCCAGGATGATGTTGAGCAGCATTGTCGACGCGATGCCAGGCACCGCCATCGGCGTCAGTACATAGATGATCTCGTTCCACAGCGAGGCGCCGTCCATGCGCGCCGCTTCCAGGATCTCGCCGGGGATTTCGCGGAAGTAGGTGTAGAGCATCCACACCACGATCGGCAGGTTGATCAGCATCAGCATGATCATCAGGCCGATGCGGCTGTCGAGCAGGCCGGTGTCGCGGAAGATCAGGTAGATCGGGAACAGCACGGCGACCGCCGGCATCATCTTGGTGGATAGCATCCACATCAATATGTCCTTGGTCCGCTTGGTCGGCGAGAACGCCATCGACCATGCCGCCGGTATGGCGACGAGCAGGGCCAGAATGGTCGAACCGACCGAGAGCAGCACCGAATTGAAGAAGAACTTGAAGTAGCCGCTCTGCGCCTGAACCTCGGTATAGCTTTCGAATGTTCCCGACGGGATCAGGTTGAAGCCCTGGATCGCCTCCTGTTCCGACTTGAACGAGGTGATGATCGTATAGAGGATCGGGAAGAAGATCAGCAGAGCGACGATCCAGGCCGCGGCCGTCGCGATCGTCTTGTGCTGGGTGGTGACTGCACGGGCCATCTTGTCCTCCCTTACTTGTCGAGGTTCTTGCCGACTGCGCGCATGGCGAAGAAGGCGACGATGTTGGCGAGAATGACAGCGATGATGCCGCCCGCGGATGCCTGGCCGATTTTGAACTCCAGCAACGCCTTCTGGTAGACGAGGAAGGGCAGGTTGGTGGAGGCGTAGCCGGGGCCGCCATTGGTGGTGACGAGGATCTCGGCATAGACCGAGAGCAGGAAGATCGTCTGGATCAGGATGACCACGGTGATGGCGCGCGACATATGCGGCAGCGTCAGATAGATGAAGCGGCTGACGAAGCCGGCGCCGTCCATTTCCGCGGCCTCCTTCTGTTCGCCGTCGAGTGATTGCAGCGCGGTCAACAGGATCAGCGTCGCGAAAGGCAGCCACTGCCAGGCGACGATGATGATGATCGCCAGCATCGGATGCTGCCCGAACCAGTCTATCGGTTGCGCCCCGAAGAACCGCGCTATGTCGGCGAACACCCCGTATTGCGGGTGCATGATCATGTTCTTCCAGACCAATGCGGCCACCGGCGGCATGACGAAGAACGGCGAGATGACGAGGATGCGCACGATCCCCTGTCCCCACATCGGCTGATCGATCAGAAGCGCCAGCAGGATGCCGCCGATCACCGTGATCAACAGCACGCTGCCGACGAGGACAAGCGTGTTGAGGATCGACTGCAGGAAGGCCGGGTTGGAATAGAACAGCGCGTAGTTCGAGAACCAGACGAACCCATCGCGGGCCGGGTTGAGCGGATTGTACTGCTGGAAGGAGAACCAAAACGTGAGTGCCAGCGGCACGATCATCCAGACGAACAGCAGCACAACGGATGGCGCCATCATGAAACGGGCAAGCGAACGGGTCTGCTGAGTAGCCATGACGGTCACCCTCCAAGTTCAGCTAGATTTTTAGAGTTGTGCCAGATTTTCCAGGATTGTGAAGATGGCCGCCCGAACTGGGACTCGGGCGGCCATTGCCGGTCATGGTGTGCGGCCGGCATTCGGCACCGGGAGGAGCCTTACTTGATATAACCGCCTTCGGTCATCGCCGCGGTGGCGGCGTCCTGCGCCTGCTTCAGCGCGTCGTCGACGCTCGACTGACCGGCAAGAGCCGCCGAGAAGAGCTGGCCGACAGTGGTGCCAAGGCCCTGGAACTCAGGGATGGCGACGAACTGCACGCCGACATAAGGCACCGGCTTGACGGTCGGATGCGTCGGGTCGGCAGCGTTGATCGAGTCCAGCGTCATCTTGGCGAACGGAGCCGCCTTCTGGTACTCGGCATTGGCGTAGAGCGAGGAGCGCGTGCCCGGAGGAACGTTGGCCCAGCCTTCCTTCGAAGCGACGAGCTCGGCATAGTGCTTGCTGGTCGCCCAGGACACGAACTTCTCGGCGGCATCAGCCTTCTGCGTGCCGGCCGGAATGGCCAGCGACCAAGCCCACAGCCAGTTGCCGCGCTTGCCGAGCCCGTTGTCGGGAGCGAGCGCATAGCCAACCTTGTCGGCGACGGTCGAGTTCTTCGGATCCGAAACGAAGGACGCCGCGACCGTGGCGTCGATCCACATGCCGCACTTGCCCTGCTGGAACAGCGCCAGGTTTTCGTTGAAGCCGTTGGAGGACGCGCCCTCAGGACCGTCGGCCTTCATCAGGTCGACATAGAACTGCAGCGTGTTCTTCCATTCCGGCTGATCGAACTGCGGCTTCCAGTTCTCGTCGAACCAGCGGGCGCCGAAGGAGTTCGACATGGCGGTCAGGAAGGCCATGTTCTCGCCCCAGCCGGCCTTGCCGCGCAGGCACACGCCGTTCACGCCATTGGCGCGGTCGGTCATCTTGTCGGCGGCCTGCTTGATGAAGTCCCAGGTCGGCGCGTCGGGCATCTTCAGCCCTGCCTTTTCCATCAAATCCTTGCGGTACATGACGAAGGAGCTTTCGCCGTAGAAGGGCGCGGCATAGAGCTTGCCGTCGACCGAAAGACCGCCGGCGATGGCCGGGATGATGTCCTTGGCGTCATAGTCGTCGCCGAGCTTGTCGAGCGGCAGCAGCCAGCTCTGCTTGGCCCAGATCGGAACCTCGTAGGTGCCGATGGTCATCACGTCATACTGGCCACCCTTGGTGGCGATGTCTGTGGTGACGCGCTCGCGCAGCACGTTCTCTTCAAGTGTGACCCAGTTGAGCTGGATGTCGGGGTTAGCCTTGGTGAAGTCTTCGGTCAGCTTCTGCATGCGGACCATGTCGCCATTGTTGACGGTGGCGATGGTGATGGATTCGGCATGTGCGGCAAAAGCGAGAGCGCTGGCCGACAACAAGCCCAGGGTGAGCGTGCGCAGTTTCATCAAATTCCTCCCATGAACCAAGATGAGCATTTGCCTTGGCTTTGAGCAATTACTCACTTGGCGTGAATTATGTCAAGCCGGATTCGATGCTGCAGCGCAGCACTCGGCCTTCCCGGCGCCCGACAGAGGCATGGAAATTGGGGCGGCAAACCACGCCCGTGCCGGATATCAGGCGACGGGACAGGAAGGCGTGGAGGCCTGAAGCGGGTGCGCTGCGCCTGTCAGCAAGCGATCTCGGCCAGCAACCAGTCGCGGAAGGCGCGGATCTTCGGCACGTTGCGGCGCGCTTCGGGATAGACCAGCCAATAGGCATGGCCATCGTCGCCGACCAGGTCGAAGGGTTGGATCAGGCGACCTTCGGCGAGTTCCGCCTTGAACAGCGCCCTGGTCAGGATCGCCACGCCATGACCGGCGATCGCCGCATTGGCCTCATAGGCCTGCGCGCCCATGCTGCTGCCGGGCCGCGTGGCAAGGTCGTGCGCATGCACGCCTGCCGTCTCGAACCATTGCGTCCACCAGACGTCGCCCGGATCGAGGATCGGCAGCCGCAACAGGTCTGCCGGCTCCTTGACGCCGCCGATGCTCGCCGCGAGCTTCGGGCTCAGCATCGGCGTGAAGTCGGCGTCGAGCAGCTTGTGGGATTCCAACCCCGGCCATTTGCCGCCGCCCGAGCGGATGGCGATATCGGTATCCTCACGCGCGAAATCCGTCAGCCGGCTCGATGTCTCCAGCCGCACGGCAAGCGCCGGATGCGCGAGTTGGAACGAGCCCAGCCGGTGGGCCAGCCAGTTCGAGGCAAAGGTCAGCACCGTGGTGACGCACAACAACCCGTCCGCGCCGCCGCGCGCCGCGGCATAGGCCTGGCCAAGAATGGCAAAGGCCTCGCTGACGGCGGGTGCGAGGCGCTGTCCGGCTTCGGTCAATTCGATCTGCCGCGGCCGGCGCAGGAACAGGGGTGAACCGACGCGCTCTTCCAGCACCTTGATCTGATAGCTGACGGCAGCCTGTGTCATGCCGAGTTCCACAGCGGCCTTGGTGAAGGAAAGATGCCGCGCCACCGCTTCGAACACCCGGATCGCTTGCAGCGGCGGGAGTTGCGAAAGCTGTGGTGAGCTCAGATCGGGCATAAGGCCTCCTTATGGGTCCTTATCGACGTTCGATTGGCAAAGTTGGCCGGCGAGACCGACATTCAGTGTCAACCCGTCATTTGGGTTCAGGATAGCGAAGGTTCACGATCATGACCATGGCGCAGCAAAAATGCACTCCCGCTCCGGATCACCGCTGGATTTCTTGGCTAACGGACGGATTCGGCTGGTTCGCGATCAGAAAAAGGGCGCTCCTCGACATCAGGGACCTGTCGCCGCATCTGCAGCGCGACGTCGGTTTCCTCGATGGCAACGACCCCTTTGGCAGGCACAGATAGACTTGTTGGCTTTATCGCAAAGCAGCGGCCGCACCCGACGAGCGGTCGCGATTTCGGATCAGATGCTGGCCAGCAGGGCGGTCGCCGTCCGCTCATCGGTGATGAGCCCATTGACCAGCCGGCGATTCACGGCCGCCAGGATTCCCGGCAGCTTGCGCTCGCCCATGGCCAGCGCAATGACCAGTGACTTCTCGCGCGACGGCAGCGACGCCGACGACACCCGGTCGTTGGTGATGCCCTCGATCATGCGGCCTTCCCTGTCGAACACCCAGCCGACGATCTCGGCGATGCCACCTGCCTTCTGCAAGGCTTTCAGCTCGCTTTCCGAAATGAAGCCGTCCTCATAGAGCGGCGCCTTGGGACCGAGATCACCGATGCCGATGAAGGTGACGTCGGCTTCCGCCGCCAGCGCCAGCGTCGGCTGGATCATCGGCTGGTTGAGCAGCATCTCGCGCTCTTGCGGCGAGGAGGCGATGACCGGCAACGGCATCGGGAAGGAGCGCGCCTTGACCCGGTCGGCCATGGTGAAGATGACGTTGTAGTAGGCGGCCGAACCGTCCGGCGAGATGTTGCCGGTCAACGACACCACCTTGTGCTGTGGACACTCCATTGGCGGCAATTGCTCGATCGCCGCCTTCAGCGTGCGTCCGGTGCCGATGCCCATGACGATCGGCGTCGGCGAGCGCAGCCGCCGCTCGATCTCGGCGGCCGCCGCCTCGGCGATGCCGATGGTGGTGGAGGATGAATTGGGATCGCTTGGCACCACCTCGACCAGGTCGAGCGCGAAACGCGATTTCAGCCGGGCCGCCAGGTCAAGGCAATTGGCGATCGGATGGTCGACACGAACCTTGATCAAGCCTTCCGACACCGCCAGCGACACCAGTCGCTGCGCCGTTTGCCGCGAAATGCCGAGCGTGGCGGCGATCTGGTCCTGTGTGTGGCCGGCAACATAATAGAGCCAGCCGGCGCGCGCCGCGTCGTCCAGCCTGTTGCTGCCGCCGTCCTGCCGGGTATTCACGTCCTGCCTCCCAAGGCCGCCGGTCATCAAGGCGGTCCGCTCTTAGTTTCGCAGGGAACGGCAGTCTGCGCAATTGTCAATCTCAAGGGCAATTGTTTGCTTGTGCGCGACTGGGATTTTCCCGCGGACAATCTCTGACCGCACAGACGAGGGCGGCTTTGGTTCCGGTCGCAGTCACCTTCTGTGATCCCGACGGTTTATCTCCCGGCGCAAACCCTTTAAGGGGATCGCAAAAGGAGCGCTGCATGACACCGAAGGCGGTTTTCTGGGACATGGACGGTACGCTGGTCGACAGCGAGCCACTGCACGAGGCAGCCCTGGTGGCGGCGATGCGCAATGTCGGCCTCAAGCCGCCCGCCGACCTGCATGAGCGCGTGCTCGGCGTCGCCGCCTGGCCGGTCTATGAAATGATGCGCGACGAATTCGGCCTGGACCTGCCCTTCGACGATTGGATCATGCGCAAATACGAGCACTATCTGCCCCTGGTCGAGGGCTTGAAGCCGCGCCCCGGCGCCATCGAGGTCTTCAACGAATTACGTGCGCTTGGCGTGCAGCAGGCGGTGGTCTCCAATTCGGACCGGATGATCGTCGACGCCAATCTGCGCATGGTCGGCCTCTTCTATCCTGGCATGAAGACGATCAGCCGCAACGATGTGCGCGATGGCAAGCCGCACGCCGAACCCTTCCTGCGCGCCGCCTATCTGGCCGATGTCGATCCCGCACACGCGGTGGCGGTCGACGACAGCTGGCCGGGCGCCATGGCGGGTCTGGCAGCGGGCATGAAGACGATCTTCTGGCCGGAAAAACCGATGGAAGGACCAGCCGGCGCTGTCGTCATCAACAGCGCCGAGGAATTGCGCGCCGAGCTCGGTCTTTAATTCCGGTACACGGGTTCCTGCTCGTCGAGGATCGCCTTCAACTCGGCTAGATGACGCTCGGCCTGGCCCGGATAATCATCCATTTCGCTCGCCGCCTTCTCGGCGATCGCGTCGGACAGTGTGCGCAGCGGGCGTCCGGTCCACAGCGCCTTGATGTAGGTCTCGGCGGCGCGCTCGAAATAGAACATGCGGTTGAAGGCGTCGGCGACTGTGTCGCCGATAACCAGCACGCCGTGATTGCCCATCACCATCACCTTGACCTTGGGGTCGGTGAGGAGCTGCGAGCAGCGCTCGCCCTCTTCCTCGAAGGCCAGCCCGCCATAGTGCGCGTCGACGACATGGCGGTTGAAGAACATCGCCGAATTCTGGTCGATCGGCGGCAATGTCGAGTCGGCGAGCGATGCCAGCACCGTGGCATGGATCGAATGGACATGCATGACGCAGCGCGCATGCGGCACGTTGCGATGAATGGCGCCGTGCAGGCCCCAGGCGGTCGGATCGGGCGCATCGGGGCCGGAAAGCGTGTTCGGATCGTTGGCGTCGATCATCAACAAGTCGCTCGCCTTGATGCGCGAGAAATGCACCTGGTTGGGGTTCATCAGGAACTGCGTGCCGTCGTCGTTGACCGCCAGCGAGAAATGGTTGGCCACCGCCTCATGCATGTTGAGCCGCGCCGTCCAGCGGAAGGCACAGGCTAGATCGACGCGCTCTTCGTAGAAGGGCAGGTTGGTCAGCGGCTCTTTCTGCAGGCGGGCAATGCTCATCTCGAAAATCCTCCGGTTTTGGCGAGAATGCCGTGACCGGCGGCTGCCCGCAACGGGTTTCGGTTGGTGCAGGGAGAAGCTGCTGGCTGTCAGGCGGCCGTGCTGGCGGCAGTGACGGTCCTCAGCCCACCATGCTCGACGATGAAGTCGATGACCTCCTGCAGTCCCTTGCCGCGCGACAGGTCGGTGAAGCCGAATGGACGCTTGCCGCGCATGCGGCCGGCATCGCTCTCCATGACATCGAGGTTGACGTTCACATAGGGTGCCAGGTCGCTCTTGTTGATGATCAGGAAATCGGAGCGGGTGATCGCCGGCCCGCCCTTGCGCGGGATCTCCTCGCCCTGGCAAACCGAGATGACATAGAGCGTCAGGTCGGCAAGGTCCGGCGAGAAGGTGGCGGCAAGGTTGTCGCCGCCGGATTCGATGAAGATGATGTCGAGATCGGGGAATTTCCGGTTGAGTTCGGCGATCGCCTGCAAATTGATCGAAGCGTCCTCGCGGATGGCTGTATGCGGGCAGCCGCCGGTCTCGACGCCGACAATGCGGTCTTCCGGCAGCGCCTGCAGCCGCGCCAGCATCATGGCGTCTTCCCTGGTGTAGATATCGTTGGTGACGACCGCGATCGAGAATTCGTCGCGCAGCGCCTTGCAGAGTTTTTCGGTGAGCGTCGTCTTGCCGGAACCGACAGGGCCGCCAATGCCGATGCGAAGTGGGCCGTTAGCTTGAGTCATGTCGGGAACTCCATGATGGCGAGGATGGCGAAGCCGAGCCCGATCAACAGGCAGAGCGGCGAATAATAACTGGTATCGAGCCGTGCGAAAGGCTGCTCGGGCGCCAGCCGCCGCCACCACGGCGTGAAGCCGGCAATACCGCGCCCCAGGAACACCAGCCCAATGAGCAGCGCGGTGGCGGCAAGGCCTTCCCTGGGGAAGGGCGAGGCAAAGAAGCCGATGAGCGCCAGCGGCCACAGCGTCGCCAGGCCGAGACAGGCGGCAACCGCGAAACTGGCGAACGGCGTCGGCATTTCATCGACGCCGCGAAAACCGACAACGGCGTGGGCGCAGGACGCTGCATCCCTGCCCGGCCAGATGCCGCCAATGCCCCAATAGACATGCAGCGCCGTGATCAGCAGCAGGACAATGGACAGCGCGAAGGCGAGGAGGATCATGAGCGAAACAGCCGCGAATACTGGGTTTCGTGCTTCATCGCCACGACGTCGGATACGAAGGCACAGCCGCCGAGATCGTCCAATGTCGAGCGGGACGCGCGGGCGGCGGTCGAGAGCGCCAGCGGCTCGAAGCCGGCCAGAAGTGTGGTGGCCTCGCTTTGGCCGACGACACCGAGCCTGATCGCCGCCTGGACGAGATTGGAGAAGAAGGTTTGCAGGAAGGCGGACAGCGCATCCTGCAGTGCAATGCCATTGCCGCCGGCAATGGAGCCGACCGCGACGCAATAGGCGCATTCGGCCGGCAAGCGCTCCAGCACGGGATTGGGCCAGGCGGCGGCAGCCTTCAGGAAGGCTGAACCTTGCAGCGTGGTCTCGGTGTGGCGCTCGCGTGAGCCGGCGAGCGCCTCGGCCAGTGCGGCGACGTCGTCGTGATCGCCGGCGTTGCGTGCACAGCGCCAGCTCTCGGCAAACAGCACCGCATCGTTCCAGCCCGAACCCATTTCAACCAGCGTTTCCAACCAGCCGGCAAGGCCGGCGGCATCGGTCACCAGCCCGTCATGCACCGCGCGCTCCAGCCCATGGCTATAGGCAAAGCCACCGACCGGGAAGGCCGGCGACAGCCACGCCATCAGCCGCAGCAGGGCGATGTTCGAAGGCTGGTCAGTCATGATCGTGGTGGTGGCCGTCGTGCGAATGGCTGTGTGCGTGAGAATGCGATTCACTGTGCGAATGGGAATGTGCCTCACCATGGCTATGCGCGTGCGCGTCGGCATGGCTATGATCGTGGCCATGGTCATGACCATGCCCACCACCATGACCGGAATAGGCGCCGCGCACCGGCTTGAACGGCTCGGAAACCTCGCGCACCGTGGCGCCGAGCCCCTCAAGCATCGCCTTGATGACGTGGTCACGCAGGATGACGATGCGATCCGCCTCGATGCCCGCGGCAAGATGGCGGTTGCCGATGTGCCAGGCAAGCTCGGTCAGATGCACGCCGTCGCGGGCGCGGATGTCATAGACCTCTTCCGGCGCCGCAAGGATCTCGACATGACGGCCATCCTCCAGCACCAGCCGGTCGCCGTCATTCAAGGCAACAGGCTCGGGCAGGTCGACCAGCACCTTGCTGCCGTCTGACAGTTCGATGGCGCGGCGGCGCAGATGCCGCTCGTCATGAGGGAGAACCGCTTGGCCGGAGGGTGCCGTGGATCCCACACCACCAGCGGGCAGCACGGAGACGGCGCGCGGGAATTTGGTGAAGTCGGTGTTGAGGTTGAGTTTCATTTCATGGCTCCGCCATTGGCTTGTGCCCGCGCGCGGGCAGGGCGCGAAAGCACCCTGTCGAAATAGGCGTTGACGCGCTCGGACTCGATCGGAAATTTTCCGGCGCGGGCCCAGCTGCCCATGTCGCCGAGCAGCACGTCGACGGCGGAAAACCGCTCGCCGAGCGCAAACGGCTTGTCGCCAAGCCGGCGGTCCAGCGCTTTGGCTTCCGAAGCGAAATCATAGGCCGCCGCGGGGCCGACATCGACCCGCACTTCCCTCGGCAGCAGGAAGCGGTGGCGCAATTTGTTCCACAGCGGCGCCTCGAACTCGCTCTGGGCAAAATGCATCCAGGAATCCATCTCGGCCCGACCGGCGACGCCCGGATTTGCACCCATGCCTTTGTCCGCGTGCTTGTCGGCCAGATAGACGCAGATCGCCGCCGAATCCGTCACCGTCAGCTCGCCGTCGATCAGGATCGGCACCTTGCCCGATGGGTTGAGCGCATAGGCTTCCGGCGAGCGCAGTTTCACTTCGACGAATTCATAGGGCTGCCCGAGTTCCTCGAGCATCCAGAGAACGCGGCTGACCCGGGATCCGCGCGATCCGATGGCCCTGTACATGGTAAAGCCCTGCCTTTCCCGCGACTCTAGACCATCCGCTATAGTCATACGATCGTGTCGAAGAGCCGCAGGATGAACGATATCTGATAGATCAGCGTGCCGGCGACGAAGGCGATGTGAAACCGGCGGTCGCGCACCAGGATGGCGGCAATGCACAGCGCGACGAAGACCGGGGTGCGAAACAGATATTCGTTGCCATAGCGGGCAAAGTGCTCGGGCCCCTTCAGCAGCGTGTCGACCACATCGAGCAGATAGGTCGCGGCCAGCAGGCCGAAAAACCAGGCGCGGCGCGAATAGAAGAAATCCTCGTAGCTGGTGTAGTCGAGCATCGAATCCGGAAACAGCAGCGCACACAGCAGGAACAGCGTGATCGCGTAGAAGATGAGGAACAGGTACTTGCCAAAGGTCCAGGTCTCGATGGCGTAGAGGCCGAACTCCCACCACCAGAAATGCACCAGCAGCAACAGCATGGAGGCGACCCAGGCCAGATGCACGGGATAGAGCCGGTACTGGCCGGGATGCTGGACGATGCGGGCTAGCCCCGATAGCAGGCGGGTGACGCCAAGCCCGATCACCATGCCCATGACGATGCGGATATGCGGGAAGATGTCGTGGGGGGAGGCTATTTCGCTGGCCATAACCAATCACGCGGGTTTCGCTGAGCCGCATATTGGGGCGTCGCCGACCGGGTCGCAACGGATTTTGGCGGATCGATCGAATCGCCCTTCACATCAAAACAGAAAATACCGCTGCGCCATCGGCAGCACCGTTGCCGGCTCACAGGTGAGCAATTCACCGTCGGCACGCACTTCATAAGTTTCAGGATCGACCTCGACATGCGGCGTGGCGTCGTTGAGCACCATCGAATGTTTGCCGATGCCGCCGCGGGTGTTTTCGACGGCGACGAACTGCTTGTCGACGCCAAGCCGGCCATGCAGGCCCGACTCAAGTGCTGCTTTCGAAACGAAGGTCACCGACGAATTGGTTCTGGCCTTGCCATAGGCGCCGAACATCGGCCGGTAATGCATTGGCTGCGGCGTCGGGATCGAGGCGTTGGGGTCGCCCATGGGGGCTGCGGCGATCATGCCGCCGATCAGCACCATCTCCGGTTTGACACCGAAGAAGGCCGGGTTCCACAGCACCAGGTCGGCGCGTTTGCCGACGGCGATCGAGCCGATGTCTTTCGACAGCCCATGCGCGATGGCCGGGTTGATGGTGTATTTGGCGATGTAGCGGCGGACGCGGAAATTGTCGTTGTTGCCGGTCTCCTGCGGCAGCGAACCACGCTGGCGCTTCATCTTGTCGGCGGTCTGCCAGGTGCGGATCGCCACTTCACCGACACGGCCCATGGCCTGGCTATCCGACGAGATGATCGAGAAGGCGCCGATGTCGTGCAGGATATCCTCCGCCGCGATCGTCTCCTTGCGAATACGGCTTTCGGCAAAGGCGATGTCTTCGGGGATCGACGGCGACAGATGATGGCAGACCATCAGCATGTCGAGATGCTCGGCCAGCGTGTTGACCGTGTAGGGACGCGTCGGATTGGTTGACGACGGGATGACGTTGGGCAGGCCGCAGACCTTGATGATGTCGGGCGCATGGCCGCCGCCGGCGCCTTCGGTGTGGAAGGCATGGATGGTGCGGCCCTTGATCGCCGCCACCGTGTTTTCGACGAAGCCGGATTCGTTCAGCGTATCGGTGTGGATCATCACCTGCACGTCGTACTCGTCGGCGACCGACAGGCAGCAGTCGATGGCCGCCGGCGTCGTGCCCCAATCCTCATGCAGCTTCAGCGAGCAGGCGCCACCCAGCACCATTTCTTCCAGCGCTGCCGGCAGCGACGCGTTGCCCTTGCCCGACAGGCCGATATTCATCGGGAAGGCATCGAAGGACTGGATCATGCGCGCCATGTGCCAAGGGCCTGGCGTGCAGGTGGTCGCCAGCGTGCCATGCGCCGGGCCGGTGCCGCCGCCGAGCATTGTGGTGATGCCGCTCATCAGCGCTTCCTCGATCTGCTGCGGGCAGATGAAGTGGATATGCGCGTCGAAGCCGCCGGCGGTCAGGATCTTACCTTCGCCAGCGATGATTTCGGTGCCGGGACCGATGATGATGGTGACGCCATCTTGCGTGTCCGGATTGCCGGCCTTGCCGATTGCGGCGATGCGGCCATCCCTGAGGCCGATATCGGCCTTGAAGATACCGGCGCTGGCGTCGATCACCAGGGCGTTGGTGATGACGGTATCGACCGCGCCCTGGGCGCGGGACACCTGGCTCTGGCCCATGCCGTCGCGGATGACCTTGCCGCCGCCGAATTTTACCTCTTCACCGTGAATGGTGAGGTCCTTTTCAACCTCGATGAAGAGTTCGGTGTCGGCCAGCCTGACCTTGTCGCCGACGGTCGGGCCGTACATCTGGGCGTAGGCGGCGCGGGTGATTCTGGCCATCAGCGATTGCTCCCGAAATGCGACGTGATTGAGCTGCACATTGCCGCCATCCAATGGTCACGCAATGACCCGCTGGGCGACACCTTCTGATCCGATTTGGCGGTTGAGGTTGACAGGTCACCCGAAAACGACCGTTTGCCAAATCGATGGAAGGAAAATCCATGCGCAAAACGATAATTCTTGTAGCCGCTGCCAGCCTGATGCTGCCCGGTGCCGCCAGTGCCCAGCGGCAACCTGCTCCGGCCACGCCCGCCCCCAGCGCGACCACGCCCGCTCCCGGCGCTCAGCAGGCGGCGCCGGCGATCCAGAGCGTCAACATTGTCGACATCACCGAGCTGCCAAAGAACACCCAGACGCAGGTCAACCAGGTCATCGCCCAGCGTGGCGACGAAGGCCTGCAGAAGCTGCGCAGCTCGATCGACGCCACTCCCAAGGTGAAGTCCGCGCTCGAAGCCAAGGGGCTGACCTCGGCGCAAGTGGTCGCGGCCAGCATGGAGCCCAACGGCGCGCTGACCCTGATCACCAAGAAGGCCAGCTGACGAAGCGGCGCGGCGGGCCGGTATCCGGTCCGCCGGCCGTATCGCGAAGGGAACCGTGGCAGGTCTGGAGTCGTTTCGCTTCCTGATTGTTGAAACAAACCGCGAAAGCGAATGATGACCCTCACCGCTCTGCCCGACGTCCGATGGCCGCATGCCATTGCGGCGGCCGCGTTTCTGGCCGCGAGCTTGCCCCAGGCCGCGCTGAATGCGCAGGGTCTTGAAAGTCCGGAGACCGTCGACCGCATCGTCGGCTCGCAAATCAACGAGGAACAGGCCAAGACAACAGCCGAAATCGGAAAAGTCAGTTCGGCGATCGACCGCACGCGTGACAACATCAGCACGGTGCGCAAGACCTCCAAACTCGACAAGGTCGATATCGTGTTCCTGACCGACTCGGCGCGCAGCGAAGGCGGTCCGCCGGCAATCATCCAGAACAAGGTCCGGCAGCATCGGGACGATGTCGCGGAATTGCGCAAGGAGATCGAGGCCAACGCCCTGCTCTTCAACGCCATCGATTCGCGGCGCGTGGCTGCGCAGGACATTCTCGCCGTCGCGTTCGACGACCCCGGAAAGATCGTCATCTATGCGGCCGCCAAGCCGTCGGACTGAGCCGAAAGCACCGCCTGCTTTCAGGCTTGCCTCGAAGCCTATCGCCATCCTTGCACGCCACGCATGAGACACCACCGGTCTCACAGCTTGCCCATCACCTTCTGCTGGAATCCATAGACCTCGCGCTTGCCGCCGAGCGGCACCAGCGTGACGTCGCGTTCCTGTCCCGGCTCGAAGCGCATGGCGGTGCCGGCGGCGATGTCGAGGCGCATGCCGCGCGCCTGTTGGCGGTCGAACTTCAGCCCCTCATTGGTTTCGAAGAAATGGTAGTGGCTGCCGACCTGGATCGGCCGGTCGCCAGTGTTGGCGACTTTCAGGGTGACGGTCGGCAGGCCCTTGTTGAGCTCAATGTCGCCTTGAACGGGGATGATTTCACCGGGGATCATCTGAGATCACACGACGCCGAAGGCGAGGCCGACGCCGGTCGCCGCGCAGGCCGCACCCGCGACACGCGCCAGACCACGGAACCTGAGACCGAGGCCTAGGCCGGCGGCGATGCCGGTGGCATGAAGCAGCGCCGTGGCGACGGCAAAGCCGGCCATGTATTCAAGGCCGCCGGCGTTTTCCGGCACTTCGGTGCCATGGGCGTGACCGTGGAATAGCGCGAACAGGCCGATAATGGCGACGCCGGCCGAGACGGGCAGATCGATGGCCAGCGCCACCAGCAGGCCAAGCGCCACGACGGAGGCCAGTATGCCAGGCTCGACGAAGGGCACCGGCACATGCGCCATGCCAAGGGCCGCGCCGCCCAGCATGACGCCGACAAAAGCCGCGGGCCACGCCCAGATCGCCCTGCCGCCCTTGAGGGCCGCCCACAACCCGACCGCGAGCATCACGGCCATATGATCAAGGCCGGACAGCGGATGCATGAAGCCGGCCGTGAAGGACGACGTCGTACCGATGCCGACATGGGCGTAGGCGGGCATGGCCGCGGCCAGAAACAGGATCGCCGAGAGGGACAGTCGTTTGGCAGGGATCATTTCTATTTGCCTTCCGTTTCCAGGGTCACGGTATTCACGCGGCTTTGCGCGGGCCGCAGCCCTCGGCCTTGAGGACGCGCTTTGTCGAAGCCGGATATTTCTTCAGCATCGCGGCGGGACGGATCGGCCGGGCCGAAAAATTGCCACCGCAATTGGGGCAAACGCCGTCCAGCACGTGTTCCACGCAATCGGAACAGAAGGTGCACTCGAAGGTGCAGATCAACGCATCCGCCGCCTCGGGCGGCAGGTCCTTGTCGCAGCACTCGCAGTTGGGGCGCAGGTCAAGCATCCGGGTCTCCTCACCTGATGGGCTCGTGCACGGTCACCAGCTTGGTGCCGTCTGGAAAGGTCGCTTCCACCTGCACATCGTGGATCATTTCGGCGATGCCCTCCATCACCTGCGCGCGGGTGACGACATGGGCGCCGGCCTCCATCAGTTCGGCCACCGGGCGACCGTCACGGGCGCCTTCGACGACAAAATCGGTGATCAGCGCGATCGCTTCCGGATGGTTGAGCTTGACGCCGCGCTCCAGCCGCTTGCGCGCCACGATCGCCGCCATGGCGATCAGCAGCTTGTCTTTTTCCCTTGGCGTCAGGTTCATGCGGTTTCCAAAGATGAGGCAGACAGAATCACAGTGACCATAATTTGGGCAGTCCCGCCCTTCCGTTGAGCAGTCCGACGAGCGGAACCAGCCGCTGGCGCAGTTGGTAGCCGTCCTCGGCGTAAAGCCTCGCAAGAAGCTTGCCAGATGCCTTCACGCTCCAGGCGCTGGCGCCGCCCTGGTCGCCGACGATCTCCCGGACCGGGTCGAGCAAAGCCTCGGCCCGTGGCGACACCAGCAGCAGCGTTGCCACCGCGATTGCGCCGCCGGCGGTGGCCGCGCGTGCCAGGGCACCAGTGATGTCGGGTCCGATGCGGAAATCCTCGGCATGGATCAGGAAACCATCCTGGCGAACACGCCAGCGGTCGTGAAAAGTGCCTTGCGCGGCGCGTTCGCCCATGGCCAGGCGACCGAAAACGGTGGCCTCCAGCACCAGCGCCTCGGCCCCCGCGGCAAGCTCGACATCCAATGTGCGGGCAAAGGCCGCCCGGTCGAAGACGATGGTTTCCTGCGGCAGCCAGGCGATGCGGCCGTTTTCGCCGACGCTCAGCCTGACCCGCACCTGGGCATGGTCGGATGCGGCGCGGTAGATCTTCTCGCAGGCCTGGGTCGTTATCGACGCCGAGGCTTCTGCGCCGACATTCACATCCCAGCCGATGCGGTCGCCGCCGGTCAATCCACCGGCGGTGTTGATCAACACCGCCTCCAGCGGATCGGCCGAAACCGCCGGCAGCCTTATCTTGGCGGAGCCGTCCTGGTAGAGGCGGCGCAGCCTTGTGCGGCCGTCCGCGCTGGCGCAGCCCAGCTGCGCCAGACCTGCGGCGCGCTGGGCCAAAGGGGCCGAAAACTTGGTATATTCGATCGTATCCACGCCGTCAGGTTAAGCACTGTGGCGGTTTTGTCGATATATAGCTTGTTGCTTGATAGCGTTTCCGTTTCTATAGAGGGAGCCACCTCGGTACGGTCAGGCGATGCTTGGCGGGGGTAGAAGGCGACGATCGCGGCCTGATATCGAGGACAAGAAGGCGCTGTTCAGTTGGCGTCGGGAAACGACAAAGTGGGGAAGAGACCGAATGGCTGACCAACTGGCAACGGATATCATCGAGAAGATCAAGGCCCATGCCGAGCCGGGCGGTGAGGAAATCACCACCAGCACCGAATTGACGTCGCTAGGCATCCATTCGCTCGAGTTGACGGAGATCATCTTCGACCTCGAGGAGCAATATGGCATCGAGATCGAGATGAACACGGTCGATGCCTGGAGCAATCTGAAGAATGTTGGCGACATGGTCGAGGCCGTTCGCGCGCTGATCGCGAAAAAAGCCTGACCGAATGCTGAAACGCGTCGTCATCACCGGCCTTGGCGGGCTATGCGGGCTCGGCACCAATGTGCCGGCAATCTGGGGTGAGATGCGCGCTGGCCGTTCGGCCATAGGCCCGATCGAAAATCATTCCCTGCACGATCTGAAGGTCAGGACCGGCTGCGAGGTCAAGGTGCTGCCCGATCACGGCATCGAGCGCAAGCAGCTGGTGTCGATGGATCGCTTCAGCTTGCTGGCGGTGATCGCCGCCCGCGAAGCCATGCAACAGTCCGGATTGGCCGCTCATGCCGACAACACCTATCGCATGGGAACCATTGTCGGGGTCGGCGTCTGCGGCTTCGAGACGGTCGAAGAGAATTATCGCGCCATCCTGGTAGAGGGCAAGAATCGCGCCGGCATCTTCACCGTGCCTAGGGTCATGCCGGGCGCCGCCGCCGGCCAGGTCAGCATGCACCTTGGCCTGCGTGGGCCGGTGTTCGGCGTCACTTCGGCCTGCTCGTCGGCCAACCACGCCATCGCCTCGGCTGTCGACCAGATCAGGCTCGGCCGCGCCGATGTCATGGTCGCCGGCGGCACCGATGCGCCACTGGTCTGGGGTGTGCTCAAGGGCTGGGAGGCATTGCGCGTGCTGTCGCCCGATACCTGCCGGCCTTTCTCGGCCGACCGCCAGGGCCTGGTGCTCGGCGAAGGCGCCGGCATGGCGGTTCTGGAAAGCTACGATCACGCCATGGCGCGTGGCGCCACCATCCTCGCCGAAATCGCCGGCGCCGGCCTTTCGGCCGATGCCTCCGACATCGTTGCCCCGACCATCGAGGGACCGGAAGCCGCCATGCGCTTCTGCCTCGCCGATGCCGGCCTCAATCCCGAGGACATCGATTATCTGAACGCCCATGGCACCGGCACCAAGGCCAACGACCAGATCGAGACCGTCGCGATCAAGCGCGTCTTTGGCGAGCATGCGCGCTCGCTGTCGATCTCCTCGACGAAGTCGATGCATGCCCATTGCCTGGGCGCGTCGGGCGGGCTGGAGATGATCGCCTGCGTCATGGCCATCCGCGAAGGCCTCGTGCCGCCGACCGCGAATTACCGCGAACCCGATCCCGATTGCGATCTCGACGTGACGCCCAATGTCGCGCGCGAACGCAAGGTGCGCGCCGCGATCAGCAACGGTTTTGCTTTCGGCGGCACCAACGCGGTGCTGGCGTTCAAGGCAATTTGATCCCGGGCGGTTACTACCTGCCCGGGCGGTCACCACCGCCCCGGGGCGGTTGCTACCTGCCCGGCGAACGGTCACATCTCCCCCGCGCTCGATTCGATTGACTGTCCGTGCGTGGCGAAACTGTCGCCGCCATATTGATCACGTCGTGTCGTGCGCCTAATTCTTGGCCGACCCGCCAACACCGCGCCGTTCGGCGCAAATCCCCCGCTCAGGAGTTTCTCGATGGCCGACCTGTCCGCCTTTCCGATCACCACCCGTTGGCCGGCCAAACATCCCGACCAGATCCAGCTCTATTCGGCAACGACGCCGAACGGCGTGAAGGTATCGATCGCCCTGGAAGAGATCGGCCTGCCCTATGAGCCGCATCTGATCAACATCGGCAAGGATGAAAGCTGGACGCCGGAGTTCCTGTCGCTCAATCCCAATGGCAAGATCCCGGCGATCATCGATCCCAATGGCCCGGATGGCAAGCCGATCGGCCTGTTCGAATCCGGCGCCATCCTGCTCTATCTCGCCGAAAAGACCGGCCTGCTCATGCCCGTGGACGCGGCGCGGCGCTACGAGACGATCCAGTGGGTGTTCTTCCAGATGGCGTCGGTCGGGCCGATGTTCGGCCAGGTCGGCTTCTTCCACAAATTCGCCGGCCGCGAGATCGCCGACAAACGGCCGCTGGAGCGCTATCGCGACGAATCGCGGCGTCTGCTCGGTGTGCTTGACCGCAGGCTCAAGGGCCGCAAATGGATCATGGACAATGACTACACCATCGCCGACATCTCGCTGCTCGGCTGGGTGCGCAATTTGATCGGCTTCTACGAAGCACGTGACCTCGTCGGTTTCGATGATTTCGCCAATGTCGCGGCATGGCTGGAGCGCGGCCTGGCGCGGCCGGCGGTGCAGAAGGGCCTGACCATTCCGGCAAGGGGCTGAAAGCCCTCGCGGTGGGGCGATTGCTTTGGCGGGCCCACTCTGACGAAGCAGCCTGTGCTACTTCGCCTTGGCTTTCGAACCGCCTCTGCCCATCACGGAGGCTGCGAGCGAAGCAGCGCCGCGCGCGGTTGCGACCACGGCGCCGGCTGCAATATTCGCCGCCGTCCGAACGGCACCGGGCTTGGCCGCTGCCTGTTTGCGCGGACTGGCGGTCTTCGCGGCCGGTACGACCTTTCTAGGTGCGGCCTTGCCGAAAGCGCCCTTGGCGTCTTTCGAGCGTTCAGCAATCGCTGGGCCAGCACCGGCTTTCGCTTGGGTTGCCTTCACAGGCCTTGTCTTCACGGGTTTTTTTGCCTTGGTAGCCATCGGAAAATCCCTTACGCCGAACAAACGGGTTGTCTGGCATAACGGCGTGAAACTCTTAAGGTTCCCGTCAAAAAATACCGAAAATTAAGAGTGTTAACCAATGACCAGGTCGGCGGCCCGGCGCCGGGCCAGCACGCGTTCGATGTTGGGCATGTCGTTGGAGGCGATCCAGGCGCGCGCATCCTCGTCGGAACGGCCATGGCCGTGCCAGCGCTCCATCAGGCGGCGCTCGAGCTCATTGCGCGGCACGTCGACGAAGATCGAGAAATCGAACAGCGGCGCCAGCCGCGACCACGGCTCCTCGTCGAGCAGCAGATAATTGCCTTCGACCAGGATGAACTTGGTCTCGGTGCCGACGATTGCCGCTGCGGCGCGCGACAGTTCCATGCTGCGGTCGAAGACGGGAATGGCGATGTCGGGTTCGCCGGCCCGGATTCTGCTTCATCAGGGCTTCGAACCCGGCGAAGTCGAAGGTCTCCGGCGCGCCCTTGCGCGCCCGCAGCCCGCGCGCGTTGAGCACGATATCGTCATAGTGGAAGCCGTCCATCGGCACGACCTCCACCGCCCCTTCCGGCAAAAGGTCATGCAGGCCTGCCGACAGCGTCGACTTCCCCGACCCCGGCGGCCCGGCAATGGCGACGATGAAGCGCTTTGCCTTGCCGGCGCGCTTGAAGATGGTGGCGGCGAGGTGGGCGATTTCGGACATGGGAACCTCACTTGCCCTGATGACAGGCATGATGTTTCCGCCGCATCTTGGCGGCAGTCGGTGGAAATTTCAAACCCCGCGCTCGCAAACCCCGCTCAGGCGGCAACAGGCTGACCGATGCGCAGGAACGCGCTGTCGAACGGCACGTCCCTGTTGGAGCCGCCGGCCGAGAGCCGCATCTGGCCGTCGGCGGTGGTGATTTCCTGCGGCGGTTGGCCACCGGAGAAAGGCACGGCGCCGATGACGTGGCGGAACGAAAAGCTGTGGCCTTCGCCGAGCGCAAAGGCGGTCGCCACGCCTTCGCGCTTCAGCCAGTTGTCGCCGATCGAGGCGGCATGGCCGACGGCGGCACGGCCGTCCTCGATGCCGAGCACGCCGAGATGGCGGCCGCTCCACGGCGCGTAGTCGCGCCCGCCATTGCTGAGCCACAGCATTGTGATCGGCAGCTCTGCCGGGTTTTTCAGCACCAGCACCAGATCGTGCTCGGCCTGGCGCGCCAGCGCCGTCCAGCCCGGACCGCCATGGTCGGCCTCGACCAGGGTGATGAAATCCTCGCGCCGGTCGTCCATGCGATAGTCCGTCAGGTCCGCCGTGCCGCCGCCGGCGGCAGGAAAATGGCCGAGATCGGTCGACCGCGCCGGATAGGCCAGCATGAAGCGGCCGCGCGCGGGGTCCGGCTCCAGCGGATCGGCGGGCGTTGCAGCAAACCGCTTCGGCGAAAAGGCCAGCCTGCCGCCGCCTTTCATCGCCGTCATCGGGTGATGGGCGACGGAAATCGCGCCGGACCCGCCGGAAAACACATGTTCCTGATAGAGAAAAGGATGGTCGTTGCGCAGCGTGAAAATCTTGTCGACGCTGGCGCCCATGACCTTGTGCCGCAGCCGGAAGACCGCGCGCCATCCGCCATCCGTCGCGCCGCTCTCGGTGACATCCCAGGCGCTGTTGGCAGTCCAGCCATGCAGCGGCGCCTCCTCGACATCGCTGCGCGAAAACGGCGCGCAGAGGAAATCGCCGGACAGCCGAACCGTGCCTTGCGGCAGGTCCTTCGGTAGCGTCTCGCCTGCGTCGACCCAGGGCGCACGGTGCAGCGGCTTCAACTGGCGTCCGTCGCTCTCGACGGTCATGTCGGCGATGTGGCCGACGGTGAGGTCGAGCGAAACCGAAATGCCTCTGGCCTTGATCGTGCTGATGGTCATTGCGCTCTCACCGAATCTGAAGCGCAAACAGAAGCCTTTCGGCGCGGCTTGCGCAAGCTGGATGTCGGGCATTTCGCATCAGGAGTTCCTTCACCCTCCCCCTTGTGGGGAGGGTCGGCGAGCGGTCGAAGCGAAGCGGAGATCGTTCGACGGGGTGGGGGTCTGGCGCCGGCGTTCCCCCACCCCGATCCGCTATGCGGATCGACGTGCCGGGGTGAGCCACGGGTCTCACCCGTCCTTCGGACCCCCACAAGGGGGAGGGTAAGCAGACCTACTGCCGCTTGTATTCCCGCACCGGCGATTTCGTGCCGTCGGTGTAGGTGACCTGCACCGACATCGATTTCACGCTGTCGGCGACCTTGAAATAGCCCTTGGCGTCGTAGGGGATGGCGTAGGGGTCCTTCTTGTCGCAAGGCGGTATCTCGAGCGACTTGTCGAGGGCGGCACCGTTCAGGCTGTAATGCACCTCCTTGATGGCGCAGCGGTAGGACAGCATCTGGGTGTAATAGACCAGGCCGTGATTGCCGCCGGAGTCGAAGGCGATCCACGACGTCCAGAACTGGTCGAGGATCTGCTTGTCACCTTGCTGCAGGGCGGCATCCGGATCGAAGCGTATGTCGAACGGGCCGGTCTCGCGGCCCCTAATGTCGAGATATTTTATCGCGATCGTGGTCGCCGTCGTGCTGTCGGGCAGTTCAAAGCTCGGATTGGCCATCGGCTTGCCGGTGGTCTGGTCGTTCATCGCCAGGAAGCCGGTGTCGGTGAAGGGACCGCTGCTGCCGAGACGCCAGGAAATCGCGGTCGCCGGCTCGGGCAGCGAAATGGTCATCGACCAGCCCTGGTTGGAGCGCATCGGCGTCAGCGAAGGCGCAAAGCGCGCGGGGTCGAGCACGTCGCCAAGTGCTGCCAGCCGGCTGCGGCTGCGGTCCAGCCAGTCGGCCAACTGCGTCTGGTCGACGAAATATTTGAGCAGCCCGCCATCCTTTTCATAGGACACGAATTTGGTCAGCGCCTGGGCTTCGTTGCGCTTGTCGGCCAGCGTCTGGCTGCCGAGGCGGTCTTCCGAAAACTCCTGCGCCTTGAGGTAATAGGCCGGCGCGTAGTCGGGATTGGCCGCAATGAAGGCATTCAGCTTGTCGAGCCGCTGGGCATCGTCGAACTGCAGCAGGTGGACCAGCTTGATCGACGGCGCCTTGGCCTTATCCGCCAACTGGCCGAACACTTCGCGGGCGCCAGCTTTGCCGTCCTGCACCCGAAGCAGCGTGGCAAAGCGCGTATAGGGGTCGATGGCGTCGACATCGAAGCCGGCAAAGGCGAGGTAGGAGCGCCGCGCATTGAGCATGTCGCCCGACAATTCGTAGACGCGGGCATTGTGGTAGAACTCGTCCGGCCGCTTCGGCTCGGCGATCGCCCCGCCCTGCGCCGCGAGCTGGGCAAACCCCTTGGCGATGGTGTCGATCGAGGCGGCGATCTGTTCGGTGGTCGCCTGCAGCTTTTCCGTTTGGGCCTGCTGCTGTTGCTGGCCGGCGGCGAGCGTCTCGGTCGTCTGCTTGACCGCCTCGACGGTCTTTTGCGTCTCAGCCCCCTGCTGCGTCTGCTGCTGCTGGGCGGACGCGATCTGGTCGGTCTTCTGCGCCACAGTGTCGGTCGATTTCTTGACCTCTTCGACGGTCTTCTGCGTCTGCGTGACCGTCTGCTCGATCTTCGCCACCTTTTCGGAGACGATGCCGATCGACTGCTGCAGCTGCGCGATTGCCGGCACGAGGCCGGCGATCACCCCGTTCTGCGAATTGGTCTCCTGCTGCACGGCATAGACACCCCCGGCGACGGCCGCCGCACTGGTGGCGAACACCAGCGCCGGCAGCGCCTTGGCCGCCAACACCAGCCTGAGCACGATGGCAATGGCGATGATGGCCGCCGCGACCGCCGCGACCAGCGCGATATAGGCGGCGAACGGCGCCAGCGGATTGAGGACGTCGCCAACGGCGCCGCTGATGAAAGCGACGCTGCCGGCCCATTTGCCGGTGCGGCTGAGCGATGCCTTGATAAGCGAGGGCGCTGCGCCCCCGGCCCCGATATCCGTCATGCCACCCCCCAAGCCAGCCAATGCCACGCCCCTTCCCACAGGAAACGCGGCTTTGGCAAGGAAAGACACAGAAACAGGCGTTTTCGGGGCGGGCTGGCAAGCTTGCGAAGGCTCGACAATCCTGGGACTAACAGCCATTAACCAAATGGACGCATCAAGCGCGTTACGTTAGCTTCGCCTCATCTCAGCAACAGCATCGCCAGAACAGTCCCGCCCTTGTCCAAATTGCGTCCCTTCCCGCTCCTCCAGAGAGTTTTCGTCGCCCTTGGCATGTTGCTGCTGGTCGCCGGCTGCTCGACCACGACCCCGCCGGACTCCGTGCTGGCCGTGCCGGCGCCGCCGCAGAAGTATGCGGCCATCGTCGTCGACGTCAGGACCGGCAAGCAGATGTTCGAGGTCAACTCGACGGCGCAACGCTATCCGGCCTCGCTGACCAAGATGATGACGCTCTATCTCCTGTTCGAGGCGATGGAGTCCGGCCGCGTGACCAAGGAAACGCAGATCCCGGTCTCCGACCATGCCGCCTCGCAGCCGCCGACCAAGATGCGCTTCCGGCGCGGCGAGACGATCGATGTCGATTCCGCCATCCGCGCCATCGTCGTCAAATCGGCCAATGACGTGGCGGTGGCGGTCGGCGAATATCTCGGCGGCTCGGAGGACCAGTTCGCCGCCATGATGACCTCGAAGGCGCGCTCGCTCGGCATGTCCAGCACCACCTTCCGCAACGCGTCGGGCCTGCCCGACGACAGCCAGATGACCACGGCGCGCGACATGGCGGTGCTCGGCATGGCGCTGCGCCAGCGCTTTCCCCAGCATTTCCACTATTTCTCCGAAAGCGATTTCATGTTCCGCGGCAGGCTGGTGCGCGGCCACAACGACATGCTCGGCCGCGTGCGCGGTGTCGACGGCATCAAGACCGGCTACATCAGGGCCTCCGGCTTTAACATCGTCACCTCCTACAATGCCGATGGCCGCCAGCTGATCGTGGTGGTGATGGGCGCCGACTCGGCCCGCCAGCGCAACGACCATGTCGAGGCGCTGATCCAGCGCAGCCTGTCGCCGAGCATGGACGGCACGAAGACCAGGCTGATGTTCGCCGAACAGCAGTGAGAAGTGAGCAGTGAGGAGCGAAGCCACCCCTCGCTTCGTCATCCACGGGCGGAGCAAGGAGCGCAGCGACGCGGCGCAGACCCGAGGATCCATGCCGCGATCTCAAAGCGTTGCCACGGTGCAGAACTCCGCTCCGCTGCACTCTACAGTCAACGCCCCGGCATGGATCCTCGGGTCTTCGCGACGCCGCTTTGCGGCTGCTCCGCCCGTGGATGACGAAGTTGGGGACGCCTCGGCTAATCTCGAATGTCTCAGATGATGCACCGCCTTGAGCCGCGAAGCACTGCTAAAGCTCCGCAGCCGGCTATTGTTTCACGACTGTCACGCAATCGTGCGGAAGCCATGGCATAGGCTGCGAAATCCGACGGTGGATATGCCCCGCCACCTCGGCGTATCCTTGAATTCCAGCGCCACAGCAGGAGCCCGCACCATGAGCACTGTCCCCAAAACGCCAGAGCAGAAGGCGGCGGCCAATGAGAATGACAGCGGCGGCGAATATTTCGAGGCGCCGACCACTGAAGAAGACCTGCACGAGGTTTCCGACGAGCATTTCGACACGCCCGAAGTGCCGGACTCCGAACCGTCCGGCCCCGGCGCGTCGCGGATAAAGCCCAGGAAAAAACCGTCGGCGATCTCAGGCCGCAAATTCCGCAAGCGCGACCTCGTGCGCATCGACACGCTGCGCCCGAGCCTTGCCGACCGCATTCACGCCGACCACCCGGACCTGCCCAGGGGCGCCCGCATCAGCCGCGAGGAGCTCGGCCGCTACCGCATGCGCTACATGGAGGAGCTGCTGCAGCAGGAGCACGGCGAATTCTCCGAACTCGACCGCCAGGTGGTGGAATCGATCGCCAGGCAGGACACGATTTCCGAAAACTCGGAGGAGGAATTCGAGGAGCACCGCACCTTCCCCGACCGCGTCTCCGACAACATGGCCGCCTTCGGCGGCAGCTGGTGGTTCCTGATCTCGTTTGCCAGCGTGCTGCTGGTCTGGATCGGCATCAATCTGTTCGAGGGTTTGAATGGCGCCTTCGACCCCTATCCCTTCATCCTGCTCAACCTCTTGCTCTCTTGCATCGCCGCCATCCAGGCGCCGATCATCATGATGAGCCAGAAGCGCCAGGAGGTGAAAGACCGCCTGCGCTCCTTCAACGAATACCGCGTCAACCTCAAAGCCGAGCTCGAAGTGCGCCACCTGCACGAAAAACTCGACTACCTCATCTCCCGCCAATGGACGCGGCTGGCGGAGATGCAGCAGATGCAGCTCGAGGCCATGCAGGAGCTGACGGGTGCCAAGAAGGTGAAGCGGGCGGTTCGTGGGGTGCGGAAGCGGACGGTGAAGGGGGAGGCAGGGCAGTGAGCGCCCGAGGTCAGGGAGCCCGCAAAGGACCGGATGCGATCATGACAGCAAGCTCGCGATCGGTTGCCCGGTGACGGCAATTATGCTATAAATTCGCCCATGGTGCTGATTTGCGCCAGCGACCCGCCGCCGAGGCGGGTTTTCCGTTTCAGGCGCCATCTTCCGGCAGGCACCCTGGCTTCTCGGATTCTTCGGGGGCTTGATCAATGGACGTCCATGGCGTCAGGATCCCGAAAGCGCGTTAATCTCAGTTCGCGGCCCTGCAGCCCGCCAATTGCCCGTTGAAGCCCGCGCCGGCTTCCGCTAAGAAGCCGTGACTTGCCGGTTCACCGGCTGGTTCGTTTTCCGGAACACCGGGAAGCACCCGTAGCTCAGCTGGATAGAGCGCTGCCCTCCGAAGGCAGAGGTCACAGGTTCGAATCCTGTCGGGTGCGCCAATAAATTCTACGAACTTTAACTTCGCGATTGCGTTTGACATCCTAGTCGATGCTGCGGACGCGGGCGTGTCCTGTCCGCATTGCCGATAGCCAGCAGCGTATTGGTGATATAAGCAGCCCATGACCACTGCGCGATGGTCATAGCGACACAAACATGTCTGTCAGACAAATGCCTATCTGCAACAACCTAGTTATCGGCGGCGAACCGTGAACAGCCAGAAGCTCCTTTATCTAGCTTGCCCATATACCCATGCCGATTCCGCAATCAGAGCGCAGCGCTTTGAGGCAGCAACAAAAGCGGCCGCTGCTCTCATAAAACAGGGGCATATCGTCTTTAGCCCTATAACGATGACGCATCCAATCGACGTGGTCTTGGCCGGAGCAGCAAACACACTTGGTTCCGAATATTGGGTGGATTTTGACACGGTTTTCATGGACCGGTGCGACGAGATTGCTGTGTTGAAAATTGACGGCTGGCAGCAAAGTTCAGGTGTACAGAGGGAAATCAGCTATTTTCGGGAGCAGGGCAAACCAGTTTGGTCTCTTAGCGAGACGATGCAATTGTCCGTCTATGAGCCTGCATGACGGCCCCAGACTCCAGCAATCGTGAATAGCGTTCCCGCTGTAAGCAATCTTCTGATCATCGGGAAACCTCGCAAATCGCCTTCTTTATATGACGCACTGGCGGCAACTGATACTCGGCACATTCTACATGCTGGCGACCTACGTGCTGTTCTACCTGATGACGACCTTCTCGCTGAGCTATGGCCGGGCTGCGCCCACCGGCGCGGTTCCGGGCCTCGGCTACGACTACACGACCTTCGTGCTGATGATGATCATCGGCGTGGTGTTCTTCGGCATCTTCACCCTGGTTTCCGGTCCGTGGGCGGAGCGTTGGGGACGGCGCAGGACGCTGATCGCGATCACGCTCGGCATCATCGTCTTTGGCTTGCTCTGGGTTCCCATGCTGGCGGCCGGCACCGTCGGTGTCATGGCCTGGCTCATCATCGGCTTCACCCTCATGGGCATGACCTTCGGGCCGATGGGCGCCCTGCTGCCGGAACTGTTCCTGGCCAGCGTCCGCTATACGGGCTCGGGCATCGCCTACAACGTCTCCTCGATCCTTGGCGCCGCCGTCGCGCCGTTCATAGCGGTGGCGCTGTGGCGCGTCGGCGGCGGCAGCCCGTTCTGGGTCGGCGTCTATCTCTCGGCGATGGCCGTGCTGACGCTGATCGCGCTGCTGATCGGGCAGGAGACCAGGGATATCGACATCGATAAATAGCTCTGCCCGGGTCCCGTGCCGACCGCGTGTTCAGCATCGCGGCCAGCCGCTAGAGCAGTTCACCGTTTCACGGAAACGGCGACCCGCTCTAAGTTATTGTTTTGACGCAATTCCCAAGGGAAAGCGCTACGCGCTTTTCCCGGGAAAACCGTTCACACTTTTCCTGGAATTGCTCTAACGCTCACCGCTTGCGCACGAACTCCGTGCGAAGGACGAGGCCCTTGATCGCCTCATGCCGGCAATCGATTTCATCCGGATTGTCGGTGAGCCGGATCGACTTGATCAGTGTCCCCTGCTTCAGCGTCTGACCGGCGCCCTTCACCTTGAGGTCCTTGATCAGGATCACCGAATCCCCGTCGGCAAGAACATTGCCGGCGGCATCGCGCGGCACAATGCGCCCCGCCTCGGCGGAGGCAGCGATCTCCGAGGCCGGACGCCATTCACCGGTGGCCTCATCGTAGATGTAGTCTTCGTTTTCGTCGGCCATGATCGCCTCTGTCGCTCGCGTTGGACACCTTCCGACCCGATACGGCGGTCTGGCGCGAGCCATCTATATCAGGCGCGGCCTATTCTCAACCGTGGCTCCCGGGTCCATGCCGGCAACCGCGGACCGCAGGGGGGCGCCGATGAGCACGCCGGGATCGACGGTCAGCCTTCTCGACCCGTCACGGCTCCGGCCACCGCCCGCACACTCTCCCTTTCCACCAAGGGGCATTCCAGCTTGGTGATGGGATAGCGCCCCTGCCCGGGCGCCGCCGGCGCCTCGAGTTGCTCGATCGCCCATTGGCCCATCGCCATATGCGGCAGGATCGAGGTCGTCAGCGGCGGGAACAGATGCCGGGCGATTTCCTCATCGTCATAGCCGACCACGGAAATGTCCTGGGGGATGTGCAGGCCGGCTTCCTTCAGCGCTTCGTAGCAGCCGATCGCGGTGCGGTCGTTCTGGCAGAAGATCGCGGTCGGGCGGTCTTTTAGGGCCAACAGCTTCACCGTCGCGGCATAGCCCGCGCTGGCCGACCAGTCGCCCTCGACCACCAGCTCCGCGTCGAACGGGATGTCGGCGGTGGCAAGCGCGCGGCGGTAGCCCTTCAGCCGGTCCTGTGCCGCCTGCATCCACGGCTCGCCGGTGATGGTGGCGATGCGGCGGTGGCCGTGGCTGATCAGATGCCTTGTCGAGCTCTGGCCGCCGGCGATCTCGGAAGGCACCACGGCGGGAAAGGCGTAGTCGGCCGTGTAGCAATTGAGCAGGATCACCGGAATGTCGAGGCTGTAGAGGAAGTCGGGCGCCGTGATCTCGCGGGTGAAGATGGTCATGTAGATCAGCGCCGAAATGCCCCGCCTGGTCAGCGCCTGGATGGCGCGCGGCTCCATCACGGCGTCGCCCATGGTCTGCGCCACCAGCAGCACATTGCCGGCATTCCACGAAGCCTGGCGCGCGCCTTCGATGGCGACCACAGCCTCCGGGCTGGTCGCCAGCTGGTCGACGGCGAAGCCGATCACCCCGTCAAGGCCATCGAAGGCGGCAACAGGCTTGCGCAGTGCCGAGAAGGCGGGGGCGCTGTAGCCCAGCGCCCGTGCCGCCTCGATCACCCGCTCGCGGGTCTGCTGCGACAGCTTGATCCCTGGCGAATTGTTGAGCACGAAGGAAACAGTCGCCTGCGAACAGCCGGCGGCCCTGGCGATGTCGGTCATGGTGACCCGCCCCTTGGGCTTCGCCGGCGCCTTACGCCGCTTCGCGGTCTCGATGGCCGGATCCCTGGTCTCGCTCATTGCATTCGTGTCCCCAATCGCCAGCCTGTCTAGCGGCAGCCTGCCGGGCCGACAAGATGACGCGACAGCGTCGATTTATAGAAGTCGACACTGAATTTATATCTATTAGCAGGTTGCTGATCCATTGGTCATGTGGCTCCGGGCATCAGAAAGGCAGGAATAGCAAGGCATGGGCTGCCGCGCTGGCAAGGCAGTTCATCGTTGGCAGATCAATTGCGATGCCGAGCCGATGTGTCCAGGCACGGCAAGAACTAATACTGTTTACTAATACAAAGATGCGCTGTAACGTCAATCCGTCGCATCCGGCCCGATGGATCCTGGGTGCGGTGGGAGTGCTCGTGAATGGTCCGATGGTGAGCGGATATAGCCTCCGCGAGCCTTGTAGCAGATATGTGATATGTCAGACAAATCGGACTATTTACGAATGAGGGATGAGTCTCTAAAGTCCATGACCGTGGCTGGACGACGCCATTCTTTCCGTGCCGGGAACCCCTGAGGAGGAGGGGGCGTCCAAGCCACAAACGGCAAATCCAGGTGAGCAGGCAATTCTAGTGAGCAAGACCGGTCAGCCCGAAGGCTGGACCAAAACGGGAGGTTGAACATGAAATCCTTGATACGCAATGCATCCGTGGCCGCCGCGGCCCTGGCCGTCGGCCTGACGGCGACGGCCATCGCACGCGCCGACGACAAGCCGACGCTGGCCTTCGTCGTCAACGGCGCTTCCGATTTCTGGAAAGCGGCCGAAGCCGGCGTCAAGAAGGCGCAAGGCGAACTGCCCGACTATACGCTCGAGCTCAAATATCCCGAGCAGTCCTCGGTCGCCATCCAGCAGCGGCTGATGGACGATCTGGTGACGGCCGGCGTCAAGGGCATCATGGTCTCGGCCGTCGATCCCAAGACCTCGACCGATGGTCTGAACAAGATCGCGTCGGAAACCGCGCTGTTCACCACCGACAGTGACGCTCCGCAGACCAAGCGCGTCGCCTATATCGGCTCGTCCAATGTCGACGCCGGCAAGCAGGCGGCGGAAATCGCCAAGAAGGCGATGCCGAACGGCGGCAAGTGCCTCGGCTTCGTCGGCCTGCTCGGCGCCGACAATGCCAAGGAGCGTATCCAGGGCATGAAGGATGGCCTCGGCCGGCACCAAGATCGAGCTCGTCGACGTGCGCGGCGACGACATCGACCAGGCGCGTGCCAAGAAGAATGTCGAGGACGCGCTGGTCGCCAGCCCCGACGTCACCTGCATGGTCGGCTTCTACTCCTACAACACGCCGCGCATCTATGAAGCGCTGCGCGATGCCGGCAAGCTCGGTGCGATCACGGTCGTCGGTTTCGATGACGATCCGATCACGCTGGGCGGCGTCAAGGAAGGCACCATTGCCGCCACCGTCGTGCAGCAACCCTTCGAATGGGCCTATCAGGGCATGAAGCTGATGGCCGCCTATCTCAAGGGCGACAAGTCGGGCATCCCGGCCGGCAACCTCATCATCATCCCGACCAAGATCATCGGCAAGGATGACGTCGACGCCTACGCCGCCAATCTGAAGGCGATGTCTGGAAACTAAGACCACAGGCAGTTCAGCCGGCTCAACTTTGCTTGAGCCGGCTGCTCGCATTGACGAAGCCTGCTGAGACCGTCAGTCTGCGGATGGGTCAGCTCGCCAATCGCTGTCAGGCATGATGAATTATTCCGACACATCCATCGCCGCGACCACCCCGTTCCTCAGCCTCGAGAACGTGCGCAAGACCTATCCGGGTGTTGTCGCGCTCGATGGTTTTTCGATGGAGGTGAGGCCGGGCGAGGTCATCGGCCTCGTCGGCGAAAACGGCGCCGGCAAGTCGACGCTGATGAAGATCCTTGGCGGTGTCACCACGCCGGACACCGGCACGATCACGGTCGACGGCACCGCCCATAAAGGCCTGAGCGTCGAAGGCAGCCTCGGATCCGGCATCGCCTTCGTCCACCAGGAACTCAATCTGTTCGAAAATCTCGATGTCGCCGCCAACATCTTCTTTGGCCGCGAGCCGCTGCGCGCCGGGCCGCTCAAGCTCGTCGACCGCACGAAGCTGCGGGAAATGGTGGCGCCGCTGCTCAAGCGCGTCGGCGCCAATTTCACCGCCGACGCGCAGGTCGCCGACCTGTCGCTCGCCCAGCAGCAGATGGTCGAGATCGCCAAGGCACTGTCGATCAAGGCAAGGCTGGTCATCCTCGACGAGCCGACATCCAGCCTGCCGCTCGCCGAGACCGACAAACTGCTCGACGTCATCAAGGCGCTGAAGGCCGACGGCATCAGCGTCATCTTCATTTCGCACCGTCTGCACGAGGTCGAGCGTGTCGCCGACCGCGTCGTCGTGCTGCGCGACGGCATGCTGGCCGGCACGCTGCAAAAGCGCGACATCGGCCACGACCAGATGGTCAAGCTGATGATCGGCCGCATGCTGAAGGAGCGCGAGAAGGCCTCCGAGTCCGCGCGGGCGCCGGGCGCCGTCGCCCTTGCGGCCAAGGCCATCCGCACCCCCACCTATCCCAGCCGGCCAGTTAGCCTCGATGTCAGGCGCGGCGAGATTCTCGGCCTTGCCGGCCTGGTCGGTTCCGGCCGCACCGAACTGGCGCGCGTGTTCTTCGGCATCGACGGCAGCCTTGGCGGCACGCTCGAGCTCGACGGCAAGACGCTTGTGCTGGGCTCGGCGGCCGACGCCGTCGCGCATGGCATCTTCCTGGTGCCGGAAGACCGCAAGCTGACCGGCATCCTGCTCGATTTGTCGATCGCCCAGAACATCTCGCTGCCCAATTTGCCGGCGCATGCCAGGCGTTCACTGGTGTCCGCAAGTGCCGAAACGGCAACCGCCGAAAAGCAGAAAAAAGATCTCGGCATCAAGGCGCCCTCGGTGCAGACGCGCACCGGCACGCTGTCGGGCGGCAACCAGCAGAAGGTCGTGCTCGGCAAGTGGCTGGCCATGAACCCGAAAGTGATGATCCTCGACGAACCGACGCGCGGCATCGATATCGGCGCCAAGGCGGAAATCTACGGGCTGATGCGGGCGTTGGCCGACGCCGGCGTCGCCGTGCTGATGATCTCCAGCGACATGGAAGAGGTGATAGGCGTGTCCGACCGCATCGCCGTCATGCATGAGGGCCAGATCTCGGGCATTCTCGACAAGGACCAGTTCAGCCAGGAAAACGTGCTGCTGCTGGCGGTGGGCAAGCAGCCGAAATAGTTTTTTGCCGGGAGCTCGCGCAAGCGCGATCCGCTCAGGCAGGCATTGGGGAGACGACGATGAGCAAGAAAGATCTCGGCCTGCTGATCCTGATCCTGGTGGTAGGCGCAATCGTTGCCATCATCAATCCGCGCTTCCTCTTGCCGATCAACCTCGCCAACACCTCGAACCTGATCGGCCTCTTCGGCATCCTGTCGATCGGCCAGGCCTTCGTCATCATCACCGGCGGCATCGAATTGTCGGTCGGCTCGGTGGTGGCGCTGCTGGGAACACTGTTCATCGACTTCATTGCCGTGCGTGGCATGGGATGGCCGGTCGCCTTCGTGCTCATCCTGGTGCTCGGCGCCATCATCGGCCTGGCGCATGGCTGGCTGATCACGCGGCTCAAGCTGCAGCCCTTCGTCGTCACGCTCTGCGGCCTCCTGATCTATCGCGGCGTGGCGCGCTTCTACACCGGCGACGGCACCGCCGGCTTCGCCTTCGGCCAGAACTTTCCCGAACTCGAATTCCTCACAGCGGGGCGCTCCTATGGCGTGCCCAACAGCTTCATCGCCCTGATCGTCATCGCCATCATCATGTGGGTGGTGCTGCACCGCTCGGTGTTCGGCCGCTATCTCTACGCCATCGGCAAGAATGAGGAGGCGGCGAAATATTCCGGCATCCGCACCGGCCGTATCGTCATGGTGGCTTACGTCATCTGCGGCGTGCTGACGGCGCTGTCGGCGATCTATTTCGCCATGTACACGCGCTCGATCTCGCCAGCCAGCCACGGCCAGTTCTATGAGCTTTATGCGATTGCCGCCGCCGTGCTCGGCGGCTTCTCGCTGCGCGGCGGCGAGGGGTCGCTGATCGGCGTTGTGCTGGGCACGGTGCTGCTGCAGGAGCTGCAGAACCTCGTCAACCTGCTCGGCATCCCGTCCTCGCTCAACTTCGCGGTGATGGGCGGCGTCATCCTCATCGGCGTGCTCGTCGACCAGCAATGGGGCGTGTTCCGCGCGCGACGTCTGATGATCGATGCGGCCCGCAAGAACGTCGCCGGCGCGCCGGCTGAATAACGCCTTGCTGCGGCGCAATTGCTTGTCCGCGCCTTGAGAATATTATAATAGCATAACCCGAAATAGGTCGGGGGGCGGACGGGGCATGCGCTGCGATTTGCGAGGCAAGGTAGCGCTGGTCACGGGGGCCGCCGGGGCCATCGGCAGTTCCATCGCCAGACGGCTGTCCGACAATGGCGCCGCGGTCGTCGTTGCCGACATCAACGGCGAGGGCGCAAGCCAGGTCGCGGCCGGGCTGAGCAACGCCACGGCCTGCACCACCGACATCCGTGATCCCGCATCGGTCGACAGCGCGATCGCCGCGATCATGGAGCGGTATGGCCGCCTCGACATCCTCATCAACAATGCCGGCGTCAACACGCTGGCGCACCGCGTCACCATTGATGAATTCCCGGCCGAGGAATGGGACCGCATCACCGGCATCGATCTCGATGGCCTCTACATCATGAGCCGCGCGGCACTCGGACCCATGCTCGCCGCCGGCAAGGGCGGCCGCATCGTCAACATCGCCTCGGTGGTCGGTCTCGCCGCCATGCGCCTGCAAAGCCCGTTCGTCGCCGCCAAGGCCGGCATCATCCATCTGACGCGGTCGATGGCGATCGAACTCGGCGCCAAAGGCATCCTGACCAATGCGATTGCACCGGGCTCGGTGATGACGGCGCTGACCGCCAAGCTGTTCTATGGCGAGGACGGCAAGTTCGCTGGCCGCACTCAGGAATTCTTGGCCCATGTGCCGCTCGGCCGCCCGGCTGAGCCGCAGGAGATCGCCGAGGCGGTGCTTTTCCTGGCCTCGCCGGCCGCCAGCTACGTCAACGGTCAGGTCCTTGCCGTCGATGGCGGCTGGACGGCGGGATACATGATGTGAGCGACGCGATGGAAATCGATCTCAATGGCGCCACGGTGGCCCTTGACGGCGACAGCAACCCGGTCGCCGAAGCAGCGATCACGGCGTTGCAGGCCAATGGCGGGGTTTTTGTCGAGGGCTCCGACGCGCGGGGAACTGATATTCTGCTGATGTCCTGTCCACTGCGGCCCGGAACAGCGGCGGGGGATCCGAGATTGCTCTACGCCGATGCGCGCAAGATGGCGGTCGCCATGACAGAGCGCGGCAGCGGGCGCGTCATCTTCCTGCTGTCGGCGACCGCCGGCATGCCGATGCGCCGCCATCCGCGCTTCTCCATGGAGAATGCCTCGATCCTCGCCGGCATGCGTACGCTGGCCATGGAGTTCGGTCCAAGAGTGCTGGTCAACGCCGTCGGGGTCGGGGCGGTCGAGGATGAGACCATGGTGTCAGGCGACAAGGCGATGCTCAGCCACACACCGGTCGGCCGCGCCGGCAGCATCGAGGAAGCGGTTGCGGCCGTGCTGTTCTTCTGCGATCCACTCAACACCTACACGACGGGCCAGATGCTGGGCGTCGACGGTGGATGGATGGCAGGCTATGGGCGCAATTTCTGAACCGGTGACGCTCGGTATCCGCGCCGGACCCCTCGCTGGAAAGCGTCCGCCACAACCGCTATGAGTGGACGTTTACGGCGTGATCCGCAGGGCATTGTCTTGCTGGATCGCGCTCTCTTGGAGCATGGTGATGGTCGACAAGCCGCCGGCGGGCGAGAAGAAGCCGCAACGCCTCGGCGTGCGCGAGATCGCCAAGCGCGTCGGCGTGGCGCCGATGACGGTGTCGCGCGCCCTGTCCAACCCCGACATGGTCTCGCCGGAAACCCGCGCCAAGGTGCTCGAGGCCATCGAGCAGGCCGGCTTCGTGCCCAACCGGCTGGCCTCCAGCATGCGCGGCAATGGCCGCATGATCGGCACGGTGGTGCCGCTTCTGATCAATTCGGGCATCGCCGAACAGGTGCAAGGCATGTCCGACGAATGCCATGAGAGCGGCTATTCGATGCTTCTGGTGCAGGGCGAATTCACGCAGGAAGCCGAGGAGAAATCGATCCGCAATCTGCTTGGCTGGCGCCCGGTCGGCATGATCCTGCAGAGCTTCGTGCAGAGCGAAACGGCGCGCGCGCTTCTGAAGAGCAGCGGTGCACCGGTGGTCGAAATATCAGAGATCAAGGGCCGCAAGCCGATCGACATGGTGGTCGGCGTCTCCAATTTCGAGACCGCCTACGCCATGACCATGCATCTGGCGGCCAAGGGCTACAAGCGCATCGGCTTCGTCTCGACGCCGATCCACGGCAATGACCGCTTGCAACAGCGCCGCACCGGTTATCACGCGGCGCTCACCGAACTCGGCATCAAGAACCATGCCGACATGGAGGTCGAGGTGCCGATCACCGCACAGGGCGGCGCCGAGGCGCTGGTGACGCTGACCACTCGCCACAGGGACATCGACGCCATCTTCTTTTCCAGCGACACGCTGGCCGTTGGCGCCGTGCAGGAGTGCCATCGGCGCCGCTGGGCGGTGCCGGGCAAGATTGCGATCGCCGGTTATGGCGACATGGATCTGGCAGCCCAGCTCTATCCGCCGCTGACCACGGTCAAGGTCAATCGCTACGAGATGGGTCGCCGTGCGGTGCGGCAGCTGCTGGCAAGGCTCGGCGGCGACACCAAGGTGCCGACCATCACCAGCCTCGGCTTCGAGATCGTCGACCGCGAAAGCGCGTGATCAGCTTTTTCGCTTCGGCCTCGCCACCTCTTCGCGCCGGCCGAGGCGTTTTTCCCAACCTTCGGCATGGACGTTGAGATAGGCATTGGGATCATAGGGATGATCCTTGATCACATCGATGTTGAGATCGATGCCGAGCCCTGGCGCGTCCGGCAGCGACAGATGGCCGTTCTTTGCATTGACCGTTGGATGCCAGGTCACCAGCTCTCGTGTCCACGGGTCGTTGAAGGCGTCGAAATGTTCCTGAATGAGGAAGTTCGGCACCGCCGCCGCCAGTTGCAGGCACACCGCCGTCGCCACTGGTCCGCCGCTCTGGTGCGGTGCGATGTAGCTGCCATGGGCGAGCGCCAGATTGGCCACCTGCATTGATGGCGCAATGCCGCCGAGCGACATCGGCTCGGGCTGGAAGATGTTGACGCCGCCGCCGGCGGCCAGCGCGTAGAACTGCCCGACCGTGTCATACATCTCGCCGGTCGCCACCGGGATCGGCGAGCGATGCGCCACTTCGTGCACCGTCTCCTGCCGGTCGCGCGAGGTCGGTTCTTCCCACCAGTAGATATCCAGATCGGCGAATTTTTGCGCCGCCTGCAGTGCCGCGATCTCGGTGAAGCGCGCATGCACGTCGATCAGGATCAGCGTGTCCTTCGGCAGCTTGTCACGTAACGTTCGGCAGATGGCATAGGAGAGGTCCAGTTCCTCGCGCGAGATGAAACCTTGCGCCGTGCCGAACGGATCAAGCTTGAACGCCTTGAAGCCCTTGGCCAGCGCTGCCTTGGCGGCCTGGAGGAAGGCTTCGGGCGTGCGCTCGGTGCGGTACCAGCCATTGGCGTAGCCGAGCACGCTGTCGCGCACCTGGCCGCCGAGCAATTGGTGGATCGGCACGCCCAGGCTCTTGCCCAGTAAGTCCCAGCAAGCGACCTCGATCGCCGCGATGACGGTACGGTGGATGTGGCCGCCATCCAGCGAGACGCTGTCTAGCATGCGCTTGGCCAGCGCATTGATGCGGCGCGGATCCTGACCGATGGCGAGGTGCTTCAGCTCATGCACGCCGGCTTCCGTGGTCTTGATGAAGCCGTTCAGCGTGCCTTCCCCGATGCCATGGGTGCCGCTGTCGGTATGGACTTTGACGAACAGCCAATTCTTCCAGCCGGCGCCGACGGCAAAGGTCTCGATCTCGGTGATCTTCATGCGATAGCCCTAACTCAGCGCAGCGATCGTCGCGATGACGGCCTCGGTCGTCAGGCCATATTTCGCCTGCAAGGTCGGCACCGCTCCGCATTCGATATAGCGGTCTGGCAGGCCGATGCGCGTCACTGTCTTCGTAATACCGGCATCGAACAAGGTCTCGACGACAAGGCTCGCCAGCCCACCGACCACGACATGGTTTTCCGCCGTGACAACACGGCCAACTGAGCCGGCAAACTCGGCCACCGCTTCGGCATCGAACGGCTTTATCGTCGGCACATGCAACACACCTGCTGAGATGCCTTGTTTGCGCAAAGCCTCCGCCGCGTCGAGCGCCCGCTCGGTCATGAAACCGGTCGAGATGATGCCGACATCTGAGCCCTCACGCACGTGCCGCGCCTTGCCGATCTCGAAGATGTAGCCGGGCTCGAACACGACAGGCACGCTGCCGCGCAGCAGCCGCATGTAGACCGGTCCCCGATGCTCGGCGATCGCCTCGGTCGCTGTCTCGATCTCGGTCGCATCGCAGGGATCGATGATGGTCAGGCCGGGGATCATGCGCATCAGCGCCAGGTCCTCGATCGCCTGATGCGTGCCGCCATAGCCGGTCGTGAGACCCGGCAGGCCGGCGACGATCTTGACGTTCAAATTGGAATGGGCGACCGCGATGGCGACGAAATCATAGGCGCGCCGCGTCGCGAACACGCCATAGGTGGTGGCGAACGGCACCTTGCCGGTGCGCGCCAGCCCGGCGGCGACGGCGATCAGGTTCTGCTCGGCCATGCCGACATTGAAGAAGCGGTCGGGAAAGGCATCGCGGAACGGCAATATGTCGGTGTATCTGCCGAGATCGGCGGTCAGCCCGACAATGTCGGGCCGGCTCTGGCCGAGACGCGCCAACGCCTTGCCGAACGGCGCTTCCACGCTTTGCCGTCCGCCGCCAATTGCTTCGTCCTGGCCCATGGCCAGCGTGCGCCCGGCCTCCATCGCCGCGCCGCTCATTGGGCTGCTCCCGCACTTTGTTCGAACTCGGCGATGATGCCGTCCCATTGCGCCACGTCGACGCGGAAGAAGTGCGATTTCTCAGAGATTTCGATGCGCGGCACGCCTTTGCCCGGCAGCGTGCGCAGCACGATCGCTTTCGGCTTGCCGTTGCGTTCGCGGGCATCGGCCAGCGCGCCGACCACGGCCGTCATGTTGTTGCCGTCGATCTCCGCTGTCTGCCAGCCGAAGGCACGCCATTTATCGGCCACGGGCTCCATGTCGAGCACCATAGGCCCGTCGGCCTGGATGCCGTTGCAGTCGATCAGCGCCACCAGCCCGTCGAGCCTGAAATGGCTGGCCGACATCGCCGCTTCCCAGGTCGAGCCTTCCTGCATTTCGCCATCGGACAGCTCGACGAAGACGCGCGCGTCGGATTTGTCGATACGCAGGCCCAGCGCCTGGCCGACGCCTTGCCCGAGACCATGGCCGAGCGAACCGCCGATCATTTCGACGCCTGGCGTGGTGTCGAGCGTCGACATCTCCAGCCGGCTGTTGTCGGCGCCATAGGTGATCAATTCCTCGACCGGGATGATGCCGGCCTCGGCCAGCGCCGCCCAGAGCGCGATCGAATAGTGGCCGGTCGACAGCAGGAAGCGGTCGCGGTCGGGCCAGGCCAGATGGTGCGGGTCGTAGCGCAGTTCGTGGAAATAGAGCGCCGCCAGCGCATCGGCGATGCCGAGGCCCTGGCCGATATAACCTTGGCCCTGGCCGCGCGCCATGGTCAGCATATGGCGGCGCAATTGCGCTGCCTTGCGTTCGAGCGCGCCGATATCGGCACCGCCGGGTGGAGAGTTTCGCAGCATTGGATCAGTCCTTGTCGAGCCCGCCCGACATGTTGAGCCGCTCGGCGGTCATGTATTTCGGCGCGTCGAGACAGAGCCAGATGACGGCTTCGGCCACCTCGGAAATCTCGGCGCGGCGGCCGAGCGGGATACGGCGCGTGCGCTCGTCAAGGAAGGCCTGCAGATCGTTGCGGCCATTGGCGCGGGCGAGGTCGATTTCGGTCGAGCGCTGCATCTCGGTGTCCATCATGCCGGGCGCCAGGCTGTTGACCAGCACGCCATAAGGCGCCAGCGCCACGGCGGCGGCGCGGGTGATGGAATCGACGCCGGCCTTGCTTGCCGTGTAGGCGGTGTAATCGGGCAGCGCCATGCGCGAGCCCGGCGAGGTGATGTTGATAATGCGCCCGGAGCGCTGGTCGCGCATCACCCGTCCCGCCGCCTTGCAAGCCATGGCAAGCGCGGTGACGTTGAGCGCCAGCGTGCGTGTCCAGGCTTTGTAGGTGGCGTCGAGGAACGGTTCGATCACGCCATAGCCGGCATTGTTGACGAGGATGTCGATGCCGCCCCAGCGCGCTACGACTTTCTCGACCGCTGCTTCCGGCGCGCCCTCGAGCGTGAAATCGCCTGTTATGATTTCGGTTTCCGCACCGGTTTCCTTGATCTGTCGGGCCGTGTCGGCCAGTCCCTCGCCATTGATGTCGGTGATCGCGACTACACAGCTACGCCGGGCCAGCTGGACCGCCACCTCGCGGCCGAGGCCGCCGGCGGCGCCGGTGACCAGCGCTCTCTTTGGTGTCGTATTTTGATTTTCGGCAGGCAAGCGAGCACCCTCCCGATGGCCATCTTGACGGGATTGATACCGGTACCATAAATGGCTGTCAACGGCGATGTGCTATTGTCCCATCGGCCGTGCGATCGGTTGGAATGGGGAGGAAAGAGATGAAAGTCGTTGCGCTCGAAACGCTGCAGCTGGCCGAGTTCCCGTTCCTGTTCTGGCTGCGCGTCCACACCGATGCCGGCCTCATCGGCACAGGCGAGACTTTCTGGGCGCCGGGGCCGGTCGCCTCCTACATCCACGACAATGTCGCGTCCTATCTGCTGGGCAAGGATCCGCGCGACATCGAGCTGCATGACCGCACGCTGGGCAGCGTCTATGTCGGCGCGCGCGATTCCGGCGCCGAGGTGCGTGGCAATTCCGCCGTCAATATCGCGCTGTGGGATATCTATGGGCAGGTGCTTGGCGAGCCGGTCTGGCGGCTGCTTGGCGGGCGCACCCACAAGACCGTGCCGATCTACAACACCTGCGCCGGCTACAAGCATGTGCGCGCCACCAAAAAGAACGCGCTGTTCGAGCGCGGCGAGGACTGGTCGCTCAAATCAGGCGATTCCAACGAAGGTCCGTATGAGGACCTGCTCGCCTGGCGCTACAATGCCGGCGACCTTGCCAAAAGCCTTAAATCGGAAGGCATTGGTGCCATGAAAATCTGGCCGTTCGACATCGCCGCCGAGGCCTCGAACGGCACCCGGATATCGCTGGCGGATCTCGACAAGGCGCTGGAGCCCTTCCAGAAGATCCGCGACGCCGTCGGCCGCGACATGGAGATCATGGTCGAGCTGCATGGGCTATGGACCTTGCCGCCGGTGCTGCGTATCGCCGAGGCGCTGAAACCCTACGACGTCGCCTGGCTGGAGGAGCCGATCCGCTACAACGAGCTCGACGCCATGGCCGAGCTGGCCCGTCACACCTCGATACCGATCGCCGCCAGCGAGCGGCTGGCCTCGCGGCAGATGTTCAGGCAACTGATCGACAAGCGCGCGGCTAGCGTCATCATGATCGACCTCGCCTGGTGCGGCGGGCTCTCCGAAGCACGCAAGATCGCCAATATGGCCGAGGCCAGCGAATTGCCAGTCACCTTGCACGATTGCACCGGGCCGATCGTCTATGCCGCCAGCTGCGCGCTGTCGGCCACCTTGCCGAACGTCAATTACCAGGAAGCGGTGCGGGCCTATTTCACCGGCTGGTACACCGAGATCGTCGCCGACATTCCACCGGTCAAGGACGGCCATGTCGCGCCGCTCGAAGGGCCGGGCCTCGGTCTCGGCCTGCGCCCGGAGCTGTTTCAACGGCCCGATGCGACCGTGCGGATCACGAAAATCTAACCCCCCGCATGCCTCTGTTCGGAGCCAGTAGACATTATGCTATTATAATCTATGATGCGCCAAAGCGAGTGACCAACAAGCTCGCCGCCGGCGCTTTGCCGCCCGGCGCCAGACGCATTCAGGGAGGCTTGGTGGCAATGTCTGCGGCGCGCGCACGCGAGGAGTCCAGGGGTGCGCCAAACCTCCCCGACCGGAAGATCCTGCTCGATCTGTTCGAGCGCATGGTGCTGTTGCGCCGCTTCGAAAGCATCGCCCAGATCGCGTGCCGCAAGGGCGAAACGCCGGGCTTCCTGCATCTCTATATCGGCGAAGAGGCGACCGGCGTTGGCGTCTGCGCGCATCTGCGGCCAACAGACTGGGTCACCTCGACCCATCGCGGCCACGGCCATGCGCTGGCCAAGGGCGCCAATCCGAGCCGGGTGATGGCCGAGCTGTTCGGCAAAGTTGACGGCATATGCGGCGGCCGCGGCGGCACCATGCATCTCTACGACCGCTCGGTCGGCCTGTTCGGCACCAACGGCATCGTCGCCGCCGGCATCGGCCATGCCGTCGGCATCGGCATGAGTGCACGCCAGCAGGGGCGGGACGACATCGGCGTCGCCTTCTTCGGTGATGGTGCCGCCAACCATGGCGGCTTCCATGAGGCGCTCAACTTCGCCGCCGTGCAGCGGGCGCCTGCGGTCTTCATCTGCGAGAACAACCTCTACGCCACCGCCACTCCGCTGAAGTCGATCACGCTCAATCCCGAGATCGCCACCAAGGCGGCGTCCTACGGCATGCCCGGCGTCGCCGTCGACGGCAATGACGTGTTCGCCGTCTGGCTGGCCATGAAAGAAGCCACCGAACGCGCCCGTTCCGGCAAGGGGCCGACGCTGATCGAGGCCAAGACCTATCGGACCGTCGGCCACCACGAAGGCGATCCGGTCATCGGCACCTACCGCACGCAGGAAGAACTCGACGCCTGGATCAAACGCGATCCCATCGACATGTTCCGCAAGAAGCTGATCGAGGACTATGGCATCGCCGATGCCGACGCGCTGGCGGCCGTCGAGGCGCGGATCGAGAAGGTGGTCGAAGACGCGCTGGCCTTCGCCCGCAACTCGCCCGAGCCCGATCCGGCCACCGTGCGCCTGCATGTCTTTGCCGATCCGATCAATCCGTCCGCCGCTTTGCAGCCGCGCGCCGTCGGCGAGATGCGCACGCAGGGCTGGCTCGAAGCCGTGCGCGACGGCATCGCCGAGGAAATGCGCGCCAATCCGGCGATCCTCTATTTCGGCGAAGGCACCGGCGAACGCGGCGGCAGTTTTGCTCACACCAGAAACCTCTGGCAGGAGTTCGGCGCCGAACGCATGGTCGACACGCCGATCTCCGAGCAGGGTTTTACCGCTGCCGCCGTTGGCGCCTCGGCCACCGGCGCCCGCACCGTTTCGGACCTGATGTTCGCCGACTTCGCTTTCGAAACCGCTGGGCAGATTTTTCTGCAGGCGGCCAAGCTGCGCTACATGACCAGCGGCCTGATGAGCGCGCCGATGGTGGTGCGCGTCGGCGCCGGCGCGCTGCGGAGTTCCGGTCCGCATCACAGCGGCATCTATCATCCTGTCTTCGCCCATATGCCCGGCCTCATCGTCTGTGTGCCTTCGACCCCAGCCGATGCCAAGGGGCTGATGAAGACGGCGCTGCGGGCCGGCGATCCCGTCATCATGCTCGAACCCAAGGCGCTGTTCGCGTCCAAGGGCGAGGTGCCGGTGGGCGAGCATTTTGTCCCGTTCGGCGTCGCCCGCGTCGCCAGGGCAGGCACCGACATCACCATCGTTGCCGCCGGCCAGATGGTGCAGCGCGCGCTGGAGGCTGCAGAGACGCTGGCGGCCGAAGGCGTCGAAGTCGAGGTCATCGATCCGCGCACCATCATGCCACTCGACATCGACACCATTGTCGCCAGTGTCAGGAAAACCCATCGCCTGCTCGTCGTCGATGAGGCCTGGGCGATGTGCGGCCTTGGTGGCGAGATCGCCCAGGCCATCAACGAGCTCGCCTTCGACGAACTCGACGCACCGCCCGGCAGGCTGCACACGGCGCCAACCTCGCATCCATTCGCGCCGGTTCTGGAGCGCGCCATGCTGGTCGACACCGCCCGCATTGTCCAAGGCGCTCGCGATGTCATTGCCGGCAAGCCACCGGTGCCGGATCACTGGTACACGGTCGGTCTGAAAGGCGCTGCGCCGGCTAAGTCGGTACCCGCTCCGATGAAGCCGCAGCCCGCCGTGCCGGCAGTTGCGGCACCGGCTACTGCCGGCGACGACGAGCCGATAACGATGCCGTTTGGCGATCTCACCGTCAGCGAAGGCACCGTCATCAAATGGCTGAAGGCCGTCGGCGATGTGGTGAAGGAAGGCGAGCTCATCGCTGAGATCGAGACCGACAAGGCCGTGGTCGAAATCGAAGCGCCGATCAGCGGTAGGTTAAGCGCAATCGACCAGCCAGTCGGTGCCGTGGTGCCGATGGGCGGCCGCATCGGCGGCATCAAGAAATAACCACCATACCCATGAAATTCGAAGGGCCAGCATGAAGATCCTGTGCGCCAACTGGCAAGCCACCGACGAGGCCGAACTCGAGCGGCAGCATTATCTTGACATCGCGTTCATCCTCGCCCGCTCGACCAACGACAGGGCCGCGCCACTCGATCCGGCAATCTGCGAAACGGTCGACGCCGTCATCAACTATTCGCCTACGCACAATGTCGCCGCCGCTCCGACCGCGTTCCCCAAGGCGCGGATTGCGGTGCGCTCCGGCGTCGGCTTCGACAACATCGACACGGCGGGCTGGGGCGCGCGCAAGATCCCGGCCTGCAATGTTCCAGACTATGGCACCACCGAGGTTGCCGACCACGCCATCGGCCTGATGCTGGCGCTGACGCGCGGCACCTCAGCCTATGGCGCGGTGCTTTCCGGCCACGGCGCCGAAGGCTGGCATTTTTCGAAAGCGCCGCTGGTGCGCAGGCACAAGGGCGCCACCTTCGGCATTGTCGGCCTCGGTCGCATCGGCCTCGCCGCCGCACGTCGTGCCGCTGCCTTCGACATGAAGGTGGTGTTCTATGATCCGCATCTTCTGTCCGGCGTTGATCTATCGACCGGCTATGAGCGTGTCCATTCGCTGGATGAATTGATGGGGCGGGCGGATGTCGTCAGCGTCCACACACCGCTGAGCGAGGAAACCCGCAAGCTGCTCGGCGCCGCCGCCTTCGCCGCTGCCAAACCCGGCCTCGTGCTGATCAACACCGCACGCGGCCCGATCGTCGATCTCGACGCGCTCGAGGCTGCCATGCGCGAGGGCACCGTCGCCGGCGCCGGATTGGACGTGCTGCCGAACGAACCCGGCGATCTCGATCATCCGCTGCTCGCCGCATGGCGGCGCCGCGAGCCGTGGATCGCCAATCGCCTGATCGTCACCCCGCACGCCGCCTTCTACAGCCCGGCTTCGATGCGCGACCTTCGGCTGAAATCGATCGAGGTCGTGCACGCCTATCTCACGGAGGGACGGCTGACCAACTGCGTGAATTCCGAGTTCCTGAAATGAATGCAGCCGTTGCGCAGACAAGGCGTCTTGCGGTTTCGCCCTATGCGCGCCGTTTGGCGCGAGAACGCGCGCTGCCGCTTGAAACGCTTCGCGGCAGCGGCCCGGGTGGGCGCATCCTGGCCGCCGATGTGCAGGCCTTCGTTCCGGTTGCCGCGCCGGTCGTTGCGTCTGATGTCATCGCCCCTACGGCGGTGCCTTCCGCGGCCGCGTCGCGTATCGCTGCCTTTACGACGTCCGTCGCGCTAGGCGCGCTGCAAGACCTGCTGGCGGCGCTTGAGAACTCGGGAAATGTGCTCGCTATCGACGATGTGCTGCTGCGCGCCGCCGGTCGAGCATTTGCCGAGGTGCCGGACGCCGCCAAGGTTGGTGGCGGTTCCGTGGCGCTGGAATTGACGGGCTGGCAAACCGTGTTCGCCATGATCACCGAAATGTCCCTGACATCGCTGCGCGCAATACGGCTTGCGGCATTGGCTGACAGTCGTGATGAAACGGAAACCCCGGCGGACCTGTCGCTGCGGCTGCTGCCGGCGAGCGACGTCAGGCCGGTGATGATGCCGCTCCTTGCCGGCCGCGCCATGCGCCTCACCGTCTCGCTCAACACGGCGGGCGACCATGCCGAATGCCTGCTGACGGTGGATGCGGCAAGCGTCGATGAGGCCACCGCTGCCGCTTGGCTGGCGAGCCTGAAATCGGCGATCGAACACCCGCTTCGGCTCTTTGTCTGAGACGGTCGATCGTCAACAGCCTTGCCTAGCCTCGGGCGCAGGAAGCTATTATAAAAGCTTCGACACAGGCGCGACGAGGCACATGGACCATCCCACCATCGACAGTCTTCCCAGGCGCACGCTCGGCCGCGCCAACGGCCCGCTTTACCGCCAGCTCGCCGATCTTCTGCGCGAGCCGATCGGCAACGGCACCTTCCCCGTCGGCGGCGAGCTGCCGAAGGAAGCGACCATTGCCGAGCATTTCGGCGTCAGCCTGATCACGGTTCGCCAGGCGCTGCGCGATCTCGAGGCCGACGGCCTGATCCGGAAGCGTTCGGCCAAGCCGGCGGTGGTCGCGGCGCGCAGCCCTTCGGTCAATCTGAGCTGGAAGTTCAAGAACTTCGCCGACATGGCGGCCTTCACCAAGGACGCTGAACTGACGGTGAAATCCTACCGCAAGGAGGTTTCGCCCGTGCTCCAGCGCCATTTCGGCATGGGCAAGGACGAGGCGGGCTATTGCCTGCGCAGCGTGCTGTCGATCGGCGAACAGAGGAAGGCGCAGATCACTACCTATTTCCCGCCCGACATCGGCGCTCGCCTGAAGCGCGAGGATTTTTCCGATGTGCTGATCTTCCGTTCGGTGCAAAAACATCTCGGCCTGCGGCTCGATGTGGCGCATGTCACGGTGCGCGCCGAAATCGCCGACGAGACGGTTGCCGCCGACCTTGGCATCACGCTCGGCAGTCCGGTGCTGACGGTGGAGATGCTCTACCAGTCGGCGGACCAGCGCAGCATCGAATTCTCGGTTGCCCGCCACCCCGCCGATATTTTCAGCATCACCTACGACGCGCCCAACGACCTGTCCTGAGGCTGGCCAGCGGCAGCATTGGCGTCCGCCGATTTCCTGGTCTTGGTCATGGACAGCCTTATAAAATTATAATAGCATCATAGCTAAGATGAAGGCTGCGCGGAGGACCACGATCGAACGTGGATGCGGAGCCTCATCCGACGCTGAGCATTTGCCTGGTGCATGTCAGCCAGGATGCGCAGCGGTTCTGGGATAACGGCATGCACAAGAACAAGGTCTGTCCACAAGGGCCTCGAAGGCACTCGATAGACGGCGGCGTCCGCGCGGCCGACACAAACACGGGAGGAGGAAATCATGAAAGCAGGCGTATTTTTCGCCGGCCTTGCGGTGATCGCGACGACGTTGCTGTCGGTCGAAACCGTGCCGGCCAATGCACAGGACAAGAAGCCCTACACCATTTATCTCTCGAACAATTTCGTCGGCAACGACTGGCGCCAGCAGATGCTGCGCAGCGCCGACATCGCGGTGAAGAAGCCGCCGCTTGCCGGTCGCGTCGACCTCAAGGTCGAGGTGGTCGAGACGACGGTCCAGGCGCAGATCAATTCCCTCAACAACATCATTCGCAACAAGCCCGACGCCATCGTGATCGATGCGGGTTCCGGCGAGGCCCTCAACCCGACGATTGAGAAGGCCTGCAAGGCCGGCATCGTGGTGATCGCCTTCGATCAGATCGTCAGCGCGCCTTGCGCTTATACGATGGAGTCCGACTGGGGCCGGGCGCCGCGCGTCGAGGCCGAGTGGCTGGTCAAGAAACTCGGCGGCAAGGGCAAGATCCTCGTCGACCGTGGGCTTGCCGGCGCTCCGATCTCCGCCCAGCTGCAGGGTGGGTTCGAGGAAGTCATCAAGAAATACCCAGGCATTGAAGTGGTCGGCTATTTCAACGGCGACTATGCATTGGGGCCGGAACAGGCGGGGGTCGCCAGCCTTTTGGCGGCGCATCCACAGGTCGACGCGATCTTCGTCCAGGGTTACGGCGCCGGGGCAATCAAGGCGCTGCAGGATGCCGGGCGTCCGATCGTTCCCATCACCGGCAGTCCTTTCAACCTGACGACGACGACCTGTGCCCAAACCCAGGGCGCCCAGTGCATCCTTGCACCCAACCCTGCCTATCTGTCGGCCGAGGCCTTGAAGCTCGCGGTCGAGATACTCGACGGCAAGAAGCCGGCGGAGAAGAAGATCCTGCTGCGCAATGCCTTCCTCACCACCGATCCGGTCCCGTCGGAATTGTATCCCGATGCGAACATGCAGAAGATAGAGGTTGGCAAGAATGCCTTTCCGGACATGGCGCCGGGACTGTTTCTTCCGGTCAGCCCGGATTGGGTTGAAATCACCCCGGCCGAGGCCGCTGGCTCGAAATAACGATGCCTGCCGATGGCGGCGAAAATGGTCGCTCCAGGCCTCTCCAATGCGCCTTGGCTCAAATTGACAAGGCGCATTGGTACCGGTATCAATTTACACGCAGCACCCACCAAGATGGCGAAGTCCGTCACCGGCTGATGCAGGAAACACCAAGGAGGAGAGACCATGAAACTCAAGACAGTTTGCGCCGGATTGGCAGCCCTTGCCATCTCCGCGATTGCCGTCGGCATGGCGCCGAGCCACGCCGAGGACAAGAAGCCCTACACCATCTATCTCTCGAACAATTTCGTCGGCAATGACTGGCGCCAGCAGATGGAGCGTGTTGCTACCGTCTCGGTCAACAAGGGGCCGCTGAAGGGTCGCGTCGACCTCAAGATCGAGAATGTCGAGAACACCGTCCAGGCGCAGATCAACTCGCTGAACAACATCATCCGCCAGAAGCCGGACGCCATCCTCGTCGATGCCGGTTCGGATTCAGCACTCAATCCGACCATCAAGAAGGCCTGCGACGCCGGCATCGTCGTCATCAGCTTCGACCAGGTGGTGACCGAGCCCTGCGCTTTTGCCGTTGCCTCCGACTGGGATCGTATCCCTTCGGTGATGGCCGAATGGATGGCGACGCAACTCGGCGGCAAAGGCAACATCATCCTTGATCGCGGCCTCGCCGGCGCGCCGATCTCGGCGCAGCTGCAGGGCGGCTATGAGAAGGTGCTGGCCAAATATCCCGACATCAAGATCGTCGGCTACTACAATGGCAACTATGCGCTCGGTCCGGAGCAGTCAGGTGTCGCGGCCCTGCTTGCTGCCAATCCGAAGATCGACGGCATCATGACACAAGGCTACGGCTCCGGCGCCATCCAGGCGCTGAAGGATGCCGGCCGGCCGATCGTCCCGGTCGTCGGCTTCTCCTACAATGTCGCCGCCGTCACCTGTGCGCAGACGCAAGGCGCCAAGTGCATCCTTGGCTCCAACCCGGCCTATCTCTCCTCGGAAGCGATCAAGCTGGCGGTCGACATTCTCGACACCGGCAAGAAACCGGCCGAGCGCTCGGTTTCGGTCAAGGGTGATTTCGTCACCACCGATCCCTTCGAGTCCAAGCTCTATCCGGGCACCAAGATGATCAAGATCGCGATCGGCGAAAATGCCTTCCCCGACCAGGCGCCGGGCCTGACGCTGCCGATCACGCCCGACTGGGTCGAGATCACCGCTGCGGAAGCCGCCGGTAGCAAGTAACATCCTGTGACCACGACCCTGTCTCCCGGCATCGCAAGATGTCGGGAGAGCTTTTCGAAGGCGCATTCATGGACCTTGTCACCGTCAACGGCCTGTCCAAACGCTATGGCGGCATCGTCGCGCTGAGCGAGGCGACATTCAGCGCCCGCGCCGGCGAAGTGCACGCGCTGCTCGGGGAAAACGGCGCGGGCAAAAGCACCTTCATCCAGATCCTGTCTGGGGCCGTGCAGCATGATGGGGGCTCGATCCTCGTCGACGGCCAGGATTATCGCCCGGCCAATCCAGACGCGGCCCAGGCGCGCGGCATTGCCGCCGTCTTCCAGGAACTGTCGCTGATCCCTGACCTCAGTGTCGAACAGAACATCTGGTTTCGCCATGAGCCGCGCACGCTGCTGCGCACCGTCAATCGCGCGGAGATGCGTCGCAAGACGCTGGCGCTTTTGGAAAAGTACAATTTCCCGGCGCTGCGCCCCGACCACGAGTTGCGGCGGCTGACGCTGGCCGAACGGCAGATCGTCGAGATCGCCAAGGGCCTGGCCAAGGACCCGCGCATCCTGATCCTCGACGAGGCGACCTCGGCGCTGCCGGCGCGAGAGGCCGAATGGCTGCTCAAGCTCACCCGGCAACTGGCGGCCGAAGGCCGGCTGGTCATTTTCATCTCGCACCGCATGGCCGAAGTGCGTGCCATCGCCGACCGGCTGACCATTTTCCGCAATGGCGCTACCGTGGCCGCGCACGAGGCCAATGCCGTCTCCGACAACGAGATCGTCACCCAGATGATCGGCCGGCATCTCGACCGGCTCTACCCCGAGCGTATTGCCACGGCCACCGATCGCATCGCGCTGAGCGTCAAGGGGTTTTCGAGCGGCAGCCGACTGTCCGGCGTCGAGTTTGCATTGCGCGAGGGCGAAGTGCTGGGCGTCGGTGGCTTGCAGGGTCATGGTCAGCGCGAACTGTTCCAGTCACTGTTCGGCGCCACCAGGGCGAGCGGCACGATCGAACTGTGGGGCAAGCCGGTCTCGATCAACAATCCGCGCCAGGCGCTGACCGGCAAGGACGGCATCGCCCTGGTGCCGGAGGATCGGCGCGGGCAGGGCCTGCTCTTGACCAAGAGCGTGCGCGAGAATTTGACGCTGTCGGTCATCAAGCGCTTTACCGAAAATGGCTTGCTCAGCCGGCAAAAGGAAGCCGCCCTGGTCAAGGAAATGGTCGATTTTCTGCGCATCAAGGCAGGCACGTCAGAGCAGCTTGCCGGCACTCTGTCCGGCGGCAACCAGCAGAAGGTGATCTTCGGCAAGATGCTGCTGACGCAGGCGCGCGTGCTGCTGCTCTATGATCCGACGCGCGGCGTCGATGTCGGCACCAAGGGCGAGATTTTTCAGCTGATGCGCGACCTTGCGGCCAAGGGCTATGCGATCCTGTTCCATTCCAGCGACATGCCGGAGCTCGTCCATGTCGCCGACCGCGTGCTGGTCATGCGCAACGGCCGCATTGCCGCGACGCTGGAAGGAGATCACATTTCCGAGGAGGAAATCCTGCGCGCCGCCATGCTTGAAACCAAGGCGGCCTGAGGCATGGTGATGTCCGCGGAGCACCCTATGGAGATGGCGCAAAGGCCGGCCGAAACCAAGCCCACCAAGCTGGCCATCGACTGGCGCGGCCGCTTGCTCGACCGTGCGCCGTTCCTTGTCGCTTGCCTGATGCTGGCCTTGATCGTTGCCATCTACGGCAGCCTGCAGTCCGGCGTCTTCACGCTGGACGAACTCAACCTCGACACGGCGGCGGCGATGACGCTGATGCTGGCGGCGACCGGGCAGACCATCGTGCTGGTGCGCGGCGGCATTGACCTGTCGATCGGCGGCATGATCAGCCTCGGCACGGTGATCGCGGCAACGCGCTTTACCGATGATCCGTCAACCGTCGCGCTCTGGACGCTGGTCATTCTGGCGCTTGGCTTCCTGATCGGTGCGCTCAACGGTCTGCTGATCTCGCTGCTCAAGCTGCAGCCCTTCCTGGTGACGCTCGCCACCTGGTCGATCCTCAACGGCGTCGCCATGATCATCCTGCCGACCGATGGCGGCAGCGTTCCCGGCTGGTGGGTTGGCTTTGCCTCCAGCCAACTTTTCGGCCTGACGAGCCCGGTCTGGATGCTGCTAGCGCTGCTACTGTTCTGGTGGTGGTTTCGCGCCACCCGAGTCGGCATCGCCATCCAGGCAACCGGCTCTAACGAGAAATCGGCCTTCCTGTCCGGCGTCTCGATCACTCGCGTCAACCTCATCACCTACGGCCTGTCCGGCCTGTTCGCGGCCGGAGCGGCGCTGTTTCTGGTGACGCAGACCGGCGCCGGCTCGCCGACCATCGGCAAGGATTATATCCTGCCCTCGGTGGCTGCGGCGGTCATCGGCGGCGTCAGCCTGTTCGGGGGCGGGGACACCTCGCCGGCACGCTGATCGGCGCTTTCGTGCTGACCCTGATCGGCAACCTCGTCTTCGTCCTGCACGTATCGAGCTACTGGCAGCCGGTCGCGTCCGGCGTCATCCTGCTGCTTTCGGTGCTGGCCAGTTCCGTTGCCGAAAAGGCCGCAAGGAACCGTGTCCAATGAGCGCCTTCCTCGCCCGCAACCGGCTCATCGTGCTTGGCTATGCCGGCATGGTCGTGCTGCTCCTGGTCACGGCCTTGTTCTCGCCGGGCTTCCTGTCCGTTTCCAACATGCGCTCGACTGTGGTGCTGGCGGCATTCGTCGGCATCGTCGCGCTCGGCCAGACCTTCGTCATCATCGGCGGCGGCATCGACCTGTCGGTGCCATGGGTGCTGAATTCAGCCGCCATCATAATGGCGCTGCTGTGCGGCGGGCAGGATCTGCCGCTGGTCTGGGTCATGCCGCTGCTGCTTGCCGGCGGTGCCTTCATCGGGCTGGTGAATGGCGTCGGTGTCGCTCAGTTCGGTGTGCCGCCGATCATCATGACATTGGCCACCAACGTCATCCTGCAAGGCTTGATCCTGGTGCTGACCGGCGGCTCGCCGACCCCCTCGGCGCCGTCCCTGATCCAGTTCCTGTCGGTTGGTCGCGTCGGCGGCTTCCCGGTGATTGCGCTGATCTGGCTGGCGCTGACGCTGGTGGCGACGCTGCTGCTCTCCAAGGCGGCGTTCGGCCGCCATCTCTATGCGCTCGGCACCAGCGCCACGGTCGCCGAATTCTCCGGCGTGCCGACGGCGCGCACCACCATCCTCACCTATGTCATCTCGGGGCTCACCGCCGCCTTCGCCGGCATGCTTTTGACCGGCTATTCCGGCCAGGCCTATCTCGGCATGGGCGACGCCTATCTGTTCACATCGATCGCGGCGGTCGCCATCGGTGGCGCCTCGATCCTTGGCGGCAGCGGCCATTATCTCGGCACTGTCGCCGGCGCCATGGTGCTGACCATCCTCACCGGTCTTTTGCCGGCGCTGAACCTGTCGAGCGGCGCGCTGCTCATCGTCTATGGCGCAGTCATCCTGCTCACCGTGTCGATCGGCAGCGAAACCTTTGCCGGGCTTGGCGGCAGGCTGCGCAGAAAAGAGAGCTGACCATGGTCGAAATCACTTGCGTCGTCGATGCCAGGGCCGAACTCGGCGAAGGCACGCTGTGGGACCCGCAAGCCGGTGTGCTGTGGTGGATCGACATCTGGAAGAAGCTGATCCACCGCTACGATCCCGCGACCGGCAAGGACGAGACGTTCGAGACGCCGGAATATCTCGGTTGCCTCGGCCTGCGCGAAAAAGGCGGCCTGGTGCTGACGATGACCAACGGCTTCCATTTCTTCGACCCGGCGACCGGCAAATTCGAGGCGATCGTCGATCCGGAATCGCATATGCCGGAAACCCGCTTCAATGACGGCAAGCCGGACCGCCAGGGCCGCTTCTGGTCGGGCTCGATGTTCGAAGTGCCCGGCGAGCCGATCGAATTCGTCGGCGCTCTCTACCGGCTCGATCCCGATCTCTCCGTCCACAAGATGATCGACGGCATCGGCTGCTCCAACGGGTTGGCGTGGAGCCCGGATTCGAAGACCATGTATTTCTCCGACAGTCATGCCGGCGCGGTGTGGGCCTATGATTTCGACCCTGGCACCGGCGACATCGAGAACCGCCGCACCTTCATCGACATGACGGTGACCGGCGGCGTCGCCGATGGCGCCACGGTCGACGCCGAAGGCTGCTACTGGGTGACCATCCCGGTGACCAGCAAGGTCTGCCGCTACGACCCCGACGGCCGGCTGATGCAGACCGTGCTGCTGCCGACCGACCTGCCGACCTGTTGCGAATTCGGCGGCAAGGATCTCGACATCCTCTATGTCACTTCCGCCGTGCTCAAGCGTCCCGACAGCCATTTCATCGGCCAGAAAAACCCGGGCGGATTGTTCGCGCTCGACGTCGGCGTCAAGGGCCTGACCTTGCCGGCGTTCAAGGGATAGCCAGCGTTCCCCGCGACGGCAGGAACGTTCCGCCAATTTCCGACGTGGGCCGACATCACCAACGGCTATTCGATCTTGGGCATCTTTTCGGTTACGAAACGATCCCCAAGCCGGTGCGCCCGCCGCTACCGCTTGATCGCACGTGCGGCGCGACGAACGCTTTGCAGCAGGATGGCGAGACAGCCGACCAACAGAAGCGCGCCGCCGAGCAGCGGCGGCAGTGCGAGCAGCTTCACCGCTGCCATGACGGCGGCCACCAGCACCAGCGCCAGCAGCGCCAGATTGCCGTCATCGACGAACATCCCGAAGAATTCCCTGGCAACAAGACGAATGGCGTTCATCGGGCGAGCCCTCCGGCGGCTGCGGGGTAGGTGTTGCGCAGCCAGCGCACCATGGCAAAGGACGCCAGCGCGACGATGGCGAAGATGGCGAGCAGAGCGAGATCGGCGCCCGGCCAGTCGGCACCGATGCCCTCGCCGGTCCAGAAGATGCCGAAGCTGGTCAGCATCAGCCCAACCACGAATTTGAGCGCATTCTCCGGCACGCGCGCCAGTGGCCGATGAACCGCCAGGCCGATGAGCATCACCAGGATGAAGGCCGCCAGCGCGCCCAGGCCGGCGTAAAGCGTTTGCCCGTGGGCAGCGCCGACGGCAATGACGATGAACACCACCTCGACACCCTCGAGCAGCACTGCCTTGAACGACGCCAGTCCTGCGAGATAGTCGGCGCGGCGGTCATTGGCCTGCTGGTGCAGGGCGGCGGTCTCTTTGGAGAAGGCCGCCTCCTCGTCATGCAGCGCAATAACGCCGACGCTGCGCAGGATGGCCTTTCGCAGCCAGCGCATGCCGAACAGGATCAGCAGCACCCCGACGACGAACTGCAGCGTGGTGATGGGCACCAGCGCCAGCAGCGGTCCGAACGCCAGCACCAGGGCCGCCAGCACCGCCAACGCCAAGGCGGCACCCGTCAGTGCCGGGCGCCAACTGCGCGTCACGCCGACCGCAAGCACGATGGTGAAGGCTTCGACGACCTCGACGAAAGAGGCGAGAAATGCAGCCGTGACCGTCGAGAGGATGGGCGTCAGCGTCTGCATCAAGGCTTCCTGTCCTGTCGTTCGCCCCGGACCTTCTGGGCGGCTTCCCGGCAAGCGTGGTCCAGAATCACATGTGTGGCCAGCACCACATAGCGCTCCGGAGGCGTCGGGAAAGCAAGTGGAGCGCCAACGGGGCGGCGCCTTGGGCCGATCGAGCCGCACGCGACGCGGCTCGGGACCTAAGAAATCAGATCAGGCCCGACATGTCGGAGAAGGCCATCGCCTTGCGCAGGATTTCGGCGAAGCGCTCGCCGGCCACCTCGCGCGGACCGCTATTGTCGATCGAGGTCACGCCAGCGCCGGTCAGTGTCACATTGGCGCTGCGCGCCAGGCGTGCCAGCACTTCGCCGCGCGACTCGCGGCCGCGCATCGCCAGCCGCTCGGCCAACACATCAGGCGAGGCGGTGATCTCGACAATGGCCAGATTCGCATAGCGCTCGCGCAGCACCGGAATGATCGCGCGCGACACATTGGCAATGGCAACATGGCCGTTGGCGACCGACCAGTCGACATCGGCAGGCAAGCCATAGCGAAGGCCATGCGCCTCCCAGGACACGGCGAAGGCGCCGTCGGCCTCGGCCTCGACAAAAGCGGCGTCGGCCAGCGTGTCGTGATCCTCGCTTGCCGCATCGCTCGGCCGGGTGATGACGCGGCGGACGAACTCCAGCCGGCTTTCGTCGGCGAAGAGCGCGCGGGCGTAGCCGATCACCGTGTCCTTGCCCGCACCGCTTGGGCCGACGACGGCGACAAAGACGCCATGGCGGATCGGAAACGTTTCAGCGGATAATTCACGCTCGATCAAAGCCGACACCATCATGCGACCCGGCGCCCCTGCCGCCAGACGGTGCGCACCACCGGAACATGGTCGTCGACGCGCACGCGCACCAAATCGGCCCTGCGGCCCTGCTCGATGATGCCGCGGTCGTTGAGGCCAACCGCTTCGGCCGGGTTCTTCGACACCATGGCGACTGCCTGCGGCAGCGATATGCCTTCGACCATATCACCGAGGAAGAAGGCGGACTGGATCAGGCTGAAGGGAATGTAGTCAGACGACAAGATGTCGAGCAGGCCGTCGCTGGCCAGCGTACGTGCCGAGACATTGCCCGAATGCGAGGCGCCGCGCATGACGTTGGGGGCGCCCATCAGCACGCCCAAGCCCGCAGCCTTCGAGGCACGCGCGGCTTCCTCGGTGGTCGGGAACTCGGCGACCCGCACGCCTTGCTCGATCGCCTCGTCGACATGGCCCGACGTGGCATCGTCATGGCTGGCCAGCACGATGCCTCGCTCATGGCAGGCGGCGGCGATCACCCTCCGGTTCGGCGCTGAATTGCGCGCCGATTCCGCCATCCGCTTCTCGCAGAACAATTTGAAGTCGCGGTCGGTCAGCTTCAGCTTGCGCTGATAGTAGTAGGCATAGGTTTCGAGATTGACGAACTGGCGCTGGCCCGGCGCATGGTCCATCAGCGATGCGAGCTTGACCCGGTCGTCCTGATCGAAATTGGCGAAGGCCTGCAGGCAGTCCGGCGCCGAAACCTCGCAGCGCAGATGAATGAAATGATCGGCCCGCAACCGGTCCTGCGCGACGCTGTCCTCGATCGCGTCGGCCAGCTTGCGGATGTCGGCGGAGGTCAGATCGGCGTCTTCGTCCATGCCGACGCGCAAGGCATCGAGCACGGTGGTGATGCCGGCCGTCGCCACCTGCGCGTCATGGGCAAGCACCGCGGCGATCGGGTTCCAGCGCACTTTCGGCCGTGGCGCATAATGGCCCTCGAGATGGTCGGTGTGCAGTTCGACCAGCCCGGGAATGACATAGTCGCCGCCCATATCCTCGCCAGTCCGGCCAGAGCCTGCATCGATGCCGGCGATAAAGCCGTCACGCAGCACCAGCGAACCCTCGACGATCTCGTCGGCAAGCACGATGCGGGCGTTGGAAAGAACGGTCTCGGCGGTCATTTCGGGCAGTCCTTGATTATCCGGGGCAAAGCAGGTTCAGGCGATTTTTCTGGCGGGGCGCCGTCCCAGCGCGTGCTGAGAAAGCACCATGAACGGCGCACCGGGTTCGGTTTCGACAAACAGCGTCAGCGCATCCACCAGCACCGGCTGCCGCAGCACGTCGGCGAACAGGCTGTCGATTGCTGCGCGCAGACGAGGGCTTTCCTGTGGCCCTGCCCGGCCGGACAGCGTCATGTGGAAACGAAAAGTCTCGAAGACATAGGGGTAGCCCCATTGGCAGAGATTGCGGAACTCGGCCGGCTTCAGCGAATCCGGGCTGCGCCGCTCGATCTCGGCCTCGGTCAGCGGCGCGCGAAAGCGGTCGAAATCGCGTACGACGTCGTCGGCGAAGCGGTTGAGTGGTGGCAGTGGACCTTCCGGCACCAGTGCGAAGAAGCTGTCGATCTGGCTGACAACGAGACGCGGGATGGTCGCAACAGGCGTTGCTTCGGCAAAATGGTCGAGCCCCGCGCGTAGCGAGGTCTCGGTCTCATTGGCAGCCAGGCGGAAGGGGGCCTTCAGCGTCGCGTGGAAACCATAACGGCGCGCCGATGCGGTGTGGAAAGCAACTTCCGCCGCCGACAAATCGGCCACGGCCTCAACCGGCCTTGTCGCCGCGCCGAACGGGTCGCGGCCCAGCCAGTTGGCGGCGATCCGCGCCAGCGGTTCGTCCTGCCGGGGGGTGAAGTAGATGGCATAACGCATGGGAAGTCCTCGTCGGTCCCGCTGCCATAGGTGATTTCCATGACGGATTGACGAAGCTTTGACGGGTTTTCGAAGGCAAATCGACCCGGGAAGTCCTTAGCCGACGATTTTTCCCAGCTGGACCAATAAGTTCAGCCGGAATCTCGAACCGGTCAGGCCTTCATCAACCATTCGTGCTCGGGCGCATTGTGGAATTTCCACGTCCGCTTCGGCCCGGCCATGACGTTGAGATAATAGAGGTCGTAGCCATGGCAGGCGGCGCAGGGATGATAACCCTTGGGCACCAGCACCACATCGCCATCCTCGATCGCCATTGCCTCGTCGAGCGCGCGATGACCATCCTTGTCGGCGTCGGTGTAGACCCGCTGGAAGGCAAAGCCCTGCGGCGGGTTGAGGCGATGGTAATAGGTCTCTTCGAGATAGGATTCCGCCGGCAGATTATCCTGGTCGTGCTTGTGCGGCGGATAGCTCGACGTGTGGCCGCCGGGCGTGATGACCTCGACCACCAGCAGTGAATCGGCTGGCTTGCCCTCCGGCAGGATGTTGGTGACGTAGCGGGTATTGGTGCCCTTGCCGCGCACCTCCTGGCCAAGATCGTCCGGCCCGATTACCCGAACCGGCAGCTCGCCGCCGAGGCCCGGCGCCGAGCAGACCGCGAGTTCGAGCTCCGTATCGGCTGTCACCGACCAGTCCGATCCCTCAGGCACATAGACCGACCACGGCTTGCCTTCGAAGGGCGACATGCGCTCGCCGAGCAGGCCGAGATCCTTGCCGCCGGCTTTCGCGGTGCCCTTGCCGGTGACGAACACCAGGCAGATCTCGCGCTCCTCCGTCTCTCCCGAGGCGCTTTCGCCGGGCTTCAGCCGATGCAGGTCGAAACCGACATAGGTCCAGCCGGCGCTTTTCGGCGTCACATGGGCAACGCGGCCATGGCCCTTGTCGGCCTTCACCAGCAGCTTCGACATCGGGTTACTCCTTCGGTTCGGCCTCGGCCGTTGCCTTGCTCTCATCGGCCGGCTTGTAGAGATAGAAAAACTGCCAGACGGCATAACCGGCAAAGCCGAGCGCGATGACGCCCCAGAACGGCGTGCCGGTGGCGAATTCGATGATCGACCAGATGACGCAGACCGCGACGACGGCGACACGCCGCCATAGCGGGCGGAAGAAGGGGTGCTCGTAATCTTTCATCGGGCCAATCTACAGCAACCTGGCTCGCCGTGAACCCATCGCATCAGGCATTCGGGAAGCCTTGCGTCTCGACCGTGTAGCCGGCGGCGGTCATCACACGCATCAATTCCTTGTGGCCGACCTGCGCCATCTTGAGTGGCGGGTTCTTCTTCGGGTCCTGCTCGGCCTCGACCACGAACCAGCCCTCATAGCCATGGTCGGCGAAGCGTTGCACGATGGCGCCGAAATCCAGCGAACCGTCGCCCGGCACGGTGAAGGCGCCGAGCGCCACGGCGTCGAGGAAGGACTGCTTCGTGCGGTCGAGCTTGTCGATCACGCCCATGCGCACATCCTTCACATGCACATGGCTGATGCGCTTGTGGTGGTTGTCGATGGCGCGCAGCACATCGCCGCCGGCGAAGGCCAGATGACCGGCATCGAGCAGCAGCGGAATGCCTTCGCCGGAATGGCGCATGAAGGCATCGAGTTCCGGCTCGGTCTCGACCACAGCCGCCATGTGATGGTGGTAGGACAAAGGCATGCCTTGTTCGGCGCACCATTCGCCGAACTCGGTCAGACGCCTTGCATAGGCCTTCATCTCGTCGCCAGAAAGTTTCGGCTTGGTGGCGAGCGGCTTCGAACGGTCGCCCTGGATCGAACGGCCGACCTCGCCATAGACGATGCAAGGCGCGTTGACCGCCTTGAACAGGTCGACCATCGGCTGGATTCGATCCTTGTTCTTGCCCATCTCCTCATCGACCAGCGTGCCCGAAAACCAGCCGCCGCACAGCGTCACATCGGCCGCCTTGAGGATCGGCAGCATGACAGCGGGATCGTTGGGAAAACGCCGGCCCATCTCCATGCCGGTGAAGCCGGCCGACCGCGACTGGCGAAGGCATTCTTCCAGCGACACGTCATCGCTGAGTTCGGCAAGATCGTCGTTCCACCATGCAATGGGGGACATGCCCAGTTTGGCTTTCAAGTCGTCACTCCGGTTTCTTGTTCACCCTCCCCCTTGTGGGGAGGGTCGCTGCGAAGCAGCGGGGTGAGGGTGCGGCGCCAGACCCCCACCCGGACCTTCGGTCCGACCTCCCCACAAGGGGGAGGTAGGGGGCGGCGCTGACTTAGCATCAATCGCCGATGGTCTGCATCTGCCGCTTCTCGTCATAGGCCTTGCGTGCCGCGTTCACCTGCGGCCGCGCCGACACTTCCGGCACCGCCACATCCCACCAATGGCCGCCGGCGTCGGTGGAAACCAGCGGATCGGTGTCGATGACCAGCACGGTGGTGCGGTCGTTCTTCTTTGCCTTCTGCAGTGCGTTTTCCAATCCGGCAATCGACGGCACTTTCTCGGCGATCGCGCCCATGCTCGCCGCATGCGCGGCAAAGTCGATATCGGGCAGGATCTCGTGGCGCGAGTCCTTCAAGAGATTGTTGAAGTTGGCGCCGCCGGTTGCCATCTGCAGCCGGTTGATGCAGCCATAGCCACGGTTGTCGAGCAGCACGATGGTCAGCTTCAGACCGAGCATCACCGAAGTGGCGATCTCGGAATTCAGCATCAGGTAGGAGCCGTCGCCGATCATGACGACGACCTCTTTGCCGGGCTTCGCCATCTTGGTGCCCAGCCCGCCGGCAATCTCGTAACCCATGGTCGAGAAACCGTATTCGGCGTGATAGGAGCCCGGCGCGCCGGCCTGCCACAATTTGTGCAACTCGCCCGGCAGACCGCCGGCGGCATGCAACAGCGTCACGCCGGAGCCCATAGCGCGCTGCACGGCGCCGATCACCTGCGCATCCGATGGGAAGGCGGCGTTGGTCGATGCCGTCACCTTGGCCGCGTCGGCCTGCCATTCCTTCTTGCCGGTGGCCGCATTGTCGATCCAGGCGGCAGGCGCCTTCCAGCCCTTCAGCGCGGCACCGAGTTCAGCCAGTCCTTCGGCTGCGTCGGCGACCAGCGGCAGCGCGCGGTGCTTGCCGGCGTCGAAAGGCTGCACGTTGAGCCCGATGATGGTCTTGCCGGAATTCTTGAACAGCGCCCATGAGCCGGTGGTGAAATCCTGCAGACGCGTGCCGATGGCGAGCACGACGTCGGCCTCTTCCGCCAGCCGGTTGGCGGCCGAGGTGCCGGTGACGCCGACCGCCGCCATGTTGAGCGGATGATCGTCGGGCAGCGAGGATTTTCCGCCTTGCGTCTCGCACACCGGAATGCCGGCGGCTTCGACGAATTTGGCCAGTTCGTCCGAAGCCTGTGAATAGAGCACGCCGCCGCCGGCGATCACCAGCGGCTTCTTGGCACCCTTGAGCGCTGCCACCGCTGCCGCAAGTTCGTGGCGGTCCGGGCGTGGCCGGCGCTGGTGCCAGACCCGCTCGGCGAAAAAGCTCTCGGGATAGTCGTAGGCCTCGGCCTGCACGTCCTGGCACAGCGACAGCGTCACCGGGCCGCACTCGGCCGGATCGGTCAGTACAGCCATCGCACGGCTCAGCGCCGGGATGATCTGCTCGGGCCGGGTGATGCGGTCGAAATAGCGCGACACCGGACGGAAGCAGTCATTGACCGTCGCCGTGCCATCGGAAAAATCCTCGGCCTGCTGTAGCACCGGGTCGGGGATGCGGTTAGCAAAGACGTCGCCGGGCAGAAACAGCACAGGCAGCCGGTTGACATGCGCAAGTGCTGCCGCCGTCACCATGTTGAGCGCGCCGGGGCCGATCGAGGAAGTCGCCGCCATGAAGCGGCGACGGAAATTGGCCTTGGCATAAGCGATTGCCGCATGCGCCATCGCCTGTTCATTGTGGGCGCGGAAGGTCGGCAGTTCGTCGCGCACCTGGTAGAGCGCCTCGCCGATGCCTGCGACATTGCCATGGCCGAAGATCGCCCAGACACCGCCGAAAACAGGCACTGTCTTGCCGTCGATCTCGGTCATCTGGCGACTGAGGAAGCGGGTCAGCGCCTGGGCCATCGTCAGGCGGATTGTCTTGCTCATGGTGGGTTCCTCCGCAGTCCTTATGCCGCTTTACGGCCGCGCGCGGCAAGCCACGCCTCGGTCAACTGTTCGAAGCGCGAGGCCATGTCGGCGACAGCCTCGTCATCCGACATCCTGCCGGCCAGCCACTCTTCGGCCGCGTGGACGAAGATGGTGCGGCCGACGGCAAAGCCCTTGACAATCGGCGCCTTGGCGGTGGCGGCGAAGGCCGCTTCCAACTCGTCCTGCGGCGCTTCCAGGCCAAGCAGCACGATGCCACGGCACCAGGGATCGTGCTTCAAGATCACCGCTTCGATCTTGGCCCAGGCGCCGCTCGACGCCTGCGGCTCGAGCTTCCACCAGTCGGGCTTGATCCCAAGCGCATAGAGTTCCTCCAGCGCGCGCGGAATGGTCGTGTCGTCGAGCTTGCCGTGCTTGCCGGCGATGATCTCGATGAGAAGTTCCCGGCCGACTTTGCGCGCGGCCTCAAACAGCGCGCGCAGCTTCTGCTGCTGTTCTTCCTTGAGCGCCGCCGGATCGTCGGGGTGGTAGAAGCACAGGCATTTGATGCAGTGATCGACGGGCCATTCGGTGAGCTGCGAGCCGATGTCCTGCGAGAATTCGAAGCGCAGCGGCCGCGAGCCCGGCAGTTCGACCGGCCGTCCAAGCCAGGCGAAAGGGTGGCGGGCGAACTCGAACATCGCCTCGCGGCCATGTTTCTCGTCGATCAGCATGCCGTAGCCGTCGCGGCCGGCGGCAACGCTTGCGGCGGCCTTGACCGCCAGCACCTTGAAATCGCGGATGCGTGCCGGATCGGCACCGGTCTTGGCCGCGACGTCCTCGAGTTGCACACGGTGATCGCAGGCGAGCGCCATCATCGAAGGAATGTCGCGCCGGCGGGTGGTCGCCCAATGGATGTGGTTGATCGCCTCGTCCTTGCGCAAGGCGAGATGTTTGCTGCCGTTCTTGAGGAAGAACTGCAACTCCTCGAAGGTCGGATATTCCGGCGCGCAGAGCAGCCGCGAAACGGCGAAGGCGCCGCAGGCATTGGCCCAGGTCGCGGCCGTCGCATGATCTTCGCCACCCAGCCAGCCGCGCAGGAAGCCGGACATGAAGGCGTCGCCGGCACCCAGCACATTGTAGATCTCGATCGGAAAACCCTTGCCGACGACACCGTCCTCGAGATCGTCGCTGATCGGTCCGTCAAAGACGATGCAGCCCATGGCGCCGCGCTTGAGTACGATGGTCGCCGAAGACAGCGAGCGGATCGTCTTCAGCGCGCTCAGACAGTCGTCGGCGCCCGAGGCGATCATGATCTCTTCCTCGGTGCCGACGATGAGATCGCAATCGGGCAGCACGGTCTTCAACTGGGACGAGACCCGGTCGGATTTGACGTAGCGCTCGAAGCCCTCGGCATGGCCGGCGAGACCCCACAGGTTCGGCCGATAGTCGATGTCGAAGACAACCTTGCCGCCCTTGGCTTTCATGATGCGGATCGCCTTGCGCTGGGCGGCGTCGCTGTTGGGGCGCGAAAAATGCGTGCCGGTGACGACGATCGAGCGGGCCGAGGCGATGAAGGCCTCGTCGAAGTCTTCCGGCGCCAGCGCCATGTCGGCGCAGTCGCTGCGATAGAAGATCATCGGCGAAACGCCTTCGCTCTCGACCGACAACAGCACCAGCGCGGTCAGTCGTTCCTTGTCGGTCTTCAGCCCGTCGGTGTTGACGCCTTCACGCTTCAGCTGCTCACGGATGAAGCGGCCCATCTGCTCGTCGCCGACGCGCGTCAGCAACGCTGAGCGCAGCCCAAGTCTCGCCGTGCCGACCGAAATGTTGGCCGGGCAACCGCCGACCGACTTGGCGAAAGACGTGATGTCCTCCAGCCGCGAGCCGATCTGTTGGCCATAGAGGTCGACAGAAGCACGACCGATGGTGATGACGTCGAGCGGCGCCTGTTTCGCGTCCACGGCTTCGCTCATTGGAACCTCCCGTCAGTCTTGTTGTCAGGAACAACATTGTTTGGGTAACACGCGCGAGCGGCAGCGTGGTGCCGGCAATATGAAATAATAATTCCAATCCATAGTCAATATGGAATGAGCGTTCCCGAGCCGATTTTGCTTTTTGCGGGCGCTTGCTCAGGCCTTGCGTTTGCGACCTGCGTCGCGCCGTTTCTCGCCGACGCCGACGGTCAGCGCCATGGCGAGCGCCATCGTCGCCGACAGCGAACGGAAGCCGGCGAAGTCCGCCTCGGCAACCTCGAACCAGACCTTGGCGAACTGGGCAAGCGGCGAAAACGAGCTGTCGGTGATGGCGACGATCGGCACGCCCTGCTCCGAAATGGTGCGTGCCTCCTCGATGGTGGCGGGCGCATAAGGTGAGAAGCTGATGGCGATGACGGCATCCGCCGGCGTGGCGAAGCCGATCATTTCGGCATTCAGCCCGGCAGCCGATTCGATCAGCTGGTTGCGGATCTTCAGCTTGCCCAGCGCATAGGCGATGTAGGACGCCACCGGGTAGGAGCGTCGCTTGGCCAAGACATAGATGGTCTGCGCCTTTGCCAGCAGCGAAATCGCGTCTTCCAGATGCGCGTCGTCCAGCGTGCGGGAAATGTCATTGAGCGAGGTGCTGGCGGCAGCGACGAAGCCGTCGAAGATGGCGCGATGGCCGGCGCCGCCCTCGGCCTTGACGCGCAGCGCCTGCAACCGTTCGTCATAGGACGAGTTGCGCTCGCGCAGCCGTTCGCGAAACACCTGCTGCAGGCTGGTGAAGCCGTCGAAGCCAAGCTGCTGGGCAAAGCGGATCAGGGTCGACGGTTGTACGCCGGCCGAGGCGGCGATGCTGGCGGCGGTGCCGAAGGCGATGTCGTCGGGATTGTCGAGCGCGTAGGCGGCGATCTGGGCAATGCGCTTGGGCAGGCTTTCGCGCCGATCGAGGATGGTGGCGCGCAGCGTCTCGAAGTCGCGAGGTACCCGTTCGTCCATCGTCGGCCCGTCCAAGCTCATCGGTGAAAGCGTCCTCTCTGCCCCATCATAGCGAGCCTGCGCAAGAACGCCATTAAAAATGAGGCAGACATTCCATTCCAAAGAAAAATGGACTAATTCATCCACGCAGCACTTCAGGGAATGGAGAAAAGGGAAGATGGTCGGCGTAGGTCTTATCGGCACGGGCTTCATGGGCAAATGCCATGCCATCGCGTGGAGCGCCGTCGGCGCCGTCTTTCCCGATGTCGCCAAGCCAAAGCTCGTCCATCTCGGCGAGGTCAATGCGGAGTTGGCCCAGCGCAAAGCCGGCGAGTTCGGCTTCGCCAAGGCCTCCGGCGACTGGCGCGCCGTCGTCAACGACCCGGAGGTCGATATCGTCTCGCTGACCACGCCCAACCAGTTCCATCCGGAAATGGCCATCGCGATTCTCGAAGCCGGCAAGCATCTGTGGTGCGAAAAGCCGATGGCGCCGAGCTTTGCCGAAGCCGAGGCGATGGCCGCGGCGGCCAAAAAGTCCGGCAAGATCGCCGCACTTGGCTACAATTACATCCAGAGCCCGGCCATCCGCCACATCGGAGCACTGCTCAACGAGAAGATCATCGGCGAGGTCAACCATCTGCGCATCGAGATGGACGAGGATTTCATGGCTGATCCTGAGGCGCTGTTCTTCTGGAAGCACGAGGCCGCTTCCGGCTACGGTGCGCTCGACGATTTCGCCGTCCATCCGCTGTCGCTGGTCTCGGCGCTGTTCGGCCGCGTCGCCAGCGTCATCTGCGACATGGCCATGCCCTATGCCGACCGCAAGCTGGCTGGCGGCGGGCGCCGCGCGGTCGAAACCTATGATATCGCCAGCGTCTTGATGCATCTGGAAAACGGCATTGCCGGTACGCTGCTGGTCAACCGCTCGGCCTGGGGCCGCAAGGGCCGCATCGCCATCCAGATCTTCGGCTCCAAGGGCTCGATCCTGTTCGACCAGGAGCGGATGAACGAAATCCAGCTCTATCTCACATCGGATCGCCCGACCGAACAGGGTTACCGCACCATCCTGATCGCGCCGCAACACAAGCCCTACGATGCCTTCCTGCCGGCACCCGGGCACGGCCTCGGCTTCAACGACCTCAAGATCATCGAGTGCCACGAATTGCTGACGCGGCTTGCCGGCAGGCCGGCACGGCTCATCGAGTTCGCCGAGGGGCTGGAGATCGAGCGCACCGTGCACGCAATGGCGCGCTCCTTCGAGGACAAGCGCTGGGTGGACGTGCGGTAATACCCCTCAACCAGCGGCGGCATTAATCTCCCAGCCGTTCACCCAGACCTGCCGCAGCCGGTCGCCTTCGCCCTTGAAGCGTAGTCCGGTCGGCTGGCAATGCTCGATACGGTCGCTGCGGAAATTGCGGATTGCCTGGCGCAGCTCGCACCAGGCGACGATGTTGGCGGTCTCGGCATAGTAGATCAGCGCGATCGGGCGGATGAGGCGCTCGGAGGCGCGGCCCATTTCGTCGCGATAGGAGAGGTCGAGCTTCTCTTCGTCGCGGATGGCGCGGCGCACCAGCGCCAGGTCCATCGTACCGGCCGACGGCGCGGCGAAACCCCAGGCATGCAGCGCATTGGCTTCGAATGTCTGGCGCAAAGGCTGCGGCACGGCGCCGGCGATCTTGGCGCTGACCCGCTTGGCCGCCTGCTTGAGCTCGTCGTCCCCCGTGCGCTCCAGCAGCGCCAGCGACAGCACGATCGCCTCCATCTCCTCGATCGAAAACATCAGCGGCGGCAGGTCGAAGCCTGGGCGCAGGATGTAGCCGATGCCGCGCCCGCCCTCGATCGGCACGCGCATCGCCTGAAGTGCGGCGATGTCGCGATAGATCGAACGTATCGTCACTTCCAGCCGCTCGGCGATCATGGCCGCCGTCACCGGCTGTCGCGCCAGCCGCAGGATCTGGATGATCTCGAACAGGCGTGACGCCTTGCGCATTTTTCTCACCCGATGCCGATCACAACTGACACACCATCGTCAGTTGGGTTGACCTATAGGATCGCCTATCGAATTGAAAATCAACAGGTTCCGCTGCGGCTTGGCGGAGCGAGGCGGCAGGCAACTGACATGGGTTACGCGGAAAATCTCTGGCTTTTCTTTATCCTGCTGTTCGGCATCATCGTCGTTCCGGGCATGGACATGCTGTTTGTTCTGGCCAATGCGCTGACCGGCGGGCGCGACAGGGGACTGGCCGCGACCGGCGGCATCATGGTCGGCGGCATGGTGCACACGCTGAACGGCGCCATCGGCGTCGGCCTGCTGATGCATTTCGTGCCGATCCTGTTCACGCCACTGCTGATCGCCGGAGCCGCCTACATGGCCTTCATCGGCATCACGCTGATGCGCAGCTCCATCACTGTCGGTCAGGACGGGCCAGCCGGCAGCCGCTCCGCCTGGAAGGCATTTCGCCAGGGGCTGGTGACCTGCCTGATCAACCCGAAGGCCTATTTGTTCGTCCTTGCCGTCTATCCGCAGTTTCTGAAGCCGGACTACGGCCCGATCTGGGCGCAGGCGACAATCATGGGCCTGATGACGGTCATCACGCAGGCTGGCATCTATGGCGGACTCGCGATCACTGCCGGTCGCAGCCGCAAGCTTTTGATCGCCAATCCGCGGGCAACCATACTCGCCGGCCGGGCGGCCGGGCTGCTGCTTTTTGCGGTCTCGGTGTTCACCGCTTGGGAAGGGCTAAGGGCGGCGTAGTTCCCGTTAACGCCGCCCTTCCGACATCGCCATCGTATCAGGCGGCGCCCTGCCGGCTTTCCAGCATGGCGCGGCGTGCCGACCGGCGCCACTCGACGGCACCGGCAAGGCCGTGCAGCACGGTCTCGGTGGTCGCCCAGTCGATGCAGCCATCGGTGATGCTCTGGCCGTAGACGAGCGGCTTGCCGGGCACCACGTCCTGGCGGCCGGCAACGAGATTGCTCTCGATCATGAGGCCGATGATGCGCTCGTCGCCCGCCGCCACCTGGCCTGCCACGTCGGCCGCGACCTTGGGCTGGTTCTCCGGCTTCTTGGCTGAGTTGGCGTGGCTGACATCGATCATCAGACGGGGCGCGACTCCGATACGGGCGAGTTCCACGCTAGCCGCTTCGACGCTTGCCGCGTCGTAGTTGGGCTGAACGCCGCCGCGCAGGATGACATGGCAGTCCTCATTGCCGGTGGTGGTCGCGATGCCGCTGCGTCCGCCCTTGGTCACCGCCATGAAATGATGTGGCTGGGCGGCGGATTTCACCGCTTCGGCAGCAATCCTGAGATTGCCGTCGGTACCGTTCTTGAAGCCGACCGGGCAGGACAGGCCCGATGCCAGTTCGCGATGGATCTGGCTTTCGGTGGTGCGCGCGCCGATGGCGCCCCAGGCGACGAGGTCGGCAATGTATTGCGGCGTGGTCATGTCGAGGAATTCGGTTGCCGCCGGCAGGCCGAGATTGTTGACGGCCGACAGCACGTTGCGCGCCATCCGCAGCCCCTTGTCGATGTTGAAGCTGCCGTCGAGATCGGGATCGTTGATCAGGCCCTTCCAGCCGACCGTCGTGCGCGGCTTCTCGAAATAGACCCGCATGACGATCTCGAGCCGGTCGGACAGGGTCTCGCGCAGCGCCGCCAGACGGCTGGCATAATCAACGGCCGCGACCGGATCGTGGATCGAACAGGGCCCGACGACGACAAGCAGCCGGTCATCGGTCCCGTTGAGGATGGCGTGGATGGCGTTGCGTGAGGCGCTCACGGTGCGCGTCGCCGTCAGCGTGCGCGGAATCTCCCGCATCACCTGGTCCGGTGTACTCAGTTCTCGGATTTCCTTGACCCGAAGGTCGTCTGTGGTGGTCAACACGGCTTTCTGCTCCTGGTTAGGAGACCTGCCGGCTGAAACAAAAAAGCCGCCAGGTCTGGCGGCTGTTCGGATCTTGTTGCTGCAATCTTCAGATCGAGCGCAATCCTCCCGCCGCCAGCGAGCTCCTAAAGTACCAATACGTGGCGGACAGGTTGATCATGCGGCTCATATAGTCGAAGCGGAGGCGTTTGTCACGCCCCTACTCGCCGACCACCCCGGCGATGTTCTGGTCGTAGTCGACCAGCGATCCGGTCATGACACCGGCCTGCGGGCTGATCATGTAGGTGATCAGTCGGGCGAGTTGTGCCGGCTTTACCAACTGGCCCATCGGTTGCGCGGCTTCGGCCTTTTCCAGCCAGTCATCCGGCGCGTCATGCCACTTCTTCTGCACGATCGCCTCGCCCTCAGTGTCCATCCAGCCGGGCAGCACGGCGTTGCAGCGGATGCGGTTCTTTCGATACGAGCTGGCGACATTCTTGGTCAGCGTCATCAGCGCGCCCTTGCTGGTCGAATAGGGCGTCAGGAAGGACTGGCCGGCATGCGCCGACATCGACAGCACGTTGACGATCGAGCCCGGCGCCTTGCGCTCCAGGAGATGCGCCACCAGCCCCTGCATCAGGAAGAACGGCCCGCGCACATTGGTGTCGAAGATCTGGTCGAAAAGCTCCTCCGAGGTGTCGACCAGCGAGCCGCGCGCCGACGTGGCGGCGGCGTTGACCAGCGCGTTCAGCGTGCCGAAATGCGAGAGTGCTGTCGCCACCGCGCGCTTGCAATCGGCCACCTTTGAAACGTCGGCGCTGATGAAGATGGCGTCGACGCCTGACTTCTTGAGGGTGGCGACAGCCTTGTCGCCCTTCTCCTGCGAGCGGCCGATGAGCGCCAGCGCCCTGCAGCCCTCGTCGGCCAGCGCCTCGGCGACGGCAAAGCCGATGCCCTGCGCACCGCCGGTAATGATGGCGCGCGTCTGTGAATTGCGATCGGCGGATGCGCTCATCGCTCTGCTCCTGTGTCTTGGGTCCGGTTCTTACTTGTCGAGGCGCACTGTCTTGCCTGTCGTCGCCGACTTCAGCGCCGCATCCGCCAGCTTCAGCGCCACAAGGCCGTCGGCGCCGCTCGGTGCTGCCTTCTTGCCCGAGGTTGCAGCTGTGATGAAAGCAGCGATCTCATTGGCATAGGCGTCGAGATAGCGGGTCATGAAGAAGTCGTGCAGCGGCGGGCGGGTGTAGCCTTTGTCGTTCGCTACTTCGATCGACACCGGCCGCTGGTTCTCGGCAGCTACCATGCCTTTCGAGCCATGCACCTCGATGCGCTGGTCATAGCCATAGGTGGCGCGGCGCGAGTTGGAGATGACCGCCTGTTTGCCGGAAGCGGTTTCGAGGATGACGCTGACCGAGTCGAAATCGCCGGCAGCACCGATCTTCTTGTCGACCAGCACAGACGCATGCGCGCTGACCGCCACCGGCTCCTCGCCGAGCAGGAAGCGCGCCATGTCGAAATCATGGATGGTCATGTCGCGAAAAATGCCGCCCGAGCGGGCGATATAGTCTAGCGGCGGCGGGCCGGGATCGCGCGAAGTGATGGTGACCATCTCGACGGTGCCGATGGCGCCGTCGTCGATCGCCTTGCGCACGGCGGCGAAATGCGGATCGAAACGCCTGTTGAACCCGACCATCAGCGTTGCCTTGGCCTTCTCGACCACGGCCAGGCATTTTTCGACGCGCTTGACGCTGAGGTCGATCGGCTTCTCGCAGAAGATCGCCTTGCCGGCTTTGGCAAAGCGTTCGATCAGATCGGCATGGGTGTCGGTCGGCGTGCAGATGACCACGGCGTCGATATCTTCGGATTTTTCGATGGCGTCGATCGTACGCACCTCGGCGCCATAGGCCGATGCCAGTTCCTTTGCCGCCTTCTCGAAGGCGTCGGCCACGGCAACCAGTTTGGCCTGCGGGTTGGAACCGACGGCGCGGGCGTGGACCTTGCCGATGCGGCCGGCACCGAGGAGGGCGAAGCGGAGAGTCATGGAATGTCCTTTGAAGGTGGTTCGAAACTGTCGGCGCCGGTCATGGGCGCGGGTGATTTTCCGGTCAAGATGACATCGACAGTGAGGCGATGACCGCCGCCTCCACGCCCGGCTTTAGGCCGCGAGTTCCGCCTCTCCGGTCTTGGCGCCGGTGATGTAGGAAACGATATCCTGGCCGTCGGTGTTCTCCTTGCGCAGATTGGCGACGATGCGGCCGCGCCGGAAGACGACGATACGGTCGCAAAGGTCGAACACCTGGCGCATATTGTGGCTGACCAGGATCAACGATTCGCCATTGTCCTTCAGCGTGCGGATGATGTTCTCGACCTGCGCCGTCTCCTGCACGCCGAGCGCCGCCGTCGGTTCGTCCATGATGACGAGCTTGGAAGCGAAGGTCGCGGTCCTTGCAATCGCCACGCACTGCCGCTGGCCGCCCGACATGTGGCGGATGGTGTTGGACAGATTGGGGATTTTCACCGCCGTGCGGATCAGCGCCGCTTCGGTCGCCTTGCGCATGTATTTGCGGTCGAGGATCGAGAACGGTCCGAGATTGAACAGCACCTTTTCGCGGCCGAGAAACAGGTTCGACGGCACGTCGAGGTCGTCGGCCAGCGCCAGGTTCTGGAACACGGTCTCGATGCCCGCCGTGCGGGCCTCGATCGGCCCGGCAAAATTCACTTCCTTGCCGTCAAACCAGATCTGGCCGCTGGTGCGTTGTTCGACAGCGGTGATCTGGCGCACGAAGGTCGACTTGCCGGCGCCATTGTCGCCCATGATGGCGACATGCTCGCCTTTGCGCAGCTCGAAATTGGCGCCTTCCAGCGCATGCACGCCGCCATAGCGCTTGGTCAGGTTTTCGGTCTTCAGGACGATGTCTGACATGGTCAAGCCCTCAATGCCCGCAGGCGTTGGCGCCACTGGTCGAGAACGACCGCACCGACGATGATCACGCCCTTGACCATCTCCTGGTAGTAGGCGTCGAGGCGCAGGAAGGTGAAGCCGGAGATGATGACGCCGAAGATCAGCGAGCCGATCACCGTGCCGACGATCGAACCACGACCGCCCGACAGCGAAACGCCACCGATGACCGCCATGGCGATGGCGTCGAGTTCATACATCACGCCCATGCCGGACTGTGCGGTGAGATTCTTGGAAGAGAGCACCACGGCGGCGAGCGCGGCGAGTATGCCGGCGATGACGTAGACGAGGATCTTGTGGTTGGCGATCTTGATGCCGGACATGCGCGCGGCGTCTTCGTTGGAGCCGATCGCGTAACAATGCTTGCCGTACCTTGTGTAGGTCATGATCAGCTGGAACAGCACCGCCAGCGACAGGAAGATGATGACCGGCATTAGGCCCTTGCCGATCGCCGCGAAACCGTCGGTGGGAAACGAGATCGGCTGGCCCTTCGACCACCATTTGGCGATGCCACGCGCGGTGACCATCATGCCGAGCGTGGCGATGAAGGGCGGAATGCGCGTATAGGCGATCAATGAGCCATTGACGAGGCCGGCGAGCAGGCCGCAACCGATCGCCACCAGCACCGGCACGATGACGGGGAGGTCGGTCCAGCCTTGCGCCAGGAACATTGCCTTCGGGTTGGGATTGCCATTGACGGTTGCCACCTGGGCGAAACTCATGGCGATCATCGCGGTCGCGCCGACGATGGAGCCGGAAGACAGGTCGATACCGCCGCAAATGATCACCTGCGTCACGCCGATGGCGATGATGCCGACGATCGACACCTGTAGGATGATGATCTGCAGCCGCGCCTCGTTGAAGATGCCGGAGACGTCGCTGCGGGTGTTGAACAGGAAACTGTCGCCGAGAAAGATGCGGCCGATCAGTTCGAAGATGACGACGAGGATGACGAGCGCCAGGAAGACGTTGAATTCGGCCGGCCATGTCCGCTTCTTCGCGTCATAGCTGACTCCGCCAACGCCATGGGATGTCTGTGACAATCTTCTATCCTCCGTCAGCCGCGGTTGTCCCTCAGCGCCCGGAGGCGCTGAGGGAAAGAAGAACGGCGCTGTCTTTTGAGCGAGAGCGCCGCTCCTTGATGTCCGTGGCTCAGTTCTTCTTCAGGAACTTGTCGATGTTGGCAGGGGTGACGAGCTGGAAGGGGATGTAGACCTTGTGGTCGACCTTCTCACCCTTGGCCAGCTTCAGCGCTGCATCCAGCGCGCCTGCGCCCTGGCCGGCCGCGTCCTGGAACACGGTCGCGTCGAGGTCGCCCGCTTGCATTGCCACCAGTGCGTCCTGGGTGGCGTCGACACCGCCGACGACGACAGTCTTCATGTCGATGTTGGCGGCCTTCATCGCCTGGATGGCACCGATCGCGCTCTCGTCGTTGTTGGCGATGACGCCATCGAACTTCTTGCCGGTCGACAGCCAGTTGGTCATCAGGTTCTGCGCTTCGTCGCGGTTCCAGTTCGACGTCTGCTTGTCGATGATCTTGATGAAGCTGCAATCCGGCGTGGCGATCACGTCGTCAATGTCCTTGGTGCGCTGCACGGCGGCCTGGTTGGAAAGCTCGCCCATGATGACATAGACATTGGCTTCCTTCTTGCCGGCTTCCTTGAACAGGCGGCAGACTTCCTTGGTTTCGAGCGTGCCGGAATCGGCTTCGTTCGAGGCGACGAATGCTTGATTGTCCGGCAGCGTGTCGACATTGACCGGCTGGCGATTGACGTAGACCAGCGGGATCTTGGCGGCAGCGGCAGCGTCCGACATCGCCTGCGTGGCCGAGGTGTCGACCGGATTGACGATGATCGCGTCGACGCCCGAAGCGGCGAAGTTCTTGATCTGGTCGAGTTGCTTGGCAACATCGTTCTGCGCGTCTTCGACCTGCAGCTCAACGCCGCTTATGCCCTTGGCCTGCGCGATCATGCCGTTGCGCAGCACGGTGAGGAAGTTGTCGTCGAACTTGGCCATCGACACGCCGATCTTGGCGGCCATGGCCGATGAACTCATCAGCGCCGCGAAGGCGACGCCCAAAAGCAGTTTCTTCATTGTATCTCTCCTCCACTTTTGGTGTCCGGTTGCACCGATCTATCCGGAATCCCCGATCTCCCCGGGGAATCTCTCCCTGATATCGTTTCGCTCCGCATTCCCTGCGTCTGCTGGAACGCCCAACTCTCTGTTTGAAACAGACGTTCCGGAACGAAAGAACCAAAATGTACAGCTAGTGAAATATTTATTCCATTTCGCCACGAGGCGTCAAGGGCGATTCCAAAACCGGATGCGCGATTTCGGCCGATGCGGGGAAGCGGCGTCGAAGCGGGTGAGCGAATGTGCGCTGTGCCAGCGCCGGCCCAACCGAGGCAAGTCTGGGAATATCAGCGATGGGACAGTGCGTGCGGCCTAGAAGTGCCAGATGTCCCGCTGCATCAACAGGTCCAGCGGAGCCCGCCAAACTCTGTATTTTGCCGCTTGCTCTATCTGCTGATCTGCACTGAGATGGCTGACGCGCTCGAAAAAGGCTTCGATGCGCTGCCTGGCAAATAGCTTCCGACCCCTGGTGTTGTAGTTGCGAAGGGGTAGCCAGTGTCCGCTTATGGAGCGCCCGCCTTGTGACAGCGCCACGCCAATGCAGAACTGTTCGGACGTGTGTGCTCTGACCACGCCAATCATCTGCTCGATGGCTTGGTAAGCGTCAGTCAGTGCCGGAAGATTGGAATTGTGGACACCGACCACGCCGCTATTCCACATCGGCTCACGTCCCGATAGCCGCTGGTCGCCAAGCAAGAATCCCTTATCCCCGATTGTCCGATAGGCGGCCGCCTTTGGCGTCCCCTCACACTTTCTCATAATCGAGTGCGTAGGGGAGATTTTGCCGAAACATCTCGAAATATCGCCGACGGGGTAAATGTCGGTATCCATGAAAAACAGCCGCTCGCAACGCTGCAGTAGTTTGATAATGCCGGCAGCCTTGATGCCAAACATGTACCGATCGCCAAAAGACATCTCGGTCATTTGTTTGGCGGTAAGCTCGATCGCTTCGATTGGATAGCCGTTGAAAACGCCTGGTCGGTCGGTCAGGACCGAAATTTTGGCTCCAGGTGTGTAATGCAACAGCCGAAGCGCGCTGAAGAGCGCCCCGCGAGCATAGAGGTCGTCCTTGCCGAACGCGATGTACCCGAACCCATCCACACCCATCAGCGGTCTATATTGGTGACCGGATTCTGCGTCAACTCAACTGAGCGATGCCTGAAAGCGCAAAAAACCATCGTTAGATATTCTCAGGCAGATAGATGTCGAACGGCAGGAAGGTCTGGCCGGGCGCGTTCGCGGCACCTGTCTCGATGGCATGGGCCATCAGGTCGACCAGTTCGCGGCAAAGGGCCGCCAGCGGTGTGGAGATCACCATCGTCAGGATGCCGTCGGCCAGCGCCGAGCGCGAGACCGCCGTGATCTCGTTGCAGATAACCGCCGGCATCTCGGCCGGCCTAGCTTGCCGCAGCGCCGCGACCGCGCCTTCCATGCCGCCGCCGGCGACATAGCAGCCAACCAGATCCGGATGGCGGTCGAGAAGCTCGAGCAGCGTGTCCTGCGTGATCTGGTTGGCTTCCAGATTGACCAGCGTTTCCAGCAAGGTGAAGTCCGGCGCCTGCTCGCGAAAGAAGGAGCGGAAGCCGATTTCGCGCAGCTCGTGGCCGTGGAAGCGGTGGCTGCCGACGAACAGCGCGACCTTGCCTGGCCGTTTTGCCGCCTTTGAGATCATCCAGGCCGCGGTACGGCCGACCTTGCGGTTGTCGAGGCCGACATAGCCTTCGCGAATGCCGGCGGCGAAGTCGGACAGCAGGGAAAACACCGGCAGTCCCTTTGCCTTCATCTCCTCGACCGCGACCGTCAGTGTCGGGTGATCCGGCCCAACCAGCGCCACGGCCCGACACTTGGCCGCCAGTTTGCGCGCGCGCTCGACGATCTCGTCGGGCACCAGCGAGTCGGCAAAGTCGATCATGGCGACGCCGCGAAAACGCGGCGATCGCGACATGGCCAGTTCAAGCTCGCGGGCGAACTCGCTGTAGAAGACATAATTGCCTCTCAGCAGCAGGAAGCCGAGCCGATATTCGGGCAATTCATGGCGCATCCGCTGCTTGATCAGGCCTGCCGCGTGGTAGCCGATCTCGGTCGCTGCCTCATAGACGCGGCGCGCGGTGTCCTCGCGCACCGGCAGGCGGCTGTTGAGCACGCGGTCCACCGTGGCAACACTGACCCCGGAGATGCGCGCCAAATCGGTGATGGTCGGCCGTTTCGCCATGCTCGCCTCAATGCAGTGTTCGAGCCTTCCTACATCATTCTGATAGGAAATGATAGAAACTATCTTTGTGATGTTGAGTCTATCATTCGCTCGCGCTATTTCTGAGCCTCAAGGTAAAGGGCTAGCGGGCATTTGCTCAGGCTGATGCTCTTGCCGAGGGAGGCAATCATGTCCACAACGCCGTCCCGGCGTGACTACAGCCTGATAGGCCGCGACGCCAAGCTCGCCGTCGAGAACGGCCTGTCGGCCGCCGAGTGGTACCACACGGACATTCCCCGCAAGCAGATGAAGGAGCTGATGCAGCGCTCCGACGGACCGGCGATGCGCGACACGGCGATCTGGATTGCCGCGCTGGCCGTCAGCGGCGCCGGCGGCGCCTGGTTCTGGGGCAGCTGGTGGTGCGTGCCGTTCTTCTTCGTCTATGGCGTTCTCTACGGCTCCTCCACCGATTCACGCTGGCACGAATGCGGCCACGGCACGGCATTCCGGACGCAGTGGATGAATGATGCGGTCTATCAGATCGCCTGCTTCATGATCATGCGCAATCCGGTTACCTGGCGCTGGAGCCACACGCGCCATCACACCGACACCATCATCGTCGGCCGCGACCCGGAAATCTCGGTCATGCGGCCGCCGGACCTGGCTCGTGCCGCCCTCGGCTTCGTCGGCGTGCTCGATGCCTGGCATGCGATGTCGGACATGCTGCGCGACGCCGCCGGCAACATCAGCGCGGCGGAAAAGACCTTCATTCCCGAGCAGGAACAGGGCAAGGCGATCCGCATTGCCCGCATCTGGACCGCGATCTATGCCGCAACCATCGCGCTGGCGCTGTACTTCGGTTCATTCCTGCCCTTGATGCTGGTCGGTCTGCCCAGGCTCTATGGCGCCTGGCATCACGTCATGGTCGGCCTGCTGCAGCATGGTGGTCTGGCCGACAATGTCCTCGACCATCGGCTAAACAGCCGCACCGTCTACATGAACCCGATCAGCCGCTTCATCTACTGGAACATGAACTACCATGTCGAGCATCATATGTTCCCGATGGTGCCCTATCATGCGCTGCCGAAGCTGCATGCGCTGATCAAGCATGATTTGCCGGCGCCGACGCCGTCGATCCTGGCCGGCTACCGCGAGATGATCCCGGTCTTCCTGCGCCAGCTGCGCAACGAGGATTATTTCCTCAAACGCGAACTGCCGCCGACCGCCCGGCCTTACCGCGAGGAATTCCACAACGACGCCGTCGCCGCCGCGGCGGAATGATCGGACGATCTGATTTCCATGGGAGGACTGAATGAGCGACTGGGTTGAGGCCTGTGCCGCCGGCGATATCGACGAAGAGGATGTCATGCGCTTCGATCATGGCGGCCGCACCTTCGCCATCTATCGCAGCCCGGACGACGAATTTTTCGCCACGGACGGGCTCTGCACACATGAGAAGGTGCATCTCGCCGACGGTCTGGTGATGGACGACATCATCGAATGCCCCAAGCACAATGGCCGCTTCAACTACAAGACGGGCGATGCCCGCGGCGCGCCGGTCTGCATCAACCTGAAGACCTATCCGGTCAAGGTCGACGCCGGCAAAGTCCTCATTCAGATCGGGTGACGGATATGGCGCGGGGCATGGTCATCATCGGCGCTGGCGAATGCGGCGGGCGGGCAGCGCTCACGCTGCGCGATCTCGGCTATGACGGGCCGGTGACGCTGGTTGGCGACGAGCCGCATCTGCCCTACGAGCGGCCGCCTCTGTCCAAGGACGCGATGATCAGCGATGCGCCTGAAATCAAGGCGATCGCCAGCGACGCGATCCTGGCCGAGAAATCGATCCGCCATATCCATTCCGTCCAGGCCGTGGCGATCAATCGCGCGGCGCATACGGTGCGCCTGTCGGATGGTTCGGTCCTGCCCTACGACAAGCTGCTGCTGGCCACCGGCTCGACCCCGCGCAAGCTACCGATGCCCGGCCTTGGCGCGCGCTGCGTCTATCTCCGCACCTTCGCCGATGCGCTGGCCATTCGCGCCCATCTCAGCCCCGGCAACCGCATTGCCGTCATCGGCGGCGGCTTCATCGGCCTCGAGCTTGCGGCAGCGGCCCGCAAGCTCGGCGCCGCCGTCACCATCATCGAGGCACAGCCCCGCATCCTGATGCGCGGCGTCCCGGCCGAAATCGCCGAAATCATCCATGAGGCGCATGTCGCCGAAGGTGTCGACATCCTGTGCGGCGACGGCATCGCTTCCATCGCCGACAACAGCAGGCAAGTGCGCGTGACGCTGGCCGGCGGGCGCGAAATATCAGCCGATCTGGCCATCATCGGTATCGGCGCGGTGCCGGTGACCGGGCTTGCCGCCGAAGCCGGCCTGGCGATCGACAATGGCATATCAGTCGACGCCGAGCTGCGCAGCAGCGATCCCGACATCTTTGCCGCCGGCGACTGCTGTTCGTTCCCGCTCGCCGTCTATGGCGGCCGTCGTGTACGTCTCGAAGCCTGGCGCAATGCGCAGGAACAGGGCGTGCTTGCGGCGAAAAATATGCTCGGAGCCGGCGAAGCGCATGCGGCGGTGCCGTGGTTCTGGTCGGATCAGTATGGCCTGTCGCTGCAGATCGCGGGGCTTTCGGACGAAGGCAAAAGCACGGTGCGCCGCGACCTCGACGACGGCGCCTTCATCCTTTTCCATCTGGATGAGGACGGCAGGCTGGTGGCGGCCAGCGGCATCGGCCCCGGCAATGCGGTCGCCCGCGACATCCGGCTGGCCGAAATGCTGATCGCCAAGCGGGCGAAGCCGTCGGCGGAGGCGCTGGGCTCGCAGGCTGTGAAGCTGAAGTCGTTGCTGGCGGCCTGAGCTTACCCTCCCCCTTGTGGGGAGGGTCGCTGCGAAGCAGCGGGGCGGGGATGCGGCGCAGACCCCCACCCGGACCTTCGGTCCGACCTCCCCACAAGGGGGAGGGTCCCAGCCCTAAAACAGCGTCTTCAGCTCCGGCAGCTTGTCGTTGACCAGCCAGCCGTAATAATTCTCCTCCGGCAGTTTTTCCGGCTCGCCAGCGGCGCGGCGCTTGTCGTTCTCCGCCTTCAGCGCATAGGCGCGCTGCTCCGGATTGCCGACATTGTAGAGCGTGGCGGTCACCCCCGGATTGCCGGAAATGTCGAAGCCGGCAATGCTCTTGTAAGCATCGATCGATTTCCTGATCGTCGCGGCGACATAGGGCAAGGTCAGGTCCGGATCCATGATGGTCTTGTAGACCGAATTGGGGTCGCCGACATCGAGCTTCGGTAGGCCCGACACCTTGTGCACGAGATCGCTCATCTGCAGGGCGGTGAGCGGGTTCAACTGGCCAAGCCCAAAAGTCTGGCCGGCATAGTAAGGCTGGAAGAAGGTGGCACCGAAACGGTCGTCGGGAAAGCTTGTCCCGCCGACGGACTTGCCGCGGAACGAATGGTTCCACACCTGTTCGCGGCATTCCCACAGATCGTAACTGTCGGACATTGCAGCGCATTTCTTGAATTCCGGGCGCTGCACGAAATCGGTGATGTCCTCGCCATCATAGGCGAAGGACAGCCTGCTGGAGAGGTAGGAGATCGCCTTGACGTAGTAGGTCTGCAGCCGGTCATAGGCGTCGACATTGTAGGTGTGTTCACCGACAATGGCACCGACGATGTGCATAGGATCGATGCCATAAGCGGATGCGGCTTTCTTGATCTTGCCCCGCAGATCCGCGTCGTTCTGCAGCAATGCATAGACCTTGCGGTACTTCGCCTGGAAGGTGGTGTTGGTCGCCTGCGTGCGCCGGCTCGAGGCGCCGGGAATGTCGGGTTGCTCGGCATTGCGGTTTCCCGGCGGCACCAATGTCGCCGCATCGGCAGCGATCAGCGTCGCCGCCAGCGTCAAGCCGAGAATGACCAGAATGAGTTTTTTCATGCGCCGCCGCCTGCAAATCTTGCGGGCAAACTAGGGTAGTGCTCAGGGTTGAGTCGAGAGCGCCCCTTGCCCGGCAAGACGAAAGGTGGCCAGATGGTACCATCTGGCCACACATGATTGTTTTGCCGGAAGGCGTTGCCAGAACCGGCGCCGGACCAGCCGGCGCCGTTCTTTAAAGGATAAATCGCGACAAATCTGTGTTTCGCGACAGGTCGCCGACATGCTTTTCCACATAGGCGGCGTCAATGGTGACGCCCGTGCCGTTGCGGTCGGGTGCGTCATACGAAATCTCGTCCAGCACCCGCTCCATCACCGTCTGCAGCCGCCTGGCGCCGATATTCTCGACGCTGGCATTGAGATCGACGGCGATGCCGGCGAGCGAGATCGATGGCGTCGTCGGTGAAGGTCAGGTCGACACCCTCGGTCTTCATCAGCGCGATATACTGCTTGATCAGGCTGGCTTCCGTCTCGGTCAGGATGCGAACGAAATCGTCCTTCTCCAGGGCACGCAACTCGACGCGGATGGGCAGACGGCCCTGCAATTCCGGCAACAGGTCGGACGGCTTCGAGACATGGAAGGCGCCGGACGCGATGAACAGGATGTGGTCCGTCTTCAATGGTCCGTATTTGGTTGCCACCGTCGTGCCTTCGATCAGCGGCAGCAGGTCGCGCTGAACACCTTCACGAGAAACGCCGGCACCCATGCCGCCTTCACGCGACGCGATCTTGTCGATCTCGTCGAGGAAGACGATGCCGTCATTCTCCGTCGCATCGAGCGCCCGGCGCACCACTTCGTCCTGGTCGAGCAGCTTGTCGGACTCATCGTTGACCAGCAGCGCGTAGGACTCCTTGACGGTCGTCTTGCGCGATTTGGTCTTCTTGCCGCCCATCGCCTTCGACAGCATGTCGTTGATATTCAGCACACCGATATTGGCGCCCGGCATGCCGGGAATCTCGAAGCCGGGCATGCCGCCATTGCCGGTGTCGGCCACTTCGATCTCGATCTCCTTGTCGTCGAGTTCGCCGTCGCGCAGCTTCTTGCGGAAACTATCGCGCGTCGCCGGGCTCGCCGTCTTGCCGACCAGCGCTTCAAGCACGCGTTCCTCGGCGTTGATGTGGGCACGCGCCTTGACGTCCTCGCGCATCTTTTCGCGCACCAGGCCGATGGCGATCTCGACCAGGTCGCGGATGATCTGCTCGACGTCACGGCCGACATAGCCGACTTCGGTGAACTTGGTCGCCTCGACCTTGACGAAAGGCGCACCGGCCAGACGCGCCAGGCGGCGCGAGATCTCGGTCTTGCCGACGCCCGTCGGCCCGATCATCAGGATGTTTTTCGGCATCACCTCTTCGCGCATCTGGCCTTCCAGCTGCTGGCGGCGCCAGCGGTTGCGCAAGGCGATGGCCACGGCGCGCTTGGCATCCTTCTGACCGATGATAAAGCGGTCTAGTTCCGAAACGATTTCGCGGGGAGAAAATGTCGTCATAATCTAAATTCCACTTTGCCACTGCTTGATGGCCTCGAACGGATGCAGCAGCATGATCACGTTGAGTGTCAGATTGTCCCGGATGAGGTAGCCGGTACCCAGTTCGAAAAGGATGGCGAGGCTGACGATCACCCATATAGGTAGCCTTCGCGCCATCACAAATCCCAGCACCATGGCCAGTGTGTCGGACACCGAATTGATGATGCTGTCGCCATAATAGTCGAGCGAAATGGTGCCCGCGCGGTAGCGCTCGATGATGAACGGGCTGTTCTCCAGCAGCTCCCAGCCACCCTCGATGAGCACGGCGAAGGCCAGCCGTAAGCCGATCGGCGAACGCGGGAACAGGAACCGCGCCAGCGCGTAGAACAGGAAGCCGTGGATGATGTGCGAGAAGGTGTACCAGTCGGCAATGTGCTGGGAATTCTCCGAACTGTTCACCACGCCATGCCAGAGTTTGACGTAGCCGCAGGTGCAGATCGGCGTCCGGCCCATGCCATAGAGAGCCCCGGCCTGGAAGATGAGCAGGCCAAGGACGAGCAGAAGACCCATGCGCCAGCTGTCTTCATAGGCCGAATAGCCATCGTCCGCGCCTGGTTTGCTCATCTGGTTATTCCCCCATTTGCCATTTGCTCATCGTCGGCATCGATCGCCATCAGCACGACGTCGCCATAGACCGATTGCCTGCGGTCTATGGCCCGGAATCCGGCCTTTTCATAGGCCCGGATGGCCCTGAGATTGGCCGGATCGGGGTCAATGATGACGCGCGGCACGCCTTCCTCGAACAGATCCTCGACGAACTGCCGCACGATTGCCGAGCCATGGCCGATACCGACCAGCTCCGGCCGGCCGATCGATAGGTCAATGCCGAGCGTGCCGAATGGCTGGTCGGCATAGGGATGGTCGTCTTCCAGATGCGGGTCGTAGCTCTGCAGATAGGCGATCGGCTTGCCGTCGAGTTCGACGATCAGCGGCTCGACCGAAATCGAGTCGATATGATCGCGAATCTCGGCGATTTCCGTCTCCGGATCGTCCCACCATTCGGCGACATGCGGCTCGGTGAGCCAGCCGGCGATCATCGGCAGGTCTTTTTCAGTGACCGGCCGAAAATCATAGAGCACCACCTTCTCAGGCGGCATCGAGCGTTTCGATGACGAAATTGTTGTTGGTGTAGACGCAGATATCGGACGCGATCTGCATCGCCTTGCGGGCGATCTCCTCGGCATCCTTGTCGGTGTCCATCAGCGCACGTGCCGCGGCCAGCGCGTAATTGCCGCCCGAGCCGATGGCCATGACGCCATATTCGGGTTCGAGCACGTCGCCGGTGCCGGTCAGTGCCAGCGAGATCGACTTGTCGGCGACCAGCATCATCGCCTCCAGCCGGCGCAGATAACGGTCGGTGCGCCAGTCCTTGGCGAGCTCGACGCAGGCGCGCGTCAGCTGGTCGGGATATTGTTCGAGCTTGGCTTCCAGCCGTTCCAGCAGTGTGAAGGCATCCGCGGTGGCGCCGGCGAAACCGGCGATCACATTGCCGCCCTTGCCGATGCGGCGGACCTTGCGGGCATTGCCCTTCATGATGGTCTGGCCGAGGCTGACCTGGCCGTCGCCGGCGATCACCACCTTGTTGCCCTTGCGCACCGTCACGATGGTCGTGGCGTGCATGGTCAGTTCATTTGACATTCCTGGCTCCGATTCGCGCGATCCCAAAGAGGCGATTGGCGCGGTACGAGTAACTTCGATCGGCCATATGTATGCATGGGACCAATGATTGCAAACCGCTCGATAGCGGCCGGGATGGCAACTGGCAATCGCCGGATCATGCTGCTAGAAGGCTTTCGTTTTCAAGCCGGTGAATGCTCGAAGCTCGTCTCTCGAGCTTTGAACCCCTGAGACAAGGACAAGGTCATGGCGCCCCGTTCCGCCGAAGCCAGCCGCAAGACCAAGGAAACCGACATCTCGGTGTCGGTCCATGTCGACGGCTCGGGCAAATCCGATATCGCCACGGGCGTCGGCTTCTTCGACCACATGCTGGACCAGCTGTCGCGCCATTCCCTGATCGACATGACGGTCAGGGCCAAGGGCGACCTGCACATAGACGACCACCACACGGTCGAGGATACCGGCATTGCGCTCGGCCAGGCGCTGACCAAGGCGCTGGGTGAGCGGCGCGGCATCATGCGCTATGCCTCGATCGACCTTGCCATGGACGACACGCTGACGCGCGCCGCGATCGACGTGTCCGGCCGGCCGTTCCTGGTCTGGAACGTGTCCTTCTCGTCGCCCAAGATCGGCACCTTCGACACCGAACTGGTACGGGAATTCTTCCAGGCGCTGGCGCAGAACGCCGGCATCACGCTGCATGTCACCAACCATTATGGCGCCAACAACCACCATATCGCCGAGACCTGCTTCAAGGCGGTGGCGCGCGCGCTGCGCGCGGCACTCGAGCACGACCCGCGCCAGCCGGACGCGGTTCCCTCCACCAAGGGATCGTTGAAGGGATAGCGCCATGGCCGCCTATGTCGTGATGGAACCGCCCGGCCGCAGCGAGAAGGTCGACACAACGGCCTTTGTCCGCGATGGCTTCACCTGGCTCGGCCTGCTGGTGCCGCCGCTATGGTTCGCCTGGCACCGGTTGTGGATCGAAGCCGGGATCGCCTTCGTCGTCATGGCCGCGCTTTCGATGCTTGGCGAAACGGCCGGTCTGGGGCTGGCCAGTTCGCTGCTGTCGCTGCTCGTCTCGCTCTATGTCGGCGTGGAAGGGCAGGGCTTGCGCATCGCGGCCCTTCGCCGGCGTGGCTGGCACGAATGGGGCGTGGTTCAGGCAGGCACGCTTGACGACGCCGACATACGCTATGCCCACGAGGTCGAGGGGCAGGCGAAGGAAGCCGCACCGGCGCCGCGCATCGTCCCCGATGCAGCCCTGGCCCGCCCGGCGCAGCCCGGCATGGCGCTGGGCCTGACCCACATCCCGGGACGGCCCTGACATGCGGGTAGCAATCATCGATTACGGCTCGGGCAATCTGCGCTCGGCTACCAAGGCCTTCGAGCGCGCCGCGCGCGAAGCCGGCATATCGGCTGAGATCGACCTGACGGCCGATGCCGACCGGGTGCGCACGGCCGACCGCATCGTCCTGCCCGGCGTCGGCGCCTATGCAGACTGCGCGGCCGGCCTGCGTGCCGTCGACGGCATGTGGGAAGCGGTCGAGGACGTGGCCATTGCCAAGGGCCGGCCGTTCCTCGGCATCTGCGTTGGCATGCAGCTGATGTCCGAGCGCGGCCTAGAAAAGACCGTCACCAACGGCTTTGGCTGGATATCAGGCGACGTCAAGGAGATCACGCCGGCCGATCCGGCGCTGAAAATCCCGCAGATCGGCTGGAACACGATCGAGCTTAGGCGCGAGCATCCGCTGTTTGCCGGGATTCCAACTGGCGCGGCGGGGCTGCACGCCTACTTCGTCCATTCCTACCATCTCGACGCGAGGAAGCCGGACGAGGTTCTGGCTGTCGCCGACTATGGCGGCCCGGTGACGGCCACCGTCGCCCGCGACAATCTCGTCGGCACCCAGTTCCATCCCGAAAAGAGTCAGGCCCTGGGTCTTGCCCTGATCACCAATTTCCTGAAGTGGAGGCCCTAGAGCATGATCCCGAAAAGTGGCCACCGGTTTTCGGAAAAGATCATGCTCAAACAAGGGGATGGCTCATGAGCAAGAAGGGCTACTGGATGGCGATGATCGATGTCCGCGACCCCGAATTGTACAAGCAGTACATCGAGGCCAATGCCGCCGCCTTCACCAAGTACGGCGCGACATTCGCGGTGCGCGCCGGTCGCCATGAGAATCCGGAAGGGCCGACCGGCAACCGGCACGTCCTGGTCGAGTTCGAATCCTACGACAAGGCGGTCGAATGCTATCATTCGCCTGAATATCAGCATGCCTCGAAGTTCCGGCTTGCGGCCTCGACGGGCCATTTCGTCATCGTTGAAGGCGCCTGAATCGTGATCCTGTTTCCTGCTATCGATCTCAAGGACGGTAAATGCGTGCGCCTGAAGCACGGCGACATGGCGACCGCGACCATCTACAACGATGACCCTGCCGCACAGGCAAAAGCCTTCGAGGACCAGGGTTTCGAATGGCTGCACGTCGTCGATCTCAACGGCGCCTTCAAGGGCCAGAGCGTCAACAGCGCGGCGGTCGGCGCCATCCTCAAGGCGACGAAGAACCCGGTGCAGCTCGGCGGCGGCATCCGCACGCTGGAACAGATCGAGGACTGGCTCGACCGCGGCCTCGCCCGCGTCATCCTCGGCACGGTGGCGGTTCGCGATCCCGACCTGGTCAAGCAGGCCTGCAAGGCCTTTCCGGGCAAGGTGGCCGTCGGCATCGACGCCAAGGGCGGCAAGGTCGCCGTCGAGGGCTGGGCCGAGGCGTCCACCCTTGGCGTCATCGAACTGGCGAAAAAGTTCGAGGGCGCGGGCGTCGCCGCCATCATCTACACCGACATCGACCGCGACGGCGTGCTGACCGGTATCAACTGGGACGCCACCATCGACCTCGCCGACGCGGTATCGATCCCGGTCATCGCTTCGGGCGGCCTCGCCTCGATCGCCGACATCGTGCGCATGACCATGCCCGACGCACAAAAGCTCGAAGGCGCCATCTCGGGCCGCGCGCTCTATGACGGCCGCATCGATCCGACTGAGGCGCTGGCGATCCTGCAGGGCAAACCGGCAATGGAGTCGCGTTCGTGAAGCTCACTATCATCCTGGCCTCCTATGACAGCGGCCACTATCATGGCGGCATGGGCCAGGGCCCGGACGCGCTGATCGCAGGCGGTCTCGTCGACGCCCTGACCATGGCCGGCCACGATGTCGCCGTCGAGGATATCGGCAGGGTCGGCCCCGACCAGGAGCGCGAGATCGCCACCGGCTTTGCCGTCTGCAACGCCGTCTCGGGCGAGGTCCGCATTGCCATCGACAGAGGGCGCTTTCCCATCGTGTTGGCCGGAAACTGCCTGACGTCAGCCGGCGCGGTCGCCGGCGAGGGGGCCGACGCGATCATCTGGGCCGACCAGCATGGCGACCTTAATACGCCCGAGACATCGGTATATGGCTTTCTCGACGGCATGGCGCTGGCGACCGTGCTCGGCCAGTGCTGGCGCCCGATGGCAGGAGCTATTCCCGGCTTCAAGCCGATCGATCCGTCGCGCTGCGTGCTCATCAATGCCCGCGATCTCGATCCGGCGGAGGAACAGCTTCTCAAGACCTTGCCGATCATCCGCACGGAATGTCCGGGTGTGGGACCAGCAACCGAAAAGCTGAAAGCCGTAGGCGCCAAAAGCGTGCACATGCATCTCGATCTCGACGTGCACGACCCCAAGGCGCTGCAGGCCAACCGCTATGTCACGTCAGGCGGGCCGAGCCCCGAACAGTTGCGCGACGCGGCCTGTGCCATGGCGCTTGCGGTGCCGGTCGTCGGCATCACCGTTTCCGCTTACGATCCAGCTTTCGATGCCCAGGCCAACGTGCCGCCGGTGGTCGGCCAGTTGCTCAACGATCTCATCGCCACGATAGAGGGCCGCTAATGCTGAAAGCCCGCGTCATCCCCTGTCTCGACGTCAAGGACGGCCGTGTCGTCAAGGGCGTCAATTTCGTCGATCTCATCGATGCCGGCGACCCGGTCGAGGCGGCCAAGGCCTATGACGCCGCCGGTGCCGACGAGCTCTGCTTCCTCGACATCACGGCCTCGTCCGACAACCGTGAAACCATCTTCGATGTCATTGCCCGCACCGCCGAACAATGTTTCATGCCGCTGACCGTCGGCGGCGGCGTGCGCCAGGTCGCCGACATCAGGAAGCTGCTTTTGGCCGGCGCCGACAAGGTGTCGATCAACACGGCGGCGGTGAAAAATCCGGATTTCGTCGCCGAAGCCGCCGACAAGTTCGGCAACCAGTGCATCGTCGTCGCCATCGACGCCAAGAAAGTCTCCGGTGCCGGCGAGGCCGACCGATGGGAGATCTTCACCCATGGTGGGCGCGAGAAGACCGGCATCGATGCGGTCGAATTCGCGCGTCAAATGGTCGATCGCGGCGCCGGCGAGATACTTTTGACCTCGATGGACCGCGACGGCACCAAGGCCGGCTACGACATCGCGCTGACGCGCGCGATCGCTGATGCGGTGCGCGCCCCGGTCATCGCTTCGGGCGGCGTCGGCACACTGGATCACCTGGTCGAAGGCATTCGCGACGGCCATGCCGGCGCCGTGCTGGCCGCCTCGATCTTCCATTTCGGCACCTACACCATCGCGCAGGCCAAGGCGCATATGGCTGAGGCCGGCCTGCCGATGCGGCTGGACTCCTCAGGTGATCGGCCCTAGAGGCTGTCCGGCTAAGAAAAAGGCTCTCAGGCGCCATGGCTGAATTTTCGTTCTCCGATCTGGAGACAATCATCAGAGACCGCGCCAACTCCGGCGATCCGGACTCATGGACAGCCAAGCTGTTTGCGCGCGGCATCGACAAGGCGGCGCAGAAGCTTGGCGAGGAGGCGGTCGAGACCGTGATTGCCGCCGTCAAAGGCGACACACAGGGCCTCGTTTCCGAAAGTGCCGATCTTATATATCATTGGCTCGTCGTTCTCGGCCTTTCGGGTGTGCCGTTGAGCGACGTGCTCAAGGAGCTCGAAAGCCGCACCGGGCGTTCGGGCATCGCCGAGAAGGCGTCACGGCCCAAGGGCTGACCGCGAGGGAGGGCAGGTATCTCGATGGATCAGCTCGCGCCAACCGAGAAATATTCCCCCTTTCGTTTCTTTTCGGCCGAGCAATGGTCACGATTCCGTGCCGACACGCCGCTGACGCTGAGCGATGACGAATTCCGCCGCCTGCGGTCGCTCAACGACCCGGTTGACCTCGAAGAGGTCAAGCGCATCTATCTGTCGCTGTCGCGCCTTCTGTCCGCCCATGTCGAGGCGAGCCAGCTTCTGTTCCGGCAGCGTCAGGCCTTCTTCAACGCCGTCGATATCGTCAAGACGCCGTTCATCATCGGCATCGCCGGCTCCGTTGCCGTCGGCAAGTCGACCACGGCGCGCGTGCTGAAGGAGCTGCTGGCGCGCTGGCCGTCGAGCCCCAAGGTCGATCTCATCACCACCGACGGTTTCCTGCTGCCCAACGAGGTGCTGCGCCGCGAAAACCTGATGGAACGCAAGGGCTTTCCCGACAGCTACGATGTCGGCGCGCTGCTGCGTTTCTTGTCAGGCATCAAGTCGGCGCTGCCCGATGTCCGCGCGCCGGTCTACTCACATCTCACCTATGACGTCATTCCCGGTGAATTCGTCACCATCGACCGGCCCGATATCCTGATCTTCGAAGGCATCAATGTCCTGCAGCCGGGCAAGCTGCCGCAGGACGGCAAGATCGTGCCTTTCCTGTCCGACTTCTTCGACTTTGCCATTTACATCGATGCCGACGAGAAGCTGATCCACGAGTGGTATATCTCGCGCTTCATGCGGCTGCGCGAGACCGCCTTCCGCAATCCGGACTCCTTCTTCCACCGCTATTCGCAGCTGTCGGAGGATTCGGCGCGCGCCATCGCCGAAGGCCTGTGGACCAACATCAACCTGAAGAATTTGCGTGAGAACATCCTGCCGACGCGCGCCCGCGCCGACTTGATCCTGCGCAAGGGCGCCGACCACCTGATCGAGGAAGTAGCACTGCGCAAGCTCTGAGGGTCAGGCAGCGTTCAACCGCCAGTTAGAACGCCCTTAACTGCCTGTTTGCTAGATATCCTGCTCGACTGCTGCTTTGGTGGTGAGGATAGCTGGCATGGACGCGCCATTCGTTGCTTCCGACGAACCGGCGGGGTTGCGTTCCGTCACGGCCGCGACTGCCCTTCGGCTCGGCTGGCCTGTGGCCGCGACGCTGCTGATTGCCGCCTATGCGATCATTGTCTCGTTGCTTGTCATGCCCGGCAATGTCGACGTGTCCTGGCTGCTGACCATCGGCGAACGCGTGCTCGACGGTGAACGCCTCTCGGTCGACATCATCGAGGTCAATCCGGCCTTTTCCGCCTGGCTCTATTTGCCCTTCGTGCTGCTCGAGCGGCTGACCGGGCTTTCGGCGGAATTCTGGGTGAGCATCGGCGTGACCACGCTGGCGATTGCGTCGGTCTGGTTTTCAGCCCGCATTGCCGCGCGGGCGGACGAAACGCCGAAACGGCATCTCTGGATGCTGCCGGCCGCGGTATTCTTCGTGCTTTTCCTGTTTCCGATCGATTTCGGCCAGCGCGAACAGATAGCCGTCATCGTCCTGCTGCCGTGGCTGGCCCTGTTTTCCGCACGCGACAGGACTGTCGATTTCAAGGCCGGCAGCGTGGCCGAGCGGATCATCGCCGGCGTCGGCGCCGGTATCTTCGTCATGATCAAACCGCCCTACAGCGTGCTCGCCCTGGCGGTGCCGGCCCTGGTCATTGCGCTGCAGCGGCGCTCGCTGCATCCGCTGTTGACGACAGAGAATGTGATCGGCGCCACGCTCACCGTCGCCTATTTGATTGCGCTAGCCGTCTTCATGCAGCCTTTCTTCACCGACGTCATGCCCTTGCTGCGTCAGGTCTATCTGCCGATGCGCATGCCTGTGATTGACGTGCTGATGCTGTGGCAGGTCACGATGTTCGTGGCCATGGCGGTCGCCACGCTGGCGATGGCCTCTCCCGGCCGGCTCGATCGCGACGCCAGGACAATGCTGCTGGCCGGGGCCGCCTATGTTCCGGCTTTCGTCATCATGGGCAAGGGCTGGACCTATCAGGCACTGCCCTTCCTGACGCTCGGCGTCCTGGCATTGATGCTGCAATATGTCAGGCTGAAGCCGTTGCGAAGCCAGCCGCTGCCGGTCAAGGCTGGTGCCGCGCTCGGCGTGTTTTCGATCGTGCTTTTGACGGCGTTGCAGCAAGGCATGGCCTTCGCCCAGTCGCGCCGAGATCTGGATGCCTCGACAGCGGCGATCGTGCGCGCCGTCGATCATCCGACGATGATGTCGATCGCGTCGCAATTGCAGTTCAGCAACCCGCTCGCCCGCATGACCGGCGCCCGCTTCGTGGCACGTCAGCAATCGGGCTGGATGGTCAATGACGCGGGCATATTGATGGGGCTGGAACAGGATCCCGCGAGACGCCAGGATCTGGCCGCCCTCAGGGAAAGATACACGGCGTCTATCGCAGGCGAACTTGCCGCGAAACGACCTGACATCATCGTCGATGACGGCACAAGCGGACCGCGTGCGCCGGTGTTGCTGAACATAGAGAACCAGCACCCTATGCCGCCCCTGCACGATGCGCCTGGGATTGCCGAGGTGCTGCGCAACTACCGCATTTTGCATCAGGATGCTTCGGTGACGGTGCTCATCCGCGCCGATATTGCCGCTAGCGACTAAGGCGCTCCGGCGCGGCCAATCCGCCACCCCCTGGCAACAGACCGGCCGCATCCGCATTTCATGTCCGCGCGGCGTCTCAGCCGTTGGCGAATGGCACAGCGACATAGATCTGGCCGCCGTCGCGTTCGACCAGCAGCAGCACCGATTTGCGGCCCGACTTGCTGGCCTGGGCGATCGCTTGGGTGACCTGCTTGGCGCTCTTCACCGGAACCTGGTTGACCGCAGTGATGATATCGCCCGGCTGAATGCCGGCAGCCGCCGCAGCCTTGTCGGGATTGACGCGCGCAACCACCGCGCCATGCTCGTCGTCGGCAAGGTTCATCTGCTGGCGAATGTCTGATGTAATGTCCATCAGGCCGAGGCCGATCGCCGGTGCGCGCGAGCCCTGTTCGGTGCTCGGCGCGCTGGAGTCATCCGTCGATGCGGTCTTCACATCGTCGCTGTTTTGCCCGACATCGACGGAAATCTGCATGGCCTTGCCCTTGCGCCAGACGTCAAGCGGCTCCTTGGCGCCGGGCGCCACATCGGCGACAGCCCGCGACAGGTCCTTGGGGTCCTTCACGTCCTGTCCGGCGAAGCCAGTGATGACGTCACCGGTCTCGACGCCGGCGCTCGCCGCGGGCGAGCTGTCATTGACCTTCGAAACCAGCGCGCCGCCGGGATGATCGAGTCCAATGGCGCTGGCCACATCCGGCGTCACCGGTTGGATCTCGACGCCGAGATAGCCGTATTGGATGGAGCCATCCTTCATCAGCTTGGCGACGACCTTCTGGGCCTGGTCGGACGGGATGGCGAAGCCGACACCGACACTGCCGCCATTGGGCGAATAGATCGCCGCGTTGATGCCGACGACATTGCCATTCACGTCGACCAGCGGGCCGCCGGAATTGCCGTGGTTGATCGGCGCGTCGATCTGGATGAAATCGTCGAACGGTCCGCTGTGCAGATCGCGACCGCGTGCCGAAACGATGCCCGCTGTAACGGTGGTGCCGATGCCGAACGGATTGCCGATCGCCAGCACCTGGTCGCCGGTCATCAACTTGTCGGAGTCGCCCCATTTGACCGTCGGCAAGGGCTTGTCGGCTTTGATCTTGAGCACGGCAAGGTCGTTCTTGGCGTCACGGCCGACGAGTTTGGCGGGAAGTTCGGTGCCGTCATCGAGCGTCACCTTGATCGAGGAAGCGCCGTCGACAACGTGGTTGTTGGTGACGATCGTGCCGTCGGCGTCGACAATGAAGCCGGAACCGAGTGCCTCGGCGCGTTGCGTCTGTTGCGGTGGTGTCTGCGGAGCGGGCATGCCCTGGTCACCGAAGAACTGGCGGAAATATTGGTCGAACGGCGAGTTGCCGAGAGGCATCCCGTCATCGGCGCTTGCCGGCTGTGCTTTCATGACGGTGGTAATCGTCACCACCGCAGGCTTGTCGGCCGCTACGATCGGCGCAAAGGAGCCGTTGGGGGCGGTGATGCCGGCGACAGGGGTCTGGGTCGTCGCGACAACGTTGCTCACGCCTGTATTGCCGGCACTTTGAGCGAATGAGACGACGAAGGGGGAGATGATGAGGGCGGCGCCCAGCAATGCGGCGACGCGATGTCTGCGAAGGATGTTGGGAGATGACATGGTCGTTTTCCGTGCGAGACATTGGGTTCGGCGCCGTGGCCTGTCTGGGGAGGGGAGCGGCCCATTCGGCGTACCGGCCGTCGCGGCTGCCTGTCTCGCTTCATGCGGCGGCCGTTCGGGTCGATGAAACCGGAATCTAGGACGCGGATGCGGGCAAATTAGGTTTTTTCGGTTATATTACAAAGATTTAATTCTTTGTGAGCGGGTGAGCATCCAACTGTCTTGCGATCATCCCCGCCAGCGCACGGTCTTCGCGAAGTTCAGATATCGCCGGTTTGCCTGATGTAAGCCGTTGCAATCTCACGCATACGTTTGCCGTCGAAGCTTGGTCCGTGGCCGCCATGGCCGACGCGGATCGGCAGGTCGAGCAGGCGCTGCATGGTGCTGATATAGGCGGCCCGGTCGGAATCCGGCAGCGAGTCGATCAGTGTGTCGTCGTAGATGGCATCGCCGCTGAAAAACAGGCCGTCGGCCTCGTCGAACAGCGCGATCGAATCCGGCGAATGCCCGGGCAGATGCAGGACGCGGAATTGCCGGTCGCCGAGATCGATCACGTCGCCCTCATCGAGGGTCCGTGTCAGCGGTGCAGGCGGGATCTTGTAATCCGCCGACTTCCAGCCCGGCGCCGGCAGTTTCGACACGGCGCCTTCGAGATCGTGGAACATGTAGGCGTAGGTCGCCGCCTCATCCATGCTGTCGAATTGCGCGGCGCTCATCCGCGGCCCGGCCCGCCAGGAAAATTCGTGCAGCGAGCCGACATGGTCGAGATGGATATGGGTGGCGACGACCAGCAGCGGCTTGCCCTGCGGTGTCTCGATCTCCGGCGCCAGCGGACAGATGCCCATGCCGGTATCGACCAACAGGTCAGCGTCGCGGCCGCGTAGATGCCAGATGTTGGCGCGCACATAGTCATGCACGAACGGTTCGGTCAGCATCGTCGTCTTGTCGTCAACAATGCTTCTGCTGAACCACTCCATTAGACGAACGGCTTCCCGACCTTGTATTTCTCCGGCACCAGCCGCTTGAGATAGGCCATGCCGGACTCGGACAGCTGGCTGACGTCGGGTTTCATGAAATCGTCCGGCATGTGGCGGGTCTTGCCGGCGACATTCTTCAGCGGCACCTTTTTCAGCACCGTCTTTGAGCCATCATATTGCAGCGCCACCGAGCCGCCACCCTGTTCGGCGACGGAGACGGCGAAGGCGCCGGCATCGAAGGCCTCCTGTGCGTCGACCGCACTGATGGCGCCGATATAGCCGCGCGGCATGTAGCCAAGCGCGTCGACGCGCGCCCGCTTGCCCGGCAGGCCCTCGGCCAATGCGCGCTCAAGTGCGGCCGGCAGGTCGCTGCCCGACAGCTTGACGTTACCATGCGCGTCGCGTTCGAGTTTGTCCGGCGGCACCAGGCTTTCGACCAGCGCCTTGCCGTCGGCGGTGCTCACCCCTTCCGACACGGCAACGATGCAGCGTTTGTGGCGGTCGAGCGTGGCGCGGACGTCGTCGATGAAGCCGGCCGCCGAGAATGGCCGCTCCGGCACGTAGACGAGGTGCGGGCCGCTGTCGGGGTCGAGTTGCCAGGCCGCGGCCGCGGCGGTCAGGAAGCCGGCATGCCGGCCCATGACGATGCCGACATAAATGCCTGGCAGGGCACGAAAATCGAGATCGACGGACAGGAAAGCGCCGGCGACGAATTCGGCCGCCGAAATGAAGCCGGGCGTGTGGTCGTTCTCCTCCAGATCATTGTCGATCGTCTTCGGCGCATGGACAAAAGCGATGGAGCCGCCGGCGGCATCGGTCAGGATCTGCTGCGTGCCCGACGTGTCGTTGCCGCCAATATAGATGAAGGCATCGGCACCGGCCTTCTTCAAGCCGTTGAGGATCACATCGCAATAGGCCGCATCCGGCTTGTCGCGCGTCGAGCCGAGCGCTGCACTCGGCGTCCCGGCAATCAGCCGCAGCCGATCCTCCGGAATGGCGGAAAGGTCGACATAATTGCCGTCACGGATGCCGCGCACGCCATGGATGGAACCCAGCACCTTGGCGCCGGGATGCCGCTTGCGGATCTCCAGTGTGGCACCGACCACGGTCTGGTTGATGACGGCGGTCGGGCCGCCGCCCTGCGCGATGACAAAAGTTCCGGCCATTCCTGACGTCTCCCGAGGCGATGGTTTTCAAGGCACCTTGGCCTGTCTTGCCGCATCGCGCAACGGGAGAAACGGGAGGATAAACGATCACATGACGACGACCGGGTTTTTCTTCGAAACGCGGCTGTAGAGATCGATGATGTCCTGGTTGATCAGGCGCACGCAGCCCGACGACATCGCCTGGCCGATGCTCCACCATTCGGGCGAGCCGTGGATGCGGTAGCCGGTGTCCTTGCCATCCTGGTAGATGTAGAGCGCACGCGCCCCGAGCGGGTTGGTGAGGCCGCCGGGCTGGCCGCCTTGCCACTTCACCAGTTCGGGCTTGCGCTGGATCATCTCCGGCGGCGGCGTCCAGACCGGCCATTCCCTGCCATACTGGATGTTGGCGCGGCCGGACCAGCGGAAGCCGTCCTTGCCGATGCCGACGCCGTAGCGGATGGCGTCGCCGCCCGGCTGGACGAGATAGAGCATGCGCTCCTTGAGATGCACGACGATGGTGCCGGGCGCCTCGCCGGTGGTGTCGACAACGATCTGGCGGCGGAATTCCGGCTTGACCTTGAGATAGGGCACTTCCGGCACGTTGAAGCCGTTGTCGGTCAACGCGGCATACATGACATCGGCGCTGGTGATGTTCTTGTCGACGCTGATCGCGGGCCGCATCGGCGGCACCGAACCGGTGACCGTATTGTCGAGCTGGAGCATCGGCATACCGCCGTCGCCCGAGGTCGAACAGCCGGCGGCGCTGAGCAGTGCCAGCGCGCCTGCCCCGGACAGGATGGCGCGGCGGGAAAGATGATGATCGGTTTCGATCGCGTCGCCGTTTCGTGGCGGCGTCAGACCTTGCGGCAACTCACGCATATACCCAAACCCTACGCTGTCGGCGGGAAGCACGGTCCGGCCGGATGGTGGGCATTTTCATCATTCATGGTTGATAAAGCGTGAATGCCTTGCGCTGCCTGCATTTGCGCGGTTCCTGGCGGCATCAGGCCGTGCTGGCTCACCGCCACGAGCGTTCCTGCACAAAAAATACCTAGGTCGGGTCATAATCCCGGCACCGGCCTCTCCTACCCATCAGGCGATCAGCGAGGGGCCTCCATGTGCAAGACGTTAAAAGCCGACATCAAGCTTTTCGGCGCTGCCATTGTCGCGGCCGCATTGGTTCTCGGTGCCGATGTGAGCCTCGCCGATATAGTGAGCACGCTGAGCGGCGCGAACTGACGCCAACCTGCCTTTGGCGCAATTGATAGCGCGGCAATTCCAGGAAAGGCGTGTGGCGGTCTTCCGCCCGCAATTGCGTAAAACAAAAAATCAGGCCTCTTTACATTCTCCCGGGGTTCAGGATTTATCCTTTTCCTTAACCCAAGGGAGAACAGACATGTCCTTCGAAAACTGGGCCGCTTTCGCCGCCGCTTCGACCATCCTCCTCATCATTCCGGGTCCGACCATCCTGCTGGTCGTGTCCTATGCGCTCGGCCAGGGCTGGCGCACAGCCTTGCCGATGGCGGTTGGCGTGGCGCTCGGCGACTTCACCGCCATGACCTTGTCGATGCTCGGCATCGGCGCGCTGCTTGCCGCGTCGGCTGGTGTCTTCACCGTCCTGAAGCTGATTGGCGCCGGCTATCTGATCTATCTCGGCGTCAAGCTGTTCCGCGCCGGCGGCGCGCTGAAGGCAGAACCGCGCACCGATGCGGTGTCCTCGGCCAAGATGATGGCGCATGCCTGGCTGGTCACCGCGCTCAACCCGAAAAGCATCACCTTCTTCGTTGCCTTCCTGCCGCAGTTCCTCGACCGGCATGCCGATTTCTGGACGCAGATGCTGATCTTCGAGACGACCTTCCTGGCGCTCGCCTTTGCCAATGCCTTCGGCTATGCGCTGGTCGCCGCGCGCGCCCGCAACGTCGTGCGCAATCCCAAGGCGATCCGCATCTTCAACCGCACCGGCGGCACGCTGCTGGTCGGCGCCGGCATCGCCACGGTGGCGATGCGTTCGGGCAATTAGCCGCCTGTCTTCCATCCGAAACCGGTTTCCGGTTTCGGATGGTGGTTCACCACTTCACGCTGAAGCCCAGATTGCCCTCGAGAATGCGGCGCTTGTCGCCGCCGAGATTGGTGGTGTAGTCGCCGGTGGCGAAGATGCTGACCTTGTCCGTCACCTTGGCCACGACGCCGCCGCCGAACTCGAACGAGGTCGATCGGCCCTCGGTCGAAATGTCGGTGGTGTCGAAGCTGACAGTGTCGGTACCGCCGAAATCATGCCAGATGTTGGCCTTGAGATAGGGCTGCAGCGCCATACCGTTGATCGTTGTCTCGCCCTGCAGCCGCACACCCAGCCGGCCGCTAACGCTGTCGTCGGTACCGAAGGAAACCGACGAGAAGCGGTCATTGGTGTCATCGAGTGACAGATGCTGCCAGACCAGTTGCGCCTGCGGTTCGAGCGTCCAGCCCTGCGCCAGCGCAATGGGATAGCCGCCTTCCAGCGAAGCGGTGACGCCGGTGCCGCCGACATCGATGCCGATGTCGCGTGACGACGCCGCGTTGCCGCCGAAGAAGGTCGCCATCAAGACGCCGTCCAGGTACCAGCCGCTTTGGCCGATGCGGGTCCAGTAGCCGCCAACGCTGGTGCCGTTGATGTCGAGCTTGCCGACGGACAGGTCGTTCTGTCCCAGCGCCTGGCCGCGTACGTCGCCGCGCATGCTGCCATAGGCGACGAACAGGCCGGCGCGATCGATTCCGCCCGCGGCGGTCTCGCGTCCGAGCAGGTCGAAGCCCGCCTGGAGACCGAACAGCGTGCCGTCGAAGGAGGGCGACACCGTTCCCGACCAGCCCATTTTGGCGTCCTGGCCAAAAATGCGGCCCCAGACCGGTGACATCTCGTTGTCCGACAGCAAGCTCTGCTCGCCACGCCGTTCATGGAAGGTGCCGAGCGTCGTCATCGCCAGGTGCTCGGCCACCGGCGGTAAGGCCGAATAGACCGGAACCTCGATACGGTAGAGCAGAATCTGCTCACCGGGTGCCGGAGTTGGCAAATCCGGCACGGCGGTCGGCACCACCGGTGGAGGTGGCGGCGGGTCCGCGGGTGGCGCCGGTGGTGGTGGTGGTGGCGGCTCGGGTTGCGGGTCGCTGGCCTGTACCGGCGGTGTCGGATCGACCGGCGGATTGTTGATGTCGCCCTCTGTCGGCACTGGCACCGGCGGAAGCTCGAACGGTGGCGGCGGCGGTGGCTCGGCCGCAGGCGGTTCGGGTTCCGGCTGCGGGGTGGGTTCCAGCGCTGGCGGAGCGGCTGCCGGCGTCGCCGGCGTATTCAGCGTCGAGCGCAGATACCAGTTCTCGTCGCTGCCGGCGCTGACGCCGCCCTTGAACAGATAATATTCGAAGGCACCCGCCGCGACCGGCGCGTCCAGGGCAAAGGCGCTCGCGCTGGATGTGGCGCCGTTGGTCGCCTGCACGACCATGATACCGTCGGCGGTGGTCTGTGCGCCGGCGCCACCGACATTGACCACCGCAATGCCGGTCGATCCGGAGGCGGTCCCGCCCGACAGGACGAGCCGGTCGGAAGCCGAGTTGTCGTCGCCAAGCTCAGTCTGGATGAGCAGCAGGCCGCCAAGCCCGGTGTAATTGCCCGATATGGTCAGCCGGTCAGTGGCGCCGGTTGTGCCGTTGGTGAGGTCGATGCGGCCGGCGTTCATCACTTCGGCCATCTGGCCTGCCGTAAAGCCGCGGATCTCGGCGTTGAAGCCGCCGCCATAGAGCGTGCTCGCAGAGTCGACATTGAGCGTACCCGTGCCGGTCCCGCTGTCGCCGAGCACCAGATTGCCGTCCAGCGTCAGTTCGGTGTCATTGTCGGCGTTGATGGTTTCCCAGTTCTGGACCCTGGCAATGCCGTCCAGCTTGACGTTGTCGAAGGTGAGCGTGTCGGTACCCGCGCCGCCGGTGATCGCGTTGGTGTCGCCGAGATTGGCGTTGGTGAGGTTGCTGAGCTTGGCGGTGTCGTTGTCGCCGCCGAGGTCGACGGAACCATAGATGATGCCGCCGCCATTCCAGACGAAATTGTCGGCGCCAAAGCTCATCAGCACATCGCCGCCGACGGTGCCGCCGGTGATTGTCACGCTGTCATTGCCGCCGCTGACACTGATGTTGCCGCCGATCGTGCCGCCGGAGAGGATGATGGTGTCCTGATCGAAGCCGGTGACGAGGTTGCGGTCGATGGTGCCGCCGGACATGTTAAAATAGTTCTTGTCGAGCTTCATGTTGACTCGGCCGATGCGGCCGCCGGTCATCACCGCATGATCGCCATCGTCGAAGAAATCGACGATGCGCCCGCCCGTCATTGTGAAGGTGTCGAGCCCGTCGCCCTGGTTGAGCGATCCAATCTGGCCGCCGCTCATGTTGAAGTCGTCGATGCCGGCGCCTTGCTGGACATTGCCGGCGACCGTGCCGCCACCGATGGTGAAGAAATCCGTGCCGTCGCCCTGGTCGACCGTGCTGGTGATGGTGCCGGACTGCATGTTGATGCGGTCCGCGCCCACGCCGAAGGTGACGCTGCCGCTTATCTGGCCGGTGCCGCCGGCGGGAAAATTCAGCGTGTTGTCGCCGCTGGTATCGGTGAGGCTGCCGCCCGAATCGCCGCTGTCGCAGGTGAAGGTCGTATTCCCCGCCGACGGAACCAGCGCGCAGGCCGCCAAGGCCGCGGAATTGGGCAGCAACGCCAGCGCTGTAGTTGCAAGTAAGCTAATAAACCATGGATGGATTTGCCGCGACCTTCGCCGCAACAAAGCAATCTCCTCGCCAACGTACTCCGAACGGCTGCTCGGAAGCTGTATTTCAAAATGCCGCATCGCGTCCCCTCTCAGATCGCGATTACAAGCCCTCCGCCGCGCCGCAATGAAGCCACAATTCGTTCACTTTTACAAAGCCTAATCTGCCAGTCATGGTTGATGAACTGAAAAGGCTACTGGGATAGACCTTGTATAGTGCGTGATTGGCACGTCCGTGGCCCATGCGTTAAGATCGCTTTGGCCCGAAGGGTCTGGGGCTTTGTCGCAGGCAGATCAAAGGACATTGCATGCCAATCAAGGACACATTCGGCCTGGCATTTTCGGGCGCGACGGAAGCGGGGTTCACGCTCTACAGCCAGGCGGTGAGCCAGTTGCAGTGCTTCATCGGCGACCCCGTAGCCTCCGTCGACCGCGCCATCGCGGAGAACCCCGGTTTCGTCATGGCGCATGTCTTCAAGGGCTATCTGTTCGGCCTCGCCACCGAGCGTGACGCGACGGCGGTGGCCAGGGCTTGCCACGAGGCGGCCCTGCCGCTGGCCGCGACGACGCGCGAGCAGGCGCATGTCTCAGCGCTCGGCCACCTCGCCAATGGACGCTGGCATGACGCCGCCAGGATTCTTGAGGATATCGCCATCGAGAGCCCGCTCGACGCCGTGGCGCTGCAGGTCGGGCATCAGGTCGACTTCTTCACCGGCAATGCCCGCATGTTGCGTGATCGCATCGCCCGCGCCTTGCCGTCATGGCAGAACGACATGCCGGGTTATCACGCCATGCTCGGCATGCAGGCCTTCGGGCTAGAGGAGATGGGCGAGTACGCATTGGCCGAAAAGCTCGGCCGCACGGCGGTCGGAATCGAGCCGCGCGACGGCTGGGCGCAGCACGCCGTGGCGCATGTGATGGAAATGCAAAGCCGGCAAAGGGATGGCATCGCCTGGATGCGCGCCGACCCTGAGGCGTGGACGAGGGACAGTTTCCTCCAGGTGCACAATTGGTGGCACCTGGCGCTGTTTCACTACGATCTTGGCGAGACCGACGAGGTGCTGGCGCTCTATGACGGGCCGATCTACGGCACGCCGTCGGCGATGGCGCTGAACATGGTCGATGCCTCGGCGATCCTGTGGCGGCTTTATCTCGGTGGCGTCGATGTCGGTGACCGCTGGACGGTGCTCGCCGCCAACTGGCCAAAGGTTGGCGCCGGCAACTATGCCTTCAACGATGCGCATGCGATGATGGCCTTTGTCGGCGCCGGGCTCGACGCCCCGGCCCGCACCTTGCTCGAGGCGCAACGCGAGGCCATGCGCGGCAATGACGACAATGCCGCCTTCACCCGCGATGTCGGCCATCCCCTGACGCTGGCCGTCAAGGCTTTCGGCGCGGGCAATTACAGCGAGGCCATGCGCCTGATCCAGCCGATCCGGGCGATCGCCCATCGTTTCGGCGGCAGTCACGCACAGCGCGATGTCATCGATCTGACGCTGATCGAGGCGGCCTTGCGGGCCGGTGACGGCGCGCTCGCCAGGACGCTCACCGCCGAGCGTTCGATGGCGCGGCCCGACAGCCCACTGTCGGCGCTGTTCTCACGGCGCGCAGCCGATTTGTCAGAGAATTGACCGCAAGCCGATCTTGCCTTAAAAACTGGCTCGGCCAGATTTTTTCGGGATCCGAAAAAATAAGGACGTGGGAGGAAAACATGTATCTCGGCCTCGACCTGGGCACGTCGGGCGTCAAGGCGCTGCTGATCGATGCCGGACAGACCGTCGTCGGTTCCGGCCATGGCGCGCTTGATGTCTCGCGGCCACATCCCGGCTGGTCCGAGCAGCATCCGTCCCACTGGATACGCGCCTGCGAAGACGCGATCGCCGAACTCAAGGCCTCCCATCCCAAGCAGTTCGCGGCGGTGAAAGGCATCGGCCTGTCGGGCCAGATGCATGGCGCCACCTTGCTCGATGCGGCCGATCATGTGCTGCGCCCCTGCATCCTGTGGAACGACACGCGCAGCCATGTCGAGGCGGCCGCACTCGACGCCGATCCGCGCTTTCGCGCGCTGACCGGCAATATCGTTTTCCCGGGCTTCACGGCGCCAAAGCTCGCCTGGGTGAAGAACAACGAGCCCGCCGTCTTCGCCAAGGTGGCGAAAGTCCTGCTGCCCAAGGATTTCCTGCGGCTTTGGCTGACCGGCGAACACATTTCGGAAATGTCCGACTCGGCCGGCACGTCCTGGCTCGATGTCGGCAAGCGCCGCTGGTCGCCGGACCTGCTCGCCGCCACCTCCCTTGACGAGAGCCAAATGCCGTCGCTGGTCGAGGGCACTGAGAAGGCCGGCGGGCTGCGTGCCGAGCTGGCGTCGAAATGGGGCGTCGAGGCCGGCATACCGGTTGCCGGTGGCGCCGGCGACAATGCGGCTTCGGCTTGCGGCATGGGCACGGTCGGCGCCGGCCATGCCTTTGTCTCGCTGGGCACATCGGGCGTGCTGTTTGCCGCCAACGCGTCCTATCTGCCCAACCCGGCCAGTGCTGTCCACACTTTCTGCCATGCGCTGCCCAACACCTGGCACCAGATGGGGGTCATCCTGTCGGCGACCGATTCGCTCAACTGGCTGTCGGAGATCACGGGCAAAGGCGCAGGCGAATTGACATCGGAACTCGGCGATACGCTGAAGGGGCCGACCGGCGTGTCGTTCCTGCCTTATCTCTCGGGTGAGCGTACGCCGCACAATGATTCCGCCATCCGTGGGTCCTTCACCGGGCTCGCGCATGAATCGAGCCGCGCGGTGTTGACCCAGGCCGTCCTCGAAGGCGTCGCCTTCGCCTTCCGCGACAGCCTCGAAGCCTTGAAGACAGCCGGCACGACATTGACGCGCGTAACGGCGATCGGCGGCGGTTCGCGCTCGCGCTACTGGCTGAAATCGATCGCCACCGCGCTGCAGGTGCCGGTGGATATTCCGGCCGACGGCGATTTCGGCGCCGCTTTTGGCGCGGCCAGGCTCGGCCTGATCGCGGCGACGGGCGCCGATCCGCTGGCCGTATGCACGGCGCCGAGGACGGATGCTACGATTGAGCCGGATGCCGCGCTTGGCGGTGCCTATGCGCACGCCTATCAGCGTTACCGGGCGCTGTATCCTGCGATCAGGGCTGTAACCGAGTGAGTTGGCGCGAGGCACCCCCCTCTGCCCTGCCGGGCATCTCCCCCGCAAGGGGGAGATTAGCAGCGTTGACGGCTGTGCCAGTCCTGCAAGGTGGATGATTGTCGAAGGCGCTGGTGCCAGCCAATCTCCCCCCATGCGGGGGAGATGGCCGGCAGGCCAGAGGGGGTGCCTCGCACCGCCCTTACCCAGCTAGCCTCATTGCGCCGGGATCTTGTCGAGGAAGCCGGTGACGCTCTTCAGGCGGCCGTTCTCGATGACGCCGATATCCGTGCCTTCGATGACCGAAGGAACGCCCTCCGGGCCGAGATTCCAGGAAAAGCGGATCTTGTCGGCAAAGCCGTCCGGCGTGCCCTTCAGCGAGAACCGGAAGCCGGCAAAGCGCTGCTGCACACCGTCGATCAGCGCGGCGACGCCTTCATGGCCATCGCCCTGCATGAGCGGATCGCGATAGCTGACGTCCTCGGTGAAGGTTGCCTTGAGCAATTCAGCGCGACGGGCGGCATCGCTTTCGTTCCAGGCGGTGATGTAGCCCTCGGCGATTGTGTTGAGGTCGGTCATGGTCTGTCTCCTTTGTTTGACGGCTTTGACATCCGCCTTTTCGACCAGCCCAAGACCGAAACCAATTACGCCTGAGGTAATCAGGGCGAACTATTCGAGAGAGGACAGAAATCATGAGCAGCGGATTTTTCGGCGACATCCAGAAGATCAAATATGAGGGGCCGGATTCAACCAATCCGCTGGCCTACCGGTTCTACAATCCCGACGAGGTGGTGGCCGGCAAGCGGCTGGAAGACCATCTGCGCTTCGCCGTCGCCTACTGGCATTCCTTCGCCTGGCCGGGCGGCGATCCCTTCGGCGGCCAGACCTTCGACCGTCCCTGGTTCCCGAAGGCCGGCGGCATCGACACGATGGAACTGGCAAAACTCAAGGCCGACGTCGCCTTCGAGATGTTCTCGCTGCTCGGCGCCCCCTATTTCTGCTTCCACGACGCCGATGTCCGGCCCGAGGGCAAGGATTTCTCCGAAAGTGCGGCCCGTCTCGACGAGATCGCCGACTACTTTGCCGGCAAGATGAAGCAGACCGGCGTCAAGCTGCTCTGGGGCACGGCCAACCTGTTCTCCAACCGCCGCTTCATGTCGGGTGCCGCCACCAACCCCGATCCGGATGTCTTTGCCTATGCGGCGGCGACGGTGAAGAGCTGCATCGACGTCACCAAGCGGCTGAAGGGCGAGAACTACGTGCTGTGGGGCGGGCGCGAGGGCTATGAAACGCTGCTCAACACCGATCTTGCCCGCGAGCAGGAACAGGCCGGCCGCTTCCTCAGCCTCGTCGTCGACTACAAGCACAAGATCGGCTTCAAGGGCACCATCCTGATCGAGCCGAAGCCGCAGGAGCCGACAAAGCATCAGTACGACTACGATGTCGCCACGGTGTACGGTTTCCTCAAGCGCTTCGGCCTGGAGAAGGAAGTAAAACTCAACATCGAGCAGGGCCATGCCATCCTCGCCGGCCATTCCTTCGAGCACGAACTGGCGCTGGCCAATGCGCTCGGCGTCTTCGGCTCGATCGATATGAACCGCAACGACTACCAGTCCGGCTGGGACACCGATCAGTTCCCCAACAACGTGCCGGAAATGGCGCTGGCCTACTACCAGGTCCTGCAGGCCGGTGGCTTCAAGACCGGCGGCACCAATTTCGACGCCAAGCTGCGCCGCCAGTCGCTCGACCCGCAGGACCTGCTGATCGGCCATATCGGCGGCATGGATTCTTGCGCGCGCGGTCTGAAGGCTGCGGCTCGCATGGTCGAGGACAAGGCACTGTCGGGTCCGCTGGCCGAGCGCTATGCCGGCTGGAACAGCACCGAGGCCAAGGCAATGCTGTCGGGCAAGCGCACGCTGGAGGACATCGCCGAACGCGTGGTGAAGAAGAAGATCGAGCCGCAGCCGCGCTCCGGCCGCCAGGAATTGCTGGAAAACATCGTCAACCGCTACGTCTGAGGGCGGAAAGCCGATTCGTATTGCTCGAAGGGCGGCGGGATAACACTCCTGCCGCCTTGGAACGGCCTCGCGCCAAAGGGCGCATCCGGCGACAAGGTTTTGCCCCTTCGCGCCCCTCAATCACCTCGCTCTTGCCTTCAAACAGCCGTCACGTATCTCGTATAAGAGTGACCTTGTGGCGGGTGAAAAGGAAGGAGGCGAACGATATGCAGCACGAACGCGAAATCGACGCCCTACTGTCACCCGGCGAGACCGGATCGATCATCGACCGGCTGATGGCGCTGCCGCGGCCGACCGACAATGTGAAAAACGAATGGGATCGGGCTGTCAGCAGCCGGTTTGAAGTCCGCCTGGCAAGGCAGATGCGCTCGCAGATGGACGCCGGCAGCGAGCGACAGAACGCCGCCTAATCCCCTGGATATGATTATCCTCGGCGCAGCCTGACCGGGGCTTCGCCAAAAGCTCTTGAAAACGCTCTGGAAAATGCTGCGGCGGACGAGAATCCCGTCCGCCCGGCAATATCCGCCATGGCCACACGCGTGTCGACCACCAGCCGGCGTGCCGCACCGAGCCGCAGCCTGAGATAATAGGCGCCCGGCGTCTCGCCGATCGACTTGCGAAAGATGCTTTCCAGGGTCCGTGCCGTCACCCCGGCACGCTTGGCGATGGCCTCTATGGTCAGTGGCTGGTCGACATGAGCCTCCATCAGCCGGATGGCCTGCGCCAGGCGTGGATCGTAGCCATCGAGCCGGCCGAGCGAGACCAGCGGCTGCGCATCGGTCGCCACGCGCGCCTGGTCGTAAATGAACGCGCTTGCCACATCCAGCGCCACGGCCATGCCGAGCCGGGTGCGGATAAGGTGCAGCATTAGGTCCAGGGTCGGCGACGCGCCGCCCGTGGTGAACACTGGCCCATCGATGATGTATCGATCGGGGCGCACGTCGACACCGGGAAAGGCCGACGAAAAGTCCTCCATGTCCTCCCAATGGGTGGTGGCGCTGCGCCCTTCCAGCAAGCCGGCGCGCGCCACCAGCCATGTGCCGGCCTCGACGCCGCCGCAGGCGCGGGCCGAGCGCGCCGCCCGGCGCAGGCCGGCGAGCAAGGCAGACGTGGCATAGTTCTGCGTACCGAAGCCCGCAACGACGACAAGAACATCGGTTGGTTCCGTCGCATCGAACCGGCCGCTGACCGCCACGGGCAGGCCGCATGTCGTGACAGGCGCCTCCCCGGTCACCGAAACCAGTTTGAAGTCGAACAGGGTTTCGCCGGCGATGCGGTTGGCGGCGCGCAGCGGATCGACCGCGCATGCCACGCACATGATGGACGCCCCGGAAAACACCAGCAACGTCACCTTCAGCGGCGATTGCTCTGAGCGAAAGATTGTCATCTTTTCGTTTTTTATCATGTCGTCTTCGTAAAGCGCAAAGCAACCTCCCGCAAGTCGCGCAATGCTGTGCTCTCTGTTTGATTAGGAGGAGAATTCCATGCCGCTTGCGATGAACCGTGAGGTTTTCATTACCTGTGCCGTGACCGGGTCCGGCGGCTCACAGGATCGCTCTCCGCATGTGCCGCGTTCGCCCAAGCAGATCGCCGATTCGGCCATCGACGCGGCCAAGGCCGGTGCGGCGATCGTCCACTGCCATGTGCGCGATCCAGAGACCGGCAAGCCCAGGCGCGATGTGCATCTCTACCGTGAAGTGACCGAGCGCATCCGTGACGCGAACGTCGATGTCATCCTGAACCTCACCGCCGGCATGGGTGGCGATATGGTGTTCGGCTCGCCCGAGGCTCCGCTGCCGCTCAACGAAAAGGGCACCGACATGGGCGGTGCCACCAACCGCATGGAACATGTGCGCCAGTGCCTGCCGGAAATCTGCACGCTCGACTGCGGCACCATGAACTTCGCCGAGGCCGACTACGTCATGACCAACACGCCCGGCATGCTGCGCGCCATGGGCGGCATGATGACGGCGCTCGGCGTCAAGCCGGAGATCGAGGCCTTCGACACCGGCCATCTCTGGTTCGCCAAGCAGCTGGTCGAGGAAAAGGTGCTGAACCCCGACGCACTGGTGCAGCTCTGCATGGGCGTGCCGTGGGGTGCGCCTGACGATCTCAACACCTTCATGGCGATGGTCAACAACGTGCCGTCGACCTGGAACTGGTCGGCCTTCGCCATCGGCCGCAACCAGATGGCCTATGCCGCGGCTGCAGTGCTGGCCGGCGGCAATGTCCGCGTTGGTCTCGAAGACAATCTCTGGCTCGACAAGGGTGTGCTCGCCACCAACGCGCAATTGGTCGAACGCGCCGCCAGCATCGTCACCAATCTCGGCGCCCGGATCCTGGGGCCCGAGGAAGTGCGCAAGAAGCTCAACCTGACCAAGCGGGCGCCGATCGCAGCCGCGGCGTAAGGCGGGAGTTTGGCGATGGCTGATACCGTCAAATTCACCGCGATGAAGGACGGCGACAGGGACGACTACGAGTTCCTGACCGCCCATGAAATCGACTATGCCGCCAAGACCGGCGATCGCCTGCTCGACGCGCTGGTACAGCTCGACGAGGGCCTGTCGGGTTACAAGATCACCCGGCTCGGCCATTCGCTGCAGGCGGCGACGCGTGCCTGGCGTGACGGCGCCGACACCGACTGGATCGCCTGCGCGCTGCTGCATGACATCGGCGACATCTACGCGCCCTACAATCACGACGAATACGCCGCTTCGATCCTGAAACCCTTCGTGCGCGAGCAATGCACCTGGGTGGTGGAAAAGCACGGCGACTTCCAGCGGTTCTATTACGCCCATCATCTCGGCGGCAACCGCCACGCGCGTGACCGCTTCGCCGGCCACGCCTATTTCGACGATTGCGACCAGTTTTGTGAGCGCTGGGACCAGTCGAGCTTCGATCCCGATTATGAGATGCTTCCGATCGCGTTCTTCCGGCCCTTCGTGCTCGAGGTTTTCGCTCGCAAGGCCTACGACCCCTCGGTGATCCGCGCCGGCGAGCGCGTGCCTCTCATCGACCCCGAAACAGCCAAGACAAGAACCGGAGCTTCCGCATGAGCATCATCAACAAGGCAGCCGCCATCGGCGGCGGTGTCATCGGCGCCGGCTGGGTGGCGCGCCTGCTCTTGAACGGCATCGACGTGTCGATCTTCGACCCCGATCCGGAGGCCTCGCGCAAGGTCTCGGAAGTGATGAAGGGCGCGCGCCGCGCCTACAAACAGATGGTGCCCGGCGGCTTGCCGAAAGAGGGCAAACTGACCTTTGCCAAGACGATCGCCGAGGCGGTGGCCGATGCCGATTTCATCCAGGAGAGCGTGCCTGAGAGACTCGACCTCAAGCACCGCGTGCTGGCCGAGATCGACGCCCATGCGCCGGCCAATGCCATTGTCGGCTCGTCGACATCAGGCATCAAGCCGACCGACATGCAGGTGGCGATGAAGAAGCATCCCGAGCGGTTGGTCGTCGGCCATCCGTTCAATCCCGTCTATCTCTTGCCGCTGGTCGAGATCGTCGGCGGCGAGCAGACCTTCCCCGAGGCGATCGAGGTCGCCAAGGAGATCTACGCCTCGATCGGCATGAAGCCTGTCGTCATCCGCAAGGAGATCGAGGCCTTCGTCGGCGACCGTCTGCTCGAGGCAGCGTGGCGCGAGGCGCTGTGGCTGATCAAGGACGGCATCTGCACGGTCGAGGAACTCGACGATATCATGCGCTACGGCTTCGGCCTGCGCTGGGCGCAGATGGGCATGTTCCAGGTCTATCGCGTCGCCGGCGGCGAGGCCGGCATGCGCCACTTCATGGCGCAGTTCGGGCCGTGCCTGAAATGGCCGTGGACCAAGCTGATGGACGTGCCGGAATTCAATGACGAGCTGGTCGACCTGATCGCCACCCAGTCGGACGACCAGGCGCATGGCCTGTCGATACGCGAGCTGGAAAAGATCCGCGACGACAATCTGGTCGCGATCATGGATGCGCTGTCGAAGCAGAACAAAGGCAAGGGCTGGGGTGCCGGCGCGCTGCACAAGGACTATACCAAGCAGCTCGCCAAGCTGGCGGCGAAGAAGCCGGCGGCCTCCAAGGCTGCTGAGAAGGCCAAGGCCTCCAAGCCGGTGAAAAAGGCGGAGAAGCCAAAGAAAAAGAAGAAAGGCTGAGACCATGGATTTCGGTCTTTCGGAGGAACAAAAACTCATCGTCGAGACGACGCGCGCCTTCGTCGAGAACGAGCTTTATCCGCATGAGCGCGAGGTCGAACGCACCGGTGTGCTGCGCCGCGAGCTGATCGAGGAGATCAAGGCCAAGGCGATTGAAGCCGGGCTCTATGCCGCCAACATGCCGGCGGACGTCGGCGGCGCGGGCCTCGATACGGTGACATGGCTGCTCTACGAGAAGGAACTCGGTCGCGCCAATTATGCGCTGCATTGGACCTGCGTGGCGCGCCCCTCCAACATCCTTTTGGCCGGCACGCCGGAGCAGCGCGAAAAGTATCTGTTCCCCTGCATCCGTGGCGAGAAATGGGACTGCCTGGCGATGACCGAGCCAGGCGCCGGCTCCGATCTGCGCGGCATGAAGGCGACAGCTGTGCAGGATGGCGACGATTGGGTGCTGAACGGCACCAAGCACTTCATCAGCCATGCCGACCTCGCCGATTTCGCCATCGTCTTCATGGCGTCGGGCGAAGAGGATTCGCCGCGCGGAAAACGCAAGAAGATCACCGCCTTCTTCGTCGACAAGGGTACCAAGGGTTTCACGGTGCGCGACGGCTATCGCAACGTCTCGCATCGCGGCTACACCAACGCCATCCTCGAATTCGACGACTGCCGGCTGCCTGCAAGCCAGGTGCTTGGCGAAGTGCACAAGGGCTTCGACGTCGCCAATTCCTGGCTGGGCGCCACCCGGCTGCAGGTTGGCGCCACCTGCCTCGGCCGCGCCGAGCGGGCGCTTGGCCATGCGGTTGAATATGCGGCGCAGCGCCAGCAGTTCGGCCAGCAGATCGGCAAGTTCCAGGGCGTGTCGTTCAAGCTCGCCGACATGGCGACCGAACTGAAAGCCGCCGACCTGATGGTCTTCGAAGCCGGCTGGAAGTACGATCAGGGCACCGTCACCGACCAGGACATGGCCATGGCCAAACTGAAGGCCACCGAGATGCTCGCTTTCGTCGCCGATGAAGCCATCCAGGTCCATGGTGGCATGGGGCTGATGGACGACCTGCCGCTGGAGCGCATCTGGCGCGACGCCCGCGTCGAGCGCATCTGGGAAGGCACTTCGGAGATTCAGCGACATATTATTTCGCGGGCGCTGCTGCGTCCGTTCGGCGCTTAGAGCATGATGCGCCAAAGTCTGGATCCGTCAGACACCGCGCTCAAACGAAAAGATCACCATGCATAAACTCGAACGTCTCCTGCGCCCGAAATCGATCGCCGTCTTCGGTGGCGTGCAGGCCGCCGCCGTCGTGGCGCAATCGATCAAGATGGGTTTTGCCGGCGAAATCTGGCCGGTACACCCGACCAAGGACGAGGTTGCCGGACGCAAGGCCTATCGTTCGGTAGCCGACCTGCCCGGCGCGCCGGATGCCGCCTTCGTCGGCGTCAACAGGCACCTGACCATCGAGGTGATCAAGGCGCTGGCCGAGCGTGGCGCCGGCGGCGCCGTCTGCTTTGCCGCCGGCTTCCTCGAAACCGAGGCCTATGACGATGACGGCGAGCGCCTGCAAGCCGAACTGGTCGCCGCTGCCGGCCAGATGCCGATCATCGGGCCGAACTGCTACGGCCTGATCAACTATGCCGACGGCGCGCTTCTGTGGCCGGACCAGCATGGCGGCATCAGGCTGGAGGAAGGCGGCAAGGGCGTCGCCATCATCACCCAGTCTTCCAACATCGCCATCAACATGACGATGCAGAAGCGCGGCCTGCCGATCGCCTTCCTGATGACCGCCGGCAACCAGGCGCAGACCGGCCTCTCCGAAATGGCGCTCGGCCTGATCGAGGACGATCGTGTCACATCGCTTGGCCTGCACATTGAGGCTTTTGACTCCGTAGCCGGCTTCGAACGGTTGGCCGCCAGGGCGCGCGAGCTGAAAAAACCGATCATCGCCATGAAGGTCGGCCGCTCCGAGCAGGCCAGGCAAGCGACCGTCTCGCACACCGCTTCGCTGGCGGGCTCGGATGCGGCTTCCGGCGCTTTCCTGAGGCGGCTTGGCATTGCGCGCGTCGATTCCATTCCTGCCTTCATCGAGGCGCTGAAGCTTCTGCACATCACCGGCCCGCTGCCCGGCTATCGACTGTCGTCGATGAGCTGCTCAGGCGGCGAGGCCTCCGTCATGGCCGACAGCGCCGAAGGCCGCGGGGTCAATTTCCCGGTTCTGACGGAAACGCACCGGGCCCATGTCAAATCGACGCTCGGGCCGCTGGTCGCGGTCGCCAACCCGCTCGACTACCACACCTTCATCTGGAACAACGAGCCGGCAATGACCGCCACCTTCACCGCCATGGTGTCGGGCGGCTTCGACCTCAACATGCTGGTGCTCGACTTTCCGCGTCCCGACCGCTGCTCGGTCACCGACTGGTGGGCGACGCTGCGCGCCTTCGAATCGGCATTGAAGACCAACAAGGCGCATGGTGCCATCGTCTCCTCGCTGCCGGAGAACCTGCCGGAAGAATACACCGCCGAACTGATGGCTCGGGGCATGGTGCCGCTGTTCGGCATTTCCGAGGCGATGGATGCCGCAGGCGCAGCAGCCTTCATCGGCTGGGCGTGGGCTGAACCGCAGGCGCAGCCGATCGACACCTCTGCTTCCGGCGCTGCCGGCGGCGAGCATGTCACGCCTGACGAGGCCGAGGCCAAGGCGCGGCTGATCAAGGCCGGGCTTCCCGTGCCGAAAGGCGAGCGCGCCGGCAATGCGGTCGAGGCGGTGATCTCGTCGATGGCGCTCGGCTTTCCTGTTGCGCTGAAGGCGCTCGGTGTCGCCCATAAGTCCGAGGTCGGCGCCGTCAGGCTCAACCTCAAGGACGCAGAATCCGTGACCACGGCGGCGCATGATCTGCTGCCGCTCGGCACCGGCCTCTATGTCGAGCGCATGGTGCGCGACGGTGTCGCCGAATTGATCGTCGGCTTCACCAGGGATCCGATGTTCGGCGCGGTGATGACGCTCGGCACCGGCGGTGTACTGGTCGAATTGCTGCGCGACAGCGTCACGCTGATGCTGCCGGCGACGCGCGACGACATTGAGGCCGCACTGCGCGGCCTCAAACTGTTCCCGCTGCTCGAAGGTTATCGCGGCCGGCCGAAGGCCGACGTCGCGGCAGCCATCGACGCCATCGCGGGCATTGCCGGATTCGTGCAGAAAAATGCCGGCGAGATCGAGGAACTCGACATCAACCCACTGATCGTCTGCGTCGAAGGCAAGGGCGCCTGGATCGCCGACGCGCTGCTGGTGCTGGGAGAGAACAAGAATGTCTGACGTCATTTCGACCCGCCGCGAAGGCTCGATCCTCGAGGTCACGCTCGACCGACCCAAGGCCAATGCCATCGACCTCAAGACCTCGCGGTTGATGGGCGAGACCTTCAAGGCGTTCCGCGATGATCCGGAATTGCGCGTCGCTATCGTCAAGACCGCCGGCGACAAGTTCTTCTGCGCCGGCTGGGACCTGAAGGCTGCTGCCGGCGGCGATGCGGTCGACGGCGACTATGGCGTCGGCGGCTTCGCCGGCCTGCAGGAACTGCGCGATTTGAACAAGCCGGTCATCGCTTGCGTCAACGGCATGGCGGTGGGCGGCGGCTTCGAGCTGGCGCTGTCCTGCGACCTCATCTACGCCTCCGATCATTCCTCTTTCGCGCTGCCCGAAATCCGGGCCGGCACACTGGCCGACGCGGCGACGATCAAGCTGCCGAAGCGCATCCCCTATCATGTCGCCATGGACCTTTTGCTCACCGGCCGCTGGATGGATGTCGCCGAGGCGCATCGCTGGGGCCTGGTCAACGAGGTGCTGCCCAAGGAGAAGCTCGAGGACCGCGTCTGGGAGATCGCCCGCCTGCTCGCCAGCGGCCCGCCGCTGGTGTTTGCGGCGATCAAGGAGACGGCGCGCGTGGCCGAAGCGCTGACCTTCCAGGACGCCATGAACCGGGTGACGCGCCGCCAGTTGGCGACGGTCGATGCGCTCTATGGCTCCGAGGACAACATGGAAGGTTTCCGCGCTTTCGCCGAAAAGCGCGATCCGGTGTGGAAGGGTAAGTGACTCTGCGGAAATGATAGCGCGAAGCACCCCCTCTGCCCTGCCGGGCATCTCCCCCTCAAGGGGGGAGATCGGATGTCATCTCTGCTTTGGCCAATCACCAGCGTCGCAAGAAAAGCGCCGCGACCAAAGCTGCCAATCTCCCCCCTTGCGGGGGAGATGTCCGGTAGGACAGAGGGGGGTGCCTGGGCTCAACCTTCGAAGTCGATCCAGACACCATGACCGACTACAAAACCCTCATCGACGCCGAGACCTGGGCTTTCATCGAGCGCACCAATTCCTATTATCCGCCCGATACGATCGACTACACGATCACCCAGCAGCGCGCGATCTACGACCGCATGTGCCGGGAATTCTTTGTCGGCTACCCCCAAGGTGTCGCGGTCGAAACCTCTTCCATAGCAACACCCACTCACAACATCCCGATCCGCATCTATCGAACCGCCCCGCAACCAGCCGCAACTGTGCTCTACATCCACGGCGGCGGCTTCATCCTCGGCGGGCTGGACAGCCATGACGATGTCTGCGCCGAGCTCTGTGCCCGCACCGGCTACGAGGTTGTCTCGGTCGATTACCGGCTGGCGCCGGAGCATCTGCATCCGGCCGCTTTCGACGATGCGATGACCGCCTTCGCATGGGCTGCGTCCACCCGCGACCATCCCATCCTGCTCTGCGGCGACAGCGCCGGCGGCAATCTCTGCGCCGCCATTGCTCACGCCACACGCGGCCCCGGGAAACGGCCGGTTGGTCAGGTGCTGATCTATCCCGGCCTTGGCGGCGACCGCTCGAAGGGTTCCTATCTCACGCATGCCGAAGCGCCGATGCTGACCATGCGCGATCTCGAATTCTACAAGCATATCCGCACCGGCGGCGCGGACCGGACCGGCGACGTAACACTCTCGCCGCTGGCCGACACCGATTTCGCCAATCTGCCGCTGACGGTGCTGATTACCGCTGAATGCGACCCGCTGTCGTCCGACGGCGAGACCTATCGCGACCGGGTGATCGCGGCGGGCGGGCAGGCTACCTGGTTCGAAGAGCCGGGTTTGGTGCATGGCTATCTCAGGGCTCGGCACACGGTCGCCCGCGCCCGCGAAAGTTTCACGCGGATCGTCGACGCGGTGAGAGCGCTGGGGAAGGGCACATGGCTGTGGTGAGCTTTTTCCTATGCTGTGAGTTGGGCATGATCGGATAGGACCGCGTAATGCAGGTGCAATGCAGGCGGTGCAGACCACGCTGGGTTTGACCGACAGCAGGACATCACAGACATGACCAGGCTTCGAAGCGCGTTGGCGCTCATCATCTGCGCCGCTACGCTCAGCGCATGCGTCGATACGGACGATTATCGCGACCGCCCCTGGCGCGACCACCATTGGCGCGACCGTGACCACCGACCGGATAGGCCGTGGCGACCTGACAGGCCCTGGCGCCCCGATAGGCCGGACAGGCCGGATCGCCCGGACCGGCCCGATCGACCCGACAGGCCAGACCGGCCTGATAGGCCGGACCGTCCCGATTGCGGCGGACCTGCAATCGATTGTGCGCCACGGCCGGACATGCAACCCGGCGGCCCGGACTGCGCTGGCGGCCCGGCGACGACGCCGTCGCCCGACTGTATCGAGCCGCGCCCGCGCCGGAATCTCTGATCGTGGGTGGCGCCTATGCGGCCTTTATATCTAAGGCCAAAACCTACTCTCGAATTCCTATGCAGCCAGCGACTATGTAATTCCGGGCCGCCGTTTGACTGGCGGCCCGACCGACAAACTGGCTTCAGACGACCATGAAATCACATTCAGGCTGGCTGACCTCCGGCCTCAGCCACAGGGTTCCGACGGAGTATTTCGTCTTGGCAAACCTCAGGGAGCAAGGCGCAATTATCGGCCAGCTCGCCGATCACCCGATCGCCGATACCGTCGTCGATGCGAGCGGACTGCAATATCATTTCGTCGGCGTCGCACCGCGTGACCGCACGGGGCGCTTCGATGTCGAAACGCTCCGCACTGGTGAATGGATCGTCCAGCCGGGGCTGGTTTACGCCGTCGACGGCAAGGCGCCTCCGTCAAAGCCGCCACGGCGTGGGCGAGGCAGGCACCGATCCTGATTGCAAGACGCCGGCACTACCGCCATTCAGCGTCAACATGGCCTCGCGTATCGCGGCCTCGGTTTCAGGGCGAACAGCGGTCAGCGGCAAGCGGACATCCGGGCTCAGCCCCAGCGCCAGGCTGAGCGCATATTTGACCGGCACCGGATTGCTCTCCAGTTCAAGCGCCGCGATCAGCGGCCGCAGGCGATGATGGATCGCCCGCGCGGTGTGATGGTCGCCCTGCCGGCAGGCGTCATGCATCTCGACGCACAGTCGCGGCGCGACATTGGAGACCACCGAGATCGTTCCGCGCCCACCCATCGTGTTGAAGCCGAACGACGTCGCGTCGTGGCCGGAGAGGCAGATGAAGCGGCGCCTGAGCACGGCCGGAAGCGAGGATAGCCGGCTCACATCGCCGGTAGCGTCCTTGATGCCGATGATGGTCGGGATTTGCGCCAGGCGCTCGATCGTCTCCTCGGACAGGTCGACCCCGGTTCGTGCCGGCACGTTGTAGACGATGATCGGTATCCTGACCTTGGCTGCGACCGCTTCGAAATGACGAAAGATCCCTTCCTGGCTCGGCCTGTTGTAGTAGGGCGTCACGATGAGGGCGGCGTCGGCGCCAAAGGCCTCGGCGGCTGTCGAAAAGGCGATCGTCGTCTCGGTGCTGTTCGTTCCGGTGCCAGCGATAACTGGCACGCTGCCGCCGGCGATCTTCACGCACAGCGCAATGATGTCCAGGCGCTCCTCCCACGACAGCGTCGGGGCTTCACCGGTGGTGCCGCATGGGACCAGCCCGTTGATCCCCTGTTCGATCTGCCAGCGCAACAGCGCGGTCAGCTGCCTCAGATCGACCTCGCCGTCGGTGAACGGCGTTACCAGTGCGGTCATCGCTCCGGTCAGGCGCATTCGGGCTTGTTCTGGTGTCATGGCAATCAGAGTCTCCTGAGTGAATTCTTGGACGCACCGTCTTTTCGAGGTGCGAGGAAAGCAGGGCCGACAGCAGTGCGGCAGCCAGATCCACATGGTCTGCTTCGATTGTGGCGACCCCGGCCTTTGTTTCTACGGACGTGATTTCAATGGAGCAAAACCAGCGCTCGCCGATCTTGCCGATGGCCGATACCGAACGCTCCGGCTTCGACGAAGAGACCAGCAGGAGGACGGCGTCTAGGATGGCGCCGGCCTCCATCAGACCGGAAAATCGCCGGCCCTGCCGGGACGATCTGTCGAGCGACAGGGCGTGTGCCGCCTGCCAAAGTTGGTGCTCGAGCAGCCGGCCTACATGCCGCAGGCGATCAAGCAATCCGGCGAGATCGGCGCTGTTTGGCCCGGCAATGTCGTTGGAATTGTCCATGGCCAGATCGTTCCGACAGCGCGGAACCGGGCGCGGCTCAGTTGAACAGGGAAAGCCGCACGCTTGCCGGCGCGAAGCGTATTGCTCCGGCGCGATGGCCGCTTTCCATGGTGGCGAAACGGACAGCGGAATTCCTGTCGGCAAAAACGCCGCCGGTCAGGCCTTCTTCGTCGCGGGCGATCCAGTGGCCTTCGCCATCGCGTCCAACGATAAAGCGGTGAAGGGCGTTTCCGTCGTGAGGAATAGGGGAGCTTTGCATGGTCATCTCCTGCCTTTCAGGACAGCTGGGCAGCGATCGCGGCGGCGGCCAGCAAGGCGCCGACGACCAGGAGCCACCATGTCAGTGTGAACGGCGCGACCAGGCTGACCGGCTGGCGATTGCTGTTCGCAGCACGCCTGATCTGTTCGACCTGCGACGCCGGCAAGGGGCGATGGGTGGGCAAATAAAGCCCGTCTGAGAGGAACATCGAAGACTTCCTTCTTTCCGCCGCCACGAGGTGGCGGTTGCCTGCAGCGGCTCAGCACCGGCTGCACTCAGAAAGATAAAAGCATCGGCATTTGTATTCGAGGCGGGCGAAATCTGAAAAATATAAAAAAGTCATATGTTTATCGCCCGGGCATATAGGACCCCAAGCGCCAGCGATGGCTTCGTTTCACGCCACCGAGCGTGCCGCCGCCCGACCGGCGCTACGGCCGGAAAAGATGCAGCCGCCAAGGAACGTGCCTTCCAGCGCCGCATAGCCATGCACGCCGCCGCCGCCGAAGCCGGCGGCTTCGCCCACCGCATAAAGCCCCGGCACCGGCTGGCCGTCGGCGCTCAGCACGCGGCTGTCGAGATCGGTTTGCAGGCCGCCCAGCGTCTTGCGGGTCAGGATATTGAGGCGCACCGCGATCAGCGGCCCATTTGCCGGATCGAGCATCTTGTGCGGCTTGGCCGTACGGATGAGCTTGTCGCCGAGATAGGCGCGGGCGCCGCGCAGCGCGGTGATCTGCATGTCCTTGGAGAACGGATTGTCGAGTTGCCTGTCGCGGGCGCGGATCTCGCGCTCCACCTGGGCGAGATCGAGCAGCGGCTCGCCGCCGGCCAGCGCATTCATCCGGGCAACCAGCTTGGAGAGATCGGCCTCGACGATGAAGTCTTCGCCCTTCTCCGTGAAGGCCTTCACTGGACCCGGAATGCCTGAGGTGGCGCGACCGAGCACCCGGCGCCAGCTCTTGCCGGTCAGGTCCGGGTTCTGCTCGGAGCCCGACAACGCGAACTCCTTCTGGATGATCTTCTTGGTCAGGATGAACCAGGAATAGTCGAAGCCGGTGCTCATGATGTGGCTGAGCGTGCCCAGCGTGTCGAAGCCGGGATAGAGCGGCACCGGCAGGCGTTTTCCCCTGGCATCGAGCCAGAGCGAGGACGGGCCGGGCAGGATGCGGATCGCATGCTCCGTCCAGATAGGCGACCAGTTTTTGATGCCTTCGACATAGTGCCACATGCGGTCGCGGTTGATGATCGAACCGCCGGCCTGTTCGGTGATCGCCAGCATGCGGCCGTCGACATGATCGGGCACGCCGGTGATCATGCGCTTCGGTGCGGCACCCAGCCGCTTGGGCCAGTTTTCCCGCACCATCTGATGGTTGGCGCCGATGCCGCCGGAGGCGACGATCACCGCTTGCGCTTGAAGCTCGAAATCGCCGGCGACATCACGCGAGCTCTTGCGGCCGCGCTCGGCCGTGCTCGGCTCGAGGATATCGCCGCGCACGCCAGTCACGACAGCACCCGTCCGCGTCAGTTCATTGACCCGGTGGCGGAATTTGAAGCTGACCAGTCCACGCTTCTGCGCCTCACGCACGCGCAGGACAAAGGGCTCGATCACCCCCGGGCCGGTGCCCCAGGTGATGTGGAAGCGCGGCACCGAATTGCCATGGCCGATGGCATTGCCGCCGCCGCGCTCGGCCCAGCCGACCACCGGAAAGAACTTCAGGCCGCGCTGCAGGAGCCAGGAGCGTTTCTCGCCGGCGGCGAAGCCGACATAGGCTTCCGCCCATTTGCGCGGCCAGAAATCCTCCGGCCGGTCGAAAGCCGCGGTGCCCATCCAGTCCTCGAGCGCCAGATCATGCGAATCGCGGATGCGCATGCGCCGCTGCTCGGGCGAATCGACGAGGAAAAGCCCGCCGAACGACCAGAATGCCTGACCACCCAGCGACTGCTCCGGCTCCTGGTCGACGATGATGATTTTCTTGCCGGCCTCGGCAAGCTCGGCGGCGGCAACCAGCCCGGCAAGGCCGGCGCCGACAATGATCACGTCCGCGTCGTCAGCCATCTTTCCTCCCAGAATTAGCCGGCTATTTTATTGCCGAGAGTTAGACGGCTTCCCAGCCGTCCTTGCCGCCGGCGCGGAAGATGGCGTCGATAACCTTCTGGTTGAGCACGGACTCCTCCAGCGTGAAGACGCGTTCCTTGCCGCCCTGTGCGGCGCGCGCAAAAGTCTCGACCTCCAGCCGGTATTGCTGGGTGCCGGGAAAGCGGAACACCTGCGCTTCGGTGTGGTTCTGGTTGTGCAGTTCGACGCGGTGATGGTCGTAGAGCCCGGCATTGAAGGGCGAAAACACCTCGATGAAACCCTTCTCGCCGTGGAACACCATCACCTGCCGCGCCGCCATCTGCGTCGACAAATAGAACGACAGTTCGAAGTCGCCGAAATCGGCGCGGATCGAGGAATAGATGTCGGTGCCGAATTTCTTGTCGCGCTCGATCGTCGCCTGGACACGGCTAGGCTCCTTGCCGGTCGAGAATCGCGTCGACACAGTCGGATAGACGCCGATATCGGGCAGCGCGCCGCCGCCGAGGTCAAGCTGGTTGCGCATGTTGTTGGGGTCGACATTGTAGTAGGAGAACGCACCCTGCACATGGCGCAGCCGGCCAATGGCGCCGCTGGCAATAAGGTCGCGCACCTTGATCCATTGCGGGTGGTAGATGACCATGAAGGCTTCGCAGACCAGCACCTTCTTGGCGTCGCGCAGCTTGATCAGCGGCGCGATGTCCTTGGCGTCGAGCGCGAGAGGCTTCTCGACCAGCACATGCTTGCCAGCTTCGATGGCTTTCGCCGTCCATTCGACATGCTGCGATGTCGGCAGCGGAATGTAGACGCCGTCAATGTCCTTGGAGGCCAGCAATTCCTCATAGGAGCCGAAGGCATGGCGAGCGCCAAACCGCTCACCCAATGCCTTGGCCTTCGACAGGTCGCGGCTGGCGATCGCCGACAGCACGCCGTTCTCCGCCTCGACGATTGCCGGCAACAACTGCTCGCGGCCGATCTTGGCCGTCGACAACACACCCCATCGGAACATCACGCATCTCCATGTCGATTATATCAGACGAGGTTTGCCCGAAATCGATGGAAAAGCCAATGCGGAGTGCCGTAGCAGGGGCAGCGACCTACGAGACCCCCACCCCGATCCGCTACGCGGATCGACCCTTCCCACAAGGGGAGGATGGTCGCGCTTCAGCCACTCACCTTGAAAAAATCGACAAACGCCCTCAGTGCCGGCCGCATCTGGCGGTGGCTGGGATAATAAACGAAGAACCCGTCGAAAGGGGGGCACCAGTCCTCCAGCACGCGGATAAGCCTGCCGTCGGCGAGCGGGGCGCGGACATAGGGCTCGAAGACGAAGGCGAGCCCGGCGCCGTCGACCACAGCTTGGGCGATCAGATGGTCTTCATCGAGGATCAGCGGCCCCTGCGCGGCGATCTCGATCTCCTCGCCGTCCTTTTCAAATTCCCAACGGTAAAGTTCGAGGCTGCGGCGCACGATGTCCTCGGATCGTCGGACCCGCGCTTCGATATGGATTCCGACGAGCGCTGGATGGCGGCCGTTCGCGGCATCCACCGGGACCGCAAAGGATGCCGCTGGAGAAGCGGAAGCGGATGCAGCGATGGTCGGCAAGATCGCGCGGGTGGTGCGGCTTGGGATTCGCTTCGAAATAAGATGGCGCGCCGACCACCGCGCCGCGAAGGTCCGGCCCGATGCGCACCGCGATCATGTCGCGCTGCAGGCTCTCGCCGAGCCGCACACCGGCATCGAAACCGCCCTCGACGACATCGGTGAAGCGGTCCTCGATGACGATCTCCAGCACGATGTCGGGATAGGCCCGGGCAAAGGCGCCGAGCCGTGGCGTCAGCACCAGATGCGCTGCCGTGCGCGGCACGCTGAGCCGCAGGTTCCCGGCCGGCCGGTCGCGCGACTCGACCGCCGTCTCCAGCGCCAGGTCGATCTCGGAAAGCGCCGGCCGCAATCGCTCCAGCAACTGCGCGCCTTCCTCGGTCGGCGCAACGCTGCGCGTGCTGCGTGCCAGCAGTCGCACGCCAAGCCGCGCCTCTAGGCTGGACACCGCATGGCTGACCGCCGATGGCGCGATGGCCAATTCCCTGGCCGCGCCGCGAAAGCTGCCGCACTGGGCAACGGTTGCCAGCACCGCCAGCTGCGAAAGATGTGCTCGATTCATTGGTCTATTTCTTAGAACAGCCCGTGCACAGATGAGCCGATTATCGAACATAAGGCAAGACGCTATCTCTTGCTGCATGTCGCCCAAAAGTGCTCCGCGGTTTTGGGGCAACGACATGCACGAAGCCAAAGACTTAAAGCGCGTTGCAGACGCGCTCTAAGCATCACAACAAGGAGACGCGTGATGCAAACCCGCAAGCTAGGAACTGAACTGAACGTCTATCCCGTCGGCCTCGGCTGCATGGGCATGAGCTTCGCCTATGGCGGCCAGCCGGAGGCCGAGGCGATCGCCACGCTGCATCGCGCCGTCGAGATCGGCGTCAACTTCTTCGACACGGCGGAAGTCTATGGCCCTTACGAAAACGAGATCCTGCTCGGCAAGGCGCTGAAGTCGGTGCGGAACAAAGTGACGATTGCCACCAAATTCGGTTTCAAGATTCTGGAGAAAGGCACGGGCCTCGACCGCATGGCCGGCGTCGACAGCCGCCCCGAGCACGTCAAGGCGGTGGCCGAAGCCTCGCTGAAGCGGCTGGGCACCGATGTCATCGACCTCTACTACCAACACCGGGTCGACCCCAACGTGCCGATCGAGGATACGGTCGGCGCCATGGCCGAGCTGGTGCGCGAGGGCAAGGTGCGTGCGCTCGGTCTCTCGGAGGCCAGTGCCGCCACCATCCGCCGGGCGCATGCCGTGCATCCGATCGCGGCCGTGCAGAGCGAATACTCGCTGTGGAGCCGTGACCCGGAAGACGAGGTGTTCGCCGTCTGCCGCGAACTCGGCATCGGCTTCGTCCCCTACAGCCCGCTCGGCCGTGGCCTGTTGACCGGCACCATCGCCAAGCCGGAAACGCTTGACGATGGCGACTGGCGCCGGACCTTGCCGCGCTTCCAGGCCGAGGCCATGGAAGCCAATGCCAAGGTTATCGCGACGCTGGAAAAGCTGGCGGCGGAGAAGGGCGTGACCTCGGCCCAGCTGGCGCTGGCCTGGGTGCTGCACCAGGGTGATTTCATCGTCCCGATCCCCGGCGCGCGAAAGATACGTCATCTCGAGCAGAACACGGCGGCGGCCGGGGTTGAGCTGAGCGCAGCCGAGGTGGCGGCGATTGGCGATGCGCTGTCGCCGGATAAGGTGATGGGCAAGCGCTATACGGAGGAGTTGCTGGCGCTGGTGAATGGGTGAGCGTCACAACTGCGGAAACAACAACGAGATGCTTCGGTGCCCCTTTCCGAGCGCCGCGCAGTGCCAGACGTTGGAGACGCTGGCGGGACAGCGCCCCCCTCTGTCCTGCCGGACATCTCCCCCGCTTGGGGGGAGATTGGCAGCTTTGGCGCTGTCGCTTTGCCTTTCAACGTTGATGATTGGCGAAATCGGCGGTGACATCCGATCTCCCCCCTTGTGGGGGAGATGGCCGGCAGGCCAGAGGGGGGCGCTGTCCCGCCGACATTTCTTACCACGGCACCACCGTGATTTCCGGCCAGTTGGCCTTCGCACGGGCTCCCTTCGTCTCATGCGTGCGTTGGTTGTCCATCACCCGGTTCGGCGTGATGCGGAACGAGAAGACATCGTCGAGCCCGAACGGTGCGACCAGCTCCAACTGCCCGCCTGCGTCGTAGCGCACCCCGACCGCATGCGTCTTTGAGGCGAAATAGCTGATGGATTGGCTTGAACTGGTGTAGCACGGGCAGGGCTGGCCAAACTTCTGCGGATACCACAGATGCACCCGCGCCTGGTTGCGCACCTCGACCGGCAGCGCCAGCCCCTCGAAATGCCGCGCTGCCCGGCAAATGACCGCATCCTCGGCCTCGTAGGACAGGTCGCTGTCATCGAAATAGAACAGGTCGACGTCTTTGATGCCGTAGCCCGACGGCTTCCCGGTCAGATGGTTCCAGACGGAATTGTAGAGCGCGCCGGAAACCACCAGCCAGCCCGGAAGGTCGAGCGTATAGGCACGCGCCAGCGCTTCGCGAACCAGCGCGTCTGCCGACACGATGTCGAGAAACGCTTGGCGTTGTACTTCGAACGGCAGCCCGGAATATCGCAGATGGTCCATCACCCTTTGGAGGGCGATTCGCCACCTGCCGGCAATCCCTTACGTCCTCAGCACGCCACCCGTCTGCTTGCCGACATTCTCGACGATGCGCTTGGCCAGCGCCTCGAAATCCTCGTCGGTCAGCGTCTTTTCGACCGGCTGGATCGACACTTCGATGGCGATCGATTTTTTGTCAGCGCCGAGCGACGCGCCTTCGAAGATGTCGAAGACCGAGACGCCCGTGATCAGCTTCTTGTCGGCGGCAAGTGCCGCGCGCACCAGCGTGCCGGCCTCGACCGTCTTGTCGACGACGAAGGCGAAGTCGCGCTTCACCGCCTGGAAGGCGGAGAGCTCCAGCTTCGGCTTGGTCTTCGTCGGCTTGGCCTTCGGCTCGGGCACGGCATCGACGAACACTTCGAAGCCGCACAGCGGTCCGGAGACATCGAGCCCTTCCATCGTCTTGGGATGGAACTCGCCGAACGTGCCGAGCACGGTCTTCGGCCCGAGCTTGATCGTGCCGGAACGGCCGGGATGATACCAGGCCGGGCCGCCCGCCTCGATCTGCAGACGGTCGACCGGCGCGCCGCAGGCTTCCAGTGCGGCGATCGCATCGGCCTTGGCATCGAACACGCCGACCGGACCTGAATTGCCGGCCCAGTTGCGGCCGGAGCCGTCGAGCTTGGCGGTGCCACGGCGCACGCCGGCGGCGACGCGCCGCTGCTGGTCGGCGCCGTCGCCCTCATAAGTGCCCGAGACCTCGAACAGCGCCACGTCGCCAATGCCCTTGTCGGCATTGCGCTGCGCGGCGGCGATCAGCCCCGGCAGCAGCGACGGCCGCATGTCGGACATGTCGGCGGCGATCGGGTTGGCAAGCTTCAGCGCCGTCTGGCCGCCGCCGAACAGTTCGGCATGTTTGGCCGGGATGAACGACCAGGTGACGGCTTCCATCATGCCGCGCACGGCGAGCGCCCGCTTGGCGGTGCGGGTGCGGACCTGCAGTGTGGTCAGGATCTTCGAATTGACCGCATCATGCGCACCGAGCGGCTGCGGCGCGATGTTGTCGACGCCATGGATGCGCATCACCTCTTCGACCAGATCGGCCTTGCCGTCGACATCGGGACGCCAGGAAGGCACCTTCACCTTGACGATGTCACCCGAGCCCTGCGGCTCGAAGCCGAGGCGGGTGAGGATGTCGAGGCTTTCCGCCTTCGGCACCTCGATGCCAGTCAGCCGCTTCACTTCCGACAGCGGGAAGGACACGATCTTCGGCTTGTGCCCGGCATAGCCGGCCACTTCCATTTCCGTAGGCGTTCCGCCGCAGAAATCGAGCACCAATTTGGTCGCGAGTTCAACGCCCGGCACCATGAATTCGGGGTCGACGCCACGCTCGAAGCGGTAGCGGGCGTCGGTGATGATGCCGAGCGCACGGCCGGTGCGGGCGGTTGCGATCGGGTCCCACAGCGCCGATTCGATCAGCACGTCGGTGGTGCTCTCATCGCAGCCCGAATGATCGCCGCCCATGATGCCGGCGATCGATTCGACGCCATTGTCGTCAGCAATCACGCACATCTCAGGCGTCAGCGTGTATTCGCGGCCATCCAGCGCCAGCACTTTTTCGCCGTCCCTGGCGCGGCGCACCACGAGGTTGCCGGCCACCTTAGCGGCGTCGAACACATGCAGCGGCCGGCCGCGGTCGAAAGTGACATAGTTGGTGATGTCGACCAGGGCGCTGATCGGCCGCAAACCAATGGCGATCAGGCGCTGCTGCAACCATTTTGGTGACGGGCCGTTCTTGACGCCACTCACCATCGTCAGCGCGAAGCCCGGGCAGAGTTCCGGCGCCTCGATCGTGACCTTCACGGGGCACAGCCCCTCGCCGACATGCGGCATGATCGCGCCACCCACAAGCCGTCCGAGCCCGCTCGCCGCCAGATCCCTGGCAATGCCGTAGACGCTGGTGGCATCAGGCCGGTTCGGCGTCAGATTGATCTCGATGACCGGATCGTCGAGATGCGCATAGGATGCAAAGCTGGTGCCGACCGGGGCGTCGGCCGGCAGGTCGATGATGCCATTGTGCTCGTCAGACAGTTCCAACTCGCGCTCGGAACACATCATGCCATGGCTCTCGACGCCACGGATCTTGCCGACCGTCAGCGTCACATCGATGCCGGGCACATAGGTGCCTGGCGCGGCGAAGGCGCCGATCAGGCCTGCACGGGCGTTGGGTGCCCCGCACACCACTTGCACAGGTGCCTTGCCGTCGCCGGTATCGACGGTCAGCACGCGCAGCCGGTCGGCATCCGGGTGCTGCACCGCCGTCAGCACTTTGGCGATGACGAAGGGTTTCAGGCTCGACTTGTCGTCGACATGCTCGACTTCGAGGCCGATCGACGTCAGCCGCTCGACAATCTCGTTGAGCGAGGCGTCGGTCTCGAGATGATCCTTGAGCCAGGAGAGGGTGAATTTCATGGGACTGTTCCGTCTGGTCTTTTGACGCTTGATTTCAGATGTCTCGGCAGGTCGTCGGATATATGCAGGAAAGGAAGCTGCTCGCTGACATAGGCATGCAGCGTCGGCTCGAAATCGGCCGGCATGTCCATGGCGCCGAGCATGAAGTAGATGTCGTCCTCCAGCCGCTCGTCGACATAGGCGATAGGCGAGCCGCAGACGCCGCAGAATGAGCGCGTCACCGGGCCGTTCTCATACATCTTCAGCGCCTTGCCGGTGAACGCCACCTGGTCGACCAGGAAGCCGACAAAGGCCGATACCGGCGCGCCGCTCGCCCGCCGGCAATCGCCGCAATGGCAATAGCTGACATGATGCGGTTCAGCTGAGACCTCGAACCGCACGGCGCCGCAGCGGCAGCCGCCGATGTGGGGCGCTGTCATGCGGTCAACCCGCCGAACAGCGTCGGCATGTCGAGCGGCCGGAAGCCGTAATGCGACAGCCAGCGCACATCCGCGTCGAAGAAGGCGCGCAGGTCCGGCATACCGTATTTCAGCATGGCGATGCGGTCGATGCCCATACCCCAGGCAAAGCCCTGGTATTCATCGGGATCGAGGCCGCCGGCGCGCAGCACGTTGGGATGCACCATGCCGCAGCCGAGGATCTCCATCCAGTCGGAGCCTTCGCCGAAGCGCACTTCGCCGGGCCGCGAGCGGTCGCACTGGATGTCGACCTCGAGGCTTGGCTCGGTGAACGGGAAGAAGGACGGCCGGAAGCGCATCTTGACCGAGGGCACCTCGAAGAACGCCTTGCAGAACTCTTCCAGCACCCACTTCATGTTGGCGACGTTCGCCGTCTTGTCGATCACCAGACCCTCGACCTGATGGAACATCGGCGAGTGGGTGGCGTCCGAATCCTGGCGATAAGTCTTGCCCGGAATGACGATGCGGATCGGCGGCTTCTGCTTCTCCATGGTGCGGATCTGCACGGGCGAGGTGTGGGTGCGCAAAAGCTTGCGCTCGCCCTTCTCGTCCGGCTGGAAGAAGAAGGTGTCGTGCATCTCGCGCGCCGGATGGCCTTCCGGGAAATTCAGCGCGGTGAAATTGTAATAGTCGGTCTCGATATCCGGACCTTCGGCGATGGCGAAACCGAGATCGCCGAAGATCGCCGCAATCTCGTCGATGACCTGGCTGATCGGATGGATGCGACCGCGCTCGGCCGGCGACTGCCGCACCGGCAGCGTCACGTCGACCTTTTCGGCGGCCAGCCGCGCGGCGATCGCGACGTCCTTCAATTCGGCCTTGCGCGCCGTCAGCGCCTCGGTGACGCGGTTCTTGAGGCCGTTGATGACAGGGCCCTTGAGCTGGCGCTCCTCGGCGGTCATGGCGCCAAGCGTCTTCAGCATCTCGGACACGGTGCCCTTCTTGCCGAAGGCAGCGATGCGCACGGCCTCGATGGCCGGCTCGTCGGCGGCCGATGCGATGTCGGCCAGAAGTGAGCTTTCAAGCGTATCCAGGCCGGTGGTTGCGTCGTTCACGGTCAAACTCGCTACGTTGGAAATCTGCGCTAACGTGAAAGTCACGTTCAAGTTGGGTATTCAGGCATAAGAAAAACCCGCGCCAGCCGTGCCAGCGCGGGTTCCCCAAATCAGAATTGCGAATGCTTGGGAAGCGCTGGTCTTAGGCGACAGCGCTTTCAAAAGCGTTCGGCGTGGTGTTCTTCAGATATTCGAGCGCCACCTTGGCCTTGGCGACCAGGGCTGCGAAAGCCTGCGGCTCATGGATGGCCATGTCCGACAGGATCTTGCGATCGATCTCGATGCCCGACTTGTTGAGCCCGTCGATGAAGCGGCCATAGGTCAGGCCATGCTCGTGCGTCGCGGCGTTGATGCGCTGGATCCACAGCGCGCGGAACGAGCGCTTGCGGTTCTTGCGGTCGCGATACGCGTACTGCATCGACTTTTCCACCGCCTGCTTGGCGATGCGGATGGTGTTCTTGCGGCGGCCGTAGAAGCCCTTGGCGGCTTTCAGGACCTTCTTGTGCTTGGCGTGCGAGGTGACGCCTCTCTTTACGCGTGCCATGTCATGATCTCCTTAAAACGCTGTCCAGACCGAATGCTCAGAGGCCGTTCGGCAGAAAATTCTTGATGACCTTCTTGCCATCCGGTTCAGCCAGAACCATCGTGCCGCGGGCATTTCGAATGAACTTGTTGGAACGCTTGATCATGCCGTGACGCTTGCCGGCCGCAGCCGACAGGACTTTACCCGTACCTGTGATCTTGAACCGCTTTTTGGCGGCGGACTTGGTCTTCATCTTGGGCATTTTGCTACTCCGTCTAGTTGGCGCACTATCGCGCTTCTTGTTCGCTTCGGGCCGACCAAAGCCCGAAAAGCAAATGAAACCGCCACGGCATGCCCTGCCGGGCGGTTTTCTTGAACGGCGGTCCTATACGTCAAAGACGGCTTGTACGCAACACCTGACGCCGTGCGACGCTCTGTCCCCGGTCAGGGCAGCGTGAACCACACCGGCAGCATGCCGGACTGCTGCGCGCCGTCGATCAGTTCGAAGGCCGGCAGCGCGATCAGGAAAACCAGACCGTCGAGCAGCGTGGTCAACAGCAGGCGCGGCTTGAAGCTGCCGGTATCACCCTCCTGGTAGAGGGAAAGCTTCGGGAAGAAGCGCGGCACCCGCGCCAGATAGGCCGCATAGGGCGCGCCGAGCGCTTCCTTCAGGAATTTCTCCTCGCGCAGGATGACGATGTGGAAGGCGCCGGCGCACAGCAGTGCAAACAGGATGATGCCCGAGAACGAGCCGATCTGCGCGCCAACGCCGGCCGCGGCCACGGTCGAGAACACATAGAGCGGATTGCGGGTGATCGAGTAGGGGCCGCCCGTCACCACTTCGGAGGATTTGCGCCCGCCTATATAGAGGGTCGACCAAAGGCGCCCGACGATGCCGAGGAAAATCAGCAGCACGCCGAACATCTCGATCGTTTCATGCACCGGCGTGTCGGGCGGGAAGGTCGACTGACCAAACAGCAGCGCCAAAAACAGCACCACCACGAGCACGGCAAGCACCATCCGGCGCATCTGCTGGTAGTTACCCAGCCCGTATTTGAGTTCGTTGTCCAAGGGGGAATCCGATCGTCGAAGAGCTTAGCCGGCGATCGCAGCTTTAGCCGAGAAACAGGCGTCCCGCCAATCGCCGGGACGCTCTGCAAGACAATTCAGGCGGATTTGGAGCGCTGGCCACGCCTGACTTTATCGTGATCTAAGGTGTGTTGATATTCAGCACACCTTAGCGCGGCGCCAACACCATCATCATCTGGCGGCCTTCGAGCTTCGGCTCCGCCTCGACCTTGGCGATGGTTGCCACTTCCTCGCGCACCTTGTTCAGAAGCTGCATGCCGAGTTCCATATGCGCCATCTCGCGACCACGGAAGCGCAGCGTCAGCTTGACCTTGTCGCCTTCCTCGAAGAAGCGGCGCACCGCCTTCATCTTGGTCTCGTAGTCATGGCTGTCGATGTTCGGGCGCATCTTGATCTCCTTGATCTCGATGACCTTCTGATTCTTGCGCGCCTCGGCTGCCTTCTTCTGGTTGGCGTATTTCAACTTGCCGAGATCGAGGATCTTTACGACGGGGGGCACCGCGTTGGGCGATATCTCGACGAGATCGAGCCCGGCCTCTTCGGCGAGCAGCAATGCGTCGTTGATGGAAACATCGCCGCGGTTCTGGCCTTCGGCGTCGATAAGCTGGACCCGGGGAACCCGGATGTCACGGTTGGAGCGCGGCCCATCCTTGGTCGGCGCCGCTGCTTTGAAAGGTCTGCGAATGGTCGTGGTCTCCTTGGCCGTTTCGTTCAGGATTTGTCGGTCTTGATGCGTGGACGCGCCAATGTGGTGAGCGCGCGGGCGGAGTCAATAGCACAGCATTGACAGAAAATCACCCTGATCACTGGCCTGCACCAAACAAAGAAACAACGCGAGCACTTTTCGCCGCGCCTGTGGCTGTGCCACAAGAACCCCGAGCCAAAAAGAGGGCCTGAGGAAGAAGCCATGACCGTCACGCCCCCAACCTTTCTCGATGTCGATGGGTCGCGCATTGCCGTGCGCCACACAGCAGGCTCGACGCCAGGCATCGTCTGGCTCGGCGGCTACAAGTCGGACATGCTGGGCACGAAAGCGCAGACGCTTTCGGACTGGGCGGCCAAAGAGGGACGCGCCTTCCTGCGCCATGACTATTCCGGCCACGGCGAATCCGGTGGCGCCTTTGCCGACGGCACGATTTCGACATGGCTGTCGCAAAGCCTTGCCGTGTTCCGCCATTTCACCAAGGGCGATCAGATCCTGGTCGGCTCCTCGATGGGCGCCTGGATCGCGCTGCGCATGGTGCAGGAATTGCGCAAGGCGGGTGACGCAAATGTCGTCGGCCTTGTGCTGCTGGCCCCGGCGCCGGATTTTACCTCTGAGCTGGTCGAACCGGTGCTGACCGAAGCGCAGAAGCGCGACCTCGCCGAAAAGGGGTTCTTCGCCGAGCCGTCGGACTATTCGACGGAGCCGTACATCTATACGCGCGCGCTGATCGAGGACGGCCGCGACAACCGGATCATGACAGGCCCGATCGACACGCATTGCCCGGTCCACATCCTGCAGGGCCTGGCCGATCCGGACGTGCCGTCGAGCCATGCGCTGAAACTGGTCAGCCTGCTGCCGGCCGACGATGTCACGCTGTCGCTGATCCCTGACGGCGATCATCGCCTGTCGCGGCCACAGGATCTCGACATGCTGCTGCGGGCGGTCGGTGACATGGCCGCGCGGAGCAGGTGACGATGCGCCTTTCCATCCCGATCTCGGCCTTTGTCGCCGCCATCGTCGGCTTTGGCGGCACGCTCGCCATCGTCATTGCCGCTGCCCACGCGGTCGGCGCGACGCAAATTCAGACGGCGAGCTGGGTGACGACCATTTGCCTTGCCATGGCGATCGAAAGCCTGTGGCTGTCCTGGCGCACGAAAATGCCCGTCATCACCGCCTGGTCGACGCCGGGCCTGGCACTGATGGCGGCATCGAGCGGGTTTTCGATCAATGAGGCGGTTGCTGCCTTCATCGTCACCGCCATCCTGTTGATCGCCACCGGTCTGTTTCGGCCGTTGACGCAGCTGATCTCGAGGATACCGCCCTCGGTCGCTTCCGGCATGCTGGCCGGCATCGTCGTCACCTTCGCCCTCAATGCGGTCAAGACCATTCCCGTCGACCCCTGGCTGATCCTGCCGCTGATCGCGGTCTTCTTCGTCATCCGGCTGTTCAACCCGGCGCTGTCGGTGCTGGCGGTGCTGATCGGCGGTGGTCTCGCGGCCTTCCTGACGGGCCGCGTCGGCGGCCTCCCGACACCCGAACTGTCGACGCTGACGCTGATTGCTCCCGATTTCACCGCCAAGGCGATGATTGGCCTGGCGCTGCCGCTCTACCTCGTCACCATGGCTTCTCAAAACCTCTCAGGCCTCGCCGTGCTGCGCGCCGCCGGCTACCACCCGGAGCCCGGCCCGCTGATCGGCGTCACCGGCTTGTTTTCGCTGCTGTCAGCGCCGTTTGGCGGTTCGACCACCAATCTGGCGGCAATCTCGGCGGCGATCTGCACCGGGCCGGACGTCCATCCCGATCCGGCCGAGCGCTGGAAGACCGGCCCGTTCTATGCGCTTGCCTATCTCGTCTTTGCGATTTTCGGTGCGTCGCTGGTGGCGATCTTCGCCGTCCTGCCGCAGAGCCTGATCGTGCTGGTGGCGGGTCTGGCGCTGATGGCGTCGCTTGCCAATGCGCTGGCGATCGCGCTGAAGGACGAGGGTGACCGGATGGCCGCCACTGTCACCTTTGTCGTCACCGCTTCCGGGCTGACGCTGTTCGGCGTCGGCGCCGCCTTCTGGGGACTGATCGCCGGACTGGTCGTGCTTTTCCTCGACATGCTCAAAAAGCGATAATCATTTCAAACCCTTGTCCGGTTTTGGCCGACATTGTCTTGAATCGCCGTTTTTGCCTTCCCATTTCGAATCCACGCAGCCGGTTCTGGCTGTCTCCAACCGAAGGAATGGGAGAAAATGAACACATCTGCATTGATCCGCCCGGCCTGGACGCCGGCAACCATCGCGTTGATGGTGATCGGCTTCATGGTGTTCTGGCCGCTCGGCTTCGCCATGCTCGCCTACATCATCTGGGGCGACCGGCTCGACGGCTTCAAGCGTGACGTCAACCGCGCCACCGACGGCATCTTCGCCGGCTGCCGCCGCGGTTCCGACAAGGCGGCGCGCTGGGGCAATGGCTCCGCCCGCACCGGCAACGTCGCGTTCGACGACTGGCGCGAAAAGGAGCTTGAGCGCCTGAACGAAGAGCGCCGCAAGCTCGACGAGATGCTGACGCAGTTCGACGAGTACGCCCGCGAATTGCGCCGCGCCAAGGATCAGGACGAGTTCGATCGCTTCATGGCGAACCGCAACAAGTCGACTGCGCCTACCAAGACCGATCCGAGTACCGGCACGACCCCCACCAAGCGTGGCAAAGGCTCGAACCTGCTTGACGACTGAGGCCTAGCGACAGGGCCAAGGTACGATGACGGCGTCGCGCGAGCGGCGCCGTTTCTTTTTTGTTCTAGTCGTTTTTCTCGAATCGCGTATCGTCCCGCCATGACCCTCGGATTCTTTCGCAATCTGACGAAGCCCAAGCCCACGCCCGTCGTGGAGCGAGAATATTGCGTCGCCGGCCGCACGCTGCCGCTCAAGATCGTCGAGAGCGCCCGGGCGCGGCGCCTGACGCTGCGCATCGATTCCGGCGGCCAAGGCCTGCGCATCACCGTGCCGCCGGGCTTGCGCCGGGGCGAGGTGGACAGGTTCCTCGACCGCCACCAGGACTGGCTGGAACAGCGGCTGGCCAAGGTGCCGACCCGGCCGCAGGTGCGGCCGGGCATCAAGATTCCGGTGCGCGGCGTGCCGCACCGAATTGTCCATGAACCGTCAAAGCGCGGCACTGTCACCATATCGCGTGACGAGCGCGGCCCGCTGCTGGTCGTGCATGGCGACCGGATCCATCTGCCACGTCGCATCGCCGATTTCCTCAAGCGCGAGGCCAAGAAGGAGATCGAGAAGCTGGTGATCAAACACACCGAGGCGCTCGGCAAGCGCGCCAAGGCTATCCGCTACAAGGACACCTCCAGCCGCTGGGGCTCCTGCACCTCGGAGGGAAACCTGTCCTTCTCCTGGCGCATCATGATGGCGCCGCAGCCGGTGATAAACTACCTCGTCGCGCATGAGGTGGCGCATCTCAAGGAGATGAACCACGGTCCGAAATTCTGGAAACTGTGCGAAAAACTCTGCCCCGACACCGACCGCTGCAAGGATTGGCTGAAACGCAATGGCGGGGCGTTGCAGGCGATTGTGTTCGAGTAGTCAATCGTCGTTGGCAGCATTGAGTTCATCCGGCCGAAGCCCTTCATCGCCATGATGCGGCCAAGGCAAAAAATTGCCGTCGAATTCATCGCCGCCGAAATAATCCAGCGCCCGGTGCGCTTCGGCGCCGTTGAAGGCGGCCTTGTCCATCAGATGCGTGATGACCTCGCGCGCCTGGGCGATCTTCTGTCTGAGTTCGGCAACGGTTCTGTCGGCCATGATCTTTCTCCCGCCTGGCAAGCTGTCCATCCATAGGTAGCGCCTTTGGCCGTGCCGGCAAACAGCATGCTTTTTCTCGACTCTTGGCGCGTTTCATGCCAATTCCCGCGCCATGGCGCTCGACATCAAAATCTGCGGCTTGAAGACCGACCAGGCAATGGCCGCGGCCCTGGCTGGCGGCGCCAGCCATGTCGGCTTTATTTTCTTTGCCAAGAGCCCGCGTTACGTCGAGCCGGTGGAAGCCGGGCGTCTGCGCGAAGCGGCGCGCGGCAAGGCCTTGGCGGTCGCCGTCACAGTTGACGCCAGCGACGCCTTCCTGGACGAGATTGTCGAAAAGATGCAGCCCCACATGCTGCAGCTCCACGGCTCGGAAACACCTGAGCGCGTGGCTGAGGTCAAGGCCCGCTATGGCCTGCCGGTGATGAAGGCGCTGCCGCTCAGCGAGGCCGCCGATCTCGACCGGATCAAGCCGTTCATCGGCGTTGCCGACCGGTTCCTGTTCGACGCCAAGCCGCCAAAGGGCTCCGTATTGCCGGGCGGCAATGGCGTCGCCTTCGACTGGCGCATCCTTGCCGGCCTTGACGCCGGCGTCGATTACATGCTTTCCGGTGGGCTCAACGCCGCCAACATCGGCGATGCCCTTCGCCTTGCCAACCCGCCCGGAATAGACATTTCCTCAGGCGTGGAAAGCGCGCCGGGCGTCAAGGATCCGGCGCTGATCGAACAGTTTTTCCGGGCCGTCCGGGCAGCACGCGACGACCGCGCCGCCTAAAGCCTTAAATGAGAGCATGTCCCGGAAAAGTGGGAACCGGTTTTCCGACAAGGACATGCTCAGACATCAAGATGCAGGAGATCGGCGATGAACAAGCCGGCGACACCCAATTCCTTCCGCACCGGACCCGACGAGCAGGGCATGTTCGGCATTTTCGGCGGTCGTTTCGTCGCCGAAACGCTGATGCCTTTGATCCTCGACCTAGAGCGGCACTGGAACGAGGTCAAGAACGATCCGGACTTCAGGGCTGAGCTGACCGATCTTTCGACCCACTATGCCGGTCGGCCGTCCAAGCTCTATTTCGCCGAGGGCCTGACCAAACATCTCGGCGGCGCAAAAGTCTATTTCAAGCGCGAGGACCTGAACCACACCGGCTCGCACAAGATCAACAATTGCCTCGGCCAGATCCTGCTCGCCAAGCGCATGGGCAAGAAGCGCATTATCGCCGAGACCGGCGCCGGCCAGCATGGCGTGGCATCCGCCACCGTCGCCGCCCGCTTCGGCTTTCCCTGCGTCGTCTATATGGGCGCGACCGACGTCGCCCGCCAAAGCCCGAACGTCTTCCGCATGAAGCTGCTCGGCGCCGAAGTGCGGCCGGTCACTGCCGGCCACGGCACGCTGAAGGACGCCATGAACGAAGCCCTTCGTGATTGGGTGACGAATGTCGAGGATACCTACTACCTGATCGGCACCGCCGCCGGCCCGCATCCCTATCCGGAACTGGTGCGCGACTTCCAGTCGGTCATTGGCATCGAGGCGCGCGCGCAGATCCTCGAACAGGAAGGCCGGCTGCCCGACACCATCATTGCCGCTGTCGGCGGCGGCTCGAATGCCATCGGCCTGTTCCACCCCTTCCTTGATGACAAGGATGTCCGCATCATCGGCATCGAAGCCGGCGGGCGTGGCCTCGACGGCATCGAACATTGCGCCTCGATGAATGCCGGTGCGCCGGGCGTGCTGCACGGCAATCGCACCTATCTGCTGCAGAATGCCGACGGCCAGATCATGGACGGCCATTCGATTTCGGCCGGTCTCGACTATCCCGGCGTCGGCCCGGAGCATTCCTGGCTGCGCGACTCCGGCCGCGTTGAATATGTGCCGATCCTCGACGACGAAGCGCTGGAAGCCTTCAAGCTGACGACGCGCGTCGAAGGCATCATCCCGGCACTGGAATCCGCGCACGCCATTGCGCATGCGGTGAAGATCGTGCCGGAAATGGACAAGGACCAGATCGTCATCGTCAACCTGTCTGGCCGTGGCGACAAGGACGTGCACACGGTGGCCTCGATGCTGGGCATGGAGATCTGATCATGACGACCCGCATCGACCGCCGCATGGCGAAGCTGAAAAACGAAGGCCGCCCGGCGCTCGTCACCTATTTCATGGGCGGCGACCCCGACTACGACACCTCGCTGTCGATCATGAAGGCGCTCCCCGGCGCCGGCGCCGACATCATCGAGCTCGGCATGCCGTTTTCCGACCCGATGGCCGATGGCCCGGCGATCCAGGCGGCGGGCCTGCGGGCGCTGAAAGGCGGCCAGACACTGGTCAAGACGCTGAAGATGGCGGCCGAATTCCGGACCAGTGACAATGAAACCCCGATCGTGCTGATGGGCTATTACAACCCGATCTACATCTACGGCGTCGACCGCTTCCTGAAGGATGCCATTGCCAGCGGCATCGATGGCCTGATCGTCGTCGACCTGCCGCCGGAAATGGACGAGGAACTCTGCATTCCGGCGCTCAAAGCCGGCATCAATTTCATCCGCCTGGCGACGCCGACCACCGACGACAAGCGGCTGCCCAAGGTGCTGCAGAACACGTCCGGCTTCGTCTACTACGTGTCGATGACCGGCATCACCGGCTCGGCGCTGGCCGACACCGGCAAGGTCGCCGCCGCCGTCAAGCGCATCAAGGGCCATACGGACCTGCCGGTCTGCGTCGGCTTCGGCGTCAAGACCGCCGAGCAGGCGCGTGTCATCGGCGCCAATGCCGATGGCGTCGTCGTCGGCACCGCGATCGTCAATGCGGTTGCCAATGTGCTGGGGCCGAAGGGCGAAAAGACCGCAGACCCGGCCGAGGCCGTCGCCACGCTGGTCAGCGGCCTGGCGCAAGGCGTGCGCTCGGCCCGCCTTGCTGCTGCCGAATAGTCTTCCTACGTCTTTACCCAACTCTTCGTCAGGACAGGAGCCGAAGCGATGAACTGGATCACCAATTACGTTCGCCCGAAGATCAATTCGATGCTCGGCCGGCGCACCGACATGCCCGAGAATCTCTGGATCAAGGATCCCGAGACCGGCGAAATGGTGTTCCACAAGGATCTGGAATCCAATCAGTTCGTCATCCCGTCTTCCGGCCACCATATGAAGATTTCGGCCAAGGAGCGGCTGAAATTCTTTTTCGACGACGGCAAATACGAGACCCTGGACAACCCCAAGGTGGTTCAGGATCCGCTGAAATTCCGCGACGAGAAGCGCTATGTCGACCGGCTGAAGGACGCCAAGGCCAAGACCGGCCTCGAAGACGCCATCATCAACGCGCTGGGCACCGTCGAGGGCCTGCCGGTGGTGGTGACAGTGCAGGATTTCGCCTTCATGGGCGGTTCGCTCGGCATGGCCGCGGGCGACGCCATCGTCCACGGTTTCGAAGCGGCCCTGCAGCGCAAGCGGCCGCTGATCCTGTTTGCCGCCTCCGGCGGCGCCCGCATGCAGGAAGGCATTTTGTCCCTCATGCAGCTGCCGCGCACCACGGTCGGCGTCGACCGGCTGAAGGAAGCCGGCCTTCCCTATATCGTTGTGCTGACCAACCCGACCACCGGCGGCGTCACCGCCTCCTACGCCATGCTGGGCGACGTGCACATTGCCGAACCGGGCGCACTGATCGGCTTTGCCGGCCCGCGCGTCATTGAACAGACCATCCGGGAAAAGCTGCCGGACGGCTTCCAACGCTCCGAATACCTGATGGAGCACGGCATGGTCGACATGGTGGTCTCGCGGCTGGAGATGCGGGCCACGATCGCGCGGCTGCTGAAGATGCTGCTCAAGATGCCGGAAGAGCAAAAGCCGCTGGAGCCGGAAATCCTGCCGCCGGCGGTGATTTCTGCCGAAGCGAGGCCGCAGGTCTGACGCGACACCGCGAACAGCGATTGCGTCATGTCCTTGGCGCGCTGTAGCCTTTTGATTGCCATGGCCATTCCGGGATTGATTCTGGTCCTCGGGCCATGCGCCGGGATTTTGCCATGACAACGCTTGCCGCCGACCGCGAAATCGAAGCCCTGATGGCGCTTCACCCGAAAGGCTTCGACCTTTCGCTCGACCGCATCACGCGGCTTCTGGAGCGGCTGGGCAACCCGCAGGATTTGCTGCCGCCGGTCATCCATATCGCCGGCACCAACGGCAAGGGCTCCTGCGCCGCCTTCTCGCGGGCATTGCTTGAGGCTTCAGGCCGTCTTGTCCACGTCCACACCTCGCCGCACCTGGTCAGCTGGCACGAGCGCTACCGGCTCGCCGTCGAGGGCGGCGGCAGGCTGGTCGACGACGATGTCTTCGCCGAGGCCATCGCCCGCGTCGCCAAGGCCAATGATGGCCAGAAGATCACCGTCTTCGAGATCCTCACCGCCGTAACCTTCATCCTATTTTCGGAACACCCGGCTGATGCCGCCATCATCGAGGTCGGCCTCGGCGGCCGCTTCGACGCCACCAATGTCGTCGCGCGGCCCGCCGTGTCGGTGATCATGCCGGTGTCGATGGACCATGAGGCCTATCTCGGTGACCGTGTCGAACTGATCGCGGCTGAAAAGGCCGGCATCATGAAGCGCGGCTGCCCGGTGGTGATCGGCGCGCAGGAAAGCGAAACGGCGCTGCAGGTGCTGATCGAAACCGCCGAGCGGCTGGAGTGCCCGACCTTCGTCTACGGCCAGGATTTCCTCGCCTTCGAGGAAAACGGCCGCATGGTCTACCAGGACGAGGACGGCCTGATGGACCTGCCGCCACCGCGCCTGCCGGGGCGCCACCAGTTCGCCAATGCGGCCGCCGCAATCGCCGCGGTCAAGGCGGCCGGTTTCGAAATCACCCACCGCGCTGCCGAGAAAGCGATGACCAATGTCGCCTGGCCCGGCCGCATGCAGAAACTGGCGCAGGGCCGGCTGGCGGATCTGGCGCCGAAAGGCGCCGACATCTGGCTCGACGGCGGCCACAATCCCGGCGCCGGCCTGGTCGTCGCCGAAGCGCTGGCCGAGCAGGAGGAAAAGAACCCGCGTCCGCTCTTCCTCATTTCGGGCATGATCAACACCAAGGACCAGAGCGGCTATTTCCGCGCCTTCAAGGGCCTCGTCCGGCATGTCTACACGGTGCCGGTGAGCCTGAGCGACGCCGGAGTTCCAAACGACGAACTGGCGATCCGCGCCACGGAAGCCGGGCTGAGCGCCGAGCCGGTCAGTTCCGTCGCCAGCGCGCTGATGCTGCTGCGCGACACCTGGGATGGCCCGCCGCCGCGCATCCTGATCGGCGGGTCGCTGTACCTGGCCGGCGCGGTTCTGGCCGAGAACGGCACGCCGCCGACCTGAGGTGCCTGACGGCCAACGTGGGAGCCTGTGATGATTGAGGTAAAGCAGCTCGCCCATGTCTGCATCTTCGCGCATGATCTGGAAGCGACGCGAAGCTTCTACCGCGACGTGCTCGGGCTGGACACACGGTTCAACTTTCTACGCGCCGGCAGGATTTTTGGCTTCTACCTCGATTGCGGCGGCCGCAGCCATGTCGAGGTGTTCCAGAAGGACGCTGCCGCCTACAGCGAACTCAACCAGATCAACCATTTCTGCCTGGAAGTCGAAGACATCGACGCCGCGATCGCCCATATCGGGTCGAAAGGCATCGACGTGACCGCAAAGAAGCACGCCTGCGACGACACCTTTCAGGCCTGGATCCGCGATCCCAATGGCGTGAAGATCGAGCTGTTCGAATACACCGCAAAAAGCGCGCAGTTCACCGGCGGGGACCGCATCGCCGACTGGTGACTGCATTCCCGGGCACACTAGGCTGTAGTGACAAATTAACGGCTTGGGATTCCCATCGCGAGGCAAATCAGATTCAAGGCTGACTTTTGGAGGTCGGCTTTGGAAGGTGAGGTTCTACGCGACGATCAGTGGGAGCAGATCAAGCCTTTTGTGCCGGGTGGGCGCAAGGGCAAGCGGGGTCCGCGTAGCGATGGTGGGCGCTTCTTCGATGCGCTTTTATGGATCGCTCGGTCAGGCGCGCGCTGGCGCGACCTGCCGGAGCGGTTCGGCCCATATCAGAGGGCAAAGCGACGTTACTACCGCTGGATCGAAGCGGGCGTGTTCGACCGGCTGTTCGAAGCCATCAGCAGGCATCCAGATATGGAATGGCTGATGATCGACGCGACCGTTATCCGCGCTCAGGCCCAGGCTGCTGGAGCCCGGCGTAAAAGGGGGATCTGAAGCCCAGGCTCTCGGCCGCTCGCGTGGTGGGTTCGGCACCAAGCTCCATGCCGTCATAGATGCGCTCGGCCTACCGGTCCGCTTCGAGATCGGCCCCGGCCAGCAAAACGACATGGCAGCGGCCTGCGGTCTGATCGAGGGGATTGCAGCAGGCCAAGTGATCGCCGACCGCGCTTATGATGCCGATCGACTGCATGATGTGATCCTCGACCAAGGCGGTGAACCGGTCATCCCGCCGCGGCGCCATCGCAGATACCAACACAGCTATGACAAGATCGCCTACAAAAACCGCTGGGGCATCGAGGCCTTCTTTGCAAAGCTCAAGCAGTGGCGGCGCATCGCAACGCGCTACGACAAAATCGCCGCCAACTTCCTCGGCTTCGTCAAGCTCGCAGCCATCATGCTCTGGCTCAAATGATTAAATTGTCACTACAGCCTAGGCCGTGCACGGCCTTGGCGGATTACTTCAGCTCGATCTCGATGAAAGCATATTCGCCTTCGTTGGCGCTGATGACGTCGTGTTCGACGCCCTCCTTGCGGAAATACGGCGCGCCTTTCTTCATCTCGGCGAAAGTTTCGCCATCCTTGGTCACCAGCTTCAGCTTGCCGTCCATCAGCGGCACCACGACGTAGTCGTGGTCGTGACGATGCCAGCCGGTGTTGTCGCCCGGCTGGAAGCGGTACTCGGTGACGATGACGCGCTCATTGTCGATAAAGACGGTGGCCTTGGCGGATCCGGTCATGTCGCTCTCCCTGTTTCTGCGCCCCAGCAGAAGACATGGCGTGCCTTGATGTGAGGGCCAGAGCGGGCCAGCAATGACGCCAACAAAAAGCCCGGCGCAACGGCCGGGCTTTGAGGTTAGGAATTCAGTTGGATCAGGCGAGGCTGCCGTTGATCCAGTGCGACAGCGCGGTCTTGGGCGCGGCACCAACCTTCATGTCGGCCACTTCGCCGCCCTTGAAGATCATCAGCGTCGGAATCGAGCGCACGCCGAACTGGGCGGCGAGCTCGGGATTCTCGTCGATGTTGAGCTTGGCGATCTTGACCTTGGCACCGAGCTCGGTGGCAATGTCCTCAAGCGCCGGCGCGATCATCTTGCACGGGCCGCACCATTCGGCCCAGAAATCGACCACGACCGGTACGTTGGCGTTGAGCACGTCGGCCTGGAAATTGTTCTTGTCGACCTTGACGGTGGCACCCATGCGGAAATCCTTTCGAGAGTTCTTTGTCGCACCAAATGTGGTGGTTATCTAGCCCTTCTTCAAGCAGGTCTTGTGTCACGCTCCTGTGAGTCGAGCAAGAGCATCATCCATGGCCCGGGCCGGCAGTTCGATCAGCCGTGGCGCTTCGGTAAACAGCAAGGCCGCCTTGACCTCGCGCCCCGGATAAAGCGGCTGCAAGAGGGCGCGATAGAGTGCCAGCTGCAGCAGATAGGCCGATGGAACCTCGGCCAGCGAGGCGGGCGCCGGCCGGTTGGTCTTGTAATCGACGATCGACACCGCATCCGCTGTCACCGCCAGCCGGTCGATCTTGCCCGAAATCGAGCGCATTTTGCCCCTCACCTCAAGGCTGCCCATGATCGCCACCTCGGCGCGCGACGATGGCGCGAACAATTGGCCGAGACGCGAGTCGGCGAGGATGGCGATGACCGATGCCAGGGCCTTGCCCCGTTCTGACGCGGGCCAATCTGCACCGACCCGCGCCAGGTAGCGCTCGGCCGCGCCGTGGCGAACATCCTCGGCAATGCCGGGCAACATCTGCAGCAGTTTGTGCAGGGCGAGCCCGCGCAGCACGGCAAATCCGGGCTCGGCCTCGGCGTCCAGCACCGGCGAAGCCTTGTCGACCACCGCTTCCTTGCCTTCGTCGATCAGCGCCGAGGCGCCGGATGGCGACAGCGGCCGCGGCAGGTCCTCGAACGGCGGCAGGGGCCGGAATAAGGTCGCCGGCAACGGGCCGAAAGCATCGGCTTGCCGCGCCTGTTCACTGACGCCTGGCGCGACGGGCGGCAAGTTGGTGACATGGAAACGATACACCGGCTCGCCGCCGGTGGGGTGCGGACGCTGCTCGCTTTCCGGCGCACCGATCAGCGCGCGGCTGACGATCGAATGCCAGGTGCCGGCATTCGGCGCCCGCTTGCCATGATAGCCGCAAACGATCAGCCGGTCCTCGGCACGGGTCATGCCGACATAGAGCAGCCGGCGGTATTCGTCGTCGGCAAGTTCCCGTGCCCGTGACGCCGCCGCCTTCGAAAAACCGTTGGCGACATCGCTGGCCGAACGCCAGAGATAGCCTTTGCCGTCAAAGTTCCGGCCCGAGCCGTCGAAGGGCATCAGCCGCGGCAGATGCTGGTCGCTGAATGGGGCCGAGCCGCCATCGACCAGGAACACCACCGGCGCCTCCAGCCCTTTGGCGGCGTGCACGGTCATGACGCGAACCTCGTCGCGCGTCTGGTCCATCTCGCGCTTGATCTCGGGGCCGGCATTTTCCAGCGTCGACAGAAAAGCTTCCAGCCCGGGCAGGCCGGTCCGTTCCTCGGCCAGGCAGAAACTCAGGAACTCATCGAGAATATCGCCGGCTTCCGGCCCGAGCCGCGCGACCATTTTCCGGCGCACGCGATCGCGTGCCAGCAAGCCGGCATAGAATTCGAACACCGGCTTGAAGGCGGCCTCATCAGCCCAGAGATCAAGCTGGGCAACGACCCTTGCGAGGGCTTCGTCGTCGGCGGCATGCTGGCGCAGCGACGCGGCCAGCGACACGCCGGGTGGCCTCTGCGCGGCGAGCGCGAAAAGCGTCTCCTCCGGCAGGTCGAAAATCGGGCTGCGCAGCACGGCGGCGAGCGACAGATCGTCCTGCGGCTGGATCAGCAGATGGCCGAGCGCAATCAGGTCCTTGACAGCGATATGGCCGGGAAGGCTCAGCCGGTCGGCGCCCGCGACCGGAATGTCGCGGCGTTTCAAGGCACGGGTCAGTGCATGGACAAAACTGTCGCGCTTGCGCACCAGCACCAGCACATCGCCTGGCCGCAACCGCTTGCCACGGCCCTCGATGATTTCGCTCTTGCCGATCCAGTCGGCAATGGTCGCCGCCACATTCTCCGCAACGCGCACCGCCGGTGCGTGAGCATGGTCGATCGCTTGCGTCCAGTCGTCGGGCTCATCGACCACATCGGCGCCGATCGATGGCCAAACTTCGACATAGCCCGGCGCATCGGTGCGGATCGCCTTGTGGCTCAGCGGATCGGGATCATGGCTGATGCCGCGCCGCACGATCGGATCGGCAAAGACGCGGTCGACGGCGGCCAGCACGTCGTCGGTCGAGCGGAACGACCAGGTCAGCTTGAGGTCGGCGAAGGACGCCTCGGCATCGCGCACCCTGCCGGCGAACAACAGCCGGCTGTCGGCGAAGGAATCCGGGGCCGCCCCCTGGAAGGAATAGATCGACTGCTTCTCGTCGCCGACGGCAAATACCGTGCGGTGAACCCGGTCACGCGCGCCGAAGCCGGCGAAAAATTCTTCCGCCAGCCGTTTCACCACCTCCCATTGATCCGGGCTGGTATCCTGCGCCTCGTCGAGCAGGATGTGGTCGATGCCCTGGTCGAGCTTGTATTGCACCCAGGGGCCGGCATCGGGCCGCGCCAGAAGGTTGACCGTGCGGGTGATCAGATCGTTGAAGTCGAGAAAGCCGCGGCTGCGCTTCAGCACTTCATAGCGGGCGATCAGCCAGTCGGCGATGGTCAGTGCGGCGCGCGTGCCTTCCAGCATGCGGAACAGGGCAAGCCGGTCCACGGTTTCGATGATGGCGCTCGACGCCGAGAGATAGCGCTCGGCGAGATCCGGCAACCGATCGGTCAGGGCTTTCTTGAAGGCCTTTGACGGATCGTAGGGATCGCCATCGGTCTTGAGGAAGGCTCTGGCGAGCAGTTGCAGCCGGCGAACGGGATCGCTCTCGGCGAAAGCCTGACGCGCATAGGGCAGGATGTTGTTCAGCACCGATCTGGCGTCGGTGGATTCGGCGGCCTGGGCGAAGCCGGCGAAATAATCGGGTAGGAAGCCTGGCAGTGGCCACACCGATGCCGCCAGCCCTTCAGCGGTCTGGCCGGGGTGGAAATGGAATTCATCGAACAAAGGCTGGAAACCGTCACGCCCGACCGCGTCGAGGAACTGGCGCAGCCCGTCGCGCTTGCGCACGATCTCCCCAAGCAAGGCGTCGAGACCGGCCTCGCCGCCACGTTCCAGCACAGTGGCGAAGGCGTCGGCCAGATCCGCGTTGCCGGCAGCCGTGCCCGAAATCATCTCGCGGCGCGCCGAGGCGAACAGCGAGGCCTCCATCTGGCTGTCGAGCAGTTCGAAATGGGCCGGGATGTTGGCCTCCAGCGGGAACTGGTGGAGCACGGATTCGCAGAAGGCGTGGATGGTCTGGATCTTCAGCCCGCCGGGCGTTTCCAGCGCCTCGGCGAACAGACGCCGCGCCCGCCGCATGGTGTCACGGTCGGGCCGCCGTCCTTCCAGCGCCTCGATTTTCACGGCCAGTTCGGCGTCGCCGAGGACCGTCCAGTCCGACAGCGTGGAAAACACCCGGTTCGACATGTTGGCGGCGGCGGCGCGCGTATAGGTCAGGCACAGGATCTTCGACGGATCAGTGCCGTTGAGCAGCAGCCGGATGACGCGCTGGGCCAGCACATGGGTCTTGCCGGAGCCGGCATTGGCCGACACCCAGGCGGAATTCTGAGGATCGGCGGCGCGGGCCTGGCTGGTCGCTGTATCGCTCGGGATGGGATAGGCCTTCTTCATGCCTCCCCTCCCTCGTCACTGGCGTCGCCGCCGGCGGACCATTCGAGCACGCGGGCGAGATGGTCGTAGTCACCATCGGTCTCACCTTCGCGAAACGGCAGCGCGCGCGACAGATAGCCGGTCGCCGGATCGGCATAGTGGATCAAAAGCTTCTCCAGCCGTGCCCAGGCCTCTTCGGCAAGATCGGCGGCGGTCCTTGGCTGGCGGTTGTGCTCGAGAATGGACTCCTCGAATACCTCGCCATTCGGCTTCAGCCTGATGAAGGCCAGTTGCGACGGTTCGCGCGCACCCAAGTCCTTGAAGGCGCCGCGCCTCAGCAGCGCGCCTTCCAGCGCTAGCTGTGGCGCCAGCAGCGTGTGCGCCTGCGCCTTGGAGGGCGAGGAGCCAGTCTTGTAGTCCAGAATATCGGCCATGCCGCCGGCCAGCAGGTCGACTCGGTCGGCGTAGCCGGACAACGTGACGCCGGACTGTCCGACAGTGGTCTTCCCCGCCCTCTCCTCGGCATGCCGTTGGACCACCGCGTCGGCCCGCGTGCGCTCCCACCCGATAATGTTGGTGGCGAGTTTTTCGAAACGTGGCCACCACACCGCCTCGACATCGGCCGGAAGGGAACTTTCGGCAAAACAGGCGCGGCCGGCGGCAATGAGGCTGGCCAGTGCGTCAGGCGCGCGCGGGTCGGCAACGCGTGACGAGAACAGGTGAAGAATGGCGTGAAACAGTGTGCCGCGCTCGGCAGCACCGGGATCACGAATGACCGGTTCAAGCGCCATCAGCCCGAGGATGCGTCTTGCGTAGACGGCGTAGGGATCACGGCGCAACGTCTCGATCTCGGTGACCGAGAAATGCGTTGGGCGCACTGCCAAAGGCGGTTTCGGCTGCGGCCGCGGCGCGAAATCCTGTTTTGGACCGGTATCGAGCGCGCGCGCCCAGGCGAGCAGCTCGTCGCCGCGCCGGCGCAGGGTTGCCGCCTGGTCGTTGCCGATGAAGGTCAAGAGGCGCTGCAGCCAACGTGACGGCACGGCAGGTGCATCGCCGGAACGCGCCGAACGGGCCAGCACCACATGTCTCGCGCCCATCGCCATCTGGAAATCATGCGCGGCCAGGCCGATGCGCCGTTCGGGCGGCTCGAGATCGATGCCGGTCTTCATCAGCCGCGACATGAAACGGTCGCTCTCCGGCTTGCGCGGCCAGACACCTTCGTTGAGGCCGCCGATGACCAGCGTGTCGACGTCCTGCAGCCGCGCTTCCAGCGCACCCCAGATGGCGATGTTCCTGTCGGTGCCCTGCGCCGGCTTCACCGTCTCGGGCGCGATCAGCGCGTCTATCACGTCAGGCCATTCGCTCGTGGCGAACGACAGCGAAGCCGAAGCCGCGACCAGCCCGCGCAACAATTCGGCGAGCTTTTCGCCGGCATCACCCGCATAGAGTTCGCCCAAGCCGCCATCGGCGGAACGGCCGAGATTTTCCAGGACTACGACGCTGGCTTCGACCAGTGCGGCAAGATCGGCACCCGCCTGGCCGCGAAAGGCGGAAAGCGGCGCCAGCGCTTCTGCCAGGCGTGCGAGGAGGTTACGCGAATCCTCGATGGCACGCACGGTCAGGCGGGAAAACCAGAAGGGCGGCCGGCTGTCGTCGCCCAGGCCGGTCAGACGAGTTTCGAAAAGATCAGGCAGCGAAACGATGTCGGGGCGGCCGGTGCCGCCACGCAGCGCCACCAGTTCGACCAGTCCGGCCGCGTTGCGCACATCGGCGCGTTCGAGGCCGAGGCCGAGCAGCGGATGCTTGAGCAGCGACAGCAGGCCGACCGGATCGCCCGGCCGGAACACTGCCTCGAGCGCCAGGCGGAGCAGGCTGGCCGCCGGGCTGTTGGCGAGCGGCGTGCCGCCGGAATCGTCGGCAACGACGCCGAAGCGCTGGAGTTCGACCGAGACGCGCCGCGCCAGCGCGCGGTCGCCGGTGACAAGAGCCGCCCTTTGGCCGGGCTGTTCGACGGCCTGCTTCAGCGCGACGGCGATGGCGACGGCCTCATCGCGTTCGTTGGCCGCCTCGAGCAGCGTGACGTCGGCGAAGGCGCCGGCAATATCGGTCGGCGAAAACCCGCTGCGCGTCTCGGCCCACAATTCGGTGGTCTCGGCCGGCCGCAGCGCTTCGCCGACAAGGGCGGCGCGTAGCGCCAGTCGCGGTTCGGCCGCGCCGACCTCCTCGACATCCGAGCGCAGCACGCCGATCTTGCCGATCAGCCTGGCCGAGGCCATATTGCGGGTGGCCAAGCACGGCCGGCCGCGCGCCGGGTGCGACGAGCGCCTGGAAAGAGGCTTCGTCCAGCGTCCGGTCGAGCCCGGGCAGCACGATGGCGCCGGCAGGCAAGCGGGCGATCGCCGCAAGCAGTTCAGCCGTGGCGGGGATCGAACCGGTCGATCCCGCGGCGATGACCGGCCCGGCCGGCGGATTGCGCCGCAGCCGCGCCGCCTCGGCGCGGATCAGCGCGCTGCGATGCGCGGCCGGGTTGGAGCGGTCGCTCTCGCTCAGGAATTTCGGCCAGGCATCGGTGACGATACCGAGGAATTCGAGCGTCACCTGCCACCAGCCGGCAAGGCTGCCGGTCACCAGGTCCTTGAGCTTCGCCCAGTCGGTGCCTTCCGTCTCGATCTCGTCCATCAGCCCGGCAAGATCGCGCGCCAGCCAGATCGCGTCGGCGGTGGAGGCGGGGATGACGATTTCCTCCGCGAAAAGCTTCACCACATGTTCCGGCAACCGGCGTTTCCAGGCGCGCACCAGCGGCGTCAGCAGCAACAGCCGTTCGGTCGCCGAGATCGGCGGCGCAAGATCGATTGCCGCCGATGGTTCGGCGTCGAACAGGGCTTCGTCCTCGTCGAACTCGCCGAGCGGACGGATAACCGGCAGGATCGCCGAACCGCCACCGCCGCGTGCTTTCAAGCTGTCGACGAAGACACCGCGCAGGGCGCGGGCGGCGCGGCGCGTCGGCACATAGATGGTGACATCGGCCAGGGCGAGCGGGTCGCCGTCGAAACGAAATCCGGGAATCAGGCGGCCGGCAAGCAGCGCCTCGGCAAGCGTCGGCAGGAACGGCGCTCCGGGGGGAATGGAAAAAACGCGGCTCGAGCCGCTCATTGCGACTCGGTTAGCGCGCCGGCGACGGCTTCTTCCGCCAGCGGGATGGCATCGGGCGTGCCGACGGTGATCCAGTGGCCGTGCATCGGCATGCCGAACAGCCGGCCTGCGGCTATTGCCGTGTCGAAATAGGCGTTGAGCGAATGCGGTTCGGCCGGGGCATCCTTGAACAGGCGCGGATGGATGATCGCCGCGCCGGCATAGATCAGGCCAGCCGGATCGCCCTTTGAACGCCGCAAGGCACCGTCCGGTGCAACCAGGAAGTCGGTTGAGCCGCAGTGTCCGGTCGCCTGATGGAGATCCGCCAGCATCAGCAGAATATCCATTTTCGCGGCGTCCCATGCAAGGGCGAGGCGGCCAAGATTGAGCGGACCGTGGTCGATCCAGAACGTGTCGGCGTTGAGGATGTAGAAGGGCTGCTCGCCCAGTTCCGGCAGCGCCTTGACGATGCCGCCGGCGGAATCGAGCAGCCGGTCGCTCTCATCGGAAATGATGATGTGGGGTACATGGCGTGCGGCGACATGGGCGACGATCTGTTCGGGCAGATAGTGGACGTTGACCACGGCCTTGGCGACGCCGGCAGCGGCGAGGCTGTCGAGGCCCCAGTCGAGCAATGTCTTGCCGGCGATCCTGACCAGCGGCTTGGGGATGGTGTCGGTGATCGGCCGCATGCGCTTGCCAAGCCCGGCGGCGAGTACGATGGCAGTGTCCGGTCTTGCTGTCACAGCGTTCGCTCCTCAAGCAGCCCGTGCGCGTTGTAGAAATCCCGCAGGCTGGCGAGCGCCGGGTGGGACAGCGCCCGGCGCAGATAGTCGCGGATGCGCGGCAGGTGCTTCAGATAATAAGGTTTGCCGTCGCGCTTTTCGAGCCGCACAAAAATGCCGAGGATCTTGGAATTGCGCTGTGCGGCCATGATTGCGTAGGCTTCCAGAAAGCTTGGCTCGTCGAAAGCGCCAGCTGTATGACGCGCCGCAATATAGGCGTCGAGCGTCCGCTTTTCGATTTCGGGCGATAGGGTGACGCGGGCATCCATGGCCAGTGAAGCCACGTCATAGGCTGAAGGCCCGATCAGCGCATCCTGGAAATCGACGATGCCCAGCCGGTCATGCCCAGCGCGATCCTCGCGCCAGACAATGTTGGGCGAATGGAAGTCGCGCAGCATCAGCGTGTATTCGCTGCCTTGCAGCCGGTCGAAAAGCGCGTCCCATTCCCTGGCGTAGCCAGTGCGCAGATCGTCGCTGGCCGGGCTGCCCGATATCGCCGGCACATACCAGTCGACCAAAAGGTCGGCTTCGATCATCATCGCATCGCGGTCGAAGGGCGGCACCTCGTGGAAGCTGCCGGGTCCGGCTTGCAGGCGCTGGGGCCAGGTCTGGCCGTGCATCATGGCCAGCAGCTCGGCGGCGGCGGCGTAGCGTTCCGCTATGGGCTCGCCGTCCTTGCCGAGAAATCCTTCAGCACCGAGATGCTCGAGCAGCAAAAAACCCTGGTCTTGGTCCTCGGCATGGATTTCGGGGACACTGACACCACCGGCCTTCAAAGCCCGGTCGATGGCGACGAAGGCGGAGACCGACTGGGCGGTGTGGGCGATCACCGCATAGGGTTTGCCGTCGCGCACCGGCGGGCCGAGCACCAGCCGTGGCGAGTTCATCAGCACACGCGGCTCCTGGCCGGCGAGTGTGACGATCTCATAGGAGCGGGCCGAGGCGTCGCCGATGAAATGGCGCCGCAGCGCTTCGCCCCAGCCGGCATCTTCCAGAAAGCCGCGCATGGCCAGCGACCGCGCCGCGCGGTCGAAGGTCGCCCCATGCCCTGACAACCGCGCCAGCCGGCCTTCGCCATGCTGGACGAGTTCGATCGAGAGCGTTGTCTTCGGCAGATAGCCTTCGGCCCGCTCGGGCCATTCGACCAGGGCGGCACCTTGCGTCAGCGCTTCGTCGAAGCCGAGCTCGTCGAGCTCGCTTGCCGAGGACAGGCGGTAGAGATCGAAATGATGGACCGGAATACGCGTGTCGTAGCTCTGCACCAAAGTGAAGGTCGGGCTTGGCACGTCGAGGCTGGTGTCGTCCGCCAGCGCCCGGATCAGCGCCCGTGCGAGAGTGGACTTGCCGGCGCCGAGATCGCCCTTGAGCGCCAGCACGTCGCCGGCACGCAATGCCAGCGCCAGATCTTCGCCCAATCGCGCTGTCTGTGTCTCATTGGTGAGCAACCGCTCCAGCACCAAGCCCGTCATCGAGCGCGCTACTCGGCCGCGGCGCGGATGCCCGGCATGTCGGGGAAGGTGCAGATGACGGTCGTGCCCTTGTCCTTGCCGGTTTCGATGCGAACGTGGCCGCCATGCAGTTCGACAAAGCTCTTGACGATCGACAGGCCGAGGCCGGCACCGCGCCGGCGGCCGCCATTGGTACGCGGTTCGAAGCGGCGGAACACCGAATCCAGAACATCCGGCGGCATGCCGGGACCGTCGTCATGCACCGAGAATTCCACCCCGTCCGCCAGATGGCGGCAGGCGAGACGGATGGTGCTGGCTTCCGGCGCGTAGTTGGCGGCGTTGCTGAGCAGATTGTAGAGGATCTGGCGGATGCGGATCTCGTCGCCGTGGAACGTCTTCGGCGCAGCCGCGGCATCGACCTCGAGCCGGATCGAATGCTCCTGCAGCCGGTCAGCAACGAGTTCCGCAGCCGCCGCGATGGTGCGGTCGACATGCACCTCGGAAATGTCGAGCTGCATGATGCCGGCGTCGACTGTCGCGAGGTCCAGTATATCATTGACGATGGTGAGCAGGACCGAGGAGGACGAGCTGACATGCTCGACATACTCACGCTGCTTTTGATTGAGCGGTCCGGTCGTCGGCAACGAGAGCAGTTCGGTGAAGCCGATGATATTGGTCAGCGGCGAACGCAGTTCGTAGGACACGTGCTGGACGAAGTCGTTCTTGAGCTGGTCTGATTTTTCCAGCGCCTCGTTCTTGTCCTTCAGCGCGCGTTCGACATTCACGCTGTCGGTGACGTCGACGAAGGTCATCATCACTTGCCCGTTGGGGAGCGGAATCACGGCGTAGCGCAGCACGATGCCGTTGTTGAGCTCGGTCTGGCCATGGCGTTCGCGGCGCTCGTCGTCGAACCCGGTGATGGCGGCAACGAAGCCAGGCCAGGGACTGTCGACCGCCTGCCGGTCGCTAAGATCACGGATCGTCGAGACGTGCACATTGGGCTTGGCAGCGTCGCCACTCAATCCCCAGAGCGTGGCAAAGGCCGGGTTCGACAGGCGGAGCCGACCATCGGGCCCGAACACCGCCACGCCTTCGGCGAGATTGTCGAGCGTCTCGCCCTGGACCCGCACCGCTGTGCGATAGCGGCTTTCCAGGTCCATCTTCTCGGTCAGGTTCTCGAACACCCAGGTGACGCCGCCCTTGGGCTGCGGGTTGGCGACGACGCGGATGGTCTTGCCGTCAGGCAGATGCCACCAATGTTCCTGCGATTCCACCGCGCGATAGGCGCCGAGCAGGCCTTCCTTCCAGCGGCGCCATTCGGGCTGCTCGGCGATCTTGCCTTCGCTGCGCAGCCGGTCGAGCAGAAGCGCGTTGTCAGGCGCGCTGTGCAGGAAGCCGCTGTCGAGGCCCCACAGTTTCTGGAAGGCCTGGTTGAAGAAGCGCAGCTTCTCGTCGGTGTCGAAGATGGCGACGGCTGTGTTGAGCTGGTCGAGCGTGTCGGCGTGGCTGCGCACCGTGCGCTCATATTCGCCGCGAATGGTCTCGATGGCGCTGGTGTCGCAGGCAAGGCCGGCCGAACCGTCGGCGCCGGCGAAGTCGGTCACCGCGAACACCCGGCGGTCGCCTTCGATCACCGTGGAGAGCGATTGCTCGAAGACCGGATGCAGTTTGTGCTGAGCGCCGATCGCCTCGCGTGCCTGGCCGCCGAGGAATTCCTTGGCGTCGCGGACGGCGGCTTCGGCGCTTTCGGCCTCGACCGCGTCGGCATAGGCGCGGTTGACCCATTTCAGGCGTCCGTGCTCGTCGCGCAGCCATGCCGGCATCTTCAGCGCTTCGAGCAGGCCGATCATCGTGTCATGGTCGGCGGCTAGCCGCTGGTTGTCGATCTTCAGCCGGGCCTGGCTGCGCTGTGTTTCGGAAAGCGAGACGAACCGCACCAGGATGTGCGCGGCGCTCTTGCGGCCATGGACCTCGAGCGGAGCGCCGGCCTGCGATTCGATGACCAGGTCGAACGGCCTCGCCTTTTCGCGCAAGCCCGCGATGGCATTCTCGAGCGCTGCCGCCGAGCGCGGCATCAGCCAACGGCCGAAGGCCAGAAATGCCGCCCGCTCCTCTGGCGCGCCGCTTTCGACCGGCAATGTACCGATGAGTTCGGGTTTCTTGTTTTCCGAGGCCCAGACGACCACACGCTGGTCGCGCAGATTGAGCAGCGCTTCCGAACGGCGCAGTGCCGCGTTGACGTCGGCGACGCGGCTTCTCAGTTCGACATTCTCCGCCGAGGTGCGGCCCCTTTCGCGGATGAGAACGATGGCCGACAGCAATGCCGCGCCTGTCACGCCGACGAACACGGCAAGCTGCATGACTTCGACCGTGTTGATCGACAGCCCGGCGGTCGCGACAGCGGCGTTCTCGGCATGCGCCACAGCGCTGGCCAAGGGACCGGCCAGCGCGGAGCTGGCCAGGAACAAGCCCGCGCGGGCACGCCATGAAAGGCGCCCGCGCTGGATGGCCGAGCTTACGGTCCCCGAATCGTCTTGGCCGCCGGAAACGGCCGATCCCGCTCCGTGCGGGTTTTGCCCCGGCATGTCTTGGTCCTCTCCGCCGCCTGAATGCAAGACCGCCCTGATACGCGCCTCTCTGATCCCCTCTCGGGCCGGAAGCGTCGCGAATCACCTGACAATAAACCCTCGCCGAATCGCCGTGAAGGCGATTGCGCGCAAAAATAAAGCCGGGCGAAAAGTCAATCGCCCGGCGTCAATATCTGGTAGTAAATTTAGCTTTGGTTAATAGCGGTAGTGTTCCGGCTTGAACGGACCCTGCGGCGTGACGCCGATATAGGCGGCCTGCTCACCCGACAATTCGGTCAGACGGGCACCGAGCTTGTCGAGGTGCAGGCGCGCGACCTTCTCGTCGAGATGCTTGGGCAGGACATAGACCTGGTTCTGGTACTGCTCACCCTTGCTGAACAGCTCGATCTGGGCCAGCACCTGATTGGTGAAGGATGCCGACATGACGAAGCTCGGATGGCCGGTGGCGTTGCCGAGATTGAGCAGGCGGCCTTCCGACAAGAGGATCATCCGCTTGCCGTCCGGGAAGGTGATCATGTCGACCTGCGGCTTGACGTTGGTCCATTTCAGATTGCGCAGCGACGCCACCTGGATCTCGTTGTCGAAGTGGCCGATGTTGCCGACGATCACCATGTCCTTCATCGACCGCATATGGTCGAGGGTGACGACGTCCTTGTTGCCGGTGGTGGTGATGACGATGTCGGCGGTCGGAGCCGCGTCTTCCAGCGTGACGACTTCAAAGCCGTCCATCGCCGCCTGCAGGGCGCAGATCGGGTCGACCTCGGTGACCTTGACGCGGGCGCCGGCGCCCTTGAGCGAGGCCGACGAGCCCTTGCCGACGTCGCCATAACCGCAGACGACCGCGACCTTGCCGGCCATCATCGTGTCGGTGCCGCGACGGATGCCGTCGACCAGCGATTCCTTGCAGCCATACTTGTTGTCGAACTTCGACTTGGTGACCGAGTCGTTGACGTTGATCGCCGGAAAGGGCAGCAGGCCCTTCTTCTGCAACTGGTAGAGCCGGTTGACGCCCGTGGTCGTCTCTTCGGTGACGCCGCGGATCGCCGCCTTCTGCTTGGTGAAGAAGCCGGGCGAAGCCTTCAGGCGCTTCTTGACCTGGGCATAAAAATATTCCTCTTCCTCGCTCTGCGGGTTGGACAGCACGTCCTCGCCGGCCTCGGCGCGGGCGCCGATCAGGATGTACATGGTGGCGTCGCCGCCATCGTCGAGGATCATGTTGGACAGGCCGCCGTCGGTCCACTGGAAGATCCGGTCGGTGTAGTCCCAATACTGTTCGAGGCTCTCACCCTTGACGGCGAAGACCGGAATGCCGGCCTCGGCGATCGCCGCGGCGGCGTGGTCCTGGGTCGAGAAAATGTTGCAGGAGGCCCAGCGGATATCGGCGCCGAGCGCCTTCAGCGTCTCGATCAGCACCGCGGTCTGGATGGTCATGTGCAGCGAGCCGGTGATGCGCGCGCCCTTCAGCGGCTTCTTGGTGCCGAATTCCTCGCGGCAGGCCATCAGGCCCGGCATTTCAGTTTCGGCGATATCGAGTTCCTTGCGGCCCCAGCCGGCAAGCGAGATGTCGGCGACCACATAATCCTTGCTACCCGTCATGGCAGTGCTCCGATGCGAATTGTTATGCTGCGAATTGGTTGCGGACGCGCCCGCGCCGGTCGGCGCGTCGAAGGGCGCGAATTGCCGGCCTGACTAGCAGATCGGCATCGAGACGACAATGGGATATAAAGAAATCTTTATCCCTGCATGTCTCTCGGGCATGCTTGGGCGGTATGCGAGATCAGCATTCCTCGCCGAACCGGGAGGCGACAAGCTGCTCCAGCGCGTCCATGACCTCGAGCGCCTCGGGGCCGCTGGCGGTAACGCGGATCGAGTAACCCGGGCTGGCGGCAAGCATCATCAGGCCCATGATCGATGTGCCGCCGACCTTGACGCCGTCCTTCTCGACATGGACCGCGGCGTCGAAGCCACTGGCGAGCTGGACGAATTTGGCCGAGGCGCGTGCATGCAGGCCGCGCTGGTTGACGATCGGAAACTCCCGGGTGATCTGATCTTTGGCGATCTGTTCCTTTTCCGGGGATAGCGCGTTCATTTGGTGCTCAGGAGCTGGCTGGCGACATTGATGTATTTGCGGCCGGCGGCCTGCGCCTCGTCGAGCGCGGCGGCCATGTTGTCGCCCTTGCGGATCGAGGACAGCTTGATCAGCATCGGCAGGTTCATGCCGGCGATCACCTCGGTGCGGCCGGACTCCATCACCGAGATGGCGAGGTTCGACGGCGTGCCGCCGAACATGTCGGTCAGCACGATGACGCCCGCTCCGGTATCCACACGGGCGACAGCGTCGACGATGTCGCGGCGACGCTGTTCCATATCGTCGTCGGCACCGATCGCCACGGTTTCGAAATTGTCTTGTGGCCCGACGACATGTTCGACGGCATGTCTGAACTCGGTGGCCAGTTGACCGTGCGTTACAAGCACGAGTCCGATCATTCTTTGGTGGCTCCCGTCATCGCCGCTTCACAGGCGCATTTTATGCTCGCCAGCCATTCCAGGCGGCGGGAGCGCTATCTTGTCGACGCGCGGCCCGTTGACAAGCCCAAAATTGCGCCGGCCCATGCCATTTTGACGCATTGCAGCAAAAAACCCCGGGCGGATCATAGAAAAGGCATGATGGACAGCCGCGCCATCACGGCGGGCAGGGCCGCCTGGACATTGCGCTCGGCCAGATCGATCCGCGGCACCGCGCACCCGGCGATCTCGTCGCTGGCGTCCTGCTGGAAGCGTGCGATTTCGCCGGCCGGCAACAGGCGTAGATGCAGGTCGACGACGCAGGCCGGTTCGAACGGCAGCTTCCGTGGCCCGAGCCCCGGCACCTCGGCGAGACCTTGTATGGTGGCCGGCGCGCGGCACACCAGCCGCCCCGCATGCGCCTCGACGAAGAGCTGATCGTCGCCGACCAGCCGCGCAAACGATCCGCGCTGGCGGCAATGGTCGATGAGCGTCAGCGCCAGCGTCGTCTTGCCCGAACCGGATGCCCCGCTGACCAGAAGGCCGCGCTCGCCAATGAGGATCGCCGTTGCGTGAATGTTTTCAGGCTTCACGGCCGGCAATCATGCTTCGGCCGGCAGCGTCACGACGAAGCGCGCGCCCTTGATCTCGCCGGGCTTGGTGCCGGGGATGTTTTCGGCGGTCAGCGTGCCGCCATGGGCCTCGACGATCTGCCTGGAGATCGACAGGCCAAGGCCCGAATTCTGGCCGAACGCCTCGCCGGCCGGCCGGTCGGTGTAGAAGCGCTCGAAGATGCGGTCGATGTTGTCGGCACGGATGCCGGGACCATTGTCATCGACGGTGAGGATGTTGAACTTGCCGGCGCGCGCCAGCGACAGGCTGATGTGGCCATGGTCCTCGGGAACGAAGGAGCGCGCATTCTCGATCAAATTGGTGACGACCTGGCCGATGCGCAGATCATGGCCGACGACGATATAGCCTTTGACGCCCTGCGGCAGCTTGGCGACCTTGAGCTCGATCTCGACCGCCTTCTTGTTGCGCGTGGCTTCACGCGACACCGCGACCAGATCGGTGATAAATTTCTTCAGGTCCACGGTTCCAGCGTCTTCGCGCGCAAGTTCAGCGTCGAGACGGGAGGCGTCGGAGATATCGGTGATCAGCCGGTCCAGCCGCCGGACGTCATGCTGGATGATGTCCATCAGCCGGCTGCGTGAATTGTCGTTCTTGGCCAGCGGCAAGGTTTCCACCGCGCTGCGCAGCGACGTCAGCGGGTTCTTCAACTCATGCGACACATCGGCGGCAAAACTTTCGATTGCCTCGATGCGCGCATAGAGCGCGTTGGTCATGTCGCGCACGGCGACCGACAGGTTGCCGATCTCGTCCTGGCGGTCGGAGAAATCAGGTATTTCCTCGCGATTCTTGACGCCGCGCCGCACACGCACCGCCGCCGCCGACAGCCGGCGCAGCGGATTGGCGATGGTCGAGGCCAAAAGCATCGACAGGATGGCGGTGACGAGTGCCGCGATGCCGAACACGCGCAGGATCGCCTTGCGCTCGGCGGCGACGATCTTGTCGATGTCGCCGCCTTCGGTCGACAGCATCAGCACCCCCAGAACGGCGCGGAAGCGCTGGATCGGCACCGCCACCGAAACGATCTGCTCGCCCTGTTCCGAGACGCGCACGATGGTCGACGGGCTGCCGGTCAGCGCCTTGACCACTTCCGGAAAAGCCGCGCCATTGCCGCCCGGCTGCTCGTGGTAGACCGGCAGGTCGGTGTTGCGGAAGAAGTCGAAGATGAATTTCTGGACGCGCTCCACGAGATCGGGCTCTTCCTCGTCGACCGGCGGCAGGTCGTAGCGCAGGATCTGGCCGCGCGAATAGAGATGGCGCGAATCGAGCAGCAGATTGGCGTCGCGGTCATAGATGCGGGCCCGCGTCCGGGTCGGCGAGATCAGCCGCCGCAGCACCGGCGCGACACGCTCGGGATTGATCGGAAAATCCAGATTGTCGAGCTGGTCCGAGCCAGGTCCAAGGCTTTCGCCGGCCTGCAGCTCAAGCAGCTTTTCCGGATCGATGCTGATCGAATCGGTCTCGACCGTCGCCGATGCCGCGATTGCGCCGGCGATGATCTCGCCCTGCGTCATCAGGCTTTCGACGCGGGCATCGATCAGCCCGTCGCGGAAGGTGTTGAGGTAGAGGATGCCGGTGACCAGGACAGCCAGGCCGGCAAGGTTGAGGAACAGGATGCGCCGCGTCAGGCTGGAAAAGATGTGATGGCCAAGGAAGCGGCGCATCGGCACCGTGATTTTCGACACGAAGGACGGCATGATACGCGACGGCCGCCTGGCGGCGCCCGTCGGCCTGCTTCGTTGTGCTTCCACTGCCATCGAATAGCAGTCCCTGCTCAGTCTTCGGTTTGACGCATGTCGCAGCCCCTAGCCCGGGACCGCGTTTGCTCGACATACATCAAATTGCGCTTCGCGGAACCGGTATCCGACTCCGTAAAGGGTTTCGATCATCTCGAAGTCGTCGTCGACAGCCTTGAACTTCTTGCGCAGTCGCTTGATGTGGCTGTCGATCGTGCGGTCATCGACATAGACCTGCTCATCATAAGCCGAATCCATCAGAGCATCACGGCTTTTTACGACACCGGGACGCTGCGCCAGCGAATGCAGGATCAGGAATTCGGTGACGGTGAGCGTCACCGGTTCGCCTTTCCAGGTGCAGGTATGGCGTTCCTGGTCCATGACGAGCTGGCCTCGCTCGAGCGATCGGGCCTGCTGGCTGGGCGCCTTTGCCGCAGCCTCGCGGGCACTGGCGCGGCGCAGCACGGCGCGCACCCGTTCGACCAGCAGGCGCTGCGAGAACGGTTTGCGGATGAAATCGTCGGCGCCCATCTTGAGGCCGAACAATTCATCGATCTCGTCGTCCTTGGACGTCAGGAAGATCACCGGCAGGTCGGACTTCTGGCGCATCCGGCGCAGAAGCTCCATGCCGTCCATGCGCGGCATCTTGATGTCGAGAATGGCAAGATTCGGCGGACGTGCCGCCAGGCCTTCCAGCGCGGACGCACCATCCGTGTAGGTCTCGACGCGATATCCCTCGGATTCGAGGGCGATCGACACCGACGTCAGAATGTTGCGGTCGTCATCGACAAGCGCGATTGTTGCCATTTCAAGCGGCTCCCTCATGAGCTGTCCCTTCTTTCGTAGAGAAGGGGCTTTTGCAGGACAAATTAGGTACAAAATGTGGCATAGGCCGTGTCCGCTGTCACGCGCGGGGTGCCGCCGGCCACAATTCAACCTCGGCATGGATTGGACGAACGAACATCGCCAATCCTTTGGGCAACCGTGAAACTTTTCGCATATATAAACGATTTAAACAACTTTCAAAATATTTAAATCGATTAATGATTTGATATCATTTGGCTTTTCTGGTTTTGACCATCTGAGCCTGCGCAGTGGGCGTGCCGGAAAGACGCCGGCAAAGATGCGGAAAATCGAAGAAGGGACACCAATGTCGGAAGTCGGCAAACGCAATCCTGCTTGCCCGATCGATCGTATCGGCCTGAAAACCACCGGCATGGTGCGCTACAATTTCGGTGCGGCCGCCCTCTACGAGGACTCGATCCGGCGCGGTGAGGCCCGGCTGACCGCGCATGGCGCGCTGGTCGCCGAGACCGGCCAGCACACGGGCCGTTCACCCAAGGACAAATTCGTTATCCGCGACACCGCCACCGAGTCTGAAGTCTGGTGGGACAACAACAAGGCGATTTCGCCGGCCCAGTTCGAAACGCTGTTCGCCGATTTCCTTGCCCACGCTGCGAACAAGGATCTCTATGTTCAGGATCTGGTCGGCGGCGCCGATGCCAAGCTGAAACTGCCGACGCGCGTCATCACCGAGTTTGCCTGGCACTCTCTGTTCATCCGCAATCTGCTGATCCGCCCCGACAAGGGCGAACTCGAACAGTTCGTGCCTGAGATGACGATCATCGACCTGCCGTCCTTCCGCGCCGATCCTGCCCGCCACGGCAGCCGCACCGAGACGGTGATCGCCGTCGATCTCACCCGCAAGATCGTGCTGATCGGCGGCACTTCCTATGCCGGCGAGATGAAGAAGTCGGTGTTCACCATGCTCAACTACCTCCTGCCGCAGAAGGGCGTGATGCCGATGCACTGCTCGGCCAATGAGGGGGCGGCCGGCGACGCCGCCATCTTCTTCGGGCTCTCCGGAACTGGCAAGACGACGCTGTCGGCCGATCCGTCGCGCACGTTGATCGGCGACGACGAACATGGCTGGGGCCCGCATGGCATCTTCAACTTCGAAGGCGGCTGCTACGCCAAGACGATCAAGCTTTCGGCCGAAGCCGAGCCGGAGATCTTCGCCACCACGCAGCGCTTCGGCACGGTGCTGGAAAATGTCGTGCTCGACGCCGATGGCGTGCCGGACTTCAACGACGGCCGTCTCACCGAAAACACCCGCTGCGCCTACCCGCTCGACTTCATCCCCAATGCCTCGAAGACCGGACGCGCCAGTCACCCCAGAAACATCATCATGCTGACCGCCGATGCCTTCGGCGTGATGCCGCCGATAGCGCGGCTGACCCCAGCGCAGGCGATGTATCATTTCCTCTCCGGCTACACGGCCAAGGTCGCTGGAACCGAAAAGGGCGTCACCGAGCCCGAAGCGACGTTCTCGACCTGTTTCGGCGCCCCGTTCATGCCGCGCCATCCGTCGGAATACGGCAATCTGCTGCGCGAGCTCATCGCCAGCCATGGCGCCGATTGCTGGCTGGTCAACACCGGCTGGACCGGCGGCGCCTACGGCATCGGCAAGCGCATGCCGATCAAGGCGACGCGCGCTTTGCTTGCCGCCGCACTCGACGGCTCGCTGAAGACAGGTGAATTCCGCACCGATGCCAATTTCGGCTTCGAGGTGCCGGTGGCCGTGCCTGGCGTCGACAGCGCCATTCTCGATCCGCGCTCGACCTGGGCCGACAAGCCTGCCTATGACCGCCAGGCGGCAAGACTGGTCGGTATGTTCGCCGTCAACTTCGAGAAATTCGAGCCGCATGTCGATGCAACCGTCATGGGTGCGGCGCCCCGTATGCAGGAAGCGGCGGAGTAATAGCCAAACTGCTTGGCATCGTTGCCGCTCGGCACCAGTGAAGGCCCGGTTTCGATCGGGCCTTTTCTTTTTCACGCCGCCGCGCCATGACTGCGGCATGCCGATCGACGACAACATCATCATTGCGGACGAAGCCGTGATCCACCCTGGCGACCTGCACGAGGATTTCATCCGCTCGTCGGGTCCCGGCGGCCAGAACGTCAACAAGGTGGCGACCGCCGTGCAACTGCGCTTCGATGCGGCCAACGCGGCCGGCCTGTCGGAACGCGTGCGCGCGCGCACGATCAAGCTTGCCGGCCAGCGCGCCACCAAGGATGGCGTCATCGTCATCGAGGCCGGGCGCTTCCGCACCCAGGAGCAGAACCGGGCCGATGCCCGGGCAAGGCTCACGGCATTGGTCGCCAAGGCCGCCGAGCCGCCGCCACCGCCACGCAAGAAGACACGGCCCTCGAAAGGCTCGGTGGAGCGGCGGCTGAAGAGCAAGGCGGGGCGCGGCACCATCAAGAAGCTACGCGGCCGGGTGGATAACGATTAAGCACCAGACCAAGCGCGTGCTCGACCATGTCTGACAAGAGCATTTGCCCGTCCAGGAGACGCGCAAAAACAGCAGGGCTTACCACCTGCGCTTCAGCGAAGCCGTGATGTTGCGGCCTTGGCCCAAATAGCAATAGCCGCTGTTGCACACGACAGGACGTTCATCGGCGATGTTGCGGATGGCGAAGGCAGCGGAAACACCTTCATATTTGTTGTCGATGGCGCCGAAATCATAGGACGCCGAGGCGTCGAGATAGAGCGCGGCATCATTCTTGGCGGTGTTGGTGGTGTCGGTGTAGGTCGCGCTCTGCAGCCTTGCACCCGCACCGACCGAAAGGCCTGGGGCGGCACTGCCTTCGTCGAACTTGTAGTTGGCCCAGAGGCTGGTGACATGCGCGGGCGTGACGGCCGGAACCTTGCCGATCTCCGCAGCCGCGCCGTCAGTGATCTCGGCGTCGTTGTAGTTGTAGGCAGCGATCAGATCGAGCCCATCCGTAATGCTGGCGCGCGCCTCGAGTTCAAGGCCATTGCTGGTGACTTCACCCAACGCTCGGTACGTTCCCGCATTGGGATCGACCACGACCGGCTTGTTCTTCTCGATGAGATGATAGGCGACTGCCGACAGCAGGATATCGGTCCCCGGCGGTTGATATTTGACGCCCAGCTCGAACTGCTCCCCCTCCGTCGGCTTAAGGATTTCGTGTGACGCAGTTTGGTTCGTGACCGGCTCGAACGAGGTCGCATAGCTGGCGAACGGCGCAATGCCATTGTCGAACAGATAGAGGGCGCCGGCCTGGACGCTGAAGGCGTTCTTGTTCAAGCCTTCGGAACTGCCGTTACCATATTCACGCGTCTGCTCGACCCAGGTCTGCCGGCCGCCGAGCGTGAAGCGCCATCTGTCGAGTTCGAACTGATCCAGCGCATAGATGCCGGTCTGGCGCAGATCCGCGTCGGAAGTCGTGAAATTGTAGTCCGGCGTCGGGCCGGAAACGCCATAGGTCGGATTGGCGATGTCGAAATCATAGGCAGGATTGACGGGACCTATCCCATAGCCGAAGGACGAGGTCAGGTTGGTGTAGTCGAGGCCGAGAAGCACAGTGTGGGCGAGCGCGCCGGTGTCGAACTTGGCTTCGATCTGGTTGTCGGCCTGGAATACGTTCATTTCGTCGCGGATCGAATTCGCATAACGATGTGCGACGGTGCCCGTCCAACTCGCGACCGCAAGGTAGCGCGACCTCAGGTCGAGATGGGAATACCGAACGTTCTGGCGGAACGTGATGCCGTCGCCGAAATCGTGCTCGAATTTGTAGCCGATCTGCTGCTGCCGGATCTTCTGATAGTCGTAGTCCGGATCGCTTGAGCGCAAAGCGTGGACCTTTCCCGACGGATCGGTGATCGCGGCGACACTGGTATCCGTCTCGTCAGCCTGCACCAGCCCGTAGATGGTGAAGGAGGTCGCGGCATCGGGGTTCCAGGTCAGCGATGGCTGCAGGAAATAGCGGTCGTCGGCGATGTCGAAATTGGTGTCGCCGTTCCGCGCCAGGCCGACGATCCGGTAGAGGAACTCGTCGCTGCCTTCCTTGACGGGGCCGCCGAAATCGAAGGCCGCCTGCGCCCTGTCCTTCGTGCCATAGAGCAACTGGACTTCGCGTATCCTGTCCTCGGTCGGCAGCTTGGGCACCTTGTTGACGATGCCGGCCGGCGTTCCCGCGCCGTAAAGCACCGACACCGGTCCCTTGATCACCTCAACCCGTTCGAGCGAATAGGGGTCGGTGCGGAAGGTGCCGTAATTGATGTAGGGCTGGCGCAGGCCATCCTTGTAATCGCCGAGCGTCGTGGCGTCGTAGCCCCTGATATAGATCTGGTCGAAACGCGGATCGAAGCCGTAGGCGCCGGTGCTGACGCCCGCCGCGTAGCGCACCGCCTCGATGATGTCCTGCACGCCGCGCTCGTCGATTTCCTTGCGCGTCACCACCGAGACGGAGCGCGGCGTTTCGATGAGCGGCGTATCCGTTTTGGTCGCGCCGGAGCTGCGCTTGGCGGCCACCGTCTTGTCGTCCCCGGACGTGACCCGGCCGCCCTTGCCGCTGACCGTGATCGGTTCGAGCGTGCCATCTTGTGGCTGGATGGCGGCTTGCTGCGCGTGCGCCTGATGAGCACCGAGCAGCGTCACAAGGCACGTCGTGGCGAGCAATCCCCGGCACCAAACCCCGCCACCCCTGAGCATGTCAAACCCCTCATGAAACGTCACGTCGATATGCCTCGCTCGTTGCCATTTGCTGCCGGCGACCTCTCCCTCTCGCCGGCATCAAAATTGTTGCGTCAAATACTCAAGTTAAAAACTTGACTATAAAATTCATATTTCTCCGTCAACCGCCTTTCGCCGCGCCTGGGGATGAATTCACCGCCCATCTCCACATCGACGACCGCAATAAGATCGGCGACGGCTTTCGGGTCGCCGTTTTCCTTCGATGGTGGCATCTTGCGGGCCCGAACCATCTCGAGGTGCGCAATTCCATGCTCGTTCTGCCCAACGGTGTCCGCCACATGCCGGCCTACCTCTCCCGCACTGTTCAGGAGGCGCTGGTCGAGGCGGTGAGGGGCATCGTCCAGCAGGCGCCGCTGTTCGTGCCGGCCATGCCGCGCACCGGCAAGGAGATGAGCGTGCGCATGACAAATTGCGGCCCGCTCGGCTGGGTCACCGACAAGGAGCGCGGCTATCGCTACCAGCCGACGCATCCGCTGACCGGGGAACCATGGCCACCGATCCCGCAGGGTCTGCTCGATTTGTGGCGGCAGGTGTCGGGCTATCCGAATCCGCCGCAGGCCTGCCTGATTAATTTCTACACGGCCGACGCCAAGATGGGCCTGCACCAGGATCGCGACGAGGCCGATTTCTCGGCACCCGTCGTCTCCGTCTCGCTGGGCGATGATTGCCTGTTCAGGGTCGGCCAGGCGACGCGCGAGGGCGCCACCAAGTCGTTCAGGTTGAAGAGCGGAGACGTCGTCGTGCTCGGCGGCGAGGGCCGCCTTGCCTTCCATGGCGTCGACCGCATCTATCCCTCGACATCGGCACTGCTCAAGAACGGCGGCAGGATCAATCTGACGCTTCGGCGAGTGACGAAACCGCACGAGAGCCCCGTATAGCCGATCTTAACGCCCATCCCTTATCAATGCTGCCAGGGTCTTGGAAAACAGCACAATGACACCGGTCAATCAGACTGCCCGCAATCGATCCGATCTCCGTTTCGCGGCCCTTGTGCTGTGCACCGGGATTTTGGTCGGGCTGCGCTACCACCTTGCTTTGTGGACCTTCGACGAGCACGGCTTCTCCGAACTCAGCGACCGGCTGCCCTACTGGGATTTCACCAATCTGTGGGCTGGCGGGCGCATGGCGCTCGACGGCCATGTCGCCTGGCTGTTCGACGTCGACACCTATCGCGCGGCCTTGCGGCGGATGTTCTCGTCCGATCTTCCCAATCAGGAATGGAGCTACCCGCCCAGCATCCTCATCTTCGGCGCGCCGCTGGCGCTGCTGCCGATCTTTTCGGCCTATTTGATCTGGACCTTCGGCACCGTCTTCTGCCTCTGGCTGGCGGTGTGGCCGCTGAAAATGGGCACGCTTGCCGAAGCGGCCATCTGTGTGTGTCCGGCCGTATTCGTCAACGCCATCTTCGGTCAGAACGGCGCCTTGACCACGGCTTTCCTCATCGGTGGATTGGCCGTCGCGCCAAAGCGGCCGATCCTTGCCGGGCTGCTGTTTGGGCTGCTGACGGTCAAGCCGCATCTCGGCATTCTGGTGCCGTTCTGCCTGCTGGCCAGCGGCAACTGGCGCGCCATCGTCGCCGCGGCCCTGTCATCGGCAGCTCTGTTCCTTTTGACCGGCGCCTCGCTCGGCTTCGACGTCTGGCACCTGTTCTGGACGCAAACCCGCCCCTTGATGACGGCGATACTGGAAGCGCCCTATCCGCAACCCTACCAGGCCAATGCCGCGACCATGTTCTTCCTGGCGCGCGCCTGCGGCGCGGGGCTGACGGTCGCCTATGCAATGCAGGCCATTGCGACGATCGCCGCCATCGCCGCCGCCATCTGGGTCTGGCTGCCCTGGCGGCAGGTCCAGCATGGCGAAAGAGTGGTTCTCACCGCCGTGCTGGCAACTGTTGCGACGCCTTATGGCTATAGCTACGACACAGTCGGTCTTGCCGTCGCCGTCGCCTACCTGTTTTCGACGCGTGCCAACGTACCTCGGATTTTCCTGGCGCTGGTCTGGCTCTACCCTGCCATCGCTCATCTGGTGAACTTTGTCGGGCTTGGCATCGGCATTTTGGTGCCATTGTCCCTGTCGGCGTGGATGCTTGCCGACATAAGAGCCCGCGAACGCGGCCCCCTTGTTTCCACGGCGATAGACGGCCAGACATCATAGCCTCAGAGCCGCGCGATTCTCAGCGCAGCGGCGAAAAAATCGCCGAGATTAGATGGAAGGGCAGTGCGCCATAGGCCGCTACTGTCGCGTCATCGTCCCATTGGCGGAATTGCCGGGAAGGTCGCGCCTCCAGCGTCACGGCGTGCCTTTGCCCGTCAAGCGTCACCTTGCCGCGAAAATGCAGCACCCGTTCGCCACCGGACCGGCTGATGGCCATGGCGCGCAGGCGCGCAATATGGTCGTCATCGGCATTGATCTCCATTTCGATGCGGCGGCGGACCGGTGGAACACTGATCCTGACCGTGATGTCCAACATCACGTCCCCCGCCGTTCGCGGACAAGGTATGGCCTGTGAGAACACCGGTGGCGGCAGCGTTTGCGATGGCTCGTTGCGGGCTGGCTTGCCACGCCAGGCCTTGGCTGGCGGCTCCTGCCGCAGCCGGCCGCTCTTGCGCCTCAGCCGCAACTGCTTGGCAAGGCCGCGCGACAGCCAGACCAGCCTGCCGAAATCGGTCCGCGGCTTGGCCTGCAGCACCGCCGACCAGCGCGAGAGACCACCGCGGTCGGCCATGTCAAGCACGCGCCCCAGCACCTTGTCCGGCACCGCCACGCCTGTTTCAAGCGCCAGATAGGAGAGCGCCACCGCCGCGGCAACGGCAAGGCCGCGCCTGGCGACAACATCGAGGAACACGTCCCAGTCGACGTCGCCGCCGCGAATAGCCACAGCGCAATCGACCAGCCAGTCGCTGTGGGTGTGGGCGTCGAGCCCGCCATGCGCGATGGCGAGCGCGATGCGGTCGGCGGGCGACGGCACCAGCACGCCGACGCCGCTGAATTCGGCGCTATCAGCCCGTTGCCAGATGGCCAGGTCGTCTTCCTCGCTGCGCTGCGAACCGTCATAGGCGAGCTGGTGCAGGTCGATGTCGCCAAGGTTGCCCTTGAAGAAGTTCATCGAGCGCAGCGACGCCAGTCTCGTCCGCAGATATTGCGGGCTGACGCCGGTGGCGATCTGCCAGTTGCCGTCACGCAGCACGTCGAAGGCCGTTTGCATGTCCTGCGGCCGCACCAATATGTCGATGTCATGTGCCACTCGGCCGCGCTGTGCGGACGCGTTCAAGGCGATGCGGCTGGCGCCCTTGATCAGCATCACCCTGCAGCCGGCGTCGGCCATCGCCTTCAGCGCCGGTTCGGCTTCGCGCATCGCCATGCGCGATTTGGTCCACAGCATCTTCTGCAGGCCGACGAGGCGCGGATAAGCGGAATGACCGGCCAGCTTCCTGCCGAACCTGTCGGAGATCGCGGCCAGCAGCCGGTGCTCGCGGAACGAGACGTGATCGATATCGTTCTCGTCCAGCCAGCGCCCGGCGCAAGCGGCGGCAGCGTCCTCGTCGGGAAGAAGTGCGGCCTTGAGCAACTGGTCGAGCCCGCCCGTTGGCCATGACCAGCCATAGTCCGGGAAGCGACGCTCGATACGGCGAATATCAGCCATCAGCTCGAGCCGGTCTTGTTCTGCGCCCGCCGCAGCATTGCGAGCCGTGCCACCTCGAGATAGCCGCGGTCGCGGGCCGCATCGCGCCCGTAGGACAGGCTGCCCGGCCGGATGCGGCGCAGCGCCAGCGCTTCGTCCAGCATGTCGAGAGCAAGGCCCGCCTCGCGCGCCCTGGCGATCCAGTCGATCATTTCGCCACGGCCGCCCGGCGGATCGACGATGGGTCCAACCGTCCCGGCGACCTCGCGGCGGATCATCATCGTGGTCCGCGACCAGCCGGGCACGGCCGCGGCCTCGGGCATGTCGGGCCGGTCGTTGCGGAAATTCCGCCAGTGACAGAAAACCCCCGATGTCGCGGGACATCTCTCGAGATGCGCCAGCTGTTTCTCGATCTTGCTCGGCAGCCAGAGGTCGTCCGCATCGAGCGTCGCGATGAGCGGTGTCGACAGCGCCGCAATGCCCCTGGTCGTGGCGCTGCCAGGCCCGGCATTTGCCTGGCTGAGCAAGCGCACCGGCAGTTCCGTTCCGCCGATCGCTGAGGCCAGATCGTCTGTCGAACCATCGTCGACGATGATCACCAGCTCAGGCCGCACCGTCTGGGCGGCGACCGATAGCAGCGTCTCGGCGATGGTGCCGCTGGCGTTGAAGGCCGGGATGACGACGCCGTAGTTCCACATGCTACGTGAAACGCCAATTGGCGAGTTCCTTGACATCGAAGATGCCTTCGATCCCGCACAGTGAAGGGTCGGCCTTGCGCCGTTTCATCGATTTGTGGATGGCCCGCATGAACTCCCTAAGGGATGTGTCGGCCTGCTTCGTCATGTTGCCGGGGTGACGTCTGTAGTAAAGCGCAACGGTATCCGGCATGACGAATTTTGGGCCGCTTTCAAAGGTGCGCAGCAGGTAATCGGTGTCTTCGGCCTGGCTGAAGGCCTCGTCGAAGCCACCGATCCGGTCGACGAGCTTGCGCGAGAAAATCGCCGCCGACAGATGAATTCCCCGCACGGTCATGAAATGGCTGTCAGGCCCGGGTTCCAGCCTGTCGTCGTCGATGCCGTCGACCAGCATCATGAGGGAATAGGTGAGCTCGAGACCGGGGTCGGCCTGAAAGCAGGCGACATCGGCCTTGAATCGTCCGGCAGGCGAGACATCGTCCGAATCGAGGAACGACACGAGCTCCGTTTCCGGTTTGAGCAGCCTGAGACCGGCATTGCGGGTTCGGGTCACGCCCATATTCTCTTGCCGGAACAGGCGGATGCAGGGGTTCTCGGCCATCATCGAACGCACCGCCTCCGCCGACCCGTCGGTCGAGCCGTCGTCGACGACGATGATGTCGAGATCGGCGGCATCGCGCTGCCGCAGCAGTGAGCGCAAAGCCGAAACGACATAGCGTTCGCGGTTGTAGACGGGCATGATCACGCTCAGCTTCACGAAACAACTCGTGTTAGAAAATCCGCAACAGTGCCGGCAATCTCCTCGGGACGTGTTCCCAAGGACAGGCGGTAGCTTGGCAGCAGGCGGGTGAGATCGCCGAAGAAACGGAAGCCGCTTTCACGTTCCCCCGGCATCTGCATGATGCCCGACGGTGCCAGTGCTATCATGGCGTCTCGACGCGACACCGGCACGACCGTACTCGTCTCGCCACCGCCGATATGTGGCACCACCAGCGCAACGATGTCCAGCTCTGCTGGCACCGGCCGTGGCGCGATGTCGGCAATGTGAAACGTGTGCTTGCCTTGCCAGTTCAAGGGGCTGTCGATCCTCAGCCGCTGCTTCAGGCCCAGCCGCGCGAAACCTTGCGGGTCCTGCTTCAGCGTGGAAAACAGAGGCCGCGCGGTCACGCCGGCGCCGAGATCGATCAGCACATAGTCATCGCCGACGCTGTCCAGCCCGTTGAGCAGGCCGGCGGCGACGGTGCCGGATTTGCCGGCGCCGCCTGCACCCGCCAGCAGCACGCCCTTGCCTTTGGCCCCGAGCGTGCCGGCATGGGTCAGCCGCATGCCGCGCGCCGCATACTCCCAGTGCAGGAAGGCCCGCAGCGGGGCTGTCGGCTCCCAGGGCGGAAAGGCATCGGGCGAGGTCATCAGCTGGACGCCGACGCGGCGTTGCGGATCGTAGACCTGCCAGAAGTCCAGATCGTGAAAATAGTGGCCACGCAGCTCCGCTTCGGCGAGCCGTTCGGCAAAGCCGTATTCGGTGAAATGCGCGTCGCCCCACCGTGCCGGCTCAGGGATGCCGTCAATGCCGGGATGAACGGTGAAGATGCGGCATGTCGATGGCTCCGCCTGGTCATCCTCGGCCTCCACGAAGGCGTTGCCAAGCGCCTCCGCAAGCACACCGGTACCGACATGCGCGGTCAGCTCCAGCCGGGGCAGGCGGACCGTCCGCGTGGCCGGATAATGTGTGGCTTCAGCAGCGGTGATGAGATACCGGGCATAATCCGGCAAGGTTTCGAGCGTGACGCGCGGCATCCTGCGCCCCTATCTCTGACGCAGCCGGCTCGTCAGGATGCCTGCTTGACCGCCGGCCAGCCGAGGGGTTCCTCGACCTCGTGGATGGGATCCACGATGATCAGGTCGGCGAGGTCGTCGTGAATACTCACCTTGAGCGGCTCGTTCGTGGCGGCAAGCTCGGCAGCCAAATCGCCCGGCAGCGGTTGCGACGCTGCTTCCGAGCGCACCAGCAACCCCAGTTCGAGCAATTGCGAGATGAAGTGTGCGAGTTCAGCGGCGCCCAGTGTCGAACCGCCGGCGGTGAGCCCGGTCAGGGCCTGGGCATCGACCCCCGACGAGAGCGCCTGCCAGACCCTGCTGCCGGAATCGGAGAAGCCGAAATACTTGCCGTTCGCGAGGTTCAGCACCACGGCTTCGCCGTCGAAGGATTCGAAGACGATGTCCCTGCTCGCAACCGCATAGGCGTTGCTATCACGCATCATTATTGCCCCGCTTTGCAAATCCCGTCCCTCCAGCAGGATCGCTTCCACCGACAACGCCTGTAAACGCTCGGTTCTTCGTTGGCAAGGCAAGCGGTGCCGGCAAGACGTCGGCCATTTTTGGGGATCAGCTGGATCGCGAACCGTTCACGCTTCGATTTCGAGAGCCGACAACGGCTTCGAGCAACAGGCGAGGATGAAGCCGTCGTCGATTTCGTGATCGAGGATGCCGCCATTGTGGCTCATCTCGACCGCGCCGGAGACTTTCTTCACCTTGCAGGTCCCGCACAGGCCGAACTCGCAGGCCGCCGGGATCCGCACGCCCGAAGAGCGCGCGGTCTGCAGCACGGTCTGGCCGGCAACGCACTCGGCGTCGACGTTCGAAAGCGCGAAGCGGATCGGTGTTTTGGCTTCGACCGGAACGGCGTCACCGTCTCCAGCCGGCAATGCGAACGGTGCCGGGATTTCCTCCACCGCGGGCGCGGCAAAGCTCTCCTGGTGGTATTTCGTCATATCGAAGCCGGCGGCGTCCAGCATGCCGCGCACGGCGCGCATGAAGGGATCCGGACCGCAGCAGAAGATCTCGCGTTCGCGGAAATCGGGCGCCAGCAGCGGCAACCGGATGGCGTCGATGCGACCCATATGGCCGTACCAGCCCTCGCGGCTTGATCGCTCCTCGATCATGAAGCCGAGCGACAGGCCCGGCATATGGCCGCCGAGCAGCTCAAGTTCCTTGCGGAAGATGATCTCTTCGGCGCGCCGTGCGCAGTTGACGAAGCCGACATCGGTCCATGGCGCGCAGTCGTTCAGCCAGCGCAGCATCGACATCATCGGCGTCACGCCGGAACCGGCCGAAATGAACAGATATTTGGCCGCCGGGTGGCTGTGCAGCGAAAAGTCGCCCGCCGGCCCATAGGCCTTGACGTGCGAGCCGGGCTTCAGATGATCGAACATCCAGCGCGTGCCGATGCTGCCGGCCTGCGCCTTCACCGTCACGGCGATCGAGAATGGTCGCGACGGCGAGGACGACAGCGTATAGGTGCGCATCAGCGGCCCGTCCGACGTCGGCAGTTCCAGCGTCACGAACTGGCCCGGCTTGTAGCGGAACCAGGTCTGGTTGTCGGAGCGGAAGGTGAAGGTCTTGACGTCAGGCGCCTCGTCGCTGACGCCGATCACTTCCAGCACCTGCAGCCTGTCGTTCCAGGGCGCCATCTGGTCGAGATGGCGATAGAGGCCAAGATCAGTCATCGCGTTCATCCCTCAACCTCTCAGGCGACACTGCGCAGAGCCGGCCTGCCGTCTCCAGCAAGGCGCGGGCCGATGAAGCGCGCGTACCAGTCGACGAACTGGATCACGCCGCCCTCATGGAGTTCGGAATAGGGGCCGGGTTCATAGGCCGGCGACAGGATGCCGAAGGCGTTTTCCTCGACGATGCGGCGGTCCTGGTCGTTGGTCTCGGTCCAGACATGGGTGAGTTCGGCAAGATCGTAATCAACGCCCTCGACCGCATCCTTGTGAACCAGCCATTTGGTCGTCACTGCCGTTTCCGTGGCGCTGATCGGCAGCACGCGGAAGGTGACGGCATGGTCGATGAGGATATGGTTCCAGGTCGTCGGATAGTGATAGTGCATCAAGGTGCCGATACGGTCGGCGGAGACTGTGTCGGAGAGGTTCTTCTTCACCGCCCGCTTGCCGGTCATGGTGTAGCTGACGGCATCGCGCAGCAGCGGCGCGCGGGTGGCGCGGTATTGCCCGGCCGGGTCGATACGGAACTTGCTCGGCAGGCCGGCTGCCTCGCATTTCGCCCAATGCGCCAGCATCTCCGGGTCGCTGTCGGCGCCTTGCACACCGGTCACTGTCGGGGCTTCCGGGAAGGTCTTGCACAGCTCCGGATGATTGCCGGCGCAATGGTAGCACTCGCGGTTGTTTTCCCAGACCAGCTTCCAGTTGCCCTTTTCGACGATGGTGCTTTCGAAGGCTATCTTCGCTTCGCTGAGCCGGTGCGGCTTGAGATAGGGCTCGATCATCGCCCGCATCGGTGCGAAGTCGGCGGGCTCCTTGGCCAGGCAGATAAAGATATAGCCGGCCACGCTTTCGCAGGCGACCGGCTTCAGGCTGAACTGGCTCTTGTCGAAACCATCTGCCATCTGGCGGGCAAACAGCAGCCTTCCGTCCAGCTCATAGGTCCACTGGTGATAGGGACAGACCAGTTTGGCGGCCATGCCCTTGTCGGTGTTGCAGACGCGGCTGCCGCGATGGCGGCAGGAATTGTGAAAGGCGTTGATCTTGCCTTGCTGGTCGCGCACCAGCACGACCGGATAGTCGCCGATCTGTACGGTGATGAAGCTGCCGGGCTTCGGCAGTTCGCAATCATGGCCGATGAACAGCCAGTCGCGATACCAGATCAGCTCCATGTCCAGTTTGAAGAAATCGGGATCCGTGTAGAAGGGCTGCTCGAGCGAGAAGCCGTCCCTGCGGCTGTTCAAGAGCCTCAGCATGTCGTTGCGCGTATCCATGTCCTGTCCTCATACTTCAAGGACTGAACTGGTGGTGATTGAGGAAGGATTAGGCGCAGACCGGCGAAAGCCGACATGCGCCATCCGCCTCTTGACCGCCCACCGCGATCAGTCGAGTTCTAGAAATCTCGGGCTGGTTTCCGGGCTCTGGAGTGTCCTTGCGGACGATCGCGACACCTTCCCAGGCTTTCGCCCAGTGGTCTCCCGTTGCGACTTGAACTCCACCACCGTTGCGGGGGCAGCGCCGGATTCTGACCGGCTTCCCAATTCTCCGCTCCATCGTCACGAAGCGGCACCTGAGATGACGTGATCTAATCACGACAGCGCTTGCGACATCGGCATGAAAGCGACATCGCATCCATGTGGCGCGACACGCATGCACAATGATCGGGTCAAGAACCGCGGTCGCAAAATCGTCGCGGTGACGGCTGTACCGGCTATCAAAATCGATCCGGAACGGGGGAAAAAAGGTTAACGGTTTCGAAAAGTGACTATTAGCAGATTCTAAAATCGAACCGAACGGTTCGTTTCTGTTGACGGTGCGTGCAGGACGGTGTGAACGCTGAGCCTCCGATACAGTTGGTGATCGCAGCGCTGGTTTTGACTAACGGTTTGATATCAAAACGAAAAATGTTCGCCAAAGAGGGCCCTGGTACAATTTCAAGTGGTGGATACTTGGTCCACACGGAACAACTTCGTGATTGGAAACGGCCAGCTGGCTTTCCCACATCGGGGCTGTCCGAACGACGCGATTTTAATCCCAAGACACGCCGCTAGACGGACGGAAAAAATACTGGAGTACCCAAAATGAAAAAGATTGTTCTCACTGCCGCCGCCCTTCTGGCCATTTCCGGCAGCGCCTTCGCTGGTAGCGACCACTATGGTTCGAATGCCCCTGCAGCCACCGCTGCTGTCGACAGCTCATACACCGCTTCGGTCAAGAAGTCGGAACCGGCTGCTCAGACGCCTGTCCAGGGCGCCGACCGCAACCTCTTCGGCAACAACTAACAGCCGATCCCCAGCAGGCGGCGGGCTTGGTTCGCCGCCCTGGCGACACTTGAAGAATTCAGGAGACTTGAAATGAAGAAGATCATCCTTGCTGCCGCCGCCGTTCTGGCGATCTCCGGCAGCGCTTTCGCCGGCAGCGACAATTACGGCTCCAACGGCGCCAACCAGCCCGCCGCGACTTCGGTTGACAACTCGCGCACGGCTTCGATCCGTGAAAGCGGCTCGCCAGTCTACAAGCTGCTCAATTCGTCGGGCGACGCACAGAAGTCCGCGCCTCAGGGCAGCGACCGGAACCTCTTCGGCAACCACTAACAGCCGAAGCCAATTCCAAAAAGAGCGGCGGGCCATGCCCGCCGCTCTTTTTTGCGCCGTCGAGACGGGTTCTGTCTTAAGCCGCTTTTGCTTCCGGCTTCTGGAGTGCGAAGGAATGTCCGTCCGTGTCGAAGATATGCAGGTCTTCGCCATTGGCGCTCAGCCGCAACGTCGAGCCGCGCTTGACCTCGACGTTGCCAGGCAGCTTGGTCACCAGCGGCAGGTCGGCGCGGCCGATGTCGACATAGACCAGCTGAACCTCGCCGAGTTGCTCGACATAGTCGACTGTTCCCTCGAACAGATAATCCGCGCCGGTGGCGATGATCAGGTCCTCCGGCCGCACGCCGAAGCTTACCGCCGCACCCTTCGCCGAGGCAGGCGTGGCAATCGGCACCGTAGCCTTGCGCCCGCCGACATGGCTGACGACGGTCGGGTTGCCGGTCTTGTCGATTGTCGCCGGCAGGATGTTCATGGCTGGCGAGCCGATGAACTGGGCGACGAACAGATTGCCGGGCTTCTTGTAGAGATCCATCGGCGTACCGACTTGCTCGATATGGCCGTCCTTCAACACCACGATGCGGTCGGCGAGCGTCATCGCCTCGACCTGGTCGTGGGTGACGTAGATCATGGTTGTGTTGGGCATCGATTCCTTGAGCTTGGCGATCTCGATACGCGTGGCGACACGCAGCGCGGCATCAAGGTTCGACAGCGGCTCGTCGAACAGGAACACTTTCGGATTGCGCACGATGGCGCGGCCGATGGCGACGCGCTGACGCTGCCCGCCCGACATCGCCTTGGGCAGCCGGTCGAGATATTTGGTCAGCTGCAGGATTTCGGCGGCCTGCTTCACGCGCCGGTCGATCTCGGCCTTGTTCTCCTTGCCGATCTTCATCGAGAACGCCATGTTGTCGTAGACGGTCATGTGCGGATAGAGCGCGTAGGACTGGAACACCATGGCGATACCGCGCTTGGACGGCGGCACGTCATTGACCACTTCACCGTCGATCTTCAACTCGCCCGACGTGATTTCCTCGAGCCCGGCGATGGAGCGCAGCAAGGTCGACTTGCCGCAGCCCGACGGACCGACGAAGACGATGAATTCGCCCGATTTGATATCGAGGTCGATGCCATGGAGAATGTTGAGATTGCCGTAGGACTTCTTCACTTGTCTCAGATTGACATCGGCCATTGGTTTCCTCCCAGTGATTTCCTCAAAGATTTCCGTCGATGCGCCCGAACCAGGCGCCGTAGCCGCCAAGCCCGACCGAACCGGGGCTCGCCTGCCCGGAAAACCCGTGTCCCGGCAAAGGTTGCAGTGATCGGCTGCCAAGGTCAACCTTGGCCGGTTTGGCGCCGAGGTTGAAGACGCAGACGACCTGCTCGTTGCCCGCCCGGCGCGTGAAGGCGACGGTGTCGCCCTCGCTTTCGATGAAGGTGATATCGCCCTTGGCCAGTGCCGGATGGGCACGGCGGAAGGTGAGGAAGCGCCGATAGTGCTCGAGCAGCGAAGCCTGATCGCCCTGCTGGACATTGACCGCTTGCGCCAGATGCTTGGCCGGCACCGGCAGCCAGGGCTTTGCCTGGGAGAAGCCGCCATTCTTGGCGCTGCCATCCCACACCATGGGCGTGCGGCAGCCGTCGCGGCCCTTGAATTCCGGCCAGAAGCGGATGCCATACGGATCCTGCAAATCCTCGAAGCGCAGATCCGCCTCGCCAAGCCCGAGCTCTTCGCCCTGGTAGAGGCAGACCGAGCCGCGCAGCGACATCAGCAATGCCGAGATGACCTTGAGATAGGCGATCGGGTCGGCTTCGCTGGCGGCCCAGCGCGAGGCCGGGCGCATCACGTCATGGTTGGAAAAAGCCCAGCAAGACCAGCCGTCGCTGGCGACCCTGCCGAAGGCTTCCAGCACCGAGCGGACCTTGCCCGCGCTGATCTTTTCCGGCGCCAGGAAGTCGAAGGAATAGCACATGTGCACGCGCTTGCCGCCGGCGGTATAGGCCGCCACGACCTCCAGACCGCGCTGCGAATCGCCGACCTCGCCGACAGCGGCGGTTGCCGGATATTCGTCGAGCAGGGCGCGGAAGCGTTCGAGGAAGCCGAGGTTTTCCGGTCGGCTCTTGTCGTAGATATGGTCCTGGTAGTTGTAGGGATTGACCGCCGGCGCGGTCTGGTCGTTGCGCTCTTCCGGCGGCAGCGGCGGATTGTTCTCCAGGCCCTGGCTATGGAAGTAGAAATTGATCGTGTCGAGGCGGAAGCCGTCGACGCCGCGTTCCAGCCAGAAGCGGGTGACGTCGAGCAGCGCGTCCTGGACTTCGCGGTTGTGGAAGTTGAGATCGGGCTGCTCGGCCAGGAAATTGTGCAGATAATATTGCTGGCGGCTGGTGTCCCACTGCCAGGCCGACCCGCCGAAGATCGACAGCCAGTTGTTGGGCGGCGTGCCGTCGGGCCTGGCGTCCGCCCAGACATACCAGTCCGCCTTGGGATTGGTGCGGCTCGCCCGGCTCTCCTTGAACCATGGATGGCTGTCTGCCGTGTGCGACAGCACTTCGTCGATCATCACCTTGAGACCCAGCCGATGCGCCTCCGCCGTCAGCGCGTCGAAATCGGCCAGCGTGCCGAACATCGGGTCGACGTCGCAATAGTCCGAGACGTCGTAGCCGAAATCCTTCATCGGCGACTTGAAGAAGGGCGAGATCCAGATGGCGTCGGCGCCAAGCGAGGCGATGTAGGGCAACCGCCCGATAATGCCCTTGAGGTCGCCGATGCCGTCGCCATTCGAATCCTGATAGCTGCGCGGATAGATCTGATAGATCACCGCGCCTCGCCACCAGTCGCGGTCGACGGCGAGGTCAGGGTTCGAACTGGCCTTCAAAGCGGATTGCATCGTCTCAGCCTCCTTTCACCGAACCGGCAAGCAGTCCGCGGACGAAATAGCGCTGCAGCGAGAAGAACACGATCAGCGGCACGATGATGGTCACGAAGGCCGATGTCGTCAGGATCTCCCAATCGCCGCCGCGCGAGCCAAGCAGTGCGTTGAGCTTGGCCGTCAGCACGATCTGGTCTGCTTCCGTACCAAGGAAAACCATCGCCACCAAGAGATCGTTCCATACCCACAGGAACTGGAAGATGGCAAACGACGCCAGCACCGGGAAAGACAGCGGCAGCACGATCTTGACGAAGATCTCGAAATCGCTGGCGCCGTCGATGCGCGCCGATTCCATGATTTCGCGTGGCAGGCCGGCGATGTAGCTCCTGAGCAGGTAGATGGCGAAGGGCAGGCCGAAGCCGGTATGCGCCAGCCAGATGCCGAGATAGGTCTTCGACGGTACGCCGAAGAAAGTGCCGACGCCGTTGTAGAGCTTCAACAGCGGGATCAGCGACATCTGCAGCGGCACCACCAGGAGGCCGATAATGACCGCGATCAGCAGCGCGCGACCGGGAAAACGCATCCAGGCCAGTGCGTAGGCGGCAAAGGCAGCGATCAGGATCGGGATGACGGTCGCCGGAATGGTGACGGTCAGTGAGTTCATGAACGAGCGGCCGATGCCTTCGGAAAACAGCACGGTCTTGTAATTGTCGGTGGTGAATTTCGGCGGTGCCGACGAGGCATAGTAGACGCGCTGGCCGCGATCGCCTTCGAACGCCTTGGGCGATGCCATGACGAAGCTGCCATCGGCATTGAGCAGCAAGGTGACGCCGTCGCCGAGATCGGCTGTCGTGCCGGCGGGATATTGCGTCGGTGCCGCCGACTTGACGCCGAAGGCGCTGATGCTGCGCTTGGCGACGTCGCCGAAGATGTTGCCCTCGAGGACGAACTTGCCGTCCTTCTGGACTTGCGTCGAGGCGGCGGGCAGGCGGCCGGCTTCGGTCTGGGTGGAGCTGGAGAAGGAGTTCCACCAGCCTGAGGCGATGATCTGGTCCTTGACGCGCAGCGAGGAGACCAGGATGCCCAGCGTCGGAATGGTCCAGATCGTAACGAAGACCAGCACCGCAATGTGGACGCCGAAGCGGCTGGCAAAGGAGTTTCCGGTGGCGACGGCCATCTCAATGCCCTCCCGTTTCTTTATTGGCCTGGCGGATGTTCCAGACCATGATCGGAATGACCGCGATCATGATGATAATGGCGATTGTGGCGCCGCGGCCGAAATCACCGCCGCCGCGGAACATCCAGTCGAACATCAGATTGGCCAGCACCTGGCTGTTCCACTGGCCGTTGGTCATGGTCAGCACGATGTCGAACACTTTGAGCACCAGGATGGTGATCGTGGTCCAGACGACGGCGATGGTGCCCCAGATCTGCGGCACCATGATCTTCCAGAAGATCTGGAACGGGTTGGCGCCGTCGATCACGGCGGCTTCCAGCGTCTCTTCGGGAATACCGCGCAGCGCCGAGGACAGGATGACCATGGCAAAGCCGGTCTGGATCCAGATCAGGATGATCATCAGGAAGAAATTGTTCCAGAATGGCAACGATATCCAGACCTGCGGCTGGCCGCCGAAATGCTGGATGATGGCGTTGAGGATGCCGATCTGCGTCTGGCCGTCGCCGCGATACTCGTAGATGAATTTCCAGATCACGCTGGCGCCGACGAAGGAGATGGCCAGTGGCAGGAAGATCAGGCTCTTGGCGATCGTGCCCCACCAGATCTTGTCGGTGAGCACGGCGATGATCAGGCCAAGGAAGGTGCAGGCGGCGGGCACGACAGCCAGCCACAGCACGTTGTTGAGGATCGAGTTGCGGAACTCACGGTCGCCCAAGGCCCATTGATAGTTGGCCAGGCCGACGAAGTTGACGCCGCCGCGATCGAGGAAGGACAGCCGCAGCGTCTCGACCACGGGGTAGATGAGATAAATGGTCAGGATGATCATCGCAGGACCGACGAACAGCCAGGGCCGGACCAGGCCTTGCCGGCGCAGATTGTCGATGGCGGCAGCGCCGGCGACACCGCGCGATGGGAATATCAGGTCGACCAGCTTGTTGGCGCCCCAGAAATAGGCGACGCAGCCGCCGACGCCGACGATGATGACAAATATGGCCGAGAAAATCTGAGACGCCATGCATTCCTCCCCTGCGCATGATCGGGCGAGGCTGAAGTGACCTCGGGACCAGGCGCCGATTCAGTTGTTTGGAGCGCAATCGGCCGCGAAAAATATTTCACATGCGGATTGCGCTTCACGTCGATGCGCTCATGACGAAAAGTTGCGGCGCGGGCCGCCGTGGGATCCGGGCCGGTAAGGCCCGGATCCATGCGAGAACTGTGCTCGTCCCGAATTCGGCCAGCCGCCTACTTGATGGCGTCCCAGCTCTTCTGGATGTCGGTGGCGACATCCTGCGCGGACTTGCCGCCGACCAGGTCGATCATGCCGGTCCAGAACGCGCCGGCGCCGATCTTGCCCGGCATCAGGTCGGAACCGTCGAAGCGGAACGTCGAGGCATTGGCCAGGATTTCGCCCTGTTTGCGCAGCGCGTCACTGGCATAGGCATCCTTGTTGACCGACTTGAGCGGCGTCACGAAGCCGCCCTGGGCCATCCAGATCTCATGGGCGAGCGGCATCTTCAGGAATTCGATGAACGCGCGGGCACCCTTGCTATCCTTCGTTATCATGGCCAGCGTTCCGGCGCCCAGCACCGGCGTACCGAGTTCAGGCTTGGAGGCATAGGGCGGGAAATAGAAGAAGTCCGCATCCTGGCCAACCTTGGTGCCTTCCGGGAAGAAGGTCGGGATGAACGATGCCTGATGGTGCAGGTAGCATTTCGGCGGCACCGAGAAGAGGCCCTTCGGGCTGTCGCGGAAATCGGTCGCCGCGACCGCCTTGGCGCCGCCATCGACCATCTTGTCGTCGGTCGCGATCTTGCCGAAGATGTCGATGGCGTTGACCACTGCCGGATCGTTGAACGGAATCTCGTTCTTCACCCATTTGTCGTAGACTTCCGGCGGCTGCGTGCGCAGCATCAGGTCCTCGACCCAGTCGGTCGCCGGCCAGCCGGTGGCGCCACCCGAACCGAGCCCGATACACCATGGCGTGCCGCCATCGGCGATGATCTTCTTCTCGAGGTCGGCGAGTTCTTCCTGCGTCTTCGGAACAGTGTAGCCGGCTTCCTTGAAGTTATCCGGCGAGTACCAGACCAGCGATTTCACGTCGGCCTTGTAGGGGAAGGCGAAGAAGCCCGGCTTGCCGTCCTTGTCCTTGAAAGTGCCGAGGTCGACCCAGGACTGGCCTGCGCCGTAGTTGTCCTTGACCCATTTGGCGGTATCGTCGCCGAGCGGCGTCAACAGGCCCTTCGACGCCAGGTCCTGGATCAGGCCCGGCTGTGGCAGCACGGCGATGTTGGGCGGGCTGCCGGCCTGGGTGTCGATGACGATCTGCTGTTCGTAATTCTCCGACGAGGAGTATTTGATCTCGGCGCCGGTCGCTTCCTGGAAATATTCAAGAACCGTGCGGATCAGACCCTCGTCCTCGCCGCGCCATGGCCCGAAGATGGTCAGGGTCTCGCCCTTGAGATCGACTTTTTTGAGCTCTTCGTAATTTGCCCAGTTGAAGCGCTTGTCTTCACCCGGCTTGAACTTCAGTTCGGCATGCGCGGGCGCGTTCAGGGCGAACGTGGCAAACGCTGCACCCAGCAAAAGCATTTTCTTCATCGGTATTCCCTCCCAGTGGGTCACATACACCGGACGGAACCTCCATTCCGCCCGCCGACGCTGCAGGACTGTGACTCAGTCGCAAGGGAACCGCAACCTTTCGAAGAGTCTTCCAAAGCGCTTTGGCTTTTCCGATCACGCCATTGATTCACTCGAGAGTCAAGAGGGGGCAGCGGCTAATCGATTTAAGCTCGAGCATTTATAGGCAAAAAAGTGCGCCGCAACATGCTTTTGTCGCGGTGCAACAGTATTTTTTGTTTCAAACTCGCGCAAACCGCGCTTATGCTTGGTACTGGTATGACCACGCCCCTGTGGCGCTTGGGTCGATTCAACTTAAAAGCGCTTTGAGGGAATGGAGGCCTTTTGTGAACCTCAAGCAGCTCGCGCATATGCTGGCGCTTTCGCAGACCACGGTAAGCCGGGCGCTAAATGGCTATCCGGAGGTCAACGAGGAAACGCGCCGGCGCGTCATGGATGCCGCCAAGCGTCATGGCTATCGCCCCAATCCGAGCGCGCGGCGGCTGGCGACCGGCAAATCCGGCATGATCGGCTATGTCCTGCCGACGGGTGCGGCCGTCGACATCGATCCGCATTTCGTCGAGTTCCTGTCCGGCCTGGGCGACTATGCCCGCTCGCACGAGCTAGACCTGGTGCTGTCGCCGGCCGATGCCGACGACCAGGAGACGACCTACCGGCGCATCGTCGCCAACCGGCAGGTCGACGCCGTCTATATCTCTTCGCCGATGCCGCAGGACAGTCGGGTGGCGCTGGTCAGCACGCTCGGCATTCCCTTCCTCGTCCATGGCCGCAGCGAAGGCTTCGGTTTCGACTATCCCTATCTCGACATCGACAATGAGGGCGCCTTCCACGAGGCGGCGCGACTGCTGGTCCAACTCGGCCACCGGCGGCTGGCGCTGATCAATGGCGACGACCGCGAAACCTTCGCCATCCACCGCGAGCGCGGCGTGCGCCGGGCACTCGCGGCAAGCGGGCTGACCCTTGGCGAACGCCATGTCTGCTCCGTGGTCATGACCGAGGAGAACGGCTATCGCGCCACCAGGCGTCTGCTGGAGGAGAGCGACGCGCCGACGGCGATCGCCTGCTCCAGCCTGATCATGGCGCTGGGCGTCGTGCGCGCGGTGCGCGACCTTGGCCTCACCATTCCAGGCGACGTCTCGCTGATCGCCCATGACGACGTCTTTCCCTGGTTGAAGCCGGAGAATTTTTCCGTGCCGTTGTCGACGACACGCTCATCGATCCGTCTCGCCGGCGCCCGCGTCGCCGAACGGCTGGCAGCGCGGATTTCCGGCCTGGAAGAGGGCGCCCGCGGCGAAGTCTGGCCGGTCGACCTGGTGGTGCGGGGATCGGTCGCCGGCGCGCCGGCCTGAAGCGTGCTGATAGTGCGAGACTATTGCTTCGCCGCCTCTGCCGCCTTGAGGTCCAGCAGCCCATAGCCGAAATCATTGTCGCGCCCCTTGGGACCGAGATCCTTCGCCGTTGCCGCCAGCGCTTTCTCGATGTCGTCGGCCGAGCGGTGGGGGGCGGCATGGATGAGATTGGCGATGGCGCCGCTGACGATCGCCGCGGCAAACGAGGTCCCGGTAACGACGTCCGAGCCGGCGCCGCTCGGCGCCACCATCTCGACGCCGGGCGCCGAGATGAAGACATAGGCGCCACGATTGGCCTGCGGCATCAGCCCGTCCTTGGCGTCGGTCGCGGTCACCGCGATGACGCCGTCGAAAGCGGCCGGGTAGCCATAGGGCGCCTTCGGACCGTTATTGCCGGCGGCGGCCACCAGCACAATGCCGAGCGCGCGGGCATTGCGGCAGGCGGCGCCGAGCAAATCGTTCTTCGGCCCGACGAAGCTCATATTGATGATGCTGACATTCTGCTCTGCCGCCCAGTCGAGCGCCGACAGGATGACATCCATGGTCGACTTGCCGCCCTCGAAGGCGCGGGCGTGGTAGATTCTGGCGCCCGGCGCCATGCCTTCCAGCGCGCCGACGCCGGCGATCAGCCCGTCGATCGAAGTGCCATGGTCGCGCTTTTCGATAGGCACGTCCGGCATGGCGTCGAACTGCGCGGCGATGACGCCGGCCAGCGCCGGGTTGGTGTCGTCGATGCCGGTATCGATGACGGCGACACGAACGTTTTCGCCGCTGGCCTGTTTGGAGTCGAGCGCGATGCGGTCGAAGGCATAGTTGACGATGCCGGCGGCCTGCTGCAGCGAATAGATGTGGTTGGGCTCGCGCCGCTGCGTGCGGCCATCGGCGGCAAGCTGCGCCAGCACGACGCCGACGGGACGGCCATCGGGAATACCGAAGCGCACCAGCGTGGTGCCGAGCAGCCGGGACTGGCGCTGCGAGCGGACTTCGAGGCCGAAGGAGGCGGCGATCTGCTGCACGGCGCCGGCATCGCCATCAACGGTCACCAGCACCTCGTCGGGCACGAAATCGCCGGTCACGGCGCGCGGCGGCTGAACGGCGATGAGATCGGTCGGCGAGACGATCGGGCCGCCGGCCGGTGGGCCGGCCTGATTGTTGCCAGGCGGCGGCGCCGGTTCTGGCCGTGGTGTCGGCACCGGTGCCGGGGGCGCGACCGGATTGGGGAACAGGTCGACGATCAGGGCGGGAAGAACGACGGCGCCGGCCTCGGCTGCACCCGACCCGCCCTTGGTGTCGCCGCCGACCTTGGCGCAATCGGCTGCCGTGGCATTGGCCCCGTTTGTGCAATCGACTTTCGTCCGGTCGCTATTGGCGGCGTTGCTCTGCGCCGACGCGGGCATGGCGGCGATTGTCATCGCCGCCGCAAGGATCGCCGCAAATCGAAGGGCCGCCTCAGCCGCCATCAACCGGTTTCCTTCCCTCGATCACAGTCTCCGCGAAAGGCTGGGCGGCAATAAGGCCGAGCTGCTTCGTATAGTCGGCCGCGTTGGCGGCGGGGATGGCAAGCCGGAACACGCCGTCAGCGGTCGGTCCACCGATGATCTTCAGCCCGTTGCTGCCGAGGAATGCCGAAACATCCGACATCTTCGCATCCGGTTTGAACTTGACCAGCGCGAACGGCAGTTTCGCCAGATCGTCTTCCGCGCCGGCGATCTCGAAATCCTTGCCCTTGCCGCCGGGCTGCACCAGGGACTGCACCGCGATCAGCGCCAGCAGGACCGCGGCCGCTGCCCAGGCGACGCCGACCGGTACCGCCATGAAGCGGCCCCAGGCCTGCGCCAGCCAGGACGAGCCTGCGGGCTTGCGCGCAGGTCCGGCCTCGGCGTCGAACGCCCTAGCGAAACGGCTGAGCGCATCGGCGGGAGGGCGGATCGCTTCATTGGCGGCCGATGTGCCGGAGAATTCGGCCTCGGCCTCGCCAAGGGCTGCCATTGCCGCCGGATCGGTCGCCAGCCATTCCTCGACGGCTTCGAGGTCGGAGCCTTCCAGCGAGCCGTTCAGATAGAACGGCAGCAGCGTTTCCATTTCGTCGCGGCGCGACATCTTTTCAGCGGCGCTCATGGCCACCCCCTGTCGTAACCGGCGGCCTTGAGGGCCTCGCCGAGTTTCTTGCGGGCGTAGAACATCCTGGTCTTGACGGTCGCGACCGGGATGCCGAGCACCTCGCCGATCTCCGTCACCGATTGTCCGTGATAATAGGCAAGGTCGATCACCGTGCGGTGCTCTTCGGGCAAGGCGTCGATGAAGCGGCGCAAGGCGCCGGCCTTGTCCTCTTTCATCGTGACGACCTCCGGCGTGTCGGCGCCGTCGGGCACCGCGGCGGCGGCCTCGTCGTCGATCCAGTCTTCCTTTTTCTTGCGCAGCAGCGACAGCGCCTTGAACCGGGCGATGCCGAGCAGCCATGTCGAGACTTCGGAGCGTCCCTCGAAGCCCGGCGCCTGTCGCCACAGCTCGAGGAAAACTTCGTTCGCGATATCGTCAGCCATCATTTCCGATCCCGTCTGGCGCGCCACGAAGCGGTAGACCCGCGCGTGGTGACGCATGAACAGGAGCCGAACGGCGGCACGGTCGCCCTTCGCGACCCGGTCGACAAGCGCGCGATCGGTCTCCGTCGCTGCCGTCATGGCCGGTCGAGCCGCCTGGCTCCTGTCTGCTCTGTCGCTGATCGGTCCAAAAAGGTTCATCCTCCGCCAAGGAATTTGCGGAGGCTAACCGAAGAAAGGGGCGGTTGCCAGAGCTGAGCCTTTTTCCTTCTCCCCTTGTGGGAGAAGGTGGATCGGCGCGCCGAGACGGATGAGCAACTGTGTTTTCAGGCTTTGTCTGGATACCAGGGTTGGTTGTGTCGAAGCATTGCGCTGAGGATGGTCATAATCTTTCGGGCCACGGCGACGAGGGCGACCTTTGGTTGCTTGCCGTTTGCAATGAGACGCTGGTGGAAGGCTCTGAGTACGGGATTTGAGCGGCTGGCGGTGAGCGCTGCCATGTAAACCACCCTGCGCAGAGCATGGCGGCCGCCCCAGATGACGCGGCGACCTTTGAAGGTGCCGGTGTCGAAGTCGTAGGGCGCCAGACCGGTAAGCGCTGCAATCTCGCGTCGCGAGGCCTGCCCGATCTCCGGCGCCAGCGCCAGTATGGTATGGCTGAGGACTGGACCGGCACCGTGGAAGGACTGGATCAGGCGATCCTTGGCCGCGAGCGCCGGCTGGCTGGCGACGAGTTGGGCCATACGCTTGGCGAGCAGCGCGATATCGAGTTCGATACGACGCAGCCGCTGGGTGAAGATGCGCTTCACCATCGGCTCGCGTAGCTGCTCGAGTTGATTGGCGAGGCTGACCTTATCGTCGCTAAGCTGCCTGCGGGCCACGACCAGATCGGCCAGTTGCTCCGCAATTGGGTCGCAACGCACCGGCCGGGTCGGCAGTTCGGCGGTGTAGCGCGCAATCAGCAAGGCATCGATGCGATCATTCTTGGCCAATCGGCCAAGGGCGCGGGCATAGTGGCGCAATTTGTGCGGATTGACGTTCCTGGCCGGCAGGTCCGCGCTGCGCAGTGCCTTGGCCACGCCGCGCTCATAGCCGCCGCTCGGCTCCATGCCGATGGCGCGTACGGTGCGACCCCGCAGCCATCGGACCAGCTTGGCCCATCCATCCTTGTCGTTGTCGAAACGCGCTTGTTCCTGCGTTTGAAACACCGCCACGTCGAGCCAGCCTTTGGCAACATCGATGCCTATGTCCTGAACCGTTTGGGCTACCATCTCCTCGGTCCCTTCCTTGTGTGCGGGGGCTTGCCCCTTGCAACTGTTCGGGTTCACAAAAGAAGGCGGTCGGGCCTCAGCTCATCCACGGTTTAGGCCACCTGAGGGGCGACGGGCTCTCGACCGCCGCCACGGATCAGGCAAGCACCTGGTCCGTGGCACCCTCAACAATGCACGATTCCAAACACACAAGGGGTGCTCCAGCGGAGTGAGACGATGGCGTTCCCTGGAACACCCCTCATCCGTCGCCTTCGGCGACACCTTCTCCCAAAGGGGAGAAAGGGGGAGCTAAATCAAAAACGGCTTCGCCTTCATCGTCGCCGGCACCGGCACACCCAGCCGGCTCAATACAGTCGGCGCCAGCTGCAACTGGTCGAGCAGCACCTCGCCCTCGGGGCCTTTGCCGGACCCGAAATAGTAGAGCGCGAAATCCTGCATCTCGTCGTCGTGGCCGCCATGGTGGCCGCGATCGGTCTGGCCATGATCGGCGGCGACCATCACCTCGTAGCCGGCATCAATCCAGCCCGGCAGGAAGGCCGCCAGCATACCGTCCATCGCATAGACGGCATGGTCCATCTCGTGGCAGTCGTGGCCGAAGCGGTGGCCCATCGAATCCAGCGTGCAGGTGTGCAGGATGCCGTAGTCGATGCCGTGGCGTTTCGTCAGCATGGTCAGCGTCGCGAACAGATCGACATCGCTCGGCGTCATCTGGTTGCGCGCGTTATAGCCGGTCATGGTGTGGAAGCGGCCATGCGTGATCGGCCCGCCAGGCTCGTCATATTCCATGTCCTCGACCAGATCGAACGGATAGGACCGGAAGAATTCCGACCAGTAGGAATGCGTCACCGCGCCGGTCTTGCCGCCGGCTTTGCTGACTTCGGAGAAGATGTCTGGCTGCCCGACGCGAAAGCGGTTCTCATTGGAAAGGATGCCATGCACCTGTGGCGACACGCCAGTGTGGATGGAAGCATAACAGCAGGCCGAGGTCGACGGCAGCACCGACCGCATCTTCCAGACCTTCGCCTCGCCCGATTGCACCCAGCCTTCGAGATTGCCCATCAGCCGGCGCCAGTTGCGATAGGGCACGCCATCGAGGATGATCAGCAGAAGCTTGGATTTGAGCGCCATGGGCTGCTCCATGATGTCTAGCAGTTGAAACGGGAACGCCGCGTGCCGTTTCGGGCACACGGCGTTCTTACACGTGAATCAGGCGGGCACGTGAATCACACAGGCAGGGTTCGGCTAAGCGTTGAGCCAGCACTCGGCCAGCGCGTAGCCATCCATCATTTCGCCGATCGGGCTCTTGGCAAAACCGCCGATCTTGTTGGTGGCGGCGGCATCGATGAACTGGTTGAAGAACGGCACGATCAGGCCGCCCTCGTCGCGCATCAGCACAGCCATGTCGTGGTAGATCGCCTTGCGCTTGGCCTGGTCGAGTTCGCCGCGCGCCGCAAGCAGCATCTTGTCGAATTCCGGACGCTTGAAGCGCGTGTCGTTCCAGTCGGCGGTCGAGACGTAACCGGTGGAGTACATCTGGTCCTGCGTGGCGCGACCACCCCAGTAGGAGAGCGAGAAGGGCTTTTTGTTCCAGACTTCCGACCAGTAGCCGTCGCCCGGTTCGCGCTTGATCTCGATCTTGATGCCGGCCTTGGCGGCGCTCTGCTGGTAGAGCTGGGCGGCGTCGACCGCGCCGGGGAAGGCAACGTCGGAGGTGCGCAGCAGGATGGAGCCGCTGTGGCCCGACTTCTTGTAGAGAGCCGCAGCTTTGTCCGCATCGAATTTGCGCTGCTCGATGTCGGTCGAAAACAGCGGGTAGGCTTCGTTGATCGGGAAGTCGTTGCCGACCGAGCCATAACCACGCAGGATCTTCTCCAGCATCTCCTCGCGGTCCATGGCGAGTTTCAGCGCCATGCGCAGGTCGTTGTTGTCGAACGGCGCGGTGTCGCAGAACATGTTGAACGGGTAGTAGCCCTTGCCCGACACGTTCTCGATGGTGACGCCGGGGATGCGCTTGACCAGGTCGACGACCTTCGGCTCGACGCGGTTGATCATGTGCACCTGGCCGCCTTGAAGTGCTGCCAGCCGCGCCGTCGCGTCATTGATGACGACGATTTCGACCTGGTCGGCATGGCCGAGCTTGTCGCCCTGCCAATAATTGGCGAAGCGCTCGCCGCCATGGCGCACGCCCGGCTGGTTGACGGTGACCTTGTAGGGGCCGGCACTGATGCCGGCATTGGGGTTGTCCTTGCCGCCATTCGGCTGGATGACGAGGTGGTAGTCGGCCATCAGATAGGGGAAATCGGCGTCGGCATCGCCGAGCGTGACGATGACTTCTTTGCCGCTCGCCTTGACGGCCTTGATGTTCTTGAGGATGCCGAGCGCACCGGATTTGGACTTTTCGTCGGCGTGGCGCTCGATGGTGGCGGCGATGTCTTCGGCGGCAACAGTCTTGCCATTGTGGAACTCGATGCCATCGCGCACCTTGATCGTCCAGGTCTTGGCGTCCTTGGACGCGCCGATCTCCTGCGCGATCATATTGGTCAGGCTGTTGTCGGGCATCAGTCGGACCAGATATTCGCCCCACTGCTTGCCGAAGCTGTAGGTGACCTGGCTAAGGTTCAGCGCAGGGTCGAGGCTGTTGGTCGACTCGCCGCCCTGCAGGCCGGCCTTGATGACGCCGCCCTTGACCGGCGTCTGTGCGAAGGCTTTCCCGGCCAGCGTCGTTGCCAGCGCCGCCGACACACCCAGTGCCGCCGTGCGGCCAAGGAAGTCGCGGCGCGACATCCGGCCCTGGCCGGCGAGATCAGCGAGATGGTCGAGTTCAGTCTTCATGTCCTACCCCTTGTTGAAAACAACATCACGAGCGGCGCCCGTCCAGAAGGACGTGTGGCGCTTTCGTGTTGCATCTGGATGACGGCAGCCGCCCCAGGCTAACGGCTCGGGTTATTCCTTCGTCTGACGCAATTCCGGACGGTTCAGACCTTTCCTGGAATTACTTCAGTTCCCCGCGCTGGCCATGCGCCGTCCCTTGATCGCCTTTTCCAGCCAGCCGATCTCCATCTCCGGGACCGATGACAAGAGAAGGTCGGTGTAGTCATCGAAGGGGGGCGTCAGCACCTTGCTTTTCGCGCCATAGCGCACGACCTCGCCGCGATACATCACCGCAATCGAATCGGCGATCGATTTCACAGTCGCCAGATCGTGGGTGATGAACAGATAGGCGACATTCTCCTCCTTCTGCAGCTCAAGCAGCAGCTTCAGGATGCCGTGCGCCACCAGGGGGTCAAGCGCCGAGGTCACCTCGTCGCAAATAATCAGCTTGGGTTTTGCCGCGAGCGAGCGGGCGATGCAGACGCGCTGTTTCTGGCCGCCTGAAAGCTCGGCCGGATAGCGGTCGGAAAAGCCCTTGCCCATCTCGATCTTGTCGAGCAGTTCGGCGACGCGTTTGTCGCGCTCCTTGCCGCGTATGCCAAAATAGAATTCGAGCGGCCGGCCGATGATGGTGCCGACGGTCTGGCGTGGGTTCATCGCCACGTCGGCCATCTGGTAGATCATCTGCAACTGCCGCAGATCTTCTTTCGGCCGGTCGGCAAGCTTGTTGGCCAGCGGACGGCCGTCAAAGGTGACAGTGCCTTCTTCCGGCGGCAGCAAACCGGTGATGGCGCGCGCCAGCGTCGATTTGCCGGAGCCGGACTCGCCGACGACGGCCAGCGTCTGACCCGGATAAATGTCGACCGAGACGTTCTTCAGCACCTTGATATGGCTGCGGCCATAGGCGGCGGTGACGTTCTTGACCGACAGGAACGGCGTCGTGCCGGGCTTTTGCTCCGCATGCTCGATCTCGTGCACCGAGACAAGCGCGTTGGTGTACTCCTGGCGCGGTTCCTTGATGATCTGGCGCGTGCCGCCCCATTCGACCAGCCGGCCATGGCGCAGCACCATGATCTCGTCCGAGACCTGGGCGACGACGGCAAGATCGTGGGTGATGTAGAGCGCCGCCACATGGGTGTCGCGGATGGCGTCCTTGATCGCCGCCAGCACGTCGATCTGCGTCGTCACGTCGAGCGCTGTCGTCGGTTCGTCGAAGACGATCAGGTCCGGTTCGGAGCACAGCGCCATCGCCGTCATCACGCGCTGCAGCTGGCCGCCCGAGACCTGATGCGGGAAGCGTTCGCCGATGGTTTCGGGATTTGGCAGGCTGAGCTTCTTGAACAGCGCGACGGCGCGTTTCTCGGCCTCTGCCCGTGTCGCCGTGCCGTGCAGCAACGTGGCTTCCACCACCTGATCCATCAGCCTGTGCGCCGGGTTGAAGGCGGCGGCTGCCGATTGCGCGACGTAACAGACCTCGCGGCCGCGCAGCTTGCGAAAGCCCTCTTTGCCGCCCTTCAGAATGTCGCGACCGTTGAGGATCACCTCACCGCCCGTGATGCGCACGCCGCCGCGGCCATAACCCATCGACGACAGGCCGATGGTCGACTTGCCGGCGCCGGATTCGCCGATCAGGCCGAGCACTTTGCCCTTTTCCAGCGTCAGCGAGACGTCGTGCACCAGCACGATGTTCTTCGGCGCCTCGCCGGGCGGATAGACGGTAGCCTCGATGCGCAGATTGCGGATGTCGAGCAGCACGCCGGGTTTCGCTTTGGTATCAGCCATCACCCGCGTCCTCCCTTGAGGCTTGTCGTACGGTTGAGCACCCAGTCGGCGACCAGATTGACCGAAATCGCCAGCATGGCGATCGCCGCCGCCGGGATGAGTGCCGCGCCGATGCCGAAGACGATGCCATCCTTGTTTTCCTTGACCATGCCGCCCCAGTCGGCATCCGGAGGCTGCACGCCAAGGCCGAGGAAGGACAGTGTCGACAGGAACAGAACCGCGTAGATGAAGCGCAGCCCGAGTTCCGAGACCAGCGGCGACAGCGCATTGGGCAGGATCTCGCGGAAGATGATCCAGGCGCTGCCTTCGCCGCGTAGCTTTGCGGCTTCAACGTAATCCATGACGTTGATGTCGACGGCGACCGCGCGCGACAGACGGTAGACGCGCGTCGAGTCGAGAATGCCCATCACCAGGATCAGCGTCACCAGGTTGGTCGGCAGCACGGAGAGGACGACCAGGCCCATGATCAGCGTCGGGATCGACATCAAGAGATCGACCAGGCGCGACAGGATCGTGTCGAACCAGCCGCCGAACACCGCCGCCGAGAACCCCAGTATGGCGCCGAGCGAGAACGACAGCGCGGTGGCCAGCACCGCGATGAACAGAGTGATGCGGGCGCCGTAGATCATCCGCGACAGCAGATCGCGGCCGAGATTGTCGGTGCCCAGCCAATGCGCCGCCGACATCGGCTCCCAGACATCGCCGACGATCTCGGCATTGTCATGCGGTGAGATCCAGGGCGCGAAGATCGCCGCCAGCACGAACAGTGCCGTCAGGATTATGCCGATCAGCGCCGGGATGGGGATGCGTTTGATATCGAGCATGCCCGCCCCCTATTTCGGATGTCGAAGACGCGGATTGGCGATGATCGCCGCTATATCCGCGATGATGTTGAGACTGATGTAAACGGCGGCGAAGATCAGGCCGACGGCCTGCACCACCGGCACGTCGCGCTTGGTCACGTGATCGACGAGATATTGCCCCATGCCGGGATAGACGAAGATCACCTCGACCACGACGACGCCGACGATCAGATAGGCGAGGTTGAGCATCACCACATTGATGATTGGCGCAATGGCATTGGGGAAGGCGTGCTTGCGGATGACGTTAAACGCCGACAGGCCTTTCAGTTCCGCCGTCTCGACATAGGCCGACTGCATGACATTGAGGATCGCCGCGCGCGTCATGCGCATCATGTGGGCCAGCACCACCAGCGTCAGTGCCGTCGCCGGCAGCGCGATCGCCTGCATCCGCTCACCGAACGGCATGCCGTCATAGACAGTCGAGATGCCGGGAAAGATCTGCCACTTCACGGCGAAGAAATAGACCAGCACATAGCCGATGAAGAATTCCGGAAAGGAGGTCGAGGCGAGCGCCAGTCCGGAGATCAGCTTGTCGACCCAGCCATTGCGGTAACGCACCGCGATCAGGCCGAGGATGATCGCCAGCGGCACCGCCACGATTGCCGCCCAGAAGGCGAGGAACAGTGTGTTCCACAGCCGGCCCTTGATCGAGGTCGCGATGTCCTGGCCGCTCGACATGGCCGTGCCGAGGTCGCCGGTCAGCACGCCGCCGAGCCAGTGGAAATACCTGACATAGGCCGGATCATTGAGCCCGAGCTGCTCGCGCAGATTGGCGAGTGACTCCGGCGTCGCCGATTGTCCGAGAATGGCTTGCGCGACGTCGCCGGGCAGAATCTGGGTGCCGGCGAAGATCAGGACCGAAATGGCCAACAGAAGCAGGATGCCCAGCGCAATGCGCTGGGCGATTAGTTTCAGGATGGGTGAGGACATCTCTGCAAAGCCGGACTCAGGCCTGCAGCCAGCACTTCGCCAGGGCGTAACCGTTCATCAGTTCCTGATGCGGATCATCCACCCAGCCGTCGACCTTCGCGCCGGTCGCGTCGATGAACTGGTTGAACATCGGCAGGATCAGGCCGCCTTCGTCGCGCACCAGAACAGCCATGTCGTGGTACATCTGCTTGCGCTTGGCATCGTCGAGCTCGGCGCGCGCCGCCAGCACCATCTTGTCGAAGTCCGGGCGCTTGAAACGCGTGTCGTTCCAGTCGGCGGTCGACAGATAGGCGGTCGAATACATCTGGTCCTGCGTCGAGCGGCCGCCCCAGTAGGAAGCGCAGAAGGGCTGCTTGTTCCAGACCTCGTTCCAGTAACCGTCGCCGGGCTCGCGCTTGAGCTCGATCTTGATTCCGGCCTTGGCCGCGCTCTGCTGGAAGAGCTGCGAGGCATCGACCGCGCCCGGGAAGGCGACGTCCGAGGTCCGCAGCAGTACGGTGCCGTCGTGACCCGACTTCTTGTAGTGGAACTTGGCCTTGTCGGGATCGAACTTGCGCTGCTCGATCTCGGTGAACAGCGGATAGGATGCGTTGATCGGGAAGTCGTTGCCGAGCGAGCCATAGCCACGCAGCACCTTGGTCAGCATCTCCTCGCGATCTATCGCGAGCTTCAGCGCCATTCTGAGATCGTTGTTGTCGAACGGCGCCGTGTTGCAATGCATGATGAACACGTAATGGCCCGGACCCGCATGGTTGCGGATGGTCACGCCCGGCACGCGCTTGATCAGGTCGACGATCTTCGGCTCGACGCGGTTGATCATGTTGACCTGGCCGCCCTGCAGCGCCGCCGTGCGCGCCGTGGCGTCGTTGATGACGATGACTTCGATCTGGTCGGCATGACCCATCTTGTCGCCCTGCCAGTAGTTGGCGAAACGCTCGCCGCCATGGCGCACGCCGGGCTCGTTGGTCTTGACCACATACGGGCCGGCCGAGATGCCGGCGTCGGGCTTGTCCTTGCCGCCGTTCGGCTGGACGATCAGGTGATAGTCGCTGAGCAAATAGGGAAGGTCGGCGTTGGCCTCCTTCAGCGTCAGCACCACTTCCTTGCCGTTGGCCTTGATGGTCTCGATGCCCTTCATGTAGCCGAGCGCACCGGATTTCGACTTCTCGTCGGAATGGCGCTCGAGCGTGGCGGCAACGTCCTCGGCGGTCACGGTCTTGCCGTTGTGGAATTCGACGCCGTCGCGGATTTTCAGCGTCCAGACCTTGGCGTCCTTGGACGAGCCGATCTCCTCGGCGATGCGGTTCTCAAGCTTGCCCTCGGGCGACAGCTCGACGATCATTTCACCCCAGCACTTGCCGAAGGCGAACGGCACCTGCGTCATCATCAGCGCCGGATCGAGGCTGTTGGTGGATTCACCGCCGACCAGGCCGGCTTTGATGGTGCCGCCCTTGACCGGGCCTGCCGCGCGCGCCGCACTTGAAAGCAGCGAATTGGCGAAGGGTGCGGCAATGCCGAGCGCAGCCGCCCGGCCGAGAAAATCGCGACGGCTCAGCTTGCCCGCTGCAACACGCCGGCTAAGGAATTCGAGTTCATTAGACATTTTGAGTTCCTCACTCTGTTGGTTCGACTCTGCGGTCGATTTCTTTGTTAATTCTCCCTGAATAATGAGGGTAAGCTAATGCCGTAAGCAAGACCGAATGCGACATGCCGTGGCGTAAATCGTACGTCGCATTTGGACCAACGGCTTCAGCGTTCAGACCAGCGCGCGTGGAATCTTTTCCTCGAAAGTGCGTTCGAAGACGATTTTTTCGCCCTCATAGGCCTCGATTCTGGCGCTGACGATAAAGTTTTGCGCGTCCGATCGCATCTCGGCCCATGTCTCGGTGCGCACCGACCATCCATTTCGCGACAGCGTCTGCGTCCAGTGTGTTTTTCCCGAAGCGGACAATGGATTGTCAGGATGGATCGTCCAGGTCTCGCGGGCGATGCTGCCGTTGACCAGGCCGTGCTCGAGATCGCGCACCGCGCCGAAATCGTCCGCTATGGAAAGCGTGACGATTCCCGTTTTTTCGTCGCGATCGACATGGCGTTCGGAATTGGCGGGCCGAACCGTCTCGGTCGCCCAGGGCGTGGCGCCTTCCGGCTCGGCGAACGTCGTTTCGTTGCCTGCAGCCAGCGGGCGCAGCGGCAAGGCCAGTGTCGCTGCCGACAAGGTCAGTTGCACCGGCTCCGGCGAGGGCCAGATGGCCGGCCAATAGGCGTTTGACACGGCGATGCGCAGGTGATGGCCAGCCGGCACGCGGTAGGCGCACTGATCAAGCACCACGCGCGCCGACACGGTTTCATCAGGCACCAGCGCTTGCGGGAATTCGTGCGAGTCGCGGTGCGTCAGGTTGAGCACGCCATAGGAGATCAGCTCCGAAGCGCCGTCGGGATGCACGTCGCACAGGCGAACAGCGATGTTGGCCTGCGGGCGATCGGAAGAGAACGTGACCTGAACTTCCGGTGCACCGAGAATGTCGATCGTCTCGGCGAGTTCAGGCTGGTCGAAACACACCGACAGCGCATCGTCGGGACGCTGGTCGCCCGGCAGTTCCGGGCCAAAGGTGAACGGGAAATACTCGCCGCCGGCAAGGCCGCAGGTCTGCGGCGAGGCGACGATGGCCGGTTTGCTCCCCTTGGGGAGCAGATCGATCGCCTGGACCTTGATGGCGGGCGACGGCCATTGTTGCTCTGCCACCCAGCGGCCAGGCCGCTCCGGGTGCCAGCGGGCCGGGCGTACGCTGTCCATTACATAGGCGCGGTAGGCCGGATCGTCCTCGACGCCGGTCTCCTTGCCCTTCAGCCAACGGTCCCACCAGCGCAGCGCCTCCTGCAGGAAGCCGATGGCCGGTTGAGGTCCGGCATAATGCGGATATTTGTGGATCCAGGGGCCGACGATGCCCTTCACGGGCGCCTCGATGTTGGTGACCAGGTGCGAGATCGTGTTGCGGTAGCCGTCATGCCAGCCGCCGATCGACAGCACGGCGGCCTTCACCGCGGAAAAATCCTCGCAGATCGAGCCGCGTTTCCAGTAGGCATCACGGTGCTGGTGGCTGAGCCAGAGCGGCAAAAGGAAGGACTGGTTCTCCAGCCGGGTCAGCCACAGATCGCGCCAGTGGTTGTCGCCGGCGATCAGGGGGTCCGGCGGCCGCGACGAATAGGACAGCATCGTCGACGCCCAGCCGAAATTCTCGATCAGCAGGCAGCCGCCCTTGTAGTGGATGTCGTCGGCATAGCGGTCGACAGTCGAACACAGGCTGATCACCGCCTTCAACTCCGGCGGCTGCTTGGCCGCCACCTGCAGGCAATTGAAGCCGCCCCAGGAAATGCCCATCATGCCGACATTGCCGTTGCACCAGGGCTGGCTTGCCGCCCAGGCGATGACGTCGCAGGCGTCCTGCAATTCCTGCTCGGAATATTCGTCGTCCATCAGCCCTTCGGAATCGCCATTGCCGCGCATGTCCACGCGGATCGAGGCGTAGCCGTGGCCGGCGAAATACGGATGCGTCAGCTGATCGCGAAAAATGGTGCCGTCGCGCTTGCGGTAGGGCAGATGCTCGAGGATGACAGGCACCGGATCGTCGCCGGCATCCTCCGGCATCCACACCCGCGCCGACAGCCGGCAGCCATCCGGCATGACGATGCCCATATCAGGGAATTCGACGACCTTGCGGGGAAATTTGGTGATGGTTTTCATGGCAGGCATAACGCCCCGCGGCGCCGCAACTTTCAATCGCCATTCGCGACTGGAGCAGCGAATTATGCGACCTGTACCGCTACCGCAATTCGTCCAGCAGTTCGGGATGCTTTTCCAGCAGCGTCATCAATTGGATGGTCGGGCCACTCGGCTCAATCAGGCCCCTTTCATATTTGTCGAAAGCATTCTCGCCGACCTTGAATAGGGATCCTGCCTCGCGCTGTGACAGTTTGAGCTTTGTGCGCATACGGCGGATGGTTGCCGGAGCGGGAACGCCGTCGATCTTTTCCTTGAGGGCGCGAAGAGCAGCGTCGACAGCAATCATGTCGTCTCCAACATGCACCCCCTCGTCCCCGGAGGCCGGATAATAACCCGGAAGGTCGACAATCATGCTCTCGCCCTTATAGGTCACGGTGAATGGACGCGCCCCGCGCGTCAGGGTTTCCCCGGTTTCGGGGGAAATCATCGTCTCACTTCCTTCTCTTTTCGCCATGTCATTTCTCCTTGAACGACATGACCGTGAACTCGGTCACGACATCCGCCTGGAATTTTACATAGAGAAGCACGTCGCGCGCCGGCACGTGGTAGACATCCTGCCAGACCCGATGATCTGCGAAAGTCGTCATCGACTTCACAAACATCTTGCGTGTCATGCTGCCGATCACCTCGACAATGCCGGCGCGATCGAAACCAAGGCCGAGAGCGTCGCGCAACGCGGATGTTGTGATCGCCAGCGTGTCCACAGACCCCAACGCCGTCTTGATCGCGTCAAGATCGTAGGTGGGCTTGCGTTTCTCCATTTCTCAATATGCCACCATAAAGGTGGCAATTCAAGAAGGTCGATCGCAGGGGGCCGCAGGCTAGTTCAGCGGAATGTCGTTCTCGGCCTTGCTCGCCTGGTAGGCGCCGGACAGCTCGTCGTAGCGGGCCGAGATCCTGCCGATCCGTGTCTCCAGCCGTTGGCGTTCGGCCTCGGGCAGCGCCCGCACCAGCCTGCGGATGGAAAAGCTCTTCCAATAGGCGTTCTCGGCATTGTAGCCGCCGGGATCGAGGGTGAAGACCTCTTTCAGGATTTTCAGATCGTGCGGGATGGCGAAACTGTCGCGCGAATCCTCGTGGCTGAATAGATAGTAGAAATTGTCGAAGCCGGTCCAGGTGATCGCCGACAGGCAGAGCGAGCAGGGCTCGTGCGTGGCGATGAAGATGGCGTCCTTGGTGTCGACACGCTCGGCCCTGGGCATTTCGTAGAAACGCTTCAGGCAGTGCACTTCGCCATGCCAGAGCGGGTTTTCGATCTCGTTGTTGGTTTCGGCCAGCACCAGCGAGCGATCGTCCTTGCGCAGGATCGCCGCGCCGAACAGCTTGTTGCCGTGGGCGACGCCATCCGCCGTCTTCGGCACGATGTCGTGCTCGATGACGTCGAGCAGGCGGTCGATCAGAGAAATGTCGGTCATTGGAAAAGGGAATCCTTCAGGGAAGGTGGATCTCGTAGGCGTGCGAGAAGTGGAATTCTTCGAGGTTGGAGCCGTCGCCGCCACGGTCGACGATCAGGAAATCCTGAGCCTCGCCGAGCGGCGTCAGCACGCCATGCCAGAGATTGCGGGAATAGTTGATGCCTTGTCCGGGCGCGGTGATGAACGCATGCGGTTCGCCCGGCCCCTCATCACCGTCGTGGCAGACGACGACCAGGAATGGGCGCGGCGACAGCGGAATGAAAGCTTGGCTGCCGAAGGGGTGACGCTCGACCATGGTCAGTTTGAGCGGCAGTTCGTAAGGCGTACCGCGCACCATCGAGATCAGCACGCGGGCGTTCGGCCCTGCTGCTTCGGCGGTGGCGAGGTCGTGGTAGCGTTCGGCGCGCCCACCATTGATCGGGTAGTGGTTGTCGCCGCCCATGTCGATGACGTCGCCGAAAGCGGCAAAGGCCTCACGGGTTAGCGGCCGCGCGACGATTCGGGTCACGGCGCCCGCCTTGCAATGCCGGCACTGCCAAGCTTGGCGTGGCGGTTGACGTCCTTGTAGAGCAGATAGCGGAATTTTCCCGGGCCGCCGGCATAGCAGGCCTGCGGGCAGAAGGCGCGCAGCCACATATAGTCGCCGGCCTCGACCTCGACCCAGTCCTGGTTGAGGCGATAGACCCCCTTGCCCTCCAGCACATAGAGCCCATGCTCCATGACATGGGTCTCGGCGAAAGGAATGACGGCACCTGGCTCGAGCGTGACGATGGTTATGTGCATGTCGTGGCGCAAATCGGCCGGATCGACGAACCGTGTCGTCGCCCAGCGGCCCTCGGTGCCGGGCATCGGTGTCGGCGCGATCTCCTGTTCGTTGGTGAAGAAGGCCTCCGGCGTGTCGAGACCATCGACCGCCTCGTAAGCCTTGCGAATCCAATGGAAGCGGACTGCGGCCTTGCTTTCGTTGTGAACGGTCCAACCGCTGGCCGGCGGCAGGAAGGCAAAGCCGCCAGGCCGCAAGACATGCTTCTTGCCGGCGAGCAGAACCGTCAGTTCGCCTTCGACCACGAACAAGGCGCCCTCGGCGCCGGCATCGGGTTCCGGCCGCTCGCTGCCGCCGCCGGGCGCGACCTCGACGATGTATTGCGAGAATGTCTCGGCGAAGCCGGACAGCGGCCGCGACAGGATCCAGACCCGGGTCTTGTCCCAGAACGGCAAGGCACTGGTGACGATGTCCTGCATCACGCCCCTGGGGATGACGGCATAGGCCTCGGTGAAGACGGCGCGGCCGGTCAAAAGCTCGCTCTGGCCGGAATGGCCGCCATGCGGCGCATAATAGGTTCGCTCGGGCATCCTGATCGTATCCATGGGTTCAAACCTATTGCGGTAGCATGTCTTTGAGGCGGAGCAGCGCGATGCGCTCGACCTGTTTGCAGGCGGTCTCGAATTCAACGCCACGGCCGTTGCCGATGCGCGCCTCGAATTCGGCGAGGATCTCCTCCTTGGTCTTGCCCTTCACCGCGATGATGAAGGGGAAGCCGAAGGTGGTGACGTAGGCGGCGTTGAGCTTGGAGAACAGTTCGCGTTCCTTGTCGGTCAGCGCGTCGAGGCCGGCGGAGGCCTGTTCCCTTGTCGATTCCGCCGTCAGCCGCCTGGCCTTGGCCAGCTTGCCGGCAAGATCGGGATGGGCGTTGAGGACGCCCAGCCGCTCGGTCTCGCTGGCGGCGCGGAAAATGCGGCAGAGCGCATTGTGCAGGCCGCCTGCCGTGTCGTGTGCCGGGCCGAGTTCCAGCTCGTAGGCTCGCTCGGCGATCCAGGGCGAATGTTCGAACACGCCGCCGAAGGTGTGGACGAAGGTTTCGAATTCCATCTTCGACGGGCGCAGCGCCGCCGGCTTGTAGGGATGGTTCTCTTGCCAGTGCCTGGCGATGTCGATGCGCCGCGCCAGCCAGACCTTGTCGTGCGATCTGACATAGTCGACGAAGCGTTTCAGCGCTGCCACCCGGCCGGGACGACCGACAAGCCGGCAATGCAGGCCGATATTCATCATGCGCGGCCGGCCTGCCTGGCCCTCGGCATAGAGCGTGTCGAAACTGTCCTTGAGATAGGCGAAGAACTGGTCGCCCGAGTTGAAGCCTTGTGGCGTGGCGAAGCGCATGTCGTTGGCGTCGAGCGTATAGGGGATGATGAGCTGCGTGCCGCCACTGTGCTCGAACCAGTAGGGCAGTTCGTCATCATAGGTGTCGGAGACGTAGTCGAAGCCGCCTTCTTCGGCCACCAGCCGCACCGTGTTGACCGAGGTGCGGCCCGTATACCAGCCGGTCGGGCGCTGGCCGGTCACCTCGTAATGCAGCTTGATCGCTGCTTCAAGGTCACGGCGTTCATCTTCCGGGGCATGGTCGCGGTAATCGATCCACCGCAGCCCATGCGAGGCGATTTCCCAACCGGCATCCTGCATGGCCGCGACCTGGTCGGGTGAACGTGCAAGTGCTGAGGCAACGCCGTAGCAGGTCACCGGCACCTCGGCCTCGCTGAACAGGCGCAGCAGCCGCCAGAAGCCGGTCCGCGCGCCATATTCGTAGATCGATTCCATGTTCCAGTGGCGCTGACCCACCCAGGGTGCCGCGCCGACGATCTCGGACAGGAAAGCTTCCGAAGCCTTGTCGCCGTGAAGGACGCAATTCTCGCCGCCTTCTTCGTAATTGACGACGAACTGCACAGCGACATGCGCACCGCCAGGCCATTTCGGGTCCGGCGGGTTGGCTCCATAGCCGCGCATGTCTCTGATGTAACGCATTGTCCCTCCGGCCGGGCATCGCCCGAACTATGATCAGGATATCGAAAGGGTGCTTCTCGCATTCCCCCGAAAATTTTTGAAAGTGTTTTTGTCGCACTCCGCTCGACCGGGACTTATGCATCGCCTTTAATTGGCGCACAATTCATCACTAGTGTTCGATTGTACCAGCCAGTTCGTTCATACTGGAAAGGGAGGCGGCCAATGGCAGAAACGTCGAAAGCCGATGGCGGGCGCCTGACGACCCACGTGCTGGACACGGCGACCGGCAAGCCGGCGGCTGGATTGTCGATCGCGCTTTATCACCTTGAGGGCGACGCCCGGACACATCTGAAGACCGTCGTCACCAATGCCGACGGCCGTTGCGACGCACCATTGCTCGCCGGAGCGGAATTTCGCACCGGGCAATACGAACTGGTGTTCGCGGCCGGCGACTATCTGCGTGGCCAGGGCACAAAGCTGCCCGAGCCGGCCTTCCTCGACAGCGTGCCGATCCGCTTCGGCATGGCGGAAGCGGTGCACTATCATGTACCATTGCTGATCTCGCCCTACGGCTATTCGACCTACAGGGGGAGCTGAGGCATGGCCAAGATTTCCATCCGCAACGAGATCCGCTTCATCCTGAATGGCAGGGATGTCGTGCTGTCGTCGGTGGCGCCGGACGCGACCCTGCTCGACTGGCTGCGGCTCGACCGTTCGCTGCGCGGCACGAAGGAAGGCTGCGCCGAGGGCGATTGCGGCGCCTGCACCGTGCTGGTCGGCAAGCTTTCCGCTGGCGGCTTGGTCTATGAAAGCGTCAATGCCTGCATCCGCTTCCTCGGTTCGCTCGACGGCACTCATGTCGTGACCGTCGAGCATCTGCGGGGCGAGCCTGGCCAGTTGCACCCTGTGCAGCAGGCGATGGTCGATTTCCACGGCTCGCAATGCGGCTTCTGCACGCCGGGCTTCGTCATGTCGCTCTATGGCCTGTGGATGAAGTCGCCGGACCCATCGAACGCGGCGATCGAAAAGGCATTGCAAGGCAATCTCTGCCGCTGCACCGGCTACGAGGCGATCATGCGCGCCGCGCATGCCATCTCCAGCTACGGCAAGGTGGCGAAGGATCCGCTGGCGGTGGAGCGCAAGGCGATCACGGCCAGGCTAGAAGCCTTGCGGGACGGCGCACGGATCGAGATCGGTTCGGGCAAGGCGCGGCTGATCGTGCCGGCCAATGTCGACGATTTCGCCGCCGTGCTCGACAAGGAACCCGGCGCCACCATCGTTGCCGGTTCGACCGATGTCGGCCTGTGGGTGACCAAGCACATGCGCGACATCTCGCCGGTGGTCTTCATCGGCAATCTCGACGGGCTGTGCACCATCTCGGAAGACAAGGGCGTCATCTCGATCGGCGCCGGCGTCACCTACACCGAAGCCTTCTCGACGCTCGCCAAACGCATCCCGGCGCTGGGCCCGCTGTTCGACCGCATCGGCGGCGAACAGGTGCGCAACATGGGCACGATCGGCGGCAACATCGCCAACGGCTCGCCGATCGGCGACACGCCGCCGCCCTTGATCGCGCTCGGCGCGCGCCTGACGCTGCGCAAGGGCAAGAAGCGGCGCACGATCCCGCTGGAAACCTTCTTCATCGCCTATGGGAAGCAGGACCGGCAGCCGGGCGAGTTCGTCGAGGCAGTCCACGTCCCTATCCCGGCCAAGGACGCAAAGTTTGCCGTCTACAAAATTACCAAGCGCCGCGACGAGGACATCACCGCCGCACTCGGCGCCTTCTTCCTGACACTTGCCAAGGACGGCACGGTCGCCGACGCACGCATCGCCTATGGCGGCATGGCGGCGACGCCGAAACGGGCGTCATCTGTCGAAAAGGCACTGCTCGGCAAACCCTGGACCGAAGAGACGGTCGACACGGCGATGGCCGAATACGCCAGGGATTTCACCCCGCTCACCGACATGCGGGCGTCAGCCGAATACCGGGCTCTGGCGGCCAAGAACCTGTTGCTGCGCTTCTTCGTCGAAACCACCGGCACAAGGGCGCCCTTCCAGGTGTCCCGCAACGAGGCGGCATGATGAACAAGCACGCCACATCAGATACCAAGGCCGAGAAGGTCGTCGGCGGTGTCGCCACCGATCAGCGGCATGATTCCGCCCACAAGCATGTCAGCGGCAGCGCCGTCTACATCGACGACATGCCCGAACCCGCCGGCACGCTGCATGGCTGCCTCGGGCTCTCGGCCGCCGCGCATGCCACCATCACCCGCATGGACCTTTCGGCGGTGCGCGCCGCTCCCGGAGTCGTCGATGTGCTCACGGCAAAGGATGTGCCGGGTGAGAACGACATTTCGCCGACCGGTCGGCATGATGAGCCGGTGCTCGCCGACGGCAAGGTCGAGTTCTTCGGCCAGCCGGTCTTCTGCGTTATCGCCGAAACCCGCGAGCAGGCGCGCCGCGCCACCAGGCTGGCCAAGGTCGAGTACAAGCAATTGCCCTTCGTCACCGACATTGGCGAACTCGATCCAAGGAAGGATAAGCTCGTTACGCCGCCGCTTACCTTGAAGCGCGGCGACGCTGCGGCGGCAATCAAGGCGGCGCCGCGCCAGTTGAAGGGAAAGATGCGCGTCGGCGGCCAGGAGCATTTCTATCTTGAAGGCCATATTGCCATGGCCATTCCCGGCGAGGATCAGGACGTCACCATCTATTCCTCGACCCAGCATCCGAGCGAAGTCCAGCACATGGTGAGCCATGCGCTCGGCGTACCCAGCAATGCGATCACCGTGGAGATCCGCCGCATGGGTGGCGGGTTTGGCGGCAAGGAAACGCAAGGCAACCAGTTTGCCGCACTCGCCGCCATCGCCGCCAAAAGGCACCATCGCGCCGTCAAGATCCGGCCCGACCGCGACGACGACATGATCGTCACCGGCAAGCGCCACGATTTCCTCGTCGACTACGAAGTCGGCTTCGACGACGAGGGCAATATTCTCGGTGTCGACTTCATGTTCGCCGCGCGTTGCGGCTTTTCGTCGGACCTGTCAGGCCCGGTGACGGACCGCGCCCTGTTCCATTGCGACAACACCTATTTCTGGCCCGCCGTGCATGCGCAATCGGCGCCGCTCTACACCAACACCGTGTCGAACACGGCCTTCCGTGGCTTCGGCGGCCCGCAAGGCATGATTGGCGCCGAACGCGTCATCGACGAGGTTGCGTTCGCGGTCGGCAAGGATCCGCTCGAGATCCGCAAGAAGAATTTCTACGGCACCAGCGACCGCAACATCACGCCCTACCACCAGACGGTCGAGGACAACATCATCCAGCGCATCGTCGCCGAACTCGAGGAAAGCGCCAGCTATGCGCGGCGGCGGCGCGAAATATCGGCCTTCAACGCCAACAGCCGTTTCATCAAGCGCGGCCTGGCGCTGACGCCCGTCAAGTTCGGCATTTCCTTCACCGCCACCCACTACAACCAGGCCGGCGCGCTTGTGCATGTCTACACCGATGGTTCGGTGCATCTGAACCATGGCGGCACCGAGATGGGGCAGGGGCTTTACCTCAAAGTCGCGCAGGTGGTGGCGGAAGAATTCCAGATCGACCTCGACCAGGTGAAGATCACCGCGACCACCACCGGCAAGGTGCCCAACACCTCGGCCACAGCGGCATCGTCCGGTTCCGACCTCAACGGCATGGCCGCACAGAACGGCGCTCGCCAGATCAAGGACCGGCTGACCGATTTCGCCGCCGAGAAATACCAGGTGCCGCGCGATCAGGTGCTGTTCTTGCCCAACCGGGTGCGCATCGGCAACCAGGAGATCGCCTTCGCAGATCTCGTCAAGCAGGCCTACATGGGGCGCATTCAGCTCTCGGCGGCGGGTTTCTACAAGACGCCGAAAATCCACTGGAACCGCGACAAGGGCGAAGGCCGCCCCTTCTACTATTTCGCCTATGGCGCCTCCTGCTCGGAAGTCTCGGTCGACACGCTGACCGGCGAATATGTGGTCGAGCGCACCGACATCCTGCACGAGACCGGCCGTTCGCTGAACCGCGCCATCGACCTCGGCCAGATCGAGGGCGGCTTCATCCAGGGCATGGGCTGGCTGACGACCGAGGAACTGTGGTGGGACGACAAGGGACGGCTGCGCACCCACGCGCCGTCGACCTACAAGATCCCGCTGGCCTCCGATCGGCCGAAGATCTTCAACGTCACTTTGGCCGATTGGTCAGAAGCCGGAGAGCCGACGATCCATCGCTCCAAGGCGGTCGGCGAGCCGCCTTTCCCGCTCGGCATGTCCGTGCTGCATGCGCTGTCGGACGCGGTGGCAAGCGTGGTCGACCACAGGATCTGTCCGCGCCTTGACGCGCCGGCAACGCCGGAGCGCGTGCTGATGGCGATCGAGCGGCTGAAGAGAGAGGTCAAGGCAGGCGCCTGAACCTGGCGAACGTGCAAATTCAGGGCAAAAAGCCTATATTTCCCATTAGGGAATCTAAAAATGAACTCGAAAGTGCAAAGCCTGAAAGCTTTTCTCGCCAGCGCCGGCCGGGTCGCCCTGGTCGAGGTGGCCGGCACCAAGGGCTCGACGCCTCGCGAGAAGGGCGCGTTGATGCTCGTCTCACGGGAGGCGATTTTCGGCACGATTGGCGGCGGTCAGCTCGAATACATGGCCATAGACAAAGCCAGGCAGATGCTTTTCTCCCCCCTTGCGGGGGCGATGGCCGCAAAGCGGCCAGAGGGGGTCCTCTCAGAAGGCACCGCAAGGGCGTCGCGCACTGCCGCAACGACCCCACCCGACGGCTTCGCCGCCACCCTCCCCTCGAGGGGGAGGGGAACCCGCATCGAGGTCGATGAAGTCTGCGCCACGCTCGATGTGCCGCTCGGGCCGGAGATCGGCCAATGCTGCGGCGGGCGCGTCGAAGTCTTGATCCGCTTGGTTGATGCCGCGATTGCAGCCGAACTGGTTGCCACGGCGGAAGCTGAAGAGGCGCATCTGCCGCATGTCTACATCTTCGGCGGCGGCCATGTCGGCCAGGCGCTGGCGTCAACGATTGCGCTGCTTCCGGTGCACGGCGTCGTCATCGAGACCCGGGCCGAGGCACTGGAAGGCATGCCGGAAACCGTCGAGACGCGGCTGACGCCGATGCCCGAGGCCGAGGTGCGCAGCGCTCCCGCCGGCACCGCTTTCGCCATCCTCACCCATGACCATGCGCTGGATTTCCTGATCGTCACCGAAGCGCTGAAACGCGACGATGCCGCCTATGTCGGCATGATCGGCTCGAAGACCAAGAAAGCCACCTTCAGGAACTGGTTCCTGAAATCAGGAGACGGCACGGAAGCGGAATTTGCCCGCCTCGTCTCGCCGATCGGCGGCGATGCCGTCAAGGACAAGCGCCCGCCGGTGATTGCCGCACTTGCGGCAGCCGAGATCATGACGGCGCTGGTGGTTCACAACGCGGCGTCAAATGGCGACCATCAGGTCCAGCAGCACAAGGTGATGGCCGGATAGCCAAGACTGCCCGTCGGCCTGTCTGTTTTTCAATCGCAGGAAAGATGCATTTGCGGTATCCCCCGGCATTGCGGCATGAGGTGAGGATACATGAACGTTCTGAAAATCGCGGCTTTTTCGGATGGCAACACCGGCGGCAACCCTGCCGGGGTACTGATCGGCGATGTCTTGCCCGATGCGGCCGAAATGCAGCGTCTGGCGGCGGAGGTCGGCTTCTCTGAAACCGCCTTTGCCGCACCGGATGGCGACAACTGGCGGGTGCGCTATTTCTCGCCGGAATCCGAAGTACCTTTCTGCGGTCACGCCACCATCGCCTTGGGAACTGCCCTCGTCCGGCAGTTCGGCGATGGAATTTTCCCGCTGAAACTCAACCAGGCCAGCATCACCGTCGAAGGGTTCCGTGACGGCGCGACCGTTGCCGCCGCCTTGCAGTCGCCGCCGACACGCAGCACGCCTGCTCCTCCGCAGCTGATCGCCGAGGCGCTGGCGCTGTTTGGCTATGCCGCGACCGATCTCGATCCGGCCATTCCGCCGGCGCTGATCCATGGCGGCGCTGATCACCTGTTGCTGGCCCTCAAATCGCGCGAGGCACTGGCCGCCATGCGCTACGAGCTGAAAGCCGGGCAAGTGCTGATGCGGCGCGAAGGGCTGGTCACGATCCTGCTCGCTTATGCCGAAACGCCACGATTGTTCCACACGCGCAATCCCTTTGCCTCCGGCGGCGTCTATGAGGATTCGGCGACGGGTGCTTCGACGGCCGCCTTCGCCGGCTATCTGCATGACATTGGCTGGCCGCATGGCGGCGCGATCGATGTCGTGCAGGGCGAGGACATGGGTATGCGTTCGCGCCTGCACGCCGATATTGCGCCCGAGATCGGCAGCTCGATCAGGGTTTCGGGCACTGCCCGAATGATGAACGAAGCATAGAAGCTGCCAGCCTCAGGCCGGCCGTTTCAAGCCGAGGTGGTCGCGCAGCGTTCGGCCTTCGTAGTCCCGGCGGAACAGGCCGCGCCGCTGCAGCTCAGGCACAACCAGCGTCGCAAAGGCATCGAGCTCGCCGGGGAAGTAAGACGGCATGACATTGAAGCCGTCGGCAGCACCGCCTTCGAACCGCGCCTGCAACTCGTCGGCGACCTGCGCCGCCGTACCGACGATGCGCCAATGGCCGCGCGCGCCTGCAAAATGGCGGGCAAGCTGGCGGATGGAAAGGCCGTCGCGGCGCGATTGCTCGACGACCAGCGCCTGCCGGCTTTTCATCCCCTCGCTCTCCGGCAGTTCGGGCAGTGGCCCGTCGATCGGATAGCGTCCGAGATCGGAGATGCTGAGATAGCTGGACAGCAGCGCCACACCGACATCGTCGGGGATCAGCGCCTGCAACTCCTCATGCTTCTCTCGGGCTTCAGCCTCCGTTTTCGCCACCACGGGCGCGACGCCGGGCATGATCTTGATGTCGTCCGGTTCACGTCCATAGGCGGCCATGCGCCCCTTGAGGTCGTCGTAAAAGGCCTTCGCTTCCTCGAACGTTTGCGCCGCCGTGAACACCACGTCGGCAGTGCGGGCGGCAAGGTCACGGCCGACATCCGAGGCACCAGCCTGCACCATGACAGGCGCACCTTGGGGCGAGCGCGGCAGATCGAGCGGGTCGTGCACCGAAAAGCTTTGGCCGTCATGGCCGGGAGCCTTGCCGTGCCAAAGGCCGGTGACCACTTCGGCGAATTCGCGTGCCCGTTCATAGCGGTCGGCATGGGGCTTGAGCCCGGTCGCGCCGAAATTTGCGGCCTCGATGGGGCTGGCCGAGGTGACCAGGTTCCAGCCGCCCCGGCCGCCGCTCAGATGGTCGAGCGACAGGAAGGTCCGCGCAAGGCCATAGGGCTCGTTGTAGCTTGTCGACGCGGTCGAGACGAGGCCGATGCGGCTGGTCTGCACCGCCAGCGCCGACAGCAGGCTGATCGGCTCGAAGCCGATCGAACGCGATGTCTGGCTGGCGATGCCGACATTGGCCTCGCGCAGGCCGGCGGCGTCCTCGCAGAAGATCATGTCGAACTTCGCCGCTTCCGCCGTGCGCGCCAGCTGGATGTAATGGTCGATGTCGATGCCGGCGATCACATGCGCCTTGGGGTGGCGCCAGGCGGCGATGTGATGGCCGGTCGCCCAAAGGAAGGCGCCGAGCTTCATCTGGCGCGCGCTCATTCTGCGCCTCCGGTACCAAGCCCAAGATGTGCGCGCAGCGTTGCGCCTTGCTGACTCTGGCCGGCGATGCCATGGCGCCTGAGCTCTGGCAAAACGCGGTCGATGAAACTCTGAAGTCCCGGGACATCAGCTGGCAAAACAAAATTGAAGCCGTCACAGCCGCTCGATTCCAACAAGGCTTGGAGGCTGTCGACGCCCGGTTCGGATGTCGGGACCATCGTTGCCAGTACCTTCACTGTCTCCGGTTTGCGGCCGATAGCGGCGGCTCGGCGCTTCAGGTCGCCAACGGCAACTTTCAAGGCCTCAGACGGCTGTCCCTCGATCAGGACAACGTCAGCGGCGCCGCTTGCGAGATCGATATCTGCCTCTGCCGGGCCGGACATGATTAGCACCGGCCTGTCCTGCGGCGAGCGCGCGACATTGAGCGGCCCGCGCACCGAAAAGAATTCGCCGATGTGGTTCAGCGCGTGCATCTTGTCCGGATCGTGGAAGCGGCCCGCTGCCTTGTCGAACAGCAGCGCGTCGCGCTCCCAGCCAATCCACAACGCCCGTACGATGTTGATGAACTCCTTGGCGCGGCGGCGGAAATCATCATCGGAAAAACCTTCGGGCCGGCTGAAGTTTCCGGCTTCGTGCGGGTTCTGCCGCAGCGTGGCGTTCCATCCGACGCGGCCATGGCTGATGATGTCGAGCGAAGCAAACCGGCGCGCCAGATTGTAAGGCTGATGCGCGAGCGTAGAGGCGCTGGCGACGAGGCCGATCCTGTCGGTCACCGTCGCGAGAGCGGCTAGCAGCGTTGTCGCTTCAAACGGGCTGCTTGATGGCTTATCGGCGGAGTCGGAAATGATGACCATGTCCACGCCCGCCGCTTCCGCCTTGCGCACGAAGCTGCTGACCTGGCCGAAGTCCAGCACGGTCTCTCCGGTGGCGGCAGCGATGTTGAGCGAAATGGCGAGATGCATCGCACCAACCTAAGTTCGCCGCTGCGCAAGGCAAGCCCGGCGAATGGACCAGAAGGCCGGCACTTGCCGGCCAGTCCCGGTTGCCGCCGGCCCTACTTGCCGGCCAGAAGATCCTTGATTAGCCGCTGGCAGCGCTCGGCCATGAAGTCGAGCAGCAGCCGTACCTTGGGGTCCTGCAACTTCTTGTGCGGATAGACGGCGGCGAACTGCACCGGCGTCGGTGGCGTGTTGGCAAGGATCACCTGCAACCGCCGGTCGCGGATGAACGGCTCGACCTCGAAGCGCGGCTTGTTGATGATGCCGCGCCCGGACAGCGCCCAGCCGGTCAGCACGTCGCCATCGTCGGTGTCGTAGGGCCCGTGCACTTCGAATTTCTGCGGGCCGGTGGGGGTCTGCAGCGTCCAGACATATTCGCGCGCACCGGAATAGCGCAACATCAGGCAGTCATGCTTCTTGCCGATCAGTTCCTGCGGCTCCATCGGTTCGCCGCGCGCTTCCAGATATTTCGGCGCAGCCACCAGCACGCGCTCGCATTCCATGATTCCGCGCATCCTGAGGCTGGAATCCTCGATGATGCCGAGCTTGAAGGCGACGTCGATACCTTCCTTCATGATATCGATATTGTGGTCCGAGAGCCTGAGCCGCACCTCGATATCTGGATACTTGTCGTGGAAATCGGGAATGCCCGAAGCCACCAGCCGGCGCCCGAGGCCAAGCGGTGCGGTCACTTTGATAGTACCGCGCGGCTGGCCGGATAATGCCGAGACCGCGGCTTCCGCTTCGGTGATCGCCTCCAGCACCTGCTTGGCGCCGGAGTAGAACACTGTGCCATGCTCGGTCGGCATCAATTGCCGAGTGGTGCGGTTGAACAGCCGCACACCAAGGTGCTTCTCCAGCTCCTTGATGCGGTTGGAGGCCACCGCCGGCGAAATGCGCATGTCGCGGCCGGCCGCCGACAGATTGCCGAGTTCGACGACGCGGACGAAGACGGCGATGTTGTCGAGATAGGCCATACGGAGCACCTTCGCCGGTTTGCAGCGAACAACCTAGTATTTTCCATTTTTTTTGAAAGTCATCGTACACCTCGCCTCTTTCCGTTTGCGTGCGACACCGTAAAGTCGCGTCATCGGCAGGGACGATTTCAAATGATGGATTTCGCGATTTTCTGGGACTGGCTGAGCTTTGCCGTGCGCTGGCTGCATGTCATCACCGGCATCGCCTGGATCGGCTCGTCCTTCTATTTCGTCGCGCTCGATCTCGGCTTGCGACAGCGTCCCGGCATGCCGGTCGGCGCCTTCGGCGAGGAGTGGCAGGTGCATGGCGGCGGCTTCTACCACATCCAGAAATATCTGGTGGCGCCCGCCGAGATGCCCGAGCACCTGACCTGGTTCAAATGGGAATCCTACGCCACCTGGCTGTCCGGCTTCGCCATGCTGTGCGTGGTCTACTATGCCGGCGCCGATCTGTTCCTGATCGATCCCAACGTGCTGCCAATGTCGGTGCCGGTCGGCATCCTTTTGTCGATGGCGACGATCGGTGTCGGCTGGGTGGTCTATGATCTACTGTGCCGCTCGCCGCTTGGCAAAAGCGACACCGGCCTGATGCTGGTGCTCTATGGCGTGCTGGTGTTCATCGCCTGGGGTTTGACGCACCTGTTCACCGGCCGCGCCGCCTTCCTGCATCTGGGCGCCATTACGGCCACGATCATGTCGGCCAATGTCTTCATGGTCATCATTCCCAACCAGAAGATTGTCGTGGCCGATCTCATCGCCGGCCGCAAGCCCGATCCGAAATACGGCAAGATCGCCAAGCAGCGCTCGCTTCACAACAATTATCTGACGCTGCCGGTGCTGTTCCTGATGCTGTCGAACCACTATCCCCTGGCGTTCGGCACGCAGTTCAACTGGGTCATCGCCTCGCTGGTGTTCATCATCGGCGTGCTGATCCGGCACTATTTCAACACCGTGCACAAGCGCGCCGGAAACCCGCACTGGACCTGGCTTGGCGCCCTTGTCCTGTTCATCATCATCATCTGGCTGTCGACCGTGCCCAAGGTGCTGACCGGTGAGCCCAAGGCGTCCGCCTCGGCGGACATCTATATCGCCTCCGCCCATTTCCCGGCCGTGCGCGACACCGTGCTCGGCCGCTGCTCCATGTGCCACGCGGCAGAGCCGGTCTATGAAGGAATCTATCACGCACCCAAGGGCGTGATGTTGGACAGCGACGCGGCAATCGCCAACCACGCCCGTGAAATCTATCTGCAGGCCGGCCGCAGCCACGCCATGCCGCCAGCCAACGTCAGCCAAATCACCGACAAGGAGCGGGCGCTGCTGGTGGCCTGGTTCGAAGGCGCAGGGAAATAGCATGACCTCGACACTTCTGCGCGGCCGCACACTGTCCTTCGTGCGCTGGCCGCAAACCATCGACGACCACTCCGCCTGGCGCTACGAGGAGGATGGCGGCCTGCTGATCAGCGATGGCAGGATCGTTGCATCGGGCGCTTATAGCGATGTCGAGAAACAGGCCGGTGAGGGGACAAAAAAATCGATCACCGGCCGCATCTGCTGCTGCCGGGCTTCATCGATACCCACGTGCATTTCCCGCAGATGCAGATCATCGCTTCCTACGGCGCCGAACTGCTCGACTGGCTGAACACCTACACTTTTCCGGAAGAGACGAAGTTCGCCAACGCGCAGCATGGCCGCCGCATCGCGCGGCTCTTCCTCGACGAGATGGTGCGGCACGGCACCACCACGGTCACCGCCTACTGCTCCGTGCACAAGGCCTCGGCCGAAGCCTTTTTCGCCGAGTCGCATGACCGCAACATGCTCAACATCGCCGGCAAGGTGATGATGGACCGCAATGCGCCTGATGGCGTGCTCGACACGCCGCAATCCGGCTATGACGACACCAAGGCGCTGATTGCGGAGTGGCACGGCAAGGGCCGCCAGCATTACGCCATCACGCCGCGCTTCGCCATTACCTCCTCGCCGGAGCAGATGGAGATGGCCGGCGCGCTCTGCCGCGAACATCCCGACCTGCACATGCAGACGCATCTTTCGGAAAACCACGCCGAGATCGCCTTCACGCAACAGCTTTACCCGTGGTCGCGCGACTATACCGACGTCTATGAGCATTACGGGTTGCTGGGAAAAAAGAGCCTGTTCGGCCACTGCATCCATCTGTCGGAACGCGAGGCGGATGCGCTTTCGGACTCAGGCTCCGTGGCGGTGTTCTGCCCGACCTCGAACCTGTTCCTCGGCTCCGGCCTGTTCGACTACCAGCGCTTTCGCCGCCGCGACAAGCCGCTCAGGATCGCCGCCGCCACCGATGTCGGCGGTGGCACCAACTATTCGATGCTGCGCACCATGGATGAGGGCTACAAGGTGATCGCGCTGAACGGCGAGAAACTGAACCCTTTCCAGTCCTTCTGGCAGATCACGCGCGGCAATGCCGAGGCGCTGTCGGTGGCCGACAAGATCGGTACGCTGGAGCAAGGCACCGACGCCGACATCGTCGTGCTCGACGCCAGGACGACGCCGGCGATGCGGCTCAGGATGGAAACGGCGCAGACGCTGGCGCAGGAATTGTTTCTGCTCCAGACGCTTGGCGACGACCGCGCGGTGCGCGAGGTCTACGTCGCGGGGCGGGCGGCGAAGACGGACATGGCGAATTAGAACGCCAGCTGCGTTCATTGCTTGACCCGGCGGCAGCCATCGGTCAAAGCGTGCGGCGAAGTTGACAGGGGAACGACATGGCCGTTGCTGACGACATCGCTCTGATCAAGAGACAGGAAGAAACTCTTGTCTTTCCCGCCTTCGACGAGGCCGTCGCCTTCAAGATCGGTTCCGCCATCCGCGATCGCGCATTGGCTGAAAACATGCCTGTTATCGTCGATATCAGGCTGTGGGACCGGCCGCTGTTTTACGCCGCAATGCCGGGTTCGAACGCCTCCAATCCCGACTGGGCGCGGCGCAAGATCAATGTCGTCAGGCGGTTCCTCAGAAGCACCTATCGCATGGTGCTGGAACAGCAGCGCCCCGACCGCACTTTCAAGATCGGTGAGGGACTGGACATCTCGGACTATGTGCTCGCCGGCGGCGGCTTTCCGGTCACCGTCAAAGGTGCCGGCGTCATCGGTGTGATCGCCGTTTCCGGGCTGCCGGAACGTGAGGATCATGGCGTCGTGGTTGATGCACTCTGCGATCATCTGAGCATCGACAAGCGCGGGCTGGCGCTGTCGTCGGAAGCCGAATGACCGTGCTAGATCCCAAATCCTTCCTCATCTCCATCTTCGACGCCGCCGTGGCCGCCGCCGATCCGCAGCGGACCATCCGAGACCACCTGCCGGCCAGGCCTAAAGGCCGCACCATCGTCATCGGTGCGGGCAAGGGCTCGGCGCAGATGGCGGCAGCCTTCGAGAAGGTCTGGGACGGTCCGATCGAAGGGCTGGTCGTCACCCGCTACGGCTATGGCGCCAAATGCGAGCGCATCGAGATCATCGAGGCGGCGCATCCGGTGCCGGACGCCGCCGGGTTGGAAGCCTCGCGGCGCCTGCTGGCAAAAGTCCAGGGGCTGACGGCGGACGATCTGGTGGTGGCGTTGATTTCCGGTGGCGGCTCGGCGCTGCTGCCATCGCCCGCCGGTAGCCTGACGCTGGCCGACGAAATCGCCGTCAACGAGGCGCTGCTCGCCTCCGGCGCGCCGATCGCGGCGATGAACACCATCCGCAAGCATCTTTCCACCATCAAAGGTGGCCGGCTGGCCGCCGCCGCCTGGCCGGCCAAGGTGGTGTCGCTGGTTGTCTCAGACATTCCTGACGACAATCCGGCCCTTGTCGCCTCAGGGCCAACGGTTCCCGATACCGGCAGCCGCGGAGACGCGCTGGCGTCCATTGCAGCCTACGGCATGAAACTACCAGCCTCGGTGATGGCGCATATCAATTCGCCGGCCGCCGATGCGCCAGATCCCGACGATCAGCGCTTTTCGCGCAATGAGGTGCATCTGATCGCCTCGGCAGGCGTGTCGCTGGAAGCAGCAGCGGCGGAAGCGAAGAGGCAGGGGATCGAGGCCGTCATCCTCTCCGATGCCATCGAGGGTGAAGCGCGCGAGGTCGGCGGCGTCCATGCCGCAATCGCGCGCGAAGTCGCCACGCGCAACCGGCCGTTTCAAAAGCCGGTGCTGGTCCTGTCCGGCGGCGAAACCACCGTGACGCTGCGGGCAAAAGGCAAGGGCGGCCGCAATTCGGAATTCCTGCTCGCCTTCGCCATCGGCATCAACGGCGTACAAGGCATTCACGCTCTGGCTGCCGATACGGACGGCATCGACGGTTCGGAAAACAACGCCGGCGCTTTTGCCGATGGCTCGACCGTGTCGCGCATGCGCGCGGCGGGTGTGGATGCCAAGGCGATGCTGGCCGGCAACAATGCCTGGACGGCCTTTGATGCCGTTGGCGATCTGTTTGTGCCGGGTCCGACCGGGACGAATGTCAACGACCTCAGGGCGATTCTGATCCGCTAGGCAAACAACTCACACTGCCATCAGTCGCTTCACCTCTCTCATATCCTGCAAAAACCGCTCGCGTTCGGCTTCCTTGTCTGCGGGCTCATGGATGCGCAGGATGAAGGAGGGGTGGATGGTGATGAAGACGCGCAGTCCATCCTCGCGCTCGATCACCTGGCCGCGCATTTTCGTCACCGGGATCGCCTTGCCCAGCAAAGACAAGGCAGCCGTTGCGCCGAGCGCCACCGCAAGGTCCGGCTTGATCAACGCGAATTCCCTGTCGATCCACCAGCGGCAGGCCTGCACCTCGCCGGCATTCGGTTTGGAATGGATGCGGCGCTTGCCGCGCGGCTCGAATTTGAAGTGTTTCACCGCGTTGGTGACGTAGACCTTCTGCCGGTCGACGCCCGCGTCATCGAGGATGGCATCGAACACCTTGCCGGCCGGGCCGACGAAAGGTTTGCCGGCGAGGTCCTCCTGATCTCCAGGCTGTTCGCCGACGAAAATCACCTTGGCGTTATCAGGTCCTTCGCCGAACACGGTCTGCGTCGCATCGCGCCAAAGCGGGCAGCGGCGGCAGCCTTTCGCAGCTTCGCGCAACTCGGAAATGGTGCCTGCTTCGTCGTCTTCCGGTGCTTCGGTTAGCTCACGTTTCGGCCAATGCTTGGCCTGCACCTTGGCGTGGTGCGGCGCTGGCGTCGTCGGCATCTTCGCAATCATCTCCTTGGCGGCTTTGTCCGCTCCTGCGATCAGGTCTGGAATGAGCGAGGCCTCGGGAAGGTTCCGCCAATATTTCTTCGGCATCTCCTTTTGCATGGCCTTCACCTTCAGTCGTGCCGGGTTGAAAATGTTCTCGAAATAGGTGCGCCACAGCGCCTCGGTGTCGTCTTGATCAGGTGCATCGCCCTTGGCGGCACCCGGTCCGATCGCCAGTCTTTCGCCGTCCCAGTCGGCCGAAGCGTAAGGCGTCAGGATCGTCCAGCGCATGCCGGTGAAGCGCCTGACGAAGAAATCCGCGTTGCGCTCGACGATGAAATGATCGGGCTCGAACCAGGCGACGTAGCGCTCCTCGTCGCCGTCGCCTATCTTCCGGAAGCGCACGAAAGCATGCATCTTGTGGCTGTCGCGCCGCACCGCTTTTTCCATCGCCTCGAGCAGCCTGGTGTCGGGATCCGACGCGATCGCCAGCAGCTTGGGCTCGGCGCGTAGTCGCCACAGCAACCGGTAGAGAAAGGCGAACCTGCCGGGGTCGGAATGGCAGAAGGCGGTTTCAGCGTGCTCGATAAACTCGCGCGGCACCACGAGTTGCGCCCCCGCAGGCACGGCTGGCAAATCCCCAGGCAGTTGGCCGGAGCCGGCCGCGACATGCCAGCTGATGTCTTCGGGCTTGATCTCGTTCAACGCCAGCCGCCGTGCCGCGTCGCGCCAGCCCGAAAAGTCGGTCTCGCTGTCGAGCCGAACGCTGTATCGGGCAAGGTCGAGCTCGGCCGGCTGCATGGTCAAAACAGCGACAGTTGTTCGCAGGAGCGCACGATCTTGTCGCGCAGACCCTCCTTGTCGGTGAGCGCGCCCGGCGACCAGCCTTCAGCGATGATGAACGGCCTGAGCCTGGCGATCGACTGGCAAATCCGCCCGACATCTTCGAGCCGCATACGCCGGTGGCGGCGTGTCTCCAGGATTTTCGTCACCACCTTGGTGCCGAGACCAGGCACGCGCAGCAGCGATTCGCGGTCGGCGCGGTTGATGTCGACCGGAAACTGTCCCCTGTTGCGCAGCGCCCAGGCCAGCTTCGGGTCGATGGCAAGGTCGAGCATGCCGTCGCTGCTGCCGGCCAGGATCTCCGGCTGCGAGAAGCCGTAAAACCGCATCAGCCAGTCGGCTTGGTAAAGCCGGTGTTCGCGCATCAGCGGCGGCTTCTGCAGCGGCAGGGATGACGACGAGTCGGGGATCGGGCTGAAGGCGGAGTAGTAGACGCGCCGCAGATGATAGCTGCCATAGAGCCGGGCGCTGGTGTGCAATATGCCGTCGTCGGATGTCTTGTCCGCGCCGACGATCATCTGTGTCGACTGACCACCCGGCGCAAAGCGCTCGCGTTTTTTGGTCCTCAGCGTCGGCTCGGCTTTTTCTTCCATCTTCTGACGCAGCCTGGCCATGGAAAGGCGGATCGTTTCGGGCTTCTTTTGCGGCGCCAATTTCTTGACGCCCTCGTCGGTCGGCAGCTCGACATTGATCGACAGGCGGTCGGCGTAGAGCCCGGCCTTTTCGACCAGTTCCGCCGAACTTTCCGGAATGGTTTTCAGATGGATATAACCGGAGAACTTTTCTTCCAGCCGCAGCCGCCGCGCCACCTCGACCATCTCGCCCATGGTCTCGTCGGGTGAGCGGATGACGCCTGAAGACAGGAACAAGCCTTCGATGTAGTTGCGGCGGTAGAAATCCATGGTCAGCTTCACCACCTCGTCGATGCTGAAGCGGGCACGCTTCACATTCGAGGACGAGCGGTTGATGCAATAGCTGCAATCATAGATGCAGAAATTGGTGAGCAGTATTTTCAAGAGCGAAATGCAGCGGCCGTCCGGTGCATAGGAATGGCAGATGCCCATGCCTTCGGTGGAGCCGATGCCGCCGGATTTCAGTGAATCCTTTTTCGCTGAGCCTGACGAGGCGCAGGAAGCGTCATATTTGGCGGCGTCGGACAGGATTGCCAGCTTTTCACGGACGGTTAGAATGGTCATCCGTTCATGGTATGTTCTGTAGTGCTAGTTTGCTACCTCATTTGATGCAGGCGGCTAAAAAGTGATCGCCGCCCAGCATCAAGTCGTCACACCTCGTGCAGATAGAGATGATAGTCCAGTTCGCTGACCGTGCGTGCCACACGCAGATATTCGGACTGTTTGATCGCCACGAAGGTGCGGTGCAGGTCCTCGCCAAGCGCGCCTTTCAGGAAGCTTGACGCCTTGGCCGCTTCGATTGCCGCGCGCCAATCGGCCGGCATCGTCGTCCGCGTGACCGCAGCCTCATAGCCATTGCCGGTCGTTTCAGGGCCAGGATCGAGGCCTTCGTCGAGGCCCTTGATGATGCCGGCCAGCACCGTCGCGGCGATCAGATAGGGATTGGCGTCGACGCCGGACGGACGATGCTCGATGCGCCGGTTCTTGGCGTCGCCGGCCGGCACGCGCAGCGCCACCGAACGGTTGTTGACGCCCCAGGTCGGGGCCACCGGCGCATAGGATTGCGAGACGAAGCGTCGCCAGGAATTGGCGTGCGGCGCAAACACCAGCATCGATTCCGCCATCGTCTGGATCAGGCCGCCGAGCCCTTGAAGCAGTGGCAGTGACCAGCTCTCGCCACCGGCCTCGGCAAAGACGTTGCGACCGGCTCTGTCCTGCAGCGAGACGTGGAAATGCATGCCCGAGCCGGCATATTTCTCGATCGGCTTGGCCATGAAGCAGGCGGTCACGCCATGGCGGCGCGCCTGTGCCCGCACCAGCCGCTTCAGCATGACGAGGTCGTCGGCCGCCCGCATCACATCCTTGCGGTAGTTCAGCGTCAATTCGTACTGGCCGGGCGCGTATTCGGAAATCACCGTCTCGGCCGGAATGCCTTGCGCCTTGGCTGCGGCGTAGATGTCGGAGAATAGCGGTTCCATGCCGTGCAGATGGTCGACGGAATAGACCTCTGTCTTGCCCGAGACACGGCCATCGAGCACGGCACGCGCCGGCTGCACCTTGCCCTCGGCATCGCGCTCGTTGGCCAGCAGGAAAAATTCCAGCTCGAAGGCGCCGGCCGGGTAAAGACCCTTGGCCGCGAGGATATCGACCTGCCGGGCCAGCGCCAGCCGCGGATCCGACGACATCGGCTGGCCATCGAGATGGTACATCGCCATCAGCACCTGGCCGCGCGGCGGGTTGGTGCCATAGAGCGGCACCAGCGTGCCGGGGATCGGCCATGCCCTGAGATCGCCGTCGCCGGTCGTCCAGATCAGCCCGGTCTCGTGCACATCCTCGCCGGTGATGTCGAGGCCGAGGATCGAGATCGGCATATGCCGGCCACCCTCGAAAATGCTTTTCAGCTCATGCCGGCGCACGATCTTGCCGCGGCCGACGCCATTGGCGTCGGTCAGCACGATATCGAAGGCTTCGATCTCGGGATGGGCGTCGAGAAAGGCTTGCGCTTCGGTGGGCGAGGACCCCGAAGGTGAGGTCACGATGGCATTGTCCATGGCCGCTTGTCTCATGCCGCAAGCTTTGCCGCAACCGCGGCGAAGGCGCTGATCAGCCGGTTGACCTGCGCACCTGACGTCGCCGGCGAGATCAGCATCATATTGTGGAAGGGCGCGATCAGCACGCCGCGATTGACCAGCGCGACATGGATGGCGGCTTCCAGTTCCGGCGCATGCGCGGTCTCGGCTTCCGCGCCGTTGCGCAACGGGCCGGGCGCGCAGATGAACTCGACTCGGGCGCCGACGCGGGCGACATGCCAGGGCAGGCGGTAGCGGTCGATCACGCCGGTCAGTCCGGCATCCAGACGCCGTGCCAGATGGTCCATGCGGTCATAATTCTCCGCCGTCATCACCTCTTCCAGCGTGGCGCGCATGGTGGCGAATTGCAGCGGGTTGGCCGACAGCGTCGTGCCCATGCCGGAATAGCCGGGCTCCTTGGTCCTGTTGTAGTCGGCATAGCGCGAGGCGACTTCATCGCTCATGCCCCACACGCTCGCCGGCACGCCACCGGCGATCGGCTTGCCCAGCACGAACAAGTCCGGATCGAGCCCATATTTCCTGGTGTAGCCGCCGGGGCCGGTCGAGATCGTGTGCGTCTCGTCGATCAGGAGAAGCGTGCCGGTCTCGCGCGTCAGTCTGCGCAGCGCGTCGTGGAAGCCCGGGTCGGCCAGCACCATGCAGGAATTGGTCAGCACCGGCTCCGCGATGACGCAGGCCACATCCTTGTCCTTGAGCGCTGCTTCCACCGCCGGGATGTCGTTGAACTCGATCACCTTGGCCGTGCGGGTCAGGTCGCGGAATTCGCCCGCCAGTCCCGGCCGGTTGACGGGCTTGCCGTCGATCAGCCGCACCATCGTTTCGTCGACGGAGCCGTGATAGCAGCCGTTGAAGACCAGGATTTTTTCCCTGCCTGTGACGGCGCGGGCGACGCGCAGCGCGAAGCGGTTGGCGTCGGTCGCCGTCGTCGCGATCTGCCAGAACGGCAGGCCGAAGCGCTGCTGCAGCAACGGCCCGATGGCAAGTGCGTCTTCCGAAGGCAGCATATAGGTCAGGCCGCGTCCGGCCTGGCGGCGGATGGCGCGCGCCACCGGCGGCGGCGAATGGCCGAACATCGAGCCGGTGTCGCCGAGGCAGAAATCGTCGAGCCGGTTGCCGTCGATATCGGTGATCGCAGCGCCCTTGGCGCTGTCCACCAGGATCGGAAACGGCGTCGGCCAGTCGTTCATCCAGTGCATCGGCACGCCGCCGAAGAAGCCGGGCAGGCCGTTGCCGACCTTGGCTTGCGATTTTGGCCGTGCTGAGCGGAAGGCCGCCCCTTCGGTCTCGCGCAATTGCGCGATGCGGTCACGACCGATGCCGCCGATGGTCTTTGAACTGTCGCTGCTGTGCATGGAAACCCCTCTCGTGCGTACCTCTTACCCAATCCATGTCCGCAACCGCAATTGGCCGCGCGTCAGCCCTGCATTGGCTCAGCCTTTGGCGGCGGTGCTTGACCGTGCTGGCGAAGTCAGCGCCAATATGAGCGGGAATTGAGGTGGGGGGACAAAAATGCGGACAATCATCTGTGCGGCAATGCTGTTGTCGTCGGCCAGCACGGCCTTCGCCTCAGGCGGCATCTGGTGCAACGTCGACGACACGGCGGTGACATTCGACGTCGGCGCCGGCGTCACCACAGGCATGGGCGGTCCGACCTTCAACTTTCGCGGCGATCTCGAAATCAAGGCGAGGCCGGTTGGCGATGGATTGCGCAAGACGGTGTTCGAGGATTCCAACCTGACCCAATACTGGCTGGACGGCAAGGAACTGCGGCTGAACATCTACCGCGAATACGAGGCGGCAAACACCTTCAATTCAGTCGAACTGACGATCCTGACCAAGGCCAGCGACGAAGGCGTCTATGATGGGGACTACACGCTTGCCGTCTATGACAATGCCGCCGACACGGACAAGGACGGCAAGCCGGCAGAGTTGAAGGGCAAGGTGTCCTGCGGCGCCGAGTAGACCGATATTTTGAAACTACGCCGTGATGTCGATGACACCGCAGTCACCAGCGGCACTGCCGAAGGCGATACGGCGTTCTTCCTTGTCCCACATCATCGAGGTGATGGCGCCCTTGCCCTGTCGGCGCAGCAGCACTTCCTTGGCGTCGGCGAAGCGCGCGGCGATCACCATGCCGTCGTCATAACCGATCGCGACGACATCCTGGCTTGGGTGGCAAGCGACGCAGGTCACCATCGTATTACCGCGCGTGCCGAGTTCCAGCGGTGCCTTGCCCATCGGGCCGTCCTTGCCCGAGAATGGCCAGACGATCGCGGCCGGCGCGCCGGAACTCGCCAGCCATTTGCCTTTGACGCTCCATGACAGGCTTTTGACCTTGCCGGGATAGCCGGTCATGCGCATGTGCTTGCCGTCGGCCAGTTTCCAGCCATGCAGCGCGTTTTCCTGCATGGTGGTGACGAGGAAGGCGCCATCCGGCGAAAAGGTGATGCCGGTATGGGCGCCGGCCCATTCGAGCTCCACCGGCTTGCCCTCGGCAGCCGGGAAATGCAGCGTCGCGCCATTGTAGCGGGCGACACCGAAGCGCATGCCCTTGGGCGAAAACGCCAGCCCCTCGACCGAGCGCGGATGGACAAATTCCCTTGTCTTTCCATCGGCGAAGCGCACGAAGGCGGTCTTGCCCGTGGCATAGGCGATGGCGCCCTGCGGCCCGGCGGCCACGCTGGTGATCCATTTCTTGCCGGCGCTCGCCGTTTCAGTGGCTTCGCCGCCCGTTTTGACCGCAAACACCTTGCCGTCCTCGCCGCCGGTGATCAGCCGGTCGTTGGCCGCATCATGGAAGGCCGCGAGCAACCCGTCATTGGCCTGAACCGTCTTGTGGCCATTGTCGAGCCGATGGATGGCGCCATCGGCCAGCGCAAAATGCGGCACGTCGCCGAGGAAGACGGCGGCAACGCAATGGCCTTCGAGGTCTAGGGGGGCGACTGTGGGCATCAGAACCGTTCCAGTGAAATTCGTAGCCATCCCCAGGAGGCAGCCAGCGCGGCCAGGTGTGGCGCCAACCTTCTCCCCTTGTGGGAGAAGGTGGATCGGCGCGTAGCGCCGAGACGGATGAGGGGTGTGTGACGGATCGCCGTCTTTGCCAAGCTGGAACACCCCTCATCCGACCTCGCTTCGCGAGGCCACCTTCTCCCACAAGGGGAGAAGGAAAGAAGGGCAGCGCTAGCGTTATAAGGCTGGGAAATCAAGCCGCCTGGCAGGCGTCAAAACTCTTCTTCAGGCGTTCGGCGTCGAGCTCGCGGCCGATGAACACCAGCCGGCTCTCATGTTTTTCGCCGTCCTTCCAGGCACGCTGGTGGTCGCCCTCGATGATCATGTGCACGCCCTGGATGACATAGCGCTCGTCATCGCCCTTGAGCGCAATAATGCCTTTCAGCCGCAGGATGTTGGGCCCTTCCATCTGGGTGATCTTCTCGATCCACGGGAAGAATTTCTTCGGATCCATCTCGCCGCCGCGCAGCGACACCGACTGCACCGTCACATCATGGATATCGGAAGGGTGCGCGTGATGGTGATGATCGTGCCCGTCATGGTCATGGTGATCGTGGCCATCATGGTCGTGGCCGTCATGATCGTGGTCATGATGATGATGGTCGTCATGCGCCTCGAGGAAATGCGGATCGTTTTCCAGTGCCCGCGACAGGTCGAAGGCGCCGCGGTCGAGCACTTCCGACAGCGCAACACCGGCGCGCGTCGTGCGGTGGATCCTGGCCGCCGGGTTGATGGCGCGGATCGTCGCCTCGACCTTGGCCAGCTCTTCGGGGGTGACCAGATCGGTCTTGTTGAGCACGACGACGTCGGCGAAGGCGATCTGGTCCTCGGCTTCCTTGGAATCCTTGAGCCTGAGCGGCAGGTGCTTGGCGTCGACCAGCGCCACCACCGCATCGAGCTTGGTCTTGGAGCGCACGTCGTCGTCCATGAAGAAGGTCTGCGCCACCGGCACCGGATCGGCGAGACCGGTGGTCTCGACCACGATGGCGTCGAAACGGCCGGGCCGGCGCATCAGGCCTTCGACGACGCGGATCAGGTCGCCACGCACCGTGCAGCAGACGCAGCCATTGTTCATCTCGTAGATTTCCTCGTCGGATTCCACGATCAGGTCGTTGTCGATGCCGATTTCGCCGAATTCATTGACGATGACCGCGTAACGCTTGCCGTGGTTTTCCGACAGGATGCGGTTGAGCAGCGTCGTCTTGCCGGCGCCGAGATAGCCGGTGAGAACGGTTACGGGGATCTGCGTCTGTGCATCGCTCATGGTTGCCTCGAAAATGACCGGGCCGTGAAAATCCAGGCCGCGAAAAGGGATTGTCGGCTCCATATAGGATGTGTGCGGGGCTTTTGCACGGGGCAAACAGATGGTCCAAAGCGGTCGGTTTGGCTTGTCTATGGTTATTGTCGGCGGGAAGGGTCGCCTCTTCGGCGACGAAACGATAAAGAGGGTGTGTTCTCCGGGGCTGCCGATCGTCAGACCGCGCCTGCGTCGCGGTTGCTGTGAATCCGGTGCTTCCGAAACTCGTTTGTCATCTAACTGAAATAAACATCTGGCATCACCACGGCCGACACCGCAATGCTTGCCGGCAAAGCTGTTTGGAGCGCCGGAATCTTTTCGATCGTCGATTGCCAACCGGCCGGCTGCGTCTATGCTGCACGCACCGGTACGGCCGAAGAGGGATGACCATGGCCAAGGCGGACAAGACTGCAACAATGAGCCGGCTGCATTCAGCGGCAAGGCTGGCAAGAACCGCACTAGCGGCTCGGCTTCTGGCGCACGGCTTCTATGCCGGCCAGGACCAGATCATGCTGGCGCTCGACCGGGATGACGGCCAGACGCCCGGCAATCTTGCCGGCCGCCTCGGCGTGCGCCCGCCGACCATCACCAAGACCATCAACCGGCTGCAGGCGCAGGGTTTTCTGGAAAAACGCGCCTCGTCGGCCGACGCCCGTCAAGCTCATATTTTCCTTACCGACACTGGCCGCGATATCATCCACGCCATCGAGAAATCGGTGAAGAAGACCGAAAAGCAGGCGCTGAAGGGCCTCGACAAGAAGGACCAGAAGGCGCTGTTCAAACTGCTGGCCCGCATCGAGGCCAACCTCTCCAACGAGGAACTGGTGCTGATCGACGACGACGCCGAGTCGGACGACTGATCGCAACGATCAGGCTGCTGCCGGAGCCGAGTCCCGGATCAGCGAGGACCAGCGTCCGGGCGTCATGCCGAATGCTTTCTTGAACTGCCTGTTGAAGTGACTCTGGTCGGTGAAGCCGGCCTCGACCGCAATCTGCGCCAGCGGTTCGCCGGCGGTGATCATCCGCCGCGCACGCTGAAGCCGGCGCATTACCAGGAAACGATGCGGGCTCGTCGAGAAGGCGGCGCGGAAATGCCGCGACAAGGCGTAGCGGTCGAGCCCAGTGATGGCTTCCAGCTCGCCGGAGCGCACGGGGCGCATTGCGTTCTCCGTGAGATAGTCGCGCGCCAGCGCGGCCGCCCGCCACGCCGTCCTGGCCATCGGCTTTGCCGGCTGGCCGGCATGCCGCGTGAGGCTTTGCATCAGCTGCGCCAGGAAATCGTCGACGAACAGTTCATCGAGTTCCTGCTGCAGCGGCCCCAGCGCTGAAAGCAGCGTAGTGCAGAAAGCGTCGTCCCTAACCACGGCATCCCTGACGAAGGGCAGGGATGCGCCGCCAAGGCAGTCGAGCATCAGCGAGGGTTCGAGATAGAGCATCCTGTAGCGCAACCCGTCCTCGGTGCCTGCGCCGCCATCATGCAATTCGTCGGGATGCAGCACGATGATCTGGCCGGGCAGGCTTAGCCGCGTCGCGCCGCGATAGCGAAAGGTCTGCACGCCCTGCAGCGTCACCCCGATCGCGTAGGTGTCATGACGGTGCAGATCGAAGGCGCTGCCGTGGAACCGTGCCTCGATCCGCTCCATGCCCGCAGGATCGGGAGCCGAGATGATGCAGTTTTCAGCTGCATCGGCGCACAAACGTCCAAGACCCTCGAAGGCCTGGCTGCCTACATCGTGCGACATCGTCTCCTTCAGCCTCGCAATCGGGGCCTAACTTCGAATGGTCCATTTTCTCATGTTCGATACGAAATTTGCAATCGTGCTCAGGGAAGATCTGCCGGGCTGGCAGAAGCTCAACGTCACCGCCTTCCTGACCAGCGGCATCGTCGCGCAGTTTCCCGACATCATCGGCGAGCCCTATCGCGACCGTTCCGGCAATCTCTACAACCCGCTGTCGATACAGCCGGTCATCGTGCTCTCGGCCGACCAGGCGACGCTCGCCACGATCCACCGGCGCGCGCTGGAGCGCGGCGTGACGACCTCACTCTATGTCGAGGAGATGTTTTCCACCGGCTTCGACGCCGCCAATCGCGCCGTCTTTGCCGAGTTCGCGCCGGAAGACGCCAAGGTGGTCGGCATCGCGCTGCGTGCCGAGAAGAAGCTGGTGGACAAGATCACCAAAGGCGCCCGCATGCACGCATAGGGATACTCAGTCGGCAGGCTGCCCCCGGTCGAGGTGGGCGGCATACAGTGCCGCCAACAACGCGAGCGCCGCCGATATCAGCATCATGACGAACAGCGAAGGGATCGACCCTGCCAGGAACAGGCCGGCGACGGAGGCTATGAGTGCTCCGCCGCCGATCCGCATCGCGGCGGTCAGTCCTGCGGCGGTGCCAACCAGATCCGGTCGCACCGACAAGGCGCCGCTGTTGGCGGCAGGCATGGTCAATCCATTGCCGACGCCGATGACCAGGCAAGGTCCAAAGAAGGCCAGGACGTGAGTGATGCCAAAGCTTGTCAGCACCAGACCGGCCAGCAGGCCGGCGCAGGTCAGCAGGCGCGCAAAAACAAGTATGGCGCCGAGCGAGGTCTTCGAGGCGTAACGCCCGGCCAGATAGCTTCCGAGAATGAAGCCGGTAGGGACCAGTCCCATGTAAAGGCCGAGCTTCGCGCTTGACCCGCCGAGCGCGTCACCGACAACCAATGGGGCTCCGCCCAGGAACACGTAAAGCACTCCCATCGAGGCGGCCATGCACAGTGCGTAGGCCCAAAACCGCGCCGAACTCAGGAGCAGCCTGTAGGAGGCAGCGTAATTCCCATGCGCTCTCGACAATGGGGTTCTTCTGATCGCGCGCGCGGATAGGGCGTAGGCGGCCATACCGAGGATCGCGAAGACAACGAAGCTCGATCGCCATCCGAACAGTTCGTCCAGTGACCCGCCAAACAGGGGGCCGACCATGGGCGCGAGCGCCCACCCCATGGCGAGATAACCAAATTTGCTGGCGGTTTGGCGCTCGTCCGATGTCTCCTTGAGGATGACCAGAGCGACGGAATAGCAGGGGCCGATGCACGCCTGCATCGCTCGAAACAGCAGGAAAATGCCGATATTGGGAGCCAGAGCGCAGCCAATGGACGCGATGATGAAGGTCGAGAGAGATATCAAGACCACCGGCCTGCGCCCAAATCGGTCCGATAGTGCGCCTCCAATGGCCTCGATGATGGCAGTGATGATCGCAAAGCCGGCAACCGACAGATTGACCATTGCGAAATCAGCCTGGAACGTCGCGGCAATATTCGGCAGCGACGGCAAGATCATGTTCACCGGCAACACCGCAAGAGCCGAAAGTAGGATAAGGGTAATCAGTCGGGGTGGAGCAGCGGGTTCGGAGACTATCGCTCTCCCGGATAAGTCTGTGCCCGGACTCCGAATGGGGGTATCGCTCGTCATGATCTCGCTCGCCGTGTCGGTGGGATTGAAGTCTGACGAGGCCGCCCAAGTTCCGGGCATAAAAAAAGGCCCCGTCAGGAGCCTGCTTACCGCGCATGGGTGCTTCCGCCGGATGGTTACACCATCCTGCCCATGCGCTCCCTTACGACGATCAAAGCCATTGCGATCATGGCGTCAGAGCTAGGCGGAAAGCCGCATGTCGTCAAGGCAGCATGCTTTCGACGTCGATCGACAACAGAGACAGCCCATGTAGCCAGTCCTCACGCCTGGCCCGAGCGGGGGCAGCGGTTAGGGCCATCACTTGCGAGACGAGGGCTGGCTAAGCCTGCCGACGCGTCTTGCTGTGCCAGACGCTTTTGGCTTGCCGGCAAGCGACAATTCCCGCAAAGGTGGGCTCCAGCCCAGCTTTTCCCCGGCCTGCAAGTGAATGCTTCCCAAAAATATCTAGAAAGCGCGACGCCGCCGGTGGCGATCCTGTGCATGCTTTCCACCTATGTCTGCTTCACCTTCCTCGACACCTCAAGCAAATATCTTGTCCTTGCCGGCGTTTCCGCGCTGATCGTCGCCTGGGTGCGCTTTGCCGTGCATGTCGTTCTGGTCGGCACCCTCCTGCGCGGCTGGCGCGATCCGATGCGGTTTCGCCCGGTCAACCTGCCGGCGCATGTGCTGCGTGGTGTGTTCCTGTTCGGCTCGACCATGTGCAACATCCTGGCGCTGCGGTCCCTGCAGCTGGCCGAGACGACGTCGATCTATTTCTTCGGCCCGATGGTGATCACCGCGCTTGCCGGCCCGCTGCTCGGCGAATGGGCCGGCTGGCGGCGATGGCTGGCTATCCTGGCCGCCTTCGCCGGGGTCCTCATCATCACGAGGCCAGGTGTCGGCGTCTTCGGCATCGGCCATCTCTTCGCACTCGGCTCGATGCTGTCGAACTGCTTCTATGTCATCATGACGCGCCGCATGTCGTCGACCGAGACACCGGAAAGCCTGATCCTGTTTTCGGCGCTGGCGCCAACGGTGCTGCTTCTGCCCATGCTGCCGTTTTCCTTCTCGTTGCCGCATGATGGCTGGCACTGGTTCGTTTTGCTCATGCTTGGCGTCTTCGGCGGTGTCGGCCACTGGCTGCTGGTCCAGGCCTATCGGCTGGCGACAACCACGGCATTGGCGCCCTATCCCTATTCGCAGATGGTGTGGATGATCATTTCCGGCTGGATCGTCTTCAACCAGTTCCCCGATCGCTGGACGCTGGTCGGCGCCGCCATCATCGTCGCCAGCGGCCTCTACATCGTCCATCGCGAGCGCCGGCTTCGGCTGCAGAGCCGCGCGGCCTCCGATGTCGAGGCCGAGGCGCTGGCAAAAAAACTTTGATTTGCCCCCGATCGGTGGCATAACGCCGCCTTTAAACAGTTTAGGTCGGAATTCAGGTCGTTCGGGGAGCGCAAAGCGCTGGCACAAAAAATCAAGCTTTCGACGATCGCCGATGCACTCGGCGTGTCCACGGCCACTGTGTCGCTGGCGCTGCGCGACAGCCCGCTGGTTGCGGGCTCGACGCGCGACCGCATCAAGGAACATGCGCGCGCCATCGGCTACATCTACAACCGCCGCGCCGCCAGCCTGCGCACCTCGCGCTCGGGCATTGTCGGCGTCGTCGTCCACGACATCATGAACCCGTTCTTCGCCGAGATACTGCGTTCGATCGAGAGCGAGCTCGACCGCAGCCGGCAGACCTTCATCCTGTCCAACCACTACGATCAGCTCGAAAAGCAGCGCACCTTCATCGATACGCTGCTGCAGCTCGGCGCCGACGGCGTCATCATGTCGCCGGCCATCGGCACGCCGGCTTCCGACATCCTGATGGCCGAGGAGAATGGCCTGCCGGCCGTGCTGATCGCCCGCACCGTCGAGGGCGCCGACGTGCCGGTGTTTCGCGGCGATGATTCTTATGGAACAGGCCTCGCCACCAACCATCTGATCTCGCTTGGCCACAAGCGCATCGCCATGATCGGCGGCACCGACCAGACCTCGACCGGCCGCGACCGCTACCAGGGCTATGTCAACGCCATGGAAGCGGCCGGGCTTGAAGTCAGGCCGTCCTGGCGCATCGCCGGCCCGCGCACCAAGCAGGCCGGCTTCGAGGCCGCCGGGCAGTTCCTGGCGCTGAAGGACAGACCGACGGCGGCCTGCTGCTGGAACGATCTTGTCGCCATCGGCCTGATGAACGGCATTGCCCGTGCCGGCCTGGTGCCGGGCATTGACATCTCCGTCACCGGCTATGACGATCTGGAGGAGGCGGCGATCGCCACGCCGGCGCTGACCACCGTCTGGAACGGCCAGCGCGAGGTCGGCCGCCGCGCTGCCAGCGCGCTGCTCGACAAGCTCAACGGGCAGACGGTGCGGCCCTCGCAGGAATTGATCAAGCCGGAACTGCATGTGCGCCAGTCGACCGGCAAGCCGGTGGAGCGTGCATGACCAACGCCGAACAGCTGCAAGCCGTCGCCATTCTGGTGCCGGCGGACTTCAGCGACCATGCCGTCAGGCGGATCGACCGTACTTTCAACCAGGTCAGGATCGAACGCGCCGATCCCATTCTGGTCACCGACGAGATGCGCCGCACGGTGCGCGGCATTGCCTCCTTTGCCGGCATCAGCGCCGCGATGATGGATGCCTTGCCCAATCTCGAACTCATCGCCTCCTTCGGCGTCGGCTATGACTCGGTCGATGTCGGCCATGCGGCAGCGAAAAACATCATGGTCACCAACACGCCCGACGTGCTGACCGAGGAGGTCGCCGACACCGCGATCGGGCTGCTGATCAACACGATCCGTGACCTGCCGCGCGCCGAGACATGGCTGCGTGACGGCAGCTGGCTGCGCAAGGGCAACTATCCGTTGAGCCGGCTGACCTTGCGCGCGCGCCGCGTCGGGATTTTCGGCATGGGCCGCATCGGGCAGGCCATTGCTCGCCGGCTTGAGGCGTTCGGCCTGCCGGTCGCCTACCACAACCGGCGCCGTGTCGAAGGCCTTTCCTACCAGTACCACCCGACGCTGAAGAGCCTTGCCGAAGCGGTCGATACGCTGATTTCGGTGGCGCCTGGCGGTGCCTCGACGCAGAAGGCGGTCAATGCCGAGATCCTGTCGGCGCTCGGCGCCAACGGCGTCTTCGTCAACATCGGCCGCGGCAGCACGGTCGACGAGGCAGCGCTGGCGGCAGCGCTTGCCGACGGCACCATCGCCGCCGCCGGGCTCGATGTCTTCGCCGACGAACCGAACGTGCCCAAGGCGCTGCTCGATGCGCCCAACACCTCTCTGTTGCCGCATGTCGGCTCGGCCTCGGAGCACACGCGCCGCGCCATGGCCGATCTGTGTGTAGACAATCTGGTGTCATGGTTCACAGACCGCCGACCGCTTACGCCGGTGCCGGAGACGGTGCATGTGAAGGCGCGTGGCTGATCGGCAGTTGCCACATTTATTAACGCCAGCTTAACCCTTTGAAATCATTCTCCATCCTGCCCCGCTTGCATGGATGAAGAATGATGAAAGTGCTTTCCGCGTTGATCGCCGCCGCCGCCCTGTTTGGTGGCGTTCAACTGTTTCATGACGGCAATGGCGAAAGCGTCGCCAATGAAGCCGCGCCGTCCAACACCTACAGGCTGGTCGCCAATGGCGAGGCAGCCTGCGCGGTCAGCCGCGGGGCCGAACTTTCGGATGGCTTGTCCCTGCTTACCGTTGCTCCGACATGCCGTCGTCTGCTGCCCGGTATAGAACGGGCAAAGTTTTGGCGTGACCAGAATGACGGAACCGTCGCCTTCAGCGCCAACGGCATCGATCCGATTGTCACCTTCAGCGTCGCCGACGGAGATGGCTACGAGTCCTACGCCCCGGCCACGCCCTTGCTGTCACTGGCGAGCGATCGGAAGACTGACGACTGACTATTCCGCGGCAGCCCGCGAGCCAGCCTTTGCCGCCGCATGCAGGCGCACCGCACCCCCGAAGGCGCGGAAAATCTTGGCCGAATTGCTGTCCGATTTGACCCAGTATTCCGGATGCCACTGGACGCCGACGGCAAAGGCACGAGCGCCCTTGACCGAAACCGCTTCGACCGTGCCGTCCGTGGCAACTGCCTCGATCTCGAGCTTCGACCCCAGCCGGTCGATCGCCTGGCGATGCAAGGAATTGACCTTGATGTCACCGGCGCCGAACACGCCGGCCAGGCAACTGCCTGGCTTGATCGAAATGGTCTGGTGGATGGCGAAGCGTTCGTCCTGTTCGTCGCTCACCGGAGCGCGGTGGTCGAGCGAACCCTCGCGCTCCTGGATCTCGGTGCCCAGCGTGCCGCCGAGCGCGACGTTCAGCTCCTGGATACCACGGCAAATGGCGAGCAGCGGCACGCCGCGCTCGATCGCCCGGCGGATCAACGGCAGCGTGGTGGCGTCACGCGCCGGGTCGTAGGGGCCGTTGGCTTCGCTGGCATCACCACCATAGAGCGAGGGATGCACGTTGGATTTCGAGCCGGTGACCATGACGCCGTCGACCGAGGACAGAAGTTCGTCGAAGTCGAGCCTGTCGCCGAACGATGGCACCAGCAGCGGGAACACGCCGGCGCCGGTAATCGCTGCTTCCAGATATTGCTGTGGGGCGGCATGCCAAGTGTAGTTGTCGAACTGACGGACGTCGGTCGATATGGCGACGAGCGGTTGGTGCATTTTGGGTCTGTTTTCCATCGGGCAAGGGATGTCCTGCCTTCAAAATAGGCGATCTCCGGGCATTTTTCCATGCCAAGTTTCAGCGTGTCGCATGGGCCACGAAATCCCCTGTTAGACTATAGTTGCAAGGTCGCATGGCTTGGTTACCAAATCCGGCCGCCGTGCTGGACTAGACCTGTTGCCCGTGTATTGTTTCGGTCAACCGATGCGGGGAGCCGAGGATTTCCCGAAAATCGGTCTGTTGATCCAAAAGGGAGGAATTGCATGGATCGTCGTTCATTCATTCGCAAGGCCGGCGTGACCGGCGTCGGTGCCGCCGCCGCGGCGGCAACGCTCGCCGCTCCGGCAATCGCCCAGTCCAACCCCAAGGTGACATGGCGGCTGGCGTCGTCCTTCCCGAAATCGCTCGACACCATCTATGGCGGTGCCGAAGTGTTCTCCAAGATGCTGTCGGAAGCCACCGACGGCAATTTCCAGATCCAGGTGTTTGCCGCCGGCGAACTCGTGCCCGGCTTGCAGGCCGCGGACGCCACCACGGCCGGCACGGTCGAGGCCTGCCATACGGTGGCATATTATTACTGGGGCAAGGACCCGACCTGGGCGCTGGGTGCCGCGGTTCCCTTTTCGCTCAACGCGCGCGGCATGAATGCCTGGCATTACCATGGCGGCGGCATTGATCTGTTCAACGAGTTTCTTGCGACGCAAGGCCTTTTCGGCCTGCCGGGTGGCAATACCGGCGTGCAGATGGGCGGCTGGTTCCGCAAGGAGATCAACACGGTCGCCGATCTCTCGGGCCTCAAGATGCGCATTGGCGGCTTTGCCGGCAAGGTGGTGCAGAAGCTCGGCGTCGTGCCGCAGCAGATCGCCGGCGGCGACATTTATCCGGCGCTGGAAAAAGGCACGATCGACGCCGCCGAATGGGTCGGCCCCTATGACGACGAGAAGCTCGGCTTCTACAAGGTCGCGCCCTACTACTACTATCCCGGCTGGTGGGAAGGCGGCCCGACCGTCCATTTGATGTTCAACAAGGCGAAATACGACGAGCTTTCGCCGGCTTACAAATCGCTGTTGCGCACCGCCGCGCAGGCCGCCGATGCCAATATGCTGCAGAAATACGATTATCTGAATCCCGCGGCGGTGAAGCGGCTGGTCGCCGGTGGCGCCAAACTGCGTCCGTTCAGCCAGGACATCATGGCCGCCTGCTTCGAGAAGGCCAACGAAGTCTATGCCGAGATGGAAGCCTCCAACGCGCCGTTCAAGAAGATCTGGGAATCGATCAAGGGCTTCCGCAAGGAGCACTATCTCTGGGCACAGGTGGCCGAGTACAATTACGACACCTTCATGATGGTCCAGCAGCGCAACGGCAAGCTGTAAAAACCATCTCATCGCATTCGTTGAAAGACCCCGGGCGACACGCCTGGGGTCTTTCTTTTTCAGGTCGGCGAGGAACCGACCTCGACCAGAATTCCGCCCGGCGCAGCGCAATAGAAGGTCGTTGAGTTGAAGCCGCCGCGTGTCAGGTCCTCGACCTTGCCCGGCGCGAAGCCTGCCGCAGTCAGTTCGGCCTGTTTGGAGTGCACCAGGTCTGGTTCGCCGACGAAGAAGCCGACATGGGTAAGCGGCGGGTTCTCCCTTTCCTGGCATCATCAGGTTGAGGGCAAAGCCATCGGCTCCGCGCAGGATCGCGAAGGCTTGTCTGCCGCGCATGGCGACGAGTTCGAAGCCGAAATGGCTGGTGAAGAAGCCGGCAAGAGCCGCGACTTCTGATGTGATGAGGTTGAGGTGGTTCAGTTTCATGGTCTTTTGTCCTGTCACGGTTGAAACGCGGACAGGCTTGGCTGCAGACCGAGAACCGGCGGGACCGTGGCATCAGGAAATCCGGACATGACCCAACCGGCCCGCGGGCTTTCGCCTCGCTTGCCGGCCGCGGATTCTCCCGCACGTTCATGCAGCGAACAGGCATCCGCTGAGCATGATCCCGAAAAGTGGCGTCCGGTTTTCACGGACAAACGGCTTCCGTTTGTCCAGAGACCATGCTCGAAAAAAATAAAACGGAAGAGACCGGACTACCGAACCGGCCATGTCTTTTTCGGCGCCGGCTGAATAGCCGATCGCCGGCGTGGCAGCAAGCGGTCCCCTGCGCGGCTGGCTTTGACTCAGGCCCGGCCTGGCACCACCAGCACCTTGACCTCGCCGGGCGCCGGCGGATTGGCGATGACGTCAGCCGCCTCTTCGAGCGGCACCTGCCTGGAGATCAGCCGGTCGATCTCGATCGTGCCCGACGCGATAAGTTCGGCGGCGCGGCGATGCGTGTAGGGATTGAGGAACGAGCCAACCACCTTCAATTCCCTAAACAACAGGTCGAAGGGCTCGAATTCCGCCTTCACACCTTGCGGCGTCACGCCGACGATGACGACCGTGCCGCCGGCCCTTGCCAGCCGCATCGACTGCTCGACGGTCTCGCGCACGCCGGCGCATTCGAACACCACGTCGGCGCCGCCCGGCATCAAGCCCGCCGGTCCGGCGATGGCATCGATGACATCGCCAGCGGTGGGATCGACCGTCACGGTCGCGCCGAGCGCCTCTGCAAGCGTGCGTCGCGAAGCCTGCCTGGTCGACAGGATGATGGTGGTGGCGCCGGCTAGCCGCGCCAGCTGTACGGTAAGCAGGCCGATCACGCCGCCGCCCAGCACGACCACCGAGCTGCCCGGCCTGATTTCGGCAAGGTCGACGCCATGCAGGCAGCAGCCAAGCGGCTCGCAGAATGCACCATGCGTCGGCGGCAAGCCGGCAGGCAGGATGAAGGCCTGCTTCTGCGGCAGCACGACATACTCGGCAAAACCGCCATCGCGGTGGATGCCGACGGCGTTGAGATTGCGGCAGAGATTGACCCGGCCGGCATGGCAATGCGGGCATCGCCCGCAGGCGATGTTGGGATCGCCGGTGACACGGTCGCCGACGGCAAAGCCGGAAACGGCGTCGCCAACCGCCTCGATGATGCCGGAAAATTCATGTCCGGGCGTCACCGGTGGCCGGCACGGAAATTCGCCGTGGAAAAGATGCCGGTCGGTGCCGCAGACGCCGCAGGCCTCGATGCGCACCAGAATCTCGTCCGGGCCGGGGATGGGTTGGTCGACTTCACGCAACGCGATGCTGCCCACTGCTTCCAGCCGCACTGCTTTCATGGCGTTGCCCCCATCAGTTGAAGCTCGGCGGCTGCGAAAGGTCCGGCGTCGGTGTCGCCGGCTTGGCCGGCGGCGCATCGCCGAAACTCGGCGGTTGCGACAGGTCCGGCGTGCCGGGCGCTGCCGGTGCGGCACCGCCATTGGCAGGAGCTGTGCCACCAGCCGGCGGAGTACCCAGCGGCGATAGGCCTGGCACTTCCGGCACCTTGTAGTCGATCGTGCCCGGATCGGTCACTGTGCCCTTATAGCGCATCACCATTTGCGGGAAGGTGATGGTCAGTCCGATCATCACCACCTGGATCAGGACGAAGGGCACCGCGCCCCAATAGATCTGCCCGGTCGTCACCGGCGCGATCTGCTTGCCCGTAAGGCGGTCGAGATAGGGCACGCGGGCGGCCACCGAACGCAGGTAGAACAGCGCGAAGCCGAAGGGCGGGTGCATGAAGCTGGTCTGCATGTTGACGCCGAGCAGCACGCCGAACCAGATCAGGTCGATGCCGAGCTTGTCGGCTGCCGGCGCCAGCAGTGGCACGATGATGAAGGCCAGTTCGAAGAAGTCGAGGAAAAAGGCCAGGAAGAAGACGAGGATGTTGACGCCGATCAGGAAGCCGACTTCGCCGCCCGGCAGCGAGGTCAGCAAATGCTCGACCCAGATCTGGCCGTTGACGCCGTAGAAGGTGAGCGAGAACACGCGTGCGCCGATCAGGATGAAAAGCACGAAGGACGACAGCCGCGTCGTCGAGGCCAGCGCCTGCTTGATCACGTCCAGCGACAGTCGGCCTTTTGCCGCGGCCATTGCCAGTGCGCCGACCGCGCCCATGGCGCCGCCTTCCGTTGGCGTGGCGATGCCGAGGAAGATGGTGCCCAGCACCAGGAAGATCAGCGCCAGCGGCGGGATCAGCACGATGACGACCTGCTGCGCCAGCCGCGACATCATGTGGATGTTCAGCCTTCTGTCGGCGATCGCGACGACATAGATCAGGATCACACCGACGCAGGCGCCGAGAATGTCGGCATTGTCGCCATGCGCCGGTGCCAGGTAGCGGTACGCGGCATAGGAGATGGCCACCGACACCGCCAGCGCCACCAGCAGCGAAATCACGCCATGGCCGAGCGTGCGCGCTTCGAGCGGCAGCGCCGGCACCATTTTCGGCCGGAAGATCGAGACGATGAGAATGTAAAGCGCATAGAGACCGGTCAGGACCAGGCCCGGGATCAACGCGCCGGCATACATGTCGCCGACCGAGCGGCCGAGCTGGTCGGCGAGCACGATCAGCACCAGCGAAGGCGGGATGATCTGGGCGAGCGTACCGGAGGCGGCAATGACGCCGGACGCCAGCCGGCGGTCATAGCCGTAGCGCAGCATGATCGGCAGCGAGATCAGCCCCATGGCGATCACGGACGCCGCCACCACGCCGGTGGTAGCGGCCAACAATGCGCCGACGAAGATCACCGCATAGGCGAGGCCGCCACGGATTGGCCCGAACAGCTGGCCGATCGTGTCGAGCAGGTCCTCGGCCATGCCCGATCGTTCGAGCACGATGCCCATGAAGGTGAAGAACGGAATGGCCAGCAGCGTGTCGTTCGACATCACCCGGCTGCCGTAGAAATTGTCCGGAAGCGCATAGAGCAGCGGCCAGGCGAGGTTGATCGCACCGCCCGAATAGGGCGTCAAAAGCACGCCGATGAAGAAGAACATCAATCCGTTCGCGGCCAGCGAGAAGGCGACGGGATAGCCGATCAGCATGAACAGGATCAACGAGGCGAACATGATCGGCGCCATGTTTTGGGCGATGAATTCCATCACGAGCGCACCTCGTCTGCGAGCGCTTTGGCTTCGAGTTCAGCCTGTTCGTGCACGGAAATAAAGGGATTGGGATCGTCCATGAGGCCCCGCATGATGGCGATCTTCTTGATGATTTCGGAGATCCCCTGCAGTGCCAGCAGGAAAAACCCGACCAGCAGGATGGCCTTGGCCGGCCAGACGATCAGCCCGCCGGAATTGTTGGACATCTCGCCGCTGCGAATCGACAGCGACACATAGGGGACGAAATAGATGACCATCAGCGTCACGAACGGCATCAGGAAGAGGATATGGCCGAGAAGGTCGATCCAGTGCTGCACGCGGCGTGAAAACATACCGTAGACGATGTCGATGCGGATATGCTCGTTCTGCTTCAGCGTGTAGGCGGCCGCCAGCATGAAGGCGGCGCCGAACAGGTACCATTGCAGCTCCAGCCACGCGTTTGACGAAATATCGAAGATCTTGCGGATGATGGCATTGGCGGCGCTCACCAAGATCGCCAGCAGGATCAGCCAGGACACCGATTTGCCGATGAATTCGTTGAGGCGGTCGATACCCCGCGACAGAGCGAGCGGCCCTTCCATGCAGTCCTCCCTTGTACCGGAGGCGCGCAGGCTCCCCCTGCCGTCACGCCTCGTGGCCCAACGGTATGCCGCGCGTGGCTGGACGGGTCAACAAGGATGGAGGCAGCAAAACGGCATTGGATGAAGGGCGAGGCCGGAGACTGGCGGTCTGCCCCGGCGTCATGCAACCAAAGTCTGATCGGCTCAGACGACCTTGCCGGTGTCGCGGCCGGCGCCGATCAGGATCAGCATGGCCACCAGGAACAGGTACATCCAGGCATCGCGCCATTCGACCGGGAAATAGCCGGCCCACAGTGATTCGGCCATGCCGAAGGCGGCCGCGCCCAGGGCCGCCCGTGGTGGCGAGAGATAGCCGCCGACCGCCGTCACGAACAGGATCTTCAGACCGTAGACGAGGCCGGAACCAAAGCTGACATTGCCATAGTAGAGGCTGGCCATGACACCGGCCAGGGCGGCGCAGAAGCCACCGAGCAGCACGGCATGCCGGAACACGCGGCGCACATCGACGCCGCACAGCGCTGCGGCTCGTGGGTCGTCGGAGACAGCGCGCCAGGACCGGCCGAAGTTTGAGCGGGCAAACCCCCGGGTGGCGAGTGCGACTGCCGCCAGCACCACCGCGCAGTCGAGCACCTGGATCAGTGTCAGCGTCGCTTTGAAGCCGGCGCCTTCAGCGAAGACGATGGGCTGGGCAAGCATTGGCGGCAGCCACAGATCATGGGTATCGGCCGCGATGCGGCTTGATTCCGACAGGACGATCAGGATGCCCAGCGTCGTCACCACGATGGCATTGGGCGTGCGGTCGGCCAACGGTTCGAAGACGCTGCGCGACAGGACATGGCTGATCAGCGCGGCATAGAGCAATGCCGCGACGACGCCGAACAGCACCGATGCCAACAGCGTCAGCCACAGCACCTGGTAGCCGAAGGCGACGCTGAGGATCATGACCTGGCCGCAGAAGGCGAACAGCGCGCCATAGGCGAGGTTGGTGCGGTGCAGGATGCCGTTGGTCAGCACGTAGCCGAAGGCGAGCAACGCATAGAGCGCGCCCGAATGCAGCCCGTTCAGCATCTGCTGGAAGAAGTAGAGCATGCAAAACCCCAGGAGCATGTCGATCAAAACAGTGCGGCGGCTTTGGGACAACGACATGCGCAAGACAAAGGCTGCGGTGACCGCGCCCATGTGAAGGTTTGCATTGCTGAATCTAACTTGTCAAATGCGATTTATCGGTTAGATTTCTGGTATGACGGTATCCTGGACCCCACACCGCTTCACCGGCGGTATGCTTGCGCTCGACACGGCCAACACCGTCGTGCTGCGCGGCGATCCGGAGAAGACATTCGACCGCTTCGATGATCCGGCCGAGATTGCCCGCTTCGCTGATGCGGCCACCGGCTTTCGCGCCGCCGAGCTTGGCGACAGGCGGCTGGCGGTATCCTCGCCCACGGCAATCGCGCCCGTCGTGCTGTCGATCCGCGAGACGACCGACCGGCTGTTTCGCGGCGCGGTGTCGAAGGGCGCGGTCGCCACCGCTGACCTGCCAGACTTCCTGCGCGCCTGCGCCGAGGGCCTGGCCGACAGCCGGACCGAGATCGGTGCGGCGGGAAGGCCGTTCGGCGATCCCCTGACACCGATTGCCTTCGAGGCGGCGCTGGCGGTTTCGGCCCTGTCGCTGCTGCGCGACGACACCGTCGCGCGGCTCAGGATCTGCCCCAACTGCACCTGGCTGTTCGTCGACAGGAGCCGTAATTCCAGCCGCCTTTGGTGCGACATGGCGGTGTGCGGCAACCGTCAGAAGGCAAGTCGTCACTATCGCCGCCGCCGCTTGGCGGCCAATGAGGTCAAAGATGCTTAAGAGGTTTTCCCGTTCGATCGTTGTCGGCGCTGCATTGATTGCTGCCGCTGCGCTCGGCGCCTGCCGCGACACCGGCAAGGAAAGCGAAGGCAGGCTGTTCGAAATCTCCGGCAAGATATTCGTCTTCAACTACCGTCTCGCCAGGGCAACCTATGTCGTGACATTGCGGCCCCTGCAGCCGATGGGAGCGGGCCAGGTCGCGGTCGCCAGCTTCCAGGATCCCGCCGGCGGCGCGCCGCTGGTGGTCGAGCAGAAGGTCTGGCCGAAGCTCGACAAGGTGACCCTGGAAAGCCCGGCGCTGACCTGCGTCGTCAAGAACAAGCCTTATGCGATCGCCATCAGCATCAAGGGCTCCGACGGTGCGGTCCTGCAGAAGATCGACACCACATTGATGTCGACGGAGGATCAGTCGGTGTTGCCCGACCGGCCGCTGGTCATCGACCAGCTCTACACGGCCAATCCCGACCTGGTCGGCCATCCCGACGGCAAGCTGCCGGATGAGCCGAAGCCGGATTGCTCGAAAGCCATCTAGGCGCAGCGGCAACTGTTGAAATTTTCGTGCGTCGGGCAACGTCCGCGGGTCGGTTTCGTACCGGTTCGGGATGGCGGCGGACTGTTCGTTTCGCGTTGCCTGGCACCTGCGATTTTGTTTGACCTGCCTTGCAAGGGGAGAAAGGATGCGTCATCCGACTCCGACGTTGGCTGCCTGCCCCCGCGCGGCCTCCGCAGAGGAAATGCCTGATGACGCTGCATGATGTCGCGCTCGACGACAAGTTCAACCTTGGAAAGGAGCGCATCTTCCTGTCCGGCGCGCAGGCGGTCATCCGCATGCTCCTGATGCAGCGCGAGCGCGACCGGCGCGCTGGCCTGAACACGGCCGGTTTCGTCTCCGGCTATCGCGGCTCGCCGCTCGGCGGCCTCGACATGCAGCTGTGGAAGGCGAAGAAGCAGCTTGCCGGGGCCGACATCGTCTTCCAGCCCGGCCTCAACGAGGAGCTTGCCGCCACCGCCTGCTGGGGATCGCAGCAGACGGAATTGCTGGGCGAGGGTACCCATGATGGTGTCTTTTCGGTCTGGTACGGCAAGGGTCCGGGCGTCGATCGTTCAGGCGACGTGTTCCGCCACGCCAATCTCGCCGGCTCGTCGAAGCATGGCGGTGTGCTCGCCCTGATGGGTGACGACCATATGGCCGAATCCTCGACCAATGCGCATGCCACCGAATTCCTGTTCGTCGACACCATGGTGCCGATCCTCAACCCGGCCGGCGTCCAGGAGATCATCGACTACGGCCTCTACGGCTTTGCCATGTCGCGTTTCGCCGGCACCTGGGCGGCGATCAAATGCGTCAAGGACAACATCGAATCGACGGCGTCGGTCGATGCCTCGCTCGAACGGCTCAACATCGTTGTGCCGGAGTTCGACATGCCGCCGGGCGGCCTCAACATCCGCCACGAGATCGACATGCTGGGCCAGGAGGAGCGGCTGCATGAGTACAAGCGTGCCGCGGCCTCCGCCTTCATCCATGCCAACGGGCTGAACCACATCGTCTATTCGGGCGGCCGCAGCCCGAAGCTCGGCATCATCACGCTGGGCAAGAGCTATCTCGATGTCCGCCAGGCGCTGGAGGATATCGGCATCGACGAGGCGGCCGCCAACCGCATCGGCGTGCGGCTGTTCAAGGTCGGTTGCCCCTGGCCGCTCGACCTGCATCACATCGCCGACTTTGCCCGCGGCCTCGACACCATCGTCGTCGTCGAAGAGAAGCGCTCTCTAATCGAGGTGCAGCTGCGCGAAAGCCTCTACGGCACCGCCACGCAGCCGGTCATCGTCGGCAAGAAGGATGAGCGCGGCGATTGGCTGTTTCCAGCCAAGGGCGCGCTCGACCCCAACGAGATCGCTATTGCCCTTGGCGAAAGGATCGTCAAAACCATCGGCCCGTCAGAGGAGATTTCGGCGCGGGTGGGCAAGCTGCGCCAGTTCCAGGCGATGCTGGCGGATGCCACCGACATCGGTTCGCGTACGCCCTTCTTCTGTTCGGGTTGCCCGCACAATTCCTCGACCAAGGTGCCGGATGGCTCGATCGCCGCCGCTGGCATTGGCTGCCATTTCATGGCGCTTTGGATGGACCGCAACACGCTGGGCTTCACAGCCATGGGCGGCGAAGGCGCGCAATGGGTCGGCCAGGCGCCCTTCTCGAAGCGCGATCACATCTTCCAGAATCTGGGTGACGGCACCTACAACCATTCCGGCACGCTGGCGATCCGCTTCGCCCTGTCGAGTGATGCCAACATCACCTACAAGATCCTCTACAACGACGCCGTGGCGATGACCGGCGGCCAGCCGCATGAGGGCGGCCTGACGGTGGACATGATCGCCAGGCAGGTGCGGGCCGAGGGCGTCGACCGCATCGCCATCGTCACCGACGAACCGGACAAATATGCCGGCAAGGCCGAATTCCCGGCCGGCGCCACCATCCACCACCGCGACGACCTCGATCTCGTCCAGCGCGAGCTGCGCGACGTCAAGGGCGTCTCGGTCCTGCTCTACGACCAGACCTGTGCCGCCGAAAAACGTCGGCGCCGCAAGCGCGGCACCTTTCCCGATCCCGACAAGCGCGTCTTCATCAACGAACTGGTCTGCGAAGGCTGTGGCGATTGCGGCGTGCAGTCGAACTGTGTCTCCATCCAGCCGGTCGAGACCGAATTCGGCCGCAAGCGCAAGATCGACCAGTCGAGCTGCAACAAGGATTTCTCCTGCGTCAACGGCTTCTGCCCGTCCTTCGTCACCGTGCACGGCGCCAAGATCCGCAAGGCTGAAGGCCTGGCCGGCAAGACCGATCCGCTCGACGGCGTGCCGACGCCTGCCGAATTCCCGCTGGGCGAGCAAGGCTGGGCGGCGATCATCGATGGTGTCGGCGGCACTGGCGTCGTCACCGTCGGCGCCGTGCTCGGCATGGCGGCCCATCTCGAGGACAAGGGCTGCGGCATGATCGATATGGCCGGCCTTGCCCAGAAGGGCGGCTCGGTGTTCACCCATGTGCGCATTGCCCGCACGCCGGACGACATCCATGCCATCCGTGTTTCGGCGGGGAAGGCCGATCTCGTGCTTGGCTGCGACCTCGTCGTCTCGGGTGCCAAGAAGGTACTGACGGCAGTGCGCGAGGGCCACACCATCTTCCTCGCCAACACCGCCGAGATCATGCCCGGCGAGTTTGCCCGGTCGGCGGATTTCTCGTTGCCGATCGAACGCCTGAAGAAAGCGATCCGCACCGCCGCCGGCGACGACAAGGCGCATTTCTTCGACGCCACCCGCACCGCCACCGCGCTATTCGGCAATTCGCTCGGCGCCAACATGTTCATGCTCGGCTTTGCGTTCCAGCATGGCGGTCTGCCGTTGTCGGCGGAAGCCGTTGAAAAAGCTATCGAATTGAACGGCGAAGCGGTGGCGATGAACATCGCCGCCTTCCGTTGGGGCCGCCGTGCGGCGCACCAGCCGGATTTCGTGCGCGGCCTCGTCGCCCAGCCGGGCAAGGCGGGACAAACCGCCCCGGTCGCGCAGACGCTGGACGAAATCATTGCCCGCCGTGTCGTCTTCCTGACCGCTTACCAGAACGCCGCCTACGGCAAGCGCTATGCCGACCGGCTGGCGCTGCTGCGTGCCGCGGAAGCCAAGGCCGTGCCCGGCTCGACCGCCGTGACCGAGGCGGCGGCCAGGAACCTGTTCAAGCTGATGGCGATCAAGGACGAATACGAGGTGGCGCGGCTCTACACCGACGGCTCCTTTGCCGCCGAGCTGGGCAAGCAGTTCCAGAGCTACGAAAAACTCGAATTCCATCTCGCGCCGCCGATCATGGGACGTCGCGGCAATGACGGAAGCCCCCGGAAATCGAGCTTCGGGCCTTGGATGATGAAGGGTTTTCGCCTGCTGGCGGCGCTGAAGGGCCTGCGTGGCACCGCTTTCGACCTGTTCGGCTACACCGCCGAACGGCGCATGGAACGGCAGCTTTTGGCACAATATGAGGCGGATCTTGAACTCGTCGCCAAGTCGCTGGCGCCTGATAAGGCTGATGCGGCGGTCGCTCTCGTCTCGGTCCCCGCGCTCATCCGTGGTTATGGCCATGTCCGGCAGGCCAGTGCTGAAAAGGCCGCGGGGGAGCGCTCCCGATTGCTCCAGCGCCTCGCAAACGCACCGGCGGGGCCGGCACTTCAGGCCGCCGAGTGAAGGCCTTGTTTACCTGAAGCTTGATTTCCCGGCCGGTCCTGCCTTCGCGCGCCTTCGGCAACCGAGCCGAAACCACTGTTCTAAGCCTTTCTTAAGGCGGATGTGGGATGACGAGGCCTAGCGTTGGGCCGACGACATGGGCAGAACAAAGACCGAAAACATCCCGGCGGATGTTTACATCCAGTTTGTGCGGTCGTTGTTCGACAACGCCCACATGCTGGTGATTGGCGGCGTCTGCTACTGGATCCTCGGATTCATGATCTACTTCCGCACGCACAATCCATTGTTCCTGGCCTTCTCCTTTACTCTGCTGTCCATCAGCCTTTTCCGCTACTTCGGCATTCGTGACTTCCGAAAAGCGGGCGGTGTAATAAGCAATGTCCAAGAGGCGCAACGGTGGGAGCGCAACTACATCCTCAAGGGCAGCCTGCAGGGCCTCGGGTTGGGCGCGCTGTGCTTCATATCGATCTATGTTTATCCCGACCCCTTTGCCGAACTGGCCGCGACGTCGCTGGCCATCGCAACTTTGGTGACGGTTGTTGGCCGGAACTACGGGTCTCCGCTCATGGTGCGGATTTTTTCCGTGACCTTCATCGGCCCGGCAGCACTTGCACTCTTGCTGCGCATGGATGTCCCTTCGGTCGTCCTGGGCTTGATGATCATCCCGCTGACGTTCATCACGATCAACAGTGCCGACCACGTCCGCGACGTGCTTTTCTCGGCGGTCATTGGCCACAAGGAAGCGAGGAAGCTGGCGCACAGGTTCGATCGCGCCCTCAACACCATGTCGCACGGCCTTGTCATGCTCGGCCCCAACGGTCGCGTAGCGGTCGCCAATGCCGAAGCCGCCCATCTGATGTCGCTCAAGTCCGGGGATGCGTTGCTCGGACGATCGATCCACGGTCTTTTGATGCGTGGTGTCGCCGGCGGCATGCTGGCGCCGAAGGATTGCCGCTATATCGAGGCCCAGCTGACACGCGCCCTGCGCGAGGGCCGCGACCGCAAGGTGCTCGTTTCCCTCGCCAACGGCCAGCACTATGAATTCTCAGCCCGTGAAGGCAGCCAGGAACTGGGGGTCATCACCTTCGAGGACGTGACGGCGCGTGTCGAGGCGGAAGACAAGATCCGCTTCATGGCTCGCTACGACAATCTCACCGGCCTGCCCAATCGCGCCTATTTCCATGAACTCGTCGGCGAGGCGATGGCGTCCGGAGACCGCGACCGTCTCTGCGGTCTGGCCGTGCTCGACCTCGATGATTTCAAGAGCGTCAACGACACGCTCGGGCATCCGATCGGCGACGGGTTGATCTACGCGGTTGCCGAGCGTCTTGCCGGCGTTGCAGGGCAAGGCATCACTGTCAGCCGTTTCGGCGGCGACGAATTCATGGTCTTCTTCGACCGCATCGAGGATGAAAGCCATCTGACCACGCAGATCGACGAGATCTTTGCAGCATTGCAGGGCGAGGTGGACGTCGCCGGCCATGGGCTGCGCATCCAGGCCAGCGGCGGCGCGGTATTGGCACGGGTCAAGGACAGCGATGTCGACGCCATGATCGTCAAGGCGGATCTGGCGCTTTACAAGGCCAAGGAGCTTGGCAAGAACGGCTGGCGGCTGTTCGAGGCGGCAATGGACGCGGCGTTCCGCAACCGCCAGCTGATGAAGGCGGATCTGCGCAGCGCGGTGGAAAGCAAGAGCCTGCGGGTCGTCTATCAGCCTATCGTGTCGATGAGCACCATGCGCATCGCCAGCTGCGAGGCGCTGTGCCGCTGGGATCATCCCGATCTCGGGCCGATTTCGCCCGGCATCTTCATTCCGCTCGCCGAGGAAATGGGCATCATTTCCGAGATCAGCACCTTCGTGTTGCAGGCAGCCTGCACCGAATGCGCCAAATGGCCGGATCAGACCAGTGTCTCGGTCAACCTCTCAGCCAAGGATTTCCGCAACCGCGACGTCATCCAGAAGGTTCGCGACGCGCTGGCCAGTTCCGGTCTCGCCGCCGGCAGGCTGGAAATCGAGGTCACTGAAACCGCGCTGCTCGACGACAAGTCGCTGACGCGGCAGTACATCGAGGAGCTGAAGCAGATTGGCGTTCGCATCGCGCTTGACGATTTCGGCACCGGCTATTCGAGCCTGAGCTATCTGCACAAGCTGCCGCTCGACAAGATCAAGATCGACCGCTCGTTCCTGATAGATGTCACCCAGAACCCGCGTTCGCTGGAACTGCTCAAGGGCATCGTCAAGCTGTCGCGGCCACTGGGACTTTCCGTGACCGTCGAAGGCGTCGAGACCTTCGAGCAGCTCAAGATACTGGCCTTGCAGGTCAAGCCCGATCTCGTGCAAGGCTTCCTGTTCGGCGCCGCGCTCAGTGCATCGGGTATCGAAACGATGTCGAATGTCACCTGGCCATTCGCCGCTGACCTGCGTCCCACCGGCAAACGGACAGCCCAACTGGTGCCGTGATTTCAAGTACCGCCAGGCGCGGGCGCCAAGATCATCCTCAGCCCAGTGTGGCCTCGCTCACCCACCTGTTTGTTGATGGAGGTGCCATGTCCCGGAGGCTATGATCCCCATCCTTCTCCGGCGCATTGCTCACCAGGGACATTCTCAGATGGGCGCTTCGCCGTTAAGGTTAATAGAAGGTAAATCAACAACCTCTAAGTTTCTGCTTGTGTCTCATTTTGACTCGAATAGCCTATCCGCAGGCGGAATTTCGAGGACAGATAATGGATGCTGCAAGGGCTGCAACGAATGCGTCTGGCGTGGTCAGGGCAGCCGGGGATTCTGTGCTGAACCGATCGATGATGCAGCTTCTGGAGCATGTCGATTATCGCCTCATTACCGGAGGCGAGGATTTGGAGGCGATTTACCGGCTTCGTTACAAATCCTATCTGCGCTCAGGCATGTGCGGCCCAATCGCCAGCGGAATGTTCGAGGATCGCTGGGATAATCTACCCAATTCCTACCGGTTCGGTGTCTATTTCTACGGCGAATTGGTCAGCACGATCCGCTTCCACTACATTTCCGCCGAGCACCCGAATTCGCCCTCCGTCGATGCCTATCCGGAAATATTGCTCGAGCGACTTGCCCGCGGAGAAACCTTTATCGACGGAACCCGGTTTGCAACCGATCCCGACAGCGCGCCGGCGCCCGGAGTGCTGCCGTTCCTGACACTCAGGCTTGCTATGGTGGCCTCGCTCTATTTTGGCCAGAACTCGGTGCTGACGCCGGTCAAGGTCGAGCATTCCAATTTTTATTCTCGTTATTTCAATGCCGTGCAGAGGACCGAGGCTAAGGAATTTCCGGGCGTTCTTACCCGGATCGCCCTTTTCGAAATCCCTGCCGGCGAAAATATGCGCCGGACACTCGAACGGTTCCCGTTCTTCAGGTCGACGCCGACGGAGCAGCGGCTGATGTTTGCCAACCCGGCCATCAACCGGCTGACGCCCTTGTCCATCGTGCCGACAGCGAAATATTATCGCGCCGCCGCGTAGCGCCCCTATTTTTGCAAGGCGTCTGGAGCCTTCCGGCCAGATCCGCGTTCTGATGACGGCGGCGCGCCGCCGCTCAGTCTGTGTCATCCCAGCGGATCTGCCAGAAGGACCCCCGACATGCATATTTCCCAGCTCGCGCTGACGCCGCTTATCTCGCTGATCGCCGGCGTGCTGATCCTCATCATGCCACGGCTGCTGAACTACATCGTCGCGCTCTATCTGATCGTCGTTGGACTGCTGGGACTTTTCCCCCACCTCGCGGGCTGAGGGAACTCTCAGCCGGCGAAGAAGCGCAGCGCCGCGGCGACGATCGCCTCCGGCGCGTCTTCCTGCATCAGATGGCCGGAGCCCGGAATAAGCGTCAGGCCGCAATTCGGCAGCATGGCCGCGAGCTTTTGGCCGCTTTGCGGCGGTATCCAGCGGTCTTCCTCGCCCCACAGCAGCGCGACGGGGCAGCGGAATTCGCCGTAGAGCCGTTCGACCTCGTCGGTGAAGCGCTGATCCATCTGGGCGATCTGCCGGTAGAAAGCCGGCTGGCCAACGGGTCCGGTCCATGGCGTGACATAGGGTTCCAGATCGCTGTCCGACAAAGGGCTGGCGGCGGCGCCCGAGACATACGCTTTCAGGATCGCAACCTGTATGTAGTCCGGCATGCCGGCGAAGGCGGCCTCATGCTTACGGACGTGCTGGACAAAGGGCGAGCCCCACGGCCGCACCGCCACCGGGTCAATCAATAGCAACTTGTCATAGTCGCAGCCGTCGATCAGATGCGCGCGCAACGCCGTGGCGCCGCCGAAATCATGGGCGATTATCTTGGGCCGGTCGAGTTTCCAGAAGGCCAGCATCGCCGCCAGCGCCTTGTTCTGGATGCCCAGCGAAACGTCCTGGCCTTCCCGTTTGCCGGATCGCCCATATCCGGGAAGATCGTAAAAATACAGCGTGTGGTCGCGCGCCAGTTCCGGTACGACGCGATGCCAGACATGCGAGGAGAACGGCGTACCGTGCACGAGCACGATCGGCCGGCCTGAGCCGGCGGTTCCCCACGCGATGGTCGTGCCGTTCCAGTCAAATGTCTGTGTGGGTATGATCATGGCGATTCACCAAGCGGCTGTTCGTCCAGAGACGATAATCCCCCGCGATGTCGTCCAGAACCGCCAAATTCTCACAGCAGCTTCAACGGAACTCACGCAGATGCCGGGTGATCGCACCGCCAACAGGCCGGGATCGGCCGGCAGTTTCAATTTTCCCTTGAGGCAGTTGTCGGCCCCAATGCGGCAATAGCGCCATTGCTCTCGGCCCGGCTTTTCGGTATGTGCCTGACAGATGTCTTCGAAGGGGTATTCCTATGGCTGATCACTCGCCGACCGGTCCTGTCGAACTAGGCGCGAAGATGGACTATGCCGAGCATGACCGCACCTATGCGGGCTTTCTCGCGCTGGCCAAATACGGATCGCTTTTCTGCGGCGCGTTGCTCATCGCGATGGCCTTCGGCTTCTTTGCGGCCGGTTTCTTCTCGGCGCTTATCCTGTTCGTCCTGATACTGGCCGTCGGCGCCTTCATTCTGCGATAGACCTTCCAAAACCCCGTTGCCATTGACGGTGCCGGATATTCCGGCCGACACTTTGCGCAAACAGGTTCCAGCCGAAAGGATCATGCGGTGGGACAGACGGTTTTCATCCCTCGTGAGCTTGATGCGAACGAGCCGCGCGTCGCGGCCTCGCCCGATACGGTCAAGCGGCTGGCGGGGCTGGGCCTCGACGTGATTGTCGAAACCGGCGCCGGCACAAGGTCGCGCATCCCGGACGAAGAGTTCGCCAAGGCAGGTGCTGCCATCGGCAAGGCGTCCGATGTCGCCAGGGCCGATGTCGTGCTGAAGGTACGCCGGCCAACGGAAGCCGAGCTGAAGAGCTACAAATCCGGCGCGGCGGTGATCGCCATCATGGATCCCTACGGCAACGACGCCGCAGTAGCGGCTCTGGCCAAAGCCGGGGTCACTGCGTTCTCGATGGAATTCATGCCGCGCATCACCCGCGCGCAATCGATGGACGTGCTGTCCAGCCAGGCCAATCTTGCCGGCTATCAGGCGGTTATCGACGGCGCTTCGGAATATGATCGCGCGCTGCCGATGATGATGACGGCGGCGGGCACGGTGCCGGCGGCGAAGGTCTTCATCATGGGTGTCGGCGTTGCCGGCCTGCAGGCGATCGCCACGGCGCGTCGCCTTGGCGCGGTTGTCACCGCCACCGACGTGCGCCCCGCCGCCAAGGAACAGGTAGCCTCGCTCGGCGCAAAATTCCTGGCCGTAGAGGACGACGAGTTCAAGGCCGCCGAGACAGCCGGCGGCTATGCCAAGGAAATGTCGAAGGAATACCAGGCCAAGCAGGCGGCACTGACCGCCGAGCACATCGCCAAGCAGGACATCGTCATCACCACGGCGCTGATCCCCGGCCGGCCGGCGCCGAAGCTGGTATCTGCCGCCATGGTCGCTTCGATGAAGCCGGGTTCGGTGCTCGTCGACCTCGCGGTTGAACGCGGCGGTAATGTCGAAGGCGCCGAAGCGGGCAAGGTCGTCACCACGGCCAACAACGTCAAGATCGTCGGCCACCTCAATGTGCCCGGCCGCGTCGCCGCATCCGCCTCGCTGCTCTACGCGAAGAACCTGTTCGCTTTCCTCGAAACGCTGGTCGACAAGACCACCAAGACGCTCGCCATCAACCGCGATGATGATCTGGTCAAGGCGACGATGCTGACTGATGGCGGCAAGATCGTTCATCCGGCCTTCGCCAAGGCCGACCAGCAGCCGCATGTCGAACCGGCCGCGATCCCGGCCACGACCATGGTTGCTGATGCCTCTACTGCACCCAAGAAAGCTGCGACCAAGAAAACAGCCGCATCCAAGTCGCCCGCGTCCAAGTCGAAAGGCACAGCGTGATGGATCAGACCCTGCAGAAAGCCCTCGATCAGCTCGACCAGGCAAGCGCTGCCGTCAGGCTTGCGGTGCAGAACCTGGCCAACGCTCCAGGTGGTGCCGATGCGGCGGGTGACGCCGCGCACGCACTCTCCGGCGGCGCCATCGATCCTTTCGTCTTCCGTTTCGCCATCTTCATCCTGGCGATCTTCGTCGGCTACTACGTCGTCTGGTCGGTGACGCCGGCACTGCACACCCCGCTGATGGCGGTTACCAACGCCATCTCCTCGGTCATCGTCGTCGGCGCGCTGCTCGCGGTCGGTATCGCGGCTTCCGGTGTCGCCGCAGGCTTCGGCTTCGTGGCGTTGATGCTGGTCTCGGTCAACATTTTTGGTGGCTTCCTGGTCACCCAGCGCATGCTGGCGATGTACAAGAAGAAGGACAAGTAGAGCGCCATGAACGCCAACTTCGCGTCCTTCCTCTATCTGGTCTCCGGCGTCCTGTTCATCATGGCGCTGCGCGGCCTGTCGCATCCGACCACCAGCCGCCAGGGCAATATGTACGGCATGATCGGCATGGGCATCGCCATCGCCACCACGCTGGCGCTGGCGATCCCGTCTGTCCCGTCGGCCGGCCGCTACGGCCTGATCGTGCTTGGCCTCGCCATTGGCGGTAGCGTCGGTGCGGTCACCGCGCGCCGCATCGCCATGACCTCGATGCCGCAACTGGTTGCTGCCTTCCACAGCCTCGTCGGCCTCGCCGCCGTGATGGTGGCGGCCGCGGCCATCTACGCGCCGGAAAGTTTTGGTATCGGCACGGCGGGCGACATCCATGCCCAGGCGCTGATCGAGATGAGCCTTGGCGTCGCCATCGGCGCCATCACCTTCACCGGCTCGGTCATTGCCTTCTTGAAGCTCGACGGCCGCATGTCCGGCAAGCCGATCATGATCGGCGGCCGCCACGTCATCAACGCCGCCCTTGGTATCGCGCTCATCGTGCTGATCGTGCTGCTGGTCGGCACGGAATCGAAGCTGGTGTTCTGGCTGATCGTCGCCGCCTCGCTGGTGCTCGGCATCCTCTTGATCATCCCGATCGGCGGCGCCGACATGCCGGTCGTCGTCTCGATGCTCAACTCCTACTCGGGCTGGGCAGCGGCTGCCCTCGGCTTCACGCTCGGCAATCTGGCGCTGATCATCACCGGCGCGCTGGTCGGCTCATCCGGCGCGATCCTGTCCTACATCATGTGCAAGGGCATGAACCGCAGCTTTATCTCGGTCATCCTCGGCGGCTTTGGCGGTGAGACCGCTGCTGCGGCCGACGACGGCATCGAGCGCACGGTCAAGCAGGGCTCGGCCGACGATGCCGCCTACCTGATGATGAACGCGCAGAAGGTCATCATCGTGCCGGGGTACGGCATGGCGGTTGCCCAGGCGCAGCACGCGCTGCGCGAAATGGCCGACAAGCTCAAGGCCAACGGCGTCGACGTCAAATACGCCATCCACCCGGTCGCCGGCCGCATGCCCGGCCACATGAACGTGCTGCTGGCCGAAGCCAACGTGCCCTATGACGAAGTGTTCGAGCTCGAGGACATTAACTCCGAATTCGCGCAGGCCGATGTCGCCTATGTCATCGGTGCCAACGACGTCACCAACCCTTCGGCCCGCGACGACAAGTCCTCGCCGATCTACGGCATGCCGATCCTCGACGTCGACAAGGCCCGCACCTGCCTGTTCGTCAAGCGCTCGCTCGGCTCCGGCTACGCCGGCATCGACAACACGCTGTTCTACAAGGACGGCACCATGATGCTGCTCGGCGATGCCAAGAAGATGACAGAGGAAATCGTCAAGGCCATGGATCACTGATCCGGCCGCAACTCTCGCAAAAAAAGCCCGGCTTCGCGCCGGGCTTTTCTTTTAGAGCAATTCCAGGAAAAGTGTGTGCGGTTTTCCGTCCGGAATTGCGTCAAAACAAAGAGTTAGAGCAGTTCGCCGTTTCCGTGAAACGGTGAAATGATCTAGCGGTGTAGTCAGTGTCAGCGGGTGGTCAGGAACACCGCTTCCTCTTCGTCGCGCTGCCTGCCGCCGAGAGCTGCCGCGGCACTGGCGATGAAGGCACCGATGACCAGCGACAAGGCACCGAGCAAGGCAAAGGTCGCGCTGCCCTTTCTGGCGGTGTCGGCGGCCTGCTTGGCCTTGATCTTGGCGTCCTCGACCTTGGCCACCAGTGCATCGACACGCGCCTTGGCGTCGGCCTCGGACAGGCCGGTGCGGGCGGCAACCAGTTGCGAGAGATACGTCTTGTCGTCGGCTGAAATCTCGCCTGCCGCGGCACTGGCGACCAGGATGCGTGAGGCCTGCCCAACCGCTGCGGCATCACTGTCCGGATTGGCCGCTGCGAGCTTGCTCGGATCAGCCGGACGGAACAGTGAATCCGCCAGATAGGAGGTCGCATTGTCGGCCGATGCGCCGCCGGCATTTGCGGAGGCTCCGGCCGACGCACCCATGGCGGCGCCCGACGCTACGGTGGAGACAGCCTGCACGCCTGTACCAAGCGCTGCGGAAAGCGCTGAACCGAGGACGCCGACGACGAGCAGTGTAGCCAACGCCCAGGCAAGGAAGCCATGAGCGGTGTCACGGAAATACACCTCGTCAGTGTGGATGCCGACCCATTTGGTGCGCAGGCGTCCGGCAAGGTAGCCGCCGACGCCGGAGGACAGCCATTGCACGATGATCAGCCAGATGGCGGTGGACACTGCGAAGGTGGTGATCGTCGCGCCGGACCCTGACCATGGGGAAACCATGCTGAGCCCAAGCCCTGAGCCGAGCAGCATCAGGATAAAGGTCAGGGTAGAGGCCGCGAAAGCGCCGGCGATGATCGGCCCCCAGCTGACGGCTGTGGCGGATGATTCTTCTGAAGCGGACAGGTCGATAGCCGATACGGTGGACTGCATCAACGCCCCCTACCGTACGAAAAGCATGATGAGGATGATGATCGGAATCGGAATACCGAGCAACCAGAGCAAAATGCCACGTCCCATGAAAGGCCTCCTGTGAGAAATTGTGATCGATGTTGTCACAATGTCGTCGGAGGACTTCCGTTCCGGCGCGTTTTGAAATGATTTTGTTTGCCGGCGATGGAACAATTGGAGCGCCGCTTCGCGCCAATGTCTCAAGCGATCATGTTGTTGTGATTTGACCCATAGGTCGAGTCGGGCAAAAGCGGAAGTCCGGGCGTCGTCCCTGCCTGTTTGACTCACAAGTCTCGCTGGATCCGACCCGTCAGCCCTGCGAATTTTCTTCGAAGTGCCTTGCCGAGTAGGAAGACAAATGACTCCAAGGAAATTCCAGAAGAAGCAGAAAGCAAGAGCTCGGTGGATTTCGGTCCCAGCCGGCGGTTCGCGCTCAGCAATTTTCGCCGGCCTGGTCTTGCTCTCTGGTCTGTTCACAGGAGCCTTGACCCCGGCGGCTACAGCCGGTCCGACGATTGGTGCGACATCGGTCAGTCCAGTTGCTGAAGACCTCGCGCATTCCCCGGTGGGCTTTGAAGCCGTTCGCGTTCCCAATGGCGGCGAACCGCCATTGGCCGCCGGCATCTGGTACCCGACTTCAGCCGAGCCGCGCGATGTGCCGCTGGAATTCTTCAAGCAGCGCGTCGCGCCGTCCGGCCCGGTAAAAGGCCGTGCGCTGCCGCTCATCGTGATCTCGCATGGCGGCGGCGGATCCTATGCCGGTCATTATGATACGGCGATCGCCTTGGCGAAAGCCGGGTTCATCGTCGCCGCCGTCAGCCATGCCGGCGATACCTACGACGACCAGAGCAAGGTGTTGATGCTGTGGCGCCGGCCCGCCCAGCTGAGCCGGCTGATAGATTTCATGCTGACGGACTGGCAGGGGCATGCCGACATCGATCCGCAGCGCATCGGCGCCTTCGGATTCTCGAATGGGGGCTTCGCCGTACTCGTCGAGGCTGGTGGCATCCCCGATCTCGGCAGGATCGACCCATACTGCGCGGCAAATCCGCAGCACGATCTTTGCACCACGCTGGCGAAAGCGGGGGTTCATTCCGTTGCGCAAGCGGCCCAGCCACCTCCGGATGCCTGGAAGCCTGATCGGCGAATCCGCGCCATCGCAGCCGCCGCGCCCGCGTTCGGCTTCACCTTCGACCGCGCCGACCTCGCTTCGGTTCAAATCCCGGTGCTCCTGTGGCGCGCCGCCGCCGACCGGCATCAACCCGACCCCTGGTATGAAGAACACCTTCGTTCGGCGCTGCCCCGACCGCCGGAATATCATGTCGAGTCTCTGGCGGGCCACTATGCGTTCCTGCCGCCTTGCAGCACTCGCCTGCGCGCTATCGCGCCCATGGCTTGCGTTGACGCAGCCGGCTTCGACCGGGCAGCGTTTCATCAGCGCCTCAACGCCGCCCTGGCAGGCTTCTTCAGTTCAGCGCTGCGGTCTCAAAGCGCGTCGCGTTGAAACGGTTTCAGCCGTCGCGCTTTAAGCTCTTGTGCATCTCGTTTGCCCAAAACCGCTGCGCAGTTTTGGCCGGCCGGCATCAAATATCCAGATTGGCCACCGACAGCGCATTGTCCTGGATGAATTCGCGCCGTGGCTCGACCTCGTCGCCCATCAGCCGCGAGAACAGGCTGTCGGCGTCGGTCGCATCGTTGACCTTGACCTGCAGCAGCGACCGCACATTCGGGTCGAGCGTGGTTTCCCACAGCTGTTCGGCATTCATCTCGCCGAGACCCTTGTAGCGCTGCATGGTCAGCCCCTTGCGGCCGGTCGCAAAGACGGCGTTGAGCAGCGCCAGCGGCCCCGAAACGACTTCGGACACATCCTTGCGGCGCAACACCGGCGGCGTCCCGTAGACCTCGCTGAGGCGCTGTGCGTAGCGGTCGAGCTGGCGGGCGTCGGCCGAATTGATCAGCCCCATGTCGAGATGGGCGTATTCCTTGACGCTGCGCACGGTGCGCTCGAAGATATAACCGCCGCTGCCGTCATTCGAGGTCGACATGCGGCCGGTCCAGCCGCGCTCGGTGTCCTCGGCGATGATGTCGAGCCGTTGCGCAATCCGCTCCGCCATCGCGTTGGCGCTGCCAAGATCGTTGAAGACATCGGGGTTGAGCCCGCCGGCGATCGCCGCTTGCTCGACCACGCCTCTGTTGTAGCGCGTGTGCAGGCCGTTGATGAGCTGGCGCACAGCCAGCGCGTCTTCGACGGCGCCGCGCAGATCCTGTCCGATCCGCACTTCGCCCGAACCCAGCGTAAGCGAGGCTTCCTCCAACCCGGAATCGATCAGGAACTCCTCGAAGGCGCTTTCATTCTTGATGTATTGCGAGCTCTTGCCACGCGTCACTTTGTAGAGCGGCGGCTGGGCGATGTAGAGATGGCCGCGCTCGATCAGCTCCGGCATCTGCCGGAAGAAGAAGGTGAGCAGCAGGGTCCTGATGTGGGCGCCGTCGACGTCGGCGTCGGTCATCAGGATGATCTTGTGGTAGCGCAGCTTGTCGGCGTTGAATTCGTCCTTGCCGATCGAGGTGCCGAGCGCGGTGATCAGCGTGCCGATCATGTCGGAGCCGAGCATGCGGTCGAAGCGCGCCCGCTCGACATTGAGGATCTTGCCGCGCAGCGGCAAAATGGCCTGGTTCTGCCGCGAACGCCCGCCCTTGGCCGAGCCGCCGGCCGAGTCACCCTCGACGATGAAGATTTCCGATTTCGCCGGATCGCGCTCCTGGCAGTCGGCCAGCTTGCCGGGCAGCGAGGTAACGCCGAGCGAACTCTTGCGGGTGATGTCGCGCGCCTTGCGCGCCGCTTCACGCGCCGCCGCGGCCTGGATCACCTTGTCGATGACCACCTTGCCCTCGGTTGGGTGTTCTTCCAGCCATGTGCCGAGCGCCTCGTTGACCAGCCCCTCGACCACCGGACGCACTTCCGACGAAACCAGCTTGTCCTTGGTCTGCGAGGAGAATTTCGGGTCGGGAACCTTGACCGACAGCACGGCCGTCAGGCCTTCGCGGCAATCGTCGCCGATCAGCGAGACCTTTTCCTTCTTGGTCAGGCCTGAGGACTCGCCATAGCCGGTGATCTGGCGCGTCAGCGCGCCACGGAAACCGGCCAGATGGGTGCCGCCATCGCGCTGCGGGATGTTGTTGGTGAAGGCCAGCACGTTCTCGTGGTAGCTGTCGTTCCACCACATCGCCACTTCGACGGTGATGCCGTCGCGCTCGGCCTTGATGGCGATCGGCTTCTCGATCAGCGGTTTCTTGACCCGGTCGAGATATTTGACGAACTCTTCGAGGCCGCCATCATAGTGCAGCTCATGCCGCACGATGTCGGCGTGGCGGGCGTCGGTCAGAATGATACGGACGCCGGAATTGAGGAAGGCGAGCTCGCGCAGCCGGTGCTCCAGCGTGCCGAAGTCGAACTCGACCATGGTGAAGGTTTCGGATGACGGGAAGAAGGTGATCTGACTGCCGCTGCGGCCCTCATAGGTGCCTGGCTGCTTGTCCTGTTCGTAGCTGCCCGTCGCCTTCAACGGCGCATCGGCATTGCCGTGCGTGAAGCTCATCTCGAAGATCTGGCCGTTGCGGCGAATCTTGAGCTTCAGCCATGCCGAAAGGGCGTTGACCACCGAGACGCCGACGCCATGCAGACCGCCCGACACCTTGTAGGAGTTCTGGTCGAATTTGCCGCCGGCATGCAGCTGCGTCATAATCACTTCGGCCGCCGAAATGCCTTCGCCGGTGTGGATATCGGTCGGAATGCCACGGCCATTATCGATCACCGTCACCGAACCATCGGGGTTGAGCGTCACGGTGACGAGGTCGGCGTGACCGGCCAAGGCCTCGTCGATGGCGTTGTCGACCACCTCATAGACCATGTGATGCAGGCCCGAACCGTCGTCGGTGTCACCGATATACATGCCGGGGCGTTTGCGGACAGCGTCCAACCCCTTCAAAACCTTGATGGAATCGGCGCCGTATTCGGCTTCGGCGCCGTTGGTGTTCTCGGTCTGGTCGCTCATGAAAACCTGTTGTCTAGATGCCGTTTGTACAGCGCGAAAAATCGGCCCCGAATCGCGCGTCTGATATAGTACAGATATAGGCGCTAAAGGCGGTTTTTCCAAGGTTTGCGGGCATTTCCGGCCCAAATCCCGGGCCGGCAGCCGGCTATTTTTTCCGGCCGTTGAATTTGGCGAGAAGGCCGCGCAAATATTTGATCGTGGATTTGTCCCGGGGCGCCAGCCGGCCCGTGCGGTCGAGCTCCAGCGTCAGGTTCAGCGCCTTGGTCAGCACCGCCTTCGGATCCTTGGCCACATAGGCATAGTTGATGTAGGCCTGCACCAGATCGAATTGCCAGATCGCATTGTTCGGATCGAACTGGGCCAGTTTCTGGCGGATGCCGAGGCTGGCTTCGAAGGCCTTCTTGGAGCCCTCGAAATGGCGCTGCTTGGTCTCCAGCATGCCGATTTCCGACAGGGTGATAGACAGGTCCCGTTGCCAGTCGGAATTGGCGGGGTCGAGCTTCGCCAGCCGGTCGGCGATGGCAAGACTATCCTGGTAGTTTTGCAGTGCGTCGCCGACATTGCCCTGGGCATCAAGCACACCGGCAACCTTTTCCAGACAGACCGACAGGTCGCGCTGCCAGTCGGTGTTGCCGGGGTCAGCAGCGGCAAGCTCACGCGTCACGGCCAGCGCTTGCTGATAGGAGGCCAGGGCTGCCGGCCAGTTCTCCTGATCGTTGAGCGCGTTGCCGATCTTGGCGTAGCTGATCGACAGGTCGCGCTTCAAATCGGTGTCGTTGGGGTCACGGCGCACCAGGTCGTCGGCGATCTTCTGGCTTTTGGTGTAGGCCACGAGCGCACCGGCAGGGTCGCCGCGCAGGCGCAGGACGTCACCGATCCTGTCATGGCTGACTGAGACAGCGCGCTGACGCTCCGGGTCATCGGGTTTGTTTTCGGCTAGCACCAGCCGAATCCTCAGGCTCTCTTCAAAGGCCGTCTGGGCGCCATCCAACTGGCCAGCGGTACGGGCAAGGTCGCCGATCTCCTCATAGGTTATGGTCAGGTCGCGCAGCCGATAGGCGCTGTTCGGCTCGCCATCGGCCAATTTCTGCTTGATCGACAGGCTTTGCTGATAGGCCTGCGCCGCCGCAGCCACGTCGCCTTGCGTCGCCAGCACGTTGCCGATCTTGTCATTGGCCATGGCAAGATCACCGAGCCAGTCCTTCTTGTCCGGCATGCCTGCGGTCAGATCCTCCAGCATGCCCCTGGCCGCCTCATAGTTTTCCAGGGAGGTCGGCAGGTCGCCTTGCGCCATCTCAGTGTTGGCGAGCTTGATATGGCTGATGGCGAGATCGCGCTTGACGCTGGGATCGGTTTCCTGACGCGACCGCTGCTCGAGATTGGCCAACAGGGCGGTAAAGGCGCGGCCGGCCGCCTCGACATTACCGACCGTCGTATAGAGAATACCAAGTTCCTCCAGCGTGCGGCTCTGGCGGTCGGCCTGTTCCAGGTTGAGCGAGGTCTGCCCGGCCTCGCCATACAGCGCCAGCACGGTTTCATAGCCCTTGATGGCCGCCGCATAGTTGAGGTCGGCGCGCGCAGCGCCTGCCGACAGGAACAGCGTTGCGGCCTGCGACAGCGTGCGGTCGACGAAATTGACCTTCAGCGCCTTGCGCGACACCTCGTCGATATCGGCCGCTTCCGCAAGTTTCGCCTGTGCCGCGCCGAAGGCGCCCAGGGCGAGCTGCTCCTCGGCCTGGCGGCGCAGTTCAGTCACACGTGGATCGTCGGCAGCCAGCGTCTTCATCTCGGCGCGCACCTTGACGAAGGCTTCCGCCGCCTCACGCAGCCTTGTATTCAGGCTATCTGCTGAAAGATGGCTGGTGTCGGAACTGATCAACGCGCCATAGAGCGGCGCCAGTGGCATGTCGGCGTCGCTGGCGATCTGCTCGACCTTGCCGCGCATTTCCGGCGTCACATCGGCCATGGCGAGCAACAGCCGTTCGCGCTCCGGCAATTGCTCCTTGGCGGCAGCGGCAAAGAACAGTTTCGGCAGGCCGCTCTCGACATAGGGCAGTTGCTTGCCGCGGGAGAGGTCATAAACCTCCTGCTGCACCAAGGTCAGAACCGAGCGGATTTCCAGCCCGTCGGTTCCGAGATATTTGGTCAGCGCCGTCGTGAAAGGCGAGTTCTGGCCGGTGCCGTCAGCCGCCGTCTCGCCAGGTGCGGCCGAGAAAGCGAACAGGATGTTTTCCGCGCGCCCAATGCGGCCAAGGCCTGGCTTGACCTTATCGGCGACAGCCTTGGCCAGCGACGTCGCGCCGCGCCCTTGGCCACCACTCCCCGAGAACGGATCGCTGCGGCAGGCGTCGAGCACGATCAGCCCGACCTTGGCGGTGGCGGCCACCGCAGCGCGCACCTCTTCCAGCGGCAGGCTGGTCTTGTCCAGCGCACCAAGTGAGGAGGCGTCGGCATCGACCGGCAGCAGCCGGTTGTCACCTGAGATTTCGATGCCATGGCCGGAGAAATAGACCAGCGCCACGTCGGCGCCCTTGGCATCTTCGCGAAAATCGTCGAGCGCGCGCCGCATGCGCCGCAGATCCCGGTTGGTTTCGAGCACAACCTCGAAGCCAAGCTTCTTCAGCGCCGCTTCCATCGCCTCGCCGTCATGGATGGGATTGGCGAGTGGCCGCACCAGCCGGTAGTCGTCCTCCGCCATGACCAATGCCACGCGCCGTTCCGCCGCCGCCGTGGCGGTGGTCGCAATCATCAGCAGCAAGGCAAACAGCAAGCGCAAGTCGAACCGCCCCCGCTCAGTTCATTTGTCGACCATTCCACCTCTTTATGGCACGAGCAAGCCGGGGACTCGGCTAAAAACCGGCTCCTTCAGGCAGCGCGCATCGGTTTCAACGCCTGGCTCCAGCGCAACAGCTCGTCCAGCATGGTCCTAGCGCCGCCGGTCACCTGTTCGCTGGCGCTGAAGGCGCCGTTCTCGTCGAGCAGTTTCTGGTACATCGGCAGCGCGACGCCTTCCGAGATCGGCATGACACCCACCGCGGTCAGCAGCGGCTTCAGTGCCTGCGCCGCGCGCAGGCCGCCGGAGACACCGCCATAGCTGAAAATGGCGGCCGGCTTGTACTTCCATTCGCGTGCGAGATAGTCGATCGCGTTGACGATCGCGGGTGCAGCGAAATAGTTGTATTCCGGTGCGACGAAGACGAAGGCGTCGGCGGCGTCGATCGCTTTCGACCAGGCCTTGGTGTGGTCGTTCTGGTAGTTGCCAAGCCTTGGATGATGCGGCTCGTCCAGAACCGGCAGGTGGAACGCGGCGATGTCGGTCAGCACCGGCTCGAATTTTCCATGCTCGCGCGCGAATATCTCCAGCCACTCGGCAAAAACCGGACCGGCGCGGCCGGGCCGCGTGCTGCCGATGATGATGTTCAACTGGTGCTTCAAGGCCGGCTCCTTTGTCAGGCGGTATCTGTTGGTGACTGTCACTACGGCAGAGCGTCCCGGCGGACAAGGCAGGACGCCTGGCGGAGCGGTCACGATCGGATGAACAGACGGTCTGTCTTCGTGTGTTCTGCTGTCGTGGTTCGGTCTGCCGTTCGGCCACATGGACGTCCGGGGTGCCAGCCACTACATTGATGCAACAGCGGAGCACTTCATGGACATTCAGCCCGCCCCCTTTGTTCCTCCCGCACCGAAGCCGCGCACGACGCCGCCTTCGACGCTGGAGATGATCCGCATCGTCTACCGCAATCCGCTCGAACTATGGGGTGAGCATACCTATAACGAGCCGTGGATTTCTGCGAATGGCGTTGGTGGCCACCTGATCGTCGCCAACGATCCCGGCCTCATCCGCCATGTGCTGGTCGACAACGCCAAGAACTACAAGATGGCGACGGTGCGCCAGAAGATCCTGCGGCCGATCCTGCGCGACGGCCTGCTGACCGCCGAGGGCGAGGTGTGGAAGCGGTCGCGCAAGGCGATGGCGCCGGTGTTCACGCCGCGCCACATCTTCGGCTTCGCCCAGCCGATGCTGAAACGCACCAAGGAGTTCGTCACCCGCTACGAAGAGGGCGGCATATCCGACATCGCCCATGACATGACATTGCTCACCTATGACATCCTCGCCGAGACACTGTTCTCCGGCGAGATCGCGGGCGAGCCGGGCAGTTTCGCCAATGAGATCGACCGCTTGTTCGAGACCATGGGCCGTGTCGACCCGCTCGACCTGTTGCGCGCGCCCGACTGGCTGCCGCGGCTGACCCGCATCCGCGGCCGCAAGACCATGGCCTATTTCCGCAAGATCGTGACCGATACGGTCAAGATGCGCGAAGAGAAGGTCAGGCGTGACCCCGATGGCGTGCCGCAGGATTTCCTGACGCTGCTGCTCAAGGCCGAAGGTCCCGACGGGCTGACGCGCGCGGAAGTCGAGGACAACATCATCACCTTCATCGGCGCCGGCCATGAGACCACCGCGCGGGCACTCGGCTGGACGCTTTATTGCCTGGCCGAATCGCCATGGGAGCGCAACCGGGTCGAGCAGGAGATCGACCAGGTGCTGGCGCGCGAATCCGATCCGACGAAGTGGCTCGACGCCATGCCATTGACCCGCGCCGCTTTCGACGAGGCGCTCCGGCTCTATCCGCCGGCGCCGTCGATCAACCGCGAGCCGATCGAACCGGAGATGTGGAAGGATCTTTATATCCCCAAGCACGCCGCCGTGCTGGTCATGCCCTGGGTCGTCCATCGCCACAGGAAGCTATGGGACCGGCCGGATGCCTATCTGCCGGAACGGTTCCATCCGGGAAACCGTGAAAAGATCGACCGCTTCCAGTATCTGCCGTTCGGTGCGGGTCCACGCGTCTGCATCGGCGCCAGTTTCGCCATGCAGGAGGCGATCATCGCGCTCGCCATCCTGTTGTCGCGCTTCCGCTTCGATACGACCGCTGAAACGAAACCCTGGCCGGTGCAGAAACTGACCACACAGCCGCAAGGCGGGTTGCCGATGCAGGTCACGCCCCGCTAGGCGTGCTCTTCGAGCGTTTGTAGTGGATCAAGCCGCAGGCTTGCGCTGCTGGAACTGGCCGGCGGCGCGGAAGCGCCAGAGGTAGCTCGGCAGGATCGTCGCGATCGATTGCGGCTGGATGCCCAGCCCGGCGAGCGTCCGGTTGGCCTTGGTGGCGGCCTCCGAAACGATGTTGTGCTCGCGTAGCTGCATCACCTGGTCCTTGGTCAGCAGCGGATTGGGCAACAGGCCGAGGATCGAGGCCTGGATGTTGGCCACCCACCACGGCACCGGCACCAGCAGACGCTTGCGCTCGATGACAGTGAGCAGTTCCTCCATGCACTCCTTGAAGGTGAGCACGTTGGGGCCGCCAAGCTCGTAGGTCTGGCCGCCACCGATCTTGCCGTCGACCGATCGCGCCACCGCTTCGGCGACGTCGCCGACATAGACCGGCTGGAACTTGGTCTGGCCGCCGCCGATCAGCGGCAGCACCGGCGAATAGCGCGCCATGTTGGCGAAGCGGTTGAAGAAGCCGTCTTCGGGTCCGAAATTGATCGACGGCCGGAAGATCACCGCGTCGGCGATCGTCTCCAGCACGGCCTTCTCGCCAAGCGCCTTGGTGCGGGCGTAATCCGATTCGGAGTCCGCATCGGCACCTAGTGCCGAAATATGGGTGAGCCCGGCACCGACCGAACGCGCGGCCTCGGCAACAGCGCGGGCGCCGAATTCGTGAACGGTGTTGAATTTCTGCCGGCCGGTCTCATGCAGGATGGCAACGAGGTTGACGACATGGTCGGCGCCTTGCACGGCCCGGTCGACCGACCAGCGCACGCGCACATTGGCCTGCACCGGCTGGATCTGGCCGACATTGCCGAGCGGCTGCAAATGGCCGGCAAGATCGGGCCGCCGGCAGGCGACCCGGATGCGGTAGCCGCGCTTGGCCAGCGCGCGCACGACATGACGGCCGACAAAGCCTGACCCGCCAAAGACGACGACGAGCTTTGGGGTCTGCAAGATTTCGGTCATGGCTGGCTCCGGCGCACGTTCCAGATGGCTTGGCTGAAGCCGTTTCATAGTCGGTTTTGCGCCAAAGGCAAAGGGTGACGCGTCGTCGCTGCCACCCCTCTCGAAAGCTTGTTAGAATGCCTTGCCGATGCGGGCGTCGACCGAGTGCCGGTTGCCGCCGCGAATGACGAAGAAGAGCAGGATCGCCGCCCACAAAAGCGACTTTTCAGCGCCCGAAAAGCCCTGGCCCATCGTCACCCAATGGAACCAGACCGTCACCAGCAGCACGAACAGGCCGGCAAAAGCGGCCGGGCGCGTCAAAAACCCGATGGCGATCAGGATGCCGCCGAAAAACTCAGTGCAGGCCAGCAGCAGCGACCAGAAGGCGCCGGGATAGAAGCCGAGGCCTTCGACCATTTCGGCGGCGCCGAAAGGATTGGTGATCTTCTGCGAGCCATGGACGGTGAGCAACGCGCCGGCGACGACGCGCAGCACAGTTTCGCCGGCATCGTGCAGCGACGAATACAGGCGGCCAAGCGCCGGAATGATCAGTCTGCCGCGGGAAGCGTCGGTGGTTACGGACATCGTAGCTCCTGTTTGTGTGAACATTCCTGCAAACGCCCGATGGTTCCCATCAAGTCAAGTTAACAAAAGTTAACTATCATAATCATGTTTATCGTATGCGCGGGACGAAACGCAGAAAACCCCGCCGAAGCGGGGTTTTCCGGGTGAAGATCATGTCGAAACCAGGGTCCAACGAGGCGGCCTGACCTGAGACGGTATCAGCGTGGCGTGAGACGCCCGCCCCAGCCCTGGACGCATCCGACAGAAGACACCGACCGGGCAAACCCGACCCGGACAGCTATTCGTCGTCGTGACGCGCGGGAAGGTTCACCGAGGCGCGAAAAAAATCGCATCGTTGGACCATTGGTGCTGGATGCTGGATCGAGGTGATTGCGTTGGACGAACTCACCGGCCATCGTAGCGGGAAACGGCACCCGTGCGTCTGAGTGCCTGCGGTGGCTGGCCGAAGCTTCTCAGGAAAGCCCGGCGCATGCGCCCGGCGTCACCGAAGCCGCTGTCCTCCGCGATGCGATCTAGCGACGCGTTGCCGGTCTCCACCGCAATCCGCGCGGTCTCCAGGCGAAGCCGTTCAACGGCCTTGGCCGGCGTGGTGCCGGTCTCTGCCAGGAAGGCGCGCGCAAAATGCCGCGGGCTCATGGCGGCGCGATCGGCAAGGCGCTCCACGGTCAATGGTTGCGCCAGTGCGGTGCGCATCCATTCGATCAGCTCGACAAAGCGGCCGGTCCGTCCGCCGAGTTCGACAAGCGCGGAGAATTGCGACTGGCCTCCCGGGCGGCGTTGATGAACGACAAGCTGCTGTGCAACCCGACGCGCTACGGTCGGACCAAGATCATCTTCGATGAGTGCCAGCACCAGGTCGATGCCGGCCGAAATTCCAGCCGAGGTCCAAGTGCTGCCGTCCCTGATGAAGATGCGCTCCGCATCGACTTTCACCTTCGGATAGCGGCGCGCGAAGTCGTGCGTGCTCCACCAATGGGTTGTGGCTCGCCTACCATCGAGAAGTCCCGCCTCTGCCAGCAGATACGCGCCTGTGCACACGCTCGCCGTTCGCGGCACGCCCGCACGCTGGAGCCAGGTGACGATCTCCTGCGCCGCAGCCATCGAGCGAATGATTTCGCCGCCGGAGATGATTGCCGTGTCCAGCTGCTCATCCATCGACAAGGACCGGGCTGTAAGCCGCATACCGGACGAACTCTCGATCTCGCCGCCACCGGGCGCCAGCATTTCGAGCGTGTAGCTTCCGGGGCTGAAATGTTCCGCCAGCTCAAAGACCGCCGCCGGGCCAGCCGCATCCAACAATTGGAAGCCGGGGTGAATGATGATTCCGACCTTACGGCTCATGACCGTTTTTGCCCGATATATGTCATTTCAGACAAGTCTTAGTGGAGCTAGGTTGATGGTCAAGCGCCTTAATCTGGAGGACTGAGCCATGAATTTGCGTATCACGCTGTGGAGTGGTCTGAGCGTCGTGCTGATCCTCCTCGCGGTGGGTGGCGCATGGCTGCTGTCGCTGCCGGCGGGAGCCCTGGTCGCCGCTCAGCCGGCAATCGATGCCAAGGAGGCTGAGGCAACGCTCGCGGCATTGAAGCCGCCGAAGCGCCAGCGCCCCTTGATCGCGATCATCGGCATTAATGACGGCACCGAAACCACCGATTATCTCATGCCTTACGGCATCTTGCGGCGCGCCGATGTCGCCGATGTCGTAGCGCTCGCAACGCAGCCTGGACCGATGAAATTGCATCCGGCTTTGCAGGTTGAGCCCGATGCGACGACGGCAGCGTTCGACGCCGTGCACCCCGACGGCGCCGACTACGTCATCGTTCCGGCCATGATGCGCGACGATGACGCCGGCGTGCTGAAATGGATCAGAAGCCAGGCGACCAAGGGCGCTACGGTGATCGGCATCTGCGCCGGTGCCAAGGTGGTCGGCGCCAGCGGGCTGCTTGACCGCAAGCGGGCGACGACACATTGGTATTCCCTCAGCGAGCTCAGTGAAAAACATCCGACGATCCGCTATGTCGCCGACCGCCGCTTCGTCGTCGATCGGAGTGTTGCAACGACCACCGGGATCACCGCCTCGATGCCGATGATGCTGACCCTGATCGAGGCTATTGCCGGCCGGGACAAGGCCGAAGCCGTCAGTCGTGATCTGGGCCTGGCACAATGGGATGCGCGACATGACAGCAGCGCCTTCAAGTTCACCCGCTCCTTCGCACTGACGGCGATCGGCAACACGCTCGCTTTCCTGGATCACGAACAGCTCGGTATCCGGCTGACACCAGGCATGGATGAAGTGTCGCTGGCACTGGTCGCTGACGCCTGGTCACGGACCTATCGCTCCGGTGCGGTCACATTCGCGGGCAGGGAAGGCTCAGTCGTCAGCGGCGACGGGCTCCGTATCTTGCCTGATCAGATCGCCACCGACTGGCCGGCGCAGCGGCTGGTGCCGGTCATGGTCGACCCGCGGCCGGCGAAGGCGCTGGACCAGGCTCTTCAAGATATTTCAGCTCGCTATGGCGCGCGCACCACCGATTTCGTGGCCATGCAGCTCGAATATCCGCGGACTGGCCGGTGAACGGCACTGTCGCAAAGGCACAGCACCGCCCGGGTGTCCGTTCGCTGGAATTCAGGCCGAATAGCGCTCGGCAAATTCGGAAATACGCTGCACCACCGCCTTGGGCGCGGTGATGCCGCGTGCCTGCGCCTTCTCGGCGGCTTCGGCCCGAGCCCGGCCCGGCACGTGCACGCCGTAGCGGCGGCGCAGGCGATCGAGCTGGTCCTTCATCCGCTGTTCGAAATCCGGATCGAGCAGCTTGGGCTCGACGGCAAGCACGAACAGGCCGGTTCCGGGGCTGTCGGGGCCGCCGCTGAACCAGGGCGCGTCGAGCGACCATTTGGCACCCGACAGGCCGGCCGCCAGCACTTCGACCATCAGTGCGATGTTGGCGCCGCGCTGGCCGCCGAAGGCAAGCATGGCGCCCTTCATGGCGGCCGCCGGATCGGTGGTCGGGTTGCCGCTGGCGTCCAGCGCCCAGCCTTCGGGGATTTTCTTGCCGTCCTCGGCCGCCTTGCGGATGTTGACGAAGGCGGTGGCACTCGACGACTGATCGATGACCAGCGGCGCGCCGTCGGCGGCAGGCGCGGCAAACGACATCGGGTTGGTGCAATAAACCGGCTTGACCGAGCCCGAGCCAGCCAGCACGGCCGGACCGTTGGTCGCGGCGAACGACACCAGCCCCTGTGCCGCCAGCCTGCCGGTGAAATAGCCGAGCGCGCCGCACGTATAGGCATTCTTCTGCGAGAAGATGGCGACGCCGAACAGCTTTGCCGCCTTGGCAAGGTCGTCGATCGTCCGGTCGAAGCCGGTATGTGCCAGGCCGCCGCGTGCGTCGGAGAGATAGACGGCCAGCGCCGGCCTTGTGATCACCGGATCGGCATTGCCGTCGATGCGCCCGGCATCCAGCGCTTCGAGATAATCGATGAAATGCGACAGCCCGACGGTCGAAAGCCCTTCCGCCTCGGCTGCTATGATCGAGGCGGTCAGCGATTGCGCCGCTTCCTCATTGGCGCCGGCGCCGAGTGCCGCCATCCGGCAAAGTCCTTTTGCCTGGTCGAGACTGAGTTGCATCATGGCCGTCCTGCGATTGCTGTAATTGGTTGGTTGGGTCTAACAGCACATGAGGCGGCGTTTGTGTTGAAAATCGTCCGCGACTGCAAGAAAAACGGCGGACACGTCCGCTGTTGCAAGTCCACGGTACGGGCTTAGCGGCTCCAGGGCAATTCCAGGCCCTAGCCGATCTTGTTCGGGATCCGCGCCTCGATCCTGCTGAAGGCGAAGACCAGGATGCCGGTGATCGTCATGTAGATCAGCGCCAGCAGCAGCAAGGGTTCGTATGTGAGGTAGGTGTCCTGCCGCACCTTGGACGAGACGGCGAAGATGTCGATGACACTGATGGTCGCCACCAGCGGCGTCGACTTCAGCTGCAAGACGGTTTCGCCGGTCAGTGTCGGCAGCGCCCGGTAGATGGCTTGCGGCAGCCAGATGCGCCGGAATGCCTTCCAGCGGCTCATGCCGAACGCGCGCGCGGCCTCGAGTTGCCCTTTTGGCACGCCGGCAAAGGCGCCGCGCATCACCTCGCCCTCGTAACCGGCGAAGGACAGAGTGAGTGCCAGCACGCCATAAGGCCAGGCTTGCCTGAGATACGGCCACATCCAGGACTCGCGTATCCACGGATATTGCGGAAACAAGGAGCCCAGGCCGTAGTAAAGCAGCCACAACTGGATCAGCAGGGGTGTTCCCCGGATGACGGTACAGAAGACCTTGGCGGGTGCTGCGAACCAGAACGAGCCGGTCGCCTGCGCCAACCCCAAGGGCACGGCGAGCAGGAAGCCCAGCACGCAGGTGACGGCCAGGATCCATAGTGAGCGCCAGATGCCGAGCAGACCCATCTCGTAATATTGCGGCAGCCAGTCCCAACGCATGAAGAATATGGCGCCCAGAAACAGCCCTAGCGCGATCAGGATCAGCACGATGCGGTGCGGCTGCAGCCACAGCGACGTTCGCGCGACAACGTTGATGATGGCTGCCTCGTTGGCCATCAGCGCGCTTCCTTGAGCGAAGGCATGCCGCGCCGCGACCAGGCCTCGACACGGCCGATGAGGAAGTTGGAAAGCAGCGAAAGCAGCAGGTACAGCACACCCGCGGCGAAGAAGAAGGTGAAATAGGCTTTGGTCACACCCGCGGCCTGCCGTGTTGCCAGCGCCAGTTCATAGAAACCGACGACTGCCAGCAGGGCGGTGTCCTTGGTGGCGATCAGCCAGAGATTGGCAAGGCCCGGTATGGCAAACGGCAGCATGGCCGGCAGAGTTATGCGCCGCAGCATCAGGCCGGGGGACATGCCATAGGCACGGGCGGCTTCGATCTGGCCCTGCGGGATGGCCAGGATCGCGCCGCGTATGACTTCTGTCGAATAGGCGCCCTGGACGAAACCGAGCACGGCAATGCCGGCGGCAAGGCCGCTGATGTCGATACGCGGATAGCCCATTGCCGCCAGCGCCTGGTTGATCAGGTCGGTTCCGGCATAATAGAGCAGCAGGATCAGGACCAGTTCGGGGACGGCGCGCACGATGGTTGTGTAGACGGCCAGCAGATCGCGCACCACCGGGCCGCCATAGAGCTTGCCATAGGCGCCGCCGGTACCGATCAGGAGACCAAGGCAGGTCGCGCCGAGCGCAATTTCGATCGAGTGGAGCAGCCCGAGCAGCAGCGTTCCGCCCCAACCCGGCGGATAGGGCGAGAGAAGGTCGATGATGCCGGCCGCCGAGGCCGAAAGGAATGCGTCGATCAGCTTTGCCCCCGGATTGCTGGCGTCAGCCGCTGGCCATTTTCGTCAGCGAAAATGTGCGTGGAAAGGTTCAGGCGAAACCGCACGGCGCATGATGCGCCGCGCGGTCACAAGCCAAGGCTTGCCGATCAGTTCGACTGCGCGCCGCCGCCGCCGTAAATGTCGAAATCGAAGTATTTCTTCGAGATCTCGTCATATTTGCCGTTGGACCGGATGGCCTTGATGCCGGCGTTGATCTTTGCCTTCAGGTCGGTGTCTTCCTTGCGCACGCCGGCGCCGACACCCGGTCCAAGCACCTCGTCGTCCGGAGCCACCATGCCCTTCAGGTCGCAGCAGGCCTTGCCCTGGTCGGACTTGAGGAATTCGCCAAGCGCGATGGAGTCGGCCTGCACCGCGTCGAGGCGGCCGGCGGCAAGATCGTTGTTGGCTTCGTCCTGGGTCTGGTATTCCTTGATCTCGGAAGCCGTGGCGCCGAAGTGCTTCTTGGCGTAGACGGCGTGCACGGTCGACACCTGGACGCCGATGACCTTGCCCTTGAGGTCGTCGGGCCCGGGGCCGAATTTCTGGTCCTTCGGTCCGATGATCGCCGTCGGCGTGTTGTAATATTTGTCCGAGAAGTCGATCGTCTTCTCGCGTTCGGCAGTGATCGACATCGACGAGACGATGAGGTCGATCTTCTTGGTGGTCAGCGCCGGGATGATGCCGTCCCAGGCAACAGGCGTGATGACGCAGTCGAGTTTCTCCTCGGCGCACATGGCATCGATGAACTCGATTTCCCAGCCGACCCATTTGCCCGACGCGTCCGGCGAGGTGAAGGGCGGATAGGGTTCGGCCGCGACGCCGATCTTGACCGGATCGGCCTTGGCCACGCCCATGGCGGCGACGCCGAGCAGCAGCGCTGCGGCGAATGTCTTCAGAACAGTCTTCATTTCACGACTCCCAGTTTGTTGTTGGTTCCCGGTTCTCTTCCGTCCCGGCCTGTCCCTAGCCGATGTTGCGGATGAACTGCTTCAGCCTTTCGGATTTCGGCGCGCCGAAGATCTGCTCCGGCGGGCCCTCTTCCTCGACCAGCCCGTTATAGAGATAGACGACGTGGGTCGCGACCTCGCGGGCGAACTTCATTTCATGGGTGACCAGCACCATGGTGCGGCCCTCGCGCGCCAGATCACCGATCACCTTCAGCACCTCGCCGACCAGTTCCGGGTCGAGCGCCGAGGTCGGCTCGTCGAACAGCATGACGCGCGGATTGATGGCCAAGGCGCGTGCGATCGCGGCGCGCTGCTGCTGGCCGCCCGACAGATAGGCGGGATAGACGTCGCGCTTTTCGGCAAGCCCGACGCGCAGCAGCAGCTTTTCGGCTTCGCTGATCGCCACCTCGCGCTTGACGCCAAGCACATGCACCGGAACCTCGATGACGTTTTCGATCAGCGTCATATGGCTCCAGAGGTTGAAATTCTGGAACACCATGCCGAGCTTGGAGCGGATGCGCTCGATTTGCCTGCGGTCGGCGGGAATGGTGTGGCCGTGGCTATCGGCCTTCAGCTTGATCTCTTCGCCGTTGACGCGGATAATGCCGCTGGTCGGGTTTTCCAGGCAGTTGATGCAGCGCAGCAGCGTCGATTTGCCCGAGCCCGAGCCGCCGATGATGGCGATCACCTCGCCGTCGCGCGCCGACAGCGACACGCCCTTCAGCACATGCAGTTGGCCGAACTTCTTGTGCAGGTTTTCGACATGGATGGCTTCGGCGGCGCCGTCCTGCGCCGTGTGTTTCTGGACGGGTGCGGCGCCGTGCGCCATCATCCCTTCGACGCTCCGCGGAGCGGTCGAGCCCATCGCTGCTGGATTGTTTTACCCATTAACCGTCACTGGACAGAGTTCCCATTCTCAAGATGGACCGTTCCACTTGCCTCCGTCAACCGTGCTTTTTTGGACCATTGATCACGGCTTGCTGAGTGGCTATTGGCAGGGGACGGCTTTTCGGGAGAATTTAGTGGGCAAAGCTTACGGGTCGCAGTCGATGGCCGGGCCGCTGCGGCGGGTGCTGATGCGCTCCGCCGCCAGCGCCATGCGTCATGCCAAGGCGGAGGAATGGCACTATGGTCCGGGCTTCGACCCGCAAAAAGCCGACGCCCAGCATGAGCAGCTGACGAAGCTGGTCGCGGCTTCTGGTGCCGAGATCGAATGGCTGACGGATGCCGATGACGGGTTGGCCGATTCGGTCTTCACCCACGACCCGTCGCTTATGACCGATCACGGCGCCATCATCCTGTCCATGGGCAAGGCGTTGCGCCGGCCCGAGCCTGGCCTGCACGAGGCCGCGTACAAGCGCACCGGCATTCCGATCCTTGGCCGTATCGAGCATCCCGGCCAGGTCGAAGGCGGAGACTGCGTCTGGGTCGATGCAAACACCCTTGCTGTGGGCCGTGGCGTGCGCACCAACCAGGACGGCATACAGCAGCTCGCCAACCTCCTCTCGCCCAAGGGCATACAGGTCTATGGCTTCGACCTGCCGCTCTGGCATGGCGAGGAAGCCTGCCTGCACCTGATGTCGGTGATCAGCCCGCTCGCCGACGATCTGGCTTTGGTCTATTCGCCGCTGCTGCCCGCCGCCTTCTACCAGCTGCTGCGTGCGCGCGGGATCAAGCTGGTCGAGGGCGATGCTGAGGAATTCGCTGCCTCCAACGGACTGAGCCTCAACGTACTGCCGACCGCGCCCTATCAGGTGATTGCCGTCGCTGGCTTTCCCAAGACTGCGGCTGCAATGGAGGCGGCCGGCTGCACGGTCGCCACCTTCGAGGCCGACGCGTTGTGTATCGCCTGCGAGGGCGGCCCGACCTGCCTGACACGCCCGGTGCTGCGCCAATGACCACTGTGACAACACTTGGGCCAACCATCGGCGAAGCCCTCATCACGCTGCTCGAAGCCCATGGCGTCGACACCGTCTTCGGCATTCCGGGCGTGCACACTGTCGAGCTTTACCGTGGTCTGGCGCGCTCGAAAATCCGCCATGTTACGCCGCGCCACGAACAGGGCGCCGGCTTCATGGCCGACGGTTATGCCCGCGCCAGCGGCAAGCCCGGCGTCGCCTTCGTCATCACCGGGCCGGGGCTGACCAACACCATCACCGCCATGGGCCAGGCGCGCGCCGATTCGGTGCCGATGCTGGTGATATCGGGCGTCAACGCCATGCCGACGCTGGGCAAGGGGCTGGGCTTCCTGCACGAGCTGCCGGATCAGCGCGGCATGATGGAGAAGGTGGCGCTGTTGTCGCAGCGCGTCACCGAGGCCAGCGAATTGCCTGGCGCATTGGCACAGGCCTTCGCCTTGTTTTCATCCTCGCGGCCCGGCCCGATGCATATCGAGATCCCGACCGATGTCATGGTCAAGCCGGCTGATGGCATCGTTGCGCTGCTGAACAATGCGGCACCGCCGGCGCCGGACGGCGCGGCAATTGCCGGCGCCGCCAAACTCATCGCCACTGCCCTCCGGCCGCTGATCCTGGCCGGCGGCGGAGCTAAGCGTGCCGAATCGTCCTTGCGGCGCCTGGCCGAGAGATTGGGCGCGCCGGTCGTCGAGACCACCAATGCGCGCGGCCTGCTGCACCGCCACCCGCTCTGCGTGCCGGCAAGTCCCAGCCTGAAGGCGGTTCGCGCGCTGATGGCCGAGGCCGATCTGGTGATTGCCGCCGGCACCGAATTCGGCCCGACCGACTATGACGGCTATGGCGACGGTGGCTTTGTGCTGCCTTCCAACCTGATCCGCATCGACATCGGCGCCGACCAGATCGTGCGCCGCCCGGTGACCGTTGGCATCCAGGCCGACTGCGCCGAGGCAATCGAATCCCTGCTCGCCGCCATCGGCTCCGCTCATGTGGCCGCGCCAGACGGCGAGGCGCGCGCCGCTGCAGCACGCAAGGCGGCGGTCGCCGAGCTGAGCCCGGCCTATCTGGCACAGGTGCATGCCGTGGAAATGATCCGCGACACGCTGCCGGGCGCGATCATCGTCGGCGACTCGACGCAGCCGATCTACGCCGCCAACCTCTACTACGATCACGACCGGCCGGCCGGCTGGTTCAACGCCGCCACCGGCTTCGGTGCGCTTGGCTATGGCCCGCCGGCGGCGATCGGCGCCGCCCTTGCCATGCCCGACGTGCCGGTCGTCTGCCTGACCGGCGACGGCGGCTTCCAGTTCACATTGCCGGAACTGGGTGTCGCACTTGATTCCGACGCACCGGTCATTTTCGTGGTCTGGAACAACAGGGGCTATCGCGAGATCGAAACCTCGATGCTCGATGTCGGCGTCGAACCTGTCGGGGTCTCGCCGGCGCCGCCGGATTTCTGCAAGCTGGCCGAAGCCTATGGCATTGGCGCTGAACGGCTGGCCGATATCGGCGCCTTGCCACAGGCGCTGAAGCGCGCCCGGGCAACCGGATTGCCCTGCGTCATCGAAATCACGGTCGATTGAAGCCTTCAGGCCGGCGTTGATTTTCCAACCGCATCGGACCTTTTGCCGGCTCGGCTGTTGTACCGCAACAGCGCATGGCTGGCGGCATTGCCACTATATGCGTCCCGACGCATGCAAAGACGTGACGGCTGCCATGTCGAGATATCAGTTGAGTGATCGCCCGAAAGGCGCGACGCTTCGCGTCGGCGCGGCGCAACAAGCGACAAAATCATAAAAATACGACAGGAGCGGTCCAGGATGACGGAAATACTTCAAGGCAGGCATATCGTTGTGACCGGTGGAACCGGCGCGCTCGGCGGTGCGGTGGTTGGCCGGCTGCTGGAACAGGGCGCGATCTGCCACGTGCCGAACGCGCACGCCGCGGCACCCCAGCATTTTCCTTTCACCGCGCATGAGAACGTCAAGCTGGCGCACAATGTCGACCTGTCGGACTCCGCCAAGGTTGAAGGCTTCTATGCTCAGGTTCCCGCCTTGTGGGGATCGATCCATCTCGCCGGCGGTTTTGCCATGGCGCCGGTGGAAAAGATCGAATCGGCATCCTTCGCCGAGATGATGGATACCAATGCCCGCACCACCTTCCTGTGCAGCCGCGCGGCGATCCGCTCGATGCTGGCGTCGGGCACATCAGGCCGCATCGTCAATGTCACCGCGCGCGCCGGGCTCGACCCCAGGCGCGGCGCCGGCATGGTCGCCTACACGGCCAGCAAGGCGGCGGTGGCGGCCATGACGGTGGCGATGGCCGAAGAGCTCAAGGCCAAGGGCATCCTGGTCAATGCCGTGGCCCCGTCGACGCTCGACACCCCGGCAAACCGCGCCGACATGCCGGATGCCGATTTCACCAAATGGGTCAGCCTCGAAGCGGCGGCCGAGGCCATCGCCTATCTCGCCTCGCCCGCCAACCAGGCGGTGAGCGGAACGCTGGTGCCGCTCTACGGCCGGGCCTGAGTCATAGGCGCAATTCTTCAGTTTCAGAACTAGGGCAATTCCGGGAAAAGTGTGAAACGGTTTTCCGTCCGGAATTGTGTCAAAACAAACAGTTAGAGCAGTTCGCGGTTTTCCGTGAAACGGTAAACTGCTCTAGCCAAAGAAAAACCCCGCCGGATCGCTCCGGCGGGGTTTTGTTTAGAGCTTGCGAAGGACTTAGCTGCCCTGCTTCTTCAGCGCGGCACCCAGGATATCGCCCAGCGAAGCGCCGGAGTCGGTCGAGCCGTACTGAGCGACGGCTTCCTTCTCTTCGGCGATTTCCAGCGCCTTGATCGAGACCTGCAGCTTGCGGGTCTTCTTGTCGAAGGCGATGACGCGGGCATCGACCTTTTGGCCGACGGTGAAGCGCTCGGGGCGCTGCTCGTCGCGGTCACGGCTGAGGTCGGAGCGCTTGATGAAGGTCTCGATGCCGCTGTCGACCAGCCGCACTTCCAGACCACCATCCTTAACGCCGATGACTTCACAGGTGACGACGGCGTTCTTGCGCAGTTCGCCGCTGTTGGCTGCTTCGCCGACCGTATCCTTGGCCAGCTGTTTGATGCCGAGCGAGATGCGCTCCTTCTCGATGTCGACGTCGAGCACCTGCGCCTTGACCATGTCGCCGCGATTGTACTCTTCGATGACCTGCTCGCCCGGACGGGTCCAGTCGAGGTCGGAGAGGTGCACCATGCCGTCCACGTCGCCTTCGAGGCCGATGAACAGGCCGAACTCGGTCTTGTTCTTGACCTCGCCCTCGACCTGGCTGCCGACCGGATGGCTGCGCGCGAACGCTTCCCATGGATTCTCAAGCGTCTGCTTGAGGCCGAGCGAGATGCGGCGCTTGGCCGGATCGACCTCGAGCACGACAACGTCGACTTCCTGCGTCGTCGACAGGATCTTGCCGGGATGCACGTTCTTCTTGGTCCACGACATTTCCGAAACGTGGATAAGGCCTTCGATGCCCGGCTCCAGCTCGACGAACGCGCCGTAGTCGGTGATGTTGGTGACGGTACCCTTGATCTTCTTGCCGATCGGGAACTTGGTGCCGATCTCCGACCACGGATCGCTCTCGAGCTGCTTCATGCCGAGCGAGATACGGTGGGTTTCCTGGTTGATGCGGATGATCTGCACCTTGACCGTCTGACCGATGTTGAGGATTTCGGTCGGATGGTTGACGCGGCGCCAGGCCATGTCGGTGACATGCAGCAGGCCGTCGATGCCGCCGAGGTCGACGAACGCACCGTAATCGGTGATGTTCTTGACGACGCCTTCGACAACCTGGCCTTCTTCGAGATTCTGCACGATTTCCGAACGCTGTTCGGCGCGGCTCTCCTCGAGCACGGTGCGGCGCGACACCACGATGTTGCCGCGACGGCGATCCATCTTGAGGATCTCGAAGGGCTGCGGGTTGTGCATCAGCGGGGAGACGTCGCGGATCGGGCGGATATCGACCTGGCTGCGCGGCAGGAAGGCCACGGCGCCGTCGAGGTCGACGGTGAAGCCGCCCTTGACCTGGTTGAAGATGACGCCTTCGACGCGCTCACCCTTGGTGAACTTCTCTTCGAGACGGACCCAGCTCTCTTCGCGGCGGGCCTTTTCACGGGAAAGCATCGCTTCGCCAAGCGCGTTCTCGATGCGCTCGACATAGACTTCGACGGTGTCACCGACCTTGAGGGTGGTGTCCTTGCCCTTGACGCCGAATTCCTTCAGCGGCACGCGGCCTTCGACCTTGAGGCCGACGTCGATGATGGCCATGTCTTTTTCAATGGCGGTGATGATGCCCTTGACGACCTGACCTTCGCCGGAATGGCCGGCGGTAAAAGATTCTTCGAGCAGGCTCGCGAAATCATCGCGAGTGGGATTTGCAGCTGACATATTTTCTCCTGGAGTGCCCCGCATCTCTGAGCGGGACGGGCGCCGTGGGTTAGCGTTGCGTTGGCCTGCCGGCGTTCCGGGCTTTAAAAAGCCCTGGGCCGCTTTCTAAGCGGCAATTCCGGCGCATGAAGAATGCTGGCAGGCTGGTTCGTGCCCGATATGGGTATTTTCTGCGCTTCCGGCAACGGAAACACGGGAGAAAACCCGGATCAGGCCTTGTTTCTCCTGGCCAGCGCGTCGTCGATGATCGCCATGGCCGCTAGAAACGCGGCTTCTATAGCCATTTCGCTGGTATCAAGCAAGTGCGCGTCGGCGGCCGGCTTCAGCGGTGAGTCGGCGCGGCCCATGTCGCGCTCGTCCCGGCGCGCGATATCGGCGAGGATTTCAGCAAAGTTGGCGGTGCCGCCGATGCTTTCGATCTCGGCCAGCCGGCGCCTTGCCCGTACCTCCGCGCTCGCCGTCACATAGAGTTTGATGTCGGCATCGGGGCAGACGACAGTGCCGATGTCGCGCCCGTCCAGCACCGCGCCCGGCGGCGTCTTGGCGAAGTCGCGCTGCTTTTCGACCAGGATGCGCCGCACGGTCGGGTAAACCGCAACCTTCGAGGCGGCCTCGCCGACGGCATGTGCCGACAGCACCGCGCGGTCGAGCCTTGCCAGATCGACCTGGCGCGCGGCGGTCTCGGCCGCCGAGACATTGTCGAGCGGCAGCGCGTGCTGGATGAGCGCATAGGCGACCGCCCGGTAGGTGAGGCCGGTGTCGAGCAGGTTCAGCCGGTAATGGTCGGCAAGCCGCCGGGCCAGCGTGCCCTTTCCGGCACCGGCGGGGCCGTCGATGGCGATGGTGAAGGTTGGGGTCATTCGAAACCTCGATGCAAGTGCCTCACTCCACCGGCGCTCGAAGTCAACCGCCGTGACCTCCAAGGCCTCGAACTAACTATCCGAATTGATCTCTTCGCGATCAGGAAAGCCTTCTACGGAATTTCTGGTTCCCCCGACTTCGATATCCTTCGACCCGTCGGAGGCGGCGCCGCGAATGGCAAAGCCCACGGAGCCATCGGCATAAAACTCTATGGTCCGGTTCTGAAAATTGCCATCGGCGACTTCATACCAGAGATGGGACGGCTCCTCGGGTATGTCATGTTTCCAATGAACGTAAACGTATCTCACTCGATCTCCGCGCCCAGCCCCGTCATCAACCCCATGAACTCCGGAAAGCTCGTCGCGATCATGGCGGCGTCGTCGATAGTCACCGGCTTTTCCGTCGCCAGCCCCATGACCAGAAAACTCATGGCAATGCGATGGTCGAGATGGGTCTGCACGGTCGTGTCCTGGCCGTTCGGATGCCCGCCTAGCCCCTTGCCGCCGGGCTTGCCGCGCACGGCAAGCGACGCTTCGCCCTCGGTGCAATCGACGCCGTTGAGCTTCAGCCCGCTGGCAACGGCCGACAGCCGGTCGGATTCTTTCACGCGCAGTTCTTCCAGCCCCTGCATCAGCGTCTCGCCCTCGGCGAAGCTCGCGGCAACAGCCAGCACCGGGTACTCGTCGATCATCGACGGTGCCCGCTCCGGCGGCACGGTGACGCCCTTGAGCTCGGAATAGCGCACGCGCAGATCGGCGACATCCTCGCCGCCGGCATTGCGCGGGTTCAAGATGTCGATCTGGCCGCCCATTTCCTGCAGCGTCAGCAAAAGTCCGGTGCGGGTCGGGTTCATCAGCACGTTTTCGATGACAATGTCGGAACCCGGCACGATCAGCGCTGCGACCAGCGGGAAGCCCGCCGAGGACGGGTCGCCGGGCACGGCGATCGTCTGGCCGGTCAGCTTGCCCTGGCCTTCGATGAAGATGTGGCGCACGCCACGCTCGTCGGTCTCGACCGACAAATTGGCGCCGAAGCCTTTCAGCATCTTTTCGGTGTGGTCGCGCGTCATCACCGGTTCGATGACGGTGGTGATGCCCGGCGTGTTGAGGCCGGCAAGCAGCACCGCCGATTTCACCTGCGCCGAGGCCATCGGCACGCGGTAGGTGATCGGGGCGGCATGCTTGGGGCCATGCAGGGTGATCGGCATGCGGTCGCCGGGCGTCGCCTTCAGCACCTGCACGCCCATCTGGCGCAGCGGCTCGAGCACGCGGCCCATCGGCCGGCCGGACAGCGAGGCGTCGCCGATGAAGGTGGTTTCCATGTCATAGGTGCCGACGAGCCCCATGGTCAGCCGCGAGCCGGTGCCGGCATTGCCGAAATCGAGCGGGCCTTCCGGCTGCAAGAGTGCGCCGTTCCCGGTGCCGCGGATCACCCACTCGGCGCCGTGCTTCTCGATCTGCGCGCCCATCGCCTTCATGGCGGCAGCCGTGCGCATCACGTCCTCGCCTTCGAGCAGGCCGGTGACGCGGGTTTCGCCGGAGGCCAGTCCGCCGAACATCATCGAGCGGTGTGAGATCGACTTGTCGCCCGGCACGCGTGCCGTGCCGGAAAGGGCTGACGATTTGCGAGCGGTGGCCGGCTTGGCAGCGGCGGCGTGAGACATGGAATTTCCTTGGACGGATGCCGGCGGGCCGGCGCTTTTCATTTGTTGCGGCGGTCTCGTATCACGGCGGGTCGAAATGGTCATCCCCTATGGTCGTCACTTGCCGCGAGGCCTTTCAGGACTTGGGTTTTGTGACGCCGGCTTTTCGCTTTGACAGCGCTGCAAACTGTGGTTAAGGGGACCACTCTTTTATTGACGAGGCTTGCCGTGGCAAAAAACGAACTTGGCACAAAGCGTATCGACCCTGAGACGGGTCGAAAATTCTACGACCTGAACAAGGACCCGATCGTCTCGCCCTACACCGGCAAGACCTATCCGCGTTCCTATTTCGAGGAAGGCAAGATTGCCGCCCTCGAGGAGGAAGAGGAAGTGGCCGAGAAGGAAGTGGACGCCGAGGAAGAGGAAGGCGTTGAGGTCGTCTCGCTCGAAGAGGCCGACGAGGACGTCAAGGGTGACGACTTGCCGGATCTCGGCGATGACGAGGAAGTCGACCTCGGCGACGACGAGGATGACACTTTCCTTGCCGACGAAGAGGAAGAAGACGACGACGTTGCCGACATGATCGGCGTCGGCGACGACGACGATGAGGTCTGATCGACCCGAGGCACAAGCGTTTGCAGGCTTTCTCGGCCTGTGAACAAAAAGCCGGTATTGAAGGCTTGATATTGACGAAGGGCGGGGTTAGAAGCCGCCTGCACTAACGGCGCGGTGTTCCAACCCGCGCTGATCTCTTCGCCGGAAACGGCGCCGGCTGACTGCCGGAAGTGGGGCCATAGCTCAGTTGGGAGAGCGCTTGAATGGCATTCAAGAGGTCGTCGGTTCGATCCCGATTGGCTCCACCAAACAGTCTTCGACATTTGCAACTAGGTCAGCGGGTCCCAGAGGCGGGCTAGGTCGCGTGGCTGGAGCAGTTCGGAGGGTGTGAAACGGTTTTCGGGCCGGAATTGCATCAGCGCACGGTAAACCACCCACTTGCACGGGCTGTGTCGAAACAGACTTTGCTAGGACGGGGGCCTTTTAACGCGGCTCTAAAAGCGGCATAGCCACGGTTATATTCGCTTGTACCTTGGTACTTGAAAAAGTTCGGCATAGAGGAATAAGCTAACGCATTCGGGCACCAAAAATAGGCAGCCATTACATAGCCGATTTCATAGGCCTCCGACTTGGCTTGCGCTTCGGGCGATATAAGCGAGCTGGCAGTAAGTGCCAGTGCCGGAACAAGGCCTCGAATAACGCAGCTGATTCTCACCGATCCCTCCCTTTGCTTTGGATCGAGATCTATTTCCATTGGGAATGCTGGTCAATGTTTGTGCTTTACCCCTAGCTGGAAGCCGCCTGCTCGAATGGCGCGGTGTTCCACCGGCCGGTTCATTTCGTCTCGCTTCCCGACCTATTCCACGGCACGACGCCGGTATCCTGCATGGCCTTGAACGGCGCCCAGCCACCTTCGTAGACATCGTCGAGAACCTTGATGCCTTTCTCGGTACCGAACGGCTTGAAGTAGATGTCGCGTTTGGCGTCCTGGACAGCACCTCCCCAAGCCGTCAGGCGGAAGTCCCGCGCCTGCGCCAAGCCTTGCTGCGCTACCACTCGGCGAAGGAGCCGTCCTTGTGGCGCCAGATCGGGTTGCGCCAGCGGTGGCCTTCCTTGGCCCGCTCCTTGACATACTCCTCGTCGATCTCGACACCCAGGCCTGGACCATCGGGGATGGCGACATAGCCATCCTCGTAGCGAAAGACGTCCTTGTTGGCGGCGTAGTCGAGCAGGTCGTTGGCGGCGTTGTAGTGGATGCCGAGGCTCTGCTCCTGGATGAAGCAATTGTAGCTGACCGCATCGAGCTGCAGGCAGGCGGCGAGCGCGATCGGTCCGAGCGGGCAGTGCGGCGCGACGGCCACGTCATAGGCTTCCGCCATCGCCGCGATCTTGCGGCATTCGGTGATGCCGCCGGCATGCGACAGATCGGGCTGGATGATGTCGACGACGCCTTGCTCGAACACTGACTTGAAGTCCCAGCGGCTGTAGAGCCGTTCGCCGAGCGCGATCGGCGTCGAGCCGAGGGCGGCGATCTCCTTCAGCGCCTCGCGGTTTTCGCTCAGCACCGGCTCCTCGATGAACATCAGCCGGTAGGGTTCGAGCTCCTTGACCAGGATGCGCGCCATCGGCCGGTGCACGCGGCCGTGGAAATCGACGGCGATGCCGATATCGGGACCGACCGCCTCGCGCACCATCGCGACACGCTCGATCGCGGCATCTATTCTGTCGTGGCTGTCGACGATCTGCAGCTCCTCGGTGCCGTTCATCTTGAGCGCCAGGAAGCCTCGCGAAACCACTTCCTTGGCGCCCGCCGCCACTTCCGCCGGCCGGTCGCCGCCGATCCAGGAATAGACCTTGATCGTGTCGCGCAGCTTTCCGCCAAGCAATTCGTGCACGGGCACGCCGAGCGCCTTGCCCTTGATGTCCCACAGCGCCTGGTCGATGCCGGCGATGGCGCTCATCAGGATCGGCCCGCCGCGGTAGAAGCCGCCGCGATGCATCACCGTCCAGTGGTCCTCGATCAGGCGAGGGTCCTTGCCGATGAGATAATCGCCAAGCTCCTTGACCGCTGCCTCGACGGTCAGCGCCCGACCTTCCACCACCGGCTCGCCCCAGCCGGTGACGCCGGCATCGGTCTCGATCTTCAGGAACAGCCAGCGCGGCGGCACGATGTAGGTGGTGAGCGAGATGATTTTCATGCTGGTCTCAGTTGTTCTTGAGTTTCTTGGCGCTGACGAGGTCGCGCGCCGCAAGGTCGAGGATCCGGTTTGCCGCACCTCGCGCCGCCTCGGCGTCGCGCATGCGCAACGCCTCGACCACCTCGCGGTGCGCCGCCACGGCTTCCAAGCGCCGGTCGAGTGAGATCACCGCTGTTGCCTCCAGCGAGAATTTCAGCCCGGTGTCGATCAGATTGCCGATCTGGCGAAAGATCGGGTTGTGGCTCGCGGCATAGACGATCTGGTGAAAAGCGATGTCGCTGCGCGAGAAGGCGGCGAGATCCTCACCGGCACCGGCCATCCCACGCCACGCCGCTTCGAGATTAGCGATCTCCTGCAATGTTGCTCTTGTGGCGGCAAGCTCGGCGACCAGCGGCTCGATGGCGCGGCGCGTTTCGAGGATGGCGTCGAACAGCTTGTCGTCGAGCGCATGCGGCGCGTGCCAGGCCAGCACCTGTGGGTCGATGATGTTCCAGTCGTCCTCATTGCAGACGATGGTGCCGACACGTGGCCGCGACAGCACCAGCCCTTTGGCCGCCAGCACCTTCAGCGCCTCGCGGATGACGGTGCGGCTGACGCCATACTCGACACCGAGTTCGTTTTCGGTCGGCAAGGAGGAGCCGGCCGGGTAGCGGCCGGAAAAGATGTCGGAGGCGATTGCCTTGGTCACATCGGGCATGACGCGCGGGCGGCGGGTGGCCGTGTCGCCTGAAGCCTTCTTAGAAGTTTCGGTCACCTCAGCCCTCCTCCAAGGCGGCGAACCCGCTGATTTCGCACAACCGGCCCGGCCTTACCGGATGCGGATGATTTGCGCCAGCGATCCCTGGTCAGAGCATGTATCTTAATTATCATACCAGATCAATTGACGAGTATGATAAAAGCGAATACAGACTCCGGCATCCGGGCTGAGCGCCCGGCCATCGCTGGGAGGTAATCATGCGACTTTTGAAGACCGCGCTCGTCGCGGGCGCGCTTGCCGTGCTGTCCGTCACGACCATCGCTGCATATGCTCAGGACACCAAGATCGGCTTCATCGTCAAACAGCCCGAGGAGCCGTGGTTCCAGGACGAATGGAAGTTCGCCGACCAGGCCGCCAAGGAAAAGGGTTTTACCCTGGTCAAGATCGGCGCCGAGGACGGTGAGAAGCTGATGTCGGCGATCGACAATCTCGGCGCGCAGGGCGCCCAGGGCTTCATCGTCTGCACCCCGGACGTCAAGCTCGGCCCCGGCATCGTCGCCAAGGCCGCCGCCAACAATCTCAAGCTGATGACCGTCGACGACCGCCTGGTCGGTGCCGACGGCAAGGCGCTGGAAGACGTGCCGCATATGGGCATTTCGGCGACCAAGATCGGCGAGGCCGTCGGCCGAGGCCATCGTCGACGAAATGAAGGCGCGCGGCTGGAAGGCCGACGAAGTTGGCGCCATCCGCGTCTCCTACGACCAGCTGCCGACCGCCGTCGACCGTGTCGAAGGCGCCATCTCGGTGCTCAAGGCGAACGGCTTCAAGGCCGAGAACATTTTTGACGCGCCGCAGGCCAAGACCGACACCGAAGCCGCGCTCAATGCCGCAACGGTTGTGCTCAACGCCCATGCCGACATTAAGAAGTGGGTGTCCTTCGGCCTCAATGATGAGGCCGTGCTCGGCGCCGTGCGCGCTTCCGAAAGCGTTGGCATTCCGGCTGACGGCATGATCGGCGTCGGCATTGGCGGCGCGGACTCGGCGATCAACGAGTTCAAGAAGCCGACCGCCACCGGCTTTGTCGGCACCGTGATCATCTCGCCGAAGCGCCATGGCTACGAGACGGCGCTCAACATGTATGACTGGGTTGCCAACAACAAGGAACCGGAGAAGCTGATCCTGACCTCCGGTGCGCTGGCCAAGCGCGACGACTACCAGAAGGTCCGCCAGGGCCTCGGCATCGAATAATCCTCCCTGTACAACAGGCGGCGGCTCATCCCGCCGCCTGTTTGTCGTGACACAGAAGGATCGACGCCCGTGTCCTTTCTCGACTTCTCGCACATCACCAAGACCTATCCGGGCGTCAAGGCGCTGTCGGACGTCTCGTTCGGCGTCGACAAGGGCGCCGTGCATGGCCTGATGGGCGAGAACGGCGCCGGCAAATCCACCCTGATCAAGATCCTGTCCGGCGACCAGCATGCCGATGAGGGCGAAATCCGCATCGACGGCAAGGTCCAGGCCTATTCGTCGACCAGGGATGCCTTCGACAATGGTGTCATCGTCATCCACCAGGAACTGCAGCTCGTCCCCGAGCTCACCGTGGCCGAAAACCTCAGCCTTGGCCGCTTTCCCGCCAGCGCTGGCATCATCGCCGGCCGCCGGATGCTGGACGATGTCGGCGCCAAGCTGAAATCGGCGGGCATCGACATCGACATGCGCCGCAAGGTCAAGACGCTGTCCATCGGCGAGCGCCAGATGGTCGAGATCGCCAAGGCGATCATGCTCGACGCGCGTGTCATCGCACTGGATGAGCCGACCTCGTCGCTGTCCTCACGCGAAAGCGAAATCCTGTTCGCCCTGATCGATCGCCTGCGCGGCGAGGGCAAGGTCATCATCTATGTCTCGCATCGGCTGGATGAGGTGTTCCGGCTCTGCGACAGCCTGACCGTGCTGCGCGATGGCAAGCTCGCGGCGCACCACGCATCGCTGAGCGGTGTCACCCGCGACCAGGTCGTCGCCGAAATGGTCGGCCGCGAAATCTCCGACATCTGGGGTTTTCGCCCACGCAAATCAGGCGATGTCAGGCTGAAGGTCGAAGGCCTCTCCGGCGCAAAGCTGAAGACGCCGGCCAGCTTCGAGGCGAGGGCAGGCGAGATCGTCGGCTTCTTCGGCCTGATCGGCGCCGGGCGCTCGGAATTGATGCGGCTGGTCTTCGGTGCCGACCCGCGCGCGGGTGGCTCCATCACCGTCGACGGCAAGCTAGTCCGCGCCACCGATCCGCATGACGCGATCCGCGCCGGCATCGTGCTGTGCTCGGAAGACCGCAAGCATGACGGCATCATCCAGGGGCGCTCGATCGAGGAGAACATCAACATCTCGTCGCGGCGCCATCACACGCGCTTCGGTGTGCTCAACCGCGCCAGCGAGATCGCCACCGCCGAGACCTTCATCAAGAAGCTCAAGGTGCGCACGCCGTCGCGCAAGCAGGACATCATCAACCTGTCCGGCGGTAACCAGCAGAAGGTCATCCTTGGTCGCTGGCTCTCGGAGCAGGGCGTGCGGGTGCTCGTCGTCGACGAGCCGACGCGCGGCATCGACGTCGGCGCCAAAGCGGAAATCTACGAACTGCTCTACCAGCTTGCCGAAGACGGCATGGCGATCGTCGTCGTCTCGTCCGAACTGCCGGAAGTGATGGGCATCTGCGACCGCGTCCTGGTGATGTGCGGCGGACGCGTCAGCGCCGAATTCGACCGCGACCAGTTCGCCGAAAAGGCCATCCTGGCCGCAGCTCTTCCCGACACGAAAACCCCCGACGCGATCGCATCCTGAGGATCTTGCCATGACCGATCAGTTGAAGAAGCTCCTGCTCGGCGAACAGGGTCTCGTCGTCATCTTCATCGTCGCCTTCGCCCTGGTGTCGCTGTTGGTGCCGAACTTCCTCACTGACCGCAACATGCTTGGCCTGCTGCAGTCGGTGGTCACCGTCGGCATCGTCGCCTGCACCATGATGTTCTGCCTCGCCGCGCGCGACTTCGACCTGTCGGTCGGCTCGATCGTCGCTTTCGCCGGCATGGTCGCGGTGATGGCGTCGAATTATACCGGTTCGATCCTGCTCGGGCTGCTGGCGGCGATCGCTTGCGGTGCTTTCGTCGGCTTCATCAACGGCGTCGTCATCGCCAAATTCCGCATCAACGCGCTGATCACGACGCTCGCCACCATGCAGATCGTGCGCGGCCTGGCGCTGATTGCATCCGACGGCCGCGCCGTCGGTATCAACAGCCCGGATTTCTACCAACTGGCGCTGTCGAAATTGCTCGGAATCCCGACGCCGATCTGGGTGCTGGCCGTTCTGTTCGGCATCTTCGGTTTTGTGCTCAACCGCACCGTCTTCGGCAAGAACACACTGGCCATCGGTGGCAATCCGGAGGCATCGCGGCTGGCCGGCGTCAATGTCGACTGGACGCGCATCTGGATCTTCGCGCTGCAGGGCGTCGTCTGCGGCATCGCCGGCATCCTTTTGGCCTCCCGCATCACATCGGGTCAGCCCAATGCCGCCGTCGGGCTCGAGCTTTCGGTCATCTCGGCCTGCGTGCTCGGCGGCGTTTCGCTCGCCGGCGGCCGCGCCACCATGTCGGGCGTCATCGTCGGCGTGCTGATCATGGGCATTGCCGAAAACGCCATGAACCTGCTCAACATCCCGGCCTTCTATCAGTACATCGTGCGCGGCGTGATCTTGCTGCTCGCCGTGCTGCTCGACAATCTGCGCTCGTCGGCACTCGGCCGGCGTTGATCCGTCTCCAAGGGAGTGACCGCGATGGCTGAGCGTCTGTCCGGCAAACGCATCTTTCTGACCGGTGCCGCGCAAGGCATCGGGCTGGCCATCGCCGAGGCCTGTCTGGCGGAAGGGGCAAGGCTGTTTCTGGTTGATCGCGACGGCACGTTGCTGGACAAGACCGTCGCTGGACTTGCGGCTTCGCACGGACCTATCGGGCATGTTGCCGCCGACATCAGCGATGGTTCGGCAATCACCGAAACGGTTGGGCGGGCAACCGCCGAGATCGGCCCGATCAACGCACTGATCAACAATGCCGGGATGAATGTGTTCTCGACGCCGCTCGAGGCGACCGAGGAGGAGTGGAACCGCAATTTCGACGTCAACGTCAAGGGCGCCTGGAACTGCAGCAAGGCGGTGTTGCCGGGCATGATCGCCAGCGGCGGTGGCGCCATCCTCAATATCGCCTCGACGCACAGCTTCACCATCATCCCGCACACCTTTCCCTATCCCGTCGCCAAGCACGCACTGCTCGGGCTGACCAAATCGCTGGCGCTCGAATATGCGGCGCAAGGCGTGCGCGTGAACGCACTGGCGCCCGGCTATGTCGAGACGCAGAAGGCGATCGACTATTGGAACAGTTTTCCTGATCCGGCCGTGGCGCGGACCAACACTCTGGCGCTGCATCCAGGCGGCCGCATCGCCTCAGCGCGCGAGATTGCGCTCGCCGCTGTCTTCATGATTTCCGACGAGTGCCCTTTCATGAACGCGGCCACCCTCGTCGTTGATGGCGGGCTGAGCCAGCTTCAGCACCCCGCCTGAACGTCGGAAAAGTCATGACCAAGAGACGATCGCAACACTGGTTCGGCGGGTTGGGCAAGGATGCCTTCATCCACCGCAGCTGGATGAAGAACAACGGCTTGCCCGACGACGCTTTCGATGGCCGCCCGGTGATCGGCATCTGCAACACCTTTTCCGAATTCACGCCGTGCCATGTCCATTTTCGCGGCCTGATCGAGCACATCAAGGCGGGCGTGCTGGAGGCTGGCGGCCTGCCACTGGAATTTCCGGTCTTCTCCTGCGGCGAATCCAATCTGCGTCCGACGGCGATGCTGTTCCGCAACCTCGCTTCGATGGATGTCGAGGAAGCGATCCGCGGCAACCCGATGGATGGCGTCGTGCTGATGGCCGGCTGCGACAAGACCACGCCTTCGCTGGTCATGGGTGCTGCCTCGTGCGACCTGCCGTCTATCGTCATCTCCGGCGGGCCGATGCTCAATGGCCGCTTCCAGGGCCGTGCCATCGGCTCGGGCACCGACGTCTGGAAATTCTCCGAGGATGTCCGCGCCGGTGTGATGAGCGAGCAGGATTTTGCCAATGCCGAAAGCGCCATGTCGCGCTCGCCCGGCCACTGCATGACCATGGGCACGGCCTCGACCATGGCTTCCATGGTCGAGGCGCTCGGCCTGGCACTGCCCGGCAATGCGGCCTATCCGGCGGTCGACGCGCGCCGCAGCCGCATCGCCCGCATGACGGGGCGGCGCATCGTCGAAATGGTCAACGAGAATCTCTGCCCATCGGCCATCCTGACGAGACAGGCCTTCGCCAACGCCATCCGCGTCAATGGCGCCATCGGCGGCTCGACCAATGCGGTGGTGCATCTGCTGGCAATCGCCGGCCGCGTCGGCACCGAACTGACATTGGATGACTGGGACCAGTATGGCCGCGACGTGCCGACCATCCTCGACCTGATGCCGTCAGGCCGCTTCCTGATGGAGGATTTCTGCTACGCCGGCGGCATTCCGGCCGTCATGAAAGAGATCGCCGACATGCTCGATCTCGATGCGCTGACCGTTACCGGCAAGAGCGTGCGCGAGAACATCGCCGATGCCCAGAACTACAATCCTGAGGTGATCCGCCCGCGCGACAACGCACTGACGCCGCATGGCGGCATCGCCGTGCTGCGCGGCAATCTGGCGCCTGATGGCGCCATCATCAAACCGTCGGCCGCCTCACCAGGCTTGATGAAGCATCGCGGCCGCGCCGTCGTCTTCGAGGACATCGACGACTACAAGGCGCGCGTCGACGATCCCGCCCTGGACATCGACGAGACCTCGATCATGGTGCTGAAGAATTGCGGCCCCAGGGGCTATCCCGGGATGGCCGAGGTCGGCAACATGGCGTTGCCGCAAAAGCTCCTGAAGCAGGGCGTGCGCGACATGATCCGCATCTCCGACGCCCGCATGTCCGGCACCGCCTTCGGCACGGTCGTGCTGCATGCCGCACCCGAAGCCGCTGTCGGTGGTCCGCTGGCGCTGGTCAAAAGCGGCGATATCATCGAACTCGATGTCGAGGTGCGGAGGCTGCATCTCGACGTATCTGAGCAGGAACTCGCGAAACGGCGGACGTCCTGGGTTGCGCCGGAGCCGGTGATGCGCGGTGGCTATCAGGGTCTTTACACCGAGCATGTGCTGCAGGCCGACCGTGGTGCCGACCTCGATTTCCTCGTCGGCAGCCGCGGCCACGCCATTCCGCGCGAAAGCCATTGAGCGAACGGGATGCCAAAGTTCCGGCCCGATGATTTCCACGGCATCCACGCCATCCTCTACGCGCTGTTCGACGGCCAGGAAAAACTCGACCGCGCGGCGATGCGCAGGCAGGCCGAGATCTGCCTGGCGAACGGCGTGCATGGCATGGCGGCACTCGGCCTCGCGACGGAAGTTGCCAAGCTGACCGAGGCCGAGCGCCGAACAATCATGGACTGGACGGCTGAAGACACCGCCGGGAGAGTGCCGCTCGCCTTCACCATCTTTGGGTCTTCGGTTGCCGAGCAGATCGCGCAGGTGCGCCACGCCGAAAGCGTCGGCGCCGACTGGGTGATCCTGCAGCCACCGCCTGGGGGATCCTACGGGGCGCCGGAGTACATACGCTTCTTTGGCCGTGTCGCCGATACGACGGACTTGCCCGTGGCGATCCAGAATGCGCCGGCCTTCTTCGGCCGTGGCCTGACATCGGACGAAATCCGCGACCTCGTTACGCTTCACCCCAACATCAGGCTGATCAAGGGTGAAGGTCCGGTCACCGACATTGCCGGCCTGATCGAGCGCACCGAAGGCCGGCTTCCCGTCTTCAACGGGCGCGGCGGGCTGGAACTGATCGACAATTTCCGCATCGGTTGCCGGGGCATGATCCTGGCGCCGGACTGCATTGACCATGCCGTGCGCGCCTATGAGGCGTTTCGCGCCGGAGACGAAGCAGCAGCCGAGGCCGCGTATGCCAGAATGCTGCCGGCCGCGGTCTTCGTCATGCAAGGCATCGAGAATCTGATCTGCCACGGCAAGCGGCTGTTCGGCGCCCGCGCCGGCATCGCCATACAGGACCGGGCACCGGCGATGCGGCCCAATGAGACTGGCCTCGCAATGGTCCAGCGCTTCGCCGACAGTCTGGGGCAATTGCGGGGATAGGGCCGGGTCTTGACGCGGACGTCACCACCTCACTGCCGCGCCGACCGCATCGAACAGGTTCTTGCCCATTACGGCGAACTGTGATCCCTGTCCCGGAAACATGAAGACGCGCGTCGCACTCCTCCGCTCCTGGATCGTCATCGGGCCGCGATCGGCGCGGCGGATTTGCCTGGAACAATCGTGATGTCGTCACCCGCGCCAGGCCGGCTCCAGCCATGAAAGAAGGCGATCCACGACGCGGCCCGGTCGATCTGTGGTACGTGCCGCTCGACGACTTCGGCGTGGATGATCAGGCCGCCTGCCTGCGGCTGTTGAGCGAACCCGAACGCGATCGGCACGACGCCTTCAAGTCCGAACCGGCCCGGCTTCAGCATCTCGCGGTTCGCGGCCTGGTCAGGACCACCCTGTCGCGCTATCGCGCTGTCGCCCCGGAACACTGGCGCTTTGACACCAACCCGTATGGCCGCCCGTTCATCGACGACAGCCTGGGCGTCAGCGGCCTCCATTTCAGCCTGTCTCACACCCATGGCCTGGTGACCTGCGCGGTTGCCACTTTCGCGGAGATCGGCGTCGACGTCGAGCCCCGCGACCGCGATGTCGGTCTCGGCGAACTGGCGCCGGCGGTCTTTTCGCCCCGGGAACGCGCGCGCTTCGAGGCGATGAGCGGGCAGGCGAGACAGGATTTCTTTTTCACTCTGTGGACGCTCAAGGAAGCCTATGTGAAAGCGCGCGGCATTGGGCTCTCCTTGCCGGTGAAGAAGGTTGAGCTGGACCTGCAGGTCTCTCCGCCCATTGCCCATTTCAGCGACGAGATCGATGACGATGCCTCGCGTTGGGCGTTCCGCAGCCTGCATCTGACGGACCGGCACATTGTCGGCATCGCGGCCGTCGTGCCCGATGGCGAACTCGAGATCGTGCCGAGGCGGACACGCGCCATCAATCCGCCTTTGCATGTCTGATCGATCCAGTGCGGCCGGCTTCAGCCGAGAAGCTCCGCGGCGACTTCGAGTGTGTTGCGGAACGACGTTTCGAGATGGTGCTCCATCGCCTGCGCGGCGCCCTCGGCGTCGTTGCGCCTCAGCGCATCGAGAATGGCCCCGTGCTGCTCGATCGTCTGTTCGCCATAGCCGGGCTTCGGGATGACGAGGGTCCGGCCCCGATCCATCTGCGCCTTGGAGATGTCGACGGCGCGCCAGATTCCCGGCAGGCCGCAGATCTCGGCGATGGTGCGGTGGAAGACGTCGTCGAGCTGGATCGCGGTGGCATATCTGCCGCGCGATATGGCGAGCCGGTGCGCCGCCATGTTGTCCTCCAGAAGTTCGCCGGCTGATGGCGTGAATTTGACGGCCGCGCGCCTGGCGCTTTCCATTTCCAGGGCGCGGCGGATGACATAGGCTTCCTCCAAGTCGACGCGGTTGATCGGGGCGACATAGGTGCCGGTCTGCGCCAGGATCGTGACGAGGCCCTCGTCACTGATGCGCTTGACCGCTTCGCGGACCGGTGTGCGCGAGACACCGAGGGCTTCGGCGATGGCCACCTCATTGATGACTTCCCCCGGCTTCATCTGGCCGACGACGATCAGGTTGCGGATCTGATGATAAATCTGATCGCGCAACGGAAGCGTCCGATTGAGCGTCGAAGGATCCAGGTCCATGGCAAATCCACGTCTTCGTTCAGCAGAAGTGGTCAGCTTATATTGGAATGCCGCGTGTTCGATAGGCCGGCGCGAAGGCGGCCGAACTGCGCTTGATCTGGCCGCATTGGGGCCGCCGACAGGATTGCCGCGGGAACCTTCAGGAGAAGTCGAGCTGGACCTTCAGGGTCCGCTGCGGTTCCCTTTCAATCAGGTCGAAGGCCGCCTTGGCGTCCGCCGCGGCAAAGACCTGAGTGATCATCGCCTCCGGCTCGAGGCGCTTCGCCGCCAGCCATTCCACCACCTTGGGCAGCAATTGCCGGTTAAGACGCGAGCCGACAACAGTCAGTTCCTTGCGTACCACCTCTTGCTGGCTGAGGCTGGACGGTGTTGCAGAGAACCCAAGCAGACCGATGCGGCCGGCCGGGCTGGCGATGCGGCATGCCTCATCGAGCAGCGCCGGCACGCCGGCGCCGTCGATGATCACTGTCGGGCCAAGGCCGTCATTTTCGTCCCTCACGGCGTCCGCGACCGGCTGGCTTGGCGAATGGATGACCGCGTCCGCGCCAAAGCCCGATGCGCGCTCGAGGCGGGCCTCGTCGATATCGGCAACGATGCAGCGCGCGCCAAGCAGCTTGGCCACCTGCAGCACGGTGACGCCGACGGTCCCGGCGCCGTAGACCAGCACCGTGTCCTGCGGCCCGCAGCCGGTTCTGTCCAGCACATTGGCGGCGATCGAGAACGGTTCGGCGAGCGCCGCGAGGCCGAACGGCATATCGGCGGGAACGGCAACGACATTGCGGGCCGGCACGGCGACGAGATCGCGGAAGCCGCCGTCACGGTGAACGCCCATGACCTCGAGATTGGCGCAGACATTCGGCCGCCCGACGCGGCAGGGATAGCAATGGCCGCATGAGACGACGGGATCGACCACGACATTGTCGCCCGCGCGCACCGAGGAAACACCCACGCCGAGCGCGGTGACGACGCCGGCAAACTCATGGCCGATGATGCGCGGATAGACGGCAAACGGGTTCGATCCGTGCAGGATATGCATGTCCGAGCCGCAGATGCCGGCGCGCTGCACGCGCACGACCACTTCTCCGGGTTCAGGCCACGGCTCCGTGCCTGCCTGAACGGCGAGTGCCCCCGGTTTGCGGACGACGATATCAACCACGGCAGCTCACCTTTTTCAGGACTTTGAGACGAGGGCGACGGCGCGCAGGGGCGATCCCGATCCGCCTTCGATCGCCAGCGGCAAGGTGACCAGGGTGCAGACAGGCGGCAGCAGGCCGAGATTGGCGAAATTCTCGCCGACCAGGATGTCCGCGCCGAGCAGGATATTGTGGGCGGGGAAATCGCTAGAGCCGAAGCGGTCGATCGACAGGCAGTCGGTGCCGACGATGCGGACGCCACGTTCGACCAGCAGCAGGCTGGTCTCGCGCGACAGCCCCGGCCAATCCTCGAGCACCCGGTGGCCTTGCTGCGGATCGCTCCAGAACCGGTCCCAGCCGAAATGGAAGAACACGGCGTCGCCCGGCGCGATCGCGCCGTGCCGGTCTTCGAAGTCGCGGATTGCCTCCGGCCCGAGCGCCGTGGCCGGCGGTATGTCGCGGGCGTCGATCGTCACCATGCGGCCGAAGAACCGCTCGACCGGGACGTCGGCGATCGAGCGTCCGCCGGGGACGAAATGCAGCGGCGCGTCGAAATGCGTGCCGGTATGCTCGCTCATGCAAAGCGCGTGATTACAGGCGACGTCGCCGCGATCGAACGATTCGACCACTTCCTGGCAGTAATGCGGATGCGTCGGCCAGACCGGCATGCCTGCGCGCATGCGGTGGGTGAGGTCTATATAATCGAGGTCATCGTCAAACAGCATTGTAATCCATCCATCCTCAGGCGGCGCTTCGCCGCGGCACGATCGCCACGATGAGGATGATCAGCACGCCAGTCAAAAGAAAGCGCACACCGGCCTCGATGCGAAACGTGTTCAGCATCGTGGCCATCAGATTGAAGAACAGCGCCGCGCCCCAGATGCCGATCGCATTGGCCTGCCCGCCGGCGACGCTGGTGCCGCCGAGCACCACGACGGCGATCGATTCCATCAGATAGGCATCGCCCATGTTGAGGGCGGCGCCGCCGGTGAAGCCGGACAGCAGGAACCCGGCCAGCGCCGCTGCCGTGCCGCACAGCACATAGGCCGCCAACCGCACCCGCCCGACCTCGATGCCCGCCAGCTTCGCGGCCGGTTCGCTCTGTCCGCTGGCCAGCAGGTGGCGGCCCCAGACGCTGCGTTGCAGGATGAGTGCGGTCAACAGCGTCAGCACCATGACCGCGATTGGCATAAACTGGATGCCGGCGACCCGCCACGAGGTGAACCAGGACAGCATCGCCGGCGGCTTCAGGGTGGCCTCGCCGCCGAGATTGAAGGCGAACGATTGGAAGACGAAGCTCCAGGCCAGCGTGGCGATGATCGGCGGCAGCCGCAACGCCTTGATGGCGAGGAAATTGAGCGCGCCGGCGGTCGCGCCGACGCCGAGCGCCACCAGCAAGCCGGGCAGGATCATCGCATTGTTGCCGTTCATCACCGCCATCGAGACATAGGCCGCGAGCGTCAGCACCGACGGTACGGAAAGATCGATGTTGCCTGGCCCCGAGGCCACCACCAGCATCTGTCCGGTGCCGACGACGACGCTGAAGGCGCCAAAGGCCAGCGCCGCCGAAATCGTGGCGCCGGCACTGCCCCAGCCGGAATAGGCGGTGGTTGCCAGCCACATCGCCAGTGCGACGATGAAGCCGTAGGTCCAGGGTGCGAGGAAGAGCCGGCGCTGGATCATGAAATCCGCTCCGCCAGCAGGACGCGTCCGGCCAGCACCAGGAACAGGATCACGCCTTGCGCGCCGATCTGCCAGGTCGGTGGCACGGCGAGAAAGGAGAGCAGCGATCCCGCCAGCGAGAGCGTAAGCGCGCCGACGACAGCTCCCACCGGCGACACGATACCGCCGGTGAAGGTACCGCCGCCGAGGATGACCGCGCCGACACCCAGCAGCGTGTAGGCAGGCGCGACATTGGGATCGCCGGAGGTGGTAAGGCCGGTCAGCGCAATTCCGGCCAGGCAAGCGAGAAGCCCGGCGCCGGCATAGGTGGCGACGCGAAGGCCGACAACGGACCATCCGGCGCGCTCGACCGCGCGCGGGTTGGCGCCGGCGCCGCGCAGCACCGCGCCATAGGATGAGCGCGTGATGACAAGATGTCCGATAGCTGCGGCGAAGGCAGCCAGCCACACCGGAAGCGGGAGCAAAGGCGGCTGCCAGCTCATGAAGCCGATGAGCCAGTCCGGCGCTGCGCCGCCAGGCGCCGGAAGCAGCAGGATCGCGGTACCCAGCCAGATGAAGGACATGCCGAGGGTCACGATGATCGAAGGCAGCTGCCTGACATGGATCAGCAGGCCGAAGCCGGCATAGGCGGCGATCGTCACCAGGTAGATCAGCACCGCGAGCGCCGGGAAATCCCCGAGATAGAGCGCGGTGACGCAGGTGATCAGGCCGACGAAGGCGCCGTTGGACAGGTCGATGTCGCCCAGCATGATCACCATCATCTGCGCCAAGGCGGCGAACACCAGCGGCACGGCGAGCTTGAACAGCAGCGTGAAGCCGAAATAGCTCATCGCCGCCGGGCGGATCCAGAAGATGACGGCCAGCATCACCAGCAGCGCCACCGCCGGCAGGCCGATCTGCACGGCGCCGCCAAGCCATGCCGGCCGGGCAGGGCGGCGCGACGGGAGGGCCGCGTCAGCCATGCGCGCCTCCGAAGGAGGCCTGCAGGATGCGGGAGGGCTCGATGTCGTTGCCGTCGAGCTGCACCTCCGCCCGGCCCTCGCGAAAGACGTAGAGACGGTCGCAATTGCTCAGCTCTTCGAGTTCGGTCGTGTACCAGACAAAGCAGCGCCCGTTCTCGGCCTCGCTTCGGATCAGCTGGTAGACCTCATGCTTGGTGCCGACATCGACGCCGCGCATCGGATCGTCGAGGAAGATCACTTGCGCGTCGGACGCCAGCGCGCGGGCGAACAGCACTTTCTGCTGGTTGCCGCCGCTCAGGCTGAGGATCGGCGTGTCGATGGAAGGCGCCTTGACCTTCAGGCGCGTCGACCATGTCTGCGCCAGGTCGTGGGCGGCCCGGGTCGAGATCAGCCCGTTTCGCCGCAATGCCTTCAGGCTGCGGATGGTCAGGTTTTCCGCGATCGACCACAGCGTGAAGACACCCTCGCCCTGCCGGTCGCCGGCCACATAGGCAACGGGCGTGGCCGAGTTGCTCCCGTGGCTCTGGTTGCGCGCGGCGAAAAACAGCGCCCGCAGCCGCTCGCGCTGGCCGTGGCCGTCAAGGCCGGCAAAGCCGATGATCTCGCCCGCCGCCGCCTGGATCGCCAGGTCATCGCCACCGTTCCCGGGGTGGTCCACCACCAGCGGCTTTCCCGACGCGGCGACGGTGCGGCTGGAGCGGTCGCGTGGCGCCTCGATGCTGCCCATCAATTCGACCAAAGCCGCGCGCGTCAGCCCGGCCGTCGGCCGTGCGGCCACCACTTTGCCGTCGACCATGACCACGGCCCGGTCGCAGACCGCGAGAATCTCGTTGAGGCGGTGGGTGATCAGGATGCAGGCGATGCCGCGCGCCGCCGCGCGGCGGATATGGTCGAGCAGCTGCTGTGTGGCTTCATGGCCGAGCGCCGATGTCGGTTCGTCGAGGATGGCGCAGCGCACCGGCGTATCGGTTTCCGAGAAGGCGCGCGCGATCTCCACCATCTGCCTTGGGCCGATCGCCAGGTCAGCCAGCCGGGTCTCGGGATCGATGCCGTGGCCCGGGAAAATCTCGTCCAATGTTTTCCGGATCACCGCACGGGCGCGCTTTCGCCAGCCGGGGCCGCGCAAGGGGCGGTGGACGATGCGCGTGTTCTCGGCCAGCGAAAGATTGGCGCAGAGCGACAATTCCTGGAAGACGCAGCGCAGCCCGGCGGTCTGGGCGGCGAATGCGCTCCACTTGCCGACCGACACGCCGTCGAGGTCGAAGGCGCCGCTGCTTCGCTCGACGGTGCCGGCAAGCACGTTCATCAGCGTCGATTTGCCGGCTCCATTATGGCCGACGAGGCCGACGACCTCGCCGGGCAAGATGCTAAAATCGACGCCGCCCAGGGCATGCACCGCGCCGTAGCTCTTACGGACGTCACGCACCGCCAGATAGGGGCGCGCGGCGTCCGCCGAGGCGACAGGCGTGTCGGACGTCGCGGCGCTGTTCAAGGATCAGGCTCTCATTTGGGGGCGGGAACGCCCGGCAGCGGCTTCTTGTTCACATTGGCGTCGATGATATCCGCCACCAGGCCCTGCGGATACTCGGCATTCACCACGCCGCCTTTCGGCACGGTGGCCAGCCATGCGCCGAGGTCGGGCTGGTTGATCTGCAGAAGCGGCACCTCGACGAATTTCGGCACCTCCTTGCCGGCCAGGATCTGCTGCGCCACCCAGAAGGCCACTTGCGATACGCTGGGCGTGGCGCCGAGCGAGAAGGTCTCGTAGCCATTGGCGTCGTGCTCCTGCTTCCAGAGCCCAAGTTCGTCCTCGCGATTGCCCATGATGATGATCGGCAGCTTGCGGCCGGCATCCTTGAAGGCCATGGCGGCGCCGTAGCCGTCGCCGCCCTGGGTCAGCACCGCGTCGATCTGCGGCAGCGACGGCAGCACGCCCGACACTTCCTTCTGCGCAACCGTGGCCGTCCACTGGCCATAGACCTCGCCGACGGCCTTGTAGCTCGGATGCGCCTTCATCGCTTTTTCGACGCCTTCGTGAAGCCGCTTATCGAAGCCGTCGCCGGCCATGCCACGGATCTCGAAGACGTTTGCCGGCTTGTCGCCGAGCTTGCTCTGGATGTAGTCGAGTTCCGCCTTGGCGTAGGAATCGAGATCATAGTCGACCCGGTAGGCGCAAGGCTCGGTGACGCCGCTGGCGAAGGCGACGACGACGATGCCGGCGTTGCAGGCATCCTTCACCGCACCGTTGAGCGCCGTGTCGGAGCCGGCCAGCACGATGATGGCGTTGTAGCCCTGCAGGATCAGGTTCTGGATCTGGGCTGCCTGTTCGGTGACCGAATTGTTCGAGCTGACCGCCGTGACGCCTGCGACCAATCCGTCCTTGACGGCTTGCGCGCCCATGGTCTCGAAGCTCTTGATCATCACCTGCCGAAAGGAATTTCCGGCATAGGAATTGCTGAACGCGATCTTCTTGCCGCTTGTGTCCCCCTTGGCGATGCCGTCCTGCGCCCAGGCGCCGGTGCAAGCTAGCATCGCCGACGTGGCGAGCATGGCGCCCAGCATTGTTTTTCCAGCTCGATTTTTCAGTGTCATTTCCGTCTCCTCCGGTTGACTGTCCCGCGGTCACTCCACCGCACGGTTCATGCACGCATAAGGCTCATTTCCCGCCGGTCTCCGGCACGATGCTGACAGAGTGGTCGGCGAAATCCGAATTGGGCAGCAGCGGATACCAGCCCGGCCGGCCGGGATCCCGGTCATAGGGGTAGCCGCCGAGCGAGCGGTAGAGCTCGGCATAGGTCTGCAATTTGTCACGGTCGAGCGTCACCCCGAGCCCGGGGCCATCCGGCACGGCGATGCAGCCCTTGGCGTAGCGCATCTTGCCGCCGACGATGACGTCGTCGACAAGATGGTGGTAATGCGCGTCCGCGGTGAAGGTCAGGTTGGGCAGCACGGCGCCCAGATGCAGCATGGTGGCGAGCTGGATGCCGAGCTCGCCGGAAGAATGCACCGCAACGCCCAGCCCGAACGTGTCGCAGATCTGCGCCGCCTTCACGCAGGCCCGGATGCCGCCCCAGAAAGTGGTGTCGAGCAGGATGACGTCGACGGCCGGATCGCGCACATTTGTCGCCAGTTGCTCGAAGTCGATGACGATGGTGTTGGTAGCGAGCGGCATGGCGAGCTTTTCCCGCAGCCGGCGCATCCCCGCAAATCCCCAGGTCGGGTCCTCGAAATAGTCGTTGCGCAGATCCGAGATGGCCTGTCCGAAACGCAGCGCCTGTTCTACCGACAGCGCGGCATTGGGATCGTAGCGCAGCGTATCGTCGGGAAAGGCGGCCGCCAGCGCGCGGTAGCATTCGAGCTCGTAGTCGGGATGGAACACGCCGGCTTTCAGCTTATGGGCGGTGAAGCCGTGCTCGGCTTTCAGTGCCCTGGCATGCGCGACCAGCTGGTCGATGGTGCGGACTTCACCCTGGCGCGTCCACGCATCGGCATAGCGGAAGAACAGATAACTCGCGAAGCCGACCTCGTCGCGGACCTTGCCGCCGAGCAGCTGGTAGACCGGCACATTGAGTTTCTTGCCGATAATGTCGAGACAGGCGAATTCCAGCGCGGCATGGAGCTGGGTGCGGTTGTTGTAGAGCGACGCCGTCGGATTGCAGATCGCATACCGCATGCGGTTGAGGTCGAAGGGGTCGTGGCCGACCAGATAGGCCTTCAGCCCGGCGAAGGCGAGCGCGGCACTTTCGCCGCCGCCACCCATTTCGCCAAGGCCGACGATCCCCTCGTCGGTCTCCACTTCGACGACCGTCCTGACGAATCGCCCCCAATGGGCGCCGTTGCTGTGCCTGAGCGGCGCCTGCAGCGGCACCGTCACCGTGGTGGCGCGGATATCCGTTATCTTCACCGCGCAGCCTCCCGAAGCACGAAACCGGCGCGCGATCATCGGCGCCGACAGTCGATCTACAACTGGTATGGTACCATGTCAATTGCATTTGCGTGCATGCGTGCTAGGCGTTACAACGAAACGAATCCCTGGGAGAGGCCGAGGCTCTTGAACACCGAAGCGAAGTCCCGCGGTGCTGAGCTGCGTGAACCGGCGAAGCTTCTCGGCTCCGTCAACAACCGGCTGCCGATCTCGCCGCAGATCTACGAATTGCTGCGGCGCGCCATCACTACGCTTACGATATTGCCGTCGGAGGGGCTGAGCGAAAAGGACCTCGCCCAACAGCTTGGCGTCAGCCGCACGCCGGTCCGGGAAGCCTTGATCCGTCTTGCCGACGAGGGCTTGATCGACATCCTGCCGCAGCGCGGAAGCTTCGTCGCCCCGATCCGGCTCGAGGACGTGGAAGAAGCGCAGTTCATCCGTGAAGCCCTCGAGGTCTCCGTCGTATCTCGCCTGGCGAACAAGCCTTCGCCCGGTTTCCTCGAGACCGGACGGGCAAACCTCGCCCGCCAGAAACTGGCGGTGGCCGCAAAGGACCGGGAGCTGTTCCTGGAGCTTGATGAGGCGTTTCATCGCAATTTCTGCGAGGCGGCCGGTTTGCCGAAGAGCTGGCGCGTCATCCAGGTGGTCAAGCTGCAGATGGATCGCGTACGCTATCTCAGCCTGCCGGAGCAGGGCCACCTTGAAACACTTCTGGCGCAGCACACCGCCATTCTCGATGCCGTCGAACAGGGCCTGTCCGACGAGGCTGGCGCGCATATGGCCACCCATCTGCAGGAAGTGCTGCGCACCGTCCGGCGGCTGAGCGTCGAACGGCCCGATCTTTTCAGGAGTTGACCGCGACCCGCATCGGTTCAAGAGGGCGGAGAGAATTTCCAATTTCAGCGGTGGATTTGGAATAAACTAACTCTACAGAGTTTATAGAATAAGCAAAGTGCACTGGCGATCTGGTTTTCCCGGACAGGACTCCGCTATGCCCGCCACTTTGTGCCCGCTTTCAACCCTGTCAGGCCGCCGCCGCGTGGCGGGAGGCCGGCCATGACCAAGGACATTCCCGAGCGCATCAAGGTTCTCTGGTTCCTGCCGACGCATGGCGACAGCCGCTATCTCGGCACCACCGAAGGCGGCAGGGCCGTCGACCTGCCCTATCTGACGCAGGTGGCAAAGGCCGCCGACACGCTGGGCTATTACGGCGTGTTGTTGCCGACCGGCCGGGCCTGCGAGGATTCCTGGGTGATCGCCTCGGCGCTGGCGCCGCTCACCGAACGGCTGCGTTTCCTCGTCGCCGTCCGGCCCGGCCTGCAGTCGCCGACGCTCGCCGCGCGCATGACAGCGACGCTCGACCGCATCTCCAATGGCCGCCTGCTGATCAATGTCGTCACCGGCGGCGATCCCTTGGAGAACAAGGGCGACGGCATCTTCCTCTCGCATGCCGAGCGCTACGAGGTGACGCAGGAATTCCTGCAGATCTACAAGCGCGTGCTGAGCGGCGAGACGGTCGAGCACCAGGGCAAGCATTTCCACATCGAGGACGGCAGGCTGCTGTTCCCGCCGGTGCAGACGCCCTATCCGCCGCTCTATTTCGGTGGCTCGTCCGATGCCGGATCGGTCGTGGCGGCGCAGGAGATCGACAAATACCTGACCTGGGGCGAACCGCCCGCCGATGTCGAGCGCAAGCTGGACGCCGTGCGTGAACTGGCCGAGAAAGCCGGCCGCAAACTCTCTTTCGGCATTCGCCTGCATGTCATCGCGCGCGAAACCACCGAACAGGCCTGGGCCGCGGCCGACAGTCTGATCAGCCGGCTCGACGACGCGACGATCGCCTCGGCCCAGAAAGTCTTTGCCCGCATGGACTCGGTTGGCCAGGCGCGCATGAGCGCGCTGCATGGCGGCAGCCGCGACAAGCTCGAGATCGCACCCAATCTCTGGGCCGGCGTCGGCCTGGTGCGCGGCGGCGCTGGCACGGCCCTCGTCGGCGATCCCGACACGGTCGCGGAGCGCATCGACGAATACCGCCGCCTCGGCATCGACACCTTCATCCTGTCCGGCTACCCGCATCTGGAAGAAGCCTATCGTTTCGGCGAACTCGTGCTGCCGAAATTGCCGACCGATCATCCGGTCAAGGCCGCCGGCGCGTCGGTCAACACCGGACCGTTCGGCGAGACCATCGCCGGCGACCACCGGCCGAAGTCGCTCGCCAGCGCCTCGTGAACGCGCTGCCTCCGGCCCGCCGCTTGCGCGTCGCCATCATCGGCGGCGGCTTTTCCGGCGCTGCCCTAGCCTGGCACCTGGCGCAGGCGCATCGGCCGGAGCGCCTGTCGGTTTCCGTGATAGAGCCGCGCCCGGCGCTCGGCGGCGGGCTGGCCTATTCCAGCGAGGAACCATCGCACCGGGTCAATGTCCCGGCTGTCAGAATGAGCATGGCTCCCGACGACCCGCAGCATTTTGCGCGCTGGTTGGCCGGCAGCGGTGAATTCGAACGCGACCCGGATGCGCTCTGGAAGAATGGCGACGCCTATCCGCGCCGGCGCGTGTTCGGCCGCTACGTCGCCGAGCAACTCGCGCCCCATCTCGACTCGGGGGCTGTCCGCCACGTCGAAGGCCAGGCCACGCGGGTGATACGCGAAGCCAATGGCGCCGGCTGGACCGTGCAGACGTCGGCCAGACCCGTCGCCGCCGACATCGTCGTCCTCGCCGCAACGCATCCTGCGCCCGCAATCCCGACAGCGCTTGCCTCCCTGGCCGAAGCGCCGAGCTTCATCGCCGATCCCTACGCCGCATCGGCACTTGCCGGTATCGGGCCGGACGCCTCGGTGCTGATCGTCGGCTCCGGGCTGACTTCGGCCGACATGGTCTCCGAGCTTGATCGCCGTGGCCATCGCGGCCGCATCCTGGCGCTGTCGCGCCGCGGGCTGCGCTCGCGCGGTCATCCCGATGTCAGAGGCGAGCCCTTCGGCGACTTTGCATCATCGCCTGCCAGATCGGCGCTTGGCCTGCTGAAGACCATCCGTGGCACGCTCGCCGCGGCGCGCGAGGCCAACGTCAACTGGCAGTCCGTCTTCGACCAGTTGCGCCTGCAGGGTCCGGTGTTGTGGGCTGCGCTCGCTCCATCAGAACGGGCAAGGCTGGTCCGCCAGCTGCGCGTGTTCTGGGATGTGCATCGCTTCAGGATCGCACCGCAAATTGCTGCCGTGCTCGAACGCCGCCAGAGCGCCGGAACGTTCGACACCATCGCCGCGAGGCTTGTCGCGTCGAATGATGAGGGCGAGAGCCTCGCGGTCAGCTTTCAGCGGCGCGGCCAGACACGGATCGAGACAGCCCGCTTCGATGCCGTCATCAACACGACAGGGCCGGCTCACGGGCAAGCCCTCCAGCTCAATCCGGCGCTGCGTTCCCTGGCTGAAGCCGGGCTGATCAAGGTCGACGCCTACGGGCTCGGCATCGCGACCAGTCTGGATAGCCGTGCCATCGGCCGCGACGACAGGTCGGTCGCCGGGCTTTTCGTCGCCGGGCCGCTGGGGCGAGGCACCTTTGGCGAACTCATGGGCCTGCCGGAGGTTGCTCGTCATGCCCAAACTGTCGCGGCCGAGATCGCAAGGCTGGTCGACAAGCTCCCGTCCGCCGAGGTGGTTGGCGCCGATGCCGGAGACGTTGCGGTCGCGGGCTGACAAGCGAAAGCCGGCTTGGCCGGCCAAAATTGGTATTTCCGACCCAAGAGGGTGCTAAAAACGGAAAATCCTACTTTGTATATATAATCAGTAGACATAATAAATGTTGGCGAAATCCGGCCACGCCGGACCGATCAACGACACGGCCTGAATGGGAGACAATTCATGGCACACGCAGAAACCGACGCGGTCAAGTTCGCCTACTGGGTGCCGAATGTTTCGGGCGGCCTGGTGATTTCCGGCATCGAGCAGCGCACCAACCATTCGGCCGAGTACAATCGCAAGCTGGCGCAGATCGCCGAGAAGGCCGGCTTCGACTACGCGCTGAGCCAGATCCGTTTCACCGCCGGCTACGGCGCCGACGAGCAGCATGAATCGGTGGCCTTCAGCCATGATCTGCTGGCGGCCACCACGACGCTCAAGGTGATCGCCGCGATCCTGCCCGGCCCGTGGAATCCGGCGCTGGCGGCCAAGCAGCTCGCCACCATCAGCTATCTGACCAATGGCCGCGTCGCCATCAACCTCGTCTCCGGCTGGTTCCGTGGCGAGTTCCACGCCATCGGCGAGCACTGGCTCGACCATGACGAGCGCTACCGCCGCTCGGAGGAATTCATCCGTGCGCTGCGCGGAATCTGGACGGAAGACAGCTTCACCTTCCGCGGCGATTTCTACCGCTTCAACGAGTACTCTTTGAAGCCGAAACCGCCGCAGCTGCCCGAAATCTTCCAGGGCGGTTCCTCGCGCGCCGCACGCGACATGGCCTCGCGCGTTTCGGACTGGTACTTCACCAACGGCAACACGCCGGCCGAGATCGCCAAGCAGGTCGACGACCTCAAGTCCAAAGCCAAGGCCAACCGCCATTCGGTCAAGGTCGGCGTCAACGCCTTCGCCATCGTCCGCGAGACCGAGGAAGAGGCCAAGGCGGTGCTTGCCGAAATCATCGGCAAGGCCAACCCCGAGGCCGTCAACGCTTTCGGCCACGAAGTCAAGAACGCCGGCAAGGCTTCGCCCGAAGGCGAGGGCAACTGGGCGAAATCCTCCTTCGAGGATCTGGTCCAGTACAATGACGGCTTCCGCTCCAACCTGATCGGCACGCCGAGGCAGGTCGCCGAGCGCATCGTCGACCTGAAGCGTGCCGGCGCCGATCTCATCCTGCTCGGCTTCCTGCATTTCCAGGAAGAGGTCGAATATTTCGGCAAGCACGTCATCCCGCTCGTTCGCGAGCTGGAAGACGCCGAGCAGGCGGCGTCACTGGCAGCGGAATAGCCATTTCCAAAAAAAAGGCAGGCCGGGCAGTCCGGCCTGCAACCGATGAAGGTTCCAGGCGCTCGATCCATCGAGCGTCAACGAGGATTTGTGCGCCTGCTGAGGCAATCGAGGACGATTGGAATGCCGTTGGCCAGTTATGCCCTTGGAATGATGGAGGCTTCGGTCTACGCGCCGGAAATCTTCGCGCGCGGCCTGCCGTCGGCAGTCCGTCCAGCGCAGTCGTCCGAAGGCCAGGCCGAGCCCACGGGGGCGGTCACGGCCGCCGCTGCTCCGCTGCTCGCGCTGCAAGCTATCGGCCTGTCGTTTGGCGGCGTCGTCGCACTGGCCGATATCGACCTGTCGGTGAACCCTGGCGAAATCCGCGCCATCATCGGCCCGAACGGCGCCGGCAAGAGTTCGCTGATCAACGTCATCAGCGGCGTCTACCGGCCGGATCGGGGCCATGTCCAACTCGACGGCATCAGCTATGCCCAGGTGCCGACGCAGCGGCTGGCGCATCTCGGCGTTGCCAGGACCTTTCAGAACCTTGCTCTGTTCAAGGGCCTCAGCGTCCTCGACAATGTCGCGTCGGGCCTCGCCTACAAGGTCCGCTCCAATTTCGCCGGCCAGATCCTCGGCATCGGCCGCTCTCGCGGCGAGCAGCGCGACTCGCTGAGCCGCGCCGATCAGACACTCGAATTCCTCGATCTCACCGCCGTTCGCGATCGTCTTGTCGGCACGCTGCCCTATGGACTGCAAAAGCGCGTCGAATTGGCTCGCGCGCTCGTCGCGCAACCGCGCCTGCTTCTGCTCGATGAACCGATGGCCGGCATGACCGCCGGCGAGAAAAGCGAGATGGCTGACTTCGTGCGTGCCGCTCGCGACCGTTTCGCCACCACCGTCGTTTTGATCGAGCACGATGTCGGCGTCGTCATGGGCCTGTCCGACCGCATCGCCGTTCTCGACTATGGCCGCAAGATCGCCGACGCCACACCAGACGAAGTCCGCAACGACCAGCGCGTCATCGATGCCTATCTCGGCGTCGCCTCCGACAACGAGGACGGGGCAGGCATATGATCGCCGATTTCGACTACCAGTTCTTCATCGAAGTGCTCGTCGGCGGTCTGCTCTCCGGCGTCATGTACTCGCTGGTCGCGATCGGCTTCGTGCTGATCTACAAGACCTCCGGCGTGCTCAATTTCGCGCAGGGCGCGATGCTGCTGTTCGCCGCGCTCACCTTCGTCAGCCTTGTCGAGCGGGGCATCCCGTTCGCGCTGGCGCTGGTCATCACCTTCGCCATCATGGTGGCGATGGGTGTCGCCATCGAGCGCACGGTGCTCAGGCCGCTCACCAACAAGCCGCCGATCACTTTGTTCATGGCGACGCTCGGCCTGTCCTACATCATCGAGGGCGCCGCCCAGCTGATCTGGGGCACACAGGTCCATGGCCTCGACCTCGGCATCGAGGACGTGCCGCTCGAAGTCGGCGGCGTGCTGATCAGCCAGTTCGACATTTTCGCCGCGGTGGTCGCCGCCGGCATGGTTCTGCTGCTGTCGCTGTTCTTCCGCTACACCCGCATCGGCCTCTCCTTCCGCGCCGTTGCCGACGATCAGTTCGCCGCACTCGCGGTTGGCCTCAGGCTGCCGCTGATCTGGGGTACCGTCTGGGCCGCCGCCGGGCTCGTCGCCCTTGTCGCCGGGCTGCTCTGGGGCGCGCGCCTCGGCGTGCAGTTCTCGCTGTCGCTGGTGGTGCTCAAGGCGCTGCCGGTACTGGTGCTTGGCGGCTTCGATTCCATCCTTGGCGCCATTGTCGGCGGGCTCTTGATCGGCGCCAGCGAGAAGCTCGCAGAGGTCTATATCGGCGACTATTTCGGCGGCGGCATCGAGAGCTGGTTCGCCTATGTCGTAGCCCTCGTCTTCCTCTTGATCCGTCCCTCCGGCCTGTTCGGCCAGAAGCTCGTGGAAAGGGTCTGAGCCATGGCCGCGATCACAAGCGATTTCTCCTCCGCGCCGGCCCTGCCGAAATGGATCGTGCCCGTGCTGCTGCTCGCCTTTGCCTATGGCGTCGTGCCGCTGATCGGCTCGAGCTATCTGTTCGAGGCCATCCTGCTGCCGTTCCTGGCGCTCAGCCTTGCCGGCGTGGGCTTGAACATCTTGACCGGCTATGCAGGCCAGGTTTCTCTGGGCAGCGCCGCCTTCATGGCGGCAGGCGCCTTCGCCGCGTACAACTTCAACCTGCGCGTTGAAGGCTTGCCGCTGATCGGCAGCATCTTTCTGGCGGGCATCGTCGCCGCCGCGATCGGCATCGTCTTCGGCCTGCCCAGCCTGCGGCTGAAGGGTTTTTATCTCGCGGTGTCGACGCTTGCCGCGCAGTTCTTCGTGCAATGGGCGCTGACCAAATTCAGCTGGTTCTCCAACGACTCGGCGTCCGGCGTTATCGACGCGCCAAAACTCTCGATAGCTGGCTTCGCTTTCGATGGCGCCGTCGGCCGATATCTCTTCGCGCTGACCGTCGTCAGCGTCCTCACCTTCCTCGCCTATCGGCTGGTCTCATCGCAGACCGGGCGCAACTTCATCGCCATTCGTGACAATGAAACCGCCGCCCGCATCATCGGCATTCCGGTGCTGAAGACCAAGCTGCTGGCCTTCGCCATCTCGTCCTTCATCATCGGCGTCGCCGGCGTCATCTGGGCCTTCGCCTATCTGCGGACCGTCGAGCCGGCCGGCTTCGATCTAGACCGGTCCTTCCAGATCCTGTTCATCATCATCATCGGCGGCCTGGCCTCGATCCGTGGCGCCTTCTTCGGCGCCGCCTTGATCGTTGTGTTTCCGCTCGCGCTGTCTCGCCTCGGCGGCTTCCTGCTCGGCGATGTCTTCGACTCGGGCGTGCTCGATATGAGCCAGCGCATCGTGCTCGGCGCCCTCATCATCCTGTTTCTGATCCTTGAACCCGACGGGCTGGTTGCCCTGTGGGACAGGGTCCGAAGACGGCTCCTGTTCGCCTGGCAGTCGACCTGAGCCCCGCACTCGCATTTGAAAATGAACCAGAGGCCGAACCAAGACGGCCCATACCGGGAGTACCCTGACAATGACCTTCCTCAGCACCATCAAGGCGGCGGCGCTGTCCGCGGCGATGATCGTGTCGGTGGCCTTGCCCGCCGCCCACGCCGACGAACAATATTTCCCGCTGCAGAGCTACCGCGTCGGCCCCTATGCGGCCGGCGGCACCGGCTTCTTCGGCGGCTTCATCGACTATCTCAACCTCATCAACATCCGTGACGGCGGCGTCAACGGCGTCAAGTTGACCTGGGACGAGTGCGAGACCCAGTACGAGGTCGAGCGTGGCGTCGAATGCTACGAGCGCCAGAAGAGCCATGCCGGCGCCGCCGCCTGGAACCCGCTCTCGGTCGGCATCGCCTATGCGATGATCGACCGCATCACCGCCGACAAGGTGCCGCTGATCACCGTCAACCACGGCCGCACCGATTCCACTGACGGACGCGTCTTCCCGTACGTCTTCCCGCTGCTGCTCAACCCCTACAGCGAGACATCGGGCATCGTGAACTACATCGCCGCCAAGGAAGGCGGCATCGACAAGCTCAAGGGCAAGAAGATCGTCGTGCTCTATCACGGCTCGCCCTATGGCAAGGAGACCATCCCGATCTATGAATTGCTGGCGCAGAAATACGGCTTCACCGTGCAGCAGATCGAGGTGCCGCATCCCGGCAACGAGCAGCAGTCGCAGTGGCTGGCCATCCGCCGCGCCAAGCCGGACTTCGTCGTCCTGCGCGGCTGGGGCGTGATGAACCCGGTGGCGCTGAAGACGGCGGTCAAGGTCGGCTATCCTGTCGACCACATCGTCGGCAATGTCTGGTCGAATTCGGAAGAGGATGTCATCCCGGCCGGCGACGCCGCCAAGGGTTACACCGCCATCACCACCCAGGCCTCGGGCAACACCTATCCGGTGGTGCAGGAGATCGTGAAGACCGTCTATGGCGCCGGCAAGGGCAACCTTGAAGACAAGTCGCGCATCGGCTCGGTCTATCACAATCTCGGCATCGTCAACGGCATCCTCAATGTCGAGGCGATCCGCGTCGCGCAGGAGAAGTTCGGCCATCGCACGCTGACCGGTGACGAAGTCCGCTGGGGCTTCGAGCACCTGAAGCTTGATCCGGCCAAGGTCGAGGCGCTCGGCGCCAAGGACCTGTTCCACTCGATCAACGTCAGCTGGGACAATCACGAAGGCGAGGGCTACGTGACCTTCCAGCAGTGGGACGGCAAGAAGTGGAACGTCGTGTCCGACTGGATCGCGCCGGACTGGGCGCTGCTGCGGCCGATCATCGAGAAGTCCGCAGAGGCCTATGCCGCCGAGAAGGGCATCAAGCTACGCACCGCCGACGATGCCAACGCCGTGACCACCAACTGATCAGCCAATGCCTGGCGCCACGGAGAGCTTTCCGTGGCGCCTAGCCCTTGACGGTTCCTCGAACCGCGGAAGCAGAGCCCATGTCGGACAATGACGTCATCCTTGCGGTGGACACGATCCATGCCACCTACAATCACGCCATCACGGCGCTGCATGGCGTCTCCTTCGAGATCCGGCGCGGCGAGATCCTGGCGCTGCTCGGCGCCAATGGCGCTGGCAAAACCACCACGCTGAAGGCCGTCTCCAACCTGCTGCCGGCCGAGCGCGGTCAGGTCAACGCCGGCACCATCCGCTATGATGGCTCGGATGTCTCGCGCCGCAAGCCCGGCGATCTCGTGCGCGCCGGCCTGGTTCCGGTGCTGGAAGGCCGTCACTGCTTCAAGAGCCTCACCGTCGAGGAGAACCTGGTCGCCGGTGGCATCGGTCGCAGCGGCCGCCGCGCCGAGATCAACGCGGATCTTGAGCGGATCTACGGCTATTTCCCTCGGCTCAGGGAAAAGCGCCGGACATTGTCCGGCCTGACCTCCGGCGGCGAACAGCAGATGACGGCGATCGGCCGGGCGCTGATGTCGCGGCCGCGCCTGCTGGTCCTCGACGAACCGTCGATGGGGCTTGCCCCGCTCGTCGTCCAGGACATTTTCCAGACGCTGAGAAAGCTCAACCGCGAGACCGGCCTGTCGATCCTGGTTGCTGAGCAGAACTCGGCGGTCGCGCTTCGTTATGCCGACCACGCCACGGTGCTCGAAAACGGCGTCTCCGTTCTCTCCGGCGCGGCTGCCGATCTTCGCCAGCGCGAGGACGTGCGCGCCTTCTATCTCGGTCAATCGACCACCGGCCAACAGCCATCGCCGGCTACCAAACCAGCCCATCTCCACGCCGTTGCCTGAAACGAAATTCGAAGGAGCAGTGAAATGACCGTCTCGACCGTCAAGACAGACCATGCCTCCGCCGCCGTGCCGCCCGTCGCAAGGCCGTCGGCGCCGGCACACATCATCAAGGACGACGCCGAGGCGATCGCGGTCGCCCATGCGCTCGCCGCCGAATTCGTCAAGGATTCCTCCAGGCGCGATCGAGAGCGCATCTGGCCGGTTGCCGAACTCGACGCCTTTTCGCAAAGCGGCCTGTGGTCGATCAATGTGTCCAAGGCATTCGGCGGGCCGGAAGTGTCCTACGTCACGCTGGCCAAGGTGATCGAGATCATTTCGGCCGCGGATTCCTCGATCGGCCAGATCGCCCAGAACCATCTCGGCGTCATTGCCGCGATCCGCACCGTTTCGGACCCGGAACAACAGAAGTTGCTGTTCGCCGAAGCGTTGAAAGGCACGCGGTTCGGCAATGCCTTTTCCGAGTTCGGTTCCAAGCGCGCCGCCGATTTCGAGACCCGCTTCACCGATGACGGCGACCATGTCGTCGTCAATGGCCGCAAATTCTATTCGTCCGGCGCGCTGCTCGCGCATCTGGTGCCGATCGTGGCGCTCGATGACGAGGGCCGCGCCTGGTATGCGATCGCCGACCGTGGCGCGCCGGGCCTGACCGTCATCGACGACTGGTCGAGCTTCGGCCAGCGCACGACTTTGTCCGGCACCGTCATCATCGACAACGTCAAGGTGCCGAAGACGCATCTGGTGCCCGGCTACAAGGGCTATGACAAGCCGACCGCCGATGGCGCCATCTTCCAGATCATCCAGGTGGCCGTGGACACCGGCATTGCCCAGGCCGCCATCGACGAAACGGTCAACTTCGTCAGGACCAGGAGCCGCGCCTGGATCGACAGCGGCGTCGACAATGCCTGGGACGATCCCTACACCATCCAGGCGGTCGGCGACCTGACGCTGCGCCTGCACGCCGCGCAGGCGCTGCTCGAAAAGGCAGGCCTGGCAATCGACAAAGCGGTGGCCGAGCCGACGGCGGAGACGGTGGCGCATGCGCAGATCGTCACCGCCGAGGCGAAAATCCTGTCGACCGAGATCGCCATCGCCGCGACCAACAAGCTGTTCGAACTGGCTGGCACGCGCTCGACTCTGGCCGAGCACAATCTCGACAGGCATTGGCGCAATGCCCGCACCCACACGCTGCACGATCCGGTACGCTGGAAGTACTCGATCCTCGGCAAATACTTCCTCAACGGCGAAAACCCGCCGCTGCACGCCTGGAGCTGATTTCCCACCGGTGGGCGGATGGCCCGCCCTTCAAGATTTCGACCATCATGACCAAAGAGAGCCCAGTCACCATGTCAAATCCAACAGTCGTCGGCTTTTCCGGCAACATCACCCGACCGTCAAAGACGCGCGCCTTCGTCGATCTCGTCACCAGGGACATCGCCGCCAGCCATGGCCTGTCGGCTGTTACCTACGACATCGAGGATGTCGGCCCGTCGCTCGGCACGGCAAGGTGGGCGCGCGACCTCGACAGCCAGGCGCAACCGATCCTGGCCCAGATCCTCGCCGCGGATGTGCTGGTGGTCGGCTCGCCAACCTACAAGGGCAGCTATACCGGCCTGTTCAAGCACTTCTTTGACCTGATCGATCCGGCAGCACTGCGGGGCAAGCCCATCCTTTTGACCGCGACCGGCGGCGGCGAGCGTCACGCCCTGATCGTCGAGCATCAGCTGCGGCCGCTGTTCGGCTTCTTCGAGGCTTTCACGCTGCCGACCGCCGTCTACGCCACCGACAAGGATTTCACCGACGGCGTGCTGCGCTCCGAAGCGATCCTGAAGCGTGCGGCGCAGGCGGTAGACGAGGTCGGCTTCGTGCTGGCCAACCGATCGGCAGGCAGGGTCGCGGCCGAGTAGCAGCCCAACAGCGGATTTCGCCGATCGAAATTCGGGGGGTAGCTCCCTCGCTTACGTGCAATTTACGACCGCCCGCTACAAAGTTCCTGTCTGATTCGTCCGAGACAGGAACACCATGAGCAAAGCCCTCACGACCTTCGCACTCGTCGCGGTGCTGACCGCCTTGCTGATGGCGCTGAGCCTTGCTGTGGCGAGGCACGGCTATCCCTATGGCGCGATCGGCGTCAGGCGGCTCGACGGCATCGCCGACGCCGGAACCTTCATTCCGCTCGCGGCGGTCTTTTTCTTCAGCGCGCTGTTGATGATGATCCTGCCGATCCGCGCGGCCAGCATCGTCCTCACCCATGCCGCCGACGCGATCTTCTGGACCGTGATCGTGCTGTTTGCCACTATCGTCGGCGGTCTTGTCGCCCGATGGGCCTTCGGTCAGAGCGGTGTTTTGGCAGCGCTGCTGAACTGGCGGTTCCTGTTTGCCGTGGCGGTCGTCGGCTGTCACTTCGTCATGAACGAACTGCGCCGCAACGTCCTGTTGCGCAGCCTGTTCTTCGTGATCTTTGCCGCCGCGACGCTCGCCTGCCTGTTCTGGTCGTTCACGCTCTGAGCGTGCTGGCTAAACTCTTTGTTTAACGCAATTCCGGACGGAAAACCGTTCACACTTTTCCTGGAATTGCTCTACCGGCCGCGATGTGACCGGCAGCCTGCTCCATCCACGTCCAGAGATAGGCTGCAAGGCCGCGGTCGACATGGATGCGCAGCTTGCTTTCGTGGCGATAGACGATGGCGCTGATGCCGGCGAAGGAAAGTGCGGCACTGGGGCTCGGCTGTCTGGAATCAAGCGTTGTTCCACGTGCGATAAAAGCATCGAGCGCGGGGCTTTCGACCTCGAACACCTGTAGCCCGGCGCTGATCTCCGTCACCGCAAAACCCTCCGCGTGCCAGCCTGCAGCAATCGTCAGCGGAGTGTTCGACACGATGAGCAGCCGGTCTCGCGCCAGTCTCGCGGCATAGCGGTCGCCCTGCGCCACGCCAAAAGCGCCCACGCTGTCGCCGCCCATGCCCGATGTCTTCGACCAGGCAGCGAGGTCGCCACTGACCAACATCTGGCTGAGGCCAGGGACGGTGCGCACCGCAAGGCCTGATGTCGTGATCTTGGCAGCCCGCCAGTCCGATGCAACCGACCATTTTTCCGCGAGATCACGCATGCAGCCGGTCTCCTGCCAGGTCGAAGGCGCAAGGCGTGGCAATTGTCGCCTTGCTGACCTTGCCGAGGTGCTGGATCTCGATCGTTTCGCCATGGCGCGAAGCACCACGCTCGATCAGGCCGAGTGCGATAGGGCGGCCTAGCGTCGGGCTCTGGTAGCTCGAGGTGACAAAACCCTGGCTGCGCAGCCTGCCATCGCTGCGCCGGATGCCATGCGCCCCAGTTGGCAGCGGCGCTTCGCCTTGCGGCACCGTCAGCCCGACAAGGTGCAGGCGGTTGTTTCGCGACGCCTCCTCGGTGAACAGCGACCGGCGGCCGACATATTCGGTCTGGCGTTTGGCGCGGGGCCCTTCACTGCCGAGGTCGTGCGGCAGCGTGGTGCCGTCCGTGTCCTTGCCGATGACGATGAAGCCCTTTTCGGCGCGCAGGATCATCAGCGCTTCGAGGCCGATGATGACGGCATCGAACGCCTGGCCGGCCTGACGCAGATGCGCCCATAGTGGCTCGGCACGGTCAGCCCGGATCGAAATTTCATAGCTCCTGTCGCCGGTGAAGCTGACGCGGGTCACGCGCACTTCGTCGCCGGCGTACCTGCCATGGTCGATCGCCATATGCGGCAGGTCGGCATCGTCGAGTGAGAGGCCGAGATCGACTGTTTCGAGCAGTTTTCGGGCATTCGGCCCGGAGACGGTCAGCGTGGCCATGTCCGCTGTGGCATTGTGGATATAGACGGCGTCACGACCAAAACGGTCCTGGCGCCATTCCTCCAGTCGGGCGTGCACCGCGGCAACATGCGAGGACGAGCACGAGACGACGAAGCGATGCTCGTCCAGCCGCACCAGCACACCGTCATCGAAGACCACGCCGTTCTCCGACAGCATGAAGCCGTAGCGGCAACGGCCCGGCTTCAGCGTCGACATGGTGTTGTAGTAGAGGAAATCGACGAATTCGGCCGCCTTCGGCCCGACCACCTCGATCTTGCCGAGCGTCGAACCGTCGAACAGCGCGACAGATTGGCGCGCGCGCAACGCTTCGTCCTGGATGGCGCGATCCGCATCGGCGCCGTGACCGCCATAGTGGGCAGGCCGTAGCCAGCCGCCATATTCCTGGAAGACCGCGCCGCTGGCACGGTGGATAGTCTCCAGCGGCAGCCGGCGCACCGGCGCCATCAATTCGCCGACGCGCGCGCCGGCAAAGCTCGCCAGCGGCACCGGCGTGAAGGGCGGGCGGTATGTGGTGGTGCCGACCTCCGGCACCGTGCGTCCGGTAATTCCTGCCATCAGCGCCAGGCCGGGCAGGTTGGAGGTCTTGCCCTGATCGGTCGCCATACCGAGCGTGGTGTAGCGTTTGAGATGTTCGACCGAAACGAAGTTTTCGCGCGCCGCCAACTCGACGTCCTTCACCGTCACGTCGTTCTGGTAGTCAATCCAGATGCGCCCTTTCGAACCGGGCACCGGCCACGCCGCCGTTATGCCGCCTGTCGCCTCCGGCCCGGTGCTGCGCGGCATCGCCGCTTTCGTTTGCCCCAAAGATGCAACGGCGTTGCCGGCACCTGCGAACACCTCCGACAAGGAAACCGCGCCTGCGGCGGCGCCAGCCACGGCAATGCCATCCACCGGATCGCCCGGCAGGAAGGCGGCGCGTGCCTCGCTCCAAGCAAGCTTGCCCTTGGCCTGGCCGAAGAGATGAATGGTCGGCGTCCAGCCGCCCGAGACCAACACGCAATCGGCGTCGAGCTTGGCGCCGTCATCCAGCGTCACGCCCTCGACGCGCAGTCTGCCGCTGGCGGAAGCAAGCGCGCGCCCTTTGACCAGTCGTATGTTGGCCGGAGTAGCGGGCATGCCATCGCGCCTGATATCGACAAGCGTGACATCGGCACCTGCCTCCGTGAGCGCGCCAGCAACCTCATAGGCGCTGTCATTGTTGGTCGCGACGACGACTCGGCGGCCGACCAGCACTGCATGGCGCCTGAGATAGAGGAGCGCCGCATCCGCCGACAGGATGCCGGGCAGGTCGTTGTTGGCGAAGGGCAGCGGCCGCTCGATGGCGCCGGTCGCCAGCACGATCTGGCGCGGCCTGACCCGCCACAGCGTGTCGCGCCGGCCATCGAAATGACGCTGGTTCAGCCCGACCAGATTGTGGTCGTAGATGCCGAAGGCGGTGGTCGAAGGCAGGATCAGGTGACCGCCCGTGCTAAGCTCCGCAACCGTCTCCTCGATCCAGACGGCCGCTGGCTTGCCGTCGATCTCGCCGGCGCGGTGGCCGAGCGATCCGCCCGGCTTCTGCTGGTCATCGATCAGCGTGACGGAGAGACCCGCGCTAGCAGCCAGTTTTGCTGCCGCCAGCCCGGTCGGGCCGGCGCCTATCACCAGTACGTCGCAATGGTGGTTGATCTGGTCCGATGTGCCCGGCGAGGTCCAGTCGGCATCGACCTTGCCCAGCCCGGCCATGGCGCGGATGCGTGGCTCGAACATGTGCCAGTCCGGCCACATGAAGGTCTTGTAGTAGAACGCCGCCGGAATGAAGCGCGAGAAGCGGTTGAGGAAGGCGTTGCGGTCGGCCAGCGCATTGGGCGTCGCATTGACGCTTTTCGCCATCAGCCCGTCGCGTGCCGGCTCGGTCGTGGCGCGCGTGTTCGGCGTCGCCTGGGGGCCGCCGACATCGACCAGCGCGTTCGGCTCCTCGACGCCCGCGCCCCATATGCCGCGCGGCCGGTGGTATTTGAAGCTGCGGCCGACTATCGCGACATCGTTGGCCAGCAGCGCCGAAGCGATGGTGTCGCCGGCAAAGCCGTCCACGGTCGTTCCGTCGAAACTGAAGCGGATCGGCCGTGAGCGGTCGATGGCGCTGCCGCCAGCGGTGAGACGCGAGGCGGTCACGCCGCGTGCTCCCCGCCAAGGGCGGTCGAGGACAGCACCTTGTGCGTGACGGTGTCACGCTCCATGACGAAGAACTCGCCGCAGTTCATGTGCACCCAGATTTCGCGCGCCGTGCCCTGCGGATTGCCGCGCAGATAGAGATATCCGGCCCAGCGCTCGATCGGCACATCGGCGCCGTCCGGTCTGGCGTTGCCGGCATCGCCGCCATAGTGGAATTCGGTCTCGTCGCGCGGGCCGCAGAACGGGCAAGGAAAAAGCTGCATTGGAACCTCTAATGCGCGATACCGGAGCCGGCCGCTTCGTCGATCAGCCGCCCACTGGCGAAGCGATCCAAATCGAAAGGCCGGCTGATGTCGTTGTGTTTGCCGGTGGCCAGCAGGTTCGCCAGCAACGTGCCGCCGGCGGGAATGGCCTTGAAGCCGCCCGTGCCCCAGCCGCAATTGAGGAACAAATTGGGCAGTGGCGATGGGCCGATGATCGGTGAGGAATCCGGCACGACATCGACAATGCCGGCCCACTGCCGCATCAGCTTGAGCTGGCCGAAGATCGGGAACATTTCCAGCAGGCCGGCGATCACCGTTTCCAGCGTCGGCAGATTGCCGCGCTGTGCATAGGACGGGATGCGGTCGAGCCCGCCGCCGATGACGATCTCGCCCTTGTCCGACTGGCTGACATAGACGCCGCAGCCGGGCGACAGCACCACCGTGTCGAGGATCGGCTTCACCGGCTCGGAAACGCAGGCCTGCAGCGCATAGGAGTTGATCGGCAGCCGGAAACCAGCCTTGGCCGCCAGCACCGAGGAATGTCCGGCCACCGCCATGCCGATGCGGTCCGCGCGGATGGCGCCACGGCTCGTCTGGACGCCACGGCAACGGCCGCCCTCGATGATGAAATCGGTGATCTCGCAGTTCTGGATAATGTCGACGCCGAGCCGGCTCGACGCCCGCGCATAGCCCCAGGCGACCGCGTCGTGGCGTGCCGTGCCGGCGCGGCCCTGCCAGATGCCACCAAACACCGGGAAGCGCGCGTCAGGCGAAAAATTGTAGATCGGCGCCACACGCCGCACGTCGTCCGGCGAAAACAACTCGGCATCGATGCCGTTGATTTGCATGGCATTGACGGTGCGCGCGCCGATCTCCATTTCGGCGGTCGAGTGGCAGAGATTGACCATGCCGCGCTGCGACAGCATGACGTTGTAGTTCAAATCTTTCGACAGCCCTTCGTAGAGCCGGTGCGCCAGCCCATAGAGCTCGACGCTTTCCGGGTAATAATAGTTGGAGCGCACCACGGTGGTGTTGCGGCCGGTGTTGCCGCCGCCGATCCAGCCTTTTTCCAGCACCGCCACCCTGGTGATGCCATGGTTTTTCGCCAGATAGTAGGCCGTCGCCAGCCCATGGCCGCCGCCGCCGATGACGATCGCGTCGTAAGATGGCTTCGGCTCGGGCGAGCGCCAGGCCTGCTTCCAGCCGCTCTGGCCCGCCAGGCCCTCCTTGAACAGCGACAGGGCGGAATAGCGTCGGGTCATCGCATGTCTTCCGCAGGGATGGCAGCGCTTCTTTCGGTCATGCCCGCATCGCCTTGCCAAGTGGATCGTAGGGCGACGAAGCGATGACGCGCGCTCCTCTTTCGACGCCGACGATGTGGGTTGTCAACTCAGTATCGATACCGGCCGCTTCGCGATCGACAAGCGCCATGGCGAGGCTCTTGCCGACCGTATGGCCATAGCCGCCCGAGGTGACGAAGCCGGCAAGCTTGCCTCTGCTCCAGACCGGTTCGTAGCCGCTGGCATCGGCATCCGCCGCCTCGATTTCGAGCGTCACCAGCGTTCGCCTGGGACCAGCCTTCTGCTCCTTCAGCGCCGCTTCGCGTCCGATGAAGTCGCCCTTGTCGAAAGCGATCCAGCGGCCCATGTCGGTTTCATCAGGCGTGTAATCCTGGGTGAACTCGCGCGACCAGATGCCAAAACTCTTTTCGAGCCGCAGCGAATTGACTGCGCCAAAACCGTATTCGGTAACACCGAGGTCGCTGCCCGCCGCGAGCAGCGCGCGGCGCAGCCCAGCATGCTCGTTGGCTTGGCAATGGATCTCGTAGCCGAGTTCGCCGATGACCGAGAGCCGACCAACCCTGGCCTGTACAAGGCCGACATCCAGCGTCTTGCAGGCGAGGAAGCCGAAGGCCTGGTGCGAGACATCCTGGTGCGTCAGCCGTTCGAGCAGACGGCGTGCATTGGGGCCGGCCAACGAAAAGCCGACGACCGCGTCCGAAATGTCGCGCACCGTGACGCCGTCAGCGAGGTGCTGTTCGAACCAGCGCATGTGCCATTGGCGGAGGTGGTAGGATCCCATGATCCACCAGCGGCCGTCGCCCCAGTTGAAGACGGTGAGGTCACCCTTGAGCTTGCCGTTCTCGCCCAGCATCGGCGCGAGTTTTGCTCGGCCGGGTTTGGGCAGCGCGCAGGCAAGCAAGCGGTCGAGCCAGGCTTCCGCTTGTGGCCCAGTGATCTCGTAGCGTGAGAAGGCGGTGATATCGAGCAGGCCGACGCCTTCGCGCACCTTGCGGCATTCCTGGGCGACGATGTCGAAGGCGTTGGAGCGCTTCAGCGTCGGCGTTTCGACAAATCCTTGCGGCGCGAAATAGAGTGGCACTTCCATGCCCCAGGAATTGCCCCAGCGCGCCCCGGCTGCACCCATGGCGTCATGCGCGCCAGCCGTCTTCAACGGCCGCCCCGCCGGCAGCTGTTCGTTGGGGTAGCTCATGACGAAGCGGCGCGAATAGAATTGCCCGGTCGTCTGCTTGATGTATTCGCGGTTGGAGGCGAAATCGCCGTAGCGGGCGATGTCCATGCCGTATACGTCCGCTTCCGGCTCGCCATGGATCATCCACTCGGCAAGCGACTTGCCGACGCCGCCGCCTTGCAGGAAGCCGGCCATGACGCCGCAGGCCACCCAGTAATTGGGCACGCCGCGCACCGGGCCGACCAACGGATTGCCGTCGGGCGAGAAGGTGAAGGCGCCGTTCACCCAGCGCTTGATGCCGGCGGTCTCCAGGCAGGGGTAACGGCTGAAGCCAAGCGCCAGCTCGTTGGCGATGCGGTCGGTGTCCTCCTGGATAAGCTCGATGCCGTAGTTCCACGGCGCGCCGTCCATATTCCAGTGCTTGTGGTTGATCTCGTAGATGCCGAGCAGCAGGCCCTTCTGCTCTTGGCGCATATAGGTGAAACCTTCGAGGTCGACGACCAGCGGCAATTCCCGGTCGAGCGCCTGGATCTCGGGCAGCGCCTCGGTGACGAGGTAATGATGCTCCATCGGCGAAACGGGCAGGTCGATGCCGGCCATCCGGCCGACCTGCTTGGCCCACAGGCCGCCGGCATTGACGACGTGCTCGGCAATAACCGTGCCTCTCTCGGTGACCACGTCCCAGCTGCCGTCGGCACGCCGGTTGAGCTCCAACACACGGTTGTGCTCGATGATCTCCGCGCCGCGCTTCCTTGCCGCCTTGGCATAGGCATGGACGACGCCCGAGGGGTCGATATGACCTTCGCGCGCCGCATAGAGGCCGCCCAGCATGCCGTCGGTGTTGAGGATCGGGCAGCGCTGCTTGATCTCGTCGACGCCGACCAGATGGACATCGTCTATGCCCATGGTCTGAAAAATGCGGTAGGAGGCCTTGAGCCATTCCCAGCGCTCCGGCGCCGACGCGACCGAGATGCCGCCGGTCATGTGCATGCCGATGTTCTGGCCCGATTCCTTCTCGACCTCCGACAAAAGGTCGATCGTATAAGCCTGCAGCGCGGCGATGTTGGGGTCGGCGTTCAGCGCATGGAAGCCGCCGGCCGCGTGCCAGCTCGACCCCGCGGTCAGCACCTCGCGTTCGATCAGCGCGACATCGCTCCATCCGAACTTCGCCAGGTGATAGAGCACCGACGCTCCAACCACGCCGCCGCCGATAACGATCGCCCTGTATTGCGATTTCATCCTATCACGCTCCACCCGGTCTTGGCGGCACATGCTACCGGCATTGTACATATGTGTCTAGTGCGTTGCGCGTTGACCCCGGAGCAGGCTGGCGTGCTGGTTAGGGACTGAACGCCCTACCTATGTCGTTAGGAAAGCTTTTGGGCTAAGCGGCCGATGACGCGTCTACCGGTTGCCGGAAAGCGTCTTCTCGACATAGCGGGCGAAGTCCTCGACATCTTCTGTCGGAGGCTCCTGGCCGGTGAAGCTGCGCAGATAGGAGGCGACCTGAGCCAGGCGGGTGCTCATCGGCTCGTTGAGCTCGAGCGAATAATAGCCGATCTGCATGAAATAGAGCACGCGGGCGCGCACGAATGCGTCCTCTTCCTCATAGCCATGGCGCATGTACATGTCGCGTATGGCATTGACGCGCTCTTCGTCGGCCTCGTCGAGTGCGCGCCGGATGGCGGGAGAGCGGCGGGCCCAGGCCCTGATCGCGAAATCCAGCCGGGGATCGAAAAGCCTTTCGTCGACCCAGCATTCGAAAATGCTCATCACGCCCCGAATGACCGTGGCGGAGGGCCGCGAGGCGCGTTCGACGATGAACCTGGTGTTGGTTTGCCGCCAATAGTCCAGCAACTGGTCGAGCAGATCCTGGCGGCTCTTGAAATACCAGTAGAAGCTGGAGCGCGAGACGTCGAGCTGCTGGCCGAGCGTCAGCACGCGGACGCGTTCGACACCATCCGAGATCAGTGTTTCAAGCGCCAGCTTCAGCCAGTCTTCACGAGTGGCCTTGATGTTGCCGGTGGCGCCGGCGCGCTGAATCGTCGTTTCGAGAGCTGCCATCAGCACGACGCATGACACGCCGCACCGGGCAAATCAAGGCTATGGACATATCTGTCCAGGGCAATTCGTCTGGGCCTGAACGGCGCCCCGCGAATATTAGCCGGGTTGCTGTCGGCCAGGCGCTGGCACCGTCGCACGATTGGCACACGGGCAGGCCCGGGGATTTTTGTCGCGGCTGCTCGACCAGTGTTTGCTTTCCCGCAAGGCATTTGTCTGGCAAATACCAATTCAGACAGATGCCGCCGCGCGGCCAACCAGCAGGAAAGACCAGGACATGGCGCAGTTTCGAAAAAACCTCATCGATGGCGAATGGGTCGGCGACGCCGGGTCCCGCAACATCAACCCCTCGGATACCGGCGACGTCGTCGGCGAATATGCCTCGGCGGGCGTGGAACAGGCCAAGCAGGCGATCGCGGCGGCCAAGGCGGCGTTTCCGGCATGGTCACGCTCCGGTCCGCTGGCACGCCATGCGGTGCTGAAGAAGGCGTCCGACGAGATCATGGCGCGCAAGGAGGAGATCGGCCGCAATCTGGCGCGTGAGGAAGGCAAGACACTGGCCGAAGGCATCGGCGAAACCATTCGCGCCGCCCAGATATTCGATTTCTTTGCCGGCGAGACATTGCGTCTGACCGGAGAGATGGTGCCAAGCGTGCGGCCGGGCGTCGGCGTCGAGATCACGCGCGAGGCGGTCGGCGTGGTCGGCATCATCACGCCATGGAATTTCCCCATCGCCATTCCGGCCTGGAAGATCGCGCCGGCACTGGCCCATGGCAACACCATCGTCTTCAAGCCGGCGGAACTCGTCCCCGAAAGCGCCTGGTCGATCGTCGACATCCTGCATCGCGCCGGCCTGCCCAAGGGCGTGCTCAATCTGGTCATGGGCAAGGGCTCGGTTGTCGGCCAGGCGATGCTCGACAGCCCCGATGTCAATGCCATCACCTTCACCGGTTCGGTCGGCACGGGAAAACGCGTCGCCGCCGCAAGTGTGGAACACATGCGCAAGTTCCAGCTCGAAATGGGCGGCAAGAACCCGCTGGTCGTGCTCGACGATGCCGATCTTGCGGTCGCCGTCGATTGTGCGCTCAACGGCGCTTTCTTCTCGACCGGCCAGCGTTGCACGGCCTCGTCCAGGCTGATCGTGGCCGAAGGTATCCACGACCGTTTCGTCGACGCGCTGAAGGACCGCATGGGCAAGCTGGTGATCGGCGATGCGCTTGACGCGCAGACCCAGATCGGTCCGGTCGTCGACGCGACACAGCTGAAGCAGGACGAGGACTATATCGCCATCGGCGTCAGGGAAGGCGCCACGCTTGCCTTCGGCGGTGAAAGGCTAGACCGCAAGACACCGGGCTTCTACCTCAGCCCGGCGCTGCTGACCGAGGCCACCAATGCCATGCGCAGCTCGCGCGAGGAGATTTTTGGGCCGGTCGCCAGCGTCATCCGAGTCAAGGATTATGACGAGGCGCTTGCCGTCGCCAACGACACACCCTTCGGGCTGACCTCGGGCATCTGCACATCGAGCCTGAAGCACGCCACCCACTTCAAGCGCAATTCGGAGGCCGGCATGGTGATGGTCAACCTGCCGACGGCGGGCGTCGACTTCCACGTCCCCTTCGGCGGCCGCAAAGGCTCGAGCTACGGCCCGCGCGAACAGGGCCGCTATGCCGCGGAGTTCTACACCACAGTCAAGACCGCCTATACATTCGCAGGTTGATCGGGCGCCGGCTCATCGGCCGGCGAGCTTTCACTGCGGAATCGGCACGAGGCAATGGCATTGCAGGACCTGACCTGGCTCAACCCGCCGCCGCATCACGCCGTCGACGGCGATGCCGTCCACGTGCGCACCGGCAGGGAGACCGATTTCTGGCGCGAGACCTTCTACGGTTTCTGGCGCGACAACGGCCACTTTCTGCATCTGCCGGTCGAGGGCGACTTCACCGCCGAAGTCACTGTCAAGGGCGACTACAAGGTGCTCTATGATCAGGCCGGGCTGATGATCCGGTTGAGCGAGACGCATTGGATCAAGGCCGGCATCGAATACACTGACGGCCTTGCCTATTTCTCCGTCGTCGTCACCAACGACACATCAGACTGGTCGCTGGTCGCCATTCATGCCGATCCGAATGGCGTCAGCATTCGCCTGACCCGCCATGGCGAGGCGATCCGCGTCCAGTATCTCGATGCTTCGGATGGCCATTGGAAGCCGGTGCGGCTTGCCTATTTCCCGGTCTCGAAGACGGTCGATGTCGGCATGATGTGCTGCTCGCCGCAGCGCGAGGGTTTCGAGGTCACATTCTCCGGATTTTCGGTCGGCTCGCCGATTTCGCGGGAGTTGCACGACTGACGCCTGCTGCGCTCGACTGAATTCAAGCAGCACGGCCTGTACGGCAGGCCGCGTCACCAGGGGACGTGTAGGATCTCCAGCTTCGGCAGGCCGACCGGCCTGATACCGAGATCGTTGGCGAGCATGCCAAAGGCTTCGGTCTCGATCAGGTCGCGGTAGGGGATTTCGGGGAAGCGAAGGCCGCCGCGATGCAGAGCGGCATCGACCAGCAGCATGGTCCCGCCGACCGCATCGAGGCCGATGATGTCGAGATGCCTGACATCGCTGAGATGATACCGGTTTGGCGTTTGCGCGGGAGGCTGGTGGAGACCGCCGCGTATGTCCCGATAGTAGCGATAATCCTTGATCTGTCGTCTGATCACGAAGCTGTTGAGGTCGAAGCTGCCGCCGCCGGCGATCTTCACGCAGTTCGGCACCGCGATGCGATGCCCCGTCGCGATCAGGCGATTCAGGGCATCGCTGGGGAAGCGCCAGACGTCGATATCGATCCACAGCGCCCAGTCGTCGTCTTCCTTCAACCCGTGATCGATCAGGTAATTGCGCACCTTGGCAATCGCACCGCGCCTTGCGCGTTGCATGCGAGGCTTTGCCCGTTTTGCCCTGTCGAGCCGGGTGCCGACCTGTCTTTGCAGCAGCACAATGTCGCGATATTTGCCGGCTAACTGCGTTGTAGAAGCCTGCAGCCGCTCCCAGCTTCCATCCAGGCTGTCGCCTTCGCAGAAGACCAGCTTGATCCTGTCCTTGGGATAATCGAGCCCATCCAGCGCATCGAGAAAGGGTTGGATGAGGTCGGCGGCGTCGCGAAGCGGCACCAGAACGGCAATGTTTTGGCCTGAAGGCGGTGGGGCCGCCAGAACCGCCTTGTCGACACCGGCTTTCGCCACGGCCTCGTCCAGAAACGCGCCGCGCGTCAGGTGGTACCGGAGCCGGTAGGCTCGGTTGCGCAGTTTGGTCGTCCATTTCGGCGGTGGCTCCGGGGTCCACCATGTGCCGGCCCAGTGATGGACGGAAAGCGCAGCCGTAGCGTCGCCGGCCTCGCGCTCCGTACTGCCGGCCGAGGTCACCGGCGCGAACAGGCCGGAAGGGTGAATGGCGAAGGCCGCCTGATCGCTGTAACCGCGCTGCGCGGAGGTGAAAAGGCAAGGACCGGTGGCATCGAGCACGTCCTTGGCGCCGGCGAGCCCCGGCATCATGGACAGGAGGTGCAGCCAGAATGGATGGCGGGGCGGGCTCGCGATTGTTCCGTTGAACAGCAGATAGGGCAGGCCCCGGAAATCCGCCTGGACGGCCGCATGCGAAGCCGGCTCCTTGCACAGCACGACACGGGTCTCGCCCATGATCGGATCGAAGGGGGCGACGCATTCGCAATCGATGTCGGCGTAGATCCCGCCAAAATGATGCAGCAGCATATAGCGCGCAGCATCCGACCGCTGCACGCCATTCGTGTAGCTGCAGAACATCGGCAGGAAATCCGGGTAGTGCTCGGCCACGAATTCGAGCAGCATCCTGTCGCTCCAGAACATCACCGTCCAGTGCGGATTATGCCGCTTCCAGCTGTCGGCATAGGCCTGGAAGCGTGCGGGAAGGGTGTCGCTCTTCCATGTCTGGTGCAGGATTGCTGGAATCATCCGGTGGAACCGCTCAGTCCAAGCCCGTCACGAACGGCGTCGCGGATCGCTTGCGGGCCAAACCTTGCCCATACCGCCTGATGCGCGCGAAGCCGTTGCCGCGCCCTGCGTTCGGGATCGAGACAGAGCGCGATGGCCATCTCGGCAAGCGTTTCGTCGGAGGGAGACAGCAGCACCTCGTCATTTTCGACCAGGTCCAGGCCTTCGGCTGCGATCGGCGTCGCGATCACCGGCACGCCAGCGGCCATTGCTTCGAGGATCTTGATGCGTGTGCCGCCGCCCGCCGTCAGCGGGACGATGGTGAGATGCGCGCTGGACAAGAGCGGCGCCACATCCACGGGATCTTCGATGAGCTCCACACCGGGCAATCCAGCCAATGCCCGCACTTCCGGTGTCGGGGTGCGTCCCGCCACGACGAGCCTGGCATCCGGCAGGGCGTTGCGGATACGGGGCAATATGACAGTGGCCAATCGCTGCGCGGCATCAACGTTTGGCGGATAGGCGAGATGGCCGATGAACACGATCACCGGAAAGCCGTTGCCGGTCGACGGCTCGGCAGGCAGGGGCGCGGGACCATCCCCGGCTTGCGGAATTCCGTTCGGAACGACGTCGATCGGGATCTTGTGTCGGGAGAGCGTCATCAGCTTCTGGCGATCCAGGTTCGAGCAGACCCAGACCCTGTCGACAAGGGACAGTGCCTTCCTCTCGAGGAGCCTGACGCCGAACGCCGCCGCGGATCGCTTGGCACTGAGACGCCTGATCTGTCCGGCCAGATCGGACTCGACATTGTGCATGTCGAGAATGAGCTGCTCGGCCAGCGGCCGCAGGGGCCGCAGCAGCTTGAACAGGCCGACACCCTCGACAATGATGGTGTCCGGGCGGAATTCACGGGCGAGCGCCTCGAGCCGCGTCAGGGCAGAACGCGGTATGCGGTTCTCCACCCTTGAGCGCCACCAGCCGATCGAGGCCGTGCGGGGCTCTCCCGCGATCGACAGACCCTCGACGCGGATTGACGGACCGGGAGCATTCGCTGCTATCTTCGGCTTCACCGAAACCAGGCAGACCGGTCCGAACCTGGTAGCCGCTTCGGCGTTGCGGTAGTTTCTCAGATCCGAACCCGAAGCCGGCGGAAAGCCGGGGTCGTGCGACACGACCAGCGTGCGTTTCTGGGCCGCGCGCGCGGAAATGGACGCCGGCGGCGTCGTGTCAGGCAGGGGACCCAATTCAGATGGCATTTCAGAACGATTCCGTGACCACAGGCATCGGCGCCACCTTGTTTAGCTGAACAAGGCTTTCGTCAAGCACTGCATATTTTGAATGCTGCCGTCCAAAGCCCTCGGCGAGCCGGCGAAGTTATCGCCTGGACCAGGCCAGCCAGCGCGCCGCCAGACGCCTACGCAAGGAGGTGAACCGGGTTCGCCTGTAGGCGTCGCCGGCCATCTTGATTCCTTGCGCCTGCGTCGGGAAGGGATGGATGACATCGGCCAGGGCACGCAATCCCATGCCCGACCGGATGGCGAGCGTCACCGCATTGATCATCTCGCCGGCATGGCTGGCGACGACCGTCGCCCCGAGGATACGGTCGGATCCCTCCCGGACATGGATCTTGACGAACCCTTCCTCCTCGCCGTCCATCACGGCACGGGCGACATCATGCATCAGCACCGTATAGGTCTTGACCGGAATGCCGTTGCGCCGCGCCTCGATCGGATAGAGCCCGACATGGGCGATTTCCGGGTCGGTATAAGTGCACCAGGGAACGATCAGTTCGCTGAGCCTTTCGCGCCCGCGAAACAGGGCATTGCGCACGACAATGCGCGCCGTTGCCTCGGCGGTATGGGTGAATTTGTATTCGAGACAGACATCGCCCGCCGCGTAGATATGCGGATTTGTGGTTCTCAAATGATCGTCCACCTTGATGCCGTTGGCGTCATACGCCACCCCGGCATCTTCCAGGCCGAGGCCATCGACATTGGGCGAACGGCCGACGCCGGTGATGATCTCATCGACGGAAATCGTCGTCGTGTCGCCGTCCCGCATCAGGTCGGCGAGCTTCTTGCCGCCCTCCATCCGCACCGCCACCACCTCGGTGTTGAGGCGCACCTCGACCCCCTCGCGCGCCAGCGCGTCCGAAAGGATCTGCGCGGCGTCGCGTTCCTCGCCAGGCAGGAACATCGGATCGTTCTGCGCCAGGATCACTTTCGCGCCGAGCAGGCAGAAGGCCTGCGCCGTCTCGCAGCCAAGCGGCCCGCCGCCGATGACCAGGAGCCGCTCAGGGCATTTTGTGAGATTGAACATGCTCTCATTGTCGAGGTAGCCGGCCTCGGCAAGTCCCGGGATCGCCGGCCCGCTCGGATGCGCGCCCGTCGCAACCAGGGCCTTCTTGAAATGCAGCGTCTTGCCGGCGACCACCACGGTGTCCGGTCCGGCAAAGCGGGCCTCGCCGAAATAGAGGTCGATGCCTTCCGAAGCGATGGCGGCGGCCGAATCGGCGCGGCTGAGCCGCTGCCGGATCTGCCGCATGCGCATCATGCCCCGTTCGAAGTCGACGCGAAGACGCTCCGGCGTGTCGCCGCCGAAATTCTCGGCATCGCGCATGTCGGCATAGAGCCTGGCCGTGCGGATGATCGACTTCGACGGCACGCCGCCGACATTGACGCAGGCGCCGCCGATCAGCCAGCGCTCGATCAGCGCGACCTTGGCGCCAAGGCCAGCGGCGTCGCGCGCCGCGGTCAGCCCGGCCGGCCCGGCGCCGATGACGACGAGATTGTACGGACCGTCGGGGGTAGGGTTCTTCCAGCGCGGCGGATGCGCGGCCCGGATCAGTTCGACGTCGTTGCGGTCGACAGGGAAGGCCTTTGTCCGTTCACGCGCCATCGCGGCCCCCTGAAGCGGGGCCTGCCGGCTGCGACAGCCAGCCGCCGCTGAAGCCGGCCTTCCCCAGGCCGCGGCGGATGTGAGGATTGGAGCGCATCAGATCCCAGATCAGGCGCGAGCGGTGGTTCTCGATCATCATCACCACGATGCCCTGGTCCAGCCCGTAATGGCCTTCCGACACCCAGCCATTGCGGCCGAATTTTCGCCGGTTGGCCAAGGTCGGATTGAAGCCGCTCGGCAGCCGGAAATTGTCGATCACCTCCGGATAACGCTCACCGAGATGGCGCATGGCGGCGAGGCAGATGTCAGGCGCGAAAGGCAGCGACGCCGGATAGGACCATGGCGCGATCGTCCCGTCATCCGGCCCGAACGGCGCGCCGCGCGCGGCATAGCCGGAAAAACGGTGCCGCCGTCGCTCGACACTGGCGCGGAAGCCGCCTGGTCCGTCGCCGGCGGAGAGCCCCCACAGGTTCTCGCCATAGCCGTCGAAGCCATAGGGGTTATGGCGGGCATAGTCGCGCTGCAGATAGGTCGAGCGGCGGCTGTTTTCGAAATAGTCCGAATTCTTCTCGCGCATGAAGGCGTCGCGGATGCCGGCGAAATCGATCCAGGCATGCGAGAACTGGTGCATGAACAGCGGGCCGCCATAGAGCACGTCATGGCCGTAGATGTTTTCCCACTGGTAGGTCGCCGTCCAGGCTTCATAACTGTCGTCGGAGGTCGGGCGCTCGGGCGAGGCCATCGACAGCACGTAGAGGATGGTCGCCTCGTTGTAGCCCTCCCAGCCATAGTGCAGAAAACCGCTCTTCGGCTTCCAGCCTTGCCGCAAGGTCGGTGTGCTGCCTTGCGCCCATCGCCAGTCGACGCGCCGATAGAGTGCTTCGGCCAGTTGTCGGATTTCGGCTTCCTTCTCGTCCTCGCCGGAGAAATAGGCGGCGGCCACCAGTATGCCGGCCATCAGCAAGGCGGTGTCCACCATCGACAGTTCGCAGCGCCAGACGCGCAGGCCTGTCCGCATGTCGAGGAAATGGTAGTAGAAACCCTTATGGCCGGTGACCTCTTCGCCGCTGCCTTGCGGGCTGGCAGAGAAGAAACGCAACGCGGCAAGGGTCAGATCCACCGCCGCCCTGCGCGTCATCCAGCCGCGCTCGACGCCGACCGGATAACAGGAGAGCGCGAAACCGACGACCGCAATGCTGGCCGGCGAATTCGGCCGCGACGTATCGGCGACCAGACCGTTTTCGGGGTTCACAGTCTCGAGGAAATAATCGAAGGCCGCGCACTGGTAGCGGTCCAGAAGCTCGTCATCGGACAGTGCGGCAGGATGTGCTTCAGGCAAACGATGCAAACTCCAGCATGGTGGCCGCGGGCCCGGTCGATTGTATGGCGACGGTACGGCGGCCATGGGTCATCGCCCTTGCAAGGCTGTCGCGTTGTGTCATGGCTTTCCCGCAAATCCTGTTGTGTCACCGCCCATTCAGACGTCAGCCACTATAAGCCTGTCCAGTTCCGATCGTTGCCTCGTCACGCGGAATTGTAGTCGCATACTTCGATGTGGGGATGTCTCGACCGGGCTCAATAGGTAGCGCGGCCGCCGGAAACGTCAAAGACGGCGGCCGTCGTGAACGAGCATTCTTCCGAGGCGATCCAGCAGATCAGCGCCGCCACCTCTTCGACCTCGCCGAAGCGCGCCATCGGTATCTTGGACAGCATGAAGTCGATGTGCTCCCGGTTCATCTGCTTGAAGATCGCGGTGCGCACGGCCGCCGGCGTCACGCAATTCACCGTCACCTTGGTCTTGGCCAGTTCCTTGCCGAGCGACTTGGTCAGGCCGATCACCGCAGCCTTGGACGTGCTGTAAGCGGAGGCATTGGGATTGCCTTCCTTGCCCGCGATCGAGGCGATGTTGACGATGCGGCCATAATTGCGCTCGAGCATGTGCGGCACCAGCGCCTTGTTGCAGTAGAAAACCCCGTTGATGTTGATGTCGATGACCTTCTGCCAATCCTCGGTCGAATAGGCCCATGTCGTCATGTTCGGCCCGGTGATCGCCGCGCTGGTGACCAGGATATCGACGCCGCCAAGGGCTTCGATCGTCCGTGCGGCGGCGCCTTCAACGCCGGCGGCATCGGCGACGTCGATGGCAACACCGTGCAGGCCAGGGACGATAGCCTTTGCCTGTTCGATCTGGGCCGGATCGCGATCCCAGACGCTGACACGCCCGCCTTCCTCGACGATCCTCTGCGCGACCGCCAGGCCGATGCCCGAGGCGCCGCCAGTGATGACCGCCGACCGGCCGGCAAAGCGTCCCGCGAAGTTCATCGGCATCTGATTCTCCCCCCTGTCCATCTTGGCTGAAGCCGCCATTGGCGGAGACTGTGAGGTCATGGCCGGGCAAGTTCAAGCCGGCATGCAGGCCGATCGTCTGGGCCAATGCCTGGCTCGGATCAGTCGGGATTGCCCTCGAGCTCTCGGCGCAGGGCCTCTACCATCGCCACCAGCGCGGGGCCAATCTCGGCATGCGCGCGTTGCTCGGTGATAATCTCGCCGATGCCGCCGCAGGTGATGGCGACCAGCGGCGAGCCGTCGCGCGGGCGGAACGGCACGCCGACCGCGTGAATGTAGCTGTGCCAGGCGCCGAACGAGGTGACATAGCCGCGCCGCTCGTACTGGGCGATTGCGTCCTCGATGGCAGCAGTGATCATCGCCGCCTTGTCGGGCTCTGCCTCTTGCAGTGTTCGCACAAGACTGGCGCGTTCTTCCGGCAGAAGTCCCGCCGCATAGGCCAGCCCCATCGAGGTCTTCCAGATCGGCAAATAGGAGCCCGGATTGAGCCGCAGCGTCACCAGGCTCTCCGATCGGCAATTGGCGAGATAGACCATGTTGAGGCTGTCGCGCGTGCCGATCGCCACCGCCGCCCCGGTCAAATCGGCCAACGGCTGCATCAGCGGCCTTGCGATATGAACCACCGCGCTGGAACTGAGCGCCGAATAGCCGAGCGCCACCGTTGCCGGCCCCAGGCTGTAGCGGCCGAGGTCCTTGTCGTAGAGCAGATAGCCGAGCGCACTCAGCGTATAGGTGATGCGCGAAACCGTGGCCTTGGGGAGGCCGGTGCGGGCGATGATGTCCTGGTTGCCGAGCGAGGCGTCGCCCGGTCGGAAGGCACGCAGTATGCCGAGCCCGCGCACCAGCGACGACGAAAGCTGCGCGCCGTCGCCGTCAAGCTCCGTCTCGTCCCTTGTCGCTCGCTTGCGCACGCTGGCGGTCTTTCTGGCGGAGTTGTCCACCTGTCGGGCCGGTCTCGCCGGCGCTGTGCATTCAAAAATGAAATTAAATTCCATTTATATTGACAGCGGCTTTTGCAGCCTGTCAATATGTCCCCTTGATGGCATCTGTCAGCGCCTTGTGCCATCTTACGAAGCCCGTCCTTGTGAAGGTAGCCACGTGTCCCGCTATATTTTGCGCCGGCTTATCGCGATGCCGTTCCTGGTGCTCGGCATCGTCACCATCGCCTTCCTGATCACCACGGTCACCAAGGGCGATCCGCTGACGGCGATCGTCGCCGAGCAGCAGATGAGCAATCCCGAAGTGGTCGCCGCCGCCAAGGCCCGCTGGGGTTTGGATCGTCCGCTGCCGGAGCGCTATATGATATATCTTGGCAATCTGCTGAGCGGCGACCTCGGCACTTCGTTCATCACCAAGCGCAATGTCGGCACCGACATTCTCTATCGCTTGCCGGCCACGCTCGAACTGGTCTTTGCCGCGATGATCTTCGGCACCACGCTCGGCATCGTGCTCGGCGTTCTGGCCGCCTATTTCCGCAACAGCCTGATCGACCATGGCGCGCGGCTCTTCGCTTTGTTCGGCTCGTCGCTGCCGGTGTTCTGGTCGGGCCTCGGCCTGCTGTTCATCTTCTCCGTCATGCTGAACTGGCTGCCGGGGCCAGGCAGGCTCGATGCCCGGCTTGCGCTGCCGCCCGGCATCACCGGATTCCTGACCATCGATTCGCTGCTGGCCGGCGATCTCACCGTCTTCAAGGATGCGCTCTGGCACCTGCTACTGCCGGCATTCGTGCTCGGCTGGACGGTGTCGGGAACCATATCGCGGCTGGTGCGCGCCAACATGCTGGATGTGATGAGCCGCGAATTCGTGCTCACCGCGCGCGCCAAGGGCGCGAGCGAATTCCGCGTCGTCATTGTGCATGCGCTGCGCAACACCATGGTACCGACGCTGACCGTCATCGGCTATTCCTTCGCCTATCTGATCACCGGCGCGGTGCTGACCGAGACCATCTTTTCCTGGCCGGGCATGGGCTCCTATGCGGTCGAAGCGGCGCGCGCCCTCGACTTCCCGGCGATCATCGGCGTCACCATCGTCGGCGGCCTCGCCTTCCTGGTCACCAACCTGATCACCGACATCCTCTATGTCGTTGCCAATCCGCGCGTGAGACTGAGCTGATGTCGGCCGTCGTCGCCAAATCCCGTTCCGCCGCCATCCCCGAATGGCTGACCGCGCCGCTCGTCATCGGCACGGTCGTCATCCTGTTCTGGCTGTTCATGACCGTGTTCGCCAATCTGGTCGTGCAGTTCGATCCGCTGGAAATGGTTGCGCGCCGCCTGCAGCCGCCGAGCTGGGCGCATTGGCTGGGCACCGACGCACTCGGCCGCGACGTGCTGGCCCGCACCTTGCACGGTGCGGCGCATTCGTTGCCGATCGCGGTCCTGGTCGTCGTTTCGGCCGTCGTCATCGGCTCGCTGCTCGGCGCCATCTCCGGCTTCGTTGGCGGCCTGACCGGTGCGGCGATCATGCGGCTGGTCGACATCACCTTGTCCTTCCCGCCGATGCTTTTGGCCATGGCCGTCGCCGCCTCGCTTGGGCCCGGCCTCGGCAATGCCGCCATCGCCATGGTGCTGGTCTGGTGGCCGGTCTACGCCCGGCTGATGCGGGCGCAGGTGCTGGAAGTGAAGGAGCGCGAGCATGTCGAGGCGGCGATCGCCGCCGGCGCCAGGCCAAGCCGTGTCCTGTTCACGCACATATTGCCGCTCTGCTGGACCCCGGTGCTGATCAGCGCCACCATGGATCTCGGCCAGGTCGTGCTGCTCGCCGCGTCTCTGAGCTTCATCGGCCTCGGCGCCACGCCGCCGACACCCGAATGGGGCTCGATGATCTCCGACGGCGCCGTGCATTTCTATCAATGGTGGATCGCCTTCGGTCCCGGCGTCGCCATCCTCACCATCGTGCTCGGCTTCAACTTCATCGGCGACGGCCTGCGCGACATTCTCGATCCAAGGTCCGACTAGGCGATGAGCGCACAGCTAACTTCAGCGCGCTCCGGCGCGCTCGACAAGCCAGGCGAGCGCGAGCCGCTGCTGTCCGTACGCGGCCTGAGGGTCGGGTTCCGCAAGGCCGGCAGCCAGTTCGAGGCGGTGCGCGGCATCGACCTCGACGTTGCCAAGGGCGAGGTTGTCGGCATCGTCGGCGAGTCCGGATCGGGCAAGTCGGTCGGCATGCTTGCTGCTCTGGGCCTGACATCGAAAAACGCGGTGGTCACCGGCTCGGTCCGCTTCAAGGGCGAGGAACTGGTCGGCAAATCGTCACGCGAAATGCGCAAGATCAGGGGCGCGCGCATCGCCATGATCTTTCAGGATCCGCTGTCCTCGCTCAACCCGGTGATGACCGTCGGCGCCCAGATCGCCGAGGCGGTCAGGCTGCATCAGCGCGTCACCCGCAAGCAAGCCATGGCGCGCGCGGTCGAACTGCTCGCCCTGGTGGCGATCCCGCAGCCGGAGCGGCGGGTCAGCCAGTACCCGCACGAATTCTCCGGCGGCATGCGCCAGCGCGCGGTGATCGCCATGGCCGTTGCCAATGATCCCGACCTGTTGATCGCCGACGAACCGACCACGGCGCTCGACGTGACGGTGCAGGCGCAGATCCTGACCGTGCTGCGCTCGCTGCAAGAGCGGCTCGGCCTCGGCCTGGTGCTGATCACCCATGATCTTGGCGTCGTCGCCGGCCATGCCGACCGCGTCGCCGTCGTCTATTCCGGCCGTGTCGTCGAGCAGGCCACGGTGTCGGACCTCTTCGCCGACCCGCGCCATCCCTATACGCGCGGCCTCATCGCCTCGATCCCCAATCTGGAGGAGAGCCGCGAGCGGCTGTTCTCTATCGATGGTTCGCCGCCCGCACTCGGCCGTCTGCCGGGCGGCTGCGCTTTCCATCCGCGTTGCATCCATGCCGAGGCACGCTGCCGGGTTGACGACCCGCCGCTGCATGACATTGGCGGCCGCTTCTCGGCCTGCCATTTCGCGACGACCTTGCCACCGTTCCACAGCGCCGCGCTGGCGGCGGCAAGTCTGGAGACTGAAGGCGTGGTCCCATGAGCGCAGCAGCGGAGCAAATTCAAGCCGAAACCAGGCCAGCATCGGAAGCCGCGCTGTCGGTTCGTCATCTGGTCAAGGATTTTCCGGTTCGCGGCGGCCTCGTCTTCGACCGCGCGGTTGCCCACGTCCGTGCTGTCGCCGATGTCTCCTTCGACGTGGCACCAGGCGAGACGCTTGGCCTTGTCGGTGAATCCGGTTGCGGCAAGTCGACCCTCGGGCGCTGCCTGATGCGGTTGATCGAGCCGACCAGCGGCGAGAGCTGGTTTCGTGGCCAGAACCTGCTGGCGCTGAACCACGAGGATATGCGCCTGATGCGGCGCTACATCCAGCTCGTCTTCCAGGATCCCTACGGCTCGCTGCATCCGCGCATGCGCATCGCCGACAACATCGCCGAGCCGCTGCGCATGAGCGACATGTCGAAGGCCGACCGCCGCGCCCGCGTCGCTGAACTGCTCGAACTGGTGCGGCTCAATCCCGAGCATGGCAAGCGCTATCCGCACGAACTGTCCGGCGGCCAGCGCCAGCGCGTCGTCATCGCCCGGGCGCTCGCGCTCAACCCGCAAGTGGTGATCCTCGACGAGCCTGTCTCGGCGCTCGACGTCTCTGTGCAGGCAGGCGTGCTCAATTTGCTCAAGGACATCCAGCAATCCTTCGGCACATCCTACCTGTTCATCGCCCATGATCTCTCTGTCGTGCGCCACATCTCGCATCATGTCGCGGTCATGTATCTCGGCAAGATCGTCGAGATCGCGCCGGCGGCCGAGCTCTATTCCAGGGCGTTGCATCCCTACACGCAGGCGCTTCTGTCGGCCGTGCCGCTGGCCAATCCCGAGAAGGAACGCAAGCGCGAGCGGATCGTGCTGACCGGCGACGTGCCAAGCCCGCTCAACCCGCCGTCGGGCTGCCGCTTCCGCACGCGCTGCTTCAAGGCGCAGGCGATCTGCGCCTCGGTCGAGCCGCCGCTCGGCCCGTCCGGGGAAAAGCATCGCGTCGCCTGTCATTTCCCGGAACCGGTCAACACCTTCAGGACCGTCTGACAGATCGGCCAGGCAGCTGCCGAACTACCCGAAGGATTGCGATGTGACTGAAGCCCAAACCAACCATGCCGGCATAATGGGTCGGGCGCGCCTGCCGCTCGAAGGCATCAAGGTGCTCGACCTCTCGCGGGTGCTCGCCGGTCCATGGGCGACGATGAGCCTGGCCGATCTCGGCGCCGAGGTCTGGAAGATCGAGAACATCGATGGCGGCGATGACACCCGCGCCTGGTCTGTGCCGAGCTACAAGGGCGTCTCGACCTATTATCTCTGCGCCAATCGCGGCAAGCAGAGCATCGCGCTCGACATGAAGAGCCCGCAAGGCCTGGCAATCGTGCGCGAACTGGCAGCCAAGGCCGACATCGTCGTCGAGAATTTCCGCTCCGGCACCGCCGATCGTCTCGGCGTCGGCTTCAATGACCTCAGTGCTTCCAATCCGGGACTGATCTACTGTTCCATCTCCGGCTATGGCCAGACCGGCCCCGATGCCGGCCGGCCCGGCTATGATTTCGTCATGCAGGCCGAAAGCGGCCTGATGGCCATCACCGGCGAGAGCGACGGCGAGCCGATGCGTGTCGGCGTCGCCATTACCGATATCGTCTGCGGCATGGTTGCGACGCAGTCGATCCTGGCCGCGCTTTTCGAACGCGCAACCACCGGCAAGGGCCAGTTCCTCGATTTGTCGCTGATCGACTGTGCGCTCAGCCTCTTGATCAATGTCGGCAGCGGCTATCTCAACACCGGCCGCGAGGTCGCTCGTTACGGCAACGCCCATCCGACGGTTGTTCCCTATCAAATATTCGAAGCCGCTGATGGCGGCTTTGCTTTGGCGGTCGGCAATGACCGCCAGTTCGCGGCGCTCTGCGAGCAGGTGGTTGATCTTCCACACCTGGCGAAGGACCCGCGCTTCATCAAGGCAGGCGCGCGCGCTACCAACCGCGAGGCGCTGATCCCGCAGCTTGCCGCCGTCTTCCGGACGCAGACGCGGGACCACTGGATGGCGGTCTGTGCTGCGGCCAGCGTGCCTGCCGGCACGGTGAAATCGATCCCGGAAGTCTTCGATAGCCCGAATGTGCGCGAGCGCGGCCTCGTCCACACCTTGCCGCATCCGCATCTCGGTTCCGTCGCCATGGTGCGTCCGGCGCAAGGGCTGGCCGCGCAGCTGACAGCCGACTTCACCGCCCCGCCCATGCTCGGCCAGGACACGGGGTCCGTACTCACTGATATCCTCGGCTACAGCCCCGAGACCATCGACCAACTGATCGGCGCTGGCGCCATCGGCATTTACACGCCTGCCGCCGAGCCTGTTCCCGCCTGACTTCTTACGGAGCCTCACATGTATCCCGACGTCCATCTGCACATCGACGGCTCGTGGCGGCCCGCGCGGAGCGGACGCACACTGGCGATCGTCAATCCGGCCACGGAGGCCGTCCTCGGCTCGCTGGCCCATGCCGGCATCGACGATCTTGATGAAGCGCTCGCCGCTGCCGCGCGAGGCTTCGAGACCTGGCGGCGCGTCTCCCCTTTGATCGCTCCAAACTGATGCGCAAGGCGGCCAACATCCTGCGCGAGCGCAACGAGCATATCGCGACGCTGATGACGCTGGAGCAGGGCAAGCCGATCGCCGAATCGCGCATGGAGGCCTTCGCTGCTGCCGACATCATCGACTGGTTCGCCGAGGAGGGGCGCCGCGCCTATGGCCGCATCGTGCCGGCGCGGCTTGAGAGCGCCAGCCAGTCTGTGATCAAGGAACCCGTCGGTCCGGTCGCCGCCTTCACACCTTGGAATTTCCCGCTCAACCAGGCGGTGCGCAAACTGTCGGCGGCGCTTGCAGCCGGCTGCTCGATCATCATCAAGGGGCCGGAGGAAACGCCGGCTTCACCCGCCGAACTGGTGCGAGCCTTCATCGATGCTGGCCTGCCCGATGGTGTCTTGAACCTGGTCTATGGCACGCCGTCGGAAATCTCGGCCTATCTCATTCCGCATCCGGTGATCCGTAAGATCTCGTTCACCGGCTCGACGCCGGTCGGCAAGCAACTGGCGTCGCTCGCCGGCCTGCACATGAAACGCGCGACGATGGAATTGGGCGGCCATGCGCCGGTCATCGTTCTGCCGGACGCCGATCTCGACCGCGCCGCGCGTTCGATGATGGCGTCGAAATTCCGCAATGCCGGCCAAATCTGCGTCGCGCCGACGCGTTTTCTCATCGACCATGCCGTCTATGATGATTTCGTTGGCCGCTTCGCCGAAGCGACAAGCCAGATCAAGGTCGGCGATGGCCTTGCCGAAGGCACGACCATGGGTCCGCTCGCCAACCCGCGCCGCGTGCAGGCAATGGAGGAGCTGGTCCACGATGCCGTGCAGAAAGGCGCCGCACTCGTTACCGGCGGCAAGCGCATCGGCAATTCCGGCTATTTCTTCGAGCCGACCATCCTGTCGGGTGTAGGCAGCGATGCCCGTGCGATGAATGAGGAGCCGTTCGGGCCGCTGGCATTGATGACGCCGGTGAATGGCCTCGACGAAGCCCTCGCGGAAGCCAACCGGCTGAACTATGGGCTGGCTGCCTATGGCTTCACCCGCTCGGCGGCCAGTGCCGCAAGAATGTCGTCCGGCATCGCCAGCGGCATGGTGTCGATCAACCATTATGGCCTGGCGCTGCCGGAGGTGCCGTTCGGTGGCATCAACGATTCCGGCAATGGCACCGAGGGCGGCGCCGACGCGCTGGAGAGCTATCTCAACTCGAAGTTCGTCTCGCATCTGCAGGTCGACTGAACCGACGCCTGTCTGAGTCAAACTTCGGCCAGTTATTTCTGCTGGCCGTAGCTCTTGTAGCGCCCGCGAATGGCGGCGAGCTCGCTGCCCTCGATCAGCACCGGCGTGCCGGCGCTGCGTGCGAGCAGATATTGCCGCGCCAGGGTTTCGAGCTTGATGGTGCGGATGAGCGCCGTATCCAGATCGCCGCCGAAAGCGATCATGCCGTGATTGGCGAGCAGGCAGGCCGTGCGGTCCTTGAGCGCCACCACCGCCACCTTGGCCAGGTCGCTCGAGGCAAACAGCGCATAGTCCGAGCAGCGCACATCGTCGCCGCCGAAGCCGGCCACCATGTAGTGGAACAGCGGCAGCCCTTCCCGCAGGCAAGACAGCGCCACGCAATGGTCGGGATGGGCATGCACCACGGCGCCGGCCTCCGGGAATGCCTTGTAGATTTCGGCATGCATTTCCCATTCGCTCGATGGCTTGAATGCGCCGTCCCAGGATCCGTCGAGCTGCATCGCCACCATCTGCTCCGGCCGCAGCGCGCTCGTGGCTATTCCCGTCGGCGTGATCAACATGCCATCTGCCGTGCGCACGCTGATGTTGCCTGTCGTGCCGACATTCATGCCGCTGGCGTCCAGCGTCTCTGTCGCGGCTATCAGACTGGCGCGTGCGATGTCGGTATCCATTACGGTGCTTTCCCTGGGGTTTGCCCTGTGGTTGTCGGCGGCCATGTCTCGATTGCCGGCGCGATGGTGGTTGCCCGCGTCATGTCTTGCAGTACGTCGGCGAAAATATTCGGGCCGCCGAGTTTTCCGGATTTCAGCATCAGCGCCAGCGGATCGTTGGGCAGGCCGGGCAGGTGGGCGATGGCACGCGACAGGCCGGGTCCCTCATAGGCGCCCATGGCAATCCCTGTGATGCCAAGCGCCTTGACCACCGAGCCGGCGGTCTCGCCACCGGCGACGAGCAGCCGCCGCACACTGAGATCGCGCACCAGGATTTGCGCAATTTTGGCCAGTATCTCTTCCGCCCTTGCCGCCACAGCGTCACGGCCATGCGCCTGCTGCAGTGCCTCGACCGTGGCCTGCGGTGCAGTCGTCGCTATGGCGATCATTGCGTCGGGCAAATGTCGCTCGGCAAAGGCGCGCGCTTCGGCGATGACATCCTTGCCGGCGAAGGCATCGGCGAGATCGATCGTCTGGAGCCGATTGTTCTGCGAGAAGCGCTCAAGCTGTTCGATGGTGCGGTCGGCGACGCTGCCGGCCAGCACCGCCGCCGGGCCGTCCACGGCCGGCAGGCTGGCGGGAACGAGATCGTTTGCCTTCACCAACCCATGCACCAGCCAGGCCGGTGGCAGATGCGCCACGACAGAGGAATTGCCGGTCATCAGCGGCAGGTCGAAGGCGGCTTCCGCGATCGCCGCCAGGTCACGCTCGCGCAGCGTGTCGGTGACCAGCAGCGTCTCGCCACGCGCGCTTTTCTCTCGCACGGCGGCGCGGATCGCTTCCCGACCGGCATCGACGGTGAGCCAGGGCACCAGCCCGGCTCTGCCCTTGCTTTGCGCCTGCAGCACGCGGACCAGATTGGAATCGGTCATCGGCGTCAGCGGATCGAAGCGCTTGGGCGATTCGGCCAGCAGTTGCGAGCCGCCGAACATATGCCCCTGATAGACGGTGCGGCCGGTCTCGCACAGCGCCGGCGTGAACAGGGTCACACCGCCGCCAAGCCGCTCGAGCAGCGCTTCCGCGCAAGGGCCGATATTGCCGGCGGGCGTCGAATCGAAGGTGGCGCAGTATTTGAAGAAGATCTGCCGCGCACCAGCCTCGATCAACCGGTCGGCTGCCTCGAGCACTTGTCGCACCGCCTCGTCGGCGGCGATCACCCGGGTCTTCAGCAGGATCACGTGCGCAAGAATGCCTGAGGGGATCGGCGCCTCCACCCCGACCGTGCATCCCGTCGCAATGCCGCGCGCGACCAGCATCGACGCCAGTTCGGTGCCGCCGGTCAGATCATCGGCAATGGCGCCGAACAGAAGGGAAGGCCTCGACGCGGTCATGCGGCTCGTTCCCCTGATTTTTTGGTTTCGATGGCGTGTCCGATGCCGATGGCCAGGCCCATCGTGATATCATATACACAGCCCGCTCGACTCAGGCGACGCCGGCGCCACCGCAAGGACGGAGACTGGATGTGACTGCTTCCATCGCGCCGATCGCGCGCGACAATCTGACGACCCGCGTCTACGAAGAGCTGCGCCGCGCCATGATGGAAGGCCGCTTCTGGCCGGGCCATCGCTTCAAGATCCGCGACCTCGCCGCCAGCCTTCAGGTTTCCGAAACGCCGGTGCGTGAGGCGCTGATGCAGCTGGTGCGCGAAAAGGGCCTGGAGATGGAGGCGGGGCGCTCGATCACCGTCGCCCAGCTGTCGCTCGCCCAGTATCTGGAACTGCGCAGCATCCGCCTGCATCTCGAAGGCATGGCGGGTGCCGCGGCGACGACGCGTATCGAGCCTCGCGAGATCGATCGTCTTGCGGCGGTGCATGAGAGACTGATCGCCGACGAGGACAATGGCCGCTGGTTCGAAGCTGTCCGCGACAATTGGGAATTCCATCACTCTATCTACCAGGCGGCTGGCATGCCCGAGCTGCTCGCCATCATCGAGGGCATCTGGCTGCGCAACGGTCCGCTGGTGAACTACCAGTATCCGAATGCCAGGCCGACCTATGATGGCCGCCACCGCCATCTCGACATCCTCGACGCACTGCGCGCCCGCGACGAGAACGGCGTGCGCAAGGGCATCCAGCAGGACATGATCGAAGGCGGCCGGCTGCTGGTCAAGGTTCTGGAAAGGCTGAACGACGGGTCGGTCACGCCCGAGGAACTGCGCCGCGCAGCACAGAACGGCCGCCTGGTGTCGGCGGCCAGCTGAGTCTTTTCTACTCCGGCGCAGCATAGTGCCTGCTCACGCCACCTGCGCCGCCGCGGCCATGCCGGCATCGGCGGCCTGCAGCGCCAAGTCCACGTCCTTCGCGGTGTGCGCAGCGCTCAGGAACATGTTGTGCCGGGGGTGGAAATAGGCGCCCTCGCGTAAGGCGGCCGAGCAGAAGGCAGCGGCCTTCTTGAACTCGGCATCGTAGTCGAACAGCACCATCGGCATCGACACTGGCCCGGTCTGGCGAAGCGAAAGGCCATGCTTCTTCGCCGCCGCATCGAGCCCCAAGCGCAACCTCTCACCGGCCGCATTCATGCTGGCGATCGCATTGGTGTCGCGCAGCGTCTTCATGGTGGCGATCGCGGCGGCCATGGCAACGGCACCATACCAGAACGAGCCCGTCACATAGACCTTGGTCGCGGCTTCGCGAAACCGGTCGGTGCCGGTGATGGCGGCAAGCGGATAGCCATTGGCGATCGCCTTCGAGAAAGCGGAGAGATCCGGCCGTACCCCGAGCGGCTCCCAACTGCCGCCGAGGTCGATGCGGAAGCCGGCCCGCACATCGTCGACGATGAGTGCTGCGTCGGCAGCGGTTGTGAGTTCGCGCGCGCGTTTGGCAAAAGCCGCTGTCGGCAGTTCCTGGTCGCGGGCAATGTCGTGGCGGAAGGCGGTGACGACGACAGCGGCAAGGTCGTTGCCGGCCTGCTCGACGGCCGCCTCCAGGCTGGCGACGTCATTATAGTCGAAATGGATCAGATGGGCGCGATCCTCGGCGGTGACGCCGGCAAGCGAGGGCGTGCACCACGGCACCGCGCCATGATAGGAGCCGCGCGCCACCAGCACCTTGCGCCGGCCGGTACCGGCGCGTGCGATGGTCACGCAGGCCGTGGTGGCGTCGGTGCCGTTCTTCTGCAGCATCGCCCAGTCGGCATGGGCGACGGTCTTGACCAGCAGTTCGGCCAGTTCGACCAGCACTTCGCCCGGACCGTTCATCGCATCACCGAGACTGCGCTGCCGCGCCGCCGCTGCTTCGACCGCCTGATGGTGATGGCCGAGGATGTTCGGCCCCCAGCTGCACATCAGGTCGATATATTCGCGGCCGTCGACATCCCAGACCCGGCAGCCATCGGCACGTTCGAAGAATTGGGGATAGGCGGAGCCGAGATAGCGCGTGGCCATATGCCCCCACATGCCGCCCGGAATGACCGACGCTGCGCGATCTCTCAGCAATTGGTCCTTGGAGTTGATCAGGGCAGGCATGGCGAAGTCTCCACAGTGATATATCATATATTAGTTTTGAATGCTGGAAGAGCGGGATTTTCCGATAGTCCAAAATGGGAGAAACGGGAGGCGGTTGGCCGCCTCCCGCAATCTGTTGGCTCAGTGGCTGAGTTCGGCCAGCGGCAGGTTGCAGCAGGCGCTGTAGCGCACGCCCTTGACGTCGGACTTGTAGGCCAGGATCAGGTTCGGGCTGACCAGCGGCAGGATGATCCTGTCCTTGATCATTTCCTGACCGGCCTGGTGCCACAGCTTGGCGGCCTCGTCACCGCTCGCCGCAAGGGCCGCCTTGTAGATCTCGGCCTCCTTCGGGTTGAGCACCGAAGGGTCGCGCTCCGCGCCGGCACGGCGCGACCAAGGGCTGCCCTTGGACATGGCGAAATAATCGACGTACTGCGAGGTGCCGTAATAGTCCGGCGCATAGAACACCGCCGTCATCGGGATGCCGTCGCCGTTGACGCGCTCGCGCCAGTTGGCGAAGGGGATCGGCTGCAGGTCGAGCTTGATGTTGGCCTTGGCCAGATCCTGCTGGACCTTCTGCATCAGCAGCGACAGATCAACGCCGTAGACATTCATGCCCGGAAAGGCCGCTTCCATCTCGAAGCCGTCGGCATGGCCGGCCTTGGCCAGCAACTCCTTCGCCTTGGCGAGATCATAGGGCTGCGCCTCGAAACCCGAACCGCCGGGGAAACCGAGCGGGATCGGCGCGCTGATCAACTGGCCCTCGGAGCCGATGGTGAAGTCGAGGATGCTTGGGCGGTCGAGCGCAAGCGAGATCGCCTCGCGCACCTCAGGCGTCAGCGGCACCTTGTTGGCCTTGGCGCCGGGCGACAGCGCGACATAGATGAAGTTGTAGGACGGCACGGTCTCGATCTTGACGTCGCTGCCGGTCATCGTCTTGGCCGTATCCGGGTCGATCTGCATGGCGATGTCGGCGGTGCCGCTCTGCAGCATCTGCGCTTGCGCCACCGCGTCCTTGGTCTGGCGGATGACGACTTCGTTCAGTGCCGGCGCGGTGCGCCAGTATTTGTCATTGCGCACCAGGCGCAGCTCCGAATTCGGCTCATAGGATTTCAGCACGAACGGCGCGCTGCCGGCCGAATGCGCCAGGAACCAGGCCTCGGCATTGTCGGCGGTCGAGGCGTCCGCACCGGCCTTGGCGCCGGCTTCGGAAGCGACCTTGCTGTTGACGACAGCCGTATAGGGCGCTGCCGCGATGTTGAGGAATTCCGAGCTCGGCGCCACCATCTTGACGACGACCGTATGCGCGTCCGGGGTTTCGATCGAGGCGACATTGTCCATCAGGAAGGATGCGCTGCCCTTGAGGTTCTTCAGCCGCTCCCACGACCATTTCACGTCCTTGGCTTCGACCGGCGAGCCGTCGGAGAATTTGGCGGCCGGGTCGAGCGTGAAGGTGAAGCTGGTCTGGTCGGCATTGCCTTCCCACTTGGAAGCCAAGAGCGGGATCAGCTTGTTGTCCTTGTCCAGCGTCAGCAGTGATTCATAGACGCTGGAATTGTAGATCTGGCAGGTGTCGCAGAAGGCGCGGTGCGGATCGAGCGAGTTGAGGTCGATGTTGCGCGCGATGACCAGCGGCTTCACGTCCTGCGCGAAGGTCGACGGTGCCCAGAAGGCGCTGGTGGCCATAAGCACGGCCGCCAGCATCGTCGCTCTGGTCTTGTTTCTTGGTAGGATCGTCATGTTCATTCTCCCATTTTCTTGTCGGATCTTTGTGGCAATGCGTTCGCTTTACCCGCTCACGCCGGTGAGGGATCGAAGCGCGGCCTTGAGCTTGTCAGCGCCGCCCAGTGCGGCCCGGTTGAGCGGGGCCGATACGACGGGAGCCGAGAGGCTTCCCGTCACATGCAGGATCTCGTGATCGAGATAGTCGAACACGCGGTCCTGAATCTCCTGCGTCAGCCGTGCGCCGAGCGACAGCCCGCGCTGTACCTGCTCGACGACGGCGACCCGGTTGGTCTTGCGGATCGAGGCTTCCACCAATGGCCAGTCGAGCCCGGTCGGGTCGAGGCTGCGCAGATCGATGATCTCGGCATCGGCGCCGGTCTCCTCGGCCACTTGCCTCGCAACGGACACCATGCTGGCGCTGGTGAGCAGCGTGCAGGCACTGCCTGGCCTGACGATCCTGGCCTTGCCGAGCCGCACGCAATAGTCACGATCTTCGGCCGGAACGGGGCCTTCGCTCGCAAACAATTCTACATGCTCGATGACGACGACCGGATCGTCGCATTTCAAGGCCGAATTCATCAGGCCGACATAGTCGAAGGGCGTCGTCGGCGCGACGATGCGCCAGCCGGGATAGAGCGCAAACAGGCCGGACGGATCGCCCGAATGCTGCGAGCCGTAGCCGGTGTGCGGCGAGACACGCACCCGCAGCACGATCGGCACCGGAAAGCCGCCGCCGAACATGTGGCGCACCTTGCTCACCGCATTGAACAACTGGTCGGCCGCGACTAGGCAGAAGTCGCCGAACATGATCTCGACGATCGGCCGCAGGCCGCAGAGTGCCGCGCCCAGTGCCACGCCGACAAAGCCGTTCTCGGCAATCGGCATGGCCAGCACGCGCTCGGGCCAGCGTTCCAGAGCGCCCTTGGTGGCGCCGGAAACGCCGCCGCGCAGCCGGTGCACGTCCTCGCCCATGATGATGATGCGCGGGTCCTGTTCCATGGCGCGCGCGATCACTTCGGATGCGGCAACCATGAACTTGACCGGCCTGGTCTCGGCCGGCGGCACATCCTCGATTTCGAGGAAGCGCTGATCCCTGAGTTCCGACAGGTCGCCACGGATCTGGTTGTCGACGTCGTCAGGGCTTGGCCACAGATGGTCGGGAATGCGCAGCGCGTTGCCGCTCATCTCGGTCAGCGAGTCCGCGGCGGTGTTGACCACCTCCATGACGCGTTGGTCGAGCGTGGCGAGATCGGACATATCGAGGATGCCCATCGTCTTAAGCCGTGCCGCCATCGTGGTGAGCGGGTCGCGTGCCTTCCAGGCATCCTCCTCGGCCCGTGTGCGGTAGCCGAATTCGCTGCCAGGGCGCGCGCCGCTCTGATGCAGGAAGCGGTAGCAGAGCGCTTCGACCAGAACCGGGCCACCTTCCTCTTCGATCACCCGACGCGCCTCGCGCATGGCGTGGTGTACCGCCACAACATCCATGCCGTCGCATTCGATGCCGCGAAAACCCAGCATCGGTCCACGCGAGGCGAGCCGCGTCTCGCGCGTCTGTTCGTTGACATGGGTGGAGACGGCATAAAAATTGTTTTCGGCAAAGAAGATCACCGGCAGCCGGTAGAGTGCTGCGATGTTCATCGCCTCATAGGCCGGCCCCGCCATCATCGTGCCGTCGCCGAAGAAGGCGACCGAGATGTTGCCGGTTCCAAGCAATTTGTCGGCCAGCGCATAGCCGGCCGCATGCGGCAGGTTGCCACCGATTATGGCGCTGGTGCCGGGAATGCCGGAGGCGTCGTCGCGCATGTGCATCGAGCCGCCACGGCCGCCGCAATAGCCGGCATTGAGCCCCATGATCTCGGCCATCAGGCCGCGCACCGACCCTTGCATGTCCGGATTGAAAGCGTCGTGCAGCGGATCGAACTTTTCAGGCGTCTGCGCGTTGACCAGCTTGGCCAGAACCTGGTGGTGGGCGCGGTGCGTGCCGTTGATGCGGTCGCCGGTGCGCAGCATCGACATGGCGCCGACCGCCGTCGCCTCCTGGCCGATACTGGCGTGCGCAGGCCCGTGCACCAGCCCGGCATTGGCGAGGTCGAGCACCTTTTCCTCGAACCGGCGGATCAGCAGCATCTGGTGATACCAGCGCATGAGGCTCGACACCTCGGCAGCGTTCCAGTCCGAATCGTCGACGTCGAGCCGCAACCAGGGCGCTGATGGCTGGATCGATGTCTGGCGGACCATTCAGGCTAGTTCCATTCTGGTAGATGATATATCAAATATTTTCTCAGTCGATTGTGTCAGGCAATTTTATGGGCATGACACTGGCTTGCGGGGTTCGGCAACAAATGGAATTAAATTTCATTTTATGCGCGAGGCCGAGACTAAGCTGGGACGGCGCGGTTCCGCAAGAGGAATTTTTGAGGCGCGCGATGGGATCGTCCGGCAGAACCGCACGCCAATCTGCTACAGGCATTGGAGACCAGCTATCGATCGGCCCGATGCTGGAAAAACTGCAGGAACAGCTCCCGCTCGGTGGTGATGTCGAGCTTTTCATAGATACGCCGGCGGTGGTTCTTGACCGTGCCGACGGTGATGCCGAGGCGCTCGGCGATGTTTGCCGTCGGATGGCCGGCAAGGATCAACTGGACTAGCTCGCGCTCGCGCAGCGACAGTTCCGGCCACAGGCTCATCGGGATGGTCGGCTCCTGCCGCGGCGAAGCGCCGGGGCCGGTCGGCGCTGTCGTGCGGAAGAACTCGCGTCCGCGCGCCTGGATGTCGAGCGCGTGCAGCGCCTCGAACACGGGCAGCCGCTCGTCCAGCAGGGCGATCTCGCTGTCCTTGAACGCATTGGTCGAGCGGTCGAGGAAGATGCCCAGGCACCAGTCGCCACCATCGGCCAGCATGATGCCGACCTCGTCGCAGATCTCCGATTGCGCCAGGAAGCCGGCTATGTACTGGCCGCGCTTGGCCTCGTCGTCGGCGAGGCGCTTCAGCGGCATGATGCCGAGCCTTCGCTCGCGCCGCCATGAGGCGTAGAACGGGTCGAAGACATAGTAGTTGTCGAGATAGAGCCGAACCATCTCATCCGAGAAGCGCCGGTGTTTGACGAATTCCGGTGTCTGCGTCGCCGAATAGCGCGTCACCGTGACAAGGTCGTGCTCAATGTCCGCGCCGATCAGGTCGATCAGGCAATCGACATGCCTGTCCGTGCCGGTGGCGGCGATCGCCCTGGCGAGCGGCGCCCAGATGGTCCCCATGCGCATGCCCTCTTCTCGGCGATCCCGGCCCGACCGTCATTGTGTCTTTAGGCATATGGCGCAAGGCCGCCCCTCGAATCTAGCCTTGCGTCATCCTAGACCCAATCTCGAGGCGACCGTGACCCAACCCCATCCCTCTGCCCCGATAATCGGCAACCCGATCGTCATTGGTATCGACGCCGGCGGCACCATGACCGACACGATCCTTGTCGATCAGGACGGCCACTTCAAGATCGGCAAGTCGGCGACCACGCCGAAGAACGAGGCCGAGGGCTTCCTGGCGTCGGCCGAGGACGCGGCGGACGCTTGGGGCATCTCGCTGGAGCAGCTGTTCTCCGGCGTCAATGTCGTGCTCTATTCCGGCACCGGCATGCTCAACACGCTGTTGTCGCGCACCGGCCGCCGCCTCGGCCTGATCACCACCAAGGGCCTCGAGGACATGATCCTGATGGGCCGTGGGCTGCAAGCCTGGGCCGACTATTCCTATGCCGACCGGCTGCATGCGGTCACCCATCACCATCCTGATCCGCTGGTGCCGCGCCGCCGCACCCATGGCGTCACCGAGCGCATCGACCAGTTCGGCGACATCGTGCTGCCGCTCTACGAGCATGAAGTCGCGGCCGCCGCGAAAAAACTGATCGCCGACAAGGTCGAGGCGATCTGCATCATGACCATTTTCTCGCACGTCAATCCCGTGCACGAGAAGCGCATCGCCGAGATCTGCCGCGAGGAGATCGCCAAGGCCGGCGCCGATATCCTCATCTACACCAGCCACGAGGTTCGCCCGGTCATTCGCGAACAGTCGCGGCTGAACTCGGTGCTGATCGAGGCCTACGCCACCTCGCGTGGCCGCAAGCAGCTTAGGGGTATCGAGGACGTCTCGAAGAAATACGGCTTCAAATATGGCGTGCAGACGCTGCTTTCCTTCGGCGGCCTGACCTCGATCAACCATCCACGCCTGCACGAAACGATGATCTCCGGCCCGATCGGCGGCATCCTAGGGGCGGCTTATGTCGGCAAGCTGATCGGCAACGATTCGCTGATCTGCTCGGACATGGGCGGCACCTCCTTCGACATGGGCGTCATCTCGCGCGGCCAGACCCGGATTGAGAACGAGCCGCTGATGGACCGCTTTAAGCTCAACGTGCCCACGCTGCATCTCGACACGATCGGTGCCGGCGCCGGCATGATCCTCAAGGTCGATCCGCTGACCAAGAAGGTCTCGCTCGGGCCGGAAAGTGCAGGCTCCGATCCCGGCCCGATCTGCTTCGCCAAGGGCGGCACCGAACCCACCATCGCCGATTGCGACGCCATCCTCGGCCGCCTCAACCCGTATTATTTCCTCGGCGGCAAGGTGGTGCTGCAGGTCGAGAAGGCGCGCAAGGCGTTCGAGGAAAAGTGCTCCAGCATCCTTGGCGTCGGCGTCGAGGAGGCCGCCGAAGGCATGATCGACATGTTGGAGGCCGATGCCAACAACGCATTGCGCCGCGTCATTTCCGGCCAGGGCATCCACCCTTCGGAATTTACGCTGCTTTCCTATGGCGGCTCCGGTCCGCTGCATCTTGCCGGTTGCTCCAGAGGCATCGGCTTCAAGGACATCATCACCTTCCAGTTCGCCGCCGCCTTCTCGGCCTTCGGCTGCACCACGGCCGATTTCATGCGCCGTCATTCGGTGTCGACGCAGCACGACATCGGCGCACGCGCCAGCGATGACGAACTGCTCGCCTTCGGCAAAAAGGTCACCACGGTGTGGGACGACCTGACCAAGGCAGCGGTCGACGAGATGATCACCGACGGCCATATCAGAGACAAGATCAAGACGGTGCCGTTCCTGATGATGCGCTACACCGGCCAGCTCGAGGACGTCGAAGTCATGGCGCCGCTTGCCGAGGTCAATTCGGCCGACGACATGCGCAGGGTTATCCAGGAGTTCGAGGCGGTCTACGCCAAGGTCAACCACCGCGTGTCGCGCTATGGCGAGGCCGGTTTCACCATCACCGAACTCGGACTGATCGCCACCGCCGACAAGGTCAAGCCAGTGCTGTTGAAGCGTCCGCTTGGCACCTCCAATCCGGCCGCCGCCCACAAGGGCGTGCGCGAGGCCTATATTGGCGGCCGCTGGCACAAGGCCAACCTCTACGAGATGGATCTCCTGCAGCCCGGCCATGAAGTGATCGGCCCGGCCATCATCGAACATCCCGCCACCACGCTCGTCGTTCATCCGCAGGACCGTGTCCATGTCGATGAATGGACGCTGCTGCACTACACCCACGCTTGAGAGGGCGATCGCCATGTTGGACAAACCTGCTTCGGCCTTACGCCTTCGCGAAAGACTGCTCGATTCCGAGCGGCTGATGGAAGAGACCGGCTGCTATGACGGCATCACCGAACTCACGCTGCGCAACCAGGACCCGCTGAAATTCGAGACGCTGCACACCAAGCTGCGCGCCTATTGCGTCTCGGCGCGCGAAATGGCCCGCCGCATTTCCGCCTCGCCCGGCGTGCGCGAGGTCGGCGAAATGGTGGTCGCCATCTACACGCCCGAGGGTGATGCCATCGCGCTGTCCAACGGCATCATGGTCCATGTCCACACGATGAGCCGCTTCATCAAATGGATGATCAAGAACAACTACGAGGAAAACCCGAAGATCCGCGAAGGTGACATCTTCGCCAACAACGATGCTTTCATTGGTACCGTGCAGGTGCCTGATGTCATGGACGTGGTGCCGATCTTCCATGAAGGCACGCTGGTCGGCTGGGCAGGGGCTGTCTGCCACGAGCTGGAAGCCGGCGGCATCACCCCTGGCGGCGACGTCTGCCTGGCGCAGGAGCGCTTCACCGAGGGCCTGTTCGTCTGCGCCGAAAAGATCGGCGAGAACGACGAGATCCGCCGCGACTATGTCATCCGCTGCGAGCGCAATCTGCGCATGCCGATCTACTGGGTGCTGGATGAGAAGGCCAAGGTCGCCTCCTGCATCGACATGCGCGAAAGCGTCAAGCAGCTGATCTCCGAGATCGGTTTGGACTACTGGATGAAGGTGTCGAAGGAGTTCATCGAGGAGGGCCGCCGCGCCCAGCTCGCCCGCACCCGCCAGCTCACCGTGCCCGGCATCTATCGCGGGCACACCTTCTATGGCCACGTCACGGCGGGCAAGCCCGGCTTCCAGCTGCTCGGCGATCCCGACTGGCTCTACAACATCCCGATCGAGATGGAGATCACCACCGACGGAAAGATCACCATGGACTTCGAGGGTACCCAGCCCTGGGGCTACCATTCGATGAACTGCACGCCGGCCGGCATGGATGGCGGCATGTTCGTCACCTTGACCCAGCACATGAATTTCGAAGGCCTGGTCAATGACGGCGCCTGGATGGCGACCGAACTGAAACTGCCGCACGGCACCTGGACCAACCCAGACAACGAGATGGTGGCCACCGCCACCTCATGGGCGCTGCTGCTGCCGGCCTATGGCGTCTTCCAGCGGCTTTTGTCGCGCGGCTTCGTTGCGCGCGGTTTCGTCGAGGAAGCCTTTGTCGGCCAGGTCAACAGCCCGATGATCGAGATGGGCGGCGAGAGCCAGTACGGCACGCCGTTCGGCATGGCGCATTTCGAATGCGCCGCCGCCGGCTCCGGTGCGCTGGCCATCGCCGACGGTCTCGACACCGCCTATGTCGGCTGGAATCCGGAATCCGACATGGGCAACATCGAGGTCTGGGAGCAGTCGATGCCGATGGTCTATATCGGCCGCTCGATCGTCCCCAATTCGGGCGGCGCCGGCAAATATCGCGGCGGCTGTTCCTTCGTCTCGACCTGGCTGATCAACAAGACCTCGCATCTGCGGCTCCATACCTCCGAGCACTCCTCACGCGTGTTCGACAATGGCGGCATGTGCGGCGGCTATCCGGCGCCGACTTGCCAGAAGCATCGCGCCGTGCGGAACTCCAACATCCACGAACTGGCGGCCAAAGGCGAACCACTGGCGCATGCGCCCGGCATCGACCCGCATGTCTCGGATTATGAGCGCAACATCGGCGGCGACCATGTCGTCGTCGAAGGCCCCTACATCACCTCGCCGCATAAATCCGGCGACATCTTCAGCCATTCCTACAATGGCGGCGGCGGTTACGGTGACGTGCTGGAGCGCGATCCGATCAAGACCGCTTGGGATGTCGAGAACGGCTACCTCACCCGCGAAGCGGCGATCCAGATTTTCGGCATCGCTCTGAAGGACGACGCCGACGGCTACCCGGTTGCCGATATCGACGCCACGGTCGAACGCCGTGCCGCCATGCGCAAGGAACGGCTGGCAAAGGCAATTCCCGTTTCGGACTGGATCGCCGCCGAGCGTGGCCGCGTCGAGAAGGCCGACTTCGCCCCCGAGGTGAAGAAAATGTACGCCAGCGCGATCAAGCTTTCCTCGCGCTTCACCAGGGATTTCAGCGATTTCTGGAACGTCGACGCCAAATCGATCTTCATGCCGGGAGCAAAGCCATGACCGCGTACAGCAAGGGAGTCCTTGCCGATCTGGCCGCCGGCCAGCTGCCTTGGCCGCAGACAAAGCGCATCATGAGCGCCTACAAGGACGATGACCGCTTCTTCAAGATGGTCGCCGTCTACCAGGACCGTGTCGCCTGGAAGGACCCGATCCTGCTGCCGGTCTCCGATCATCTGTTCATCTGCCAGAGCGGCGACGAGCGGATCACCCGCTGCGAATGCGGTCATTCCTTCGGCGACTACCGCAAGAACTGGAAGCTAAAGGCCGCGATCATCGTGCGCAACAGCGAGGAAGCGCTGCGCGAAATCTATCCGAACAGCGACATTCCCGATCCGCAATGGATGGAGATCCGCGAATTCATCTGCCCGCAATGCGGCACCATGCACGAGGTCGAAGCGGCAGCCCCCGGCTATCCCATCGTCCATGATTTCGAACCTGATCTCGAAGGCTTCTATCGCGAATGGCTGGGCAAACCACTTTAGCGAACTGATTTTGTGAACCGCGTCGCCGGCAAGGTAGCGTTCTTTGCCGGCCCCGGCCTATGAATAGCGTGTCGGGCGTTGGCATCGGAGACTGGCCACATGACGAATCTTTCCGGCCGCAGCGCGATCGTCACCGGCGGGTTTTCCGGCATGGGCTTTGCTATTGCCACGGCCTTGGCTGAGGCCGGCGCCAATGTAACCGTCGGTTCCTACATTGCCCCCGCCGGAGCCGACAGATCCGATGCCGCCTACTACCCTGGCGCCGACGAGATCGAGCGCGTGCGCTCGGCCCTCGCAGCCCATGGCACCAGGGTTCATGCGGCGCATCTCGATGTCCGTGACAGTGAAATCACCAACCGTTTCGTGGCCGAAGCCGAAGCCGCCGTCGGTCCTGCCGACATACTGGTCAACGCCGCCGGGACCACCGCCGAGCAGCCGGTCTGCGGCCATTCCGATGCGCTGTGGGACAAGATCGTCGACACCAACCTGACCGGCGCCTTTCGCGCCACCCGCGCCGTGCTTCCCGGCATGATCGAGCGCGGCTGGGGGCGCATCGTCAACATCGGCTCGACCGCCGCTTCCGTCGGCTGGAAGGATAATCCCGCCTATTGCGCTTCCAAGGCCGGACTTCTCGGCTTCACCCGCTGCGTGGCTCTGGAAGGGGCTGCACACGGCATCACCTGCGTCATGATCAGCCCGACCTGGGTCGAGACCGAACTGATGCGCCGCAATGTCGCGCAAGTCGTCGAGCGCGAGGGCAAGGGGCGGACGGCAGAAGAAGCAATGGCCGAGATTGCCAGGGGCAACCCGCAGCAGCGCATGCTGCAGCCGCGGGAGATAGCCGCTCTGGCGGTGTTCCTGTGCTCGGATCTCGCCAAAGGCATCACCATGGAAAACATACAGATCACCGGCGGAGCCCTGTGGTAGCGTTCTTCTCGCCTGATCCGGGCGGGCGTGCTGGGTGGGCTACCGGCCGACCTCTCCCCGTTCGCCAGAGCAATTCCAGGAAAAGTGTGAACGGTTTTTCCACAGGAATTATGTCAAAACAAGGAGTTAGAGCGGTTCGCCGTTTCCGTAAAACGGTGAACCGCTCTGATGTAAGACAAGGTGACCGGATTTGCCATTGAGCATGCGGTGCGATAGGTTATATTGCACTGCACAATGGAGATGCCGTTTATTGCACGCCCCTGTTTGCGGATATGCCGGCCGGCTTACGGCCTGCCTGGCTTGCGCGTCCTGGGTCGCGTCGACGGGACTCTGAGATGAAAATTCCAAAGTCCCTGCTGGTCGATCCGGAGAAGAACTCGGTCTATGGCGCCTTTGCCGTAGCCGTGTCGATCTGGGCGTTCTCCTATTCCGTCATTTTCGGCCAGGTGCTGATCCTGGCCTATTATGCCGTCTGGCTTCCGCTTATCCTGGTCGACTACCGGCGCTTCCTGCGTCAGCTCTCCAGCGCCTGGCTGCCGCTGCTGTTCGCGGCCTATATCTGCTTCTCCGTCTTCTGGTCGCAGGCACCCGGCGTCACCGCCAGAACGGCGGTCCAGTACCTTTCCCACATCGCCTGCGCCTATGTCGCGGCGCGCACCGTCAGCGTGCGGACCCTGACGCTGGGCGCGCTGATCGGAATCTTCTTCGTCCTGCTCTATTCGCTCAAGGTCGGCGCCTATTCCGAGGACGTCCTCGACGGCACCTACAATTTCGTCGGCGCCTTTGCCTCCAAGAACCAGATCGGCTTCGTCGGCTCGCTCGGCATCTATTTCTCCGCGGTGTTCCTCGCTTTCCTGCGGCGTGGCCGGCTGAGCTTCATCCTGACCGTGCCTGTGGTGCTGTTGTCAGCCTATGTGCTGGTCGTCTCGCATTCCGCCACCTCGATGGCCTCGATACCGGCGGTGCTGGCGCTGATTGCGCTTCTTGCCATGACCAAGCTTTTGTCGCGGCGCTATCGCAGGGTGATCTTCGTGGTCGGCGCCGGCCTGATTGTCGTGGTGGCCTTTGTCGCCCTCAATCTCGGGCTCATGGATTTCGTGCTTGGCCTCTTCGGCAAGGATTCGACGCTCACGGGGCGGACCTATCTGTGGGAGCAGGGCTGGAACGCCGCGCAGCGCTCGCCCATCCTCGGCGTCGGCTATGCCGCCTATTGGGTGCAGGGTTTTGCCGAGGCCGAGCGGCTGTGGAACGAATTCTACATCACCACCCGCACCGGCTTCCATTTCCACAACACCTATGTCGAGGCGCTTGTCGAACTCGGCTTCACCGGAGCGGTGATGATCTCGCTGATCATGCTGCGCACGCTCTACGGCCATGTCTCGACGGTGATATTCAAGGCATGGCAGGCCGAATCGGTGGTGCTCTTCGGCGTGATGGTGCTGCTGCTCATCCGCTCCTTCGTCGAGGTCGAGATCCTCAACCCCTACATCATGGGCTCGTTCCTGATGTATTTCAGCTATTTCAAGCTGGCGCGGCTGCCGGTCACCCGCACGCGGTGGTCGCCGGCCCTCGAGCCGGCGGATGCGACAAGGGGCGATCCACCTTGGCCCCGGCATATCGGCCGTCCGGCGGCCGCCGACCAATCGTGAGCCGATTCCCATCGCCCAAAAGTGCATAGCGGCTTTGGCGCAACACCATTCGGATGGGGTTCCTTCGAGGCAGTGCGCTTTGTCTCTCTTCGTGGCCTGAATCGCATCAAGCAAAAACCTCCGCCGGGCAAAGCCTGACGGAGGTTGGAATTCTCTGCGCTATGTTTCGAAAGCGCTGGGTCGCGCCGAAGCCCGAGGCCTATTGGCTGGCCAGCGGCGCCAGCTTGACCTTGATCACGTCGCCGGGCAACACCGGCGTCTCTTCCTTGGCGGCGATTTCGCTGGTCTTGCCGTCGACATTGCGCACCAGCGCGTAGAGCAGGGTGGGCTGCTGGTCGCTGGTGATGGCGGCAGTCGTTGCGGGATCGCTGGCCTGGGCGATCAGGCCTTTCTGCATATTAACCTTCAGCGCGGCCTCGTTCAGGTCGGCTTCGGTCTGCTGGCGGTCGGCGGCGAGGGTCGAGCTCAACGTGTTCTGGGCATCGATGGCGTCCTGCGTCGCCTTGCTGATCGCCTGCTTGGCGGTGAGGATGGCTGTCTCATAGTCCAGAATCTTGCCCTGCAGGTCGGTGACGGACTGCTGCGAATCCAGCAACCGCGAATTGGCGACCAGGCCCTTCTGCGCCAGCGGACCGATGCTGGCGAGCTGCTGCTGCGCCAGGTCGACCTGCTTCTGCTGGTTGACGATTTTCTTCTGCAGCGATTCGATTTCCGCCTGCAGGACACCCTTGAGGTCGTCGAGCGCCTCGAGCTTCAGCTTCAGTGCCTTCTGGTCCGCCGTCAGGATCGTCATCTCGTCGGCGACGATGGTCGGCAGCCTCGGATCGCCCTCGACCTCCTGCGGCGCCTCGAAGCTCGCCTTACCGGCCAGATCGGCATCGATGCGGGCGCGCCTGACGATCAACCGGACGCGCTGATCGTCGGAGATATCGAAATTGCCCTTGGCGGTAACCAGGTCCTTGCCGAGCTGGGGGCCGTAGTCGGTGTTGCGCCTGACGCCGCCGGCGACGCTGATCGCTTTCAGCACCGTCAGATCGGGCACATAGGGAAACTGGCCGGGGTTCTGCACTTCGCCCGAAATGTAGAAGGGCCGGAACTGGGCCATCTCGACCGAGGCTTCGGGCTTGTCCGACAACGCGAGTTTGCGCTGCAGCGCCTCGCTGATCGCCGCCGCGACTTCCGCCGTGGTCTTGCCGGCCGCCGGCAGCTCGCCGACGAAAGGCACCGACAGCGTTCCGCCCGGGCCGACCGTGTATTGGCCATTGACCGCCGTCCAGTCCCTGAACGTGCCTTCGACGGTCTGCCATTCGGCGATGCGGATGGTGAGCTTGTCCTGCGAGCCGAGATGGTATTCATCGGCCGTTGCGAGCTGGGGAAGAAAAGCGAGCGACACCGCAAGGCATGTGGCCATGCGCCGAGAGCGGCCGGAAAAGCGGCCGCTGCCAAAGGCTTCTAACATGTCTGTTTTCAACTGAACGTTCCGATCCGTGTTAGCCCCATCGCCCGATGAGCTTGCCGCCGGATGCCGGCGGCCGGTCAGTAAGAGCCGCGTGACATCCAGACGGCCGGCACGGTCTTGATGATGATCCGTACGTCGCCGAAGAGCGACCAGTTCTCGACATAGTGGCGGTCGAAGGCGACACGGCTGTCGTAGGAGACGTCGTTGCGGCCGCTGACCTGCCACAGGCCGGTCAGGCCGGGCCGCGACTTCAGATAGTAGACGGCGGCGCTGCCGTAGATTTCCAGCTCATCGCGCACCACCGGGCGAGGCCCGACAAGGCTCATATCGCCCTGCAGGATGTTGATGATCTGCGGCAGTTCGTCGAGGCTGAGCTTCCGCAACACCGCGCCGACACGGGTGACGCGCGGATCGTTCTTCAGCTTGCGGGTCGCTATCCATTCCGCATTGGCGTCCGGATTGGTTGCGAGATAGGCGGCCAGCACCTTGTCGCCGTCCGGAACCATGGTGCGGAATTTCAGGCACGGAAAAATCCGTCCGCCGCGACCGATTCGCCGATGACCGTAGAAAATCGATCCACCGTCGGAAAATTTGACCAGCAGCGCTATCATGACAAACAGCGGGCTGAGAGCGAGCAGACCAACCAGTGAACCGGCAATATCGAAGCTGCGCTTGATGAGGCCGCCGATCGGCGGCGGAAAGTCGGTGTCAGGCTGCGAAAAGTCCGCCGTGGCCGACTTGGCAATATCCCTCATGCGGAAACTCCATGCGTTGAACGAATGGTTCACCACAAAGATACCAAAAAAATGCTGCAGCGCAACACACAATTTCCCGGACCCTTGAAATAGTCGCGTCATGAATTGACTAAATTATAAGCTAGCGATGCACATTTTTCGGGATGTTTAGCACATTTGTGACAATAAATGGGCAAGTGGAAAAAAATAAGGATCTTTTTGGGGTGACTTTGGGGCAAGCCGTTCTCGGCGGTCCGGAATGGTACATTTTAGTGCTTTAGGAAGGTGCGAAGTTCGCGACTATTAACATAAAATACTACTTAATATTGTGGATTGTACTGAAAAAACATAGCCGCTTCAGGTTGAGTGAATTGTGGTAGTGTGCATTGCAGCATGGGAGAGTCGATCGCGTAAGCTCAATCAAAAATATGTGCGGTTGCCCTTGCCGCCCTCTGCTCGCCTTAATAGAATTGCAAATTATACCTGTCAGAGTGGCGACAGGTTGAAAGGCCGGAAGCAACCGGTCGATAGCGGGCATCCTTACAAGCCCGCGTAACAAGGGACGGCGCTCGGGTGGGGCTATCGTTGGATATAACCCGAGCCGGTTTATGGGCTGTTGGGTATGTCGCTTCCAAAATTCATTGTTGGGATGGTTTTCGCTCTTGCGATCGTCGTCGCCTGGTCCTGGCTTGGCGGCGCTTCGCTCGGCACGACGCTGCTGCGCGTCATCATCTGCGCCGTGGTTATCCAGGCCGGCTACTTCGTCCTGGTCTACGCCATGATCGCCAGGAGCGCGCCGACGCCGGCCGACAGGCAGCGCGAAGCTGAAAGAAAGCTGAGCTCGCCCGACGTGACCGAGGGCGAGAAGTTGGGTAATGCCCGGCGCAGCCTGCATTAGGTCCCACCCTCAGCGGATTTGACCTTAGGCCACATTGGCGGGTTCGGTTTCCGATTGTTCCCCCGACAGCATCCTGGACAGCCGGCTCGCGGGCTTTGCCTTCAGCCGCTGATACTGCCCGACTTCCACGACACGGCCGTCTTCCATCGCCACCACCCAGTCGGCGAAGGCGATCATCGATGGCCGGTGCGCGATGGTCAGGATGGTCATCGCGCCGCGCAATCCGTCGATTGACCTGGCAATCAGCGACTGGTTCTGCCAGTCGAGCGCGCTGGTCGCTTCGTCGAGGATGAGCAGCGACGGCTTGCGCAACAGCGCGCGCGCCAGCGCGATGCGCTGACGCTCGCCGCCTGAGAGGCGCACGCCGCGATCGCCGACGATCGTGTCGAGCCGCTGATCGAGCCGATCGACGAACTCCCCGGCATGCGCGGCGCGCAATGCGGTCCACAACTCGTCGTCGCTGGCCTGCGGCGCGGCCAGACGCAGGTTCGCCGCGATCGTGTCATGCAGCAGGAACACGTCCTGCGGCACATAGGCCACCTGATCGCGCCAGCGTCGGCGATTGCCGGCATCGATCTCGACGCCGTCGACGAGGATCTTGCCGGAAGTCGGTTCGAGCAGGCCAAGCAGCATATCGGCGATGGTGCTTTTGCCCGATCCCGAGGGGCCGATCAGGGCGGTGACCTTGCCGGCCGGAAGCCCGAAGGTGATGTCGCTCACCACCGCCTTGCCGGTGCCGTCGTCGTAGCCGAAGGAGACACCACGAATGTTCAGCCCGGTATCGAGCGACAGTTTTTCGGCATCCCCAGCGTCGGCATGGCCCGGCTCGCGCTCGGCATCGAAGCGGGCTTGCAGGCTGCGCATGGCCGTATAGGCGGGCAGATTGATCAGCACCTGCTGGGCCTGCGTCTGCATATCCATAAAGCGCGGCGCGATGCGCATGAAAACCAGCAGCAGCACGACGATCTCGGCCAGCGACAGGTTGAAGCGGACCAGCGCCACATAGATGAACAGGCTCAGGCCGACGACGCTCGCCACCTGGAACACGGCGGTGCCGATCGAGCTGTTGCGTACATAGTCGATATTGTCGGCCTTCATCTTTTCCAGCGTCGACTGCAATTGCGCGAAATAGCTGGCCTCGACATTCAGGCTCTTGGCCACCTTGATGCCGCCGAGGAATTCCGAGACCGTCCGGTACTGATCCTGGCGATTGCTGGTCAGGACGCGCCCAAAGGCGGTGGCGTGCGCCCGAAACGGCTGCAGCGCTATAAACATCACGATGCCGATGACGATCGCAAACGCCGTCATAACCGGCGAGATGAACATCGAGATCACGAGATAGCCCACCAAAAGCACAGCGATCTGCACCAGCATCAGCAACGAGAAGGCGGCGCCCTGGACGCGATCGATGTCGCCAGTCAGGGCATGGTCGAGATCGGAACTGCGCATGCGTGCGAACACCCCCCAGCGCGCCTTGCCGATGCTCTCGAACAGGTTCATGCGCAAACGGTTGATGAAATCGAACAGAAGCCTGGCCATGTAGACCGACTTGAAGCGGTTGAACGCAGCCTGCACCGCAACGAGCCCGACCAGCGCGCACAGCACCGTCGTCAGCTGCAGCGTTCCGTCCGGCACTAGCCAGCGCACGAAATCATTGTTCGGCAACCGCACCGCGAAATCCTGGTCGGCGCGGCCGACCAGGTGCAGCAGCGGCACAAGCAGCAGGATCGAGATGCCTTCCGTCAGGCTGCCGAGGATCAGGAACAGCAGCGCCGTCCAGGTCCGCCGGCCGCCGATCTGGGCGATGACGGCGCCGAACGCGGCGACATCGCGAAACAGTGACAGGCGCAGGATTGAGGACTTCGACATGTTTGCGCTCACCGCTGCCGACGGCCAGCCGTCAGGTCCCCGGCCGCCAGATCGGTTTCGATCAGATCCACGGCCTCGCCAATCCTGTCGAGGCCGGTCGGAACTTCCAGCCGGAACACGCCAACATGGTTAGCGATTGCTGAACACTGGCGAAAATGCAGCGCCGCGAAATCGCCGGAGAGCGCCGCGCGGCCGAAACGCGTCACGTAGGAGAATTTGATGATGGCCGGCAAGGCGGCGATGCCGGGCAAGGCCGTGACCGCGGCCCTTTGGCCGCGCTCGAGGACATAGACCCTGGTTGCGGGCACCGTGCCGCCGGAGAAGGCGCCGTGCAGGCGATGCTGCATCTTCTCGATCGCTGGATGGACTTGCGGCCGCACCTCCGCTCGGCCGAGCGAGATCGCGGCCGCGGCGTCGGCGGCAAGCTTGATCTGGGGAAAACCCGGAATGATCATCGGCGCATCCGGATTGGTGAAATCGAGCGCCACGACATCGTCGGTGAGCAATTCGTGACCGGCGCGGATCAGCGCGCTTGCCGTCGTCGATTTGCCGGCGCCCTTGTCGCCCATGAAGATGGCGCCCTTGCCTGCCACCGCGATGGCGCTGGCATGCAGCACGAGCAGGCCGCGCCGGTGCAGCAGCAGCGCCATCACCGGCCCGAGCAGCGGGAAGGCAAGCAACGCGTCGTCGACGCCGGGCGCCGGCTCGATGTCGATGCGGCTGAAATCGCTGATCAGGAAGGCGCCGACGGCATGCCACGCCAGATATTGCCGGTCCGGCTCGAAGCGGAAGATCGTCGCGGCCTCGGGCGAAGGCTTCGGCATGTCGATCGTGCCGATGGCGATCAGGATATCCGCCGCCCCCGGCTCCGCCGGTTCCAGCTCGGGCAACGCCACGTCGGATGCGATGGTCAGGCCATAGGTCCGGTAGTAACGTCGCTCCCGCACCGTCCCGCCATGGGAAGGAGGATCACCAAGGTATGGGGCCAGCGGCTGGTTGCGCGGCATCATGCGGGGCTCCCGCTGTTCTGGACCTGCCGAAGCCAGAGCGACAGCGAGGCCGAGCGCCAGACATACTGGACATCGAGCGGTGCTGCCTGGTCGGGCTGGCGCAGCAGCCGTGCATAGGCGGCACTCACTTGTGGCAGGTTGACGTAGGGTGCGATGCGGCCGGCATCCGAGACCAGCAATTGCTCCAGGAGGTCGCGGTGGTTGCGCACCATGCCGTTGACGAGATTGGCGGTGAAATCGATCTTGGTGCGTCGCCACTGAACCGCCGCCGGCAGGATGCCTTCCATGGCGCGGCGCAACACATAGCGGCCAAAGCCGTGGCTGAGTTTTTCCTCACCCGGTAGCGCCAGGCAGAATTCGACCAGCGGCTTGTCCCAGAAGGGATAACGCGGCTCGATGCCGAAATTGGCAGCCGCCTTGTCGAGCACCTCGAAAGAGTGAGGCACGTAGCCGTTGGACAGGATCCAGCGATGGCTGAGCGCGTCGCTGGCCTGGACACCGGGCGGCATATAGCCGGCCCGATGGAAGCGGTCGATAAGTTCGGTCCGCTTGGCCAGATCCGGATTGATCAGGTCGCGCCAGCTGCGGCCGCGCTGTATGTGCGCGGGCTTGCGTATCCTGTTGAGGGCCCGGGTCGCCATCTGTCTCGCCTTGGCGATCCGCCAGGCCGGCCCGTAAAGGGTCAGGAACTGGAAATAGAGGCCAAACGTGCTGTCGCCATAGGTGTTGGAGGCGCTGCGGACCTCGCGCCAAAGGTCCAGCCACCTGCCGCCATTGGCAAGCTCGTGCAAATGGCCATGGCCCTGTGAAACCACCTCGTCGCCGCCATGGCCGTCGAGCAGCACCTTGATGCCCTTGGCGCCCGCCGTCCGGTAAATGCCGCGGGTCAGCGTCAGGCCCGGCGCCAGGAAGGTGCCTTCCTGCTCCTCCAGCACCCGTTCGAATTCAGCAAAGGGCGCATAATTGCCGACGGGGATCAGCGTCGGATCGCTCTTCTGCTGATCGAGCACGGCATCGATGAAGGGCCGCTCGTCCATCGACGAGCCCTTCTCGAAAATCAGCGAAAAGGTCGGCAGCTTCGGCTTCCGCGCGGCGGCGTTCTGCAGGCCGGCGACACAGGCGATCGACGAGGAATCGAGGCCACCGCTCAGCATCGCGCCGATCGGCTGACTTCCGCGCATGCGGTTGCGCACCGATTGCGAAAACAGATGGGCGAATTCCTCCGCCGCATCCGACCGTAGCGGTCGCGCCGACGGCTCGATCTGCCAGTATCGGCGCAGCACCACCTGTTGCGCGGTGACGGTTAGGCTGTGGCGCGCCGGCAGGCTGAAGATATCGCTGTAGGGGGTTGATTGCGGATCGTCGGGAAGTCCGGCCAGGAAACCCGAAATGCTGCGCTCGCTGATGCGTGCACCGACCCCGTCGAGGCCAAGCATCGGCCCGATCTCGGAGGCAAAGGCAAAACGCCGGTCCGCGGCGTGGTAGTAGAATGGCTTGACCCCGAAATGGTCGCGCGCGCAGAACAAAAGCTGCCGCTCGGCGTCCCAGATGGCAAAGGCGAAATCGCCTTGCAGATGCACGGGGCTGGCTTCGCCCCAGCGCAGATAGGCCCGCATCAGCAATGTTGCGTCCGCGACCGACCTGTCGCGTATGCCGAGCCGCGCCATCAGCTCGTCGCGATTATCCAGCCGGCAATCGGCGGTGATGGCGAGTTTGCCGCCGGCCATGGTCAGCGCGCCGGGGCCGGCTTCGTCCGTGGTGTTGAGCCAGGCGTGGCCAAGGGCTACGCCGCTGTCCAGCCACCATGAATTTCCGTCGGGGCCGCGATGGCGCATGCGGGCCAGCATCTGCTGGATGTCGGCCGCCGCGTCCGCCGGCGCGGGGCCTCGGACCGCTACTGCGTGTCCCTGTCGCTGCAGAATTCCGGCCACGCCGCTCATCGGCTGCCGTGGTCGACCAGATGTGCGAACCCATCGACGGAGCCGCCAAGCACGACATGGTTGTCGCTGACCAGCCAGGCATGCGCCTTCAACTGCTCGCCCGTGCCACGTTCGATGCCGATGCGGATGTTGGAGGCGTTGCCCTGGCGCGCGAGAATGTATTGGCCCGAAAGCGCCTGGGTAAGGCAAGAGGCGCGCGGCACGAACCGCGCAGCCGCTGCAACCCCCCAGGCGACGAGCCGTAGCTCGCCCATGCTGGCGCACTGGTGGGCGTTGAGCCGGGTCACCATGCCCCGAACGCGATTGTACGAGAAAAATGTCAGCCCCAGCCGAATGGAAGCGACCACCAGCAGGCAGTGGCAGAGGAAAAGCGCTTCCGAGCCACTCAGGGAAAGAACGCGGGCCAAGCTCCGGCTGGGCCGACGTTTCGCTGGCCTCGGTCTTTGTTCCGTCGCAGGTCTTTGCCGCGAGATCATGGCCTTTTGCGAAACCTGCCTAGACGAGTGCCTCATGCTGCAGCCTCGCTAGTCCGTTTTCGGCCATGCCTTTCAGCAAGGCGTCGACGTCGGCCTTGCAGCGCTCGGCGTCGACATTGTAGCGCTCGAGCACGGCGCCGCGGATATCGGCGATCGACTTCGGCTCCTGGATCAGCTCCCAGATGAACGCGCCGACGCCATTGAGGCTGTAATAAATATTGGATTTCAGGTTGAGAAGCGCGAGGCCATCACCGAATTCGCAAGCCACGGCATCCTTCGTGGCGTTTACGGTATCGTGCTCGGATGGGTTCCAGTTCATCCCAAAACCTCGTTTGCAACACACGGTCTACGCGTCGTCAGTTCAAAAAGGGAAAGTCGGGGATTTTCATCCCCGGCTCCATTCACGGTCTTCAATCCTGGAGGCCCAACGTCACTCCTCCAGAACCAGGCTAGTCTCAGGAGAACGTCAGATCGCCAATCGGGGTATGCGCCGGAAACGACGCGTCGATTGCCGTGCTGCCGCCACCGCCCTGGGTGATGGTTTCGATCGAACCATGTACCGTCAGGCTGGGCGTTTCGTACTCGTGCTTTTCAACATTCTGTTCCATTTTACTCTCCAATGAGGACTGGAAACGGCCTGTCGAGTGCCGTCAGCACTTTCATGCTGCGCTGCAATAGCTGCATGGCAACATTTATGAGTCAAGCCTGATTTACCTCTGGTTAATCAATTACGGGTTGCGGACGTCACCATGTGTGTGCGCAATGCTCAAAATTCCGCCTCTATTGGGCTTAAACCAGATGCAGTCAGGTCTAGCGACTGGCGATTCTTTAAGCAATTGATTTTGCTTGCATAAAAAGTACATAGCGCCGGCGCTTTTTTAGGCAAGGCTAAAAAGATGGATTTTTGTTAGCCGGCCGGTGTCGATGGATGGCTGAAGTGCCTCGATCGGATCGGAATTTCAGCCTTATGTTGCGCCATCTTCAGAAAGGTCGGCAAACGCTCTGGTTGCAAAATTTCGCACTGCGAAAGGAAAGACTTTACGTCGCCGAGGTTTTTGAGGATGCTTTGCTTCGCACTTGCAGCATAAGCGTCGCGCAAACCGCATTTTGGAGACCATGCGCTCAATGGCCTTGCCGGAAAGTTCCTATGAACGACTGCGCGCCGCCGACTGCGCCGACGAGATCGCCTATGTGCAGGCCTGCCTGCGGTTGTATTTCGCCGGGCCGACGGCGCTGGCCGGCGATGTGTCGCCGCCGAACCTTTCCGCCGCCGCCATCGGCGACATCGCCAGGCTGAACAAGGTCGCCACCTTCGTTCTGAAGGCGCTGTCGCGCGATCCGGCGGGTGACAGGCCGGCTGAGCTTTTCCAATGGCTCGACACTTATCGCCGGCGGACGGTTTCGATGAACGCCGCTTGCCTCATGGATTCGATGGAGATTCACCAGGCGCTGCGCGACAGGCAGATCGATTTCGTCTTTCTCAAAGGCCCGTTCCAGCAGCATCTGCTCTATGACGACCATTTCATGAAGCCTTCGGGCGATGTCGACATCCTGGTTTCCCCTGCCGGGTTCGCAAAAGCGCGCGATGCGTTGCGTTCGATCGGCTACGAGGTCGCTGGCAAGTCGCGCTCGGTCTGGTGGGTTCGCTTCCTTGGCGAACAGCACATGATCCGCGGCAACGGGCCGAAATCGTCGACGGTCGACCTTCACTATCGCCTGCAGCAGCCCGGCTCGCCCAGTCCGCGCGATGCCGACGGCTTCCTGCGGCGCAAACGGCTGGTCGAGATCACCGGCACCGAAGTGCCGTTCACGTCGGTCGCCGACACGCTGATGCTGTCCTGCATCAGCGTCGCCAAGGCACTGTTCAACCGCGAACCCTGCGCCGGCTATGTCTGTGACATCAGGGCCAGCGCCAACCGTCTCGACGAGGCCGATCAGCAGCGAGTGCTCGATGCGGCGGTGGGCCAGGGGCTGGACGATACGCTGCTGCTTGGCCTGCGCGCCGCCGATGTGCTGCTCGGCGGCACCGGCACGCTCTTGTCGGAGCGGGCCAAGCCGATCCTGTCGCGCATCGGCAATGAGGACCTGCTCAACATGGTCATCGCACCATGGCTGTCGTCCTTGCGATGGCCGCAGCGGCGAACGGTGTTGTGGGAATTGTGCGGCAAGGCTCCCGTCCGCTACCTGGCCGAGGCCGGCTGGGCAGCATCGGCGGACATCAGCCGCCGCATCTTCGAGCGGCCGGCCAGTCCGTGATGGCGGTGGCGTCGCACTACGTGCAGGGCGAGGGCATATCGGAACCTGTGCAAGAGGCAAAAACCATGTCGATGACGAAATCCGAGGTCTGCGTGATCATCGCGGCCAAAAATGCGGGGCGCACGATTGCGGTCGCCATCGCATCCGCGTTGCGCGAACCGGAGGTGGCCGAGGTCGTCGTCGTCGACGACGGCTCCACCGACAACACGGCCGAGGTCGCCCGCTCCGCCGACGATGGCAGCGACCGGCTCAAGGTCATGCGCCTCGACGTCAATCGCGGCCCGTCCTTCGCCCGCAATGCCGCCATCGCCGGTTCAAAAGCGCCGTTCATCAGCATTCTGGATGCCGACGATTTTTTCCTTGAGGGCCGGTTCCGCACCCTGTTTGCCGCCGCCGACTGGGATTTCGTGGCCGACAACATCATGCTCATCAGGGATGACGCGACGAGTGACGCAACGAAAATCGTCGCCCCGGATTTCGCCGCCGATCCGGAATTCCTCGACTTCGAGCGCTTCGTCGAAGGCAACATCTCCAGGCGTCGCGTGCAGAGAGGCGAGCTTGGCTTCCTGAAGCCGGTGATCAGCCGGGCCTTCCTCGACCGGCACCGATTGCGCTACGACGAGAGCCTGCGGCTGGGCGAGGATTACGAACTCTACGCCCGCGCGGTCGCCCACGGGGCACGGTTCAAGGTCATCCGCTCCTGCGGCTACGGCGCGATCGTGCGCGCCGATTCGCTCAGTGGCCGCCACAAGACGCAGGACCTGAAGCGGCTGGCGGACGCCGATCTGGCGCTGCTGGCGATCGACAGCCTGCCGGAAGGCTCCAAGGCGGTGCTGCGGCGGCACGAACGGCATGTGCGCGACAAATACCGGCTGCGCAATTTCCTCGACGTGAAGGCCGAGCGCGGCCTGGCTTCGGCCGCGGCCTATGCTTTTGCCAGTCAATCCAACCTTGTCCCCATCGTCCAGGGCGTGGCTTCCGACAAGCTCGAGGCGCTGTTTCGGCGCGTTGGCCTTGTCTCCGGGCAAAAGCATGTGCCGCCGCTGCGTTTCCTGATGGCCGGGACCAGCGCGGGCAAGGAGCGGTAAGGCGCGGGAAATGCGCCGTTTTGCCCGCCAACGGCACGCTTGCTATGCAAAGCATTTCCACCGGATTTATGAGTTTACGAATTGGGTGGTTGCCTCCCGGCTCCGGGAATGGCAGTCTATGTTGCGTTGCAGCAAATTGAACGACCAACCGAACTGGCCCCCGATCGGATTGGTCCGAAGTCTCTCCCATCGGTGGAGTTGGACGATGCGGTACGAGTTTTTCAGCCCCGCTTGCGGGGATCGGCCAGGTTCCCGGCATGCAAGCCGGCGATGACAGGAATGTAAGCCCATGGCCTCGATATTCGGCTTCAGATCAAGGGATCCTGCCCGCGACCGGCAGGCCGACATAGCGCGCCTCGACCGGCTGGCGAAACTGTTCGAGCAGATCGCAGCCGAGATCGAGGCCGAGAAAACCGGCCTGGAGAGCCGCTACCGCAAGACGGCGACAAACGCGGCCTTTCTCGTCGAAGCCATGGAAAACGGATCCGCCACCGACCGCCGCTCATCCGAAGTCAGCGCGCTGACGGAGTCGATCCTGAATTGCGAGCGCCGCATCGCGGCGCTGTCACGCCAGAACGGCCTGATGAGGGCGCTCCGTCATTCGCTGGATACGGTCTTCGACGAGAATGGCGCGTCCGATTCGGCCGCCGCGGTTGATTTCGCCAGGCCCACGGGCGCCGGCCGGGCGTGACCCATGAAGGCGCGCTGCAAGGATGCAAGACAGGAGAGGGATTTCGGGAGGGTCAAAGAGGAGGTCAAGGTTGGCCCGTTTGGAAGCAGTTCAAACGTCGACTTTGGGTTGGGGACGCACAGCACAAAGGTGAGTTTGGTATGAATTCGAATCCGAAAACCACGTCCACGACAGCAATTGATGCACCGCCCTTCGCGCACCTGACCCGGCAAACCGGCCTGCGGCGATTGGGTTTGATCGGTGCGCTATTGCTGGCCGCTCTTGGCAGCCTCTCGGCTGTCCCTGCTCATGCACAGGATATCCAGTCCGCTCCCTCTTTCGTCGATGATTTCAAGAGCTTCGATCGGTCGCGCTGGTATGTGTCCGACGGCTGGAACAACGGCAGTCATCAAAATTGCACCTGGTCGAAGGGGCTGGTCGCGCTTTCCGACGGGGTGCTGTCGCTTGGCTTCGAAAAGCAGAAGCTGAAGGATCGCGAGTTCGCCTGTGGCGAGATCCAGACCAAGCAGCGCTTCGGCTACGGCACCTATGAGGCGCGGCTGAAGACCGACACCGGTTCCGGCCTCAACGCGGCGTTCTTTTCCTATATCGGCCCATCCGACAAGCAGCCCTGGGACGAGATCGACTTCGAGATCCTGACCAAGGACACCTCCAAGGTGCAGGTCAACGCCTATATCGACGGCAAGGGCAAGAACGAGAAGCTCGTCGAGGTGCCGGGCGGCACCGACAAGGCCTTCAACGATTACGCCTTCGTCTGGGAGAAGGACAGTTTGCGCTGGTACCTCAACGGCCAGCTGGTGAACACCATCACCGACCCGACCAAGCTGCCCAGCCATGCGCAGAAGATATTCTTCAGCCTTTGGGGCAGCGACACCATGAAGGGCTGGATGGGCGCGTTCGCCGATCCGGTCCGCAAGCTTTCGCTGCAGATCGAGCGCGTTGCCTTCACCGCACTCGGCGAGCCATGCCAGTTTCCCGAATCGCTCGTATGCAGCGTAAAAGAGTTGGGAAAGACCAATTGAACCGGCCGGACCGAAAACGGTTCTCGGCCATGGATGGGAATGAAACCGAATGAACTTGACGGTGTTTGGAATTGGTTATGTCGGCCTTGTGCAGGCGGCGGTGCTTGCCGAGGTTGGCCACCAGGTTGTTTGCGTCGACATCGACGCAAACAAGGTGGAGCGGCTCAACCAGGGCTTCGTCCCGATCTTCGAACCAGGCCTCGAAAGCATCGTCAGGGAGAATCACGCCGCCGGCCGCATCCAATTCACCACCGATGCCGCCGCCGCCGTCCGGCACGGTGAAATCCAGATGATCGCGGTCGGCACGCCGCCCGGCGAGGACGGTTCGGCCGACCTGAAATATGTGCTTGCGGTCGCCGAGACCATCGGCCGCGAGATGGATAGCGCCAAGATCGTCGTCGGCAAATCGACCGTGCCGGTTGGCACCTGCGAGAAGGTGAAGGCCAGGATCGCGGAGACGCTGAAGAAAAGAGGGCGCGAGGATTTGAGCTTCGACGTCGCCTCCAATCCCGAATTCCTCAAGGAAGGCTCGGCCGTCGCCGACTGCATGAAGCCGGACCGCATCATCGTCGGCACCTCGAGCGAAGAGACCGAGGCGGTGATGCGCGAGCTCTATGCGCCCTTCAACCGCAACCACGAGAAGATGATCGTGATGGACGTGCGCAGCGCCGAATTCACGAAATACGCCGCCAACTGCATGCTGGCGACCAAGATCAGCTTCATGAACGAGATGGCCAATCTGGCCGAACAGCTCGGCGCCGATATCGAGGAGGTGCGCAAGGGCATCGGCAGCGACCCGCGCATCGGCTACCACTTCATCTATCCGGGTCTTGGCTATGGCGGCTCGTGCTTTCCCAAGGACGTCCGCGCTCTGATCAAGACCGCCGAGGGCGTCAAGTTCGACGCCAAGCTGCTGCGTGCCGTCGAGGAGCGCAACAACGACCAGAAATCCGTGCTGTTTGACAAGGTGAACCGCTATTTCAAGGGCAGTCTCAAGGGCAAGACCTTTGCGCTGTGGGGTCTGGCCTTCAAGCCAAACACCGACGACATGCGCGAGGCTCCGGCGCGTGTCCTGATGGAGGCGCTCTGGAACGCCGGCGCGACCGTGCAGGCCTATGACCCCGAGGCGATGCAGGAATGCCAGGCTATCTATGGCCTGCGCGACGATCTGCTTCTGTGCGGCACCAAGGAAGCGGCCTTGCGCGGCGCCGATGCGCTGCTCATCGCCACCGAATGGAAGAGTTTTCGCGCCCCGTCCTTCGATGCGCTGAAGGACGCGCTGACCACGCCGGTCATCTTCGACGGCCGCAACCTCTATGACCCCAAGGTCGTGGCGCGCCACGGCATCGAATACCACTCGATCGGCAGAATGGCGGCGTGAGACCAGGCTTGGAGAGCCGGGAACAGAATTTGACGGGTGCGCCCGGTATGGAAAGGAGTTGTGGCTGATGGTGCTGGACGTAAAGCCCGAGCAAGTCACCAGGGATCATTTCGATGTTGTCGCGATCGGCTCCGGCTTCGGTTCGGCCTTCTTCCTGCATGAGTTCGCCAAGCGGCGTAAGGCGCGCATCCTGGTGCTGGAATGGGGCCGCCACAACACGCATGAATGGCAGCTCGACCAGAACGCCAACACCGACATCGACGACGAGACGACCTACAAGACTGACAATGCCGACAAGCCGTGGAATTACACGATCGGGCTGGGTGGCGGGACCAACTGCTGGTTCGCGCAGACGCCGAGGTTCCATCCCAACGACTTCAGGCTGAAGAGCACCTACGGCATCGGCAATGACTGGCCGATCAGCTATGACGATGTCGAGCCGTTCTACTGCGATGCCGAAGAGATCATGTCGATCTCGGGTGATCCCGACATGGCGGCGATGCTGCCGCGCTCGAAACCGTTTCCGCAACCGCCGCATCGCATGTCGACGCCGGACAAGCTGATGAAGGCGGCCCAGCCCGACCAGCATTTCGTCATGCCGACCGCCCGCGCCCGCGTGCCGACCGCGCAGCGTAGCTCGTGCTGCGCCAATCTGCGCTGCTGGCTGTGTCCGGCCGACGCCAAATTCACCGTCAACAACGGCCTGATGCATGTCTTCGAGCATCCTGACGTTTCGGTCTGCCTCGGTGCTGAAGTGCGCAGGCTTGACCATGTCGGCGGCACGGTCCGTTCGGTCACCTTCGTCCATGACGGCAAGGAATATCAGGTCAGCGGCGATCTCTTCATCCTCGGCGCCAATGCCATCCAGAGCGCTGCAATCATGCTGCGATCGGGCCTCGGAGACGAATTCGTCGGGCGCGGCCTGCACGAATCCTACGGCTGGAATTTCGAGGTCTATCTCGACGGCGTCGACAATTTCGACGGCAGCACCATCACCACTGGCCTGAATTTCGGCCTCTATGACGGCCCGCACCGGTCCGAGCACGCGGCGGCACTGGTCTATTTCGAAAACCGCTGGCAGCACGGGATGCGTGCCGAGAAGGGGCGGTTGCGCCAGACGCTGCCGCTTGTTGTGGTCACGGAAAACCTGCTCGACCACGAGAATTTCGTCACCCTCGACGAGGACGACAATGCCTTTGTCAGCTTCAAGGCACCGTCGGACTATGCGGTCAAGGGCATGGCACGGGCTCTGGATAAATTGCCAGGGTTGCTTGCCCCGCTGCCGGTCGAACGGCTCTTCGACCGCGGCATCCGGCCAACGGAATCGCATGTCCAGGGCACGCTGAGGATGGGCACCGGCCCGGCCGATTCTGTGATCGACAGCAATATGATCCATCACCGGTTGAGAAACCTGGTTGTCGTCGGCACCAGCACCTATCCGAGCTGCTCCTGCGCCAACCCGAGCCTGACCGCGGCGGCTTTGTCCCTGCGGGCGGCGAGCCGGATCGCATGAGAGGAGCAGGCCGATGATCGAAGTCACACGGCGCTCGGCCCTGGCGATCCTGGCAGGCGGTGTTGCGTCGACGGGCGTTGCCTATGCGGCCGTCTCGTCGTTTTCGGATGAGGATCTGGTTCGCGTCACGCTGGAAAAATATCTCGGCAGGCTGAACATGCGCATCGAGCATCTGCAGCAGTTCGTGCTCGAGTTCCGCAATCGCAACCCGTGGATATTTCCAAGTGATAGGCTGGGCGATGCCATCACCTTGCTCGAAACGACGAAGCTCGGGCAGGCACGCGGGTTGTTGCCGAGGGAGAAGCGGCGCGATCTCAGGCATTTCGATCGCTGGGCCGTGGCCGAGTTCCATATGCTGACCGACTACGCCTGGCGCAGTTCACCCGATGATCCGATCCGATTCACCGGATGGCACTCATGCACCAACCCGTTCGCGACGCTTGACCCGCCACAGAGCGCCTGAGGCGCCTTCGACGCGGCTGTTCATCGGCCGCTTGACTGAAATGCGAAAAGACCAGGAGCCGGTTCCATGAAAGTCCTCTTTGCCAGCGGCAACGGCTATCCACCCGAGTTCGGCGGTGGCGTCCAGTCCAGCACGCATCATCTGGCGCAGCAGCTGATCGAACACGGCCATGAAGCATCGGTGCTCGCCGCTCTGTTTGGCGACGGCATGTTCGGCCTCAAGGCGCGCGCCAAGATGAAGCTCTTGCGGCAACCCGCGGTCGTTGACAGCTTTCCCGGTTACCCGGTGATAAGGACATGGTTTCCCTGGGAAGCAGCAGGCTTTGCCGTCCAGAAACTGAAGCCTGACGTGACGGTGGTGCAGTGCCACAAATCGGTTCCGCTCGGCAAAGCGTTGCAGGCCGAGGGCGTACCGCTGGTCGTCTATCTCAGGAATGTCGAGTTCCACGAGCTGGGCGGCGACCTGCGCGAATTGGGTTCTGCCCTCTACATCGCCAATTCGGAATTCACCGCACGCACCTACGCCAGAGAGTTCGGCATCGAGGCGACGGTGATCCCGCCGACCATCAACCCGACGCAGTACGCCACGCCGACCACGGGCCAATTCGTCACCCTGATCAACCCCTATGAGGAAAAGGGCTTCGAGCTGGCGGTGCGCCTTGCTGGCGCCTGCCCCGAAATCCCGTTCCTGTTCGTCGAGAGCTGGAAGCTGGAGGATGACCATCGCGCGCGCATCGAAGAGACGATCGCACCGCTTGGCAATGTCACGCTGGAGAGCCGCACCAACGACATGAAGACGATCTATGGCCGCACCAGGATCCTGCTTGCGCCCTCGAAATGGGAGGAGGCCTGGGGCCGGGTCGCGTCAGAGGCCCATTGCAGCGGCATTCCGGTTGTCGGCTCGCGGCGCGGCGGCCTGCCCGAAGCAATCGGCCCCGGCGGCACGGTGCTCGACTACGACGCTCCGCTCATCGATTGGGTCGCGGCTGTCAGGCAGCTGTGGAACGACAACAAGGAATACGAGCGGGTTTCCAGCCTCGCGCGCGGTTTCGCGGCGCGCCCGGAGCTCGATCCCGACCGCCAGTTCGTCACCTTCTTCTCGATACTGGACAGGGCGGTGCAGCAACGCGCGCGTCAAGCGGCGTAGCGCTGCCGAATGATGTTGATCAGGCCGGGCGCTTGACCCGGCTCTTCAGCGTCTCGTAGCCACGCGCACCGAGCAGGGCGCGGGCAAGGGCCTTGGCGGCGCCTTTGCGGCCTTCCTGCGAGTTGATCTGCCGCAGCCTCGCCGGCAGGTTGCGCGCCGCCTGGCCGAGCGCCGGCAGCGACAGCGTGTCGGGAAAGCTCACGATGTGCGTTTCGACGCACAGCACCGGCTTACCTGACAGTTCGGTGATCCTCAGCGCCTGTGGATGCTCGCTTTCGATGAACAGGATGGCGTTGGATTTGCGGTAGAAATCGGCCTTGAAACTGCCATGCGCGCCAAGCCGCTGGCGCTCCGCCTTGCTCGGCAGGTCGAGCATGATCAACTGGTCGTACTGGATCCCATGCTTGGCCAGCCATGCCTCGGTCAGCGCACGGTATTTCTCCAGCCGGCTGGTGACCAGCCAGCCGATCTTGTGCGTCGGGGCATGAAGCGGCCGCGCTTCGCTGAGGAATTTCTCATAGGCCGGGCCGTCGTCGTTTTCCGCTTCGGTCGGATCGAGGCACAGCACGCCGTCTATGTCGACGCAGCATTGCGCCAGGAATTTGTGATGCATGAAATTCCACTGGAACATGCGCGGATGCGGCACGACCTCGAAGACGACATCGATCTCCTGATGCTGCGGCTGCAGGCCGAACACGGCGGCAAAGGTGAAATCGGCCTCGATGCCGGCAGCTTGAATGCGGGCGCGGGCGTCGCGCATGGCATTGCCGCCGGCAACGCTGTCGTCGATCACCAGCACCTTGCGCATGTCCGAGACCTTGCGGTCGAGCGCGGCGCGGCGCTTGGTGATGCCTGACGTGTAGACCCGGCCTTCCAGGAAGCTATCCAGGTCGGTCATCGGAATGTTGGCCGCAAGGCTGACCAGCGTCGCCGCCAGCACGCCGCTTCTTGGAACGCCGACCACCAGGTCGATATCGCGCGGCAGCCGGTGAAGGTTGCTGACGATCGTGTCGTTCATGTCGGAGATCGATCGGTAGTGCATGAATCAGACCTGATGCTCGTGTGGATGTGGGTGGCTCAAAAAGGCGCCGAAATTATTGCGCCTCGCGCGGCGTTGCCGCCGGCTGTCTTGCCGGCAGCATTTTTACGGCTTCGCGCAAGGCCTCGCGGCCGGATGCGAAGGCCAGCGCGATGACGATGGTGATGAGATAGGCAAGGATGGCGCCGCTGGCCAAGGCGATGACATGCTGCTGCGGCAGCAGCGGCTTGATCAGCCAGACCGCCGCCAGCGCCAGATGCGCGCCGAGCACGAACGGCGTTGCGGCGCGCAGCACATGGCTGGCCTGCAGCGGTCCGCTCTTGCCGACATAGAGCCACAGGAACGGTGTGCGCAGATATTCGCTGACCGCATAGGCGATCGCCACGCCGAGCGCGCCATAGGGCAGGCCGATCGCGAAGGCGAGCACGGACGTCACGGCGGTGATGATGCCCCAGCGCATGAAGTCACCGGAGCGGCCCTGGCTAACGAAAAGCCAGCCCGCCGGGTTGTTCAACGGCTGCAGCAGGCCGGCGAAACCGAGCGCCAGGAAGATCGAGGCGCTGGCGCGCCACTGCTCGCCGAGCACGAAGGGGATCAGCACATCCGACATCGCGGTGGCGAAGGCGACACCGGGCAGCGCCACCAACAGGATCAGCGGCATGACGCGCAGATAGGCGCTGCGGTAGCGGTCCGGCTCGTCCTTCAGCCTGGACAGCGCCGGCACCATGACCTTCGACAGCGGATTGGTGATCTGGCTGAGCGGGAACAGAAGCAGCTTGTAGGCGCGGTCGTAAAGGCCGAGTTGCTGCTCGCCCCAATATTTGCCGATCAGCACATTGTCGAGATTGCGGGCGAAGAAATTGGCGAAGTTGAAACCAGTGATGCCGGCGCCGAAATTGATCAGTTCGCCGATGCCGGCGACCTTGCGCGGCATGCCCGGCCGCCAGCGCGAGCTCGCCCAGTAGCATAGCGTCGGCAGCACGGCGCCGGTCAGCGTACCGGCAAACAATGCCCAGTAGGAACGGTCGATGAAGGTCCAGGCAATCGATACCGCCAGCCCGGCAACCGCGCTGGCGACATCGATGATCGCCAGGCGTCCGAACTGCATGCGCCGCGTCAACAGCGCCAGATGTTGGGCACCAAGCCCATAGGCCATGATCTGCAGGCCGAACGCGGCCACTAGGCCGGTCACGCGTGGTTCGCCATAGAAGGCGGCGACCAGCGGTGCGGCACCTGCAAGCACGCAAGCCAGGATCGCGCTGACCGCGACATTGATCCAGAAGAGGTAGTTCACCTCATCATGCCGGATTCCTGTTTTCTGGATCGTCGCCTGGGTCAGGCCGAAATCCTGGAACAGCGCGATGAAGGCCAGCACCGGCGCGCACATCGCCACGACACCGAAATCCTGAGGCGACAGGAGCCGCGACAGCACGATGACGGATATGATCTGTGTCGCGACCCGCACCGATTGCGACATGGCCGTCACCACCGCGCCACGGCCGACCGATTTGCGCAACGAGCCTTCTGGCGGATCGAATGGATTGGCTTCCAAATTCAGGATTCCTGATTTTTGCGCGGATTCCCGAACCTTGAAAATCCACGACCGCCGCCAACGCCAAACTACGGCAATAATTTTGCAGTGCAACAGAAAATGTCCATCGGCGCGCCAAAAATGTTGCGATGCAGCAAGAGCTGTACTAGCATCCCTGTGGGTGGGGTCAAACAGCGGTCGAGTTTTTATGCTGCATGTCTTGTACCTGGTGCACGATGTTTCCGATCCGGCGGTTCGCCGGCGGATCACAATGCTCAGGACGGGCGGCGCCCGGGTTACTCTGGCGGGCTTCCGCCGCACCGAAACCCCGATTGCCGACATAGAAGGATTGCGCCCGATCGACCTTGGTGCGACGCGCGACGGCCGATTCGCCCAGCGCCTGGCGGCCGTGGCGAAAGCTGCGATTTCAATCGGTTCAAAGCTCGCGGCCACGCCGCGGCCCGATCTCATCATCGCGCGCAATCTCGAAATGCTGGCACTGGCCCGTCGCGCCAAATCGGCCTTCGGCACTACGGTGCCGATCGTCTATGAATGCCTCGACATCCACCGCCTGGTGCTCCGCGACGATGTCCTCGGCAAGGCGCTGCGCGCCACTGAGCGCCATCTGGCGCGCGACGTGAAGCTGCTGGTGACCAGTTCGCCCGCCTTCATCGCCAATTATTTCAAGCCTTTCCGCCAGGTCGCCGCACCCGTCGAGCTGGTCGAGAACAAATATTTCGAGGCAGCAGCGATCTTGCCCGCCGAACGTGAGGCCGTGGAAGCACCTGCCGCTCCGCCATGGCGAATCGGCTGGTTCGGGGCGCTGCGCTGCCGCCGCTCGCTCAAGCTGCTGGCCGATTTCACGCGCCGCATGGATGGACGTTTCGAAGTCGTGCTGCGCGGCCGTCCGGCGCTCTCCGAATTCCCGGATTTCCATGCCTTCGTCGATGCCGAGCCTTACCTGTCGTTTCGCGGACCCTACCGCAATCCGGAGGACATGGCGGCGATCTACCAGGACGTCCATTTCTCCTGGGCGATCGATTTCTTCGAAGAGGGGCAGAATTCGGAATGGCTGCTGCCCAACCGCCTCTATGAAGGCTGCCGCTTCGGGGCGGTGCCGATCTCGATGGGCCATACCGAAACCGGTCGGTTCCTCAGCCAGCAGGACATCGGCGTCCTGTTGCCGCAGGCTTCATCAGACGCGCTCGAAACCGCACTCGGCAAGATGGAGGAGCACCGCTTCGGCAGGCTGAGGGCGCGCGTGCTTGCCCACAATCCGAGGACGTGGAGCTACGACCGCAGCGATTGCAGGGCGCTGGTCGAAAAACTGCGCCGCCTGACCACCGTGCGCGAACCCCTCGCGGCCGAGGCCCTGGCATAAGGATGAACATCGCCCGATGACGCAAGCGCTTCCCTCCAGCCTGATCGTGATCCCCTGCCTGAACGAGGCAGCCCATATCGGTACGCTGCTCGATCAATTGCGGCCCGCTGCTGAAAGGCTTGGCGCCAGGATTATCGTCGCCGATGGCGGCAGCACCGACGGCACGCTGGCCATTGTCGAGCAGATCGCCGCCAAGGATGAGCGTGTCATGCTGCTGCACAACAAGCGGCGCATCCAGAGTGCGGCGATCAATCTCGCCGTCGGCACGTTTGGCGAAGGCGCGCAGTATCTTATCCGCATCGACGCGCATGGCGGCTATCCCGACGATTATTGCGATCGGCTGATCGAGGAAGCAATGGCCACATCAGCGGATTCGGTCGTGGTTTCAATGCTGACCAGCGGCAGCGGTGCCGTGCAGAAATCGGTTGCGGCGGCGCAGAATTCGAAACTCGGCACCGGTGGCTCCAAGCATCGTCACCTCTCCGCCGGAGAATGGGTCGACCACGGCCATCACGCGCTGATGCGGATATCGGCCTTCGGCGCTGTCGGCGGGTATGACGAGACCTTCAGCCACAATGAGGATGCCGAACTCGACTACCGGCTGCGGCAGGCCGGCTACAAGATCTGGATGAGTGGCAAGACGCAGATGGTCTACTATCCGCGCGCCTCGCTCAAAGGCCTCTATTTCCAGTATCTCGGCTATGGCCGCGGCCGCGCCAAGAATGTGCTGAAGCACCGCGTCATCCCGAAGGTCCGGCAGATGGTGCCGCTGGCAGTCTTCCCGGTGGTCCTTCTGGCGGCCTTCTCCTTCGTGCACTGGATCGCGGCGGTGCCGCTGCTGATCTGGGCTGCGGTATGCCTGGGCTACGGCGTGGTGACGGCCATTCGCCAGCGCAATGCCGACATCGCCCTGGCAGGGGTCTCGGCGATGGTCATGCATTTCGGCTGGTCCGTCGGCTTCTGGCTGCAGCTTCTCGGCCTCGGCGCGCGACGAGGGGTGGCGTGATGGCGGTTCAGACCAAGAACCGCAGCATCGACATCGGTGTCTGCACGTTCCGGCGGCCGGAACTTGCCGACACGTTGCGCTCGCTTGCTGCCATGGAGATGCCGGCAGGGTTTGAAATCAGCGTCATTGTCGCCGACAATGACGACACGCCAAGCGCACAGGCCCTGGTGACGGCGCTGTCGCAGGATTTGAAATTGCCAGTCCGCTATCGGCATGCCCCTGCGCGGAACATCTCGGTCGCCCGCAACGCTTGCCTCGACGCCAGCGAGGCGGATTTCCTCGCCTTCATTGACGATGATGAGACGGCCTCTCCCCGTTGGCTGGCCGAGCTGGTGGCGACGGCCGAGGACAATGGTGCAACAGCCGTGCTCGGCCCGGTGCAGGCGCTTTACCGCCCGGATGCGCCCGACTGGATGCGGCGCGGCGATTTCCACTCGACCTTGCCGGTCTGGGTGCGCGGCGAGATCCGCACCGGCTACACCTGCAACGTCCTGCTCAGGATGGGATCGGACAGCCTGCGCGGCCGCCGCTTCAGCTTGGCGCGCGGCCAGACCGGTGGCGAAGACACCGAGTTCTTCGACCAGATGGTCAAGGCCGGCGGCCGCATCGCGTTTTCTCGAGAGGCTTGGGTGGACGAGGTGGTGCCGCGCTCAAGGGCCGCGTTCGACTGGCTCGGCCGTCGCCGTTTTCGCGTCGGTCAGACGCACGGCCACCTTCTCGGCACCAATGCGCGAGGCATCGGGCTGATCAAGCATGTTGGCCTGGCCTCCGCAAAGGCAGCCTTTTGTTTCGCCGCAGCCCTTCCCGTCGTCGCCAGCCCGGTGCGCAGGAACCGCAGCGTGCTGCGCGCCATCATGCATGTCGGCGTCGTCAGCGGCCTTGTCGGCATCCGCGAAATCCGCCTCTACGGCCAATCCTCACCTGGGGAAGGAGGCAAGCGTGCAGCCTGACGTTTCCCCAACCCCCGATGTTTCCTTTGTCATCGCCGCCTACAATGCCGAGGCAACGCTCGACCGGGCGATTGCCAGCGCCATCGCGCAGAAGGATGTCAACGTCGAGATCATCGTCGTCGACGACCAGTCACGCGATGCCACGCTCGATGTGGCGCGGGCCTATCCCGGGGACATTGTGCGCGTCGTCGCCCTGGCCAAAAATCGTGGTCCGGGCGGCGCCAGGAATGCCGGGCTCGACGTCGCCCGCGGCAGGTGGATCGCGGTTCTCGATTCCGACGACGCCGTCTTTCCTGGCCGTATCGCCGCCATGATCGACCGTGCCGAGAGGGCAGATGCGCAAATCGCCGTCGACAATCTCCAGGTCATCCGCGAGGACGGGGTGGTCGAAGATGCGATGTTCCCGCGCCGGTATCTGGAAAGCCTGCACGAGATTTCGCTGGCCACCTACATCGCCGGCAACATCGTCTTCGAATCGAAGTTCAACCTCGGCTACCTCAAGCCGATCTTCCAGCGCCGGTTCCTGGACGAGAACCGGCTTCGCTATGACGAGAAATTGAGGATCGGCGAGGACTACATCCTGTTTGCCGAGGCTCTGGCCAAGGGCGGCCGATGCGTGGTCGAGCCTGAGATCGGCTATGCCTATCATATCCGCAGCGGCTCCATCTCGCGTGTGCTCGAGCTTCACCATGTCGAAGCCATGCGCAAGGCGGATGCTGTATTCGCTCAAACCCATCGGATGGACGAGGCAGCCCAGGCGGCTTTCGCCCGGCGCGGCCGCAGCCTGCGCAAGGCGGCCTCCTTCCTGGCGATGGTCCAGCACATCAAGGCGCGGTCCCCGCTCAAGGCGATCCGGACGGCGCTAAGCGACCCGGCGGCGGTCAGGCATATGGGCATGCCGATCGCCGTGCGGTTGCGACGAGTAGCGGCACAGTTTGCCGTGGGGGTGGGGAGGTGAAGATGCAGGCACATGGAGGGATTTTTCGTGGCCTGTGAAGGAACTGCAGTCGATCTCCTCAGAAGGAATTTGCGATGAAGAAAATCAGGAAGGCCGTGATACCGGTGGCGGGGCTTGGAACACGGTTCCTGCCGGCGACCAAGTCGATGCCGAAGGAAATGCTTCCCGTCGTCGACAGGCCTGTCGTGCAATATGCGGTGGACGAGGCCTTCGAAGCCGGCATCGAGCACATCGTGTTCGTGACCGGCCGCAACAAGGCGGTCATCGAGGACTATTTCGACCTGCATCCGGAATTGATCGGAACGCTGGAGCAGACCGGCAAGAAGACCCAGCTGGAAGCGCTCGAAAGCATGCTGCCGGTGGCCGGCGCCACCTCCTTCATCCGCCAGCAGTCGCCGCAGGGCCTCGGCCACGCCGTCTGGTGCGCCCGCGAGGTCATCGGCAACGAGCCCTTCGCCCTGCTTTTGCCTGACATGGTGTCCTTCGGCGGGCGCGGATGCCTCGCCGAAACCGTCGACCTTTATGAGCGCACCGGCGGCAACGTCATCGCCGTGGAGCGTTGCGATCCGAGCGAGACCAACAAATACGGCATTGTCGGCCGCGGCGCCGATATCGGCGGCGGGTTCGAGGTCTCGGCCATGGTCGAAAAGCCGGCCCCGGCCAACGCGCCGTCGAACTTTTACATCAACGGCCGCTACATCCTGCAGCCCGAGATCTTCGCGCTGCTGGGCAATCAGCAGCGTGGTGCCGGCAACGAGATCCAGCTGACCGATGCCATGGTCCGCCTGTCGAAGGATCAGCCGTTCTTTGCCCAGCCTTTCCTCGGTCGCATGTTCGATTGCGGCTCCAAGGAAGGCTTCATCCAGGCCAACATCGCCTTTGCGCTGGCGCGCAACGACATGAAGGGCCCGGTTTTCGAGATGCTTCAGGAGTTCGTCCGGTCGCATGAACGTCAGGAAGAAGCCGCATAATGCCCATCTTTCGGGAGTATTGCCGGATGGCTGGCGGCGCGGGGCCGACAGGCCCCCGCCGTCTGGCATGAAGCTTGCGTTGCCTTTGGCGATGCTCCCGATCCTTCGAGGCGCCTGTAAGCTAGAATTGGACTGAAGATGAATTATGCCAACTTTCCTCTCGACAAGAGGATGCCATTGCCGAATTCGGACGCAGGAAACGGCGAAGACTTCATCGATATCGAGCGGCTGCTTGGCATGGCTGCGCGGCAGGCCAAGGTGGTCGCCGTTTGCGCCGCCATCGGTCTTTTCCTCGGCATGCTCTATCTCCAGACAACGCCGCCCAAATATGTGTCGATCTCGAGCGTGCTGATCGACGAGGGCCTGAACAAGATCGTCGACGACATTTCGGCGGCGTCGACGACCATGCAGACCGATTCCGCCATTCTGAGCCAGATCGAGATCCTGACCTCGACGCGGCTCGCCGCGGTGGTCGTCGACAAGCTCAAGCTCGACCAGAGCGATGCGTTCATGAACCCGCCTCAGTCGGCGCTTGCCCAGGGTGTCGGCCTGATCCGCGGCCTGATGCAGTATGTCCACCCCAGTGCGCCCGTGCCGGGCGTCGGTGACATCAGCAAGCTCGACCCGGCTACCCGCGATGCGATGATTGCCGCGTCGCGCCGCGACTACGCCATCCTCAAGCTGCAAAACGAGATCCGGGCGGAGCGCGTCGGACGAAGCTACGTCATCGCGCTTGGTTATCAGGCGACGGATCCGGGACTGGCGAAAGCGATCACCAAGGCCTATGCCGACGCCTATCTCGCCGATCAGCTCGATGCCAGCTTCGACGCCACCGAGCGCGCGGCGGTCTGGCTGCAAGGCCGGCTGACGGAACTGCGCGAGAGCTCGCAGCAGGCGTCGCTGGCGGTCGAGAAATTCAGGGCCGAACACGGCCTGTCCGCCAACAGCGATGGCCAGCTGATGAGCGACAAGCAGCTTGCCGACCTCAACGCCCAGCTCATCGTGGCGCAGGCGGATACCGCGCGCGCCAGCGCCCGCTACCAGCAGTACAAGGCGATTATCGACAGCGGCTCCGACAACGCTTTCAATGACGCCGCCATATCAAGCGACCAGCCAAGCAGCTCGGTTATCGCAGCGCTCAAGACCCGCTATCTCACGGTCGCCAAGCGGCTGCAGGACATCGAAGCGAATTTCGGCCCCCAGCATCCGCAAGCCTTGGCGCTGGCCAAGGAGAAGGCCGACATATCAACCCAGATTTTCGGCGAGTTGAAGCAGCTCACCGAAAGCTATCGCAACGAATATGAGGTGGCGCTGGCGCGCGAGACCGCGCTCAGGGCCAATGTCGCCGCCGCACAGGGCAAGAGCTCCATCGACAACCAGTCGCAGGTCCAGTTGCGCGACCTCGACCAGAAGGCGACGGCGCTTACCACGCTCTATCAAACATTCCTCGGCCGTTACGAGGAAGCCGCGCAGCAGCAATCCTTCCCGGTCGGCAAGATCCGCATCATCTCGGACGCCTCGACGCCGATGTCCGCCTCGAGCCCGCGCTCCATCATCGTGCTCGGATTGTCGCTCGTGCTCGGCGTGCTGATGGGCGCCGGCTTCGGCGGCCTCAACGAATTCAACGAGCGGTTCTTCCGGACCGGCGAGGAGGTGCGCGACCGCGTCGGCCTCAAATTCCTCGGCTATTTGCCGACCATCGGCAGCAAACCAGCCAGGGAGGACAAGCAGGCCGAGGCTCAGCCGGATGCCAAGGCCGCCAGGTCGCCGGCCGCGCTTGAAAAGCGCGCACGAATGCGGGTGAGCATCGACGCTCCGGCATCAATGTTCTCCGAAACGCTGCGCAGCGCCAAGATCGCCTTCGATGTCGTGATGGAAGGACAAGGCAGCCGCGTCGTCGGCGTCATCTCGGTGCTTCCCGGCGAAGGCAAGTCTACCGTCGCGGCCAATCTTGCCGGGCTGCTTGCCGCCAACGGGGCCAAGACGCTGCTCATCGACGGTGACTTGCGCAATCCTGGCCTCAGCCGCAGCCTCGGCATGGAGGCTGAGCAAGGCCTGATGGAAGCCGTGGTCAACGGCCAGACCTGGCAATCCGTCGGCAAGATCGACAGGCAGACCAAGCTCGCCATCATCCCCGCCGTGCTGCGCGGCAACTTCTCGCACACCAGCGAACTACTGTCCTCGGCCGGCATGCGGCGCTTCATCGAGAATGCCAAGGAGACGTTCGAGTACATCGTCGTCGATCTGCCGCCGCTCGGTCCGGTGGTCGACGCCAAGGCCTTCGCGCCGTTGGTCGACGGCTTCGTGCTGGTCACCGAATGGGGCCGCACGCCGCGCGCCATGGTGCGGTCGATGCTGGAATCCGAACCCTATGTCGCCAACAAGATCGTCGGCGCGGTGTTGAATAAGGTCGACCTGAAGAAGCTCGCCAAATACGGATCGTTCGGCGCGTCGGAGAAATTCTTCGACAAATATTCGAGCTACTATCTCGACAAGTCGGAAGTGCGCACCAAGGCGGCGGTCTAGAGCAATTCCAGGAAAAGTGTGAACGGTTTTCCCGGGAAAAGCGCGTAGCGTTTTCCCTTGGGAATTGCGTCGAAAACAAAGAGTTAGAGCGGCTCGCCGTTTCCGTGAAACGGTGAAATGCTCTAGGCAGCGGCTACCTGGATTTCCGCCTTGACGGAATTGGCGATCAAGCACCGTTCATGCGCCAAGGTTGGAATCCCGGCGACCTGCCGCGCGTCAGTCGCGCGATAGGGACAGTCCCGCGAGAAGGGGCGCGTACGCGGCGAGCCTGCGGGATACGAACTCGGTGAAGAGCCGGACGCGCTTCGTCTTGCGTGTCTCGCCCTGTGTGAGAAGCCAAACCGTTCCGTACATGTGCAGGTCAGTGCCCGGCACCCGCACCAGCAGGGGGTCGGCATCGCCAATGAAGCACGGCAGTGTTGTCATCCCGAGCCCTTGCCGGACAGCAACGATCTGCGCCTCGCCGTCCGTGGTCCTGAATGGAACCGCCGTGGTGCGAACCTCACCCTCGCTGGCCCATTGCGGAATTCCATGACTGCTTATGACGATCCAGCGGATGGGATCAGGCGCGCCCGCACGCCACGCGGCTAGTCGATCCCGGGACATGTAGACGCCGCCGAACAGCTCCGCTCCCTTCAGGCCGTGAAGATTGAGCGGCAGGGTTTTGCGGTCGTAGACGACGCGGACAGCGACGTCGGCGTCTCGGTTGGTCAGATTTGCCAGCTCGCCGGACGACAAGATTTCCATCTCGATGTCCGGATGCAGCCGCGCGAAGTCGGCGAAGTCCGGCATGAGCAGGTGTGTCGCGAGGGTCGGAGCCAGCGTCACCCGCAGAAGCCCGCGCACGCTCTGGTCGCGACCGAAGACGCGTGTCTCCAACTGGTGCGACGACGCTTCCATCCGCTCCGCGAGCTCGAGGACCTCCTCGCCCGCTGCCGTAAGGCGGTAGCCCGAAGGAAGCTTTTCGAACATCTGCGCTCCAAGGCGGTCCTCGAGCTGGGCGATGCGTCGCAGCACGGTCGCGTGGTTGACGCCGAGGCGCTTGGCGGCGGCCCGCACCGAGCCTCCGCGTGCGACGGCAAGAAAGTAGCGAACGTCATCCCAGTCGATCATGGTGCAATCTCGCACCGCGCGGTGCGCCTTCCAAAGCTCTGACTATCGTACAACAGTACAGGGCGGCCATCATAACACTTGTCGACGAGCGGGGCCCAATTCCGAACGGCGGAACCTTATCGTCGCGGCTGCCGTTGATAGCCGTACCGGATCGATTTCGCACCACCGATGTGCGCGCTTCCTCACTCAATGCCTGACCTCGGCAGACCCATCTTCAGGTCTCGGGGCTTTCCCGAACGACCAAGGCGGAAGCCTGGAAGGATGCACGTCATGACCAGATTGAATGGAAAGACCGCCGTCATCACCGGCGGCGCCACCGGCATCGGCCGCGCCGCAGCAAAGCGCTTCATCGAGGAGGGCGCCTTCGTCTTCATCTTCGGCCGCCGGCAGGAAGCGCTCGACGCCGCTGTGGCGGACCTCGGGCCCAATGCCCGCGCGGTGAAAGGCTCGGTCTCGGATGAGGCCGACCTCGACCGGCTCTACGCGGCTGTGAAGGCCGAGCGCCGAAGCCTCGACATCGTCTTCGCCAATGCGGGGGCCGGAGGCCCGCTTCCGCTCGGCCAGATCACCGCCGAGCACATTGACGAGACCTTCGACACCAATGTGAAGGGCACGATTTTCACGGTCCAGAAGGCGTTGCCGCTGATGGGCCCGGGCGCTTCGATCATCCTGACCGGATCGAGCGCCGGCACCACGGGCGCCCCGGGTTTCACTGCCTACAGCGCGAGCAAGGCGGCCGTGCGCAATCTCGCGCGGACCTGGGCGGAGGACCTGAAGGGCACCGGCATCCGGGTCAACGTGTTGTCGCCCGGGGCGACGGCGACCGAACTCGCGAAGGAAGCTCTGGGCGAGGAGGGCCAGAAGGCCTACGGCGCGATGACTCCGCTCCAGCGCATGGCCGATCCCGCGGAGATCGCGGCGGTGGCTGCCTTTCTCGCGTCGTCGGACAGCAGCTTCATGACCGCCAGCGAGGTCGCCGTCGACGGCGGCCTGGCACAACTCTGACCCCGATGCGGGCCACGCTTCTCAAGCTTTACGAAAAACCAAAACACACGACCAAAGGCGAAAGATTATGAAAAAACTCGAAGCTAAGGTTGCAGTCATCACAGGCGGAAGCAGCGGTATTGGCTTGGCGACGGCCAAGCGTTTTGTGGAAGAAGGTGCGCAGGTCGTGATCGTTGGACGACGCGAGAAAACCTTACAAGAGGCCGCGACCCTTATCGGGAGAAACGTGACAACAGTCGTGGGCGACGTCTCGCGCTTGGAAGATCTGGACCGGCTCTACGCCACCGTCAAAGAGAAACATGGTCACATCGACATTCTCTTCGCAAACGCGGGCGCAGGGACAGTCGCGCCGCTCGCGGCAGCTACTGAGGCCCATTTTGACCAGACCTTCGATGTGAACGTGAAGGGGTTGTTCTTTACGGTGCAGAAGGCCCTTCCCCTCTTCAAAGACGGTGGATCGATCATTCTGAACTCTTCGGTCTCGAATGTGATGGGGCTGCCAGCGTTCAGCGCCTACGCAGCAAGTAAGGCAGCTGTTCGCAGCTTCTCGCGGTCTTGGACACTGGAACTGAAGGACCGCAATATTCGCGTCAATACGATGAGCCCCGGCGCGATCGAGACTCCCGCCTTGGCGACAACGACCGGCCTTAACGCTGAGCAAGCCGAGCAGGCGGTCGCCCAGTTTGCTGCACAGATCCCAATGGGTCGCAGGGGCAAGCCAGAGGAAATCGCGGCTGCCCTCACGTTCCTCGCCTCGGATGAAAGCTCCTACATCACCGGTATAGATCTCGCGGTCGATGGTGGGTGGGCGCAGGTCTGAGCCCGGCGCGGTCCTGTGGCTGGCCCTTCAGCCCCGCCAGTAGTGATCCCGCTTCTCAAACTTTAGTTCCAACGCAAGATTAGGAGAAACATTGTGAGCTACGCAATTATCGGCTTCGGCAATATCGGCAAGGCCCTGGCCAAGGCGTTTGCCCGCAAGGGCATCGACGTGTCCGTCGCAACCACGCGCGAGCCGGAAAGCTTTGCAGCCGATGCGGCCGCGATCGGACCCACGATCATTCCCAAGAAGTTGGCGGACGCGGTCAAGGCGGACATCATCTTTCTGGCTGTCCGTTTCGAGTCGCACCCGGATGTCGCGAAGGCGCTCGCCACCTGGCAGGGAAAGACCATCGTCGATGTGACCAATGCCTACGGCGTGCCTCCTGAAAAACTGGGGGGAAAGCCTTCTTCCAAGTTCGTTGCACAGGCATTTTCTGGTGCAAAACTAGTCAAGGGCTTCAACCATCTGTTCGCTGCCGTCCTTGATCAGGACCCGGCCCTACATGGTGGCAGAAGAGCCGTATTCCTCGCGAGCGACGATGACGCTGCCGCAGCGGAGATTGGTGCGCTCGCGGAAAAGCTCGGTTTCGCGCCGATCAAACTTGGCGGGCTTTCGGAAGGCGGATTGCTGGTCCAGGCGCGCGGAAATAGCTGGGGTCATCTGATCTTTAAGGATCTGGTCAAGTTCGACGGATGAGCACGACGTGCCAACAGGCAGGCCCACGATGCACGGATCGGGTCGAGCACGATCCGACCCAAGCGAAATGGAGAAATTCCCATGAGTATCGAGAAGAACATCCAGACCGTGAAGGACTTCTTCGCCGCGATCGGCAGCGGTGACAAGGAGGCTCTGCTGGCGCTGGTCGCCGAAGACATCGAGTGGATCATCCCCGGCAAAGACTGGCCGCTAGCCGGAACGCGCCACGGACACGCGGGGCTAACGGATTTGCTTGAGACGGCATCCAAGTCGATAGAAACGTCCACGGAACCCCGGGAGTTCGTCGCGCAAGGAGACCGTGTCCTGGTCGTCGGCTTCGCCAGGGGGAAGATCAAAGCCACGAACAAGACGTTCGAGGACGACTGGATCTTCGCCATCACGGTCCGGGACGGCAGATTGACCAACATCCGAGAGTACGTCGACACGCAAGCGCTGGCCCGGGCCTCGCGGATGAACGTGTCCGGAACTGCGTAGCGCTTGCGCTCTGCAGCCATCGGCCCGTGGATTGCCCCATTGTACGCCGCGCGCTCGTCTAATGCCCAACCGTAAAGGAGATTCCTATGTACGACCAATCCAAGCTATCTGAGTTGACCCGGTTCGCACGTGTAGATGCGGGCTCCACTGTCATTGACGTCTATCCAGGCGACGGCGATTGGACGCGCCTGTTCTCCGATGTCGTGGGACCCGAAGGTCGGGTCTACAGCTTCGTGCCGGCCGAAGTCGCCGACTTCAAGAACGATCCGGTTGGCCGCATGCGGACGCTTGCGAAGGAGCCGGGCCGAGAGAATGTCGAAGCCGTCTCGGCGGACCTCGTCGCGATGCCGGAGGTCACGCAGCCAGTGGATGTGCTGTGGCTGCACCTGTTTTACCACGATCTTCACACCGCGCTGATCCAGAAGAAGGGTGCGACGGCGGCCGACTTCAATCGAGCTGTCTACAAGCGGCTGAAGCCCGGTGGGTCCTACGTCATCGTCGACCACGCCGCCGCCGCTGGGTCGGGCACGAGCGACACCCAGGCGCTGCATCGGATCGACCCTGCGTCCGTCCGCGAGGAGGTGGAGGCGGCCGGCTTCGTACTGGACGCGGAAAGCACAATGCTCGCGAACAAGGACGATCCGCACTCGGTCAAGGTCTTCGATCCCTCGATCAAAGGCGAGACCGATCGCTTCGCCTATCGGTTCGTGAAGCCCTGACAGGTCCCGGCGCCGACTTCATGTCGACCCCCGACGGGTGCAAACAAGCCCATCGAAGACATCGAGGCAACCCTGCTTGCCGCCACGAAGTCGGCTTTGGATGAGCTCGTCTGATGGGACCACGCGACGATGGCGTCTAAGCGGCCTTGAGCCGGTAGCGGAAAACGGTGTGGTCGAGCAGCAGCCGGATGCGCGGTTCGGCTTCTGTCGCCACCAGCCAGCTTGCCGCGATCATGGTGGCGCCGACGAACGCCATCGACAGAAGATAGGGCAACCCCGCGCGGACCAGCGCCCCGAGCATTGCCGCGCCGACGACGTCGTGGATCAGGTAGAGCGGATAGGTCATCAGGCCGATCCGGCGCCAGCCGCTCCAACTGAGGTCGAGCCGCAGCGACCATGCCATCAAGGCAATCGCGACGAGGAAGATCAGGATTGGCGGTGCATAGGGCATCACCGCATTGACCTTGATGCTGTGGACGTCGACGGAACTGGCGATCTGCAGAACGCCGCCGCCAAGGAACAGCAGGCAGAAGGCAAGGCGCGAGGGCGTCAGCGCCTTGAACCGCATCAGCCACAGCAGCACGCCGACCGAGAAGAAGCAGCCATGATGCACCAGGGTGAGCTGTAGCCAGCGCGTCTCGGCGAAGTCGGCCCATCCGAGCGGATAATAGAGGCACCAGAACAGCGTGCTGAGCAAGCCGATGGCGATGGCGACCGCCTCCATCAGATGGAAGCGGCCAAGCTGCAGCAGGACCCAGACGATGGCGTAGAAGGCGATCTCGATGCCGAGGGTCCAGTAGACGCTGTCCACCCACGGACCATAGGGCGCGAACAGGCCGGTGCGAACGAGCCGGACCACCGCATCTGTCGGCCAGCTCAGGTCGATCAGCAGCAACAGCACGGCGGTGATGGGCGCGCAGATCCAGACCGCCGGCGCCAGCCGCTTGACCCTGGCCTCGAAAAACCGCAACGGGGTCGACTTTTCGGCGCTGAAGGCGATGACGAAGCCACTGATGACGAAAAAGATTTCAACGCCGACCCAGCCTGACCCGACCCAGGCGCCTATAACAGGTTGCGGGGGAACACCGCCCGTGGCCTGCGCCGAGATGCCATCGGGATAGGCCCACACCCAGAAGCCGTAGTGGTAGACCATGACCAAAACGGCGGCGAGAAACCGCAGGATGTCGACGCCGCCAAACGTAATTTTCTGCTGAGCCATACCGCACCGCCGGATGGCTCCCCGCCAGCCACTGTAGGGTGGCTTGCTGCATTGCACAATAAAAGTATTGCTTACCGATCAGGATAAAGCTGTCGGCAGAGAAGGCTGCGCGGGATCGCTCCCGCGTCAGCCTCAAATCCCGATCCCGCGCGCCTTCATCGCAGCGGTGATCTCGTCGAGGATCGCCGGGTCGTCGATGGTCGCCGGCATCGTCCACGCCTCCTTGTCGGCGATCTTCTGCATGGTGCCGCGCAGGATCTTTCCCGACCGCGTCTTGGGCAGGCGCTTGATCGTCACCACGGTCTTGAACGCGGCGACCGGGCCGATGCGCTCGCGCACCAGCGCGACGACCTCTTTCTCGATGGCGCCACCGTCACGCGCGACACCAGCGTTGAGCACCACGAAACCGAGCGGAATTTGCCCCTTCATCGCGTCGGCGATGCCGACGACGGCGCATTCGGCGACATCGGGATGGGCGGCCAGCACTTCTTCCATGGCGCCGGTCGACAGCCGGTGACCGGCGACATTGATGATGTCGTCGGTGCGGGCCATCACGTAGAGATAACCGTCCTCGTCGATCATGCCGGCATCGGCGGTCTTGTAGAAGCCGGGAAACTCGTCGAGATAGGCTTGGCGGAAGCGCTGGTCGGCGTTCCACAGCGTCGGCAGGCAGCCGGCCGGCAGCGGCAGCTTGACCACCACATTGCCCAGCGTCCCACGCGGCACCTCGTGGCCGGCATCGTCGAGCACGCGGATGTCGTAGCCGGGCATCGGCACGCCCGGCGAGCCATATTTCACCGGCAACAGGCCGAGGCCAGCCGGATTGATGGTCATCGGCGAGCCGGTCTCGGTCTGCCACCAATGGTCGACCACCGGCACGCTGAGCTTCTGCTCCGCCCATTTGATGGTTTCGGGGTCGGCGCGCTCTCCGGCGAGGAACAGCGTGCGGAATTTCGACAGATCGTATCTGGGGACGAATTCGCCCTTGGGATCCTGCCCCTTGATCGCCCGGAACGCCGTCGGCGCGGTGAACAGCGCGACGACGCCATGGTCCGAGATGACCCGCCAGTAGGTGCCGGCATCCGGCGTGCCGATCGGCTTGCCTTCGAACAGGATGCTGGTGCAGCCATGCAGCAGCGGGCCGTAGACGATGTAGGAATGGCCGACCACCCAGCCGACATCGGACGCCGCCCAGAACACTTCGCCCGGCTTGACGCCGAACTCGTTTTCCATCGTCCATTTCAGCGCGACCATGTGGCCGCCATTGTCCCGCACGATGCCCTTGGGTTGGCCGGTCGTGCCTGACGTGTAGATGATGTAGAGCGGATCGGTGGCGAGCACCGGCACGCAATCGACATTGGCGCCAGCCGCGCGCTCGCGCGCAACGGCATCGGCATAGTCGATGTCGAAATGGTCCTTCAGGTCGCAGCGCAGCTGGTCGCGCTGCAGGATCAGGCAGGCGTCCGGCTTGTGGCGGGACATCTCGATCGCTTTGTCGAGCAACGGCTTGTAGGCGACGATCCGGCCCGGCTCCAGGCCGCAGGAGGCCGAGATGATCAGCTTCGGCTTGGCGTCATCGATGCGGGTGGCCAATTCATGCGAGGCAAAGCCGCCGAAGACGACCGAATGCACCGCGCCGATGCGGGCGCAGGCGAGCATGGCGATGGCCGCCTCCGCCACCATCGGCATGTAGATGATGACGCGGTCACCCTTGCGGATGCCCCGGTTCTTCAGCACCGAGGTCAGCGCCACCACCTCGCGTTTCAGTTCGGCATAGGTGAACTTTTTCACCGTTCCGGTGATGGCGCTGTCATGGATCAGCGCGATCTGGTCGGCGCGCCCGCCGGCGACATGCCGGTCGATGGCGTTGTAGCAGGTGTTGCAGGTCGCGCCGGTGAACCAGCGGCCGTAGACGCCGGCAGCGGCATCGAACACCTTGTCCCAGGGCGAATACCAGTCGATGGCGCCGGCCGCGTCCGCCCAGAATTGTTCCGGGTCGCGTTTCCAGCCGTCATAGACCTCGTGATAGCGTGAAGCCATCCGTAACCTCCCCAGAAACCATTTGCCGTCTTTGCCAACAGCCTATGCTGTTTTTTCCCGCGCTGTCTTCCCTGATTTTCGTCTGAACCGGTCCCGGCTTGACCCCTGGCAAGGCGCTCGGCTTCCGGCTGACGCTGCAGGGACAGGACGGCAAGCCGTTCAAGACCCTGCATGAAGACACGGCCGTGCCGGGCTCGAGAAACTGCCCGACCTCCTACAGCCTGTCGGAATCCTACGAATACACGCCTGCCGGCAAACCGGCGGTGATTGTCGTGCTGGTGCAGCGCTTCAGCCAGGGCTTTGAAGGGCGCGACCGCCGCTTCATTGCCGTTACCGGACAACCCCGCTGAGACCGGCCGATAGCCGTCTAACGAACGGTATTCATTGGACAAATGTCGACGGCACTAGATCGGCAGGGCTACAAGCATGAGGCCTACGCCGCCGAAGATCAAAATGGCTGCCGCCAGGGCTTTTCGATGACGTTCGAAAGTCGTCGGAGCCCGCTCCCAATTGTAACGCATACGCTATCTCCCCAAACCCCGTGGAGTCCTTACCTTACTTAGGGGAAGAAAAGCAACGGTCCGTCCGGTCAACGCACTCACCCATGGCGTCATGGTGACGACTATTTCTGGGATGATTTCGGCTGGAGACAGGTGGCCGCTCATTTTGTGATCCGCAGGAATCTGTCGTAGACGCAAGGCAGCATGGGCCATCTCCCCCGGCCGGCCGATAGACAGCGCCGCACCACCGCGCTATCTCATTTCGGGGTTTCTTGCAGGCTTGTTGGGGGTACGGGATGGAAATTGCCTCTGGAACGGTTTTACGACTGGCGGACGACGCCTCGGTCCAGCATGTCGGCGATGGTGCCGTCGTGCTTCTGGCGCGCAGCGGCCAGCTCTACACCTGCAACGGCACGACCGAAGCCTTTCTCGACAAGGTCGATGGTGCGCGTAGCCTCGATCAGATCGTCGGCCTGCTTTGCGCGGAGTTCGAGGTCGACAAGGATACGCTCGACGAGGACATGGCGGCATTGGCAGCCGATCTGGTCTCGGAAGGTATCCTCGCGGCCCCAGGTGCTTGATGGCTGAGGGTCGCGCTTGATGGCTGACGGTCCGCTCCTGCGTGCCCTGTTTCGCGGCCATCTCTGGGCCAGCGCGCGGCTGATGCCGGCCTTGATTGCCGGGCGGAGCTTCGAAGACGTGCTGAAATGGGCTCCGCTCGCCTCCTCGACGCCCTATCGCGGCCTGCCGGCCACCTACATCGTCGCCCGCGTCAACCGCACCGTGCGCCGTCCCTGGCTGATGCGCGACCGCAGATGCCTGCGCGAAGGCCTGCTCGGCCATCGTTTCCTGCGCCTCGCCGGCTTCGATCCGGAACTGCGTTTCGGCGTCGATCCGAAGTCGCTGCAGAAACCCCGCGTCTCGGCGCATTGCTGGGTCTGCCTCGACGGCAGGCCGGTGGTCAGTGACAGCCTTCCCGGCATGGTCGAGATTTATCGCCACCACGCCGATGCCTAAAAGGTGCGCTCCGCTTGACTAGGCCTTCAGCATGTTATGACCTCAACGGCCAGGTCCTCGGCATATCGGCCGAGCGCCCCGAGCTATGGCAGGAGTTCGACAGGATGCTGGGCATCCTGCGCATCCAAGGTGCCGTCGAGCCGGGCTTTCGCCTTGATATCAACGAGGCGGATGTCCTGGACGAGGCGCCCGGCGGAGCGCTCGTCTTCGACGGCGAGATACCCGAGGACGGCTACTGCCGGATGCTCGCCGACGGCGGCACCATCCATATTGTCTTTCCCGAGCGCCAGACCGTTGCGATCAATGACGTGGAAGGTTGGGCTGAACTCAGGGTTCGCCCCGGCGCGAAAGCGGCCTGGACGCCGTCGATGCTGGTGCTGGACGCGGCACTCGACGCCGGCGGCCAGCATATGTTGCACACGGCCGGGCTGACGCTGCCTGGCCACGATGCTCTCGTGCTGATCCACGCGCCGAGCGGCACCGGCAAGACCACGACATCGCTGGCGCTGGCGACGCAAGGTTTTGGTCTCTGCTCCGACGATGCCATGATCCTGGATTTGGCTGCGGACAAGCCCCTGGCCTGGGGTCTGCCGCGCCACGTCAAGATTCACCAGAAGACCGCTCAGATGATCCCGCAAGTGGCGCCATGCCTTGGCCCGTCGTGGGACCGCAACGGCGAACAGGCCGTCTCGCTGGAGCGGTTGAGCGAGATCGTCCGCATCGAAAGCCCGACTGCCAGGCCGGTTGCTGCCCTGCTGCACCTCGCGCGCTCCGCCGACAGCGAAACCCGGCTCGTGCCCATGGCTCGGACCGACGCGATGGTGGCGCTGGCGATAGACAATGTCCGCACCGGCTTGACCGGCCTGCTGCCGTCGCAGAAGCGCCGGCTGGCGACGATCGGCAGACTGGTGTCGTCGGTGCCGACTTTCACGCTGGAGGTGGGCGCACGCCCTGCCGACGCGGCAGCGCTGATCATCGCCACACTGGGGAAGCAAGACTGAAGGCTTGTTCAGGCGACGTTTGGCCTGGCCTTGGCCAGCCGCTGGATCCAGCGGAAGGCGTCGCGGCGCAGGCGCGAGCCGATCTTCTCCCTGGAATTCACCCTGAGCAGCGTATTCGTCGTGATCAGCCGTTTGGCCAGCCGTATCGAGAGGTCGGGCTTGATCCGTCCGGCGAGTTCAAGCGCTCGCCGCTCACCGAACAACTGGCCGGTCACATTGAGCACGATCGCCAGTTCGAGCTCGATGCCGGTCATTCGCGCCGCGCCGAGCAGGCGCGCTTCCGCTTCGGCCGATTGCAGCGCCCGCACCCCTTGCAGCACGTCGACGCAAAGCTGCAGCCGGTGGAATTTGTGGCCGCCGGCGGCGTGCACGATGGCGATCGTCAAAAGCGCCGCCGGGGTGTCCGTTGCGTCGCCGTCGATAATGCCCAGTTCGCGGAATCCCAGCGACAGGCGCCGGCGCATGCCGGTGTCGTGCACCAGGTCGCCATGCAGTTCGACCAGCAGGCTGGAATTCTCCTTTTCCAGCCATTTGAACTCCTGCAACTGGTAGGATTCGGCCTCATTGCTGCCGAGCTCGAAGCCGCATGCCGCGATCACCTGGTTTGCGCGCGCAAGGTTGGCGGGTTCGACGAGGATGTCGATGTCGGTGAATGGCCTGTCGGATACGTTGCGGTAGAGCTTGCGCGCGAAGACCGGTCCCTTGACGATCCGCGCCGGAATGCTTGCTGCCGCCATCCCTTTCATGATGCGGACGCCGTGATATTGCAGCAGCATCGATTGACCGGTGGCGATCGTCGCCTTATCGCGCAAATCGTCCAGCTTCTCCCGCACGCCGGCGTCCGGCGGCAGACGCGCGTCGCCACGCTCCTGCAATTTGCGCAGCATGATCGGCAGGATGCCGTGGAATTCGGCATTGTCGAGCAGCGCCGACAGGGCCTTTGCCGACAATTCTTCGCCGACTGCCGCAGCCTCCGGATCGGCAAAGCGCAGCAGCAGTCTTTCTTCAGCGGAGGTGAGGGATGGCAGCATCAACCGGACAAATGTTGCGTGAATTGTCCGGAATGGTTGCAGAAAAGCGCAGCTGAAGCCAGCGCTGCAGTCGTTTTTGCGCAATTCCGGACGGAAAACCGCTGCACACTTTTCCTGGAATTGCTACATGCCCCACCGCAATGCCGCCGTGTGTACAGGCGCATCCCACCAGCCGGTCATCTCGTCATCCAGCATGGTCAGCGTGATCGAGCAGCCGGCCATGTCGAGGGAAGTGACATAGCTGCCGACCAGCGAGCGGACTATCGTCACGCCGCGCTTCTCGAAAATTTTTCGCGCGCTGTTGTACATCAGATAGAGCTCCATCAGCGGCGTGCCGCCGAAGCCGTTGACGAACAGCAGCGCCGGGCCTTTCGCTTTGTCACCGAGATCGCCCAGGATCGAGGCACAGATCTCCTCGGCGATCGCATCAGCGCTCTTCAGCCTGTCGCGGCGGCGGCCAGGTTCGCCATGGATGCCGACGCCGAATTCCATCTCGCCGTCGCCGATGTCGAAGGTCGGTTTGCCGGCGGCCGGCACCGTGCCACTGGTCAGCGCCACACCCATCGAGCGGGTCGCGGCATTGACGCGCTCGCCTAGCACCTTCAACGGCTTGAGGGCCAGGCCATGCTCGGCCGCCGCCCCGACGATCTTTTCCACCACCAGCGTGCCGGCGACGCCACGCCGGCCGGTCGTATAGGACGAATTCTCGACGGCGACGTCGTCATTGGTCACCACCTGCAGGATGCCTTCCGACATCTCCGCCGCCATGTCGAAGTTCATCACATCGCCCTCGTAATTCTTGACGATGAACAGACAGCCGGCGCCGCTGTCAACGGCCTGCGCCGCCGCGAGCATCTGGTCCGGCGTCGGCGAGGTGAACACCTGGCCGGGGCAGGCGGCGTCCAGCATGCCGTGGCCGACAAAGCCGCCATGCAGCGGCTCATGGCCCGAGCCGCCGCCGGAGATCAACGCCACCTTGCCCGGCCGCAAGGTCCTGCGGCGGATGAATTTGTGCTCGTCGCCAAGCGTCAATATGTCGGCATGGGCGGCGACAAACCCGTCGAGGCTCTCGGTCAGCACCGTGTCCACCGCGTTCATAAATTTCTTCATGGCGTCCTCCCAAACAGCCCGGCAAGAGATGTCAGCCGCCACCCTTGCCGGCGATGCTGGTGATCTTCTGGATGAATTCGTTGATCGCCCGGTCGAGCGCCGCGTTCTGCTTGTCGTCGCCGAAATCCGGCACGACAAGCGACACATGCCGCGTCTTGCGCATGCCGGCAGCAATCGACATTTTTCCCGGATGCGCCTGATGATAGGCGGCGAGGAACTGATCCCGCTCGGCCGGGCTGAAATGGCAGACGGAAAAGATCGAAGGCAGATGTTTCGAGGGGATAGGGATCGTATAGGCCGGGCTGGAAATCTGCGTGACGAAGCTGCGGTGCTTGCCAAGCGCGTCGGCAAGGCGTTGCCGCATGCCGGACGGGCGCTGGTCGATGACCTGCGACAGGATCGTCTTGTAGGCGCGGATCGCCTCTTCGGAACCGGGTTCGGGTGTCTTGCCAGCCATGCCTAGACCGAGACATCCGCGATGGCCGCCTTGGCCATGGCAAGTTGTGCCGGCGCGACGGAAAGATCGCGCAAGCCGGCCTCGAGCAGCGCCGGGATCGAGACGGGATCGCCACCGGCATCGCCGCACAGGCTGACAGGAATCCCGTTCTCCCGTCCAAAGGCTGTGACCGAGCCGATCAGCCTCAGCACCGCTGGATGGCGGACCGAATTTAAATGGGCGACACTAGCGTTGTCCCGCGCGGCCGCCATCACATATTGCGTCAAGTCGTTGGAGCCGATCGAGAAGAAGGCGACACCGGCGAACGCCTCAGGCGCAATCGCCGCCGACGGCACCTCGACCATGATGCCGAGCGGCGGCATCTTCTGCGCGACACCGCGCGCCACAAGCGCCGTCTGCTCCTCCGCAAACAATGCGGCGGCGCTTTCATACTCCTCGGCAACGGCGATCATCGGAAACATGACCTTGAGATTGCCGTGTGGCGCGGCGCGCAGCAATGCCCGGATCTGTACGCGAAAAATGTCGAGCCGGGCCAGCGACAGCCTGATGCCGCGCAGGCCGAGGAACGGATTGCCTTCCTCGACGGTGAAGCCCGGCACCGGCTTGTCGCCGCCGGCATCGACGGTGCGGATCGTCACCGGTTTTTCCCTGGCCCATTCCAGCACCTTGCGATAGGCGCGATACTGCGTCTCCTCATCCGGCAATGTCTTGCCGAACAGGAATTCGGTGCGCATCAGTCCAACACCGTCGCAGGTTGCGATGTCGATGCTGTCGACATCGGACGGGTCGGCAATGTTGACCTGCACGCGCACCGTCGTTCCAGACTTGGTCACCGCCGGCCGCGCCAGAAAAGTTCGCGCCTTGCCCTGGCGGGCGGCGAAGGAAGAGGACGACTGCCGGAACGAGCCGATCTCCGCCGGCGAGGGCGCCAGAACGATGCTGCCGTGCTCGGCGTCGAGCAGTGCGACACCTGCGAGATCGGCAGGCGGTTCGCGCAGCCCCACGACCATCGGCACGCCACGCGAGCGCGCCAGCATGGCGACGTGGCTGGCGGTGCTGCCCGCCTTCAGCGCGATGCCGCCGCCATTACTCCAGTCGGTTTCGAGAAAGCGCGTCGGCGCGATGTCTTCGCCGCAGAGGATGGCACCGGCAGGCGCCGTGCTGCCACCGTCCTCGGTCAGGGCGCGCAGCACCTGGTCCCTGATATCGCGCAAATCCGTGGCGCGGGCGCGGAAATAGTCCTGGTCCGAGGCCTCGTAGCCGGCGATTTCGGCATCGAGTGCCTCGCGCCAGGCGACGTCTGCGGTCTTTCCGGAAGCGATCGACGCGAAGGCCGGGCCGCTCAGCGCGTCGTCCTCCAGCATGGCGATGTGGAATTCGAGTATGCCGGCGGCGTCGCTGTCGGCGGTTTCGACCATTGCTGAAAGCCGGTTCACCGCCTTGCCGATCGCGGCTTGCAGCGATGTCTTCTCTTCCGCTGATGTGGCTTTGCCCGCATAGACGGCCGACGGCCGGTCGAGGTCGAACAGCGGTCCCTCGGCATAGCCGGCCGAGGCAGGAACACCCTCAATCCGCATGGCCCGCATTCCTTGCGGGCCGGCGAAGAAGCGCGCCAGCGTCACGCCGACCGGACATGACCGGCGTCCTCGTCGAAATCACGCTGCACCAGGTCGATCAGCGCGCGCACGGCGTCATCGGCGCCATTGCCGCTGGCCCTGATGTGCAGCACCGTGCCCTTCGGCGCCTTGGCTGCCATCACCTTGACGATGCTCTTGGCGTCGAACCACGGCCCGTTGGCGGCAAGCGCTATTTCCACGTCGGCGGCAAAGGTCTTGGCCAGCTTGGTGAACTTCACCGAAGGACGCGCGTGCAGGCCCACATCGTGGGTGATCAGGACGGTTGCTTCGGCGGCTGCGGACATTCTAGGTATCCTGTTCACTCACGACGGCGACAATTCGTGCGCCGTCGCCACCACTTCCTTCAGCGAGGCGCCGCCGGAGGATTCGGTCGCGGCCATCACCGCGCCCTCGACGATCGGCGCGTTGCAGACGATGATCTTCTGCGAGCGCGGCTCGCCGATCATCTCCACGGCCATTTCGCTGTTCGTCTCGGCGCCGCCGAGATCGACGAGGATGGCGACACCGGCTTCTGACCAGGCCTTGTCGATGGCACCCATGATCGCCTCGACATTGGTGCCGAGCCCGCCATGGCCGTTTCCGCCGCACCATGCAAGCGGCACTTCGTCGCCCACCATCTGGCGTACCATGTCGGCCGTGCCCTCCGCGACCAGCGGCGAATGCGACACGATCACGATCCCGACATTGCTCATGCGTCGTCTCCGATCGCTTGCCCCAGCGTCCGCACCAGCAGTGCGGTCGAGCGCGCGCCGGCATCCATATGGCCGATCGAGCGGTCGCCGAGGAACGAGGCGCGGCCGCGCAGCGCCTTCATCGGCACAGTCGCTTCTGCCGCAGCGTCGGCAATGTCGGCTATCTCCGCCGCCGTCTTGCCCCCGGCAAGCGCGTCATGCACCGGCTGCAGCACATCGAGCATGGTCTTCTGGCCGACTTGCGATTTGCCGCGCGCGGCCACCGCCTCGATCGCTTTGCCGAAAGCAGCGGTCAAATTGGCACGGTCGGGGTCCGCCGAAATCTCCTTGCCGAGCGCCATGAACAGAGTGCCGAACAGCGGGCCGGAAGCACCGCCCACGGTCATCACCAGCTTGGTGCCGATCGCCTTCAGGGCGTCGGGCAGTGGCTTGGCAGTGAACGCGTCGGCCTCGGCCCGCACGGCTTCGAAGCCGCGCTTCATGTTCAGCCCATGGTCGCCGTCGCCGATCGCCTGGTCGAGCGCCGTCAATTCCTCGGCGTGCGCGGCAATCGTATCGGCGGCGGCCGCGATCAGCCTGGCAAGGTTCAACGCCGCCATGTCGCCCAAAGTCCCGATTTCCAGTCTGCCGGCAGTAGCGAAAGAATGGTCATTCGACAACTGGTGCATGCGTCAGGCCGACACAAGCAGCGTGGCGGCGGCCGCGAACACCTCGGCCACCGCATGGGCGCCGGGGTCGACGACGCCCTGCAATTTGGTGCCGACATAGGCCGACCGTCCGGCCTGCGCCTTCGCCATGGCGGCCGTGGCCTCGGCGCCGCGCCGGGCGGCCGCCGCTGCTTCTTCCAGCCCGCTGGCGTCGAGCGCTTTCAGAGCCGGCTCCAGAGCATCGACCATCGTGCGATCGCCAATTTTTGCGCCGCCGTAGAAAGTCATCCGCTCGAGGCCGGCAAGCAGCGCCTTGGCCACATCAGCACCGCTACCCAAGGCCTGCGCCGCGGCGGTGAAGAAGATCGACAGCAGCACCCCGCTGGAACCGCCCATCGAGGCGCTCAGTATGTCGCCTATTGCGCCGAGCGTCGCCGTGGGGCTGGCCAGCGGCAGCGTGTCGAGCCGCTCGAGGATGCTGCGCGCACCGGTCGCCACCGTCGAGCCGGTGTCGCCGTCGCCGGCCTTGGCGTCGAGCCCGTTCAACGTCGCTTCGAGCGAGATCAGTCTTTCGCAGACCGTGACGATCAAGCGCCCGGTGCCGGCATCCTGGCTGGCCTTGTGTGCCGCGATTTGTCCGGCTGCTTTCGCCATCGGCACGACGGCAGGCGCCGTGATCGGCTTTGCCGGCATCCAGGCGTGCGGGCCGACCGGCGCCAGCAGGGCGGCCTCGCGCGCTGCGTCGAGCCGGATCAGCGACAGCGAAAAGCCGTTCATGTTGAGCGCCGTCATCAGCGGCCCGGGACCGATCGCCAGCTTGACGGTCTTGGCCAGCGGCGAGGCCAGCACCGCATTGGCAACCAGCGACATTTCGAGCGGCGGCACCGAGCCGAGATTGTTGATCAGCAAGGCATAGCTTGCTTTCGGATCGAGCCCTGCCGCGAGGCGATCCGCCATGATCGCGACCAGCCTGTCGACACTTTGCAAGGCAATCCGCTCGACTCCCGGCTCGCCATGAATGCCGAGGCCCAGTTCACCGTCGTCCGCGCCAAACCTGTCTTCATGCGGCTGGCCGGGGATGGAGCAGGACGACAGCGACATGCCGAGCGAAACAATGTCCTTCGCCGCCGCCCGCGCCGCTGCCGCGATGTCTGCCAGATCACGGCCGGTCTCCGACAAATGCCCCGCGATCTTGTGCACGAACAGAGTGCCGGCGACACCGCGTGGCTGGGTGATGTCGGGCAGCGCGATGTCGTCGGCGACGATCACCATCTCGACGCAAAAGCCCTCGGCGCGCGCCTTCTCGGCGGCCAGGCCGAAATTGAGGCGGTCGCCGGTATAGTTCTTGACGATCAGCAGGCAACCGGCCGGGCCGGTGACCGCGCGGATGGCCGCCAGCACGGCTTCGACACTCGGCGAGGCAAAAATCTCACCCGAAACCGCCGCCGTCAGCATACCCTTGCCGACGAAGCCGGCATGCGAAGGCTCATGCCCGGCGCCGCCGCCGGAGACGACGCTGACCTTCGTCTTGTCCCAGTCGGCGCGCAGCACGACCTTGATCTCGGGATAGCCGTCGAGGCGCGCGAGGTCGCCTGAGCCGATGGTCCGCAACAGGCCGTCCAGCGCCTCGGTGACGATCGTTTCCCTGCGGTTGAAAAAGTGCTTCATCGAACTCGTCCCGTATTCGCGATCGTCAATCAGAAGCGGCGTGAACCCGGTGAGGGGGAACGCCGAAACCATTCACATCAGTCTTTGTCCGTCGGCGCCGAAATAGAGCGGTGAGCGGTAGCGGATCACCACTTTGTCGCCTTGCCCCAGATCGGTGTCGGGGTCGGTCAGCGTCACCAGCTTCTTCGATCCCACTGTCACATGCAGATGGTTCTGGTCGCCGAGATGCTCGACCCAGTCGACGACGCCGTCGGCGTGACCATTCGCGGCCTTCTCAATTGTCAGATGTTCGGTGCGCGCGCCGATCGTCTTGGTGCCGGTCGGTGCACCGCCATCGGGCAGCAGTCCGGTCGGCAGAAGGTTGATCGCCGGCTGGCCGAGCCTGGCCGCGACATGCAGGTTTGCCGGCTCAGAATAGATCGTCCTGGGCGAGCCGATCTGCACCAGCACGCCGTCGGCGAGGATGCCGATGCGGTCCGCCATCGTCATCGCCTCGATCTGGTCGTGCGTGACGTAGAGCATGGTGGCGCCGAGCTCGGACTGGATGCGTTTCAGCTCGAGCCGCAGATCCGCCCGCAGCTTGGCGTCGAGCGACGACAGCGGCTCGTCCATCAGGTAGATGGCGGGCTTGCGCACCAGGGCGCGGCCGATGGCGACGCGCTGCATTTCGCCGCCCGACAGCTTGGTCGAGCGGTTGGCGAGCTTGTGATGGATGCGCACCATCTTCGCCACCTCCTCGACGCGCCGGCGGATCTGGTCTTCCGGGATTTTCCGCGCCGGCGAGCGCAGCGGGAAGGCGAGATTGTCGAACACCGACAGATGCGGATAGAGCGAATATTGCTGGAACACGAAAGCGGTGTCGCGCTCGGCTGGCGACAGCGTCGTGGCATTGTGGCCGCCGATCTCGATCGTGCCGCTGTCCGGCCGTTCCAGCCCGGCGATCAGCCGCAGCGTCGTCGTCTTGCCGGCGCCTGTTGGCCCGAGCAGCACGACGAACTCGCCGTCGGCAATGTGCAGGTCGAGACCGTTGACGGCGACATGCTCGCCAAAGCTCTTGGTCACGTTCTTGATGTGCACGTCAGCCATGCTGCGCTCTCCCCTGAGAGGCGGTATCGTGGACGGCGGTTCGCACCGCCCGGCCCGACCCCTTGTCGAACAGCGACAGTCGCGCGCTGTTCAATGCCAGGCCGACATGGTCGCCGGCATTGAGCCGGATTTCGGCCGGCACACGCGCCTTGATGATGCCGTCCGCCGTCTCCACCGCGACGATCTGCGTCGTGCCGAGATATTCGGTGCCGTAGATGGCGCCGCGCAGCTTCGAGGCGTCATCGAAGCGGATGTGTTCGGGCCGGATGCCAAGTGCCATGTCTGCCGGCGCGATATCCTCACGCACCTCCGGCACCGCAACTTTCGCGCCTTGGACGACAATCTCCTTCGCGCCCTTGGCGAGCCCGCCGCCGAAACCCAGAAAGTTCATTGGCGGCGAGCCGATGAAGTCGGCGACGAACATGGTCGCCGGACGGTCATAGATTTCGCGGGGCGTGCCGAACTGTTCGATAACGCCATGGTTCATGACAGCGATCTTGTCGGCCATCGACATCGCTTCCATCTGGTCATGCGTGACATAGACCGTGGTGGCGTGGATGCGGTTGTGCAGTTCGCGCAGTTCATGGACCATCAAATCGCGGAATTCGGTGTCGAGCGTGCCGAGCGGTTCGTCCATCAGGAAACATTTTGGCCGCCGCACGATGGCGCGGCCGAGCGCCACGCGCTGGCGGTCGCCGCCGGCAAGGCCGGAAACGGATTTGTTGAGCAGATGGTCGATGCGCAAGAGTTTTGCCGTTTCCTCGACGCGGGTGCGGATTTCGGCCGACGGCATGCCTTGCGCCAAGAGGGGAAAGCCGATGTTCTTGCGCACATTCATGTGCGGATAGAGCGCGAACAGCTGGAAGACGAAGGCGATGTCGCGCTCGCGTGCCCGCAGCATGGTAACGTCGTCGCCGCCGAGCAGGATCTCGCCGCCCGTCGGCAGTTCGAGCCCGGCGATCATGCGCAGCGTCGTCGTCTTGCCGCAGCCCGATGGCCCGAGCATGACGAAGAACTCGCCATCCTCGACGACGAAGTTGGAATCCTGCACGGCGACGAAATCGCCGAAGGCCTTTCTCAGATGCTGGACGCGGATTTCGGCCATGATTATTCCGGGAATTTCGAGACGATGATGAACATCACGGTGCCGGCAAGCATGGTGATGAAGGAATAGGTGTAGAGCGACAGCGCGAAGGGCTGGAACAGCATCAGGAAGCCGATGGCGATCAGCGCCGTCGCGATGTTTTCCATCAGGCCGCGCCTGGCCCAGACCGGCCAGCGCGATTTGCGTTTGACGGGCTTGGTCATGCTCATTTGCGCACCGCACCGAAGGTGATGCCGCGCAGCAATTGCTTGCGAAGCAGGATGGTGAAAACCAGGATCGGCACCAGGAAGATCGTCGTGCCGGCCGCAACCGCCGGCCAGTCCTGGCCGCCTTCGCCGATGATTGTCGGGATGAAGGGTGGCGCGGTCTGCGCCGTGCCCGAGGTCAGCAGCGCGGCGAAGGCATATTCGTTCCAGGCGAAGATCAGGCAGAAGATCGCCGTCGCGGCAATGCCCGTGGTCGCCTGCGGCAAAACCGTGCGCCAGAACGCCTGCAGCCGCGTATAGCCGTCGATCATCGCCGCTTCTTCATATTCGCGCGGGATCTCGTCGATGAAGCCTTTCAAGAGCCACACCGCCAGCGACACGTTCACCGCCGTGTAGAGCAGGATCATGCCGAGCGCTGTGTCCGACAGGCCAAGCTCGCGGTACATCAGGTAGATCGGGATGGCGACCGCGATCGGCGGCATGAAGCGCGTCGACAGGATGAAGAACAGAAGGTCGTCGGCCAGCGGCACCTTGAAGCGCGAGAAGCCGTACGCCGACAGCGTGCCGAGAAAGACGGCGCAGAAGGTCGAGCCGAAGGCGATGATCAACGAGTTGACGAAGCGCGGCAGGAAGTTGGACGGGCCGGCGATCACCATGTTGCGCTTGCGCGTGGTCTCGTCGCAAAAGCCGGTCGCCGGTCCCAGCGAGTTGATGTATTCCGGCGTCTGCCGCGTCCGCGTCGTGAACAGGTTGCAATAACCTTCGAGGCTCGGCTGGAACAGCACCTTCGGCGGATAGGCGATCGAATCCGGTGGCGTCTTGAAGCTGGTGGCGAAGATCCACAAAAGCGGCACGATCGAGATCAGTGCATAGGCGATGATGATCGCGCCGGCGATGCGCTTCGAGTTGGCCGAGGGAGCGACGACCGAATGGGCTGTGGTCAGGCTCATCTCTGCTTCACCTTGTTGAGCGCCTTGACGTAGATGTTGGCGAGACCGAACACCGCAACGAACAGGATGATGGCGAAGGCCGAGGAATAGCCGGTGCGCCAGCTCTCGAAAGCCTGCCGCTTCAGCGTGATCGAGGCGACCTCCGTGGTCGATCCCGGCCCGCCGCCGGTGAGCAGATTGACCATGTCGAACATCTTGAAGTTCTCGATGCCGCGAAACAGCACCGCCAGCATGATGAAGGGCAGCGCCATCGGCAGGGTGATCGACCAGAACTGCCGCCAGTTCGAGGCGCGGTCGACCTCGGCCGCCTCATAGATGTATTCGGGGATCGAACGCAGTCCGGCGAGGCAGATCAGCATCACGTAAGGTGTCCACATCCAGGTGTCGACGATGATGATCGACCACGGCGCCAGCGACACGTTGGAGAGCATCTGGATGCTTGTCGGCGGGATGCCGCTGACGAACGAGATGACATAAGAGAACAGGCCGATCTGCGGCTCGTAGAGGAAGCGCCAGAAATTGCCGACCACCGCAGGCGACAGCATCATCGGCACCAGGATCAGCGTCGTCCAGAAGGCGTGGCCGCGGAATTTGCGGTCGATCAGCCAGGCTAGGGTAAAGCCGATCAGCGTCTGCAACAGGATCGTCCAGAACACGAAATGCGCCGTTGTCTGCATGGCGATCCAGATGTCCTGGTCGCCGAGAATGCGCTGGTAGTTGGCGAAGCCGAGATTCTTGACCACTTCGTTCGGCCGGTTGGCCCGGTAATTGGTGAACGACAGATAGATCGCCCAGAACAGCGGGAAGATGTTGATGGCCAGCAGCAACAGGATCGTCGGCGAGATGAACAGCCAGGCGAGGCCCTTGTCGCTGATGCCCCGGACCTTGCGGGCCAACGGTTCCGGGGTCGCCCGGGCAACGTTCTCCGCAGTCCGATTGAGCATGGTAAGTCCTGCTTCGGTCACTTGGGTCGTCTCTGTCATGGAATTTATCTGAACTGCGTCCCGTGCCAAGGGTGGCACGGGACGCTCTGGGTCCTAGCTCGGGAGGAGCCGGTTACATCTTGCCGTCATCCTGGAACACCTGGGTCCAGTCCTTGACCAGGCCGTCGAGCGCATCCTTGGCAGAGCCCTGGCCGGCGACGACATAGTCATGGAAGCGCTTCTGCGACGCCTGCAGCAGCGGGGCGTAGCTTGGCTCGGCCCAGAAGTCCTTCACGATGGCCATCGAGTCGAGGAAGGTTTGTGCGTAGGGCTGGCTGGCCGGGAACTTCGGATCCTTCACCACCGCGTTGAGGCAGGAGTAACCGCCGAGCGACCACCACTTGGCCTGCACATCCTTGTTGGCGAACCACTTGATGTATTTCAGCGCCGATTCCTGCTTGTCGGAATAGGAGACCACCGAAATACCCTGGCCGCCGAGCTGCGCGAACTGGGCGCCGCCGGGACCCTTGGGATTGACGAAGTAGCCGATCTTGTCGCCGCCGACATTCTCGTCCTTCTGCAGGCCCGGCCAGGTGAAGGCGAAGTTCATGTGCATCGCCACCTGACCGGATTTGAAGGCATCGACGCCTTCACCCATGTAGCTGTTCGATGCGCCCGGAGGGGTGCAGCAATCGTAAAGCGCCTTGTAGAATTCCAGGCCTTTGACCGAGTCGGCCGAATTGACGAAGCCTTCCATCTCGTAGGGCTTCTTCGGGTTCTCATACTGGAAGCCGTAGCTGTAGAGCACGTCCATGGCGCCCATGGTGATGCCTTCCGAGCCACGCTCGGTGTAGATCGAGGCGCCATAGACGGTCTTGCCGTCGATCTGCCGCTTCTGGAAGAATTCGGCGATCTGCTTCAGCTGGTCGAAGGTGGCCGGCGGGCCGAGATCCCAGCCATACTTCTCCTTGAATTCCTTCTGCAGCTCCGGCTTGGAGAACCAGTCCTTGCGGTAGGTCCAGCCGACGACGTCGCCCATGGCCGGCAGTGCCCAGTAGTTGGGCGTGTTCTTCGGCCATTCCGAATAGCCGACCACGGTCGCCGGCACGAAGTCGTCCATGCTGATCTTCTCCTTGTCGAAGAAGTCGTTCAGCTTGACGTAGTGGCCGTTCTCGGCCGCGCCGCCGATCCACTGGCTGTCGCCGATGATCAGGTCGCACAATTTGCCGTGCGAATTCAGCTCGTTGAGGAAGCGATCGGCATAGTTGGTCCACGGCACGAACTCGAATTTCATGCCGATGCCGGTTTCCTTGGTAAAATCCTTGGACAGTTCGACAAGTGCGTTTGCCGGGTCCCAGGCGGCCCAGCAAAGTGTCAGGTCTTCAGCGTGCGCGGCGTTCGAGACAGCTGTCGACGCAACCACCGCCGAGGCCAGTCCCAACGCCATTTTCAAGCTCGATTTCATGCCTTCCTCCCATTTGCGAAACGCGCCCGGATGACGGTTTCAAGAGCCCTCAACCTCTCTCCTCAGAGGCCCAAACATGGCGGCGCCGGAGCGCGGCAGATGTTTAGTAATTTGTTTAGTGATGCAATTTTTACTAAACAACGCAAGCGAATTCGTTGCTGCGTCGCAGCATGACGAAACGAGTGATTGAAATCGTTGAGAAATGACCGCCGGATGGTTTCTCCGGCAGCCGCTCAGTCGGCCTCGCCGATGACGTTGGTCTGTGGCGTCACCGGCCGGACCGGCGGCGCGGGCGGCAGCAAGGCGCGTATGTCGGCGAAGGGAAATGTCGGCTCGAAGCGAAAAGCCTCGGCCAGAGAACCGGGGATAGCGTTGCATTGACCGGCGCGAAATTCATTCTGAATGCGCGCCCTGTCGACATATTGCTCCGGTCGCTGCGAGCGGTGCGCCCGGATCGCCTGTGTCTTGATATCCCGGTAGGCTGATATGTCGACATAGTGCGTCGGCGAAAATCCGGTGCCGCCCATCGTGTCGGCATGCAGCACTGGAACCGCGAACGAGGCGGCAATGCGCACACCGTCCGACAGCGCGCGATGGTCGGCGTGATAGTCGTTGGGCGCGTGCGTGATGACCAGGTCCGCTCCGGTCGCGCGTATCAGCGTTTTCAACGCGCCGATCAGCGCGGCATCGGCGACCAGTTCGCCGTCGGGAAAGTCGAGGAAGCGTGGCGCAGCACCTGCCAGTGCGGCCGCGGCCATTGCTTCTTCGCGACGGACACGGGCGAGAACCGTGGCATCACTCTTGCCGCCCCTGGCACCATCCGTGGCCACGGCAAAAGTGAGTTCTGCGCCTTGCGCCGCATAGGCGGCCAGCGTACCGAACATGAAAATCTCGATGTCGTCCGGATGCGCACCGAGCGCCAGTATTTTCAAGCTACTCTCTCCCCGGAAATGGAACGTGACGAACGGAATCCTGCTCGCTCTGATCGCCTATGCAAGCTATTCGGGCAGCGATGCCGTTATCAAGAGCCTGGGCGGACAGTTCACCGTCTTCGAGATCGGCTTCTTCGGCACCTTGTTTGCCGGTTTTTTCCTGTTCTTCACCCGCCCGGCGGGCGAACGCTGGCGCGATTTCTGGCGCATGAAGCGGCCATGGGCCGTGCAGGCCCGCGCCTGGGCCGGCATCGCTTCCGGCGTGCTCAGCGTCTATGCCTTCACCCACATTCCTCTGGCCGAAGTCTACGCCTTGATCTTCCTGGCGCCCTTGCTGGTCACCATCCTGTCCACCGTCATCCTGAAGGAAAAGGTCGGTCCCTGGCGGTGGCTGGCCGTGGTTGCCGGCTTTGCCGGGGTGATGCTGGTGGTGCGGCCGGGTTTTCGCGAACTGAACCTCGGCCATCTGGCCGCCTTCGTGAATGCTTTCCTCGCCGCGACCAGCGTCATTCTGCTGCGCTCGCTGGCGCAGCAGGAGAAGCGCACCTCGATGCTCGGCGTGCTTGTCGGCTATGGCCTAGTGTTCAACGGAGTCGGCGCCGCCGCCACCTCGTTCACCTTGCCGAATGCCATGCAGCTTGTCTGGCTGGCGATGGCGGGCGCCTTCACCGCAGGCGGACAATTCATGCAGCTGCTCGCCGCCAAATACGCCCCCGCCAACCGTATCGCGCCGACGCATTATTCGCAGATCGTCTGGGCGGTGATCCTCGGCGCGCTGTTCTTCAAGGAATACCCCGACTGGCTGTCGCTCGTCGGCCTCGCGATCGTCGGTGGGGCCGGCCTGCTGACCATGGTGCGCGAGGAGGTGCGGCTCGGCACCGTACGCTGGAACCCGTTTGCGCGGACCAGGCTTTGAGCCGGCGCCGGTTGCACGGCGACCATGACCGCTGATATGCGGACGCGATGACGACAAGATCCCTGCCGGAGCTTCCGGTATCCGCCGTGCTGCCGGCGCTGGGCGCAGCGCTCGACGCCGGCAACAGCGCGGTGCTGGTGGCGCCGCCCGGCGCCGGCAAGACGACCCTGGTGCCGCTGGCGCTGCTCGATGCGCCGTGGCTGGGTGCGGGCAAGATCGTCCTGCTCGAGCCGCGCCGGCTCGCCGCCCGCGCCGCCGCCCGCCGCATGGCGCAATTGCTGGATGAGGAGCCGGGCGCCACGGTAGGCTATGCCATGCGCATGGAAAACCGCACTTCGGCGAAAACCAGGATATTGGTCGTCACCGAGGGCGTGCTGGCGCGCATGATCCTCGACGATCCCGAATTGCCCGGTATTTCGGCGGTCATTTTCGACGAATTCCACGAGCGCTCGCTCGACGGCGATTTCGGTCTGGCGCTGGCGCTCGACGTGCAGGGCGCGCTGCGGCCGAACCTGCGTCTGCTGGTGATGTCGGCGACACTCGACGGCGCCCGCGTCGCCAAACTCCTGTCGGGCGCGCCGGTGATCGAAAGCGAGGGCCGCGCCTTCCCTGTCGACATCCGTTACGACGAGCGGCCAGCCGGTGTTGCGGTCGAGGACGCTATGGCCAAGGCGATCCGCGCCGCACTTGCCGACGAGGGCGGCAGCGTGCTTGCGTTCCTGCCTGGCCAGCGTGAGATCGAGCGCACCGCCGAACGGCTGGCCGGCAAGGTCGGCGCCGACACCGATATCGTCCCGCTCTACGGCCAGCTTGATGGCAAGGCGCAGGACGCCGCGATCAAGCCGGCGCAGGCGGGCCGCCGCAAGGTGGTGTTGGCGACGTCGATCGCCGAGACCTCAATCACCATCGACGGCGTGCGCGTCGTCATCGATTCCGGCCTGTCGCGCCTGCCGCGCTACGAGCCGGCCAGCGGCCTGACGCGGCTGGAAACGGTTCGCGTCAGCAGAGCCTCGGCCGATCAGCGTGCCGGTCGCGCCGGACGCACGCAACCGGGCGTCGCCATCCGGCTGTGGCGCGCCGAGCAGACATCGGCACTTCCCGCCTTCACCCCGCCGGAGATACTCGAAGCGGATCTTTCCGGCCTGTTGCTCGACTGTGCCGCCTTCGGCGTCGCCGATCCGACGGCGCTCGCCTTCCTCGATGCGCCGCCGGCCCCGGCGCTCAATGAGGCAAGGGTGCTGTTGCGCGCGCTCCATGCCATCGACGATGCCGGGCGCCTGACCGAAGCAGGCGCTTCGATGCGCAAGCTCGCTCTGCCGGTGCGCCTGGCGCACATGGTCGCCGAGGCGGCGAAGAGCGGTTATGCTTTTGAAGCGGCCATGCTCGCCGTGTTGCTCACCGAACGCGGCCTTGGCGGCGACGGCGCCGATCTCGATCGGCGGCTGATGCGCTTTCGCGGGGAAAGATCGCCGCGCGCCGCTGCCGCGCGGCAGCTCGCCGAACGATTGGCAAGGCAGGTGGGTGGGGTGAAAAACAGCGAAGCTGTCCCTGCCGGTCCTTTGCTTATCCATGCCTGGCCGGACCGCGTCGCCAAGGCGCGTGGCGAGCGCGGGCGCTTCGTGCTGGCCAATGGCTCCGGCGCCATGCTCGATGCCGCCGACCCGCTGGCGGGTGAGCCGTTTCTGGTCGTCGCCGACCTGCAGGGCAAGGCGCAGAACGCGCGCATAGCAGCGGCTGCGGCAATCGGCGAAGAGGACATCCGCGCCACATTGGCCGACCGGATCGAAACACGCCGGCAGACGAGCTTCGACCGCGAACGCCGCGCCGTGCGTGTGCGCGAAACGGTTCGGCTCGGCGCCATCACGCTCGCCGAACGCATGCTGCCGGCTCCTTCAGGCGCCGAGGCCGACCGTGCCATCCTTGACGCCTTGCGCGAGCACGGGCTGTCGCTGCTGACCTGGAGCAAGGAGGCCGAGACGCTGCGCCAGCGGCTGTCCTGGCTGCATCGCGGCCTCGGCGCACCCTGGCCAGATATGTCTGACGAAACGCTGATCGAGCGCCTCGACGACTGGCTGCTGCCCTTCCTGTCGGGTGCGGCTTCGTTTGCCGCCATCGGTCCCGGTGTTGTCTCCGCCGGCCTGACCTCGCTCGTGCCGCACGATCTGCAGCGCAAGGTCGAGGCGCTGGCGCCGACGCATTTCGACGCCCCATCGGGCAGCCATGTGCCGATCCGCTATGACGGCGAATGGCCGGTGCTGGCGGTTCGCGTGCAGGAACTGTTCGGGCTCGACCGCCACCCCTCGATTGCCAATGGCACGGTGTCGCTGACGCTCGAACTGTTGTCGCCGGCGCATCGCCCTATCCAGATGACGCGCGACCTGCCCGGCTTCTGGCGCGGCTCCTGGGCCGACGTGCGCGCCGACATGCGCGGCCGCTATCCCAAGCATGTCTGGCCGGAAAACCCGCTGCTCGCCGCCGCCACCGCCCGAGCAAAACCGCGCGGGACCTAGCGTTCCCGGCCCTGCGGCTGTAATCCATGGCCATGATCAACGTTTTGCGTTCACCCGATTTCCAGCAGAGCCAGCGGCTCCGCCTCAACACGCTGATCCGGCTGCGCTGGCTGGCCATTGTCGGCCAGAGCGTGACGGTGCTCGTCGTCGCCTATGGCCTGAAATTCCCGCTGCCGGTCAGCCTGTGCTTCGCCCTGATCGCGTGCTCAGCCTGGATGAACCTGTTCCTGGCCTTCCGCTTTCCGGCCGCGCACCGGCTCACCCCGTTCGCGGCGTTCGGCATCCTGATCTTCGACAGCCTGCAACTCGCCGGCCTGCTCTACATGACCGGCGGCCTGACCAATCCGTTCTCGCTGCTGATGACCGTGCCCGTCGTCATTTCGGCGACCTCGCTGCCCCTGCGCCTGACAGCTCTCCTCGGCGGGTTGGTGATGATAGCCGCGACCTTGCTGGTGTTCATCCATCTGCCATTGCCCTGGCACGAAGGCGCGCCATTGGCCATGCCCTTCATCTATGTCGCCGGCATGTGGATGGCGGTGCTGTCCTCGATCGCCTTCACCGCCATCTATGCCTTCCGGGTGGCCGCCGAGGCACGGCTTCTGGCCAATGCGCTTGCCGCCACCGAACTGGTGCTGCAGCGCGAACAGCACCTTTCGGCGCTCGACGGCCTGGCGGCGGCGGCGGCGCATGAGCTTGGCACGCCGCTCGCCACCATCACGCTCGTCGCCAAGGAAATGGAAAAGGCGCTCGGCAGCGACCCGAAATACGGGGAAGACGTGAAGCTGCTGCGCTCGCAAAGTGAACGCTGCCGCGAAATCCTCAAACGCCTGACCAGCCTGTCGTCGGAGGGCGAGGCGCATCTGTCCCGCCTGCCGCTGACCTCGCTGGTCGAGGAGGTCACCGCGCCGCATCGCGACTTCGGCATCTCGATCAAGCTTCGCCCGGGCGAGCGCACCGGGCCTGAGCCGGTCGGGCGTCGCAATCCGGGCGTCATCTACGGCCTCGGCAATCTGGTCGAGAACGCTGTCGATTTCGCCCGAAAGAGCGTCACCGTGCGCTGGAGTTGGGACGAGGCCGCCGTCACCTTTTCGATCATCGATGACGGGCCCGGCTTTCCGCCCGAGATCATCGACCGCATCGGTGAGCCCTATATGTCGACGCGCCAGGGCAATGAAGCCGGCGGCGGCCTGGGGCTTGGCCTGTTCATCGCCAAGACGCTGCTCGAACGCTCGGGCGCCACGCTCGATTTTCGCAACTCGAGCGGACTGGGCGAGGGCGCCGTGGTGCAGATTTCGTGGCCGAGAACGGTCTTCCTGAACCCGGAAACGGCCCCGGCCACCATGTTTGACATTGCGTAAATTGGACAATAGCGGCGCAAAACTATATCTGCGTAAAATTAAGGCAGCAGGAATTTTCAAGACGATGACAGGCGATGAAAATATTGGCGCAATGGTTGAAGGCGAGGACACCTCGCTTCTGATCGTCGATGACGACAAGCCGTTCCTCACCCGTCTGGCCCGCGCCATGGAAACCAGGGGCTTCGTGGTCGAGACCGCCGAGAGCGTCGAGGAGGCCGTGGGCAAGGCGCGCGCCAATCCGCCGGCCTATGCCGTGGTCGACATGCGGCTTGGTGACGGCAACGGCCTCGACGTCGTCGCCGCCATCCGCGAGAAGCGCGAGGACTCCCGCACCATCATCCTGACCGGCTACGGCAACATCGCCACCGCGGTGACCGCGGTGAAGCTCGGCGCCGTCGACTATCTGTCGAAGCCCGCCGATGCCGACGACATCTTTGCGGCGCTGACCCGCACCTCGGGCGAGCGTGCGGCACCGCCGGAAAACCCGATGTCGGCCGACCGCGTGCGCTGGGAGCATATCCAGCGCGTCTACGAAATGTGCGAGCGCAACGTCTCCGAAACCGCGCGCCGGCTCAACATGCACCGCCGCACGTTGCAGCGCATACTGGCCAAGCGCGCGCCGCGCTGAGACTGTTTGGAAATTCTACTCCGGCGGCCATCTGATGGCGTTTTCTGCGCTTCCGGTGCTCACGGACCCAAATGTCCGCTCCGCTCCGGTTCTCGAAACCACCACCATATGACTCGCCGGAGCGAATTTCGAAACAGTCTCTGAGGCGCTGACAGACGGTCCGATTACTTGCCCGGAGACTGGAGTTTGAGCATCATCGAGAATGACGCGGCTTAACGGAGGCGACATGCAGGATCTGAAGCAGCGGCCGGTTTCCGTCTTCCGCGAATTTCTCGATGGCGAGGCGGCCGGCGGCATCATCCTGATGGTGGCGGCGGCGCTTGCGCTGATCGTCGCCAATTCGCCGCTCGCGGAAACCTATTTCTCCGTTCTCCATGCCTATCTCGGCCCGCTCAGCGTTTCGCATTGGGTCAATGATGGGCTGATGGCGGTGTTCTTCCTGCTCGTCGGGCTGGAGATCAAGCGCGAGATGCTGGACGGCCAGCTGTCGACCTGGCCGCGCCGCGTCCTGCCCGGGATCGCGGCGGCCGGCGGCATGGTTGTTCCGGCACTGGTCTATGTCGCCATCAACCGCAACAACGGGCCGGCGCTCTCCGGTTGGGCGATCCCGACCGCCACCGACATCGCCTTCGCGCTTGGCGTGCTGTCGCTGCTCGGCAGCCGCGTGCCGGCCTCGCTTAAAGTCTTCCTGACCGCGCTCGCCATCATCGACGACCTCGGCGCCGTCATCATCATCGCCATCTTCTACACCAGCGGCCTGTCGCTGGCCTATCTCGGCGCCGCCTTCGCCGTCATTGCCGTGCTCATCGTGCTCAACCGCATGCGGGTGATGACGCTGGTGCCCTATCTCGTGCTCGGCGCAATCCTGTGGGTATTGGTGCTCAAATCGGGCGTCCATGCCACGCTTGCCGGCGTCGCCCTGGCGCTGACCATTCCGCTCGAACGCTCCGCCGGGATCGGCCACGACCTCGACCACTCGCCGCTGCATCGGCTCGAGCATGGCCTGCACAGAATAGTGCCGTTCTTCGTCATCCCGATCTTCGGCTTCGCCAATGCCGGCGTTTCGCTTGCCGGCCTGAGCTTCGGCGCGCTGATCGAGCCGTTGACGCTGGGTGTCGCCGCCGGCCTCGTGGTTGGCAAGCTGGTCGGCGTGTTTGGCTCTTCAGCACTAGCCATCCGGCTCGGCCTCGCCGATCTGCCGGCCCATGCCGGCTGGTCGCATATGGTCGGCATCTCGCTGCTCTGCGGCATCGGCTTCACCATGAGCCTGTTCATCGGCCTGCTCGCCTTCGCCGGCGACGTCGCCCTGCAGGATGCGGTCAAGGTCGGCATCCTCGCCGGCTCCTTCATCGCCGCCATTCTTGGCGCCGCCGTGCTTTTGATGGCGCCGGCCGCGGGTGGGGTGGAAGAAGAGACGGAGTAGGGGCGAGGAACCCAGGTTTTTCGAACTACTCGCTCTCCCCCTCCAGCGCCGGCACCGACACGCCGGCCAGTTCCGCTGCCAGCAGCCGCGAGGCGCCGGCCCGGGCGATGCGGAGCATCAGCGCCTTGCGCGTCGCCGCCGCCATGCGGTGCTCCGGCGCGTCACGTAGGATCTCGGCGCCGTAGCCGTCGGAGAGGATGAAGCCGCACTCTTCCGGGAAGATTTCCGCCGGCACGCCGGGATGGGTGGCGAAGAAGAAGCGATCGGAATGCAGCCGGTAGTCGGGCCATTTGCGGTCGACCCGGAAATCCTCGATCGAGGATTTGATCTCGATGATCCAGATGTCGCCCTGCCGGGTCAGCGCCACGAGGTCGGCGCGGCGGCCGGTGGCCAGCGACAATTCAGGCAGCACATGCGCGCCCATTTCCATGAGCAGCCGCTGCACGCCGCGCCGCACCAGCATGGCGCGTTCCGACTGGCGGCCGTCGATGAGAGGGTTGATTGCGATGGGGGAAATGATCGGCATGGCGGGCACCATGCCAGATTCTGTTCACGGTTTGAACCCCTGGCGCTACTCAGCCGTAGGGAAACGGGATGCATCACTTGTTGCATGGTGCCAGTACGAATTGGATCGCTAAGGCAGTTCCGTGCAGGACGATAGTGAGGGCCACGAGAATCGCGATCTGCCAATACCAAGCGTAGGGGGAACGGTTGGCGACAAAGACAGCCGTAAAAATTGAAACCGCCCGGATAAGCCGACCCATCCACGCCTCCCTTCCCCGTTCCTGGAGAATGCGCGTGGAGCGCCGCAGACGCCAAATCACAAGCGCGATACTTGCGGCGACCCAGCCCAGGCCGCCGCATGAACGACACATCCTTATCGGTGATCCCCACCGGCTCTCACTGGCGCAAGGAAGGTGGAAACATCTGAGGCCGATTGGGTCTGTCAAATGTACGATCGCTTGGCGATAGGGATTGTATATTTGACAACCCTACGACCGAATGGCGGTCCGTACGGAATCGGCAGGGGGAAGTCGAGCTTAATCCAGTGGGAACACCACAGCGCCGGTGCGATCCCTACAACTGGGGATCAGCGCGATTCACCCTGGCGAACTCTTTGTTTTTCGAGGAACCGCTTGGCGTGTTCCCCCCACTCCGCGGCCGTTGTTTTGTGCTCTCGAACGTATGTTTCGAAAGCCTTGCGCAGAGCATCAAGGTCTAGAGCCCAAAGCCGCTCGCCCTTATCGTCGTTCAACATTGCGTCACCCAAGCCCCTTGAGGCGACGATATGCCCTTCAGATCAAGCCTTCAAGAACCGGTCCTGACTTCTTTTGGGTGTATCTGGCCTGTCAAATATACAACCGCCTTCGATAGGTGACCGATTGGAGACCGCAGGAACTGCTGCCAGTAGGAATGAAGTCGACTTCATCCCGCGGATCAGCGCCAGGGCAGGTGCTGTCCTTACAACTGAGCAGTCCGTGGACGGGACTTCAGTCTCAATTGAGCTAGTCCTAATATGAATATAGGTTTGGCCGTGCGGGAGGAGATCCCAAAAGCCTGACCCGCAACGACCCGGCACGACCCCATGTCCCCCCGACTGAGCGTGCCGGGTCGTTCCTACCAGGGGACTGGCAAGCGGCGCGTCCAGGGCGCGATCGCTCACGCGACAATGTCTGTCAAATATACAAGCCGGGGTTTGTCAAATGTACAAACCGGCCCGGCCTGAAGCTGCCTTCCGTGATCGCGCACTATTCGGCTGAGTACAGTCTGGTATTGTTCCTTTGCGGAACGGCCCTATATCGTGCCTATCAACTCCCGTTCTTTGTTGGAGAATGGCAGGACTAAGGTCTTGCGTGCCAAGCGCAAAGGTCTGAGGGGACCGTTTAGGTTCCGTTAGTGTCCATTGGACGTTCCGTTACTTTAGTTAGTCGGCATATAAAGGCTGATGTAAGGGAACATGGCTGGCGGAATGGCCGGCGCAGCTTGGCTTGGGTTTATAGGGGGGCTGCACCGGCCATTGCGGGTGTGGGCTTTTGGGTGTGATTATCCCCGCGTCCATCAAACTATATGTATATTAGCAATAGCGCAAATAAGACTGAAGTCCCTTGTTCCACCAGACCTGACCGGACTTCCTCAAAGCTTTGACCTCCGCCAGCCCTTGCTATGAAACGGCCCTTTCGCCAGGCGCCGCAGCCCCTGCCATATCATCCAGGATCGGGCAGTCCGGCCGGTTGTCGCCATGGCAGGCATGGATCAGTTTCTGCAGGGTCGTGCGCATCGATTGCAGCTCGCGCACCTTTTCCTCGATCGCCGTGACATGGGCGGCGGCGATCTCGCGTACGTCGGCGCTGGCGCGGCCGCGATCCTGGTAGAGCGCCATCAACTGGCGGCAATCGTCGATGGAAAAGCCGAGGTTGCGCGCGCGGCGCAGGAAGGCCAGCCGGTGGATATCGTCGCCGGAATAATCGCGGTAGCCGTTGGCGGCGCGCGCCGGCGCGATCAGGCCGATCTCCTCATAGTAACGGATGGTCTTGGCCGGCAGGCCTGAACGGTGGGCAGCGTCGCCGACATTCATGACTGATCCTCGATTCCAGGTAACCGTTTGATGTCGCCCGCATTGAATTTACTTCACAATCCGGTGAGGGCTGTTGCCGAAATGCCATAGTGATACGCTTACCCGCGGGTAAGGCCTTGCATATAGGCATCGCGTGCTTGGCAAGCAAAGCAAATGCCAGCATGAATGATGGCAAGAAAGCGGTCGACTCGTGCCGCTGACGTTTGGGCGGGGCTCCGGATCATCTCATGCGCATGAAGTCGCTTGCAATAATTGCCGCATTGGCGCTGTCCACGGCCATCGCCGGTTGCAGCACCATTGGCGGGCAGATCTTCTCCAACGACTACGGCGCCGTGACCGATGCTGGCTACCAACTGCCGCGGATTCCGATCGAAAAAGTGCCGAGGCAGTTCCACCGGCAGGAAGTGAACTACGATACCAAGGAAAAGCCGGGCACCATCATCGTCGATACCCAGAACAAGTTCCTCTATTTCGTCGAGGGCGACGGCTTGGCGATCCGCTACGGCATCGGCGTCGGCCGCGAGGGCTTCGAGTGGCATGGTACCGCCCATATAGCGCTGAAGCGCGAATGGCCGACCTGGACGCCGCCCCGTGAAATGATCAGGCGCCAGCCGGAACTGGAGAAGTTCGCCGACGGCATGGAGCCGGGCCTGAAGAACCCGCTCGGCGCGCGCGCCATGTACCTGTTCAACAAGGGCGGCGACATGGGTTACCGGCTGCACGGCAGCCCGGAATGGAATTCGATCGGCAAGGCGATGTCGTCTGGCTGTATCCGCCTGATGAACCAGGACATCATCGATCTCTATGACCGCGCCTCGGTCGGCGCCAAGGTCATCGTGATGTAAGGACCACGATCCCTCGTGGGATCATGGTCGGACACGTTTCGTACGCGGACCGTCTAGGCAACAACGGACGTCCCAAACAGAAAACCGGGCAATTCGGCCCGGTTTTTTGTTGTCTGCGGATGGGATGTTTCAGGCCGCGCCCTAGGCTGTAGTGACAATTTAATCATTTGAGCCAGAGCATGATGGCTGCGAGCTTGACGAAGCCGAGGAAGTTGGCGGCGATTTTGTCGTAGCGCGTTGCGATGCGCCGCCACTGCTTGAGCTTTGCAAAGAAGGCCTCGATGCCCCAGCGGTTTTTGTAGGCGATCTTGTCATAGCTGTGTTGGTATCTGCGATGGCGCCGCGGCGGGATGACCGGTTCACCGCCTTGGTCGAGGATCACATCATGCAGTCGATCGGCATCATAAGCGCGGTCGGCGATCACTTGGCCTGCTGCAATCCCCTCGATCAGACCGCAGGCCGCTGCCATGTCGTTTTGCTGGCCGGGGCCGATCTCGAAGCGGACCGGTAGGCCGAGCGCATCTACGACGGCATGGAGCTTGGTGCCGAACCCACCACGCGAGCGGCCGAGAGCCTGGGCTTCAGATCCCCCCTTTTACGCCGGGCTCCAGCAGCCTGGGCCTGAGCGCGGATAACGGTCGCGTCGATCATCAGCCATTCCATATCTGGATGCCTGCTGATGGCTTCGAACAGCCGGTCGAACACGCCCGCTTCGATCCAGCGGTAGTAACGTCGCTTTGCCCTCTGATACGGGCCGAACCGCTCCGGCAGGTCGCGCCAGCGCGCGCCTGACCGAGCGATCCATAAAAGCGCATCGAAGAAGCGCCGACCATCGCTACGCGGACCCCGCTTGCCCTTGCGCCCACCCGGCACAAAAGGCTTGATCTGCTCCCACTGATCGTCGCGTAGAACCTCACCTTCCAAAGCCGACCTCCAAAAGTCAGCCTTGAATCTGATTTGCCTCGCGATGGGAATCCCAAGTCGTTAATTTGTCACTACAGCCTAGAGCAATTCCAGGAAAAGTGTGGAACGGCTTTCCGTCCGGAATTGCGTCAAAACAAGGACTTAGAGCAATTCCAGGAAAAGTGTGAAACGGTTTTCCGTTCGGAATTGCGTCAAAACAAGGACTTAGAGAGGGTCACCGTTTCCGTGAAACGGTGAACTGCTCTAAGACCGACAGGCGGCGCGGCGCGAAAGAATCAGGAAACCTGCTCGACCTGCTGCACTTCGGGCACGAAATGCCGAAGCAGGTTCTGGATGCCGTGCTTCAGCGTTGCCGTCGATGACGGGCAACCGGCGCAGGCGCCCTTCATGTGCAGGAACACGGTGCCGTTCTCGAAGCCGCGGAAGGTGATGTCGCCGCCATCCTGGGCCACCGCCGGGCGCACCCGTGTGTCGAGCAATTCCTTGATGGTGGTGACGAGTTCCTCGTCGGCCTTGTCGTAGAATTCTCCGGTCTGGCTGGTCTCGGCGGCCGGGCCGGCCTTGGCCATGACAGGCGCGCCGGACATGAAATGCTCCATGATGGCGCCAAGGATCGCCGGCTTCAGGTGCTGCCAGTCGGGGCCGTCCTTGGTCACGGTGATGAAGTCGTAGCCGAAGAAGACGCCGGTGACGCCGGGAATCTCGAACAGCCGGCCGGCCAGCGGCGAGGCGGTTGCCGCACTGTCGGCATCGCGGAAATCGGCCGTGCCTTCGAGCAGCACTTCCTTGCCGGGCAGGAATTTCAGCGTCGCCGGATTGGGCGTCGATTCGGTCTGGATGAACATGGCCGTCTCCGTGCCCGTTTCGGGCAGATAGTTTGGAATAGTTCTAAATAGGCTCTATCGGCCGGACATTCAAGCGAAACGCATCGCGCGAACGGCTGGCTGGCGGAATGTTTTTGCTCACCTGCACTCACGGGAGTTGTGTTGAGATTCAGGTCAGGCCGAGTCGAGAATGGTGGTTTCCGAGAACCGGAGCGGAGCGTACTTGAAGTGCGTGAGCACAGTTCTACTGCGACGCAGTAGAACGGGGAAGCGCAGGAAGCCGCCATTTGCAGGCTGGCCTCACCTGAATATCAGCATATCTCAGGCGAGGCTGTCGATCTCCTCGTCCGACAGATTCTGCGGCACGACCGTGACCGGAATGGGGAAGGCCGCGCCCTTGCCGGCCACCGCGCCGACCAGCGGTCCGGGGCCTTCCTTGCCGGCGCCGGCCGCCAGCACTAGAATGGCGATGTCCTGGTCTTCCTCGATCAGCTTGTGGATCTCTTCCGTCGGCTTGCCTTCGCGCACCACCATCTCCGGCTCGATGCCGAGCTTCTGGCGCACCTTGTTGGCGTAGCCGTCGAGAGCCGCGCGCGCCGTGGCGTTCGCCTCTTCGCGCATGATCTTCTCGACGCCCAGCCAGTGCTGGAAATCGTCCGGCACGATGACATAGAGCAGCACAAGCGTACCGCTGGTGCTCTGCGCCCGCTTCGAGGCGTAGGCGACGGCGCGCTCGCACTCGGGCGTGTCGTCGATGATCGTCAGGAATTTCCTGCGATGACCGGCTTCGCGGCTGAGGCGTTTGGAGACCATGTCTATCTACCTGGTGTCATTTCGGCCGCAATCTGCCACCGCCGCCGACCGGCGGCAAGCCGCCGGCCTTATGCCAGTATGGTGCGGTGCACCGACGATGCGGATCAGCCCTGCAGCAGGCCGATGATGTCGCGCACGGTCTTCATCGTCGTTTCGGCGAGCACGCTGGCGCGTTCGCCGCCGTCCCTGAGCACCGCGTCGACATAGGTGCGGTCGCCTTCGATGCGGCGCATCTCGCCGGCGATCGGTGCCAGCTTCTCCACCGCAAGGTCGGCCAGCGCCGGCTTGAACACCGAAAACTGCTGGCCGCCGAATTCCTTCAGCACGTCGGCCTTCGACATCTCGGCCAGGCCGGCGTAGATGCCGACCAGGTTTTCCGCTTCCGGCCGGCTTTCCAGCCCGTCGACTTCGCTCGGCAAGGCTTCCGGATCGGTCTTGGCCTTGCGGATCTTCTTCGAGATGGTGTCGGCATCATCAGTCAGATTGATGCGCGACAGATCCGACGGGTCCGACTTCGACATCTTCTTCGACCCGTCGCGCAGGCTCATGATGCGCGCCGCCGGGCCGCCGATAACCGGTTCGGTGATCGGGAAGAAGCCGTTCACCGTCTCCTCGCCGACCCGCATCTCGACGCCGACGCCAAGGCGGGCGATGCGGCCCGAAAAATCATTGTTGAATTTCTGTGCGATGTCGCGGGTCAGTTCCAGATGCTGCTTCTGGTCCTCGCCCACCGGCACATGCGTTGCGCGATAGAGCAGGATGTCGGCAGCCATCAGCGAGGGATAGGCGAGCAGGCCCAGCGAGGCATTTTCGCGGTCCTTGCCGGCCTTGTCCTTGAATTGCGTCATCTTGTTCATCCAGCCGATGCGCGCCACGCAATTGAAGATCCAGGCTAGCTCGGCATGCTGCATCACCCGCGACTGGTTGAAGACGATGTGCTTCTTCGGGTCGATGCCGGAGGCGAGGAACGCCGCGGTGATCGAACGCGTCTGGTCGGCAAGGTCGTCATGGACCAGCTGCGCGGTCAGCGAATGCAGGTCGACGACGCAATAGATGCAGTCGGAGGTGTCCTGCAGGGCGACGAACTTCTTGATGGCGCCGAGATAATTGCCGAGATGCAGATTGCCGGTCGGCTGGACGCCGGAGAAGACGAGGGGCTTGAAGGCGGACATGGGTTTCCTCATGGCTTGTGGAGGGCCGTATAAGCATGATTCCAAAAAGTTGCAGACTTTTTGGAGCCAATCATGCGGCTGGAAACCGCGCGCGGCGAAAGTCTTGCGACGGCGCGCTTATGGACGAAGACGCCGCCGCGATCAAGATGGGGCTATAGGTCGATTGAGGCTCTAGTCGTCGATGCCGGTCGTTGCGGCCGGCGGCACTCCCTTGCGCCCGACATTGCGCCGGATCATGCCGAAATCGGCGCCGCCGGTGGCAAACGCGGTGACGAAGTAGAGCAGCGCCCCGCCGGCCACCAGCGCCAGCAGCGTCGTCGCCTTGACGACCAGCGGCGAGCCGGGACCGAGCCTGACGGCCAGCCAATGCTCGGCGAAATACAGCGCCACCGCCATCACCGCGGCCGACAGAACCAGTCGGGGAATGCGTTTCAGGAGCGGCACGTCGCGGCCCCAATGGCCGCGCCGGATCAGCACGGCAAGCAGCATCAGCGCGTTGACCCAGCCGGCCACGGCCGAGGCGACCGCAATGCCGGGTGCACCCATCCTGGGAAACAGCGTCAGCGCGGTGGCGACGTTCACCGCCACCGAGATGGCGGCGAAGATCATCGGCGTGCGGGTGTCCTCGCGGGCGAAATAGCCGGGAGTGAAGGCCTTGATCAGCACGAAGGCCGGCAGGCCGAGACCGAAGATCGCCAGGATCGCCGCCACCGTGGGCGTCGAATGGTTGGCGGCAAACGCGCCGCGCTCGTAGACCAGCCGCACGATCGGCTCCGCCATCACCCAGAGCGCTGCCGCCGCCGGCAAGGTCATGAACAAGGTGAATTCGACGGAGCGGTTCTGCAGATTGGCGGCCTCGATGAGATTGCCCGATTTCAGTGCCCGCGACAGCTCCGGCAACAGCACGATTGCCACCGCCACGCCGACGACACCGAGCGGCAGCTGATAGACGCGGTCGGCATAGGCAAGCGAGGACACGGCGCTGTCTTGCGCCGACGCGATCGCCGTGCCGATCAGCTGGTTGATCTGGGTGATGCCGCCGGTAATCGCCGCCGGCAGCGCCAGGATCAGCAGGCGCTTGACGTTCGGCGTCATCTTCGGCCGGCGGAAGCCGATCGAGATGCCGGCATTGCGAACCGCCACCCAGACGATGGCAAGTTGCACGAGGCCCGCCGCCAGCACGCCCCAGGACAGGCTGGAGCCGACAGCACGGGCATCCAGCCCATGGTACCAGGCATAGCCCAGCACGCTGATCAGGATGATGTTGAGGAACGCCGGCGCGATGGCAGCCGCGAAATAGCGGCGCAGCGAGTTCAGCATGCCGGCCATCATGGCGGCGAGCGACATGCAGATCAGATACGGGAACATGATCGTCGCCAGTGCGACGGTCGTCTCGAACTTGCCCGGCGTGTCGGCAAAGCCCGGCGCCACCAGGTAGCGCACGATCAGCGGCATCGCCAGTTCCATGACGATGGTCAGCGCCAGAAGCGCCGAGAACAGCACGCCGAACACTTCCTCCGAGAAGCGCTTGGCGCCGTCGGTGCCGTGCGTTTCGATCTCCTTGGCAAACAGCGGCACGAAAGCGGCGTTGAAGGCGCCTTCGGCGAACAGCCGGCGAAAGGTGTTGGGAAACTGGAAGGCGGCGTTGAAGGCGTCGGCCACCGGTCCGGTGCCGAGTGCTGCCGCCATCAGCATCTCGCGGCCAAAACCGAGCGCGCGGCTCATCAGCGTGCCGGAAGCGACCGTAGCGAATTTCTTGACGAGGCTCATGCGTTCGAAGACTGCCTTGGAGCAATTCCAGGAAAAGTGTGAAGCGGTTTTCCGTCTGGAATTGCGTTGAAACGAAGATTTAGAGCTGTTCGCCGTTTCCGTGAAACGGTGAACAGCTCTAGGGATTGGGACAAAGTGAGGATGGCAGTCACTCGGCGGCCGCCTTGGCCTTGCCGCCGCGTTCGGGCGCGATGCCTTCGAGCGTCGCCATCAGCCGGTTGCGGATGGTGGCGGTGCGGGCCGGGCTGTCGATCTTCTGCCCGGTGAGGTCGGTGACATAGAAGGTGTCGATGACCTTTTCGCCGAAAGTGGTGATGTGTGCCGATGCGATGTCGAGCGACAGGTCGGACAGCGTGCCGGTGATCTCCGACAGCAGGCCCGGGCGGTCGAGCCCCTCGACCTCGATGACCGAAAACCGGTTCGACAGCGTGTTGCGGATCTCGGCGCGTGGCGGGATCTTGAACACCTTGGACCCGCGCCTTGGCTTGGTGCGCTTCTCGATCATCTCCGGCAGCCAACTCTTGCCCGACAGCACGTCCTCGATCAGCCGGCCGACGCGCTCGGCGCGCCGCCGCTCGTCCTCGTCGCGGTCGAATTCCCGCGAGATCAGGATCGTGTCCAGGGCGCGGCCATCAGACGTGGTGAAGATCTGCGCGTCGACAATGTTGCCGCCGGCGCCGGCGCATGCCCCGGCAATGACCGATAGAAGACGAGGATGGTCCTGCGCCAGCACGGTGATTTCGGTCACCGCCTCGAACTGGTGGGTCTTGACCATGGTGGCGAGCTTGTTGCCCGACGCGTCCGCCTCGCGGATGAATTCGGCGTGGCGAATCTGGTCCGGCAGGTCCACGGCCAGCAGGTAGTTCTCATAGTGCAGCCCGACATAGCGTTTGCGGGCCTTGTCGGGCCAGTCGGCGAGTGCCTCGGCCAGACGCTCGCGCGCCGCCGCCGTGCGCTGCGCGCGCGACACTTCCGAAAAGCCGCCGGTCAGGAGCAGTTCGGTTTCGTAATAAAGCGTGCGCAGCAACTGGCCCTTCCAGCCGTTCCACACACCGGGTCCAACGCCCCTGATGTCGCAGACGGTGAGGATCAAAAGCATCTTCAGCCGCTCGACCGATTGCACGACCGAGGCGAAATCCTCGATCGTCTTGCGGTCGTTGAGATCGCGGGTCTGCGCCGTCATCGACATGACGAGGTGGTTCTCGACCAGCCAGGCGACGGTTTCCGTGTCGGCCGGCGACAGCCCCATATGCGGGCAGATGCGGCGCGCGATCCTGGCGCCGGCCTCGGAATGATCTTCCGGCCTGCCCTTGGCGATATCGTGCAGCAGCACGGCGACATAGAGCGCCTCGCGGCTCTTCTTCAGGCCCGGCATAAGCGAATGCGACAGCGGGTGCACTTTCTCGCCGTCGCCGCGTTCGATTTCTGCCAGCACGCCGATGCAGCGGATTAGGTGCTCGTCGACCGTATAGTGGTGGTACATCGAGAACTGCATCATGGCGACGATCTTGCCGAAATCGGGGATCAGCCGGCCCAGCAACCCGGCCTCGTTCATGCGCCGCAGATTGAGTTCGGCGTTGCGGTCCGAGGTCAATATGTCGAGGAACAGCCGATTGGCCTCCTCGTCGCGGCGCAGCGACTTGTTGACCAGGCCGAGCGAGCGCGTCAGCAGCTTCAGCGCGTCAGGGTGGAACTCCAGCCCGTGCTTGTCGGCGAACCAGAACAGCCTGAGCAGATTGACCGGATCGCGTTCGAACACCTGGTCGTCGGCGATGTTGATGCGGTGGTTGTCGACGATGAAATCGGAAGTGCCGGCGAGCTTGCGCTTGCGGCGCTGGAAGGTGAGGAAGATGCGGTTGAAGCCCGGCACGTGCTTGGCCTGCTCCTCCTCGAGCGCGGCGCAGAAGATGCGGGTCAGGTCGCCGACATCCTTGGCGACGAGGAAGTAGTGCTTCATGAAGCGTTCGACTGCCGACAGGCCGGGATGGGTGGTGTAACCCAGCCGCCCGGCGATCTCGCGCTGGATGTCGAAATGCAGCCGCTCCTCGGCCTTCCCGGTGAGGAAATGCATGTGGCAGCGCACTGCCCACAGGAAGTCCTCGGCTTTCTGGAATTCGCGGTACTCGGCCTCGGTGAAGACGCCTTTGTCGACCAGTTCCTCGCCGGTACGCACCCGGTAGAAATACTTGCCGATCCAGAACAGCGTCTGCAGGTCGCGCAGGCCGCCCTTGCCGTCCTTGACATTGGGCTCGACCAGATAGCGGCTCTCGCCGGCCTTGGCGTGCCGCTCGTCGCGTTCGGCGAGCTTGGCCTGGACATATTCCGGGCCGGTCGTGCGCACCACCTCGTGGTCGAAGCGCAGCATCAGCTCGTCATAGAGCTTGCGTTCGCCCCACAGGAAGCGTGCTTCCAGGATTGATGTGCGGATGGTGATGTCGGTGCGTGACAGCCGCAGGCACTCATCGATGTTGCGGGTGGCGTGGCCGACCTTTAAGCCCAGATCCCACAGCATGTAGAGCATGTATTCGACGGTTTGTTCGCCCCACGGCGTCTGCTTGTAGGGCAAGAGGAACAGCAGGTCGATGTCGGATCCCGGCGCCAGCGTGCCGCGGCCATAGCCGCCGACCGCGACGACGGCCATGCGTTCGGCCGACGAACGGTTCTTCACCCGGTAGACATGCGTCGCCGCGAATTCGTAGAGCGCCCGGATCAGCTCATCCATCAGGTGCGACAGCCGCTCGGCGCAGGCGTTGCCGCCGCCATCTTGCTTCAGCATGGCTTCGGTGATCTTTCGGCCTTCGGCAAGCCGGGCCTTGAGAAGCTGGAGAACGCCGGCACGCGCGGCCGCTCCGGAACCGTCGCCGGCCGTGGCCGTCGTCAGCGCGGTCATCTCGCGGCGCAAGGCTTCGCCGTCGATCAGTTCATCGAGCTTCAGGGAGATTTTCGCCATAGGTACCGGTTGGCCTTGCCATTTGGGCGGCGTCTATAGCGCGTTTTCGCGGCGCTGGGTATGGGGCCTGCCGGTGGCCCGGCAAGCGGCCTACTCCGTTGCCTCGATCGGATCGAGGGGAACGACAATCCGTTGCCGGAATCTGCAGAAATCGGCGATCCACCTCACGGCTCGCCCGGCCTCTCTGCTGATTCTCACGGCTGCCGGCTTCCTCTGCCTTGTCATAAGCCCGCTCGCGGTCCGCGCGGCGTCGCGTTCCTGGTCGAGCAGGCTTGGCAGCCTTTCACCGACGAACTGGTCCTGTGCGCAGAGCGCTGGAACAAGTTGGTAGACAGTCCTGCCGGCGGACATGATGGGGTCGAAGATGAGATCATCGACAGCTATGTTGACCCGCGCCGTTGCCTCCAGAAAGTCGCGCGCCGTTCGCCGCGAGAGCAGATAACCCCCGGCCCCCGGATGGCCCTTGCGGAGCCGGACCATGGAAAAACCATGTCCGGCGGAGGTCCTTCTCCTCTGGATCACGGTTCTGGAGAAGAACGTCTCGAGTTTCACGACATCGGCGTATGCCGGCACCCAACTCGTATCGCCCAGCAACGCCCCGGCCTTGCTTGAGAAGACCATGTCGTCCTCGAACACGGCGCCGTATGGGGCCTCGTCCTGCGCGATGATCGTCCAACAGGCTCGATGACTATGCAGGCAAGCGATCTCGCTGCCGGAAAGCGGCCGGACGGCGTGTATCGCGTGCTGCGGCTGCAGCACCAGGTCGGGATGCTCCTTGGCATCGATCCCCGCGACGCGCTCGAACCCGATGCCGATACGGGCGAACTCCGACGCCATGTGGGCAAGCCGGTCAGGAGATCGATCGAGGTTGATAACCAGACGCTTCATTCTTACGAGCTATTCTGTTCAAAATTCTTTGTACAAAATCCTTGCTTCCACCGGAACCGGCGGGAGCCGCCAAGCAGCGTAGGAGCCTTCTAGCACAGGTGACGTGACGGTTTGTTGATCTTTTCTGGGGTGGATATTATACCACAATCAGAAAGCCAAGCTTTTAAACCGACTATCTTCCCAGGATTACCGGGAGATGACATGTTGCGGCTGGCCGGAGGAATTTTCTATTCAAGGTCACTGGCGGCAAGGTGGAATTCGCCCGGAGCCCGAGATTTTCCTCGATGAGGGCAAGCAGTTTCCGACGGTGGGTGTCGGATAAGCTGGCTTTTCATCGATGTCTCTGCGCGTTGTGGCCGCGCCGGATATCAGGCCCTGCGGACGGAAACAGATCTATCGTTCCGCTTCGGGTGGATCGAAGGGGACAACCGTGTACCGCCGTAGTCTGCAGTGGTCGACAATCCACTCGGCGATGCGCCTGGTTTCCACCCTCATCTTTTCGCGGAGGGGCTTTCGGCGCTTCGCGGTCAGCCCGCTTGCGATCCATTCGGCTTCGCGTTCCTCGTAAAGCAGGCTTGGCAGCCTGTTGCCCATGAACTGGTCCTGCGCGCAGAGCGCGGGAACAAGCTGGTAGATCGTCTTTTCACCCGACGTCGGGAACACCGGGTTGAAGAGAATGTCATCGGCGGCCGCGTTGGCCCGCGCGGTGGCATCCAGCAGATCGCGTGCCATCTGCCTGGAGAGGATGTAGCCGCCGGTCCCCATATGGCTCCTGCGGAGCCTGAACACGGAAAAGCCGTGGCCGACAGCGGTCCTCTTCCTCTGGATCATGGTCTTGCTGAAGAATGTCTCGAGCTTGACGGTATCGGCATCGGCTGGAATCCAGCCGCCGTCGGCAAGCAGGGCGCCGGCATTCGCGGAGAACACAATGTCGTCCTCGAAAACGGCGCCATAGGGCGCTTCGTCATGAGCAATGACGGCCCAGCATGCGCGATGGCTGTGCATGCAGGCGATCTCGCTGGGGGACAGGCGCCGTATGGAGTACTCAGCATGCTGCGGCTGCAGCATCAGGTTCGGATGCTCGCGGGCGTCGATTGCGGTGATTCGTTCGAAGGCGATGCCGATGCGGGCAAATTCCGCCGTGACATGGGCAAGCCGGTCAGGCGACCGATCAAGATTGATGACCAGACATTTCATGTCTCGACGGATCGGCATCACGTTGGAGGGGCCGGCGTAGTTAGCACAACGCTGCGCTACGCAATGTGGGCTTTTTCGGGGCGAACCGCCCCGGGTTGGGCTCGAAACGCGAAAAATCGACACAGCCCTTGACCTTCCAGTTACTGGAAGCACTACCTCCGCTTTAGGCAGAGGCACAAAGGCATTTTTGGAATGACGCATTCAGATCATGATCACCCCGGCGCCCATGGCGGCTGCTGTGCGGCGAAAGGCGCGGCCGTGGAAGCGGTTCTGCGCGATCCGGTCTGCGGCATGACCGTGGATCCGGCCGCCGGCAAGCCGACATCAGAGCATGGTGGCCGCCTCTATCATTTCTGCAGTGAAGGTTGCCGCACGAAATTCCAGGCTGCGCCGGAACAATATCTGACGGCCACCGACCCCGTCTGCGGCATGAGCGTCAACCGCGCCACCGCCAGGCACTTCGTCCGCCATGAAGGCCAGGGCTTTTATTTCTGTTCCGCCGCTTGCCAGGCGAAATTCGAGGCGGCACCGCAAACCTATCTCAGCGACAGGCCGGCGCCGGTGCCGGCGCCCAAGGGCACGCAATACACGTGCCCGATGCATCCCGAGATCATCCGCGACAAGCCCGGCTCCTGTCCGATCTGCGGCATGGCGCTGGAGCCGATGGGGGTACCATCAGGCGATGAAGGGCCAAATCCCGAGCTGGTCGATTTCACCAGGCGGTTCTGGGTCAGCGCGGTCTTGTCGATCCCGCTTCTCATCATCGCCATGGCCCCGATGATCGGCCTGACGTTCGAAGGCCTGGTCGATGATCGGACGAAGGTCTGGATCGAGCTGGCGCTGGCAAGCCCGGTGGTGCTCTGGGCTGCCTTTCCTTTCTTCCATCGCGGCTGGGAGTCGATCGTCAACCGCAGCCCCAACATGTGGACGCTGATTTCGCTCGGCGTCGGTGCGGCCTACCTCTACAGCGTCGTTGCCACGCTCTTCCCTGACATCTTTCCACATCAGTTCCGCAGCCATGGCGGTGCGGTGCCGGTCTATTTCGAGGCTGCGGCCGTCATTGTCGCGCTGGTGTTCCTCGGCCAGGTGCTGGAATTGCGTGCCCGCGAAAAGACCGGGTCGGCGATCCGCGCTCTGCTCGATCTGGCGCCCAAGACCGCGCGGCGCATAGCCGAAGACGGTTCCGAGACCGACGTGCCGCTGGACAGCGTCAAGGCTGGCGATCGCTTGCGCATCCGGCCAGGCGACGCCATCCCGGTCGACGGCACCGTGCTCGAAGGCCGTTCGTCTATCGATGAATCGATGATCACGGGCGAGCCGCTGCCGGTCGAAAAGGTCGAGGGCGACGCCCTGACCGGCGGCACGCTCAACAAGAACGGCTCGCTTATCATGCGCGCCGAGCGGATCGGCGCCGAGACCACGCTTGCGCGCATCGTCGAACTTGTCGCCAAGGCACAACGTTCGCGCGCGCCGATCCAGGGATTGGCCGACCGCGTTTCCTTCTACTTTGTTCCCGCCGTCGTCCTTGTCGCCGTCGTGGCATTCATCGCCTGGGCGCTCTTCGGCCCAGAGCCCAGCCTGATCTTCGCCGTCGTCTCGGCGGTCTCGGTGCTGATCATCGCTTGTCCCTGCGCGCTTGGCCTCGCCACGCCTATGTCGATCATGACCGCCACCGGGCGCGGGGCGCATGCCGGCGTGCTGATCAAGGAGGCCGCTGCGCTCGAACGCTTTGCCTCCGTCGACACGCTGATCGTCGACAAGACCGGCACGCTGACCGAGGGCCGGCCGAAACTGACGGATGTTGTCGCAGCAAACGGCTTTTCCGAAGACGAATTGCTGGGGTTCGCCGCGAGCCTGGAGAAGGGCTCGGAGCATCCGTTGGCCGAGTCCATCGTCGAAGGCGCCGCCGCGCGCGGTGTAATCGCCACTGAGGCCAGCGCCTTTGAGGCGCTCACCGGCAAGGGCGTTTCCGGCACGGTGTCGGGCAAGACTGTCGCGCTCGGCAACGCCGCGATGATGCGCGATCTTGGCGTCGACGTTTCCGCCGCCTCAGTCAGTGCCGAAGCGTTGCAAGGCGATGGCAAGACCGCGATGTTCATCGCCGTCGGCGGCAAGCTGGCCGGCATCGTCGCCGTCGCCGATCCCATCAAGGCGACCACCGCCGAGGCGATCCGGGCGCTGCATGACAGTGGCCTCAGGATCATCATGGCGACCGGCGACAATGAGCGCACCGCCAAGGCGATCGCCAGAAGCCTCGGTATCGATGAGGTTCGCGCCGGTCTGCTGCCGGAACAGAAGGCAGCCCTTGTCGAGGAATTGCGTGGCAAGGGCGCTGGCGTTGCCATGGCCGGCGACGGCGTCAACGACGCACCGGCTTTGGCCGCCGCCGATGTCGGTATCGCCATGGGCACCGGCGCCGATGTCGCGGTCGAAAGCGCCGGCATCACTTTGGTCAAGGGCGACCTCAACGGCATCGTCCGGGCCCGTAAGCTCGCCCAGGCGACGATCGGCAACATCCGCCAGAACCTGTTCTTCGCTTTCCTCTACAATGTGCTTGGCGTGCCGGTCGCCGCCGGCGTGCTCTATCCGCTCACCGGCATGCTTCTGTCGCCGATGCTGGCGGCGGCGGCGATGAGCCTGTCCTCCGTGTCCGTCATCGCCAACGCATTGCGTCTGCGGACGTTGAAACTCTGATCCAAACCCCCAAATACGACACCGAAGCAACAGGAGACCATGAATGACCTTGGCCAAGAAACTCGTGCTTTTGCTGATGGCGGCCGGAATGCTGCTCGCCGTCTTCCTCGAAAGCGTTCCGGCGCAGAGCGAAGAGATGAAACACGACATGGCTGGCATGTCCATGGACGCGACCAGCCCTTCGACCGAAGGCTATAAGGCGGCGATGGACAAGATGCATGCCGACATGATGGCGTCGCAATATACCGGCAATGCCGATGTCGATTTCGTCCGCGGCATGATCCCGCACCATCAGGGCGCCATCGACATGGCCAAGGTCGAGCTTGCCAATGGCAAGGATCCCGAAATCCGTAAGCTCGCCGAAGGCGTCATCGCCGCGCAGGAAGCCGAGATCAAGCAGATGCAGGACTGGCTCGCCGCCCATCCGGTGAAGTGAGCCCTTTCAAGACGAAGAATTGGGCGAGAACGCCTCTGGATTTCTTGTCCGCCCTGTGATGCGATCCGGCCTCCAACGGAGCCTGCCATGTCATCGACCATCAGAACCACCACGCTGCCCTCCGGCGAAGCCATTGCTGTTCTCGGCCAGGGCACGTGGAAGATGGGCGAGGATTCGCGCCGCCGTGCTGGCGAGGTCGATGCGCTCAAGCTCGGTATCGACCTTGGCATCACGCTGATCGACACCGCCGAAATGTATGCCAGCGGCGGCGCCGAGGAAGTGGTGGCCGAAGCCATCGCCGGGCGCCGCGACGAGACTTTTCTGGTCTCGAAAGTTCTACCATCCAACGCGTCGCGCGCGGGCGTGCAGCGCGCCTGCGAAAACAGCCTGAAGCGCCTGCGCACCGACCGCATCGACCTCTACCTCTTGCATTGGCCAGGCAGCGTGCCGTTGGCGGAGACGGTCGAGGCCTTCGAGGCGCTTAAGAAGGCCGGCAAGATCCGCCATTGGGGCGTCAGCAATTTCGACACCGAGGAGATGGAGGACTTGGTCAGTGTTGCCAATGGCGGCAACGTCCAGACCAACCAGGTGCTCTACAATCTGGTCCGCCGCGGCCTCGAGTTCGATCTGGCGCCGTGGAGCCGGCAGCGCGGCATTCCGCTGATGGCCTATTCGCCGGTCGAGCAGGGCGCCTTGGCGCGCAACGGCAGGCTCGACGCCGTCGCCGCCCGCCACAATGCCACCCCTGCACAAATCGCCTTGGCCTGGGTGGTGCATCAGGAGGGCGTCATCGCCATTCCAAAGGCCAGCAGCCAGGAGCATGTCCGTCAGAATGTCGCCGCACTCGACATCAAGCTCACGGCCGAAGATCTCGCCGATCTCGACCGCGCCTTCCCGCCGCCGACGCGTAAGCGCGGGCTGGAGATGATCTGACTATTTCCCCGCCAGACCCTTCAGCCGGTACAGCGCCTCCAGCGCCTCCCTCGGCGTCATCTCGTCGGGATTGATCTCGCCCAGCGCAGCACCCAGCGCGTCGTTCTTCACCGGCTTCGGTGCTTCCCGCTTCACCGCCACGGAAAACAGCGGCAAATCGTCGACCAGCCGGTTGGTCTTGCCGGAAACCTCGCCTTCCTCCAGTTGGTGCAGCACCTGCTTGGCCCGGTCCACCACAGCTTCCGGCAGGCCGGCCAGCCGTGCCACCTGCACGCCGTAAGAGCGGTCGGCCGCGCCCTTGCCAACCTCATGCAGGAACACGACGTCGTTTTCCCATTCCTTGACCCGCATGGTGACGTTGTGAAGCCGCGCCAGCTTGCCGGCGAGCGAGGTCATTTCGTGAAAATGGGTGGCGAAGATCGCCCGGCAGCGGTTCTTCTCATGCAGATATTCCACCGCCGCCCAGGCGATCGACAGGCCGTCGAAAGTGGCGGTGCCGCGGCCGATCTCGTCGAGGATCACCAGCGCCCGTTCGCCGGCCTGGTTGAGGATCGCCGCCGTCTCGACCATCTCGACCATGAAGGTCGAGCGGCCGCGCGCCAGATCGTCCGAGGCGCCGACGCGCGAGAACAGCCGGTCGACGACGCCGATATGGGCCGACGTCGCCGGCACGAAGGAGCCGGTCTGGGCCAGGATGGCGATCAGCGCGTTCTGGCGCAGGAACGTCGATTTACCGCCCATGTTCGGGCCGGTCAGTAGCCAGATCGCACCGTTCTTGGCGCTGCCCTCCGGTGACAGGTCGCAGTCATTGGCGACGAACGGACCTTCGCCGGAGCGGCGCAGCGCCTGTTCGACCACCGGATGGCGGCCGCCGGAAATTTCGAAGGCAAGGCTGGAATCCACCACCGGCCGGCACCAGGCTTCGCTTTCCGAAAGCAGGGCGAGCGTCGCCGACACGTCGATCACGGCGAGCGCATCGGCGCCGGCGCGGATTCTTTCTGCTTCGCCGACGGCTTCCGCCGTCAGCGCATCGAAGGCCGCCAGTTCGATGCTCAGTGCCCGGTCGGCGGCATTGGCGATCTTGGTCTCGAGCTCAGCAAGCTCGGTCGTGGTGAAGCGCATGGCATTTGCCATGGTCTGGCGGTGGATGAAGCGCGCCTTGGCGCCGTCGCTGCCGGCCATGATCGCATGGTGGTTGGCGGTCACCTCGATATAGTAACCGAGCACATTGTTGTGCCGGATTTTTAGCGAGCGGATGCCGGTCTCCTCGATCAGCGAGCGCTCCAGTCCGGCGATCACTTTTCGCGACTCGTCGCGTAGCGCCCGCATCTCGTCGAGCTCGGCATGATAGCCGCCACGGACGAAGCCGCCGTCGCGCTTCAACAGCGGCAGTTCCTCGCCGAGCGCCTGCATCAGGTGCTGGGTAAGTGCCTTGGGCAGCGCCTGGATAGCGGCCATTGCGCCGGTCAATTCCTGGGGCAGGGCGGTGGTGGCAAAGATTTCGGCGATCGCGCCTGCCGCCTCAAAACCGGCGCGCAGCGCGCCGAGGTCGCGCGGGCCGCCACGGTTGAGCGCCAGCCTGGACAGCGCGCGCGGCATGTCGGCGACGCTCTTCAGGCTCGTCCGCACTGCCTGGCAGAGCCGGGTTTCGGAGCGGAAGAACGATACAGAGTCGAGGCGGGCACCGATCGCCGCCGGGTCGGTCAGCGGCGCCATCAGCCGGTCGGCGAGCAGCCTTGCGCCGCCGCCGGTCACCGTGCGGTCGATCGCCTTGAACAGCGAGCCCTCGCGGCTGCCCGACAGCGTGCGCAGCAACTCGAGATTGCCGCGCGTCGCCGGATCGATGAACAGCGTCGAGCCTTGCTCCTCGCGCTCGGGTCGCGACAGTGGTGGACGCTCTGCCTTCTGCGTCTTCTCGACATAGGCAATGGCGCCCGAGATCGCCGACAGTTCGGCGCGCGAAAACGTGCCGAAACTGTCTGGCGTCGCCACATCGAAGAAGCGGGCGATCCGCCCCGTGGCCGAGGCCGAATCGAACAGCGACGGCGGCTGCGGATTGGCGACCCGGCCGAGCACGTCGAACACCGGCTTCAGCTCCGGATCATGAAACACCGGTTCGGCGACGATCATCTCGCGCGGATCGACACGGAAGATGTCGGCGAGCAGCCGGTCAGCCGTGGTCTCGGCAACCCGGAAGGCGCCGGTCGAGATGTCGATCCAGGCAATTGCAAAGGAATGGTCGCTGCCGCCCTTCACCCGCCCGAGCGCCATCAGGAAGCTCGATTCCGACGGCGCCAGCAATTTGTCCTCGGTGATGGTGCCCGGCGTCACCAGCCGCACGACGTCGCGACGAACCACCGATTTTCCGCCGCGCTTCTTGGCTTCCGCTGGGTCTTCGATCTGTTCGCACACCGCGACGCGGAATCCCTGGCCGATCAGCTTCTGCAGATAGTCGTCCGCCGCATGCACCGGCACGCCGCACATCGGAATGTCGTGGCCCTGGTGCTTGCCGCGCTTGGTCAAGACGATGCCCAGCGCCCGGCTTGCCTTCTCGGCATCGTCGAAGAACAGTTCGTAGAAATCGCCCATGCGGTAGAACAGCAGCGAATCCGGGTTCGCCGCCTTGATCTCGATGAACTGCTCCATCATCGGTGTGACGGCGGCGGTGGCGGTCGGCAATGGCGTCATCGCCTCGGGAGCGTCGGGCTCGTTTGGGGTGTGCATGTTCATGCGCGGCACGCTAGCAGATGTGATCGCGCGGTTTAATGCCGGGCCTGCGAAAAGCGGGGGACGACCGCATTGCTGCCGCCATCGGGTGACGGCGGCGCAGGCATTGCAACAAGGGGATGGCGGACCTAATCATCCCTGCGGACAGGGCAGGGCTCGATGGACAGGTTTGGCCAAAGGGAATTCGAGGAGATGATCGGCGCAGCCCGTTCGCCTTCCGGGCGACGGGGCATCGCTTCACGCGCAGCCAATCTGCTTGTCAAAGCCCGGCTTTCGGCCGCCAAGCGGATACCCTTCCTGCTTCCGGTCCGTGGCCCGTTGCGGGATCTCGACGGTGGCATGCTCGTTTCAGTTTATGCGGTCAGTCGCGATCCTCTGATACTCTACACGCCGATCGGTGGCGCGCGCCCGCTCTCCACCATTGCCGCCATCGGCCGGCGGCTGGCAGAGCGGCGTGCGACCTTGCTGCTGTCGCCGAACTGGACATTGGAGCGGCCGGCCGTCGTCGCCAGGATGGGTAGGGATCTCGCCTGGTATGCCCAGCGGTTTCCGCTTCACGAGCTGATTTTCGTCTGCAACACCGAGGAGGAGCGCCGCCTTGTCGCCGCGACCGGCGGCACCGCGATCGTCTCCAACCACAATCTCATGGTCTCTGAGGAGATGTTCCACCCACTGCCGGATGTGCCCGTTGTGTTCGATGCCGTCTACAATGGCCGCATCTCGCACACCAAGCGGCACTATCTCGCGTTGGACATTGAAAGGCTGGTCCACATCACCTTTTCGATCGGTGAAATACCGCCAGCCGGTGCCCGCGCCTTTATCCGCCGCCTGCAGGCACAATCGCCGCTGCACCACATCGCCAACCCGATCGTCGACGGCATGACCGCCAAGCTGACCACGCCTGAAGTCAACCGCATCTACAACCAGGCCGCCGTCGGCCTTTGCCTGTCGGCCGAGGAAGGGGCGATGTATTCCTCCATGGAGTATATGCTCGCCGGCTTGCCGATCGTCAGCACGCCAAGCATTGGCGGCCGGGACGTGTTTTTCGACCCGGACTATTGCATGATCGTCGAGCCGGAACCGGCCGCCATCAGGCGCGCGGTCGAGCGGCTCCGCGACCGCGCCATCCCGCGCGAGGAAATACGCGGCCGCACGCTGGAAAAAGTACGGGCAGGGCGGCTGGAGCTGACGGCCTATCTGTCGGCACTGAAGCAGCGCCTGGGCAGCGGCGACCCGCCATTCTCTCAATGGCCGTTTCAAGGTGCCGGGACCCTGATGCGCTGGGCGACGCTGCGCGAGCACGCCCGCGAGATCGCGGCATTCAAGCCAGCGCCGCACAACCCCTGACCGGCTCTGTCCGCTTTGAAGCAGCTTTGCTGCGCTTGGCGGTTTACACGAGCCGGTGTGTGGTCTTAATTCGGAAGCACACAAGCACCCGCTTCAAGGAGGTGCTGCACCGGCGAGGAAATCAAAAGCATCATGGCCAGGAAAACCGAGAACAGCGGTCCGTCCGTCAGCGCGCAGGAAGCGCTCGAATTCCATGCCATGGGTCGCCCCGGCAAGCTGGAGGTCGTCGCCACCAAGCCGATGGCCACCCAACGCGATTTGAGCCTTGCCTATTCACCTGGCGTTGCGGTGCCCGTCCTGGCCATCGCCGAGGACCCCAGCCGCGCCTTCGACTACACGACGCGCGGCAACATGGTCGCCGTCATCTCCAACGGCACCGCCATCCTTGGCCTCGGCAATCTCGGTGCGCTGGCCTCCAAGCCGGTGATGGAAGGCAAGGCGGTGCTGTTCAAGCGCTTCGCCGATGTCGATTCCATCGACCTCGAGGTCGACACCGAAGACGCCGATGAGTTCATCAACTGCGTGCGCTTCCTCGGGCCGTCCTTCGGCGGCATCAACCTCGAAGACATCAAGGCGCCGGAGTGCTTCATCATCGAGCAGCGCCTGCGCGAATTGATGGACATCCCGGTCTTCCACGACGATCAGCACGGCACCGCCATCATCTCGGCCGCCGGCCTGATCAACGCGCTGGAGATCACCGGCCGCGACATGAAGACCACGAAAATGGTCTGCAACGGCGCCGGTGCTGCGGGCATCGCCTGCATCGAACTGATGAAGGCGATGGGTTTTGCGCCGGAAAACATCACCTTGTGCGACACCAAGGGCGTGGTCTTCCAGGGCCGCACCGAAGGCATGAACCAGTGGAAGTCGGCGCATGCGGTCAAAACCGAGGCTCGTTCTCTGGCGGAAGCGCTCGACGGCGCCGACGTCTTCCTCGGCCTCTCGGCCAAGGGCGCACTGACCACCGCCATGGTGCAGTCGATGGCCAAGAACCCGATCATCTTCGCAATGGCCAACCCCGACCCCGAAATCACGCCGGAGGAAGTGGCCGAGATCCGCACCGATGCCATCATGGCGACCGGCCGTTCGGACTATCCGAACCAGGTCAACAACGTGCTCGGCTTCCCCTACATCTTCCGCGGCGCGCTGGATGTTAGGGCAACCACCATCAATGACGACATGAAGATCGCCGCGGCACGTGCGCTCGCCGAACTGGCGCGCAAGGACGTGCCCGACGATGTCGCCGCCGCCTATCAGGGCAACCGGCCGAAATTCGGCCCCAACTACATCATCCCGGTGCCGTTCGACCCGCGCCTGATCTCGGCAATTCCTCTTGCCGTGGCCAAGGCGGCGATGGAGTCGGGCGTCGCCCGCAAGCCGATCCTCGATCTCGACCGCTACGCGCAGGAACTGTCCGCCCGCCGCGACCCGATCGCCTCCACCTTGCAGCGTATCTACGACCGCGTGCGCCGCCAGCCCAAGCGCATCGTCTTCGCCGAGGGCGAGGAGGAGCAGGTGATGCGCGCCGCCGTCTCCTATGTGAACCAGAAGCTCGGCACCGCCATCCTGCTCGGCCGTGACGACGTCATCAAGGAAAACGCCAAGCACGCCGGCATCGATCTCAACAAGCAAGGCATCGAGATCATCAATGCAAGGCTGTCGCGCCGCAACGGCATCTACACTGACTATCTCTACGAGCGCATGCAGCGCAAAGGCTTCCTGTTTCGCGATTGCCAGCGCCTGATCAACAACGACCGCAACCACTTCGCCGCCTGCATGGTGGCGCTGGGCGATGCCGACGGCATCGTCACCGGCGTGACCCGCAACTATTCCACCGCGCTCGACGACATCCGCCGCGTCATCGACGCCAAGCCCGGCCACCGCGTCATCGGCGTCTCGATCGTGCTGGCGCGGGGCAAGACCGTGCTCGTCGCCGACACTGCCGTGCACGACATGCCCAACGCCGAGCAGATCGCCGACATCGCCGAGGAGGCGGCAGGCTTTGCCCGCCGCATGGGCTACGAGCCGAGGCTCGCCATGCTCGCCTACTCCACCTTCGGCCATCCGCAGGGCGAACGCTCGGAGCGCGTCCAGGAAGCCGTGCGCATCCTCGACAAACGCCGCGTCGATTTCGAATATGACGGCGAAATGGCCGCCGACGTCGCGCTCAATGCCCGCGCCATGTCGCAATATCCGTTCATCAGGCTGACCGGCCCGGCCAATGTGCTGATCATGCCGGCCTTCCACTCTGCCTCGATCTCGACCAAGATGCTGCAGGAACTCGGCGGCTCGACGGTGATCGGCCCGCTGCTGGTCGGTCTGAACAAGCCGGTTCAGATCGTGTCGCTGAATGCCAAAGACAGCGATATCGTCAACATGGCGGCGATTGCGGCTTATACGGCGGGGACGTGACGAACGGTCCTGGAGGGCGGAAGCCAACGATCTAGCTCTTCGAACGCGGCGGTGCCGAAGACGCCGTCGGCCCCCATAAGACATTGATAAGATTCAGCTGGTATAGGGAAGCTCTTGCCGCATGCCGTAACGGCATCCACGGCGCGCTCAGACCGCCAAATGGGGGTGCGGCCATGAAGCATGACGGAGTTTCTGTATCCGTGGTCGGCGAGCGAGCCTACCACGACGAGCGATTGGATGCTTTGCTCAGCATCACCGGACGCATGGACGGTTATCTCTACCGTTGCCGCAACGACGCGTCCTACACCATGCTCTATATCAGCGACGGCATCTTCACCGTCAGCGGTTATCGGCCGAGCGATTTCATTCACAACGCGGTGCGCGATTACGTCTCGGCCATCCACCCGGATGACCTGCAGTCGGTCTATTCCGCCGTCGACGCCGCGCTCGAGGCGCGCTGCAACTGGAATGTCGACTACCGCATCGTGCCGCAGGTCGGCGAACCGCTCTGGGTCCGCGAGATCGGCGGCGGTGTCTGGGACGAGGCCGGCGAACTCGAATTCCTGGAAGGCTTCGTCGTAGACATAAGCGACCGCAAGGTCGTCGAGGACCTCAACGCCCAGTTGCTCCTGGATCTGAAGACCGCCAACGAGGAACTGTCCGCGCAAAAGCGCGAGATCGAGGTGGCGAAGCAGCAGAGCGACCATTCGGCCAACCACGATGCCTTGACCGACCTGCCCAACCGGCGCGCCTTCCACAACGAGCTCAAATCGGTGGTCGCCCGCTGCGGCGCCACCGGCGAGGCGGCCGGGCTTCTGTTCATCGACCTCGACCGGTTCAAGGAAGTCAATGACACGCTCGGCCACGAGGCCGGCGATGCGCTGCTGCAGCGCGTGTCGAGCCAGCTTCGCTCGATCCTGCGCAGCGCCGATTTCGTCGCCCGGCTTGGCGGCGACGAGTTCGCCTTCCTGTTCTCGGCCGACACCGATCTGGCGCAGCTGAAGGCCGTACGCGTTGCCGAACGCATCCTGGAACGGTTGCGGATCAAGGTTCCGACGCCCAATGGCGCCATCCAGGTCGGCTGCACCGTTGGCGTCGCCATGTATCCGGCGGAGGCCGGCGATTGCGAAGCGCTGATCGCGCTGGCCGACCGGCTGATGTACATAGGCAAGAAGAGCGGCCGCAACCGGCTGGTCACTGCCAGCGAAATGACGCCGCAACAGCCGTCGTCCGGGCCAAGTCTTCGCAAGACCGCGTAGAGCTATCGGCGCGAATTTTAACGTCGACTCCGATATTCGACCGTGCCGGCTTCAGCCCGGCGCGAACACCCGCGCGGCTTCGACCACTTCATCGATCTGGTCCTGCCGCAGCAGGTCGATCGGAATGCGGCCGTCGAGCTGCGCGGCCGGCCGTGTCAGCCACAGCCAGGTCAGTCTCGGATTGCCGATCAGTGACAGCACGTCGCTGATGCCCGCGACCGGCCTGCCGTCGACGAACTGCGCCAAGGGGAAAACGTGCTTGCGGCCACCCTTGCGCAAGGCGATGACATCGCCGCGCCTTTGCCAGCGATGCAGGGTCGAGCGGGCGATGCGCAAATTCTCTTCCAGATAGGTCGAGCCGGCGACGCGGCCGGCCCAGTCCTCGATCAGCATCGATTCGAGGTCGTCGGACTGCGGCGACGGAGGAAGCGGTTCATCGGCCAGCAAAGCCGTCGACGGATTTGTGGTTCCGGCGGTGCGTGCTTCGCCGCGGCGCGCGGCTTCCGCCGCCAGCGCGCGCACGAATTTCGAGGCAAGGCCGGGAAGATCGGCATGGATGGCGTCGATGGCACGCTGGTGCTTCGGCGACAGCAAGGTGACGGCGGATGCTATGCTGCCGGCGATCTTGCCGACCGAGACCACGGTGGATTGGTTGATGGCCTCGTCATAATGAGCAAGCGCACGTTCGACGTCCTCCGCGACCATCTCCGCGAAGTCATCCTGTCCAAGGCTGGTTGTCTGAAATCTGCTCATGCATCTGTCTTCCGGCCGCGCGCGCTCTCCCCTCAGCCGCGGCCGATTGCTGAATTTCTAGTGCGGAAAACGGAAATCGCGGCGGCAACGAATCGCGCCGCCCGACAGCTTGCTGTCTTGCATCTTTCAACATCCCATCCGACTGCGGCGCCCGAAATGTCAGTCACGGGACACTCTCGATTTCGTGTAGGAGCGACATGTGACAATCACGCGACGGTGAGAAGCGGTCCGCGCAGCGGACGAAAAGCCAATTGCTTGGCTTTTCGAGCTTCGAACGGTGAGGGGCCGGTCCGCCTGCGGGCGGATTAAAAGGTCCGGTGGACCTTTTAAAGGAACCGAACGCCCGAAGGGCTGGGAGCCTGCGAAGGGCTGTGGCGCGGCCGGCTGTTAACAACAGAAGCGCCGGGCTTTCTGCTACAGCAACCCGGCCAGTTCCGCCTCGCGGCGCAGATTCTGCCTTGGCCTTGGACCGATCTGCTGGATCACCAGGCCGGCGGCCAGCGAGCCGAGGTCGCCGCAGGTCTTGAGGTCGCGGCCTTGCGTGTAGCCGTGCAGGAAACCGGCGGCGTAGAGATCGCCGGCGCCGGTCGTGTCGACGAGTTCCCGGATCGCCGTCGCCTGGATGACCACGGTCTCGTCACCGCGCACGATGACAGAGCCTTTTTCGGATCGCGTCACGGCGGCCAGTCTGCAGTCCTTGCGGATCTTGGCCAGCGCCTCGTCGAAGGACGAGGTCTGGTAGAGCGACTTGATCTCGTGGCTGTTGGCAAAGACGATGTCGACCGTGCCCGAGCGCATCAGGTCGAGGAACTCTTCGCGGTAGCGGTCGACGCAGAACGAATCCGACAGCGTCATCGAAACCTCGCGGCCCGCCGCGTGCGCCAGCTTCGCTGTCTGCCGGATCGCTTCCTTGGCGCGCGGCGGATCCCACAGATAGCCTTCGAAATAGGTGACTTTGGCGCCGGAGGCCTTGTCGGCCTCGACATCCTCCGGGCCGAGCTCGACGCAAGCGCCGAGATAGGTGTTCATCGAGCGCTCGCCGTCGGGCGTGACGAAAATCATCGAGCGCGCCGTCGGCGGTTCGCCCGTGAGCGGTTTGGTGTCGAAGGCGACACCTTGCGCATGGATGTCGTGCGCATAGATTTCGCCCAGCGCATCGTTGGAAACCTTGCCGAAGAAGGCGGCGCGTCCGCCGAAGGAGGCGACGCCAGCCGCCGTGTTGCCGGCGCTGCCGCCGGAGGCTTCGATCGCCGGGCCCATGCGGCTGTAGAGCAGTTCGGCGCGCTGCGTATTGATGAGGTTCATCGCGCCCTTGATGATGCCGTTGGTCTCGAGGAATTCCTCCTCGCACTGGGCGATGATGTCGACAATGGCATTGCCGATGCAAAGCACGTCATAATCCGGCATCAATGTCTCCACCAAAAACCTAGAGCAATTCCAGGAAAAGTGCTTAGCGGTTTTCCCACAGGAATTGCGTACAAAGAGAGGGCCGGCTTCTTGCCACGCTCGGGCGGGTCTACAGCATGACCCCGAAAATTGGCAACCGATTTTCTGTCGTGTGATGGCAGCAGCCAGGCGCTACGACAATTCGACCGTGGACGAAGCATTTCTTCGCGGCGTTGCCTAGAACACGCTCGATCACACCCGAAGGCGGCGAACCCCGATGTCTGCAAAGGGCAATACAACCACCGACCTGGCGTTGCTCGGCGTGCTGGCGGTGCTGTGGGGTGCTTCCTACACCTTCATCAAGATCGGCGTCGAGACGATCCCGCCGGTTACCTTCATTGCCGCCCGCACCTTGATCGCCGGCGGCATCCTGTTCGCCATCATCCGCTGGCGCGGGCTCGCCATGCCGCGCGATGCGGCCACGTGGCGCCGCTTCGCCTTCCAGGCCTGCCTCAACAGCGTCATACCGTTCACGCTGATCGCCGCTGCCGAGCGCTCGGTCGATGCCGGTCTGGCCACCATCCTCAATTCCACCTCGCCGATCTTCACCTTCGTCTTTACCGCGCTCATCACACGCCATGAGCCGGTCACGATGCGCAAGCTGATCGGCGTCGGCGCGGGCATTGCCGGCATCTGCCTCATCGTCGGCACCGAGGCGCTGGGTGGTCTCGGTCACGAATTGTGGGCGCAAGTCGCCATCGTCGTCGCAACGATCTGTTACGCCGCTGCCGCGATCTTCGGCCGTGGCTTCAAGGGCCTCGATCCAATGCTGCCGGCGGCAGGCTCAATGCTCTGCGGCGCGGTCATGCTGGTGCCGCTCAGCCTGGTGGTCGACCAGCCCTGGACGCTCACGCCGTCGATGGCGTCGATCTTGGCGCTGCTCAGCCTGTCGGTGTTCTCGACGGCGCTCGCCTTCGTCATCTATTTCCGCCTCATCCACACGCTTGGCTCGGTCGGCACGACGTCGCAGGCCTATCTGCGCGTGCCGATCGGTGTCGGCATAGGTGCTGTCTTCCTCGGCGAAAGCCTGGAGCCAACGGCGTGGCTCGGCATGGGTTTTGTCGTGGTCGGCGTTGCGGCCATGACGATCCCCGTTAGAAAGCCGGCGTTTGCACGCTAGCAATACGCGCTTGTGCTCGAGCCCCGCCCTGCCTATCTCGGGAGCGTCCGCCTTTCCGGCGCTGTCCGCTGACCTCGGGGTTGAAGCACGGTGATTTTCGACGCTGCCCGCACTGCGGCCCTCGAGCTGCTCTCGCCGCCGTTTCGTGCCGTGTTCATCAAGACGCTGGGCCTCACCGTGCTGGCGCTGGTTGCCTTGTGGTTCGGCCTGACCAGCCTTGTCGAGTGGCTGGCCCTGCCATGGCTCCAGACCTTGTTGCCCGGCATACCGTCTTGGGCCGGCTGGCTGGGCGGCATCATCGCGGCAATAGCTCTTGCCTTCGGCATGGCACTGCTCGTCGCGCCGGTCACGGCGGTGATCGCCGGCCTGTTCCTCGACGATGTCGCCGAAGTGGTCGAGCGTACCGACTATCCCCGCGACCCGCCCGGCCGTGCCATGCCGGCGCTGCGCTCGCTGGTGCTGGCGACAAAATTCCTCGGCGTCGTTATAGCAGGCAACATCGTCGCGCTCATGCTTCTGCTGGTGCCGGGCATCAACATCGCCGCCTTCTTCATCGTCAACGGTTACCTGCTCGGCCGCGAATTCTTCGAATTCGCCGCCATGCGCTTTCGCCCGGAGGACGAAGCCAGGGCCTTGCGCCGGCAGTATGCCGGCACAGCCTTTCTCGCCGGGCTGGTCATCGCGGCCTTCCTTGCCGTGCCGCTGCTCAATCTGGTCACGCCGCTCTTCGCCGCCGCCATGATGGTGCATCTGCACAAGGCGGTTTCGGCGCGCGAAAGCCGCCGGTGACAGCCCCTCTTACCCCGGGGATTTGCCGAACAGCGCCTGCAATTTGCCGAACGGCATGGCGGCGCGGGTGAAGCCGAACGTGCCGTCCTGCTGGATTTCGCGCGCCGCCGTCTCCAGCATGCCGTAGGCGAAGTTGGTCAGCCATGGCCCGAGCGAAATGCGCTTCACACCAGCCATCGAAAGATCGGCGATGGTGAAGCCCGGTTTCGCCATGACGTTGACCGGTTTGCCGACCGCCGAGCAGACGGTGCGGACCATCTCGACATCGCCGATGCCCGGCGCATAGAGCACGTCGGCGCCGGCCTTCTCGAAGGCCTGCAATCGCTTGATGGTGTCGTCGAGGTCGGACTTGCCCCAGAGAAAATTCTCGGCGCGCGCCGTGAAGACGAAATCGCGTTTCAGTGCCCGCGCCGCTTCCACCGCTGCCGCGACGCGCTCGACCGCGTGGGAGAAGTCATAGATCGGCTTGTCGGGGTCGCCGGTGTGGTCCTCGATCGAGCAGCCGGCAAGGCCGGCCGCTTCCGCCGCGAAGATGGTTTCGGCGGCCTGCTCGGCGCTGTCGCCCTTGCCTTTCTCGAGATCGGCCGACACCGGCAGGTCGGTCGCCGCCGTCACCTCGCGGCAATGGTGGATCATCTGCTCGAAGGTCACCGCGCCGTCCGGCAGGCCGCGCGAAAAGGCAAAGCCGGCGCTGGTCGTCGCCAGCGCCTTGAAACCGAAGGAACCGAGCAACTTGGTCGTGCCCGGATCCCAGGGATTGGGCATGACGAAGGTCGAGGCATGCAGGTCGCGAAAGATCTTGCCCTTGTCCATGAATGCTCCCCATCATGAATGTCGAGGCGGATGCTATCGCGCTGTCTCCGGCCGGGCAAACGAATGCGCTCGGTTCAGAAGCGTTTCTCGTTCTCTGCTGCCAATTTCTCGAACGCGTCGGAATCCGCGACATAGCGTGCCGCCGTTTTGTCCCAGCGATAGGTTACCGAAATGTCGGCGGAGGCGGCGTGTGGGGGCGGTTCACCACAATCCTCCTCGTTCGGCTCGGTCTTGTCGGTTATGGTGGCTTTGATCGCCGCATAGGGTTGGCCGTCGCTCAGCGACTGGAAAGCCAGGTTCTGCGAGCGTTTGTAGGAACAGACATTTTCGTCGAGCGTGTAGATGATGTCGATCAATTCGAAACGGTCGTTGCGCACCAGAATGACCGGTGTCGACAGATAGCCCTGGTTCGAATTGAAATGCGTGCTTGAGATCATCAGCGCATCATCATCTGCGCCCAGGGAGAGTTTGCCGGGACTGCGAAAGAAGGTGAAGCGGTCGGTCGCCACATTGACGGCATCGAGCAGTTTGGGTTTGCCGGTAAGATCGTAAAGCGCCAGCACGGCATAGCCCTCGGCGCTGTCGGGTGACTCGCCGAGATCGACCAGCATGGCCAGCCGGTCCTTGCCGCCGGCCTTCAGGGCGAGCACTGCGGCGCTGAAAACGCTCGACGCTTCCGGCGGCGAGGTGTCATTGTCGGGACCGGCGATGTGCCGCATCTGGATCGGCGAGGAGCCGACATAATAATCCTCCTTCGCCGTCAAATCCGGGATGAACATCCGGACAAGATCGGCATAGGTGGTGTCGGCGTGGCCAACGATGGATTTGCCGAGGTCCGGGTTGGCGGTGTCTTCGGCGCCAGCCGTGCCCCACAGCAATGGCAGCAGCAGGCAGGCAAAGGCGAGGCGATGCAAAAATCCTGACATGCTGAATGTCGTCCCCCGCCGCAAGCACCCGCAAAGCTAGCATAGCTTACAGAACCGTACAGCTCGCCCGTCGAACCCGGGCAATCAGTGGATCGGCACCAGCCCGGCCAGTTCGCGCATGTCGTCGAACAGGATGCCGCCGGCCTGGATCAGGCCATCGCGGTCGGAATAGGGGTCGCCGTGATAGGAAAACACCCGCATCCCGGCGGCTATGCCGGCCTGTGTGCCGGCGACGCTATCCTCGATGACGATGCAATCGGCGGGCGCGAAGCCCATGGTCTTGGCCGCATAGAGGAACAGGTCGGGGAACGGCTTGCCGCGCCCGACCATGGTCGACGAAAACATCGCATGCTCGAACAGCGGCAACAGCCCGGTCTGGCCAAGCGTGATGTGCATCTTCGAAATCCTGGCCGAGGTGGCGACGCAATAGGGGATGCCGGCCGCGCGGATCGCCTCGATGAACTCCCGCACATAGGGGATCGCGTCGACGCCATGGGAAAACAGGTCCGGCAGGCCGGCATTCCAGCGATCGACGAAATCGGCGCCGAGCCGAACCTCGGTCTGCTCTTCGATTTCCTTCTGCACCGAGAGCATGCTGCGACCGGAGAAATTCTTGCGGCAATATTCGAAGTTTGTCGGACAGCCGGCCGCGCTCAGCCATTCGGCAAGGCGCCGGTTGGCCAGGTTCTCCGTGTCGACGAGAATGCCGTCGCAGTCAAAGATAACAAGTTTAGGTATTGGCATCAGGCGGTGCCGGTCGATCCGAACCCGCCCGAACCACGCGCCGTGCCGCCGGCGAGCGAGCGCTCTTCGACACCGGCCTGCGTTACAACAGCGAAAACGATCTGGGCGATGCGCATGCCGCGCGTCACCGCAAAATCCTCATCGCCGAGATTGATCAGCAGCACCTTCACCTCGCCGCGATAGTCGCTGTCGACCGTGCCGGGCGAATTGAGGACGGTGAGGCCGTGTTTGAAAGCAAGGCCGGAGCGTGGCCGCACCTGGCCTTCCATGCCTTCGGGGATTTCCAGGATCAGCCCGGTCGGCACCAGAGCGCGTTTGCCCGGCAGGATCAGCAGCGGCCGGTCGTCGGGCACAGCCGCGCGCAGATCCATGCCGGCGGCGCCGGCGCTTTCATAGGCGGGGAGGGGTAGTCCTTCGGCGTGCGGCAATCTGACAAAGCCGACGGTCGGACCGATGACGGAGGAGTTTTGAAGGGCTGCGCGCATAAAATCGATCCTATCGGCGCGAATGCCGATTCGGTCAATTCGCCCGCACCGCTATCAACGGCTTTCTTTCGGGCATCACTATGACCCTGAGCTCGTCTCAGCGCAGTTCCATCGGAACAACCGTCGTCTCCTTGATCTCTTCCATCACGAAGGAGGCGGAGACATCGGACAGCGCCACCTTGGCGATCAGCCGCTGGTAGAGCCGGTCATAGGCCTTCACGTCGGCGACGCGGGCGCGCAGGACATAGTCGAGGTCGCCCGACATGCGGTAGACGCCGGTGATCTCGGGAAAGGCGGTCACCGCTGCCCGGAATTTCTGCAGCCAGTCCGGATCATGGTTGGACGTGCGGATCAGGATGAACACCGACAGGCCAAGCCCGAGCTTTTCGGCGTCTACCAGCGCCACGCGGCCGGTGATGACGCCATCCTCCTCCAGCCGCTTGACCCGCCGCCAGCAGGCATTGCGCGACAGGGCCACGCGTTCCGACAGCTGGTCGACCGACAGCGTGCCGTCGCGTTGCAATTCGGCAAGCAATTTTCGGTCGATTTCATCGATGTCCGGCGCCATATTGGGATATTTGTCCCATGAAATGGCAAAAGACAAGGATATTTTGAGACCGATGAACCGGCGAAGCGTGTCAGGATACTCATATCTGAACGCAAGCGCTGAAGGGGGCCTCAATGTCGCTCGCAAGGATTTTCACCTCTCATCCGGCCAAGGTTGGCGAAACCTATTTCGGCCACATGGGTTTTGCCGCCTGGTTTTCCTCGCGTTTGCTGATGGCGGCGGGCGCCGCGCTCGTTCACGCTTTCTTGCCATTTCTGTTCGAGACTACGGCCAGCCGAATCGTCCGCGAGCTTTACGAGCGGACGCACAACAGAGGCACACACGCGACCAGGGAGCCGGCGGCTCTTCTGGATCGCGCCTAGAGGACGACAGAAGCGATGTGCCGGTGGGCGGCCTATCTCGGTGAAGCGGTCTTTCTCGAAGACATTCTGACCGCGCCCTGTCACTCGCTGATCGCCCAGAGCCACTGCGCCCAGGAAGCCAAATCGCCGACCAATGGCGACGGTTTCGGCCTTGCCTGGTATGACGACCGGCCGGAACCCGGTCTCTATCGCGATATCCTGCCGGCCTGGTCCGACCCCAATCTGAAGAGCCTGTGCCGGCAGATCAAATCCGGCCTGTTCCTCGCCCATGTGCGGGCCTCCACCGGCGGCGCCACCAGCCGCATGAACTGCCATCCCTTCATCTCCGGTCCCTGGTCGTTCATGCATAACGGCCAGATCGGCGGCTTCGAGAAAATCCGCCGCCCACTGGAGAATTCATTGTCCGACGCCGTCTTCGACCAGCGCGAAGGCACCACCGATTCCGAACTCTTCTTCTTGCTGATGATCGACGAGGGATTGGCCGGCGATCCGCAAGGCGCGGTGTCGCGCGCCACCAGCCGCGTGCTCGAAGCCTCGCGCCGCGCCGGCCTCGAACCGGCGCTGAAACTCACCGCCGCCTTCTCGGACGGTCAGGCGCTGCACGCGGTGCGCTACGCTACCGACGCCCACGCGCCGACGCTCTACACTTCCGTTTTGCGCAGGGGCGGCCGCTGCATCGTCTCCGAGCCGTTCGATCGTGAAGGGGGCGACTGGCAGGCGATCCCGCCATCGAGCTTTGTCACTATGACTGGGGATGGCATTGCTATTCGCCCGTTCGCTCCGGCTGCGGCGAAGCTGGCGCTGGTCGGATAATCTAAGTCGGAAACGCCGCGGGCCAGCGCCCCTCTCTGTCCTGCCGGACATCTCCCCCCACTTGGGGGAGATTGGCTGTCATCTCGGCTTTCGCCAATCTCCAACGTTGCAGGACTGACCACAGCGCTGAAGCTGCCAATCTCCCCACCCGTGGGGGAGATGTCCGGCAGGACAGAGGGGGGCGCCGTAGAGCACTGGCCTACCGGCGCAATTTCGATCAAACGCGGCCAATCTTCTGATGCTCAACTCCGCTTGAAGTCGCGCCGCTGCCCACCATTTTCCAGGCAAGTGCGGCCAAGTCGGAGCCTTTGATCATGGACCTCGCCTTTTCCTCGACCATTGAACTGGCTGCCGCCATCGCCCGCCGCAAAATCTCCGCCGTCGAAGCAATCGACGCCCATCTGGCGCAGATCGATAGCCACAATCAGGCGATCAACGCCGTCATCTCGCTCGACAGGGAAGGCGCGTACGAACGCGCTGGAAAGGCCGACGCAGCACTCGCGCGCGGCGCCACGCTCGGACCGCTACATGGCGTTCCCTTCACGCTGAAGGATACGCACGAAACCGCTGGCATGAAAACCACGGTCGGCTTTCCGCTCTTCGCCGATCATGTCGCCAAACACGACAGCCCGGTCGTTGCCAGGCTGAAGGCGGCCGGCGGCGTGCTGATGGCCAAGACCAATGTCGCGACGATGCTGTCGGACTGGCAGTCGAACAATCCGTTGTTTGGCTGCACCGGCAATCCCTGGAACCTTGAGCGCACCGCCGGCGGGTCCAGTGGTGGTGCCGCAGCGGCGGTGGCGGCCGGCATGACACCCTTCGACATCGGCACCGACATGCAGGATTCGATCCGCCTGCCCGCCGCCTTCTGCGGTGTCTACGGCTTGAAACCGACAGAGCATCGCGTCTCGCTGGCCGGCGCCTTCCCCGATCCGGGTGGTGCGGCGCGAAGCGTGCGGCTGATGTCCTGCCTCGGACCGCTGGCGCGCAGCGTCGACGATCTGGCGTTGATCTATCGGATCATCGCCGGGCCGGACGGGCGCGACACCGATCTCGCACCGGTGCCGGTCGAGGCCATGCCAAAGCTCGACCTCAAGGCACTCCGCATGGCCTTCGCGCCGTCCTTTCCCGGCTTCCCGGTGGCCGGCGACATCAGTGCCGCGGTTGAAAATCTCGCAAAGCAGCTGCAATCGGCCGGCGCGATCGTCCAGGAAGCCAACCTGCCCAAGCTCGATCTGCACGACGATCTCGCCCAGGGCGGCGCACTGATCGGCATGATGATGGAGGCCGCGCAGCCCGAACCGCCGGAGCAGCCGACGTCAGTCTCGCGCTGGTTTGAGGCGCTCGCCCGCCGCGACAAATCCATTCTCGCCTGGGAACAGTTCTTCGAAAACTGGGATGCGCTGCTCTGCCCTGTCGCCATGACCACGGCCTTCCCGCATTGCGAGCCGGGCACGCCGATCAAGGTCGACGGCAAGGACCAGAGCTACTGGATGCTGCCGGCTTATGGCGCCGTCTTCAACTACAGCAGCCATCCAGCACTTTCGATGCCGTGCGGGCAGGACGACGACGGCTTGCCGATCGGCCTGCAACTGGTCGGCAAGCGCTGGTCGGAATCGCGGCTGCTTGGTATTGCGGCGGCGATCGAGCCGCTCACCGGCGGCTTCTACCGTCCGCCCGGCTACTGAGCAAAGCGTGACAACCCATAGGGCGAAAGCAGCGGATCGCGCTCGCCGTCAAGGATTTCCCGTGTGGCGAACAGGCCGACGGCCGGCGCCAGCGTGATGCCGGAGTGCATGACAGCGACATAGAGCCCATCCATGCCTTCGGCGCGGCCGATGATCGGAAAGCCGTCGATCGGATTGGGGCGGTAGCCGATGGTATGGAAATCGAGTTCCAGCGCCTCGGCGCCACGCAATGCTGCTTTCGTGACCGCGAACAGCGCGCGGGCGGTCGCTTCGGCGTCCACACCTGGATCGCCGCCGGCGAAATCCGAGCCGGCGATGATGCGGCCCTCGGCGGTCTGGCGCATGTGCAGCCTCTCGGCGTGCACCAGCCCATTGAGCAGCCTTTTGTATGGCCGCGAATGGACGATCAGACCCGGCGGCGTCTCGATCGGCAGCTTGATGCCGGCCGTCGCGGCAATATCCGGAGAGCCGACGCCTGCGGCGATCACCACCTCGTCGGCGGCAACCAGCCCATGCGATGTGTCCACGCCGCTAATCCTGCCGCTGCTCTGGGCCAGCGCGGTCACCGTGCCGGAGAGAATGCGCGCGCCTTGCCGCGCTGCGTCCGCCAGCAGCGCCTTCGCGGTAGCCACCGGCTCGGCGACACCTTCCTCAGCGATATGCAAGGCAAAATCTGGAGGCTCGGCGAGATTGGGCTCAATGCGTGCCACCTGCTCTCGGCCAACCCGCTCGATGCCGTAGCCCCAGGCCGAATGCTCGTCCGCGTAGGCTTCGAGCCTGTCCGCCGGCAGGTCCCAGTTCAGGCCGCCGCACCAGGCCAGCGGCAGGCCGGGCAAATCATTTGCAAGTCGCTTCCACTCGGCCATGGCACGGATGCGCAGCCGGAAATAGGTTTCCGGATTGCCCCAACTGGCGTTGATCCAGGCAAACGAATTCGGCGTCGCCACGCCGCCCGGCGCGCTATCGGCAATGATCGTCACCTGCGCACCAGCCCTGGTCAGATGCCAGGCGATCGAGGCACCAATAATGCCGGCGCCGATGACGATGATTTGTTTCGACGCAGCCATGGTCACTCCTCTGTCTCGTGATTCCAAGGGATGTTCATCCAAGTGGCATTCCCATGGCCGCTTGCCAATGGCGAAATACGCGGCTCTCGGCCGTTGCTGGCCGAGAGACGGCATCCGGCGGCGTCTGCGCCGCCGGGGCGGTCGACAGCCCGGCACTACGCTGCTAGAAGCCCGGCCTGTCACACGGAAATCCCAGAGAATGCCCGAAACAATACCAGAGGAAGTGGCGCGCCGCCGCACCTTCGCGATCATCGCGCACCCAGACGCCGGCAAGACGACGCTCACCGAAAAGCTGCTGCTGTTCGGCGGCGCCATCCAGCTCGCCGGCGAGGTCAAGGCCAAGAAGGACAAGATCCAGACCCGCTCCGACTGGATGAAGATCGAGCGCGAGCGCGGCATTTCGGTCGTCACCTCGGTGATGACCTTCGAATATGAAGACAATGTCTTCAACCTGCTCGATACGCCCGGCCACGAGGATTTCGCCGACGACACCTATCGCACGCTGTCGGCGGTCGACTCGGCCGTCATGGTCATCGACGCCGCCAAGGGCATCGAGCCGCGCACGCTGAAGCTGTTCGAGGTTTGCCGGCTGCGCGACATCCCGATCATCACCTTCGTCAACAAGATGGACCGCGAAAGCCGTGATCCCTTCGAGATCCTCGACGAGATCGAGCAGAAGCTGGCGCTGGACACCGCCCCCATCACCTGGCCGATCGGCCGTGGCAAGACTTTCTCCGGTACCTATCATCTGGCGCTGAACGCGGTGCGCAAGGGCGATGACGAGAAGGAACGCACACCGGTCAACGGTCCCGATTCCAACCGCGTCGCCGGCCTGCTGCCGGAAAACGAGCGCGAGGCCTTCATCGAGGAACTGGAACTCGCGCGAGAAGCGTGCAGACCCCTTGATATAGAAGCCTTTCGCGAGGGCCATCTGACGCCGGTCTATTTCGGCTCGGCGCTGCGCAATTATGGCGTGCGCGACCTGATCGAGGCGCTCGGCGCCTTCGGCCCGCCGCCGCGCGCGCAGGAAGCCGACACGCGCAAGGTCGAGGCGACGGAGGACAAGATGACCTCCTTCGTCTTCAAGATTCAGGCCAATATGGACCCCAACCATCGCGACCGCATCGCTTTCGTGCGCGTCTGCTCGGGCAAGCTCGAGCGCGGCATGAAGGCCAAGCTGGTGCGTACCGGCAAGCCGATGAGCCTGTCGGCGCCGCAATTCTTCTTCGCCCGCACCCGCGTCACGGCGGACGAAGCCTTCGCCGGTGACGTCGTCGGCATTCCCAATCACGGCACGCTGCGCATTGGCGACACGCTGACCGAGGGCGAGGAGATTCTTTTCAGGGGCGTGCCGAATTTCGCCCCGGAAATCCTGCGTCGTGTGCGCCTGGGTGACGCGATGAAGGCCAAGAAACTCAAGGAAGCGCTGCACCAGATGGCCGAAGAAGGCGTCGTGCAGCTGTTCTCGCCGGAGGATGGCTCACCGGCCATTGTCGGCGTCGTCGGCGCCCTGCAGCTCGACGTCTTGAAGGAGCGGCTGAACTTCGAGTACACGCTGCCGGTCGAATTCGAGATGTCGCGGTTTTCCGTCTGCCGCTGGATATCCGCTGACGACAAGGCTGAGACGCTTCGCTTCATCGAAGCACATCGCGGCGACATCGCCAGGGATCTCGACAACGACCCGGTGTTTTTGGCCCAGCACGCCTTCTCGCTGAACTACGAAGCCGAGCGCTGGAAAGCGATCCGCTTCGCCACGATCAAGGATTATCAGGTCCGCGACAAGGCGGCGTAAAGTTCTCCCTTCTCCCCGTTCACGGGGAGAAGGTGCCCGAAGGACGGATGAGGGGCAGCGCAGACCTCAAGGACTAGCGGCCTGACATGCGTCTCCGGCCCTTCGCAAGGCTCCCAGCCCTTCAGGCGTTCAGCCCCTTCAAAAGGTCCACTGGACCTTTTGATCCGCCCGAAGGCGGACCGGGTCTTCACCGTTCGAAGCTCGAAAAGCCAAGCAATTGGCTTTTCGTCCGCTACGCGGACCGCTTCTCACCCTCTCGCCGCCTCTTCGATCTTGGCGATGTCGATCTTGCTCATCTGCATCATCGCTGACATCACCCGGCCGGCCTTGGCCCGGTCCGGATCCAGAAGCAGGCGCGGCAATTGCTCCGGCACGACTTGCCAGGAGACGCCAAACTTGTCCTTCAGCCAGCTGCATTGCGACGGTTCCCCGCCACCTTCGATCAGCTTGTCCCAGAAATAATCCACCTCTTCCTGCGTCTTGCAGTCGATCGACTGCGACATCGCTTCGTTGAACTTGAATTGCGGTCCGCCGTTGAGCGCCTGGAACTGCACGCCGTCGAGTTCGAACGTGGTCACCAGCGCCTTACCTTCATCGGCGTGGCCTTTTGGCCAACGCATCACGCTCAGTACCTTCGAATTTTTGAAGATGGACACGTAGAAATTCATCGCCTCTTCGGCCTGGTCGTTGAACCACAGGCAGGTGGTGATCTTTTGCATGTCGTGCTCCTCCGTTTGCTCTTTGCTGTTGCGGTGAAACGGCTGACTCCGAGAATGGTGCCATTTCCGTGCCGTCTGCCCAAGGACGGCCGTGCGGCACGCAATCCGACAGCGGCCTGCGATTTTTTACGGCATCCGGTTTTTCGAGGAATCTGGCGCATTGCAAAATTGTGGCCAGACCATACTTGCGCGTCTATAAAGCCAGCGATCCGAACTCAGCTCCGCCGCGCCATTCCTCGGCTGCGGCCAGCCACCAAGGAAAAAACATGCCCGCCTATCGCTCCCGCACCACCACCCATGGCCGCAACATGGCCGGCGCCCGCGGCCTCTGGCGCGCCACAGGCATGAAGGACAGCGACTTCGGCAAGCCGATCATCGCGGTGGTCAACTCCTTCACCCAATTCGTGCCGGGCCATGTCCATTTGAAGGACCTCGGCCAACTGGTCGCGCGCGAGATCGAGAAGGCCGGCGGCGTCGCCAAGGAATTCAACACCATCGCCGTCGATGACGGCATCGCCATGGGCCATGACGGCATGCTCTATTCGCTGCCGTCGCGCGAGCTGATCGCCGATTCCGTCGAATACATGGTCAACGCCCACTGCGCCGACGCCATGGTCTGCATCTCCAATTGCGACAAGATCACGCCGGGCATGCTGATGGCCTCGTTGCGCCTCAACATCCCGACCGTCTTTGTTTCAGGCGGGCCGATGGAGGCCGGCAAGGTGGTGCTGGCCGGCAAGACGCAGGCGCTCGATTTGGTCGATGCCATGGTCGCGGCCGCCGACGACAAGATCTCCGACGAGGACGTCAAGGTCATCGAACGCTCGGCCTGCCCGACCTGCGGTTCCTGCTCGGGCATGTTCACCGCCAATTCCATGAACTGCCTGACCGAGGCGCTCGGCCTGTCGCTGCCCGGCAACGGCTCGACATTGGCGACGCACGCCGACCGCAAGCGGCTGTTCGTCGAAGCCGGCCATCTAATCGTCGATCTCGCCCAGCGCTATTATGAGCAGGACGACGAAACGGCGCTGCCGCGCAGCATCGCGTCGAAAGGCGCCTTCGAGAATGCCATGACGCTCGACATCGCCATGGGCGGCTCGACCAACACCGTGCTGCACATCCTGGCCGCCGCGCATGAGGGCGAGGTCGACTTCACCATGGAGGACATCGACCGGCTGTCGCGGCGGGTGCCGGTGCTCTGCAAGGTCGCGCCGGCCAAGTCCGACGTCCATATGGAAGACGTCCACCGCGCCGGCGGCATCATGGCGATCCTGGGCCAGCTCGACAATGCCGGGCTGCTCAACCGCGACCTGCCGACGGTGCACACCGCCAGCCTCGGCGAGGCGCTCGATCATTGGGATATTTCCCGCACCTCCAGCCAGAATGTCCGCGACTTCTTCCTCGCCGCTCCCGGCGGCGTGCCGACGCAGGTCGCCTTCAGCCAGGACCGCCGCTGGGACGATCTCGACCTCGACCGCGAGAAGGGTGTCATCCGTTCGGCGGAAACGCCGTTCTCGAAGGATGGCGGTCTTGCCGTGCTGAAAGGCAATCTGGCAGTCGACGGCTGCATCGTGAAGACGGCGGGGGTCGACGAGTCGATCCTGAAGTTCACCGGCCCGGCGCGGGTCTTCGAAAGTCAGGACGCCTCGGTCAAGGCAATCCTGTCGAACGAGATCAAGGCCGGCGACGTCGTCGTCATCCGCTATGAGGGTCCGCGCGGCGGCCCCGGCATGCAGGAAATGCTCTATCCGACCAGCTATTTGAAGTCGAAAGGCCTCGGCAAGGCCTGCGCGCTGGTCACCGACGGCCGCTTCTCCGGCGGCACGTCGGGCCTGTCTATCGGTCATGCGTCGCCGGAAGCCGCCGAAGGCGGCACGATCGGGCTGGTGCAGGAGGGCGACACGATCGAGATCGATATCCCCAACCGCACCATCCGTCTTGCCGTCAGCGACGCCGAACTTGCAGCGCGCCGCGCGGCGATGGTGGCCAGGGGTGCCTTGGCCTGGAAGCCCGAGGAAAAGCGCAAGCGCAAGGTGACGACCGCACTGCGCGCCTACGCCGCCTTCGCCACCAGCGCCGACAAGGGCGCGGTGCGGCACGTGCCGGAGTGAGGTAGTTTCTTCCTTCTCCCCTTGTGGGAGAAGGTGTCGCCGCAGGCGACGGATGAGCAACTGTGTTTTCAGGCTTTGTCTGGATACCAGGGTTGGTTGTGTCGAAGCATTGCGCTGAGGATGGTCATAATCTTTCGGGCCACGGCGACGAGGGCGACCTTTGGTTGCTTACCGTTTGCAATGAGACGCTGGTGGAAGGCTCTGAGTACGGGATTTGAGCGGCTGGCGGTGAGCGCTGCCATGTAAACCACCCTGCGCAGAGCATGGCGGCCGCCCCAGATGACGCGGCGACCTTTGAAGGTGCCGGTGTCGAAGTCGTAGGGCGCCAGACCGGTAAGCGCTGCAATCTCGCGTCGCGAGGCCTGCCCGATCTCCGGCGCCAGCGCCAGTATGGTATGGCTGAGGACTGGACCGGCACCGTGGAAGGACTGGATCAGGCGATCCTTGGCCGCGAGCGCCGGCTGGCTGGCGACGAGTTGGGCCATACGCTTGGCGAGCAGCGCGATATCGAGTTCGATACGACGCAGCCGCTGGGTGAAGATGCGCTTCACCATCGGCTCGCGTAGCTGCTCGAGTTGATTGGCGAGGCTGACCTTATCGTCGCTAAGCTGCCTGCGGGCCACGACCAGATCGGCCAGTTGCTCCGCAATTGGGTCGCAACGCACCGGCCGGGTCGGCAGTTCGGCGGTGTAGCGCGCAATCAGCAAGGCATCGATGCGATCATTCTTGGCCAATCGGCCAAGGGCGCGGGCATAGTGGCGCAATTTGTGCGGATTGACGTTCCTGGCCGGCAGGTCCGCGCTGCGCAGTGCCTTGGCCACGCCGCGCTCATAGCCGCCGCTCGGCTCCATGCCGATGGCGCGTACGGTGCGACCCCGCAGCCATCGGACCAGCTTGGCCCATCCATCCTTGTCGTTGTCGAAACGCGCTTGTTCCTGCGTTTGAAACACCGCCACGTCGAGCCAGCCTTTGGCAACATCGATGCCTATGTCCTGAACCGTTTGGGCTACCATCTCCTCGGTCCCTTCCTTGTGTGCGGGGGCTTGCCCCTTGCAACTGTTCGGGTTCACAAAAGAAGGCGGTCGGGCCCCAGCTCATCCACGGTTTAGGCCACCTGAGGGGCGACGGGCTCTCGACCGCCGCCACGGATCAGGCAAGCACCTGGTCCGTGGCACCCTCAACAATGCACGATTCCAAACACACAAGGGGTGTTCCAGGGAACGCCAACGTCTCACTCCGCTGGAACACCCCTCATCCGTCTTGCCGCTTCGCGGCAATCCACCTTCTCCCACAGGGGGAGAAGGGAAGAGTGCGCTATGGCATCAACTGGTACTCATAAAGCTTCTGGTAAAGCCCGCCCTGCCTGAGCAGCGCACGATGGGCTCCGCTCTCCACCACCTTGCCGCCCTCCAGCACCACGATCGTGTCGGCCTGATGCACTGTCGACAGCCGGTGCGCGATGACGATCGTCGTGCGGCCTTCGGTCAGTTGCTGCAGTGCTTCGCGGAACAGCGCTTCGGATTCGGCGTCGAGCGCGCTGGTCGCCTCGTCCAAGAGCAGGATTTCGGCGTCGCGCAGCATGGCGCGCGCGATCGAGATGCGCTGGCGCTGGCCGCCCGACAGCAGGCCGCCATTCTCGCCGACATCCGTCTCATAGCCTTTCGCCTGCGCCATGATGAAGTCATGCGCGTTGGCGGCCTTGGCGGCGGCAATCACCTCCTGATCGGTCGCGCCCTCTCGCCCGAGCCGGATGTTGTGCATGATGGTGCCGGCAAACAGGAACGTGTCCTGGCTGACATAGGCGATCTTTTCCCTGAGCGAGGCGAGCGTCGCATGGGAAATATCCTGGCCGTCAAGCAGCACCTTGCCGCTCTTCGGGTCGTACATGCGCATGATCAGGTTCAGGATGGTCGACTTGCCGCCGCCGGAAGGCCCGACCAGCGCCGTCATCTTGCCGGGCGCAAGGGTCAGGTCGAACCCTTCGAGCACCGGCGGACCGTTCTGATAGGCGAAGCTGACGGCGTCGAACCGGATCTCGCCCGGCCCGGCCCGAAGGGGCCTCGCGTCCGGCTTCTCGGCGAGCGTTAGCGGCTGGTCGGCGAGCTCGAACATCATGCGCACGCCGACGATGCCGCTTTCCAGCGAGATGCGCACGCGCGCAAGGCGCTTTGCCGGCTCATAGGCAAACAGGAGCGCCCCGATGAAGGCCATGATATTTCCCGGCATCTGGCCACCCCGCAGGACCAGGAAGCCGCTGACGAAGACGGCCCCGGAAATTGCCAGCCCGGCCAGCGTCTCCATCACCGGGCTTGTCGCTGCCTCCAGCGTCGCGATGTTGTTGGCGCGGGTCTCGACGTCGGATACTGCCTTATACATGCGCTTGCGCATTGCGCCTTCGAGGTTGAAGGATTTGACGACGCGCACGCCGATCGCCGTTTCCTGCATGACCTGAATGATCTGGCCGACCGAGCGAAACTCCATCGCGGCAATCTTGCGCACGCGCTTCAGTATGCGGTTGACGCCATATATAGCGACCGGCCCGATGACGAAGCAGATCAGCGACAGGGCAGGCTGCTGCCAGACCATGACCCCTACCAAGACAATCAGCGACACCAAGTCGCGCACATAGGAGGTGACGATCAGGTCGAGCACGTTGCGCGCCGCCTGGGCATTGTTGGTCATGCGGGTGATCAGATCGGACGACGAGGTCGAATGGTAGAATTCGATGCCTTGCGACAGGATGCGATCATAGATCTTGCGTTGCCGGTCGGCGATGATGGCGTTGCCGACCCGGCTCATGGAATAGGCCTGGATGAAGTTGGCGACGCCCTTGAGGATAAAAATCCCGGCGACCCCCGCCGCAATCAGGTTGACGCGGTCCGTTCGCTTGAAGACCACGAATTCGTCGGTGATCGCTTTGAGAATCCAGGCGCTGGCGCCGGTCGTAGCAGCCACCACAAGCATCGACACGATTGCCGCGGCATATCCGAACATATGCTGTCGGAAGGATTCCCTGACCAGCCTCGCCACGAGGCGCTGGTTTTCCGTCGAGCGGAAGAAACGAAACACAGGCTGATCCTTGATAGCGGAATGACGAACGCGGCTTATAGAGGGAGTTGTCCCCGGATGGAACCGTCAGCGGCGTCTGGAAAGAAACCGCTGCGGCATGCTGTCTTTTGGGACACGATGGAAAAGTGATTCTGCAGGGATGACGACAGATGGATTTCGACCTTATCGTTCGTGGCGGCACGCTGCCGGATGGCAGGATTGCCGATATCGGCATCAGCGGCGAGACGATCGCGGCGATCGAGCCCAAACTGCAGGGTTCCGCGCGGACCGAGGTCGATGCAAGCGGCAATCTGGTCTCGCCGCCCTTGGTCGATCCGCATTTCCACATGGATGCAACGCTGTCCTATGGCATTCCGCGCATCAACGCCTCGGGCACGCTGCTCGAAGGCATTGCGCTATGGGGTGAACTGAAGCCGCTTTTGACGCATGAGGCGGTGCGCGACCGCGCGCTCGCCTATTGCGACTGGGCGGTGTCGATGGGCCTGCTCGCCATCCGCACCCATGTCGATGTCTGCGATGACCGTTTGCTGGCGGTCGAGGCGCTGCTCGACGTCAAGAAGACGATCGCACCCTATATCGACCTGCAGCTCGTGGCTTTCCCGCAGGACGGTTTCTACCGCTCACCGAAGGCGCGTGAAAACACCATTCGCGCGCTGGACATGGGCGTCGATGTCGTCGGCGGCATCCCGCATTTCGAGCGCACCATGGCCGATGGCACGCGCTCGGTGACCGAGCTTTGCGAGATCGCGGCAGAACGTGGCCTGATGGTCGACCTGCATTGCGACGAGACCGACGACCCGTTGACACGCCACATCGAGCAACTGGCCTATGAAACGCAGCGCCTGGGCCTGCAAGGAAGGGCAGCCGGATCGCATCTCACTTCCATGCACTCGATGGACAATTACTATGTCTCGAAGCTGCTGCCGCTGATCGCCGAGGCCGGCGTCTCCGCCATCCCCAATCCGCTGATCAACATCATGCTGCAAGGCCGCCACGACAGCTTCCCGAAGCGGCGTGGCATGACCCGGGTCAAGGAGATGCAGGCGCTCGGCATCCGCGTCGGCTGGGGCCAGGATTGCGTGCTCGATCCCTGGTATTCGCTGGGCACCGCCGACATGCTCGACGTCGCCTTCATGGGCCTGCACGTTGCCCAGATGTCGAGCCCGGCCGACATGGCGCGCTGCTTCGACATGGTCACCAACGTCAACGCCGCCATCATGGGGTTGGATCATCTTGGCCTGGCTGTCGGCAAGCGCGCCAGCCTTGTCATCCTCGACGCCGGCAATCCGATCGAGGCCCTGCGCCTGCGCGCCGAGCGCATCTGCGTCATCGCCAAGGGCAAGGTGGTGGCGGAACGGACGAGGCAGGATACCAGGCTTTCCCTGCCTGGCAGGCCGGCACAGGTCAACCGCAGGCACAGAACCACCTAGATACAGCCGATTCCCGGCGCTGGCCTTGCCGATTTCGGGATTTCTCCTCGTAAAGGCGGCCGCTTCCGTTTAGGACGCGGCTTACGCAAGGGAGGAATCGGGATCGGCATGATGCAACCCGTGGCGCAGAATTCCACAATCAGGAACGTGCTTCTGGCCGGCATCCTGCTGATGCTGGCCGGCGACTTCCTGTTTGCGCTGAACGATGCGATGGGCAAGTGGCTGGTCGCCAGCTTCTCCGTCGGCCAGGTCGTGCTGATCCGCTCGATTGGCGCCTTTATCGTGCTCGGCCCGATGATCGCCAACCAGGGCGCCGGCAGGCTGTTCCAGATGGAGCGGCCCGGGCTGCAGATCCTGCGCGTGGTGGCGACGACGCTGGACACCGCTTTGTTCTACGCGGCCGTCGTCTATCTGCCGCTTGCCGATGTGATGAGCTTCTACATGGCCGGCCCGATCTATGTGGCGGCGCTGTCGCATTTCCTGCTTGGCGAAAAGGTCGGCTGGCGCCGCTGGGTGGCGATCCTGCTCGGCTTCTGCGGCGTGGTGATCATGCTGAAGCCTTCCTCGGCGGCATTCTCGCTGTCGTCGAGCTTCGCGCTCGTTGGCAGTCTCGCCTTTGCCTTCGCCATCATCCTCAACCGGCGGCTGCGCGGCACCAGCGACACCAATCTGGTGACATGGCAGACGATTGGCACGCTGCTGGTGGGCGGCGTGCTGACCATCGGCGCCTGGCAGACGCCTTCGGCACTCGATCTCGGCGCCATGCTGCTGCTCGGCATCGTCTCCTGCAGCGCCCATCTGATGATCACGCGGGCGCTCAAACTCGCCCCGGCCTCGACGCTGGCGCCGCTGCACTACACGCTGCTGCTATGGGCCGTGGTGTTCGGGCTGGTGTTCTTCGGCGACATTCCCAGTACGCGCATCCTGATCGGCTCCGGCATCATCGTCCTGGCCGGCCTGTTCATCTTCCACCGCCAGAAGGTGGTTGACACCACGGTGCCGCCCGAAAACGTGCCGAAGGGCGTGAACTAAGCGGTTACAGGAAAGTGTGAAACGGCTTTCCGTCTGCGATTGCAGCCAAACAAAGCATACGGCACGTCACACGGTGCCGTTTCGAAGCGATGCGTTTGGCAGCTGAAGGGTATCATCCGGAGTTGTTTGAGTTTCCGGTCAGAAAGTCCGGTGTTTACATCGATATTTTGCTGTGTACGTTGCCTTCCGGGCGCAATACGGGATTGATTCTTGGCCGGAAGAGGCAAGATCAATATCTCAAGAGAATTGCGATAGAGGGGGGATAATGGGTAGTTTCTCTATATGGCATTGGCTGATCGTTTTGGTACTGATCGGCTTGCCATTGGTGTTTGTTCTAAGAGCAGCGCCAGCTGGCGGCAATCGTTTCGGAGAAATGCCGCCTCCGATGAGTTTTAGTGAAGCCGTTTCAAGTTTCTTTCGAAATTATGTGAATTTTTCCGGCAGGGCCAGTCGCTCGGAGTTCTGGTATTCCTACCTCTTCCTTTTCATTGTCGGCGTCATTCTCATCATAGTTGATGCCGTTGTGAAGAATGAAATTATCTCATCGATATGGAATCTGGCCGCCCTTCTGCCGACACTGGCCATGACCACCCGCCGGCTGCATGACATCAACCGAAGCGGTTGGCATCAGCTCCTGGTGGGATTGTTTCCCATCGGTACCATCGCGCTGATCATTTGGTATTGCAAAAAGTCTGACGATACAGTGACGTTGAGTGAAATAGAGAGGGTTTTCAGGTAGACGCGACAACAGGCATTTGGGCGCCTGATAGAATCGCGGGAACGCCAAAGCCGCTGTCACATGGAATTGCTCTACCCCAAACGCACAGCCGCCAGATGCCGGGAAAACTCCGGCGTCTCCATCAGTGCCTTGCAGCGGGCGAAGCGGCCGTCGGCATAGGCGCGGAAATCGTCGACCGGGTTGTTGTTGGCGAGCTGGATCAATCCCCATAGCGTCCACAACAGGTCGCACATTGCCTTGTAGATGACGACCCGGCCGCGCTCGGACGGCCGCGCCTCGCCGCCGAAATAGGCACGCATCATCTCCTCATCCTGCGCGGCGTCGAATTTGCCTTCCACGCTGAGGTCGCCGAGATCCCAGAGCGGGTCGTTCATCCCCGAATATTCCCAGTCGACGATCCACATCCGCTCGCCCGTATCGAGAAAATTCTCGCACAGCGGGTCGCAATGGCAGGCGACGAGCGGCAGCGGATGGGCGGCCAGCGCCGAGCGCACGCTGTCGGCCTCGCGCACCACGTCGTGATAGCCGGCGGGCAGGGTGACGTCCTTGGTCGACAGTACCTTGAGATAGTCGTCGATCATCGCGAACAGTTCGAAGCGGAAGGGGAACACGGCGCCGGAATTGTGCAGCTTGCGGAAGGCTTCGCCGGCGCGGGCCGGACTGCCCGGCCTCTCCTTAAATTTTTCCGGCGACATCGTCACGGCGCCGGCGATGAAGCGGGTCACCATCACGCCGGTATCGGCATCGGCATGCAGCACTTCGGGGCTCACGCCGGCTTTAGCCGCCTCGCGCGCCGCCACCGTTTCGTTGGCGCGGTTGATGTATTCCTCGGTGCCTTTGCCCGGAATGCGCAGGCAGAGATCGCCGGCCCTGAAAACGAGGTTGGTGAGGCCGCCGAGCCGGTCCAGTGGCCCGGTGTAGCCGGCCAGCATCGGAATGGCGGCCAGTTTTGCCCGCGCCTCGTCTGTCACCATGCCCGCGCCCCCACGCCGTTATTTCTCGCCGCAACGGTTCCACAATTTTCGCCGTTTGGCTATCATCGGATCGAAGGCAACTCGATCAGGCGACAAAGCAGCGATGACGGACGGCAAACACCTGGGCGCGCTCAGCGCAGCCTACGCGGCGAAGCGGCCAGAGGAAGTGGCCGCCCTCTATGATCGTTGGTCGCAGACCTACGACGCAGACATGTCGGCCGCCGGCTATCGTCATCCGACGATCTGCCTTGCTTTGCTCGCCCGCCATTTGCAGCGGGGCGCGGCACCGTTGCTCGATGCCGGCGCAGGCACCGGGCTCATCGGCGAATGGCTTGATATTACCGGCTATCCGCAAGTCGAGGCGCTGGACATCTCGCAAGGCATGCTGGATCAGGCCGCCCGCAAGGGCGTCTATTCCGCGCTGCATTGCCTGGCGATGGGCGGGCCATTGCCCTTTGCAAGTAATGCCTATGCCGGGATCATCTCGGCCGGCGTCTTCACCTCGGGCCATGTCGGCGTCGAAGGGCTGGACGAACTGATCCGCATTTGCCGGCCGGGCGGGGTGATCGTGCTGACGGTCAAGAACACGCTGTGGGAGGCCGGTTTTGCCGCACGCATCGCAGAGCTCGAAGCACAAGGCAGCGTCACCCGCGCCGAGGAGACTCGCCCCTACGTATCCATGCCGGGCGAGGCAGACACCGTGCCCAGCCGCGGTCTCGCCCTGCGGGTGAATTAGGCTTTCACCCTCTCAGCGGCCGGATCGTACATCGGCTCGAGATGGATTTTGGCCGGCGTCCGCTCCATCGCGACCACCAGCTCATAGTCGCCCGAGGCGAGAAAATCGTCGCTCACCCCGTCAGCGTTGCGCACATAGCCATAGCCGATGTTCCTGCCCAGCGTGTAGCCATAGCCACCGCTTGTGAGATAACCGACCGGCTCGCCATTGCGCAGGATGGTCTCGCGGCCAAGCAGCACGATCTCCGGGCTATCGACCGTGAAGCCGGCAAAGCGCTTCTTCAACGGCGTGCCGCCAACCTTCTCGAGAGCGCGCCGTCCGACGAAATCGGTGTTTTTGCGCAGCTTGACCGCCCAGCCGAGCCCGGCCTCCTGCGGCGCATCGTTGGGTGTGATGTCGGAACCCCAGGCGCGATAGCCCTTTTCCAGCCGCAGCGATTCCAGCGCCCGGTAGCCGACCGGTCGGATGCCGTGCTGCCTGCCCGCCGCCATCAGCGCGTCGAAGACTTCGCCGGTGGCCGCGATCGGCACATGCAGCTCCCAGCCGAGTTCGCCGACATAGGTGACGCGCAGCGCCCGGACCATGTGGCCGGCGATGGTGATCTCGCGGACATGGCCGAACGGGAAGCCGGCGTTCGAGACATCGGCATCGGTCACATCGGAAAGCACATCGCGAGCGCGCGGACCCATCAACGACAGCGTGCCGAAATCCTCGGTGACGTCGGTCAGCCCGGCATCGAGGCCTTCGCCGATATGGTCGCTGATCCATGAGGCATCATGCGTGCGGAAGCCGGTGCCGGTGACGATGTAGAATTTGTCCTCGGCCAGCCGCGCCACGGTTAGGTCGGCCTCGATGCCGCCGCGCGTGTTGAGAAGCTGCGTATAGGTCAGCCTGCCGACCGGCTTGCTGACATCGTTGGCGCAGATCCAGTCCAGCGCCTTGGCCGCGTCGGGCCCGCTCAATTCGTATTTGGCGAAGGACGACTGGTCGAAGATGCCGACATGCTCGCGCACATGCCGATGCTCGTCGCCGACCGCCGCGAACCAGTTCTGCCGACCCATCGAATAGATGTCGTGCGGCTCGACGCCTTCGGGTGCGAACCAGTTCGGCCGCTCCCAGCCGAGCTTGGAGCCGAACACGGCGCGCTGCTGCTTCAGCCTGTCGTAAAGCGGCGAGACGATGCGCGGCCGGCCTGAGGCATACTCCTCGTGCGGGAAGCCGATCGTGTAATGCTTGCCATAGGCTTCCAGTGTGCGTTCGCGCACCCATTGCCGGTCGCGGTGCAGGTTGGAAAAGCGCCTGATGTCGACCACCCACAAGTCAAGCGGCGCTTCACCATCGACCACCCACTGCGCCAGCACCCAGCCGGCGCCGCCGCCCGACGCGATGCCGAAGGCGTTGAAGCCGGCGCCGACGAACATGTTGGCGCATTCGGGCGCCGTGCCGAGGATGAAATTGCCGTCCGGAGTAAAGCTTTCCGGCCCGTTGATCATCTGCTTGACGCCGACGGTCTCCAGCGCCGGCACCCGCGCGATCGCCTGTGTCATGTGCTGCTCGAAATGGTCGTAATCGTCGTCGAACAGCCGGAATTCCCATTCGTTTGGCACGTCGCCACCGGGCAGACCGGTCGTCCACGCCTGCGGGTTCGGCTCATAGCCGCCCATCACCAGCCCGCCGACTTCCTCCTTGAAATAGGTGCGCCGGTCCGGGTCGCGCAGCGTCGGCGCGTCGGTCGCCAGTGCCATCGATCTTCTCGGTGATGATGTATTGGTGCTTGACCGGCTGCAGCGGCACGTTGATGCCGGCCATGTCGCCGACCTGCCGTGCCCATTGTCCGGCGCAGTTCACCACCTTGTCGCAAGCGATGTCGCCCTGCTTGGTCTTCACCGCCGTGATGCGGCCGTTCTTCATCTCGAAGCCGGTGACGCGGACATCCTCATACAGCTTCGCGCCGTGCATGCGCGCGCCTTTGGCCAGCGACTGGGTGATGTCGGAGGGGCTGGCCTGGCCGTCGGTCGGCAGCCAGGAGGCGCCGACGAGATCGCCGGTTTCCATCAGCGGCCACATCGCCTTGACCTCGGCCGGGGACAAAAGATGCATGTCCATGCCGAAGCTTTTCGCCGTCGTCGCCAGCCTCTTGTACTCCGTCCAGCGGTCGGCATTGGTGGCAAGCCGCAGGCAGCCGGTCATCTTCCAGCCGGTGGCAAGGCCGGTTTCGGCCTCCAGCCCCTTGTAGAGGTCGACAGAGTATTTGAGCACGCGGGTGATCGAGGCAGACGAGCGCAATTGCCCGACCAGGCCGGCGGCATGCCAGGTCGAGCCGGAGGTTAGCTTGCCCTGTTCGAGCAGCACGACGTCGGCCTTGTGGTCGCGCGCCAGATGATAGGCCGTCGAACAGCCGATAATGCCGCCGCCGATGACGACAACCGCGGCCTGGCTAGGCAAGGTCATGATTTCAGGATCCCGTATTTCGTCCGGTAGTTTTCCAGCGCCGCGTCGAGCCGCACCAGGTTTTCCTCGGTGTAGGCGACGTAGTCGATGCCGGGTGCGTCGAGATAGAGTTCCGACACCATGCTCCACATTGCCTCGCGCAACAGCGAGGCGCATTGCATGGCGGCATGCGAGCGGCGGATCGCCTCGTCCGGTTCTTTCATGAAATAGGCGGTCAGGAAGGCGAAGGATTCCGCATCGCTCATGCCGGCGTTGGAGGCGACGCCGGCAAGGTCGAACATCGCCGTGTTGAAGCCGGCATATTCGAAATCGATCAGCCACAGCCTGCTGCCGTCGTCGAGGATATTGGCCGGCAAAAGATCATTGTGGCCAAAGACGATCGGCAGCAGTTTCTGCGCCCGCTCCAATTCGTCGGCCAGCGTCAAAAGACGCGGCAAGTCGCTGCGCTTGCGGCTGCCGCCCTCTTCAAGCGTGCGTGCATAGTCGCGGATGACGTGGAACACCCAGAACATGAAGCCGGCGCCGGAAATATGGTTGGGCATCTCGCGGTGGAAGCCGCGCATCAGCGCCGCGACGCGGCCAAGATTGGCGCGCACGTCCTCGGCCAGATAGGTCCTGGCGCCGAGGAACGCCGTCACCATGATGCCCGGTTCGGCATAATGGACAGCCGGTGCGAAACCGGCGGCGTGGGCCGCTCGCGCGGTCATCACCTCGCGCTCGCGGAAGACATGGTGGAAGGGATAGTCTTGGCCGAAGCGCACGACATGCCGTCCGGCAGCGTCGCTGACCACATAATTGGCGTTGCTCAGGCCGCCGGGCAGGGGGGCGATCTCGATGGCGCCGGTCCAGCAGGGCAGGGCGCGGATGCGGTCTTCGGCAATCACGGAATCATCCCTGGTTTGCTGGCCTGGTTTGCTGGGCTTCGACAACGCGCCATGGACAGCGCAACGACGGCGGGGAGAACCGCAAATAATCTCGTCGGTGCGGGACGCCAGGATTGGTATCCCGCACCGCACCGACGAGCCCCTTGGCCAGGTTTCTGATCCCGGCATCCGCCCCCGCGGATCTCTAGATTCCTTGTGACAGGCACGTTCAAGACGGCCTGGTCAGTGAGTTGCGGCTCTGCCATCGCCCTCCCGTTTGCAGCTCCGAACCCCTGTTGATGTCTGGATTTCACGCCAGGGTTGCTCGGTTGTCAACAAAAACATGTGACTTTTTTTGGGTGTTTTGCCCGAAAGCAAGGGAGATCCCTTTAAAAGCACTCGAATTACCTTAGAACCGGTCAAAAGCCTAAGTCCGGGAAAACCAAATGGCCCATTCCAAACGCCACGGCGAAATACTGCGGCTGCTGCAGGAAGAGGGAACCGTCACCATCGCCAGTCTGGCCGACCGGCTGGGTGTTTCGCTGGAAACCGTGCGCCGCGACGTCAAGCCGCTCACCAGTGATGGCTCGGTTCTGAAGATGCATGGCGCCATCGGCCTGCCATCGATGATCGGCGAAGCGCCGTTCGAACGGCGCATGCGCGAGAATGCCGACGCCAAGCGCGTCATTGCCCGCATGGTTGCCGCCACCATCCGCGACGGCGAATCGGTCATGCTCGACACCGGCACCACGACCTCGTTCCTGGCGCGGGAACTGCTCGGCCACCGGCGCCTGACGGTCGTCACCAATTCGTCTGACATCGCCCGCACGCTGGCCACCATCAACGGCAACAAGGTCTATATGGCCGGCGGCGAACTGCGCAGCGATTCCGGCGCAGCGTTCGGCACCTCGGCCATCGAGTTCGTCAGCCGCTTCTCGGTCAGCCACGCCATCATCTCCACCGGCGCCGTCGATGCGGTGACGGGTGTCATGGACTATGATCTGGAAGAGGCCGAGTTCGCCCGCATGGTGCTGTCGCGCGGCCAGCGCTCGCTTGTCATCACCGACCACACCAAATTCGGCCGCCAGGGCCTTGTCCAGGTCTGCGGCTTCGATGGCTTTTCCGAACTCGCCACCGACCGCTCGCCGCCGCATGACATCGCCGCCGCTCTGGCACAGGCCGGTGCGCGGCTCAGCATTGCCGGCGGCGAAGCCGGATTTTGAGCCGAACACCATTGATTAGCGAATTCCTATCTCGGCAAGGCGCGAAAACTCATCCTGAAGCAGGCGCCGCTTGGCTTGCTGTCGAGAATCTCGATGCGCCCGCCATGCAGTTGCATGATTTCCTGCACCAGGTTGAGGCCGAGCCCGGCGCCATGATCCTGGGGACGCAGCCGATAGAAGGGCTCGAAGATGCGTTCGCGCTCGGCTGGCGGCACGCCGTCGCCTTCGTCCCGCACCTCGATGACGGCAGGCGCTGTGACGCCGACGGTGATCTTGCCCGCGCGGCCGCCATGCTCGATGGCGTTCTGGACGATGTTGGTCACGGCACGTTCGATCGCGGTGCGATCGCCGCTGGCGACAACCGTTTCCCGTTCCGGCTCGAACGACATCTCGTACCCGGCCGAGAAGGCCATCGGCGCGAGGTCGACGATGACGCCGCGCGCGATTGCCACCAGGTCGACCGTCTCAAAGGATGCGGCTTGCCGGTCGAGGCGTTGCAGGTCGAGCAACTGGTCGGTCAGCGTCGAAAGCCGTGCTGCATCCTGCAGCAGCCGTGCCCGCTCGGGTGTTGCCGGCAGCGAGGCCAGGCGTGTGTTGAGGATGGCGACCGGTGTCCTCAACTCATGGGCGGCGTCGGTCAGGAAACGCTTGTGGCGCTCATAGCCTTTGTCGAGCCGCGCAAGGGCGGCGTTCACCGCCTTCACCAGCGGCGTCACCTCCATCGGTACGTCCTTTAGCGGCAGCTGCACGCCGCGTTGATCGATGTCGATGCGTTCGGCCTCGGCGGCCGCATGGCCAAGGCCCGACAGCGCGCCGCGCACCACCCAGGGCGTCGCAAACAGCGTGGCCAGCGCCATCAGTCCGGCGAGCGGCAATATGCCCTGCAGGAAGAACTGCGGCGCCTGTCCGAGCAGGCGCAGCAGCGAAAGCCCGCCCTTGGTGCCGGTGAAGATCTGGACGCTGCCGGCCGCGGTATCGGTCCAGCGGATCTTCCCCTCCGGCGGCGCGCTTTGCCCGATTGTATGGTCGATACGCGCATCGCTGATGGTGTCCAGCAGCCCGGCGAAAGGCTGGAAGACGACCGGCACCGTGCCCTCCTGCAGCCGCTGCCCCTGCTTGTCGCGGATGATGAACCAGAGGTCGGGGACCTCGGATCGCAGCTTCGTCAGATCCGAGGTCTCGCGCAGGACAAGCTTGCCGCCAGCGTCACGCGCCACCGCATCCGCCAGCACATCCATCGTGCCGTCCTCATAGTCGTGCGGGATGAGGCCGGTGGCGAGCAAGACGCCGAGAATGCCGACAATGATCAGCGTCAGCATCGCGCATTGCAGCAAGGCGATGCGCAGCACCAGGCTCCATTTGAGCGAACGCGGGCGTTTGATACTCATCGTTCGGTGCTCATGTCGTTTCGCGCAGGAGATAGCCGACGCCGCGAATGCCGTTGATCGTCACCCCGGCATCGGCGTCGGCCAGCTTGCGGCGCAGGCGTGACACATGGGTGTCGAGCGCGTTGGACTGGATCTCGTCGTCGAGGCCAAACACCGCTTCCATCAACGCCTCGCGCTGCACCATGCGGCCGGTGCGCCGCATCAGCGCCTCCAGCACCAGGAGTTCGCGCCGCGGCAGGCTGAGCGGCTCGCCGCGGATTGCAGCCTCGCGATGTCCGACATCGAGCACCAGATCGCCGGCGCGGATGAATTGCGACTGCATCGGCGCCGGCCGCCTGAGCAGCGCGCGCAAGCGGGCCAGCAATTCCTCGAAGGCGAACGGCTTTGCCAGATAGTCGTCCGCGCCCATGTCCAGCCCATCGACCTTGTCAGACGTTTCGCCCTTCGCCGTCAGCACCAGAACGGGCGTCGTGTTCTTCGCCGCGCGCAGTCTCGGGACCAGCGACAGCCCGTCGCCGTCAGGCAACTGGCGGTCGAGCAGGATGGCGTCGTAGCTGTCGATGGCAACGAAGCCCTCCGCCTCCAGCAATGTGCCGGCGTGATCGACCACCATGTCGTGACGTTTCAGCGCCGCACGCAGCGCCGAGACCATTTCGGGCTCGTCCTCGACCAGCAAGATACGCATCCACACTCCCCAGGTAATCACATCGCTTCGGGCGCTACCGCGCCAACATTGCGTAGACATGGCAAAGCCGAATGGACCGGGGCCGGCAAGTTCTTTCTTTGCGCCAGCGATGTGCGCAATGTCTATGCAATCCAGGCCCGGCAAACAGCGCCGGTCGGCAGGAACCGCCCATGCCGACGTCAAGGCGTCGGGCCCGGATATGCAGCAACAGGTTCGGGTCCGGCGCTGAAACGAAATCAAACGCCACACCAAACTGATTGGTGTGCTGTCGTCCGGAATTGAGGTTGTTTATGTCTGCAAATGACGCTCTGTCTTTTCTCATGGCGTGGACCGTGGCACCGTTCAGGGTCGGCTCCGTCACGCCGTCCAGTTCCAGCCTGGCGGCCTTGATGACGCGCGACATCGGTCCCGAGACTGGCCCCGTGTTGGAGCTTGGTCCCGGAACAGGTCCGTTCACACGGGCGCTGCTGTCACGCGGGGTGAGGGAAGAGGATCTGACGTTGATCGAATCCGATCCGGATTTTGCGGCACTGCTCATGCGGCGCTTTCCCGCCGCCCGTATTGTCGAAATGGATGCCGTCGGTCTGCGACATCTATCGCTATTCCAGAGTCCCGTGGTCGGTGCCGCCGTCAGCGGGTTGCCCTTCCGCCTGATTTCGCCGCGCAAGACGCTTGCCATTCTCGAAGGCGTTTTCGCAAACCTGCGCCCGGGCGGGGCGCTCTATCAGTTCACCCTCGGCCGACGCTGCCCGTTCGACCAGTCGCTGCTCGACCGGCTCGATCTCGAGGTCACGCGGGTCGGTCATACCTTTCGCAATTTCCCGCCGGCGACGGTTTATCGCGTCGCCAGGATCAAGACGCTGGGAATCTATGATTGGCGCTTCGCATGACAGTTCCCATGACAGTTCCCATGACAGGTCCATTGTCGGCCATTCTCGGCTTCGGCCTGTTCGGCGTCTTCTGCCTTGCCTTCACCGAGAAAATCCTCCCGGTTCCACCCTCGCATGTGCTGCTGCTGTTCCTCGGCATGACGGCTGCGCCGGATGTGTCCACACTGGCGATCCTGCTGGCTGTGACGACGCTTGCCTCCTTTTCCGGCTGCCTTGTCTGGTATGGGGTCGGCCGCCGGATCGGATTTGACCGTGCCGACAGGCTGATCGAACGTGCCGGCAGATATGTCTTCCTGCGCCCCGCGACCTACCGCAGGCTTGGCCAGGCCTACCGGCGCAATCATGTCCGAGTGTCCTTGCTGGCGCAGTTCATCCCGACCGTGCGCAATTACCTGCCGATAGCGGCCGGTGCGCTTTGCTTGCCCGCTCTGCCCTTCGCGGCCGCGACGCTGCTCGGCGCTACGCTGTGGAACTTCGGCTTTCTCGTGACCGGCCATCTCTTGCAAGGCAGTGGCCAGGATACCTTCACGGTGGGCTTCCGCATCATTGTCATCGTGGTGGGGCTGGAGACGGCCTTCATGCTGGCGCTGCGCTATGGTCCCGCATGCCGGCGGCGCATCAGGCTGATGCTCGGCTGAGCGCACAGCACCAGTCATGGGATAAGCTCCGCCATCGGCTTTCCTTCGCTTGTCCGCCGGTGTTTAGTCCGGCCATGGCCTTCACCATCCGCCAGTTGCAGTTCTTCATCGCCGTCGCCGAGCAAGGCACGGTGTCGGGCGCGGCACAGAACCTCTCGATTTCGCAATCCTCGGTCACCGAAGCGATCAAGGAACTTGAAAGTGATCTCGGCGTCGAACTCTTCGAACGCCATCCGCGCGGCCTCAACATTACCCACAAAGGCCATCAGTTCCTTCGCCACGCGACCAAGATCCTCGCCGACGTGTCCGACGCCCGCCGCTCTTTTTCGGCGAGCAGGCGGTGGTGGGTGGACGGCTGCAACTCGGCGTCACGTCTTTGGTCGCCGGCTATGTCCTGTCGGATCTGCTTGCCCGCTACCGCCGCGCCTATCCGGGCGTCGAGGTCTCGGCCATCGAGGACAATGGCGATTATCTTGAACATCTCCTGATCGGCGGCAAGCTGGACATTGCCGTCATGGTCACCTCGAACCTGCGTGACCGCACCGCGCTGCAGTCGGAAATCCTCGAGGTCTCGGCCTACCGCCTGTGGCTGCCGCTCGGCCATCCGCTCGCCAGCGCCGACATCATCAGCATTGGCGACATTGCCGGCGAGCCGCTGATCATGCTGACCGTCGACGAGATCGAGGAGAACACGGGAAAACTGCTGACGGCGATCGGCGCCAAGCCGCACGTCGCCTTCCGCACCCGCTCGGTCGAAGCCGTGCGCAGCCTGGTCGCCACCGGCGCCGGCGTGGCGCTTTTGCCCGACCTCGTCTACCGGCCATGGTCGCTGGAAGGCGACCGCATCGAATCGCGCGATATTTCGGGCTCCTTGCCGGTGGTGCAGGTCGGCATGGTCTGGCGTCGCGGCTCCGGCCTTCCGCAGGCGGCGCGCGATTTTATCGGCCTTGCCCAGTCGCAGCGGACGGTCCGCCAGCGTCCCTGATTGAAGAGTGTCAATCTATCGGAAAAACCGATATCGCCTTTCTGATAAATGAATTTGCGAAACCGGAATTTTCCAAGCACGTTCCGTTCCAGGGACCAAGCCGCCACAAGAGCGGCATCAAGTCCACAGGACGAACCGGCAGTTTTACAGTCCGCGCGTGATCTGGCGAAAACCGGAGCGGTTTCGGGGATCATGCGCCAAAATGGGAGATCGATGATGAATTCATTCCTGAAGTCGTGCACTGCGCTGACCGTCGCGCTGACCTTCTCGGGTCAGGCCATCGCCCAGGTCAAGGAACTCGGCAAGGGCGAGGGCCAGGTCAACATCGTTGCCTGGCCTGGCTATATCGAGCGCGGCGAGACCGACAAGGGTTATGACTGGGTCACTGCCTTCGAGAAGGAGAGCGGCTGCAAGGTCAACGTCAAGACCGCCAACACGTCGGACGAGATGGTCTCGCTGATGAACGAGGGCGGCTTCGACCTCGTCACGGCTTCGGGCGATGCCTCGCTGCGCCTGGTTGCCGGCAAGCGCGTGCAGCCGATCAACACCGATCTCATTCCGAGCTGGAAGGCGGTCGACGATCGCCTCAAGGACGCGCCCTGGTTCACCGTCGACAAGGTCCATTACGGCGTTCCCTATCAGTGGGGCCCCAACATCCTGATGTACAACACCGAAGTGTTCAAGGAAGCGCCCAAGAGCTGGAACGTCGTCTTCGAGGAGATGAAGCTGCCGGACGGCAAGTCAAACAAGGGCCGCGTCCAGGCTTATGATGGACCGATCCACATCGCTGACGCTGCCAACTATCTGATGTTCCACAAGCCGGAACTCGGCATCAAGGATCCCTACGAGTTGAACGAGGACCAGTACAAGGCAGCGCTCGACCTGCTGCGCGTCCAGCGCACCCTGGTCGGCCGCTACTGGCATGACGCCGCCATCCAGGTCGACGATTTCCAGAACGAAGGCGTCGTCGCCTCGGGCTCGTGGCCGTATCAGGTCAACACGCTGGTTGCAGCAAAGAAGCCGGTTGCCTCGACCGTGCCGGAAGAGGGCGTCACCGGCTGGGCCGACACCACCATGATGGAAGCCGACGCGGCGCATCCGAACTGCGCCTATATGTGGCTCGAACATTCGCTGTCACCGAAGGTGCAGGGCGATGTCTCGGCCTGGTTCGGATCGCTGCCGGTCGTGCCCGCCGCCTGCAAGGGCAACGAACTGCTCGGCGAGGAAGGCTGCAAGACCAACGGCTACGACAATTTCGACAAGATCAAGTTCTGGAAGACGCCGGTCTCGAAATGCGTCACCCAGAACGACCAGTGCGTGCCGTATTACCGCTGGGTGTCGGACTATATCGGCGTCATCGGCGGACGGTGATTTTCTTCACCCTCCCCCTTGTGGGGAGGGTCGACGCGCAGCGTCGGGGTGGGGGCTGTCCGATAGTTCCGCGCCACCACCCCCACCCGCGGCTTCGCCGCGACCTCCCCCATCGAGGGGGAGGTGAAGCGGTGCGTGAACTCGTCCTTGTTTGACCCGGCAACAGACTGACAGCCCATGACATCAGCCGTCTCCTTCCAGAAAGTCTCGCGCCATTTCGGCAGCGTTCGCGCTGTCGACGCGGTCGATCTCGACATTGCGCCGGGCGAGTTCTTCGCCATGCTCGGGCCGTCCGGCTCGGGCAAGACGACATGCCTGCGCCTGATCGCCGGTTTCGAGCAGCCGACAGCGGGCTCGATCTCGATTTTCGGCGAACGCGCCGAGGGCGTGCCGCCCTATCGCCGCAACGTCAACACCGTGTTCCAGGACTATGCGCTGTTCCCGCATCTCAATGTGCTCGACAACGTCGCCTATGGGCTGATGGTCAAGGGCGTCGGCAAGGCCGGGCGGCACAAGGCAGCTGAGGAAGCGCTGTCGCTGGTGCGGCTGCCCGGCTATGGCGCCCGCCGCCCCGGCCAGTTGTCCGGCGGCCAGCGCCAGCGCGTCGCGCTCGCCCGCGCGCTGGTCAACCAGCCCAAGGTGCTGTTGCTCGACGAGCCGCTGGGCGCGCTCGACCTCAAATTGCGCGAAAACATGCAGGAAGAGCTGAAATCGCTGCAGAAGGCGCTCGGCATCACCTTCGTCTTCGTCACCCACGACCAGGGCGAGGCGCTGTCGATGGCCGACCGCGTCGCCGTCTTCAACGACGGCAGGATCATGCAGATCGGCACTCCGGAGGACATCTATCAGCGGCCGAAGACGCGCTTCGTCGCAGATTTCGTCGGTTCCTCCAACGTGCTGCCGCCGGACTTCGTCCAGCGTTATTCCGGCCAGCATCGCTGGGGCAGCTTGCGCCCCGAATCCATCCGCGTCGGCCGCGCCGCAAGCGGCGAAGGTGTCGCCGCGCGCCTCGTCTCGACCAATTATCTCGGCGCCACCACCAGGCTGGCGCTCGATGCCGACGGGCTCAAGCTGCACGCCATCGTGCCGGCCGGCACGGCCCTGCCGGCGGAAGGCGAGGCGGTCGTGCTCACCTTCAACCGCGAGCACCTGCATCTGATGGACGAGCCGGCATGAGCCTCGACGCCACCATGCCGCGCGCCACGACCCCCGCCATCCTGCCGGGCAGCGGCGGCATGCGTGGCGCACTGTCGGACCTGTTCTGGCGCCGGCCGCAACTCCTGCTCCTGCTCATGCTTTTGCCGCCGGTGCTGTGGCTCGGCATCGTCTATATCGGCTCGCTGTTCGCCCTTTTGGCGCAGAGCTTTTTCTCGATCGACGAGTATTCCGGCCTCATCAACCGTCAGTTCACGCTGAAGACCTACGGCGACCTGTTGCAAGCCGCCAATCTCGACATCATCCTGCGCACGGTGACGATGGCGGCTCTGGTGACGCTGGCCTCGGCCATCGTCGCCTTCCCCATCGCCTACTATGCGGCGCGTTATGCGCGCGGGCGCTGGAAGGCGCTGTTCTATCTCGGCGTCATGCTGCCGCTGTGGTCGAGCTACCTGGTCAAGATCTACGCCTGGAAGCTGATCCTGGCCAAGGAAGGTATTTTGACCTGGCTGCTGGCCAAGCTGCATCTGTTGTGGGTGCTCGATGCCTGGCTGTCGCTGCCGGTCGTCGGCGGCAACTCGTTGTCGGTGTCGTTCACCGGCACCTTCATCGTCTTCGTCTATGTCTGGCTGCCGTTCATGATCCTGCCGGTTCAGGCAGCCCTCGAGCGCGTGCCCGGCAATCTGGTCGAGGCCTCGTCCGATCTCGGCGCATCGCCCGGCCAGACCTTCCGCAATGTGCTGTTTCCGCTGGCGTTGCCCGGCATCGTCGCCGGCTCGATCTTCACCTTCTCGCTGACGCTCGGCGACTACATCATCCCGCAGATCATCGGCACGTCGCGGCTGTTCATCGGCCAGGCGGTCTATTCGCAGCAAGGTACCGCCGGCAACATCCCGCTCGCCGCCGCCTTCACCGTCGTGCCCATCGTCATCATGGGTTTCTACCTCTGGGGCGCCAAGCGCATGGGGGCCTTCGATGCGCTCTGATCGTGGCCAGTCCGCACCTCTTTCGCTGAAGATATCAGCCGCTTGCGGCCTGCTGTTCCTGCATCTGCCGATCCTGCTGATCTTCGTCTACGCCTTCACCACGGAGGAGAAGAGCTTCGTCTGGCCGCCGCCTGGGCTGACCACGCAGTGGTTCGCCGTCACCTGGAACCGGCCCGATGTCTGGGAAGCGCTGTCGCTGTCGGTGCGCGTCGCCGCCATCTCGACGGCGATCGCGCTGATCCTCGGCACGCTCTGTTCAGCGGCGGTGTCGCGGACAAAGTTCTTCGGCCGTGAGACCATCTCGCTGCTGGTTATCCTCCCGATCGCGCTGCCCGGCATCATCACCGGCATCGCGCTGCGCTCGGCGTTTTCGCTGGCCGAGATCCCGTTCTCGTTCTGGACGATCGTGCTCGGCCACGCCACCTTCTGCGTCGTCGTCGTCTACAACAACGCGGTCGCCCGCTTCCGCCGCACGTCAGGTTCGATGATCGAGGCCTCGATGGATCTTGGCGCCGACGGTTTTCAGACCTTCCGCCACGTCGTGCTGCCCAACATCGCCACCGCGCTGCTCGCCGGCGGTATGCTCGCCTTCGCTTTGTCTTTCGACGAAGTTATAGTCACCACCTTCACTGCCGGCCAGCAGCAGACCGTGCCGATCTGGATGCTGGAAGAATTGATCCGTCCGCGCCAACGTCCGGTCACCAATGTCGTGGCCATGGTCGTCGTGCTGGTGACGCTGCTGCCCATCCTGTTTGCCTATTACCTGACCCGCGACGGTGACCAGATCGCCGGTTCGGGCAAATAATCTCAAGGGAGAGACTTCCATGGACACCCAGATGCTGATCGGCTCGAAATTCGAGAAGGGCACGGAAGCCGAGGAGCCGATCCTCAATCCGAAGACAGGGGCGACCATTCTCAACCTGCCGGAGGCCAGCCAGGCGCAAATCGAGGCGGCAGTCATTGCCGCCGAACAAGCGTTCGTCTTGTGGTCGCGCACCACGCCGGCGCAGCGCTCCGGCTACCTCTTGAAGGTCGCCGACCGCATCGAAGCCGAGGCCAAGGACTTCGCCGCTCTCGAAGCATTGAACTGCGGCAAGCCGATCAATGCCGTGCTCAATGACGAGATCCCGGCGATTGTCGACTGCTACCGCTTCTTCGCCGGCGCTGTCCGCTCCATGCCGGGCGTTGTGGCCGGCGAATATCTGCCTGGCCACACCTCGATGGTGCGGCGCGACCCGATCGGCATCGTCGCTTCGATCGCGCCCTGGAACTATCCGCTGATGATGATGGCCTGGAAGCTGGCGCCGGCGATCGCCGGCGGCAACACCGTCGTCTTCAAGCCGTCGGAGCAGACGCCGTTGACGGCACTGAAACTGGCGAAGATTCTGGCCGATGTCCTGCCGGAAGGCGTCGTCAATGTCGTGCTCGGCCGCGGCGACAGCGTCGGCAACACGCTGATCAACCACCCCAAGGTCAACATGATCTCGATCACCGGTGACGTCGCCACTGGCAAGAAGGTGCTGCAGGCCGCCGCCAAATCGGTCAAGCGCACGCATCTCGAGCTTGGTGGCAAGGCGCCGGTCATTGTCTTCGACGACGCCGACCTTGGCGCCGTCGTCAACGGCCTGCGCGCCTTCGGCTACTACAATGCCGGCCAGGACTGCACCGCGGCCTGCCGCATCTATGCTGGCAAGAAGATCTACGACAAGCTCGTCGCCGATCTCTCCTCGGCTGTTTCGACCATCAAGTACAACCAGCCGGACGACACGGAGAACGAGATCGGCCCGCTGATCTCGCGCCGCCAGCGCGACCGCGTGTCGAGCTTCGTCGAACGTGCCTCGGAACTGAAGCACATCGAGATCACCACCGGCGGCAAGCCGGGCGAGGGGTCCGGCTTCTACTACCAGCCGACCGTCATTGCCGGCGCCTTGCAGGAGGACGAGATCGTACGCCGCGAAGTCTTCGGCCCAGTCGTCTCGATCACCCGTTTCACCGAAGTCGACGAGGCGGTGAACTGGGCCAATGACAGTGACTACGGCCTGGCGTCATCGGTATGGACCAAGGACGTCTCGCGCGCCATGGCGACGGCTGCACGGCTGCAATATGGCTGCACCTGGATCAACACCCACTTCATGCTGACCAACGAGATGCCGCATGGCGGGCTGAAACAGTCCGGCTATGGCAAGGACATGTCGCTCTACGCGCTGGAGGACTACACCGCCGTGCGGCATGTGATGGTTGCACATGGGTGAGGAGCGGTCGCCGAAGGCGATCAATCGACAACGATTTGTCGATTGAAGCGACGAACGCCCGGAGCCATAGCGTAAGGCCGGGCGTGGCTATTTTCCCTTCTCCCCGTGAGCGGGGAGAAGGTGGCTCGAAGGGCCGGATGAGGGGCAGCACAAACTTGCGACGGTCAGCTCCGCCCCTCATCTGCCTGCCGGCATCTTCTCCCCGTAAACGGGGCGAAGACCGCTACTCGACGATCCGATAGATCTTCCACAGGCTGGTGCCTGACACCACGTAGGGCTCCATCTCCTTGCCCCATTTGGCATGGGCGTCGATCTTGCCGATCTTGGCGAACATCGCCTCCAGCTGGGCCAGGCTCTCGACCTGGTGATGCGACTCGACCGTTGCCTCCCGGGCGCCGATCGATCCCGTCATGATCTGGAACTTCAGGTCGGCGAGGCCGACCTGCGAGCCGATCTCCCGTTCCCATTTCTTCAACAGGTCGAGCACGGTCTGTTTATGCCCGAACTTGGCGTCGATCTGCCATCTGGCGCTGAACATGTTGGTCCTCCTCCGAGATTGCGGTTGATCTACTCGTCCCAGGCCTGCACGACGGTCTGCCGCGCGATGCGCCCGTTCTTCAGCTCCAGCATCGCCGCGGCGAACACTTTCGTGCCGTCCGGATAGGCGCAGGCCTGGGTGAAGGCGAGGCTGTCGCCGTCGGCGATCGTGGTGTCGACCTTGTGGGTCATAGCCCGGCTGCAAATGTCGTCCCAGAAGGTGGCGATCGCTGCGCGCCCGCGGACTTCGCGCGGCTTGCTCGGTGGGTTGTTGCGGTCGATCACCCGCACCACCGCGTCGTCGGCGTAGAAGTTCGACAGCATCTTGCCGTCGCGGCCCTCGATCGCCTTCTTGATCGCCGCGCCATCCACCACTTGAGTCTTGGTCAGCATTTTATCCTCCATGTGCCCGTTTTCGGGCGGTTGATGTTCGGAAGTCTGTCCGGCGCTTGTCGACGGGCAGTGTCGTTCACTGCGACTTCGCCTTGACGGCCGCGAACACGTCGTCGGTCTGCTTCTTGAAAGTGGCGAGATCGACCTGGCTGCCGTTGAGGATCGTCGACCAGTGGCGCACGATCGCCGCCATCGCGATCGTCTCCTTGATCTCCTCGTCACTGGCGCCATTGAGCTTGGCCGCCTCGGTGTGGAAGTAGATGCAATATTGGCAGGGGATCTGCGAGGCGACCGCAAGGCCCATCAGTTCCTTGGTCTTGCCGTCCAGAGCGGTTTTCGGGTTGAGCTGGACGCCCTTGATTTCAGCCCAGGCGCCGGCGATCGCGACATCAGGCAAGGTCTTGAACATGTCCGGCACCGAGCCGAGCGTTGCCTGGATGTCCTTGTAGGCGGCCGTTGCCGACGCATCCTCGGCTTTTGCGGGAGTGATCGTGAACAGCGCGCCAATGCTTGCCGCGATCACCAGTGATCTGACATTCGGCTTTGACTTGAGCATTTCATCCTCCGTTCGCAGCGCCTTCAAAGGCGATATCCGCCTGGCCTGCATGGGGGAATTGATAGCGCCTACGTCGGCATGGCCGCTTCGCCCGGACGGGCCATGGCTCTCATGGCCCGTCCGGGCCAGTGTGCCTGGCGGAGAATGCGGCTGCCGCCGCCCGCGACGGCAGGTCGAGCTTGAGCAATATGTTGGCGACGTGGCGCTTGACCGTGTGCTCGCTCAGCCTGAGTTCGGCGGCAATCGCGGCATTGCTCTTGCCGTCGGCAATCAGGCTCACCACCTCGCTTTCCCTCGCCGTCAGCACGGCCGGTTCGGTTGTTTTGGTCCTGGCGCGGCAGTCGGGCTCCAGATGCTGTTCCGATATTGCCCGCACCAGCGCCATCGGCTCGTCCAGATCGTCCAGCGTGACCCGGCTGGCGTCTTCGAAATGCAGGCCCGAGCCGGTTGCCAGATCCGCGACCAGCCGCGAGGCGAGGATATCGCCTCGGCTGGCGTGCGCGGCGAGCTGCATCGTCACCCGCGCCGTCAGCCCCACGGGCGGCCCGCGCAGTTCGATCTCGCCGACATGCGCGCCCTGCGCGCTGGCCACACCGATCCCTTGCGCCGCCTCGCGCAGCGCCGCCGCGCAGCGTATGGCGCGCGCCGGCCCATCGAAGCGCGAAATCATCATTTCGCCCTGCGTACCCAGCGCGCGGCCGCCATGGCGCCCGACCAGCGACCGCCAGGTTTCCTGGAAGCGCTCGCTGCGTTCGCTCCACATGCGGTCGCCCATCCGCGTCGTATCGTAGATGCGCGTCACCAGAAGGGCCGCCAGCACACGGTCTGCTTCCGCCACGGCGCGCTCACCGGTCAGGAACTCCTCGATCAGGTCGGCGACCCGGTCGACGTCGCCGGTCCAGATCGGATGGTCGCGCCCGGGAATCTCGACCAGCCGCGCATTCGGGATTTTCCCGGCCAGGAAGCGGCTGGCGTCGGGATCGACTCGCGCGTCGTTGCGGCGATGGATGAGCAGCGTCGGTGCGCTGATTGCCGCCAAAATGCCACGCACGTCGATTTCCGCGTTCATGCGTGCCAGGGCTGCCGCCGCCGTCGGGCTCGCCGACAGCCGCTCGAAACGCGCCCACCACTGGGTGAAATGCGCGTCGTCGACCCGGCCCGGCGCGAAATTTGGCAAGGTGGCGCCCGTGCCCCAGGCCGTGTCGGCCGTGGCGATGAAGGCGTTGAGGCGTTCCGGCGGCATCACCCATTTGTGGAAATGCGCATAGCCGCCATAGAGCGCCAGCGCCCGCGTCCGCTCGGGATAGGTGGCGGCGAACAGCATTGCCATCGGCGCGCCTTCGGAAGCACCAAGCAAGGCAGCACGACCGCTGCCGGTGGCGTCCATTACGGCGCGCACATCGTCCATGCGCGTTTCAAGACTGGGCAGGTTGTGCGCATCGACACGGTCGGAAAGGCCGGTGCCGCGTTTGTCGAACAGGATCAGCCGCGAGAACGCCGAAAGCCGCTTCAGGAGCCTGGAATAGCCTTCGTCTTCCCAATGCAGGTCGAGATTGGAAATGAAGCCCGGCACGAAGACGAGATCGAACGATCCCTGGCCGACCACCTGATAGGCGATCCGCACATCGCCGCTGAGGGCATATCGGGTTGCGATCGGCCTCACGAGGTTCTTCCGCCCGGCCTGACGATTTCTGATCGTCAAACATAGCAGAGCCGCGTCGATTGCGGCAGCTCAAACCTTAGCAGGGAGGAATATAAGCCCGCGCGGGCGTCCGCGGTTATTCCTGCGAGGCGGCGACGTCGGCCGGGGAGGGCTTGAGCCCGAGCTTGAGGTCGGCCTCGGCCGGCGTGATCGGCCGTTTGATCCTGGCCGCCGCCACCACGACGAGCTCGTCAAAACTTTTGTCGCCGCTGTCCAGCAGCTCGAAGAACTGCCGCCGCATCCTGGGCTCCCAGAACTTGTTGATGTGCTCGGCGACCCCCGCAACACCGTCCTCGCGCGGCCGCGAGTGAAAAAAGGCCGCGATCTGGTTGGCCATGCGCACCAGCTTTTCGCTGGTGCTGGTGATGTGGTCTTCGTCATGCGACATGCTGGGCAACTCCCGAGACCACCCGTTCGGGGTGGGTGAAAACATCGAAATCGTCGCCGCGCACCAGCGCCACCAGCGTCATGCCGGCTTCTTGCGCGGTGCGGATGGCAAGGGCGGTCGGCGCCGAGACGGCGATGATGAAGGCAGCGCCGATAGAGGCGGTCTTCTGCACCATCTCGACCGACACGCGCGACGTCACCACGACAGCGCCCGATGCACCGTCGATGCCGGCTTTCGCCAACGCGCCGGCCAGCTTGTCCAATGCATTGTGGCGGCCGACATCCTCGCGCGCCAGGACGACGCCCTTGCCGGGGATATAGAAGCCGGCGGCGTGCACGGCTCCGGTTTCCTGATGCAGCGGCTGCACCTTCGACAACAGCTTGACGGAGCGCACGATGTCGTCGGCAACAAGCGTAAGTTTTGACGCACCAACCGTATCGACCGAGCGCATCGCTTCCTCGATGGATTCAATGCCGCACAGCCCGCAACCGACCGGGCCGGCCAGCCTGCGCCGCCGCGCCTCGAAGCGTGTATTGGCCTGGTCCTTCAGCCGGATCTGGATGTCGATGCCGGCGCCATGATCTTCGACCTCGATGGCTTCGATTTCTTGCGGGTCGGCGATGATGCCTTCGGTCAGCGAAAAGCCGAGTGCGAAATCCTCGAAATCGGCGGGGCTCGCCATCATCACCGCATGGGTTGTGCCGGCGAAGGAGAACGCCACCGGCGTTTCCTCCGGCACCATGCGGTTGGCTGCAGCCGTGCCGCTGGCGCGGTGCGCCATCCGCGATATCTGCGTCGTGGCTTTGCGGCGCGCGGCCAAGATTACTCCGCCGCTTCCAGAGAGGCGATGCGGCGGCTGTTCTTGGCCTGCTCATCGTACTCGCGCTGCCATTCCGACGGCCCGTTGGAGGCCCCGACCTGCACCGCCGTTACCTTGTACTCCGGACAGTTGGTCGCCCAGTCGGAGAAGTCGGTGGTGATGACGTTGGCCTGCGTGTCGGGATGGTGGAACGTCGTATAGACCACGCCCGGCGACACCCGGTCGGTGATCAGCGCGCGCAGCGTCGTCTCGCCAGAGCGGCTGGTCAGCCGGACCCAGTCGCCATCGCGCAGACCGCGGTTCTCGGCATCGTGTGGGTGGATCTCCAGCCGGTCCTCGCTGTGCCACATGACATTGTCAGTACGCCTGGTCTGCGCGCCGACATTGTACTGGCTGAGGATGCGGCCGGTTGTGAGCAGCAGCGGGAAGCGTGGCCCGGTCTTCTCGTCGGTGGCGACATATTCTGTGCGGATGAACTTGCCCTTGCCGCGCACGAAACCATCGACATGCATGATCGGGGTGCCGAGCGGCGCCTTTTCATTGCAGGGCCATTGCACGGATCCGACACGGTCGAGCAGCTCGAAGGAGACGCCGGCGAAGCTCGGCGTCGTCCTGGCGACCTCGTCCATGATCTCTGAGGGATGCTGATAGTTCCAGTCGAGCCCCACCGCGCGGGCAAGCTCCTGCGTCGCCTCCCAATCAGCGTAGCGCGCCTTGGGCTCCAGAACCTTACGCACCATGTTGATGCGGCGCTCGGCGTTGGTGAAAGTGCCGTCCTTCTCCAGGAAGGTGGAGCCCGGCAGGAACACATGCGCGTAGTTCGCCGTCTCGTTGAGGAAGAGGTCGTGCACGACGACGCATTCCATCGCGGCGAGGCCGGCGGCGACATGTTTGGTGTCGGGATCGGACTGAAGAATGTCCTCGCCCTGGATGTAAATGCCCTTGAAAGTGCCGTCGACGGCGGCATCGAGCATGTTGGGAATACGCAGGCCGGGTTCGTCGTCCAGCTTCACGCCCCACAGGCTCTCGTAGATGTCGCGCACGGCTTCGCCGGAGATGTGGCGATAGCCGGGCAGTTCGTGCGGGAAAGAGCCCATGTCGCACGAGCCTTGCACGTTGTTCTGGCCGCGCAGCGGGTTCACGCCAACGCCTGGCCGGCCGATATTGCCGGTGGCCATGGCGAGGTTGGCGATCGCCATCACCGTGGTTGAACCCTGGCTGTGTTCCGTCACTCCGAGGCCATAATAGATCGCGCCGTTGCCGCCGGTGGCGTACATCCGCGCCGCGCCGCGGATCAACTCGGGATCGACGCCGGACAACTTGCCGACGGTTTCGGGGCTGTTTTCCGGCAAGGCGACGAAGGAGGCCCAGTCCTGGAACTCCGCCCAGTCGCAACGTTCGCGGATGAAGGCTTCGTTGAAAAGACCTTCGGTGACGATGACATGCGCCAGCGCCGTCAGCACCGCCACATTGGTGCCCGGCTTCAGCGGCAGGTGATAGTCCGCTTCGATATGCGCCGACTTGACCATCTCGGTGCGACGCGGATCGAGCACGATCAGCTTGGCGCCCTGGCGCAGCCGCTTCTTCAGCCGCGAGGCGAACACCGGATGGGCGGAAGCGGGATTGGCGCCGATGATGACGGCGACGTCGGTGTAATCGACTGAGTCGAAATCCTGCGTGCCGGCCGAGGTGCCATAGGTCTGGCCGAGGCCATAGCCGGTCGGCGAATGGCAGACGCGTGCGCAGGTATCGACATTGTTGTTGCGGAAGCCTTGCCGCACCAGTTTCTGGACGAGATAGGTCTCCTCGTTCGTGCAGCGCGAAGAGGTGATGCCGCCGATCGAGGTGCGGCCATACTGATACTGGATACGACGGAATTCCTTGGCCGTATGGGCGATCGCCTCCTCCCAGCTCACCTCGCGCCAGGGATCGCTGATCTGGTCCCGGATCATCGGCGACAGGATGCGGTCCTTGTGTGTGGCGTAGCCATAAGCGAAACGGCCCTTCACGCAGGAATGGCCGTGGTTCGCCTTGCCGTCCTTATAGGGCATCATGCGAATGACCTCGTCGTCCTTCACTTCGGCCTTGAACGAACAGCCGACGCCGCAATAGGCGCAAGTGGTGACGGCCGAGCGCTCCGGCATGCCCTTCTCGAGCACCGATTTCTCGCGCAGCGCGTCGGTCGGGCAGGCCTGTACGCAAGCGCCGCAGGACACGCATTCGGAGGCGATGAAGTCCTCGTGCATGCCGGCGACCATGCGTGATTCGAAACCGCGGCCCTCAATGGTCAGTGCGAAGGTGCCTTGCACCTCTTCGCAGGCCCGCACGCAGCGCGAGCAGACGATGCACTGCGCCGGATCGTAGGTGAAATAGGGATTGGATTCGTCGCGGGCGATGTAGTCGACCGCCAGCGAGCCATGGCCGGGCGCGACGCCATCTTCCTGCTTGACGTGGTTGCGGCCCTCGACGCCGTAGCGGTTCTCGGTCAGGCCAACCGACTTGGCCACCGTGTCGAATTCGCTGGCGCCGGTGCCGGCCTTCTCGTTCCAGCCGGTCGGATGGTCGGAGACGTAAAGCTCCATGACGCCGCGGCGGATAGCGTCGAGCCGGTCGGACTGCGTGCGCACCACCATGCCTTCGCCGACTGGCGTCGTGCACGAGGCCGGCGTGCCGCCGCGCCCTTCGATCTCGACCAGGCAAACGCGGCACGAGCCGAACGAATCCAGCATGTCGGTGGCGCAGAGTTTTGGGATCTCGACCCCGCCTTCCATCGCCGCACGCATGATCGACGTGCCTTCCGGCACGCTGATGCTGCGGCCGTCGACGACCAACGTGACCTGCTTTTGCGCCCGCGATTCCGGGGTTCCGTAGTCGATCTCTTCGACGAGCGATGGGAAGTCGGCCTTGATGTTCATCTGCCAGCTCCTATTCAGCGGCCACGCGCGCCGGCGCGGGCTTGAAATCTTCAGGGAAATGCGTGATCGAACTCATCACCGGGTAGGGCGTGAAGCCGCCCAGCGCGCACAGCGATCCGAACTTCATCGTGTTGCAGAGGTCGGTGACCAGAGCGAGGTTCTTTTCCGGCTCGATGCCGGCGGCAAGCCTGTCGATGGTCTCGATGCCACGTGTCGAGCCGATGCGGCAGGGCGTGCACTTGCCGCAGCTTTCTATCGCGCAGAATTCCATGGCAAAGCGCGCCTGCTTCAGCATGTCGGCGGTGTCATCGAACACGGTGATGCCGGCATGGCCGATCAGCCCGTCACGCTTGGCGAATTCTTCGTAGTCGAACGGCGTGTCGAACAGTCCGCGGGGAAAATAGGCGCCTAAGGGACCGCCGACCTGCACCGCCTTGACCGGCCGTCCCGTCGCCGTCCCGCCGCCGATGTCGTCGACGATTTCGCCGAGCGTCAGGCCGAAAGCGGTCTCGAACAGGCCGCCATTCCTGACATTGCCGGCGATCTGGATCGGGATCGTGCCGCGCGAACGGCCCATGCCGAAATCCTTGTAGAAGGCGGCGCCCCTGTCCATGATGATGGGCACCGAGGCCAGGCTGATGACGTTGTTGATCACCGTCGGCTTGCCGAACAGGCCCTGGATTGCCGGCAGCGGCGGCTTGGCGCGCACCACGCCGCGCTTGCCTTCAAGGCTGTTCAGAAGCGAGGTTTCCTCGCCGCAGACATAGGCGCCGGCACCGACGCGGATTTCCATGTCGAAGGCGTTGGGCGAACCCAGCACATTGACGCCGAGCACGCCGGCCTTGCGGGCGATTTCGACGGCCTTGTTCATTGTTGCCACCGCGTGCGGATATTCCGAGCGGATATAGACGAAACCCTTGGTCGCGCCGGTGGCGATGCCGGCGATCGTCATGCCTTCGATCAGCACGAAGGGATCGCCTTCCATGATCATCCGGTCGGCGAAAGTCGCACTGTCGCCCTCATCGGCGTTGCAGACGATGTATTTGCGGTCGGCGGTCGTATCGAGCACCGTCTTCCATTTGATGCCGGTCGGGAAGCCGGCGCCGCCTCGGCCGCGCAGGCCTGAGTCGGTAACTTGCTTGACGATATCAGCGGGCGCCATGGCGACCGCGTTCTGCAGACCCTTCAACCCGCCGAGCGCCTTGTAGGCGTCGAGCGACAGCGGGTCGTTGATGCCGCAGCGGGCAAAAGTTAGCCGCGTCTGCTTGGCCAGGAAGGGGATCTTGTCCGGCGAACCAAGCCAGCGCTTGTGGTGGCCACCGGTGAGGAAGCCGCTGTCGAACAGGCTTTTCACGTCGGAAGATTTGACCGGTCCGTAGGCGACACGGCCATTGGCGGTCGCCACTTCGACCATCGGCTCGAGGAAATAGGCGCCGCGCGACCCGTTGCGCACGATCTTGGCCTCGATGCCACGCTCGGCGAGTTCCGCGCGAACAGCCTTGGCGACCTTTTCGGCACCGAGCGCCAGCGCGCCGGAATCGCCGGGAATGTAGATGCGGGGGATCATGAGCGCACCTCGGCAAGGATCTCGTCGATCTTGTCGTCATCGAGCCGCCCGATCACCTCACCGTCGAGCATCGCCGACGGCGAACAGGCGCAAAGCCCGAGGCAATAGACCGGCTCGAGTGTAACCGATCCGTCGCGGGTGGTCTCGTGGAAGCCGATGCCCAGCAATTGCTTGATCTTGGCGGCGACGGCATCCGAACCCATCGACTGACAGGCTTCCGCCTGGCAGAGCTTGAGGACATGCCGTCCGGCCGGCCGGGCACGGAAATCGTGATAGAAGGTGACGACGCCGTGCACCTCGGCCTTGGAGAGGTTCAGCCCGTCGGCGATCACCGGCAGGGCTGCCTGTGGCACATGGCCGAATTCTTCCTGGATCTCGTGCAGGATCGGCAGCAGCGGGCCTTCGAGGCCTTTCAGCTCTTGGATAATCGCCGCCGTGCGCGATGCGATCTCGGTACTTGCAGGCTGCATCGTCATGCAGCGCCCTCCCTGGTCGGTAGCGTTCTAGCGCTAAGTCGTTACAAAAACAGAGGAAACCCGCGAAATCAATAAAGCTGATCCGTCGCTTGATAGAAATTTTCTATCAAGCATGGTCAGCCACCTTTCTCTACCCTAGCGATGGGTGCGGAAATCGTCTGCCAGCGCCATTGCCTCGCCCAGCAGCGCCTGCACCAGCGGCGTGTGCGGCTCGCGTGGCGTGGCCACCAGGCCGACCGTGTGGCTGGCATCGGGCTCGACGATCGGTATGGCCCGGATTGGCTCGGAAAAGCCGAATGTTTCCGCGAGGTTGAGCGGCATGATCGACGACCATTTGCCGGTGCGGATGTGCGAGAACAGCACGATCATCGAGTTGGATTCGAGCGTCGGCCGCACCTGCACCCCGGCCTCGGCCAGATGCTGGTCGATGAGGCGGCGGTTCTGCATGTCCGGTGTCAAAAGGCACAGCGGCAACTGGCTGATTTCGGCCCATGTCACTTTGTCGCGGTCGGAATAGGGGTTTCCGACCGCCGTGATCAGCTGATAGCGCTCGTCATAGAGCGGCACACTGGTCACCCGCCCGAGCGGCTCGTTGTCGAGATAGGTGATGCCGGCGTCGATGTCGAAATTGCCGAGCAGCGACAGCACCTCGATCGAGGTGCGCGACAGCACCGAGAAGGTGACGCCCGGGTGCTTTTCGCGAAACGGCGTCGTCAGCCGCGCCACCATGGCCAGTGCCGTCGGGATGGCGGCTATGCGGATACGCCCGGAAAGACCGTGGCGCGCCGCGCGCATCTCCTCGCGCATGGTCCTGGAATCGCCAACGATGCGGCGCGCCCAGACCAGCACCTGCTTGCCCTCCGGCGTCAGCCCCTGGAAACGCGACCCGCGATTGACCAGCATGACGCCGAGCTGACCCTCCAGCTGCTTGATGCCGGCCGACAGGGTCGGCTGGGTGACGCCACACGCTTCCGCCGCCCGGCCGAAATGCTCTTCCTTGGCCAGCGCGATGAAGAATTCGAGTTTGTCGATCATGCCGCGAGCCCTTTCCGCGTGCCTGCGCTCAGCTGCTCGTTAATCATCGTGGATGAGGCAGACAATAGTGGCAACAGCCAATAACCAATTGATAATATTTGCCTTGCCATCATGGTCGATGCGGGTATCGCGGCAGGGGGCGCCGAAGATAGGTTGGTTCGCATGCTCCAGGAGCATCCGCCGGAAATACAAGCGCCTTCCGCCGCCGATCTGCGCGAGGCGGCGCGGCTTCGCGCTGTCGAGCGTTTCGATATTCTGGACACGCCGCGCGAAGCGTCGTTCGACCGCATTACGCGATTGATCAAGACTGTCTTCGATGTCCCGATCGCCATCATCTCGGTCATCGACGGGCACCGCCAATGGTACAAGGCATGCGAGGGCCTGGCGGTCAATGAAGTCGAACGTAAGGCGACATTCTGCCAGTACACGATCCTCAATGAAGAGCCGCTGATCGTCACTGACGCGACCAAGGATTCCCGTTTTGCCGACAATCCCATGGTCAGGAACGACCCACATATCCGCTTCTACGCAGGCGTGCCCTTGCGCAGCCGCGACGGCCACAACATCGGCAGCGTCTGCGCGATCGGCTATGCACCGAGGGAATTCAGCGGCCGCGACATCGCAATCCTCCAGGATTTCGCCGATCTTGCCATGGACGAGCTGGAACTGCGCCAGCATGCCTCGAGTGACGCGCTGACCGGCGTGCTGTCGCGGCGCGCGTTCATCGATCACGGCGGCAGGGCCTTTGCTCTGGCGCAGCGGCAGCGCTTCGACTTCTCCTGCATTGTCTTCGATGTCGACCATTTCAAATCGGTCAACGACAATTTCGGCCATGCCGCGGGCGACAAGGTTCTGGCCGGTGTGGCCCGGCAATGCAGCGCCACCTTGCGGGACGTCGACATATTCGGCCGCGTCGGCGGCGAGGAATTCGCGGTACTTCTCTACGCCGGCCGCAACGGCGCGCTTGAATCCGCCGAGCGGCTGCGCGGCACCATCGAGGCCATGCGGCTCGCGCACGGCACGGATGAAATACGGGTCACGGCGAGCTTCGGTGTCGCCGCGTTCGATGCCGCGACCGGCAATTTGCAAGAGCTGATCGAACGCGCTGACGCGGCCATGTATCGCTCGAAACACGCTGGCCGCAATCGGGTCACAGGCTGGAATTCCCCTGTGGGCGATCAGGCCCGGCCACGACGCAGGGTGCTGAAGGCGGGTCAGATCGTCTTCAACAAACGCATGTCGACCATCGACTGCACGGTTCGCAGCCTCGGCGAGGACGGCGCCACCATCGACGTTTCAAACATCGCCGGCATTCCCGGCCAGTTCGTGCTCGCCATCAGGGCGGACCGATTCGAGACGAAATGCCGGGTCATCGCCCAGGCGGAAAGGCGTCTGGAACTCGCCTTCGATTGACCGGGCCCGGTGGTCCCGGTGCTCAATCCACATATTTGAGCCGGCTTACTGTTCCCTGTGACGCGATGCGGCGTTATGTGGATGAAACCGGGAGATCGACAATGCTGGGCTGGTTCCGCAAGCTGCTGCCACGCGAAGATCGTTTCTTCGACCTGTTCGAGCGGCATTCCCGCACGGTCGTCGGCGGCGCGGAGGCGCTGCAGCAGCTTCTCCAGGGCAAGGACATCGAGCGCTGGTGCCAAAAGATCGTCGAACTCGAGGACGAGGCCGATCATATCACGGCGGAAGTCCTGCTTGCCGTGCGGCGCTCTTTCATCACGCCTTTCGATCGCGGCGACATCAAGGATCTGATCCAGTCGATGGATGACGCCATCGACATGATGCACAAGACCGTCAAGACGGTAAAACTGTTCGAAAAGAAGGAATTCGACCCGCTGATGCAGGAAATGGGCGGCGTCATCGTCGCTGCCGCCAAGCTGGTTGCGGAGGCCATCCCGCTGCTCGCCAAGGTCGGTACGCACACGGTGCGCCTCAACGCCATTGCCGAAGAGGTCATGCGCGTCGAAAGCCGGGCCGACGATCTGCACGAGCAAGGCCTGAAAGACCTGTTCAGGCGGCACGGCGGCAGCGACCCCATGGCCTATCTGATCGGCAGTGAGATCTATGGCCAGCTCGAGAAGGTGGTCGACCGTTTTGAGGACGTCGCCAATGAGATCAGCGGCATCGTCATCGAGAATGTTTAGGTGATGGAAGCCACCATTGCCTTTCCCGTGCTGATCGGCCTTGTCGCCGTGGCGCTGTTCTTCGATTTTCTCAACGGCCTGCACGACGCCGCCAATTCCATCGCCACCATCGTCTCCACCCGTGTGCTGAGGCCACAATATGCAGTGCTGTGGGCGGCCTTCTTCAACTTCATCGCCTTCATGTTTTTCGGCCTGCATGTCGCCGAGACCGTGGGGAAAGGCATTGTCGACGTCAGCATCGTCACGCCGGCGGTGATCTTTGCAGCCCTCGTCGGCGCCATCGTCTGGAACATCGTCACCTGGATAGCCGGCATTCCGTCGAGCAGTTCGCACGCGCTGATCGGTGGGCTGGTGGGCGCAGGCGTCGCAAAGGCAGGCATCGGTGCCATCGTCTGGTCGGGACTTGGCAAAACGGTCGCCGCGATCGTGCTCTCGCCGGCGACCGGCTTTGTCCTGGCGCTCGTCCTGATCCTGATGGTTTCGTGGCTGTTCGTGCGCCAGACACCGTTCGCCGTCGACAGCACCTTTCGCATCCTGCAATTCTTTTCCGCCTCGCTCTATTCGCTTGGCCATGGCGGCAACGACGCGCAGAAGACCATGGGCATCATCGCCGTGCTGCTCTATTCGCAAGGCATGCTCGGTACGACTTTCTACGTGCCGCTGTGGGTCGTCCTCACCTGCCAGTCGGCGCTGGCGCTCGGCACGCTGTTCGGCGGCTGGCGCATCGTCCACACGATGGGTTCGAAGATCACCCGGCTGAACCCGATGCAAGGCTTCTGCGCCGAAACCGGCGGCGCCATCACGCTGTTCGCCGCCACCTGGCTCGGCGTTCCGGTATCGACCACGCATACGATTACCGGCGCCATCATCGGCGTCGGTGCCGCCCGCCGCGTCTCGGCGGTGCGCTGGGGCATCGCCGGCAACATCGTCATTGCCTGGGTCGTCACCTTGCCGGCGACGGCGGCGATTTCGGCTCTCACCTATCTTGCCGTCAACCTGGCGGGTTGACGGCGGGCATCGTGGCGCTTGGAGTCGCCTCCAATCTGCACTATTTGAGCGGCAGCCTAACGCCAGGGATAAAATCATGTCCGTCACCAAGGAAATCGTCACCGAGCGTCTGAAGACGGTCAACGGGCCGGACTTCACCGGCAACATCGTCGACCTCGGCATGGTTTCCGAGATTTTCATCGCCGATTCGAAAGTGTTCTTCTCGATCACTGTTCCCGCCGCCAGGGCGCAGGAGATGGAGCCGCTGCGTGCCGCTGCCGAGCGCGTCGTCAAGGCGATCCCCGGCGTCGCCGGCGCCGTTGTCGCGTTGACGGCGGAAAAAAAGGGCGGCGGCATGGAAGCCCCGGTCCCATCGCGCCCCGCACCCAGGCCGGCCCCGCCGCCCGCCGCTGCAGCCCCACGCCCAGCTCCGCATGCCCCCGCATCGCACAGCCAGGGCAAGCGCGGCGTGCCCGGCATCGAGGCGATCATCGCGGTTGCTTCCGGCAAGGGCGGCGTCGGCAAGTCGACCACCGCGGTCAACATCGCGCTTGGCCTTGCCGCCAATGGTTTGCGGGTCGGCGTGCTTGACGCCGACATCTATGGCCCGTCCATGCCGAAGCTGCTCAACATCCATGGCCGGCCGCAGACGGTCGACGGCAAGATCCTGAAACCGATGGAGAATTACGGCCTTAAGGTGATGTCGATGGGCTTCCTTGTCGACGAGGAGACACCAATGATCTGGCGCGGACCGATGGTGATGTCGGCGCTGACGCAGATGCTGCGCGAGGTCGAATGGGGCCGGCTCGACGTCCTCGTCGTCGACATGCCGCCCGGCACTGGCGACGCGCAGCTGACCATGGCCCAGCAGGTGCCGCTGGCCGGCGCCGTCATCGTCTCGACGCCGCAGGACCTGGCGCTGATCGATGCCCGCAAGGGCCTGAACATGTTCAAGAAGGTCGACGTGCCGCTGCTCGGCATCGTCGAAAACATGAGCTACTTCATCGCCCCTGACACCGGCAAGCGCTATGACATTTTCGGCCATGGCGGCGCCCGCCGCGAGGCCGAGCGTCTCGGCGTCACCTTCCTCGGCGAAGTGCCGCTGGAAATGGGCATCCGCGAAAGCTCGGATGCCGGTGAGCCGGTGGTTGTCTCGAAGCCCGACAGTGCCACGGCGAAAACCTATCGCGACATCGCCGCCAAGGTCTGGGACCGGGTCAATGAGGAACGCGGCGCGGCCGAAGCGGCGGTGCCGAGCATCGTCTTCGAGTGATTTCTGCCCTTCGTGGGCTCAGCCGCCGACTTTCTCGCCAAAACTCGAGAAGAACTGACCGGCCAGTTTCTTCGACGTCGACTCGATCAGCCGGCTGCCGAGCTGGGCGATCTTGCCGCCGACATCGGCCTTGGCGGCATATTTGAGCACCGTGGCGTCAGGCCCATCCTCGGTCAGCGTCACGTCGGCGCCGCCCTTGGCAAAGCCGGCAATGCCGCCCTTGCCTTCGCCCTGGATGGTGTAGGAGTGCGGCGGCTTGAGGTTCTTCAGCGTCACTTCGCCGTTGAAGGTCGCCTTGATCGGCCCGATCTTCAACACCACCGTCGCGGCCATCTCGGTCGGCGACTTCATCTCGAGGCTCTGGCAGCCGGGAATGGTCGCCTTCAAAACCTCGGGATCGTTCAGCGCTTCCCACACTTTTTGCAGGGGTGCGGCAATGCGCTCCTCGCCTTCGATCACCAAAGCCATGAAAACCTCCCGAACAAGACTGTCCGAAGGCCTAACGCACGGCTGGGTGCGTGTCTATCGCACCAAAGTCCCGATTCAGATCGCGCCTGCCCCTTGCCTGCATCCGCGCGTTGTCATATCGATTTGTCATACAAATACGGAGACCATGATGGCTGGCGCCCCCACAGGAAACAAGAAATTTCGCTCGCAGGAGTGGTTCGACAACCCCGACAATCCAGGAATGACGGCGCTCTATCTGGAGCGCTACCTGAATTACGGGCTGACCCGTGCCGAGTTGATGTCGGGCAAGCCGCTGATCGGCATCGCTCAGACCGGCTCGGATCTGTCGCCTTGCAACCGGCACCATATCGAGCTCGCCAAGCGCGTGCGCGAAGGCATCGTTTCGATGGGCGGCATTCCCTTCGAATTCCCCTGCCATCCGATCCAGGAGACCGGCAAGCGCCCGACCGCCGCGCTCGACCGCAACCTTGCCTATCTCGGCCTGGTCGAGGTGCTCTACGGCTATCCGCTCGACGGTGTCGTGCTGACCATCGGCTGCGACAAGACCACGCCGGCGCTGCTTATGGCAGCGGCCACCGTCAACATTCCGGCCATCGCGCTGTCGGTTGGCCCGATGCTCAATGGTTGGCACAAGGGCAAACGCACAGGGTCCGGCACCATCGTCTGGGAATCGCGTCAGCGCCTGTCGGCCGGCGAGATCGGCTATGACGAGTTCATGGATATCGTCGCCTCTTCCGCGCCGTCCACCGGCTACTGCAACACCATGGGCACCGCCACGACGATGAACTCGCTGGCCGAGGCGCTCGGCATGCAGCTGCCCGGCTCGGCCGCCATCCCGGCGCCCTACCGCGAGCGCGGCCAGATCGCCTACGAGACGGGAAAACGCATCGTCGACATGGTGCATGAGGACCTGAAGCCCTCGGATATCATGACGCGCAAGGCCTTCGAGAACGCCATCGTCGTCAATTCGGCGATCGGTGGCTCCACCAACGCACCGATCCATCTCAACGCCATTGCCCGCCATCTCGGCGTGCCTCTCGACAATGACGACTGGCAGGCGATTGGCCTCAAGGTGCCGCTCATCGTCAATTTGCAGCCGTCGGGCGAATATCTTGGCGAAGATTACCATCATGCCGGCGGCGTGCCCGCCGTGGTTGCCGAACTGATGAAGGCGGGACTGCTGCCTTATCCCGAAGCCGTGACCGTCAATGGCAAGTCGATCGGCGACAATTGCAAGGGTGTCGCCAATGAGAATACCGATGTCATCCGCACCGTTGCCGAGCCGCTGAAGACCAATGCCGGCTTCATCAACTTCAAGGGCAATCTGTTCGATTCGGCGATCATGAAGATGAGCGGCATCTCGCCGGAGTTCCGCGAGCGCTATCTGTCCAATCCGAAGGATCCCGAGGCATTCGAAGGCAACGCCATGGTCTTCGACGGCCCCGAGGATTACCACGCCCGCATCGACGATCCGGCGCAAGGCATCGACGAGCACACCATCCTGTTCATGCGCGGCGCAGGCCCGGTCGGCTATCCCGGCGGTGCCGAGGTCGTCAACATGCAGCCGCCTGCCTATCTCATCAAGAAGGGCATCCACGCGCTGGCCTGCATCGGCGATGGACGCCAGTCGGGCACGTCGGGCTCGCCATCGATCCTCAACGCCTCGCCGGAAGCTGCTATTGGTGGTGGCTTGGCGCTGCTCAAGACAGGCGACCGCGTCCGCATCGATCTCAGGAAGGGCACCGCCAACATCCTGGTCAGCGACGACGAGATCGCCAAGCGGCGCGCGGCGCTGCAGAGCGATGGCGGCTATCATTATCCCAAGCACCAGACGCCATGGCAGGAAATCCAGCGTGGCATGGTCGACCAGTTCGACCAGGGAATGGTGCTGAAGCCGGCGGTGAAATACCAGGATGTCGCCCACACCAGCGGCGTTCCCAGGGACAATCACTGATTGCTCCGGGGAACAATCATTTGATTGCTCCGGGGACGGTATCTGTGCGCAAGTTCTGACATTAACGACAAACGGCGGCTTGATCCGGATCAAGCCGCCGTTTGTCATCCTTGACAAGCGCGCCCAACAAATCCACGATCATGACCAAGGGGTGCATCGCGACGACCCCGTGAGGCGTCAGCCCAACGTTCGCGTCCAAGCTTCTCTATCAGGAGGTGGACGCCATGCCGTCAACAACCGCTATCACCGTATCGCAACTGTCACGCCTGGTCGGCCTGCCGGGTGCGCCTGACATCGTCGATGTTCGCATCGATGAGGATTTCGAAGCCGACCCGCGCCTGCTGCCGGCCTCGATCAGGCGCGACTTCAAAACCGTTTCGACCTGGGCGTCCGAATTTGCCGGCAGGCAGGTCTCGATCGTCTGTCAGAAAGGTCAAAAACTCTCGCAGGGCGTGGCCGCATGGCTGCGGCACGAGGGAATTTCCGCTGAATCCCTCGAAGGCGGCTTCGAAGCCTGGCGCGACGCAAATGGGCTCTTGGTCCGCAGCGAAAGCTTACCGCCGCGCGACGAAAAAGGCCGCACGGTGTGGGTGACGCGGTCCCGCCCGAAGGTCGATCGCATCGCTTGCCCCTGGCTGATCCGGCGTTTCGTCGATCCGCACGCGGTCTTCCTGTTTGTCGAGGCGGCCGAGGTGGCTGCCGTGGCCGACCGCTTCAAGGCCGTGCCTTTCGACATCGACACTGTGTTCTGGAGCCATCGCGGCGAACGCTGCACCTTTGATACGATGATCGAGGAATTCGGGCTGGAATCCGCGGCGCTCGATCGCCTTGCCGTGATCGTGCGCGCGGCCGACACCGCAAGCCTCGACCTGGTGCCCCAGGCCGCCGGCTTTCTGGCTGCCTCGCTTGGCCTGTCGCGAATGTTTCGCGACGATCTGGAGCAACTGGAAGCAGGCATGCTGCTCTACGATGCGTTCTTCCGCTGGTGTCGAGACGCCACCGAGGAAACGCACAACTGGCCCAGCGCAGGTAAACCGTCATGAGCGATGTTGTGCCGGCACATAGGTCGGGCAACATCGAGGCGCCGGCTGCGCCGACCTTTGCCGAAGCCGTGAAAGTCTGGGCGAAAATCGGATTGCTCTCCTTCGGCGGGCCGGCCGGCCAGATCGCCCTGATGCACAAGGAATTGGTCGAGGAGCGACGCTGGATCGGTGAACAGCGTTTCCTGCATGCGTTGAACTACTGCATGCTGCTGCCTGGCCCGGAAGCCCAGCAACTCGCCATCTATATCGGCTGGCTGCTGCACAGAACGATCGGTGGCCTCGTCGCCGGCATCCTGTTCGTCGTGCCGGGCGCGCTCGTCATGCTCATCTTGAGCAGTCTCTACGTGCTCTATGGCGACATGCCGCTCGTCGAGGCGCTTTTCCTCGGGGTGAAGGCGGCGGTGCTTGCCATCGTCATCGAGGCGGTGATCCGCATCGGACGGCGCGCCTTAAAGAATCGGGCCATGGTGTTGATCGCGGTTGCCGCCTTCATCGCCATCTATGCGTTGAATGTGCCGTTTCCGCTCATCATTCTGCTCGCGGGCCTGACAGGATGGCTGGGAGACCGCGTTGCTCCCGGCCTGTTTTCCGGCTCCGCGCATGGCAAGGGCGATGTTGCCGACATCAAGGGAGCGGTCGACCTGATGTTCGAGCGCGGCGAGCTGAGCCATATCAAACCGACCAGATGGCATGCGCCGCGCACTATCGCGGTCTGGCTGCCGATCTGGCTCGGGCCTGTTCTGCTCATCTGGTGGTTCACCGGTTCTGCCAGTGTGTGGACCGAGATTGGCCGGTTCTTCAGCCTGATGGCGGTCGTCACCTTCGGTGGCGCCTACGCGGTGCTGGCCTATGTCGCGCAGGCGGCCGTCCAGTCCTTCGGCTGGCTCGCCCCCGGTGAAATGGTCGATGGTCTTGGGCTGGCCGAGACGACGCCTGGTCCGCTCATCCTGGTGTTGCAGTTTGTCGGCTTCATCGCTGCGTTCCGTCACTCCGGCTCACTCAACCCGTTGCTTGCCGGATCGCTTGGAGCGCTGCTCACCTTGTGGGTGACGTTCACGCCGTGCTTCTTCTGGATATTCCTTGGCGCGCCCTATATCGAGGCCCTGCGCGGCAACAGGGCCTTGTCGGCCGCGCTCGGCGCGATCACCGCGGCAGTTGTCGGCGTCATCATGAACCTCGCTCTGTGGTTTGCCTTGCACGTCGTTTTCCGTGAGGCGCACGCAGTGAGCCTCGGCATGAATGTGCCGGTTCTCTCATCGATCGACTGGCGCGCGGCGCTGCTTTCCTGTGCCGCGATGATCGCCATCCTGAAGCTCAAGATCGGCATGCTGCCGACGCTCGCCGGATTGGCCCTTGCCGGTGTCTTTCTGCTGGCGGTAGGTGGCTAATGCATGTCGCCCAAAAGTGAACTCGGTTTTGGGAGAACGACATGCATAAAACAAAGACCGCCTGCCTTTGTATTCCGCTTGCCGACCACTTAAGTGGTTGAAAAACGGATTGGAACATCATGGCGCAACGACGCTCTTCCCTCGGTTTTCTCGGCATGTTCGGACGCTCGGGTGATCTGAGGCAGCTGGACGATGCCCTGCGCGGCGCCGACCTGCATCCTGCCCTTGTGCCGGAGGGGGTAAAACTCACCATCGTCAATCTGATGAAGGATCACTGGCCCGACGAGCCGCCCAGCCAGGCCTATCCCGACGTGGCGCGGCTGTTCAGCTATTGCATTGCCGGACCGGAAACCTTCGAACGCTCCCACGGTTTGCAGCAGCGGCAGGACGTGGAGCGCCGGATCGAGACCGCGGTCGAGGCCGGCGACAGTTTCGATGCGCAAATCGTGCTGATGGCGCTGCACGCCAAGCTGATCAATGCCGAGGTCGTCGAGCGTTTCGGGTTGGCCTTGGAATAACTTGTTCCGACGAGCGCCTCAGCCGCCCATATTAGCGCGCGGCAGCTTGATCATGTCGCCGAAGCGGGTGCGCAATTTGTCGTCGAGCAGTTTTGGCACATGGCGCGGAAAACGCTCGGCAAGCACGCGCTTCTTCTCGATGATCGCCCGCTGCAAGATGTCGGGCCGGCCCTTCTCGTTCCATTCCTTCGGCGAAAACCGGTCGCCGACGGCCGGGTAGAAATATTCGGTCTGCATCAGCCGCAAGGTCTGCTCGTTGCCGAGATAGTGGCCCGGGCCATTCAGGCAGACCTCTGCGATGGTGTCGATCGACAGCGATTCATCTGACACCTCGATGCCGCGCACGCAGCGCAGGCAATGGCCGAGCATGTCATTGTCGATGATCAGGCTTTCCAGGCAGAAGCCGAGCAGCGAGGCATGCATGCCGGCCGATTCATAGACGAGGTTGAGCCCGGCAAGGCCGGCCATCACGTCGGTGATGCCCTTTTCGTAGCCGGACTGGATGTCGGGCAGTTTCGAATCCGTCATGCCGGCGGCTGAGCCGCCAGGCAGATCGTAGAACTGCGCCATCTGCGCGCAGGCAGCCGTCAGCACCGCCTGTTCGGCCGAGCCGCCCGACATGGCGCCGGTCCGCAGATCCGACACGAACGGCCAGGTGCCGAAGATCGCCGGATGTCCCGGCTTGATGGCATTGACATAGACCAGACCGGCCAGCACTTCGGCCACGGCCTGCACCACGGCGCCGGCAATCGCCGCCGGAGCGGTCGCGCCGGCCTGGCCGGCCGACAGCAGCAGGATCGGGATGCCGCCCTCGACGCAGGCCTCGAGCACGCCGCAGGCGTCCTCGGCGAATTTCATCGGCGGCACGACGAAGCAGTTGGAGTTCGACACGAACGGCCGGGCGCGGAAATTTTCCTCGCCGCCGGCGATGGCATAGAGCATTTCGAGCGCCGGCTGCACGTTCTCGCGCACCGTGAACGAGGTGCCGACATGCTTGGACGTGCCCATCACGCAGGCATAGAGCGTGTTGAAATCCATTTCGAGCGGATCGGGAATGTCGCGCGGCACCATCGGCCGCTGGAAGAAATGGATGTTGTCGAGCCCCTCGACGAGGCGGGCCGCGTCATAGATGTCCTGCAGCAGCGATTCGCGGTATTCGCGCTTCTCGACATCGACCAGATGGACCGCGGCGCCGGCCGTGCCGTAGTGCACGCGCTTGCCCTGGATCAACATGTCGTGTTTCGGGTCCTGGCCGTGCAAGGTGAAATTGCGTGCCGCCTTTTTGATCGTGTCGAGCACGAGCGCGCGCGGAAAGCGGATACGGCCGTCATCGCCATAGGTGGCGCCGGCCTTGGTCAGCGCCTCGATGCAGGAGGGGATGGCGTTGGCGAAGCCGACGGTCTCCAGCAGCGTCAGCACCGCCTCGTGGATGCGTTCCTGGTCGTTGCGCTTCAGCGGTCCGTAGCTGCCGCCCTCGAGGCCGGCGCGCACCGGCTTGATGTCGTCGGCCAGGGGCGCGGCCCGCATGGCGCGACGCGCTTCGCGTCCACCGGAGCGGCGCGAGCGCTGATCCGCCGCCGCTTCCTGCTTTTCAAGAACCACTGACATGGAGACACTCCACCTTTTCTCGGAAACAGGGCGGCGGTTGGTCCACCATCGGCTGCTTCTTCCCCTTTGTGCCCCGACTATGCCGCCGGCATTGGCACAGCCTATGGGCCAGGCTGTCCGGTTGCATGTGCCAGAGCTAAAGGAGAGCCGGAGCCACTGCTGGTGGCTCCGGTGAAAGGGATCAGGCGGCGGCGGGCCTCCGTCCGGCGGCCGTGGCCAGTTCGCGGATGCCGGGCTCGATGTGCTGCAGCGCGATCGAGGAAATGCCCAACCGCATGAAACGCGAAGGCTTTTCGGTGCGGTCGAAGAAGCGGTCTCCCGGCTCGATGATCACGCTGCGCGAGGCGGCGGCCTCGGCCAGACCGCGGGAATCGGTGCCGCGTGGTCCCTCGAGCCAAAGCGAGGTGCCGCCGGCCGAGTCGGTCGAGCGCCATTCCGGCAGGAAGGCGGAAATCGCATGGACCAGGCGCTTGCGCCGCTCGTCGAAGGCGCTCGACAGACGCCGCACCAGTGCTTCGTGATGGCCGAGCGACAGGAACAATGCAACGGCGCGCTGGTTGTTCGCCGGCGGATGGCGCAGCATGAAACGGCGCAGCGCCCTGAGCTCGGAGATTAGTCCAGCAGAGGCTACGATGTAGCCAAGCCGCAGGCCGGGAGCCAGCGTCTTTGACATCGAGCCGACATAGACAACGCGGCCTGAACGATCGAGGCTTTTCAGCGCCTGCTGCGGTGCCTCGTCGAGAAGCTGACTGTCATAGCCGTCCTCGATGATGATCTGGTTGTGCCGGTTGGCGCGCGCCAGCAGATCCTGCCGCCGCTCCGCCGACAACGGCACCATGGTCGGGCAATGATGGCTGGGCGTGACGAACACGAAGCCGGAATCATTGGGGATGGAAGAGGTTACGATGCCGGACTGGTCGACCGGCACCGGCTGGATCTCGGCGCCGGCAAGCCGGAAGATCGAGCGTGCGTCGGGGTAGCCGGGATCTTCCATCGCCACCTTCGAGCCCTTGGTCATCAACAGTGTCGCCAGCATGTAGAGCGCGTTCTGGGCGCCAAGCGTGACGATGATCTCGTCGGGATTGGCGAAGATGCCGCGCCGCGGCAACAGCCGCGCCTGGATCTGCTCGATCAGCAAAGGATCGTCGCGGTCGACCATGTCGGACGCCCAGTTGCGGATCTCAAGCACCGCCAGCGCCATGCGGTTGCACTCGCGCCACTCGGCGGTCGGGAACAGCGCCGGGTCGAACTGGCCGTAGACGAAGGGATAGGACGACTTGATCCAGTTCTCGTGCTTGGCCGGCGGCGGCATGTCGCTGGCGGCGATCTGCCGGCGTGCCTTCCAGTCGATCTCGTTGGCCTGGTCGGGCGCCTTCTGGTGCGGCTTGGCCGGTGTCGCCAGCACGTCGGGATTGACGAAATGGCCGCGCCGCTCGCGCGCCACCAGGAACCCCTGGTCGACGAGCTGCTGGAAGGCCAGCACCACCGTGCCGCGTGCCACGCCGAGCTTTTCGGCCAGGATCCGGCAGGAGGGAAGCGGCATCGAAGCGGCAATCTGACGGTCGAGAATGGCGGCCACGATGGCTTGGCGGATCTGCGCCTGCAGGGTCTGGCCGGATTCAGCCGAAATCCGGAACAGGCCGGACCATATCGCCGTGTCGTTTCTCTGTGGCATGGGAGATGTTCCTCGATGGCCAACTTTTTTCGCTTGGCTGGACCAGTCGAATGTAACGGTGGCACAAGGTGTTGCGCCAATCAATTTTTCTGATCTTTGGGATTTATGCCAGTGATCCTTCCGGCCGAAATCGGGCGCTGCAGCCTCCCGGAGCGACACATTGTGTCATCGCATCGTGATGCGATGCGGCATCGCCGCGTATTGACCGCACGGAGTTCGGCTCAATAGTTGTGCCGCGACGACACGCGCCGGAAACATCCGGTCTGATATGGTGCATCCAAAACGCCAGGAGCTACCCGCCAGTGGATAAGTCAGCCTTCCAGAAACAGCTTGCCGCCTTGCGCGACCATCGCGCTGCGGCACCTGCCAGCATGCGCCAGGCCTTCGCCGCCGATCCGCAGCGGTTCCAGACATTCTCCGCCACCGACGACAATTTGTTGCTCGACTGGTCGAAATGCGCCGTCGACGCGACCACCATGGATTTGCTGGAAAAGCTCGCTGGCGCCGCCGATCTCGAGGGGCGCCGCGCCGCCATGTTCGCCGGCAAGAAGATCAACATCACGGAAGACCGCGCCGTGCTGCACACGGCGCTGCGCAATCTCAGCGGCAAGGGTGTCACGGTCGATGGCCAGGACGTCAAGGCGGACGTCCTTTCCGTGCTCGACGCAATGGGCGCCTTTGCTGATGCCATCCGCTCCGGCAAGGCGGCCGGCGCCACCGGCAAGACAATCACCGACATCGTCAACATCGGCATTGGCGGCTCCGACCTCGGCCCGGCCATGGCGACGCTGGCGCTCGCCCCCTATCATGACGGGCCGCGCGCGCACTACGTTTCCAACATCGACGGCGCCCATATCCATGACACGCTGAAGGGCCTGTCAGCCGAAACCACGCTGTTCATCATCGCCTCCAAGACCTTCACCACGGTCGAGACGATGACCAATGCGCAGACGGCGCGCGACTGGGTGCAGAAGGCGCTCGGCAAGCAGGCGGTCGGCAAGCATTTCGCCGCCGTCTCGACGGCGCTCGACCTGGTGGCCAAGTTCGGCATCGAATCCGATCGCGTCTTCGGCTTCTGGGACTGGGTCGGCGGCCGCTATTCGGTCTGGGGCGCGATCGGCCTGCCCGTCATGATCGCCGTCGGTCCCAGGAATTTTCGCGCCTTCCTCGACGGCGCTCACGAAATGGACGAGCATTTCCGCACCGCGCCGATCGCCGGGAACCTGCCGGCGCTGCTGGGGCTGGTCGGCTGGTGGCATCGCGTGATCTGCGGCTATCCGGCGCGCGCTGTCATCCCCTACGACCAGCGCCTGTCCAGGCTGCCGGCCTATCTGCAGCAGCTCGACATGGAATCGAACGGCAAGGGGGTCACTCTCGACGGCACGCCGGTGACGACGCCGACCGGGCCGCTGGTCTGGGGCGAGCCCGGCACCAATGGCCAGCACGCCTTCTTCCAGCTCCTGCACCAGGGCACCGACTTCATCCCGGTGGAGTTTCTTGCCGCGGCCGTCGGCCATGAACCGGAGCTCAAGCACCAGCATGATTTGCTGCTCTCCAACTGCCTGGCGCAATCGGAAGCCCTGATGAAGGGCCGTACGCTGGACGAGGCGCGCGCGCAGATGCTGGCCAAGGGCATGAAGCCGGCCGATGTCGACAAAATAGCGCCGCATCGTGTCTTCTCCGGCAACCGGCCTTCGGTGACCATCCTCTATCGCAAGCTCGACCCGCGCACCTTCGGCCGGCTGATCGCGCTCTATGAGCACCGCGTCTTCGTCGAGGGGACGCTGTTCAACATCAATTCCTTCGACCAGTGGGGCGTCGAGTTGGGCAAGGAACTGGCGACCGGCCTTTTGCCTGTCGTTGAGGGCAAGGAAAGTGCCGCCAAGCGCGACGCATCGACGGCTGGCCTTGTGGGATACATCCACCAATTGCGTGCTTCGGAGTGAAAAGTTTGGCAGACATCAAGGGCATACTGTTCGACAAGGACGGGACACTTGTCGACTTCAACGCGACCTGGCTCGGCGTCGCCGACTTCATGGCCATGGATGCCGCCGAGGGCGATCGCTGGAAGGCCGACAGGCTGCTCGCGGCCGCCGGCTTCGATTTCGCCAACCGCCGCTTCAAGCCCGATTCGATCTTTGCCTCGGGCACCAACATGGACGTCGTCGAACTGTGGTTCCCGCGTCTGTCCGACGAAGACCAGATGCTGGCCGTCGCCCGCTTCAACGAGATCACCTCGGTGCAGGGCTCGACGATGGCGGTGGCGCTGCCGGGCATCGTCGATACGCTGGCAACGCTGCACAAAAGATCCTACCGGCTTGGCGTCGCCACCAATGACTCCACCAGCGGTGCGGAAAAGACCTTGGTCACGCTGGGCGTCGCCCAGCTGTTCGACGCCGCCTATGGCTACGACGCAGTGGCCAATCCCAAACCGGCGCCCGACACCATCCAGGCCTTTTGCGACCTCACTGGCCTGAGAGCGGCGGAGATCGCCATGGTCGGCGACAACCGCCACGATCTCGAAATGGCGCGCGCCGGCGGCTGCGGTCTGGCGGTCGGCGTGCTCTCCGGCACCGGCACCCGCGAATCGCTGGCCGAGATCGCCGACGTCATCCTGGATTCGGTTGCTGACCTGCCGGATTTTCTCTCGGCGCGGGTCAAGGAGACGGTCTAACCGCCAGGTTCGGTCTCGAAGCGAAAGACGCCGCTCGGCCTTGGGGCTGCGTCTTTCGTGTCGCCGAAATCCGGCACCGTGTATTCGGCAAGCAGGCGCAATCGCGAGCGCGGCAGATAGGCCCGGCCCGGATCGCCGACCAGCACCGCGATGCCGGCGGCGAGGCAGCGGTCGAGAAAAGGCATGACGCGCTCAGTGACGTCCTGCCCGTAGAAGACATCGCCGGCGAGCACGAGGTCGACCGCCAGTGGCGGACCTTTCGTGATGTCGTCTCCGAAAACGGTTATGGAGACACCGTTCGCGGCCGCATTGAGGCCGATCGCGGCAACGCCATTGCGGTCGATCTCGGCCGCCATCACCATACTTGCGCCCGCCTTGGCTGCGGCGATGCCGACGAGGCCCGAGCCTGCGCCGAGGTCGAGCACGCCGCGGCCCGCCACGCTCATCGGATGGTCGAGGATGTAGCGCGCGAGCACGGTGCCGCCGGCCCAGGCATAGGCCCAATAGGGCGGCTGTGGTTCCGGCGTAGCTTCGTCAGTATCGTTGTCGTCTTCGGATCCGAGAAGCCGTCTCAACCCGCTGCCTGGATGGGCGGCGTAAAGCCGGATTTCGGGAAGCGCCGGCACGCTGACAAGGCGCATGTTCGCCTTGATGAATTCAGCCGGGTCGAGGCGCGGATGCCCGCCCGGCACATCGTTGCCCAACACCCCTTCGCCGACAGGATCGTCATTCACTATTCGCGCAGCGCCCGCCGCAGGATCTTGCCGACCGGCGTCTTCGGCAATTCGGTCCGGAACTCGATATATTTGGGCCGTTTGTAGCCGGTCAGGTTCTCGCGGCAATAGGCGGTGATGGCCTCGGCGGTCAGCGCCGGATCCTTCTTGACGATGAACAGCTTCGGCACCTCGCCCGAATGCTCGTCCGGCACGCCGATCGCCGCCACCTCCAGCACGCCCGGATGCTGGGCCACGACCTCCTCGAGCTCGTTGGGATAGACGTTGAAGCCGGAGACGAGGATCATGTCCTTCTTGCGGTCGACGATCTTGGTGTAGCCGCGCTCATCCATGAACCCCATGTCGCCGGACTTGAAGTAGCCGTCCTTGGTCATCACCTTGGCGGTCTCGTCAGGGCGGTTCCAGTAGCCCGCCATCACCTGCGGCCCCCGGATACAGATTTCGCCGACCTCGCCGAGCGGCAAATTGTTGCCGTCGTCGTCGCGGATAGCGATTTCCGTTGACGGCAGCGGCAGGCCGATCGTGCCGGTGAAGTCGCCGGAACTGAACTTGTTAGCGGTGGCCACCGGCGAGGTTTCCGAGAGGCCGTAGCCTTCAGTGACAGGGCAACCGGTCAACGCCTTCCAGCGTTCGGCGACGCCCTTTTGCACCGCCATGCCGCCGCCCAGTGTCAGCACCAGCGGCTTGAAGTCGAGCTTGCGGAAATCCTCATTGTTGAGCAGCGCGTTGAACAGCGTGTTGAGGCCCGGAAAGACATGGGTCGGATACTTTGCCAGTTCCTTGACGAAGCCGGGGATATCGCGCGGGTTGGGAATGAGCACGTTGCGGGCGCCCTGCTGCATGCCCATCAGAGCGTTCACGGTCAGCGCGAAGATATGATAGAGTGGCAGCGCGCAAATGAAGTTCGGGTGCGCCGGTTTCGGCTTGATCGTATAGGCATCTTCCATCCACTGCGCGTTCTGCACGACATTGGAGAGCACATTGCTGTGCAGCAGCGTGGCGCCCTTCGACACGCCCGTCGTGCCGCCGGTATATTGCAGGAAGGCGACATCGTCGGCTGCAACCTTGACCGGCTTGAAGCCAAGGCCGGCCCCGGCCTTCACCGCGACGTTGAACTTGACATGCCCGGGCAGCGACCATGTCGGCACCATCTTCTTCACGCGGCGCACGACGAAGTTGACGATCGTCCCCTTGAGGCCACCAAGCATGTCGCCCATGGCCGCCACCACGACATGCTTGACCGCCGTCCTGGCGATTACGGCCTGCAAGGTGTTGGCGAAGTTTTCCAGAATGACGATGGCTTGTGCGCCGGAATCCTTGAGCTGGTGCTCCAGCTCGCGCGGCGTGTACAGCGGATTGATGTTCACCACGACATAGCCGGCGCGCAGGATGCCCATCATCGCCACCGGATATTGCAGAACGTTGGGCATCATCAGGGCGATGCGCGCACCCTTTTGCAGGCCCTTCGATTGCAGATAAGCACCGAAGGCCGCCGACAGCTGCTCGACATCGGCGTAGCTGATGGATTTGTCCATGCAGGTGAAGGCCGGCTGGGTGGAAAATTGCTTGCAGGCGCCGACCAGGAAATCGCCGATCGAACTGTAGGGCAACACACCGATTTCGGCCGGCACATTTTTCGGATAACTCTTGAGCCACGGCTTTTCGGGCAGGCCGGCAGCAAGTTCCATGAGTGCCTTCGGCAGCCGCTTGGTGGCAGCCGGCTCCGGTTTTGACGTCGGCGCCGCCTTTGACGGCGATGCGGCCCTCGTTGCCCCAACCTTCGTGGGAGAAGCCTTCGTGGGAGATGTCTTTGCGGGAGAAGTCTTTGTCGGGGCGGCTTTCGTCGCCGGCTTCTTAGCGGCCCTGGCTGTGGCCGCTGCTTTTGCCGCAGGTGCCGTCTTGGCAGGCTTTGCGTCTGTCTTGGCGGTCGCGGCCTTGGCAGCAGCTTTACCTTGCCCGTCGGCGGCGGCTGGTTTCGAGACCGCCTTGGCCGACGCTTTCACCGGCGCCTTAGATGCTTTTGCCACCCGTTCCTCCCTAGCAATTCTTGTTCGCCCGTCTCTTGGTCGCCTCTGCTGCGCCCGCCTCTAAATGACAGAGACGTCCTCCGCTGGCGCCAGCATATCCATCTATGTATTGCCTCTATCGGCGGCGGTGCAAGTCTTGCCCTTGCGGCAAGGCGCCGAAAGATTTGCCGTCGAAAATCTTTCCCGCCGGCGACACTTGGAGTCGGTCTCTTCCACATCCGTGGCCGGATGAAGGCGGGGCGCGGCATTGATGTCGCCAGATGCCAGATCAATAAAAAAATGCGGTCGTTAATAATATTGTGAATGGAAAAAACTGCTAATTTTTTCTGCCATTTAGCAAAATCGCGGATTTTTTTCCTGCTTCCCGAGGGGTAAGCAAACGGGGTGTTCCAAAGCCGTAAAAACGGTGCTTATATGCGCGCTTCGCGAGCCTGATAGAGGGGCTTGGAAGAACATCAGGGAGTGCTCAATGAAAAAGAAACTCGCTTTTGCGGCCGCGTTGCTGGCCGCAAGCGTCCTGGGCGGCATGGCCAATGCAAAGACGCTTGTCTATTGCTCGGAAGCGTCGCCTGCCAATTTTGATCCGGGTACCACGACCGGCGGCAACGATTTCGATGCCTCGTCGCGTACCGTCTATTCGCGTCTGGTCGAGTTCAAGCATGGCGGCACCGAGGTCGAGCCCGGCCTCGCCGACAAGTGGGAAATATCCGACGACGGCCTGGTCTACACTTTCCACCTGCATCCGGGCGTGAAGTTCCAGACCACCGACTATTTCAAGCCGACGCGCGACCTCAACGCCGACGACGTCGTCTTCTCCTTCGACCGCCAGTTCAACAAGGAAAACCCCTGGAACGGCGACAAGTATCTGCCCAACCTGACCTGGGACTACTACACCGGCATGGACATGCCGAAATACGTCGCCAAGTGGGAAAAGGTCGACGACCTGACCGTCAAGCTGACGCTGACCGAGCCGAACGCGCCGATGCTGGCCAACCTCGGCATGGACTTCGCCTCGATCGTCTCGAAAGAATATGCCGACCAGCTGGCGAAGGACGGCAAGATGGCCGATTTCTCGACCAAGCCGATCGGCACTGGTCCGTTCCAGTTCGTCGACTACCAGCTGGATTCGGTCATCCGCTACGCGGCCAACCCGGACTATTTCAAGGGCAAGGAGAAGATCGACGATCTCGTCTTCGCCATCACGCCTGACGCGACCGCCCGCATCCAGAAGGTGCTTGCCGGCGAATGCGACATCGCGCCCTATCCGAACCCGGCCGACATCGCCACCATCAAGGCCAACAAGGACGTGACCCTGATGGATCAGGCCGGCCTGAACATCGGCTATATGAGCTACAACACCACCATCCCGCCGCTCGACAAGCCTGAGGTACGCCATGCACTCAACCAGGCGATCGACCGGGAATCGCTGATCAAGTCGCTGTTCCAGGATGCAGGCGCAACGCCTGCCGAAAACCTGATCCCGCCGACCATGTGGTCGTGGAACAAGGATGTTAAGTCCGACGCCTATGATCCGGATGCGGCCAAGAAGGTGCTTGCTGCTGCCGGGCTGACGGAAATCCAGCTCTGGGCTTCCGATCGCGTTCGCCCGTACAACCCGAACTTCCAGCGTGCCGCCGAACTGATCCAGGCCGATTGGGCCAAGGTCGGCGTCAAGGCCGAGATCGTCAACTACGAGTGGACCAAGTATCGCTCGGAAGGCAAGAAGAAGGACCGTCCAGGCGCCTTCCAGATCGGCTGGACCGGCGACAATGGCGATCCGGACAACTTCTTCGCCACCCTGTTCGCCTGCTCCGCCGTCGGTGTCTCGAACTACTCGAGCTGGTGCGACAAGGACTTCGAAGATCTGATCCAGAAGGCCAAGAAGACCAGCGACCAGGCCGAGCGCGCCAAGCTGTATGGAGAGGCGCAGGTCGTCTTCCAGAAGCAGGCCCCGGCCTTCCTGCTGGCGCATAGCCAAGTCTACGCGGTCGTGCGCAAGAATGTCAGCGGTTTCATGATGGACCCGCTCGGCATTCACCGCTTCGACGGCGTTGACAAGGCCGAATAAGACTATAGAGCGGGGCGGCGCAATGAAGCGCCGCCCCCCTACATCATGCTAAAATACATCCTCCACCGAATTGCACTTTTGATCCCGACGCTTGTCGGCATCACGATCTGCGCCTTTGCGTTCGTCAGGCTGCTGCCCGGCGATCCTATCCTTGCCATGGCCGGCGAACACGGCGTGGCGCCGGCGCGCTACGAAGAGCTCAAGGAGCAGTTCGGCTACAATCTGCCGATCTGGGAGCAATATGCGCGCTATGTCGGTGAGGTCGTGACCGGCGATTTCGGTGTCTCGATTTCGTCCAAACGCCCGGTGCTCGAAGAGTTCAAGACGCTCTTCCCGGCGACGTTGGAACTTTCATTCTTCGCCATGATTTTCGCCATGGTGCTCGGCATTCCAGCCGGCATCTTTGCGGCGATCAAGCGTGGCTCGTGGTTCGACCAGTCGCTGATGGGCACGGCGCTTGTCGGCTATTCGATGCCGATCTTCTGGTGGGGCCTGCTGCTTATCATCTTTTTTTCCGGCTATCTCGGCTGGACACCGGTTAACGGCCGCATCGACCTGCAGTACTTCTTCAAGCCGATAACCGGCTTCATGACCATCGACACCTTGCTCTACGGCAAATGGGATGCATTTCGCTCGGTAATGCGCCATCTGGTGCTGCCGACAATTGTGCTCGGCACCATTCCGCTGGCTGTGATAGCGCGCCAGACGCGCTCCGCCATGCTCGAAGTGCTGGGCGAGGACTACGTGCGGACTGCCCGAGCCAAAGGGCTTTCGTCGGCCAGAGTCATCGGCGTGCATGCTCTGCGCAATGCACTCATCCCGGTGGTCACCACCATCGGCCTGCAGGTCAGCACGCTGCTCGCCGGCGCCATCCTTACCGAAACGATCTTCTCCTGGCCGGGCATCGGCAGGTGGATGGTCGAATCCATATCCAAGCGCGACTATGTTGTCGTGCAGTCTGGCCTGCTCTTGATCGCCCTTATCGTCATGGCCGTGAACCTGATCGTCGATGTGCTCTATGCCGTTATCAACCCACGCATAAGGGCGGCGTGATGAGCCAGTCGACCGAAATCGCCCCAATGGCCGCCGGCAGCCCGGATCGCCTCACCGGTCTCAGGACCTTCTGGTTTTATTTCTCGGTGAACCGCGGCGCCGTCATCGGCCTGTTCGTCTTCATCGTGCTGGTCCTGGCGGCGCTGTTTGCGCCGCTGCTGGCTCCCTATGCACCCGACATCCAGGACAAGACTGCATTCCTGCGGCCTCCGGCCTGGCAGGACGGCGGCTCGACACAATATCTGCTCGGCACCGATCCGGTCGGGCGCGACATCCTCTCGCGCCTGCTCTACGGCGCGCGCTTCTCGCTGCTGATCGGCGCGGTGGTGGTCACGCTGGCGCTCACCGGCGGCATTACGCTCGGCCTGCTGGCCGGCTATTTCCGCGGCTGGGTCGACGTGGCGATCATGCGCGTCATGGACCTCATCCTGGCTTTCCCGTCGCTGTTGCTGGCGCTGGTGATGGTCACCATCCTTGGCCCTGGCCTGTTCAATGCGATGCTGGCCATCGCGCTCGTTCTGCAGCCGCATTTCGCCAGGCTGGTGCGGGCGGCCGTCATGGCGGAGAAAAGCCGTGAATATGTCGTCGCCGCCAAGGTCGCGGGGGCGGGCCATGTCAGGCTGATGCTTCGCACCATCCTGCCCAATTGCCTGGCGCCGCTGATCGTCCAGGCGACCTTGTCGTTCTCCAACGCCATTCTTGAAGCGGCAGCGCTCGGTTTCCTCGGTCTCGGCGCTCAGCCGCCGACGCCCGAATGGGGAACCATGCTCGCCTCGGCGCGCGAATTCATCCTGCGCGCCTGGTGGGTCGTCACCTTCCCCGGCCTGGCGATCCTGATCACTGTGCTCGCCATCAACCTTGTCGGCGACGGCCTGCGCGACGCGCTCGATCCCAAGCTCAGGAGGTCATGATGGCGTTGCTCGACATCCAGAACCTCGTCGTCGAATTCCAGACCGCGGCCGGCCCGTTCCGCGCCGTCGATGGCGTCTCGCTCCATGTCGACGAACGCGAAGTGCTTGCCATCGTCGGCGAATCCGGCTCCGGCAAGTCGGTGTCGATGCTGGCCGTAATGGGCCTGTTGCCGTGGACGGCCAAGGTCACCGCCGACAAGATGAGCTTTGGCGGACGCGATCTCCTGAAGTTAGGCCCTGCCGAGCGGCGCAAGATCGTCGGCAAGGACATGTCGATGATCTTCCAGGAGCCGATGGCCAGCCTCAATCCCTGCTTCACGGTCGGCTTCCAGATCGAGGAAGTGCTGCGCTTCCACATGGGCATGGACAAGGCCCAGCGCCGGGCGCGCGCCATCGAGCTTCTGCAGCAGGTCGGTATTGCCGAACCGGCGGAACGCCTGAACTCGTTCCCGCACCAGATGTCGGGCGGCCAGTGCCAGCGCGTCATGATCGCCATCGCCATTGCCTGCAATCCGAAGCTTTTGATCGCCGACGAGCCGACGACTGCATTGGACGTCACCATCCAGAAGCAGATCCTCGATCTGCTGGTCTCGCTGCAGGCCAAATACGGCATGGGCCTGATCATGATCACCCACAATATGGGCGTGGTGGCGGAGACCGCCGACCGCGTCATCGTCCAGTACAAGGGCCGCAAGATGGAAGAGGCCGACGTGCTGTCGCTGTTTGAATCGCCGAAGAGCAATTACACGCGCGCGCTTTTGTCGGCGCTGCCGGAGAACGCCGTCGGCGACCGGCTGCCGACCGTCTCCGACATGCTGTTCGAGCCGGCGCCCCAGGAAGTTAGTACGACTGGAGCCAGCGCATGACCATTGTTGTCGAAGGCAAGGACATCAAGCGCGTCTACCATGTCGGCGGCGGGCTGTTCCGCGGCGCGCGCACCGTGCATGCGGTGAAGGGCGTGTCCTTCAGTGTCGAGAAGGGCAAGACGCTGGCCATCGTCGGCGAATCGGGCTGCGGCAAGTCCACGCTCGCGCGTATCATCACGCTGATCGATCCGGCGACTGCAGGCGAGCTGTTCATCGACGGCAACAAGGTCGACATCGCCAAAAATGGCCTCTCCAAGGAGATGCGCCGCAAGGTGCAGATCGTCTTCCAGAACCCTTACGGGTCGCTGAACCCGCGCCAGAAGATCGGCGACGTTCTCGGCGAGCCGCTTTTGATCAACACCGACAAGCCGGCCGAGGAACGACGCGACCTCGCGATGAAGATGCTGAAGAAGGTCGGCCTCGGACCCGAGCACTACAATCGCTACCCGCATATGTTCTCGGGCGGCCAACGCCAGCGCATCGCCATCGCCCGCGCGCTGATGCTGAATCCCAGCCTGCTGGTGCTGGACGAGCCGGTCTCGGCTCTCGATCTGTCGGTTCAGGCGCAGGTGCTCAACCTGCTCGCCGACCTGCAGGACGAATTCCAGCTGACCTATGTCTTCATCAGCCACGATCTGTCCGTGGTGCGCTACATCGCCGACGATGTGATGGTGATGTATTTCGGCGAGGCGGTCGAATACGGCTCGCGCGAGGAGGTCTTTTCAGACCCCAAACACAGCTACACCAGGACATTGTTCGCCGCGACACCGCGCGCCGACGTCGCCTCGATCAAGGCGAGGTTGGCAAAGAAGAAGGCGGCGGCCTGACTCCGGGTGTGTCGATATTCAGGTGAGGCCGGCCTGCGAATGGCGGCGTCCTGCGCTTCCGGTGCTCACGTACTTTAAGTACGCTCCGCTCCGGTTCTCGAACACCACCACTCTCGGCTCGGCCTGACCTGAATCTCAACACACCCCGGCTAAGTCGCTCATGACAGCTTGGCGATAATCGCGCGCAATGCTTCGCCGAAGCGATGGATTTCCTCGACCGTGTTGTAATGCACCAGCGAGGCGCGGATGGCGCCGCTGTCCATCGACAGGTTGAGGCGCTTCATCAGGCGCGGTGCGTACATGTGGCCGTCGCGGATGCCGATTTGCATCTCGGCCATTTCCTCTACGATCCGCTGTGGCGACAGTTTGCCGATGTTGAAGCAGAAGGTCGGCACGCGCTCGTTGATGCGGGCCTCGTCGGCAACGCCGTAGATGGTCGCCCCGCAGCCTTTCAGCACGCCAAGCATCTCGCGTGCCAGCAGCAGCTCATAGTCGCGGATGGCGCCCATGCCGGCGACGATGTTCTCGCGCCTCGAGCGGTTGTTGGAGGGTGCGAGATTGCGGCCGATCAGTTCCAGATACTGCACGGCGGCATCCATGCCGGAGACATTCTCGTAGATGAAGGTGCCGGCCTCGACCTTGTACGGCGGCTCGTCGGGGATGAAATCCTCGCGAAAAGTCGGCAGCCGCTTCAGCGTGTCGAAGCGGCCCCACAGGAAGCCCATATGCGGCGAGAAATTCTTGTAGCCCGAACAGACGAGATAATCGCAGTCCCAGGCCTGCACATCGATCAGCCCGTGCGGTCCGTAATGCACGCAGTCGAGGAACACTTCCGCGCCAACTGCGTGCGCGATCTCTGCCACCGAGGCGACATCGACGATCGAGCCGATCGAGTGTGCTGTGACCGTGCAGGCGACAAGACGGGTGCGGTCGGAGACCAGGGGCTTGAGATCGTCGACATGCAGATTGCCGTCCTCGCGCATGCGCCACCATTTGAACTTGGCGCCGACGGATTCCAGCGCCAGCCATGTGGCGATGTTGGCGTCATGATCCATGTCGGTGACGACGATCTCGTCACGCTCCTGCAGCATCTGGCCGATGCCGAGGCTGACCAGGCGGATGAACGAGGTGGCGTTCATGCCGAAGCAGATTTCGGCCGGGCTATAGGCGTTGATCAGCAGTGCCACGCTTGTCCGGGCATCGGCGACCGACTGGTCGACGGTGACGCTGCGGCCATAGCGGCCGCCGCGCTGCACATTGTGCGAAACCAAATGGTTGGTCACCGCGTCGAGCACGCTCTGCGGAATCTGCGCGCCGGCGGCATTGTCCAAGAAGATGAAATCGCCGGCCCGCTGCAGAGCGGGAAACATGGCGCGGATGGTGTCGACGGGGAACGCTGAGGCGTTCGCATTGTCGGTCTGGTGCTTGTTCACGGGGTAGGCTCCTACAAAGGACTTGGGCGAGTGGATCAGTCGGGAATGTCAGCGCGTCTTCTCGGTCTTGAAGCGGTCTTCAAGCAGGCTGACGAGGCGGACCATCGGCCAGAGGAAGATGAGGTAGACGAGTGCTGCGCCGATCAGCGGCGAGGGGTTGGCGTAGAGCGACTGCGCGTTGGTCGCCTCCTTCAAGAGTTCCGGCAGCGCCACGGTCGAGGCGAGCGAGGTGTCCTTGAACATCGACACGCAGTTGCTGGTCATTGGCGGGATGACCACGCGGATCGCCTGCGGCAGCACCACCTTGCGCAAGGTCAAAAGGAACGGCAGGCCGAGCGCCTGCGACGCCTCGAACTGGCCTTTCGGAATGCTCTCTATGCCGGAGCGGAACACTTCGGCCGAATAGGCCGACATGATGAAGGCAAACGCCGTCACCGCGGACGCCCAGGACGACAGCCGGATGCCGAGGAAAGGCAGCGCGTAATAGATCAGGATCAGCACGACCAGCACCGGCAGAGCTCGAAAAATGTCGGTATAGCCGACCGCCAGCCAGCGCAGCGGCTTCGGCGCATAGAGCCGCACCAGGCTGATCCCCAGGCCGATGGGGATACCGATGCCGATGCTGAGGATGCCGAGCAGCAGCGTGTTCAGGAAGCCGCGCAGCAGCGCCGGCAGGCTGGACATGATGACATCGGGATTGAAGAAGGTGTCGATCAGCGACATGGGAGCGTTCCCGAACTGTTTTGTGTCCCGCGACGCCAGAGCAAAGGGTGCTCCAGTTAGAACCAAACGACGTCGCCTACGGTGAGGCGGTCTGTGCGGCAGCAGGCGCTGGAGCGTGAAATGAATCGTGCCGGCCTGGAAAGCCGGCACGATTTGAGTGCATTGCCGCTCAGGCCTTCGGCAGCGGCATTTCCTTCACCGTCGAGGAATCGGCCGGCGCGTCGCTGCCGAACCACTTCTTGTGGATCGCGGCCAGCGTGCCGTCCTTCTTCATCGCCGTCAGCGCGTCGTTGAGCTTGCCGAGTAGCGGGTGGTCTTTGGTCATCATCAGCCCGTACTGTTCGCCGGTCTTGATGCGCTGCTTGACCTTCAAATCCTTCATCTTGGTGAAGGAATATTCCATGCCCGGAATGTCGCTGACAGCGGCATCGACGCGGCCGGCGCTGAGGTCGAGCAGCAGGTTCTGCTGCGTGTCATAGCCCTTCACGTCGCTGAAGCCGTCGGCTTCCTGATGCGCCTTGACCCAGGTCTCACCGGTCGAGCCGGACAGCACGCCGACGATCTTACCCTTGAGGTCGGCCTCGGTGTTGACAGCGCTGTCGGTCTTAGTGGCGATGCCCATATCGGAATCGTAATAGGGTTGCGTGAAGGACTGCGACTTCAGCCGCTCCGCCGTGATGGTGATCGAGGAGATGGCGACGTCGATGCGCTTCGACGTGGTGGCGGCGAACAGCGCCTGGAAGCCGAGGTCGGCGATGTCGGTCGTCATGCCGATGCGCTTGGCCGCTTCGTTGACGATGTCGACTTCAAAACCCTCGAAGGTGCCGCTCTCGTTCTTGTATTCGAAGGGCGGATTGGTCGGGTAGGCGCCGACATTGAGCACATCGGCGGCATAGGCGGTCGCGGGGCCGGCGGCGATGCCGATGGCAGCGGCAAACAGGATAAGATTGCGACGGTTGAGCTTCATTGGAGTTCCCTCTGGGGTATTCCCTCTGGTTGTTGATCGGACGGGGCTGGCCCCGCACGGTTTCTTGCCGTCCCACCTCCCAGCGGGGCGTCAATTCATGGCCGCGACAATGTGCGCGGTGGCAAATGGTTTCGGTGTGCAGGTCGCGGATCTTGGCGCGCACGCCATCGAACGCATAGCGCGCGCTGGACGACGACTGGGGCAGCATGAACGTCAAGGACTGAACCCCTCCCACCCGAACACCACGATGGACTGGCCGGCAACCCCCTCCGGCACGGGCAACCGCCATCGATTTTGAATGCTTATCCAAAGTGGGACGCTTTTCAAGGCGAAAGTTTTAAGCTTAAAAAGCTTGGCCGGCCTGTTGCTCCGGCGATACGCTTTTTGCCTGGCCGTCTATGCCAATTCGTCGTGCGCGGCCGCACAGTTGGCCGCGGCGCCGGCGCCCAGAAACATCGTGTCGCTGGCCAGCACGAAGAAACTCGCGCCGATGGCTGCCCAGCGGCTGACAGTCTGCGGGCTGGCGCAAAATATGCCGGCTGCCTTGTCGCGTGCGATCGTCGCGCCGATGATTGTCCGGATCGCCGCATTGAGCTTGTCGGCGCCTTGCGGTCCGACTGCGTCGATCGATACCGAAAGATCACCGGGGCCGACGAAGATCACGTCGACCCCGTCGACGGCCGCGATCGCGTCGATGTTGGCGAGCCCCTCCGATGTCTCGACCTGGACCGCGACGACGGTTCTGTCGTTGGCGCCGGCAAGATATTCGGGAATGCGATAGCCGTAGCCGGCGGCCCGGCCGGGTCCGACGCCGCGCTCGCCCAGCGGCGGATAGCGCGAGGCTTTCACGGCCATCGCGGCCTGGGCTGCGGTCGAGACGCGCGGCACCAGCACGCCTTGCGCGCCGCTGTCCAGCGCCGCCTGGATGGCTTCCCGCGCATGGCCGGGAACGCGCACCATCGCCGGCACGCGATGGACGTCGGCCGCGCGCACCATGGTCTCGATCATGTCGCGCGAAATCTGGGCATGCTCCCAGTCGATGCAGAGGAAATCGAGGCCGGCCTGTGCCATCACTTCAACCGCGACGGGATGCGGAATGGCAGCAAAGGAACCGACGAGGTTTGCCTTGCCGATGCATTTCTGACGGAATTCGCTCATGCCGATCCCTTTCTCATTCCGCCGAATTCATATCGGCAAACCATCGCAAGGCGAAGCTATTTCATGCTTGAAATATTTTCGCGGAGCCGTAGCGTGCGATCTTCGCCGGGAGGTCACGACATGAACAAACCACATCCCTTGCACGGCTCCAACAAACTGAAACTCGGCGTCTTTTCGACCAATGCGGATGGCGGTCTTGCCATCACCGATGTTCCGGAACGCTGGACGGCAAGCTGGCAGGACAATCTGACGGCGGCGCAAATTGCCGACCGCGCGGGGCTGGAGTTCATGCTGCCGATTGCCCGCTGGCGTGGCTTTGGCGGCCGCAACAAGGTGCGCGAATGGTCGTTCGAAACCTTCACCTGGGCAGCGGCGCTTGCCGTGGCCACCGAACAGATCGGCCTGTTCATGACCGTGCACGTGCCGCTGGTGCATCCGCTCTATGCCGCCAAGGCGCTGGCGACGGTCGACCACATCAGCCAGGGCCGCGCCGGCCTCAACATCGTCTGCGGCTGGAACCCGAAGGAGTTCGGCATGTTCGGCACGCCGCTGGTCGAGAAGGGTTACGACCAGGCGGCCGAGTGGATCGAGATCCTCGAAAAGCTTTATGCGTCGGCCGAGCCTCTCGACTACGAAGGCACCTACTATCGCCTGAAGGAAGCCGTCAGCCGGCCGGCCAGCCTGCAGGCTCGGCGCCCGGTGACCATGAACGCCGCATTCGGTGGGCCGGGCCGCGATTTCGCCGCCGCCCGATGCGATTATCTGTTCACCACCTTTTCCGAGATCAGCGATGCCGGCAAGCATGTCGCCGATATCAGCGAACGAGCCGACAAGGTTGGCCGGGATGTCGGTGTCTACACCGTGGCGCATGTCGTCTGCCGCCCGACGATGGAAGAGGCGCAGGCTTACTACACGCGCTATGCCGTTGATATGGCGGACCATGACGCGGTCGACGCCCACATGGCCGGCAAGAAGGAATTCTCGCAGTCGCACGACCCGCACGCCTATGACCGCTACCGCCAGCGCTTCGCCGGCGGTGCCGGCACCTATCCCCTGATCGGTACGCCGGAAACAATCGCCGCCGAGATGGCTGCCATTGCCGGACACGGCTATCAGGGCATTGCGCTGTCCTTCGTCAACTATACCAGGGAGTTGCCCTATTTCTGCGACCACGTGCTGCCGATTTTGAGGCAGGCGGGGCTGCGCGCATAAATTATTCCGCGAGCAACGAATTCATTATTCCGGGCGAACAAGTTCGTCCGGAATGACGGCGGTAGCCTGGATCTCCACCTTGGCGCGGTCCTCTACCAGCGCCACCACCTGCATGGCGGCCATCGCCGGAAAATGCCGGCCGATCACCTCGCGATAGGCTTCGCCGATGCCCCTGAGGTTGGCGAGATATTCGGCCTTGTCGGTGAAATACCAGGTCATCGAGGTGATGTGCCGCGGCTCAGCACCTGCCTCGGCCAGCACCGCGACGATGTTCTCGAGCGTCTGCCGCACCTGGCCGACAAACTCGTCGGTTTCGAACTGGCACTGCCCGTTCCAGCCGACCTGTCCGCCAACGAAGATGAGCCGCCCCCGCGCCGCGACGCCATTGGCGTAGCCGACCGGCTTGGCCCAGCCTTCCGGCTGCAAAATCTCGTGCATTTCTAGCCTCCCCGTATTCCCAAAAACCAAAGTCTCAAAATTGAATGCCCGTCAATTTTTCATCATCAGGCCGCGCCCATCACTTGCCGCGCGATGACCACCTTTTGCACGTCGGATGCGCCCTCATAGATGCGTAGCGCGCGAATCTCGCGATACAGGCTTTCGACGATGTGGCCTTTGCGGACGCCGTCGCCGCCATGCAGTTGCACCGCCTTGTCGATCACCTCTTGGGCCTTGTCGGTGGCGAACAGTTTGGCCATCGCCGCCTCGCGAGTGACGCGAGCGGCTCCCATGTCCTTGGTCCACGCGGCGCGGTAGACCAGAAGGGCTGCCGCATCGACGTCGAGCGCCATGTCGGCTATATGGCCCTGCACCATCTGCAATTCCGCCATCGGCGCGCCGAACAGTTTGCGCTCGGCCACTCTCTTGATGCTTTCATCGAGCGCGCGTCGGGCAAAGCCGAGTGCTGCCGCACCGACGGTCGAGCGGAACACGTCAAGCACCGACATGGCGATACGAAAACCGTCGCCGGGCTTGCCGATCAGTGCGGCGGCAGGCAGGCGGACCTTGTCGAAGGAAAGCCGCGCCAGCGGATGCGGCGCGATCACTTCGAGGCGTTCGGCAATGCCGAGGCCCTTGACGTCACCAGGCACGATGAAGGCGGAAAGCCCCTTGGCGCCCGGCGCCTCGCCGGTGCGGGCAAAGACGACATAGAGATCGGCGATGCCGCCGTTGGAAATCCAGGTCTTTTCGCCAGTGAGCACATAGCTGTCGCCGTCACGGGTCGCCGTCATCTCCGTGTTGGCGACATCCGATCCCGAGCGTGGTTCCGACAAGGCAAAGGCCGAGATCGCCTTGCCCGCACGCGTCTTTGCCAGCCATTGCTGCTGTTCCGATGTACCGAAAAGGCTGAGCGCACCGGTGCCGAGCCCTTGCATGGCAAAGGCGAAATCGGCGAGCCCATCATGGCGGGCAAGCGTCTCGCGCGTGATGCACAGAGTGCGCACGTCGAGGGGGCCAGGATTGTCGGTGTCAACAGCTGTCGGCTTCAGCCAGCCGTCCCGGCCAAGTTTTTGCACCAGTTCGCGGCAGGCCGCATCGACATCATGGTGATCGACCGGGAGATTTGTCGCGCACCAGGCTTCCAGCCGTTCGGCCAGTTCGCGATGACGGTCCTCGAAGAACGGCCAGTTGAGAAAGGAACGGTCAGGCATGGAGGTAACCTTCCGCGTGTTGGTGCGAGGCACCCCCCTCTGTCCTGCCGGACATCTCCCCCGCAAGGGGGGGATTGGCAGCCTTGCCGACGGCTTCGACCTGGCAACGTTGGAGAGTGGCGAAAACAGAACGTGCAGCTGATCTCCCCCCTTGCGGGGGAGATGGCCGGCAGGCCAGAGGGGGGTGCCTGGGCGAAAACCAATCATCCTCAATTGCCCTCGAACACCGGCTTTTCCTTGGCCACGAACGCCTTGTAGGCGCGCTCGAAGTCGCGCGTCTGCATGCAGATCGCTTGCGCCTGTGCTTCCGCCTCGATCGCCTGCTCGAGGCCCATCGACCATTCCTGGTTGAGCTGCGTCTTGGTGATGCCATGGGCGAAGGTCGGGCCGGAGACGATGCGCGCCGCCATGTCGAGCGCGTCGGCCTCGAGCGATGCGGCATCGACCAGCCGGTTGTAGAAACCCCAGCGCTCGCCTTCCGTCGCCGTCATGGTGCGGCCGGTGTAGAGCAGTTCGGCGGCGCGGCCCTGGCCGATGATGCGTGGCAGGATCGCGCAGGCGCCCATGTCGCAGCCGGCGAGGCCGACGCGGGTGAACAGGAAGGCGGTCTTGGCTTCCGGCGTGGCGATGCGGATGTCGGAGCTCATGGCGATGATGGCGCCGGCGCCGACCGCCACACCGTCGACCGCGGCGATGATCGGCTTGCCGCAATTCAGCATCGCCTTGACGAAATCGCCGGTCATGCGGGTGAAGGCGAGAAGCTCTTTCATGTCCATCTTGACCAGCGGGCCGATAATGTCGTGGACATCGCCGCCGGAGCAGAAATTGCCGCCATTGGACAGGAACACCACGGCATCGACATCGTCGGCATAGACGAGGTCGCGGAATGTGTCGCGCAACTCGGCATAGCTGTCGAACGTCAGCGGGTTCTTGCGCTCCGGCCGGTCGAGTCGGACCTTGGCGATCCTGCCCTCGACCTCCCAGAGGAAGTGTTTCGGCTTGAGGCTGGCCATTGCGGTCATTCGCGTCCCTCCCAGTTGCTGCGGAACGAGGTCAGCATGCCGGTCAGCCGGCGGGCATCTTCTTCGCTCACCTTGCCCAGCAATTCGCCGATCCAGCCCTCATGCGCCGCGGCAATGGTGGCAAAGGACTTGGTGCCTTCATCGGTCAGCCGCACCATCGAAGTGCGTCGGTCGCCATTGCGGCGCGCGCGGGCGACCAGCCCTTCCGAAACCAGCCGATCGACAATGCCGGTGACATTGCCGTTGGAGACCAGCAGGAAGCGCGACAGGTCGCTCATCAGCATGCCTTCCGGCACGCGGTAGAGGGCCGCCATCACATCGAAACGCGGCAGCGTTGTATCGAATTCTTTCTTCAGGCGCTCGCGCAGTTCGGCTTCGATCGTGCGCGAGGCGCGCAGCAGCCTGATCCACAGGCGCAGCCGGTCCTTGCCGGGTCCTGACGGCGCGGGCAGGGGGCCGGCTACCATGTTTCGCCTCCTGAAATGGAGATCGTCTGTCCGGTGATCGACCGGGCGGCATCGCCGCACAGCCACAGCACGGCGGCGGCAACTTCCTGTGGCTGGATGAAGCGGCCTTGCGGGTTGGTCGAGGCGAGACTTGTTCGCGCCTGCTCGACCGAACGGCCGGTCTTTTCGATGATGCGCTGGATAGACTCCTCCAGCATGTCGGTCTCGACGAAGCCCGGGCAGACCGCATTCACGGTCACGCCCGATTTCGCCGTCTCGGCGGCAAGAGCCCGCATCAGTCCGACGACGCCATGCTTGGCGGCCACGTAAGGCGCGACATAGGCGTAGCCCTTCAACCCAGCCGTGGAGGCGACGAACACGATCCGCCCCGATTTCCGCGCGGCCATGCCGGCCAGTGCCGGCTTCACCGTCAGGAAGGCGCCGGTCAAATTGACGTCGAGCGTCCGCTGCCAGTCGGCCAGCGTGGTCTTGTGCGCCGGCGTGCTGCCGGCCATGCCGGCATTGGCGACGACGATGTCGAAGGGCCCGCGCACGGCTTCCGCCGTCTGGTAGAGCGACGCCATCGCCGTCTCATTCGTAACATCGGCGGCGATGCCGAAAATGCGGTCGCTTTCGCCGGCCACCTTGGCAAGCTCAGCCTCGCGGCGACCACAAATGGTCACATCAATGCCCGCGCCCGCCAGCGTCAGCGCGATGGCCCGGCCGACGCCGGAACCGCCGCCGGTGACCAGCGCATGCTTGCCCCTGATCGCTGTAGCGGCCGTCATACTTTCAGCCCCGCCGCGGCATCGCGCTCGGCCAGCCGGTAGAGCTGGTCGCGTCCGGGCAGATAGGGATCCGGCCACTTCACGCCACGGTCGCCGAGCGTCACCGCCGCATGCAGCGTCCAGTAGGGGTCGGCGAGATGCGGGCGGGCCAGCGCCACCAGATCGGCGCGGCCGGCCATCAGGATCGAATTGACATGGTCCGGCTCATAGATGTTGCCGACCGCCATTGTCGCCATGCCGACCTCGTTGCGGATGCGGTCGGAAAACGGCGTCTGGAACATGCGGCCATAGACCGGCTTGGCTAGCGCCGAAGTTTGCCCTGCCGAGACGTCGCAGATGTCGACGCCGGCCTCATGCAGCAGCTTTGCGATCTCGACCGCGTCGGCCGGCGTGACGCCTTCGATACCGACCCAGTCATTGGCCGAAATGCGCATCGAAATCGGCTTTCCCGCCGGCCAGACGGCGCGCACCGCGCGGAAGATTTCGAGGGGATAGCGCATGCGATTCTCAAGCGAACCGCCGTAGTCATCCGTGCGCCGGTTGGTGACCGGCGTGATGAAGGACGACAGGAGATAGCCATGCGCGGCGTGAATCTCCAGCATGTCGAAGTCGCAGCGGTCGGCCATCTCGGCGGAGGCCACGAACTGGTCGCGCACCAGATCCATGTCGGCGCGGTCCATCGCCTTCGGCACCTGATTCTGCGGCGACCACGCCACCGCCGATGCCGCCATGATGGGCCAGTTGCCGGAGGTCAGCGGCACGTCCGTGCCTTCCCAGCCAAGCCGGGTCGAGCCCTTGGCGCCGGAATGGCCGATCTGGGCGCAGATCTTGGCTTCGGTCTCGGCGTGGACGAAATCGACCAGCCGCTTCCATGCCACCTCATGTTCGGGCGCGTAGAAGCCGGGACAGCCCGGCGTGATGCGGCCTTCGGGGCTGACGCAGGTCATCTCGATATAGATGAGGCCGGCACCGCCCTTGGCGCGCTCGGCATAGTGAGAAAAATGCCAATCGGTCGGGCAGCCGTCGACGGCCTTGTACTGCGCCATCGGCGAGACGACGACGCGGTTGTTGAGCCTGAGGTCGCGCAGCTTGAACGGCGCGAACATCGGCGCGCGGCGCAGCCTGTTGCCGCCGGCACCCGCCTGGCGCTGGAACCACTCTTCCGCACCACCCAGCCACTCGGCATCGCGCAGCCGCAAATTCTCGTGGCTGATGCGCTGCGAGCGGGTCAGCAGCGAATAGTTGAACTGCACCGGATCGAGCCCGAGATAACGCTCGACCTCCTCGAACCACTCCAGCGAATTGCGCGCCGCCGATTGCAGCTTCAGCACCTCGGTGCGGCGGGCGTCCTCATATTTGCGGAACGCTGCGTCGAGGTCCGGCTCGATCTCGACATATTCGGCCAGCGCTACCGCGCTTTCGAGCGCCAGCTTGGTGCCGGAGCCGATCGAGAAATGCGCCGATGCCGCCGCGTCGCCCATCAGCGCCAAATTCTTGTACGACCAGCGCTCGCACAGCACGCGCGGGAAATTGATCCAGGCCGAACCACGGATGTGGTTGGCATTGGTCATCAGCGCATGGCCGCCGAGATGCTTCGCAAAGATCCTCTCGCAGACGGCGATGGACTCCTGCTGCGACATCGCGCCGAAGCCGAAGGCAGCCCAAGTCTGTTCGCTGCACTCGACGATGAAGGTCGCGGTTTCGCTGTCGAACTGGTAGGCGTGTGCCCACACCCAGCCATGCTCGGTCTTCTCGAAGATGAAGGTGAAGGCGTCGTCGAATTTCTGGTTGGTGCCGAGCCAGACGAATTTGCACTTGCGAGTGTCGATGTCTGGTTTGAAGATGTCGACGAAAGTGTTGCGCGCCCTGGAGTTCAGCCCGTCGGCGGCGACGACCAGATCATGCGTCTCCATGTACGGTCGGGGGTCGGCGATGTCGGTCTCGAACATCAGCTTGACACCGAGTTCGCGGGCGCGGCGCTGCAGCAGGACCAGCAGCCGCTTGCGGCCGATGCCGCAGAAGCCATGGCCTGACGAGACCGTGCGCACGCCGTCATGGATGACGGCGATGTCGTCCCAATAGGCAAAATGCTTCTTGATCCAGACGGCGCTGACCGGGTCATTCTTGGCGAGGTTCTCGAGCGTCTCGGCCGACAGCACGACGCCCCAGCCGAACGTGTCGTCGGCGCGGTTGCGCTCGAACACCGTCACATCATGCGCGGCGTCCCGGAGCTTCATCGAAATGGCAAAGTAGAGGCCGGCTGGTCCGCCGCCGAGAACCGCAACCTTCATGTCTGCGATCTCCTCTTCGCTTGCTGTCTCGTGAGTATCGCGCCGGCGGATAGATATTTCAAGCTTAAAGTTTTATATCGAAATCATTATGCGGGCATTGGACGGCGCGCTTGCGTGTCGTTCCGCAAGCGCGCGCCAAGGGTCACTTTTCCGGATTCTTCGGACTCCACAGCACTGTCTCGGCACCCTTCTCATAGGCCATGCCGTCAGGATAGCTGATCGCTTCCAGCTGCAATCCCCAGGGCGCCTGGAAATAGAGAATGGTCTGGCCGGCGGCCGGCCCTTCCTTGACCGGCAAAGGCCCCATCCTTGTCTTGACGCCCTTGCCGTCGAGATAGGCTTTGGCCGCCGCGACATCGTCGACATAGAGGGCAATGTGGAAGCCGCCAATGTCGCTGTTCTTCGGCGTCAGGTCTTTCTGGTCGGGCGCGGTGTATTTGAACAGCTCGATGTTCGATCCATAGCCGCAACGAACCATGGTGACCTGCTCGATGACGGCCTTGGGATCGACGCCCAGAAGGTCCTGCATGAAGGTACCCTTGTCGTCGGCGAACGGGCCGAACGACATCGCCTTCTTGCAGCCGACCACCTCGGTGAAGAAGTCGACCGCCTGCTTCATGTCGGGAACGGTGATGCCGGTGTGGTCGTGGCCGCGCATGCCGGGGATCGAATCCGCCGAGGCCATGCCGGCACTGCCAAGGATGGCGGCGGCGAGCATTGCATTGCGAAGTATCGTCTTCATGTCAGTCCTCTCCATTGGCGGGACCTGGGTCTTTGCGGTCGCATGTCCGAAGCCCGCTTTTCGGCATGCGTATGCATTCACGTCGGCGGCTTGGCCGCGGAAGGGATGTCCAGCCAGCCGGCGTCGATTTCAGGCAGCGGAATGGCGGCGATGAGATCGCGCGTGTAGGCCTGCCTGGGATTGTCGAACAAGGCGTCGGTGGCGCTGGCCTCGACGATGACGCCTTCGCGCATGACGATCACTTGCTTGCACAGCCGCCGGATGACCGACAGATCGTGGCTGATGAAGGCGACCGTCAGGCCCATCTCGGCCGCGAGCTTCTCCAGCAGGGTGAGGATCTGCGCCTGCGTCGAGACATCGAGGCCGGAGACGATCTCGTCGGCCAGCACGAATTTCGGTGACAGCGCCAGTGCGCGCGCAATGCCGACACGCTGGCGCTGGCCGCCCGACAGTTCGTGGCGGTAGCGGCTGGCAAAACTCTGCGGCAGCCCGACCCGCTGCAGCGCTTCGGCGACGCGTCCCTTCAAATTATCGCCGAGGCCGTTCTGCTTCAGCGGCGCGGCGATGATGCTGGCAATGGTGCGGCGCGGGTTGAGCGACGACATCGGATCTTGGAAGATCATCTGCAGATTGCGGCGCAGCGGCCGCAGCTCCGCCTCCGACAGGTGCGTGATATCTAGGCCATCGAAAGTGACGCTGCCGGCGCTGGGCTCCAGCAGGCGGACCAAGGCACGGCCGAGCGTCGACTTGCCGGAACCGGATTCGCCGACAATGCCGGTCACCGATCCCTTGGGCAGGTCGAAGTCCAGACCCTTCAGAATCTGGGCCAAAGGCGCGCGGCCAATCAGCGGCTTGCGCGTCATGTCGGGCAGCGCAACCTTCAACCCGCGCACGGAAAACAGCGGCTCAGCCATGCGGCCGCCTCCAGGCTTGGTCGGCGGTTGCGATCTCCGAAGCGAGCCCGGCCAGCACGGCATCGTCGACTGGCTTCAACGAGGCGAACGGGTCGGTGTAGCGGGGTGTCGCCGCCATCAGCGCCCGCGTATAGGGATGTTGCGGCGCGGCGAAGAGTGCAGCCGTCTCGGCTTCCTCCACCACCTTGCCGGCATAGAGCACCGAGACCTTCTGGCTGATCTTGGCGACGACGCCGAGATCATGGGTGACGAACAGGATCGCCGTGCCATGCTCGCGCTGCAACGCAGCGATCAGGCGCAGGATCTGCTTCTGCACGGTGACGTCGAGCGCCGTGGTCGGCTCGTCGGCGACGATCAGCCGGGGCTCGGCGGCGAAGGCGGCGGCAATCAGCACGCGCTGGCGCATGCCGCCGGAGAGTTCATGCGGATAGCTTTTCAGCACGCGGTCGGGGTCGCGGATCTGCACCTCGTCCAGCAACTGCCGGATGCGGGTGTCGGCCTTCTCGCCGCTCCAGCCAAGGATGCGCACCAGCCGGTCTGTCATCTGCGGGCCGATGCGTCGCGACGGATTGAGCGCGGTCAGCGGATCCTGCGGAATCAGCGCCGTGCGGGCACCGATCAGCGTGCGCCGTGCCTTGGGGTTCAGCTTGCCGAGGTCTTCGCCCTCAAGCCGCATGTCGCCTTCGACGATGCGCACGCTCGACGGCAGCACGCCGAGCACCGCCTTGCCGATCATCGTCTTGCCGGCGCCGCTCTCGCCAACCAGCGCGCGGACCTCGCCGGGCTGCACCGAGAGCGACACTGAGCGCAGCACGCGAGCGCCGTTCGGCAGCACGGCGCTCAGATTGGCGATGTCGAGGCAGGCGCTCATCGCAGCACCGGGTCGAAGCGCGCCTTCAGCGCCTCGCCGAACTGGCTGAACGACAGCACGGTGAGGATCAGCGTGATCAGCGGAAACACCAGCACCCACCAGGCCTGGTGGATCGACAGCCGGCCCTCGGCGATGATGCTGCCCCAGGTCGGGTCGTCGGTCGAGATCGACAGATTGACGAAGGACAGGATCGCCTCGACGATCACGGCGATGCCCATCTCTAGGGACAACAGCGCAACGATCGACGGCACCACATTGGGCAGCACTTCGCGCAGCATGATGCCGATGCGGCCGTAGCCGGCGATGCGGGCATTTTCGACATAGTCCATGCGCGACTGGCCCATCGCCTCGGCGCGGATCACCCGGCAAAAACGCGTCCAGTCGATGATGGCAATCGCAAGGATGACGGAGCTGAGGCCAGTGCCGAGAACGGCCACCAGGAGAATGGCGAACAGCACCGGCGGAAACGCCATCCAGACATCGACGATGCGCGAGATGATGCGGTCGGCCCAGCCGCCGAAATAGCCGGCGATCAGCCCAAGCGTCGAGCCGACCAGGCAGGCGGCGATCGCCGCGGCAAAGGCGACGATGAAAGCGATGCGGCCGCCGAAGATCAGCCGCGATAGCAGGTCGCGGCCGAGGCTGTCGGTGCCCAGCCAATAGCCGGGCTCGGCGCCATCGAGCCAGAACGGCGGCAGCCGCTCCAGCATCAAATCCTGCGCCAGCGGATCCTGCGGCGCGACCAGCGGCGCGAAGATCGCCGCCAGCAGTGCCAGCAGCAGCCAGCCGCCGGCGAGCCATAGCCTCGGGCTCAATCCACGTCTTGAGGCTCTATCCATGGCGCAGCCTCGGATTGAGCAGTGCATACATCATGTCGACGGTGAGATTGATCAGCACGAACAGCAGCGCGAAGACCAGCACGATGCCCTGGATCAGCGGCAGGTCGCGATTGATGACGGCATCGATCGCCATGTTGCCGAGGCCTTCATAGGAAAACAGCCGCTCGACGATGACCGTGCCGCCGATGAGGAAGGTGAATTGCACGCCAACCAATGTCAGCGTCGGCAGCGCGGCGTTCTTCAGCGCCTCGCGCAGGATGACCTGCGTTTCCGAAAATCCCTTCACTCGTGCCAGCACGACATAGTCGAGGTCGAGCACTTCCTTCAGCGACTGTTTCAACAGCTGCGAGATGATCGCGGCCAGCGGTAGCGCCAGCGCCACCGCCGGCATCAGCATGTGCTTCAGGAGATCCCAGGTCAGGTCGAGGCGCAGGCGTAAAATGCTTTCAAACAGGTAGAACTGGGTGACGAAGGGCAGGTCGAGCTGCGGCGACACACGGCCGGAAATGTCGAAGATCGGCACCAGAACGCCGAACAAAAGAATCAGCACCAGGCCCCACAGGAAATCGGGGATGGAAAGCGCTGCACCACTGGCGATGTCGATGCCGGCCTCGACCGCCGTGCCACGCTCACGCGCGCCGAGTATCGCCGTCGTCCCGCCAAGCCCCACCGCCATGATCAGCGCGACGATGGCGAGTTCCAGCGTTGCCGGCAGCCGGTTGAAGACGAGGCCGAGCACGTCTTGCCTGAGTGAGATCGAGGTGCCGAAATCGCCCCTGACGACACCGGCAAGCCAGATGAAGAACTGCTGCACGATGGTCTTGTCGAGGCCGTAAAGCGCGCGCAGCCGGGCGATGTCGGCATCCGTCGCGCCGGGCGGCAGCATCATGGCGATCGGATCGCCAGGCGCGACGCGGATCACGACGAAGACGACGACGGCCACGCCGAACAGCGTGATCAGCATCGTCAGGAGACGGATCAGGAATCGTTGCAGGAGCATGTAAATCTTTGCGGGAGCCCGTGGGCTCGTATGCCCGAATGGAAATGCGCGCCGTCATTGACGACGGCGCGCGGCAATTCCAGGCCGATATCAGGCCGGGGTCATCAGGGCCGGCAGCAGCGCACCGGAAATGTGCTGGACCACGTTGACGCCCTTGGCATGCACGATCGGCTGCGCGAACTGCAACAGCGGCAGCACATAGGCCTGCTCTGCGATGTACTTGTCGACCTCTTTCCAGCCGGCGATGCGCTTGGCTTCGTCCTTCTCGCCCCACAGCGGTCCGATCTTCGCATCGAGATCGTCGGTCTTCCACGACGAATGCGGCGACGGGCCGAACATGGCGAAGCCGGTCGAGGTGGTAGGATCGCCGATGGCGTTGCCCCAGTTGTAGAAGGCAGCAGGCGCCAGCTTGTGCGCGGCGCGCAGCTCGTAGTGCTTGGCGATCTCATAGACCTCGATCGTCGCCTCTATGCCGACCTTGCGCCACATGCCGACGATCGCCTGCACCATCTCGTAGTCCTTGGGCTTGAAACCCTTGGTGGTCTGGATGGTGATCTTGGCGGGCTTCTCCGGCGAATAGCCGGAGGCGGCCAGCAACTCCTTGGCCTTCTCCGGATTGTGCTCGACCTTGATCGACGCATCGTAGGCGGCATATTCAGGGGTTTCCAGCGTCGCGATCGGCTGGCCGTAGCCGCGCAGCAACCGCTTGACCAGAAGCTCCTTGTCCACCGCCATCACGGCCGCCTGGCGGACGTTCTTGTCCAGCATCGCGTCCTTGTTGTTGAAGAAGATCATGCCGATGTCGGAGACGTTCTTGCACGAGCCGGCGAGGCCGTCCTTGGCGATCAGCCGGTCATATTCCTCGTACGGGATTTCCAGCGTCACCTGCGAGGAACCGGACTCGATTTCGGCCACACGGCTCGCCGCGTCGGTGACGAACTTGATCGTCACATTCTCGAAGGCCGGCTTGTCGCCCCAATAGTTCGGGTTGGCCTTGAGCCGCAGGAAGGCATTGCGCTCGAATTTTTCCACCATGTAAGGGCCGGTGCCGATCGGCGCCTTCTCGAAACCTTCGGCGCCGACCTTCTCGTAATAGGCCTTCGGCAGGATGTAGCCGGTCAGGAACGACATCCACTTGAAATAGACCGGGTCGAACTGCACCACGTCGCCGGTGATCTTGTTGCCGTCGATCTTGAAGTTGTTGACGTTCTTCCAGACGAACTGGATCGGGTTGCCGGTCTTTTCGTCACCCGCGCGCTGCAACGACCAGACGACATCCTCGGGCGTGAAGGGCGAACCGTCATGCCATTTCACGCCTTCGCGCACCGTCATCGTCACCTTGGTGCGGTCGTCGTTCCAGCCCCATTCGGTGAGCAGGCCGGGTGCGAAGGACAAGTCCGGCTTCTGCGGGATGAACTGGTCGAACACCGACTGGTAGAGGCCCTGGATCGTCGGGTTGACGGCGGAGGGGCCGGTGGTCGGATCCCAGGACGGCAGGTTGACATTGTAGGCGATGGTCAGTTCGCCGGCAGCGGCCTTGGCGATCTTCGGCAAGCCCACGGCGGCCACCCCAAGTGCCGCGGCACTGTATCCCAGCAATTCGCGTCTGTTGATTGTCATGGTCGTTCCCCTTGTTGGTTTTCTGTTTTCGTCGCGCGGCAATGTCACTTCATTGGTTCAGGCTTCGTGGCAGCAGCGCCTTGCCTCTCGTCACCTCTATGCAATCGTCGGTCCTACCTCCCGCCAAGCTGTTGCGCGAGCATATAGCCCGAGGCCGCACCCGTGCCGGCGCCCGGCCATGTCGCGGCGCCGGTGAGATGCAGATTGCCGACCGGCGTGTTCCAGCCGGCAAAACCACGCGCCGGACGGAACAAAAAATTCTGCGCCAGATGATGGCTGCCGCAGACCTGGTCGCCGCCGACAAGGTTCGGGTTCTCGCGCTCGAGATCGATGGGTGAGAACACCGCCCGGCCGAGGATTTTCGCACGCAAGGCCGGCGCGTAGGTCTCGATGATGTCGAGCACGCGCTCGGCATAGGCCTCCTTGACCTGATCCCAATGCGCGGGCGCGATCTTGCCAGCGGCATCGCCCAGGATTTCGGCCGGCAGCATGCGCACCTGCACCCACAGCACATGCTTGCCCTCAGGCGCGCGCGACGGATCGATCGACGAGGGCTGGCCAACGACCAGCACCGGCTCGTCCGGCAGCATGCCTGCCATCGCCTGCTGATAGGTGCGCGACATGGCATCAAGCGACGGCGACAGATGCACATAGGCGAACTGCCGAAGCTCGGCACCGGCGCGCCAGTCCGGCAGATTGTCCAACGCCAGGTGGATCATCATCGTGCCCGGCGCGTAGCGAAATTTTTGCATCGCCGTATCGAAGCCGGCGTCGCCGGAACCATTTGGCAGCAGTTTACCTGCCAGCGCCTTGGGCGCGACGCCGGCGATGACCGCCTTGGTGGCGGTATGCGTCTCGCCGGAAGCGAGACGGACGCCGGTCGCCTTGCCGGCGGAAACCGTGATCTCGGTCACTTCGGCGCCGGTGACGATCGCACCGCCGGCCGACGTCACCATGCCCGACAAAGCGCGGATGATGGTGTCGGCGCCGCCCTTGCCCAGCGCCATGCCAAAGCTCTGGTTGGCCATCGATTCAAGATAGGGGAATACTGCACCGCCGGCGATATCAGGGGCGAAATCGAGATGCATGCCCCAGGTCGCGAGCGTCGCGCGCACATGCGGCGACTCGAAAGTCTCCTCCAGCCAGGCGCGCGGTGAGGACAACAGCAGACGGCCAGTATCGAGCGCGCCGGACATGCCCTTCTTGCGCCACAGGTTCCAGGCGGTGCCGGCAAGGGCGCGGGCGCTCATCGGCGAACCTAGCAGCCGGAACAGGTGTTCGGCCTCCGCCGGGAAGGCGGCAACCAATCTGCGCCATGTCGCGGCATCGGCGGCTGAAAAGACGGCCATGCGCGCTACGGTTTTTTCCAGATCGTTGCTGATGCCGACCCAGCGCCCGTCCGGAAAGGCGCTGGCGAAACAGTCGGCGACCGGCGCGAACTCCAGCCCCTGCGCTTTCAATTCATTTGCATATTTCCGGTGGAAGGCGGAGCCGGCAAACAGGCTCAGATTCATCGCGCCGAAATCGTGACGGAAGCCGGGGAGGGTGAATTCGCGGGTCTGGACGGAGCCGCCGATTGTTGCGCCGCGCTCGAAAATCCCGGTTTTCCAGCCTTTGAGCGCCAGATGCGCGGCGCATGCCAGACTGTTGTGGCCCGCCCCGACAAAGATGGCGTCGAACTCGCTCACGCCCCGTTCCCATTTCCTTTATGCTTAAAGATAATTGCAGATGCATATGTTTTCGTCTAGTAGGATATTAAGGGCCGAGACGAGCCTTGATCATCATCGAAAAGAGGGAACAGAGACAATGGACACCCAAAAACTCCTCGGCGAAGTCGCCGGCCAGCTGCTTTCAGGCGCCATCAAGGTGGTTGACCTCTCGGCGCCGCTCGGTCCCGACACGCCCCTGATCAAGTTGCCGCCGGAACTCGCCGTCGACACGCCGAAGGTCGAGATCCACAACATCTCGCGCTATGACAAGAACGGCCCTTGGTGGGCCTGGAACTGGCTGAAGCTCGGCGAGCATTCGGGCACGCATTTCGACGCGCCGCAGCATTGGATCAGCGGCAAGGACTATCCGGACGGCGCCACCGACACCATTCCGGCGCAGAATTTTGTTGGCCCGGTCAACGTCATCGACTGCTCGAAGGAAGCTGCCGCTGACCATGATTTCCTGCTCACCGTCGACCACATCAAGGCATGGGAAGCCAAGCATGGCGCCATCAATGCCGGCGAGTGGGTGGTGATGCGCACCGACTGGTACAAGCGCAACGGTTCGGAAGCCGAGTTCCTCAACGCCAACGAGACCGGCCCGCACACGCCTGGCCCGACGGCTGAAGCTATCCAGTTCCTGATCAGCAAGGACATCAAGGGCTGGGGCTCGGAGACGATCGGCACGGATGCCGGCAAGGCCGGCGGCATGGAACCGCCATTCCCGGCGCACACGCTGATGCACAAGGCCAACCGCTACGGGCTGGCCAGCCTCTGCAATCTCGACCAGCTGCCGCCGAAAGGCGCGATCCTGATCGCCGCCCCGCTCAAGATCGAGCACGGCACCGGCAGCCCGATCCGCGCGCTGGCGCTGGTGTCGAAAGGCTAAGCGAAGGCACGCTGAGGTGGGTCAGCCCGATCACATCATCGTCGGCAGCGGCATCAACGCGCTGGTCTGCGCGGCGATGCTCGGCGGCAAGGGGGCGAAGGTGCTCGTCCTCGAGCGCAACGACCGCATCGGCGGCTGCATGCGCACCGAGGAGGTCACCGCACCCGGCTTCATCCATGATGTGATGGCGACGACCTTCGTGCTGTTCATCACCTCGCCGGCCTTTGCAGCATTGGGCGGCGATCTCGCCCGACACGGGCTGGAGTTCTGCCATACGGCCAAGCCGACGGGTGTGCTGCGGCCGGACGGCAGCCATGCCGTGCTGAGCACCGATCGCGCCACCAATATTGCCGCGCTCAACGCGATCGTCGCTGGTGATGGCGACCGGCATGCGGACGATGTCGGTGGCATCGAGCGCAATGCCGGCCTGCTCTTCGGCCTGCTCGGCGGCAGCCTGTGGTCTTATCCCACCGCGAAACTGTTGGCCGGTGACGCCTGGCGGCGTGGCCCGCGTGGCCTTGCCGCCTTTCTCGGCGAGGCGCTGGTGCCAGCTCGAAACTGGCTGGAAAGCACGTATCAGTCCGAAACCATCCGCGCGCTGTGGGCACCCTGGGTGCTGCATGCCGGGCTAGGGCCCGAGGATGCCTTCTCCGGCCAGATCGCTAAGGTGATCGCCTTCGCGCTGGAGGCGGCCGGCGCGCCGATCGTCAAGGGCGGTGCGAAGAACCTGCTCACCACCTTCGAAGCCTTGATCAGGGAACGCGGCGGTGACATCCGCACCGGTGCCGATGTCGCCTCGATCGTCCAGGCCGGCGGCCGCGCCAGCGGCGTGCAGCTGGCATCTGGCGAGACAATCACGGCAAACAAGAGCGTCATCTGCTCGGTCACGCCGACGCAGCTTTACGGTCGTCTGCTCGGCGCGAATGCGCCCAAAGCCGATGTCGAGGCGACGCAGAAATATCGCTACGGCAAAGGCAATTTCCAGATCCACTATGCTCTCGACAAGCCGCCGGCATGGCGCGGCGATGGTCTCGACAAGGTGGCGCTGCTGCATCTGACGCCCGGGCTGGATGGCGTGTCGAAAGCCTGCAACGAGGCGGCGCGCGGCATGCTGCCGGAAGTGCCGACCATTTGCGTCGGCCAGCCGCATGCGCTCGACCCGTCGCGCTGTCCACAAGGCAAGGCGATCCTGTGGCTCCAACTGCCCGAGGCGCCCCGGCACATCAAGGGCGATGCCGCAGGCAAGCTTGAGGCGCCCGCTGACGGGCAATGGACTGACGCGCTGCGCGAAGCCTATGCCGATCGTGCCGAAGCCATTCTCGCCAGCCATATCGATGGCCTCAAGGACAGCATCATCGCGCGCCGTGCCTATTCACCGGCCGATCTCGAAGCGATGAACATCAATCTGGTCGGCGGCGACCCTTATGGCGGCTCCTCGACCCTCGACCAGTCCTTCCTGTGGCGGCCGTTCAAGACCAGCCGCAACCACCAGACCGGCATCAAGAACCTCCACCATATCGGCGCCTCGACGCATCCCGGTGCAGGCCTCGGCGGCGGTTCCGGCTTTCTCCTGGCAGGGAGGCTGTGATGGAGCAGAAGGTCGCGGAAAAACGCCAGCGCATTTCGACCCTGGGTCAGATCGGCCTGCAGCAATTCGCGCCCTATCTGATGAACCGCATCATGGGCCGCTACAACGCCACCTTGCGCGACGATTTCCGCAAACAGGGGCTGACCATTCCGCAGGTGCGTACGCTGGCGGTCCTTTCGGTCGCCGACGGCGTCACGGTCAACGACCTCTCGGTCTATACGGTCATCGAGCAGTCGACCTTGAGCCGCACGCTCGACACGCTGGAGGGGCAAGGCTTCGTGCGGCGCGAGCAAGGCGTCACCGACAGCCGCATTCGCCACGTGTTCCTGACCGACGATGGCCGCGCCGAGTTCACCCGCGCCTGGCCGGCCATGCATGACGCCTTCGAGGCGATGTTCGACGATATCGACGACGCTGAATACGCGGCGCTGATCGCGACGCTTTTGAAGATGCTCAAGAACATTCGCAAGCACGACATCTAGACATACGCGCTGGCCGCATCGGCCGGCAACGGAAGGTTGGAAAAATGGCCGAACGGTCTTTTGCCAAGGAAGTCGAAAAGCTCCGGCTCGGCGCCGGCGAGGAGTTTGCCGGGGAGGGCATTCTCGCCATCACCAAGGCACTGCTGCAATGCGGCGTCGGCTATGTCGGCGGCTATCAGGGTGCGCCGATCAGCCATCTGATGGATGTGCTGGCCGACGCGCAGGACATTCTGGGCGAGCTCGGCGTGCATTTCGAGGCGAGCGCTTCGGAGGCCACCGCCACCGCCATGCTGGCCGCCTCTGTGCATTATCCCATCCGTGGCGCGGCGACCTTCAAGTCGACCGTCGGCACCAATGTCGCCTCCGATGCGCTGGCCAATCTGGCCTCCGGCGGCGTCACCGGCGGCGCGCTGATCATCGTCGGCGAGGATTACGGCGAGGGCTCGTCGATCATGCAGGAGCGCAGCCATGCCTTTGCCATGAAGAGCCAGGTCTGGCTGCTCGACCCGCGCCCGAACCTGCCGTCGATCGTCAAAGCGGTCGAAGACGGGTTCGAGCTGTCCGAGATTTCCAACACGCCTGTGATGCTGCAGGTTCGCATCCGCTGCTGCCACGTCCATGGCCATTTCATCGCCAAGGACAACAAGCGCCCGCCGATGTCGGTGGCCGATGCGCTCGACGCACCGCGCCGCGACACCGGCCGCATCGTGCTGCCGCCCGCTTCCTTCCTGCACGAGAAAGAGAAGGTGCAAAAACGCTGGCCGGCGGCGGTCGATTTCATCGCCAAGAACAAGATCAACGAATTCTTCGGCTCGGACCATGGCTCTGTCGGCATCGTCATGCAGGGCGGCATGTACAATTCGGTCATCCGCGCCTTGCAGCGTCTCGGTCTTGCCGACACCTATGGCGAGACGGATGTGCCGCTCTATGTGCTCAACGCCGTCTATCCCTTGATCGACGATGAGTTCCTGTCCTTCTGCGAGGGCAAGCAGGCGGTGCTGGTCGTCGAGGAAGGCCAGCCGAATTACATCGAGCAGGCCTTTGCCGCGATGCTGCACAAGGCCGGGCGCGGCACCAGGCTGGTCGGCAAAGAGTATCTGCCGATGGCCGGCGAATATACCGGCCAGGTCATGCTCGACGGCATCGGCACCTTCCTGCGCGCCGAGGCGCCGCACCTGCTCCCGGGCGAAGTGCGCGCACCCAACAAAGTCGGTGACGGCGTCGACACCGCGGACCTGATCAATGTCGTGCCCGGCCGTCCGCCGGGCTTCTGCATCGGCTGCCCGGAGCGGCCGATCTTTGCCGCGACAAAGCTGGTCGAGCAGGAACTCGGCAAGCACCACATCGCCTCCGACATTGGCTGCCATCTGTTCTCGATCATGCCGCCCTTCGAACTCGGCGCCACCACCATGGGCTACGGTCTGGGGCCAGCCTCGGCCTCGGCCTTCAATTCGCCCGACGCCAAGCGCCGTTCGATCTCCTTCGTCGGCGATGGCGGCTTCTGGCACAACGGCCTGACCTCCTCGATCGGCAATGCGGTGTTCAACAAGAATGATGGCGTCATCGTTATCGTCGACAATTTCTACTCCGCCGCCACGGGCGGGCAGGACATCCTGTCATCGCGCGCCGGCAACAAGACCAAGTCGACCAAACATCCGATCACCGAGGCGGTGAAAGGCATGGGGGTCAAATGGCTGCGCCATGTCGACCGCACCTATGACGTGACCAAGATGCAGGACACGTTGCGCGAGGCGCTGACGACGGACGAGAAGGGGCCGAAGGTCATAGTCGCCTCGTCAGAATGCATGCTCAACCGGCAACGTCGCGAGAAGCCGCTGGTCGACAAGGCGATCAAGGGTGGCGAGCGCGTGGTAAAGCCGAAATTCGGCGTCGATGAGGATATCTGCACCGGCGACCATGCCTGCATGCGGCTCTCAGGCTGCCCGTCGCTGTCGGTGAAGTCGCTCGACGATCCGTTGCGCGATGATCCGGTGGCGAGCATCGACCAGAGCTGCGTCGGCTGCGGCAATTGCGGCGAGGTCGCCGATGCGGCGGTGCTGTGCCCGTCCTTCTACCGCGCCGATGTCGTGCACAATCCGAGCCGCTGGGACCGCTTCCTCGAATCCGCACGCCGCGCCACCATCGGCCTGTTGCAACGCCGCCGCGAAAGCCGGCGCCTGACCTTCGCCGATGCTTGACGCTGTCCCGCCATTCCGCGCCAAAGTCGGCGCCCAGGACGACGAGCGCGTCATCAAGCTCGCCGTGCTGGCCGTCGGCGGCCAGGGTGGTGGTGTGCTGGCCGACTGGATCACCGATGTCGCCGAGCGCAATGGCTACGTCGCGCAATCGACCTCGGTCGCCGGCGTGGCCCAACGTACCGGCGCGACGATCTACTATATCGAGATGGCCCGCGACACTGGCCGGCTGCCGGTCTTCGCGCTGTCGCCGTCGCAGGGCGACGTCGATATATTGATCGCCGCCGAATTGATGGAAGCCGGTCGCGCCATCATCCGCGGCTTTGTCACGCCGGAGCGCACCACGCTGATCGCCTCCTCGCACCGCATCGCCGCCGTGTCGGAAAAGATCGAGCCGGGCGACGGCCGCGCCTCATCTTCCAAGGTGCATGCGACAGCGGAAGCGGCGTCCAAACGCTTCATCGCCTTCGACATGGAAAAGATCGCCGCCGACAATGGCTCGATGATCTCGGCCAGCCTGCTTGGCGCGCTGGCCGGATCCGACGCGTTGCCGTTCACGCGCGAAAGCTACGAGCAGGCGATCGGTGCCGGCGGTCGCGGCGTCAAGGCCAGCCTTGCCGCCTTCGGTGCCGCCTATGACCGCGCGCGCCGCACGGCCGCACCGGCGCCAAAGCCGGCAGAGCCGGCGATTGTCGAATCCGCCCTGGGCGCGGGGCGTGTGACCGGCCCCCAAAACCTGTTGCAGGGCTGGCAGGCGCTGGCCGCACGCATCGACCTGATGCCCGTGGCGGTGCGCGACATGGCGCTCAGGGGCCTGAGAAAGGTCGTCGACTATCAGGACATCGCTTACGGGCGGGAATATCTCGACCGGCTGGACAAGGCCGTCGCGCTGGATGGCGCCGACCATGCCCATGCGCTGTCCATCGCCGCCGCCAAGCATCTCGCCAATGCCCTGTGCTATGACGACATGATCCGCGTCGCCGACCTGAAGACGCGCTCGACGCGCGAAAAGCGCGTGCGCAAGGAGGTCGGCGTCAAGGACGGCTCGATCCTGCAGGTCACCGAATATTTCCATCCGCGCATCGAGGAATTCTGCGGCACGCTGCCGGCGGGGCTGGGCAGCTATATCGAGAACCGGCCGAAACTCGCTGCCTTCCTCGACCGCCGCATCAACCACGGCCGCCGCATCCGCACCGACAGCCTTGCCGGTTTCGCAGCCCTCTGGTTTATCGGCGGTCTGCGCCGCTGGCGCCGGAGCCTGTTGCGCCACAAGGTCGAGATGACCCATCTCGATCGCTGGTACGCGTTGGCGCTCGGCCATGTGCCGGCAGACTACGCGCTCGCCGTCGAAATCCTCAACTGCCGCCGGTTGATCAAGGGCTACAGCGACACCCATGTCCGCGCGCAATCGAAATTCGACCGCGTGCTGTCGGCGCTTCCCATGCTCAAGGGCCGCGACGATGCCGGCGACTGGATACGTCGCCTGCGCGAGGCGGCGCTGAAGGACGAGAAGGGCGACATGCTAGACGGTGCGCTGAAAACCGTGGCAACGCTAGGACCAGGCCCGGCACCCGGCAACTGAGACACCCTGACCCTGACAGACCTCACCAGCTGCTGGCTCCATTTGGGCCGCGGTGAACGCTGTTCATTTTCCGCTTGAACAATGTTCAAAACCTGATAGAGTGCGATTGTGAACGATGTTCATTTCCGGCAAGCCGAAAGCCGTGGATGGGCATCAAGCGCAGTAAGGAAGTTTAATCAGCTCACTGATATCACTGAGATTGAAACACCGCCTTCAACCCGCAGAGCCTCCGGCGCATCGTCGCAGGTCCCGCAAAATGGAAATCGCCATGAACACGCATCTGATGTTGTCCCGGCGCTTTGCGCCTCTGTTCTGGACGCAGTTCCTGTCCGCCTTCAACGACAATTTCCTCAAGAACACGCTGGTGTTCCTGATCCTCTTCACGTTGGCCGCCGATCAGGCGGCTTCGCTGGTCACGCTCGCCGGGGCCGTCTTCATGGCTCCGTTCCTGTTGTTGTCTGCCCTTGGCGGCGAGATTGCCGACCGCTTCGACAAGGCGCTGATCGCGCGCCGGCTGAAATTCACCGAGATCGCCGCGGCGGCAGTCTCTGTCGCCGGCATCGCTCTGTCGTCGATCCCGGTGCTGATGGTGGCGCTGCTGATGTTCGGCGTCATCTCGGCGCTGTTCGGACCGATCAAATACGGCATCCTGCCCGATCATCTCGAGCGCAAGGAACTGCCCAAGGCCAACGCCTGGATCGAGTCGGCGACGTTTGCCGCCATCCTCGGCGGCACCATTGCCGGCGGCGTCGTTTCCGCCGATGGCATCGGCGTCACCGTCTTCGGACCGATCATGATGGCGTTGGCCGTCGGCTGCTGGTTCGTCAGCCGCTACATCCCGTCCACCGGTTCGGCGGCGCCCGACCTTGTCATCGACAAGAACATCTTCCGTTCGACCTGGCGTCAGGTCAGCGAATTGCGCACCGACACGCGCATCTGGCGCGCCGGCCTGATGACCTCCTGGTTCTGGCTGATCGGCGCCATCGTGCTGTCGATCCTGCCGACGATGATCAAGGATTCACTCGGCGGCAACGAGATCGCCGTCACCGTCTATCTCGCTGTGTTCGCCGTCTCCATCGCGATTGGCTCTGCCATTGCCGCATGGATGTCGCAGGGGCGCATCGTGCTTCTGCCGGCACCGGTCGGCACGGCGCTGCTGGCGCTGTTCGGCCTGCATCTGGCCTGGACCATCTGGAGCATGCAGCCTTCGCCCAAGGCCGAAACCCTTGGCCTGTTCTTCGCCGGACCCAACACGATCCGCGTCGCGATCGACCTTGCCGGCATGGCCATCGCCAGCGCCTTCCTCGTGGTGCCGACTTTCGCCGCGGTACAGGCCTGGTCGCCCGAAGCGCGCCGCGCCCGTGTCGTCGCTGCCGTCAGCATCGTCAATGCCGGCTTCATGACGGTCGGCGGCATTATCGTCGCTGTCATCCAGACGAAAGTCTCGACCGGCGGCATTCTGTTCGGGCTCGCCGTGGCCAACGCCGTTGCTGCCTGGCTGATGTTGAAATTCCTGCCGACCAACGCGTTTCGCGACTTCGTCTCCATTCTGTTCCGCGCCTTCCTGCGCCTGGAGGTCGAGGGCATGGAAAACCTCAAGGCGGCGGGCAAAGCGCCGATCCTGGCACTCAACCACGTCAGCTTTCTCGACGGTCCGCTGGCGCTGACGCTGACCGACGAGGAGCCGGTCTTCGCCATCGACTACACCATCGCCCAGGCCTGGTGGATGAAGCCGTTCATGAAGCTTGCCCGCGCTCTGCCGCTCAACCCGGCCAAGCCGATGTCGACCCGCACGCTGATCAAGGTCGTGCAGGGCGGCGATCCTCTGGTCATCTTCCCCGAAGGCCGCATCACCGTCACCGGCGGGCTGATGAAGGTCTATGACGGCGCCGCAATGGTGGCGGACAAGACCGGCTCGATGGTTGTGCCGATCCGCATCGACGGGCTGGAGAAAAGCCCGTTCTCTCGGCTGACGTCACAGCATGTGCGCCGCCGCCTGTTCCCGAAGGTCAAGGTGACCATTCTGGAGCCGGTCAAGCTCGAAGTGCCGCAGGAACTGAAGGGCCGCAAGCGCCGCGCCGCGGCGGGTGCGGCACTCTATCAGGTGATGTCGGATCTCGTCTTCCGCACCCAGGACATCGACAAGACGGTGCTGGAAAAGATCATCCTGACGGCGAATGAACGCGGCATGGGAGAGCTTGCGGTGCAGGATCCGGTCACCGGTTCGCTGAGTTATGGCAAGCTGCTCACGGCGGCCGCCGTACTCGGTGAGAAATTCCAGAACCTTTACACCGATCAGCAGACGCTCGGCATCATGCTGCCCAACGCCAACGGCTCTTGCGCCACACTGCTTGGCGTGATGTCGGCCGGCAAGGTGCCGGCGATGATCAACTTCACCGCAGGTGCCGCCAACATCCTGTCCGCCTGCAAGGCGGCGCAAGTCCGGACTGTGCTCACGTCTCGCGCGTTCGTCGAGCAGGCAAAACTCGGCGCGGTGGTCGAAGAAATCGGCCGCTCGGTCGACATCGTCTGGCTCGACGATCTGCGCAAAACCATAGGTCTCAAGGACAAGTTGCTCGGCCTGCTGCGCAAGTCGACGCCGCGCGCGAAGCGCTTGCCCAACGACCCGGCGGTGATCCTGTTCACTTCGGGGTCGGAAGGCACGCCGAAGGGCGTGGTCCTTACCCACCGCAACATCCTGGCCAATGCCGCGCAGGCGGCCTCGCGCATCGACTTCCACTCGGGCGACAAGGTGTTCAACGTCTTGCCGATCTTCCACTCCTTTGGTTTGACGGCTGGCACGGTGCTGCCGCTGATTTCGGGCGTGCCGGTCTATTTCTACCCATCGCCGCTGCACTACCGCCTCGTGCCGGAACTGATCTACGCATCCAACGCGACCATCATCTTCGGCACGGATACGTTCCTCAGCGGCTATGCACGTACCGCGCACCCGTACGACTTCCGCTCGATACGCTATTGTTTTGCCGGCGCGGAGCCGGTCAAGCAAGCGACGCGCATGACCTATATGGAAAAGTTCGGCGTGCGTATCCTCGAGGGCTACGGCGTGACCGAAGCGGCACCTGTAATCGCCATCAATACGCCGATGTACAACAAGTCCGGCAGCGTCGGCAAAATCATGCCCGGAATGGAGTATCGCCTGGATGCGGTGCCGGGCGTTGACGAAGGCGGACGTCTCTACGTGCGCGGCCCCAATGTAATGGCGGGCTATCTGCGCGCCGAGAAGCCGGGCGTGCTCGAAACGCTGCCGGATGGCTGGCATGACACTGGCGACGTCGTCTCCGTGGACGAGGGCGGCTTCATCACCATTCGCGGCCGCGCCAAGCGTTTCGCCAAGATCGGTGGCGAGATGATTTCGCTCGCCGCCGTCGAGGCGCTGGCGGGCGAATTGTGGAAAGGCTCGTTGTCCGCCGTCGCTTCCGTACCGGATGCGCGCAAGGGCGAGAAGCTCATTCTCATCACCGAGGCTCCCGGCGCCACACGCGCTGAGTTCCTGAGCTTTGCCAAGGCGAATGGCGCAATGGACCTGATGGTGCCTGCCGAAGTGCGTGTCGTGCAGAAAGTGCCGGTGCTCGGCTCCGGCAAGCTCGACTTCGCCGGCGTGACCAAACTGCTGCGCGGGGAGGATGCGCCGCTCGGCAAGGTCGAGGCCGCCTGATCGAGGTGACACGCTCGGCGCCGCGCGGAAAGTCGCGGCGTCGCCTGGCGAGCGCTTTGCCGCTAACGAATATGTGATCGGACCACCCACCCGGCATTCAGCCGGGTGGGTGGTATACTGTCCTCGGGAATGTCACCCATGAAGGACACTATCATGCTCACCAGATACATTTTGCCGATTGCTATCGCCGCAGGCACATTGATGCTGTCGAGCGTCGGCTCGCAGGCCTTGCCCATGGCAAAGCCCAGCGCCGCTCCGTTGCCAGTAGAGAGCGTCGGCTGGAGATGCGGCCCTGGCTGGCACATGAACGGCTGGGGAAAATGCGTGCCCAACCGTCGTCGCGTGATAATAGTCAGGCCGGGACATTGGCGGCACCATCACCACTGGCACCACCACTGGTAATCACGGAGCGGATCGACGCGGCACCCGCTCTGAAATGACGCGGGCGTTTGCACCAGAGGTGGCGTCCCCTGTGACGCCATCTTCCTTCCTCATGCGACGAGATTCCGCATCGGCTTCACCGTGGCGGACTCCGGAAACACCTTGTCGCCGAGCACGGCGGCCGAAAGGCCGAACTGGTCGGCGAGCAGGCCTTTCAGCACCGCCCTGACATCGCTGGTCGGCGCCAGATCGCGCTGTTGGTAAAGCTGAGCCGGCTTCAATCCCGGCCAGTCGGCGATAATGCGGCCGCCCTTGATCGCGCCGCCGGCGAGTAGCACCACCGTGCCGGTGCCGTGATCGGTGCCGACCGTGCCGTTGATCTGCGCCGTGCGCCCGAACTCGGTGATGGTGACGATCGCCGTGTCCTTCCAGCGTTCGCCGAGCCCCTTCTCGAATTCCTCGAAGGCGCCGTCGAGGCCACCGAGCAGCGTGGCGAGCCGGCCGGTCGCGCCGCCTTCGTTGACATGCGTGTCCCAGCCGTCGAAGGCAAGGGCGGCAACGCGCGGCCCGTCATCGGCCGCGATCAGCTTGGCCGCGCCTTGCGCGGCCTGCCGCATGCCGGCGGCGCTGTCGAGGCCGCCCTTCGGCTTCATCGACTTTGCGCCCATCTGGTCGTCGAGCGCCATGCGGTCGGCGTCGAGGCCCTTCTCCAGGGCCACCGCCAGCACCGGGTCGCGATGCTGGTAGAGATCGAGAACCCGTGCCGCGAGGTCGCCGGCCGGCGCCGGCAGCGATTGCGGCGCCCAGCCGAGCACGGGGGCAGCACCTCGGATCACGAGCGGCGTCGACGGGCCGACAGCCAAGCCGCCAAGCGTCGCCACGCGGTCACCCGCCGGCAGGCTCTCCAGCGCCCGGTTGAGCCATCCGGTGGCGACATGACCCGGGCCGGCGAAACCGCTTTCCAGCACATCCTGCCCGTCGAAATGTGAGCGTTCGCGATAGCCGGTCGCCGCGGCGTGCACCACTGCCGCCTGGTTGGCCTTGAACAGCCGCGCAAACACCGGCATCGCCGGATTGACCGCGAAGAAACCATCGAGAGGCAGCGCCGGGTGCGGGCCGGTGAGCGACAAAGCGATGTCGCCATGCAGGCCGGCATAGTCGGGATCGCCGACCGGACCGACCGCCGACAGGCCGTCGAGCGCGCCGCGCAGCACGATGACGACCAGGCGCGGATCGCGATTGTCGGCGGCGCGGGCGAAGCGCGGCAGATAGGCCCAGGCAAACACCGCGCCGCCGCTCATCAGCACGGCGCGGCGGGAGGGGGTTTCACACAGCAGGCTCATGACTTGGTCTCCATGGGAGTTGTCGGCGCAGGACCTGTCGCTCGACCTATCGTCTCTGGAATTCGGGCGCCATCAGCAGCAGCGCCAGGCCTTGCTGCTTGGACTCGGCGCGGGCCACCGCTTGCCGCGTCTCGGGCGAGGCGGAAGGGCCGATGACGGCGTCGAGCATGTCGTTGGGATTGCCGATATCCTTGACCTCGCGGGCCGCCTGCCAGGCGATGTCGAGGCGGATCTTCATGCCTTCGGCCGAGGCCCAGCTGTCCGCCTGATCGGAAAAGCCGTTCGGTCCCGGCGGCTGCCAGAGCGGCTCGCCGAGTGCGTTGAGCCAGTTGAGCGACTGGCCGGGATCGTTCGCCGGACCCGGGCCGGCCGCCCGGCGGATGGCGGCGATGTAGTCGAAGGGCGAGCGCATCTTGGCCAGGGGTGTCGACCAGGCCTCCGGCATATCGATGAGCGACGATGCCAGTGCCCGGAGATTGCCGTCGCTCTTGGCGAAAACCTTGGTCAGGCGCGCAACCGCCGCGGGCGGCGGGTCGTCGGCTATGAAATGGCGGGCAAGCTCTGTGGCGATGTGCTGCGCCGTCGCCGGATGGCTGGCGATGTCTTTGAGTGCCGCCTCGGCCTGACCCATGCCGCCGGCCGGATAGGTCTTGCCCAGCAGCACGGCATCGCCCGGCTCATGGGCGTTGGCGTTGAAGACGGAACTGCCTGGTTCGCCCAGCCGGCCTTCGCGTCCTGCCATCGTCCAGCCGGTCAGGATGCGCGCGAAGCTGGTGACGTCGGCCTGTGTATAGCCACTGCCGACGCCCAGCGTGTGCAGTTCCATGATCTCGCGGGCAAGGTTCTCGTTGAGGCCGCGCTGGCGGTTCTTGCCGGCGCGGGAGTCCGGACCGATCGACTGCTGGTTGTCGAGGTAGAACAGCATCGCCGGATGCCGCTCGACCGCCATCAGCATGTCGGCGAAACGGCCGAGCACGAAGGGCCGGATGGCTTCCCGTTCGAAGGCACCGGCGCTCGCGCGCACGATGTTGTCCTTCGCCACGGAAACGCAGAAATGGTTCGACCAGAAATAGACCAGACGTTCGACAAAGCCGGCCTCCGCCCGCAGCGCGTTGTCGAAGCGCGCCTGGGCTTCTGCGCGGAACAGCGTCGCCTCGATTGGCGGCGCGGGCTTTGCCGGGGCTGGCGACGGCGGCACGGGTTGGACAGGCATGCTCTGGGCGCTCGCCGTCGCCGGCTGCGCCGTGGCTGCGGCCATATGCTCGCGGTCGAGCTTGCGTTGGAAATTTGCCGCCATGCTGGCCTGGATGGCTGGCGTGCTGCCCGGCAGGCTGGCATAGGCCGGATCGTCAAGCGAGATCAGGGCGATGTCGGGCTGCCGCAGTTCCGCCTTCAGATAGCCGCGCGGGTCGTGGGCCACCCTGTCGCGATCGCCGAGCCTCGCGCCGAGGCCGAAGCGGTTGAAAGCAACAAGGGCTGGATCTGGCGGGGAATTGGAGGCCGGGATTGCCAAGTCAGCTCTCCATTGCTGGGGCTTCCTGCGCGCGGTGCCGGAAGCCCGTTCGAACCGTTTCGTGCCTGTTCAACCGAGGTGGTGGGGCCGGCGCTGCGGCCGGCCCGGGCGATCCTACCAGCGATGCCAGCGGTGCCAGTGGCGGTGCGGATGCCCGATGTAAAAGGCCGGGCCATGCCAGTAGTGGTAACCGGGGTAGACCACCACGCGGTTGGGGACGCAGCGGCCCCAGGGGTTGGGATGCCAGCCAGGGCCGCAACCCCAGGCGACGTGCTCGACCAGCGCCGGGGCGGCAACCGGCGCCAGCGGCATCGCCGAGGATGCCGCAACCGTCGCCGCCGTTCCGGTCACCGTAAGAGCGGCGGTGATCGCGTATTTTGTCAGAGAGTTCATGACCATGCTCCGAAGTTGTCCGAGGTTGAAAACCTGTCGCACCACACGGTCCGGCAGGTCCTGCCCTTCATTTCGTTAAACGGGCGCCGTCGGCATTTTCCGTCGGTCGTCATGGCGATTTTTTTGGTGTGGCGGATGGCTGTGTCCCGCTGCGTCTTGCGAGGCCCTCCCCCAAGACGCTGCGATCCTCGGCGGACCCCGCCGCCGCGAACTCGACAATGCGCTGCTCCAGCCGCGTGCGCACGGTGACGTCGGCATTGCGGGCGCGCTCGAGCGCCGCCGACAGCGCCGCCGTGTCGAGGACAGGCTGCTGCAGCAGATCCGCCGCCTCGCGCCTGGCCTGCTGGCCGTCGAGGATGATGTCGCGCGACTCGCGGCGGACTTCGCGCAACGCCTTGCGGAACAACATACGCTGCTGGTCGGGAAGCCGGGCGCCCGCCGCTTCCAGCGAGTAGCCCTGGGCCGGCTTGCCGCTTCTTATCCAGACGGCCCCGCCGGCCAGCGCCCCGGCCAGGAAGACGTTCGCCACCACCGATGCGATGAGGAGATTACGGCCTGCGCTCATAGGTCTTCCTCGATCGTCTCGGGGCCGGCATCGCCGAACGCCGTCGCATTGGCATCGAGCACATAATGGTCGGGCTGAACCTCGGGCGTGACGACGGTCACCAGCGCCAGTCCGGCGATGGCGCCGGCCAAGCCAATGCCGGCAAGCCCCAGCCCCAGCCACCAGAACCGCTGGCGCCGGCGCCGGACGATGTGCCGGTCGGCGGTCCGCAGGATCGTGTCATGCAGTGCCTTGCCGGGGTGCGGGACGCTGTAGCTGTCAAGCAGGGCGTCAAGCGTGCCGGCCTTTCGCGAAATGGCTTGCCCTGTCTCGCTTGAAGCAAAGGCGGAGGCGGCTTCGCGCTCCGCTTGCGGCCAGCGCCGCAAATCGCCGCCATAGGCTTCGGCGAGCGCCGCAAAGCGTCTGGCGTCCATTGCCGGGCCGTCCTCGATGTCTTCAGCCATCTGTCTTCCCCTTGCCCTTTGGTGCCGCGTGCCCACGCGGGTTGGAAACGAGGCAGCCCCGCCGGACGCCAGCAAGGCGCGATGAATGTCTTTCATTCATGGTCGCGCCTTTCTCAGTCATGGACGCCATCCCTGGCCAGGATCATCTGCAAGGCCCGCCGGCCGCGCGAGAGCAGGCTCTCCAACGCGTCGACGCTGATCTCCAGTGTCGCGGCCGCCTCTATGTTGGACATCTCCTGATAATAGACCAGGATGATCGCCTCGCGCTGGCGTGGCGCGATTGCCTGCAAGGCCTGCTCGACTCGATGCGGCTCTTCGCTTGCATCGGGAAGCGGAGCAGGGTCCGCCATGTCCGGCAAATCGTTGGTCACCACCTCGCGACGCCGGCGCAGCCGGTCGTAGCAAAGGTTGAGCGTCACCCGGTGGATCCAGCTGTCGAAGCGTGCATTGCCGCGCCGCCAGCTTGAGGCATGACGCCAGATGCGCAGGAAGGTTTCCTGCGCGACGTCCTCGGCCTCCGCCGCGTCGCCCAGCATGCGCGCGGCGAGCGAAAGGATGCGCGGCAATTTGCGCGCGACGAGCGCCTGCACCGCCGCGGGATCGCCAGCGCCGACCAGACGAACCAGCTCCTCGTCCGGATCGGCGCTCATCGGCTGGCGCACTCCCGATATCCATCACGCGTCATGGCCTCTTGGTCATTGCTCCGGCTTGGCAGCGGATTTGTGGCCTGGCATCTCGTCGGCCGTCAGAATGCCGTCGCCATTCTTGTCCAGCCTGGCAAAGCGCTTGGCAAAGAACGCATCGAGCTCGGCGCGATCGATGAAGCCGTCATGGTTAGAATCGATGCGCGCGAAGGATTTGGCGGCGTCGCCCTTGACGTTGCGCTTGGCCTGAAAGGCCTCCCACTCCAGCAGGCTGATCTTGCCGTCGCCATCCGTGTCGGCGGCCATGATCGCCTTCTCCCGCCGCTTCTGGAACTTGGCCAGCGTGATGTCGGACCTGACCCTTGGCGCAGCCGGGGCGGCGGCCGGCGGCGTGGCGCCGGGAGACGTGGCAACTGGAGGCTGCGTCGCCGTCTGGGCGAGGGCCGCAACGGTCAGCAGGCTCAAGGCGGCGGCAAGGATCGAACGGCGTATCATGCTTAGGCGTCTCCGGTTGGCGCATCGGCCACGGCCCATGCCGTGGTCACGCTTCAACCGTTAAACGCCGCGACAAGGGAAAATCCGTCGGTCGCCTGCGCCGATCATCCGATTCGGCGATGCAGCCTCGGTGCTGGTTCCAGGAGCAGCGGCCATGGCACCGCATCCGGCGCCATTGGAATTCACGCCGGCCGGCCCCTGGCGAACGGGCAGGAGCTACGCCGATGGGTCGGCCGCCACCAATTGGTCCGGTTTGAAACCCGCATGTTGCGGGATCCAAACATCGCCCTCGCGGTTGAACCAGTGGCAGAGATACATGCCGGAAGCGGCGCCGTCGCTGACAGTCATCTTCGGCCCTCCCGACTTCAGCTTGACGACGTCTCCGGTCTTGAAAGTGTTGGGCATTTTGGACCTCCCATGCTGAGGCCCACGAGTTTCCCACCAAACCCGAGTCGCGACAATGGCGGATATGGGTCGACGGCAGCGCAGCCATCAGGCCAGGTATCAATCCGCAATCTTGCCCAACGTGTCGGCGACGACGGCGCCGCGCTTGCCCATCGGGCGAGCCGGCCCCGTGGTGGAGTCGACGGCGGTCTGATGCTCCATCTCCGCATTGATGGCGGCGCCGGCGATCAGGATGATGACCGAAATCCACGTCCACATCATCAAGCCGACGACCGCGCCCAGCGACCCGTATGTGGCGTTGTAATTGGCAAAATGCTGCAGGTAGAACGAGAACAGCCAGGATGCCGCGATCCACGCCACCGTCGCAATCAAGGCGCCCCAGCTCAGCCAACGCCATTTCGCATGTTCGCGGCTTGGCCCGAAGCGGTAGAGCAGGGAAATGCCGGTCAGCATGGCGCCGATCAGGATCGGCCACCGAGACACCGCGACGAGCGTTTCTGTCCAGGCATCAAGATAGAAATACTGCAGCAGTGCCGGAACCACGCCCACCGTCAGCAACAGCACTATACCGATCAGCAGCGCTCCGACCGTAAACAGGATCGACATCGCGTTGAGCATGAGGAAGCTGCGTTTCTCGCGCTCTTCATAGGCGATGTTCATCGCGTCGAAGAGTGCTTTCATGCCGCTGTTGGAACTCCACAGCGCGATGCCAAGGCCAATGAAGAAACCGGTGCCGAGTGCGCCCGGCTTCTGACTGGCCAGTGCTTGCAACTGGCCGCGAATGAGGTCCAACCCACCCGATGGCAGCAATCCGCCGAGATAGGCGACATGGTCGGCGACCGCAACCGGATCGGCGACAAAGCCGTAAATTGAAATGAACGCGGCCAGCGCCGGAAACAGTGCCAACAAAAGGTAGAAGGTGGCGCCGGCCGCGACGAGCAGAACCCGGTCCTTGTTGAATTCTTCCCACAGCCGCCAGAAGATATCCTTCCAGCCGAGAGCAGGTATCTGTGATGGCCAAGCCGCGTCGCGCCCTCGATCACCCTTCTCCGCCCTCAGGGTCGCCTTACTATCCTGCGTCGTTGATGCAGCGCGACTGGCCGCTTCTTCGTCGATCAACGAGGCTTGCTTGCCTGCGGGCTCCGGCCTCTGCTTCGCTTTCGAGGCCACGCGGCGCTCCTTACTCGCCGCCGCGTTCGATCAGGATGCCTGCGGCGTCGGCCATATCGGCAAAGGCCTCCCTCGCCGCTTCCTGAGCTGAGGCGATTCGCTGGATTTCGGCTCCATCACTCAGACGCACTTTGACTGGGGTGCTGAATGCCTCGTCCTTCATTGCCGGCCTCCTTCGCCCGGATCGATGTCCGACGCGTGCTCAGTAACGCGGCGGAAGGACGACCTGTTCCCACGATGCAGCGTCGAAAACCTCGAGATCGAGGGCTCGACCCGACAGACGGCAATTTTCTCGTCAGCTCAATGCATCTTTTGGCGCCCCGTGGACGTTGCAAGCAAGTCCATTGTTGAGGTGTGTCTCATGAAGGCGTTGACCAAGGATGATCTGAAGACCGAGGCGGACCTTTCCGAAGACGCCGACCTCATCGTCAACCGAACCGGCCACTTTGTGGAAGATTGGATCGAGGAGCACGTCGTCGAACAACCGACAGAGGTCCCCGCTGGGGTCGACGTGGCGCAGGAACTGGCCAGCCAGTGCATCGCCGATGCGCAGGACGAAGGCATCGCCGCTGAAGACATTCAAGATGAGGTTGGCGACCTCAGGGAATACATTGCCGAGGCTATCGCCGAGGAGAGTGGACCACTGGATTCGGCCAATCTAAAAAAGAGCAGCGCCGCATGACCAGGGCAGCAATTCCCCAACCGCCAACATCGCCATAGCATCGCAGTGCGAGGCGCGTACCGACAAGGCGCTCGGAGGGCGCAAGGCCTAATGCCGGAGACGGTCGAGAATGTGGGAAAATATGGTGCCGCTTAGGTGACTCGAACACCTGACCCCATCATTACGAATGATGTGCTCTACCAACTGAGCTAAAGCGGCCCGGGAGGCCGAGGCCTCCAAGATGGGCTGGGTGATAGACTCAACCGGCCGCGAATTCAAGATGCGACTTGCCAAATCATGCACGAGCGCCCGCGGCCACCGAAACCAGGGTTCGCGCCTCCGTTTGTGCGATAATCGCCGGCACATGCCGATTTTGTTTGCCGGAACATCGCCAAGATGGACTTTGGACTGCCCGTCGAGGCAGAATGCGGCGCCCGCCCGTTGATTGATTGGTCGCCTACGGCTAACCATCACGGAAGTTTGGGCAATTTGCAGAGGGATCCCGCTTGGACGCGATCGAAAAAGCGATCCGGAACGCCTTGGAAAAGGGCAATGCCGAGGACCGCGCGTTCCGCGAGAGGGTCTATCGGTCGGCCTTTGCCGCGCTTGACCGCGCGCTCCAGGCCAATCCCGGCGTGACCGTGGAAGTCGCCATCAAGCGCCGCAAGGCAATCCAGGCGACAATCACCGAAATCGAATCCGAGTTCCTGCCGGCGGTGCCGGATGTTGGCCCGGGTGTCGATGCACCGGCGGGGGAGCCCGCGGCCACTGCGGCGCCCGCAATCGAGATCGGCGACAAGACGCCGTCGCCCGCCGTCACCGTCGACGGGCCTGCGCCGCCCGCATCCGACGCGCCGCGCTCGCGCGTGCTGCCGGTCGTTCCCGACATCATGCCGGACGCGACTCTGCCCGGTGCGCCGGCCATCGACATGTCGGTTCCCGCCGCGTCCGGGGCCGCCACGGAAGTGGCGCCCGATCGCGACGAGCGGCGCATTCGCGGACGCCGCCTGCCGCTGACCGCCATTTTCTTCACCGTGACCCTGCTTGCGGCGATCGGCATCGGCGTGTTTTTCGCCATCCAGACCGGCGTGTTCAAGACGGCGGCGCAGCTCGATACGGCGCCGCCGGAGGCGCCACCAACCGTCGAGGACGACGATTTCACCCCGGCCGATGGCGCCAACGCACCGGCCAAGCCCGGTGCCGCGGATCAGTCGCGCAACTGGATCAATGTGTTCTCGCCGACCGATCCGACGCATGTCGCCGCTCCGTCGGACGCCAAGGCCGAGGCGATGAAGGACGACAGCGGTCCGTTCCTGCGCATCCAGTCCGGCCCATCCGGCTCGGCGGTCGCCTTCGATGTCGGGCAGGGCGTGCTGGAGAAGCTTGCCGGCAAGCACGCGGTGTTCGATATCATCGCGCGCGCCGAGGATGGCAAGGACACGCAGATCTCCGTCGACTGCAATTTCGGCGAGCTTGGCGATTGCGGCCGCAAGCGCTACGCCGTCGGCCAGCAGCGCAACGAATATCTGTTCGACGTGCAGTTCCCCGACAAGCATCCGGGCTCGGCCGGGACCATCGCCGTCAATTCCGATTTCGACAAACAGGGCAAGGCGGTCAACATCTACGAGATCCGCGTCTCGATCGAGCCGTAAGGATGTCTGCTGCGGGCGCCTAGAGCAATTCCAGGAAAAGTGTGAGCGGTTTTCCGTCAGGAGTTGCGTCAAAACAAAGAGTTAGAGCGGTTCGCCGTTTCCATGAAACGGTGAAACGCTCTAGCGGTCGAGCAATGCCTGCAGGGTCTCGATGCGGTCGGCCTCGTTGGCCGGCTTGTCCCATCGTAGCCGTGAAATGCGGGGAAAGCGCATGGCGACGCCGGATTTATGCCGGGTCGAACGGTTGAGCCCCTCGAAGGCGACTTCCAGCACCAGGCCGTTGTCGCGGTCGGCGCGCACCGAACGCACCGGCCCGAAACGCTCGACCGTGTTGTCCCGGACATATTTGTCGATCTGCTTCAGTTCCTCGTCGGTGAAGCCGAAATAGGCCTTGCCGACCGGCACCAGTTCCTCCTCGCCGTCGGCCCCGGACCAGACGCCGAAGGTGTAGTCGGAGTAAAAGCTCGAGCGCTTGCCATGGCCGCGCTGGGCATACATCAGCACCGCGTCCACCGTGTGCGGATCGCGCTTCCATTTGAACCACGGGCCTTTCGGCCGGCCGGCGACGTAGGGCGAATCCCAGCGCTTCAGCATCACGCCTTCGATGATCGGGTGCGGCGGCGCGCGGCGCAGGGTCTCCAGCGCCTGCCAGTCCGCGAAGGCGACGAAGGGCGACAGGTCGAAACGGCTCGGGTCGAGCGTTTTCACGAAGGCTTCGAGGCGGCCACGCCGTTCCCGGAACGACAATGTGCGAAGGTCTTCGTCGCCGATCTGCAGCAGGTCGTAGCAGCGCATGAAGGCCGGATATTGCTGCTGCATCTTCGGCGTCACCGTCTTGCGGTTCAGCCGCTGTTGCAAATCGGAGAAGGTTCCCGTCGCCTCTCGCGGATCGCCGACAAGCAATTCGCCGTCGAGTGTCGCGGAAAAATCCATGGCGTCGGCAAGGTCGGGAAAGGCGCCGGAGACATCGTCGCCGGTGCGCGAGTAAAGCCGGCGGATGCCGCCTTCCGCCACCGCCTGGACACGGATGCCGTCCCATTTCCATTCGGCCGCATAATCCGGCGGATCGAGCTTTTCGAGATCGCCGTCGCCGACCGGGTTCGACAGCATTACCGGGCGAAACAGCGCCAATGCCGTGTTCCGGGGCTTCTCAGCCTTGCCCTCCAGCCACGCGAACAGCGCCGCGTAAGGTGGCGACAGGCCATGCCAAAGCTCCTCGATCTCGGCGACGTCGACCTTGCCGAAATCGGCCAGCGCCTGTTTGGCGAGCCGCGCCGAGACGCCGATGCGCAGGCCGCCGGTGACCAGCTTGATGATGGCAAAGCGCGCCGAGATGCCGGCGCTGTCGAGCAAGCTGGCCAGAACCTTAGGTCCGTCGGAGCGGCTTGCCGCCTGCAGTCTTGCCACGACCTCGCCAAGCGTCGGCTCGCGGTTGGGGATCTTGCCAGGCGTCTGCGGCCAGACCAGCGACACCGTCTCGGCGAGATCGCCGACATAGTCGTAGGAATAGCCGAACAGCACCGGGTCCATGCGTTCGGTGACCAGCGTGCGCAGCATCGCCGGCTTGACCGCCGCTATATTCAGATCGCCGGTGATGGCGGCCAGCGCCAGCCCGCGATCCGGATCCTCCACGGTGCGGAAATAGTCGACCAGCAGCGTCAGCTTGCCGTTGCGCGACGGCGTCAGCACCAGGCGGTCGAGGAGTTCGGCGAAGCGGTTCATGCCCTCAATCGCCCTCGTCCTCATAGCCCACCAGATGCAGTGGCTTTGCGGCGATGCCTTCCAGCTCGCACCAGCGCACCAGCGCTTCCTCGCGGCCATGCGTCACCCAGATTTCCTCGGCGCCGGTCTCCTTGATGGTGGCGATCAGTTCGTCCCAGTCGGCATGGTCCGAGATGATCAGCGGCAGCTCGACGCCGCCTTGCTTGGCGCGCTGACGGATGCGCATCCAGCCCGACGCGAAGCACGAGATCGGGTCTGGGAAGCGCCGCGCCCAGCGGTCGGCGAAGGCCGATGGCGGGCCGACGACGATGGCGCCGGCAAAGTCCCCCTTGCCGCCGTCCACTGTCGCCGGTTCGAGTGTCCCCAGATCGATGCCTTGGCTCTGATAGTACTCGCTGAGCCTGGCCAGCGCGCCATGGATGTAGAGCGGCTTGTCATAGCCGGCGTCGCGCAACAGCCGCATCACCCGCTGCGCCTTGCCCAGCGCATAGGCGCCGACCAGATGCGAGCGCTCGGGAAACTGCGCCGCCGATTTCAGCAGACGGGCGATCTCTTCGGTGTCGGGTGGATGACGGAAAACCGGCAGGCCGAAGGTCGCCTCGGTGATGAACACGTCGCAGCGGATCGGCTCGAACGGCGCGCAGGTCGCGTCCTTCCGCCTCTTGTAGTCGCCGGAGGCGACGATGCGCATGCCCTGATGCTCGACCGCTATCTGCGCCGAACCCAGCACATGGCCGGCTGGGTGGAAATTGACGCTCACGCCATTGAGGGCAATCGTCTCGCCGAGCCGAGCCGCTTGGGTCGTTCCGGCAAAATCCTCGCCATAGCGCAGGCCCATAATGTCGAGCGTCTGCTGCGTCGCCAGCACCGAGCGGTGGCCGGAACGCGCATGGTCGGAATGGCCGTGCGTGATCAGCGCCCGGTTCACCGGCCGCACCGGGTCGATGAAGAAGTCGCCTGGCGGGCAATAAAGGCCCTCGGGCCGGGGATGAAGCAGGTCGCTGGCGCGCATGATCCCCAAGATAGGATACAATTCCGCCACGGGAAGTCTGTTGCCACGGACTGCTGACTCCAGCATACAGCACCATCGGCCTCATGCGCCGATAGGACCCATGACATGAAACCGCTCCAGGCCTCGTCCGGCGACTTGAACGCCGATCGCCGCGCCGATTATGCCGAAATGCTCCATGCGGATGGCGATCACGTCGCTGCGGCGGAACTGCTGCTCGGGGCACTCGAATTGACACCGCAATGGGCGATGGGCTGGTTTCGTCTCGGCGAAATGCAGCAGGCGGCGGGTGCATCGGATCTGGCCGCACAGGCATGGAGGGTGTCGCTGCAACTCGATCCGACGGATCGTCAGGGTGCCGCGCTGAACCTGCAATTGATCGGCAAGGCGCCGGTGTCCGACGTGCTCCCCAGCGCTTTCGTCGAGACACTGTTCGACCACTACGCCGGGAGCTTCGACGAATCTCTGGTCGACAGGCTGGGTTACCGGCTGCCTGAGGTGCTGGATCAGGCCATTCGAACGGCAAGGCCGGGTCGCTTCCCGCTGGCGCTCGATCTCGGCTGCGGCACCGGCCTGATGGGGCAGAGGCTGCGGCCGATTGCCGACCGGCTCGAGGGCTATGACATTTCGACCGGAATGCTGAAACGGGCGCGGGCCAAGGGCGTCTACGATTTCCTGGGCAAGGCCGATCTGCGGAATTTTTCCTATGCCGGCCCGAAAGCCGAGCTGGTGACAGTGGCCGACGTCTTCATCTATGTCGGCGCGCTCGACGGCATGCTGAAGACGATCGCCGGCTTGTTGGCCGGGGATGGCCTATTCGCCTTTTCCGTAGAGAAGTCGAGCGGCAGTGGCGATTTCGTGTTGCTGCCATCGCGCCGCTACGCGCACTCTGAAACCTATGTGCGTGAAACCCTGGCCGCCAACGGATTTTCGATCCTGTCCTTGGAAACAACCGTGATCCGGCAGGATCGTCGGGAGCCGGTCGACGGGCTGGTCGTTGTGGCCGGGAAAGTCCACGCAGCCTGAAGCATTCACAATCGGGCCAATGTGGTGATCCTTCCCAACCCCAAAGAGGTACTGCCCCACTTGTCTCGGTGAAGCTTCTGCTGCGAAAAAGCCCGAATCGCGTGCGCGGGTAAAACGGGGCGCGCGCGGAATATCAGGAGGGAGCATATTCGATGCGCTGGAACATAATGATCTTGGCCTCTTGCCTGGCAACAGCCGGCTGCGTCGGCAACTCGATGTCCGAGCGGCAGGACGCCAACATCGAGTCCTCCCTGCAGTACGACACCGTGCCATGCGATCAGTTGCTGGCGCAGCGCAACGGGTTGGCGCAGCAGAACAACCTTCCGGTGACCGCGAAGCCGACCTTCTACAATCCCGCGATGGGTTTCGGTCCGTTCACCCCCGATATGCGCTCCAAGGCCCAGCGCGATAGCGACAAGGCGGCAGGTGACATCGATGCCATGAACCGGTCGATAGAGCGGCGCGACTGCGGCAAGCCGGACAACCAGAAGGAGAAGTTAGCTCTGCCCGCTTGAAGATACGAAACAATCATTGGTCGAGAATTTATCGCAGGCAGCTGGGCTAGAGCAATTCCAGGAAAAGTGTTCAGCGGTTTTCCGCTCGGAATTGCGTCAAAACAACAAGTCTATGTCCTCGCAGGGGCACGATCGGATGAAACTCTCGGACCTTGGCGACCGGATCTGCATCCTGGGGCCGTCCAACAGCGGCAAATCGACCCTGGCCGTCGCGATTGCCCGCAAGCGTGGCCTGGAGCCCATTCACCTCGATCTGCTTCATCATCTGCCCAACACCGACTGGGAACCACGTCCAAAGGCCGAATTCATCGCCTTGCATGACGCTGCGATTGCCGGTGAGCGTTGGGTCATGGATGGAAATTACTCAGTCGGCATGCCGCAACGCTTTCAGCGGGCGACGGGATTGATCCTGCTCGATATCTCCACGCCGGCAAGTCTGCTGCGCTATTTCAGGCGAACCCTGTTCGAGAAGGAGAGGCGCGGAGCCCTGGAGGGCGGGCGCGAAAGCGTCAAATGGGATATGATCCGCCATATTGCCGTGACGACGCCGAAAAACCGCCAGAGATACCAGGCGATGTTCGAGCAGCTCGACCTGCCAAAGCTGCAGCTCTCCTCCGTGAGAGCAATCAAGCAATGCTTCCGGCAATGGGATCTGGCCGGGTAGGAATCCTGGCTAGAGCAATTCCAGGATAAGTGTGAGCGGTTTTCCGTCAGGAATTGCGTCAAAACAAGGAGTTAGAGCAGTTCGCCGTTTCCATGAAACGGTGAAACGCTCTAGGCTGTAGTGACAAATTAACGGCTTGGGATTCCCATCGCGAGGCAAATCAGATTCAAGGCTGACTTTTGGAGGTCGGCTTTGGAAGGTGAGGTTCTACGCGACGATCAGTGGGAGCAGATCAAGCGTTTTGTGCCGGGTGGGCGCAAGGGCAAGCGGGGTCCGCGTAGCGATGGTGGGCGCTTCTTCGATGCGCTTTTATGGATCGCTCGGTCAGGCGCGCGCTGGCGCGACCTGCCGGAGCGGTTCGGCCCATATCAGAGGGCAAAGCGACGTTACTACCGCTGGATCGAAGCGGGCGTGTTCGACCGGCTGTTCGAAGCCATCAGCAGGCATCCAGATATGGAATGGCTGATGATCGACGCGACCGTTATCCGCGCTCAGGCCCAGGCTGCTGGAGCCCGGCGTAAAAGGGGGGATCTGAAGCCCAGGCTCTCGGCCGCTCGCGTGGTGGGTTCGGCACCAAGCTCCATGCCGTCATAGATGCGCTCGGCCTACCGGTCCGCTTCGAGATCGGCCCCGGCCAGCAAAACGACATGGCAGCGGCCTGCGGTCTGATCGAGGGGATTGCAGCAGGCCAAGTGATCGCCGACCGCGCTTATGATGCCGATCGACTGCATGATGTGATCCTCGACCAAGGCGGTGAACCGGTCATCCCGCCGCGGCGCCATCGCAGATACCAACACAGCTATGACAAGATCGCCTACAAAAACCGCTGGGGCATCGAGGCCTTCTTTGCAAAGCTCAAGCAGTGGCGGCGCATCGCAACGCGCTACGACAAAATCGCCGCCAACTTCCTCGGCTTCGTCAAGCTCGCAGCCATCATCCTCTGGCTCAAATGATCAAATTGTCACTACAGCCTAGTATCCCGCCTTGCGGTCCACCAGATTGTCGAGCTTTTCGCCGCGCTCGAAGGCGTCCATCTGGCGCAGCATGGGCGGCACCAGGTGCATGGGATCGGAGGTCGCCGCGGCGTGCGGCGTCACGAACACTTTTGGATGGTTCCATAACGGGCTGGTCTTCGGCAGCGGTTCGACCTCGAACACGTCGAGGCTCGCCTCTTTCAGCGTGCCGTCATCCAGCGCCCGCACGATGTCGGCGTCCTTCTGCAAGCGGCCGCGTCCGGCGTTGATCAGCACCGAACCCCCGAGGCCGTTGCGCTTGCGCAATTCCTTCAGCACGCCGTAGTTGATGATGCCTTGCGTGTCCGGCGTCAGCGGCAACAGCACGACAAGGATATCGGTCGCCTTGAGGAAGGGGATCAAACCGGCCTCGCCGGAATAGGTCGCGATCCCTGGCATCGGCCGGTCGTTGCGTGACCAGCCATTGACGGCGAAGCCGAGCGACAGCAGCACCGAGGCTGCGGCGCGGCCGAGATTGCCGAGCCCCATAATGCCGACGGAAATGTCGCCGGCTGGCCTCTGCGGCGGCTCGTGCCAGATCTTCTTGGGCTGTTGCTGCCGGTAGAGCAGGCCCTGGCGATGATGATCGAGCACCCGCCAGACGACATATTCGGTCATGTACTGGGTGAGGTTGTCGGCGACGACCCTGACGATCGGCACGTCGGGCAGCCCGGGATCGGCGAAGATATGATCGACGCCGGCGCCGATCGAGAAGATGGCGCGCAGATTGGGCAGCGACGACAACAGGTTCGGCTTCTGCTTCCACACCACCGCATAGGTGATCGACGGATCTGTGGCGCCGTCCGGCTCCAGCACCACCTCGCGCTCGGCCGACAACAGGTCGCGCCAGCGCTGCGGATGAAAGCCGGTGACAGCAAGCAGGATACGGCCTTTTTCCATCGCGGTTCGTCTAGTCCCTCTTCACGCAGATTACTCGCTGACGATGCCGACCGGCGCCGTCTCTATCTTGAAGGCGGCCGAGATCAGTGCCCGAGTATAGTCGGTTTGCGGATTTTCAAAAATCTGCTGGGAAGGGCCGGCTTCGACAATCCTGCCATTGCGCATGACGATGACGTCGTTGGCAAGCGCCCGAATGACCTTGAGATCGTGGCTGATGAAGAGATAGGCGAGGTCGTACTTGGCCTGCAAATTGCGCAGCAGGTCGACGACCTGTGCCTGCACGCTCATGTCGAGCGCCGATGTCGGCTCGTCCAGCATGACGAAGCGCGGGTTGAGCACCATGGCGCGCGCGATGGCGACGCGCTGGCGTTGGCCACCGGAAAACTCGTGCGGGTAGCGGTTGCGGGTCTCCGGATCGAGGCCGACCTCCTTCAGCACGGCGGCCACCTTGTCGTCGCGCTCGTCGGGCGACAGCTTCGGCTCGTGGATCTTCAGCCCTTCCTCGATGATCTCGGCAATCGACATGCGCGGACTGAGCGAGCCGAACGGATCCTGGAACACGATCTGCAATTCGCGCCTGAGCGGCCGCATGGCGTTGAAGGTGAGCTGGTTGATATCGCGGCCGTTGAACTGGATGGTTCCGGTCGATGAGATCATGCGTGCCAGAGCCAGACCAAGCGTCGTCTTGCCGGAGCCGGATTCGCCGACCACGCCCAGCGTCTGGCCTGCGCGCACGGTGACATCGATGCCGTCGACCGCCTTCACATGATCGACGGTGGTTCGGAAAAACCCCTTCTTGATCGGGAACCAGACCTTGATGTCCTTGCCGGTCATGACAGGCTTGGCGGCATCATTGGCGGCCGGCGGCTTGCCCTTCGGTTCGGCCGCCAGCAAATGCTTGGTGTAGGCGTGCTGCGGGTTGGCGAAGATGTCCTTGGTCGGTCCGGTCTCGACGATCTTGCCCTTGGTCATCACGCAGACCCGGTCGGCGATCTTGCGCACGATGCCGAGGTCATGGGTGATGAACAGCATCGACATGCCCTTGCGGCTTTTCAAGCCCGCCAGCAGTTCGAGGATCTGCGCCTGCACGGTGACGTCGAGCGCCGTCGTCGGCTCGTCGGCGATCAGCAGTTCAGGTTCGTTGGCCAGCGCCATGGCGATCATCACGCGCTGGCGCTGACCGCCGGAGAGCTGGTGCGGATAGGCGTCGAGACGTTTTTCCGGCTCGCGGATACCCACTTCCTTGAACAAGGCCAAAGTGCGCGCCTTGGCCGGGCGGTCGGCCATGCCTTGATGCAGCTTCAGGATTTCGACAATCTGGTGCTCGATCGTGTGCAGCGGATTGAGCGAGGTCATCGGCTCCTGGAAGATCATGGTAATCTTGTTGCCGCGCACTTGCCGCAACTGCTTCTCGTTCATGGCCAGCAGGTCGGCGCCCTGGAACAGGATCTTTCCCGAGGGGTGGCTGGCCGTCGGATAGGGCAGGAGCTTCAGCACTGACAAGGCCGACACGGATTTACCGGAACCGGACTCTCCGACCAGTGCCACCGTCTCGCCCTTGGCGAGGTCGAAGGAAATGTGGTCGACAGCTATCGACTGGTTGCCGCCTTGGGTGAAAGCGACGCTGAGATCGCGGACAGAGAGCAGAATTTCGCTCATCTGAATGCCTTGCGCGGATCGAAGGCGTCGCGTGCGGCCTCGCCGATGAACACCAGCAGCGACAGCATCAGCGAGACGACGACGAAGCCGGAAATACCGAGCCATGGCGCGTTCAGGTTGCTTTGCGCCTGCTTCATGAGTTCGCCCAGCGACGGCGAGCCCGGAGGCAGGCCGAAGCCGAGATAGTCGAGCGAGGTCAGCATCGAGATCGAGCCACTGGTCAGGAACGGCAGGAAGGTCAGCGTCGCCACCATGGCATTGGGCAACAGATGCCGGAACATGATCGTGCGGTTCGGCACGCCGAGCGCCCGCGCCGCGTTGACATATTCGAAATTGCGGGCGCGCAGGAACTCGGCCCGCACCACGCCGACCAGCGCCACCCAGGAGAAGATCAGCATCAGGCCAAGCAGGATGAAGAAGCCGGGAGGCAGGATAGCGGAGACGATGAGCAGCAGATAAAGCACCGGGATCGCCGACCAAATCTCGATGAAGCGCTGAAACAGAAGATCGGTCCAGCCACCGAAATAACCCTGCATGGCGCCCGCGGCGACGCCGATCAGCGACGAGCCGGCAGTCAGGATCAGGCCGAACAGCACCGAGATTCTGAAACCGTAGATAAGCCGCGCCAGCACGTCGCGCGCCTGGTCGTCGGTTCCCAGCCAGTTCCAGTTGCCGACTATGCAGTCGGGATCGGCCGCCCCTTGTGGATACTGGCTGCAGCGCTTGTCGGCATCATATTGCCACGACGGCTTTGCAGGAGCGGCATCGGGGATCGCATTGTTGACGGTGCGATAGGAGTAGCGGATCGGCGGCCAGATCATCCAGCCATTGGCGTTGATCTCGTCCCGGATGACCGGGTCGCGATAATCGGTCACGGCATAGAAGCCGCCGAACTTCTCCTCGGGGTAGGCGACCAGCACCGGGAACAGGATCTCGCCCTTGTAGGAGACGAGGATCGGCTTGTCGTTGGCGATCCATTCAGAAAACAGCGAAAGACCGAACAGGACAAGGAAGATCCACAGCGACCAGTAGCCGCGCCGGTTGGCCTTGAAATTCTGCCATCGCCGGCGATTCAGCGGCGACAGCCAGGGCCGTTTGGCGCGTCTGGGCGTGTTCTCGACAACGGCTTCGGACATCAGATGTCTCTCCGCTCGAAATCGATGCGCGGATCGACCCAGGTGTACATCAGGTCGGACAGCAAGCCGACGAACAGCCCAAGCAGCGAGAAGATATAGAGATTGGCGAACACGACCGGATAATCGCGCGCCAAAACCGACTTGAAGCCGAGCAGGCCAAGACCGTCGAGCGAAAAGATGTTCTCGATCAGCAGCGAGCCGGTGAAGAAGGCCGAGATGAAGGCGCCGGGAAAGCCGGCGATGACGATCAGCATGGCGTTGCGGAAGACATGGCCGTAGAGCACCTTGCGCTCCGACAGGCCCTTGGCGCGCGCCGTCACCACATACTGCTTGCGGATTTCCTCGAGGAAGGAATTCTTGGTGAGCAGCGTCGTCGTGGCGAAGGCCGACAGCACCAGCGCGGTCAGCGGCAAGGTCATGTGCCAGATATAATCGACGATCCTGTCCGGCCAGGACAACTGGTCCCAATTGTCCGAAACGATGCCGCGCAACGGGAACCAGTCCCAGAACGAGCCGCCGGCAAACAGCACCATCAGCAGGATGCCGAACAGGAAGCCCGGGATGGCATAGCCGATGATGACGACGCCGCTGGTCCACATGTCGAACGCCGAGCCATCCTTGACTGCCTTGCGGATGCCAAGCGGGATCGAGATCAGGTAGGACAGGATGGTGATCCAGATGCCGAGCGAGATCGACACCGGCATCTTTTCGAGGATCAGGTCGAGCACCGAAATGTCGCGGAAATAGCTGTCGCCGAAATCGAACCGGATATAGTTCCACAGCATCATGCCGAAGCGTTCGAGCGGCGGCTTGTCGAAGCCGAACTGCTTTTCCAGCTTCTTGATGAACTCGGGGTCAAGACCCTGGGCACCGCGGTATTTCGAGCTGATATCGCCGGCCACATCGAAATTGCCACCGGTGCCGGCGTCGCCACCGCCGCCGCCGAGGCGATCGCTGCCGCCCTGGTTGGTCAGGCTGGCAATCACCTGCTCGACCGGACCGCCGGGCGCGAACTGGATCACAGCAAAGGAAATCGCCATGATGCCGAACAGCGTCGGGATCATCAGAAGGATGCGTCGCAGTATATAGGCGCCCATCAGGCTGCCGGCCCCGCGTGAACGGTCATGTCAGGCTTTGCCAATCTTTGCCGCCTTGCCCTTGTCGACCCACCACAGCGCTTCGACCGGAAAGCCGAAATCGGGTTTCTGCTCGGGAAAGCCGAACATGTCCCAATAGGCGCTTCGGTGATTCGCCAGGAACCAACTTGGAATCCAATCGCGCCGCGCGCGCAAGACCCGGTCGAGAGCGCGCATGGCAATTGTCAGGCTTTCGCGGTCCTTGGCGGCGCCAACGGTGTCGATCAGCGTGTCGATGGCCGGGCTCGATGTTCCCGGCAGGTTGCGCGAGCCCGATATGGTGGCGGTTCGCGAGTGGAAGAAGGTTTCGAGGTCGTCTCGGGTTGGCGTCGCCGGAAATGAGAACGCAACCGAGACGAGATCGTAGTCGAACGAATTCTGCCGCAACTGATATTGCGCGGCGTCGACCAGCCGGATCGATGCGTCGATGCCGATTGCCTTCATGTTTTCGACCCAAGGCGAATAGACCTGCTCAAAGGTTTCGTCGTCGACGAGAATCTCGGCCGATAGCCGGCCGCCCTTGTCGTTGACGACGAAATCGCCGGACCGTTTCCAGCCGGTCTCGGCCAGCAGCTTGGCTGCCTTGCCGAGCAGTTGGCGATCGCGGCCGGAGGCGTTCGAGACCGCCTGGGTCACCGCTTCGCCCAAGGCTTCAGGAGGAATCTGGTCACGCAGCGGCTCGAGCAGCGCCAGTTCCTCCGGCGACGGTGAGCCCTCGGCGCGGAAATCCGATTTCTCGAAGCAGGACTGCGAGCGCTCATAGGAGCCGTAGAAGAAATTGCGCCGCGTCCATTCGAAGTCGAAGCAGAGCCCGATCGCCTGCCGCACGCGCGGATCGCGGAATTGTTCGCGCCGCTGGTTGACGGCGGTGGCCTGCATGGCAGGCACCGTTTCGGCCGGGAATTCGTGCTTGGCCACCTTGCCGGCGGTAAAGGCCGGAAAATTGTACTGCGTCGCCCAGACGCGCGAGGTGAATTCCTCCCTGTAGAGGATTTCCCCCTTCTTGAAGGCTTCGAAGGCGACGTTGCGGTCCTGGTAGAATTCGACGCGGATGCGCTGGAAATTGTTCTGGCCGCGATTGACCGCAAGATCGTTGCCCCAATAGTCCGGCACGCGCTCATATTCGATCCAAGCGCCGGCGGACCAGCGCCCGACCTTGTAGGCGCCGCAACCGAGTGGTGGGTTCATCTGCGAGGAATCGAACGGATTGGCGGTGTAGAAGGCCTTCGACAGGATCGGAAAGACGACGACGTTGAGGATGGTGCGGGTCGTCTGCTTGCCCGAGAATTTGAGCTGCAGCGTGTTGGCGTCGATGGCGACCGCATCATCCAGATGCGTCAGCGGCAACGAATAATCCGGATGCCCCTTGTCCTTGAGCAACTTGAAGGTGAAGGCGGCATCCTCTGCCGTCAGCGGCGTGCCGTCATGGAAACGGGCCTGTGGGCGCAGTCCAAAGGTGAAGCTGTTGCGATCGTCGGAGATCGTGATGGTCTCGGCGATCAGCCCGTAGACGGCGTCGGACTCGTCGAGCGATCTCGCCATCAATTGGTCGAAGCACATCTCCAGACGCTGCGGTGCATCGCCCTTGGGAACGAAGGCGTTCAGCGTGTTGAAGGTGAGCGGGCTCTGGTTGGCGCCCCAGTTGGGAGGCAGGAAGTTGAAGGTGCCGCCTTGCGGTGCATCGACATTGACATAGTCGAAATGCGTGAAGTCCGGTTTGTACTTAAGGTCGCCGAAGGCCGACAGCCCGTGCAGTTTCACGCCGGTCGGGCTGGCGGCGAAGGCCTTGCCCGGCAGCAGCGCGGCGGCGGTCGCCGCGGCGCCGAGCGCCAGGAAGTCGCGACGAGGAAGCATCGGCTGCTGCCCCATCAATCGCTACCCCTGTATTTGGCCGCGAGCGCCTTTTCCTTTTCGGTGTCGATCCACCAGGAATCGATATCGGCGCCGCGGTAGCTTGGCTGCTTGTCCGGAATGCCGAACTTGTTCCAGTAGGCGAGCCACACCACCGCACGGTAGTATTGTGGCACGGCATAGTAGTTCCACAGCAGCACCCGGTCGAGCGCATGGGTGACGGCCACGAGATCGTCGCGGTCGGTGGCGAAGATGATGCGGTCGACAAGGGCGTCGACGACCGGATCCTTGATGCCGGAATAGTTGCGTGCTCCCGGTGTGTCAGCGGCCTTCGAGCTCCAGAAATCGCGTTGCTCGTTGCCGGGCGATTCCGATTGCTGCAGCACGTTGGTGATGACGTCGTAATCGAAATTGTTGACGCGGTTGATGTATTGGCTCTGGTCGATGATGCGCAGCGTCGCATCGACGCCGATTTTGCGCAGATTGGCGATGTAGGTGCCGGAAAGGACCTGGTCCGTTTCACTCGAGCCGATGATCTCGAACTTGAACGGCTCGCCGGTCTTGGCGTTGACCATCTTGCCGCCCTTGATCACCCAGCCGGCTTTGGCGAACAGATCGACCGCCTGCCTCAGATATTTGCGCTCGGCTTGCGGCGTGTCATAGACCGGCAGCTTGAACTCTTGCGTGAAAAGCTCGGGCGGCAGCTTGTCGCGGTATTTTTCCAGGATTTCCAATTCCTTGCCTTGCGGCAGGCCGCTCGAGGCCAGCTCCGTGCCCTGGAAGTAACTGCTGGTACGGGTGTTGAAGCCGAAGAACAGCGTCCGGTTCATCGTCTCGAAATCGTACGCATAGGTCAGTGCCTCGCGTACCAGGCGATCCTGGAACAGCGGCCGCCTCTGGTTGAGCATGAAGGCCTGCATCGGCTCCGGCGAGGTGGTCTTGAATTCCTGCTTGATCACGTCGCCGGCCTTGATCGCCGGGAAATCATAAAACGTTGCCCACTTCTTCGAGCTGTTTTCCGGCTTGATATCGTCGAGCCCGCCCTTCTTGAAGGCTTGCCAGGCAGCATTGTCGTCAAGAATGTAGGTGAAGCGCTGGGTGTCGAAATTCTCGCGCCCGATCTTCACCGCCAGCTTGGCGCCCCAATAATCCGGCACGCGCTGCCAGATGATCTCCGAGCCCGGCTTGAAGCTGGCAATCTTGTAGGCAGCCGAGCCAAGCGGTGGCTCCAGCGTCCCCTTGGTGATGTCGCGTTTCTTGCCGTTGGCGTCGGTACCTTCCCACCAATGCTTGGGCAGAACGACGAGGTCGCCGAGGATCTTGGGCAGCTCGCGGTTGCCCTTTTGGTTGAAATGGAATTCGACCTCGCGGTCGGAGATCGCCACCGCCTCGGTGACGTTCTCGAAATAGCGGCTGTACATCGGGCTGTTCGCCTTCAGCGCCTGGAACGACCAGATCACGTCGTCGACGGTGATCGGCTGCCCGTCATGCCACTTCGCGCGCGGGTCCAGCCGATAGGTCGCCGAGGAATAGTCCGTCGGGTACTTGTAGGCGTCGGCGATCAGCGGATGGCTGACGCTGCCTTCGTCGGTCGCCTGGTCCATAAGCGTATCGTAGAGCAGGCCGCCGCCGAACGGCTGGAAGCCGGCGGCCGGCGCTCCTTGCACGATGTAGGGATTGAAGCTGTCGAATGTCCCCTGGACGACGGAGTTGTAGTTGCCACCCTTCGGCGCATTCGGGTTGACGTAGTCGTAGTGCTGGAAATTGTCGCTGTATTTGGAAGGGCCGATCAGCGATGAGGTGGTGCGCCACTCGTCGGCCCGGGTCGTATGCAACCCCGCTACCAGCGTGGCCGCCGCCAGCAGCGACTTGAGAAGCGTTCGGCCAACCGTCATGCACTATCCTCTTCGCGATGCGTGCCAGATCATCCTGAAGGGCAATCTAGATGATTTGGCGCGCGTGAAAACCGCCATGCGCGGCTTTGTCGCCGCATATGCGGTTTTCCTAACAAAAAAGCCGGGCAGAACCCGGCTTTTTCAAGGTCGTCGCGATGATATCTGGTTACTGGGCGGGCGCAGGCGCCGGAGCTGGTGCAGCCGGTGCTGCTGGCTTGGCCGGCGCTGCGCCGTCAGCCGGCTTTGCCGGGGCGGCTGCATCGGCCGGCTTGGCGGGCGCGCTGGCGTCGGCGGCGGCACCCGGCGTAGGCAGAGGCTTGGGATTGTCCGACAGCGTGCGCAGATAGGCGATGACGTTGGCGCGGTCCTCGTCCTTGGGCAGTCCGGCGAAACCCATGGCCGTGCCCTTCACGAACTTCTTCGGCGAGGTGATGAAGTGGTTGATGTTGTCGTAGGTCCACTTCTCGGTGCCGCCCTTGGAAAATTCCTTCATGCCGGCCGAATAGGCGAAGCCTTCATGTTCGGCGACCGGGCGGTCGACGAGATCCCACAAATCGGGGCCGACCTTGTTGGGGCCGCCCTTTTCGCCGGAATGGCAGGCCTGGCATTTCTTGAACACGGCAGCGCCAGCCTCGACATTGGCGGTCTGCAGCAGATCGGCGATCGGCTTGGCTTCGGCGGCGGGTGCTGCAGGGCCGCCTTCGGCGGGCTCCGCGGCCTCGATGATGAAGCCGGGCTTTTCAGGAGCCGGCGAGGCAAACAGCGCGTCCGAGACCAGGCCGACCGAGAAAACGACGAAAACGGTTCCGAGCAATCCGGCGAGCAGTTTGTTGACTTCGTTGGAATCCATTCGCCCCTTGCTCCCTTTTCCGGCGGACCGAACCGTCCACTCCGTCCGTCGGTATCGAGACCTGCCCTCCAGAGCCGGTCAAATCGGGCGGAAACTAGGTCTTTTGCTGCGGCGTTGCAACACCTATAAGGGCGCTGCCAGTGAGACCTTTTGCCACTTTTCCTTGTCCTCTTTTCGAACGCCTTGCCATAGCGATGTCCACTCTGATCCTGATCCCGGCCCGCATGGCCTCGACCCGCCTGCCGGGCAAGCCGCTGGCCGACATCGCCGGCGCGCCGATGATCGTTCATGTCGCGCGCCGCGCGGCCGAAGCCGGCCTCGGCCGCGTGGTGGTGGCGACCGACACGCAAAGCGTCGCCGAAGCGGTGCGCGCGCATGGGTTCGAGGCGGTGATGACGCGCATCGACCACGAGTCGGGCTCCGATCGCATCCACGAGGCGCTGCTCGCACTCGATCCCGGACACAAGGTCGAAACGATCGTCAATGTCCAGGGCGACCTGCCGACCATCGATCCCGGCATCATCGCCGCCTCGCTCAGGCCGTTCGAGGACGCAGCCGTGGATATCGCCACGCTCGGCGTCGAGATTGTCCGCGAGGAGGAAAAGACCAATTCGAACGTCGTCAAGATCATCGGTTCGCCACTATCGGCGACGCGGCTGAAGGCGCTCTATTTCACCCGCGCCACAGCACCTTGGGGCGAGGGGCCGCTCTATCACCATGTTGGCCTCTACGCCTATCGCCGCTCGGCACTTGAGCGCTTCGTCGCGCTGAAGTCGTCGCCGCTCGAGCGCCGCGAGCGGTTGGAGCAGCTGCGGGCGCTGGAAGCCGGCATGCGCATCGACGCCGAGATCGTCCAGTCGCTGCCGCTTGGCGTCGACACGCCGGAAGACCTTGAGCGCGCCAGGACGATCCTGGCAAACTGAGAAATCCCTTCGAACCGAGATACCGTGAATCGAGACCCGGCCATGCCTGAAAAGACCAACAGAATATCCTTCCAGGGCGAGCCGGGTGCCAATTCCGACACTGCCTGCCGCAACGTCTATCCCTCGATGGAGCCGTTGCCGTGCCCGACCTTCGAGGACGCATTCAACGCGGTCGAGACCGGCAAGGCCGATCTCGCCATGATCCCGATCGAGAACACCATCGCCGGACGTGTCGCCGACATCCACCATCTGCTGCCGGAATCGAGGATGCACATCGTCGGCGAGTATTTCCTGCCGATCCATTTCCAGCTGATGGTGCTGCCCGGCGTCAAACGGGAAGAAATCAAGACGGTTCACAGCCACATCCATGCGCTTGGCCAGTGCCGCAAATACATCCGCAAGAACGGCTGGAAGGCTGTCGTCGCCGGCGACACGGCGGGTGCCGCCAAGATGGTCTCCGAGGTCAAGGACCGCACCATGGCGGCGCTGTCGCCGGCGCTGGCCGCGACGCTCTATGGGCTCGATACCATCGAGGAGAATGTCGAGGACACCGATTCCAACGTCACCCGTTTCGTCGTCCTGACCAAGAGCAAGCAATGGGCCGAACGCGCCTCAGCCGACGTCAAGATGATGACGACCTTCATCTTCCGCGTCCGCAACGTGCCGGCCGCGCTCTACAAGGCCATGGGCGGCTTCGCCACCAACGGCATCAACATGACCAAGCTGGAGAGCTACCAGCTCGGCGCCTTCACGGCGACGCTGTTCTACGCCGACATCGAGGGCCATCCCGATGATCCGCTGGTCAAGCTGGCGCTGGAGGAACTGCGCTTCTTCTCGCGCGAGGTGCGGATTTTGGGCGTCTATCCGGCCAGCGAGTCGCGCGAGCAGTGGAAAGTCGCGGACTAGCTCCTATTGAGCATGATCTTTTCCGAAAACCGGTTTCCACTTTCGGGATCATGCTCTAAACCACCGAGCCCAGCGGCACGTAATCGATCTCGAGAAATTTCTCGACCTCCGGCACCCAGCGGTCGCGTACGAAGGCGACATGGTCGGGATGGTCGTTGTACCTGGTGTAGGCGGCCTGGTCGGCGAACTCCATCGAGAAGCCGAAATGATAGTCGTTCTTGGGGCTGATCTGCCGCAATTGCTCGAAGTGCGTGACGCCCTTGATCGCGGTGAGGATTTTCTTGGCATCGACGAGGAACCGCTTTTCGTCGAGCGAGTGCGGCGGGTGCTTCAGCGTGAAGACGACGGTGTGACGGATCATTTGTCTCTCCTGCAATGACTTTCGGTATTCGCTATTCGCTGTCGACCCAGGCGCGGATGAGGTGATGCGCAATCGCCCCTTTCGGCGGCGTGACCAGATTGTCGGGATGCTCCCTCGCCAGCATCAGGCGCACCTCGTCGCGGCCAAACCAGCGGCAATCTTCCAGCTCGTTGAGGTCGGCCTGGATATCCTCGTTGAGCGGCTCGCCGAAGCAGCCGATCATCAGCGAATAGGGGAACGGCCAGGGCTGGCTGGCATGGTAGACGACGCGGCCGAGCCGGATTCCGGCCTCCTCCAGCGTTTCGCGGCGCACCGCCGCCTCGATCGTCTCACCCGGCTCGATGAAGCCGGCAAGCGCCGAATACATGCCCGGCGCGAAGTGTCGGCCGCGCCCAAGCAGGCATTTCTCGCGCGTCGCCGTCACCATGATCGCCACCGGGTCGGTACGCGGAAAATGCTCGGTGCCGCAATTCGGGCAGTGCCGCTTGTAACCGCCGGCCCGCATCTGGGACTCGCTGCCGCATTTGCTGCAGAAACGATGGCTTGCATGCCAGGCAAGCAGGGCGGCCCCTTGCGCCATCGCACCGGCCGCCGCTTCGTCGATCAGTCCTTGCATGTAGACCGACCGGTAGTCGATCGCCTTGACGGTCTCGAGCAACTGTTCGGCCTCGATCCCGACTGGCATCGCCAGCACCGGCCCCTGGTCGGAAAAGCCGAGCAGCACGCCCTGGGCGAAGGAAGGCTTGAAGGGCTCGCTCTCGGCGGCGCCGAACCACGGGTCGAGGCCGCCGCCCCCGTCGAGCTTCAGGTGGAGCCGGCCGCCATTCATCAACAGCAGCCGCGTCGTCGGATCGGCCAGCGCCTTCTCGACCGAATCGTCGGCGCGGTTCTCGGATTGCCGGTCGATCGTGTTGCCGGCAAAACCGACGAACTGGCTCGGCTCGCGCAAAGGCGCGTCAAACAGGCTGAAGCTCATACGGACTCTGATGTTTTGGGATGGACATTTTTTGAAATGAACGTGTTGGGGAAGGCTTATAGCGCCGCCCTTATCGTTTCGGCAAACCGGCGCAGGTCGGAACCTTGATAGGGTTCGCGCAGGCCGTGTCCCCACACCGGGCCGGGCCAGCCGGGATCGCCTTCGGACCGGGCGATAATATGGATATGCAATTGGCGCACGATGTTGCCGAGCGCGCCGGTGTTGATCTTCGTGCAACCGCTGACTTTCTTCAGCGCCTGCGCCACCATATTGGTCTCGAAGGTCAGCATCGCCTGGTCAAGCGGCGTCATGTCGTGGATTTCTTCCGCGCCCGGCCGCTGCGGCACCAAAAGCAGCCATGGCCAGCGGCGATCGTTCATCACCCGCAATTCGCACAGCCCAAGCCACATCAACTGCTCGCTGTCCGCCTCCAGCCGGGCATCCAGCGTGAATCCGGCCTTCAGGCCCGGCAGCATCGGCGTTTCCCTTGCTTTTCTTGGTTTCTTAGAACCCATGAACGCTAGAGCGCTGGCCCGGGGGCTGCAAGCGAATCATTGTTGCTCTCACGGTTTGGTGCAGCAAATCGCCTGCGGACTTGCATTTCATCGCGCAATTGCCGATATGGACAGCGGGAGGTTGGTGGTGGACGATCCACTCGCCAACCGGGTCAGGTCCGGAAGGAAGCAGCCCTAACGAGCCCGGAACGGGTCATTGTTCCAGCCTCCCACCTCATCGGCCCTCCTCGCGACATTGACGACGCATTGCAGCGCGGGCGAGACTATGCGCAGGAATCGGCGCCTTTGGGCGCGGCCTTTTGGAGCTTAACGGGCGAATGAGCGAAGCCGGAAATTCGGGGCCAAAAGGCCTGGAGAATGGAAAGGCCGCTGCCTACCGCGTGCTGGCGCGCAAATACCGTCCGTCGAATTTTTCCGAGCTGGTCGGCCAGGAGCCGATGGTGCGCACCCTCACCAATGCCTTTGCCACCGGCCGCATTGCCCAGGCCTGGATGCTGACCGGCGTTCGCGGTGTCGGCAAGACGACCACGGCGCGCATCCTGGCGCGGGCACTGAACTACAAGACCGCGACAGTTGACCAGCCCTCGATCGACCTTGCCGTGCTCGGCGAGCATTGTCAGGCGATCATGGAAGGCCGTCATGTCGACGTCATCGAGATGGACGCCGCCTCGCACACCGGCATCGACGATATCAGGGACATCATCGAGCGCGTGCGTTACGCACCGGTCTCGGCCCGCTACAAGGTCTACATCATCGACGAAGTGCACATGCTGTCGACGCAGGCCTTCAACGGCCTGCTGAAAACGCTGGAGGAGCCGCCTCCGCACGTCAAATTCATTTTCGCCACCACCGAAATCCGCAAGGTTCCGATCACCGTCCTGTCGCGCTGCCAGCGTTTTGACCTGAGGCGAATCGATGCCGGCGCGCTGGTCGCGCATCTTTCGTCGATCGCCGGCCAGGAAGGCATTTCGGTCGACGACGACGCGCTGGCGATGATTGCGCGCGCGGCGGAAGGTTCCGCCCGCGATTCGCTCTCCATCCTCGACCAGGCGATTGCGCACGGCGCCGGCTCCGTCAGCGCCGAGGCGGTGCGGGCGATGCTGGGGCTGGCCGACCGTGCCCGCATCGTCGACCTGTTCGAACATGTGATGAAGGGCGATGTGGCGGCGGCCCTGGCCGAATTCCGCACCCAATACGACACCGGCGCCGATCCGGCCGCCGTGCTGACCGATCTTGCCGAGTTCAACCACCTCGTCACCCGGCTGCGTTTCGTGCCGACCGCCATGGACGATGCCTCGCTGTCGCAGGACGAGCGCGAGCGCGGCGCCGATTTCGCCAGGGCGCTGTCGGTCAGGGTGCTGTCGCGGACCTGGCAGATGCTGCTCAAGGGCATCCCCGAGGTGCAGTCCTCCAATCGGCCCGTCAGTGCAGCCGAAATGGTGCTGATCCGGCTGGCGCATGCCGCCGACCTGCCGACGCTGGATGAAGCGTTGCGGTCGCTTGAGGGCGCAGGATCGGCACAAAGTGGTGCATCGCGTCCGAATGGCGCGCCTGCGGGTTCCGGCACCGGCAATGGCGGTGGGGCCAGCGCGGTGGCGCAGACGCGCATGCCATCCGGGCCCGGTGGCGCGCAGACCATGCGGCTGGTCGAGGCCACGCCGGCGCCGGTCGCGTTCGTCGCCCCGCCCGCGCCGGTGTCAGAGCCGCAGCAGGTGCCGGTCAGGTCGCTGGCCGATATCGTTGCGCTTGCCGACGCGCAGCGCGACATCGCTTTCAAAGTGCTGGTCAAGCGCTGCATCCGTCCCGTGCGCTTCGAGCCCGGCCGCATCGATGTCAGCCTGACCGACGATGCGCCGAAGCTGCTGCTCAACGACCTGACCACCAAACTGCGCGCCTGGACCGGCCGCAACTGGCTGGTGTCGCTGTCGAAGGAAGAGGGCGGCCAGACGCTGGCCGAAATGGAATCGACCAAGCGCGAAAACGCCTTCCTCGATGCCAAGAGCGATCCGACGGTTGCCGCCTTCCTGGCGCGCTTTCCCGGTGCCAAGATCATCGACGTGCGCATCCCTGACGCGCCGGAGGCGGACACGACCGAGGCCGAAGTGCCGGTCGAGCCGCCGGCCGACGACGACGAGACCTGACAAACCAAGACAAGGACCGGACCATGAAAGATCTTCTCGGCCTGATGGGCAAGGCGAAGGAAATGCAGGCCAAATTCCAGGCCATGCAGGACGAGATCGCCACGCTGGAAGCATCCGGCCAGGCTGGCGGCGGCCTGGTCAACGTGACGCTGACCGGAAAGTTCGAGATGAAGTCGCTGAAGATCGACCCGTCCCTGTTCAAGGAGGACGATGTCGAGATCCTCGAGGATTTGATCCTCGCCGCCCACAATGACGCCAAGGTCAAGGTCGAGCAGATCATGCAGGAAAAGACCAAGGCGCTGACCGCCGGCCTGCCGATCCCGCCGGGGATGAAACTGCCCTTCTGATGCATGTCGCCCAAACCGTGCAGCGGTTTTGGGGCAACGACATGCATGAAAGTTGAACCCAGCGGCGATGCGCCCATGACCGAAGAGCCGTCCGAAAGACTGATCGAGCAGCGTATCCGCAACAGGATCTACGAGATTCTGGAAATCCTCGCCGATAGCGATGCCGGCGTCGATATTGTCGGCATCAAGGGCTATTTCCACCTGTTCGAGGATTTCGTGCACCGCCCGTCGATCGAGGCTGGCACATCGGCGCTTTCGAAGGAGGAGCGCGCGGTCGTGCTGGAAATCGCCGAATTCCTCGAGGCGGCGTCCGAAACAAATCCCGATTTCACCAAGGCCGAGTTCATCGACAGCGACTGGCCGGGAAAGATCGCGCCGGCTGCCAGGGACGCGCGGGCTTTGTTCCTCAGGCGCGGCCTGTTTTCAGAGAATGTCGAGGAGCTCGAGCCGGGTCGGTCGGCCGTGATTGCGGCCGGGCGGTAGCGATTCCCTGGAAAGACGTTACGCGGTTTTTCCAGCCGCAATTGCGGCGAAACCAAGAGTGAGTGGTCATCGCCTTTATGAAATGACGGCTCGATCTATCTGGAAAGCCTCGAAATTGTGCCTTTTAGGCAACAGCGCATGGTTAATAACGTTTTGGCCATCATTTTGCCTGAAAGTGTCTCATTCTTGCCGCAGCCTGGGGGCGGGCATCGAAGTGAGAGGGTAACCTGTTGATTGTTACGCGATGGAAGGCGCCGCTGTTGCTCGGCGTCATCACGTCTCCCCTGTTCCTGGCCGCCTGCAGCCAGACCACTTCGCATGGCATGTCCGTTGCAAGCCTGACCGATGCCATCACGCCGAGTTTCCTGAGCCGGCCCTTCAGCCACACACCGAAGGATAGGGAATGCCTGGAAAGGGCGATGTTCTTCGAATCCAACCGCTCGAGCCGCGACGGCATGATCGCCGTCGGTACGGTGGTGATGAACCGCTTGCGCTCCGGCAACCACGGCAGCACCATCTGTGACGTGGTGGGTGAGCCCGGGCAGTTCGCGCCGGGTGTTATGACCAGGCCGATGAATTCGCGAGCAATGCCCGATGTCGAGGAAGCCGCCGATGCCGTGCTCAAGGGTGAGCGCAAGGCCAAGCTCAAGAACACCATGTACTTCCACACCGCCGGCCTGCATTTCCCCTACAAGAACATGCACTACACCATGGTCGCCGGTGGCAATGCCTTCTACGAAAAGCGCGGCCGCAACTGGCAGCCGCTGCCCGACGAGCCAATGGTTGCCTCGGTGGCGCCCGAAATGGTCAAGCCGGCCGCGCCGGTGACGATGGTTGCCTCGGCCGAGCCGGTGCGCCCGGCCAAAACGTCCCGCACCGCTCCGGCGCAACAGGTCTTTATGACCGCCTCGGTGGAACCGGCCCGTCAGCCCAAGACCAAGATCGCGCCTGCCCAGCAGACCTATGTGACCGCGGCTGCGGCGCCGACGGCAAAGTCGGCGCGCGTTACGACGAAGCAGACGATGGTCGCCATGCAGGAGCCGATGGAAGAGCCGGATGCGGCCCGTTTCGGCGGAACCTTGAACGCGAAGGTCATCAGTTCGGTTCAGGGCGAGCCGCAAGAGGCGGCGATGGGCTTCCAGTCGACGCCTGAGAACACCGACGCTATTGGCGCGATGATCGTCAGCCAGGGCCGGCCGCTCGAAGCCAACTGACCCGTATCGCCAAGCTTCGCATGGCAGCATGATGGATCGTGCTGGACGGGAGCTGTTCCAAAGCGCTCCGAAAAATCCTAGATCAGGGCGATGTCCAAGCGAATCGCCGGTCCCGAGATCGAACGTCTGATCCAGCTCCTGGCCAAGGTGCCGGGGCTTGGGCCCCGTTCGGCCAGGCGCGCGGCCCTTCATCTGATCAAGAAGAAGGAGCAGCTGTTGTCGCCGCTCGCCGTCGCCATGGGCGAGGCCGCCGATAAGGTGCGCATCTGCACGACCTGCGGCAATGTCGATACATCCGACCCCTGCATGATCTGCACAGACCCGCGCCGCGACGCTACCACCCTTATTGTCGTCGAGGACGTTTCCGATCTCTGGGCGCTGGAGCGGGCGGCGGCGATGAACGTGCGCTATCATGTGCTCGGCGGCACGCTGTCGCCGCTCGACGGCGTCGGCCCCGACCAGCTCAACATCCGCTCGCTGATCGACCGCGTCGCCGGCGGCGAGGTGAAGGAGATCATCATCGCCGTCAACGCGACGGTCGAGGGCCAGACCACCGCGCATTATCTCACCGACCAGCTGTCCGGCTTCGACATCAAGGTGACAAGGTTGGCGCACGGCGTGCCGGTCGGCGGTGAGCTCGATTATCTCGACGAGGGCACGCTGGCCGCCGCACTGCGCTCGCGGACGGCGTTTTGACAAAGTTGCGGAAGAGGGTGCGGATCATGAGTGTTGCGCGTCCTTCCAGGCTAGTGCCAAGCACCGCCACAGAACGCGGCCTTCGCCAGTTTTGTCTTGCATTCTTCCTGGCTGCTCTAGCCTTCCTTTTCTTTTCTGCCCCCGTCTCCGCCGCCAAGATCGACGACCAGTTCCGCGCCTGGCTGCAGAACGACCTCTGGCCGCAAGCCAAGGCGAATGGCATCTCCAAACAGACTTTCGATGCCGCCTTCGACGGCATCAAGCCCAATCTGAAGCTGCCCGACCTCGTCATGCCCGGCGAGAAGCCGAAGACGCCGCAGAAGCAGCATCAGGCAGAGTTCGGCTCGCCCGGCGCCTATTTCGCCGAGAAGACGGTTCGTGCGGTGACATCAGGCGGACGCGCGCGCGAAGCGACCAACGCCAAGACGCTGGCCGCTATCGAAAAACGCTATGGCGTGCCCGGTGAGATCGTTCTGGCGATCTGGGGTCGCGAGACCGGCTTCGGCGCGGCGAAGATGCCTTACGACGCCTTCGAGGTTCTCGGCACCAAGGCGTTCATGTCGACCAAGAAGGATTTCTTCCACACCGAGCTTCTGGCTGCACTGGAAATCGTCCAACGCGGACTGGCGCCGGTCGGCGCGATGAAATCGTCCTGGGCCGGTGCGCTCGGCCAGCCGCAATTCATGCCGACCTCCTTCCTCAAGCATGCCGTGGATTTCGACGGCGACGGCCGCGTCGACATCTGGAACTCGACGCCTGACGTGCTCGCCTCGATCGCCAATTATCTCGTCCACTATGGCTGGGTGAGGGGCCGCGGTTGGGGGTTCGAGGTGACAGTGCCCGACAGCGTCTCCTGCTCGCTGGAAGGCCCCGATCAAGGCAAGAAGATATCCGAGTGGGCTGACATGGGTGTCAAGCGCATCGGCGGAAAAGCATTTCCGGCGAGTGAGCTGAAGGCGGAGGGCTTCCTGCTGATGCCTGCCGGCCGCAGCGGGCCGGCTTTCATCGCCACGCCCAATTTCTATGTGCTGAAGGAATACAACACCAGCGACCTCTACGCGCTGTTCATCGGCCATGGCGCCGACCGCATTGCGCATGGCGATCAGAATTTTTCCGGCAGCTGGGGCCCGGTCGGCGATCTCCACCGTTCCGACATTGCCGCCCTGCAACGGGCGCTGGAAGCCAAGGGCTATGATGTCGGCAGCGCCGACGGCCTGCCCGGCTTCAAGACCCGCCGCTCGATCGGCAAATGGCAGGCCAAGAACGGCCAGGCCGCGACCTGTTTTCCCGATGCCGGCCTGGTCGCAGCGCTGAAATAGCGCCGAAATTAGCAGATTTTTCCCTTTCCGCTGCCTTGGATGGCTGGCCTATGCGTCGACACGCCACCCGTCTTTCTGGCCCAATGAGCCGTCAGGTAAATGCTCGTTGCCGGCCACGGGCCCCCCGGATATGGTGTTGACCAACTGGACAAAAACCGCAACGGTAAGAGGTCGGAGGGCCGTCTCCAGGTCCGAAAAGAATTCCGCAACCCTGAGCCGGGAACTCAGGTCAACAAACAACAAAACAGGGAACAATCACCATGATGATGGAAAAGTTTGCTCTACGCTCCCGCATCCTGCTTGCGGGTGCAGCCATGTCCGCGCTGCTTCTGGCCGGAGCGCCGGCCGGTGCGGTCACGCCCGCCGACACGCTGGTCGAGGGTTTCGCGATCGACGACATCATCTCCATGGATCCGGGCGAGGCGTTCGAGCTGTCGACCGCGGAAGTCACCGGCAACACCTATGATTTGCTTGTCCGCCTCGACCTCAGCGACACCTCCAAGGTCAAGCCGGATCTCGCCGCGAGCTGGACCGTTTCTGACGACGGCCTGACCTATACATTCAAGCTCAAGCCGGGCCTCAAATTCGCCTCGGGCAACCCGATCACCGCGGCCGATGTCGCCTATTCGTTCGAGCGCGCCGTCAAGCTGGACAAGAGCCCGGCCTTCATCATCGGTCAGTTCGGCATCAGCGGCGACAACGTCACCGAAAAGGCCAAGGCCGTCGACGACGCCACATTCCAGTTCACCGTCGACAAGGCCTATGCGCCGAGCTTCGTGCTGAACTGCCTCTCGGCAACGGTCGCCTCGGTGGTCGACGCCAAGCTGGTCAAGGAACACGTCGCGGCGGTGACGCCGAGCGCCGACTACAAATGGGACAATGATTTCGGTAACGCCTGGCTGAAGACCGGCTATGCCGGTTCCGGCGCCTACAAGCTGCGCGAATGGCGCGCAAACGAAGCCGTGGTCATGGAGCGCAACGACAATTATTACGGCGAGAAGGCCAAGCTCGCCCGCGTCATCTATCGCAACATGAAGGAAAGCTCGGCCCAGCGCCTGGCGCTCGAAGCCGGCGACATCGACGTTGCCCGCAACCTCGAGCCGAACGATCTCGACGCCATCGCCAAGAACGCCGACCTCACCACCACCAGCGCGCCGAAGGGCACGGTCTATTACATCAGCCTCAACCAGAAGAATCCGAATCTGGCCAAGCCCGAGGTGCGCCAGGCCTTCAAATATCTGGTCGACTACGATGCGCTGAGCACGACCATCCTCAAGGGCATCGGCGAGATCCACCAATCCTTCCTGCCCAAGGGCGACCTCGGCGCCGTGGACGACAATCCGTTCAAGCTCGATGTCGCCAAGGCCAAGGAACTGCTGGCCAAGGCCGGCCTGCCCGACGGCTTCAGCGTCACCATGGACGTGCGAACGGGACAGCCGACGACAGGCATGGCGGAATCGATCCAGCAGACGCTGGGACAGGCCGGCATCAAGCTGGAGATCATTCCTGGCGACGGCAAGCAGACGCTGACCAAATACCGCGCTCGCAATCACGACATCTACATCGGCAATTGGGGCCAGGATTATTTCGATCCGAATTCCAATGCTCAGACCTTTGCGTCGAACCCCGATAATTCGGATGCCGGCAAGTCGCACACCCTCGCCTGGCGCAACAGCTGGGACATTCCGGATCTGACCAAGGAAACGGAAGCGGCCCTGCTGGAGAAGGATTCTGGCAAACGCGCCGACATGTACAAGGATCTGCAGAAGAAGATCCTCGACACCAGCCCCTTCGTCATCATTCACCAGCAACTGGAAGTGGTTGGCCTGCGCAAGAACCTCAAGGGCCTCGTGCTTGGCCCGAGCTTCGACACCAATTTCGTCGGGTCGGTCTCCAAGGAATAATGCGGTCGGACGCGCCGCATGAGCGCGGTTGAAAACGAGAGCGGGCGCGGCAGCGCCCGCGCCGTCGCCCTTGCATCGGCGATAGGCCGCTTCCTGGTCATCGCGGTCACGACCTATCTTGGTCTGCTCGCGGTCACCTTCTTCATTGGCCGGGTCATCCCGATCGATCCGGTGCTGGCGGTGCTCGGTGATCGCGCGCCTCTCAATGTCGTCGAACGCACGCGCCGCGAGATGGGTCTCGACCTGCCGCTGGTCGAGCAGTTCTACATCTATGTCAAAAATGCCCTGAACGGTGATTTCGGCACCTCGGTGCTGACCACCAATCCGGTCATGACCGACATCCGCCGCGCCTTTCCTGCGACCATCGAACTGGCGACGCTGGGAACGCTGATCGGTTCGGTGCTCGGCGTGCCGCTCGGTGTGCTGGCAGCGGTAAAACGCGGCAGCGTCATCGACCAGATCGTACGCATTGTCGGCCTGATCGGCTATTCCGTGCCGATCTTCTGGATCGGGCTTTTGGGGCTCGTCCTGTTCTACGCCAAGCTGCAATGGGTGGCATTTCCCGGGCGCCTCGACGTCGTCTACGAATACACGTTCACACCGATCACTGGCTTATATCTGCTCGACGCCGCGTTGCAGGGGCAGTGGGATGTCTTCTATGACGCCTACCGCCACATCATTTTGCCGGCAGGCCTGCTCGGCTATTTCTCGCTGGCTTACATCAGCCGCATGACGCGCTCGTTCATGTTGAACGAGCTGGGGCAGGAATACATCGTCGCCGCGCGCGCCAAGGGCTTGTCGGAAACCCGCATCATCTGGGGCCACGCGCTGCGCAACGCCGCCGTGCCGATGGTCACGGTGATTGCGCTGTCCTACGCCAATCTGCTCGAGGGCTCGGTGCTGACCGAGGTCGTCTTCTCCTGGCCCGGCATCGGCCTCTACATCACCAATTCGCTGCAGAACGCAGACATGAACGCCGTGCTCGGCGGCACCATCGTCATCGGCTCGGTGTTCATCGGCATCAATCTCCTGTCCGACCTGCTTTACCGCGTGCTCGATCCAAGGACGAAATCCGCATGAGCGTAGAGGCGATCCAGAGCCGTCGCGACTGGCTGCTCAGCGAGCGCCCGGCCTCGCGCATGCAGGCAAGGCTTGGCCGCGCCTATGTCGCGTGGCGGCGCTTTTCCGCCAACCGGCTGGCTTTTGTCGGCCTGCTGATCATCATCGCCCTGCTGGTCATCGCCGCCCTTGCCGGCGTTCTGGCGCCTTACTCGCCGACATTCGGCGATCTCAAGAATTCACGGCTGCTGGCGCCAAGCGCCGAGCACTGGTTCGGCACCGACGATCTTGGCCGCGATATCCTGTCGCGCATCCTCTACGGCTCGCGCTGGACGCTCTATGTCGTCATTCTGGTTGCCATCATCGCCGCACCCATCGGCCTGCTGGTCGGCACCGTCGCCGGCTATGCCGGCGGCTGGACCGATGCCATCCTGATGCGCATCACCGACATCGTCCTCGCCTTCCCCAAGCTGATCCTGGCGCTGGCCTTCGTCGCAGCGCTGGGACCGGGCATCGAGAATGCGGTGCTCGCCATAGCCATCACCTCCTGGCCGCCTTATGCGCGAATTGCCCGCGCCGAAACGCTGACGGTGCGCAATTCCGATTACATCAAGGCCGTGCAATTGATGGGCGCCTCGCCCTTCCGCATCGTGCTGCGCCACATCATGCCGCTCTGCATCTCCTCGCTTATCGTCAGGGTGACGCTCGACATGGCCGGCATCATCCTGACCGCCGCCGGCCTCGGTTTCCTCGGCCTCGGCGCGCAGCCGCCGCTGCCAGAATGGGGCACCATGATCGCTTCGGGCCGCCGCTTCGTGCTGGACCAGTGGTGGGTGGCCGGCGCGCCGGGTTTTGCCATCCTCATCGTCAGCCTCGGCTTCAACCTGCTTGGCGACGGCCTGCGCGACGCGCTCGATCCCCGGAGTGGTGACCAATGAGCGGCGACCAATGAGCAGGGAGACGAAGACACTTCTCGACGTCGACGATCTACGCGTCACCTTCCCGACCCGCACCGGGCTGATCGAGGCGGTGCGCGGCGTTTCCTTCTCACTTGGTCGCGAACGCCTCGGCATCGTTGGCGAGTCCGGCTCGGGCAAGTCGCAGACCGGCCGCGCCATCATGGGCCTGACGCCGCCGCAGGCCAGGATATCGGCCAACAAACTGGTCTTCGACGGCATCGACCTGCTCGGCATCTCGCCACGCGAACGCCGGGCGCTGCGGGGTAACCGCATCGCCATGATCCTGCAGGATCCGAAATATTCGCTCGACCCGGTGATGAGCATCGGCCGCCAGATCGTCGAAACACTGCGCACGCATGAGAAAGTCTCCAAGGCAGAGGCGCGCGAGCGCGCGCTGGCCATGCTGGAAGCGGTGCAGATACGCGATCCCAAGCGTGTCTACGACCTGCATCCGCACGAAGTGTCCGGCGGCATGGGCCAGCGCGCCATGATCGCCATGATGCTGATCGCCGGGCCGGAGATGATGATCGCCGACGAACCGACTTCGGCGCTTGACGTCACCGTGCAGCTCGACGTGCTAGGCATCCTCGATAAATTGGTCAGCGATCGTGGCATGGGGCTGATTTTCATTTCGCATGATCTGCGTCTGGTCTCGTCCTTCTGCGATCGCGTCATCGTCATGTATGCCGGCAAGGTGGTCGAGCAGCTCAAGGCCTCCGAACTCGGCCAGGCCCAGCACCCCTACACGCGCGGCCTGCTCAACTGCATGCCCAGGATCGGCTTCGAGCGCCACCCGCTGCCGGTGCTCGACCGCAAGCCGGAGTGGGCGGCATGACAGCTGCGATCACCGTCGACCGGCTGGAAGTGATCTTCGACCGCTTTCGCGCGCTGAAAGGCGTCAGCCTCGAAGTCAGATCAGGCGAATCCTTCGGCCTCGTCGGCGAATCCGGTTCCGGCAAATCGACGCTGCTCAGGGCGATCGCCGGCCTTGCGCCGGTCGCCTCGGGCAGCATCACCGTCAATGGCAAGAGGCTTGGCGCGCGCCGCGACAAGGCCTTTTACCGCGAGGTGCAGATGGTCTTCCAGGACCCGTATGGCTCGCTGCATCCGCGCCAGACCGTCGACCGGCTGCTGCAGGAGCCGCTGGCCATCCATGGCTTTGCCGATGGCGAAAAGCGCATCCAGCAGGCGCTCGACGAGGTTGGCCTCGGCAACGGTTTCCGCTTCCGTTACTCGCATCAGCTGTCGGGCGGCCAGCGCCAGCGTGTGGCGATCGCACGTGCCCTGATCCTCGAACCCTCGATCCTGCTGCTCGACGAGCCGACCTCGGCGCTCGATGCCTCGGTGCAGGCCGAAGTGCTCAATCTGCTGGAAGAAGTCCGCCGGCGGCGCAAGCTGACCTTCCTGATGGTCAGCCACGACCTCGCCATCGTCACCCATATGTGCGAGCGGCTGATGGTGATGCAGGGCGGCGAGGCGGTCGAGAACCTCACGGCGGCCCAGCTTGTCGCGCACCGCGTGACAGAGGATTATACGCGCAATCTGCTCAGGGCCAGCGAGGGGTTTGTCCGCACGGGTTAAGGGATTTCAGGCTGTCCCACCTTCCTGCACCGTTTCCCCATGTGCGCCTTCGCTATCTTGCGCCGCCTTCGGCTCCTTGATCCGGAACCACGTCACGTAAAGCGCTGGCAGGAACAGCAACGTGATCGCCGTGCCGGCGATGATGCCGCCCATCATCGCATAGGCCATCGGCCCCCAGAACACTTCGCGCGCGATCGGGATCAGCGCCAGACTGGCGGCCGCCGCCGTCAACGCGATCGGCCGCATGCGGTGTTCGGTTGCCTCGATAACAGCCGCCCAGCGGTCCTTGCCTTCTGCGACAAGGTCCTCGATCTGCACGATCAGGATGACCGAGTTGCGGATCAGGATGCCGATCAGCGCCAGCACGCCGAGGATGGCGACGAAGCCAAGCGGTGCGCCGCTGGGCACCAGGGCCGCCACCACGCCGATCAGTCCGAGCGGTGCTACAGCCACCACAAGGAACAGGCGCTGGAAGCTTTGCAACTGCACCATCAGGATGGTCGCCATGACGAACAGCATCAACGGCACCACGGCGGCGATCGGTCCCTGGCTTTTGGCGCTTTCCTCGACCGAGCCGGCAGTCTGGACGGAATAGCCGGGCGGCAGCTTGGTGATGAAGGCGTCGAGCGATGGCTTCAGCTCGTTGACGACGGTGGCCGGCAGCACGTCGCCAACCAGCCCTGCGCGTACGGTGATCGTCGGAATGCGGTTGCGCCGCCACACAGTCGGCTGTTCGAGGTCGTAGCGGAAGTTGGCGACCGCCGCCAGCGGGATCGCCTCGCCGGTGCTGGTCGGCAGCTGCAAGTTCTGCAGCGTGTCGATCGAACCGCGTTCGGCCTCGCGCGAGCGGGCGATGACGTTGATCAGATAGGTGGCGTCGCGCACCTGGGTGATGGTGGCGCCGCCAACCGTGCTGTTCAGCGCGCTGGCGATGTCGGAGGAGGTGATGCCGAGTTGCCGCGCCTTGTCCTGCAGCACGTCGACCTTGAGCACGCGCTGGGGCTCGTTCCAGTCGAAAGTCGGCGCCGCCAGCTTTGGATTGGCCGAGATCAGGCCGGCGACTTGCTGCGCCAACTCCCGCACCGTCTGAATGTCGGGTCCGCCGACGCGGTACTGCACGGGACGGCCGACCGGCGGCCCGAGTTCGAGCGGCTTGACAAAGGCGTCGGTGCCGACGAACTCCTCGCGCAACAATTTCTCCAGCACCGGCTTGATCCGGTTACGGGCCTCGATGCTCTTGGTAACGATCACCGTCTGGCCGAAATAGGGATTGGCAGGCTGCACGTCGAAGGCGAGCAGGAAGCGCACCGCGCCCTGGCCGATATAGGACGAGAAATGGTCGATGTCCGGGTTGCCGGCCAGCGCCCGCCCTTCGAAACGCTCGATCTGGTCGCGCGTCTCGGTGATCGACGAGTTCTGCGGCAGGTTCCAGTCGACGATCAGCTCCGGCCGGTCGGAAGGCGGAAAGAACTGCTGCTGGACGAGGCCGAAGCCGGCTATCGAGCCGGCAAACAACAGCACGGTGGCGATGATGGTCAGCCAGTGATGTCGCACGGAGCCCAGGAGCACGCGCCGGAACAGGCTGGTGAAGCGGCCGGGTTTGTCGTGATGCTGTTGCTTCATCGTGGCCGGCAGGATGGTGACGCCGAGCAGCGGCGCAAACAGCACCGCTACGATCCACGACACCAAAAGCGAGACCGCGATGACGACGAACAGCGTGAAAGTGTATTCGCCGGCAGCGCTGTTGTTGAGGCCGATTGGGATGAAGCCGGCGACCGTCACCAACGTGCCGGTCAGCATCGGGAAGGCGGTCGAGGTGTAGACGTACGTCGCCGCCTTGCGCAGATTGTCGCCGACCTCCAACCGCGCCACCATCATCTCGACCGCGATCATCGCGTCGTCGACCAGCAGGCCGAGCGCGATGATCAGCGCGCCGAGCGAAATGCGCTGCAGCGAGATGCCGAGATAGGCCATGACCGTGAAGGTGATGGCCAGAACCAGCGGGATCGACAGCGCCACGACGAAGCCGGCGCGCATGCCGAGGCTGATGAAGGACACCGCGAGCACGATGGCGACCGCCTCGGCCAGCGCCCGGGTGAAGCCCGAAACCGCTTCCTCGACGATGACAGGCTGGTCGGCGACCAGATGCACGCCGACGCCGACCGGTAGGTCGCTCAGCACCTCTTTCATTTCCTTTTCCAGCGCCGCGCCAAATTCGAGCAGATTGGCGTTGGGCTTCATGCCGATGGCGAGCCCGATCGCATCCTGGCCGTTGAAGCGGAACAGCGACGTCGGCGGATCGGCATAGCCGCGCCGGATCGTCGCCACGTCGCTCAACCGGAAGAAGCGATCGTTGACGCGCAGATTGATGCCGCGCAGGCTCTCCTCGGAGGTGAACTGGCCACCGACGCGGACGCTGACACGCTCGGGCCCGGATTCGACGACACCCGACGGCGTGATGGCGTTCTGTGCCTGCAGGCTCGCCACGATCGCTTGCTGGTTGAGGCCAAGCGCTGCGATCTGACGGGTCGAGAATTCGAGATAGATGGCTTCGTCCTGCGCGCCCACCAGATCGACCTTGCCGGCGTTGGGCACGGCCAGGATTCTGGTCCTGACATCCTCGACATAGTCGCGCAGTTGGCGCGGCGTCAGCCCGTCCGAGGTGAAGGCGTAGATATTGCCGTAGACGTCGCCGAAGCGGTCGTTGAAGAACGGCCCCTGCACGCCTTGCGGAAACTGCGCCTTGATATCGTTGACCATGTTGCGCACCTGAATCCAGTTCGGAACGACATCGCGCGCCTTGGTGGTGTCCTTCAGGTTGACGAAGATGACGGTCTGGCCGGCGGTGGTGACTGATTTGGTGTAGTCGAGACTGTCGAGTTCCTCGAGCTTCTTCTCGATGCGATCGGTGACCTGTTGCAATGTCTCCTTGACCGACGCACCCGGCCAGTTGGCCTGGATGATCATCGTCTTAATGGTGAAGTTTGGGTCTTCCTCACGGCCGAGATTGAGGTAGGAGAAGATGCCGGCAACCACGAAGACCAGCATGAAATACCAGACCATGGAGCGGTGGCTGAGCGCCCAGTCAGAGAGATTGAAGCCCTTCATCAGACGCCGCCCTCCGGCACTTTGACTTTCTGGCCTTCGCTCAGGCTGTGGACGCCCGCCGTGACCACGCGCATGCCGGCTTCAAGCCCCTCGGCGACCGTGAAGGTCTCGCCATTCTTCGAGGCGACCTTGATGTCGCGTGCGCTCACGCTCGATGTCTGCGGATCGACGATCCACACCTTGTCGGAACCGTTCTTTTCCAGCAGCGCCGAGATGGGCAGTTCGATCGTCGGCACCACCTTGGTCATGCGGGTCGCCGTCACCGTCGAGCCGAGCCGGAAGGCCTGCGGCGGGTCGGTGAGCGCGAGCTTGACGCGCCGGGTGCGTGTCGAGCCCTCGGCCTGCGGCGCGATCTCGCGCAGCTTGGCCTGGGTCTCGATCGTCGGCAGCGATTGCAGGATGACCTGGAACGGCGTACCGGCCGTGAGATCGCCGGTCAGTTGATCGGGGATATCGACCACCGCCTCGCGCAGATCCGACCGCGCCACGGTGACGACCGTCTGGCCGGCCGAGACCGTCTGCCCGACCTCGGCGCCGACCGCGGTGACGACGCCATCGAAATCCGAGAACAGCCTGGCATAGCCAAGCTGTTCCTGCGATTTCGCCAGCGCTGCCTTGGCCCGTTCGACGTTGGCTTCCGCTGCTTTGCGTGCCTGCTGCGCGGCATCGAAGACGGCCTGCGTGGCGTTGGCCGAGGCGAGCAGCTGGCGCTGACGCTCCTCGCTGGCGGCAGCGTTGGCGAACTGTGCTTCGGCATTGGAGAGCTCGGCCGTGGCTGCTTGCACCGCCAGCTCCAGCGCGGTCGGGTCGAGCGCGGCGATCGTCGTGCCCTTGCTGACAATGTCGCCGACCTTGACGTCGCGCGAGACGACCCGGCCGAGCAGGCGGAAGGCAAGGTCGGCGCTGATCTGCGGCTCGATCGAGCCGGCAAAGCCGAAGGTCTGGGTGGTGCGCGGCTCGATCACGACCGACAGCACCGGCCGGATGATTTCCGGCGGCTTTTCATCCGATTTCGAGCAGGCGGCGAGCGCGCCAAGCGCAAACAGGCCAAGCATGATCCGTGGCAACCGGTTCATTGGCCCGCCCCCGATATCTCGACCGTCTGGCCGGGACTGAGCAACTGCCCGCCGGCGGTCACGACGCTTTGGCCTTCGTTCAGACCGCTGGCGATGACGACCGTGCCCGAATCGAAGGCCAGCACGTCGACCGGCGTCGTTGCCACCGCCTTGGTCGAGGGATCGACGATCCAGACCGCCGGTTTGCCGGCGCTGGACGTCAGCGCCTGCCAGGGCAACAGGATCGCCTTCGCCGGCTTGGCGCTGACCGAGCCGATGACGGCCGCCCCCAGCGGCATGCCGGCCGGTGTATCGGCAATGCCGATCTTGACCCGGATCGAGCCGGAGGCCTGGTCTACCGCCGGCGCAATTTCGCGCACCGTGCCTTTTGCCCGGACCTGCGGGTCGGACAACAGCGTGATCGTCACCGCCGGCGAGGGCGGCGTCTTGGCGACCAGCGTCTCCTGGACGTTGAACACCGCATCGCGGTCGCCGTCCTCGGCGACGGTGAAGACGGTTTGCGCCGCTTGCACCACCTGGCCGGTTTCGACCTGGCGGGCGGTGATGACGCCGGGGGCGCCGGCCTTGAGCTCCGTGAAGGACAGGTTTTGCTGGGCATTGGCGAATGCGCTCTGCGCGGCGTCGACGCTGCCTTGCGCCACCTTCAGCGCCTGATCGGCGGCGTCATAGTCGCGCCTGGTGGTGAAGCCCTGGGCAAGTAGCGTCTTCTGCCGCTCGAAGGCGGCGGCGGACTGCGTCAGTTGCGCTTGTGCCGCATCAAGATCGGCCTGTGCCGATCGCAAATCGGATTGCTGCTCCTGCGGATCGATGCGGGCAAGCACCGTGCCCTGGTCGACATGCTGGCCGACATCGACAAGCCGCTCGGCAACGCGGCCGCCGACCCGGAACGACAGATTGTTCAGCGTGCGTGCCGCGATCACCCCGGTCAGCGAGGTTCTCGGCGCATAGTCGGCCATCGCCACCGTTTCGGTGCGCACCATGATCGGCAGTTTCTTGTCCGCCGCTTGCTGCTTCTGGCAACCGGCCAGCAGCAATACGGCTGTGCAGACGCACACTGCCGACACGGTTTGAAAAGACAAAAGGCTGGAGGTTCTGACGGATGATGGCGAGACGGACGATGTCGCGTTCCTGCTCATGGGCTCCCCCAGCCGCGGGTCGCTCGCTGATCGCGATGCCTCGCGGATATCTGGAGGATAATCGATCTCCGCAAAAAGGAAACCGGTCTCGTACGCGTATCGCCCGACTGGTTAAGGCTGGGATCTGCCCGTCGCAGGCCCAATCGCCAGCCGATGGTGCCGACTTGAGGAAAACGTGAAATAAGGTCAGAAGACATCTGATCAACGAGAACGGGCGCCGGCCCGATGAGGGATATCATGAAGAATTCAGCCATTTCCGAACGCAAGAACCAGTCGATCTCGCGCGGCGTCGGCATGACCACGCAGATTTATGCCGACCGGGCTGAAAATTCGGAAATCTGGGATGTCGAGGGCCGCCGCTACATCGACTTCTCCTCCGGCATCGCCGTCGTCAACACTGGCCATCGCCATCCCAGGGTAATCGAGGCGGTCAAGGCGCAGCTCGATCGCTTCACCCACACCTGCCACCAGGTCGTGCCCTATGAGAGCTATGTGCGATTGGCCGAAAGGCTGAACGCCATGCTGCCCGGCAAGTTCGAGAAGAAGACCATCTTCGTCACCACCGGCGCCGAGGCGGTCGAGAACGCGATCAAGATCGCCCGCAACGCCACTGGCCGCCAGGCCGTCATCGCCTTCGCCGGCGGCTTCCACGGCCGCACCTTCATGGGCATGGCGCTGACCGGCAAGGTCGTGCCCTACAAGGTCGGTTTCGGCGCCATGCCGGGCGACGTCTATCACGCGCCGTTCCCGGTACCGCTGCACGGCGTGTCGGTCGCCGATTCGCTGGCTGCACTCGACCGGCTGTTCAAGGCCGATGTCGATCCGGCCCGCGTCGCCGCCATCATCATTGAGCCGGTACAGGGCGAGGGCGGCTTCTACGACGCGCCACGCGAATTCCTGACGGCACTGCGCAAGCTCTGCGACCAGCACGGCATGCTGCTCATCGCCGACGAGGTGCAGACCGGCTTTGCCCGTACCGGCAAGATGTTCGCGATGGACCATCATGAAGTCGCTGCCGACATCACCACCATGGCCAAGAGCCTGGCCGGCGGCTTCCCGCTGGCGGCGGTCACCGGCCGCGCCGAGATCATGGATGCGCCCGGCCCCGGCGGTCTCGGCGGCACCTATGGCGGCAGCCCGATCGGCGTCGCCGCGGCGCACGCCGTGCTTGACGTGATCGAGGACGAAAAGCTCTGCGACCGCGCCAACACGCTGGGTGCAAGGCTGAAGCAGCGCCTGCAGTCGATCCGTGATGACGTGCCCGAGATCGTCGATATCAGGGGTCTCGGCTTCATGAACGCGGTCGAGTTCAACGACGTCAAGAAGGGCCTGCCATCGGCCGAGATCGCCAACGCGATTAGGCTGAAGGCGCTCGACAAGGGCCTGATCCTGCTGACCTGCGGCGTCTACGGCAACGTTATCCGCTTCCTGGCGCCGATCACCATCCAGGACGAGATCATGAACGAAGCGCTCGACATACTTGAAAGCTCGATCCGCGAAGTCTGCGCGGCCTGAACTGGAGCTTGCCTTCTCACCGTCACTATACGGGGAGAAGGTGCCGGCAGGCGGATGAGGGGCAGCGCCGACGCTCCAGATCGGGATCTTCCCGCAGCTCTGCCAACTAGCCCGCAGCCCTTGCCGGCTCATCCTGCTGAAACGCGGCCAGCGCCGCTTTCAGCCCTTCGGGACCAGCTGCGATTGTCTGTGGCGTCGGCGAGAAGCCGGCGCCGAGCATCTTGCGGCCGAGCATGTGGTCGCCGGGGCGGTTGACGGATTCGATGCCGAGCAGCCGGTCGCCGGCATAGTGATAGATCGAGAACTTGTTGTCGGGCAGATCGCCAAGCACGACATGGCTGTCGCCGCCGGCGGTCAGCCCTACCATCTGCAGCTTCATGTCGCCAATGTCGGACCAGAACCATGGCACCGCCGAATAGGCATCGGCGTGGCCCGTGATGGTGCGGGCGGCAAGCCGCGCCTGGTCGGTGGCGTTCTGCACCGATTCCAGCCGCACATCGCCGCCGGTGAACCAGTGCCGATAGGAGGCGGCGTCGCCGATGGCCAGGATTTCCGGCACCGAGCTGCGCATATGGTGGTCGACGCGGATGCCGTTGGCGATTGTGAGGCCGGCGTCCTGAGCCAGTTCGACATTGGGCACCGCGCCGATGCCGACAATGACCATGCGCGCCGGCAGCCTTTCGCCCGACGAGGTGATCGCGGCGGCGACATGGCCGTTTTCGCCCTCGAGTTTTGAAATCGAGGTGCCAGTCAGGATGCGCACGCCGGTTGCTTCCAGCCTTTGCCGGACATGGCTCGCCACCACCGGCGCCACGGCGCGGCCGAGCAGCCGGTCGACCGCTTCCACCACCGTCACCGTGCGGCCGGCCGAACGCAGCGTCGCGGCGATCTCCAGCCCGATAAAGCCGCCACCGAGGATGACGACATCTTCGCTCTGCGCGCTCAGCTCCCGGATCAGCCGCGCATCGGCCAGCGACCGCAATGACAAAACGCCGGACAGATCCGAGCCCGGCAGCGGCAGGACACGTGGGCGCGATCCAGTCGCCAGGATCAGGTGGTCGAAGGCAAGCGCGCCGCCGGCGATGTCGAGGCGGCGTCCGCCGGCATCGATGCGGTCGATCCGGATGCCCGGCCGGTAGTCGATGGCGTTGCCGGTATAAAACGCCTCGCCCCGCAAGGGTTGCGGTTTGGCCTCGGCATCCTTGATGAAGGTCTTCGACAGCGGCGGCTTGTGGTAGGGCAGTTCGTTCTCGTCACTAATGAGGATCACCGGCCCGTCATAGCCGTCCTCGCGCAGACTGGCGGCCGCCTGCACGCCCGCATGACCCGCACCGACAATGACCACGCCGTTCTTCATCGCGTCCCAAATCCTGATTCGATCCTAGAATCTCTCGCCAGGTGGCAATTGTCTGGCACCGCCGCAAGTGAGCGTTTGCGGGTCGCACCCGGAACGGCGGCTGTCAATCGTACAGTTCGGCGGCAATGCCGGCGCAGGCGGGGCATAAAGTTGACTGTTGTAGTTTAGAATAATTCTAAACTATTGTTTCGATTGAATTTTATCGATTCTGCCAGTTGACTTCCAGTGACGCCGACGCTTTATGAAGGCTCGCGCACATGCGCATCCCTTTGATGTCTGGGCCTTGAACCCGTTCGATTGGAGGCATTTTGGTGTCTTTCTTCCCTGAACCGCGCGATGGCGCGGCAAGTCTTGGCGCATTTGGCATCGATATGGTCTGGCGCCGGCCGGCGCGCGCGCCGTTTATAGAATTTCCGAGAAACTGGAGAGCGATAATGACAGCACGATACGGCGGCAGGCTTGCGGCGATTGGTGCCACGGCGCTGCTGACGGCAGCGGTGTTTGTGCTGCCTGCCAAGGCCGAAACCGACGCAAAGGCCGTTATCAAGACCTATGCCGACATCGGGCTCGCCAAATACGAGGATTCACTGACCACGGCGCAGGCTCTCGACAAGGCGGTCGATGCACTGCTCGCCAAGCCCTCAGCAGACACGCTCAAGGCCGCCCGCGACGCCTGGAAGGCCGCGCGCGTGCCCTACCAGCAGACCGAGGTCTACCGCTTCGGCAACAAAATCGTCGACGACTGGGAAGGCGAGGTGAATTCCTGGCCGCTGGACGAAGGCCTGATCGACTACGTAGCCAAGAGCTACGGCACGGAATCGGACACGAATTCGCTCTATACGGCCAATGTGATCGCCAACAAGGAAATCGAGATCAACGGCAAGAAGGTCGACGCCTCGAAGCTTTCGCCGGAATTCCTCTCCGGCACGTTGCAGCAAGCCGGCGGTATCGAGGCCAATGTCGCCACCGGCTATCACGCCATCGAATTCCTGCTCTGGGGTCAGGACCTGCACGGCACCGGCCCGGGCGCCGGTGAGCGCCCCTACACCGACTACGACCTCAAGAACTGTACCGGCGGCAATTGCGATCGCCGAGCCGAATATCTGAAGTCCGCCAGCACGCTTCTGGTTTCCGACCTGCAGGAAATGGTCGGCAACTGGAAGGAAGATGGCGCGGCGCGCAAGAACCTGGTCGATGGCGAGCCGAACACGGCGATCTCGGTCATCTTCACCGGCATGGGCTCGCTGTCCTATGGCGAACTCGCCGGCGAGCGCATGAAGCTCGGCCTGTTGCTGCACGATCCGGAGGAGGAGCAGGACTGCTTCTCCGACAACACCTACAATTCGCATCTCTATGATGCGATCGGTATCCGCGGCGCCTACCTCGCCAGCTATACCAGGCTCGACGGCACCGTCGTTTCGGGGCCTTCGGTACACGACATGGTCAAGGCGGCCGATCCGGCGATCGACAAGGAACTGTCCGATAAACTCGACGTCACCGTCGCCAAGATGGAGGCGATCAAGGCGCGGGCACTGGCCGGCGAGGCCTATGACCAGCAGATCGCCGAAGGCAATACGGCAGGTAACGCCACCGTGCAGGCGGCGATCGACGCGCTGATCGACCAGACAAAGTCGATCGAACGCGCCGTCGGCTCGCTGAAACTCAACGCCATTGCCTTCGAGGGATCCGACAGTCTCGACGCACCCGACAAGGTGTTCAAGTAAGCGCCGAAACCTGGAGCCTGGTCCGAAGCCTGACAATCGGCTTCGGAGTGGGCTCCAGGGCCAAAACAAGCCACACGGCGCGGGAGGCGCCGTCAGCCATCCGAGCACTATAAATGCTGATCTGCCATTGCAATATCATCACGGAGAAGGAGATCGAGCAGACGATCCTCGGGCTGCTGGACCAGGATCCCTGGCAACTCATCGTGCCGGCCAAGGTCTACCACTCGATGCAAAAGCGTGGCCGCTGTTGCGGCTGCTTCCCAAATGTGGTCGAAACGATCATCCGGGTCACCGAAAATTACCATGCCCGCTCGGAGGCGAGCGGCGTGGATATCGTTTCACATCTGGATCGCGTCAGAGGCCTGCGCGTCCAATACGGGAGCAGAACCCATGAAAGGCGAAAGTCAGATCATCGAGCGGCTTAACGAGGCTCTTTTCCTGGAGCTTGGAGCCGTCAATCAATATTGGGTGCATTTCCGTCTGCTGGAGGACTGGGGGTATACCAAACTGGCCAAGAAAGAGCGTGCCGAATCGATCGAGGAGATGCATCACGCCGACAAGCTCATCGCCCGCATCATCTTCCTTGAAGGCCATCCGAACCTGCAGTCCGTGGCGCCGCTGCGCATCGGCCAGAACGTCAAGGAAGTGCTCGAATCTGACCTTGCCGGCGAATATGACGCGCGCACGGCCTACAAGCGTTCGCGCGAGATCTGCCACGAGATTGGTGATTACGTGACCATGAAACTGTTCGAGGATCTGCTGGCTGACGAGGAAGGTCACATCGACTTCCTCGAGACGCAGCTCGACCTGCTCGCCTCGATCGGTGAGGAGAAGTACGGCCAGCTCAACGCCGACGCGGCCAACGAGGCGGAGTAAAGGCATGCGGGAATGCGGCGCCTCTTAGAATTCTTGCGCCGCTCGCGGTGGGCCGGCGGCTCGCCGCTTCTCCTGAAAAGACCAGCCGGACTGGCTCGTCGCACCATCCTTGTTTTGGCGCTGACATCGTCGGCGATTGCCGGCGACCTTCAGCCAGCTGGGCTCGCCACCACGCGCAACGACCTTAATCAAAAAGATCAGGCGCGCGTCATCGCCGTCACCAGGCCGACCACGGATTTCTCCAAACCCGAGCCGTTCGAGCTGATGCAAGGTGGCGCCGGCACCTCGGAGAAAGAGATCAGCCGCGATGCCTTCTCGCAATCCTCGGCCAACCTCACCTTCGAGGAAGAGGGTACTTTCAAGCTCGGCAACGCTTTGTTTCGCAAGAACTGGGTCTCGTCGCCATCCTCGACGCAGGCGTCGGACGGGCTCGGCCCGCTGTTCAATGAACGCGCCTGCCAGAACTGCCATCTGAAGGATGGCCGCGGCCGTCCGCCGCAAGGCGATACCGGCACCACCTCGATGTTCCTGCGGCTGGCGCGAGACGCCAGCAACGCCGAGGAGAAAGCAGCCGTCGCCAGCCACCAATTGCTCAATTTTCCCGACCCGGTCTATGGCACGCAGTTGCAGGAGCTGGCGGTGCCTGGCCTGCGCGGCGAAGGCAGGATGCATGTCGCCTATCAGGAACGTAAGGTGGAGCTGACGGACGGCACGGTGGTTTTCCTGCGCAAGCCAGGCTATTCCGTCACCGATCTCGCCTATGGGCCGCTTGATCCGCGCACCACGCTGTCGCCGCGTCTGACGCCGCCGATGATCGGCCTTGGCCTGATCGAACAGATCGCGCCGGCTGACATTCTGGCCAATGCCGACCCGGACGATCGAAACGGCGATGGCATTTCCGGCAGGCCGAACATCGTGCGCGACAGCCTGAGCGGGGAACTGACGCTTGGCCGTTTCGGCTGGAAGGCGCAGACCGCCTCGATCCGCCAGCAGGCGGCGGATGCCTTTGCCGGCGATATCGGCATCTCGACGCCGGAAGAGCCGAAACATTGGGGCGACTGCACCTCGGCGCAAGCAAAATGCCTGGCCATGCCGAATGGCGTGCAGGCGCGCCTCGGCCCGGTCGAGGCACCGGCGCCGGTGATGGATCTCGTCACCTTCTATTCGCAGAACCTCGCCGTGCCGGCACGACGCGATCTCGCCGCGCCTGATGTGCTCGCCGGCAAGAAGGTGTTCTATGAGATCGGCTGCGTTTCCTGCCACACGCCGAAATTCGTCACCCGCCGCGACGCGCCCAACAAGGCGCAGGCCTTTCAGTTGATCTGGCCCTATTCCGACTTCCTGCTGCACGACATGGGTCCCGATCTGGCCGACGGCCAGGCTGTGGGCGAGGCGACGGGCAGCGAATGGCGCACCCCGCCGCTGTGGGGCATTGGCCTCACCGAGACGGTCAACGGCAATTCCTTCTTTCTGCACGATGGCCGCGCGCGCAGCCTGACAGAGGCGATCCTGTGGCATGGTGGTGAGGCGCAAAAGGCGCGCGACCGCTTTGCCGCCGCCAAAGCGGCCGAGCGCGATGCGCTGCTCAAATTCCTGGAGTCACTCTAATGCTGAAGCGTTCCGCGCTGGTTCTCGTTCTGCCGCTGGCCCTGCTGGCTGCCTTCCCGGCATCGGCGGCTGTGAAAGCCTCCGACATCATCCAGCGGGCGATCGACGGCTTTGTCAGGCCGGCCTATGCCGACCTGCACCAGCATGCGGAAGCCCTGACGAAGGCGATGCGCAAGCTCTGCGAAGCGCCTTCGCAAGGGGAACTCAACGCGGCGCGGGCCGAATTTTCGGCCACGGTCTATGCCTGGTCGTCGGCCGAGATCATCGGCTTCGGGCCGATCAAGGAGAACAACCGTCTGGAGCGCACACTGTTCTGGCCAGATCGCAAGAGCATCGGCCTGAAACAAGTGCAGGCGGTGCTGTCGAACAAGGACGCCGGCGCCACCGATCCGGCACAACTGGCCGCCAAGAGTGTCGCCATGCAGGGGCTCGGTGCGCTGGAATTCGTGCTTTTCGGCGATGGCGCCGACGCGCTGGCGGGCAAGGATGATCCCTATCGCTGCGCCTATGGCGCGGCGGTTGCCGGCAATATCGAAACCATGGCCGGTGAAGTCAGCGCAGCCTGGAACAAGCCGGACGGTTTTGCCGCACTCTGGGCCAATCCGGGACCGCAGAACCCACTCTACCGCGACGGCAACGAAGCGGTGACCGAACTGGTCGGCGTTTTCATCAACGAATTGGAGATGGTGAGGGATGTCCGCCTGAAAGGCTTTTTCGGCGGCAAGCCCGAGGCGGACAAGGCGAAGCTGGCGATCTACTGGCGTTCGCAAAACACCGCCAATGCGCTAGCGGGAAACCTCGCCGGCATCGATGCGCTGTTCCAGGCATCCAAGCTTGGCGATGCCTTGCCTGAAGATGCGCGCTGGATGGCGGAATCGATCCATATCCAGTTGGTAAACGGCGTCGCCACCGCGAAGTCCATTCAGGGTCCCATCGACAAGACGCTCGCCGACCCGGCGCTGCGCGAAAAACTCGAGCATTTCGTGCTGATCACCTCCAGCCTGTCGACCCTGATCGGCACCAGGCTGACCGCCGAATTCGGCCTGACCGCTGGCTTCTCCTCGCTGGATGGGGACTGAGCATGCGCACGCCGCTCATTGACCGTCGCGACTTTCTGAAAGCAGCAGGCATCGGCTTTGCCGCCGCGATGGCGCCGTCGGCCTGGGCAAAGACGCTTGCTGCCGACGCCGTGTTCGCTACCGCCTTCGTCAAGCGTGACGGCAGTTTTGGCGCCGCCGTTCTGTCAGAGGCCGGCAAGGTGCTGCATGCAATCGACCTGCCAGATCGCGGCCATGATGTCACTTTCGATCCCATCTCGAAGCGTTCGGTGGTCTTCGCCCGCCAGCCCGGCACCTTCGCCGTGGTGTTCGATCACACCGGGCGGGACGCCCCGCTGACCATCGCCAGCATCACCGGCCGGCATTTCTTCGGCCATGGCGTGTTCTCGCCTGACGGCGCCCTGCTCTACGCCACCGAGAACGATTTCGACAACGCCGCCGGCGTCGTCGGCGTCTACGATGCGCGGGCGAAATTCAATCGCATCGGCGAATTTCCGACCTATGGCATGGGGCCGCATGAACTCCTGCTGCTGGGCGACGGCAGGACGATCGCGGTCGCCAATGGCGGCATCGAGACCCATCCGGACTATGGCCGCGCCGAGCTCAACATCGCGACCATGAAGCCGTCCTATGTGCTCATCGACCGCGCTACCGGAGACTTGATCGAGAAGCATGAATTGCCGGCGGCACTGCACCAGCTGTCGATCCGTCACATGGACACCGACCCGTCGGGCACCGTCTGGTTCGGCTGCCAGTACCGCGGGCCGGGCACCGATCGTCCGCTGCTGGTCGGCCGCGCCGCGCGCGGCAAGGAGTTGCAGCTTCTCGACATGCCGCAGGACGTATTGTCGGGCTTTCGCAATTATATCGGCTCGGTCGCTGCCAACGCGACAGCCGGCACCGTCGCCGTCTCGTCGCCGGAAGGCAATTCGCTTGTCGTGATCGATGCGGCCAGCGGCCGGGTCGTCTCGTCCAGCGCGCTGGTCGAGGTCTGCGGCCTCGCACCAGACGGATCGGGCTTCATGGCCACCACGGGCGCCGGCGAGATCATCGAGGGCAGCGGCGCGACACGGGTAGAACCGGACTACGTCTGGGACAACCACATGCTGCGCATCGAACAGGTCTGATAGCGCGCTGGCGGAACCGAAGCCGCTTAACAAATTAAGCTTGCGGTGGCGCGCCGTGGCGGGCACAGGAAGGTGTTTCTCGGAACCGGTCGTTTCATGAAAGTGCTTGCCATCGACTGTGCCGCCAGCCTCTGCGCCGCCTGCGTCTACGACGCGGCGGCTGGGCTGGAGCTTGGCCGCTCGGTGCTCGATCTCGGCAAGGGCCATGCCGAGCACCTGATGGCCGTCATCGCCGAGGCGCTGATGGCGGCCGAAACCGACTATGCCGGCCTTGGCGCCATTGCCGTGTCCGTCGGTCCCGGTTCCTTCACCGGCCTGCGCGTCGGCGTGTCGACAGCGCGTGGCCTGGCGCTGGCGCTGGAGATTCCGGCGATCGGTGTGACGACGCTCGAAGCGCTGGCGGCTGAAGCGGCGGCGGCATTTCCCGGCCGTGCAGTCCTGGCGGCGCTCGATGCCGGTCGGGAGGAAATCCATGCCGCGCTATACGACAGAACGTTAGTTTTGACTTACGGACCGGCGGTGACCACATTGCCGGAAGCCACTGCCTTGGCGGTAGAGAACTCCGCGGTGCTGGCCGGCACCGCGGCGGCACAGATCTCGGCATTGGCGAGCCGGGCTTCCGATATCGGGCCTCGGACGGCCACAGCCGACATTGTCACCTACGCCCGTCTGGCCGCCGCCAAAGGTGAGGGCGAAAGGCCGAAACCACTTTATTTGCGCGGCGCGGACGCCAAGCCGCAAGCCGGGTTCATTCTTTCAAGGCAAGAAAATTAGAATGCGCATACCTTTTCTCCAATCGCGGCGCCGGGACTATGCCCTCGAGCCGCTCAGGATCACCGACAGCCCCGCTGTGTCGCTGCTGCATCGCGAGGATTTCGTCCGTCCGTGGACCGATGGCGAGTTCGCCGCCTTGCTCGAGCAGGACACCGTGTTCGGTTATGCCGCGCGCGAAACCGGGCAGGGCGCCAAGCCGCCTGTCGGCTTCGTGCTCGCCCGTCTGGCCGCCGGTGAGGGCGAGATCCTGACCGTTGCGGTGGCGCGATCCCATCGCCGCCAGGGGCTGGGCTGGCAGTTGATGGATGCGGTGCTGCGCGAACTGCATGTGCAGCGCGCCGAAGCGCTGTTCCTCGAGGTCGACGAGACCAATGTCGCCGCGATCGCCCTTTACCGTCGGCTGGGCTTCCGCGAAGTCGGCAAGCGCCCGGATTACTACAAGTCGCCCGATCGCGGGCCGACCGGCGCGCTTGTCATGCGCCGCGATCTTCGCTAGCGAGAGATCGGGTAGGGCTAGGACTCATGATCGGAAAAATCAGGATTTTCCTGGCCCTGGGCCTTGTCGTCGCCGGTTCGCTGGTCCTTGTGCCATTGCAGATCCTGTCGATGAAGACCGGCTGGTGGCCGGAGACGGTCATTCTCAAGATCTGGCACAGGCTGATCCTCAGGACGCTCGGCATGCGCGTCCATGTCAAAGGGGCGTTGTCCGACAAACGGCCTCTGCTGGTTGCCGCAAACCACATCTCCTGGACCGACATCATGGTGCTGGGCTCATTTGCCGATGTGAAATTCATCGCCAGGGCCGATATGGAAGGCTGGCCGCTGATCGGCATGCTGTCGAAACTGCAACGCACCGTCTTCATCGAGCGCGAACGCAAGCGTTCCTCGGGCGACCAGGCGAGCGAGATCGCCAGCCGCATGGCCAAGGGCGACGCCATGGTACTGTTCGCCGAGGGTTCGACCGGTGACGGCAATGCCGTGCTGCCGTTCAAGAGCACGCTGTTCGGCGCCGCCTCGATGGCGATTTCGGAGGGTGCTGCCGAGCAGGTGTTCATCCAGCCGGTGGCGATCGCCTACACACGCCTGCATGGCGTACCGCTCGGCCGCCGCCATCGGCCGATCTCGGCCTGGATCGGCGACGAGGATTTGATGCCGCATCTCAAGGTGTTGATGGCGGAGGGCGCGCTCGACGTCGAGGTGCATTTCGGCGAACCGATTGCCTTTGCCAAGGGCTCGAATCGCAAGGAAACGGCCAGGCTGATGGAAAGCCAGGTGCGCGAGATGATGCAGGCGGCACTCGCCGATCCGCGCCCGAGCCGCTGATCGGGCGGCGCGCCCAAGCGGCGCATACCGAGAATCGTCTGTTTTTTGTCACGGAAAGGCGTTAGAAGCCGCCGGATGGACTTGAACACGATCGAAAGCGACGACATCGGCACCGTGGCCGGGCAGCCGGCTGCGCGCGCCACGGCAGCAAAAAAGGTCTTCATCAAGACCTATGGCTGTCAGATGAACGTCTATGATTCACAGCGCATGGGCGATGCGCTGGCCGCCGACGGCTATACCGCGACCGATGCCATCGACGAGGCCGATCTGGTGCTGCTCAACACCTGCCACATCAGGGAGAAGGCGGCGGAAAAGGTCTATTCCGAGCTCGGCCGCATCCGCGACATGAAGGCGGAGCGGGCTATTGCCGGCCGCGAACTGCTGATCGGCGTCGCCGGCTGCGTGGCGCAGGCCGAGGGTGCGGAGATCATCCGCCGTTCGCCGGCCGTCGATCTGGTCATCGGCCCGCAGACCTATCACCGACTGCCCGACGTGCTGGCGAGAGTCCGCAACGGCGAAAAGATCGTCGAGACCGACTACGCCATCGAGGACAAGTTCGACCATCTGCCGCAGCCGAAGCGCGCCGAGGTGATCAAGCGCGGAGTCACCGCCTTCCTTACCGTGCAGGAAGGCTGCGACAAGTTCTGCACCTTCTGCGTCGTGCCCTACACCAGGGGCTCGGAAGTGTCGCGGCCGGTGGCGCAGATCGTCGCCGAGGCCGAACGCCTGGCCGATGCTGGCGTGCGCGAGGTCACGCTGCTTGGCCAGAACGTCAATGCCTGGCACGGCCAGGGCGAAAACGGCGAGGAATGGGGCCTTGGCCGCCTGCTGTTCAGGCTGGCAGAAATCCCCGGGCTGGCGCGGCTGCGATATACCACCAGCCACCCGCGCGACATGGACGACGAACTGATCGCCGCCCACCGCGACCTGCCGGCGCTGATGCCTTATCTGCATCTGCCGGTGCAATCGGGGTCCGACCGCATCCTGAAAGCGATGAACCGCAGGCATACGGCCGGGGATTATCTGGCGCTGCTCGACCGCATCCGTGCCGCGCGGCCGGACATCGCGCTGTCTGGCGATTTCATCGTCGGCTTCCCCGGCGAGACCGAAGCCGATTTCGAGGCGACCATGGAATTGGTGCGCGAGGTGAACTACGCCTCGGCCTTTTCGTTCAAATATTCGCCACGCCCCGGCACGCCGGGCGCGGAGATGCCCGATCATGTGCCCGAAACGGTCAAGGACGAGCGCTTGCAGCGCCTGCAGGCACTGCTCTTGAAACAGCAGCAGGACTTCGGTTCGAGCCTGGTCGGCAGCACCATCGACACGCTGATCGAGAAGCCCGGACGGCAGGCTGGACAGAAGGTCGGCCGCTCACCTTGGCTGCAGCCGGTTATTGTTGATGAAAAGGCCGGCGAAATCGGTGACATTATCCAGGTGCGAATCACGAAGACGGGCTACAACAGCCTGTTCGCCGAATTGGCCTGATGGTCTCGGCAGATGAGGAGAGACGGTTGAGCGCAGCAGAGCTGAAGAACCTGCCCCCGGTACCGGCATCTGGGGCTTCTGACATGGCGCACATCGTTCTGACTTTCGACAACAACAAGCTTGCCAGCGCCCTTTACGGTCAGTTCGACGAAAACCTCGCCCGGCTCGAGCAGAAGCTTGGCGTCGACATCCGCTCGCGCGGCAACCAGTTGACCATCAAGGGGTCTGCTTCTGCCGCCGAACAGGCGCGCCGCGCCTTGGACAATCTCTACGGGATTCTGCAGAAGGGCGTCGATATCGGCCAGTCCGATGTCGATGGCGCCGTGCGCATGGCGGTCGCCGCCGACGATCAGCTGACGTTGCCGACGCTGGAACGCAAGGGCAAGGTCTCCGCTGCCCAGATCGCCACCCGCAAGAAGACAATCTATGCCCGTTCGCTGAACCAGGACGCCTATATGCGGGCGCTGGAACGGTCGGAACTGGTGTTCGGCATCGGTCCGGCCGGTACCGGCAAGACCTATCTGGCGGTGGCGCATGCGGCGATGCTGCTCGAACGCGGCATGGTCGAGCGCATCATCCTGTCGCGGCCGGCTGTCGAGGCCGGCGAGCGGCTGGGCTTCCTGCCGGGCGACATGAAGGAAAAGGTCGATCCGTATCTGCGGCCGCTCTATGACGCGCTCTACGACATGATGCCGGCCGACAAGGTCGAGCGCGCCATTGCCGCCGAAGTGATCGAAATCGCGCCGCTCGCCTTCATGCGCGGCCGCACGCTGGCCCATGCCGCCGTCATTCTCGACGAGGCGCAGAACACCACGCCGATGCAGATGAAGATGTTTCTCACCCGTCTAGGCGAGAACTCGCGCATGATCGTTACCGGCGATCCGACGCAGATCGACCTTCCTCCGAGCACCAAATCGGGCCTGGTCGAAGCCTTGCGTGTCCTCGACGGCGTGGCCGGCGCGGTCACCGTGCGCTTCAACGATATCGACGTCGTTCGCCATCCGCTGGTGGCGGAAATCGTCAGGGCCTATGACCGCGACGCCAAGCTGGCCCGCGGCCTGGGCGCCGAGAATTGACTTTGACGATGCGGCTTCATGCCTGAGGACAAAATATTCGTCGACGGGAATCTCCCCGTCGACATCGATATATCGGTCGAAGCGGGCGACTGGCCCGATGAGGCCAGCCTGACGCGGCTGGTCGATCGCGCGGTTGACGCTGCTTTTGCCGAGACCGGCGTCACGGGTCGTTCCGAACTCAGCATCGTTTTTTCCGACGACGCCCATATCCGGACCCTCAATGCCGACTGGCGCGGCAAGGACAAGCCCACCAACGTCTTGTCTTTCCCGGCTTTTCCGTTTGTACAAGGTGGCCCATTGCCGCCGATGCTGGGCGATATCGTGCTCGCCGCCGAGACGGTTTCACGCGAAGCGGCACTGGAAGACAAGCCGGTGCAGAACCATATCACCCATCTCGTCATCCACGGCCTGCTGCATTTGCTGGGCCATGATCACGAGACCGACGCCGAGGCCGAGGAGATGGAAGCGATCGAACGCGCAGCCCTTGCAAGGCTTGCCATTCCCGATCCCTACGCGTAACTACATCTGACAATTGACCGGACGACGATGAACGACAAACCAGAAACTGCCGCCCGCCCCGACGCCGGCAGTACGCCCAAGGCTTCCGATACGTCGGAAGAGGGATCAAGTCCGAGTACCGTTACCCCTGCTGTTGCCAACACCGGCAACGCTGCCAGCGAGCATTCGCCCGCCGGACCTTCCCTGTTCGACCGTGTTTTGGGCCTGTTCAGGCAACGCAACGGCACCAGCCTGCGTGAGGAAATCGCCGGCGCGCTGGCCGAGACGGCCAGTGACGCCGAATCCTTCTCGCCCGGCGAGCGCGCCATGCTCAACAACATCCTGCGCCTGCGCGAAGTGCGCGTCGAGGATGTCATGGTGCCGCGCGCCGACATCGAGGCGGTCGAGATCACCACGACGCTCGGCGACCTCCTGGGCACCTTCGAGCAGTCCGGCCATTCCCGCATGCCGGTCTATTCCGAGACGCTCGACGATCCGCGCGGCATGGTCCATATCCGCGACGTGCTGGCCCACATCACCAAGCTCGCGCGCGTCAAGAAGGGCCGCACGACCAGGAAGACCCCTGTCGCCACGCAACTGGATCTCGCTCAGGTCGACCTCGCACGCACCATCGGCGAGCTCAATCTGATCCGCCAGGTTCTGTTCGTGCCGCCATCGATGCTTGCTTCCGACCTGATGGGCCGCATGCAGACAACGCGCACGCAGATGGCGCTGGTCATCGATGAATATGGCGGCACGGACGGGCTTGTTTCGCTCGAGGACATTGTCGAGATGGTCGTCGGCGATATCGAGGACGAGCATGACGATGACGAGCCGATGATCACCCAGGCGGGTGACGGCGTCTTCATCGTCGACGGCAAGGCCGAGATCGACGAAGTCGCCAAGATGATCGGCGAAGACTTCGCCGCCGGCGAACATGGCGAATATGTCGACACCATTGGCGGCATGATCTTCAACACGCTCGGCCGTGTGCCGGCACGCGGTGAGGTGGTGCAGGCCATTCCGGGCTTCGAGTTCCATGTCCTCGATGCCGATCCGCGCCGCGTCAAGCGCGTGCGCATCGTGCAGAGCCAGAAGGGCGAGCGCCGCCGGCGCGTCACGGCGCGCACCGAACAGGCGTGAGTTTTCCGCTGGCCCGATGACGATCGACGACCCGTTCAAGCACGCGAGTCTGGGTTCCGGTGTCTTCTACAGGGATCCTCTTGCCGCGCTGGCGTGGCTGCAAGCCGCTTTCGGCTTCGAGCGCAGCATGGTGGTCAGCGATGCCGACGGAACGCTCGTCCATGCCGAGATGCGGTTCGGCGATTGCTACATCATCGTCGATTCCGAATGGAGTGAGTATGTCGCGAGCCCGGCTTCGGTCTCGGGCAAGAACACGCAATCGGTCTATGTCAGGCTCAAGGACGGCCTGGATGCGCATTCCGAACAGGCGCGGGCGGCGGGCGCTGACATAATCCAGGAACCGGCTGATCAGTTCTACGGCGAACGCCAGTACCGGGCCCGCGACCCCGAAGGCCATGTCTGGACCTTCACCCAGCCCATCCGTTCCGTTTCCCGCGAAGAGGCCGAGCGGTTGAGCGGTCTGCGCATTGAGGGCTGGCACCGGTAGCGCAGCGATCGGGTCATCGCGGCTGACAGGTCGGCGTTTGGAGCACGGGCCGTGGCCTGATAAATCTTGCATCCTGATTCGCGCGACTCGGAAGTATGCATGGAGCGCCTGGCCGGCCGGATAATTCTGCTTTGGGGTTGGCGGCGCGCGCTCGTGGCGTTTCTTGCAGGCGCCCTGGCGGTGCTTGGCCAGGCGCCCTACGATTTTTTCGCCGCCTGTTTCATCTCGTTTCCGCTGCTGGTCTGGCTGCTCGACGGCGCGACCGGCGAAGCCTCCGGCAGCCTGTTTCGGCGCCTGCGGCCGGCCTTCGCCGTCGGCTGGTGGTTCGGTTTCGGCTATTTTCTCGCCGGCCTCTGGTGGATCGGCTCAGCGTTGCTGGTCGAGGCCGACGACTTTGCCTGGGCGCTTCCCTTCGCCGTGATCGGCATTCCCTTCGCGCTCGCCTTTTTCTACGGCTTCGCAACGATGGTCGCCCGGCTGCTGTGGAGCAGCGATATCGGCCGCATCGCCGCACTTGCCTTCGGCTTTGGGCTGACCGAGTGGCTGCGCGGTTTCCTGTTCACCGGCTTTCCCTGGAATGCAATCGGCTACGCGGCGATGCCGGTGCCTCTTCTTATGCAGAGCGTGTCGGTGACCGGCATGATCGGCATGAACGTGCTTGCCGTGTTCCTTTTTTCATTGCCGGCGCTGCTGGCGGCGCGCCGGCACCTTCGCCTGGGCGCCGCACTGTTCGTCGCGGTTGCATCAGCCCATGTCGGATTCGGCTATGTCAGGCTCACTGCCCCTGAAAAGCCGGCGGAGCGCAGCCTGGATGTCCGCATCGTCCAGCCTGCCGTCGATCTCAGTGAAAAATGGGACGCCTCGGTGCGCGACCGCATCTTCGCCACCTTGCTCGGCCTCTCTGCCAAGGCGCCGGACCCCGGTCACGGTAAGCCACAACTCATTCTCTGGCCGGAAACCTCGGTGCCGTTCCTTTTCACCGAGCGCCCGGACGCGTTGACGGCGCTGGGCGACATGCTGGCCGACGGCCAGATGCTGATCGCCGGCGTCGTTCGCGAGGAAGGCGGCTCCGCGGCAGCCGACAGCCGCTATTACAACTCCGTGGTGGCGATCAACGACAAGGGTGAAATCGCTGACGCCGTCGACAAGGTCCATCTGGTGCCGTTCGGCGAATACCTGCCTTTCGCCGACTTGCTCAACCGTTTCGGCATCGCACAGCTTGTCGCCGGTCCGGTGACGTTCGCCGCCGGCAACGAGCGCCACGCCATTGCGCTGCCGGGCGGCATCCGTGCCCTCCCATTTATCTGTTATGAGGTGATCTTTCCCGATCTTGTGGCAGTTGACGCTACGTCAGCGCAGCTTATTGTGAACGTTACCAATGATGCCTGGTTCGGGGACACGCCGGGACCGTATCAGCATTTCAGGCAGGCCCAGATTCGTGCGGTGGAGAACGGATTGCCCTTGCTGCGTGCTGCCAACAACGGCATCTCGGCCGTCGTCGATCCACACGGACGCATCGTCGATGCGTTGGCGATTAACGCGCGCGGAGCCATCGATGTGAAGGTGCCGATTGCCGGACAGACGGTCGTTTCCTCGGACCAGCGGCGCATTAACGGAATGCTGATCATGTTGCTGTTTGCGCTCGTGGGGGCTCTGTTGAACGTAAGGCAAAGGCTACGGGTGAATTGACAGTCGACACATTAGAAACTCATACTGTATCGCCTGAAAATTTCTCGAAGCCGGTGGATCGTACTGTTGGGGCAGTCGCCTCCGGCCTTTTTTGGGCGAGAAAAAAATCACAAAGCCGAAAAAATTCGGCGAGGAAAAAATGACAGAAGAAAACAAGAAGAAACCGAATCCCATCGACATCCATGTTGGAAGTCGCGTCCGGCTTCGGCGCAACATGCTCGGAATGAGCCAGGAAAAGCTGGGCGAGAATCTCGGCATCACATTTCAACAGATCCAGAAATATGAAAAGGGCACCAACCGCGTCGGCGCCAGCCGGCTGCAGGCGATAGCCTCTATACTCGGCGTGCCCGTCGCCTTCTTTTTCGAGGATGCGCCCGGCCAGGAAGCGGTGGCCGGCCGTGGCTTTTCGGAGGATGCGTCGATGGCTTTCGCCGTTGAGTTCTGCGGCAGTCCCGAAGGCCTTCAGCTCAACCGGGCCTTCGTCAAGATCGCCGACGTCAAGGTGCGCCGCAGGATCATCGACCTGGTGAAGTCGCTCGCCGCGGACGATCTCGACTGACCCTCAATGCGCCTCGAACCGGCGGCATTCGCCGCCGGTGGCACAAGATATCGACATCGACAGTCGTGCCAGAATGCCGGCAACGCTTGACGAGCGGCGCTTTGCCCCGCTAACACGTGGCGCGCCAAAATCGGCAGCCTGCCGATCGTTTTTCAAGAGGGGACACCCGTGACGCGGCAGAACTACTTCTTTACCTCGGAATCCGTTGCCGAGGGCCATCCCGACAAAGTCTGTGACCGGATCTCCGACGAGATTGTCGATCTGGTCTACCGCGAAGCCAAGAAGACCGGCATGGACCCATGGAAAGTCCGTGTCGCCTGCGAGACCTTGGCAACCACCAACCGTGTCGTCATCGCCGGCGAAGTGCGCGTCCCCGAGACGCTGCTGAAGAAGGACAGGGCCGGCAATATCCTCAAGGATGCGGCCGGACATTCGATCATCAACCCAGCCAAGTTCAAGTCGGTCGCCCGCAAGGCGATTCGCGAGATCGGCTATGAACAGGCCGGTTTCCACTGGAAGACCGCCAAGATCGAAGTCTTGCTGCATGGCCAGTCGCCCGACATCGGCCAGGGCGTCGACAACGCCGCCGACCGCCAGGGCGAAGAAGGTGCCGGCGACCAGGGCATCATGTTCGGCTATGCCTGCCGCGAGACGCCGGACCTGATGCCGGCGCCGATCTATTACAGCCACAAGATCCTCGAACTTCTGGCCGCCGCCCGTCACGAAAACAACGGCGAGGCCGGCAAGCTCGGCCCGGACGCCAAGAGCCAGGTCACTGTCCGCTACATCGACGGCAAGGCAGCCGAGGCGACGCAGATCGTGCTGTCGACCCAGCATCTCGACGCAACCTGGGATTCGAAGAAGGTGCGCAAGGTCGTCGAACCCTACATCCGCGAAGCATTGGGCGACCTCAAGATTGCCGACGATTGCATGTGGTACATCAACCCGACCGGCAAGTTCGTCATCGGCGGCCCGGACGGCGACGCCGGCCTCACCGGCCGCAAGATCATCGTCGACACCTATGGTGGCGCGGCACCGCATGGCGGCGGCGCGTTCTCCGGCAAGGACACCACCAAGGTCGACCGTTCGGCAGCTTACGCGGCGCGCTATCTGGCCAAGAATGTCGTGGCGGCGAAGCTTGCCGACCGCTGCACCATCCAGCTTTCCTACGCCATCGGCGTCGCCCAGCCTCTGTCGGTCTATGTCGACCTGCACGGCACCGGCAAGGTCGACGAGGCAAAGCTCGAGGGCGCGCTGCGCACCGTGATGGACCTGTCGCCGTCAGGCATCCGCCGCCATCTCGACCTCAACAAGCCGATCTACGCCAAGACGTCGTCTTACGGCCATTTCGGCCGCAAGGCTGGCCGTGACGGGTCTTTCTCCTGGGAAAAGACGGATCTCGCCAAGGCGCTTAAGGATGCTGTCGCGGCCTGAGCGCCACGACAGACCTGCGACCAGATGAGCCCGCAAGACAGGCCAAGCCGTGCGACCGAAGCCTTTTTCGGTCGCCGGCGCGGCAAGCCCGTTCGCCCGCAGCAGGCAGCGGCCCTGGAAAGCGGGCTTGGCGCCTACCGGCTCGATCTGACGGCTGAGGCGCCGTCGGATCTGCGCACTCTGTTTGAAACTGATGTTTCGGCCGTGCGACTGGAGATCGGCTTTGGCGGCGGCGAACATCTTCTGCACCGGGCCATCGAGGCGCCGGCGGTCGGCTTCATCGGTGTAGAGCCCTTCGTCAACGGCATGGCCAAGATGATGATGGCCGTGCGGGCAAGGCCACTGGCCAATCTCAGGGTCCATGACGATGACGCCACCCGGCTGCTCGATTGGCTGCCGCCGGCCTCGCTCGACGGCATCGACCTTCTCTATCCCGATCCCTGGCCGAAAAAGAAACACTGGAAGCGGCGCTTCGTCAGCCCGGTCAATCTCGACCGTTTTGCGCGCGTCCTGAAGAAGGGTTCGAAATTCCGCTTCGCGTCAGATATCGACACGTATGTGAACTGGACCTTGCTGCATTGCCGGGCGCATGGCGCCTTCGCATGGCAGGCCGCGGAAGCGGCGGACTGGCACCGTCCCTACGACGGCTGGCCGAGCACGCGTTACGAGGCGAAAGCCATTCGCGAGGGCCGGCGGCCCGCCTATCTGACCTTTGTCAGGAAATAGGCGCCAACATGGCGCCTGTTTCCAGATTTTCAGAAACGGCCGATCCTGTTGAAAATAGCCGGATCCATGCCGAGTGTGCGCAAATCGTCGGCGCGCGGCTTGCGGCCGGCTTCCACGGCACGCGACGCGGCGACCGCGCTGCCGAATGTGGTGAAGAGATCGCCCAAGGCGGAAAATAATCTGCGGTTGCTCATGATCTTGTCCTTTCGCACGCCACCGCGTGCCGGTTCTGTTCGTGTCGTGGCTAACAAATAAGAGCGCTCCGCCGGCTCTCACAGGGGGATTGTCGCATGGCGGCCATGCGCCTGGAGCAATGCTGATGCTGTCAGCGCTTTTGCCGGACCGGCACGGCGGGCTTGAAACACCGGCCATGTTCGTTTATATCAGCCTCAAATTCTTGGTCGGTATGACGAAGAGTGGGTCCACCCGGTCCCGCTCTTTTTTATTACCTGCCGATAGGTTTGAAACGAACGACAGGTACTTGATGACTGCAACGGCAAGCGAAGGTGACGACCGCATCATCCGCGAAAGCGGCATCGATGCGCGCATTGCGCTGATCGTCCAGCCGGTGCTGCGCGGCATCGGCTTTCGCCTTGTGCGCGTGCATCTGTCCGGCCAGAACGGGCTGACACTGCAGATCATGGCCGAACGCGAGGACGGCACCATGACCGTCGAGGATTGCGAAGAGGTCAGCCGCGCGGTGTCGCCGGCGCTTGACGTCGATGATCCGATCGAGAAGGCCTATCATCTCGAAGTCTCGTCGCCCGGCATCGACCGGCCGTTGGTGCGCAAATCGGATTTCGTCACCTGGACCGGTCACTTGGTGAAGATGGAAACATCGGTCATCGTCGCCGATCGCAAGCGCTTCAAGGGCAAGATCGCCGAGGCCGGTGAAAACGACGTGCTGATCGAGCGCGACAAGGCGGCCTATGGCGAGGAGCCGACGGTGCGCGTTCCCTATGACGCGATCGCCGATGTGCGGCTGATCCTTACCGACGACCTCATCCGTGAGGCGTTGTCGAAGGACAACCGGGAACGCAAGGAAGCCAAGAAACGCCGCGGCGAGCCTGATGATGCACCCGACGGTGCTGAAGGCGGCGCGGAAGACGAAATCGAACAGGAACTATGATTGAGCGGCCGGGCGTAAAAGCTCGGCAACAAGCTCGGGAGAAATAAGATGGTTGTTAGCGCCAACAGACTTGAACTGCTGCAGATTGCCGACGCGGTCGCGCGTGAAAAGTCGATCGACAAGTCGATCGTCATCGCCGCCATGGCCGATGCGATCCAGAAGGCGGCGCGCTCGCGTTATGGCCAGGAAACCAACATCCGCGCCGACATCAACCCGAACACCGGCGAGATGAAGCTGCAGCGGCTGATGGAAGTGGTCGAAAAGGTCGACGACTACGCCACGCAGATCGCCATTTCCTCGGCCCGCGAGCGCAATCCCGACGCCCAGCTCGGCGACTTCATCGCCGAACAGCTGCCGCCGATGGATTTTGGCCGCATCGCCGCCCAATCGGCCAAGCAGGTCATCGTGCAGAAGGTGCGCGAGGCCGAGCGTGACCGCCAGTACGACGAATACAAGGACCGCATCGGCGAGATCGTCAACGGCACCGTCAAGCGCGTCGAATACGGCAACGTCATTGTCGATCTCGGCCGTGGCGAGGCGATCATCCGCCGCGACGAGCTGATTCCGCGCGAGAACTACAAGTATGGCGACCGCGTCCGCGCCTATGTCTACGACGTGCGTCGCGAGCAGCGCGGCCCGCAGATCTTCCTGTCGCGCACCCATCCGCAGTTCATGGCCAAGCTCTTCACCATGGAAGTGCCGGAAATCTATGACGGCATCATCGAGATCAAGTCGGTTGCCCGCGATCCGGGCTCGCGCGCCAAGATCGCCGTCATCTCGCGGGACAGTTCGATCGATCCGGTCGGCGCCTGCGTCGGTATGCGCGGCAGCCGCGTCCAGGCCGTCGTCGGCGAATTGCAGGGCGAAAAGATCGATATCATTCCGTGGTCGCCTTCGGCCGCCTCCTTCATCGTCAATGCGCTGCAGCCGGCGGAAGTCGCCAAGGTCGTGCTTGACGAGGACGCCGAGCGCATCGAGGTGGTGGTTCCCGACGATCAGCTGTCGCTGGCCATCGGCCGCCGCGGCCAGAACGTGCGTCTCGCCTCGCAGCTCACCGGCTGGGACATCGACATCCTGACCGAGGCCGAGGAATCCGAGCGCCGCCAGAAGGAATTCGTCGAGCGCTCGGCGCTGTTCATGGAAGCCCTCGATGTCGACGAGATGGTTGGCCGGGTGCTGGCCTCCGAAGGCTTCACCAGCGTCGAGGAAGTCGCCTATGTCGACGCTGGCGAAATCGCCTCGATCGACGGCTTCGATGAAGACACCGCTTCGGAAATCCAGACCCGCGCCCGCGAGTATCTGGAGAAGATCGAGGCCGAGCATGACGACAAGCGCAAGGCACTGGGCGTGACGGACGAATTGCGCGAGATCCCCGGTGTCACCACCGCCATGATGGTGACGCTCGGCGAGGACGGCGTGAAGACCATCGAGGATTTCGCCGGCTATGCCGCCGACGACCTGACCGGCTGGAAGGAACGCAAGGACGGCGAGACCAAGGTATTCCCCGGCGTGCTCGCCAATCACGGCGTGTCGCGCGCCGATGCCGAGCAGATGGTTCTCAATGCCCGCCTCAAGGCCGGCTGGATCACCGAAGACGAGCTTGCAGCCGAAGAAGTCCCGGCTGACGAAGCCGTTGGTGCGTGAGGTGAAACCGCATCGCACAGAACCCGCCCTTGGACGAGATGAACGATCGCACCTGCATCGTCACCCGCAAGCAGGCCGAACCGGATGAATTGATCCGGTTCGTCGTCGGCCCGGATTCGGCCGTCGTTCCTGATCTCAAGAGAAATCTGCCCGGCCGTGGTTGCTGGGTGAGCGCTGACCGCCTACATATCGACAAGGCGGCGGCCAGGAACCTTTTTGCCCGCGCCTTCAAGGCACAGGTGGTTGTGCCGCCGGATCTTGGCGGCATGGTCGATGGGCTGCTTTCCAGATCCGCTCTGGGCATGCTGGGTCTCGCCCGCAAGGCAGGCGCGATTTCTCTTGGTGCCACCAAGGTCGAGAGCGCGGTGCGCGGTGGATTAGCGCTTTTCGTGCTCCACGCGAACGAAGCATCCGACGATGGCGTGCGCAAGATCAGCCAGGCGCGGCGGGCGACCGTCCATATTGGCGGCCCTTCTATCCTTGCCTACAAACTTTTCTCCGAGGCCGAGTTGAGCTTGGCATTGGGGGGCACAAATGTGATACATGCTGCCGTCCTCGCGGGAGACGCGGGTAAGGCGGTCCAGAAGCGCATGGTTGCGCTCGACCGATATCGGGGCGGTACCCCGGACGATCTGGCAATGCTTGCGGCCGTTGCTGACGAAGATGAGCCCGCAGAGGATATGGAATGAGCGATACGAAATCGGGCGACGACAATACGCTGAGTGTGACGCCGAAGAAGACCTTGACGCTGAAGCGCCCCGGCATGGAGCAGGGCACTGTGCGTCAGAACTTCTCGCACGGCCGCACCAAGCAGGTCGTCGTCGAAACCAAGAAGCGCAAATTTTCGATGCCCGGCGACAAGCCGGAGCCGGTCGCCGCTCCCGTCTTCACACCGAAGCCGGTGGTCGTGGCTGCGCCTGTCGTACAGGAAGCGCCAAAGGCGCCACCTCCTCCGCCTCCGCCGGCACCACCAGCCCCTGTCGAACGCGGCGGTATGGTGCTGAACGAGCTGTCGCGCAGCGAAATGGAGGCGCGCCGCAGGGCGCTTGAGGGCTCGAAGGTCCGCGAGGTCGAAGACCGCCAGCGCGCCGCCGAGGATGCCAAGCGCCGCGCCGATGACGAAGAGCGCCGCAAGCGCGAACGCGAGGAGTCCGCGCGCCGCCAGGCCGAGGAAGAGGCACGGTTGCAGACCGAGGCCGAATCCCGCCGCCGCGCCGAGGAGGAGGCGCGCCGCCGCGCGCCGCAAGCTGCAGAATTGGCAACCGCCGATGACGAGGAGGTCAAGCCGAAGCGGGCCGTAGCTGGTGCGCCAGTGCGCCGTCTGGTCACGCCCGAAGTGGCGCGTCCGGCCAAGCCGACCAAGAGCGAGGAAGACCGCCGCCGTGGCAAGCTGACGCTGAATTCCGCACTATCCGACGAGGATGCGCGGGCCCGTTCGCTGTCGTCGATGCGTCGTCGCCAGGAAAAATTCAAACGCGCGATGCACAATGAGCCGCGCGAGAAAGTCATGCGCGAAGTGATCCTGCCGGAGACCATCACCATCCAAGAACTGGCGCAGCGCATGTCCGAGCGTGCGGTCGATCTGGTGAAGTACTTCATGAAGCAGGGCCAGATCCTGAAGCCGGGCGACGTCATCGACGCCGACACGGCCGAACTGGTCGCCACCGAATTCGGCCATACGGTCCGCCGCGTTGCCGAGTCCGACATCGAGGAAGGCCTGTTCAACATCGCCGACAATACCGAGGACCTGGTGTCGCGTCCGCCTGTCGTGACCATCATGGGCCATGTCGATCACGGCAAGACCTCGCTGCTCGACGCGATCCGCAATGCCAACGTCGTCTCCGGCGAGGCCGGCGGCATCACCCAGCATATCGGTGCCTATCAGGTCGAGAAGAATGGTCACAAGATCACCTTCATCGACACGCCAGGCCACGCCGCCTTCACGGCGATGCGCGCCCGTGGCGCCCAGGCCACCGACATCGCCATCCTGGTGGTGGCGGCCGATGACAGCGTCATGCCGCAGACGATCGAATCGATCAGCCATGCCAAGGCGGCCGGCGTTCCGATCATCGTGGCGATCAACAAGATCGACAAACATGACGCCGATCCGCAGAAAGTACGCTCCGAACTGCTGCGTCATGAGGTCTTCGTCGAATCCATGGGCGGCGAGGTGCTGGACGTCGAAGTGTCGGCGACCAAGGGCACCAATCTCGACAAGCTGCTCGAGGCGATCCTGCTGCAGGCCGAAATCCTCGACCTGAAGGCCAATCCGGACCGTACCGCCGAGGGCGTCGTTATCGAGGCGCAGCTCGACAAGGGCCGTGGCCCCGTTGCCACCGTGCTGGTGCAGACCGGTACCTTGATGCCCGGCGACATCCTTGTTGCCGGCAACGAATGGGGCCGCGTGCGCGCGCTGGTCAACGATCGCGGCGAGCAGATCAAGGAAGCGCCGCCGGCGATGCCGGTCGAGGTGCTCGGCCTTCAGGGCACGCCGCAGGCTGGCGACCGCTTCGCCGTGGTCAACAACGAGGCCCGCGCCCGCGAGATCACCGAGTATCGCCAGCGTCTGGCGCGCGAGAAGGCGGTGGCCAAGCATGCCGGCCAGCGCGGCTCGCTCGAACAGATGATGTCGCAGTTGCAGACGAGCGGGCTGAAGGAATTCCCGCTGGTCATCAAGGGCGACGTGCAGGGTTCGATCGAAGCCATCAACGCCGCGTTGGACAAGCTCGGCACCGACGAGGTGCGTGCGCGCATCGTCCATGCCGGCGCCGGCGCCATCACCGAAAGCGATGTGTCGCTGGCGGAAACGTCTGGTGCGGCGATCATCGGCTTCAACGTCCGTGCCAACGTGCAGGCACGTGCCGCAGCCGCGGCCGCGGGCATCGAGATCCGCTATTACTCGATCATCTACAACCTCGTGGATGATGTGAAAGCGGCTCTGTCGGGCCTGCTGTCGCCGGAGCGTCGCGAGACCTTCATCGGCAATGCCGAGATCCTCGAGATCTTCGACATCACCAAGGTCGGCAAGATCGCCGGCTGCCGTGTCACCGAAGGCAAGGTCGAACGTGGCGCGGGCGTACGCCTGATCCGCGACAACGTCGTCATCCACGAAGGCACGCTGAAGACGCTGAAGCGCTTCAAGGACGAAGTTTCGGAAGTCCCCGGCGGCCAGGAGTGCGGCATGGCCTTCCAGAACTACGAGGACATGCGCGTCGGCGACGTCATCGAGTGCTTCCGCGTCGAGATGGTGACCCGGACGCTCTGAGTTCGCGTGACTTGTCCATGCCAGGCGGTGGTCGAATGACCGCCGCCTGGAGTTTATTGTGAAATTGCGCATCGTGCTTTTCGAAACCGAATTCGATTTCGGGCCGATGCGTTGACATGTGAGACATGCGGCACGGTCCTATCCCGCGCCTCACGCTTTCAGGATTGAGAAAAATGCCCCGTCCAACCACATCCAGCCCATCCCAGCGTATGCTGCGCGTTGCCGAACAGGTGCGCCATGCGCTCTCCGAAACCTTGCAGCGCGGTGAGATCATCGATCCGCTGATCGAGAACACCGTGGTGTCGGTCTCGGAAGTGCGCATGTCGCCCGATCTGAGGGTCGCCACCGCTTTCGTCTCGCCGCTTGGTGCCAAGGATGCCGATGCGGTGATCGAGGCGCTGAACAAGCATGCGAAATTCGTCCGTGGCCGTGTCTCCGGCGCACTGCGGCAGATGAAGTTCATGCCGGAGTTCCGCTTCAAGCTCGACACCTCCTTCGACAATTTCGCCAGGATCAACGATCTCCTGAAGTCGCCCGAGGTGGCGCGTGATCTGGGTGCCGAAGGCCAAAACGACGACGACAAGGACAAAGACATCAAGGCCAAAGACGACAAGGACAGCGAATAATGGGGCGTCGCGGCAAGAAAAAGGGCCGGCCAATCTCGGGCTGGGTGGTGCTGGACAAGCCGGTCGGCATGGGCTCGACCGAGGCCGTGTCCAAGATCAAATGGCTGTTCCAGGCGGAAAAAGCCGGCCATGCCGGTACGCTCGACCCACTGGCGTCCGGCATGCTGCCGATCGCGCTCGGCGAAGCGACCAAGACCGTGCCTTATGTGCAGGACGGCGCCAAGATCTATCGCTTCACCGTTGCCTGGGGCCAGGAGCGCTCCACCGACGATCTTGAAGGACCGGTGACGAAGAGTTCCGAGCTGCGTCCGGCGGAAGCCGAGATCAAGGCGCTGCTGCCGAAATACACCGGCGTCATCATGCAGACACCGCCGCAATTCTCGGCCATCAAGATCGCGGGCGAACGCGCCTATGACCTCGCCCGCGAAGGCGAGACGGTCGACATTCCCGCGCGCGAGATCGAGATCGGGCGTCTGGACATCATCGAGCATCACGCCGACGACACTATTTTCGAGGTCGAATGCGGCAAGGGCACCTATGTGCGCTCGCTGGCCCGCGACATGGGCCGCGACCTCGGCTGCTTCGGCCATATTTCCAACCTGCGCCGGGTCGAGGTCGAGCCGTTCACGCCTGAGGATTTCGTCACCATCGCCGAACTCGAGTCGGCTCGCTTCGGCGTGCAAGGTGACGACAAGCCTGAGCCTGCCGACGATGCTGATGCAATTGAAGTGCCGGTGGACTTCGGCGCGATCGACGCGCTTCTTGTCGATACCTCAGCGGCTCTCGACTGCCTGCCGCAGATCGCCATCAGCGACGACGCGGCGACAAAGATCCGGCTTGGCAACCCGGTCATCATTCGTGGCCGCGATGCGCCTGTCGAGGCGGAAGAAGCCTGCGCGACGGCACGCGGCAAGCTGGTTGCCATCGGCGCGATCGAGCAAGGCATGTTCAAGCCCAAGCGGGTCTTTGCCGGCTGACAGCTCTCGGCTAACTTCACGTTGACTCTACGCTCGAGGGACACATGGCAAAGGCCGAGGCGGTGAAGAAGCGGGCGCCGGTGAAGACGCGGCGGCCACCGGTCGGCGCTTCGCCGGGCACGCTGATCGCCGATCCGGCGGCGCGCCGCTCCGAGCTCAGGCTGACGCTGATCTCGCCGGAAAAATTCGAGACCATCGACAATGCCAGCATCGATGACCTCAACACCCATTGCGACAGCTGGCCGGTCGTCTGGCTGGATTGCACGGGCCTCGCCAACATCCAGCTGATCGAGGAGATCGGACGGATCTTCAGCCTGCATCCGCTGGCGCTGGAAGATGTCGTCAATACCGGCCAGCGGCCGAAGGTCGATTTCTTCGAGGACCACGCCTTCGTCGTCATGCGTATGATCGACGACGTCAAGGTGCATCGCTATGAGCAGATCGCGGTGTTCTTCGGCAAGAACTTCGTCGTCACCTTCCAGGAGCGCGAAGGCGATCCCTTCGATCCCGTGCGCAAGCGCATTGCCGCCTCCTTGCCCAACCGGTTGCGTTCGCGCGGCGCCGACTATCTTGCCTATGCGCTGATTGATGCCATCGTCGACAGCTATTTCCCGCCGATCGAGACGGCAAGCGATGAGGTCGATGGCATCGAGGACGAGATGCTGACCACGCCGCACAAGCATCAGATGCGGCATCTGCACGAATTGCGGCGCGACGCCAATGTGCTCAAGGGCGTGCTGTGGCCGATGCGCGATGCGCTGGCGACGCTGATCCGCAACGACGTGCCCTATGTGAAGGCCGAGACCAAGATTTTCTTCAACGACACGCTCGACCATGCGCTGCGGCTGATCGAACTGGTCGAGAACCAGCGCGACATGCTGACCGGCCTGATCGAAATGCATCTGTCGCTGAGCCAGGCGCGCACCAACGACGTTATCTCCTACCTGACCATCGTCTCGGTGATCTTCATGCCGCTCACCTTCCTGGTTGGCATATGGGGCATGAATTTCGACCCCGAAAGTTCGCCGTGGAATATGCCGGAACTGAAGGCCTATTATGGCTATCCGGCTTCGCTGCTGTTCATGCTGGCCGTTGCTGTCGGGCTGATCGTCTTCTTCAAACGGAAGAAGTGGCTGTAAAAGCGGAAAACTTGCCGTTTTGGCGTGAAAAGCCGGCTTCGTGAATTGGGCTGGTGTTTTCCGGGGAATTGCACTATATGCGCCGCAGCATAGCGCCACGACGCTTTGCCTGCACCGGCCCCTGCTGGACGACATCCCGGCTGAGGGCGACCCGTTTCCTCAAACAGATAAGGAAAAACACGATGTCGATTACTGCCGAGCGCAAACAGGAATTGATGGGTGAATTCGCAACCGCCAAGGGCGATACCGGGTCTCCGGAAGTCCAGGTGGCCATCCTTTCCGAGCGCATCAAGAACCTGACCGATCATTTCAAGGACCACAAGAAGGATAACCATTCCCGCCGTGGTCTGCTCGCTCTCGTGTCCCAGCGCCGCAGCCTGCTTGATTATCTCAAGCGCAAGGACGACGCGCGCTATCAGACACTGATCGAGAAGCTCGGTCTGCGCCGTTGACGAATTGACCGGCGGGCTCCCACAGGGAGTCCGCCGGTCGCGCATTCGAGCCCCGGTCCAATCCGATCTCGAATGCAGGACTGGAGCGCCGCGCACTCATCCGGATGCCGGACGGACGCTCCAACAGGTGAATTTGCGCATGACGCGTTCCGTAAGCCGTGGGTTTCGGGGTCATGCGCAGGCCAGTCGATCGATTGGCCATATCCGGCTTAGAGCGTGCAGAGGGCCACTCTAAGCCACCCATGGACGGTCATGGGGCAGGATTGCAGGACGCTCGTATGGCCATAGTGCCGATGAAACCCGAGCCTCCCGTTGTCTTGCCCGTGGCTGCCCGAGAAAGGAAGCCAGAGGAAAGGGTACCCGCGCACGCTGAAACGGCGCGGCCCTTCCTCATATAAAGGACAAGACATGTTTAATCAGCACAAAGTGGAAATCGAATGGGGCGGTCGCCCGCTCATCCTCGAAACCGGCAAGATCGCGCGTCAAGCTGACGGCGCTGTGCTCGCGACCTACGGCGAGACCAAGGTTCTGGCCACCGTCGTTTCGATGAAGGAGCCCAAGCCCGGCCTCGATTTCTTTCCGCTGACCGTCAACTACCAGGAAAAGACCTATGCCGCCGGCAAGATCCCGGGCGGCTATTTCAAGCGCGAAGGCCGTCCGAGCGAAAAGGAAACGCTGGTTTCGCGTCTCATCGACCGCCCGATCCGTCCGCTCTTCGCCGCTGGCTACAAGAACGACACCCAGATCGTCGTCACCGTCGTCCAGCACGATCTTGAGAACGATCCGGACATCCTGTCGATCGTCGCCACCTCGGCCGCTTTGACCCTGTCGGGCGTTCCCTTCATGGGCCCGATCGGCGGCGCGCGCGTCGGCTACATCAACGGCGAATACGTGCTCAACCCGCATGTCGACGAGATGCAGGAATCCAAGCTCGACCTCGTCGTCGCCGGCACCGCCGACGCCGTGCTGATGGTCGAGTCCGAAGCCAAGGAACTTGGCGAAGAGCTGATGCTCGGCGCCGTCATGTTCGGCCACAGGGGCTTCCAGCCGGTGATCGACGCCATCATCAAGCTGGCCGAGGTTGCCGCCAAGGAGCCGCGCGACTTCACCGCGCCGGACTATTCCGCGCTTGAAGCCGAGATGCTGAAGATCGTCGGCGACGAGCTCAGCGCTGCCTACAAGAACGTCGACAAGCAGAAGCGCTACGCCGCCGTCGACGCCGTCAAGGCGAAGGTCAAGGCCGCCTTCGCTCCGGCCGAAGGCGAAGACGCCAAGTACACCTCCGAACAGATTGGCTCCGTGTTCAAGGAACTGCAGGCCAAGGTCGTGCGCTGGAACATTCTCGACACCGGCTCGCGCATCGATGGTCGCGACCTGAGCACGGTTCGCAAGATCGTCTCCGAAGTAGGCGTTCTGCCGCGCACCCATGGTTCGGCGCTGTTCACCCGCGGCGAGACCCAGGCGCTGGTCGTTGCCACGCTCGGTACCGGCGAAGACGAGCAGTATGTCGATTCGCTGACCGGCATGTACAAGGAGAAGTTCCTCCTTCACTACAACTTCCCTCCCTACTCCGTCGGTGAGACCGGCCGCATGGGTTCGCCGGGTCGCCGCGAAATCGGCCACGGCAAGCTCGCCTGGCGCGCTATCCGTCCGATGCTGCCGAGCGCTGACCAGTTCCCCTACACGCTGCGCGTAGTCTCGGAGATCACCGAGTCCAACGGTTCGTCGTCGATGGCCACCGTCTGCGGCACCTCGCTGGCGCTGATGGATGCCGGCGTGCCGCTGGCGAAGCCCGTTGCCGGTATCGCCATGGGCCTGATCAAGGAAGGTGAGCGCTTCGCCGTGCTCTCCGACATCCTTGGCGACGAGGATCACCTCGGCGACATGGACTTCAAGGTCGCCGGCACCGAAGGTGGCATTACCTCGCTGCAGATGGACATCAAGATCGATGGCATCACCGAAGAGATCATGAAGATCGCGCTTGGCCGAGGCCAAGGACGGTCGTCTCCATATCCTCGGTGAAATGGCGCATGCCCTGACCGGCGCCCGCCCCGAACTCGGTGAGTTCGCACCGCGCATCGAGGTCATGCACATCCCGACCGACAAGATCCGCGACGTCATCGGTTCGGGCGGCAAGGTCATCCGCGAGATCGTCGAGAAGACCGGCGCCAAGATCAACATCGAGGACGACGGCACGGTCAAGATCGCTTCGTCGAACGCCAAGGAGATCGAGGCGGCCAAGAAGTGGATCCACACCATCGTCGCCGAGCCGGAAGTCGGCGAGATCTACGAAGGCACGGTCGTCAAGACCGCCGACTTCGGCGCCTTCGTCAACTTCTTCGGTCCGCGTGACGGCCTCGTCCACATCTCGCAGCTTGCCAACGACCGGGTCGCCAAGACCTCCGACGTCGTCAAGGAAGGCGACAAGGTCTGGGTCAAGCTGATGGGCTTCGACGAGCGCGGCAAGGTCCGCCTGTCGATGAAGGTCGTCGACCAGGCCACCGGCAAGGAAGTCGCTCGCGACAAGAAGACCGAAGGCGAAGAAAACGCCGCCTGAGCGGTCTGACAGGAAATCGGAGCGGGCGCGGCTTAGGTCGCGCCCGTTTTCGTTTGGAAGGTAGAGGGAATGTCCGCTGAGGCGCTGAAGACGCTTTTCCATCCGTTCGAGGCCGAGGCTCTTGCCTTGCCGCGAAAGGGCGAGCGCATCCTTTTCCTCGGCGCCGAGCCAGGTTTTCGCCTGCCGAAAGGCTTCGAGGCAGGGCTGCATCTCGTACAAGGCTTTCGGCCGTACTTTCGCGCGCTGCAGGCATCTGGTTACGCCGTCACGCCGCAAGCGGAAGGCGGCAGCTTTGATATGGCGCTTGTGTTTGCCGGCCGTCATCGTGGCCAGAACGAGCTGCGCATTGCCGAGGCCCTCGAGCGCGTGGCGCCGGGCGGACTGATTGTCACTGCTGGCGGCAAGGACGATGGCATTGCAAGTCTGCGCAGGCGCGTCGACGAGCTTGTGCAGCTCGACGGCCATATGCCGAAATATCACGGCGTCGCCTTCTGGCTGCGGCGCCCTGTGGATATGCAAGCTGTCGCGGCACTTCGCGCCGCCAATCCCGGGCAACTGGTCGATGGCCGGTTCCACACCGCTCCTGGCATGTTCTCCTTCGATCGCGTCGATGCAGGGTCGAAACTGCTGGTTGACAACCTGCCCGGTGATCTGCGCGGCAGTGCGGCCGATTTCTGCGCCGGCTGGGGCTATGTGGCGGCTGAGATGGCCGCCCGTTGGTCAGGCCTGTCGGCGCTCGATCTTTACGAGGCCGATTTCGATGCGCTGGAGGCGGCCAAGGGCAACCTCGCCAACAGCGTGGCGCAAGGCTTCTTCTGGACGGATCTGCTCGCCGAGCCGGTCGAGCGCCGCTACGACGTCATCGCCATGAACCCGCCCTTCCATCGCAGCCGCGCGGCGGAGCCGGAGATCGGCGCCGGCATGATCCGCGCGGCAGCCAAGGCGTTGAAGCCCGGTGGCAGGCTGTTCATGGTCGCCAACCGCCAGCTTCCCTACGAGCCCGTGCTGTCGGCGGCCTTTGCCAGCCACGCGGAACTCGCCCGTGACGGCATGTTCAAGGTGTTCTCTGCGCGGCGCTGAAACGATGCGTATCGCGTTCAGTGCAAATTGGCGACACGTCTGACCTCGTCGGTGACATATCCGTCGCCGGCGCTGAACTTGAGCGGCCCCGGACGGCCGAACAGGTAGCCCTGCACCACCTCGCAACCGGCGGCGCGCAGCAAAGTCGCCTGGTTCTCGGTCTCGACGCCTTCGGCAATGATGCTGACGCCGAGTGCCCGCGAAAGCCCGACAATGGTCGAAACGACGGCACCGGAACTGGAATCGGTATCGATGCGGCTGACGAAGGAGCGGTCGATCTTCAGCTTGCCGAACGAAAAATCGATCAGGTAGCTCAGATTGGAATAGCCGGTGCCGAAATCGTCGACGGCAACGGAGATGCCCATGTCGGCAAGCTCTTTCAGGATAGCGGCCGCGCGGTCGCGGTCCTGCATCATCGCCGTCTCGGTGACTTCCAGCTCCAGCCGCGACGGCTTGATGCCGGTGGCCCGCATTGTGTCACGCACGATGCCGACGAAATCCTTGGTCATGAACTGAACCGGCGAGATGTTGACGGCGACGAAACAGTCTTCCGGCAAATGGCTGGCATCGCTGCAGGCCTTGCGCAAAACCCATTCGCCGATCGGGTTGATCATGCCGGTTTCCTCGGCGATCTGGATGAACTCCATGGGCGGGATCATGCCGCGTTCGGGATGGTTCCAGCGGATCAGCGCCTCGTAGCCGATGATACGGCCGGTCGGCAGGTCGAGCTGCGGCTGATAATGCAGGTCGAAGTCTCCGCGTTCGAAAGCGGTGTGCAGTTCGGATTCGACCCATTGGCGATAATCGGCGACACGCCCCATCTCGCTGTCGAACACCGACCAGTTGCCGACGCCGCTGGCGCGCGCATTCTGCAGCGCTAGGTTGGAGCGGCGCAGGAGAAGGACTGGATCGACGCCATCCTTGGGCATGGCGACGATCCCCACCGACAGACCCACCGATTGCTGATGGCTGCTGAGTTCATAGGGCTCGGTCATCTCGTCGATGAGCCTTTCGACCATGCTTTCCAGCGTTCCCTGGATCTGATGATCCGGGAGCAGCACGGCAAACTCGCCGGCGCCGATGCGCCCGATCAGGGCGCGTGCGGGCACACAGCCCTGCAGCCGTTTGGTGAAGGCGCGGATCAACTCATCGCCCTGGCTGTAGCCGATCGCGTCGTTGATGTGCTTGAAACGGTCGATGTCGATGTCGATCAGGAACATCGGTTCCCCGGTTCGGCTTGTCGCGCACGCCGCCTCGGCGATCTTGCCGACCATTGCCGGGCGCGCCAGCAGTCCGGTCAGCTTGTCGAAATGGGTTTCGTTGAAGACGAAATCCGCCGATTCATCGACGCCGGCGAAGAAGGACATTGCCGCCACCGACGCCGCCAGCGCGCAAAGCGCAGCCATGATAGCGACCATCATGTCCGCTGATATGCCGGCAAAACCACCACCGAGGCCAAGCTTCAGGCCCCAGATGCCGAGGATGAAACTGCCAATGCCCGAGCTCGCTATCGTGAGCAGTCGGAACACCGGTGTTCGCTTCGGGTTGCTGACGGCAGACATTCAAAGGTCCCCAGATTGCCGGGCTCTATAGCGGGAATCCTCTTAAAATGAGTTTCCGCGAATGCATCCAATTTTACTGGAGAAGATTATTTTTTTACTGGAAATGGGCCATTTCTCCGAAACGGTTGCCCAAAGCGTGTCGCCTTGATCCGTTTCAGGGCCGGTTAACCATCCGTCTGCTTCAACTCATCGAGCGTCGGCATCGACACGATGTGATAGCCGGAATCGACATAGTGGATTTCGCCGGTGACGCCGGAGGCGAGGTCGGACAGCAAATAAAGCGCCGAGCCACCGACCTCGTCGATGGTGACGGTACGGCGCAGCGGCGAGTTGCGCTGCTGGTAGGAGAACATGTGGCGGGCGTCCGAAATGCCGGCGCCGGCCAGCGTGCGCACCGGGCCTGCCGAGATGCCGTTGACGCGGATGCCGCGCGGACCGTAGTCGTTGGCAAGGTAGCGCACGCTGGCCTCGAGGCCGGCCTTGGCGACGCCCATGACATTGTAGTTCGGCATGACGCGGACCGAACCGGCATAGGTCAGCGTGATCATCGAGCCGCCCTGCGTCATCAGTGCTGCCGCATTGCGGGCCACTTCGGTGAAGGAGTAGCAGGAGATCACCATGGTGCGGACGAAATTGTCCCGGCTGGTGTCGGCGTAAAGGCCCTTCAACTCATTCTTGTCGGAAAAGCCGATGGCGTGGACGACGAAGTCCAGTCCGCCCCAGGCGTTGCCCAGCGTCTCGAACGTGGCGGCGACCGAAGCGCTGTCCTCGACATCGCAGGGCACAACCAGCGAGGCGCCGAGCTTGTCGGCGAGCGGCTTGACCCGGCGGCCGAAGGCCTCGCCCTGATAGGTGAAGGCGAGCTCCGCCCCATGTTCGGACAATTTCTGGGCGATGCCCCAGGCGATCGAATGATCGTTGGCGACACCCATGACAAGCCCGCGCTTGCCCTTCATCAGTCCGTCCATGGCTGGCAGATCCTTCTAGAAAAAACGCAGGCCTTATGCGGAATAGCGCTGGAAAACGAGCGTTGCGTTGGTGCCACCGAAACCGAAGGAATTTGACAGGACGGTGTCGATCTTGGCGTTGTCGATGCGCTTGCGCACGATCGGCATGCCCTCGAATTCAGGGTCGAGCATCTCGATATGGGCACTCTCGCCGATGAAGCCGCCTTGCATCATCAGGATCGAATAGATGGATTCCTGCACGCCGGCCGCGCCCAGCGAATGGCCGGTCAGCGATTTCGTCGAGGTAATGAACGGCATCTTCTCGCCAAACACCTCGCGGATGGCGCCCATTTCCTTGGAATCCCCCACCGGCGTCGAGGTGCCGTGGGTGTTGATGTAATCGACCGGCGTCGAAACGGTCGCCAGCGCCTGGCGCATGCAGCGGACTGCGCCTTCGCCGGAAGGCGCCACCATGTCGTAGCCGTCAGAGGTCGCGCCGTAGCCGACGATCTCGGCATAAATCTTGGCGCCGCGAGCCTTGGCGTGTTCAAGTTCCTCCAGGATGAGCACGCCCGCGCCGCCAGCAATGACGAAGCCGTCGCGATTGGCGTCATAGGCGCGGGAAGCGGCGGAAGCCCTGTCGTTGAACTTGGATGACATGGCGCCCATGGCGTCGAACAGGTCCGACATCGTCCAGTCGAGATCCTCATGGCCGCCGGCAAACACTACATCCTGCTTGCCCCACTGGATGAGCTCATAGGCGTTGCCGATGCAATGCGCCGAGGTCGAGCAGGCCGACGAGATCGAATAGTTGACGCCGTGGATCTTGAACCATGTGGCCAGCGTTGCCGACGCGGTCGACGACATCGCCTTCGGCACGGCAAAGGGGCCGATACGCTTGGGGCTGCCGTTCTTCAGCGTCGTTTCGGCCGCCTCGACGATAGTGCGGGTGGAAGGGCCACCCGAGCCCATGACGATGCCGGTGCGCTCATTGGTGATGTCGCTTTCGCCGAGGCCCGCATCGGCGATCGCCTGATCCATGGCGACGTGGTTCCAGGCAGCACCCTGGCTCAGGAAGCGCATCGCGCGGCGATCGATCATGGCGGACGGGTCGAGCGTCGGAGCGCCCCAGACCTGGCAACGAAAGCCGTGCTCGGCGAAGGAATCGGAAAAGCTGATGCCGGATCTGGCGTCATGCAGCGAGGTCTGCACCTCGTTGGCATTGTTGCCTATCGACGACACGATGCCGAGGCCTGTGACTACGACACGTCTCATTCGCAACTCCTTCCAGGGATGCTGGCCAGTGGGTCGGCCAGGACTGCGGTCAAGCGACCGCCGACTGCTTGGACAGACCGACCTTCAGGTCCGTCGCCGCATATATGGGCTCGCCATCCGCCTTCATCCAGCCATCGGCGATGCCCAGAACCAGCCGGCCGCGCATCACGCGCTTGAAATCCACGCCATACTCGACCTTCTTGACCGATGGTGTGACCATGCCCTTGAACTTGACCTCACCGGTTGACAGCGCCATTCCCTTGCCGGGTTCGCCGAGCCAGCCGAGGTAGAATCCGGTCAACTGCCACAAGGCGTCCAGACCGAGGCATCCTGGCATGATCGGATTGCCGATGAAATGGCAGGCAAAGAACCACAGGTCCGGCTTGATGTCGAACTCCGCGCGGATGAAGCCCTTGTCGAAGGCGCCGCCGGTCTCGCTGATCTCGGTGATGCGGTCGAACATCAGCATGGGCGGGTAGGGCAGCTGGGCATTGCCCTCTCCGAACAGCTCGCCGCGGGCGCAGGCCAGCAATTCTTCGTAGTCGTAGCTGGATTTACCCGCCATCAATCTCGTCCCCATATCGTCCGGGCGGTAGCGCGCCCTTGTCGTTGGTGTCCTAACACAATCTGTTTCAGGCCGGAAACCGGCGTTTGCGCTTAACCCGCCAGTCTGCCCGGGTCAATGCGCGCTATTGATCGCATTCGGGCGACAGAATATATGTCAACAGGGGGTCCGGTTTCGGCAGACGTTCATTTTTTTGCCATTCTGGGCGTGTCTTGAAGCGGGACTGTGAGCTTGGAAGACCAGATGGACCGGGGCTGCCGGAAGGAAAATGTCGCTGTGGACAAGCGGGTACGTGAAGCCGGCCTGAGGCCGACGCGGCAGCGCATCGCGCTGGCCGACCTGCTTTTTGCCAAGGGCGACCGCCATTTGTCGGCCGAGGAGTTGCACGAGGAGGCGCTGGCGGCCGGCGTGCCGGTGTCGCTGGCCACCGTCTACAACGCGCTCCACCAATTTACCCAGGCGGGGCTGCTGCGCATCCTCGCCGTCGAGGGTGCCAAGACTTATTTCGACACCAACACCTCTGACCACCACCATTTCTACATTGAAGGCGAAAACCGGATTTTCGACATCGCCAATGGTCCCGTGACGGTGACCAATCTGCCGGAGCCGCCCGAGGGCATGGAAATCGCCAATGTCGACATCGTGGTGAGGGTGAGGCCCAAGCGCCAGGAACGACCGGCGGGGTCAGAATAATCGGCCAGAAATGAAAGTCCTCAACCTGATAGTCAGGCTTGAATGGGCTGCTGTGGCGGTCGCCGCTGTTGTCTTCTACGCTTGGTCAGGCGTTTCCTGGTGGCTCTTCGCAGTGCTCATCCTGGCGCCGGACCTGTCGATGTTTGGCTACCTCGGCGGGCCGCGCATCGGTGCCATCGCCTACAACGCCCTGCACATCCTGATACCACCGGTGCTGCTGCTGCTCGTCGGGTACCTGTCCGGCCATGCGGCGGCAATCGCGGTCGCGCTGATCTGGATCACCCACATCGCCATCGACCGTGCGCTGGGCTACGGCCTGAAGCTGTCAACCGGCTTTCAGGACACCCATCTCGGCCGAATCGGGCGCAAGCGCAACGATCTCAGTCCTTGACCCGCTCGCCGGGATAGGCGCCCCAGACCGCCGCCTGGGCGAGCCAGCCGGTGTGGCCGTCAAGTGTCATTTCGCACCATTGGCCGTCGCAGGACTTGATCGTGCCCATGACGCCCGGCTCGACGATCGCCACCACGCTGGCATCCTTGTCGGGGCTTCTGAGCATATTGATCTGGGCGCCCTTGCCGCGCTGCCAAGGCGCGATGATCGCGGTGCGCCGTCCCGACAGCAGCGACTGGTTGATCCAGCCTTCCGAGCCGTCGGCATCGCGCACGCGGCGCCACGTGTCGAATTCCTGGATGATCTCCATCGGCAGGCCGGCCTTCATATACATCCAGTCGACCGAGTAATTGGCGCCCGGGCCGACGCGCGAATTGACGCGGCCGGATTTCAGGCTGACGAATCGCGGCAATGGCAGACCGCTCGGCCCGAGCGTGACGGCGCTCTGGGCGGGTGCGGCCGCGCTCTGTGCCGCGGCCAGCGGGGAATAGATGAGAGCGCCGAGAACTGCTGCGCTGAGGGTCAGGCGAAGCGACGCGAAACCAGACACTTTCGTTCCTTTCGGCGCTTGCCTCTCGGCCTCGGCGCCCCTTTTTCTTTGTCTTCGGCGGCACCGCTTGTTACATGGGTAAATCGGCTACCGCGACCGGCTTTCAGTTTCGCCGGTCTTGGTTAAAGAGGTCTCAACGAGGGAAACAATGGCAGGCAAAAAGAAGCCTCTCGTGGTCATCACGCGAAAGCTGCCCGACCCGGTCGAGACCCGCATGCGCGAGCTGTTCGACGCCAGGCTGAATGTCGAGGACCGGCCGATGACGCAGCCGGAGCTGGTCGCCGCGGTCAAGGAAGCCGACGTGCTGGTGCCGACGGTGACCGACCAGATCGACGCGGCGCTGATCGCCCAAGCCGGCGACAACCTCAAGCTGATCGCCAATTTCGGCAACGGCGTCGACAAGATCGACGTGGCGGCGGCCGCCAGGAAGGGCATCACCGTCACCAACACGCCCAATGTGCTGACCGAAGACACCGCCGACATGACCATGGCGCTGATGCTGGCTGTGCCGCGCCGCCTGGCGGAAGGCGCCAACGTGCTCACCGGCGACAAGAAATGGGCCGGCTGGTCGCCGACCTGGATGCTAGGCCGACGCATCTGGGGCAAGCGGCTGGGCATTGTCGGCATGGGCCGCATCGGCACCGCCGTTGCCAGGCGGGCCAAGGCCTTCGGCCTTTCCATCCACTACCACAACCGCCACCGCGTGCTGCCGGCGGTCGAGGACGGGCTGGAGGCGACCTATTGGGAGAGCCTCGACCAGATGCTGGCCCGCATGGACATCATCTCGGTCAATTGCCCGTCGACGCCCGCGACCTTCCATCTCCTGTCGGCGCGGCGGCTGGCGCTGCTGCAGCCCACGGCCTATGTCGTCAACACCGCGCGTGGCGACATCATCGACGAGGAAGCGCTGGTCAAGCTGATCCAGGACGGCAAGATCGCCGGCGCCGGCCTCGACGTCTACGAGCATGAGCCGGCGCTCAACGCCAAGCTGCTCAAGCTCGCCGCCAGGCACAAGGTCGTGCTCTTGCCGCATATGGGCTCGGCGACGCTCGAGGGACGCATCGACATGGGCGAGAAGGTCATCATCAACATCCGGGCATTCGTTGACGGTCACCGTCCACCGGATCGTGTGCTGCCGCTCAGAACCTGACGATCTCGCTTAGACGTAAGCCAAGGCTTACCAAATGACCTTGCGCATGGTGATCGAGGTCGGCCTGGCGTAGCCCTCATGCGCCGTCCGGTCGGTCTCGTGAAAGCCGAGGCGGGCAAAGGCGGCATGGTTGGCGGTGAGCTCGATGCGTGTTTGCAGCTCCAGCGCCGCCTTGCCGCGGTCGAGCGCGAGGCCTTCGACCGCCCGCATCAGCCGCCGGCCTATGCCTTGCCCCTGACGGTCAGGATCGACAGCGAGCTTGCCGACATAAAAGTCGTCTTCCCTTTCGAGAGCAAAGACGCAGCCGACGATTCTGTCGCCGTCGAGAGCGACAAAGCCGGTCTCGCGCCCAGCCCTGTCGTGCAGTCCATCGACGGTGAGCAGATGGGCCGAGGACGGCGGGTCGATGACGCCGTCCATGAAGGCGAAGGCCCGCATGATCAGGGCAAGCACCTCGTCCCAGCGACCGAAATCCGCCGGGATGCGGTCGATGGAGAGGTGTATGGTCCGCTCCAAGATCAGCGCCTGCTGTAGCGGATCGTTTCGAAGCGCGCGGAGAGCGCATCGTAAAGCAGCAGCCGGCCGACCAGCGGCTCGCCGATGCCGGTGATCAGTTTGATCGCCTCCATCGCCTGCAGCGTGCCGACGACGCCGGTCAGCGCGCCAAGCACGCCGGCCTCGGCGCAGGATGGCACCAGGCCAGGCGGTGGGGCTTCGGGAAAGAGATCGCGATAGCCCGGGTTCGGCTTGCCATCCGTGCCGTTCTCGAACGGCTTCAGCACCGTCACCGAGCCGTCGAAGCGGCCGACGGCGGCATGCACCAGCGGTTTGCGCTCGTTCGCACAGGCGTCGGCTACCGTATAACGGGTCTCGAAATTGTCGGAACCGTCGACGGTGATGTCATAGCCGGCGATCAGGGCAGGGGCATTGTCCGTGTTCAGCCGGACTGTGTGCGTCTCGACCGCCGTATTGGGATTGATGCGGGTGATTGCCGCCTTGGCGCTGTCGGTTTTCAGCATGCCAACGGTATCGGTGCCGTGGATGACCTGGCGCTGCAAATTGGAGAGCGACACGGTGTCGTCGTCGACGATGCCAAGCGTGCCGACGCCCGCCGCCGCAAGATATTCGAGCACCGGTGCACCCAGCCCGCCGGCGCCGATCACCAGGACCCGCGCCTGTTTGAGCTTCTGCTGGCCGGCGCCGCCGACCTCGGGCAGCACAATGTGGCGGGCATAGCGTTCGATCTCGTCGGCGGTGAGCGCGGTGGTCATGTCAGGAGCATATAGCGGCTGAAAAACCTTGTCAGGCGTCTTCGGTTGGCCCAACCGTGCCGTGGTCGACGGTCAGGAACTGCGCACGCCCCTTGAGGCTGGAAAACAACGCAGCATCGGTTCCCGTCATGAAGGCCTGGCAGTTCAACTCCTCCAGGATCGAAAACAGCGCTGCCCGCCGCCCGCCGTCGAGATGAGCGGCGATTTCGTCGAGCAGCAGGATCGGCGTCATGCCCGACATTTCGCCGGTCAGCCGGGCGTGCGACAAGACGATGCCGACCAGCAATGCCTTCTGCTCGCCGGTCGAACAGAGTTCGGCAGGCATTGCCTTGGGCCTGTGCCTCACCAGGAGATCGGAACGGTGCGGGCCTTCGAGCGTTCGTCCCGCGGCACGATCGCGATCACGGCCACCGGCAAGCGCCCGGCGGAACCGCTCCTCGACATCGACCGCCGGCGCGGTGGAAACCGCGGTTTCCAGATCGCCCGAAAGGCTGATATCGGCCTGCGGGAACGGTCCCGTGTCGGGCAGCCTGTCGATCATGGCGGCGAGCAGTCGCACCAGTTCGGCGCGCGCTGCCGCAATGGCGACGCCGGTTTCGGCCATCTGTGTCTCGATCGCCTCGAACCAGCGGTCATCTCGCGAACCCTCGGTAAGCAGACGATTACGGCCGCGCATCGCCTTCTCGTAGTCGAGCGCGCGCTGGCCGTGGCCGGGGTCGATCGCCAGCACCAGCCGGTCGAGAAAGCGCCGGCGGTCCGCGGCCGGTCCGGTGAACAGCGCATCCATGGCCGGTGTCAGCCACACCACGCGCAGCCATTCCAGCATGTCTTCGGCCGATCGGGCCGTTGCGCCATTGATGCGAACCCGCCTGCCGCCTTCACCCTCGCCGACCGAAATGCCCGTGCCGATCTCGATCTGGCCGTCGGGCCCGTCGAGCCGGGCGTGCAATGCAAAGCCGCCGTCGCCGCCTTCGCGTGCGACGTCGGCGTAAGGCGCACGGCGCAGGCCGCGACCGGGCGTCAGAAAAGAAATCGCTTCGAGGAGGTTGGTCTTGCCGGCGCCATTGTCGCCGGAAAACACCACGGCGCCCGGTGCGAGATCGATCGTCAGCGTCGCATAGTTGCGGAAATTAGTAAGTGTAAGCTTACCTATATGGGTTTGTGCCGGCAACCGCTATCCGCCTGTAGAAGTCGCCATTGTTTCCACTGCCGGTCCCTTCGCAGAGCCGGATCGATGATGCAGCGCTGGCTACACCCGCATCGGCATCAGCACGTAAAGCGCGGTCTCGTCGGCCATGTCGTGGATCAGCGTCGGCGAACCGGCATCGGCCAGCATGAATTTGGCTTCCGTGCCGGTCAGTTGCGCTGCGACATCGAGCAGGTATCTGGCGTTGAAGCCGATCTCGATCGGGTCGGACGAATAGTCGGCCGCCAGTTCCTCGGTGGCGCTGCCCGAATCCGGGTTGTTGACCGCAAGCGTCACCTGGCCTTCGCTGATCGAAAGCTTCACCGCGCGGCCGCGTTCGGAGGAAATGGTCGAGACGCGATCGACCGCGGCGGCAAAGCTCTGGCGGTCGATGATCAGCTTCTTGTCGTTGCCCGTCGGAATGACCCGCTGATAATCCGGGAAGGTGCCGTCGATCAGCTTCGAGGTCAGGACCACGCTGCCGATGGTGAAGCGGATCTTGGTGTCCGACAGTTCGGTCGTCACGGCGACATCCGGATCGTCGACCAGCTTCTGCAGCTCGCTCACCGTCTTGCGCGGAATGATGATGCCCGGCATGCCCTCGGAACCCGCCGGCGCGTCGATTTCGGCGCGCGCCAGGCGGTGGCCGTCGGTGGCCACCGAGCGCAGCTTCAGCTTGCCGCCGACCTCATGCGTGTGCAGGTAGATGCCGTTGAGATAGTAGCGCGTCTCTTCGGTGGAAATGGCGAACTGCGTCTTTTCGATCAGTCCCTTCAGGGCAACCGAGTCGAGCCGGAAGATATGCGAGAAGGATCCGGCCGAAAGCTCGGGGAAGTCGGATTGCGGCAGGCACTGCAGCCGGAAGCTCGAGCGGCCCGACGTCACCGTCATGGCGTTGCCGTCCTCATCCGTCTTCAGCATCACCTCTGCGCCTTCGGAAAGCTTGCGCACGATGTCGTAGAGCAGATGCGCCGGAACCGTCGTCGCCCCGCCGCGCTCCACCTTGGCTGGCGTCGCTTCCGTCACCTCCAGGTCGAGATCGGTCGCCTTCATTTCGAGGCTGGCGCCCTCGGCGCTGAGCAGCACGTTGGACAGGATCGGTATCGTGTTGCGCCGTTCGACCACACGGTGGACGTGGTTGAGCGACTTCAGGAGATTTGACCGTTCCAGGATAACACGCATGACGAAACAGGCTCGCTTGAAAGGATGAGCGGGTCTCCGGCTGGCGGCGCCCCGCGAAAGGTCTGAACAGGCTCAGAATCTGCGTAAACTGACAGGAAAAAGCCAGCAAACGCAAGCCCGCGCCACCGGTTCGGGCCAGCTGCGCGGGCTTTCTGGGGATAAAGGCCTGGATGACCGCCGGCCAGTGTGCTGAATCCCGAATCCAGATCGTCGCCAGGCTTTGTTTTGACACAATTCCTGTAGGAAAACCGTTTCACACTGTTCCTGGAATTGGTCTGGGCCGCGAGCCCATTTCAGGGTCGCGGCCGGGCAGGCAAGCCATTGAATTCCAGTGCGGTTCTGGCTTGCCTGTGCCGGACCGGTCAGGCCTGGTCGTTGATCAGCCGTCGCAGCAGCTCGAGTTCCTGTGCCAGCGTGTTGTCGTTGCCGGAAAGGTCCTCGATCTTGCGCACCGCGTGCAGCACCGTGGTGTGATCGCGGCCGCCGAAGCGCCGTCCGATTTCGGGCAGGGAGCGCGGCGTCATCACCTTCGACAGGTACATGGCGACCTGCCGTGGTTTGACGATTGTGCGCGTGCGCCGGTTGGACAGCAATTCGGTCTTCGACACGTTGTAATGGCGCGCCACGATGCGCTGGATATCCTCGATGCGGACCCGCTTCGGCTCGCCGGTGCGATAGATGTGGCCGAGGATCTCATCGATGCGATCGATGGTGATCTGCGGCTCGAACGACTGGCGAAACAGCAGCTGATTGAACGCGCCCTCCAGTTCGCGTCCGCTGCCGGTCACGGTGCGGGCGACGTGGTTGAGGATTTCGTCGGAAATATCGAGCGATGCGTCGTCGACCCTGGCCGTGGCCAGACGCAGTTTTAGCATGCCGAGGCGCATGGCGAAATCGGGCGCCGACATTTCGAGCGCAACGCCGCCATTGAGGCGCGAGCGGACGCGCGGCTCGAGCGATTCCAGCTCGGACGGCGGCCGGTCGGCGGCGACAACGACTTGCTTGGCGCTGTCGAGCAGCATGTTGATCAAATGGCAGAATTCATGCTGGATCGACTTGCCCTGCAGGAACTGCATGTCGTCGATGATCAAGAGGTCGATGTCGCGCAGCTGCTCCTTGAGCGTCAGCGCATTGTTGTCGCGGATCGCAGTGGCGAACCGCCACATGAAATATTCCGCGGTGAGATAGACGACGCGGGATTTCGGGTTCTGCTTCAGCGATTCCGCCGCGATGGCCTGCAGCAGGTGGGTCTTGCCGAGCCCGACGGTCGCGTGCAGGAAAAGCGGGTTGAAGCGCACGGCGCTGGACTGCGATTCCGCCACGGCCTTTGCGGCGGCGAAGGCCACCCGGTTCGACGGGCCTTCGATGAAGGAACCGAACGTGTAGCGGGGATCAAGCGGGGATCCCAGCACGTTGTGGCGGAACTCGGTCTCGACGGCCGCACCCGGGCGCGGCACAGGGGGCCGTTCCACCCTGCCGGGGCTCACAGTGCCGGCGGCCAGCGCCGTCTGCGTCTGTCGTGTCATCTTGCGTGCCGGCGCCAATTCCGGTTCGACATGGCTGCGCCCCTGGCGGGTGGCCGTGCGCACCACGATCTCGATCTTGAGGAGATCGGCATCCTCCTGCTTCCACAGTTCGGAGATGAGGTCGAGATAGTGGCCGTTGATCCACGAGCGCAGGAACGCGGTGGGCACCGAGATGCGGACAATGCCCTTGGACGCCTCCGCGACCTTCATGCGGCCGAACCAGCTCGAATAGACTTCAGCCCCCAGACGCGCCTTCAACTGGGTCTTGACCCGGTCGAACTTCTGTTCGGCGTCACTGGAGACCGCCATTTCGTTTGCTCCGATCAAAGTTCCAGGAAATGGGAGGTCGCCCGTAAGCTCCCTTTCGATGCCGCTCTGCATGATCGAGTTCCTTGCTTTTCTGTACCCGTTTTCGCTGGGGATGCGCCTCCTGCATCCGTTTTTCCAGCGACTATGTCTTCGCTACGATGCCCGTTGCCGCCGCCGGCAATGAACGTCGCCCACTATTCGGAGGGAACCGGTGCCGGCCCATGGAAGCCAGTCCGCGTTGGGTATGTCAGGGCAATACAACACCGTCCGGCGAAAGAGCGCCGGCGCGCCGTCTACCTGCCATGTCTAGTTACGCCAGTCCCCTTACCCACATCAAAAAAGACAAACCAATCCCGTTCACGGACTTGATCCGCGTTGCAAATCCGGCCAATTTACGCTGGCTGATTCGGACTGGGTTAAGGGCCACGGGCCCGTCCCTCTTGATGACCCAACATTACCGAAATCGCTGTGGATAGGGCAAGGCCACCCCTAACTGATTTTTAAGGAATCTGGTTACCTCGGGCTGGTTCGAGCCGCATGCCGCGACGGCATATTTTGACAAAGCCATTGTGATTCAAACCCTTTTCCGGCGAATATGAAAAAGTCGGGCCGGCGCGAAATATTCTGAAATAATTTGCTTGACAGCCGGTTGTCCTCCCGTCCCTTCGTGGCGTTGTGGACAAGCTGTGGATGACCATGGCTAACTATATGAAAAATATAGCTTATTTTTGATGATTAAGAATTTTCAAGCCGCCACTTTGCAAGCATGTCAACCATCTGCAGGCATGCATGTGCCGGCAAAGCATTTCGAATACTGAAATCCGCTTTGGGCACCGTTTCCGAGCATTCTTTTTAAGTACTTGCCGGCAAACGAAAAAACCCGGCACGACCGGCCGGGTTTCAAAGAAAGCTTAATCTGTAAAGGCGATGTCAGGCCGACAGCACCTTGAGGCGCGCGGCCAGACGCGACACCTTGCGGGACGCGGTGTTCTTGTGGATCACGCCCTTGGTCGCGGCACGCATCAATTCCGGCTCGGCGACCTTGAAAGCGGCCTGTGCGGCAGCCTTGTCACCGGAGGCGAGTGCCTCCTCGACCTGGCGGACGTAGGTGCGCACGCGCGAGCGGCGGTTCTTGTTGATCGCTGCGCGGCGGACGATCTTGCGCGTTGCCTTTTTGGCCGAGGATGTGTTGGCCATGATGCCTCTCTTCTGATCTGGTCGGCGCACGCGGCATGCCGCAGGGCGCAAAAAACAAACGGGCAGCCACAGGGCCGCCTCGGTTGGTGCGGCTTATAGTTCAGCTTTTCCGGCGCGTCAACGCTGCCTGGCGTTCTTTTTGGCCGACGCCACAGGGTTTCGATCGCTAGCCGGCAACGCTCTACCGATTGGTGAAATTCGGCTTCCGCTTTTCGGCGAAGGCGGCCATGCCTTCCTTCTGGTCTTCGAGCGCGAAAAGCGAGTGGAACAGGCGGCGTTCGAACCGCAATCCCTCGGCCAGCGTCGTCTCATAGGAACGGTTGACGGCCTCCTTCGCCATCATCACCGACGGCAGCGAGAAACCGGCGATCTTGGCCGCCGCCTTGACCGCCTCCTCGACAAGCTCGGCTGCGGGCACCACCCGCGACACCAGCCCTGAGCGCTCGGCTTCCGCTGCATCCATCATCCGTCCGGTCAGGCACATGTCCATCGCCTTCGACTTGCCGACGAACCGGGTCAGGCGTTGCGACCCGCCCATGCCGGGAATGACGCCGAGCGTGATTTCGGGCTGGCCGAATTTGGCGGTGTCGGCGGCGATGATGAAGTCGCACATCATAGCCAGCTCGCATCCGCCGCCCAGCGCATAGCCGGCCACTGCCGCAATGATCGGCTTTCGTGTGCGCGTGAACTCTTCCCAACCTGCGAAGAAGTCCTGGCTGTAGGCGTCCACATAGGAGATCGCCTGCATCTCCTTGATGTCGGCACCGGCGGCAAAGGCCTTGTCGGAACCGGTAACAACCATGGCGCCGATGCCAGGATCGGCGCCGAAGCCGTTCACGGCTGCGACGAGTTCAGCAAGGATCTGGGAATTCAGCGCATTGAGCGCCTTTGGCCGATTCAGTGTGATCAGTCCGACCTTGCCGCGCGTCTCGGTGATGATCGTTTCATAGGCCATGGCTGCTTCTCCTCGCTAGACCCCGGTCTAACTCAGCTCTGACACGTCCGGCAATAGAAGGTCGAGCGTCCGCTCTGCACGATGCGCTCGATGTGGCCGCCGCAGCCGGGCTTCGGGCAAGGCTCACCCTCGCGGTCGTAGACGGCGAAGGAATGCTGGAAATAGCCCAGCGATCCGTCGGTGTGCACATAGTCGCGCAGCGACGACCCGCCGGCGGCGATGGCATCCGATATGACCGAGCGGATCGCCTCGGCCAGGCGTTCGCTTTGTTCCTTGGCCTTCTTGCCCGGCTTGGCGATGGTGCCAGCCTCGCGCAAGGGCGACAGGCCGGCACGCCAGAGTGCCTCCGAGACGTAAATATTGCCAAGTCCCGCGATCAGCTTCTGGTCAAGAAGCGCTGCCTTCAGCGGCGATCTGCGGCCTTTCAGCAACGAGGCGAGCAGCACGCCGTCCAGCGCATTGCCCGTGGGCTCAACGCCCAGCCCGGCCAGCATCGGGTGTGTCTCCGGCGGACCTTCCGCAAACAGCATGAAACCGAAGCGGCGCGGGTCGTTGAAGATCACGCGGGACCGGGCGCCGTTGGCACCGACGACATCGAACACGACATGGTCGTGCGCCGTGCTTTTCGAGCGTTCGTGATGGAACACGCCGGGTGTCTCGGCGTCGTCATCGGTCTCGATGCGAAAGGAGCCCGACATGCCGAGATGGCAGATCAGCACCGGGCCGTCCTGCACATGCATGGTCAGATATTTGGCCCGGCGACCGAGCGCCGTGATGGTCCTGCCAGTCAGCCTTTCCGAAAACCGTTCGGGAAAGGGAAAGCGCAGATCCGGCCGTCGCGCCTCGACCTTGGTCATACGGGCACCTTCCAGGACCGGCTGCAGGCCACGCCGCACTGTTTCGACTTCGGGCAATTCAGGCATGGCCGCCAATCAGCGCATGGAAAGAAGTGCCGTGGCGGCCGGGCGCCAGCCCGAGGTGTTCGGCGATGGTCTCCCCGATATCGGCGAATGTCGTTCTCAGTCCGATGTCGCCACCTCTCAAACCGGGTCCCACGCCGATCACCGGGATGCGTTCACGCGTATGATCTGTCCCTCGCCAGGTCGGATCATTGCCATGGTCGGCCGTCAGGATGAGAAGGTCGCCCTGCCGCAGCTTTGCGAGTGCTTCCGGCAACCGCCGGTCGAAGGCCTCGAGCGCGGCGGCATAGCCGGCGACATCGCGGCGATGGCCGAATTCAGTGTCGAAATCGACGAAATTGGCGAAAACGAGATCGCCGTCACCGGCATCATCCATCGCACCGAGCGCCTTGTCGAACATGGCCATGTTGCCGGCGGCCTTGCGCACTTCCGAAATCCCACGATGGGCGAAGATGTCGCCGATCTTGCCAACGGCGATAACGCGGCTTCCCCGCGCCGTCAGCCGGTCGAGCAAGGTCGGCTCCGGCGGCGGCACGGCGTAGTCATGGCGGTTGTAGGTCCGCTGGAAGGTGGCGGCGGTCTCGCCGACGAATGGCCGCGCGATCACGCGTCCGATCCTGAGCGGATCGACCAGCCGGCGCACCACCTGGCAGAATTCATAAAGCCGCTCCAAGCCGAAATGGACTTCATGCGCGGCGATCTGCAGGACCGAGTCAACGGAGGTGTAACAGATCGGCTTGCCGGTGCGGATGTGTTCCTCACCGAACCGTTCGATGATCTCTGTGCCCGGCGCATGGCAGTTGCCGAGAATGCCTGAAACCTCGCCCTCGCGGATCATCGCCGCGGTCAAATCAGCCGGAAAGGCGGGAACCGTATCCGGGAAATAACCCCAGTCGAACCGCACTGGCAGGGCGGCGATCTCCCAGTGTCCGGAGGGTGTGTCCTTGCCGCTCGAAATTTCCTGAGCCGCGCCATGGAAGGCATCGGCGAGCAGATCCGTCCCGAAATGGGCAAAACCCAATCCTGTCGCCGTCTCGGCCGCCTTGCCAAGTCCGAGCGATGCCATGTGCGGGACAAACAGCGGCCCTTCTCGAAGCCCCTCGCGATCCGCGCGCCCTTCCGCGCAAGCTTCGGCGATGTGTGCGAGCGTGTTGGCGCCGGCGTCGCCATAGCGTTCGGCGTCGGCCGCGCCGCCGATGCCGAAGGAATCCAGGACAAAGAGGAAAGCACGCGCCATCGGGTCATTGTTGCCAGTGTGGACGCCCAGACATAGGGTTCCACGGCGGCATTGGCAAATCGGAAACCAAACGGCAAGGGCTTGGCGCAATAGTGGGCATGGATCGAATAAAACGCAGGACCGTCTTGCCATGAACGCTGCGCTAAAGGCGTGCACCACTCTCATGGTCGTGCATGGCGCGCTCTGGTGTGGTCCGGCGCGGGCCGACTGGCGCGATGATATAGGCACATTTCGCATCGGCATCGTCGCCGAGCCTGGCGCCGGCAACACCGTTCCGGGGCTGGCGCTGTTGACGCAATCCTTTACCAACGCGCTTGGCATGAAGGTGGAGTTCGTCGTTGCGCGCGATTATGCGGCACTGATCGAGGCGCAGGCCAACGCCCGGATCGAGTACGCCATCTATTCGGCGACGGCCTACGCTACGGCGCTGCAGCGCTGTGGGTGCATCGAGCCGCTTGTGGCGCCGGTTGATTCCGACGGTGCGGCTGGCATCCGTTCCGTGCTGCTGACCAGGGACGGCAAGCTGTCTGATCTGGCGACGATGGAGACGCACCGGATCGCCATGCCGCCGCCGGACAGCGTCGGGGGTTCGCTTTTGCCGCTGGCGGAGCTGGCCGCCGAACACGTCAAGATCGCTGAGGATGCCCCGTTTCTGATCCATGCCGATTCGACGTCCGCGGCGGAAACCATGCTTGTCGACGGCCAGGCTGACGCCTCGTTCGGCTGGGTGAGGGCAGCAGCCGACGGTCAGCCGCTGCTATCTGATGGCACGCAGGCAAGGCTCGAAGCAGCCGGCCTTTCGCCGTCGGCTCTCCAGGTCGTGTGGATGTCGGGCCTGCTGAGGTACGGTCCCCATGCCGTACGCACTGATCTCGACCCGGAAGCCAAGCGTCGGCTGACCGTGTTCCTGACCAACCTCAAATCGACGACGCCGGATGTTTACGATCTCCTGGAATCGAAACACTCCGGCGGCTTTCTGATCGTGGCCTCAAAGGATTATGCGATGGCGGAAGCGATCGTGCGCCTGGTGTCGACAACTGGTGGCCAGCAGTAAAAGTCTTCAGCAATCGCCGCAGGGGATCGTCAGGCTTCTGCGCGGGCGCAGATAGTAGGTCTCGCCCATCGGGATCGTCGTGGTGAGCGATTGTGTCAATCCGAGCTTTTGCTGGGTGTCCGACTGCCAGTTGATCATCGGCGAATAGCTCAGATTGCTTTCGACGCGGATGAGGAAGGTGCCGGCCACCTTGAGCGTTGTCGGAACCGTGGTGGCTGTGCCTGCGGCGGCCCCGACACTATAAACGCCACTGGCAACCTTGCGTGACCACACCACCTTCACCAGGGGCGTCGCATCGGTGGTGACCTGTATTGCCGTGATGGTGATGTTCGGCGTCGAGCGGTTGTAGGGCTGGATGGTCGAGGTGCCGATTTTCATGATGGCGTCGAGATCCGCCTTGACGATGGTCGGTTGCTGCGTGACGAGGTCGGCAACCATGCTGCCGATGCGGCTGACCTTCTTGCTGGTCTCGATGGCCTGCGAAGCCTCCATCGTCATGAAGTACATGACCAGCAGGATAGGAACGATAAGAGCGAACTCGACCGCCGCCACCCCACGGCGATTGGAGCAGAATCCGACTGCCTTGCTCCAGAGTCCTGCCATTCCCGGATGTGCCCCCGCACGCATCATGCCATTGCCTTTTTTCTTGTTGGTGCTTCCGTACTCAATTGTCGAACGGCTCGTTCTGCCAGGTCACCGACGCAAAGTGCAGCGTCCTGCCACCATTCAGATTGGCCATCGACTTGGCCATCAGATCGGTCACCACAGGCCATTTGTAGAAGACCCGCAGCATGTTCTTCGATTCCGCCAGGCCAGGCGTGTTTGCGAAAGTCTGTGAATTCGTGCCTTGCATCAGCACCACATCACCGTTCTGGATCTTGAAGCCCGCGGTGGCCGCATCCGCGAAAGTCGGATACTCGCGAAGGTCCACGAGCAGCTGATCGGGACAATCCGTCGAGACGATGATCTGCAGTCTGCCGCAGATCAGGGTCGTCAATTTGCTCCCGGCGACATCGGCCGGTCTCAACTGGCCCGTGCGCAACTGGCGCGCAACATCGTCGGTAATGTTGGCCATCACTTCCTGGCCGGCAAAAGAGATGCAGCTTTCAAGGATGCCAAAGACAAGAAGCGCGAACGGCACTGCAAGAATCGCGAATTCGATGGCCGTGCTGCCACGGCGGTTGCGAACGAAGCGCTTCAAAAACCCGCCGCGCTCCACCTTGTGCTGACCTGTCGAGCCGAATTCGTTGCCCATACCTTGTTCCTGCCACCCCTGGACGGTTCCGACAGGTGTATTAGCGCAAACCAATTGAGGTCCGGTTTGAATGATCGTTAAAGTCGGCGCGCGTGTCTTAACCGGCCGGTAACCTGGGGCGCATGCCGGAGCCGCGCAGGCCTATCTGCTGACGCTCATCTCGGCTTCGGAGGATTTTTCGGCCTCGCTCTTGTAAGAGCTTTCACAATAGGGCGTGCAAGACATGGTCTGGACCTCGGCCCGCCGGTAAATGCGAACCGACGAGGCTGCCTGCCGCACGACGGTAATCTGTGCGTCGACAATCGGGCTGCCCTCCTGGTCGAGAACAACGAGATTGGTGACACCGAAACCCTTGCCGGTGAGCACGATCGTCGAGGCGTCCTGAACCGAGGCATCGGCGATTGCCGGGTTGCCGACGACGATCGTGTCGGCTGGGCGCGACAGTTTCACGATCTTGGCCTGATTCATGGTGACTTCTATATCGGCCGCGGCTCTGGCGGGCGTGATCAAGCTCGTGGCGGCAAGAAGCACGGCAATCAGGATTGAGGATCTCTGCACGGCCATCGAGGCGCTCCACAAGCAAACTGTTCAACGGAACATGAACGAGATTGGTGAACCAACGGTTAAGTAGGCTTGCTGGTGCCGGATGTGGCGATCGGCATGGTTGCTCGCATGGCCAGACCCATGCCGGGTTGCAAGCTTCCTCAAGCCCTTGCCTTTTGCGGCGTTGGCCCGGGAAACGGCACTTTAGCCGGCGCTTAGCATGGAGTTAACCACGCACTCCGTTCGCGCCGGGAAAGGAATCGGTAAGGCTGTTTATTAAGCCGATCGAAAGAGCTTCTCCCTAGATTGGCAAGCATCCGATCAACCATCACAGAAGTTGACGGAAGTGCTGTAACACGTGGAGTAGGAGCTCTCAAATGTCTAACCTTTTTGCACGTTTCGTGAAGGACGAATCCGGCGCGACCGCTATTGAATATGGTCTGATCGCCGCTCTCATCGCGCTTGCCATCATCACCGGCGCCGGCGCCCTTGGCAACGCTATCAACGCCAAGTTCACCTCGATCGGCACAACGCTGAACTCCAGCGGCAGCTGATCTGCCGTACTGCTGACAATCAGCTTGTTTCTTACAGCAAGGGCCGCCCACTGGCGGCCCTTGCTTCGTTTTACCTGCTTCACAGTCAGTCCTGGCCCCGATTTTTAGGGAACCACCTCATCAATCGTTAATTGAAAATACCTAGGCTTGGCTCATTGGAATTGAACCTTAGGCGCGACACCGATGCTTGAAGCCCTGATCTTCGTCGTCTTTCCGTTCTGCATGCTGTTTGCCGCGATCTCCGACATGCTGTCGATGACGATTGCCAACCGCGTTTCGGTACTGCTTGTCGTCGTCTTCGCGCTGGTTGCACCGCTGACGGGTATGGACTGGGCAGCCTACGGTTGGCATTTCGCCGCCGGCGCCCTGGTCCTTGCCGTGACGTTCGGCCTGTTCGCCATGGGTGGCATGGGTGGAGGCGACGCCAAGCTGCTGGCCGCAACAGCCGTGTGGATGGGGTTGAACATCCATCTCGTCGAATACCTTGTTGTCTCGACAATGATCGGCGGCCTGCTAACGCTCGCCATCCTGATTTACCGGAAGTCGCCGCTGGCGGTTATTACCGGCCGCAATGCATTCCTGCGTCATTTCGCCGATGACACCACCGGGGTCCCCTATGGGATCGCGCTCGGCCTTGGCGGCCTGCTGACCTATCCGGATTCGCCCCTGATGGTGTGGGCGCTAGCAAGGCTTGCAAGCTGAACACGATCTGATTTCCGTTACCCCCGGACCGCGCTGCCCGACCCCTTTGAAAAAGAGCCGTGGCCGGCCCTTTGCGTTCGTGGCGAGGCGATCCAGCTAATTTATGTAAACGTTAAATTAATCACGATCGTAAGCATTACATTAACCTTGTTTTGACGATTGCCGCTGCAAAGTCCGGCTTGGCTACGTGGTTTGCCAAGGGCGAGGGTTCGGACAGATGCCAGCATCCCGACTTATTATTCTGAGCGTGGCGGTGGCTGCGGCGGGCGGCGCTGGCTATGTCGCAAAAAATATGGTCGCTGCCCCACCGCCGCAGATCGTCGTCGATTCCGGCCCCCGGGCTCCTGCCGTGCCCCTGCAGGACGTTCTTGTGCTCTCGGGCGATGTCTTGATGGGTAATGCGCTTCAGAACAACATCTCCTGGCAATCCTGGCCGGCCGACGGCGTCAACGCGAATTTCATCACCAAGACCAATGCTCCCGACGCCCTGGAGAAATTGAAGGGGTCGATTGCCCGTGTGCCGATGTACGCGGGCGAGCCCGTGCGGCGCTCCAAACTGATCGGCGAGGGGCAAAGCTTCATGTCGTCCATCCTGCCTTCCGGGATGCGGGCGGTCGCCACAACCATATCGGCCGACACTTCGGCCGGCGGTTTCATCCTTCCAAACGATTTCGTCGACGTCATCATGACCCGCAGGGCGGATGCCAGTGGCGGCGGCACCGGCTTCAACACCGAAACCATCCTCAAGAACATCCGCGTCCTGGCAATCGACCAGACCATCCAGGAGGACGAGGAGGGCAAGAAGACCAGGGTTGGCCAGACCGCCACGCTGGAGCTCACGCCCAAACAGGCGGAGATCATCACCGTTGCCCAGCAGATGGCGGATCGCCTGACGCTGGCGCTGCGGGCGATCACGGACACCCAGGAAAAGAATGTGGACGAGGCCGACTATCTCGTTTCCGGCAATGGCCGCAAGGGAACGGTGAGACTGATCAAGTCGGGTGAAGTTTCCGAAGTAGGGGCAAGGAAATGAGGCTAAGCGATAAACTGCCGGCAATCGCAGCCGCGGCATTCGGCCTGCTGCTCGTCGGAACGAATGTGCAGGGCGTTGTCGAGGCGAAGAGCACGCATGTGACGGCCACGACCGCCAGCCAGCGGGTCAAGCTCGGCCTCAACAAATCAGTGGTCATAGACCTGCCCAGCGATGCCTACGACATTCTTGTCGCCAATCCGACCGTAGCCGATGCGGTGACCCGCACCGCAAGGCGTATCTACCTGTTCGGCAAGGCGGTCGGCGAGACCAACATTTTCGTCTTCGGTCCGAACGGCGAACAGATCGCCAGCCTGGATCTGGCCGTCGAACGCGACGTCGCGGGCCTGGAAGACTACATCAAGCGCTTCATTCCGACCTCGGACATCAAGGTGGAACTGCTGAACGACAACGTCGTCTTGACAGGAACGGTCGATACGCCGCTGGACGCCAAACGCGCGGTCGACCTTGCGACGATCTTCGTATCGGGCGGTGAGGCGACGACCGGACAATATTCGCAGACCGCGGCAGGCGGCTCGGCCCAAAGCGGTGTCGACATCAACAACCCCGACCAGCAACGCCGTACCAGCAAGATCGTCAATCTGCTGCAGATCATTGGTGACGACCAAGTCACGCTGAAGGTTACCGTCGCCGAGGTCAGCCGCTCGGTAATGAAACAGCTCGGTGTCAACATGATCGGCAACGGCGGCAGCAATGGTATCAGCTATGGTGCGATCAGCGACAATTTCACGGGATTGGGCAAGGCGCTGTCGAATTCGGGCCTCAGCATCGGCAACTCGTCACTGAAGGCCTATATCAACGCCATGGAAGAGTCCGGGGTCATGAAGACGCTGGCTGAGCCAACCTTGACCGCCGTATCCGGCGAGAAGGCGACCTTCAAAGTCGGTGGCGAGTACAACATGGTGAGCGGCGTCTCCCAGAACGTATCCACCGACAACCAGACTGGCCTGACAACCTATACCATCGAGAAGATCGAGTATGGCATCGGCCTGGAATTCCAGCCGGTCGTGCTGTCTCCCGGCCGCATCAGCCTGAAGGTCAGAACCTCGGTTTCGGAGCCGACGACCGAAGGATCCGTGTCGCTTTCCAATGGCGTGACGAGCCCTGGCACGAATATTGTGTCGTTACGCAAGCGCCTTGCCGATACGACGGTCGAACTGCCCTCCGGCGGTTCCATGATGATCGCCGGCCTGGTTCGCGATGATGTCAGGCAGTCCGTCAACGGCTTGCCGGGACTGACGAAGATTCCCGTGCTTGGAGCGCTCTTCCGCAGCAGGGACTTCGTGCGCAACGAAAGTGAGCTCGTCATCATCATCACGCCCTATCTGACGAAGCCGGTGGCGCGCAATGATCTCGCCAAGCCGGACGATAATTTCAATCCTCCGAGCGACGGCGCCGGCATGTTCCTTGGCAAGGTCAATCGCGTCTACGGCACCATGCAGACCGACAAGCCCAACGGCCGGTACCACGGCGTTGTCGGCTTCATCTACAAGTGAATGAGGAAGCGGACATGTCTCAGTCAGCGTTGAAGACAAGGACCATCGCTATGACGATGCGAGCGCTGCCGATCCTGGCGGTGGCGGTGACGGCTTTGCTGGCCGGCTGTGCCCAGCGTGACAGCATCACCGTCGGCGCCATCCCCGACGACTATCGCACCAACCACCCGATCGTCATTGCCGAGAAGAACCAGAAGATCGACCTAGCCGTCGGTGCTGGCGACCGCGGCATGACCGGTTCGCAGCGCGACACGCTGCTCGGTTTCCTCGACGGCTATGACAAGAGTGCCGCGCCGACATTGACGATCCAGATTCCCAGCGGATCTGCCAATCAGGTCGCGGCGACGGCGGCCGGCCGTGATTTCGCCAGGCTGGCGGTCGCCAGCGGCATTAAGCGCAACCGCATCGTCGTGGTCTCCTATCAGGCTGGATCGAGCGAGACATCAGCCCCGGTTCGCGTCTCCTTTATCGCGGTGAGAGCCCAGACCGACAAATGCGGACGCTGGCCCGACGATCTGGTCGATACGTCGGAAAACAAGCACTATGCCGACTTCGGCTGTTCCTATCAGAACAATCTTGCCGCCCAGGTCGCGAACCCGTCCGACCTGCTCGGACCGCGCAAGCAGACCACCATCGACGCGGAAAATCGTGGTGCGGTGATCGATGTCTACCGCAGCAGGGGTATTTCGGATGAATTCCTCGGCAATTCGGAAGTGACGTACTGAGCCGAGCCCTCGAGGAAGAGAAGCCACGGAAAGAGCATGACCATGAGCAACCTTGCCTATGACGCCACCGTGGACGGCGGTGATACCTCGCCGCAGGACATCGCCGCGATGCAGGCATTGCGTCCGGTTCCGCGCATCTCGATCCAGGCATTCTGCGAGACTGAAGGCGTTGCCAATCCGGTCGAGCGCGCCGGCGAGGACCGCCGCATGACCAAGGCGCATCTCAAGGTCCATATGGGCGGCGTTGCCACGGCCATCGAGTTCTATCAGTCGGCGCCGACGCCGAACCTGATCCTGCTGGAGTCACGCAGCGAACCCAAGCAATTGCTGGAGCAGCTCGCCCAGCTCTCGGAATACTGTGATCCATCCTCGAAAGTGGTGGTGATCGGCCACTATAACGATGTCGGCCTCTATCGCGAGCTCATCCGCTCCGGCATCTCCGAATATGTCATCGCGCCGGTGTCGATGGCCGACATCGTCAGTGTCGTGTCGTCGATCTTCGTCGATCCGGAGGCCGAACCGCTCGGCCGTTCGGTCGCCTTCGTTGGCGCCAAGGGCGGCGTCGGCTCTTCCACCATCGCCCACAATGTAGCCTGGGCAATGTCCACCCTGTTCAAGTCCGAGGTCGTTGTTGCCGACCTCGACCTCGCCTTCGGCACGGCCAACATCAATTTCGACCAGGATCCGGCACAGGGCATCGCTGAAGCGGTATTCTCGCCTGAACGCATCGACGAAGTCTATCTCGACCGGCTGCTGACCCAATGCGCCGAGCACCTGTCGTTGCTTGCGGCGCCCTCGACGCTGGAACGCGTCTACGACTTCGATCCCGATGCCTTTGCGCAACTTGTCGATACCGCGCAGCGCAGCGTTCCGCTTCTGGTGCTGGACGTTCCCCATATCTGGACGGGCTGGGCCAAGAACACGCTGGTCAAGGCCGACGAGATCGTCATCACGGCGACGCCGGAACTGGCCAATCTGCGCAACACCAAGAACCTGGTCGACATGCTGAAGCGGCTTCGCCCCAACGATCCGCCACCGAAGCTGATCATCAACCAGGCCGGCATTCCCAAACGGCCAGAAATTTCACCGAGCGATTTCGCCGAGCCGCTCGGCCTGACGCCGATGTCGGTCATCGGCTTCGATCCGTTGCTGTTCGGCAATGCCGCCAACAACGGTCGTATGCTCGGCGAGATGGATGCCAAGAATCCGGTCGTGGCCATGATCAATGATATTGCTCATGTGCTGACCGGGCGCAGCGAAATCCGGGCGAAAAAGAAGGCTGGCCTGGGCAGTCTGCTCGGCAAGCTCTCGCGAAACAAGAAGTGACGCAGTGGGGTCGGTAGTCGATCATGTTCGGTAAAAGAGGCAACGACGACGGCAACCGGTTCACGCCGGAATTCCGCCAGCCAGCACCGGCGCCGGTCGCCCCGCCGCCCGCGGGTTCGGCGGACACGGCGGTTCTGGCCGCCCGTCCCGCGGCGCCGCCGCAGCCAAGCGCCCCTGTCGCGCCGCCCGCGCGCCGCGCGGTCGAGGCGCCGCCCATCGCGCCGGAGGCGAAGCGAGGTCGCGAAAAGAGCGAAACCTACTACGACACCAAGAGCCAGGTTTTCTCCGCGCTCATCGACACGATCGACCTGTCGCAGCTCGCCAAGCTCGAACCCGAAAGCGCGCGCGAGGAAATCCGCGACATCGTCAACGACATCATCGCGATCAAGAACTTCGCGATGTCGATTGCCGAGCAGGAGGAACTGCTCGATGACATCTGCAACGATGTGCTTGGTTATGGGCCGCTCGAGCCATTGCTCGCCCGCGACGACATCGCCGACATCATGGTCAATGGGTCGAAGAACGTCTACATCGAAGTCAACGGCAAGGTCGAGCAGACCGGCATTCGCTTTCGCGACAACCAGCAGCTTCTCAACATCTGCCAGCGCATCGTCAGCCAGGTCGGCCGCCGTGTCGATGAATCCAGCCCGATCTGCGACGCACGCCTTCCCGACGGCTCCCGCGTCAACGTCATCGCCCCTCCGCTCTCCATCGATGGAGCAGCACTTACCATCCGAAAATTCAAGAAGGACAAGCTGACGCTCGATCAGCTGGTCAAGTTCGGCGCCATATCCCCGCAGGGAGCCGAGGTCCTCAAGATCATCAGCCGCGTTCGCTGCAACATCGTCATCTCGGGCGGTACCGGCTCGGGCAAGACGACACTGCTCAACTGCCTGACCAACTATATCGACCGCGAGGAGCGCGTCATCACCTGCGAGGACTCGGCCGAACTGCAACTGCAGCAGCCGCATGTCGTGCGCCTGGAAACCCGCCCGCCCAACCTCGAAGGCGAAGGCGAAGTGACGATGCGCGACCTGGTCAAGAACTGCCTGCGCATGCGGCCCGAGCGCATCATCGTCGGCGAAGTGCGCGGACCCGAAGTGTTCGATCTTCTGCAGGCGATGAACACCGGCCATGACGGCTCGATGGGAACGATCCACTCGAACAGTCCGCGCGAATGCCTGAACCGCATCGAATCCATGATCGCCATGGGCGGTTATTCGCTGCCGCAGAAAACCGTTCGTGAAATCGTCGTCGGCTCCATCGACGTGATCATCCAGGCGGCGCGTCTGCGCGACGGATCGCGCCGCATTACCCACATCACCGAGGTCATCGGGATGGAAGGCGACGTCGTCATCACCCAGGATCTCGTCCTCTACAACATCAAGGGCGAGGACGCCAACGGCAGGCTGCTGGGCGAACACGTTTCGACCGGCATCGGCCGCCCGCATTTCTGGGACCGGGCTCGCTACTACGGCGAGGAACAGCGCCTCGCCACCGCGCTCGAGGCGATGGAGAAACGTGCTGACTGAGGTATCCGCTGGCGTGAAGGTTCTGGTCGATGTTTGGAATTGACGGCACCGTATTGGCGTTTGTCGTGCTCGCCGGCTTCAGCGCCGGCGCGGTCGCCTATGCATTCCTGTTCACCCAGATCAGCAATGAGAAACAGGCAGGCAAGCGGCTTGAAACGATCAAGGCCGCGGAGACGGACCGTTCCATCGTCAAGGCCACGCGCGACCGTGCGGCGGACGCGGCCAAGCGCCGTAAATCGGTGCAGGATTCGCTGAAGGACCTCGACGAGAAGCAGAAAACCAAGGACAACGCCGTCAAGAAGCCGCCACTGAAAGCCCAGCTTCGCCAGGCCGGCATGAAGGTTTCGATCGAACGTTTCTACATCTATTCCGCCATATGCGGCATAGCGCTGGCGGTGGTCGCCTTCGTGGCCGGGGCGCCGCTGATTGTTGTACCAGGCGTGCTTTTGGCCGGCGCGCTCGGCCTGCCGCGCTGGTTCGTCTCGTTTCGCCGCACGCGCCGGGTCAAGGCATTCCTCAACGAATTTCCAAACGCCCTCGACATCATCGTGCGCGCGGTCAAGTCCGGCCTGCCGCTGAACGATGCCATACGCCTGATCGCCAACGAATCCCCCGAGCCGGTGAAGACCGAGTTTCGCCGCATCGTCGATTCGCAGCAGATGGGCCTGTCCATCCCCGATGCGACCTTGCGCATGCCCGAAACCATGCCGTGCACCGAGGCGAGTTTCTTCGGCATCGTCATCCAGATCCAGTCGCAGGCCGGCGGCAATCTGTCCGAGGCGCTGGGCAACCTCTCGCGCGTGCTTCGTGATCGCAAGAAGATGAAAGCCAAGGTCCAGGCGCTGTCCATGGAGGCGAAGGCGTCGGCTGCCATCATCGGCGCGCTGCCCTTCATCGTCGCCTTCCTAGTCTACCTTTCGAGCCCGCTCTACCTGATGCCATTGTTCAACACCAGCGTCGGCAATCTTATCCTGGGTTGTGCCGCCGTCTGGATGTCGATCGGCATTCTGGTGATGCGCAAGATGATGAACTTCGAAGTCTAGGACCACGGCATGACCGAACAAGTCATCAAATCGCTGACTGATCCGACGCTGCTGATCGCACTGCTGGTCGGCATTGCCGTGTTCGCGACCGTCTTTACGCTGTTGCCGGCGTTTGGTGGCAGCCAGCTCAAGGCGCGCATGAAATCGGTCGCGCTGGAGCGCGACGAGCTTCGCGCCAAGCAGCGCGCGCGGCTTGCGACCGAGGCCGATCGCCGCCGCAAGGGTCTGCGCGAGCAACAGTCGGTCGGCATGCGCAACATCGTCGACCGCCTCGACCTGCGGCGCGCCCTGGCCGACGAGAGCACCTTGCAGAAGCTCAAGGTCGCCGGCTTCAGGGGCCAGAACCCGCTGACGCGGTTTCTCTTCTTCCGTCTGGTGCTGCCTTTTGTCGGCTTCGCACTGGCTCTGGTCTACATATTCGTGCTCGGCGGGTTGCCGGACAAACCATTGGTCATCCGGCTGTTCGTCTGCATCCTCGTTGCCTATGGCGGCTTCTACGCACCGGTCATCTATGTCAACAACCGTGCCACCAAGCGCAAGCAGTCGATCCAGATGGCCTGGCCGGATGCGCTCGACCTGATGCTGATCTGCGTGGAGTCGGGCATGTCGGTGGAGGCAGCACTGCGCAAGGTCGCCGACGAGATCGGCGCGCAGTCGGTAGCGCTGGCGGAAGAATTCATCCTGACCAACGCCGAGCTCTCCTATCTGCAGGAACGCAAGCAGGCTTATGAGAATCTTGCAAGCCGTACCGGTCTGGAATCGGTCAAATCGGTGTCGCAGGCGCTCGTCCAGGCCGAGCGCTACGGCACGCCCGTGGCGCACGCGCTGCGCGTGCTCGCCGCCGAAAGCCGCGACATGCGCATGAACGCCGCCGAAAAGAAGGCCGCCGCCCTGCCGCCCAAGCTCACCGTTCCGATGATCCTGTTCTTCCTGCCGGTGCTTTTCGCCATCATCCTGGGCCCTGCCGGCATCCAGGTCAGCCAGCGCGGCATCTTCGGCGATCATTCCGGAGCGGCTGCGCCGTCCAGCCAGTAAGAGACACGGCAATCCCTGCACAAATGCGAAAGCCGCGCTGCATGCAGCGCGGCTTTCTTCTGTTGGCGAAATCGCTGTGTTAGTTGGTTGCCGGCTTCGACTTGTCCTGATCCTTAAGCTGGCTCCAGGCATTCTGCTGGGCCAGCATCTGCCTGAGATAGGCGACATTGGCCTGTGCCTGTTCGGGCGACAGTTCCTGCGAGGCGATCTTCTCGGCCTCGTCGAAGCGTCCCTGCAGGCCGACTACCAATGCCAGGTTCTGGCGCACACGGCTGTCGGCGCCGGGCTGCTGGGCGGCCGAACGCATATAGGTCTCGGCGGTGCGCAGATCCCCCTCCAGCACATAGGACATGCCGAGATTGGAGAGCACCGAGGGCTCGTTCGGCTTGAGTTCGAGGGCCTTGCGGTAGAGCTGGCGCGCTTGGTCCTTCTGGCCGATCTGATCAAGGATGGCCGCTTCCGCCGACACCAGCTTCCAGTCGGGATATTCCGGCGTCTGTGCGCGGCGTACGGCGTCGAGGGCTGCCTCGAACTGGCCATTGGCGGCCAGCGCCTTGCCATAGGCGGCGAGCACGTCGCGGTCCTTGGGGTAGGCGATCGCCAGCTTGCGCATCACGGCAAGCGACTGGTCGGCATCGCCGTCCATTTGCAGCGCGGCCGCGAAGTTGGTCGCTATGCGCTTGTCGTTGGGGTTCTTGGAATAGGACTGGCCAAGAGCGGCCGTGGCATTGTGCAGTTCTCCCGCCGACATGGTCTCCAGAGGCTTGCCGCCGGTGCGGCCGATCGAGCCGGTGGTCATTCTGCTGGTTCCGCAACCGGCGACGCCCGCCGCCAGTGCCAGCATGAGGGCCATGGTGACGAGCCGTTTTCCCCTGGAATTCAGTGTCCGGTTGGTCGGCATTACACTCTAAGCCTCCATTCATGCGCGCGGCCATTGCGTGGCCATCTTCCCTCCCGCAGAAATATTCTGTTAACCCTAACGGACGGTTAAGAAACGCCGACTCGGCTTGGGGTCGGCAGGAGAACATCGAATGCCTGTCGAACTCGTCGAGAAGAAATTGCAAGGCGCGTTGCCGGTGCATCTGGTGGCCCGGGACGGTCTGGAGGCCGCGGGCCTTGCACCATCTGTTGTCAGCTGGGCCAGGGCCAACGGGTTTTCCGGCGAGGCAGGCAGGACGCTGGCCGTGCCCGGCGAAAACGGTGCGCTTGCCGGCGCGCTGTTCGGCATTGGCGACGGCGAGGGCGCGCTTGCTCTCGGCGCATTGTCGAAAACCCTGCCGGAAGGCGACTGGCATTTCGCCTCGATGCCTGCCGAGCCGGAACTCGCGGCACTCGCGTTGGCGCTCGGCGGCTATGTCTTTACCCGTTACGGCAAGAAGTCAGGCAAGGTGCTGCGCTTCGACCTGCCGACCGGTGTCGACGCGGCGCGCGTACGCCGCATCGCCGATAGCGTCTTTCTGACCCGCGACCTGGTCAACACGCCGACCAGCGACATGGGGCCGGATGATCTGGAGAAGGCGGTGCGGACTTTGGCCGCGGCTCACAAGGCGGAAATCTCCGTCATCAAGGGCGACGATCTGCTCACGCAGAATTTCCCGATGATCCATGCCGTCGGCCGTGCCTCATCAGGCGCGCCGCGGTTGATCGACATGATTTGGGGACAACCGGGCGCGCCGAAGGTGACACTGGTCGGCAAGGGCGTCTGCTTCGACACCGGCGGTCTCGACATCAAGCCGTCGTCCAGCATGCTGCTGATGAAGAAGGATATGGGCGGCGCGGCCAACGTGCTTGGCCTCGCCTCGATGATCATGGCCGCCGGGCTGAACGTGCGGCTGCGCGTGCTGATCCCTGCGGTCGAGAACTCGATTGCCGGCAATGCCTTCAGGCCGGGTGACGTGCTGGTGAGCCGCAAGGGCATCACTGTCGAGATCGGCAACACGGACGCCGAAGGGCGGCTCGTGCTCGGCGACGCGCTTGCGCTGGCCGACGACGAGGAGCCGCAGCTCCTGGTCGACATGGCGACGCTGACCGGAGCCGCCCGTGTCGCGCTCGGCCCTGATCTGCCGCCTTTCTACACCGGTGACGACGCACTGGCCTCGGAGCTGGCGGCGGCATCGCTGGCGGTCGAGGATCCGCTGTGGCGCATGCCGCTGTGGCGGCCTTATGAGGCGAAACTGTCGTCGAAGATCGCCGACATCAACAATGTCACCACGGACGGTTTCGCCGGTTCGATCACGGCGGCGCTGTTCCTCAGGCGCTTTGTCGAGAAGACGGCGAGCTGGGCGCATTTCGACATTTTCGCCTGGAATCCCGCTGATCGCCCATACGGTCCTTCCGGTGGCGAGGCGCAAGGCATTCGGGCGTTGGAGCGGATCATCTCGACACGCTTCGGCTGATTTGGGGCCGCAAGCAGAGCCGGCAAATCGCTGAAACTGAAACGGAACCGAAACAATTTGCCGTCATGCTGGCGTGATGTCGATTGCGATGCGCCCAAGCCAGGCCTTGCGACTGTGGCAGCAAGTGATGCTGTCGCAGGTGCGCGACGACGCGCCCGACCTGACCATGCGCCAGACGGCCATCCTGTTCACCATCTATCTCGATCCGCCGCCGCACACGGTGCGCGGGCTCGCCGCCCGCCTCAACGTCACCAAGCCGGTCATCACCCGCGCGCTCGACACGATGGGCGCGCTGAAGCTGGTGTCGCGCCATCGCGACGAACTCGACAAGCGCAACGTGCTGATCAAGCGCACGGTCGAGGGCGCGCTCTTTGTCGAGCGCTTCGGCGATGGTATCATCGCCAGGGCGCACGAACTGCCCATCTGACCAATTAGCCATTAGACCGAGTTAGTGATTTGACCGCCAGGGATGCCCGCCTTCACGCCTTTCGTTCCGATCTTGCCGATGCAAGATTGAAAGGTGAGGTTACCGCCGACCGTTTTGTCAGCGGCCGTCCGGCGCGGATCACCGCGTCGGTCGCCGATGTCCGCAAGGCGCCGCGGCCTGATGCCGGTGTCAACACGCAGCTCCTGTTCGGCGACGATGTCCTGGTCTTCGAGGTCGCCGAAGGCTGGGCCTGGATCCAGGCCGAACGCGACGGCTATGTCGGCTATGTCGCCGACACCATGCTGGGCGGACGAAACCCTGCGCCCACCCATATTGTTTCGGTGCCGCGCACCTTCCTTTATCCCGGTCCGGATCTGCGCTTTCCAGTCGCGGGACAGCTGTCGATGGGATCGACGGTGACGGTGACGGGCGCCGCCGAGACGCGCGGCACGCACTATGCCGTCCTGCCTTCCGGCCAGGCTCTCATCGCTGGTCACCTCAGGCCAATCGGCGAAGTTGCCGCTGACTATGTCGCGGTTGCCGAGACATTTCTTGGAACACCGTATCTGTGGGGTGGCGCTTCCGGCTTCGGCATCGATTGCTCGGGTCTGGTGCAACTGGCGATGCGCATGGCCGGCAGGGACGTGCTGCGCGATTCCGACATGCAGGCGGCAAGCATCGGCGAGCCCCTTGAGCCTGGCCCGGACCATGCCGGATTGCGCCGGGGCGACCTCGTCTTCTGGAAGGGCCATGTCGCCGTCATGACCGACGCCGAGACCATGATCCACGCCAACGGCCACACCATGCTGGTCTCGCGCGAAGGGCTGAAGGACGCCATTGCCCGCATAGGCTATCTCTACGGCGGGCCGACGGGGTTTCGAAGGCCGTAAGCCTCTGTCCAGCCGATAGATGGGTAACAGTTTGAACCGGATACATAGGTAACAGTTTTCCCCTTATGGAGGGTTCGCCGTAGCGGCAGGCGGATGAGGGGCAGCGCGAGCCTGCGAGTGATCGCGCCAACACCCAATTTGTGATCGCTGGCGCTGCCCTCACCTGCCTGCCGGCATCCTCTCCCCGTAAACGGGGCGAGGAACGCCAACGATCCCCTTTTGTTCCGATTTTCCTTGGCGATTGCCCACGGCCGCGCTACCTCTGGCTCGTGACAGTTGAGCCGCGCCTTGCCGAGCAGAATGCCGCCATTGCATTGCCCGAGCCATTCGTCAGATGGTTCGGCGAGAAAGGCTGGTCGCCGCGCGCCCATCAGATCGAATTGTTGGCGAAGGCCCAAAGCGGCCAATCGGTGCTGCTGATCGCACCGACCGGAGCCGGCAAGACGCTGGCCGGCTTCCTGCCTTCGTTGACCGAACTGGCAGTCCGGCCAAGGCGAAAACCAGGCCAGCGACAGCGCGGCATCCACACGCTCTACATCTCGCCCCTCAAGGCGCTGGCGGTCGACATCGAGCGCAATCTCGCCAAGCCGGTGGAAGAGATCGGTCTGCCTGTGACTATCGAGACGCGCACCGGCGACACGCCCTCACACAAGCGCCAGCGGCAGAAGCTGGTGCCGCCCGACATCCTGCTCACCACACCCGAGCAACTTGCCCTGCTGATAGCGGCTGGCGATGCCAGGCGCTTCTTCGAAGACCTGCGCTATGTCGTGCTCGACGAATTGCATTCGCTGGTGACGTCGAAACGCGGCCATCTGCTGGCACTCGGCCTGGCGCGGTTGCGCAGCTTTGTGCCCGGCCTGCAGACAATCGGCCTGTCGGCGACGGTGGCCGAACCGGACGAGTTGCGGCGCTGGCTGGTCAGCCAGAATCCGCCGGGTGATATGTCCGAGCTGATCGTCGTCACGGGAGGCGCGAAACCCGAAATCTCCATCCTCGATTCCGAAGAGCGTGTGCCGTGGGCGGGCCATTCGGCGCGCTACGCCACGCCGGAGATCTATCGCGAGATCAAGCGCCACAAGACGACGTTGCTGTTCGTCAACACCCGCAGCCAGGCGGAGCTGTTGTTCCAGGAATTGTGGCGGGTCAACGAGGACACCCTGCCGATCGCGCTGCATCATGGCTCGCTGGATGTCGGTCAGCGCCGCCGGGTCGAGAAGGCGATGGGTGAGAATGCGCTGCGTGCCATCGTCGCGACATCGACGCTCGATCTCGGCATCGACTGGGGCGATGTCGACCTCGTGGTGCATGTAGGCGCGCCGAAGGGCGCCAGCCGGCTGGCGCAGCGCATCGGCCGCGCCAATCACCGCATGGACGAGCCGTCCAAGGCGATCCTCATCCCGGCCAACCGCTTCGAAGTGCTGGAATGCCGGGCAGCGCTCGACGCTAACTATCTCGGGGCGCAGGATACGCCGCCGCTGGTCAATGGCGGCCTCGATGTGCTGGCGCAACATGTGCTCGGCTGTGCCTGCGGAGCACCGTTCCGCGCCGATGATCTGTTCGAGGAAGTGCGAACGGCGGCACCCTACGCAAGTCTCGACCGGCCGACCTTCGACCGCGTCATCGACTTCGTCGCCACCGGCGGCTACGCGCTGAAGAACTACGAGCGCTATGCCCGTATCCGCCTGAACAAGGATGGGTTCTGGCGCGTCTCCAACCCGCGCGTTGCCCAGCAATACAGGCTGAATGTCGGCACCATCATCGAAGTGCCGGCGCTCAACGTCCGTTACGTCAAAGCCGGCAGCAAGGGCTCGGCTTCGCGTGGCGGCGCGGTCCTAGGCAAGATCGAGGAGGCTTTTCTCGAAACGCTGACGCATGGCGACACCTTCATGTTCGCCGGCAAGGTGCTGCGCTTCGAAGGTATTCGCGAGAATGAATGCTTCGTGTCGAATGCCCCCGGCAGCGATGCCAAGGTGCCTTACTATGGCGGCGGCAAGTTCCCGCTTTCGACCTACCTTGCCGAGCAGGTCCGCATCATGCTGGACGACCCACAGCGCTGGAAGAAGCTGCCGGAGCAAGTGGCCGACTGGCTGCGATTCCAGGCCGACAAATCGGTATTGCCCAAGCGCGATGATCTGCTGATCGAGACCTTTCCACGCGGCAACCGCTATTATCTGGTCGCCTATCCCTTCGAAGGCAGGCTGGCGCACCAGACGCTGGGCATGCTGCTCACCCGCCGTCTCGACAGGGCGGGCGCCAGGCCCTCGGCTTTGTCGCCACCGACTATGCCTTGGCCATATGGTCGCTGGGCGATATGGGCGCCATGTTCAAAGCCCGGAAGCCGTCGCTCGGCGCGCTGTTCGACGAGGACATGCTGGGCGACGACCTCGAAGCCTGGCTGGCCGACAGCTGGCTTCTCAAGCGCACCTTCCGCAATTGTGCGCTGATTTCGGGACTGATCGAGAAACGCCATCCGGGCCAGGAGAAAAGCGGCCGCCAGGTCACCGTGTCGACCGACCTTATCTACGACGTGCTGCGCAGCCATGAGCCGGACCACATTCTGCTGCAGGCGACGCGTGCCGATGCGGCAGCCGGTTTGCTCGATGTCAGCAGACTTGCCGACATGCTATCGCGCATCCAGGGTCGAATCATGCATAAGAATCTCGAACAGATCTCGCCGCTTGCCGTGCCGATCATGCTCGAAATCGGCAAGATGCCGGTGAACGGTGAAGCCGATGAAACACTGCTGATGGACGCCGCAACACTGGTCGAGGAGGCCATGGGGCCGGGAATGGTAGAGGAATGAATTTTTCGCTGGCGCGCACATCGCTGATTGGTGAGGCCGATCTTGTCGGCATCGCCGGCGAACGTGCGGTCTGCGATCCGCGCGGCGTGCTCTATTTTCCGGAGCTCCGGCTTCTGGCGGTGTCCGACCTGCATCTGGAAAAAGGCTCGTCGCTGGCAAGGCGCGGCATGCTGATCCCGCCCTACGACACCGGCGCGACCTTGCTGCGGCTGCAGGCGGTGATCGCGGACTATCAGCCATCGATCGTCATCAGCCTGGGCGACAGCTTTCACGATGGTGGCGGCGCCGAGCGCATGCATGCGAGTTTTCGCGAGCGGCTGGAAGCGCTGATGGCAGGCCGCGACTGGTTCTGGGTCGCCGGCAATCACGATCCGGAGGCGCCGGCCGATCTGCCAGGTGAGACCGTGCGGGAACTCGCTATCGGTTCGCTGCTGTTCCGGCATGAGCCGTCGAAAGTGCGCATCGAGGGCGAGATCGCAGGCCACCTGCATCCCTGTGCTCGCATCGTCCAGCGCGGCCGTTCGGTGCGGCGGCGCTGCTTCGCCGGCGATGGCGGCCGCATGATAATGCCGGCCTTCGGCGCCTATACCGGTTCGCTCAACGTCCTCGACCGCGCCTATGCCGGGTTGTTTCGCCTGGAATCGCTGATGGCCTACATGCTTGGCGCAGACCGCATCTTCGCCATCTCCCGCTCGATGCTGCGGCCCGGCTGAGCAGCCTTATCTGCCGTAATACAGGGTAACCGTGTGCTTCGCCTCGGCGAAGAACAGCCAGCGCTCGACCAGCATGCCGGCCAACTGGACGATCGCGGCGAGCACTGACGGCACCGCCGCAAAGGGCCAGGGCAAGGCAAAGGTGGCGGCGAGAAGCAGGACGGGCAGGGAGAAGGCCAGAGCCTGCGTGATCTGGCGCAGGCGCGCGCTGTGCTTGCGCGCGATGCGAAAGCCCATTTCCTTGAGCAGATAATTCTCCTCGGTGTGCGGCCATTCCAGCGACCGCACCGTGCCGCCGGCCAGCCCCGTCGCGGTGTTGGCGGTGGTCGGGATCTCAAGCCGGTCATTGTGCCGCCAGGTCGCGAGTTTCCAGCCCCAGCCTAGCACCGTCAGCAGCACGCACGCCGCCAGAAGCATTTTCGAGCCGATCGCAAAACCTTGGCATAGTGCGTTCAGAAGCACACTGCCGGTCATCGCCGAGAAGATGAGGTACGCCGGCAGCGTGAAGCGGCTGTGCCACTGGCCGATGGGCTTGAGCGACGCATAGATCATGCCGGTGGTGCAGACGGTGACGATCGCACCAACAGCCGCGAGCAACCCGGCCGCGCACACCCATCCGCCGGTTTTACCCAGCAGCACCCAGCCGATGCCGAACAGTCCCGCCGGGATGAAGGTAGCGACCGAAGCAACGCCTTCACGCGACAGCCACGAACTGCGCCATTGCGAGAACGCCCGCCAGGCGCGTTCGGGTCTGCCGAGATGACCGGTCGAAGACAACAATCCGGCCGCGATCAGGCCGAGCGCCAGCCCCAGGCCGATCAAGCCCAGCCAGAAATCGGGCGGAATGATCTGGAACCCACCGAGCACGCCAAGCAGCGCGAGGAGCCCATAACCGGCACCGGTGGCAGTGGTGAAAAAGACGACGGAGTAGGCCGGATGCATGGGCTAGTTCGAAAGCATGCGATCGACCCAGCCGAGGAAGCCGCCTTCGGCCCGCACTGGCTCCAGCGCCTTCGCCGGCACCGATGCGGCGCGCTGGGTGTGGGCGCGCGGCGGCAGATATTTGTTGGTCGGGCGATATCCGAGTTCCGGCATCAGGTCGACGCCACCACGCTCCGCCACCAGTTGCGAGACGGCCGACTGAGGATCGCCGAGATCGCCGAAATGGCGGGCGCTGGTCGGGCAGGCAGCGACGCAGGCCGGCACGCGGTCGTCTTCGGCCAGATTGTCATTGTAGATGCGGTCGATGCACAGCGTGCATTTCTTCATCACGCCGACATCACTGTCGAACTCGCGCGCCCCATAGGGGCAGGCCCAGCTGCACAATTTGCAGCCGATGCATTTGTCCTCGTCGATCAGCACGATGCCGTCCGATGCCCGCTTGTAGGAGGCGCCGGTCGGACAGACGGTGACGCAGGCCGGCGTCTCGCAATGCAGGCAGGAGCGCGGGAAGTTCACGGTGCGGCCGCCCATCTCGGTCGTGTGCTCATAGCTGTGCACGCGGTTGAACCAGACGCCGTCGACGTTACCACCATAAGGGTCGATGTCGGTCAGGGGCGCCATGTGGCCACCGGTGTTCCATTCCTTGCAGGCGGTGACGCAGGCCTGGCAGCCGACGCAGGTGTCGAGATCGATGACCAGGCCGAGTTTTTTGCCGGTTTGACTTGGAACACAGGTCATTCGGCCGCCTCTCTTGCTCGCCGAAACTCGGCACCGAAACGAAGCGTGTCGGGCGAAGGTTCGAAATGCGGCGGCAGGTGGAAACGCTCGAATTGCGGCTCGGTGAAACCAGCTTCCTCATCAGCGCATTTGACGATGCGCACGCGCAGGTCGAACCATGCCGCCTGGCCGGTCACCGGATCGGAATTCGAATAGCGTTTGCCCTGCTTGTCGGCCGAGGTCTGGTCGCCGATGATGTGGTTGAGCAGGAAGCCGCGATTGCTCTCGGCGGCATCATCTTTCAGGCCCCAGCTACCGCGCCTCTTGCCGATCGCGTTCCAGGTCCAGACCGTGCTTTCGTTCACCCCGTCGATCAGCTTGATCTGCCCCTTCACCCTGCCATTGATGCTTTCGATCCAGACCCAGTCGTCATCTACCAGACCGAGGCTGGCGCCGGTCCGGTGATGCACGAACAGCCGGTTCTGGCTGGTGATCTGCCGCAGCCACGCATTCTGCGAACCCCAGGAATGGTACATGTGCATCGGCCGCTGCGTCAGCGCATGCAGCGGATATTTTTCGAGGTCGACGGCCGCTTCCTCGAACGGCACGTACCAGAACGGCAGCGGGTCCATGTAGGTCTCGATGCGCTGGCGTTCGCTCTCGGGCGGCACCACCCGGCCATGACCACGCGCGGCGAGTCGAAAGCGCTGCAATGGCTCGGAGTAGAGCTGGAAGACGATCGGTTCCGCCTTGGTGATGAAACCCATGCCCTCGGCGAAATCGAGATAGGAGCGGTTGGCCATCTTATAGTAGCGCTGCTCGTCAGTGAAATCGTGGTGCCAGAAGCCGCCATTGTCGATGTAGCGCTGCAACTGGTCCGGATTGGCGTCGCCCTTGCCGATCGCTGTGCCGTCCTTGCCGCGCCAGCCGGCTAGCGGGCCGATGCCCGGCGTGCGCTCATGATTGACGATGTAGTCGGCATAGTCGGCATACTTGGCCGATCCGTCGTCCTTGACGAAACAGGGCAGGCCGAGCCGCGCACCCAGTTCGATCAGCACCGATTGGAACGGCCTGACGTCGCGGTCTGGCTCGACGACGGGATGGCGGATGGCGTCGCCCGGCCCGTCCGCATGGCTGATGGGCCGGTCGAGCAGGCTGATGCAGTCGTGGCGCTCGAGATAGGTGGTGTCCGGCAGCACGAGGTCGGCGAACGGCACGGTCTCGGAATAATAGGCGTCGGAATAGATGATGAAGGGGATCTTGTAGCGGCCCTCCTCGTCATAGTCGGTCAGCATGGCAATGGTCTCGACGGTGTTCATCGAGGAATTCCAGGCCATGTTCGACATGTACAGTATCAGCGTGTCGATCTTATAGGGATCGCCGGCCCAGGCATTGCGGATGACGGTGTGCATCAGGCCGTGGGCGGCCAGCGGCGCGTCCCAGGAATAGGCCTTGTCGATGCGGGTCGGCGTTCCGGCTTCATCGACCAGCAGATCGTCCGGCCCGCAGACGAAGCCGAGCGGCATGCCGTCGAGTGGCGTCATCGGCTTGACGCTCTTGCCGGCCGGCTTCGGGCCCGGCGGCGCCGATCTGGGGTAGGGCGGCTTGAAGCGGAAGCCGCCGGGGACATCCACCGTGCCCAGAAGCACTTGCAGCAGATGGATGGCGCGGCAGGTGTGAAAGCCGTTCGAATGGGCTGAGATCCCGCGCATGGCATGCATCGAAACGGGCCGGCCCTTGATCGTCTCGTGCCGGCGCCCGGCCCAGTCGGTCCAGGCGATAGGCAGTTCGATAGCCTGTTCGAAGGCGACATGGGCAAGTTCGGCGGCGATCCGGCGGATCGTATCGGCGGCAATGCCGCAGCGCTCCGCGACCGCATCCGGCGCGTAGCTGTCATCCAGGTAGCGGTCGGCGATCAGCTGGAACACCGGTGTGCAGCGGCGGCCGCCGACTTCGAAGCTGCCGGTCAGCGCCGGCTTTGCTTCCGGGTCAGCTGCCTTGACGGAGGTCTTCGCCACCCTGTCCCAGGCCAGCGGATTTCCGTCGGCGTCGCGCACGAACAACCCGTCGTCGGGGGCGCCGGGCTCCTGCACGACGAGGACATGGGCGTTGGTGTAGCGGAGCAAATAATCGAGATCGACGCGGCCGGCTTTCAGCAGTTCGTGGATGAGCGCGAAGACGAACAGGCCGTCGGTACCTGGCCGGAGGCCGATCCAGTCGTCGGCAATGGCATTGTAGCCGGTGCGGCACGGATTGATCGACACCACCTTGGCGCCGCGCGCCTTGAGCTTGCCCAGCCCGATCTTGATCGGATTGGAATCATGGTCCTCGGCAACGCCGAACAGCATGAAATATCTTGTGTTGTCCCAGTCGGGCTCGCCGAACTCCCAAAACGAGCCGCCGATCGTGTAGAGCCCGCCCGCCGCCATATTGACCGAACAGAAGCCCCCATGGGCGGCGAAATTCGGCGTGCCGAACTGGCTCGCCCACCAGCCGGTGAGAGACTGCGACTGGTCGCGCCCGGTGAAGAAGGCGAGTTTCTTGGGATCGGTTCGGCGGATGGCCGAGAGCCGTTCGGTGGCGATCGCCAATGCTTCTTCCCACTCGATCTCGCGGAACTCGCCGGAACCGCGCGGGCCGATGCGCAGCAAGGGCTTCTTCAGCCGGGCCGGGCTGTAGTGCTGCATGATGCCGGAACTGCCCTTGCCGCAGATCACGCCACGATTGATCGGATGGTCCTTGTTGCCGTTGATATAGCGGACCTTGCCATCCTTGATGTGCACGTCGATGCCGCAGCGGCAGGCGCACATGTAGCAGGTCGTCTTGGCGATGCTGTCGGAAACGCTTGGCGAGGTCTCGACGCCATCGCCTTCATCGGGCGCGCGCGTGTCGGCAAGCGGGCGTTGCGATGGGGCCGAATTTGCGCCGCGGCGCGGTTCGTGGATCATGGGCTGGTGGTGCCCGCGCGGCCGGCGGACTTGGCGCGCGTCTTCGGCCCGGGGCCGCGCATGTAATGCTCCTCAGGGTGATAGCGATCGCCGGCCAGCCGCCGCCTCATGCCACGGGCCCAATGGGCAAACAGGGATCTGAACCGCCCGATCATTTTATGCGCTGCGACCTGAAGGCCAATTTTTTCTAACTTCGCCTGAAAAAGTAGAATAAAGCTATCGATCCGTCTAATCAGTTGTTCTTGTAAATTCGATCGATATTGGTTCTTAATGCCCGCATGACTCTGGACCAACTGCGCATTTTCGTCGCCGTCGCCGAACGCGGCCACATGACCAAGGCGGCGGAGCTTTTGGGCATTTCCCAGTCGGCGGCATCGGCCGCCATCCGCGCCCTTGAAGAGCAGCACGGCGTCCATCTGTTCAACCGAGTCGGCCGCAACATCGAACTCGCCCAGACCGGTCACCGTTTCCTGCCGGAGGCCAAGGCCGTGCTCGAGCGAGCCGCCGCAGCCCGCAATGTGCTGGAGCATGTCTCGCAGACGGTCGCCGGCAGCCTCTCGATCGCCGCCAGCCTGACCATCGCCAGCTACTGGCTGCCGCGTCGGCTGGCGTCTTTCCACGAAGCCTACCCCGCGGTGCGCCTGAGCGTCAGCATCGGCAACACGAGACAGGTCGAGGCCAGCGTGCTGGATGGAACCGCCGATCTCGGCCTGGTCGAGGGGCGCACCGAATCCGACATATTGCGCCGTGCCAAGGTTGACACCGACCGGCTGATGCTGGTCGTCGCTGCGTCACATCCCGAGATCACCGAAATTTCGCCGGGCCGGCCAGATATCAGGGGCCTGCGCTGGATCATCCGCGAGGGCGGTTCGGGCACGCGCGAGGTGCTGGAGGATCTGGCCCGGCGTGAGGGGATTTCGCTTGCTGACCTGCAGGTGTTCCTGGTGCTGCCCAGCAACGAGGCGGTTCGCCAGGCGGTCGAGGCGGGTGCCGGCGCCACCATCATTTCGGAACTCGTCGTCGGGCGCGCCGTTGCCGAAGGCAGCCTGCGGTCCGTGCCGATCGAACTGCCGAAACGCGACTTCGCCATGATCACCCATCGCGATCGCCAGGCAAGCCTGGCCCAGATGGCGCTCAAGGCACATTTGGGTACCGAATCCGCTGGGAGCGGCTCAGCGTAGTTAGGCGAACTTGCGCTGGGCATCCAGCGCCAGGCCAAGCCCGACCGAACCGAACATGTCGCCGTCGATGACGGAAGCCTGCGGCACCAGCGACAGGATTTGTTGTCTCGCCAGCGGGATCGCGGTCGAGCCGCCGGTCAGGAACACGGCGGTGATGTCGGATGGCTTGACCTCCGCGTCGCGGATCGTCTGTCCGACCGTTTCGGTGACCCGCTCGATGTCCCGCGCGATCGTGGCGTCCAGCCCCTGGCGCGTGATCTCGGCGGCGAACGCCACGTCAGATAGCCTCACCGCGACTTCGGCCGATGATTGGTCGGTCAACTCGATCTTGGCCCTTTCGACCAACGCCGCCAGCGCGTGCCCGTATCGGTGCTCGACAATGTGGATGAAGCGATCGACGAGATCGGCGCGCGCGGCCTCGTAGCGGATCTGGCGCAGATGCGTCATCGCCTTGGCGGTGTAGACCAGGTTGATGCGCTGCCATGTCGCCAGATCGATGAAATAGCTGGCCGGCAGATTGCGCTTGCCGTCCTTTGTCGGGGTCAAATAGCCGAGCTGCGGCATCACATGCGCGATGCTGAGCAGCCGGTCGAAATCGGTGCCGCCGATATGGACACCCCTGCTGGCCAGGATATCGTCCTTGCGGTCGAGGGATCGGGCACGCTCCGGCGAGACGCGCACGACCGAAAAGTCAGACGTGCCCCCGCCCATATCGATGATCAGCGCCAGCTCCTCGCGCGTCACCCTCTGCTCGTAGTCGAGCGCCGCGGCGATCGGCTCGAATTGGAAAGCGATGTGCTTGAAGCCCTGGGCATGCGCGGCCTTTTCCAGGTCGCTCTGTGCGTTGGCGTCGGCTTGCGCATCGTCATCGACGAACTGCACCGGGCGGCCGAGCACCACGGTCTCGACCAGATCGCCGCCATCCTCTTCCAGCTTTTTCCTGAGATGCCCGAGGAACAGGCCGATGATCTCCATGAAGCCGATCGAGCGCGCCTTGATGCGGGTCTTTTCATGCGCCAGCGAGCTGCCGAGCACGCTCTTCAGCGAGCGCATCAGCCGGCCGTCCACGCTGTCGGTGTAGTTGGCGATGGCCTGGCGGCCAAAACAGATGCGGCCATCCTCGAAATTGAAGAATACCGCACTGGGCAGCGTGACCTGGCCGTCTTCAAGCGCGACGAGGTGGGGTTGCCCGTTGCGGACCACGCCGACCGTGGAGTTCGACGTGCCGAAATCGATACCGGCGAATGCTGGTCGCAAAGCAGCCTCCTCATTGGCGCCAGGCAGCGGATCGGCGCTCGCGGAAGAAGCGTGCGCTGCGGTTTCGGGCGACCGGACCGCTCTGCCGAATTTGAATTGTGCGTGCTTGCCCGTTGGGCGGGGAGGTGCGGTCTATAGCATGACGCGGGAAAGGGAAACCCCTTTTGGGCGCCTCAGTCCTTGCGGAAGATCAGCCTGCCGAGCCAGCCCGTCAGCATGGCCAGCGATATGGCGAAGACGCCATAGAGGAAGGAGTAGTTGTGGGCGACCCGGAAGATCGACTGTTCGAAACCGGATTTGCGGATTTCGAGCTGGGCCGAACTCTCCTTGATGAACAGGCCGCTCTTGAACAGGAACGCGCGCGCTTTATGGGTTCCAACCGGCACATTGGGCGCCAGCCTGACAGTGGCGCGGAAAAGGTTCTGTGACAGGAACTGCACGCCGCCGACATTCTCGCTGTAGAGGCCGGTGGCGGCCTTACGTTCGCGCAAGGCTGTAGTGAACTCCTCGATCGTCGCCGGGCTGTCGCCGGCGTCAGCCGGCTGCATGTAGAGGTTGGAGGCGCCGAGCGACAGCTGCTTGTAGCTGTTCGGTTCGGTGATGTCCTGCAGCGGCCGCGTCGTTGCCACCGAATAGGACATCGGCACGTTCTCGAATGTTTCGGAATCGAGATTGACCCAGACGCCGAGCACCCGGTCCTTGCGGCGCACCACCACCGGCTTGGGTGGCCCCTCGAGCACGACGATGACGTCGTAGCGGCCCTGGCGCGCGACCAGCGGGTCGGGGTTTTCCAGCGAGCCGAAAATGGTCAGGTCGGCACCGGAAAAGCCGGCGGTGATCGACACATTGTCGGTGGAGAGCCCGATCTGGATGCCTTCCGGCAGCGGCGTCTGTGCCTTGGCAGGTGCGACGACCGCAAGCAGTGACAGGAAAATGGCGGTTGCGAACGCTTTGCGGCCCGTCATCAGTTGAGGCCCAAGGCAGACAGCGAATAGAGATTGGGCGGGGTGACGAAAAGATCGATGGCAAGTCTGATCGCTACAGCCAGCACCAGCAAGGCCAGCAATGCCCTGAGCTGCTCGCCGCGCAGCCTCTGGCCGGCCTTGGCGCCATATTGCGCGCCGGCCACGCCACCCGCCATCAAAATGAAGGCCAGCACGACATCGACCGTCTGGTTGGTGGTGGCGTGGACCAGCGTGGTGTAGGCGGACGTGAAGATGATCTGGAACAGCGACGTGCCGATAACGACATTGGTCGGCACCTTGAGCAGATAGATCAGCGCCGGCACCATGATGAAGCCGCCGCCGACGCCCATGATCGACGACAGGAAGCCGATGCCGGCACCAAGGCCCAGCACGGGGATGACGCTGACGAACAGTTTTGACGCCCTGAAGCGCATCTTCAGCGGCAGCCGATGGATCCAGTTGTGCTGGCCGGATTTCTTCAACACCGGAGCGGCGCCACTGCGTGTGGCACGCAGCGCATTGATGCTCTCGACCAGCATCAGGCCGCCGACCGTGCCGAGCAGCACGACATAAAGCAGCGAGATGAACAGGTCGAGCTGGCCGAGCCTGCGCAGGAAGGCAAAGACGTAGATGCCGGCGGTGGAGCCGACGATGCCGCCGGCCAGAAGCACGCCGCCGAGCTTGAAGTCGAGGGTGCCGCGCTTCATATGCGAAAGCACGCCGGAGACGGAAGAGGCGATGACCTGGTTGGCGCCGGTGGCAACCGCGATCGCCGGGGGGATGTTGTAGAAGATCAGGAGCGGCGTGATGAGGAAGCCGCCGCCGACCCCGAACATGCCCGACAGGAAGCCCACCGCCGCACCCATGGCCAGCAGCACGAAGACGTTGACGGAAATTTCCGCAATCGGGAGATAGATGCCCACCCGTCAGTCTCGATCAGTTTGCCTGTCGGCGAATACAGCCGCTCTGAGCAGTCTCGCACCGAAAAGCCAATTTTTCCTTGCGCCGACGCGGCAGCGGGGCCAAACCCCGTCGCCGCGCCGAAACAAAAAATATCTCAATCAGTTAACAGGCAAATGTGTGGCGAGAGCGTCGTGGAAACGACGCTTCTCTGTTATTTGCGCGCCAGCAGCGCCCGGACCAGTTTTTCATCGACGGCGCCGGTTGCCGGCAGCTTGTTGTCGGTCTGGAAAGCGATGATCGCGTTCTTGGTCTTCTCGCCCATGACGCCGTCGGCGCCGCCGGCATCATAGCCGTTCTTATTGAGGATGAGCTGGATGTTCTTGACCGCCTTCTTCATGTCGATGCCGGCGGTCGTCTGCGGCGTGCCTTCCTGCCAGGATTCGGGAATGTCGGCCGAATTGGTCGCCGCATTGAGCGGCTTGGCCTTCCACAATTCGGTCGCGGCGCGCGCCCGCTCGAGCTGCTCGGGCCGCAGCGCGTTGGCGATCTCGTCGCGCTTGGCGGCCGCATCCTTGTCGCCGGTCTTGGCGACGAGCGCGAACCATTTGTAGGATTCCTCGAGGTTCTGCTTCATGCCGACGCCCTTGGCGGCGAGGATGCCGAGATTGAACTGGCTGTCCTTGACGCCGAGGTCGGCGGCCTCCTGGAACCAGTGCGCGGCCGATTCATTGTCGGTCACGCCGTCTGCGGCCATGGCGAAGAGCACGGCCAGATTGTGCATGGCGCTGGCGTTGCCCTGTTCGGCGGCGAGCTGGTACCAGGTCTTCGACTTCTTGATGTCGCGCGCGACGCCGATGCCCTTCTCGTAGAAATTGCCGATGCGGTATTCGGCCGGCGCAAAGCCGAGTTCCGCCGATTTCTCGTACCATTTCGCGGCTGCCGCCATGTCTTCCTTGACGCCGCGCGACTCGGCGTAGCGCGAGCCGATCTCGAACAGCGCCTTGGCGTCGCCACCGGCGGCGGCATCGCGCAGCGCGGCCGGGCCTGCATCGGCCGGAATGTCGAACTTGGCTGCCGCTGCCGGCGCAGGAGCATCCGTCGGCGCAACCGCACCGGTGGTGTCCTTGGAGGTGGCCCCGTTGGCCGCCGTTGGCGCGGCCACGACCGGCTTGGCATCCGCATCCGTCGCTTGCGCACCGCCGGTGACAGCGGCCGGCTCTGAAGCCGTCGCATCCATCGGGGTCGTTGCAATGGGCGCAGCTGGCGCCGGAGCGACTGAAGCCATCGCGTCAGTGCTCGGGCCAGAAGAGGCGGCCGAAGCCGCGGGCTCTGCAACCGGCGCCGTATTCGCCATGGCATCCGTGTCCGACGGCATGGCCATAACGGGCTGCGCGGCCATGTCGTCCTTGCTTGCCGGCACCGACGGTTCGGCCTGCCTGACGGCACGGGCCGGTGCGCTGTCCGTTGCTGCCGGCTGAGTTTCCGCCTTAGGCGGGCTAGCCGTGTCGACGGATGCCGTTTGCACCGGCTGCGCGGCAACGATTGGTGCCGCGTCGTTGCTGGCCATCTGGGCCGGATCCGAGAGAAACGCCTTGCCGAGCTGCAGGCCGGCAAGCGCCAGCATGATCGCCGCCGCGGCCATCAGGATCGGCTTGCGTCGCGCCTTGAGCAGGTCGCCGATCCTGAGCGCTTTCACTGGCCCCTTCACCGTCGACTGGCGCTTCAAGGCGTCGGCCTCCGCGGCGGCAGCCTGCGCCGCGCGCCGCGCGGCAGCGATGAAATCCGATTTCGCGGCGTCGCTTTCGCTCAGCTTGGCCGGCTGACCGCGCTCGTCGCGCACCCGCTTCATGATCGCATTGAGATCGGGCGCGCCAGAACCGGGTTCCAGCGGTCGGTTGGCCACTTTCGGATCGAGCGGCTCGTCGAGATCGACACTCGGTATGTCGACGCTTGGCGCCGAGCCGGCCAGCGGCGGAACATCCGCCGCCTTCTTGCCCTTGAAGGCGCGTGCCAGCCCGCCGAACATCGATTTGCGGCCTGCCGGCTGGTCTTTCTCGGCAATGGTGTCGGAGCCGAGTGCGGCGATGGCGGCGGCAGCGGCGGCTTCCGCCGGCGAGCGAGTGCCCAAGTCACCCCGCGGGTCGCTGCGCGTGCCCAGGTCGCTACGCGTACCGAAATCGCCACGCGGCCCCGGGTCGCTACGCGAACCCGGCTCGTTGCCCAATATGGCGGCGGCGCGGCCGTCGAGATCGGCCATGTCGCCGGTCAGCGGCATCGGCTCGTCGATATCCAGGGAAGGCGCCTCGACAGCCATCTTGGCGGTCCGTGTACGGCGCTTGCCGACCGCCTCGTCCTGGCGCGTGTCCAGAAGCTGGCTTACCGCCTCGGACGGTTCGTTGGTCTCCAGCGAACCCAGCCTGTCGACGATCTTGAGCAGCGTGTCGTGGATGGCCTCGAAAGTTCGCGAATTGCGCTCGTCGGAACGCCGCGTCAGCGTTTCCAGCGTCTTCAGGTCCTGGGCGAGCCCGGAAACTGCTGACGCGTTGGCGTTCGACCCAGCCAGCGAACGCACCGCGTTCTCGGCCGCCTCGCGTGCCGCGCCGAGGATGGAATCGCGGGTCCCGGCCAGTGTCTTCTCGATATCGTTGAGGCGCGGGCTGATGTCTTCGAATTCCGGCAGCGGCGTGCTGGGCCTGGAAAGATGGGCGGACAGGCCGGCGACCTGCGCCTCCAGGCTGCGGATCAGCGCCGGATCGATACCGGCCACCTGGGCCGCCGATGCGTCGAGCCGGCTGGAGATGTCCTCGAGCCGGCTTTCCAGTCCACGGATCGCCGCTTCGCCGGCAGGATCGGGAGCGCGCGTCTCCATGCGCGTGGCGAGTGCGGTGAAGCGGGCATCGATGGCTTCCATGATGCCGGCGCTGTCGACTTGCGGCGCGATGCGCTGGTCGAGCCGGTCGGCAACTTCGTCCAGGCGCCGCTCGAGATCGCGAAACAGCATGTTGCCCTGTTCGATGGCGTCGCCCTGGCGGCGTTCCATCATGCTGGACAGCACATCGAAGCGCTGCTCAAGCCCCTGGAAGATGTAGTCGGCATCGGGCATGGCCGGCGCCTGGTCGATCTTGTCGGCGATGAGGGTGATCTGCTTGGCCAGCCGTTCCATTGCCTGTTCGGGCAAATTGGCGCGGCCGGCGAGTTCGTCGACCCGACTCGACAGCGTGCCCAGGCGATCCATGACCGCATTGCCGGGGTGGTCCTGCGCCACTTCCTCAATCTGCCGGGCAAGCGAGTCGATCCGCTTTTCGATGCGTTCAAAGGCTTCATGGTCGACCGAATTGGCCTGTGCCGCCACGGTCGAGGCAACGATGGCGCGGGAAATCTCGTCCAGCCGCTCGTCGATCATGGCAAGCGTATCGCTGCCGCGATTGTCCTGCTGGCCCGCGAAGTGTTCGACGGCGCCGGCCAGCGTACGGACCTTTTCCTCGAGCGAGCGCAGCGACAGCGATTCCGGTAAATTGTTGACGGCGTTGCTGATCTGCTCCAGCCGGTCGGTCAGGGCCGCAAGGGCGGGATCGTCGGAACGTTTGCGCTGGTCGGCGTCGACGCGGTCCTCGAAAGCCGTCCAGCGGCGGTCGAAGTCGTCCCAGCGGCGGTCGACCTTCTGCACGCTCTCCTCGCGCGCCAGCGTGTCGAGCGCGGCCTTGACCTGCTCGAGCTCCAGCCGCAGCAGGTTGACGCTTCTGTCGTCGCTCTTCTCCGATAGCGTTTTGATGGCGCCGGAAAGCCGTTCGAATTCGACGCCGAGTTCGGCGCTGCCCTTGCCTGCCGCGCCGGGCTTGGCGTTCGCCTGGAAGGCGCGATCAATATCCTTGCGTAGCGCATCGAATTCGCGCTGCAGGCCCGCCGTCATCTGGTGGCGCAGCTCCTCGCGCATGCCGCGCAACTCGCCGGCGATCTTGCCGACCATGGCGACGCTGTCTTCCTGGCCACGCACGCGGTCGATGTCGCGGGCGATGGCCTGGTAGTTCTGGTCGAAGGCGGGAGCCGGTGCCGGGTTCTGCGGGCGCGGCGCTGGCGGCTGCGGGTCCTCGTACCAGCGCTGCTGGGCGGTCGGTTGCGTGGCGGGATAACGCGGCTCCGTAGTGGGGGAGCGCGGATCGGTGGCTGGATAGCGCGGGTCGGCGCCGTATTGGCGTGGAGCGGGACTCGCCGTCACCTCCTCGCGCGTCTGCCCCAGTCGCTGTTCCAGCGTCTCCAGCGAGCGGTTCAATTGCTCGAGCGTGGTCTGCGGCCTGCGCTGCCTGCCGGCGTTGAGTGTGTCGAGATAGGACCGCTTGCTGTTCATCTGTGCGTCCGTCTTTCAGATTGGCCGGCTTGCGACCAGCTCCCCAAGTCCCTGCCGGAACGAAGGCGACCGCGCTTCCATGCCACGGTGGAAGACAAGCTTCCCGGGGGTCTCACCCGCGCTCCGAAAAACCGTGAAAAATTCGATACAGGATAAACACGGGTAGCCGACGCGCCCACATTTCCCCCAACGTGGTAAACAACGCGTTAACCAAGCTTAAGAAGTTGCAAGGAAGTTGGCTGTCGGCGTCCGCGCTGCGGCATAAAGCACCTTCTCAGAACGCCCCTTGCGTCATGAGGCGGCTATCGGTATAGAATTGACGTAAACGTAAAAGGCGCATTTGAGTGTGCTGTTTGCGATTTTGTTTGTCGAAACCACGGCCGGAAGCACGCCCCCGCTTCCAGTCAGGCGACGCATGGTCGAGGACCGCGACGCCACCAGACGGGGAAAGCCAGTGACCATGAAGCTTATCTCGGCCGGCGAGACCGCGGCCAATACCAACAATGCATCTATCGAAGCCGGTGAGGATCTCGTCCGCATCGGCGAAATGGCCAAGAAATACGGCGTGACGCTGCGCACGCTGCGTTTCTACGAAGACAAGGGCCTGCTCAACCCGCAGCGCGACGGTTCGACCCGTCTCTACACGCGCCGCGACAAGGCCCGGCTGAAGCTGATCCTGCTCGGCCGCAAGGTCGGGTTCTCGCTGCGCGACGTCAAGCAGATGATGGATCTCTACGATCCGACCGGTTCCAACACCAAGCAGCTGCGGCTGGCGCTGGACAAGTCGGAGAAGCAGCTTGCCCGCCTGCAGAAGCAGCGGGCGCTGATCGACGACGCCATCAACGAGCTCTCCGGCTCGATGTCGGCGGTGCGCCAGATGTTGACCGAGCGCACGGCGCCGCAGGCGAGCGTCGCGAGCTAAACTGCCGGTTCCGACTCTGTCGGATTTCTGACTATCTAAGCCGCGTGGCTTTGCCGCGCGGCTTTTTCGTTGTCCTTCATCTGCCCAATTGGTCCCTTGGCGCTGGCCTGCACGGAGTTGCGCCGATAGGCTCCTCAAGCATGGGCGGGGCGGAAATCTTGTCGCATCGAAAAAATTGACGTTTACGCAAACGTCAATTTTTGCTATCTCCGCCTCAACACGGGTCCGCATGCTGCCCTGACATGAATTCGGGGGCTTTCGGACCAGGTCCGCAGGGTGGAGAAAAAGCATGCCGACATACAGGGCTCCGGTCCAGGATACGCTGTTCGTCCTCAACGAGGTGCTGGGCTATCAGCGCTATTCCAACCTTCCCGGATTTGCCGACGCCACGCCCGACGTGCTGGAGGCGATCCTCGCCGAAGGCGCCAAGCTCGCCGAAAACGTCATGCATCCGCTCAACCGTGTCGGCGACATGGAAGGCTGCGTGCGCCACGACGACGGCTCGGTAACGACGCCCCAAGGGGTTCAAGGAAGCTTTTGACCAGTATCGCGAAGGCGGCTGGATGGGGCTTGCGGCACCGGTCGAGTTCGGTGGCCAGGGCCTGCCCTATGCCGTGCACACCGCAGTCGCCGAATACATGGTATCGGCCAATATGTCGCTGATGATGTATCCGGGCCTGACCCAGGGCGCGATCGCGGCGATCATCACCCACGGCACTGACGAGCAGAAGGCCAAATGGCTGCCGAAGATGGTCGAGGGTTCCTGGACCGGCACCATGAACCTGACCGAGCCGCATTGCGGCACCGATCTCGGCCTGCTGCGCACCAAGGCGGTGCCGAATGGCGATGGCACCTACAAAATCTCGGGCCAGAAGATTTTCATCTCGGCCGGCGAGCACGACATGTCGGACAACATCGTTCATCTGGTGCTGGCCCGCATCGAGGGCGCTCCGGAAGGCGTCAAAGGCATTTCGCTATTCATCGTGCCGAAGCTCAAGCTCGACGCATCGGGCAATCCGGGGACAAGAAACACGCTCTCCTGCGGCTCGATCGAGGAGAAGATGGGCATCCACGGCAATTCGACCTGCGTCATGAATTATGACGAGGCCGAAGGCACGCTGCTCGGCGAAGCCAATGGCGGCCTCAAGGCGATGTTCACGATGATGAACGAGGCGCGGCTCGGCGTCGGCCTGCAGGGCCTGTCACTGTCGGAGATCGCCTACCAGAACGCCGTCGCCTACGCCAAGGACCGCTTGCAGGGCCGTTCGCTCTCAGGCGCGAAGGCTCCCGACAAGAAGGCCGACCCGATCATCGTCCATCCCGACATCCGCCGCTCGCTGATGACCATGAAGGCCTTCAATGAGGCTGGTCGCGCGCTGGCGCTGTGGACAGCCATCAAGTCCGACATCGCCCACCGCTCCGCCGACGACAAGGACCGCCAGGCGGCCGACGACTACACCGGGCTGATGACGCCGGTGGTCAAGGGCGTGCTCACCGACAAGGGTTTTGATCACGCCGTGATGGCCCAGCAGGTGTTCGGCGGTCACGGCTACATCGAAGAGCACGGCATGAGCCAGTTCGTGCGCGATGCCCGTATCGCCATGATCTATGAGGGCGCCAACGGCATCCAGGCGCTCGACCTCGTCGGCCGCAAGCTCGGTCTGAATGGCGGCCGCGCCATCCAGGCCTTCTTCAAGGAGGTCGGCGAATTCTGCGAGGAAAACCGCGCTGACGAGAAGATGGCGCCGTTCACCAAGGGGCTGAAGAAGGGCCTCAACGATCTGCAGGCGGCAACGATGTGGCTGGTGCAGAACGGCATGGCCAGGCCCGACAATGCCGGTGCGGCCTCGACCGACTACATGCATCTCTTCGGCCTCGTGGCGCTGGGTTATATGTGGGCGCAGATGGCCAAGGCGGCACAGGGCAAGACCGGCGCCAACGGCTCCCAGTCTTTCTACGACAACAAGGTGGTGACGGCCCGCTTCTTCATGGAGCGGATCATGCCGGAGACCTCGGCGCACCTCGCTCGTATTTCGAGTGGTGCGGACACGCTAATGGCGCTGCCTGCTGAAGCGTTCTAGGTTCGGCGGGCCGGCAGCGCCGGCCCACAATGTCGGAACGCGGAGGAAATCGTGGCGACAAATCCAGCCGAAGTGCTCTCTTTGCCGAAGCCCGCCTGGGCGGCGGACGAGGTCGGCATGCTCTACGACATGGCAACCCGCTTCATGGCGGAGGAGATCGCGCCGCGCTACGACGAGTTCGAGAAGAACGAAATGGTCGACCGCGAGAGCTGGCTGAAGGCAGGTGCCGCCGGCCTGCTCTGCGCCTCGATGCCGGAGGAATATGGCGGCTCGGGCGGCACTTTCGCGCATGAGAGCGCCATCATCGAAGCCATCGGCCATGTTGGTGTCGACGGTTTTGGTATCGGCCTGCACAATTCGATCGTCGCACCTTACGTCCTCCACTACGGCTCCGAGGAACAGAAGAAGAAGTGGCTGCCGAAGCTCGCCACCGGCGAGCTGATCGGCGCCATCGCCATGACCGAACCGGGCGCCGGCTCCGACCTGCAGGGCGTCAAGACGCGGGCGCAGAAGGATGGCAACCAGTACAAGATCAACGGCTCCAAGACCTTCATCACCAACGGCCAGCTGGCCAACTTCATCATCGTCGTCACCAAGACCGATCCGGAAAAGGGCGCCAAGGGCACCTCGCTGATCGTCGTCGAGACCGACGAGGTTGAGGGTTTCGAGCGCGGCCGCAACCTTGACAAGATCGGCCTGAAGGCCAACGACACGTCGGAACTGTTCTTCAACGACGTGCGCGTGCCGACCTCAAATTTGCTCGGCCACGAAGAAGGGCAGGGCTTCATCCAACTGATGCAGCAATTGCCGCAAGAGCGGCTGCAGATCGGCACCGGAGCGATCGCCATGATCGAGCGGGCGCTGGCGCTGACCATCGACTACGTCAAGGAGCGCAAGGCCTTCGGCAAGGCGATCATCGATTTCCAGAACACCCAGTTCAAGCTGGCCGAGCTCAAGACCGAGGCCACCATCGGCCGCGTCTTCTACAATGATTGCGTCACCCGCCACATCAATGGTGGCCTCGATCCGGTGACGGCGTCGATGGCGAAATACTGGCTCAGCGATCTGCAGGGAAAAGTCGTCGACGAATGTCTTCAATTGCATGGCGGCTATGGCTACATGAATGAATATCCGATCGCCCGCATGTTCCGCGACGCCCGCGTCCAGCGCATCTACGGCGGCACCAACGAGATCATGAAATTGCTGATCGGCCGCTCTCTCTGAGAGCGACATCAGGCAAACCCAAGGAGCAAGGAAATGGCTGACGCTTATGTCTATGACGCCGTGCGCACGCCGCGCGGCAAGGGCAAGAAAGACGGATCGCTGCACGAAGTGCCGGCGGTGCGGCTTGCCGCCAAGACGCTGGAGGCGTTGCGCGACCGCAATGGGCTCGACACCGGCACTGTCGACGACATCATCTTCGGCTGCGTCGATCCGGTCGGCGAGGCGGGTTCGGTCATCCCTCGCGCCGCCGCCTTCGAGGCCGGCTACGACACCAAGGCGCCGGGCATGCAGATCTCGCGCTTCTGCGCCTCCGGTCTAGACGCCATCAATCTCGGCGCCGCCAAGATCGCGCAGGGCGCCGATGAGATCGTCATTGCCGGCGGCGTCGAATCCATGTCGCGCGTCGGTATGGGCGCCTCCGGCGGCGCCTGGTTCATGGACCCTTCGGTCGGCCTGCCCGGCTGGTTCGTGCCGCAAGGCATCTCCGCCGACCTGATCGCCACCAAATACGGTTTCTCCCGTGACGATGTCGACGCCTATGCGGTCGAGAGCCAGAAGCGCGCGGCCAAATCCTGGGCCGACGGCCGCTTCAAGAACTCGGTCATTCCGATCAAGGACCAGAACGGACTGACCATCCTCGACCATGACGAGCACATGCGGCCGTCGACCGACATGCAGTCGCTGGCCTCGCTCAACCCGTCCTTCATCATGCCCGGCGAAATGGGTGGCTTCGACGCCGTTGCCGTGCAGAAGCATCCGGAGGTCGAAGAGGTCAACCACGTCCACCATGCCGGCAATTCGTCCGGCATCGTCGATGGCGCGGCGGCCGTGCTGCTCGGCTCGAAGAAGGCCGGCAAGGCGATGGGCCTCAAGCCCCGCGCGCGCATCCGCACCTTCGCCAATATCGGCTCCGAGCCGGTGCTGATGCTGACCGGTCCGGTCGACGTCACCGAGAAGCTCCTGAAGCGCGCCAAGATGAAGCTGTCGGACATCGACCTGTTCGAGCTCAACGAGGCCTTCGCCTCGGTGGTGCTGCGCTACATGCAGGCCTTCGACATCCCGCACGACAAGATCAACGTCAATGGCGGCGCCATCGCCATGGGCCATCCGCTCGGCGCCACCGGCGCGATGATCTTCGGCACGGTGCTGGACGAACTCGAACGCCGCGACCTCAACACCGCGCTGGTGACGCTGTGCATCGGCGCCGGCATGGGCACCGCAACGATCATCGAACGCGTCTGACGGGGAGAGAAACCATGAGCTACACCAATTTCACCCTCGACACCGACGCCGACGGCATTGCGCTGGTCACCTGGAACATGCCCGACCGCTCGATGAACGTCTTCACCGAGGAGGTGATGAACGAGCTCGACAAGATCATCGACCAGGTGGTGGCCGACGCCGGCATCAAGGGTGCGGTGATCACCTCGGGTAAGGACAGCTTCTCCGGTGGCGCCGATCTCACCATGCTGCAGAAGATGCTGGCGGTCTTTGCCAAGGAGAAAGGCAAGGACCCGGAGAAGGCGGCAAAGCTGCTGTTCGACAATGCCGGCCGGATGGGCGGCCTGTGGCGCAAGCTCGAAACATCGGGCAAGCCCTGGGTGTCGGCGATCAACGGCACCTGCATGGGCGGCGCCTTCGAATTGTCGCTGGCCTGCCATGGCCGCGTCGCCGCTGACTCCGACAAGGTCAAGATGGCCTTGCCGGAAGTCAAGGTCGGCATCTTCCCCGGCGCCGGCGGCACCCAGCGCGTGCCACGGCTGACCGATCAGCAGCAGGCGCTGCAGATGCTGACCTCGGGCCAGAATCTGTCGCCGCAGAAGGCGAAGGCCATGGGCCTGATCCACGAGATCGCCGAGCCGGCCAAGCTTATCGAGACCGCCAAGGCGATGATCAAAAATGGTCTGAAGGCCGTCCAGCCCTGGGACGAGAAGGGCTTCAAGCTGCCTGGTGGCCAGATCTATACGCCTGCCGGCTTCAATCTGTGGCCGCCGGCAATCGCCATTCTGCGTCGCGAGACCTATGGCAACTATCCGGCCGCCGCGGCGATCCTGAAATGCGTCTATGAAGGCCTGCTGGTGCCGTTCGATACCGGCCTCAGGATCGAGCAGCGCTATTTCACCGAGATCATGCAGACCAAGGAAGCGGCGGCGATGATCCGCTCGCTGTTCGTGTCGCTACAGGAACTGAACAAGGGCGCCCGCCGTCCGGCCGGCGTGCCGGAAACAAAATTCAAGAAGATCGGCATTCTCGGCGCCGGCTTCATGGGTGCCGGCATCGCCTATGTCACGGCCAAGGCCGGTATCCCGGTGGTTCTGCTTGACCGCGATATCGAGTCCGCCAGCAGGGGCAAGGCGCATTCCGACAGCCTGGTCTCGGATCAGGTCAAGAAGGGCCGCGCCAAGCCCGAGGAGCGGGACAAGCTCCTGTCGCTGATCACGCCGACATCCGATTATGCCGATCTTGCCGGCTGCGACCTCGTCGTCGAGGCGGTGTTCGAGGATTCGGCCGTCAAGAAGGCCGCAACCGAACAGGCGGAGGCCGTGCTGAAGTCGTCGGCGATCTTCGCCTCCAACACCTCGACCATCCCGATCACCGGTCTGGCGAAGAATTCGACGCGGCCGAAGAACTTCATCGGCATCCACTTCTTCTCGCCGGTCGACAAGATGATGCTGGTCGAGATCATTCTGGGCAAGAAGACCGGCGACAAGGCGCTGGCGACGGCGATCGATTTCGTCCGCGCCATCAAGAAGACGCCGATCGTCGTCAACGACACGCGCGGCTTCTACGTCAACCGCTGCGTGCTGCGTTACATGTCGGAAGCCTACAAGATGCTGATCGAAGGCGTGCCCGCGCCGATGATCGAGAATGCGGCCAAGGCCGCGGGCATGCCGGTCGGTCCGCTGGCGCTGACCGACGAGACGGCCATCGACCTTGCCCAGAAGATCATGAAGCAGACCATCAGGGATCTCGGCGACAAGGCTGTCGACCCCAAGCAGATGGCGCTGATCAACACCATGGTCGACGACCATGGCCGTTTCGGTCGCAAGAACGGCAAGGGCTTCTATGACTATCCGGCGAAGCCCGCCAAGAAGAAGCTGTGGCCGGGGTTGAAGGACCTCTATCCGCAGCTCGCGGCCGAGAAGGTCGACTATGAGGAACTGCAGCAGCGGCTGCTGGTCACCATCGCGCTGGAGGCGGCACGCGTCATGGAGGAAGGTATCGTCACCGACCCGCGCGAGGCCGATGTCGGCTCGATCCTGGCCTTCGGTTTTGCGCCCTACACGGGCGGCGCGCTGTCCTATATCGACGGCATCGGCGCCAAGCGCTTCGTCAAGATCGCCAAGGATTTGCAGAAGAAGTATGGCGCCGAATTCAAGGCGCCCAAGCTGCTCATCGACATGGCCGAGAAGGGCGAAACCTTCTACCAGCGCTTCGACCCCTACGCCAAGGGCGACGTGAAGCAGGCCGCCTGACGCATGGGTAGAGTCGAAAGTGTTACAGCGTCCTTTGCGCGTCCAACAGGACGCGCGGCGCTGTAATGTACGTCTGGGCGCGCATGGCGCGCATGCTGGCCACGGCGCGAAGCCGTGGCCCCTACATGATGGGCGGTGAAAGCCGGCTGGCCTTTCGCTGCCTGCCGACCGACATCGATTTCAACATCCATCTCAACAATGCGCGCTACATGATGTTGGCTGACCTCGGCCGCATCGACCTGTTTGTCCGCGCCGGGCTGATCACGCTGGCGCGCAAGAACGGCTGGGCGCCGATGATGGGCGGGCTGCAGGCGGTCTATGCGCGCGAGATCAGGCTGTGGCGCCGCTTCGAAGTGGTGTCCTCGATCGAAACCTGGGAAGGCAGCCAGGTCATCGGCAAGCACCGCTTCGTCCTCGACAATGGCGAGACGGCCGCTTTGATCCTGACGACGGCCGGCGTCTACGACCGCAAGGCGCGGCGCTTTCTCGATATCGATGAGGTTGTCGCGGCACTTGGCCGCTCGGCAAACCCGAGACCGCCGACGCAGGCGGAACGGCTTTTCATGACGTCGCACCAGGGTTTGCGTAGCCTCGCCAAGGCGGCCGATTGATCCCGGGAATCGGATTTGCACGACCGGCAGAAACGTGCGCCAGGGGAGCGCGGCCGGTGGACAAACCGGCATTCGCGGACTAGAAGGAAAAGGCATTTTTTCCTGTCTCGAAGGAGAGCGTGACATGCTCTCGCACGACCGCGTCTGGGCCGCCATCGATGCTCTTGCCGAGCGTTATTCGCTTTCGGCGTCAGGTCTGGCAAGGCGCGCGGGGCTCGATTCGACCGCATTCAACAAATCGAAACGCCTGTCGTCGGACGGGCGGCCGCGCTGGCCCTCGACCGAATCGCTGGCCAAGATCATCGAGGCCACCGGCGCGTCGCTCGACGAATTCACCGGACTGATCGAAGGCCGCATGGGCGCCGCGCCCGCGCAAAGGCGATCCGTGCCTTTGCTTGGCTTTGCCCAGGCCGGCGCCGGCGGCTTTTTCGACGATGCCGGCTTTCCGGCGGGGCAGGGCTGGGATCTTGTCGAACTGCCGGCGCAATCGACCGACAGCTCCTACGCGCTGCAGGTGCAAGGCGATTCCATGTTGCCGCTCTACCGCAATGGCGACGTCCTCATCGTTGAGCCGGGTGCGGTCACCCGCAAGGGCGATCGCGTCGTCGTCAAGACCACATCAGGCGAGGTGATGGCCAAGGTGCTCGAGCGCCAGACCGTCAACTCGATCGCACTGGTCTCGCTCAATCCCGATCATCCCGACCGTGACATTGCCATGCGCGATGTCGAATGGGTGGCGCGGATTGTCTGGGCAAGCCAGTAGGTGCGGCGGGTGCGGTTTCCTCATCTTGTTCTGGCGGTTGTGATGGTGCCTGTGATGGCCGTCCTGGTCGTCGCCGGCGGCCGCACGCTGAAAGGAAGCGAAAGCACTGTTGCCGTGGATCAGATCGATCCCGGCGCTGACACGATCTCTCAGGCAGGCGCCGATGCCGGGCCTGACGAGCCGGCCACGTCAGCCATTCCCGCGCCGGCCGCTGCGCAGCCAAAGCCGCCGGTGCATTCGCGGGCGATCGATCCGGACGTCGTCGCGCCGCCGGAACTGCCCGCCGGGGAGCTCGAGCGGGTTGAGCCGCGCGAACCGCTGAGTAAGCTGGCGCTCGCCATGCCGCCCAAGCCGAAGATGCCCGATGACTGGAATGGTACAAAGCTGTTCCAGCCGGTCGCGACGGCCGCCGGCCTGATCGAGGCGAAAGGCTATTCGGTCACGGTTTCCGGCATAGATGTCGTCAGCCAGGACGAGACCTGCACCACCGACGGCAAATCCTGGCCGTGCGGCATCCGTGCGCGCACGGCGTTCCGTGCCTTCCTGCGCGGCCGCGCCGTGGTCTGCACCGTGCCGCCTGAAGGTGAACGCGTCCGGATCGCTGCGGAATGCCGGATCGGCAAGCAGGATATCGGCCAATGGCTGGTCGACAATGGCTGGGCGCGTGCCGCCAAGGGCGGACCCTATGTCGAGGCCGGCGAAAAGGCACAAAGCGCGAAGAAGGGCATTTTCGGATCGGCGCCGAACCTTGCCGGCATCTCGGCGGCGCCGGCCGCGCTCGCTCCGGCGCCTCAGGCGCCGGGCTCGATCCTGGAGGAGGTCGACGGCGCCCTCAAACCAGCTGACCAGCCAGCGCCTGCTGAATGAGCGCGCGGGTCTCGGCGACGCCGTAGAGCGCGGCGAACGAGCCGAAGCGCGGGCCGCGCTCCTGGCCGATGAGCACCTGGTAGATCATCTGGAAGAAGGCGCCCGAAACGCCTGGGCCGCCTTCCGGGCTCTGCTTGGAATGATCCTGATACCGTTCGATCTTGCGCGCCACGTTGAGCGAAGCGTTCTGGATCGCTTCGCCGCTGGCGTCCGTCGGCAATTCGCCGAGCGCCTTGTCGAGCGCCTGCAGCGCCTCGCGCTCGACCTCGTCGGCCGGGCGGAAGGTTTTCGTCGGCCGCACGAAATCGTCGAAATAGCGGATTGCATGGCCGACCAGCTGGTCGAGCTCCGGGTGGGTCTTAGGCGTCACATCAGTGGCATGGCGCGAGATGAAGCCCCACAGCACATCCTTGTTCTGCGCATTGGAGGCACTGACCAGATTGAGCAGCAGCGAGAACGGCACCGGCATGTCGATCGCCGGCGGGTTGCCGTCATGCATGTGCCAGACCGGATTGCCTAGCCGCTCCTTCCAGTCCTGCCGAGGATAGGCGGCGAGGAAGGTGTAATATTCGTCCACCGCCCTCGGGATGACGTCGAAATAGAGCTTCTTGGCTTGCCGTGGGCGCTGGTACATGTAGAGCCCGAGGCTCTCGGTCGGCGCATAGGTCAGCCACTCGTCGATGGTCAGGCCGTTGCCCTTCGACTTCGAGATCTTCTGGCCGTTTTCGTCGAGGAACAGCTCATAGACGAAATGCTCCGGCGCGCGTCCGCCCAGAATGTTGCAGATGCGGTCATAGACCACCGCATTGGTCTGGTGGTCCTTGCCGAACATCTCGAAATCGACGCCAAGCGCCGCCCAGCGCATGCCGAAGTCCGGCTTCCACTGCAGCTTCACCCGGCCGCCGGTGATCGAAAGCGTGGTCTCTGTGCCCTCGTCGTCGAAGGTGATGGTGCCGGCCTTGGCGTCGACATGCTTCATCGGCACGTAAAGCACGCGGCCGCTTTTCGGCGAAATCGGCAGGAAAGGGCTGTAGGTCGCCTGCCGCTCCGGCCCGAGCGTCGGCAGCATCACCGCCATGATCTTGTCGTAGCGTTCGGCGGCGCGCAGCAGCATCGCATCGAAACGGCCCGATCTGTAGTACTGCGTCGCGCTGGCGAATTCGTAGTCGAAGCCGAACGTGTCGAGGAAGCGGCAGAGCATCGCGTTGTTGTGGTCGGCGAAGCTCGCATAGTCACCGCCGAACGGATTGGGAACCGAAGACAGCGGCTTGTGCAGATGCGGCTCGAGCGCGGCGCGATCCGGGACGCTGTCGGGTATCTTGCGCATGCCGTCCATGTCGTCGGAAAAGCACAAGAGCTTGGTCGCGACCTTGTCCTGTGTCAGCACGCGGAACGCATGGCGCACCATAGAGGTGCGCGCCACCTCGCCGAACGTGCCGATATGCGGCAGACCGGACGGACCATAGCCGGTCTCGAACAGGATGGTTTCGGGAAAGTCGGCGCCCTTGTAGCGCTCGATGATCTTTTTGGCTTCCTCGAACGGCCACGCCTTGCTCTCGGTCGCGGCCGCCAGCAGTTCGGGGTTGAGATCGATGATGTTTGATCCCGCCATGGTCCTGTTTTCCAATTATTCGCCGGCCAAATTCGCCTGATATGGCCGCAGTGTCGATTTTCAACCGGTCTCTAGGCGTGCGTGGCCGGAGCGTCAACGCGCGCAGCGCTTTTTCCTTGCGGCCCTTGGCCCTCGTTCCTACCTTCGAGGCCCGTTCAAGGAGTGAAGAATGCCGTCGCCGACCCCGCATGAAGCCCTGATCTACCTGATGGTCATCACCTCGGCCTCCGACCGCGACATGACCGATGTCGAACTGGCCCGGATCGGCGACGTTGTCCGTTCATGGCCGGTGTTCGAGGATTTCAAGCAGGACCGGCTGGTTCCCGTCGCCCAGGCTTGTCAGAAGCTGCTGCATGAAAAGGATGGCCTGGAGGGCGTCCTGGCGCAGGTTGCCGAAGCCCTGCCGGAGCGCCTGCGCGACACCGCCTATGCCGCCGCCTTCGAAGTGGCCGCCGTCGATCTCGAAATGCGGCTGGAAGAAGTCCGGGTGCTGCAGCTGATCCGCCGAGAGCTCGATCTCGACACACTGACCGTCGCCGCGATCGGCCGCGCGGCCAAAGCGCGGCTGCGCACGCTGACCTGAGACCCTGCGGGCGGGGCAGCCCCTAAAGCTGACCGGAACCGGATCAGAAAAAACTGACCGGGAAATAGCGCAGGTAGAACTCCGTGAAGGTGCCCTTCATCGAAATCTCCTGCAGCGCGTAATCGATCGCGGCGGCCAGCGCCGGATTGTCCGCCCGTGTGGCGATGGCCATGCCCGTGCCCAGGTATTCGGGCGCCAGATAGGGACCGCCGGCAAAGCGGCAGCAGCCGCCAGCATCCGAGCCGCCCAGCCAGAAGGCGAAGCGCATGCCGTCACCGAAGGCGGCGTCGATCTTGCCCGCCTTGAGATCGCTGTAGAGGGCTTCGGGTCCGTCGAAGGAGACGATCTGGACCGTGTTGAAATAGTCGCGCAGCATGCGCTCATGCGCCGAACCGGCGAGCACGCCGACGCGCTTGCTGCGCAGCTTGTCGAAAATCGGTTCTGCAAAGGCCTTGCTCTTGGGCATGATGAAGCGCGCCGGAAACTGCAGATAGGAGCGCGAAAAGGCGTATGTCTGGCGCGATTGCGGCGTCGCGGCGATGCCGGCGATGATGGCTTCGCCTTCGCCTTTCTCGAGTGCCCCCTCGAGTTCGCCCCAGGGCAATGCCTGGATCTGGCATTTGTCGACGATGCCGAGTTCGGCGCAGATGGCGCGTGCCAGGTCGATGTGGAAACCGGACAGTTTTCCCGCGCCATCGAGGAAATTGAACGGCGGAAAATCCGTGGTCGTCAGGAACCGCAGCCGTGGCAGTGCCGAAAGATCGGGCTTCGGCAACCGTTCCTTGGCGTCCCACAACACCGGCACCTGCGGTTCCGCCGCGCGCGCGCCACCCAATGGCAGCGCCGCGATCAGCAGCGACGCCAGCATCAGGGACCTCCATTGGAACGCCACGATAGAACTCCGCCGCACTCTTATTTCGCACAGGTTTTGGTACGAAAATGGTACAGGCACAATGGTTTTTGATTTCAACGCGCCGATTTCAGGGTATGCTTTAGCGCGTTTGCAAACAGCGGTGGCCACTCTGGTTGGGGGATCAGGGTCGAGAACCACAACCGGAAATGAGCACGTTGCAATCCGCGGTCGGTGGCAAAGTGCGGACAATGCATGGACCATTGATCTCAATGCAGAAGGCAACATGGGGTTGATGTTGCGATGGGTCAGTTCGATCGCACGCTGGAATACATAGACCAACTGCAGCACGCCGGAACGGCGGCGGCGGTTTGCGATAAGCTGTTGGGCATAACGTCGGATTACGGTCTGACCGCGCTGATGGCCGGAACCGTTCCGCAGCCGGGCACGCCGACCGGCCAGCAAAAGCAGCATGTGCTGTTGTGCGACTGGCCTGTCGAATGGCTGGAGCGCTACGTGGCGCGCAACTATGTCGATCACGACCCCGTGGTCAGCCACATGAAGCAGTTGCAGGCGCCATTCCAGTGGCGCGAAGCCGCGCAGGGCATTCGCATCGACAAGAGCAGCGGCGAAGTGATGGGCGACGCCGGCGCGTTCAAGCTGCGCGACGGGCTGGCCTTTCCGCTGATCACGCTCGATGGTCAGATCGTCATGGTGTCGCTGGGTGGCGAGGCTGTGGAACTGTCGGCCGCCGAGTTCGGCCTGGTGTCGCTAGTCTCGACCTATGCCGTCGGCCGCGCCATGCAACTCCACACCATGGCGACCAAGACCATCGACCATATCGAATTGACGCCGCGCGAACGCGAATGCCTGCAATGGGCCGCCGTCGGCAAGTCGGAATGGGAGATTTCTCAAATCCTCGGAATCTCCGAGCACACGTCGGAGAAACATCTTCTTAACGCCAAAAGCAAACTCGGTGCCGTCAACCGGGTCCAGGCTGTCGCCGAGGCGATAAGGCGCGGCTACATTAGTTAGGTCGGCCGTGCCGACCTAGAATTTCTTGCCTACGTGATCACGCAATTTTCTCAAGAAAGCACGGCCGTATCTTCCTCTTAAACCCAGGAGACGACGGAATGCTTTTTTGTCTTACAACTCAAGAATTGATGGAACGTCCCGACCTTTGGGAGGCCGTCCATCGTCTGCGCTACCAGATATTTGTCGAGGAGATGGGGTGGGAGGACCTGCGGCGCCCGGACGGATATGAAGTCGATCAGTTCGACCATGACGAGGCCGTGCATCAGATCGTCATCAGAGGCAACGAAGTCGCGGGCTATCAAAGGATGTTGCCGACCACGCGGCCCCATCTGCTGACCGAGGTTTTGACCGACCTTTCCGAAGGGACGCCGCCATCGGGCCCAAACATCTGGGAATTGACCCGCTATGCGGTAGCTGCCGGTTTTCGCGACGGCCGTCGCGGCGTTTCGACCGTCGGCACCGAATTGATCGCCGGCTTCGTCGAGTGGGGGCTGAAGCGCGGCGTCGACAAGGTGATCATCGAGTTCGAACCGATGTGGGTGTTGCGCGCCTTGCAGCTGCATTTCCTGGCGACGCCGCTGGGCTATCAGCGCACCTACGGCAACCAGCAGGTCGTGGCGACGCTGCTCTCCTTCAACGAGCACACGCTGGACGTGGTGCGTTCGCGCCGCAATCATCATGCTCCTGTCCTGGCCAGGGGATATCCCGACATGTTCGGCCAAAGGAGGGCGTCATGAGATCGCCGATGCGTGCGCACCCGCAACCCGAACTTCGCAACCACACGCTGATCGTCACCGTGTCGTCGAATGACGGCCGGCCGGTGCTCGACAGAAGGGCCTATGAAAGCCTTGCCAGGACGTTTCATGAAGCCGCCGAAAATGACGAGGTTCGTGTCGTCGTGCTGCGTGGCCTGGCGGGCTGCTTCTGCCTTGGCGGCGACTTTTCCGAGTTTCTCGACGCCACCAAGCATCAGAAGCTGATCGCCGCCGTTACCGACATGTTCCGCACGCTGGCGACGTTCCCCAAGCCCATCCTCGCCTGCGTCGATGGCGATGCCGTCGGCGTCGGCTGTACCATCCTGTTCCACTGCGACATGGTGATCGCCTCGAATGAAAGCACGTTCCGGGTGCCGTTCGTCGATTTCGGCCTTGTGCCGGACGCGGCGACCAGCATCCTGGCACCGCAGAAGCTCGGCTATGCCGGCGCCTTCCGCTTCTTCTGCCTCGGCGACACGCTCCACGCCGAGGATGCCAGGGCGCTCGGCCTCGTCGCCGAGATCGTGCATGACGGTGTGGAGGAGGCGACGCTCGGCCGGGCCAGGCAGCTCGTCAAGAAGCCGGTCGCCGCCTTGCTGCAAACCCGCGGCCTGCTCAAGGGTAACACCGGCGCATTGTGCGACCGCATCGACCAGGAGATATCGCTGTTCCAGCAGGCGCTACAGGATGACACCACGTTGCGCCGCCTGCAGCGCATTGCCAGGCTGGCGGCTTGAGCGATTAGTAAGATACCGCGCCGCGCTGCCCAATGGCCGCGCGGCGCGCAAGCCTCAACCTTCCTTGCCGAGGAATGACGGCCCTTCGCCGATGATCTTCTTGTCTTCCTTGCCGACGACATCGAGATCGCGCCCCTCATAGGGCAGCGACAACAGGATCCGCCGCATCACCGCCAGCCGCGAGCGCCGCTTATCATTGGCCCGCACGATGATCCATGGCGCGAACTCCTTGTGGGTGCGCTCGAACATGGTGTCGCGCACCTTGGTGTAATCATCCCATTTGGTGATGCCGGCAACGTCGATCGGTGAGAACTTCCAGCTCTTCAGCGGGCTGTAGCGGCGATCGTGAAAGCGCTCGAGCTGGGTTTCCCGACCGATGTTCAGCCAGAATTTGAAGAAGTGGATGTCGTCGTTGACGATCATCCGCTCGAAATGCGGCGTCTCGTCGAGAAACTTCTCATGCTGTTCGGGCGTGCAGAAACCCATCACCGGTTCGACGCCGGCGCGGTTGTACCAGGAACGGTCGAAGGTGACGAACTCGCCCGACGTCGGGAACTGGTCGACATAGCGCTGGTAGTACCATTGCCCCTGTTCGGTGGGGGTCGGCTTGGTCAGCGCCACGTTGCGTGCGGTGCGCGGGTTGAGGTACTGCCGCAGCACGAAGATCGTGCCGCCCTTGCCGGCGGCATCGCGGCCTTCGAACAGCGCCATCACCCGCTTGCCGGTCGCCTGCAGCCATGCCTGCGCCTTGACCAGCTCGATCTGCAATTTCTCGAGCGTTTCGTCATACTCGTCGGTTTTCATCTTCTTGTCGTAGGGGTAGCCGCCCGCGGTCAGCTTGTTGTCCTCGACCCAGTCCGGAAGCACAGGATTCTCGATGTCGAACTCCCGTTCCTTGCCGTCGATCCTGACCTTCAGCGGACCCGAAGCCGGCGCGGCGGAACTTTCCTTGGCTTTTTTCATGCAGACGAACCCTTTCCAGCTTTCGGACTCATGCTATTGGGAGCCTCCGGACCGGTCCAGCGGAAGTTTCCGTTGCCGTGGCGGCGGATGCGAAGGCATGGGACGCGAGCGCGCAGGCGAATGACCGACCTGGACACAGAGCCGAAAGGCGTGGCGCAGACCTTAGCCATCAGGCTGTGGCACAGCCGCTGGCTGTTAGCCGCCGGGGTCGTGGCGGTTCTGGTCGCCTTTGCCTTCGCTGGTATTTCCGCCTACGTGCTGGTGCCGGCGCTGCTCCTGTTGCTTGCAGGCGCGATGCTGCCCCCCTCCGGCATGCGCCAGTCCGCCGAGAGTGCAGCTGCAATCGAGGCTATCGGCCTGCAGCGCTTGTCGGGCGAATATCTGGCGGCCGCCGTCGCCGACCCGCTCATCATCTTCGACCATACCGCCACCCTCGTCCACGCCAATGCCGCCGCCTTTGCCGCCTTTGGTGGGATCGCTCCGGGCATATCGCTGCCGCTGAAATTCCGCGCGCCGGAAATGCAAGCCCTGCTCGACAGCGTGCTGTCGGGCAATGTTGCCTCCGATGTCGTCGACTATGCCGAGAAGCTGCCGGTCGAACGGGCCTACCGGGTAAGCGCATCCTCGGTCGGGCACGGCACCGATCTCTATGTGCTGGTGTTCAAGGACCAAAGCGAGACGCGGCGCATCGACCGCATGCGCGCCGACTTCATCGCCAATGCCAGCCACGAATTGCGCACCCCGCTGGCCTCCATCGCCGGTTTCATCGAGACGCTGCGCGGACCGGCCCGCAACGATCCGGCGGCGCGAGAGCAATTCCTGCAGATCATGCACAACCAGACCGGCCGCATGGCGCGCCTGATCGATGATCTCTTGTCATTGTCACGTCTGGAGATGAAGCCCTATCTGAAGCCCGGAACCGAGGTCGACCTGCGCCAGACCGTCGACAGCGTCATCGACTCGCTGGCCCCGCTTGCCCGCGAAAACAGCGTTGCCATCGAGCGCGATTTCGCCGAGGGCCCTCTCAATGTGCCGGGCGATCGCGACGAACTGTTCCAGGTTTTCGAGAACTTGCTGGAAAACGCCTGCAAATACGGGCAGTCCGGCGGCCGCGTCGTGGTGTCGATCACGCGCACCGATGACGATTCAGAACCCGGCATCGACGTGACGATCAGGGATTTCGGCCCGGGCATTCCCGAGGAGCACATTCCGCGCATCACCGAGCGCTTCTATCGCATCGACGTCGAGACCAGCCGGACCCAGAAAGGCACCGGCCTCGGCCTGTCGATCGTCAAGCATATCCTGACGCGTCACAACGCCAGGCTGACGATCAAGTCGGAGGTGGGCAAAGGCGCGGCCTTCTCGGTCCATTTGCCGGCGCACTAACACTGCCCTAGTTTTCCAGGGACCGTTTCTTTTTTCTGTCATCCGGCTAGCGTATCAGCGGGGATTCGAGGACACGACTCAAAAGCAAGAACCCGTGGGAAGGCATTTCATGCAGTCCGTGCACATAATGAGCGCCTTTGACGAGGAGCTGAAATATCTGTCGAAGCGCATCGCCGCGATGGGCGGCCATGCCGAGCGCATGGTCGAGCAAGCGGTTGCCGCTCTCGTCAATGCCGATCCGGGACTGGCAGAGAAGGTCATCCGCGACGACGCTGTGCTCGACGAGGGACAGCGCGAGATCGACGACAAGGCGATCATCATCATCGCCAAGCGCCAGCCGATGGCGACGGATCTGCGCGAGATCGTCGGCGCCATCCGTATTTCCGCCGACCTCGAACGCGTCGGCGACCTCGGCAAGAACGTCGCCAAGCGGGTGGTCGCCGTCACCGACGGCCGCCAGCCGACCAGCCTGTTCCGCGGCCTGGAGGCCCTGGCCAATTTGGCGCTGACCCAGCTGAAGGAAGTGCTCGACGTCTACGCGTCGCGCTCGGTCGACAAGATCGGCTTCGTGCGCGACCGCGACGACCAGATCGATGCCATGTACACGTCGCTGTTTCGCGAATTGCTGACCTACATGATGGAAGATCCGCGCAACATCACGCCCTGCACGCATCTTCTGTTCTGCGCCAAGAACATCGAGCGCATCGGCGATCATGCCACCAACATCGCCGAGACCATCTATTACATCGTCACCGGTGACCAGATGCCGGCCGATCGGCCGAAAGGCGACAAGACGGACAAGATCAGCCTTTCCGCGCCGCTTCCGGCGAAATGAACGCTCTTCCTCTCGAACGCCAGATCATATTGCGCTAAACTATCCCGGCGTTAAGCTTCTCAGGCCTTGATAAAGGCCCTGCTTTCCGGAGGCTGCGATGGAATATGTCCGAGAGTTCAAGCCCGCGGCGCCGACATCAGGCATCATTGCCTCCAGTGTCTACACGGCCGGCAAGCGTATCGCCGACATTCCGATCGAGGAAGCCGGTGAATGGGCGAAGAAGTCGGGACATGTCGTCTGGATCGGGCTGCTCGAACCCGACCGCGAGCTCCTGTTGCGCGTCCAGGCGCAGTTCCATCTGCATGAATTGGCGATCGAGGACGCCGAGCATCCGCACCAGCGGCCGAAGATCGAGCAATATGGCGACGCGCTGTTCATCGTTGCCCGCACCGCGCAACTGATCGAAGGCCGCGTCACTTTCGGCGAAACGCATCTGTTCGTCGGCTCGGGCTACATCGTCAGCGTCAGGCATGGCCCGTCGACCTCCTACGCCGCCGTGCGCCAGCATTGGGAAAGCTGCCCGCATTCGCTGGCCAAGGGCGAGGATTTCGTCCTCTACGCCATTCTCGATTTCATCGTCGACAACTACATGCCCGTGCTCGAGCAGATCGAGGACGAGGTCGAGGCGATCGAGGACAAGGTCCTTTTGAAGCCGATGACCGGCCCCGACATCGAACGGCTCTATATGCTGCGCCGCGATCTGCTGCGCCTGCGCAATGCGGCACTGCCGCTTGTGGAGGTCTGCCGCCGGCTGACCAGCGCCGACCTGCCGCAGATCCACACCGCCATGCATCCGCTGTTCCGTGATGTGACCGATCACATCCGCACCGTCCAGGAAAAGATCGACAGTTTGCGCGAGGTGCTCGCATTTGCCTTCGAGGCGAGCCTGCTGGTCGGTCAGAGCCAGGAAACGGCAATCTCGAAGAAACTCGCCTCCTGGGCGGCCATCCTGGCGGTGCCGACAGCATTCGCCGGCATCTATGGCATGAACTTCACCGACATGCCGGAACTGAAGATGGAGTATGGCTACCCGATTGTGCTGGCCGCGATCGCGCTGATCTGCTCGTTTCTCTACTGGCGGTTCCGCAAAAATGGCTGGCTGTGAGGCAGTAGGCAGTAGGCAGTAGGATAAGAAGCGCCCCGCAAGCGCGGTTCAGAGCATATTGCCCTACTGCCTGATCCCCACTGCCTATTCCCTTACCTATCTATTCCGCCTCCGCTCCGCTGCCGGCTGGAAAGCCACGCGGGCATGGTATTTGCAGTAAGGACCGGTCTCGGCGGCCTCGTTGCCGCAGAAATTGAAGTCCTCCGACAGCGGGTCGCCGTTCGGCCATTTGCAGGTGCGCTCGGTCAATTCGACGAGCTGCAGATGCCGTGAGATCGGTACCACGACATTTTCGACCGGACGGATGTAATGATGGCGTGCGACTGGCTCGGCATCAAACTGGGTCTGCAGGGCCGTTGCGCCGATCGAAGTCGTGACGTGGCGTGCCGTGCTTGCGGCGCGCGCCACCGATTTCTGAACGGTCGATCCCTGGGCCGTCTTCTTCTGGCGTGCCGGCGTCGCCGTTGCGCGCCCGCGGCCCGACAGCTTCAGCCGGTGCACCTTGCCGATGACGGCATTGCGGCTCACCCCTCCAAGCTGGGCAGCAATCTGGCTTGCGCTCAGACCCTCCGACCACAGTTTCCTGAGAAGTTCAACCCGCTCGTCAGTCCAGTTCATGAGACCGCGCTCCTGCTAATCGTGCGCAATCGGAATCCCTTCCCGACCCAGCAACCTTGCTGGGGCAGACACCACATATATCTGGTGATTAGGTCCGCCGCACGAAATCTAGTTATTTCTCGACTACAATTACCTTATGCGCTGACTCGGTGACAAGAGTCCCAAGTGCAACACGAATCGGTTTTTTCGGTTTTCCCCAACTTGCCCGGTCGCTCATGAGCCGGCGTCGAGTTAGGGGGCTTATTGCGCGCCACTACGTGACGTTTTCGTTGACTTCATGGCCGAAAAACACGATAAGCCGCACAAGGCCGCCGCTTTGGCGGCTTTTTTGATTTTCCGGTACCGGAGACGCATATAATGAGCGGTTCGGCGCTTTACGAGACTTTTGCTCGCGCACCCCTGGCCTTCGACCACGGGGAAGGCACCTGGCTGGTTACCGACAAGGGCGAGCGATATCTCGATTTCGCCGGCGGTATCGCGGTCAATTCGCTCGGCCACAGCCATCCGCATCTGGTCGCGGCTCTCACCGAGCAGGCGGCTAAACTCTGGCACGTCTCCAATCTCTACGAGATTCCGGGGCAGAGCCGGCTTGGCGAGCGTCTGGCCGATGCCACCTTCGCCGACAAGGTGTTCTTCACCAATTCCGGCGCCGAGGCGCTGGAATGCGCGATCAAGACGGCGCGGCGCTACCACTTCGTCAAAGGGCATCCCGAGCGCTTCCGCGTCATCACCTTCGAAGGTGCCTTCCACGGCCGCACGCTGGCGACCATCGCGGCCGGTGGCCAATACAAATACCTCGAAGGCTTCGGCCCCAAGGTCGAAGGCTTCGACCAGGTCGGCTTCGACGACATCGATGCCGCCGAGAAGGCGATTACGCCGGAAACCGCGGCGATCCTGATCGAGCCGGTGCAGGGCGAGGGCGGCATCCGCCCGGTGCCGACACAATCGTTGAAGCGGCTGCGCCAGCTCTGCGACCAGCACGGCCTGCTGTTGATCTTCGACGAGGTCCAGTGCGGCATCGGCCGCACCGGCAAGCTGTTCGCGCATGAGTGGACAGGTGTCACGCCCGACATCATGGCGATTGCCAAGGGCATTGGCGGCGGCTTCCCGATGGGCGCCTGCACTGGCCACCGACGAGGCCGTGGTCGGCATGACGTCGGGCGTGCACGGCACCACCTTCGGCGGCAACCCGCTGGCGATGGCGGTCGGCAACGCCGTGCTCGATGTGGTGCTGGAAGACGGCTTCCTCGAAGATGTCCAGCGCAAGGCGCTGCTGATGAAGCAGGGTCTGGCGGCGGTCGCCGACGAGTTTCCCGATGTCATCGAGGACATCAGGGGCACCGGCCTGATGCTGGGCCTCAAATGCGCCATGCCCAACACCAAGGTGAACATGGCGCTGCGCGACCAGCATTTGCTGACGGTTCCGGCCGGCGACAACGTCATTCGACTGCTGCCGCCGCTCACCGTCACCGACGCCGAGATCCACGAAGCGCTCAACCGCATCCGCGCTGGCGCCAAAGGGCTGACGGATGCCATCGCCGCGGCCGCCGCGAAGTAATCCCGGAATATTGCTGATGTCAGTTCGCCATTTCACCGATCTCTCCACCGTTTCCGAGGGCGACCTGCGCTTCATGCTGGACGACGCGGTGGTGCGAAAGGCACGCCTCAAAGCCGGCGAGCGGACCAGGCCGCTCGAAGGCAAGGTGCTGGCGATGATCTTCGACAAGCCATCGACACGCACACGCGTCTCCTTCGACGTCGGCATGCGTCAGCTTGGCGGCGAGACCATCATGCTGACCGGCACCGAAATGCAGCTCGGCCGCTCCGAAACCATCGCCGATACCGCCAAGGTGCTGTCGCGCTATGTCGATGCCATCATGATCCGCACCACCTCGCATGAGCGGCTGCTGGAACTGACCGAGAATGCGACCGTTCCGGTGATCAATGGACTGACGGACGACACCCATCCCTGCCAGCTGATGGCCGACATCATGACCTTCGAGGAGCATCGCGGTCCGGTGGCCGGCAAGACCATCGCCTGGACCGGCGACGGCAACAATGTGCTGCATTCGCTGCTCGAGGCCTCGGCACGGTTCCGCTTCAACCTCAACGTCGCCGTGCCCGAAGGCAGCGAACCGGCGCAGAAGCATATAGACTGGTCCAAGGCGCATGGCGGCAAGCTGCATTTCACCCGCTCGCCCGAGGAAGCCGTCGACCAGGCCGACTGCATCGTAACCGACTGCTGGGTGTCGATGGGCCAGGAGCATCGCGCCCGCGGCCACAACGTGTTTTCGCCCTACCAGGTCAACGCCAAGCTGATGGCGCATGCCAAGCCGGATGCGCTGTTCATGCACTGCCTGCCTGCGCATCGTGGCGAGGAAGTGACGGACGAAGTCATCGACGGACCGCATTCGGTGGTCTTCGACGAGGCCGAGAACCGGCTCCACGCCCAGAAGGCGGTGCTTGCCTGGTGTCTTGGTGCTTGAGATGTCTGGGCGCCTGAAGTGTCCGGGCGCTTGATCTGCGGGGGCGCGATCCCTATCTGCGCCGCATCACGCAAATCAAGCGCGTTTGGACGCATGTGCCTCTTCGGGTCGCATGGCCGCGCCCTGGAGCTTTGTCATGTTGGAAACGCATCAAGTGACTGAACATCACCCCAAACTTGGCGAGTTCGGCTATGCCGGCGACGATCATGTCGTGCCGTTCGAGGTCGGCCCGCTCGACGTGCGCGGCCGCACCGTTCAACTCGGGCCGATGCTCGACGCCATCCTCAGCCGCCACGACTATCCCGAACCGGTTGCCCGCCTGCTGGCGGAAGCCTGTGTGCTGACGGTGCTGCTCGGCACCTCGCTCAAATTCGAGGGCAAGTTCATCCTGCAGACCCGTACTGACGGGCCGGTCGACATGCTGGTGGCGGATTTCTCCACGCCCTCGGCATTGCGCGCCTATGCACGCTTTGATGCCGACCGGCTGGAGGCTTTGGTCGCGGCGGGCGAAACGTCCCAGCAGACGCTGCTCGGCAGCGGCGTGCTGGCGCTGACCATCGACCAGGGCGCCCATACGCAACGCTATCAGGGCATCGTCCAGCTCGACGGCGAAACGCTGGAGGACGCGGCGCGCACCTATTTCCGCCAGTCGGAACAGATCCCGACGGATATCCGGCTCTCGGTCGCCAAGCTGTTGACGCCCGGCCCTGGCGGCGCGCGCGAGCAGTGGCGCGCCGGTGGCATCCTGGCGCAGTTCCTGCCGCAGTCGCCTGAGCGCATGCGCGTTCCGGACCTGCCCGGCGGCGATGGCGATCCGCGCGAGGAAATCCACGATCCGGCCGACAATTCCTGGCAGGAGCTGCTGGCGCTGCTCGGCACCATCGAGCCGACCGAGCTGATCGATCCGACGATCGGCGCCGAGCGGCTGCTCTATCGCCTGTTCCACGAGCATGGCGTGCGCGTCTTCGGTGGCGTCCCCGTCGCCGACCAGTGCTCATGCTCGCGCGACAAGATCCGCGGTATCCTCGAGGGTTTTTCCGCGCAGGAGATCAAGGACAGCACCGAGGATGGCGGCATCCACGTCGCCTGTGAATTCTGCTCGACGCAATACGACTTCGACCCGGCAGAATTTGCAGCGCAGTAAAGCTTCTTGCCTTCTCCCCGTTTACGGGGAGGTGAGGAGTGGTCCGCACAGCGGATGAAAAGCCAATTGCTTGGCTTTTCAAACGACGAACGCCCGAAGGGCGGATGAGCAACTGTGTTTTCAGGCTTTGTCTGGATACCAGGGTTGGTTGTGTCGAAGCATTGCGCTGAGGATGGTCATAATCTTTCGGGCCACGGCGACGAGGGCGACCTTTGGTTGCTTACCGTTTGCAATGAGACGCTGGTGGAAGGCTCTGAGTACGGGATTTGAGCGGCTGGCGGTGAGCGCTGCCATGTAAACCACCCTGCGCAGAGCATGGCGGCCGCCCCAGATGACGCGGCGACCTTTGAAGGTGCCGGTGTCGAAGTCGTAGGGCGCCAGACCGGTAAGCGCTGCAATCTCGCGTCGCGAGGCCTGCCCGATCTCCGGCGCCAGCGCCAGTATGGTATGGCTGAGGACTGGACCGGCACCGTGGAAGGACTGGATCAGGCGATCCTTGGCCGCGAGCGCCGGCTGGCTGGCGACGAGTTGGGCCATACGCTTGGCGAGCAGCGCGATATCGAGTTCGATACGACGCAGCCGCTGGGTGAAGATGCGCTTCACCATCGGCTCGCGTAGCTGCTCGAGTTGATTGGCGAGGCTGACCTTATCGTCGCTAAGCTGCCTGCGGGCCACGACCAGATCGGCCAGTTGCTCCGCAATTGGGTCGCAACGCACCGGCCGGGTCGGCAGTTCGGCGGTGTAGCGCGCAATCAGCAAGGCATCGATGCGATCATTCTTGGCCAATCGGCCAAGGGCGCGGGCATAGTGGCGCAATTTGTGCGGATTGACGTTCCTGGCCGGCAGGTCCGCGCTGCGCAGTGCCTTGGCCACGCCGCGCTCATAGCCGCCGCTCGGCTCCATGCCGATGGCGCGTACGGTGCGACCCCGCAGCCATCGGACCAGCTTGGCCCATCCATCCTTGTCGTTGTCGAAACGCGCTTGTTCCTGCGTTTGAAACACCGCCACGTCGAGCCAGCCTTTGGCAACATCGATGCCTATGTCCTGAACCGTTTGGGCTACCATCTCCTCGGTCCCTTCCTTGTGTGCGGGGGCTTGCCCCTTGCAACTGTTCGGGTTCACAAAAGAAGGCGGTCGGGCCCCAGCTCATCCACGGTTTAGGCCACCTGAGGGGCGACGGGCTCTCGACCGCCGCCACGGATCAGGCAAGCACCTGGTCCGTGGCACCCTCAACAATGCACGATTCCAAACACACAAGGGGTAGCGCGAACTTTGGCGAGTGGCCACGCGCTGACCCGTTATCAGGAAGGTTGGCGCCGCCCTCATTGCCCTGCCGGGCATTTCTCCCCGTATAGTGACGGGGAGAAGGGAGCTAATGTCTGAACCGGATAGATAGGTAACAGAATGGACCGATAGCATGGGTGACAGTTTTCTTGTCCGCCGGAGGACCGGCGATGGTTTGGCGAGAGACTGGCATCATGGACGAGCGGCTACGGTTTGTTGTGGACTGCCTTTCGGGTGAGGAAACGATGAGCGCGCTTTGTGCGGCCTACGGCATCTCGCGCAAGAGCGGTTACAAATGGCTTGGGCGCTATCGGGAGTTTGGCGCAGAAGGTCTGCACGATCCGCCGCGAGCGCCGCTCAATCACGGCCGGGCGACGCCTTGGGATGTGGTGGAGCGGATCGTGGCTATGAAGGAGGCCCACCCGCTGTGGGGGCCCAAGAAGATCATGGCCAGGCTCAAGCGTGCGGAGCCTCGCTGCGGCTGGCCTGCGGTCTCGACAGCCGGTGAGATTCTGAAGCGGCATGGACTTGTGGGGCGTAAGCGCAGGCGCTGGAAGGCGGCAGGCAATGGTCCATGGCCGGAAGCTTTAGAGCCGAACGCGGTGTGGACCGGGGATCACAAGGGCTGGTTCCGGACCCGTGACGGGTGGCGCTGTGAGCCCTTGACGGTGATGGATACATCGAGCCGCTACCTTCTGGCGCTCGAAGCAACGGGTTCGACGGCGGACGCCGAGGCCTGGCCGGTGTTTGAGCGGTTGTTTGAGGAGCATGGGCTGCCGGATCGGTTCAGAAGCGACAATGGCCCACCCTTCGCATCGCCCGGCGTCACCGGGTTGACGCCGCTTGCGGCGCGCTTCGTCAAACTCGGCATCGCCCTTGAGTGCATCCAGCCGGGCAAGCCGCAGCAGAACGGTCGCCATGAGCGCTTCCACCTGACCATGCTGCCGATGGCCAAGGCACCGGAGGCCGACAGGGCGGCTCAAGCTCAGGCGTTCGAGGCCTTCCGGTGCAGCTACAATGAGGAACGCCCGCACGAGGCACTTGGCATGGGCACCCCGGCACAGCATTACCGTCCCTCGACACGCCCCATGCCCAGGACGACACCCGAGCCGGACTATCCGGCCGAGGCGGCGATGCGCAGTGTACGCCAGAACGGCGCCATCAAATGGCAGGGCGCCGAGATCTACGTCTCGGCCACGCTGGCGGGCGAGCCTATTGCCATCGAAGAAACTGAGAACGGCGAATGGGCCATGCGCTTCTATGCCCATCCGCTCGGTTTCATCGACCAGAAGCACATGAAATTGGTTCGCCGAAGCGCCGCGCCAACCCAACCGCTTGGCGCTACGGCGAACCCTCCATAAGGGGAAAACTGTTACCTATGTATCCGGTTCAAACTGTTACCCATCTATCGGCTGGACAGCTAATTCACCGTCCGCCTCGTCCCCGGCAGATCCAGCGAAAACGCCGGGATGGCGATATCAAAAGTCTCGCCCCGCTTGTTGCGCATCGTGTAGCGCCCGACCATGATGCCTGACGGCGTCGAGAGCGGGCAGCCGGACGTGTACTGATAGCTGTCGCCAGGATTGAGTTCGGGCTGGTCGCCGACAACGCCGGGGCCGCGCACTTCCTCGACCCGGCCGGCACCGTCGGTGATGTGCCAATAACGCGACAGAAGCTGCACGAATTCGTCCGACTGGTTGTCGATCGTTATCTGATAGCCCCAGACATAACGGTTCTCGGAAGGATCAGAGCGATCCTCGAGGTAGAACGGCCTGACCTGCACTTCGATGTTGCGCGTGACGGCGCGGTACATAAGCGGCTCCAAAACAATCTCAAGCATGATCCCGAAAAGTGGGAACCGGTTTCCCCGGACAAACGGGTTTCCGTTTGTGCAGAGATCATGCTCAACAAACAGAACCTTTCGGCGCTCCCGGCGAGCAGGTCAACGTGCGCGTCTTGTCGCGCCTGACTTTGAAACGCAGGTGCCGGCAAAGAATGTCATTTAAGTGACACACGACAATGGTGGTGTGCACGCACCGGGCGACTCGGCGCTCTGTCGAACTGTTGAAAACGGCCACGATGCGGGCCGTCTCTTCTGGAGTGACCAGATCTCGATGGAACTCACTCTCATAGCCGCCTCGCTTTCGACTGCTCTTATCCTTTCAAACGCTGCCAGCATCCTGCTCGCCGCTTCACAGCTGAACCGGCGCACGACCATCGCACGGCCAGCCGGCAAATCGCCGCCGGTGTCGATTGTCGTACCGTCGCGCGGTGTCGAGCCGTTCACGCAGGAGACGCTGGAGCGCGCCTTCTCGCTCGACTGGCCGCGCTACGAGCTGATCTTCTGCGTCGCCCATGCCGACGATCCGGTGGTCAGGTTGATCCGTGCCGCCATTGGCCGCTTTCCAAAAGTCCCGGCCCGGCTGTTGATCGGTGACGATCGTGTCAGCGCCAATCCCAAGCTCAACAACTGCGTCAAGGGCTGGGAAGCCGCGCGGCATAACTGGGTCATCCTGGCCGACTCCAACGTGCTGATGCCGAGAGACTACATCCAGCAACTGATGGCGGCGTGGCGGACGGATACCGGCCTTGTCTGCTCGACGCCGATCGGTTCGCGGCCGGATGGCTTCTGGGCCGAGGTCGAATGCGCCTTCCTCAACACGCTGCAGGCCCGCTGGCAATATGCCGGCGAGGCGCTCGGCCTCGGCTTTGCCCAGGGCAAGAGCATGTTGTGGAACAAGCCGATGCTGGATGCCAATGGCGGCATCCGTGCACTGGCCGCCGAAATCGCCGAAGACGCCGCCGCGACAAAGCTGGTGAACGGCCTCGGCCTGCGCGTCAATCTCGTCGCCGCGCCCTTCGAGCAGCCGCTCGGCCGACGCAGGCTTGGCGAGATCTGGTCGCGCCAGGCCCGCTGGGCGCGCCTGCGCCGCGTCACCTTCCCGCTGTTCTTCGCGCCCGAAATCCTGACCGGCGCGGTGGTGCCGCTGCTGCTTGCGCTGGTTGCGGCGGCAAGTGCCGGCTTCAGCCTGCCGCTGACGGCCATCGCCGTGCTGGCGGCCTTCTACCTTCCGGAATGTGCCCTGGCCTGGTCCAAGGGCTGGTACCTGTCGCCGCGCATGGTCGCGGCGATGATTGCGCGGGACTTGATGCTTCCAGCCATGTGGGCACGCGGCTGGCTAGGCGGCGCCGTCGACTGGCGCGGCAACGCCATGACCATCGGCACCAAGGCCGCCGAACTGGAAGAGACGCCGTCGCGCGCCTGATCGCGGCGCGGACGACGCTGCCTCGACTGGTTCTATTTCGCGGCCTTCAGTGCCTGGGCAATGTCTTCCAGCAGGTCGTCTGTGTCCTCCAGGCCGACCGACAGCCTAAGCGTACCTGGCCCGATGCCGAGTTCGGCGCGGGCCTCGTCGCTCAAATTCTTGTGCGTCGTCGTTGCCGGATGGGTGATCAGGCTCTTGGCATCGCCGAGATTGTTCGAGATCAGCACGATGTCGAGCGCGTTCTGCAAGGCGAAGGCCGCCTGCTTGCCGCCCTTGACGTCAAGGCAGATCAGCGTCGAACCACCCGACATCTGCTTCTTGACGATATCGGCCTGTGGGTGGTCGGCGCGGCCGGGATAGATGACGCGGGCGATCTGCGGCTGTTCGGCGAGGAAGTCGGCGATCTTGCCGGCGCTTTCCGTCTGCTGGCGCACGCGCAACGGCAGCGTTTCCAGGCCCTTCAGCAATGTCCAGGCGTTAAAGGGCGACAGGCTGGGGCCGGTGTGGCGGAAATAGTCGTGCAAATTCTCGTCGATCCACTTCTTGTCGGACAGGATGACGCCGCCGAGACAGCGGCCCTGGCCATCGATGTGCTTGGTCGCCGAATAGACGACGATGTGGGCACCGAGCTGCAAAGGCTTCTGCTGCAAAGGCGTGGCGAAGACATTGTCGACGACAAGCCGCGCGCCGATCGAGTTGGCAAGCGAAGCGACAGCGGCGATATCCACCACTTCCAGCGTCGGGTTGGTCGGGCTTTCCAGGAAGAACAGTTTTGTGTTGGGCCTGACCGCCTTTTCCCAGTTGGCGATGTCGGTGCCGTCGACCAGCGTCGCCTCGATGCCGTAGCGGGGTGCCAGCGTCTCGACCACCCAGCGGCAGGACCCGAACAGGGCGCGCGCCGCGACGATATGGTCACCGGCCTTGACGCTGCACAGCATGGCCGCCGTCACCGCGGCCATGCCGGATGCCGTGGCGCGCGCATCCTCGGCGCCTTCCAGCGCGCACATGCGCTTTTCGAACATGTCGACGGTCGGGTTGGCGTAGCGCGAATAGATGAAGCCGGGTTCCTCGCCCTTGAAACGGGCTTCCGCAGCCTGCGCCGTTTCATAGACATAGCCCTGCGTCAGGTACATCGCCTCGGAGGTCTCGCCGAATTGGGAACGCAGGGTTCCGCCGTGCACGAGGGCTGTCTGAGGCTTCCAGTTACGCTTCTTGCTGCTCATCGCTTTGTTCCAGACACAAAAAAACCGGCCGCGAAAGTCGCAACCGGTCCATACGGCCTCGCGGCCAACGGTCCTTTAGCGACTTGTTTAACGTGGCTGCAAGCCGACCGGCCAAATCACCACGGGATAACGACCCTTTAGACCCGCGCCGCGCTTGCGTCAATTGCCGGCTTCATTAAGAGGTTTGTACCAAGCAGGTTCCGCAAAAGTGTTCCACGGTTTTGCGGCGAGAACCTGCGGCAAGAAAATCGTCTGGGCTAAGGAGCGGAGCCTTGCGGCAGACAGGCATTCTTCCCGATCAGGACATTTCGGCGCTGTTCCAGTCCGGTGCGCTGAAGTCGGCGCGCGCGCTCGATGCCGACCAGATCCAGCCGGCAAGCCTGGATCTCAGGCTCGGCGACAAGGCCTGGCGGGTGCGGGCCTCCTTCCTGCCCGGCCCCAACCACAAGGTTTCGGAAAAGCTCGACCGGCTGAAGCTGCACGAGATCAATCTGGCCGAAGGCGCGGTGCTGGAAACCGGCTGCGTCTACATCGTGCCGCTGCTCGAAAGCCTGGCATTGCCGGCCGAGATTTCAGCCTCCGCCAATCCGAAGAGCTCGACCGGACGGCTCGACATCTTCACCCGTGTCATGACCGACCGCGGCCACGAGTTCGACAAGATCGCCGCCGGCTACAACGGTCCGCTCTACCTGGAAGTCAGCCCGCGCACCTTCCCGATCGTCGTGCGCATCGGCTCGCGCCTGTCGCAGATACGCTTCCGCACCGGCAATGCACTACTCTCGGAAGCCGAACTGAACGAATTGCACCGCGCCGAGATGCTGGTCGCCACCGAGCCGCCGAACATTTCCGGCGGCGGCATCGCGCTGTCGATCGATCTCAATGGCGACAGTGACGGGCTGGTCGGCTATCGCGGCAAGCATCACACCGGCCTCGTCGATGTCGACAAACGTGCGGCACAAGAGGTCGTCGATTTCTGGGAACCGATCCACAAGAGCGGCGCCGGCGAACTGGTGCTCGATCCCGACGAATTCTACATCCTCGTCAGCCAGGAAGCGGTGCATGTGCCGCCGCTCTATGCCGCCGAGATGACACCCTTCGATCCGCTGGTCGGCGAGTTCCGCGTCCACTATGCCGGTTTTTTCGATCCGGGCTTCGGCCATTCGGCGTCCGGCGGCACCGGCAGCCGGGCGGTGCTCGAAGTGCGCAGCCACGAAGTGCCGTTCATCCTCGACCATGGCCAGATCGTCGGCCGCCTGGTCTACGAGCATATGCTGAAGCGGCCGCAGGCGCTCTACGGCACCGATCTCGGCTCCAACTACCAGGCCCAGGGCCTGAAGCTCTCCAAGCATTTTCGCGCCGCGCGCTGAGCCCCGATTACCGCCAGGCAAAATACTTGCCTGCGCTGGCACATCATGCTTGGCTGGCTTGTCGGTCGCCGGGATGCGGCGCTCAGGGGGAACAAGAAAATGCAGATTTCAAGATGGATCCTATCGGCAGCAGGCGCTGCCATGTTGGCGATTGCCGCCGGCTCTCTGTCGGCGCAGGCTGCGGAGAAATTGAAAATCGGCACCGAGGGTGCCTATCCGCCGTTCAACACCATCACCTCGGACGGCAAGGTTGTCGGCTTCGACATCGACATCACCAATGCGCTGTGTGCGCAGATGAAGGTCGAGTGCGAAATCGTCACCCAGGACTGGGATGGCATCATCCCCGCTCTGCAGGCCAAAAAGTTCGACGCCATCATCGCCTCGATGAGCATCACCGAAGAGCGCAAGAAGCAGGTCGCCTTCACCAACAAATACTACACGACGCCGCTCGCTTTGGTGGCGCCGAAGGACAGCGATCTGACCTCGACCGACCCGGCAGCCCTTGCCGGCAAGACGGTCGGCGCTCAGGCTTCGACCACGCAGGCCGACTATGCCCAGAACACCTATGGCAAGGCCGGCGCCGAGGCAAAACTCTATCCAACCCAGGAAGAGGCGATCACCGACCTGACCAACGGCCGGCTTGATGCCGTGATCTCGGACAAGTTCGTGCTGGTGGACTGGCTGAAGAAGGCAAGCGACGGCTGCTGCAAGCTGGTCGGCGACGTCAAGGGCACCGAGACGCAAGCCGGCATCGCCGTGCGCCTGGAAGACACAGAACTTCGCGACAAGCTCAATGCGGCCATAGATGCGATCGTCGCCGACGGCACCTACAAGAAGATCCAGGCCAAGTATTTCGACTTCGATATTTATTGATATTTAGATTTGCTGGAATCAGCCGCGAAAGAGACGTTCTTTCGCGGCGCCCAGACAGCCATGGAATTGGCCGATAAAGAGCAGTTCGCGCACGGCTAAGCGCCTCCTGCCCCAAAATTCCCTGGTGGTTTGCTTTTCCTCATCGAGCGAGGCGCTGGAGCCAGACCTCAAAGGGAACAGCTGTCTGTCGAGACAACCGAGAACACGGGCTCTGGCGGAGTCGATACCGCAAGTCCTGGCATTTTCGTTCAGTTTGTCAGCGCGAAGTGCGGATGTCATGCGATCGGCGTTGCGCATCAGAAAGCCCGCTTGCGTTTTCGAGTAACCGGAGGCCAGAAGCCGGCTCGTCATCGCCGACCGGGCTTCGCGGTAAGACGCTGCGCTGCATCGCCCGCCGCTGTAGGCAGCAGAGGACGTGCAGGCGAGGACCAGGGCCATGCCCGCCAACATGATACCAAGCCGTATCCTGTCCATTCTCTCTCCGCTAGCTCACAGCGCCTTCACCGCTACCTTTACCGGCTGCTCAATCTCGAGCGGGTTGCGCAGCGGCAGGCCGAAATCCCCAGCCTCGATCTCGAACACGTCGCCGGCCTCGGTCTTGACGCCATCGGCGAAGGACAGTGTCGCCGTACCGAACATATGCACATGCACGTCGCCCGGCTGGCGGAACGCCGAATATTTGAAATGATGATGTTCGAGATTGGCGATGGTGTGCGACATGTTCGCTTCGCCCGACAGGAATGGCTTTTCCCACAGCGTGTTGCCATCACGCACGATGCGCGACGTGCCGCGGATGTCGGAAGGCAGGTCGCCGATCAGGATCTCCGGCCCGAACGAGGCATTGCGCAGCTTGGAATGGGCGAGGAAGAGATAATTCACGCGCTCGGTCACATGGTCGGAAAATTCGTTCGATAGCGTGAAGCCGACACGGAAGGGGGCGCCGTCATCGCCGATGACATAGATGCCGGCGACCTCAGGTTCCTCGCCGGCGTCCTTGGCAAAGGCCGGTGACAGGAGTGCGGCACCCGGCGCCACGGCCATTGTGCCGTTGCCCTTGTAGAACCATTCCGGCTGCACGCCGACCTGGCCTTTGGCGGGTTTGCCGCCTTCCAGGCCCATGCGGAACATCTTCATGGAATCGGTGAGCTGCTCCTCGCCATCGGTGCTGAGCTTCTTGTGCATGGAATCGCGCGTCGCCGCCGAGCCGAGATGCGTCAGCCCGGTGCCGGTGAGATGCAAATGCGCCGGATCGGGATGGTTGATCGGCGACAGCAGCCGCCCCTTCTTGTAGGCGGCGTCGAGATCGACCGTCTCGCCGAGTCCCTTGCGCTCGATCAGCGCGACGAGGCCGACGCCGGTGCGGGCAGCCTCCATCGCCAGCGAGTAGACGCTGCGGGCGCCGTTGATGATCCGGGTCTTGCCGCCATTGCGGGCAACGACACGGATGGTCTCGGCGTCGTCGAGAATCTGCGAGATCAGCATGATCAATCCTCTCTCATGTGTCTTGGCCTGGTTGCCTGTCGGCAAACCCTGACCTGCGCGGCTCGGACCTCGCCGCGCCACGGGTGAAATTCTTCGTCCGGATTGCGCTCGCGGGCTTGATCCCCTGGGGGACTTCTTGATGCCGACTATTTGCCGGCAGCATCGCGATCTAGACCCGTATGCCTTCCTCGTTGCCTCGCCGGAGTGGTTCGACCCGCTCCCAGTATTTTGTTTCTGAGCAATTCCTGTAGGAAAACCGCGACGCACTTTTCCTGGAATTGCTCCTGTCAGGCCTTGTTCTTGTTGTAGACGTCGAAGATCACGGCACCGAGCAGAACCAGGCCTTTGACCACCTGTTGCCAGTCGACATTGACGCCCATGATCGACATGCCGTTGTTCATCACGCCCATGATGAAGCCGCCGACCACCGCGCCGATGACCTGGCCGACGCCGCCCATCGCCGAGGCGCCGCCGATGAAGACGGCGGCGATGACATCGAGCTCTGAGCCCAGGCCCGCCGCCGGAACGGCCTGGCCGAGGCGAGCCGCGATGATCAGGCCGCCTAGCGCCGACAGCACGCCCATGTTGATGAACACCATCAGTGTCAGCCGCTCGGTGTTGATGCCCGACAGCTGCGCCGCCTTTGGATTGCCGCCCATGGCGTAGATGCGGCGGCCGATGGTCATGCGCTTGGTGACGAAGACAAACAGCGAGATCAGCACGCCCATGACGAGCAGCACCACCGGCAGGCCCCTGTAGCTGGCGAACTCATAGACAAGGAACAGCGCCAGCGCGCTGGCGACCAGCGTCTTGATGATGAACAGGGGGAAGGGCTCGGCCTCATAGCCATGGCGCTCGCGCTTGCGCCGCGTCCTCACCCCGAAATAGGCATAGGCCACCACGGCGATCAGGCCGAGCACGATCGTCGTCATGTGCAGTGTCAGGCCGCTGCCCATGATGGTCTTGCCGGCCGCATTCACCGTCGGCGGGATCAGCGTCAGCGGGCCGATGACATCAGGGATGAAGCCGGAGCTGAGCATTTTGAAGTCGTCGGGAAGCGGACCGACCGAGGATCCGCCGCCGAGCAGCGCCTGGCAGATGCCGCGGAAGATCAGCATGCCGGCCAGCGTGACGATGAAGCTCGGTATTCGGTGATAGGCGATCCAGTAGCCTTGCGCCGCGCCGATCATGCCGCCCACGACCAGGCAGACGATCGAAACCACCAGCGGATTGCTGAGCGGTCCGAGCTGCCAGATGACCATCATGTTCGCCGCCAGCGCGCCGATGAAACCGGCGACCGATCCGACGCTGAGGTCGATATAGCCCGATACGATGACCAGCAGCATGCCCAGCGCCATCACGATGATGAAGGAGTTCTGCTGCACCAAATTGCTAAGGTTGACCGGCTTGAACAGCGTTCCCGACGTGGTGAACTGGAAAAACAGCATGATGACGATCAGCGCGATGATCAGACCGTATTCGCGCAGGTTCGTCGTCAGCGCCGAGACGGCGATGCGTGGACGCTGTTCTTCGGCGACGTTGCCCTGCGGGGCGGGGGCGCTTTCGGTGCTCATGCTGCTTTTCCTTCTCCGCGAACGATGGCGCGCATTATTTTTTCCTGGCTCGCGTCCGCCGCCGGCATTTCGCCCACGATGCGCCCTTCGTTCATGACGTAGATGCGGTCGGTGATGCCGAGCAATTCCGGCATTTCCGACGAGATGACCACGATCGCTTTACCCTCCGAGGCAAGACGCGCGATGATCGTGTAGATTTCGTACTTGGCGCCGACATCGATGCCGCGCGTCGGCTCGTCGAGGATCAGCACGTCCGGATCGGCGAACAGCCATTTCGACAGCACCACCTTCTGCTGGTTGCCGCCCGAAAGATTGCCGGTCAGCTGATAGACGCTGGAAGCTCGGATATTGGTCTTCTTGCGATAGTCGTTAGCAACGGCGAGCTCGCGCATGTCGTCGATGACGCTGTGGCGCGAGACACCGCCGAGATTGGCGAGTGTGATGTTGTGCTTGATATGGTCGATGAGGTTGAGACCGTAGGTCTTGCGATCCTCGGTCACATAGGCGATGCCGTGTTGAACCGCCCTGCTCACCGAGGAGACATCGACCGGTTTGCCCTTGAGCAGCACCTCGCCGGTGATGCGGCGGCCGTAGGAGCGGCCAAACAGGCTCATGGCGAATTCGGTGCGTCCGGCGCCCATCAACCCGGCAATGCCGACCACCTCGCCCTTGCGTACGTTGATGTCGATGCCCTTGATCACCTGCCGCTCGGCATGGATCGGGTGATAGACCGACCAGTTCTTCACCTCGAACACGACCTCGCCGATGTGAGGCTCGCGCGGCGGATAGCGGTCGTCGAGCGAGCGGCCGACCATCGAGGTGATGATGCGGTCTTCCGAGATGTCCTTCTTGGCCAGAGTCTCGATGGTGCGCCCGTCACGGATGACGGTCACCTTGTCGGCGACCCGGTTGATCTCGTTGAGCTTGTGCGAAATCAGGATCGAGGTCATGCCTTGCCGCTTGAATTCGAGCAGCAGGTCGAGCAGCGCCTGGCTGTCCTTTTCGCTGAGCGACGCCGTCGGCTCGTCGAGGATCAGCAGCTTCACTTCCTTGCTGAGCGCCTTGGCGATCTCGACCAGCTGCTGCTTGCCGACGCCGATATTGGTGATCAGCGTCTTGGGGTCTTCCTTGAGGCCCACCTTTTTCAACAGCGCGCTGGTGCGCTGCTCGTTGGCGTCCCAGTCGATGACGCCGTATTTGGCGTGCTCGTTGCCGAGGAAGATATTTTCAGCGATCGACAGCATCGGCACCAGCGCAAGTTCCTGGTGGATGATGACAATGCCCTTGTGTTCGCTGTCCTGGATGCCTTTGAACTGGCATTCCTGGCCCTGAAAAATGATCTGGCCGTCATAGGTGCCGGAGGGATAGACGCCCGACAGCACCTTCATCAGCGTCGATTTGCCGGCGCCATTCTCGCCGACCACGGCGTGGATCTCGCCTTCCTCGACGCTGAGGTTGACGTTCGACAGCGCCTTCACGCCGGGGAACGTCTTGGTGATGTCGCGCATCTCCAAAATCGTCGTCATCAGGGCAAGCTCCTCCGAGGCCGGCAGAAACAATACCGGGGTCGCTCGTGAACGGAAAGGGGCCCTGCATCGCGCAGGACCCCTGTCTTTGTAACCGAGATTACTTCAGGTCTTCGGCCTTGATGTAGCCGGAGTCGACGACCAGCTTCTGATAGTTCGACTTGTCGACCTCATGCGGCGTCAGCAGGATCGAGGGAACGACCTTGACGTCGTTGTTGTAGGTCTTGGTGTCGAGGCCATCAGGCTTGCCGCCCGAGAGCACCTTGTCGACGAGTTCGACGGTGGCCTTGGCCAGATCGCGGGTGTCCTTGAACACGGTCGAGTACTGTTCGCCCGTGATGATCAGCTTGACCGAGGCGGTCTCGGCGTCCTGACCGGTCACGATCGGCCAGGGCTGTGCGTCCGTGCCGTAGCCGACAGCGCGCAGCGAGGCGGTGATGCCGCGCGACAGACCGTCATAGGGCGACAGAACGCCATCGACGCGGCTGCCGTCCGAGTAGTTGGCCGACAGCAGGTTGTCCATGCGCGCCTGGGCGGTGGCAGCGAGCCAACGCAGCGTGCCGACCTTGTCCATACCGGTCTGGCCGGACTTGATCTTGATCGAGCCGTCGTCGATCAACGGCTGCAGGACAGAAATCGCACCGTTGTAGAAGAAGAAGGCGTTGTTGTCGTCGGGCGAGCCGCCGAACAGTTCAACGTTCCACGGCTTGGTGTTCGGGAAGCGCTCCTTGAGGCCCTTGACCAGCGAATTCGCCTGGATCACGCCGACGCCGAAATTGTCGAACGTGGTGTAATAGTCGACATTGGCGGTCTTCTTGATCAGGCGGTCATAGGCGACGACGACGACGCCCGCGTCAGCGGCCTTCTGCAGCGCATCCGACAGGGTGGTGCCGTCGATCGAGGCGATGATCAACGCCTTCGGGCCCTTGGTGATTTCGTTTTCCAGCTGGCTGAGCTGGTTGGGAATGTCGTCCTGCGCATACTGCAGGTCAACGGTGTAGCCGAGAGCCTCGAGCTGGGACTTGACGGCATCGCCGTCATTGATCCAGCGCTGCGAAGTCTTGGTCGGCATCAGCACGCCGACAAGACCCTTGTCGGCTGCGTGCGCCGAATAGGTCATGGCAGCGATGCCAAGCGCCGCGACTGCGGCCAGTGTCTTGATGATTTTCACATAACTCTCCCTGGTTGATGGACGCGGCACCCCGGGGGTCGCGGGCCGCGCAATCGTGCAGAAGCGCCAAGGCACTACTGCCGTCATATCGATCTCCGGTATCCTCCCATGGCCCCGAAGCGCTGATTTCAATCGATACGATTTTTGTCGTCGTCGATCGTTGCGTCTCGGAACGCTCTGACGTTGTGACCCTTTTGCCATAACTGTCAAATGCGATCTTTGATGGTTGCTATACCGCAAGTGGTATATGTTATGAGTCGTCGCAGGTTGCTGGCAAATGCCAGAGGGTCGCGGGCTGAGGCAGGGAAAAACCATGGCGGCATTACGGAATTCGACTGGGGTTTCAAATGGTTACAATGAGACTCCGGGCGATGGCGAAACCCTGCTGCGCAGTGGTCTCAGCCTGCGTCACATGCGCATGATCGTCGCCCTCGACGACCACGGCCGGGTGAGCGCGGCGGCGCAGGTCATGAACATTTCGCAGCCGGCGGCATCGCGCATGATCGCCGAAATGGAGGCGGTGCTCGAGGTCAAGCTGTGCGAGCGGCTGCCGCGCGGCATCACGCTGACGCCTTACGGCAAGGCGCTGGCCAGGCGCGCACGCTCGATCCTGCTGGAGATGCGCGAGGTCGACCGCGAGATTTCCGAGCTCAAGGCAGGCAAGGGCGGTTCCGTGTTTCTCGGCGCCGTGACGGCGCCGGCGATCGAGCTGGCGGTGCCGGCGATTCGCGAAATCCGCCGCATCTATCCGCGCATCGAGATCACCATGCAGGTCGAGACCTCCAATGTGCTGGCGCGCGAACTGATCGCTACGCGCCATGATTTCATCATCGCGCGTATTCCCGACGACCTCAATCCGCGGCTGTTCGAATCGCGTGTCATCGGCGTCGAGAAGGCTTGCCTGATCGTGCGCCGTGGCCACCCGCTCACCAGGGGCAGCGTGGTGCGGCTGGAAGACACCGCCGCCTATGACTGGGTCTTCCAGTCGGGCGGCTCGCCCTTGCGCCAGGCGATGGAGAGCAATTTCCTCAACCGCAACATCGCGCTGCCGGACCGTATCCTCAACACCTCTTCGCTACTGCTCACGCTGGTCATGGTCGCGCACTCCGACGCCATCGCGCCGGTTTCGGTGCAGGTGGCGAAATTCATCCAGAATCCCGACGGGCTGGCCGGCGCCATCGATGTCGTCCAGACAGAATTCGACATCGAGGTCAGGCCCTACAGCCTAATTACGGTCAGGAACCGCGCGCTCTCGCCGGCCGCCAAGATGCTGCACGATTTCATCCTGCGCGAAGTGGGGTGATGGAACAAGAAGTGCATTCGCGCGTTCAGGCCAATCGGCATGCTCGCTGGAGCCCGTTTTGGGCGAGGGAACGAGGTGCCGATGGTCAACAACTCGGGAGGTTTTGATGGAACGTCGGTTGTTTCTCACTGGACTGCTGGGCGTTGCGGGGGCCGTGGCGTTTGCTGGAGTAGTCGGACCCGGCCGCGCGGTTGCCGGTATTCCCCAGAGCAACGGAATTCTCGATGAACTGGACAAGCCGGATCCCGCTGTCTTCGAAGGCGATGACGCGGTCGAAGTGGAGCAGGTCTCCCATCGTCGCTGGCATCACGGCCATCATGGCCACTGGCGTCGTCGCCATGGCGGACGGCGCCGCGGTTGGAGACGAGTTTGCCGCAGTTACTGGCGCCATGGGCGCCGCCATGTCCGTTGCTGGCGCGAGCGCGTATGGCTTGGCGTCTGGCTGTGACTAACCACTGACGAAAGGCCGGCCACCGCAGCGTGGCCGGTGTCGTCTCTGCACAGACGCGCAGGGTCCAAGGCTTGCGTGTTGTAATGCCTGGCTTGGCACAGACCACCCCGTGACGGAATCGTCCGTCCCAGTTATCCTAAGATCGAATTGACGGAATCATATTAGACTTTACTAATTGAATTTCCGTCAGATAGAGGTGTGACCGTGCCGAGTGGCCATTAAGGAGCAGAACCATATCCCGTAACACCGGCTACACGTTTGCAGATCAGGGGCAATCGGCACGCATGAAAGGCGTGGCGATACTGACCGAAGCCCGCAGTGGCTCCGAATGGCTTGGCAGCCTGGCAAACAGCACCGGAATATTGGGGCAGTCGGGCGAATGGCTCGACCCCAGCGAGCTGGGGTTCAAGCCAAAATCCTTCGACGAACTTTTTTGCGCGGTGATTGATCGCGGCAAGACCGCGAATGGCAGGTTCGCTGTAAAAGTGTTTTCGCGGCACCTTGAGACGACGCAGGCCAAGTATGGAGTCGACTTCCTCACCGAATGCATCAGGCGCCACGGCATCGGATTGGTCTTGCTGGAACGGAGAGACCGACTTCGTCAAGCAATTTCTTATTGTCGGGCGAAAGCGTCAGGCCGTTGGCAGAGCACGACGAGCGGTACTGATCTGATCCCGGAGTACGACTTCGCCAGCATCTGCCAAGTCTACTTCCGGATCGAGCAGAGCCATGCCTTCTGGGGTGCCTACCTGCGGATGGCCGATCTGCCCTACGACCATTTTTTCTATGAAGATCTGTTGAGTGACCCCCGTCCGTATGTCGCCTCGTTGGCGCGCCAGTTATCGGTTGAAATGCCGAACTGCAATTTCGAGACGAATTTGCGGTTGCAGCGGGACGCCTACACCGAGGAATGGGTTGAGCGGTACCGCAATGACGCCAGGTCGAAGAATTTGCTGGCGCATCTTCCCGAAAAGATGGCGCCGCGCAACGTCGATAATCTCGCTCGGTTCCTTCTGAAGAAGCAGATGCGAATCAGTCAACTCTAGGTCGTGGCCAGCAATTAATTTCTACCTCAGGGGGGTGGATAGCGCCGAGGCGGGGTTCGAGACCCTCAACATCAGGCGTATAGCCCTTTGGCATAGTCTGGAGCGGGTAGCGGGAATCGAACCCGCGCGTTCAGCTTGGGAAGCTGACAGGCTACCATTACATCATACCCGCGCGTGCCCTCGTTACCATGAGGTTCGGCCTTCGGGCAATCGCAAAGCGACCCTGAACAAACGCTTTCGGGTTGCCTCCGCGCTGGTTCGCGGTTGCTATTTTGCCTTCGCGACTTTGTTGCTGGCGGCAAAGCTTGGCCAGTATTTCGAGATGGCGAGCGTCGCGCCGGCCGAAGAAAAATGACCGTAGTCGAAGTAGAGAAATTGCTTGGTGCCGACGTCGGCGTAGGAGCAGCCGGCCGTGTCGCAGAGATAGGCCAGCGGGTCGATGAAGGTGGCCCCTTTGGTAAACGGCAGCACCTGCTTGTTGATGTCCGGATCCATGGCCATCGGCCAGGATGTGTTGGCGACATGATCTCGTCTTGCGAAGAAAGCGATTTTCTGGACGTCGGCGATGAATTCCGGAGACTGGCCGATGACATAGACCTTGACGCCCATATCGCGCAGCCGGTCGATCGTCTTCTGCAGGCCCTCAAAACCCCGGGCCTGGTAGTCGGTCCATCGGCCGCTCAGGATCACGGCCTGGATGTTGGCTTCGCGGATGATCGACAGCGCCCGCTCGTTGAAGCGCGTGCAGGCCGGCCGGGCGTAGGAAAAGTAGGTCAGGTTGGGTGGGCAGCCGGCATAGGTGTACTGGATGACATTGGCCTGGATCTTCTCAGCGTTGGCCTCCAGCCCCGACACATAATGCGCGGCGAAGGAATCGCCCCACAGCAGCACATTGGTGGCAAAGCCATGGGTACGGGTGCAGTCGGCGAGGTTCCAGTCCTCGATCCGGCTCGCGCCCTCGTTGAAACACACGCCGTTGCGCCAGTCACCCACCACGACCCGTTCCGTCGAGAAGTCCGGGAACCGTTGCGGGAAACCCTTGCCCAGCAAACCGGCCACGCCGCCGACGCAAAGCAAGGCGATCGCAGCGGCCGAGAAAGCGAAAATGGGCAGCGGGGCGGTGAAGGCCCCCTTCTGGCGAAAGGGTTGCTCGACATACTTCCATGAGAATGTCGCCAGCGCGACGCTCGCCACCGTCATCGCCATGATCGTCGGCACGCCGATGGCTTTCAGCGAGATATAATGGACGAACGAATTGATCGGCCAGTGAACGAGGTAGAGCGAATAGGAGATGAGCCCGACCCAGACCAGCGGAGTGAGCTGAAGCACGCGCGTCGCGACAGGCACCGGCCTGTCGGCATGCGCCTGGCCCGCATAGATGAGCAGCGCCGTTCCGATGCAGGGGAACAGGGCATTGTAGCCCGGAAACGGGTCGCTCTCCGAAATCGTCAGAAAGCCGAAGGCGATCAAGCCAAAACCGGCGAGGCCGATCAGTTCCGTCAGCGGACGGCTGGCCAGCGCCGGCGGTTTTTTCAGCATCAGAATGGCGCCCAGCGCCAGTTCCCAGATGCGTGTCGGCAGCAGGTAGAAGCCGGCGGTCGGCGCCAGCGTGGTTGCCATGACCGCCAGGGCAAAACTGCCGATGGCAATCGGCAGCAATATCGTCAGCCAGCGCTTCGAGGCGTATCGGTAGATCAGATACACCAGGATCGGCGCGAAGATATAATACTGCTCCTCGACCGAAAGCGACCATGTGTGTAGCAGTGGCCGCAGTTCCGCGTCGATGGAGAAATAGTTGGTCGTTTTCCAGAAATAGATGTTCGACCAGAAGGTCGAGGCCGCGATCACGCTGAGGCTGTATTCGTGAAGATCCGACGGCAGGAGGATGAACCAGGCGGCGATGCTCGTGAGCAGGATGACGAAGGTCAGGGCCGGCAGGATGCGCCGCGCACGGCGCCAGTAGAAGCGGCCGATCGAGAACTGGCCGCGCTCGAGATCGTCGAGCAGGCTGCCGCTGATCAGATAGCCCGATATGACGAAGAAGATGTCGACGCCCGTGAAGCCGCCGGGAATGGCGGACACGCCGAAATGGAAGAGCACGACGGGCAGCACCGCAACGGCCCGCAGGCCATCGATATCGCGTCTGTAATTCATTCGGCCGGTCCGTACGCCGTGGCCCATGGCAGTCGTGTGGCGGAACCTGACATGCTGCTCATACGGCGATCCCCGTCGTAGTCGTGGCTTGTGGGGCCCCGGACTGTGCTCTGCAGCAGAAGTTTGCTGCACTGCAACATGCATGTCAAGGCATATGCCGCCCTTTGAACGCTGGCGAAGCCGGTTTCGCAGGGAGCGCGGTATCAGGCGCCGGGCAGGTAGATCACGGCGTCGTCGTCCGCATAGGCCCGCTTCCAGCCCAGCTCGGTGAAGAAGGGGATGCGGGTGTCGTCGGCCGTCAGGAGTGCCCAGCCGATGGCGTATTTCTTCAGCTGGGCCTCGAGCAGCGGTTTTCCGTCGCTGCGCCCCGTCGCCTCGTCGGTTTTCGTGAACCCGCCCAGGAACAGCTGGTCTGTCCTGCCGTCGATATAGGTCTTGATGCCGTGGAAAATCAGCGTGCCGCCGAAATTGTAGGAATTCAGCACGTTGCCTGTGAGGTGGTGATCCCTGGCGAATGCGAGGGCACCGCTGGCCGATGTTTTCGGGCTCGGCGCCACCTGATAGGCACTGCCGAGGACCAAGACCGAACCGAACAACAAGACAGCCATCGCGCCGCAGATCGCGTAGAACCGGCTGGCGAAGAGTTGTTCCAGCCCGTCACGCTTTTCCGCCAGCCAGTTCGTGGTTGAGAGCGAAGGATATTGCAGTGCGACCTCAACCGCGATCACCAAGGGAATCAACAGGAAGGGCAGATATACAAATCGCAGATGGGCGAGATAGACATGCAAGGCGAAGACGATGAACAACGCCTTGGCCCAGCCGATCCGCAGCCTCGATACCAAAAGCCCGAAAAGCGCCAACAGCATCGCCGCTTCCTGGAAGAGCTGCTCCTGGGCATTGAACGGTCGCCATTCCAGGATAAGGGGCACCGCCTCGTTGCCATAGGCCACGGTGAACGTCGCCAGGATGGCCTTCACGCCATAGGGATGCAGCAAGCTGACCAGGGGGCAGAGCAGGCCGAAAGCGACCCATTTTGCCAGCAGGACGGGTTTCGACAGGCCCGAGCGCGCCAAGAGAGCGAGCCCGGCAAAGGCGGCGATGACGAAGCTCAGGGTGAACGTGGCGTGCAGGTTGGCCCACAGGACGACGAGCACGAGCAACCACAAAGGCGGGGCCTTCTCTTCTTGCGCGGCACGAAACAGCATTGCCGTCCAGACGACGATGATCGGCAAGGTGAAGACGTGGGGGCGCGCCGTGTAGATCGGGGCGATCAGGAAAGCCGCGGCAAAGGCCAGCGCTATCGCCAGTATCGGCTTCAGCCATGCGCTGAGGAACCATCCCATCAGGAAGACGGTCAGGCCGACCGTGGCGATGATCAGGGTGACGACGCCATTCCAGCCACCCGCACGGTAGGCAAGGGCTAGAAAGACCTGCCCCAGCCATTCCTTGGCGATCCAGGGTTGGCCGGCGAACGTATAGGAATAGGGATCGACAGCCGGAAACGTCCGGTTTTCCAAGAAGTCCAGCCCGACCTTCACTTGCCACCAATTGTCGGGATCCTGCAGGATCGCGCCGGCAAAGGCGGTGAGTACGGAGGCCACGACGCAGGCGCCGAGAAGGCAGAACATCAGCCTGATGCGTTGTGCGTCCCCGAGCGACGGCGTCGCCGTCGCGATTGCTGCGGCCTGGTTCATGTCGCAGCTCCGGGTGACGGCGTCGCCGTCACGATTGCAGAGGCCTGGTTCATATCGCAGCTCCGGGCCATTTCGCGTTCGTTGCGGCCACGGGAACATCCGCGTCGCCGACAAAGACGAACCGGGCCGAGCCAAGATAGAAGATGATCGAGTAGAGGCAGTTTCCCGCCAGATGGACGAACGGGTTCTCGATGAAGCCGGCTGACATGGCGGTGATCACGATGCCCAGATTGGCGCCATAGGCGACGACGAAGGTGATCGCGTATCGAGTGACCGCGCTGGGGCGAAAGCCGCCGGCACGTCCGAACGTCCACTGGCGATTGAGGAAGAAGCCAAGCGTGAGGCCCGCGGCATAGCCTGCCGCATTGGAAAGGATATCGCCGAGGCCCAGCGCCAGCCCGGCCAGGATCAGCGTATATCCAATCGCCGTGTTGAGAAGCCCGACGGCGCCAAAGCGCAGCAGCCGCGAGACATCAGACGGAAGAGCCGACCGCATCCTGCCCATGCCGTTCCCGTTGCATCCGGTCGACCTTCGCCTCAGCCACGCGCGGCTCTTTTCGCCATCTCTTGCAGGCGATGGATGGCCAGGTCATTGTCCTTGGTCTGCTGGTCGCGCGAAACGATCTCGTTGACGAAGTAGAGCGGCCGCCGCTTCGTCTCCATGTACATGCGGCCGAGATACTCGCCGAAGATGCCGAGCACCAGAAGCTGGACACTGCCCATGATCAGCATGATCGCGGCAAGGCTCGTCCAGCCGGGCACCACGTTGCCCCTGGACCACTCGAACAGCGTATAGCCGAGCACGACCAGCCCGAGCAGGCCGAACATCATCCCCAGCAGCGAGGCAAACCGCAACGGCACGATCGAAAAGCTGGTCATCGCGTCGACCGCCAGAAGAACCATCTTCTTCAGCGGGTAGTGGGTGGTGCCGGCAAAGCGCCGATGCCTTTCATAGGGGAAGGCGACCTGCCTGAGCCCGATCCAACTCACCATGCCGCGAATGAACCTGTAGCGTTCGGGCATCGCGTTCAGATGGTCGAGCGCACGGCGGCTCATCAGCCGGAAGTCTCCGGAGTCCGGTGCGATCTCGACATCGACCATCCGGCCGAGCAAGCGGTAGAACATCGAGGCGGAAGCCCGCTTGAACCAACTTTCGCCGTCGCGCTTCACCCTCTGGCCGTAGACGACGTCGAAGCCCTCATCCATCTTCGCCATCATAGCGCCGAGCAGTTCGGGCGGATCCTGGAGGTCGGCGTCGAGAATGAGAATGCGCTCGCCGCGGCAGAACTCCAGCCCCGCGCTCAAGGCGATCTGGTGGCCGTAATTGCGGGCAAGGTCGATGGCGACGACATGGTCGTCCTTTTCGGCCAGTTCGAAGATGGCCTCGCGGGTACCGTCGGTCGCTCCGTCGATGACAAGCACGATCTCGTAGGACGGGCTTTGCTCGAGGCACACGGTGCTGACGCGTCGGTGAAGCTCGGCCACGCCGTCGCGCTCATTGTAGCATGGCACCACGACCGACAGGGCGATTGCGCGGTGCGCGCCGATTTTTCCCGTTCCCACCAAAGCCTGGCTCCCGCTCCTGGAATGGCAATAGCGGCAATTGGTTAGAAAACAGATAAGCCAGGGATCGACACGGGGTCATCGGCCGGCTGACCATCATGTGTTCGGCGCCATGGGCTCGCCACCGTCACGAACGCACCGGCAACTCCATGCGGATGCGGGCGCCGCGCCATGAGCCTGTCAGGATGCGGATCGTGCCGTCATGCAGCAGCGCGATCTGGCGGGCCAGATTCAGTCCCAGACCCGCCCCGCGCGACTGCGGCTGCAAGCGGTAAAAGGGCTCGAAGACGTTCTCGTGCTCTTCCGCGGGAATGCCCGGGCCTTCGTCGCGCACTTCGACGCCACCGGTCCCGTCGATGGCGATCGTGATCGTGCCACTGCCGCCGCCATGCTCGATGGCATTGCGCACGAGGTTGGCGAGCGCGCGCTCGATCTGCAGGACATTGACCTCCACCTGGGCCTTGCCGGGTGGCGGCTCGAAGGCGAGGTCATAGCCGGCCTCGATGGCCAACGGGGCGAAGTCGGCGGCGACCCGGCTGACGAGATCGTCGAGATCGACGATCTGGCGCTGGTCCGACGGCCGGTCGAGCAACTGATGGTCGAGCAGTTGCTGGGCGAGATGCGACAGGCGCTCGATGTCATGCAGCAGGCGCACGCTCTGCGGCTCCTGCTTCAAGAGTTCGGCGCGTGTGCGCAGGATGGCGATCGGCGTGCGCAGTTCATGCGCCGCGTCGGTGAGGAAACGGTTGTGCCGGTCGTAGCCTTGGGCGAGGCGGGCGAGCGCCTCGTTGAAGGCATGCACCAGCGGCGCGATTTCCTGTGGGACGTTCTTGACCGGCAACTGCATGGCGCGGGTGCCGATATCGATGCGCGCGGCCTGGCGGACGGTCTCGACAAGGCCGGCGAAGGATCGGCGCACCACCGCCGGAGTCGTCACCAGGGTCGTGGTTCCCATGACCAGGACGATCGGCAACAACAGGATGAGGATGATGACCGCAAGCGCGGGCAGTGCCTTCTCCCAGTTCCTGCTGCCGTCGGGATTCCTGGCGACGTCGACAGTAGCCGAAATGCTGAGCTCAAGGCCGTCGGTTTCTCGAGACGACCGCGTCCCGGCGATGATCTGTACCGTGCCGGCCCTGGTCGCGACCTTTTCGAGATAGGCCTCCGGCCTCAAATCATCTTCGGAAAATCCGATGGTGGCGTGATCGGCCTCGCCCAGCAGGTCGCCAAAATTCCTGGCGTAGACGTCAGGCACATTGCCGAAGCGCACGCTCTGGCCGTTGCCGTCACGAACAATGTACCAGACGTTGGGGAAGCCCTCGCGAAAGTTGGCAAGCCCCTCGGTCTCATGGACGATCAGTTTGCCGTTGCCGTCACGGCCAACCGCTTCCTTGATGGCGGCAACGGCCGCCTCGTTGTCGATCAAAAGGCGCGGATTGGCGATCCAAAGTGCTGCCGCGCAAAGCACGATGAAGATCAGCAGCGTCGCCGCCTGCAGCAGGATCAGCCGGCGGACGAGGATCCATTGCAGCGAGCGCGTGCGCAGCTTCTTCACGAGAGCGCCCGCAAGAGGTAGCCAAGGTTGCGGATCGCCCGGATCTCGATGCCGGCGGCGACATCGTCGAGCTTGCGGCGCAGCCGCGAAATATGCGCATCGAGCGCATTGGAGCCGATCTCGTCGTCCAGCGCGTAGACGGCTTCCTCCAGCGCGCTGCGCATGATGGTCCGCCCCGGCCGGCGGATCAGCGTTTCGAGCACCAGCCTTTCGCGCCGCGGCAGGTCGAGCGCCCGGTCCTCGACCAGCGCCTCGCGATGGCGGAAATCATAGGTGAGGCGACCGACCATCGTCTGGTTGGCGCGCGATGTGAACGAGCGCCGGTGCAAGGCATGAAGCCGCGCGACGAGTTCCACCGTGGCGAAGGGCTTGACCATGTAATCGTCGGCGCCGACATCGAGCCCGGCGACGCGGTCGTCCAACCCGCTCATCGCCGTCAGCGCGATGACAGGCACATCCAGGTGCAAGGCACGCAGGCGCGGTATGAGGCTGAGGCCGTCGCCATCCGGCAGCCGGCGGTCGAGCACCACCGCGTCGTGATAGCCCAGGCGGGCCATCGCCTCGGCATCGGCCAATGTCGCGGCATGGTCGACGATGATGTCCAGACGCTCGAGAGCGGCCTTCAACACGGAGGCCATTTCCGGTTCGTCCTCGATCAACAGGACGCGCATGAATATTCTCCCTTATCCGCGGCCGGTCGGGGGCCGTGGCCGCGGCAAATCATTCGCATTCCAGCTTCGGCTGGCGGAAATTGGTGATGAACCAGCGGCCGCCGGAGGCGCGGGCGTAGAATGTGTAGAAGCATTCCTGACGCTCGATATAGCCGGGCGTCTCGGTCTCTTCATAGACGGTTCCGTGTTTTGTGTGGCGAACCTCGCCGCTCGATGTGCCGGAAACCGCTGACGTCGATACCTTGCGCCATTGATAGGCGCGTTCGCCCTGGCCAAGATCGACGATCGCCGTTGGCGGGCCGTAATCCAGGATCACCGATTCGACTGGCTGCCCGACATAGTTCTTCATGATGTCGGAGGCACAGCCCGCGAGCGCGATGGCGATGAGCACTATCTTCGGGCCCCGTATAAGGAGGCCGGCGCCATATGTGGACATATCGGAACAGATTCCCATCATGAAAATTCACGTGCGGGGACCTAGATCGCGAAGATTGCATCGACATTGCGAAGAGCCGCGGGAACTGGATCCGTTACGGAAAAAGCCGACCGCCGCCTCGGGTATCGGCGCATGCCGGAACGCAGGATTGCGCGATGCCGCAGGGCATCGCGCAATCCAATCGACCTGTTCTAGAACCGGTAGTTGATGCCGGCCTTCAGTTCATGGCTGCCGATCGTCGTCTTGGACGTGCCAAGGGCCGATGTCGTCTCGACGCCAGGGGTGCGGACATAGTCGTACTCGACCTTGGCGGACAGTCCGCCGGCAAAGCCCTGCTCGATGCCGGCGCCCAAGAGATAGCCGACCTTCCACCCATCGGCGCTGGTGACATTGTCGCCCTTGTCGAACTTGGTCAGGGCAACGCCGCCGGTTCCAAACAGCAGCGTCTGGTCGAAGCTGACGCCTGCCTTGGCCTTGGCGGCACCACGCCATTTCTCCTTGATCTTGCCGCCATGCACGTCATGCTCGGCGCCGCCCAGATAGGAGCCTTCGATCTCGGCGCCGAGGACCGCCGGCCCCATCTGCTGGTTGTAGCCGGCCTGAACGCCGCCGCTGAAGCCATTTCGATCGGCGAACGGATTGGGCATCCTTGTGAACGCCGTGCCGCCATGGACGCCGACATAGGCGCCGCTCCACTGGAAGGCGGGGGGATCGTTGTAGGTCGGTGAAAGGTCGGCGGCCATCGCCGGCCCGAGAAGGCAGATGCCAAGGACACCGGCCGTCAGGACGATCTTTGCTTGAGAGGACACGAGCATTACTCCAACACAAACGCGCATCCGGCAAATCGGTACGCAGGTTAACTCCCGGGGAGCCTGACCGTTGGGGCGGTCGGGCTCCGATTTGGTGTCTTTCAGGGATGGCTGCACGGTCCTGAAACTGGCGTTCGCCAGCTGTGGTAGGGGGGTCGGAGCGCCGCGCAATCAGTCACCTGAAAGACGCCGACTGTCTCGCAGGTGAAAATTGCACGCACATTGCGCAAAATTCGAAAATGACGATTTTGTGCTTTATTTTCAATAAATTAAAATGATCTTGTTTACCAATATTTAAGAACTTTGGACCTTCCGAAGGCGGAAATTTAGATCATTTGTTCGAAATGAACAGCCTCTCCAGTTGCCCGGCTCCGGCGCGGCAGCGTACAAACCCCACGGGCAATTGGCCTCCGTCCGGAGGCTTCGCTTCGCTGTGCCCAAGGCAATTCGGGGGATTTGCTTTTGCGGGTCATCTATTTTCATTCCGACACGCATCCGTATGACAAGGCGATCTATCCCGGCGTGGGCCCGGCCTTCGCCAGACCGTTGTCGTGGGAGGCCCGGCCGATCAGTCAGATCGGCCAGGGCGATTGCGAGGTCGCCGTCGTCGACAATCGTCTTGAACCCGGCGATGTCGGGGTGCTCAAAAAGCATCTGGCGGTTCCCGCCAGCCGGCGGCCGCTGCTCTTCTTCCGGGTTAGCGATCCGGACATGCCGGAGACGGCCAATCCCTGTGTCAGATTCATCTTCGATTGCGCCGACCATCCCGGCGTCCACTATGCCACGACCTACGATCCCGAGGGACCATTCCAGGCCTTCGTGACGACGCTGAAAGTCTCTCGCGTCGTCCACCTGCCCTACGCATACGATTCCTCGCGAGAACTCGATACTCCGCTTTCTGGCCGTCGCCGAAAGATCTTCCTGTCGGGCAGCAATTCCAAGACCCTGTATCCGCTGCGCTATGCCCTGCGTCGCAAGCGCTCCCGGTTTCCCTGGTTGAGGCCGTTCCTTTTCGATCTCAAGCATCCCGGCTATCCGGAGGATGGAAAGCCGCCGCGTCACGACATCACGCACGCGCGCTTTGTCAGCCTTGCCTCGCAATTCACCCATTTCTTCCTTTGCGGGACCCTCCACAATGTCGAGCTGATGAAATATGTCGAATGCGCCTATGCCGGCTGTGTGCCGGTTGGCGTGCCGGCAACCTCGCTGAAGGCGACCGCGGGGCGGTATTTTCAACCCTACACCGCGCGCGGGTTCGACCTTGTCAGGGATGTTTTCCAGGCGATGCCGGTGCTTGAGCAGCGGGCGGCCGGCTACAGGGCCGCGATGCGCGAACTGAGGTCGCCAGCCAGGATCATCAAGGATTTCTCGGCCGAGGTCAGGAGCATCGAGCGCCAGTGACCGCCATGGATCCGCAACATCCAGAGGTACGTCCGGACGACGCCATCGAGCCCGTCGTCAACGCTGTTTGGATCGGCGCGTCTCTGGACGATTTTCACGCCGCCTGCCTGCGTTCCTTCGTGCTGGCGGGGCACCGGATGGTTCTCCATTGCTATGACATCCCGCGCAATGTTCCGCCCGGTGTGGAAACCGCCGACGCGTCGAAACTGATGTCGAGGGAGCGGGTCGTCTATTACAAGTCGAACGGAAGCCCGTCGCTGTTTTCCAATCTTTTCCATTTGAAGATCCTCGAAGCGGGGCTCGGTCTGTATGTCGATTGCGATGTGTTTTGTGTCAGACCAATTCCGAAGCAGGACTATATCTTCGGCTATCAGACAAATGATCAGCTCAACGGCGCGGTGCTGAAATTGCCGGCCGGCAGCCAGACACTGATCGAGATGCTGAAGTTCGCGGACGATCCCTATTACATCGTGCCATGGCTCGTGCGCTCCAAGCTGCTGCGCTACAGGTTCCGCAAATTCATAGGCCTGCCCATCCACATCTCCAATTACAGCTGGGGCCAGCTGGGGCCTGAGGCGATCACCTATTTCGCCCGCGAGGCCGGCACCATTCATCACGCAGCACCCATCGATGTTTTCTATCCGGTCCACCACTATCAGGTCGCGATGTTGCTCGATCCTGCCCTTCCGCTTTCGCAGATAGGCACGCCACGCACCCTGTGCATTCATCTGTTCGACCATACGCTCCGGAAATGGATGGCGGGCCGCGCCGTTCCGGCGCGTTCACCGCTCGGTCAGATGCTCGAGCGTTGCGGGCTTCCTACGGCAGGCAACATCTAGCGGCGGCCTACCGTCCCAGGTGCAGACCGCGCCGGCTTGATGGATGGCTGCCAAGCACGTATCTCTGGACCGTGCCCATGAGTCCGGGCATCTCAATCGGGAGACGGCCTTGTCCGCACTGACGCGCTTTCTCGGCGACTCGCCATTCAGGGTGATCCTGAAGCTGCTGGTGGTGTCGTTCCTCGTCGGCCTTGTCATGAATGCCTTCGGCTGGTCGCCGATGGATGTGTTCTACAGCATCCAGAGGTTCTTCATGGACCTGTGGAATCTAGGCTTCCACGCCATCGACCGCTTCCTCGGTTACATCCTGCTGGGTGCCGCGATCGTCGTGCCGGCCTTCATCCTGCTCAGGATCGCCAACTACCGAAAATGAGCTTCTAGGCGTAGTTCGACGCCACCTCGAACAGGATGGCGTGCCGCGCGGCAAGTGACGGCACATCCGTGGAATAGCCGCCGCCGACGACACCGCAGACGGGGATGCCGATCGCGCGGAAGTGGTGGACAACCATCTCGTCACGGGCCCGCAGCCCGTCATTGGAAAGCGCCAGCCTGCCAAGCCGGTCCTCGGCATGGACGTCGACGCCGGCATTGTAGAACACCATGTCCCAATGCGCCCGCGCCGACAGCTCCGGCAGGATGGCCGCCAGCCTTTCCAGATAGGCGGCATCGCTCGTGCCGTCGGGCAGAGCGATGTCGAGGTCGGAGGCGATCTTGCGCACGGGGTAGTTGCGCTCGCCATGCATGGAGAAGGTGAACACGCGTGGCTCACCGGCGAGGATATCCGCCGTGCCGTCGCCCTGATGCACGTCGAGATCGACGACCAGGATGTTTTGTGCGGCACTCTCCGTGAGCAGCACCAGCGAGGCGACGGCGACGTCGTTGAAGGTGCAAAAGCCGGCGCCTTGCGCGCGCCGTGCATGATGGCTGCCGCCGGCGGTGTTGCAGGCAATACCGTGGCGCAAGGCAAGGCGCGCCGCCAGTATCGTGCCACCGGCGGCAAGCTGCGCGCGCAGCGAAACGCGAGGACCGACCGGAAAGCCGATCTCACGTTCGATTTTTTCCGGCACCGAACAGCTGATGACCTGGTCGACATAGTCGGCCGCATGGGCAAGCTTCAGCCATGAGGCCGGCGCGGGTTCGGCCGTGTTGAGCGCGTCGGGTCCGGCCAGGCCACGTGCGCGCAAGGCCTCCATCAGCAACGGATACTTGCTCATCGGGAAGCGATGGTTGGTGGCAAAGCCGGCGTCGTAGTCGGGGTGGTGGACGATCTGCAGTGGCATGAACGGGATCCGGCGGACTCGCGCCAGACCGGGATTTCGGTTGGCCATCGCGGCAAGGGTGATTGCGCGGTGGCCGGAAAATGGGGCACATCGGCTCTTCGATCAAGCCGCAATCAGCAAGGCAGCAATCCCTTGGACAAGGGTGCAATCCCAGCCGACGCCAGACCTTTCGTCGTCACCAACCGTTCCGTGCTCGCCATTGCGGTGCCGATGACGCTCGCCTATCTGACCACGCCGATCCTCGGCCTTGTCGACACGGCTGTTGTCGGCCAGTTCGGCGACGCGGCCCTTCTCGGCGGCCTGGCCGCGGGATCGCTGGTGTTCAGCGTCGTCTTCACCAGCTTCAATTTCCTGCGCTCCGGCACCACCGGCCTTGTCGCCCAGGCTTTCGGCCGTGGTGATGCGCTTGAGGAACAAGCGGTGTTATGGCGCGCCGTGCTGATCGCCGTCATTGCCGGTATTGTCCTGGCGGCGCTTTCACCCCTGATCGCCGTCGGTGGCCAGTGGTTCATGGGCGCCGAACCGCGCGTCAGCGAGGCGATGAGCGTCTACATCAGGATCAGGCTGCTTGCCGCGCCCTTCTCGCTGATCAACTATGCCATCCTCGGCTATGTGCTGGGGCGCGGCGAGGGCGGGCTCGGGCTGGTGCTGCAGCTGGTGCTGAACGGCATCAACATCGGGCTCTGCTTCCTGCTTGGCCTGAAGCTGGGCTGGGGTGTTTTCGGCGTCGCCTGGGCGACCGTCACCGGCGAGTTCCTGGCCACGCTGCTTGGTCTGGCGATCGTGATCCGCCGCTTCCGCTCGACCCCGTCCTTGCCGCGCCATCGGCTGCTCGACATGAGCGCCTTCCTGCGCATGCTGTCGCTCAACCGCGACATCATGATCCGCTCGTTTTCGCTGCTCGCCGCCTTCGCGCTGTTCACCCGCCAGGGCGCGCAATTCGGCACGGTGACACTCGCCGCCAATGCGGTGTTGATGAACTTCTTCCTCGTCGCCGGCTACTTCCTCGATGGCTTTGCCACCGCTGCAGAACAGCTCGCGGGCCGTGCCGTCGGTGCGCGCGCCGAGCAGCCCTTCCGTCAGGCGGTGCGGTTGACCCTGTTCTGGGGTTTCGGGCTGGCTGGCGCCGCCACTCTGGTGCTGCTCTTGGCCGGCGCCAATCTGGTCGCCGTCGTCACGACATCGCAGGAGGTGCGCTCGGTGGCCGACATCTATTTGCCCTGGGCGGCATTCACTGCGCTCAGCGGCGTGCTGGCGTTCCAGATGGACGGCGTCTTCATCGGCGCGACCTGGTCGCGCGACATGCGCAATATGATGCTGCTGTCGTTCCTTGTCTTCGCCGTCGCGCTGCTGACGCTGGCGCCTGCCTTCGGCAATCACGGCCTGTGGGCGGCGCTGCACGTTTTCTTGCTGGTGCGGGGCTTCAGTCTGCTGGCCATTCTGCAGCTAAGGTTGCGCACGGCGTTCAGCTGAGTGGCTTGGACGCCCATCGGTCAAGGTGGCTGTCGCGCAACGCGCGGATGGATTTAAGCCGCTCCTTTTCCGCGAAACGGATCATCCCGGAAAGAATGCGGCCCGGCAGCGCAGGCCCGGCATAGATCATGCTGGTGTAGAGCTGCACGAGATCGGCACCCGCGCGGATTTTCTGCAGTGCCGTCTCGGCGGAATCGACGCCGCCGACGCCGATTATGGCGATGCCCGGCCCGAGCAGCTTGCGCATCTTCGCCAGCACGATGGTCGAGCGCTCGAACAGCGGTTTTCCCGAAAGCCCGCCGGTCTCGCGCGAGGCGTCGCCGCTGCGCAGCGGCGGCCGCGAAATCGTGGTGTTGGAGACGATGACGCCGTCGATCTGTTTTTCAATAACCTCGGCGGCGATGTCCTCCAGCTCGGCCTCGACCAGATCAGGCGCGATCTTCAGGAAGACCGGCGGCTGGGCCATTGCCGTGGCACGCGCGGCCATGACTCGCGACAAAAGCTCGCCGAGCTGCTCGCGCGCCTGCATGTTGCGCAGGCCGGGCGTGTTGGGCGAGGAGATGTTGACCGTCAAATAGCTGGCATAGGAAGCAAAGCGGGCGACGCCGCGCTCGTAGTCGCTGACGCGGTCGGTGCTGTCCTTGTTGGCGCCGATGTTGACGCCGACAATGCCAGAACGCCCCTTGCGCGCGGCAAGGCGTTTTTCGGCCGCCGCATGGCCCTCATTGTTGAAACCCAGCCGGTTGATCACCGCTTCATCCGCCGTCAGCCGGAAGATGCGCGGCTTCGGGTTGCCGGCCTGCGGCAGCGGCGTGACCGTGCCGACCTCGGCAAAACCAAAGCCGAGGCCAAGCAGCGCGTCGGGCACCTCGGCGTTCTTGTCGTAGCCGGCCGCCATGCCGAGCGGGTTGGGGAAATCGAGGCCGCAGAGGCTGACCTTCAACCTGGTGTCGTGCACCGTCCGCGCACCGACCGGCAGGCCGCAGCGCAGTGCCGCGATCGACATGCCATGCGCGGTTTCCGGATCGAATGTGAACAGCAGTTTTTGGCCAAGCCGGTCGAACAGACTCATTCGGCCTCCAGTGCCGGGAAGAGGTGGGTGCCATCGGCGCCGAGCGGCAGCAGTCGCACCCATGTGACGGATTTCAGTTCCAGCACGCCGTAAAGGTGCGGGAACAGCGCGCCGCCGCGCGAAACCTCGTATTTCAGCGCGTCGCCCAGGCTGGCGCCGTCGATGGCGACCAGCAGAAGGTCCGCCTGGCCGGAAAAATGTTTCGCCGCGGTTTCCCGGACCTGCGCTGCCGTGGAGAAATGGATGAAGCCGTCGGCAACGTCGATCGGCGCTCCGGTGAAACGGCCACTGGCTTCGGCCTCGCGCCAAGGCGCTTGCGGGGTTATCTTGTAGATAAACTGAGACATGGTTGCGCTATAGTCCGAACCAGCCACGCGGGAAAGGCCACGCCAAGGGTCTTCCCCATTTCCGGCGCAAACATGCGATATTTCAGGCCTTGGCCATGGAGGACAACATGCGTCTGCAACACATCTTGATCCCCGCCGCGCTCGTTTCACTGGTCGCGGCCACCGCCTCTTCGGAAGAAACCGACCGCTACCGGCTGGAAAAATCCGCCAACGGCTATGTCCGCATGGACACGCAGACCGGTGCGATGTCGATCTGCGAGGAACGCTCCGGTCAGCTCGTCTGCAAGGTGGCGGCCGACGAACGCGCCGCGTTCCAGGACGAAATCGACCGCCTGCAAACCTCGATGAAGGCAATGGACGAACGCGTCACCAAACTCGAGAATTCGCTGTCCGCGCGCCTCGAATCGAAACTGCCGAGCGAGGAGGATTTCAACAAGACGATGAGCTACATGGAGCGCTTCCTGAAGGGCTTCATGGGCATCGTCAAGGATATGGACAAGGACAACGGTGGCGGCGCCCAGCTCAATTCGCAGAAGACCTGAGCGCTGTAGACAAGGGAAAATGCGGCGCGCTGGTTTTGCCGCTTGAAAACAGCGCGCAGCCTCCCATAATCGTCCGACTGGTCCCGAAAAGCTTAAAAATCATCGACGGGATTCGGGGAGGGACATTTGCCGTCAGGCTATTCTTTCGTCATCGCCGACGATCATCCGCTGTTTCGCGGTGCTCTGCGCGAGGCACTTGCCGGCATCGGCAATGTCGCCGCCATCCACGAGGCCGGCGATTTCGAAAGCGCCAAGGCGCTGGTCGTGGCCAATGAGGATGTCGATCTGGTGCTGCTCGACCTGTCGATGCCGGGCGCCAGCGGCCTCTCCGGCCTGATTTCGCTGCGCGGCATCCATCCGGCGGTGCCGCTTATCGTGGTTTCCGCGCATGACGATCCGGCGACCATCAGGCGCGCGCTCGATCTTGGCGCCTCCGGCTTCATCTCCAAATCGGCGAGCATGGAGGAAATCCGCAACGCCGTGCAATCGGTGCTGGCCGGCGACATCGCCGCGCCCGTCGGTGTCGATCTCGGCGTCGAACGCGATCCCGAAATATCGGACCTGATCAAAAGGCTGCAGGCGCTGACGCCGCAGCAGACCCGCGTGCTCGGCATGCTGGCCGAAGGCTTGCTCAACAAACAGATCGCCTATGAGCTCGGCGTCTCCGAGGCCACCATCAAGGCGCATGTCTCGGCCATCCTGCAGAAGCTTGGCGTCGACAGCCGCACCCAGGCGGTGATCCTTTTGTCCAAGATCGGCAACGACCCGTTGCAGCCAGCGCACTGAGCGCCAGCGCCGAATGATTCATGCTACGTGCTTCAGGTCATCGTTCGGCCTTGCCTGTCACTCTGTGCTGGCTATCGCTTGTGCGATCGCGCGTATCCAGGTCGCAGCGGTCGCAGCGTCGCCGTCCGGCGCGCCGACTGCCGGCTCACCGAGATAGCTTGCCTGCCAGGACGCGGCGACATCGAGGCGGCCGCGTCGACCCGCCTGCCCCGGCGAAGGTGTTGCTCCGCAGTTAATCCAGACCGCGAACGATATCTCGAAGAACCTGGCATAGTGCTTACGAGCGAATAGGACCTGACCTTATTCGGCGGCCGAGGCCAGCGGCCTGACCCGGGCCATCATCGAGCGCAGCACGGCCGGTTTCAGCGGCTTGTTGATGATCGGAATCTCCAGCCCACCTGCCGCCGCCCGGACCTCATTGGACCGGTCTGCGGTGACCAGCACGGCTGGCAGGTCGTCACCATGGATCGCACGCAGCTTGGCGATGATGTCGAGACCGGTTTCGCCGTCGAGATGGTAGTCGGCAAGCACGATGTCCGGGCGGTGTATCGCGGCACTCTGGAGATCCCGTGAGCCAGACACCGTATCGACGTTGCATCCCCAACCTTCGAGCAGCAGCCGCATGCCTTCGAGGATGCGGGCGTCGTTGTCGATACAGAGCACATGCAGCCCGGCCAGCGAAGCTGCGGCACGGGCGGGGGCCTTGGTTTCGACCTCGCGTCGCGGTTCCTGCACCGCCGCCACCGGCAGGATCACCGAGAAGCGGGTGCCTTTGCCGGGATTGGAGAAGATGCGGATTTCGAGCCTGAGCACCCGGGCGATGCGGTCGACGATGGAGAGGCCGAGGCCGAGGCCCTCGGCTTCCCGCGCGCCTTCGTCCAGTCGGGTGAATTCATGGAAGACCGTGTTCAGCTTGTCGCCGGCAATGCCGATGCCGGTGTCGATCACCTGGATTTCCGCCAGTTCGCCGCGTCGCCGCACGCCGACCAGGATGCGACCGTGCCGGGTGTACTTAATCGCGTTGGAGACCAGATTCTGGATCAGCCGGCGCAACAAATTGCGGTCGGTCATCACGGTGAGCGACGAGGCCATGATGGTCAGTTCAAGCTTCTTTTCGGCTGCCATTGGCCGAAAATCATTGCCGATCTGGCGCAGCAATCCGTCGAGGTTGAAGGCGGTATCGTCCGGCTTCATCGCACCGGCGTCGAGGCGCGAGATGTCGAGCACGGCGCCCAAAATGGTCTCGACCGATTCCAGCGAGGATTCGATGTTGACCGCCGCCTTGCCGGCCGGACCCTTGCCGGCCTTCTCGATCAGCGACGAGCAATAGAGCCGGGCCGCGTTCAAGGGCTGCAGGATGTCGTGGCCGGCGGCGGCGAGGAAGCGCGTCTTGCCGAGATTGGCCTCCTCGGCCAGCATCTGCGCCTGCGCCAGTTCCTCGTTGACCCGGGTCAACTCGATGGTGCGGGTCTTGACGCGCTGTTCCAGCGATTCATTGGCGCGCTTCAGCGCCAGATCCTGTTCGACGCGCCCGGAAATGTCGGCATAGGTGGCGACGATGCCGCCATCCGGCATCGGGTTGGAGCGCAGCTCCAGGATGCGGCCGCTGGTCTTCAGCTCCATCTGCCAGGGGCTGACGAAGCTGGTCAGCCGGTTGAGCATCGCCACGCGCTGGTCGGCGGGGATGTCGCCGCGCTCCGCGAGATGGCGCAGGATCTGGTCGAGTGAGACACCGACCTGGCCCATCTCGTCGGGCAGGTCGAACAGCGCCCGGTATTGGCGGTTCCAGCAGATCAGGCGGAAATCGCGGTCGAAGACGGTGATGCCTTGCTCCATCTGGTCGAGCGCGATCTGCAGCAGGTCGCGATTGTGCTGCAGCGCCTCGGTGGCGTCGTCCAGCAAGCGGAAGGCATCGCGGGATTCGCGGTCATGGCGCCGAAACAGCAGCGACAGGATCAGCCGCGCCGAGGAAGAGCCGACGGCACTGGCCAAAAGCTGCTCGGAGAAGCGGATAACGTCCATGCTCGCCTGCTCCTTGCCGAGCAGCGTGGTTCCGTTGGTCTTCTCGAACGACTGGAAGGAGCGCTCGGTGCGCTCGACGCCGAGATAGCGGCCGATCGTGTCCTTGAGGTCGTTGACGGTGATGGCGGTGCGGAAGCGGCGCAGGCTCGGCATCGGGCCGGCGTCGCGCGGCACGAAAATCGACGCCTGGATGCGTTCCAGCGGCACTGACGCGCGCGACAGCGAGCCAAGCACGAAAAACAGCGTGTTGATCGACAGGCTCCAAAGCACGCCGTGGTTCAGCGGCTCGGCCACGGTGCCGAACAGCGCCTGCGGCCGCAACGCCTCGAAGCCGAACAGCCCATGCAAGAGGATATCGGTATCGGGCGCGACAAGTGACGGCAAAAGCAGCGTGTAGCCCCAGACGAGGATGCCGGCGACCATGCCGAGCGCTGCCCCCCGGCCATTGGCGCCGCGCCAGATCAGCCCGCCGACCAGCGCCGGCGCGAACTGCGCGATCGCAGCGAACGACATCAGGCCGATCGACGACAGCCGCGCGCTGTTGGTGCTTTCGCGATAGTAGAGGAAGGCGATGAACAACAGGATGAAGATCGCCCCGCGCCGCACATTGAGGATCAGCGTCGACCAGTCCTCATTCTCCGAGGTCGATGTCTTGAGCAGGCGGCGTACGAACAGCGGAATGACGAGGTCGTTGGAGATCATGATCGACAGCGCCACGCTTTCGACGATGACCATGGCCGTTGCCGCCGACAGCCCGCCGATGAAGGCCGCCATGGCGAGCACATCATGGCCGCTGAACAGCGGCAGCGACAGCACGTAGAGATCGCTGCTGGTGCCGGTGCCGACCAGCGACAGGCCGGCAAAGGCGATCGGCAGCACGAACAGATTGATCGCCACCAGGTAGAGCGGAAACACCCAGGTCGCGGTGCGCAACTCGGCCTCGCCGCGGTTCTCGACGATGGTGACGTAGAACTGCCGCGGCAGCATGATGATGGCACAGCCGCTAAGGCCAGTCAGGACCAGCCAGGTGGCGAGCGAGGTGTTGTAGCCCATCGCCTGCCGCACCTGCCCATTTTGCGCCAGCGTGGCGAACATGTCGCCTGGGCCGCCGAAGATCAGGAAAGTGACCATCAGGCCGATCGCCAGGAAGGCAGCGAGCTTGACCACGGTTTCGACCGCCACCGCCAGCACCAGCCCGTCCTGATGCTCGGTGGCGTCGGCATGGCGGGTGCCGAACAGCACCGCAAACAGCGCCAGCAGCATGGCGACGACCAGCGAGATGTCGCTGACGAACGGATCGAAGGAGGGCGGCGATCCCGAATAATGTTCGACCATCAGGCTGACCGAGCCGGAAATAGCCTTCAGCTGCAGCGCGATATAGGGCACCGCCCCAATGGTGGCGATCAGCGTGGCGATCGCGGCAACGGTGAAGCTTTTGCCGTAGCGCGCGCCGAGAAAGTCGGCGATCGAAGTGATCTTCTCGGTCTTGGCCAGCCGCACGATGCGGTTGAGCAGCGGAAAGCCGAACACGAACACCAGCACCGGGCCGGTATAGATGCCGAGGAATTCGAGGCCGCGTTCGGAGGACAGCCCGACCGAGCCGAAGAAGGTCCACGAGGTGCAGTAGATGGCCAGGCTGAGCGCGTAGATGAAAGGCCGCGCCCGGCTCGGCCCTGAAATCGCCGAACGGCGGTCGCCCAGGCTGGCGATGGCGAACAGCAGCGTCACATAGGCGATCGCGATGATGACGATGAACAAGCCCTGCACGCCTGGAATTTCCTCCTTTGCCGTCTTTTTATCGGCTTGTCTGAACGCAATCACAGCTTGGCGCTGGAGTCCATTGCGGCTTTGGCAGCATGATCGCGGCCACGAAACGAGCCTGGGCGCCGCCTAAGGTGCCGTAACGGAAGGAGAAAACGGTTGTTTTCCCTTTTTGCATATGTTGCAACCGCAGGTTTTTGTTATGTTGCCTTCAGGTCGATGCCGCAAGGACGGAGCGGCAGCGCGGCCTGTCATGACAAGGAGGGTCGAATGCTGAAAGAATTCCAGGAATTCATTTCCAAAGGCAATGTGATGGACCTTGCGGTCGGCGTCATCATCGGCGCTTCCTTTGGCACTATCGTCAAGTCGCTGGTCGACGACGTCATCATGCCAATTGTCGGTGCGATTTTCGGCGGCTTGGACTTCAACAACTATTTCCTGCCTCTGTCATTGGACAACAAGGCCGCGACGCTTGTTGACGCCAAGGCGCACGGCGCCGTCCTCGCCTATGGCAGCTTCCTCACCGCGGTGCTGAACTTCCTCATCCTCGCCTTCATCATCTTCCTGATGGTCAAGGCCGTGAACAATCTGCGTAAGAAGCTCGAGCGCGAGAAGCCTGCGGCACCCGCCGCACCGCCGCCGGCCGATATCGCGCTGCTCACCGAAATCCGCGATCTGCTTGCCAAGCGATAATTCAGCCAACGATTGCTGGACCAAAACCCCGGTCGTTCGCGGCCGGGGTTTTCTGTTCTCGCATCTGGTAAAGAGCGGCAACACCAAGGGAAAACGGATTTGTCCATGAGCCTGATCGACAGCTTTCGCGCTGAAGCCCGAGCCGCACCGGAAAGCGGCATTGTCGCCGTCGTCAATTACGGCCGCCTGCGCGAGGGTCTGATCCCGCTCTGGGCCGGCGAGGGCGACCTGCCGACGCCGGCCTTCATCACCGATGCCGCCTCGAAGGCGCTGGCCGGTGGCGAGACGTTCTACACTTGGCAGAGGGGTATTCCTGACCTCAGGCAGGCGCTGTCACGCTACTACGCCAGGCATTTCGGCAAGACGTTCCCCGAGGAGCAATTCATCGTCACCGGATCCGGCATGCATGCCATCCAGATGTCGCTTACCGCTCTCGCCGGCGCTGGCGACGAGGTGATCTATCTATCGCCGGCCTGGCCGAATTTCGATGCCGCCGCAGCCCTGTCGGGAGCTGTTCCGGTGGCGGTCACGCTCGATCATTCCGGCAATGGCTGGTCCTGCGACGTCGAGAAGATCGCCGCGGCGATCACGCCGCGCACCAAGGCGCTGTTTATCAACACGCCGTCGAACCCGACCGGCTGGACCGCCGATCATGAGACCTTGCAGGCGATCCTCGATCTCGCGCGCGCCAGGAACGTCTGGATCATTGCCGACGAGATCTATTCGCTGTTCCACTATGGCCATGGTCGCGCGCCGTCCTTCCTCGACATCGCGACAGAGGAAGACCGCATCCTGTTCGTCAACTCCTTTTCCAAGAACTGGTCGATGACCGGCTGGCGTGTCGGCTGGATCAAGACGCATCCGAGCCTGCAGCAGGTGTTCGAGAACCTGATCCAATATTCGAATTCCGGCGTTGCCCAGTTCATGCAGCGCGGCGCGGTCGCAGCCTTGGACGAGGGCGATGGGTTTGTCGCTGAACAGGTGGAGCGGGCGAGGAAGGCACGCGATCTGATCTGCGGCATTCTTGGCGCCACCGGCCGCGCAAGGTTTACCGTGCCGCAGGGCGCCTTCTATCTGTTCTTCACCGTCGACGGCATCACCGATTCCCGGACGGCGGCCTTCGACATCGTCGACAAGGCCAATGTCGGCCTGGCGCCGGGCACCGCCTTCGGTCCCGGCGGCGAAGCCTTCCTCAGGCTGTGCTTCCACCGCCGCCTCGATCAGGTCGAGGAAGCGGCGCACCGGCTGGCAAAGTGGATGAAGACTGTTTGAGCCGCTAACGAGGTCCGAAAAAAACCGCTCCGGCGAGCCAGATGGCCGCCGGAGCAGAGTTTCAATGCGGCTTCAGCCGCCCGACTTGGGCACCAGCAGCGGAACGATCCGATCGCTCTTGGCGACAGTGGGCCGGCCGGCGGAGCCGTAGGGAATGCCCAGCGCATCCCAGGTCTCGACCAGCGCGTCCTGCAGTCCCGCGATCAGGGTGTCGGAATGGAACGGCGTCGGCGTGATGCGCAGCCGCTCCGTGCCGCGTGGCACGGTCGGGTAATTGATCGGCTGGATGTAGATGCCGTGCACGCCGAGCAGGCGATCGCTGGCCATCTTGCAGAGCTCGGGGTCACCGACCAGCAGCGGCACGATATGGGTTGGCGACTCCATCACCGGCAAACCGGCCGCCGACAGGATCTGCTTGGTCCGGCTCGCCTGCTGCTGCTGCGCGTCGCGCTCGGCCTGCGAGCGTTTCAAATGGCGGATCGATGTCGTGGCCGCGGCGGCGATCGCCGGCGGCAATGCCGTGGTGAAGATGAAGCCCGGCGCATAGGAACGCACGGCGTCGATGACGGCACTTGTGCCGGTGATGTAGCCGCCCAGCGTTCCGAACGCCTTGGCGAGCGTCCCTTCGATGATATCGATGCGGTCGGCGAGGCCCTCGCGCTCGGTGATGCCGCCGCCGCGCGGCCCGTACATGCCAACGGCATGGACCTCATCGATATAGGTCATGGCGTTGTAGCGCTCGGCGAGTTCGACGATCTCTCTGATCGGCGCGATGTCGCCGTCCATCGAATAGACGCTCTCGAAGACGATCAGCTTGGCGCGCTCGCGCCCCGCCGCCTGCAACAGGCTTTCCAGATGCGCGACGTCATTGTGGCGGAAGATCTTCTTCTCGGCGCCCGAGCGCCGCACGCCTTCGATCATCGAGGCATGGTTCAGCTCGTCCGAGATGATCAGGCAGTTGGGCAAAAGCCGCGCAATGGTCGAGATCGACGCTTCGTTGGAGACGAAGCCGGAGGTGAAGACCAATGCCGCGTCCTTGCCGTGCAGGTCGGCAAGCTCATGCTCGAGCTCGACCAGCGGGTTGGAAGTGCCGGAAATGTTGCGGGTGCCGCCGGCGCCCGAACCCATCTTGCCGGCCGCTTCCTGGAACGCGGCGATGACATCGGGATGCTGGCCCATGCCGAGATAATCGTTGGAGCACCAGACGGTGATTTCCTCGGCGCGGCCATTGGAACGCCATATGGCGCGCGGAAACTTGCCCGCGATGCGCTCAAGGTCGGCGAAGACACGATAGCGACGCTCCGCGTGGAGCTGGTCGATCGCTTCTTCGAAGAACCGCTGGTAGTTCATGTCGGCTTCCCAATTTTGCGCGGGATCATAATCATTGCCCTATTGGTCGTCCACCGGGCCGTTTTGGTCAAAATGCCACGCCCCGTACCTGTTCCTAACGACCACGGATCGTGGCCTATTCCCTTGATGTGGATCAACTTTGTTTCAGGACGATGCCACATGCCGGTCATACCGGTTACCACGAGTTCTAATGGCCATGCGGCGGGCTTTCCAGTAGAGCGGGGGTTGAGACAGTTTCCGATAAATCTTGAGATGCGAGGTCGCGGATGACAGTGTTGGTGACAGGCGGTGCCGGCTATATCGGCAGCCACATGGTCTGGGAGTTGCTGGATGCCGGCGAAAGCGTGGTCGTTCTCGACCGGCTTTCCACCGGTTTCGAATGGGCGGTGGCACCGGAGGCAAAACTCGTCGTCGGCGATGTCGCCGACAAGGAATTGGTCGGATCGATCATCCGGGACAATAAGGTCGACGCCATCATCCATTTCGCCGGCTCCATCGTGGTCCCGGAATCGGTCGCCGACCCGCTTGCCTATTACGAGAACAACACCTCGAAGACGCGCACGCTGATCGAAACCGCTGTGCGCGAGGGCGTGTCCAATTTCATCTTTTCCTCGACCGCCGCAGTCTATGGCGGCGCCGGGCTGGAGCCGGTGCGCGAGGACGCCCGCCTGGCACCGGAATCGCCTTACGGCCTGTCCAAGCTGATGAGCGAATGGATGCTGCGCGATGCTGCGACAGCGCATCCCATACGCTACACCGCGCTGCGCTATTTCAACGTCGCCGGCGCCGACCCGAAGGGCCGCACCGGCCAGTCGACGCCGGGCGCCACCCATCTGATCAAGGTCGCCTGCGAGACGGCACTCGGCAAACGGCCTTTCATGCAGGTGTTCGGCACCGATTATCCGACGCCCGACGGCACCTGCATGCGCGACTATATCCATGTCAGCGACCTGGCGGCGGCGCATCGCCTGGCCCTGCAGCGGCTGCGCGCCGGGGGCACCAGCCTCGTCGCCAATTGCGGTTACAGCCATGGCTATTCCGTGCTCGAGGTCATTGAAAGCGTGCGGCGTGCCTTCGGCCGGGATTTCGAGGTCAAGATGGGCGATCGACGTCCCGGCGATGCGGCAGCCGTGGTCGCCAATTCGGACCTTGCCCGGGCGGAACTCGGCTGGACGCCGCAACGCGACGACCTCGACCAGATCGTTGCCGATGCGCTCGCCTGGGAGCGCATCCTGACCAGCAAGAACTCCGCGCGCGGCTGAGCCAGACTTCCCGAGGGCTCGCAAGGCGCGCGGTGACGCGCTATGGAAGCAGTCGCGACACGGCGTGGAGGCGCCGCGCCGCGAACAGCTTTGGGGGATGGCATGAAGATAGTGGTGCTTGGAGCCGGCGTTGTCGGTACGGCAGCCGCTTATTATCTGGCCGCCGATGGCCACGAGGTCACCGTGATCGAGCGCCATCCGGCGCCGGCGCGGGGCACCAGCCAGTCAAATGCCGGCCTGGTCTCGCCGGGCGATGCCACCGCCTGGGCCTCACCGGCGGCGCTCAAGACATTTTTGCGCGCGCTCTACAACCATGATCTCGGCATCAAGGTGCGGCTGCGCTTCGATCCCTATTTCCTCGCCTGGAGCCTGCGCTTCCTGCGCCAGTGCACGGTGGCGCGCCTGCGCGCCAACAGCCAGGTCAAGCTGCGGCTGGCGCTCTATTCGCGCGACTGCATCAACGCCATCTCCGCCGACACCGGCATCCATTATGACGAGCGCAAGAAGGGCATCCTCTATTTCTTCCGCTCGCAGCACAGCCTAGACACCGGCACCGACAATTACCGCTATCTGGCCGAACATGGCCTGCCGATCGAGATCGTCGGCCGCGACCGGCTGGTCGAGCTCGAACCGGGTCTTGCCGGGGTGAAGGAAAAGATTGCCGGCGGCGTCTATTCGCCGATCGACCAGACCGGCGATTCCAGAATGTTCGTCGACAATCTCGCCGCCTATGCGCGCGAAAAGCTTGGCGTCAAATTCCTGTTCGACACCACGGTCGAAGGCCTCGATATCGACGGCGACCGCGTGCGCGCGGTGATGACCTCGGCTGGTCCGATTGCAGGCGACGCCGTGGTCATTTCGATGGGCCCGGAAAGCGGCCTGCTCGGCCGCCGCTATGGCATCGACCTGCCGGTCTATCCGGTGAAGGGCTACACGGCCACCATACCGTTGGAAGACGAGAGCAAGGGGCCGACCATGGGCGGCGCCGACGAGGACCAGCTAATGGCCTATTCGCGCCTTGGCAATCGATTGCGATTGGCTTCGACCGCCGAATTCACGGGCTTCGACCGTACCCATAAACCCAGCGACTTTGCCACCATGTTCCGGACCGGCAAGGATCTGTTCCCCGGCGCCTTCGACGAGAAGAAAGCCGTACTCTGGGCAGGCCTGCGGCCAATGATGCCGAACTCCGTGCCGGTCATCGGCCAGGCGAAATACCGCAACCTTTACCTCGACACCGGCCACGGTCATGTCGGCTGGACCATGGCCTGCGGCTCGGGCAAATTCCTGGCCGATCTCGTTGCCGGCCGCAAGCCCGAGATCGACCCGCAGGGGTTGGTCTACAGGGGATAAAAATGTCGGGACCGCAAGTCGCCATCGACCTTGGCCGCATCGAGCGCAACGCGCGTACCATCGTCGAGCGCTGCGCGCTGTCGGGCATCAAGGTGTTCGGCGTCACCAAGGGCACCTGCGGCATGCCACAAGTGGCGCGCGCCATGCTGCGCGGCGGTGTCGCCGGCATCGCCGAATCGCGTTTCGAAAACATCCGCCGGCTGCGCGACAGCGGCATCAACGCGCCGATCATGCTGCTGCGCAGCCCGCCCATGGCACGCGTCGAGGAGGCGGTGCGCACCGTCGACATCAGCCTGCAATCGGAACTCGCCACCATTCGCGAAATCTCGCGCATCGCCGAGCGCATGGGCCGCGTCCACGACATCATGCTGATGATCGACCTTGGCGATCTGCGCGAAGGCATCTGGCCGAGCGACCTGATCCCCACGGTCGAGCGGATCCTCGAGTTCAAGGGCGTGCGCATTGCCGGCATCGGCACCAATCTCGGCTGCTTCGGCGCCATCATGCCGACGCCGGAGAATCTCGGGCAGCTCGTCGCCCACGCCTACAAGACCGAGCGCCTGTCCGGCAAAAGCCTCGACTGGATTTCGGGCGGCGCCTCGTCGTCGCTGACGCTGCTGCTCGAAGGCAAGCTGCCCGCCGGTATCAACAATCTCAGGGTCGGCGAAGCCATCCTGCAAGGCGGTGTCGAGACCTTTCGCGACGTGCCATGGGCTGAACTCGAACCCGATGCCTGCCGCCTGACCAGCGACATCATCGAGGTCAAGCTCAAGCCGTCGCGGCCGATCGGCGAGTCCGGTTACGACGCTTTCGGCAACCAGCCCGTTTTCCCCGACGAAGGCGACCGGCTGCGTGCCATCGCCAATATCGGCCGCGAGGACGTGCTGGTCGAAGGGCTGACTCCCATCGCAAAAGGGATACGCGTGCTCGGTGCCTCCAGCGACCATCTGCTGCTCGATGTGCAAGACGCCGATCCGCGGCCGACAGTCGGCGACCGCGTCGCCTTCCGAATGAGCTACGGCGCCATGCTGCTGGCGATGACCTCGGAATATGTCGAGAAGGCGCCGATGCACGACGTCGCCGACTTTTCCGGCCGCAAGATGGTGTCGATCACGGCTGAACAGGAAGCCGCCGGCATCCTCGCTCGCGAGGGAACCGGCGCGCGGCTGGAGGCGATGAATTTCGACGTCGTCGAACTCGCCGACATAGAGCGGCCACCCTCCGGGTTGATCCGACTGAGTGTTGGCACCGACCGCCGTATCGCCCACAAGGCGCTGACCGCGACGGCGCGCGCGACCCATTCCTTCGGCCTGATCTGGATCGATTCCATTGCCGCCCTGATGCCCGAGGACGAGGACGGCATTGACCTGCCGGAAGCGTCGGTGCTGGCCCGGACCCTCGGCCTCGATCACAAGCCCGGCGCGCTACAGCCGCAGCTGTCGCCGGAAAATGTCGTCATCGTCGGACTGCGCCATGCCGATCCGGCCGAGGCGCGGGTGCTGAAGGATTCGCGGGTGTCGGCCTTCACCATGACCGACATCGACGCCATGGGCATGCGCGACCTGATGCACGAGGCGATCCGCATCGCCACATCGGGCACGCAAGGCTTTCATGTCAGCTATTCGCCGACGGCCACCGAGTTCGCCGGCTGGGCGGCCGGCTCCGGCGGGCTGACGGTGCGCGAGACGCATCAGGCGATGGAGGCGATCGCGCTCTCCGGCGGGCTGCTGTCGATGGATGTTTCTGGCCTGACCGCGGATCTGGAGCCGCGGATCGGCACCGATACGGTGAACTTCGTCATGTCGGCCTTCGGCAAGCGGATCCTGTGATCAGCCTAACGCTTTGACCGCCGCGCGCCATGCGCTGACGTATTCGGCCCAGGCCGGGTCGGTTGGCGGCTCTGTTCTTTCGCCCTTGCCGTGCGTCGTTACCTGATCCGATGCCAGCAATGCTGCGCCGATGCTGGTGCCGGTGGCGGCCTCCGATGCGACGACGCTGCGTGCGGTTGCTGCCGCCAGCATGCCGACAAACAGCCGGTTGCGGGCAAACGGCCCTTCGACAGTGGTCGGGCCGTCGGCGCCGATCAGATCGAGACAGGTCGCCGTCATCAGCGCCAGATAGAACGAGATGGCGGCAAAACGCCGGCCGTTGTCGATGCCGTCGGCATCGAGCCATGTCGCGGCATGATGCGGGAACGGCCCTGATCCCTGCTGGGTCGACGGCAGCAGCAAGGTCTCGTCTGCCAGGACCGCCAGCACATCGCTGCCGCTGCAATCCTGCGGCTTGTCGGCAGTGAGCAGCGAAAACTCGCGGCCACCCATGAAACGGGCCGACGGTACCGGATCGCCGAGCGCGTTGACATTGACCAGCGTATCGCGCGCCGGATCGAGCGCAATCTCTCTGCCACCGACGGCCATAGACACCACCCAGGTGCCGGTCGAGACGACCGAGAAGGGCGGCGCGTCGGACAGGAGATGCGGCAGCAGTGAGGCGTTGGAATCATGCAGGCCGCAGAACACAGGTGTTTGCGGATCAAGGCCGGTTCGTGCGGCAAGCGCAGGCAGGATCGGGCCAAGGCGATCCCTGGCCGGCCGCACCGGCGCCATCAGGCGGCGCCAATCCAGACGGTCGACCATCGTCGAAAAGTCAGCACTCCACGGGCTCCACAGATCGGTATGGCAGCCGAGCGACGTCACCTCGTTGGCGGCGACCCCAGTGAGGCGCAGCGCCCAGTATTGCGGGTACATCAGCATCGCCGCAGCCCTGGCAAACTCGGCCGGAAAGCCCTTCTGCTGCCAGAAGAACTGCGCGCCGAGATTGAGACCGAGCGGCAGCCGTGGCGTGCCGGTTTCAGCGAAGGGCGGACGGATCGCGTCATACTCCGCCGCCAACCTGTCGGGGCCGTCGAACTCATAGTCGAGGACAGGCAAAACGAGTTCACCCGAAGCGTCGACCAGCGCGCCCGTCGCGCCGTGGGTGGTGATCGAAATGGCGTCGATGCGCTGTTCGCGGTTGAGGCTGGCCAGGCTGTTGAGGATGAACGTCCACAGCGCCTCGACATCGTGATGCGGGTAGGGCGCCCGGCGCAGCGGCGCATTCGCCATGCGGCGCAGCGCCACCTCGCTCAACGTAACGAGGTCGACCAGCGCCACCTTGGCGTTGGTCTTGCCGATGTCGATGACGGCGATATGGCGCAGAGCACTCATGCCATATGGAACACGGTTTCCAGGGGCACGGCCAGCGGCTCGTTGTCCGGTTTCGTTTCCATGATGTCGGCCATGTGGGCCCACCAGCGCTGCATCACCGGATGCTTCGGCAGGTCGGCCATGCCATGGTCGTCGCGCCGCCACAGCACGCCGAACAGGATGTTGGTTTCCTCATCGAGATGGATGGAATAATCCGAAACGCCGGCCTGCTTCAGCAGCGCGACCAGTAATGGCCAGATCTCGTCGTGGCGCTTCCTGTACTCCGCCTTCATGCCGGGCTTCAGCTTCATCTTGAACGCATATTTCTCCGGCATCAGCGTCCCCCGCGCAGCCGCCGCCAGACGATCGGCAGGGCGATGACGATGATCAGCAGCAGGCCGATGAAGATCGACATGACGATGCCGGGCACGTTGAGCAGGCCGAGCCCGAAGGTCACCAGCCCCATGATGAAGGCGGCGAGCACGACACCGACAATACTGCCGGCACCGCCCAGGATGCTGACGCCGCCGAGCACCACCATGGTGATCACCTCGAGCTCGTAGCCCTGAGCGATCGACGGCCTTGTCGAGCCGAGCCGCGAGGTGATCAGCACCGAGGCGATGCCCGACATCAGCCCGGTCAGGCAAAACAGGATGAATTTGATACGGCCAACGCGCACGCCGGAAAACTGCGCAGCTATCGGGTTGTTGCCGATGGCAAAGACGCGGCGACCGAAACTCGTGCGGTGCAACAGGAACCAGTAGACAACAGCCGCGATGAGGAAGAGCACCAGTTCGAACGACACAACCCACCAGACGTAACCCTGGCCGAAGAAGGCGAAGCTTTCCGGATAACCCTTATAGGCCTGGTCGCCGAGAATGATGAAGGCGATACCGCGAAACAGGCTCATCGTGCCGATGGTGACGACGATGGAGGGCAGGCCGAGCCTTGTCACCAGCAGTCCGTTGAAGGCGCCGCAGCCGAGCCCGACGACGATGCCGATCAGCACCAGCACCGGCGTGCCGGCGCCGGCCTGTACCGCCATGCCCATCATCGTCGAGGCCAGCGCGATGATGGCGGCGACCGACAGGTCGATCTCGCCCGAAATGATCAGCAGCGCCATGGCAAAGGCGATCAGGCCCTTCTCGGTGAAGTTGAAGGTCAGGTCCGACAGCGAATAGGGGTCGAGGAAATAGGGCGAGGCGAAGCTGTTGATGGCGAAGATGGCCACGGCCACCACGACCAGCAGCGCTTCCCAGGAAAAGATCGCCGAGCGGAACGGCTTGTCGAGCCGGTCGGGAATGTGGCGCGGGGCAGGGATGTCGGTCATGTCGCCTCCGCCTTTCTCAGGATGATGCGGCCCTGCTGGCGTTCGCCGCGCGCATTGAGCACGACGGCCAGGATGATGGCGCTGCCCGAGATCGCCATCTGCCAGAAGGGCGAGATGTTGATGACCGGCAGTGCGTTGGAGATGATGCCGAGGAACAGCGCGCCGAGCACCGCGCCGCCGACCGAGCCGATGCCGCCGGCGATGGAGATGCCGCCGATGACGCAAGCGGCAATGATGTTGAGCTCATAGCCGTTGGCGACCTCGACCGAGGCGATCACGTAGCGCGAGATCCAGAGGTAACCGGCAAGCCCGCCGATCATGCCGGAGATGCAGAAGACGATGAATTTGGTCCGGCCGACATCGATGCCGGTATAGACCGATGCCGTCGGGTTGACGCCGATGGCATAGATCGAGCGGCCAAGCGCGGTGCGTGTCATCAAGATGAAGAACAACGCGATGACCAGTATGGCGATCCACGACAGCACCGGAATGCCAAGAAACGCCGCGCGCTGAAAGCCGATGAACTCCGGGCTCATCTTGTCGGCATTGACCCAGGCGCCGCCTGACAGAACGAAAGTGGCGCCGCGATAAATAGTCAGTGTGCCCAAAGTCACCACGATCGAGGGGATGTTCAGCCGCCACACCAGCAGGCCGTTGATCGCGCCAAGCACCAGTCCGACGGCCAGTGCGATGACGATCAGCAGCGGGATCGGGATTGCCGGATGCGCGGCGTTCAGCATTGCCACCACCATGCCGGTGAAGCAGAGGTTGGAGGCCATGGACAGGTCGATCGAGCGGGTCAGGATGACAACCATCTGGCCGAGCGCCAGGATCATCAGGATCGAGGTGTCGTTGAACACCTGGCGCAGATTGCTGGGATCGGCGAAACCGGGAAAGCGGGTCGAGATCAGCCCGATCAGCACGATGATGGCCGCAGCCAGCCAGATTTCGCGATGCTTCAGAAGAGCCTTCATGCCGCGATCCCCGCTGCCGTCCGGACCAGCGTCTCGGCGTCCAGCCCCTTGTTGTCGTAGACCGCCGCGACAAGGCCCTCGCGCATGACGACGACGCGGTCGGACATGCCGAGAATCTCCGGCAGTTCCGACGACACCATGATCACCGACAGGCCTTGTGCGACGAGTTCGGCCATGAAGCCGTGCACGGCGGCCTTGGAGCCGATGTCGATGCCTTTGGTCGGTTCGTCCAGGATGATCACCTTGGGTGCGGTTGCCAACCATTTGGCGATGACGATCTTCTGCTGGTTGCCACCCGACAGCGTGCCGACGTCTTGGCTGAGCGACGAGGCCCTGAGGTCAAGCCGCTCGGTGTAGGAGCGGGCGAGCGCAAACTCCTCCGACAGCCGCAGCAGGCCGGATTTCGACGTGCGCTTGAGCGACGGCAGCGAGACGTTCTGGAAGATCGGCAGGCCGATCACCACGCCTTGCTTGCCGCGTTCTTCCGGCACGTAGACGATGCCGGCCTCGATTGAGTCCGCCGCCGATTTCGGCACGATCACCTTGCCGTCCAGCGTGATCTTGCCGCCTGAGGTGCGGGTAATGCCCGATATCGCTTGCATCACTTCGCTGCGCCCGGCACCGACAAGGCCGTAAAAGCCGAGGATTTCGCCCTTGTGCAGCTCGAAGCCGATGTCGTTGAACTCGGTCGGATGCGACAGGCCGGAGACGGACAGCACCGGCGCCCCGATCTCGGTCTTGCGCTGCGGAAAGATGTGGTCGACCGAGCGGCCGACCATCATGCGCACGATCTGGCTCTGGCCGGCATCCTTAATCAGGCCTTCGCCGACCATCTCGCCGTCGCGGAACACCGTGTAGCGGTCGGCGATCCGGTAGATCTCGTCGAACTTGTGGCTGATGAACAGGATCGCCTTGCCCTCGCTCTTGAGGAACTCGATGAGCAGGAACAGCTCCTCGATCTCCTTCATCGAAAGTGCCGCCGTCGGCTCGTCCATGATGACGATCTGCGCGTCGATCGACATGGCACGCGCCACGGCGACCAGATGCTTGTTGGCGATACCGAGGTCCTTCAGCCGCGCGTCGGCGTCGATATGGCCGGCATGCATGGTGTCGAGCACTTCGCGCGAATTCTTGCGCATTGTGCGCCAGTCGATGGTGCCAAAGCGCGAGCGCGGCGCATGGCCGAGAAAGATGTTTTCGGCGACGCTCAGATCGTCGAACAGCACGGTTTCCTGATGGATGGCGGTGACGCCATGGCCGAAGGCGGCATGCGCGCTGTGCAGGGTGACCGCCTGGCCATCGATGCTGATCGTGCCGGCGTCGGGCTGGTAGATGCCGGTCATGATCTTGACCAGCGTCGACTTGCCGGCGCCGTTTTCGCCGATCAGCGCCGTCACCTGGCCGGGATAGAGCGACAGGCTGACATCATGCAGCGCGCGCACGCCGGGAAAGCTCTTGGAGATGCCGGACAGCGTCAGGCGTGGGGCGGGGGTCGGAAGCCCCTCCTTTGCCGCGCCGTGTTGGGCTGTCGTGTCCATATCCGTATCAAGCCCTGAAACAAGGTCCGTTTAAAGTCGCGGCGGGACGTGAGCCCCGCCGCGACAGCTTGAGAGGGTCCGAGATCAATAGATCTTGGAGAACTTCTCGATGTTCGACTTGTCGAACTGGAAGGGCGGAGCCATCGCAGCCGAGTTGCTATCGTCGAGCGTGACCTTGCCGACGCGGCCGATCGACAGCGTCGCACCGGGCTTGGCCTCTTCCTTCTTCACCGCCAGATCATGGGCGAGGTAGACGGCCGAGTAGCCGAGGTCGATCGGGTTCCACAGAGCCACGGCCTGTGAAGCACCGTTGTCGATGAACTTCTTGAACTCGGACGGCAGCGCCAGGCCGGTGACATTGACCTTGCCGATCAGGTTCTCGTCGGTGACGACCTGGGCAGCGGCGACGACGCCGACGGTGGTCGGCGCGATGATCGCCTTGAGGTTCGGATAGGACTTCAGCAGGCCCTTGGCTTCGTCGGTGCTCTTAGCCGAATCGTCATCGCCATAGACGGTGGCGACGAGTTTGATCTTGGGGAACTTCTCAGGCAGTATTTTCTTGGCCGCGTCGATCCAGGCGTTCTGGTTTGTCGCGGTCGAGGAAGCCGACAGGATGGCGACGTCGCCGCCTTCCGGCAGATAGTCGGCGGCGAGCTTGATGATGGTCTCGCCGATCAGGCCGGTGTCGGATGGGTTGAGGTGAAGCTGGCGGCCTTCCTTGGCGACGCCGGAATCCCAGGAGATGACGGTGATGCCGCGCTCCATGGCCTTCTTCAGCACCGGCACCAGCGCGTCGGCGTCATTGGCCGAAATCGCGATGGCGTTGACCTTCTGGGCGATCAGCGAGTTGACCACTTCGATCTGCGCTTCGGCGGTCGCCTTGGTCGGGCCGGTGTAGATGATGTCGACATCGCCGAGTTCCTTGGCCGCCTCTTCGGCGCCCTTGTTGGCGGCGTCGAAGAAGCCGTTGCCGAGCGACTTCACCACCAGCGCGATCTTGACGTTTTCGGCGTAGGCTGCGTTCACGAACATGGCGGCAGAAAACGCCGCTGTAACCATCAATTTCTTCAAGAAGCTCATCGAATATCCTCCCTTGAGCGTTGCATTCCATCGTCGCTGCGGGCGTGAGGGTGTCTCAGGCCTGCAGTGAAGATTCTTCCTTTGCCGACTTGCGGGCGACGATCAGCGTCACGCCTGCGGTCTCCAACATCTTGGCTTCGCGATCCTCGATGCCATCATCGGTGATGACGGTGGCGATGCGTGACAGTCCGCACAGGATCAGGCTGGAGCGCTTGCGGAATTTCGAGGAGTCGACCAACACCACCAGCTCGTCAGCCTGGTCGATCAATTTCTGTTCCGCCTGGATCAAGAGCGGATCGCCTTCCATCAGGCCGAGTGGCCCCAGCCCTTGAGCGCCCATGAACATGCGGCGTGCGTAGAAATTGCGCGTCACGTCATTGTCGAAGGGCGACAGGATGATGTTCTGCTCACGGTAGATCGTACCGCCCGACAACATCACCGTGTTCTTGGAGTGCTTGAGCAAATGCTCGGCGATCGGGAACGAATTGGTGAAGATCGGCATGCGGCGGCCGGTCAGGAAATGCACCATCTGGAAGGTGGTGGTGCCGCCATTGATGATGATCGGTTCGCCATCGCCGCACAATTCGACAGCCTCGCGGGCAATCGCCCGCTTCTGCGAAGCATTGATCGTTTCGTTGACGGAAAACGGCCGGCCGGCCAGGCCGATGAACTGCGGTGGCGAGATCGCCTCGGCGCCGCCGCGCACCCGGCGCAGGCGCTTTTGCACGTGGAGGGCCGCGATATCGCGCCGGATCGTCGCCTCGGACGACTCCGTCAGGTCGACCATCTCCTGCACCGTCACCACAGGTTTTTCCTGGACGGCGGACAGAATGATCCTGTGGCGCTCTTTTTCGTGCATGGTTCCTCCCTGCCTGGCCATCTAGGCACTCAAAACGAGCAGTGTCAATCATTTCCGATCATATAATTTCATTGTGCAGTGCAATATGATCGATCTTGATCGTTTATGATTGACAATCGGCCTGCGTGCGTAGACATTCCCGGCAAAATGGACTGCCGTTTTTTGCGTCCCAGGGAGGATACCTATGCTCGACAAGCGCTCCGGCTCGCGCCTTGCCAATCTGTGGGATGATGCGAAATCCAAGGGAATGACCGATCCCGAGCTTCTGGTCTATCGCTCGAACACGCTCGGTTCCGACAAGCGCGTCACCAACTACGGCGGCGGCAACACTTCGTCCAAGATCTGGCAGAAAGACCCGCTCACCGGCGAGAACGCCGAGGTGCTTTGGGTCAAGGGCTCGGGCGGCGACAGCGCCTCGATCAAGCTTGACGGTTTCGCCACGCTCTACATGGACAAATTGCGCGCGCTGAAAGGTCTCTATCGCGGCGTTGAGCACGAGGACGAGATGGTCGGCTTCCTGCCGCACTGCACGTTCAATTTGAACCCCCGCGCGGCCTCGATCGACACGCCGCTGCACGCCTATGTGCCGAAGCCGTTTGTCGACCACATGCATCCCGATGCCATCATCGCGATTGCCGCGGCGAAAGATTCCAGGGCGCTGACCAAGGAGATCTTCGGCGATGCCATCGGCTGGCTGCCGTGGAAGCGGCCGGGCTTCGAACTTGGCCTGTGGCTGGAGAAGTTCTGTCTCGAACATCCCGCCGCCAAGGGCGTCATCCTGGAAAGCCACGGTCTGTTCACCTGGGGCGACACGCCCAAGGAATGCTACGAGACGACGATCTCGGTCATCAACCAGGCGATCGAGTGGTTCGAGCGCCGCTCCGAGGGCCTCGCTATTTTCGGTGGCGAAGTGGTCAAGTCGCTCGACGCCGCTGAGCGCCGCGCCATCGCGGCGAAACTGATGCCGAAAATCCGCGGCCTGATCTCGGAAAAGAGCCACAAGCTCGGCCATTTCGACGATTCCGCCGCCGTGCTCGAATTCGTCAACTCCAGGGATTTGCGCCCGCTGGCGGCACTCGGCACCTCCTGCCCCGACCATTTCCTGCGCACCAAGATTCGGCCTCTGGTCATAGAATTCGATCCGGCCAAGCCCGATGTCGATGCGGTGATTGCGCGCCTTGCCGATGATGTTGCGGCCTACCGTGTCGGCTACCAGGCCTATTACGACAGCTGCAAGCATCCGGACTCGCCGGCCATCCGCGATCCCAACGCTGTCGTCTACCTGATGCCCGGCGTCGGCATGTTCACCTTTGCCGGCGACAAGGCGACGGCGCGCATCTCGGGCGAGTTCTACGTCAACGCCATCAATGTCATGCGCGGCGCCTCGACCGTCTCGTCATATGTCGGCCTGCCCGCGCAGGAGGCCTTTAACATCGAATACTGGCTGCTCGAGGATTTGAAGCTGCAGCGCATGCCGAAGCCGAAGTCGCTCGCTGGCCAGATCGCCCTGGTCACCGGCGGCGCCGGCGGCATCGGCCGCGCGACCGCCAACCGCCTGCTGCGCGAAGGCGCCTGCGTGGTGCTCGCCGACATCGACGAGGCGGCGCTCGCCAGCGCCAATGAAGAACTGGCCAAGGCCTATGGCAAGGATTTCGTCCGGCCGGTGGTCATCAACGTCACCTCCGAGGATCAGGTGGTTTCCGGCTTTGCCGAGACGGCGGTCGAGTTCGGCGGCATCGACATTTTGGTGTCGAATGCCGGTCTCGCCTCCTCGGCGCCGATCGAGGAGACGTCGCTGGCACTGTGGAACAAGAACATGGACATCCTGTCCACCGGCTATTTCCTGGTCTCGCGGGAAGCGTTCCGGCTGTTTCGGGTGCAGATGATCGGTGGCAACGTCGTCTTCGTTGCTTCCAAGAACGGCCTTGCCGCATCGCCCAACGCCGCCGCCTACTGTACCGCCAAGGCTGCCGAGATCCATCTCGCCCGCTGCCTGGCGCTGGAGGGCGCGGAGGCACAGATCCGGGTCAACGTCGTCAATCCGGACGCGGTGCTGCGCGGCTCGAAAATCTGGACCGGCGAGTGGAAAGAACAGCGCGCCGCCGCCTACAAGATGTCCACGGACGATCTCGAAGAACACTACCGCTCGCGCTCGATGCTGAAGCGCTCGGTCTTTCCGGAAGACATCGCCGAGGCGATCTATTTCTTCGCTTCCGACATGTCGGCCAAGTCGACCGGCAACATCATCAACGTCGACGCCGGCAACGCGCAGAGCTTTACGCGCTAGGCCTTTCTTCCTTCTCCCCGTTCACGGGGAGAAGGTGGCCCGAAGGGCCGGATGAGGGGCAGCGCTGACGCAACGCATTTGGGAGGAATAGCAGTTTGTCCGAAACCATCATCTCCGCCGATCTCGTCGCCAGTCACAACACCGCCCGCAAGGCCAACCTCGAGCGCGACTACGCCTCGCTCGGCGAACGCCTCGACCGTCGCGGCATCGCAATCGACGCCATCCGCGACAAGGTCGAGAAATTCGCCGTGGCGATCCCGTCCTGGGGCGTCGGCACCGGTGGCACCCGCTTTGCCCGTTTTCCCGGCGCCGGCGAGCCGCGCGACATCTTCGACAAGATCGAGGATTGCGCCGTCATCAGCCAATTAACGCAGGCGACACCAACCGTTTCGCTGCACATCCCTTGGGACAAGGCCGACCCGAACCGGCTGAAGCAGGCCGCTTCGCGCTTCGGTCTCGGCTTCGACGCCATGAACTCCAACACCTTCTCGGATGCCAGGGACCAGAAACTCTCCTACAAATTCGGCTCGCTGTCGCATGCCGATGCCGGCACCCGCCGGCAAGCGGTCGAGCACAATCTCGAATGCATCGAGATCGGCAAGACACTTGGCTCCAAGGCGCTGACGGTGTGGATCGGCGACGGCTCGAATTTTCCCGGCCAGGTCAATTTCGGCAAGGCGTTCGAGCGTTATCTCGACGCGATGAAGGAGGTCTATGTCGGACTGCCGGCGGACTGGAAGCTGTTCACCGAGCACAAGATGTACGAGCCGGCCTTCTATTCCACCGTCGTGCAGGATTGGGGCACCAACTACCTCATCGCCAAGGAGCTGGGCGAGAAGGCGTTCTGCCTTGTCGACCTCGGCCACCACGCGCCCAACGTCAACATCGAGATGATTGTCTCGCGGCTGATCCAGTTCAAAAAACTCGGCGGCTTCCACTTCAACGATTCGAAATATGGCGACGATGATCTCGACGCCGGCTCGATCGACCCCTACCGGCTGTTCCTCGTCTTCAACGAACTGGTCGATGCCGAACTGTCCGGCGCTGAGGGTTTCGATCCCGCCCACATGCTCGACCAGAGCCACAACGTCACCGATCCGATCGAAAGCCTGATGCTGTCGGCGGTCGAGGTGCAGCGGGCCTATGCGCAGGCGCTGCTGGTTGACCGCAAGGCGCTGGGAGGCTTTCAGGACGGCAATGACGCGCTGATGGCGACGCAGACGCTGAAGGTGGCTTACCGCACCGATGTCGAGCCGATCCTGGCCATGGCGCGGCTGAACACTGGCGGCGCCATCGATCCCGTAGCCGCCTACCGGGCAGCGGGCTACCGCGCCAAGGTCGCGGCCGAACGCCCGGCTGTCGCCGGCGGCTCGGGCGGAATTGTCTAAGGCCTGACATCTGAATTGATCCGGCTGGCCACCCTTGATGGTGGACTTGGCCACTGCAACGGGCTCTTCTGGGCGTCCCGCCAGGAGAACCCGCAATGCATCTCACCCGTCGGACATTGATCGCCGCCAGTCTTTCCTTCGCTTTTGCGCTCGCTTCGCTGCCACCGACGTTCGCCGCGTCACCCGCACCGGCCAAGGGCGAACACGGCATGGTGGTGACGGCCCAGCATCTGGCGTCGGAAGTCGGCGTCGAGGTGTTGAAGAAGGGCGGCAATGCCGTCGATGCGGCTGTGGCCGTCGGCTATGCTCTGGCTGTGGTCTACCCCAATGCCGGCAACATCGGCGGCGGCGGCTTCATGACCATCCGTTTCGCCGATGGCAAATCGACCTTCCTCGATTTCCGCGAGCGCGCGCCGCAGGCGGCGACCAAGACCATGTATCTCGACAAGGACGGCAACCCGGTGAAGGGCGCCAGCCTCGACGGCTATCTCGCCGTTGGCGTGCCGGGTTCGGTGGCCGGTTTTGAGATGGCGCGCGAAAAATACGGCACACTGTCCAGGCAGGATCTGATGGCGCCGGCGATCACCTATGCCAAGGATGGCTTCGTCCTCAATCAAGGCGATGCCGCTTCTTTTGCCGGCAGCGCGGGTCGGCTGGCGAAAGACCCTGCGGCGGCGGCAGCCTTCTTGAAACCGGACGGCAAGCCCTACGGCATCGGCGAGCGGCTCACCCAGCCTGACCTTGCCGCCTCGCTCTCGGCCATCTCGGAAGAAGGCCCCGATGCCTTCTACAAAGGCGCCATCGCCGACGCCATCGTCAAGGCGAGCGGCGCCAAGGGCGGCATCCTGGCCAAGCCGGATTTCGAGCAATATGCGGTGCGCGAGCTGAAACCCGTGACTTGCACCTATCGCGGCTACGAGATCACTTCCTCGCCACCGCCGAGTTCCGGCGGCGTCATCATCTGCGAAATCCTCAATGTGCTGGAAGGCTATCCGCTGTCCTATCTCGGCGCAGGGTCGGCCGAGACGGTGCATGTCATGGTCGAGGCCATGCGCCATGCCTATGTCGACCGCAATTCGGCGCTGGGCGACCCTGATTTCGTCGACAATCCGGTCTCGAAGCTGCTGGACAAGGGCTACGCTAAGGACATCCGCGACAAGATCGATCCGTTCCGGGCCGGCGTCTCGCAGGACCTCATGCCGAAGGGCTTTGGCGAGTCGAAGGAGACGACGCACTATTCGATCATCGACAAGGACGGCAACGCGGTCGCGGTCACCTACACGCTGAATGGCTCCTTCGGCGCCGGCGTGGTTGCCGACGGCACCGGCATCCTGCTCAACAACGAGATGGACGATTTCACCCAGAAGCCCGGCGTTCCCAACCTCTACGGTCTGGTCCAGGGCGAGGCCAACGCCATCCAGCCGAAGAAGACGCCGCTCTCATCGATGAGCCCGACCATCGTCGCCAGGGACGGCAAGCCGTTCATGGTCATCGGCAGTCCGGGCGGCTCGCGCATCATCACCATCACTCTGGAAGCGATCGTCAATGTCATCGACCATGGCATGAATATCCAGGAAGCGATCGACGCGCCGCGCATCCACCACCAATGGCTGCCCGACACGGTCTACGTCGAGCCGTTCGGCCTGTCGCCGGACACCGAAAGACTGCTGGCCGGCATGGGTTATCATCTTGATCTGAGTAACCAGACCTGGGGCCAGGCTGCGGGCATCCTCGTCGGCGGCAAGAGCCTGGCGGAAATCGAGAAGGGCGGCGGCGCGCGCTACAATGGTGCCATCGACAGCCGAGCGGCATCGGGCGAAGCACTCGGATATTGATATCGGTTGGGCTCTCGGAGAGGTTCTGGTTCGCGGCCCGGCAAGGACCGTCAGGTCACCAGCGTGACGGTCGATGCGATCAGCATCAGGGCGGCGATGCCGACGAACAGCGCGTAGATGCGCGGCCGGTCGAGCAGGAGCGCGTTTCCGGAAATCCAGGCCGAGGTGGCGCCGCCAAGTGCGAAGAGGAACCCGTTGCGATGGCCGAAGGTCATCGATGCGGCCATCAGGCCGCCAATGATCAGGGCGCCGAACACGATGATCACGGCGACAGCGTATTTCTCGAAATCATTGTTGCCGATCCCCGGCCCGATCGCGTTCAGATTGGGCAGGTCGTCCGGATCGAAGGGGTTCGCCGACCCGTATTCGTCTTGACCGATGGATTCTCGCATCACTCGTTCTCCGCTGACCGGCAACAAACCATCAACACTTGCCGAGTGCAACCCGATCGCACATCCCTCTATGTGTTGACGGTCATCTTCAACACGTTCCGGCCGCACTTGTCACCGCTTTTTCGGGCGCCTGGCTCGGATGCAACACGCGTCCGCACTCGGATGGCACGCCGCCATATCATTCCATATGGACCGAGTTCGCGGGGAAAAGATGATGCCGCCGATCAATTCGGCGTCGGCATGCACTGCGCGACTGCGGCGGGGAGTCGCAGCGCCCGACATGCGACCGCTAGATTGTTCACTCCTGGTGGCATCTTTAATGTTGACTATGAAAGTCATGTTTCATAGTCAACCGGCATAGGCCGCTCGAGGCCAGAGTTCCAGACAGGCACGCCAAATTTGGAAAAAGACCAGGAAACCCGGCCAGGCAGGATAGCCAATCGCGCGCGTGGCTTGATAACCCGGCGCGGCGCGTTCGCGCTGTTTGGATTGCCCTTGGCCGCACTCATGCCACGGGCGGCCGAGGCAAAGCCGCCGCTGCGTATCGTCTGCCTGGATGACGGGCTGGCGGAGACCTTGCTCACGCTCGGCGTTACGCCAATCGCCGTCGCCGACCGCGAAATCTGGGAGAAGTGGGTAGTCGAGCCGCCACTGCCGCCGCAGGTTGCCGATATCGGCACAATCCTGGAGCCAAATCTCGAATTCCTGCAGCAGCTTCGCCCCGACATCATCCTCTCCACTCCCTATCTCGACGGCATCAAGTCGCTGCTCGAACGCGTGGCGCCGGTAACGACGATCGGCATCTACACGCCGGATGGCCAGCCTTATCGGCGCGCGATCGTGGCGACCCGGCAACTGGCAGCTCTTGTCGGCAAGGAAAGCGAAGGAGAAGCACTGATCGCGGCGACGGAGGTTTATTTCTCTGATGTCAGGCAGCAGCTGGAACCGCTTTCGGCGCGGCCGATCTACGTCGTCAACTTCCTCGATCCGCGCAATGTGCGCATCTATGGCGAAAAGAGCCTGTTTCAGGCAGTGTTCGACCGCATAGGCATCCGCAACGCCTGGACTGGTGAGACAAATTACTGGGGATTTGCAACCGTCGGCATCGACGGCCTGGCGACCTCGAGCGATGCGCGCCTTGCCTATCTCGAACCCCTGCCCGAAGGGGCGGCCGGCACGCTGACCGAAAGCCCGGTCTGGAACGCCATGCCTTTCGTGCGCAACCGCTCGATCATGCGCCTTGCCCCAGCGCTGATGTTCGGCGCGCTGCCTTCGGCGAGCCGCTTTGCCCGGCTGCTGGCCGCGGCGCTGACGGCGGAGCACGCCGGTGGCTGAGCAGCAAGCAATCTTGTCCGGCGACGCCGGCCTCGTCTCCGGTCGTGCGTCGTCGTCTCACATATCAGACAGATATCCCCTGGGAGCGATTCTGCTTTGCGTCGTGCTTCTTGGCGCCGCAGCCGCAGCGACCCTCTCTAACCTCGTCGTGCAGTTGCCGCCGGCGCTCTGGCTCGATGCGCTCGCCAGCCCCGATATCGACGACATGCGGCAGGTGCTCGTCCATTACGCCTTCCTGCCCAGGCTCGCCGTCAGCCTTCTCTGCGGCGCGGCCCTCGGTTTGGCCGGGACTGTGCTGCAACAGGTCCTGCGCAACCCGCTCGCCTCGCCCGAAACCGTCGGCGTCTCGGCCGGCGCCCATCTGGCGCTGGCGCTAGCGACGCTTCTTGCGCCGTCGCTGCTTGCCTTCGGCCGCGAATGGGTGGCCCTTGCCGGTGCCTTCACGGCTCTCGCCGCGGTCTTCGCGCTGTCCTGGCACAAGGGCCTGTCGCCGCTCTCGGTGGTGCTCGCCGGGCTCGTCGTCAGCCTCTATGCCGGCGCCATTGGTGCCGCCCTGGTGGTGCTGCGGCATGAATGGCTGGCCAGCCTGTTCATCTGGGGCGCCGGGTCGCTCGGCCAGCAGGACTGGTCGACGACGCTGTGGCTTTTGCCGCGCCTGGGTGCCGCCGCGTTGCTGATCGGCCTGATGGTGCGGCCGCTGACCTTGCTTGGCCTCGACGATGAAGGCGCGCGCAGCCTGGGCGTCCCGCTCGGCGCCTATCGCTTTGCCGGACTGGCGGCGGCGGTCGCGCTGATCGCCTTCGTCGTCGCCGCCGTTGGTGTCATCGGCTTCGTCGGCCTTGCCGCCGCGACGCTCGCCCGCATCGGCGGCGCCCGCCGGCTCGGCCAGCAACTGGTGATGGCGCCGCTCATCGGCGGCGGCTTGCTGTGGGCCGCCGATCAGGGCGTGCAGATCGCGACCGGACCGCATGGCGATCTGCTGCCGACCGGCGCGATGACAGCGCTTCTCGGCGCGCCGCTGTTGCTCTGGCTGCTGCCGCGCCTCGCGCTCGGCCTGGAAACGCCGGCACTCGGGTCGCAGAACCTGTCGCGCGCCCGTCATACCGGCCTCTTGCTTGCGGCGATCGGCGGCCTGCTGCTTCTGCTGCTTGGACTGGCCTTGCTTTACGCGCCGGGGCCACATGGCTGGACATTCGCGTCCGGCGATCAGCTGCAGCCTTTGTTGTCCTGGCGGCTGCCCAGAGTGTGTGCCGCGCTGGCCGCCGGCGCCATGCTGGCGCTGGCGGGCCTGATGATGCAGCGTCTCACCGGCAATCCGATGGCCAGCCCTGAAGTGCTCGGCATCAGCGCCGGCGCCGCGCTCGGCATGATGGTGGCGCTGTTTTCGCTGTCAGATGCCGGCCGTCCGGAGCAGACCGCCGCCGCCACCATCGGTGCCTTCGCCGCTTTGCTGGTGACGCTGGCGATCGGCCGCCGCGCCGCCTATGCTCCGGAGCGGTTGCTGCTGGCGGGCGTCGCTTTGACGGCTTTGTTCGACGCGCTGATCCTGGTGCTCACCGCCACCGGCGAACCGCGAGCCATGCTTTTGCTCAACTGGCTCACCGGCTCCACCTATGGCGTCGACGCGGGTTCGGCGTTTTTCACCTCGTCCATCGCCTTTTGCCTGTTTCTGCTTGCCCCGCTCTTCATGCGCTGGCTGGACATGCTGCCGCTCGGATCCGCTGCGGTGCAAAGCCTTGGCGTCAACCTGCGGGCAACGCGGCTTCTGGTGCTGTTGATGGTCGCAGCACTCACCGCCGCCTCCACGCTTGTGGTCGGGCCGCTGACCTTCATCGGCCTGATGGCGCCGCACCTTGCCCGCCGCCTCGGCCTGTCGCGCGCGCAGCCGCAAGCCGTCGGCGCGGTGCTCGTAGGCGCGCTGATCATGGTCTGCGCCGACTGGATCGGCCGCACCGCCATCTTCCCGCGCCAGATCCCGGCCGGCCTCGTCGCCACGCTGATCGGCGGCCCGGTGCTGATGTGGCTCTTGCGCCGCCGCTAAATTTTGTTTCCCGGAGAGTGCCATGACCGCCCCACCGAAGGCGTCGCCCGCCTTGATCGCCGACACCACCGTCCACGATCTTGGTCCCCGAGCAATTTCAGGAAAAGTGGCTAGCGGTTTTTCGTCCGGAATTGCGTCAGAGCAGAGAGCGGGCGGGGACCCCTGGCGGGTCTTCATCCATGTGCCTTCCGGGCCGGAGCCCGAGGCCGGCTGGCCGGTGCTCTACTTGACCGACGGCAACGCCGTCATCGGCACGGCGGTCGACGCTATGCGCGCCCAGGCCTTCTATCCCCTGGGCACCAATGTCGGCTGGGGCGTCATCGTCGCCATCGGCTATCCCGTCGTGGGCGCCTATGACCCGCTGCGCCGTTCATGGGACCTCGGCCCGCCGCCGGGCAAGACCTATCCGCCCTTCTACGAGGGCACATCGGAAGTCAGGACCGGCGGGGCAGGGGATTTTCTGGCCTTCATCGAGGAAGAACTGAAGCCCTGGGTCGCCAGCCGGACCGGGATCGATGAGAAGCGCCAGGCGCTTTACGGCCATTCCTTCGGCGGCCTGTTCGCACTCTACGCCTTGTTCACCCGCCCGCTCTCGTTCCGCACCTTCATCGCCGCCAGCCCCGCCATCTATTGGGAAGATCGCACCATCGATAGCTTCCTCGAAGCTTTCGAAGCTTCTGTCCCCGATGGCCTCAAGGCCGATGTGATCCTGTCGGCAGGCGAGTACGAGACCGTGAAGCTGGCACCGTTCCAGATCGGAGCGGAGGACGAGGAAAAACGCCTGCAGCAGAAGAAGCTGACGCGCACCGACGAATTCGCGCGGGCGATGGCCGGGCGCCTTGATGCTCTGCCTGGGGTGCGCGCGAGCTTTGAGCTGCATGCCGGCGAAAACCACATGTCGATCCTGCCGGTGACGGTCAACCGCGCGGTGCAGGCGGCGTTCGCGGTGAAGGCCCCCTAGGCGCCCGCAGCCCTGACCCTTGAAATCATGCCTTCCTGTTTTTCGGCCATGTCCGCGTCCATCGCGCCAAAGCGAAGGGCGCAGCGAAATACTCCTTCCGGAGCGACGCAAACCAGGCGGCCTCTTTCCTTGGCCGCAAGATAGCCATCGGGTTCGGCGGTCGCGGGCAGCACGAGGCCGAGCGCATCCTGGTCGGCGCCGCGCGTGATCCAGCGAACGGCATAGTTGAGCTCGGATGGACGAAAGCTGACGAAATCCGCTGTGCGATCCGGATGGACCTGCAAGGCGTGCGCCCAGCCTTCGGCGTCCGCCTTGGCTTTCATTGTCAGTACGAGTTCGGGGTCGATTGGCTCGTTCTTGGTCAGCGTGCGATGGCGCCGGGGATCGGCGACAATGGCGTCGCGATAGGCAAGGTAGCTTTCGCTCGGCGTGAAAAAGGGTGGCAGCACCTGGCGCACGACGATGTCCGCGTAATCATCGACCACGCTGTCGATCAGACGGCCGTCATCCGCCGGTCTGAAATTGATGTGCGCCAGATACATCAAATTCATAGGCGAGCGTTTCAGGTTGGTGATGGCGATGTCGACGGCAACGCCGGTGGCGTCGCGCTGCAGCCGCACGGTCGGTTGCGTCACATAGTCGTGGCTGAAGGCGACAGTTTGGCGGCAGCGCCCGGTCAGCGCCATGAACGGCCCGTCGGTATTGTCCCCGATGATCAGCTGGACATCCCCATAGGGTGCATTGGGCAAGTCGCCATGCAGCGGATGATGGTCGTCCGGACCCGGGTTCCCCATTGCCGTGGCGCCGCAGTGGATGAAGAAGGCGCCATAGTTGGACAGATAGTCCCGGGTCGCAACCGGCTCGTCGAACATCGAACGCATGGTCAGCGAGCGATTGAGGAACGTTGCGTCCCAAATCTGCTGCCCTTGGAACGGCAGCATGACGATTTCGCCCTTCGCATTGCTGATGCGAAGACCGGCAACGCCGGATCGGTAGCGAAAGGCGGTGGCGACAAGCCCGCGATATCGCGCCACGGTGGTGTCCAGCGGACCAAACTGCTCGGGCACGAGGTCGACGAAGACATGATGGGAATCGTCATAATGCATTGTTTCGACCTTCATCTGCAGCAAGCGCACATGCCGATAGTCGCAGGAAGCGTCTGGAAATCAACGGCTGTGACCTCAGATGCTCCGCCAAGCCGGCTGACGTTCTCGACAGGGCGGACCGGCGGTTTGGAGATCGCGCCGGACAGCTTCTTCGAATGTTGGGGGGCTGGCCCAAGCTTGGCGAATTCCACCGGACAATGGTCCTAAATGTCAGGATGTACCCGTCAAAGTCGGTAGACTTCTCCGAGTTCGCCAGCTAGCTAGATCGATATCAAAAGAGGGCAGACTCGGGGTCATCCAAAGTGAAAATCAGATACGTCGCCGGCATAAGCTGGCCACGCAGTGGACATCACCTGATGCATCGGCTTGCCCTGAGCTATTTCGGCAACGATTTCAATTACTGCCTGTTTTACCCCACTGATAACCCCGATTGTTGCCGCACCTTCCCGTGCATCCGGCCGGGGGTCAAATTCTCGAAGAACCACGATTTCGATCTATCGGGGCGGATCCTGCCGGATGTTCCTTATCTGGTCCAGCATCGGTCGTTCATGCCTGGAACCGTCTCGGACTTTGAACTGTATCTCCTCGACGGCGGGCAGGACACGAAGGAAAGCTTTAAGGAATTCGCACTCATCAGAACTGATGGATGGGCTGCCTTCATGGCAAAGTGGGTGGATAGCCGGATTAAATTCGAGCGTCTGTTGGTGGGGTACGAGGATTTCGTCTCCGACCCGCAAGGGACCATGAGACGCGTCATCCCGTTCTTTGCACCAGGTGAGAAACCTGATGAAGAGCGCCTGGCGCGCATTGTGAAGAACGAAACTCACGTCGCCGTCACCAAGCAAGGCGGTGAGGAGTGGACCGCCAATGCCGGTGTCAAGGCGTTCCGAAAAGTCGAGGCCTTTCGGTTCTATGACGCTGGATTGTTCCGGGAATTGGAGTCCATCGCGCAGGAGAAGCGCCGCGGGATTGCCAGAGAAGCCGCACCACGCCCTTCGAGTGGCCGCTTCAGGCTGCCGCTGATGAAAGCCATCTTCGGGCGGTAGATCAACAGGCCTCGCGCCATCATTCCTGTGAAGGAGGGGCGCTCAATCGACGATAAGGGACGCCATCGAAGCTTGCCGTCACAAAATCCGTGACGGACATCTTGCGCTTGCGTCCGTCGCTGCAGGCGTAAACCGGCCAACCGGCATCGCTGCATTCGCTGGCGGCGCAGATTCGCGCCAGGCAGTTACCGATAGTCAGCCGGAAGCCGCCCTTGCCGGCGAAACCTTGCAACAAGCTGCCGTCCGCCGAGCGCCATGTCCGCGCACGGAATTCCGCCCGCAAAAGAGATGGTTCGAGAGGGACCGCAAGATTGGTTTCGCCGGGACGCCCTGTAAGCTGCAGACGGAAGCGCGCCATTGCGGTCGTGTACGCGGTCACAAGATCCGATTCGCGAAAATATGCGATCGGTAGGTTGGAGCGGTCAAGCAGATGAGACATGCGCTCGCTTGCCTCAACCGGCGTCAGCAAGCCAACAAGGGTAAGAAAGGCGAAGCAAGCTCGCGACATTTCCAGCAGCCATATTGATCTCGGCCTGCCGGTTTGGCCCCGGTTGCCCCCAGTAACATCCCGCCAATCGTCGCTCCGTGCAAGCCACTTACTGAGGCAGTCCAAGGCGGCCGAGTGTGCAATTCGCAAGGCCACCGGGTTAAAGCGCCTGGAGCCCCATCGGTTAAAGCGCCTGGAGCCGAAGAGGTAACCGGCACCGACAAATTTGCGCGGGCGATGGCGAGGTACATCAGACGTTTGCGGCAAGGAGGAACCCCTGCCGCCAGCCAGGGTTCCTTAGCTGGCGCGGGCTGGCGGCAGTTCGAACAAATTGGCGCCGTTTTCCTGGCCGCTCTCGACATAGCCGATAATGCCGAACCATCTGGCGACGTCAGGCCCCTGCAGCCAGCTGCGCGAGTGGATGGGAAGGTTGCCGGCGAGCGCCTGGATGTGCCTGATATGCCGCTTGCAGAAGCGCACCGTCGAGCCGCGGAAGAAATCTTCCTGCGCGGCAAACAGCGTATCGGCGGCATCGCTGTTCTCATGCCAGGCGATGATCGCCACGGCCTTCTCGTCCTCGACCAGCGCGTGCGCCCGGCCTTCCTTCAAATTCATCATCAGATTGTCATAGGCGACCTTGCTGTCCTTGCCGGCCGCCGCGTATTCGTCCGACATTCGCTTGGACAGGCCATGAAACACATCCTCGAGATCCCCGAGCGTTGCTGCGCGTGCTCTCATTTCACCTCCTGCAGCCCCACGGGAAGTTTGCCCTACGGTCGAGGGGGCGCCAAGCAAATTGAATCCCGATGTGGCCCGGTGAGAGCAAAGTTGTTTCGTCAGACTATGGGCAATGGTTCGGAGGATATCGGCAATCGGGTTCCAGGGAGAAGATTGACAGTCGGGCCGCCGCCAATTGCGCTACGCCTAATGCCGCTCGGCCATGTTTGCCTCAGCCAGCTTTGCCAGCGCTTGCTCGACTTTCTGCGCCGAAGCGTCGGTGCGCGCGATGTGGCGCATCATCTGCCTGGCCAAATGCTCCAGCCTGGCGGCGCGATATACCTCGCCGTGCCTGGCGCTCTCAGAGTGGGTCGCGATCATCGTGCAGAACCCTTCTGGGCCGGTGGGTCGATCTTCACCATCCGCCGTTTGGCCTCGCTCACCCGACGTTGAGCGGACCGTATCCGACCACACAACGCCAAGCTGATGCCGACACCGCACTCGTCTTCGAGCAACTCTTCGGCGCGTTCGAGATCTAGCTTCGCGCGGCCGACACTCTGACGAGCCTTGGCCAGTTCCATATCCAGCAGGTCCATTGTCCCGCTCCCATTGGTTGCGGTCCCTTCGCTTCGTTAACCGCTGATGATCGCGTTGGTTCCGACGACGACCGATCACGAATGGCCCGGAGGGTGCCGATCGCATATTCGACGCAAGCGTTCGAATGTGGTCAGGAGAGGGAGATGGTGCCCAGAGGCGGATTCGAACCACCGACACGCGGATTTTCAGTCCTGTATCAACCGTCCTAAATCAAACACTTACGGCGAAAAGCCTGTCAAACCCGGCTTCGGAAATCAATCACTTACCCCGTGTTTGTCAAACTCGCCGGTAGGCGGAACTACAGGCCTTTGCCATACAGCGCCGGCCTCGATCGACGAGGCTGCGACCTGGTACGCGGCGCATCGCGACACCTGTGAGCGGCCGATCATTCCTGCACTGCGCAGCCGCTTCGGCCTAACACCCCATGAGGCAGTGACAGCCATCCGCGAAGCAAGGGGCCGAGGCTGATGAGGCCGAGCCTGCAGAAGAACGATGTGCTGTTCGCGCACATCGCGCTCAACCTGGCGCCGGGGTTTTCGAGCAACGCGCGTCGCGTCGCTGGCGCCATCGTCGAACACTTCAACAAGAAAACCGGGCAATGCGATCCATCTGTCGGCCGCCTGGCTGTCATGCTCGGCATCGATCGCGCAACAGTGCTGCGCGCGACGGCTGAGCTATGCGAGGGTGATGATCGCCTGTTCGACAAGGACAGTCACGGCGGCCATTCGCACCGGGCCAGCTACATTCCGATTTGGGATCGCTTCAACGCCATAGTCGACGATTGGGACATGCGGATGAAGGACGGCGAGGCACCTTCAAAGGTCGCAAAAGTGCGACGTTCAAGGTCGCAAGACTGCGACGTTAAAGGTCGCAAGACTGCGACACAAACCTACAGAAGGAACCTACAGAAAGAACCGGAGCAGGCGGCACCACTGCGGGAAACACCACCGCCGAGCGTCCCGAAAAGCCGCAATGGGCTTAGGAATGAGGGAGCCAGACCGCAGAGGCAGGGCTACCTGATACACGCCCTGCCTGGTGCTGGGCATGCTGCTGCTGCACGAGCGGCGGCAGAGCGGCGCTTGGACGTCGGCATGCGTGCGCTTCCATCCGACCAGTATCAGGCCATCAGCTTGGCGTTGATGGATGCGCCGGAGCTCTACGAGCGAGCTGCCGTCGCTGAGCAGGCGCGCCATGGCGATGGCATGCGGTGTGTGCTCGCCGAACTCGCGACGGTCACCCCCGCCTTGGGTCCTTCCCCGGTTCCAAACTGTATGCGGGACGGCTTAGGCCGAGGGTTCGCTAGTCAGAGGGTTGCGAAACATGGTTGACATGTTGACCGGCATTGACGGCGAGGCGACAGGCGTATGGTTGACGCTCGCAGAGGTTGCACGCCGGCGCGGTGTTAGCCGAGCGGCAATATCGAAGCGGGTGAAGCGCCTCGACCTGGCGACGCGCCCAGGTCCGGGCGGCTCGATCCTCGTCGAGCTCGCGTCGTTCGACCAAGCAACGCACGAAACGACCGCCGTGCGCGATGATCCGGCGGAGCGGAAGGCAACTGCCAAAGCTGTCGAGCTGCCAAGCGCGGCGGTCGAAAAGCTGCGCTACGAAGCCGCGCTGAAGCGCCTGGACCTCGATGAGCGACTAAAGACACTGCTGCCGATCAAGGACGTCGAGGATGCCATGGTCCGCGCCGGCGAAGGCATCGTCAGGGCGATCGAGCAGCTGCCAACCTTCGCGGCGGAATTGATGGCCGCCACGCGCCAGGGCGAGCCGGCCGTTCGCCAGAAGCTGCGCGAGATCAAAGATCATATCAGACGCAAGGCCTCCGAGGCGCTTGTGCTGTTGCGTGACGAGGGTGCGGCTCAAGAGCGGGCCGGTGGCCTCGAATACGAATTTGCCGAAATTGATGATGGAAGGGAAAATCCCCATGGCTAAAAACACGATCACGCAGCGCATTGCGCTCGAAGGTGGCGACGCCATTGCGAAGCAACTCAAGTTGCTGGGCGACGCAGGCGAGAAGGCTTTCAAAGATATCCAGGCGGCGGTTAACCGGGCTGATTTCAAGAAATTCACCGCCTCGCTCGCCAAGGTAAAAAGCGACCTTGCGACTGTGGCCAAGAATGCCGCACTCGTCTCTGCGGGTTTGGCCACGGCTGCCGCCGGCGCCGGCGTTGCCATCGTGGGCCTCGCCAAGTCGAGCGCGGAATCGGCCGATGAGGCTGGCAAAAACGCTCAAAAAACAGGCCTGCAAATCGATGCTTACGGACGGCTCGAGTTCGCAGCCAAGCAGGCGAATGTCACGCAAGATGAGTTCGTTTCCTCGATGTCGCGGCTCAACAAGTCGATCGCGGAAGCGGCGGCTCAGACATCGAAAACAGGCGAGGCATTCGACGCTTCTGGCGTTACCGTGACCAGGTTCGGTGGCGCGAGCGAAAAGGCTGCCGACAAGGCAAAGACGGCCGGCACCGCATTCGATCGCCTGGGCGTCAAGATCAAGGATGCCAACGGCAAGCTGCGCCCAACCGAGGCGATCATCGGGGATCTCGCCGAGGCGTTCTCACGACTTGAGGACGGTCCGGTCAAGGTCGCATTGGGCATGGAGATTTTTGGCAAATCATTCGCCGACCTGATCCCGTTCTTAAACCAAGGGCGGGCCGGCATCCGCGATCTAGGCGCGGAGGCTGACAGGCTGGGTCTATCCCTCACCAAAGCCGACACGGCGCTGGGCGACAATCTCGGCGATGCGCTGGACTCACTGGGCGGCGCCATATTTGGCATCAAACGCAAGCTTGGGCTGCTGTTCGCGCCGATCGTCCTGGCCGGCGCCGAAGGCTTGCGCGACCTCATCGTCGACAACAAGGACGCCATCCTGGCATTCGGCGCCGAGGCGGCTCGCCTCACCGCCGGCGTGCTAGGCGATTTGCTTCACATCCTGTCGGGCAACCCGCAGAACGTAAAAAATCCTTGGATCCGGGATTGGGCCGAAGCGATCGTCAAGTTCGGCCAGGATGTGGCGACGGTCGTCAAGACGGTTGTCATTCCACTGTTCAAGGCGGTTCGCGAGGGCGCCCAAGTCGTCGCCGACCAGATCAACAAAATCTTCAACACCGACATGAACGGCGACCAGCTGCTGATAGGCGCGGCCATACTTGGCGTCATAGGCTTTTTCGCCTTGCTTGGATCAGCGATCAGCGCCGTCATCATCGGCTTCGGCTTGTTTGGTGACGCCGCGGTTGCCATAGCGGCAAGTGCGGTTGCGCTCGGAATCGCGATCGGCGTCTTCTGGGATGACATCAAGGCGAAAGCAGCGTCGACCTGGCAGGATATCCAGAACGGATCGGCGGCGTCGTGGCAGTTCATCCAGGATGGCGCTGCGGCCGCCTGGGCGGCGATCGTCCAGGGCGTGACTGATCTGTGGTCGCAGATCGTCGGAGCCTTCCAGTCAGGTCAGCAGATGGCCGTCGATGCCTTTAACGGCATCGTCGACGCGATCGTCACCGCATGGAGTGGCTTGATCGATAGCCTGGGATCGATCGCGCAACAGATCGTCGAGAGGATCGCGACCTGGTTCGGCACTTTGCCCGGTCGGATCACCACAATATTCAACAGCCTTGTGAGCATTGCGGGCAGCGTTCTTAACCGTGTGTCGTCGCTGGTCGACAGCATCGTGTCAAAGATCAAATCGGCCATCGAGTTTGCCAAGCAGCTCGCCGGTATTGGCGACAGCGGTTCTGGCGGCGTCGGTTCCGGCGGCAGCCAGGGCGGCTTTGCTTCGGGCGGCTTCGTCCGGGGTCCAGGCGGTCCACGAACCGATTCGATCCTCGCCCGGTTGAGCAACGGCGAATTCGTGCTGCAAGCGCGCGCAGTGCAGCGGCTCGGCCTCGATTTTGTCACCGCGCTCAACAACGGCTTCGTGCCATCTCTGAAAGACCTGCGCGGCTTCAGCTTTGGCGGCTTCGTCGACAGCCTCAATCAATCGATGGCGATGCCGCGCTTTGCCGGCGGCGGCATGGCAAGGATGGCGCTTGAGCCGGCCACACTTGGCCGCACCACGCCGCTCCATTTTCACCTTGATGGCGGAAAAGAACTGGTTATCGACGCTGTAGGACTTAGCGCCCATGCTATGCAGACGCTTCAGACCATATCCCTGCGCGGCGCCCGTGTCAGCGCAGGCAGATCACCGAGGCGCAAATGACCTTTCCACATGCCGATCTTGGCCCTTTCGAGGGCGAAAATGGGAAATGGTGCAGCCACGTCACCCGTCAGTTTACCGGGCAGGTGACCAACGCGATTATAGAGGCAGATGAATGGAGCGACGCGCATGGCGCATGGGCTCACTTCCTAGGCTTTGTGATGCTATCGATGACCGATGCGAGCCAGCGCAGAGGGGATGGTGAACAACAGATCATGCCCGACCTTCTGGCGAAAGTGCGACCACTGTTCGACGCCTTGATTGACGGCCAGATAATGATCACCACCGGCAAGAAAGGTCCGCGCTTCACGGTGCTAACGGGCGGCAAACCGGACGACGACGGGTGACCGCCTGGCTCGCCTTCGCGCTGGCCTTCGGCGTCGTGCTGGTGATGACCTGGTGGCCGTGAAGGTCGGGTGACGTTTCACGGGAAAAGCACTGAAACAGGATTTGTTGTCGCTGTCGGGCGTACCTATATAATTTTAGCCATGACTGAAAAGCCTGTGTTAACGGACGACGCTACGCCCTCCAGCGAGGAAGTTTTGCCCGATGGCCAAGGCGAGGGCGATCTACCGATTTTCCCGATGGAACTTGTATCGAGCGTGCGGAAGTCGTCATTCCGCTACATCTATCACAACGAGCTTGCGACGGCCGAGGACGTTGAAAGGTTGATGGAACTCACCTGGCGCTCGCCAGAGACCAAGAATTTCATCTTCTGGGAGTGCGAACAGGGCCTGATTTCCACCGTCCAACAGGCCCTGGACTCCTGCAAAATTGCGTTCTCGGAAATGCAGCGACACTGGCACCGGCATCCAAATTATAAGCGAGACTTCATTCGCATTGACGGCGGCGAGCAAGAATTCGAGTGGCGCGAGGCCGCCGCCAAGTCGGAGCAGTTTTTTCGCGGCGAACTGGAGTTGACTACCGCAGAGCGCCGTCACCGGGACAATCGCGCTGTTGCTGATGAGATCGTTAAAAGCAGCCCCGAGGCACCAATACCATTTGGACAAAGCAAGGTGGGTCGCCACCTCTATAAGTATTCGACGGTCTATACGATCGTGACAACTGTCATCTCGATTGCACTATTCCTCCTCGCCTTCATCTAGGCGGATTAATGCCGCGTTCCCGGGTCGAGAGGATCGTCGATGGCGTCAATCTGTTCGCAGCCTAGTTCGAGGGCGAGATCATAGGCCTCGCGGTCGTTTAGCCAGGTGCCGCGACCGTCTTCAAGTCGCAGGCAGCGTCCGGTGATCTGATGCCTGAGCAGATAGAGATGATGCTGCTCGTCGACCACGCGTTCGTGGCCGAGGTTGTCGAAATCCGAAAACAGGAACCGCTCGCCGTCGATTTCAATCCACATTTTGAAATCCCTGTCTCTGATGAATCGCCAACAGCAATGATGATGTCACGCCGCAGCGCTCCCCGCGAGGAGGCGCTTGACGATTTTGGCGAATAAGAGCAGCGTGTCAGCGGGTGTGGAAACCCTGACCGCGATAAGCAGGAACCTCGATTGGCGTCGAAGGTGTCTGCTGAGGCGCAGGAGCCTTGGCAGGCTCTGAGCGCTTTGGTGACGCCTTGGCGGGCGTTCCAACTCGGCCTTTATGGCCGGGGGCGAACGCTATGTCCAGAGCGAGAGCTTAAAACCGTTCGACCTGTCTCGCGGCAGGTTTCCAACCCCCGGCTTCGGCGCCGTCCGCCGATGAATGGAAAATATTCCAAGCTTGGAATGTTTTCCGCCGGCTGTGGAAAGCCGGTTCGAACCGCGAGGCTCACCACCATGCAAACCAAGACCACGCGGGAAAGTATTCCGGTCGAGAATACTTTCCCCTCGAAAACCGTTCCGGCCGGGAACGGTTTTTCCCGCCGCTCGATGCTCTTCGGCCTGGCCGCTGCGCCGACAGTCGCATTGCCCGTCTTTGTCACGCCGGCGAGCGCTGAAAAACATTCCGGACAGGAATGTTTTTCAGCCGCCGATCGACTGCAGCATCACCTGTTGATGGCCGCTGCTGCAGCCGACGAGCTGGCGCCAGGCACGCAAAGCCGCTGGACAGTGTCGATGCACGGCAAGGCTGGCTTGTTCCGGCCGTTCTACAGGGTCAAGCGCATTGACGGATTTCGTGAACCCCATCCACGGGTGCCGGCGGGCATTTGGGTCGAGCGCTCGGAAGACATTGCCACGTGGAATGTGGAGCCTGTGACGATCGCCGAATACTCGGCACTTTATGGGCGGCCAGAATGAAAACCGGCATCGACTTGAAGGACCTGTTCGCGCCGACCGCCAATGCGAACTTTCTAACACTAGGCGCCCAAATCGAACGCTCGGCGGCAGAAATCGCCGATGCAATGGTGGCGATCCATGGTGAAAACTATCGGATCGAAATCAACCATCAGGTTGGATATGTGATGATTTGCAAGGGGCCGTCACCCGGGAAACCGGCGCCGTAGTTGTGGTGCGGAAATTCCGCACCCCGCCGTCGCCCTCCCTAGCGTTCTAGAACGGAACTCTAAGCCGACTGCATCCGAGGTCGGTCTCTGGAACATGAAGGGTCAGCAAATTTGCTGACCCCAAAGCGTGGCCGGGCACATGTGCACCCCCTGCCGGTATATTCGGCAGGGGATGCGATGCATCTATCCCCAATCAATGCTTTGGAGTCCCGTTGACTCTTTATTTACCATACCCTAGAGGTAACGGAGTCCTGTGGATTCCGTTTGCCGTTTGGAGGGTTTAATGCGTCGCGGTCCCTTTTGCTTCATTGCCGATATCAGCGTGTTCAACTTCAAGAACATGCTGAAGCGCGATCAGCTGCCTTTCGATGCCGGCGAGGCCGAGGGCTGGCGTACCTTCACGCTGCAAGACGCTTTCCTGCTTCGCATGACCCTCGACCTGTTCGAAGACGCCAGCATGGCGCCGGACCTGGCCGCCTCAGCCGTCAGCAATGGCTTTGGCCACGTCGCCGAGAAGGGCGAAGCCGGCATCGAGCAGCTGGCGCTCGCAGACCAGGACATTTTTCTCGGTGTCGAAAGGTGGATCGAAGCCGCAAGCGGCACCAAGGGCGCCTCGCATTATGCCGGCTCGCTCTCGCTGATAGCTGCGCAGAGTGAGCACCGCGCGGCAAGTGACCGCGCTGACGGCATCGAGCGCAGCCGCCTTTTCCTTGTCAACGCATCGCGCGCGGCCCGGTTCGTGTTGAAGCGCGCCCAAGAAGCCGGAGCAATCGACGATGATGACGCATGACCCGCTGGCGACGATCGCCACGCCTGAATTTGCCGACGCCTGCGCGCTGCTGGCCTCAGAATTGCGCGCCGGCGCCGACATCTCGCCGGAAGAGACAGCGCAGCGTCTCGGCCTGCCGCTCGATTTCCTGGTGATCTGCGCTGGGCAGTGGCTTGCGAACCAAACCGGCCGCGCCGTCGTGGTGCAGCCGATGGCTTGGAGGCCAAAGCATTGAACGCGCCGCTGATGGAAATGGATGGCAAAAGCTTGATCGTCGTCGACGGCGAGCTGATCCTCTATGGACCTGTCGGCTTCCATGATTTTTGGGAAGGCGCTGGCTTCACCGCCGCAGATGTCGTCAACGCGCTGGCCGAGATGGATGGTGACATCACCGTCCGCCTGAATTCAGGCGGTGGCGTCGCCACTGAGGGCGCCGCGATCTACAACGCGCTGAAACGCTACGATGGCGCCGTCGCCATCGTCGTCGACGGTATCGCCGCCTCGGCGGCCTCGCTGATCGCCATGGCTGGCAAGTCGATCGAGATGCCGCTCGGCAGCCTGATGATGATCCACGAGCCGGCCGGTATCACCCTTGGCCCAGCCGACGCGCATCGCAAGAACGCTGCCAACCTGGACGTCATGACCGGCGTCTATGCCACTGTGTACGCCGAGCGCACCGGCCAGTCGGAGGCAGTAATACGCCAGATGATGAAGGCGGAAACCTGGCTTTCACCGGATGACGCACTGGCCAAGGGTTTTGCCGACGAGGTCACCGAAAGGCAAGACCAGGCCGTCGCCGATGCCAGCTTCGACTATCAAACCTACAAGAAAGCGCCGGCGGACCTCGCAGCGCTGTCAGCAAATCGCAAGGCCGCGCGCCTTCCGATGGTGGCGGCACTTGCCGCCGCGCCGCGTGAGAAATTCAGGAATGCGCCGGCCTGTCCTCCCAAAGTGGCGCCCTCAAAGGAGTTTGAAATGGAAAATACCGACGTTATCGACCCGCCCATTGATGCACCTGTCGACAAGAATGCCGGCAAGATCCTCGGCATCTGCATGCGAGCCAAGCTTTCGCTCGATGCAACCAACAAGGTCTTGATCGAGGCGAAGGGTGATGCGGCCAAGGCCTCCGCGATGGTCATCGACATGATGGTTGACGCCGATCCCGACAAGGGCCGCAACACACCGCTGAGCGCGGCGGCGACGCTCACGCTTTCCGACACTTTAGGCAATCCGACATTCTTGGCCCAAACGATCGAAGACGCGATTTTCTGTCAGGTCAGCGGCCTTGCTCCGAACAAGCCGGCCACGGCTGAGTGGATGGGCCGCCCGCTGGTCGACATGGGCGCAGCGCTGCTTCAGGCGAACGGCGTCAGGATCATGTCGATGCATCGTGACAAGCTCGCTCGCCAGGTTCTGACGCCTGTCATGGCAGGCGGCCAGCATTCGACAAGCGATTTTCCGGCCGTGCTCGGCAATGCCATGAACCGCGTTCTTCTCGCTGCCTACCAGGCGAACGACACAGGGCTCAGCCCGTTGTTCAAGATCCGGAACGCTACCGATTTCCGCGAATTGCAGTCGGTCCGCATGGGTGATCTTGAGCGCCTCGACGAAGTGCCCGAAGGCGGCGAGATCAAGTACGGGACGCGCGACGAGGAAGGGCCGGAAACCAACCAGCTCAAGACGTTTGGCAAGATGTTCGCCGTGACGCGCCAGTTGATCATCAACGACGATCTCGGCGCTCTGGCCAGCATGGCGCAAGACCAGGGCCGAGCAGCTGCGCAGACCAAGGCGGATGCCATGGCGGCATTGCTGACGGCATTCAGCGGTGCCGGGGCAAAGCTGAGCGACAACACCTCGATCTTCACGACCGGACGCGGCAACAAGGCGAGTGGCGGTACGGCGATTTCCGTCGCTTCGCTCGGCGCCGGTCGCCAGGCAATCCGCGAGGTCAAGGGAATCGACGGAACGACGCCGCTCAACATCGCGCCGAAGTTCCTGGTCGTCGGGGCCGAACAGGAGACCTGGGCTGAAACGATCCTTGCCGCTGTCGCCGCGGCTGAGGTCGCCAATGTTAATCCATTCTCCGGCAAGCTGCAGCTCCTCGTCGATTCCAGGCTGACCGGCCCGGCCTGGCGCTTGTTTGCAGATCCGGCCGTCGCGCCGGTTCTTGAGATCGCATACCTCAACGGCGTCTCGCAGCCGCAGCTCGAGCAGCGTGACGGTTGGAATGTGCTCGGCGTCGAGTATCGCACCGTGTTCGACTTCGGCGTGGCGCCGATTGGCTGGCGCGGTGCTTATCTCAACGATGGCGCTCTGCCGTCCTGATCTCCGGGGGAAGTTAAAGCGCCTGGCTCCGGGCGCGTGAAGTGCCCACCTTTTCCCCCGCCCGGTCAGGAGCCGGGTTTCCAAGGGGGTGGACACAGGGCAGATTTTTTTTGAGGGTAACGCGATGTCGATGTCGACGCTGAATATCAGGGTGACGCCTCGGCGAATGCTGCCGCTGCGCGACGCCGCCGAGTATGTCGGCGTCGCCGCGAAACGGCTTGCCGGCCTGTGCCCGGTCGCGCCGATCGAGATGCCAGACGGCTCGCGCCTCTACGACATGCGGGACCTCGACGCCTGGCTCGACAGTCTGAAATCCGGTGACGCGAGCGGCGATGACGAGCTGATCGGAAAGCTCGCCTGATGGCAATCGTTCGCGTCAAAGGGTTTGCCATCTGGCGCGACCGCAAGCCGCCGTTCAAATGGCGCTGCCGGCATCGCAAGAGCGGTACGATGATCGACGTTTCAAAGTTCCCGATCGGAACTTTGACATTCCTGGCCGAATGCTCGCGCATCGTCGCGCTCGGCGACAAAGGCGACGAGCCGAAGCCCGGCACGCTCGGCCAACTGATCGGCCGCTATCGTGGCAGCGTGTTTTTCACCGACCTGGCCGCGCGCACGCGCGCCGATTACCAGCGCTGTTTCGACTATCTGCAGCCCATCGCCGACACCATGCTCGACCGCTTCACGCCGCCGCTGGTGGTCAAGATCCGCGACAAGGCGGCGGCGAAGCACGGCCGGCGCTTCGGCAATTACGTCAAGACGGTCCTGGCGCTCACCTTCGCCTGGGGCGTCGAGCGCGGCTATCTGAAGATCAACCCGGCGATGAAGATCAAGGGCATCCGTAGGCCTCGCGGCATGGCCGATGCGAATCGGCCCTGGTCGGACAGCGAGCGGGATGCCGTCGCCGCCGCGCTGCCGGCGCACATGCGGCTGCCGGTGGCGCTGATGATGTTCTGTGGCCTCGATCCCCAGGACGCGCTCAAAATCCCGCCCACGGCTGTTTCTGATGGCATGATCGATGCCAGGCGAGGCAAGACCGGTGAGGCGATGTGGTTTCCGCTGCCGGCGCCTGTCGTCGACGCGCTGGCGGTGGCGCCGAAGCACGGCGCAATCACGCTTTGCGCCAACAGCCGTGGCAAGCCGTGGACGCCTTCAGGCTTCCGCGCGTCGTGGCGACCCATCCGGCAGGCCCTGGAGCTTTCCGGCGCCGTGCAGCCTGGCCTGACGCTGAAGGGCCTGCGGCATACCGTGGCGACGATCCTTGCCGAGATGGGATATGACGAGCGCACGATCGCCGACATGCTCGGCCAAAAGACGATCGAAATGGCGCGGCACTACTCGAAGCGCGCCAACAAGAGCCGGAAAATGTCCGCCGTGGTCACCAGTTTCGACGCCGAAGTGAACAGGCGGCGAACAAAAACTGTCAAACCCGCCTGAGAAAAACGTCAAACCGGATTGCATCGACACCATGAGAAGCGCCGAAAAGATCAATAGAAACAATATGGTAGAATGGTGCCCAGAGGCGGATTCGAACCACCGACACGCGGATTTTCAGTCCGCTGCTCTACCAACTGAGCTATCTGGGCCTGTTCCGGCAAACGAAAACGCATCAACCGGATTTCATGAAGGCGCCGTGGGGCGCCCCTTGAAAGCGCGTGGGTTATAGCACGGGAATTTAGCCTGTCCAGCGCCTAGGTGGCGATTTCCGGCAGGAAAAGAGAGGCTGTGGAAAGGCCGGCTTTGTCAGGCGCTTTCACAATCACAGTGGCGCGTGGGTTGACCTCTTTCGGCCCTTTGGCCTCCTTTTCCGCGCCGCAATGGCGCGCTGCGACTGCCAGGATCCGTCCTTAGCCGACGATCGGGATGTCGCTATGCACTCGCATCAACAAGCGGCAACGGCCTGTCGCCTCTATCTGGCGCCTCCGGCCACGCCCTTGCGGAAATCCGACGGCGTCATGCCGGCCAGCTTGCGGAAGGATTTGTTGAAGGCGCTGAGCGAGCCGAAGCCTGAGTCCATGGCGACGCGCAGCACATTGGCGTCCTGATGCATCAAAAGCGCCTGCGCGTAGCTCAGCCGCAGCAGGTTGACATATTCGTTGAGCGTCATTCCGGTCGATTTCTTGAACAGGCTCATGGCGTATTTGGGATGAATGTCGGCCGCCGCCGCGATGTTCACGCAATCGATGTCGTAGAGGAAATTCTCGGCGATGAAATCGCACATACGCCCGACATTGCGCGACGATTGCTGGTCGAAGGGGCTGCCGGCTTCCTGCCCGGCCGCGGTTTCGGGCACCAGCCGGTAAGGCTCGAACCGCACCCGCTCCAGCCGCAGCAAAAGTTCGTTGACGGCGTGCTCGGCCTTGGCCGGATCGCCCGAGCGGGCGTAGCGGTTCCAGCGGGCGAAATTGTCGTTGTCGGATTGATCGGTGGCGCCGGTCACCAGGGTCGCGCCCGTCATCAACCGGTGGCGCACATCCGCCGGCAGATGCAGCCGGAAGAAATGCACCAGCGGCAGATGCGCGCCGGCATAGATGGCGTCATCGCTGAGATCGTCCATCTGGTGCGGCAGGCCGCCCCAGAAGAAGCACATCTCGCCGGCCGAAAGCGAAATCTCATGCTCGTTCATGCGGTAGTGCACGCTGCCGCGCACGATGAAATTCACCTCGACCTGGGCATGCCAGTGCGGCTTCAGCATCACCAGCGGCGCGGTGTGAAACATCTGCAGGAGCAGCGGCAGGCCTTCCACGCTGCTGGCGCCTGGCTGGTAAAACGGCCGTTCCGGCATCTTACTTTCCGCCAATTCCGTATTCCCTTTGTCGGCGACAAGCCTTCCGCGCTGCATAGTCTAGCCCGGCTCGCAGAGAGAGCAAATGAAATGGGAGGATTTCAATGCGCATCACACTGACCTGCGCCGCGCTCGCGCTTGCCCTGGGCTCAGCCCCGGCCTTTGCGCAGTCCGGCGAAATCACCATCTGGAGCTGGAACGTCGCCGCTTCTTCGCTGAAGGCGACGGTTGCCGGCTTCAACAAGCTGCATCCCGACATCAAGGTCACCGTCCAGGATCTCGGCAACCAGCCGACCTATGACAAGTCGATTGCCGGCTGTGCCGCCGGCGGCGTCGGCCTGCCCGACATCGTCACCATCGAGAATGGCGAGGCCGAGAATTACTGGAGCCAGTTCCCCGACTGCTTCGTCGACCTGCACACGCTGGGCTACACAGCGGAAGACCAGAAGAAATTCCCCGATTTCAAACGCACCGAGCTCGAGGTCGGCGACAAGGCCTATGCCATGCCATGGGATTCAGGCCCGGTCGCCGCCTTCTATCGCCGCGACTTCTACGAAAAGGCCGGCGTCGACCCGGCGTCGATTAAGACCTGGGACGATTTCATCGCCGCCGGCAAGAAGATCCAGGCAGCCAATCCTGGCGTCTCGATGACCAATGCCGATTTCAACGGCGACAGCGAATTCTTCCGCATGATCTCCAACGAGCAGGGCTGCGCCTATTTCGCCGAGGACGGCCAGTCGATCACGGTCAACCAGCCCAAATGCGTCGACGCCATGACCAAGGTCAAGGAGATGAAGGACGCCGGCATCGTCTCGTCGGCCGACTGGGGCACCAAGATCACCAACAACACAGCCGGAACCGTCGCCACCCAAATCTATGGCGGCTGGTATGAAGGCACCATCCGCACCGAATCGGCCGGTGAAAACGGCAAATGGGGCGTCTACCTGATGCCAAGCCTCACCGCTGACGGCCCGCGTGCCGCCAATCTCGGCGGGTCGTCGCTGGCCATCACTTCGGCCTCGAAGAACAAGGAAGCGGCCTACGAGTACCTGAAATACACGCTCGGAACCAATGAAGGCCAGATCACCATGCTGAAGGAGTTCGGCCTCGTCCCCTCGCTGGTCTCGGCGCTTGACGATCCCTACGTCAGCCAAGGCCTGCCCTATTGGGGTGGCCAGGCGGTGTGGAAGGATATTCTGGGCACCTTGCCCAAGGTCGTCCCCAGCCGCGGCACGCAGTTCCAGAGCGATGCCGAAATCATCGTTCGCGCGGTGCAGACCAAATATCTGGGCGGCGGCTATCCCGACGCCAAGGCCGCACTCGACGACGCCGCAAATCAGATTGCCGCGGCGACCGGACTGCCGGTCAAATCATAACCTCCCAAGGACGGGGTCCGGGACGGCTCGTGCCGCCCGGACCCCCCGCCTGCGAGCTTGTCTGAAACACCTGATATGATGGAGGAGGAGGAAGATGCGCAACCGCAACGCCACGGCCTATCGTTTCCTCGCGCCATACCTCCTGATCTTCTCCGTCTTCTGGGTGTGGCCGATCATCTCCTCGTTCCTGATCTCCTTCCAGGCGACACGCACCGTGCCGTGGCGTTTCGCGCCCGGCTTCAACTGGGGCCGGCTGATCGGCGATCCGGCCTTCTTCAACGCGCTGAAGAACACGCTGCTCATCCTCGTCATCCAGGTGCCGGTGATGATCGCGCTGGCCATGGTGATGGCTGTGCTTTTGAACTCACCGCTCCTGAAGGCGAGGGGTCTCTACCGCTTCGCCTTCTTCGCTCCGGTGGTGGTCGGCGAGGTCGCCTATTCGGCGGTGTTCCGGCTGATGTTCAGCCTCGATTTCGGCATCGTCAACAAGCTCTTGAACAGCATCGGGCTGCCCAAGATCGACTGGTTCTCCAACGTCACGCCGGCCATGGCGCTGATCATGATCGCGGTCACCTGGCGCTGGGCCGGCTACAACGCCATCATCCTTCTGGCCGGCATGCAATCCATCCCCGAGGATGTCTACGAGGCGGCGACGCTCGACCGCGTCAGCAAGCTGAAGCAATTCTTCTACATAACCTTGCCGCTGTTGAAGCCGGTCATCGTGTTCTGCCTGGTGCTGTCGATCATCGGCACCATGCAGCTGTTCACCGAGCCCTTCCTGATCACCGAGCGCGGCGGACCGGGTGGTGGCACCGAGACGCTCGGCCTGCTGCTCTACCGCCAGGGTTTCCGGTCGCTCAATTTCGGCTACGCCTCGGCTGTCGCCTACACCATGGCGGGGTTGGCGATCGCGATCACGCTGGTGCAGCTGTGGCTGACGAGGGAAAAGCAATGAGCTCGCTCTCCTCCGCCCGCCTGAGGCGCAGCATCGCGCTGCATCTTTTCCTCACCCCGCTGGCGCTGATCTGGCTGTTCCCGCTGTGGATGATGGTGGTGTTCTCGACCATGCCCGACAACGGCATCTTCAGCCCCGGCATCGAGCTTTTGCCGCACGGCAATTTCGTTGACAATTTCAACAATCTGCAGCGCGACACCAACTTTGTCGGCGCCATCGGCATCTCCGTCTCGGTGGCGGTGACCTACACATTCCTGTCCGTGCTGTTGACCTCGATGGCCGGCTGGGCGCTGGCGCGCTACCAGTTCTTCGGCAAAGGCGTGGTCGTCGGCATCATCTTCGGTACCATCACGCTGCCCTATGCCGTGGTGCTGATCCCGCAATTCATCATGGTGGCGCGTGACTTCCAGCTCGCCAACACCTGGGTGGCGCTGATCGTGCCGCCGCTGTTCAATTCGCTCGGCGTGCTGTTCATGCGCCAGAGTTTCTCGATGATGCCCGACGATCTGTTCGATGCCGCCCGCGTCGAAGGCGTGAAGGAGTGGCGCATTTTCCTCTTCGTCGCGCTGCCGCTGGCGCGGCCGATGCTGGCGGCACTTGCCATCATCCTGTTCCTCGCCTCGTGGAATAATTATCTCTGGCCGCTTTTGATCAACAGCCAGCCGGGTTCGATGACAGCGCCGGTGGCGCTCGGCACGCTGATCGGCCTCACCAAAGTGTCGTGGGGCGGCATCATGGCGGGTGCCGTGATGCTGACCGTGCCGATGCTCATCGTCTTCGTGCTCCTGCAGCGCCATTTCATCGCCGGCATCGCCGCTGGCGCAGTCAAGTAAGAGGCAGCATGGCAACCGTTACGCTGAGCAATGTGGTCAAGCGCTTCGGCGCCTTCGAAGTCGTCCATGGCGCCAACATCGACATCAAGGACGGCGAGTTCGTCGTCTTCGTCGGCCCCTCCGGCTGCGGCAAGTCCACCTTGCTCAGGATGATCGCCGGGCTCGAGGACATCAGCGGCGGCGAGATCGCCATCGGCGGCAAGCTGGTCAACGATGTCGAGCCGGCCGACCGTGGCATCGCCATGGTCTTCCAGTCCTACGCGCTCTATCCGCATATGAGCGTCGAGCAGAACCTCTCCTTCGGCCTGCGCATGACCGGCAATCCGAAGGCCGACACCGACCGGCGGGTCAAGCGCGCGGCCGAGATCCTGCGCATCAGCGAATTGATGGACCGGCGCCCGAAAAAGCTCTCCGGCGGCCAGCGCCAGCGCGTCGCCATCGGCCGCGCCATCGTGCGCGAGCCGCAAGTGTTCCTGTTCGACGAGCCGCTCTCCAATCTCGACGCTGAACTGCGCGTCCAGATGCGGGTCGAGATATCGCGCCTGCACAAGGAACTCGGCGCCACCATGATCTACGTCACGCACGACCAGACCGAGGCGATGACGCTCGCCGACCGCATCGTCGTGCTGCGCGCCGGCCATATCGAGCAGATCGGCCGGCCGCTCGATCTCTACGACGATCCCGACAATCTGTTCGTTGCCGGTTTTGTCGGTTCGCCGAAGATGAATTTCATCAAGGCGCAAATCGTCGGGCACGATGCGCGTGGTGTCGTGGTCGAGCTGGCGGGCCAGGAGAAGACCCGCATCATCCAGCCGCTGACCGGCGCTCCGCCCGAAGCGGGCAGCCCAAAAATCGGAAGCAAGGTCATCGTCGGTGTGCGGCCCGAGCATTTCGGCGATGCCGGAGAAGGCGACACCGATCTTGTCGTCGGCATCGACGTGGTCGAGCACCTGGGCGGTACGAGCTTTCTCTACGCCCGAACGGCGCACGGCGAAGACGTGGTGATCCAGCGCGACGCGGCGAAGGTTCCGACCACCTCCGAGGTCACCGTTTCCATCCGCAAATCCTATCTGTTCGACGAAAACGGGCTGCGGCTGCGCTGACCGGGCCGTCCCCATCCAGACTTCAAGGAGATGACAATGACCGCAACCACGCCCATTCGCTGGGGCATTCTCGGCCCGGGCAGCATCGCGCAGGCCTTCGCCGGCGGCGTGGCCGCTTCGCGCACCGGAAAACTGGTCGCCATCGGCGCGCGCAACCCCGCCAAGCCGGGCCTCGCCGAGAAATTTCCCGGCGCCCGCATCGTTGACGGCTACGAAGCGCTGCTTGCCGATCCCGGCATAGATGCCGTCTATATCGCGATACCGCATCCCGGCCATGCGCAATGGGCGATCAGGGCGGCGGAAGCGGGCAAGCACGTACTGTGCGAAAAGCCGCTGGCGCTGACCGCCTTCGAGGCCGATGCCATGATGCATGCCGCGCGCAAGGCCGGCACTTTTCTCGGCGAAGCCTTCATGTACCGGCTGCACCCGCAGACGCTGAAGCTGGTGGAATTGATCAGGTCCGGCATCATTGGCGAGATCAGGATGATCAAGTCGAGCTTCGGCTTCGCCATGCCGGGCTTCATGCCGGAGCATCGGCTCTACGCCAACGATTCCGCCGGCGGCGGCATCCTCGACGTCGGTGGCTATACTGTCTCGATGGCGCGGCTGATTGCCGGTGCGGCGACAGGACTTCCCTTTGCCGAGCCGGACAAGGTGGTTGGTACCGCCCATCTTGGCCAGTCCGGCGTCGACGAGTGGGCCTCGGCACTGCTGCATTTTTCCGGCGGTATCGTCGCCGAGGTGTCCTGCAGCATCTCGCTCAACCAGGACAATGTGCTGCGCATCCTCGGCACCAAGGGCCGCATCGAAGTGCCGGACTTCTGGTTCGCCGGGGGAAATCGCGATGTCGGCCTCGGCCGCATCGACGTGATCGGCGCGGATGGTTCGCGCGAGACGATCAGCGTCGACGAGAAGCGCCATGTCTATTCCTTCGAGGTCGACGGCGCCGGCGAGGCGATCCTTGCCGGGCGGCAGGAGTTCGCCTGGCCGGGCATGGATTGGGCCGACAGTCTCGGCACTTTGCGCGTGCTCGACCGATGGCGCGCTGCCGTCGGGCTGGAATACGAGATCGAAAAGGCCCCGCTGCGCACCAACACCATCTCCGGCCGGCCTCTGCGGTCCGGCGGCACCGCGATCGGCAAGCGGGCCATTCCGGGCCTGGCGAAACCGGCATCGGTGGTGGCGCTCGGCTTCGAGGATTTCCGTACCTTCTCCTCGGGTTCGATCCTGCTCGATGCCTTTTTCGAGGCCGGCGGCAATCTCTTCGACACCGGTTTTGTCTATGGCGCCGGCTACACCGAAAAGCTGCTTGGCGAATGGCTGAAGAACCGTGGCGTGCGCGAGCAGTCGGTGATCATCGCCAAGGGCGCGCATTCGCCGCTCTGCTATCCCGACGTGATCGGCAAGCAGCTTGCCCAGTCGCTCGACCGCCTGCAGACCGACCATGTCGATATCTATTTCATGCATCGTGACAATCCCGACGTGCCGGTCGGTGAATTCGTCGATGCCATGGACCGTGAGGTCAAGGCCGGTCGCATCCGTGGCCCGTTCGGTGGCTCGAACTGGACGATGCAGCGCATGGATGAGGCGATTGCCTATGCCGAGCGCACCGGCAAGCAGAAGCCCGGCGCGCTCTCCAACAATTTTTCGCTGGCCGAAATGCTGGAGCCGATCTGGGCCGGCTGCGTCACCTCGTCCACCGATGACTGGAAGGCCTGGCTGACATCCAGGCAGATGCCGAATTTCGCCTGGTCGAGCCAGGGTCGCGGCTTCTTCACCGAGCGCGCCGGGCGCGACCGGCGCGACAGCGAGGAACTGGTGCGGGTCTGGTATTCGGAGCGCAATTTCGGCCGCCGCGACCGTGCCATCGAGCTTGCTGCCAGGCTGCGCAAGAGCCCGATCCACATTGCGCTGGCCTATGTGCTCAACCAGCCCTTCCCGTCGGTTCCGCTGATCGGGCCGCGCACGCTGGGTGAGCTGGACGACAGCCTGCGGGCGCTGGATATCGCGCTTTCGCCGGCCGATCTCGAGTGGCTGGACGGCGGCAGCCTGCACGCGGCCTGACAGAACAGACCGCAAGCGGCGTCAGCTCTCGCCGTCAAATACTTTGGCGCCGCCTCTGGCCGGGGTCCGCAGACTGGCATACATGCCGGTGGTGCGGAACTGGCTTGGTGTGGTGCCGTAGAGGCGGCGGAAGACCTTCGAGAAATAGTTCGCGTCCTCGAAACCGCACAGGATGGCGACTTCCTTCACCGGCAGGAAGTCCGCTTTGGTCAGCAGCTTCGCTGCCCGTTGCAGCCGTTGCTGCAGCACGAATTCGGCCGGCGGCAGGCCTTCGCTCTCGGCGAAGCAGCGCGAGAAATGGGCGCGGCTGAGGCCGCTGATCTGGACGAGCTCCGCCACCGGCAGCGGCTTGTCGAGATTGGCACTGATATGGTCGACGACCGGCTGCATGGCGCTCTGTTTTTCGGCAAAGGCATGCGAGCCGAAGACATCGTCATAGAGCGCCATCGCCGCCTCGTAGGCGATGGCTGAAGCGGCACCGGGCGAGGCCGCCCCCTTGACCAGACGCAGGCTGCAATCGGCGAGGTGATCGATCGTTGTCGGCTTCAGCCGGAACACCGGACCGGAGACGCTGAGGATCGATTTGTGGATGCGCAACGCCTCCTCACCATTCATCGAAATCCAGAAATATTCCCAGCGCTCGTCCCTGGCCAGCCAATAGCGGTGGTTGTGCGGCACCAGCACCAGCAGCGTATCGTTCGCTTGCAGGCGGTAGTTGCGGTTCTCGTAGCGTAGCTGGCCGGTCCCGCTGATCGTGTGCTGGAGCACGGTGAACGGGGTCTGGCCGCGTTTGCGCCCGTCCCAGTCATAGGTCTCGTCCTCGCGCACCTCGTAGCCGGTGCTGGTCGGCATGGCATGCAGGCGCTGGCGGCCGCGCGGCAGCGAGATCGTCCGCATCGACTGTCCGTTGGCGATCAAATCTTGCAGCACAAAATTACCCTTGAAAGCATAATCCTTCTCTGGTCGCGCTCGTGAATAAGGGCATAATCGCCCCGGAAAAGCGAGAGAGATCCGCAGGCGAGGAGCGGACGGGGAGGTTGGCAGGCCGGAATCCGGCTTGTCGTGCACACTTGTCACGGCATGTGGCTGCAACCCACCCCTGTCATTCCCGGCCTGTCATTCGATTAAGATAAGGTGCGGCTGATGAGTTTCAAAATCGCTATCATCGGTGCGGGCAGCGTCGGATTCACCAAGAAACTGTTCACCGACATACTGTGCGTGCCCGAATTTAGGGATGTCGAATTCGCGCTGACCGATCTCAGCGAGCACAATCTCGGGATGATCAAGGCGATCCTCGACAGGATCGTCGAGGCGAACGGATTGCCGACAAAAGTGACGGCGACGACCGATCGCCGCAAGGCGCTGGAAGGCGCGCGTTACGTCATCAGCTGCGTGCGGGTCGGCGGCCTTGAGGCCTATGCCGACGACATCCGTATTCCGCTGAAATATGGCATCGACCAGTGCGTCGGCGACACGATCTGCGCCGGCGGCATTCTCTATGGCCAACGCAACATCCCGGTCATCCTCGACTTCTGCAAGGATATCCGCGAGGTCGCCGCGACGGGCGCCAAATTCCTCAACTATGCCAATCCGATGGCGATGAACACCTGGGCGGCGATCGAGTATGGCAAGGTCGATACGGTCGGGCTCTGCCACGGTGTCCAGCACGGCGCCGAGCAGATCGCCGAGGTGCTGGGCACGAAGTCCCGGCACGAGCTCGACTATGTCTGTTCCGGCATCAATCACCAGACCTGGTTCATCGATTTGCGGCTGAACGGCCGCAAGATCGGCAAGGACGAGCTGATTGCCGCCTTCGAGGCGCATCCGGTCTATTCGCAGCAGGAGAAGCTGCGCATCGATGTCTTGAAGCGCTTCGGTGTCTATTCGACCGAAAGCAATGGCCATCTGTCGGAATATCTGCCCTGGTACCGCAAGCGGCCCGACGAGATCACGCGCTGGATCGACATGTCGGACTGGATCCATGGTGAGACTGGCGGCTATCTCCGCTACTCCACCGAAACCCGCAACTGGTTCGAGACCGAGTATCCGCAATTCCTCGAAGCGGCGTCGAAGCCGATCGATCCGGCAAAGCGCTCCAACGAGCATGCCAGCCATATATTGGAGGCGCTGGAGACCAATCGCGTCTATCGCGGCCACTTCAACGTCAAGAACGATGGCGTGATCACCAATTTGCCGCAGGACGCCATCGTCGAATCGCCCGGCTTCGTCGACCGCTTCGGCATCAACATGGCAGCCGGCATCACGCTGCCGGAAGCCTGTGCGGCCACCTGCATCGCCTCGATCAATGTGCAGCGCATGTCGGTCCATGCCGCGATATCAGGCGACATCGATCTCTTGAAGCTCGCCGTTCTGCATGACCCGCTGGTCGGCGCGGTGTCGACGCCGGAGGAAGTCTGGCAGATGGTCGACGAAATGGTCGTCGCCCAGGCCGCCTGGCTGCCGCAATACGCGCATGCGGTTCCGGCAGCCAAAGAGCGGCTGTCGAAATCCGTGGTCAAGACCCGCGAATGGGCCGGTGCCGCGCGGCGAAACGTCCGCTCGATCGATGAATTGCGCGCCGAAAAGGCCGCGTTGAAACAGGCCGGCTAAACCTCGGGCGCAGCGACGGACCTTGGGAGGCAGGTCCGCTGCAATCAGCCGTCCGGGCGGAAGAAGAGCAGCAACAAATATCTGAACACGAGGGAGGAGTTAATGAGGAACCTACGCAGCATTGGCATTGCCGCCGGTCTGGCGCTGAGCGTCTCAGTTCCGGCACTCAACGCTTTCGCTTCCGAACCGACGGTCCCGCCGACGCCGGCGACATTTCCGGCCGAGGGTAAGATCAAGTACGTGGCGCGCGACTCCATCCTGGAGTTCAAGGCGCTGCCGGAATATCACGAGCCAGACTGGGTGACCGAGAAATACGTCAAGACCGGCAAGCTGCCGCCGCTGAAGGATAGGCTGCCGAAGGAGCCGCTGGTCTTCAAGACGGCCAACATGCCTGATGGCACCGGCGTCTATGGCGATACGATGCGCCATGTCATAGGCGGGCGGCCGGAAGGCTGGAACTATGGCGCCGGCCAGACGCAAGGCTGGGGCGGTATCGATATCGGGCTCTCCGAGTGCCTGACGCGCACCGCGCCGCTGTTCCAGGTCGAAGCCAAGGACACCGAGCCGCTGCCGAACCTGGCCAAAAGCTGGGACTGGTCGAAGGACGGGCACAAGCTGACCATGCATCTGGTCGAGGGCTCCAAATGGTCCGATGGCGTGGCCTTCAACGCCGACGATGTCATGTTCTACTGGGATGACGAGGTCGTCGATCCGAACGTCTCGCCGCTCAACGGCGCAACACAGGAAACCTTCGGCGTCGGCACGACGCTGAAGAAGATCGACGACTACACCGTCGAATGGACCTTCAAGGACGCCTTCCCGAAACAATATCTCTACGCCATGGCCTACGGCACCTTCTGCCCCGGCCCCGCGCACATATTGAAGCCGCAGCATCCGAAATATTCGAAGAACACCTACGACCAGTTCAAGAACGCCTTCCCGCCGGAATATATGAACATGCCGGTGATGGGCGCCTGGGTGCCGGTCGAGTATCGCGCGGACGACATCATCGTCATGCGCCGCAACCCCTACTACTGGAAGGTCGACGAGAAGGGCAACCAGCTGCCCTACCTCAACGAGCTGCAGTACAAGCTGTCGACCTGGGCCGACCGCGACGTCCAGGCGGTCGCCGGCTCGGCCGACTTCTCCAATTTGGAGCAACCGGAAAACTTCGTCGCCTCGCTGAAGCGCGCGGCGGAGGCGAATGCGCCGGCACGGCTCGCCTTCGGCCCGCGCCTCATCGGCTACAATCTGCGCCTGAACTATTCCGCCAATGGCTGGGGCAATCCGGACGAGCGCAGCCAGGCGGTCCGCGAGCTGAACCGCAATGAGGATTTCCGCAAGGCTGTCACCATGGCGCTCGACCGCAAGGCGCTGGGCGACTCTCTGGTCAAGGGGCCGTTCACCGCCATCTACCCCGGCGGCTTCTCCTCGGGCACCAGCTTCTATGACCGCAAGTCGACCGTCTACTATCCCTTCGATCTCGCGGGCGCCAAGGCCGAACTCGCCAAGGCCGGCCTCAAGGACACGGACAGCGACGGTTTCGTGAACTTCCCGGCAGGCACCGCCGGCGGCAAGAACGTCGAGATCGTCATGCTGGTCAACAACGACTACGGCACGGACAAGAGCCTCGCCGAAGGCGTCGTCGCCCAGATGGAAAAGCTTGGTCTGCGGGTCGTGCTCAACGGCCTGAACGGCACCCAGCGCGATGCCTCGCAATATTCCGGTCGATTTGACTGGCTGATCAGGCGCAACGACCAGGAACTGACCTCGGTCGTGCAGAACACCGAACAGCTCGCGCCGGTCGGCCCGAAGACCAGCTGGAACCACCGCGCGCCGGAAAGCGGCGAGGTCGACCTGATGCCTTTCGAAAAAGATCTCGTCGACATCGTCAACAAGTTCGTCGCGTCGGAGGACAACGACAAGCGCGCCAGCCTGATGAAAGAGTTCCAGAAGATCTCGACGGAACATGTCTACAATGTCGGCTTGACCGAATATCCCGGTGCGCTGATCGTCAACAAGCGCTTCTCCAACATTCCGCAGGGCACGCCAATCTTCATGTTCAACTGGGCCGAGGATTCGATCATCCGCGAACGCGTCTTCGTCAAGGCCGACAAGCAGGCGAAATACGAATTGTTCCCGCAGGAGCTTCCAGGCAAGCCTGGAGACAAGGGTCCGATGTAAGTTTACCTCCCCTGACTAGGAGACCCGGCCGCGCTGCTGGCGCGGCCGGGACAGACCAACCCTCCGAACGTCCCTCAACGGGAGCGTCCGGCGAGATGAGGAAGCGGACCGTCCATGCTGCGATTCCTGGCTATGCGCATAGCGTCGGCAATACCGGTCCTCGCCATCCTGAGCCTCGTCACCTTTGCCATCATCCAGGCACCACCCGGCGACTATGCCGACTACATCCGCTCGCAGCTGATCAACCAGGGCGGCGCGTCCTTCGCCGAGGCCGATGCGCAGGCGCAGGCCTACCGTGTCGAACGCGGCCTCGATAAGCCGCTGCCCGTCCAGTATCTCAACTGGATCGGCGGCATCGTCACCCGCGGCGATTTCGGCTACAGCCTCTACTACAACAAGCCGGTGGCCGATGTCGTCGGCGAGCGCCTGCCGCGCACGCTGCTCCTGGCGCTGGTTTGCCATATCCTCGCCTCGGTGCTGGGCATCACCTTCGGCATATGGGCGGCGACAAGGCAATACACCTGGATCGACACGACGCTGTCGGCCATCTCCTTCCTCGGCATGACGGTGCCGCGCTTCCTGATGGCGCTGATCATCGTCTATCTGCTGGTCTTCCAGTTCAACGTGTCGGAGATCGGGTCGTTCTTCTCGCCGCAATATGGCGGCGCGCCATGGTCGTGGGCGAAGTTCGTCGACCTGGTCAAGCATGTCTGGCCGGTGGTGGCGATCGCCACCTTCGGCGGCCTCGCCTACAATATGCGCGTCATGCGCGGCAATTTGCTCGATACGCTCAACGCCCAATATGTCGAGACGGCGAGAGCCAAGGGCCTGACCGGCAGCGCCGTCGTCATGCGCCACGCCGTGCCCAATGCGCTGCATCCGCTCGTCATGTATCAGGGCGTGGTGCTGCCCTACATGCTCACCGGCGAGATCGAGACGGCGATCATCTTCGCGCTGCCGACCGTCGGCCCGGCGGTTGTCGGCTCGATGGCGGTCGGCGATGTCTATGTCACTGCCACCTTCATGATGGTGCTGGCGGCGACGCTGATCGTCGGCAACATCATCGCCGACATGCTGCTCGTCCTGCTCGACCCGCGCATCCGCCAGTACGGGGAGAGCTAGATGCTGGCGCGCGATCCATCACCGCCACCCTTGCCGGCAGAAGGCCCCATCGTCGTCAAACCGGCGCGCGGCAATGAGAGCTACATGGCGCTGGTCTGGCGCCGGCTGAAGCGCTCCTGGACCGGCATGGCCGGGCTCTGGCTGGTCGTGCTGCTGCTGGTGATGGCCGTGTTCGCCGAGTTCCTGGCACCGATGGACCCGAAGGCGACCGATGTCGGCTTCGCGCCGCCGCAATTGCCGTCCTTCCACGACAAGGACGGCAATTTCGTCGCGCGGCCGCGAGTCTATGCGCTGGCCGATTCGGCCGACCTCGATCCGGTCACCTTCCAGCCCGTCGTCGGCCCCGACTACGACCATCCGAGGCTGCTCGGCTTCTTTGTCGAGGGCGCGCCCTACAAGCTCTTCGGGCTGATCCCGGCGGACCGGCATTTCTTCGCCTCGACGGATGGCCAGCCAGTGCATTTCCTCGGCACCGACAAGTTCGGCCGCGATGTGCTGTCGCGCGCCATTCACGGTTCGCGCGTCTCGCTGATGATCGCGCTGACGGTGGTCTTCATCATCACCGTCATCGGCACCACGGTCGGCATGGTCTCTGGCTATTTCGGCGGCAGGTTCGACATCTGGATGCAGCGCTTCGTCGAGTTGGTGCTCGCCTTCCCGCAACTGCCGCTCTATCTGGCGCTGACGACGCTGATCCCGGTCACCGCGCCGACCAATGTCTTCCTCGCCTTCGTCATCATCGTCATGTCGGCGCTGGGCTGGGCGCAGATGTCGCGCGAGGTGCGCGGCAAGACGCTGGCGCTGGCGCGCATCGAATATGTGCGCGCCGCCATGGCGGTCGGCGCCACGGACCGGCGCATCATCCTGCAGCACATCTTACCCAACGTGATGAGCCACGTGATCGTCGCGGTCACCTTGGCGATCCCAACCGTGGTGCTGCTCGAATGCTTCCTCGGGTTCCTCGGCTTCGCGGTCAAGCCGCCGCTGATCTCCTGGGGCCTGATGCTGCAGGACACCGCAACCTACTCCGTCATCGGCACCTATCCCTGGATCCTGTCGCCGGTCAGTTTCGTGCTCGCCACCGTTTTTGCCTTCAACGCGCTGGGCGACGGCCTGCGCGATGCCGTCGATCCGTATTGAGGTGGCTCGGATGACCGTCGTACTCGCCGAGTCCTTCGCACCCACCGTTCGTCATGACCATGACGGGCGCCAGGACCAGCCCATCATCGATGCCCGCAACATCGAGGTCGCCTTCAAGGTCGAACACGGCGTCGTCGAAGCGGTCAAGGACATCTCGTTCCAGCTTTATCGCGGTGAGACGATCGCCATCGTCGGCGAGTCCGGCTCCGGCAAGTCGGTGACTGCGCGCGCCGTCATGGGGCTACTGTCCAGGCGGGCCACCATGTCGCCGAGATCGAGCATCTGTTATGACGGCCAGAACATCCTGAAATTCCCCGAGAGCGAGCGGCGCAAGCTGCGCGGCAACCGTATCTCGATGATCTTCCAGGAGCCGATGAGTTCGCTCAACCCGATCTATACGGTCGGCAGTCAGATCGTCGAGGCGATCAGGGTGCACCGCAAGGTGAGCCGCAAGGCGGCCTGGGCGCGGGCGCTCGAGCTGCTGCGGCACGTGCAGATCCCCGAGCCTGAGGCGCGGCTCAAGCAATACCCGCACCAGCTCTCGGGCGGTCAGCGCCAGCGCGTGATGATCGCCATGGCGCTGGCCAACAATCCCGACGTCTTGATCGCCGACGAGCCGACCACCGCGCTCGACGTCACCGTCCAGGCGCAGATCCTCAACCTGATCCGCAACCTGCAGAAAGAGTTGCGGATGGCGGTGATCCTGATCACCCACGACCTCAACGTGGTGCGCAAATTCTCCGACTACGTCTATGTCATGCAGCATGGCGCGATGTGCGAGCACAACGTCACCGAGAGGCTGTTCGCCGATCCGCAGCATCCTTACACGCAGCGGCTGCTCGCCTCCGAGCCGCGCGGCCGGCCGCAACCGCTGCCGGAGGGGAGCGGCACCATTCTCGAGGCGAATGGCGTGCGCGTCTGCTTCATGCTGCGCCATGGCAGCTTCCTGAAGCCGGACTGGCGCGAACTGGTCGCCGTCGACGATCTCGGCCTCAAACTTTGCCGCCACGAGACGCTGGGGCTGGTCGGCGAATCCGGCTCCGGCAAGACCACCTTCGGCCAGGCGCTGCTGAGATTGACCGACGCCAAGCGCGGCGAGATCCGTTTCGACGGCAAGCCGATCCACGGCCTGTCACGCAACGATATGCGGCCGTTTCGCTCGCGCATGCAGATCGTCTTCCAGGACCCGTTCTCATCGCTCAACCCGCGCATGACGATCGGCCAGATCATCGAGGAAGGGCTGATCGTCAACAGCATCGGCGCGACGCGGGCAGAGCGGGTCGATCGGGTGCGCGAGGCGCTGGTCAGCGCCGGCATGCCTGGCGACATCCTTTCGCGGTTTCCGCACGAATTCTCCGGTGGCCAGCGCCAGCGCGTCGCCATTGCCCGCGCCATCGCGCTCGAACCCGAATTCATCCTGCTCGACGAGCCGACATCGGCGCTCGACCTGTCTGTTCAGGCGCAGATCATCGACCTCTTACGCAAGCTGCAGGACGAGCGCGGTCTGAGCTACCTCTTCATCTCGCACGACCTCAAGGTGGTGCGCGCGCTGTGCCACCGCGTCATCGTCATGCAGCACGGCAAGATCGTCGAGCAGGGACCCGTCGACGAGGTCCTCACCAATCCCAAGACCGCCTACACCGAACGGCTCGTCCGAGCCGCTTTCGACGTGGCCTGAACATATGCCGGAGACCAGCATGACAAGACATCCCAGGATCACTTTTATCGGCGCCGGCTCGACCGTGTTCATGAAGAACATTGTCGGCGACGTGCTGCAACGGCCAGCACTTTCTGGCGCGACGATCGCGCTGATGGACATCAATCCGCAGCGCCTCGAAGAAAGCGCCATCGTCGTCAACAAGCTGATCGCGACGCTCGGCGTCAAGGCAAGGGCTGAGACCTATTCCGACCAGCGCAAGGCGCTCGCCGGGGCGGATTTCGTCGTCGTTGCCTTCCAGATCGGCGGCTACGAGCCCTGCACCGTCACCGATTTCGAAGTGCCGAAGAAATACGGCCTGCGCCAGACCATCGCCGACACGCTCGGCGTCGGCGGCATCATGCGCGGCTTGAGAACCGTGCCGCATCTGTGGAAGATTTGCGAGGACATGCTCGCCGTCTGCCCCGAGGCGATCATGCTGCAATACGTCAACCCGATGGCGATCAACACCTGGGCGATATCGGAGAAATATCCCGACATCAGGCAGGTTGGTCTCTGCCATTCGGTGCAGGGCACGGCGATGGAACTGGCGCACGATCTCGACCTTCCTTACGACGAGATCCGCTATCGCTCGGCCGGCATCAACCACATGGCCTTTTATTTGAAATTCGAGCATCGCCAGCCCGACGGTTCCTACCGCGATCTCTATCCCGACCTCGTGCGCGCCTATCGCGAAGGCCGCGCGCCCAAGCCGGGCTGGAATCCGCGCTGCCCCAACAAGGTGCGCTACGAGATGCTGACAAGGCTCGGCTATTTCGTCACCGAAAGCTCGGAGCATTTCGCCGAATACACGCCCTATTTCATCAAGGAAGGCCGCTCCGATCTGATCGAGAAATACGGCATTCCGCTCGACGAATATCCCAAACGCTGCATCGAGCAGATCGAGCGTTGGAAAGACCAGGCACAGGCCTATCGTTCGGCCCAGCGCATCGAGGTCGAGGAGTCCAGGGAATATGCCTCCTCGATCATGAATTCGGTCTGGACGGGCGAACCCTCGGTGATCTACGGCAATGTTCGCAACAATGGCTGCATCACCTCGCTGCCCCGCGATTGCGCCGCCGAAGTACCGTGCCTTATCGATGCCTCCGGCATCCAGCCGACCTATATAGGCGACCTGCCGCCGCAACTGACGGCGCTGATCCGCACCAACATCAACGTGCAGGAGCTGACGGTGCGGGCGCTGATGAGCGAGAACCGCGAGCACATCTACCACGCGGCGATGATGGATCCGCACACGGCGGCAGAGCTCGATCTCGACCAGATCTGGTCACTGGTCGACGAACTTCTCGCCGCCCATGGCGACTGGCTGCCGGCCTGGGCGCGGACAAGCCGCAAGACCCACGCGGCCTGATCGGCGGCGCTCGCCTTATTTCGGCTCGTCGGTGTCGGGTTCTTCCTCGTCGTCGCGGGCCTTGATGACATAGGCGCCCTTCAGCCAGCGGTTGAGGTCGATGTCCTTGCAGCGCGTCGAGCAGAACGGAAAGGTCTCGCGCGCCGAGGCCTTGCCGCATTCGGGGCAGGGGCGCTTTGGGCGCAGCGGCGTGACTTTGGAGTCGGAATTCATGGCCGCGCGGACAGCCAGCTTTGATGGGTCTTGAAACCTTCGCCGGAAAGCAGTGCCACCGTCTCATAGAGCGGCAGGCCGACGATGTTGGTGTAGGAGCCGACCAGCTTGACGACGAATGAGCCGGCGAGACCCTGGACGGCATAGCCGCCGGCCTTGCCGCGCCATTCGCCCGAGGCGACATAGGCGTCGATTTCCTCGCGCGGCAGCCGCTTGAAACGCACCCGCGTCTCGACCAGCCGCTGGCGCAATTTGCCGCCAGGCGTGATCAGGCAGATGCCGGAATAGACCCGGTGCGAACGGCCGGACAGCAGCCCGAGGCAGTTGGCGGCGTCGTCGAGCGTCTCGGCCTTGGGCAGGATGCGTCGCCCGACCGCGACCACCGTGTCGGCGGCCAGCACGAAGCTAGGTGCATAATCCGTCTCGCTCTTCAGCGACGCGAACGCCCTCTCGGCCTTTTCCTTCGACAGCCGCTTGGCCAGCGAGCGCGGATGCTCGGCACGCAGCGGCGTTTCGTCGATATCGGCCGGCAGGATACGGTCCGGCTCGATGCCGGCCTGCTGCAAGAGTTCGATGCGGCGCGGCGAACCCGAGGCAAGCACCAGCTTCTGCAAAATGCTCATCGCGGACCAGTCGAGCCTTGATCTTACTTGAAGCGGTAGGTGATGCGGCCCTTGGTCAGGTCGTATGGCGTCATCTCGACCAGAACCTTGTCGCCGGTCAGCACGCGGATGCGGTTCTTGCGCATGCGGCCGGCCGTATGGGCGATGATCTCGTGTTCGTTTTCGAGCTTCACCCGGAACATCGCGTTCGGTAACAATTCCGTCACGACACCCGGAAACTCGAGGACTTCTTCCTTCGGCATTCGATACCTTTGCTTGGATTGCAGTTCCAGCGCCTGGCCGGAATTTCGGCGGAACCTATATGATAATCGTCCGCTTGTGAACACGCTTAATCCGTAGCGTTTTTTGCCTCTGGAAGCAGAAAACGTCGGCTTATGCGCAACTTCAGCCGTTCGCGCACGTCGCGGTAGCTGGCCATGATCTGCTCGCGAGTGCCGCTCGCACCGGTCGGGTCCTGTGTCGGCCAGTATTCGACCTCGACGGCGAGCGAGCGGGTGAGCTCCAGCGCGGCATGGTGCGCTTCAGGCGCCAGTGTGACGATCAGGTCGAAATAGTCGTCCTCGAGGTCGTCCAGCGTCCTCGGGTGACGCTCGCCCAGCGTGAGACCGTCTTCGGCCAGCACGGCATCGACGAACGGGTCTCGCTCGCCGGCGCGCACACCGGCCGAGGCGACGAAGATGGTGGCGGGCAGCATCCGGCGTGCCAACTGCTCCGCCATTGGCGAGCGCACGGCATTCATGCCGCACAGGAACAGGATCGAGCGGGGCAGGGGTGCCAGGACTAGCCTCGCCAGTGCAGCACGCAGACCAGCGTGAACAGCCGTCGCGCCGTGTCGAAGTCGATGTCGATCTTGCCGGAGAGCCGGTCCATCAACGTCTGCGACCCTTCATTGTGCAAACCGCGCCGGCCCATGTCGATCGCCTCGATATGGCTCGGCGTCGAGGAGCGGATCGCGTCGTAATAGCTTTCGCAGATCATGTAATAATCCTTGACGATGCGCCTGAGCGGCGTCAGCGACAGGATGTGGGTGACCACCGCAGTGCCGTCCTCGCGTGCGACGGCGAAGACCAGACGCTGCTCGGCCAGCGACAGTTTCAGCCGGTAGGGACCGGCGCCGCTGTCATTGACGGGCTGAAAACGGTTCTCCTCGATCAGGTCGAAGATTGCCACGGCCCGCTCATGCTCGACATCGGGCGTCGAACGGCCGATCGATTCATCGAGTTCGACATCGATCAGTTTTGCGCGGGTTTGATCGGAGCCCGTCATCTCAGCCTACATGTTCAGCCGGATAGTGACGGAGCGGCCATGCGCATCGAGCCCTTCCGCCTTGGCGAGCGCGATCGCCGCCGGCGCCAGCACGCGCAATTGCTCCGGCCCGAGTTTCAGGACCGAGGTGCGCTTGACGAAGTCGAGCACCGAAAGGCCCGACGAGAAGCGCGCCGAGCGTGCCGTCGGCAGCACGTGGTTGGAGCCGCCGACATAATCGCCGATAGCTTCCGGCGTGTGGCGGCCGAGAAAGACGGCGCCGGCATTGCGCATCCGCGACAGGAAGCCTTCGGCATCATCGATGGCCAGTTCGACATGTTCGGCGGCGATGCGGTCGACCAGCGGCAGCGAGGCATCGATGGTCGGGACCAGGATCACCGCGCCGAAATCACGCCAGCTCGCCGCGGCCGTCTCGCCGCGCGGCAGGCTCTGCAACTGGCGTTCGACCGCCTGTTCGACCGCTTTGCCGAAGGCCGGATCGTCGGTGATCAGGATCGACTGCGCCGACACGTCGTGTTCGGCCTGGGCGAGCAGGTCGGCGGCGATCCAGTCCGGATCGTTGTTGCCGTCGGCCACCACGAGCACTTCCGAGGGCCCGGCGATCATGTCGATGCCGACCGTGCCGAACACCTGCCGCTTGGCCGCCGCGACATAGGCATTGCCGGGGCCGACCACCTTGGCCACCGGCTTTATCGTTTCGGTGCCATAGGCAAGGGCAGCGATCGCCTGGGCGCCGCCGACGCGATAGATCTCGGAAACACCTGCAATATCAGCCGCCACCAGCACCAGCGGCGGTATGGCGCCGCCCGAGGCCGGCACGCAGATAGCGATGCGGTCGACGCCGGCGACCTTGGCCGGTATCGCATTCATCAGCACCGAGCTTGGATAGCTTGCGGTGCCGCCCGGCACGTAGAGCCCGACGGCCTCGATCGCCGTCCAGCGCCAGCCAAGCTCGACCCCGGCGGCATCGGTATAACGATTGTCCTTCGGCAGCTGCTGCTCATGATAGGCGCGGATGCGGTCGCGCGCGAACTCGAGCGCCTTGATTGTCTGTGCGTCGGCGCCGTCATAGGCGCGGGCGATTTCGTCCTTCGAGACCGCGATGCCGACGCTTTTGAGGTCGGCGCGGTCGAATCGGCTGGAATAGTCGATCAGCGCCGCATCGCCCTCGGCGCGCACGCGCGCGATGATCTGGCGCACGGCGGTGTCGACATCCTCGGACACTTCCCGCTTCGTCAACAGGAAGGCAGCGAAGCGCTGCTCGAAATCGGCGTCGGACTGGGCAAGCGTGATGGCCATGGGGCGCTCAAGCCTTGTGGACGGGACGCGACGTGGCTTCCCACGCGCCGCCGATGTCGGTAAGGCGGGCTTCGATGCATTCGACATCGAGCATGATGGTGCCGCCACCGGAAAAGATCAGCTCGACGATACCGGCAGGCTTGCTGATCTCGATGAAGCTGATCGCCAGCAGGGACAGCACCTCGGCCGGCTTGTTGCGGGCAATGCCGTTGGTCTTGGCGCCGAGCACCCGGTCGAAATGCAGCACGGCCTGCCGCCGCTCATTGTGCTGGCGGAACAGGCCCGACTTCGCCTCCCAGACGAAACGGTTCATGGTCAGCACGAAACGCTTGGCCGCAGGCAGGTATTCGAGATCACTGACTTTCAGGACAGCGTCCTGGACATGAGCCGAAACGATGCCCAGATCCTGGTCGTCGAGCGCGATAAGCTTGAGGGCCATGCGGAATTTGCACCTAAGGTTGGTTTCAGCCTTCTGTTAGAGCATGATCCCGAAAAGTGGAAACCGGTTTTCGGAAAAGATCATGCTCAAACAAAAAAACTAGAGCCTGTTTTGTCCCGATCTCATCGAGATAAAACAGGCTCTAGGCGGTCTTTCCGGCCGGTGCAACCGCGACACGACTTCCGCCCGAGGCAATTGCCTCGGGTTTGCGGTATTGGCAGCGTGATGAAGGCCGTACGGAGCAGTCTTCGTCTGAAGCTGCCGCCGTCCGGTCGTCAGGCTGAAATCCGCTCGATCACAGCGCCGCAGTTGGACAGCTTTTCTTCCAGCCGCTCGAAGCCGCGGTCGAGATGGTAGACGCGGTTGACCGTCGTCTCGCCTTCGGCGGCGAGGCCGGCGATGACCAACGAGACGGAAGCGCGAAGATCGGTGGCCATGACAGGCGCACCTTTCAGCTTCGCGACGCCGTCGACGATCGCCGTCTGGCCCGAAAGCGTGATGTGGGCGCCGAGCCGGGCGAGTTCCTGCACGTGCATGAAGCGGTTCTCGAAGATCGTCTCGGTGATGCGCGACTTGCCCTTGGCCATGGTCATCAGGCCCATGAACTGCGCCTGCAGATCGGTCGGGAAGGCCGGGAAGGGCGCGGTCGTCACGTCGACCGGCGAAATGCCGGCGCCGTTGCGCCTCACGCGAATGCCGGAATTGGTCTGCGTGATCTCCGCACCCGTCTGCGAAATGACGTCCAGCGCGGTCTGCAACAACTCGGGGCGTGCGCCTTCGAGCACAACGTCGCCGCCGGTCATGGCGACTGCCATGGCATAGGTGCCGGTCTCGATGCGGTCGGGGATGACGCGCACGCGCGCGCCCGACAGCGATTCGACGCCATCGATGGTGATGGTCGGCGTGCCGGCGCCGGAAATCTTGGCGCCCATGGCGTTGAGGCATTCGGCGAGGTTGACGATTTCGGGCTCGCAGGCGGCGTTTTCCAGCACCGTCTCACCCTTGGCCAGCGAAGCCGCCATCATCAGCACATGGGTGGCGCCGACCGACACTTTCGGGAACACAAAGCGGTTGCCGATGAGGCGGCCATTCTTGGTCTTGGCGATGACATAGCCGGTGTCGACGTCGAGATCGGCGCCGAGCGCCTGCAGGCCTTCGAGGAACAGGTCGACCGGGCGCGTGCCGATGGCGCAGCCGCCGGGCAGCGACACCTTGGCCTCGCCCATGCGGGCCAGCAGCGGCCCGATCACCCAGAATGACGCCCGCATCTTCGACACCAGCTCATAGGGCGCCGTTGTGTCGACGATGTTGCGGGCGGAGAAGTTGATGGTGCGCGAATAGCCCTCATTCTGCTTCTCGCGGCGGCCATTGACCGAATAGTCGACGCCGTGATTGCCGAGGATGCGGATCAGCTGCTCGACATCGGCCAGATGCGGCACGTTTTCCAGAGTCAGCGTGTCGTCGGTCAACAGCGAGGCGATCATCAAGGGCAAAGCGGCATTTTTCGCGCCCGAAATCGGAATGCTTCCGGAGAGCTTGTTGCCCCCGACAATTCTGATGCGATCCATTAGAGAATGTCCCTCTCGGCCAAAAAGGCCGGTTCAATCGTTTGAGTATCGGCCCGTCTAGACCATTGGCCGGCCTGGTTCAAGAAATAGGATTTCCCAGCATCCGGGCCAAGAGTGGCCGATTTGAGTTAATCTTTCTGCATTTCCTTGTCCGAACCGAGCCCATCCGGCCGCTGGTCGGCTTCACCTGTACGGCGCGAGCGCGACTGCGCCTTGCGTTTCTGCAGATTGGCGCGCAATTGCTCGGCGAGCCGGTTCTTGCGGTCCGTCCCGCCCTTTTTGGCTGGAATTGTCTTATCGCTCATCGTCCCGCCCCGGCTGCCTCTTAGCCGATACCCCATTCAGGGATAGCCAACATTGTGGCGCCGCCATGTCATTGAAAGCTATCCGGCAAAGGCTTTCACAGAAGCGTTGTTCTTGGCCTTGCGCTTGCCGGTTCGATATGGCAGAAGCCCGCCATCGGCGGCTGCGGTAGCTCAGTGGTAGAGCACTCCCTTGGTAAGGGAGAGGTCGAGAGTTCAATCCTCTCTCGCAGCACCAGCCTATCCCATCGAACTGCTCACGACCTTGACTGAGGCCCTAAGTTCCGGCTCCTGGGCGGTGCGAAATGGCGTTGGCACGCAATCGTGTCTATCCGCGCATGATGCGATAGACAGTTGCGTCACCCTGCACCCCCCGAAGAGGCGCGTCAAAAGCCACGACACGATGGCCGGCAAGCATTTCGCGAACCCCGGGCGCGGAATAGAGCGCCTCGGAAATGCAGATCTGTCCGGCTTCGGCCAAGGACTGCACCCGTGCAGCGACATTCACGGTCTGGCCGAAATAATCGAGGTTGTCGTTGAGTGTCACGGCGATCGACGGTCCACAGTGGGCCCCGATCTTGAGGATGATCCCCGGCCCGTCGTGGTCGCCATTAAAGCGATCGATTTCTTCAAAGACGTGGAGTGCGGCCGAAATCGCATCCGACGGCCGCGAGAATACAGCCATCACCGCATCCCCAATCGTCTTGACCACCGCTCCGGAATGTTGCTGAACCGCAGCGTTGACCAGAGCGAAATGCTCGCGGACCAAAGCATAGGCGTTGAGGTCACCTAAGCGCTCATACATGGCGGTCGAACCCTTGAGGTCCGTGAACAGGAAGGTGATCTGCCGGATGCCGAGCCCCTCCTTCTCGTCGACACGCTCGGACCGGAAGAGCTGGCGGAAGGTTTGCCGCGCAAGCAGCGCTCCACCGGAAACATAAGGGTCGAAATCGAGCGCCGGCTTGGTGGTCAGCGCGACAAGCTCGGGCGGCCAGTTGATGACAAGCAACGAACCTCGCACTGGCCCTCTATTCGCTACCTCGATGACAATCGGGCCAGGTGGCACAGTGGGCAACGCCGGCACGAAACGCTTGCCGTCATAATCGATCTTCAGAAGCGTCGGCTCCAACGCCGGATCGCCTGATATTGGCACAGCGAATGCGGCCTGGGTCTGCACGTTGACGCCAGAAAGGGCGCCCGGTCCCAGGTCGGCGCGGAGCACTGTGGTGGTGCCGGGCGGCAGAAACGTCATGCCCCGAACGAAGCCGCGCAGAACGTCAAGAAAGCGAACGTCTTGCCCCGGTAGCCGCCCATCATGTCCGAAGTGGAGCTTCCAGTGAAAATCCTCAACAGGGAGTGTCTCGGGATCGTGGTAAGGCAGGCGCCGTAATTTCGGCGATACCGAGAAGGTGACCTCGATGAAGTCGTCGAGGTCGGTCTCGCCCGATACGTCGCACAGGCCACAGACGTAGTGGGTCTTCAGCGTGCGCAGGGCGCCAAAACTATCGAGCACCATCCCGGACTGGGGACACAGCACATCCCAGCTCATGTCGAACAAGCCACAGCGGGCGGCATGAAGGAAGAGGTCGATTGCTTCAGGCTCGGCGATTGCGCGGTCGCGAGCAAAGCTCAGCGGATTAACGCGATAGAGTGAGTGGTCGTCAGCGCTCTTGATCAGCGTCTCGAATTTCGAGATGACGCGTGGGCTCCAGGCTCGCGCCTGCTCCACCTTGGTCATCTTGCTTTCGAGCAGACGATTGTCGACTACCGTCACGTCGGATCCTCAACCTTTCCTCGCGACAGCCTACTAAAAAACCAGCGCGATGCGAATGGATTGCCGTCGAAAGCATCTGCCGTCACAGCAGAGATGCTTATGCTCCTGCTCGTCTAGCCGCCCATCCAAGGCATATCGATCGCCCCCAGCGATACGATGATCCCGAGGGCCACTAAAGCAACGCCCAAACCACCTTCGAAGCGGCGGCCACGGGGCAGCAGCTTCTCGACGAAGACGAGCAGCGTCAAAAGCAGCATCCAAGCGACGCTCATGACGCCGGTCGCGACCAGCACGGCAAACAGCGCCCAGCAGCAGCCAAAGCAATAGAGACCGTGGCGCAGCCCCATCTTGAGCGCGCCAAGACGCCCGTCGCGCCAGTGCTGCGCAACGAAAGCGAGCGGCGAACGGCAATGGCTGAGGCAAATGTGCTTGAGGGTCGTGAATTGGTAGAGCCCGGCGACGCCAAGTGTGGCACCGAGTGCGAGCGGTGCCCATTTCAAACGCTGGGGCGGATCGAGGCTCGTTGCAACGTCGCTACCGAGCTGGACCAGGACATATACTACAAGGCCCGCCGCTGCCCAAACCAGCAGATAGCCCGCGACGAAGGTCCACGTCGGGATCGCCACATGTTGTTCGCGCCTAGCCTGCGCCGCCGCGAACATAAATATCATGGGCGCTGCAGCTGGCAGCATCATGGCCGCCATCATCACGGTCCACACAGCGAGAAAAGCGGCGGCGCCGGCAAATGACCAGTCGTCGGCGGCAATTCCGGCCATCGCCATGCCGGCCATGCCTTCCATACCCTCCATACCGCCGCGCACGGCAATGCCCATGGGCATACCCATGCTGAAGGTCTGGTAGAGGGTGAGTGCCCACGCCGCAGCTGTCAGTCCGGCGAGCGATGCGAGAAGGCCGAGTGGCATGCCACGCAAATTCCGGAGCCGCCACGTTTTCCTGGGGAACGCGTCAGGCATCGACACGCCCTAATTCGGGCCGGTCCAGTCGAACGGAATGTGCTTGCTCGAGCGGGCCGTTCCAGTCCAGTCGAGCCCGAAGCCTTTGGTGCTCACCTCGACAGAACGCCCCCAGGTGGCAACTTGGCCCGGGCCGACCTCCGAGCCCGGCGGGTTGATTGTCTGCACCCGCTTGCCGGGCGGTGTTGTAGGACCCGAAAGCGCTTCCGCGCGGCCGACGACAAGGCCAGGAATTTCGACCCGCCAGGTGGCGAGGTCGCCCGCCACCTCGAAAATGATTGGCACGAACTCCATGCCACGCATCTCGCCGACATTGGCGGCAAAGCCCGCCGGCCAGCCGCCGGCGTGGCCGCCGAAGATCGCCTGCAGGGCTTCGCGCTGCGACTCATTCGCCTTCTCGTCGAGATACATGCCCATCACGGCCTTTGCCTCGCCGGCCCATAGATTGCCTTCGAACTCGCCGAGCGCCACCAGCGTCAGGCCGTCGAGCTTCACCTCGCCATACTGGCCCTCGCGCACATGCCAGGCGAGCACGCCCTGGCAGTGATTGCCGGTCGGCCGCTGGGCGAACTCACAAGGGCAAGGGATGTCGCAGCTGCAGATGTCGAACCAGTCGCCTGCGAGCCGCCATTGAGGCACTGCATTCATGGCTCGTCCTCCCGAAATTGGGCCTAATTATACGTCGAAGACTGGTCGCGCTCCAGCAGTTCGTGCGTCGCCCGCCGACTTGATGGATTGGCCCCCACACTGATGCTCGATCGGTGCACACCAAGCCCGCAGCTGAGCCCCTTCAGGTCCTGATATCGGCGACGACCGTTCCGGAGACAGGATCGGTCACGCCGAGGTCGCCGCCGAGATCCTCCAGCATGTCTCGCATGGTGTCCAAAAGGCCGATCATCTGCGGCCGTGCCGCCGCGAGGCTGTCCATGTCGTTCCATTCACCGACGACGCAGAAGGTCCGGTCGCCGGTCTTGATCAGAGCGGCCTTTCGGAAGCCCGTGACGTCGAGGCTCGCTTTCTTGTGTGCATCGATGAATGCCTGTTCCTTGCCCGGCTTGGTGCGGAACCGAACGACGTTGTAAGCAGTCATGCCTTCCTCCAATGCGATTGCGAAGACTCTCTTTGCCTGGCCAGCCTTATGGGCGTGCCTCGAGAACCATGTTGAACGGGGTTTCGGTGGCGCGGCGGAACCGCTTGAACCCGCCACCCGACACGACCTTGCGCAGCCTCGCCTCGCCGGCCTGGGCGCCGAGGGCCAGCCCGACCTCCTGGGAGAGCGACGCAGGCGTGCAGATGAAGGTCGAGGCGGCGTAGTAGATGCGGCCAACCGGGTTGAGGTTGGCCGAGAGCTTGTCGTGGGCGAAGGGCTCGACAATCATCCAGGTGCCGTCCGCCTTGAGCGCGTTGTGCACGTGCCTGGCAGCACCCTCCGGATCGCCCATGTCGTGCAGGCAGTCGAAGAATGCGACGAGATCGTAGGTGCCTGGGAAATCCTTGGCCGCCGCAACCTCGAAGTTGGTGTTGCCGGCGACGCCGGCCTCCTTCGCGGCGGCGCGGGCGCGCTCGATCGACGGGGCGTGATAGTCGAAGCCGGTAAAGCGCGAGTTCGGGAAGGCCTTGGCCATCAGCACGGTAGAGGCGCCATGGCCGCAGCCGACATCGGCGACGTCTATGCCGCGCTCCAGCCTTTCGACGACACCATCAAGCGCCGGCAGCCAGGAGCCGATAAGATTGGCGTTGTAGCCTGGCCGGAAGAAGCGCTCGGTGCCACGAAACAGGCAGGCGCTGTGGTCGTGCCAGCCGAGGCCCTTGCCGGAGCGAAACGCCTGTCTGACCTTCTCCTCGTCGAGCCACAGCACCGAGACGACCTCGAAGGCGCCGGCCATGAAGGCGGGGCTGTCCTCGTTGACGAAGACCTGCTCCTGCTCGGGGCTGAGGTAGAAGCTGTCGCCCAACTCGTCATATTCGACATAGCCTGCCGCCGCCTGCGCGGAGAGCCATTCGCGGACCAGCCGCTCCTGCGTGTCGGTCCTTTTGGCGAGCTGTGCGGCGGTCATCTTGCCGCCCGCGCTCATTGCCGCGAAAAGGCCGAGCCTGTCTCCCAGCAGGACCGCCGCCCCGGTGGTGATGGCGCCGAGATCGCCGACCATCCTTCCTAGCAGGGCCTCCAGCTTTTCCTGGTCGGGCAGTTTTTCCTGATTGCGCTCTAGCATCGGCTTTCTCCTCCAGCTCGATCCCAAACACTCGCCATGGGCGACAAGCCATATGCCGTCTCCGGGGAAGGCCTGGCCATAACAGTCCACTATTCGCCCCTTAGCGATTGACTGTTACAGCTTCACAGGAACGTGACCGATGCCTTGGAGTTCTCAGAGAGAGCGGGCCTATACGCCGGCAGAACATCGGAGCGAATGTGCTACCTCAGGGTCGCCTGGCTCATCGCGTCAAAGGGATGCGAATCCTCATGCTAAGGCGCTCAAGCTTCGGAAAGAACAAGGCGCATCGCACAACGTCGGCTTGCTGGCATCCCGTGTTCGACTTCTCGACGCAGCACCTGACGAAGCCACTCTCCCGCTTGCGCATCGTCCAGCATCTGGAAGCCCAGCTTTTGGTAAAATGGAGCGTTCCAGATCACGTCGCGGAACGTGGTTAAGCTGAGGGCGACAAGGCCGCGGCCCCCCGCATCCGTGATTGCATTCTCAAGCAAGACGCGTCCGATCCCAGAGCGCTGGCGATCAAGGCGCACGGCAAGTTCCCAGATGTGTAATGTATCGTCCTGGATCTCCGCGCTCAGGAACGCGACCGGCTGGTCGTCGTGCTCCACCGCGACCCAGCACGTGCCCTTGGCGATGAGTTCACGGTGGCGTTCGACGGTCTGGTTGTCGTCATCGGCGATCCAGGCAAGCGCTGCAATTTCACGGTAAGCCTCACCAGCCGACTGTTCGATATCGGGAAGTGCTTCCGCGTCAGTATCTTGCGCGATTCGAATGGTGGTCATGAAGTTGCCGTCGTGGCTTCTAGGGTTCTGCAGAGAATGACGTTGGAGTGTCCCTCGGGCCAATCTGCAAACTCTGCTACACGCACGAAACCGGCTTTTTCATACAGTCCTGGCGCCTGGAAATCATGGCTCTGCACCCAGATCCGCCTGACGCCTCGAGCGACGGCTTCGGCGGCGAAGGCGTTCAACAGCTCTCGCGCATAGCCGCGTCCCCTAAACGCCTCTTCGATCCACATCTGTTTGAGTTCGGAAGTGCCTGCCCAGGAATATCCTGTTGCGACACCGATGATGCGTCCCACCTCGTCGCGGATCACAAAGCCAAGGCCCTGGGCGTCATCGCGCCCAACAGCATGTTGGTTGTAGGCGTAGATACTGTCTTCAATGGCGTCGATTTCAATTGCAGAAAGATCGTGCTGGGGTTGGGCAAGGATGGTCATCTCGAGCGCTCGATTCCCTTGGGCCGAGACAAGACTGTCTCAAGCGACAAACGGCCGGGACCACCTACTGCAAGCGTTGCAAGGCCGCCCAGGTAAAGCAGGATTATTTCGTAGCCGACAGGCCCGAACCGGATCCCTGTGGCTGTCACTTCGGCAAACTTCACGGAGAAGAATCCGTATTGGGAATGGACTGTGAACAATGCAGTCAAAAGCACGATCGCCATCGGCACACTGACGATCGGAATAAATGCGCCCGCCAGCACAGCACCGCCGCCGACAAGTTCAACCAGCGTGGTCAGCCATGCTAGCGCTTGAGGCTCCGGCACTCCCAGTGTCTGAAGCACGGCGCCAAAGCTTTCCGGTCCTCTGCTGAGTTTGGCGTAGCCATGGGCCAAAAAGCCAAAGCCCACGATCAACCTTATCGGCAACGGCGCCCATCCGGCAGGTTTGGTGGGTGGGGCGAGCGTAATCTTTGAGACAAGTCCACCGAGACGCATTGCCGACATACCTCATCTTTGTGCGATGTGCCTGAAGTTCGGCAACATCTGGGAAAGCCCGCCATTACGGACTTGAGTGACAGTTTGCTATTCGCCAGATGGTGACTAACCGTTACGGTCTCACAGCATCGTTACCGCCACTCTGGGATAGCCCGACGAGCTGAATCAAAATCGCCCGGCCACCTCATGCGGTAGGCCGGGCTTAGTTTGAGAGTGCGGTCGGTCAGGCGGCTTCGGCGCGAACGACAGGGAAGTCGATATCGGTCTCTGCGACATTGTTGATGAGATTGGTCAGGAAGTTCTCGGCTACGACGGCGACAATCTCGACGACTTGAGCCTCGATAAAGCCTGCCAGTTTCACGGCCGCAATGTCGGAGTCCTTTACCTTGCCGCGGGTCTCCGCCACCCTGGCCGCGAAACGCACCGCCGCGTCAGCCTTCGGATCGCCCGACGCGCCCTTGCGGTTGAGCGCAATCTCCTCGGGGCTGATCTTTGCCAGGTTGAGGCCGAGATAGGTGTGAGCTGACAGGCAGTAGTCGCAGCCGTTTACCTGGGCAACGGCCAATGCGATGCGTTCGCGGGTTTTCACGTCCAATGCTTTAGTGAGCGCGCCGGACAGGCCGGTCATGCCCGCCAGAGCTGCAGGGCTAATGGAAACGAGGCGGAAAAGGCCGGGAACGACGCCAAGCTGCTTGTTCACGGCGTCGAGAATGGGTTGCGAGGCGACCGGGGCTGCTTCGCGGGTTGGGATGGCAATACGGGACATGTCTCTCTCCTGTTCGATGATGTCGGTGCGACAGGGACCTACCTATTATCTTTCAGCAAACGAGAGTATTGGGTGTCACAAAGATATAGCCTCTCAGCTGATGGAAGGGCTGGCTTCATGGACCGTCTCGAAGCAATGTCAATTTTGATTGCCGCCGTCGAAACCGGCAGTCTCTCCGCGGCAGGGCGCAAACTTGGAACGCCCCTTCCAACGATCAGTCGCAAGGTTGCAGAGTTGGAGGCCTATCTACACACCCGGTTGCTCGTCCGATCGACACGACGGCTTATCTTGACCGACAGCGGGGCCGCCTATGTCGCGGCCTGCAAGCAAATCCTGGAGCAAGTGGGCGAGGCGGAGCGAACCGCCTCCGGCGAATACAACACGCCAAAGGGCGATCTGATCATTACGGCACCCGTCGTATTCGGACGACTGCATGTTCTGCCGGCGATAAATGATTTCCTCTCGCACTTTCCAGACATCAACGTGCGGTTGGTGCTCTCAGACCGCAATGTGAATCTCATCGACGACCATGTCGATATGGCCGTTCGAATTGGTCCTTTGCCAGACAGCAGCATGGTGGCGACGCGGATAGGATCGGTGCGTCGCGTTGTCTGCGGCAGTCCGGCCTACTTTGCTGACCATGGCGTGCCAAAGGCGCCGGCCGATCTTTCTGGAGTCTCTTGCGTCACCTTCGACGTCTTGGCATCCGCCACATCCTGGAGTTTCTCAATGCCAGGTTCGAATGCAGACCAAACCGTTGCCATCCGCTCACGCCTTTCTGTAAATACCGCTGAGGCCGCGATCGACGCGGCCGTGGCAGGTGTAGGCCTCACCAGGGTGCTGTCCTATCAAGCGGCAAAGGCGATCGAGCAAGGAAAGCTGGTCGCCGTTCTTGAAGAGTTCGAACCAGAACCGATGCCGGTCAGCCTCGCCCATGCGGGCCAAGGGCTTTTGCCCCTCAAGATGCGATCCTTTCTTGATTTTGTAGCTCCGCGTTTGCGCAAAGCCCTCCTGCCAAAGCCTGACTGATGGCCAAACCGTTGATTCACGAGTTGATGTCCCGCACGAGCCCCAATTCATATCGATCTCAGGACGTAGCTGTCGTCGAAGTCGGCAAGCCTAGGATACGCAATCGTCGGAGCACTAACGAGGCCTAGAACGCGTTGGCAATAGCGGGCCAGGTGCTCCCGTCGCTCGCTGTCGCCAATGCGCGCCGGTGCATGCACGAGGAACGGCTCGATCACCGTGAAGCCGACAAAGTAGAGCATCCCGTGGTTGATCGGGAACAGGATTTCCGCGATTGGACCGTTTAGTCCGCGGTCGGAATAGATCGGCTTCGGGCCGCCAATTGTGACGGAACACATCGCGCGCTTTCCTGCGAAGACGCCGCGATCATACCATTTGCCGCCGCCGTAGATACGGCCACCCGACGCGAACACGCGGTCAACCCAGCCCTTAAGGATTGCCGGCAGCCCAAACCACCAGAGCGGAAACTGCAGGATCAAGGCGTCGCACCAGAAGAGTTTGTCCATCTCGGCCTGAATGTCCGGTGCGAAACCGTTATGGATAGCCGCGTTCGCCTCCTCGGCCTGCTGGCGGTAATAGTCAGCATCTCGGATGGTCGTGAAGTTGCCTCGATCCGATACCGGATTGAAGCCCATAGCGTAGAGATCGGAAATAGCGACCTCGTGTCCCGCGCCGGACAGTGCCACTTGCGCTGCGCGGGTTAGTGCGCCGTTAAAGCTGTTGGGTTCCGGGTGGGCATGAACGATGAAGATGCGCACCGCGCTTCCCTAGCCGGTCGAGATGTTCATTTTCTGGATGCTGAAAAGGACCGCTCCGCAACGTAGTCGAGCGAAAAGACGCCGGCACCACGGGTCAGCACGAGCAGGAGCAGCGAGGCCCACAACAGATGCTCGGCCCAGTTCTCCGGGAAAACGAAAATCTGGATTACCAATACGACACCGAGCAGCATCAGCGCGCCAAGGCGGGAGAACAGCCCCAGGAAGAGCAGCACCGATCCCGTGATTTCGGCAGTCGTTGCCAGAGGCGCTGCGATCGACGGATCGATGAACGGCAGATTGTATTCGTTGGCAAACAGCTGCAGCGTCACCGGCCAGGAGGCCAGCTTCGTTTGCGCGGACTGCCAGAAGACATGCGATATCGCGAGGCGGGCCGCGAGTTGGACCAGGGAAAATGGAATGCGTTCCGGCAGCTTGATGACGCGCCTGTAGAGGCCGACAAGACCGCCAGCATTGGACGAGGAATATTCTGGTATCGCGGTCATAACTTTCTCCATCAGTTTGAGAGGGGATGTATCGGGATACGCACGTCCGTAACGAGCTCGTCGCCAAACAGACGCACGAGCGCGGACACGAGATCGAAAGACGGATCGAGGGCGAGGGCGCGGCCCATGGCGTGTTCGAGGCCGAGGCCGTGCTTCAACGAATGCCGGAACGCAAAATTCGCACGATCGAGAGGAACCAGACGAACATTATCCCCGGCCCGCCACAACGCCACGCGTTGAGGGCGCCTTATCCAGGCACTCTGCTGGTCGATCGTCGCCTCTTGCTGGTGCGCCGTCCAAACGGACAGGATCGACCAGTGCGAAACGATCAGCCGCAGGGAGGGCTGCAACAGGATATCGGGTGAGGGTCCCAGATTGGTGCCGTCATATTCAGACAGGGTTCGCGACGGCAGGCAAACGGCGTCGAGCGCTTCTGCGATGGTCCATTCGAGCCGAGCCGTTTCGGCCACGATCGGCATGTCGGAAAGTGTGTCGATCGTCTTCAGGAAGCGCGGGAAGCCGGCGCCATAACGCGCCAGCCGCGACTCCACCGGCGGATGCCGTCGAATGAACTCGCTGGCTACGAAACGGAAGAACCGTTCATCGACAAGGCGAACCGTGACGGGAAACATCGCCATCAGCACCGAAGTGAGCGAACTGCGGGTGTTGTTTTGGTAGATACGCAGGCGCGCCAAAGGATCGGCCTTGCCGGCGGTCAAAATTTTTGCGGCGACCAACGGCTCCATGGAGAGCACCGAGCGCGCCATGGTGGTCTGCAAGTCTTCAAGCGGCAGCATGATATCCTCCCTGTATAATTGGCGGCAACGCTAACGGCATGACCTGTCCGGCCTTGGCGACGGCAAATGCCGCAAGCACGGGCATGCCTGTCCTTGCCTCGGTTTCGAAGGAAACGAGGGTGGACTGTGGTCGGGGTTTTGCGGCCGCCGTTTGTCTCGCGGCCTGCTTGCGGTTGAACATGATCGAAGCGGAAAGCATGTCGGCCCACATCGCTTCGCCGAGCAGCACATCGAGAACAGGAACATCGGTGTCCCATTCGATCAGGGTAGGGCGCGGTCCAAGCCGACTTATGGCATGCTGGTAGAGCGCCCAGACAACCGGTGGCACGCGCGAGCCATGATCGTCGATGAGCACGGTGTCGGTCCCGACGTGATTGGTCGCATGTCCGGCAAGATGGATCTCACCGATAGCCTCTACTGGCAGCGCATCGATGAAGGCTTTTGCATCATATTGGAGGTTGTGCGCCGAAACCTGGACATTGTTGACATCCAGCAGCAGGCCACAGCCGGTCCGCGCGACGAGCTCGGCCAGGAATTCGGCCTCGTTCATGGAGGAATCCACAAAGGCGACATAGGCAGACAGATTTTCGATCAGCACCTGCCGCCCCAGCGCGCCCTGGACAGTCTCGACATTGCGCGCCACGATCGCCAGCGCCTCTTCGTCATAGCGCAGCGGCAACAGGTCGTTCAGGTAGGCGCCGTCGGCCACGCTCCAGGCGAGATGTTCCGAGACGAGATCGGGCTGGAAGCGCTCGCAGACCTTGCGCAGCCTTTCCAGATGATCGCGGTCCACTCCTCGCGCGCTGCCCAGCGAGAGGCCAACGCCATGAACCGATAGCGGATAGATTTGGCGCAGCCGGTCCAGCGCTTCGACGCCGGCGCCGTGTCCCATGTAGTTCTCGGCATGCACTTCGAGCCAGCCAGCGGAGGGTCTGCGGGTCAGCATCTCGCTGATGTGAGGTGAACGAAGACCGATGCCCGCTGATGCGGGGATCGAGAGGCGCTGAAATGCACGGGACATCGGTCTGCTCCTTCCAAGGGGGTTGGCTCGAAGTCTGATCGGTTAGGCCTTAGGCTTGTCGCTGCCGCCAGCGATCTTCGCGCAGCTGCCGGCGGGCACGTAGAGCCACGAATCCGGCTGGTTGTCGGCGGTGGAGGTGCCGGCGCAGGAATGCGTCGCGGTCTGGCAGTCGTTCTGGCCAGCCTTGACGACGCCGTAGCACTTTTCGAAGGCGAAGGCGGGCTTGGCGGCCGGGCCGCTATAGGCGGCCGTTGCGGCCAGCGAAGTGGCGGCCGCTAGGGCCGATCCGATGAGGGTTTTGGCGTTGATCACAGACGTGTCTCCTGGTTGCGTTTCGAGGGAAAGACCGACCTTGCGGCCTGTCTGCAAGCAGTGTCCCTGATCCGGCGGCCGAGCTGAAATGCTGTCTCGGCATGGATTTGATACGCGGTCACTATGTTGAAGCCCCTGCCAAGCAAAAGCCCTCCGGTGGGGAACCGGAGGGCTTGCCGCCTGCGTTCGTGAGCGGGCGAAGCAGGCGCGACTAGGCGGGGAGGAAGCGCCTAGACATATCGTCCTCTTCTCTCGACGGCGGCGCGGTCGTCCGCGAAATGGTCGGCCATAAGCCAGTCCTCAACTTTCTTCCGCCCTCTGTCGCGCATGGCGGTCAGTTCACCCCAGTCGGTCCAGGGCCTTAAAAACATCGTTGCGCCAGCCCGGTGCGCAGCGTCGAAGATGGTCTGTGTCCGGGCCAAATTCGGGGTGCCGGGCATGGCGGCGACGCGATGATCCGAACAGGGCGTCATGGACCTTGAGGGCTTGCCGGCGATGATCAACTGGGCACCTGGTTCAATGGCCCGGAACGATGGCAAAACCGAAACGTCCCCGTCACCCCAGTAGGTGTCACCGTCGATCTCCACGGCCGGGAACAGGAATGGGACCGTCGCCGCTGCTAGGATGATATCGATCGACAATTGATCGCTTGGGAAGACCTTCACAGCATCGGTGCGGGCATTCGAAGCCACGATGTTGAGTTTCACAGGACAGGTCTTCTTACGGATCTCCGCAATTTCGATTGTCTGCTCCAGGATGGATCTCAGAGGGCTGGCCTTCTCCGCCATCAACATCGATGCGTGACTGACGCGTCGCCAGAAATTGGTGAGTGCCGTGCGTGCACCACGCTGGCCGCCCAGGGCCAGACCATAGGCGAGAACTGCGGCTTCCATCGCGCCGAACCCGGACGCTGTAATGTTGCCGAAGCAGAGGTCAGGCTGATCCAGCAAGCGGTCAAGAACGCCCCAGACAAACGCGCCGTGTGCATCGTTTGCCACGACAATGTCGACAGGTTGCCGGTCGTCCATCGCACGGCCTGCGCCGCCTAGGGAGGTTCGGCTGGTTTCGATTCCGGTCTGGATATGCGTCGTGTTGGTCTCCATCCCATAACGCTGCCAGGGGGCGTTCGATGAAGAGATTGCCGCATCATCTGCTGCTGGCGAAATGCCAAGCTGGCATGAACTCCATAGGTAGATTGCATTGGTCGCCATCGCGTGCCCGTCGCAAATTTGGTTGCCAGGCAAACCAGAGGGGTTGGTTGTTTTGACCAGCACGACGACTGTCGCCTAGGCAATCGATCGACAGCCAAAGGAATGCGTCATGAAAATACGAACCTTGTATGTAGGGGTGATTGCTCTCGGTCTTCTTGCGGGAGGCGCCTCCGCCGACCCCCTCAGCGATCTGGCATCTTTCCCCTCGTTCTACAAAGATGCCGGGATGAAAACGATGAAGCCGATGGCTGAGTTCAAGAAGGCGTGGCGAGCCACGCCAAAGCGAGATCGGGCCGCAATGAAGAGGGCGTGCAACGACCCGGCGATGAGCAAGGCACATGCGCCGTTCTGCGCAAACGTCCTGGCGCTTGGTAGCGCCAAATAGCTGCAAGTCAGGCCATCAGTGGCTGGCTACAGAACCGGCATAAACTCCATACGCAGATGGCATTGGCAACTCCCACACCGATTGCAGCAAAGTGCATCCCGGCAAGGAGAGACCACAGAGTTTTAAATTGCTGTCGATAATTACTGCAGTCCTCGATGGGACGATTGCTCAACTCCAGAGAAGGATCATACCATGAATATCAAAGCTATCTGCCTCGGCGCCTTTGCACTTTCCGTTCTCGGCGGCGTTGCGTTCGCCGGCGCGCTCGACGAGCCGTCCAACATGCAGCCCTTCTTCACCGACGCCGGCATGAAGACGATGAAATCGGATGCCGACTTCAAAGCAGCCTGGGGCGCTATGTCGAAGGACAAACGGGATGCCATGAAGAAAGAATGCAACGACGCAGCGATGAGCAAGCCCCATGCCGAATTCTGCGTGAAAGTTCATCAGCTCGGCGGCAACAGCTGAACGTCACCCTGGCTTTCCAGAGCGCGACGGCGAGCAAGTTGCTCGCCGCCGTCCCCCATGTCGCCAAAGCCTTTCAGTGGCGCCAAACCGCGCCAGCCCATGACGATATGCTATGAACTTTATAGCAGCGGTGCATTGGAACGTTGATGTCGTTTGCGGCAAGGTTCAATTGAGCAAAAAAGGACGACGCAACGGGGACAAATCGGCATGGACATTCATCACATCCGCTACTTCCTTGCCGTGTGCGAGACGCGCAATTTCACGCGCGCCGGCGAAAAGTGCAATGTCACCCAGCCAGCGCTGTCTCGCGCCATCCAGCAGCTCGAAGACGAGGTCGGCGGCCTGCTGTTTCGCCGCGAGCGAAACCTGACCCACCTCACCGATCTTGGCGTGCTGCTGCGCCCTCGTTTCCAGCAGATCCTGGACGAGCTGACCGGAGTGCGGCAGGAAGCGTCGAGATTCTTGTGCCTGGAAAATGCCAACCTCAAAGTTGGCGTCATGTGCACCATCGGGCCGCGCCGCTTCACTGGCCTGCTGGCCGACTTCAACAGACGCCAACAGGGCATCCAGCTGCAGCTGGTCGAAGGCGTGCCGGCATCGCTTTCCCAACTGCTCGAATCAGGGGAAATCGACGTTGCCATCATGGCGTCGAGCAACAGCTTTCCAGACCGGTTCGATGTGACCCCGCTTTATCGCGAACGCTTTGTTCTGGCCTTTCCAAACGGCCATCGGCTGGCTCGCAACGACAATGTCGCCATCTCCGAACTCGACGGTGAAAACTATCTCAGGCGGCTCAACTGCGAGTATCGTGATCACCTCGCCGGACTGTGCACCGACCGCGGCGTGAAGCTCAGGATCTCCTACGCCAGCGAGCGCGAGGACTGGATCCAGAATATGGTTTCAGGCGGACTTGGGATATGCTTCATCCCGGAGTTCAGCGCAGTGATCCCGGGCTTGCAGGTCCGGCCCGTCATTGATCCCGAAGTCTGGCGGGAAGTGTCCCTGGTCGTCGTCGCGGGACGCAGGTTCTCGCCGGCGGCATCGGCCTTCGTCAACAGCGTCAAGGCGCATGGCTGGCCGGAAAGTGCCATAGCCCAGGCAATCCACAAGACCGCAGCCTGAAGCAAACTCCAAGAAATTCTGGCACGGCGTGGCATGTGACGCCATGCGTCTGCGTGCAGCCATGATGGCTCACGATAGTTTTCAGGTATCGAATTGAAAGCCAGTCAGCATTTCTCTTCCTTCGCGGCTCCGATCATTCTCCCTGTCATGCCCCGCCTCCCGCGTTTGGGCACCGACAAAGGAGAAATACAAGATGGCTACCAAGAAACTCAACCTCGCGTTTGCGGTAGGGCTGCTTTCCGCAACTGCTGCCTTTTCCGCTGCTCCGGCCTTCGCCGGCGACTGCCCTGCCGGCCAGGCCGCTACGACCGACATCCAGGAACATCCAAGCACGCCGGTCGGCGTCGTCGACACGGTTCTCTCCGCGATCGATCTGAGCAGCAAGGGCGAGGCCTGGAAAGGCAACATGCTGCGCCTGCGTAAGCTCGTCGTGCAGCCGGGCGGCGTCGTGCCGTGGCATGAGCACAATGTCCGCCCAGCCAACATTATCGTCGTCGAAGGCTCGATCACCGAATATCGCAGCACCTGCAAGGTCGGCATCGAGCATCCGGCCGGCGACGTGACCGCCGAGTTCGGCCAACTCGCTCACTGGTGGAAGAACAACGGCAAGGTGCCCGCGGTGCTCTATTCGGCCGACGTCCTGCCGCCGGCAATGCACGAAGACCACATGATGTGAGCCGCTCGGCGCGGCGAACAGATTCCAGCATCAGCAACTGAACGCGCGTCCTCGGGTGATCTCCTGGGGACGTGTGGCCACGGAGCCTTGTCATGACGACCAGTGAACAGACTGAACCGACGCGGCTGCGCATGGTTGCCGCTGACAGCTGGCGCTTCGGGCTGATTGCCCTGATCGCGTTTCTCACGCTCGTCGATCTGTTCGCCACCCAGGCCATCCTGCCTTCGCTGGTGATAAAATTCGGCGTTAGCCGCGCGACCATGGGTTTTGCCGTTAACGCCAGCACGTTCGGCATGGCTGTGGCCGGGATCGCGGTGGCGCTTTTCGGCAGGAACCTCGATCGCCGCAACGGCATCTGGATCAGCCTTGCGGTGCTGGCGATCCCGACGACGCTCTTGTCGCAGACCGACAGTATCTTGGTCTTCGCCCTGCTGCGTGTTGGCCAAGGCTTGTGTATGTCGACCGCGTTCACGCTGACAATGGCCTACCTGGCCGAGCATTTTTCCGCGCGGCAGACGACGAGTGCGCTTGCGGCCTATGTGACCGGCAACGTCGCCAGCAACTTCTTCGGACGGCTGATGTCGGCCGCCGTCGCCGACACATTCGGCATTTCCACCAACTTCCTGACATTCGCCGCCCTCAATCTGATTGGCGCGGCTCTCGTCTGGTTCACGCTGCAGAAGACATCCGCGATGATGCGTGCCGACACGATGGGCGGGCCCGCCCGCGCGGCTTGGAAGGGTCCGGTGAAAAACACCGAGCTGCGCGGATGCTTTGCCATCGGCTTCCTGATCCTCTTCGTATTTATCGGCACTTTCACCTATGTGAATTTCCAGCTCGTCGCCGCGCCACTATCGCTGTCGCCGATGGCGCTCGGACTGGTCTATTTCGTCTTCCTGCCTTCCATGCTGACCACTCCCCTGGCCGGGCGTGTCGCCGCGGGCCTCGGTCCAAGGGTCGGCATCGGTTCGACGCTCGTGCTGGCGATCCTGGGTTTGCTTTTGCTGCTCACGACCAGCCTTCCGATCGTTCTTGCCGGGATGGCTCTGGTCGCAATTGGCACCTTCCTGGCGCAGGCAATAGCGACAGGACACGTTAGCCGCACCGCCTCGCACGACCGCGCCGCCGCAAGTGGCATTTACCTCGCCTCCTACTATGCCGGCGGGCTCGCCGGCAGCTTCGTCATCGGACAAATCTACGACCGGATCGGCTGGACCGTATGCGTGGCCGTGCTTGCTGCGGTCCTCGCCGGCGCGATCGCAGTGGCGCGCGTGCTTCAAACTCCAAAGGCATGAGAGACCTAACGACCGAGAATCTTGACTATCCAACAAAGGAGACTGAGATGACCAACTACCTGAAAACCATGATTGCCGGCGGCGCCATGATGATGGCGATCGTTCTCCCAGCCGCAGCTTCGGACGGTGTCGTGACGGTGAAGAGCGACTATTCCGTCGGCGAGACGGTCGCGCGCATCAAGAGGGATGTTCTCAAGAAGGGCATCAAGTTCTTTGGCGTCATCGACCAGGCAAGACTTGGCAAGAATGCCGGCAACGATGTCAGGCCGTCTCGGCTGGTGATGTTTGGCAACCCGGCGCTTGGGACGACCTTCATCACATCAAATCCGGAAGCCGGGCTCGATTGGCCGGTGCGTGTTCTGGTCTATCAGACTGCGGATGGTGCGGTTTATGCGGCCTACAGCGATTTCGACTGGATCGCCAAGCGGCATGGAATTACCGACCGCGAGGCGCAGTTCAAGATGGCGACCGAAGTCATCCGGTCCGTCACCTCGACGATCAGAAAAAACTGAGCGCGAAACGATGCGCCTGGGATCCGTGGCCCGGATATGCTAGGCTGGATGCTCGCCGCGACAGGGCTACTCGGCGGCGGACAATGCCTTCGCCCGCTCACCGAACCACCTTTTCTGCGTAGCCTCGCGCACCAGCGCGCCAACCGCTGGCGAATGCCTGCGGCCGCGCACGGTGACGAGATTGACCTCGCGCCAGAATTCCGGCTCGGTGATCGGCAAGGCCACCACTCCCGGGTGCTTGGCGGTATGCTCGGGCATGAAACCGAAACCAAGCCCGGCGGCGATCATCGCGAGTGTCCAATCGTCGCGATCGCTCCAGTAAACGGGGCTGACGGTGACGCCCTGCTCGGAGAGAACGGCGTCCGCATACCCGGCAAATTCACAGTTGTTGCGGTGGATGTAACTTTCATTGCTCATGTCTTTCACTTGCACTCTGCGCTGGTTGGCGAGGCGATGGGTCAGATGGACCGCCATCACCATCTGCTCGCGAAAAAGCGGCAAGGAGTGCACTTCCTCGTCGGGAACGTTCGACGGCAATGCGTAAATGGCTGCCTCGAGATCGCCCTCGAGCAGCCGCCGCCGTAAACTCGGCGCGTCGGCGTCGCAAAGATGAAGCTCCACACCCGGGTGATGGCCGCGGATGGACGAGATGAGCTCGATGATCTCGTCGGGAGCAATCGTGCTCATGATACCGACCCTGAGCGGCGTCTTCTTCAGATGCACATACTGCTCGGCTATCTGCTTGGCCTGCCGGGAGTTCTCAAAAACACCCTCAAGATAGGTTTCGACCATGCGGCCGAGTTCCGTTAGATGGGTGAAGCGTCGCTCACGATGAAAAAGGGCGCCGCCAAATTCGTCCTCCAGCAGCTTGATGGCACGTGAAAGCGCGGGCTGCGTGACGTTGCACTCCTCCGCCGCCCGGGTGAAGTTCAATTCCTTCGCGACGGCCAAGAAATATCTGACCTGACTGATCTCCACTGCACGCTCCCCCAGCGGGCATGCATACGGCACGACCCGTGTTGCGGCGCGATCTTACTAGTTGACCCTACGTCAAACAAGCCAACGCGGCGAAGTCGACGGCTTCGCCGGCACCGAGCTTACGATCTGACCGTCAGCTATCGAATCCATGTCTCAACGGCATTTCCGCTGCTTCGCGCGTCTCGCCATACTCCGTGCAGAACTCCAGGACCTGGGCGCGCAAGCCCGTTGCTCGCAGCCGTTTGCCGGCCATCCCGGCCGCGGCTCCAACCGAAGGAAACGACGATGCTCAGCGGAAAGACAGCACTCATCACCGGCTCGACCAGCGGCATCGGCAAAGGCATCGCCGAGGCCTTCGCGGCCAAGGGCTGCAACATTGTGCTCAATGGTTTCGGCGATACCGGTGAGATTGAACTGCTGCGGGCAAAGCTTGCCGCTGACCACGGGGTGACCGTTCGTTACGACAATGCGGACATGAGCAAGGGTGGCGCGATCACTGCGATGATGGATAAGGCGATCGCCGAGTTCGGCGCGGTCGACATCCTCGTCAACAATGCCGGCATTCAGCATGTCGCACCGATCGACGAATTCCCGATCGAGAAATTCGAGGCGGTCGTGGCGATCGATCTCATGTCGTCGTTCTATACCATCCGGCGCGCGCTGCGGGCGATGAAGGAGCGAAAATGGGGTCGCATCATCAACGTTGCCTCCGCCCACGCCCTTGTCGCCTCGCCATACAAATCCGCCTATGTCGCCGCCAAGCATGGGGTCGCCGGCCTGACCAAGACGGTCGCGCTGGAAGTCGCCGAACAGGGCATCACCGTCAACGCGGTATGTCCCGGTTATGTGCTGACCCCGCTGGTTGAAAAGCAGATACCAGACACCGCCAAGGCACGCGGGATCACCGAGGAGCAGGTGATCAAGGATGTGCTCCTGGCCGCCCAGCCTACCAAGCAGTTTGTGACCGTCGCCCAGGTTGCGGCGCTTTGCCTGTTCCTGGCCTCAGACGATGCGGCATCGATCACCGGCGCCATCATGCCGATCGAAGGCGGCTGGACAGCCCATTGAATCCGGCAACGAGGAGCAAAAAGACTATGAACAAGATCGCCCGAAATACGTCAGCTTCGGACACTTTTCCAGAGACCGGCCATCAGGCCGATGGTTCGGTCCAGCGCCAGACCGTATTGGTGCTTCAAGGAGGAGGAGCCCTCGGAGCCTACCAAGCAGGTGTCTACCAGGCGCTCGCCGAAGGTGGGATTGAACCGGATTGGGTCATCGGCACCTCGATCGGCGCCATCAACGCCGCGCTGATCGCAGGGAACGAGCCGAAGGATCGGTTGCCCAAGCTTCAGGAATTCTGGGACGGCGTCAGCCGGAGCAGCCCGCTCGACGAGTTTTTCCGGATGATGGTTCCAAGCAACATCTTTGCCAATATGGGCACGGTCATGCGCGGCATACCGGGCTTCTTTGAACCGAACCCAAGCGCCATGTTCGGAGTAAACCGCGAAGTGGGTGTCGAGAACGCCTCCTACTACACGACCGATCCGCTCAAGAGGACGCTGAATGACCTGATCGACTTCGACTATCTCAACCGGCGCCATACGCGGCTGACGGTCGGCGCGGTCAACGTCAACACCAGCGAACTCAAATACTTTGACACCCGTGAGATGACGCTGTCGGTGGCGCACATCATGGCGTCGGGCGCCTTGCCGCCGGCGTTTCCGGCGGTCTGTATCGACGGCGAACCCTATTGGGATGGCGGGATCTATTCGAACACGCCCATCGAGGTCGTGCTCGACGCGCGTCCACGGCGCGACTCGCTGATTTTTGCCGTGAACATGTGGCAGCCCCGAGCCACCGAGCCGAAATCGATCTGGCAGGTCATGGGTCGGCAAAAGGACCTTCAATACGCCAGCCGGGGCAAGAGCCATGTGGCTCGGCAGGAGCAACTGCACCGTCTGCGGCACGTCGTGCGTGAAATGGGCAGGCTGGTTCCCGAGGAGCGGCGTGAGGATCCGATGTTCAAGGAACTTGCTTCCTATGGCTGCCCGTCGGTCATGCACCTCGTGCGGCTGCTTTCGCCCCGCCTGGACGGCGAGGACCACACCAAGGACATCGACTTCACCCGCTCAGGCATCCGCACGCGCTGGCAGGCCGGATACGAACACGGGCAGCGAGTCCTCTCGGAGAAGCCCTGGGAATGCGACGTCGACATGCTGCAGGGCATCGTCATCCACGAATCGCAAGAGTGACTTGTTCGAGCGCCTCGGGACCGAGGAAAGAGACGGAGAATACCGATGCAGATCATCACTCCGGGAATGCGGCTGGTTCCGGAAGCCGTGCTCGCCAACAACGCCGCGCTTTTCCGCACGATACCGGAAACCCCATCGCATGCGGACACGTCACTGCATCGAGTGGTCATCGTTGGCGGCGGCGCGGGCGGACTGGAACTCGCGACGCGTCTCGGCCGCAAGTTCGGCAAGCGACGGCTTTCCGTCACGCTTGTCGACCGCAACCGCACGCACATCTGGAAACCACTTCTGCACGAGGTGGCGTCCGGTGCCTTGAGTGCGTCGAACGATGCGGTGGAATACATTGCCCATGCCAGCCGCCACCATTATCGATATCGCATCGGTGAAGTCGTCGGCATTGATCGCTCCAGGCGCCAGGTCTTTGTCGCGCCAAGCTTCGACGACGATGGCAGGCAGATCATCCCGCCGCGTGTATTGGGCTATGATACGCTGGTGCTGGCCGTAGGCAGTGTCAGCAACGACTTCGGCACGCCAGGGGCGGCACGCCACGCAATCGCGCTCGATACTGCTGAGCAGGCCGCCCGTTTCAACAAACGCATGATAGACGCGTGCCTGCGCGCCAATGCGCAATACGAGCAACTGTCGCCGAGCCAACTCCATTGCGTCATCGTTGGCGCAGGCGCCACCGGCGTCGAACTGGCAGCAGAGCTGCACAAGTCGATGCGTGAGATCGCATCGCACAATCTCGACAACATCGATTTTGAAAGGCTGATCCGCATCACCCTCATTGAGGCAGGGCCGCGCATCTTGCCGGCGTTGCCGGAACACCTGGCACGCGCTTCGGCACGTCTGCTTGTTGATCTGGGCGTCCAGATACGGTGCGGGATCAGGGTCACCGAGGTGACGGGGGAAGGCATCAAGCTTGGTGAGAAATTGTTTGTGCCTGCCGAACTCGTTGTCTGGTCCGCTGGGATCAAGGCCCCGGATTTCCTGAAAACGCTTGATGGCCTCGAAACGGACCGCATCAACCGCCTGGTCGTGGATGAGACACTGCAAGCCAGAGGGGACGAAAACGTGTTTGCGATCGGTGACTGCGCGAGTTGTGTTTTGCCCGGTGGGGGCGACCCATTGCCGCCGCGCGCCCAGACCGCTCATCAGCAGGCCGATCACCTGGTCAAGGTGATTGCCGCGCGCCTCGAGGGACGGGCCGCGCCGGCTTTCCGCTATCGAGACTTCGGATCCCTTGTTTCGCTCGCTGACTATGGCTCATTTGGCAGCCTGATCGGTGGACTGAAGATCGAAGGTCTGCTCGCCCGGCTGATGTATCGCTCGCTCTACAAGCTGCATCTCAAGGCAGTGCACGGACTTGCGAAGACCACCCTGGACTCGATTGGCGAGATAGTGGCGCGGCGCAGCAGGCCTCGGATCAAGCTCCACTGAACCTGTGCAGGCGGCGCGATGAAAAAGTATGATGTCGTGATCCTCGGCGGCGGCAACGCCGGAATGGGCGTGACGGTGGCTACTCGCGCTGCGGGGCTGTCGGTGGCCATGATCGAGGCACGCGACCTCGGGGGCACTTGCCCCAATCGTGGATGCACACCGAAGAAGGTGCTCGTAGCGGCGGCTCATGCGCTCCACGAGATCGAACGGGCTGATCGGCACGGGATCACGATCGGCAAGCCGAGGCTCGACTGGCGTGCCCTGATCGAGCGCGAAAAAGACATTATCGATGACATTCCGTCCCGCCTGTCTGGATTGATGGCCAAGCGCGGTGTCGATGTCATCGTCGGGGAGGCCGCTTTCATCGGGAGCAATGCCATCAGTGTCGACGGTCGCGAGCTTGAGGCCGGGAACATTGTCATCGCAACCGGTTCGAAGCCGCGATCCCTACCAATTCCTGGTGCCGAGCACCTGACGGTTTCCGACGATGTCCTGAATGATCCGGTGCTCCCTCGCGCGGTCGTCTTCGTCGGCGGCGGCGTCATTGCCTTCGAACTGGGCCACGTTTATGCGCGTGCCGGCGTTGACGTGACGATTCTTGAAGCATTGCCACATCTGCTGGGAGCATTCGACGCCGATGCCGTGGCCCAGATCCGTAGCGAGAGCGAACGCATAGGCATTCGAGTCCGCACGCTTGCCTGGGTCAAGAAGATCGAGAAGGCCGAAGGACGATTGCGCGTCACCTTTGTGGCGGATGGCGTCCAGCACGCAGTGGACGCGGACAGAGTTGTGAATTGCGCTGGACGAGTGGCCAATGTCGAGGGGCTCGATCTTGGCGCTGGCGTCATCGTGCATCGTGAAGGCCGCATCGAAATCGACGATCATCTGCGTTCGCGGTCGAACCCTGACGTCTATGTCTGCGGCGACGCGGTATGGAATTCTCCGCAGCTTTCACCTGTCGCGACTTACGAGGGCGGCATAGTTGGCCGCAATATCGTCGATGGACCGAGACACCGGCCGGACTATGGCCAGATACCGTCGGCTCTCTACACGGTCCCCGCTTTGGCCAGCGTCGGGCTGACCGAGGCCAGGGCGAAAGAGCAAGGCCTTGGCGTAAAGGTCCATGTGAACGATATGCTGGGCTGGCTTTCCGCCAGGACTTATGCCGAGACAGTGGCGTGGTCGAAGATCATCGTAGAGAAGACCACCGACAGGATCGTTGGCGCTCACATTGTGGGCCATGCCGGGGAAGAGCTGATCCATATTTTCGCGCTTGCCATGAAACATGACATCACGGCGTCGCAGCTGTCCGAAACGGTTTACGGCTTCCCGACCTTCGCCTCGGATATCAGGAACATGATGTAACGAATCGAGGAGAGGCTGCGAACAGAATACGAACGTCTCCTGCGGTGATGCACGCGCGGCATCAAAACCATGCGAGAAAAACATGGCCGTGGCGGCGGGGCTTCGATGATAGGCTACATCCGACCTATGAAAGCGCGGAAATGGGCGTCGACGATCAATCAATGACATTTGAACAGTCCGTCCAGGCTGCCATAGAACTCGATGCCCCTCTGAACGAGCGGCTGGCGGTGATTGCAACCGCGGTGCGCCGGCTCAACCCAGGTTTCGCCGATGCGGTGGACCGCCTGGTGGCGCGCCTCGAACAGCAAGAGGCCGGAGCGATGGCGCCGGCTCCCGGCGAAGTCATGCCGGCATTCCTGCTACCTAACGACGAGGGCAGACTGGTTGGTCTGGGAGAGATCCTTCTCCAGGGGCCGGCCGTGATCACTTTTCAACGCGGACATTGGTGTCCCTATTGCCGGTTGAATGCGATCGGAATCGTCGAAGCTCAGCAGGAGATTGCGACGCTGGGCGGGCAGGTCGTGGCAATTATGCCTGAACGGCGCAGGTTCGCGAAAGCGATGAAGGCGGCCGTGGGTGCCAACTTTCCGTTCCTGACCGACATGGACAACGGCTATGCCCTCTCGCTTAATCTTGCGATCTGGATCGGGACCGAAATGGAACGGTTGATGGGGGTTGCGTATGATCTGCCAAACTACCAAGGCAACGCCAGCTGGTTCCTGCCGATCCCCGCGACTTTCGTGGTTGGCACGAACGGAGTGATCACGGATCGCTTCGTCGATCCTGACTACCGTCGGCGCATGGACATCGATGACTTGATCGCGGCGCTCAGGCGGGCTCGCTGACGCCGAAGGTCGACCAGTCGGTCGACCGCAACAGGTTGAGCAACGTCGTAGCCACTGGTGACCGGTGTCGGCCGGCGACCGCGTATGCGGCGACGATCCGCGAAATGTCCAAGTCACGCAGCTTGAGCCTGCGGACATTGGGCGAATGCGGTGCTGTCGCCGAGACAAAGCCTACCCCGGCGTTGGCCTCCAGCAGTGCGAGCAAATCCTGATCGGTCTCCACCTCATGCGCGGTTCGGGGCGCCACCCCCTTTGCCGCAAGGTTGCGCGACAACTCCTCGCTCGTTTCCCAGTCGATTCGGCTGAGCACGGGCTCCGCTGCCAGCTGGCTCAGCGCGACCTCTGCCTCGTTGCGGCGGGCCAACGGGTGATCGGAATTCACGACAAGCTCTATTCCCTCCTGGAAGAGCGGCCAGGCGTCGAGCCGGTCCCAGGCTTGCCCCAGAACACCGGCAACCGCCAGTTCGGCCCCGCCGTTCTTGAGGGCTTCGACGACAGCGGTCGGCGAACCGCGACTGATCTTGAGATGCACTCCAGGGTAGGCCCGGAAAAGCTCGGTGAATGGCGAAACCAGCAGCGCTATGTTGACGCTGTTGGAAATGGTGACGTTGAGCGGAGCGACGTCACTGCTTTGCACTGCCTTTGCAAGAGACTTTGCGGAGGTGGCAGCATCGTAACATTGTTGCAGCAGGGGCAGCATGCGCCGGCCAAGCTCGGTCAGATGGGAATGCTGACGTTCACGCCGAAGCAGCTCCCCGCCCAATTCGTCTTCAAGGGTCTTGATTGCGCGCGTCAGGGCCGGCTGCGTGACATTGCACTCTTCCGCTGCTCTGGTGAAATTAAGCGTGTTGGACAGGGCCAAAAAATAGCGGACCTGCTGCATCTCCATGAATTTTCGCCCCCTCAGCGAAATGGCCTATCAGCGATGGTGCATATTCGAAGATTAACGCAATAAACCGTTTTCAGCAAAGTCGCCTGCACCATGGTGCGAATGGCTGCCGACGGCAAGACAATCACGACTCTGACAATCCAGAGTCATGACGAACCGAGCGATCTGCTCAGCCAATCGGAAAATCCCCTTGCCCGCTTGCTTGGCTGGCGCCCGGCCGGGAACAGGACGTGGATGGGGATGGTCGGCAGCGGAAACTCCGGCAGCAGCCGGCAAAGGCGACCATCCGCAAGTTCGGCGTCGAACATCCAGCCGGACCCAAAGGCCACGCCAAGTCCGGCCAGCACGCAGGCGGTGACGCCGGCCGAGCTCGAGACCCGGATGCGCGGGCTTTCCGGCAGGGTAAAGCTGGCTTCCGGGTCAATCAGCTCCTGAAAGGTCGCGCCGGTGCTGTCCGAAGGGCCGAAAATGACCTCGTGCTGAACCAGATCGCCAGGGCTGTGCGGCATGCCATGCCGGGCGATGTAGTCCGATGAGGCCACCAGCAGTCTCGGCGTCTGCCCAACCTTGCGCGCCATCAGGCTGGAACTGTCGAGCAGACCAAGTCTGACCGCGACATCGGCGCCTTCCTCAACAAGGCTGCGACGGCGATCGTCCATCATCAACTCGACGGAAAGGTTGGGATGCTCCGCGAGAAGGCCGGGCAGCCGCGGAATGAGCGCACGCATGGCGAAAGTGACAGACAGTTCGACGCGCAGCAGCCCGCGCAACTCCTCATTGCCGGCAGCGGTGTCGGCCGCCGCCCCAAGCTCGGCGAGCAACGGCCGGATCTGTTCGAGATACCCATGCCCCGCCTCGGTCAGCCCGACCTTCCGGCTGGTGCGGACGAGGAGGCGGGCGCCGATGCGCGCCTCCAGATCGTTCAGGATCCGCGACACCGAGGGTTGCGACAGGCCGATTTCGCGGGCGACCTGGGAGAGGTTGCCGCGCTCCGCCACCCGCACGAACACTTCCAGTTCCTGGAGTCGGTCAGCCATCCACTTTCCGAATGATTGCTATCCTTTCCGGCAGGCTACCCCTGTTTTGGGAAATAGGCGAGGACGTTTCCGCCGCTGCGAGAGCGGTGAGAAATCTTCGGAGTAATCCCATGTCGCTTCAAGACAAGCTTGATGCCTTCAAAGCCGACTTTGAGAGCAAGAAGGCGCCCAGACAGGCGGTCGAGATCATGCATCGCGCCACCGCCGAGCTTATCGCTTCCGGTCAGGCCGATCGGCACCCTGGGGGTCGGTGCTGTCGCCCCTTCCTTCACATTGATGGAGGCTGACGGCGGCCTCGTTTCGTCGGCCGACTTGCTGGCGCGCGGCCCGCTGGTGCTCAGCTTTTACCGCGGCGTCTGGTGCCCCTATTGCAACATCGAACTTGGCGCACTGCAGGAGGCCTGGCCGGCAATCAGTGCCACCGGCGCGCGGCTGGTCTCTATCTCCCCGCAAGCGCCGGCGAACGGTCGCAAGGCCAAGCGCGACAAGCAGGTCACCTTCCCGATGCTGAGCGATCCGAACGGCGAGGTCGCCAGCGCCTTTGGCCTGCGCTTCCGCCTGCCCGACGATCTGATCGCGCTTTACAAGAGCTTCGGCGTCGATCTGCCTGCTATCAACGAAGACCCGTCATGGACATTGCCGATGCCGGCACGGTTCGTGATCAGACGTGACGGCATCATCGTCTATGCGGAAGTTAGCCCGGATTACACAATCCGGCCCGACCCGGCCGGTCTGCTTCCGCTGCTGAAGCGGTTGCAGAACGCTGTCACCGTCTGAGACGGCCAGATGGAACCGATGGCAGCCGCGAACCCGGCCGGCATTGGCGCCGGCCGGCGCTGGTCGATGCTGGCGCTGATTTGCGCCGGCGCCTTCCTGCCGATGACCGCCTGGTTTTCGGCAACCGCAATCGCGTCGCAGCTGACGCAAGTCTGGGGGCTGTCGCCGGCGCAAGGCGCCTGGATCACAGGCGCCGTGCAGGTCGGCTTTGCGGTTGGCGCGCTCGCCTCCAGCATTGCCGGCCTGCTGGACGTCGTCTCGCTTCGCAAGGTGATCGGCATCAGCGCCCTGGTCACGGCCATTGCCAATCTCTGCCTGCTGTTCGCGCCATCCATCGGCTTGCTGCTGCTTGCCCGCTTTGCCACCGGCGTTGCCCTGGCAGGCGTCTATCCACCGGCGCTCAAACTGGTTTCGACCTGGTTCCGCCGCGGGCGTGGCATGGCACTGGGTGCCTTGCTCGCGGCGCTGACGCTCGGATCGGCGTTTCCGCATCTGCTGTCCGCACTTGCAGCCGATGTCGCCTGGCAGGATGTCATCGTGGCGACGTCGCTGGCTGCATTGGCCGGCGCAATCCTGATCCTGTGTCTTGGCAGTGAAGGCCCTTATCCCTTCGCCAAATCGACCTTTGACCCCCGCCACATCCGGGCGGTCCTGCAGAACCGCCCACTGGCGCTCGCCAATCTCGGCTATCTCGGCCACATGTGGGAGCTTTATGCCATGTGGGGCTGGATGCTGGCCTATATCAGGGCGGGAAGCCCCGGCCTTGGCATCGATGGCCCAAGGACGGCGTCCCTGCTTGCTTTCCTTATCGTGGCGTCGGGTGGGATCGGCTCGATCCTGGGCGGGATTGTCGCCGACCGCATCGGCCGCACGGCAACGGCAGCAATGATGATGACGCTTTCGGGATTTTGTGCGCTGACGATCGGCCTGACGTTCGACGGACCGCTTTGGCTGTTCATCGCCATCGCCGTTCTTTGGGGGATGACCGTCATCGGCGATTCCGCCCAGTTTTCCGCCATGACCACCGAATTGAGCGACCCGCGCTATGTCGGAACGGCGCTTTCCCTGCAGCTGAGCGTCGGCATCGCGCTCACCTTCCTCTCGATCCACCTGACCTCACTGGTGGCGGAGACCTTCGGCTGGCGCTGGAGCTTTCTGGTCCTCGCGCCCGGCCCGCTGTTTGGCGTCAGCGCCATGCTGGCGCTGCGCCGGTTGCCGGCTGCGCGACTAATAGCGCATGGACTGATGTAAACGTTCAGCGGGTGCTGGCCTTAATACCGCACGGGACCCGCCTTTCGTGGCCATTTTGGCGGTCGTCACAGTGTTACAAAAAGTCTTGTAAGATATTGATTTTATTAATGCAAGTCAGAGTTCAATCCTCTCTCGCAGCACCAGTCTATCCCTGGTTTCGTGAATTTTCCTGCTTCAGCGCCTTGGCTGTTATCAGCTGTGGAGATGCGCCAGTTCAAAGCCGGCTTCATCCTGCGCGTCGGACAGGTGCTGTTCGGCGGACCGGAATATGTCCGAGAACTCCATCTCGTTTTCCAACATCACGCCGCCGACCTTGATGGTGAGGACATCCTCGGTGCCTTTTGGCGCGAAATAGACTTGCGCGACACGCGTGCGGATACGCTCGCCGATTTCCTTAGCCTCTGCTTCGGTCGCGCCGGAGAGGAAAACCCCGAACATCGAGGCTCCGATGCGCCCGATCAGGTCCTCCTCGCGCACCGACGACTGGATGGTCGAGACGATGAGCCGCAAGGCCTCGTCGCCCCATTCAAGGCCAAAGCGCATGTTGATGGACCGAAGGTGCTCCGGGTGAATGACCAGGAAGGCGCCGGAGCGTGGGCCTGGCCCCGATCGCCTGGCTGCCCGTCGTTCCATCATCGATGTGAAAACCGGCCCGTTCAGGCAGCCCGTCAAGCTGTCATACGTCCCGGACCTGTTGAGTTCCTGCCGGTATCGGCTGATTTCGACCCGATTCCAGCCGATCAGCGCGAAAAGCGGCAGGCCGATGATCACCGGCAGCAGCCCCGCGGTAATCATGCTGCGGGCGAACGGCGTCAGCGCGTCGCTGAACAGGAGCAGGTAGTTGAGGCCAAGGGACAGGCCGAGGCTCCCGGCGGTTCCCAGCAATGTCAGCCACGCGACGTGCTTCCAGGGCCGGGCAGTGGTGGTCGCCATTGGTCTGGTCATGGGCCAATCTCCTGTCAGATCGGCTGGTATAAGGCCTGCCTGCCGTAATTTCGGTTTCGCCGAACCGTACAATTTGATGGAAAAAAGCCGAATGGCGTCTTCACCAGGCGCGACTTCGGCAACCGGGACAGTTCCTTCCAGCCTATCGCGGCGGCCCGAAGACACCCATCCCGGCATTCCTGGCAATTGCTTCCGCCTTGCCATAGATGCCGTTTGGCAGCGCCATTGCCCAGCCATTGGCGACGAGCCAGGCGCCGACATCCTGCTTGCCCAGCCGGCACGGTGCGGCGATGGCGAAGCGCTCGGTTTCTGGCGGCAGAAAACAGTTCAGCGCGCGCCCACGCAGCCAGGCATTGAAGGCCGCGCGAGCCCGCAGGCCGCAGGGCCAGGTCTCGTCGCGAAACGAACAGGTCTGGTCCACGTCGATGTCCTGAGCCCCGCTGATGACCACCGTCCACCCCATCGATTCGAACGTCGCCGACGACGTTGCAACCGGACGGTAGAGCAGGGTTTCGCGCCAGTCTTTCGGCATGGGTGTTTTGGGGCGCACGGCGAGGCCGAGTTCACCGAGCGGCGGCCGGGCCTCGACCCGCTCGATTTCCGACGCGTCGATCGGCGGCGGGGCGATAAGGCTCTCGGCAATCCGCCGTGCCGGTCCCCGCAATTGTTCCTCGGGAATGGCCGAGCCCGCCTGATTTTCTTGCTTGTCGGCAATTTCCGGGGACGGCGCAGGGACGGGCCGGTCGAGAGAAAGCAAGGCTCCGGCCCGCATGATCAGGAGAATTCCGACCACGAGCTCGAGGCCCCCGATCGCGGTCACCAGGCGGGCATGCCAGCCCATCAGGCCAGCGCAGCGTTCGAGCAAGGTCCCGCCGGCAGCCGGTCAGAAACCCGACGTCGATTTGGCAACCAGTTTGAGCGCACCCTTTTGAATCCGATAGAATGGCATCGACCTTTGGCTGGAGCCGTCAGCGCGAAAACGGAACAAACCTGTCGATCCGCGAAACCCACTGGGGTTTTCGAGCACCTGTTTGCTGAAGCCATCGGGTCCGACCGCGCTGGCAATCCCTGCCGTAAGGGCAACCATATCATAGGCATAGGCCACATTGACGTCGGCCGGGTAGTTGTATGCCGTCCCAAAGCGGTCGGCGATCGGTCCGGTTTCGCTTGGATCGAGCGTGGCGATGTATGCTCCCTCGAATAGCGGGTCCATGGGGTGCTCCAGCCATCGGTCCGTTCCGACGACTGAGATTGCTTTTCCCGGAATACCCTTTGATTTGAGGGCGGCAAGGACAGGCGCGGGGCTGTCATCGCCGCTGGCAACGATGACTGCGTCGGGAGTGTCCACGAGTGAACCCATCTGGTCGACCGCCTTGGCGCCACCGTCGCCGGCCGAATACGGCACAGTGACCGCGAGCGTCGCGCCATAGATGCTGAGGCCGTTCGCTACCCGTTTCTCCACGGCGCTGGCGTTCGAGCCTTCCGCGACAAGCAATACGAACTTCTTGCCGCCCTTCGCGGCGAGCCCCGCGGCACCCGCCGCGGCGCTGTCGGCTTCGCTCAGGCGCACGGCGTAAACGCCGGCGCCGCCGGCAAAATTGTCGGCAAGTGCCAGAACCGGCGGCCGCTTCGATCCCGACAGCGTGGCAATATGCTGGGCAGCCGCCAGTTCGGTCGGGCCGATGACGACTTTTGACCCCGTCGTTATGGCCTGCACCGCCAGTTTGCTGGCCTGTGCGTTGTCGCCTTTCGTGTCCTCTACGGCCAGCGTCAGCAATCCATTGCCGATATCGGTCATCGCCAGCTTGGCGCCGTCGAGCATCTTCCTGCCGTTTTCCCCCGACGTCCCGGGAGCGGACAAGGGCAGCAACATCGTGATTTTGGTCGAACCGGTGCCGAGCGACTGGCTCGCCTGGGCCGGACCGGCACCAGCGGCGCCATTCTGTCCGGCAGGCGCGGCGATCGCGGCCGGGTCGAGCACTTCGGAAACGCCGCCTTTCGACTGGCAGCCCGACAATGCCATGGCGAGCGCCAAGGCGATTGCCCAGGTCTGCGGACCGCGGCCCTGCCGGCCAGCTTCCATGATCGCTCCACCCCGTCTGCCGCCGGTATTTCCCGGTCTGGTCTTCAAGTCATGTTACGGCGGACTTGCCGTGTCGTCTTGCTGTTCTTTGATGCGTGTTTAGCCGTCGAAAGGCCGGCTCTCATGGCCATGATCCGTCTGGCTTGCCCGGCGGACGGATCATCGGCGCATTTCATCTATCGTGGCCTGGGCACGAAGATGCGGCCCACGCAAACGGCAAAGGCCTAGCCAGCTGGCGCCGGCCTGCGAGGCAAACAGATCAAGGCTGGCCAAAGCGATCGTTGCGGCGATCGCCCTCAAGATTGATCCGTCTGATATCATGATGGCCAACAGGCGCGGCCCATCCGGTCAGTGCATGTACTCAACCATGCGATCGTGGAAACACTCGCATTTGTTGAGCGTGTCTTCGTCCTTGTAGTTCGTCTTCAGATAGCCATAGGCCATGCCGCAGGCGACCTTGGCTTCCGAGGCCCAGACGAAGGCCGGCCGCGATGAATTGATCCACTCGGAGCTGTTGGCGACGGCGACCGATTCGTCCATCAGCTTCACCACCTGCTCCTTGAGGTCGACGATGTTGTCGTTCAGCACCAGGTTGGACGTGCCGACGGTACGGCAATAGTCGCCCGTTGGGCCTTCGATGATGTCGGCGGCTTCAAGCCCCGTCGCAACAATCGACAGCAGCCCGGCCCCAAAGGCCACTCGCAAAATTCTGTTCATGTTCCTGACCCCGTTCCTTTCGCCCCTTAGGCCACGTCCGTCTTGGTGCCGTGGCTGTCATCGTAAAGTATTTTCACCGCCTCGGCGGCGCTGTGGAATACGTAGTTCTCCAGCACGGCGACCGTATGGAAGTTGTCGCCGCCGCCATTCGTGTCGACCTTGACTTCGGCATTCGCCGCATTGGCCAAGGACTGCGAGATCTCCACAAAGCCGCCGGCTTCGAGGTCGGTGACGCCGGCCAGACCCTTCAGCAGCGAGGAGAGATCGATCTTGTCGCCGTTGGCGCCGTCGTGGAAGTCGGCGATCAGGTCGGCAACTTCGAGCGATCCGATGGCGAATGTCCTGGTGCCATCGGAGGCCACCGACGGCTGCGCGGGGGCAACCAGCGATGTATCGAGTTCCACCTCGATGTAGTTGCCGCTCGTGCCGTCTGCCATCTGGAACGTGCCGTTGCCGGTCACGGTCTGCCCGTCGATTTCGCCGACAGCCGGATGCGCTGCCGTGCTGATGGAGGCAATGCCATTGTCGGCGAGGTGCGACAATTCCCCGGCGTCGCTGCTGCCATTGGCATTGGCGTCCTTCCAGATCAGCAGGCTGCTGAACGCTGAGTCGTTGTGGTCGATGACCCCGTCATGGTTGCTGTCGAGTGACGCCAGTGCCGCCGCACCGCTGGCGAAATGGCCTCCATTGAAGTTCGGCGTGAACAGTTCGGTGCCGTCATCGATCTTGCCGTCATGGTTGAGGTCGATCGCCAGCATGCCGTCGTTCGAGGTGTTCCAGGCCAGTTGTTCCTTGGTGCCGTCGCCGTTCATGTCGAACTGAACGCCATGGCCGACGTCGGAGAAGGTAAAGCCATTGTGGTTCAGATCGAGGATGACGGGATCGACCGATCCCCCGATCAACGTGTTCAGGTTCGCCACCGTGACGTTCTGCAGATCGACCAACGCTCCGACGCCGGCATTCGTGGTTGTCTGGGTATAGACGTAGGTGTGGTTCACCCCTGAGATCGTTGCCGTGAAGGCGAGCGTCGCCCCGGCATTGCCGATGTCAGTGCCCATCAGATACTGGACAGCCGCGGCTACGCCCGACGTTGTGGTGATCGCCAAGGGCGAGGCGCCGGCATCGGTCCCGAAGAAACTGGCGATGCCATTCGTGACCGAATGGGACTCGACCGTGTCTCCGCCGATCGTCAGGACGGAGTCTCCTGCTCCATCGACGAGGCCGGCGGTCGCAGCCACCAGCGTACCGGGCAGGGTCAATTTGTCGGTCCCGGCGACGAAGTCGGTGATGATGTCATAGCCGGAGATCGTCCCAGTGTTGCCCGATCCGCCGATTGTCGGCGTCGAATCGCCGGTTCCGATCAGGAAGGTATCTGCGCCGGCTCCGCCTGTCAGGAAGTCGTTGCCGCCGCGTCCGATAATGGTGTCATTTCCACCGCCGCCGGACAGATGATCTATACCGGATGTTCCGTAAATCTGGTCGGCCGATGTGGTGCCATTCACGGTAATGCCGGGATCGCCTGGGTCGTGCGAGAAGAACGAGAAGCTGACGTTGCGGGCCTGGTAGTTGCCGCCATTGTTGTCGAAATAGGACAGGGTCCATGAATCGCCTGCGACCGGCGGGTGCGCGATCAAATAGTCGGCGAGCGTCGTGGAAGTCGCGTTGCCACTGGCATCAAGCAAGAAAACATGGTCGTAGTTGACAGTCGCCTTCATCAGGCCTGTGGTCGCGTCAAAGAACCAGCTCTGCTCGAATGTTCCGGCAGTCAGGTCATCTTCGACAACCGCAAAGTGGTTGGTGCCTATGATGATCTCAACCTGGACTTCTTGCTCGCGATGCGATCCTGCACTGGCGTCTCCGAACACGCCCGGATTCCGCTCCGATACTGGGATAGGCGTGGCAAAAGGCGTCTGCTGGAAGTCAGTATAGACCACTACTGTCGCGCCATGAGGATCGGCGTTTATGGCGCTCACCGTGGCTGCAGACAGGGTCAGCGTGGCGACCTGATCATTTCCCGATGTAAGCGGACTGCTGCCATTGCCAATCTGTGACGTGTCGCTGGGCAGGCTGGTAGGCGGCACTTCGTGGATGCCGACGGTCTGGGAGACATGGACAGTGCCGTCATAGACATCCAGCGACAGGTTGTTGTTGACCGTATCGGTCGCCGTCGCGGTCGGCTTGTAGACCAGATCATCCAGCAGGTTGATGCCGGCGGACGGATTGTAGAGCACGGTGCCAGTGGTCAGGGCGACATAGCTCACGCCGTTGAAATAGAACGTGCCGGTAGGGATCGTCCCCGTCGCGGTGACGATAAGGTTGTCGCCATCGGCATCCGTCGGGATGGTGACCAGCAGGGGATATCCGTTGGGATAGGTGGGCGTGCCCAAGGTTTGCTGCGCCGGGTCGCTGGACATCCAGTTATCGGTGTTGGCGACAACCGGTGCATCGTTGATGTCGGTCAGGTTGATGGTCAGCGTCGTGGTCGACAAGTCGCCGTCGCCGTCCTTGATGGTGTAGACGAACACGTCGGTCGTGTTCGAAGTGATGCTGTGGGCCGTCGACTGATAGGTGTAGGAGCCGTCTGCATTGAGATGCAGTGTGCCGTGCAGGCCTGCAATGTCGGTGCCTGCTCCCGTCGTCACCGCCGTGGTGGTGTCGCCACCCGCGGCGCGGGCGCCCACGACCCCGCCACCGGCGGCAAAGCCGTCGGCGCCGGCGACGTCATTGGCGAGCACGCCGGCCGCAGCATTGACGGTCAGCAGGGCGCCTTCGTTGACGTTGCCCGAATTGGCAACCGCGGTCGGCACGTCATCGACGATGTTGACGGTGATGGTTCCGGTGCTGGTGTTGCCGTTGGCGTCGGTAACCTTGTAGGTGAAGCTCTCGGCGCTCTCGGTGTTGGCGCCGTTGTTGGCATCCGGCGAGGTGTCGAAGGGCTTGGTCAGCGTATAGACATAGCTGCCATCGTCATTGACCTGGATGGTGCCATAGGTGCCTGCGGTCGCGGCGTTGCCGCCGCTGACCAGCTGGTAGTGCAGCGTGCCGACGCCGCCCGAGCCGTTGAGCTGGTTGGTCGCATCGGTCTCGGTGGTCAGCGCCGGCAGCGAGCCGGTTACGGTGCCGGCGGCCAGATCGGCGCCGGCCTTCACCAGGTCCAGCGCGGCTTCATTGACGGTCACATCGCTGTCGGCCGGTGCCGTGATGGTCACGTCCACCAGGTTGATGGTGAGCGTCGTCGTCGACAGGTCGCCGTCGCCGTCCTTGATGGTGTAGACGAACACGTCGGTGGTGTCGGCGGCGATGTTGTTGGCCGTCGACTGATAGGTGTAGGAGCCGTCTGCATTGAGATGCAGGGTGCCATGCAGGCCTGCAATGTCGGTGCCTGCTCCCGTCGTCACCGCCGTGGTGGTGTCGCCACCCGCGGCGCGGGCGCCCACAACCCCGCCACCGGCGGCAAAGCCGTCGGCGCCGGCGACGTCGTTGGCGAGCACGCCGGCCGCTGCCGCCACGGTCAGCAGGGCGCCTTCATTGACGCTGTTGGTGTCGAAGTTTGCCGTCGGCACGTCATCGACGACCTGGACGGTGAGGGTGCCTGGAGCCGAGACATCGCCATCGGTGTCGGTGACCGTGACGGTCATGCTGTCGAAGACGGAATCGGTGCCGGCAGCGGGATGGGTCTCGTTGTCGAGGAGCGTGTAGGTGTAGCTGACCTGTCCGGCATTGAAGCCGGTGATGGTGAGCGTGTTGCCGAGCGGTGTGGTGACGTCGATATGGACGGCCGCGCTGTTGGCGAGGGCGGCGGCCGAGATGGTCTGGCCGTTGACGGTGATCGAACCGATGCCGTCCGGCGAGGTGATGGAGAAGGTGCCGGTGTTGTGCTCCGACGGATCGCCGTCGGCGCCGGGTGCGGCGAGTTCGCCCGAGCCTTCCGAGCCGGAGCTTGCCGGCAGGCCCTTCTCGTAGACGGTGGTGTCGCCGCCGCCGTTCTGTGGCGTCAGGTCGCCGACGGTGGGCGTGGCGTCGCCGATCGAGATGGTGAGCGTGGTGTGCGACAGGTCGCCGTCACCATCCTTGATGGTGTAGGTGAAGACATCGTCATGGCCGCCTTGCGAGCCGGCATCACGTGTATAGGTGTAGGAGCCGTCGGCGCTGAGCGTCAGCTTGCCGTAGAGGCCCTGGATCTGGTTGCCGACATTGGCGTCTTCGCCGCCGGCCGTGGTGCCAACCGCAACGCCAACGACACCGCCCGCGGGTGCGGTGGTGGTGGCGCCGTCGGCGCCGAACACGTCATTGGTCAGCACCTGGCCGGTGACCGCCGCGAAGCTTCCGGAGGCAACGCTGTTGGTGTCGAAGTTTGCCGTCGGCACGTCATCGACGACCTGGACGGTGAGGGTGCCTGGAGCCGAGACATCGCCATCGGTGTCGGTGACCGTGACGGTCATGCTGTCGAAGACGGAATCGGTGCCGGCGGCGGGATGGGTCTCGTTGTCGAGGAGCGTGTAGGTGTAGCTGACCTGTCCGGCATTGAAGCCGGTGATGGTGAGCGTGTTGCCGAGCGGTGTGGTGACGTCGATATGGACGGCCGCGCTGTTGGCGAGGGCGGCGGCCGAGATGGTCTGGCCGTTGACGGTGATCGAACCGATGCCGTCCGGCGAGGTGATGGAGAAGGTGCCGGTGTTGTGCTCCGACGGATCGCCGTCGGCGCCGGGTGCGGCGAGTTCGCCCGAGCCTTCCGAGCCGGAGCTTGCCGGCAGGCCCTTCTCGTAGACGGTGGTGTCGCCGCCGCCGTTCTGTGGCGTCAGGTCGCCGACGGTGGGCGTGGCGTCGCCGATCGAGATGGTGAGCGTGGTGTGCGACAGGTCGCCGTCACCATCCTTGATGGTGTAGGTGAAGACATCGTCATGGCCGCCTTGCGAGCCGGCATCACGTGTATAGGTGTAGGAGCCGTCGGCGCTGAGCGTCAGCTTGCCGTAGAGGCCCTGGATCTGGTTGCCGACATTGGCGTCTTCGCCGCCGGCCGTGGTGCCAACCGCAACGCCAACGACACCGCCCGCGGGTGCGGTGGTGGTGGCGCCGTCGGCGCCGAACACGTCATTGGTCAGCACCTGGCCGGTGACCGCCGCGAAGCTTCCGGAGGCAACGCTGTTGGTGTCGAAGTTTGCCGTCGGCACGTCATCGACGACCTGGACGGTGAGGGTGCCTGGAGCCGAGACATCGCCATCGGTGTCGGTGACCGTGACGGTCATGCTGTCGAAGACGGAATCGGTGCCGGCGGCGGGATGGGTCTCGTTGTCGAGGAGCGTGTAGGTGTAGCTGACCTGTCCGGCATTGAAGCCGGTGATGGTGAGCGTGTTGCCGAGCGGTGTGGTGACGTCGATATGGACGGCCGCGCTGTTGGCGAGGGCGGCGGCCGAGATGGTCTGGCCGTTGACGGTGATCGAACCGATGCCGTCCGGCGAGGTGATGGAGAAGGTGCCGGTGTTGTGCTCCGACGGATCGCCGTCGGCGCCGGGTGCGGCGAGTTCGCCCGAGCCTTCCGAGCCGGAGCTTGCCGGCAGGCCCTTCTCGTAGACGGTGGTGTCGCCGCCGCCGTTCTGTGGCGTCAGGTCGCCGACGGTGGGCGTGGCGTCGCCGATCGAGATGGTGAGCGTGGTGTGCGACAGGTCGCCGTCACCATCCTTGATGGTGTAGGTGAAGACATCGTCATGGCCGCCTTGCGAGCCGGCATCACGTGTATAGGTGTAGGAGCCGTCGGCGCTGAGCGTCAGCTTGCCGTAGAGGCCCTGGATCTGGTTGCCGACATTGGCGTCTTCGCCGCCGGCCGTGGTGCCAACCGCAACGCCAACGACACCGCCCGCGGGTGCGGTGGTGGTGGCGCCGTCGGCGCCGAACACGTCATTGGTCAGCACCTGGCCGGTGACCGCCGCGAAGCTTCCGGAGGCAACGCTGTTGGTGTCGAAGTTTGCCGTCGGCACGTCATCGACGACCTGGACGGTGAGGGTGCCTGGAGCCGAGACATCGCCATCGGTGTCGGTGACCGTGACGGTCATGCTGTCGAAGACGGAATCGGTGCCGGCGGCGGGATGGGTCTCGTTGTCGAGGAGCGTGTAGGTGTAGCTGACCTGTCCGGCATTGAAGCCGGTGATGGTGAGCGTGTTGCCGAGCGGTGTGGTGACGTCGATATGGACGGCCGCGCTGTTGGCGAGGGCGGCGGCCGAGATGGTCTGGCCGTTGACGGTGATCGAACCGATGCCGTCCGGCGAGGTGATGGAGAAGGTGCCGGTGTTGTGCTCCGACGGATCGCCGTCGGCGCCGGGTGCGGCGAGTTCGCCCGAGCCTTCCGAGCCGGAGCTTGCCGGCAGGCCCTTCTCGTAGACGGTGGTGTCGCCGCCGCCGTTCTGTGGCGTCAGGTCGCCGACGGTGGGCGTGGCGTCGCCGATCGAGATGGTGAGCGTGGTGTGCGACAGGTCGCCGTCACCATCCTTGATGGTGTAGGTGAAGACATCGTCATGGCCGCCTTGCGAGCCGGCATCACGTGTATAGGTGTAGGAGCCGTCGGCGCTGAGCGTCAGCTTGCCGTAGAGGCCCTGGATCTGGTTGCCGACATTGGCGTCTTCGCCGCCGGCCGTGGTGCCAACCGCAACGCCAACGACACCGCCCGCAGCATCCTTGCCGTCGGCGCCGAACACGTCGTTCACGAACACATCGCCAGTGATCGCGGCATGGCTGCCGGACGGCACGTTGCCGATGTCGGCAGTGGCGGTCGGCACGTCGTCGACGATCTGGATCGACAGGGTGCCGGGAGCCGAGGTGTCGCCGTCGGTGTCGGTGACAATCACCGTCATATTGTCGAAGAGGGAATCGGTGCCTACACCGGGATGAGGTTCGCCATGGACGAGCGTGTAGCTGTAGCTCACCTGGCCGGTGCTGGCGTCGTAGCCGTTGATGGTCAGCGTGTTGCCGAGCGGTGTGGTGATGTTGATCGGCGTCGATGCGCTGTCGGCAAGGGCAGCGCCCGAAATCACCTGGCCGGCAATGGTCAGCGAGCCGACACCGTCGGGCGAGGTGATGGTGAAGGTGCCAGTGTTGATCTCGGACTGGTCGCTGTTGGGGGCGGGATTCTGCGCTTCGCCGGAGCCTTCCGAGCCGGAGCTTGCCGGCAGGCCTTTTTCATTGACGATGGTGTCGCCGCCATCGACGGAAGGCGTCAGGTCGATGATCGACGGAATGGAATTGGGCTTGATAAGAGACGGGAACAGTTCACGATGTTCCGGCTGGCCGAACGCCAGATCCGTCGGCGGCAAGAGTGCCGAAAGGCCGAATCCATCACCGATACCGCCGGGGGGAATCGAGAAGTCTCCGCCCGCACTCGACGTCGAACCGCCTGGGCCTGCCGATATGGAACCGTCGGCGCCGAAAGCAACGTCGACATGGCTGGCCTCGAGCGCGGCGATCAGGGCAACGCGCGGCACCTCGACGTCGCCGATGATGAAGGTCGGCACGTTCAGCGCGCCATCCTTGATGACAATTACCGAACCATCCGCCTGTTCGAGCACGAGGTTATGGCCGTCGACCTTGATGTTGTCGATCGAGACATTGGCGGGAAGTTTCACCACATTGCTGGCGTCGGCCACATATTCGTGCGGCGCGGCTGCCGCCGGCGCCTTCGCCTCGGCGGGTGTTTCCGGTTTGACGGGCGCGCCACTGCCGACATCGACGGGAACCGGTTCGGCTGCCGCCGGGGCGGCCTTTTGTGCCGGGGCTGCCTCGGCAACCTGGATCTGCGCCTGCGACGGCAGGCCGCTATGTTCGGAATGCTCGTCCCAAGAATGAGAGACGGTGTCCAAATCGTTACTGTTTGTCATGGCCAAACCCCTTCGGCATTTCCCGGAAAGAGACAGTGGCCACCTCTACTTTGCAACTATCATGCAATCCATTTCATATATTCTGATATGCTGGCTTCGGCATTTTTTACGCGTGGTAAACTCGAACCATATAACTGGATATACATAGGCTGTTATGCGATCCATCTGAGGTGGGATCGGCTCTGGTCGCTTGGTAAACAGAAGTATAAATTAGTATAAAATTTTACACAAAATAGGCGTTATCAAGTACTGGAAACTTATCCACCTTCCTTTCCAATAATTTGAGGCGGAATTGCTAGCGTCCACAGTCAAAGGTGGGCGTTATGACAAAAGAAAAATCTGCCCAAGCGGCAATCGGGCTCAAAGCGCTGCTGCTGCTGGTCGGCATCATGAGCCTGCCGCAGCCGTCGTCCGCGAGCAATTTCCCGGCGCGTGTCGATCCTGCCGATGCGCTGCTGGCGAAGGTCGAAACGCCTTCCACCCTCGGTGGCATTTCGCTCATGCGGCCGCAGCCCTGGCAGCCTGTCCCGGCCTACAGAATCGGCATGGTTTTCACCAGCTATGGTCCCGCCGCCGTCGATCAGGAAAACGACTCGTCGACCGCACAGGGCAATGCCGGGATCGATCCCATCCAGACGGCGGCGATCATTCCCGGCGTGTTCGGGTCAGTCGCGCTGTCCATGCATAATTTTCCGGTTTCGGCACGTTGGGCGCCGGTCTACAGGGCAATCGTCGACTGTTCCACGGGCAGTGCGTGCGATGGCAAGAACAGCCTCTTTGTCGCGATCGTCAATGCTGCCAAGGACAAGCGGTTTATCGACAAGCTGTCCTTCATCAACTCAAGCATAAACCACGCGATCGCCTACAAGAAGGACAGCGTGGTTTACGGCAAGCTCGACTACTGGGCCAAGCCTTCGGAAATTCTCGAGCGGCGGGCCGGTGACTGCGAGGATTTCGCCATTCTCAAGATGGCGGCGCTGCTGCGTGCCGGCATTCCGGCACAGAGCATGTCGCTCGTTGTCCTGCAGGATCGCAAGCGCGGTTTCTTTCACGCCGTGCTGTCGGTCAGCACCGGCAGCGGTGTGTTCATCCTGGACAGCCTGAGTAACGTCGTCTCGCGCGACAGCGATCTCCCAGACTATGTACCATTGTACTCGTTCAGCACCGACCGCGCGTGGATCCACGGCACCAGGCCCGGCGCGGCGCAAGTTGCCGATATCAAAGGCGGTCTTGCGACGGTCGCGCCCGGCGAGGGCTTGCAGCCCTAACGTTTCCAAGACAAGCGAAGAACGCGGTTCGGGACGCCTTCTCTCAGAAGCACGTCACGTCGAAACGGATTGATGCGGCGCGCTTCAGCCGCCGAAAACGAACGCCATCAGCAGCTCCGGCTCGAGCACCGGCGCTCGCACCGCGTTCAATTGCCCCCGGTAGCGGCGGTCGCCTGCGCCGATGACGAAACCGGTGGCGACCGGCGTTTCGCCATTGGCGTCGAGCCGCGCGAATATGTCAGCGACATTGAGGTCCAGCGCAAGCTTCAGGTCGTGGCGCGCATCTTCGCTTGATGCCACCGGCAATTGCCGCCTGACCAGTTGCTGGAACGGTGCGTTGAAGGTCAGGATCCGCTTCGACGATGAAAGCGCGAAAGCTGGTGACGGACAGGCGACCAGAATGGCGTTGATCGTCTTGATCGACGCAAGCCTTCGCAAGGTCTGGTTTTCGTCGGCCAATCCGCGCATGCAGGCCACCCGAATTGCCGACGTCAGGTTTCCTGTGTTGGCATGGCTCTCGGCGATCTCGTCGATCAGCATGCCGATCGTACATTTGCGGGTTTCGGCCATCTGCTTCAGCGAGGTCCAGAACGCCCGCTCCAGACGAATGCCGCGTCGTGTGCCGCCACGCGCCACCACACGGAATTCCAGCCCGAAATCCTCCGTCGCCATGGGCGGAAGCAGCCGGTCGCGGTCGGCAGGATGAGAGGTGGCGCTATCGCTCACTCATTGCCTCCTCACGTGCCTTGTTGATCGGCTTCATCAGATAGGTAAGGATGGTTTTGCGCCCGGTCTTGATGTCGACCGAGCAGATCATGCCGGGGATGATCGAATAGGTCTTGCCATCTCGCGTCAGCGTCGACCTCTCGGTTGCGACGCGCACCTGATAGTAGGGTTCTCCCGTCTTCTGGTCGACCAGGCTGTCGGCGGTGATGTTGGAGACCTTGCCCTCGATGCCGCCGAAGATCGAGAAATCATAGGCGGTTATCTTGATCAGCGCGTCCTGGTCCGGCCGGATGAAGGCAACATCCCGTGGTGAGACCCGCGCTTCGACCAGCAGGGTCTCGGAAGTCGGCACGATGCCGGCCACGACCGCACCGGGCTGCACGAAAGCACCGACCGTGTTGATATCAAGCGTGTTGACGATCCCGTCGACAGGCGAGCGGATGTCCGTGCGCGCCACCTTGTCGGTCGCGCCACGTATCGTCTCGTCCACCACCGAAAGATCTGCCAGCGCCTGCGTCAGATCGCCGAGCGCCTCCTGTTGCAACTGCAGGCCGAGTTCGTCGACCTGGAGCCGGGCCTCCGTGATGGCCGACTTGGCTTTCTTGATGGTTTCTCCAGCGAGCGTCAGCTGGCCGTTGAGCTCGCTCATCTCGCGCTCGACGCGGAGCTGCTCGGTACGCGCCATCAGGCCTTTCTTGACCATCGATTCGACCAGCTTTGCCTCCTGGTCGCTGACGGCCAGATTCTTCGTCAGGCGATCGGCATTGGCGGTCGCTTCGTCCAGTTCCTTCTCGCGCTGGTCGAGGCGCGACTTGAGAACCGACAGTTTGACCTGGAAGTTGTCGCGGCGCGCGACGAGCAGCTTCTGCTCGTTGTCGCAGATTTCCGGGGCGACCTTCTGGATCTCGGACGGGCACGGAAATGAGCCTTCGAGATTGCCAGCCTGTTCGAAGTTGAGCCGGGCAATGCGCGTCTGCAGAGCCCGCGCCTTGGCCTGCTGTTCGCCAAGACTGGAGGTGTTGAACGTATTGTCGAGGCGGATGATGAGGTCGTTCTTCTTGACGACCTGCCCGATCGTCACGGCAATTTCCTGAACGACGCCCGGCTCGCTGGCCTGAATGATCTGGGTCTTCGAGGCCGGTATGATCTTGCCGTCGCCGCGTGCGATTTCATCGACCTCGGCAAAGGACGCCCAGGCGACAGAAGACACAAAGAGTGCCCCGATGATCAATAAAGATGCCGACGCAAAGAGCGGTGGCCGGTCTTCCCTTGCAAGCATTTCCACTTCCCAACGTATTGAATACGTTAAATAACTCTGTCTTTCAGGCGCTTGTCTTCTGCAGCGCCTGTATCACTTGATCCTTTGGCCCATCGGCAACGATCCTGCCTTGCTCGATGACGATAAGACGGTCGGCCAGCTCGAGCATGCTGAAGCGGTGCGTCGAAACGATCAGCGTCGTGTTCCGGTCGAAGGCCACTTTGAGCTGCTTGATCAGCTGGCGCTCGGAGGCCAGATCCATCGAACCCGACGGCTCGTCCAGGAAGACGATTTTCGGTTTGGTCAGCAACAGACGGGCAATCGCCATTGTCTGCCGCTGGCCGCCCGAGAGATTGGTGCCGCGCTCGCCGACATTCATGTCGTAGCCACGCGGGTGACGAGAAACGAAATCGTCGACGCCTGCGGCTTTGGCCGCTTCGACGATCTGTTCATCGGTCGCCTCCGGACAAGCCATCAGGAGGTTTTCCTTGATGGTGCCCGAAAACAGATCGTTGGCTTGCGCGACGATCCCGACCGCGGCGCGAACCTCCGATGGGTGGTATTGGCGGATGTCTATCCCGTCCAGCAGCAACTCGCCTGATGTCGGCAGGAAGAGCCTGCCGATCAGCCGGCCCATGGTTGTCTTTCCCGAGCCTATGCGGCCGATGATGCCGATCCGCTCACCTGGCTTCACCGAGAAATTCAGACCGGTCAGGACCTCATTCTCGGAGTTCGGATAGACGAAGCCGACATTCCTGAACACCATGGCGCCGTTGCGAATGGGCCGGTTGACGAAACCCACCGTATCCGGGCGATCCTCCGGCTGCGCCATGATCGAGTTCACCATGCGCAAGGAGAGCATGGCCTGGCGAAGTCTGGACAAGGTGATGGCGATCTGGCCGAGTGGAGACACCGCCCGGCTGGCCAGCATCACGGTGCCGATGATGGCTCCGGTGGAGACGTGTCCTTCCGAGAAGGCGTAAGCGCCGGCCACGATCAGGGCGACGGTGACCATCTGCTGGATGGCCTGCGTTATATTGCTGGCGGCCGCCGAGAGCTGCTTGATTTTCTCGGACGTGTTGGACGCGTTCTTGGAATGCTCTCCCCATTTTCGCAACAGATACGCCTCGGCCCGCAGCGACTTGATCGTCTCCAGCGTGGAGATGGATTCGACCAACAGGGACTGTCGTTGCGAGGCTTCGTTCATCGAGGCCGCGACGCGCTTCCCGATGCGCCGCTGCGTGATCAGTCCGACGATCACGGAAGCCACGAAGGCCAGCGCCGGAATGATGACCAGCCAGCCGCCTATCGCATAGATGACCACCAGAAAAACGAACACGAAGGCCGTATCGATGAACACGCTGATGGTGTTCGACGTGAAGAATTCGCGCACGAATTCATACTGCGTCACCCGATTTGCGTATTCGCCCGTCGAGCCGGGCCGTGCCGACAGGGACGAGTTCAGCACTTTCTCGAACAGCAAATATGAAATGCGCAGATCGGCCTTGCGCCCGGCATAGTCGATGAGGGACGCCCTGGCGGTCTTCAAGAGCAGGTCGAACAGGATGACCGCGCCGATGCCGATCGACAGCACCCAGAGCGTCGATATTGCCTTGTTCGGCAGGATCCTGTCGTAGACGTTCATGGTGAAGATCGGCGAGGCGATAGCCAGCATGTTGATGAATACTGCCGACAGGATAACCTTCGAATAGGTGCGCCAGAACGGGGCCATCGTTCCCGTCAGCCAATGTCGCCGCTCGATCTTCGGCGCCGAACCGACGTTCATCCCTTCGGCAGCGTTGGCATAGGTTATCGAGAAGGAAACGCCGCCGCTGATGTAGCTGGTGGCCAGCTCGGATCTCGTGATGGTTACGCGGCCGTCTTCCTGGGGAGCGGTGGTGAATGCGCCGTCCTCGGTTTCGGCCAGCAGGGCAACCGGCAACTGGCTGACGCGAAACACGATAGCGGGGAGGTCGATGCGTCCCCGAAGAAACTCACGATGGCTGAACTCGGTGATTTCAAGGCCGATGCGCTCGGCAATATGTCGGATGGCGTCGATGTCAATACGCGTGTCCGACAGCGGCACGCCGGCGAACAGCACCGTTTGCGCGCTCGGCCTGCCTAGATAGCCGGCAACGGCCGAGAAACAGGCCTTGAACGCCTCCTTCGGGGAGAGGATGTTGGGTTGCTGGTTCACGATCCGCCCATAGGGACTTTCGATCGATCCTTACCTCGGCCTACTTTTTCCTGACCGGTGCCAGGATATCGAACGGCACGTCATTCTTCTGTTCCGAAGGGGTCCGCGCATAGGTTTCGGTGTCGGCCGTTTCCGGTGCCGCGAACTCGGTTCGTGCGTAGGCCGCGGCCTGCTTCGGCGGGCGGATGTCCATCGTTTTCAGCAACTGCCCGGTCGCTGCCAGAAGCCGATACTGGGCAAAGAGAGAGGCATAGGATGCGGTGTCCGCCAATGTTGCCGTGTTGAACCGCGTATTCTGCGCATCCAGCACATCGAGCAGCGAGCGCTGCCCGACCTTGAATTGCTCGCGATAGGACGCAACCAGTTTCTCGCTGGAAGCGGCTTGCAGCTTCAGGGTCTTTGCCAGGTCGGCCTGCCGGAAGCGGCGATCCCATGACGTGCGAACGGCTTCTTCGATTTCCCGCAGCACCTGGTGCTGGGCAAGCCGTTGCTCGCTGGTGCGGCGGATCTGCTCCTGCTCATTGGCCTTGTCGATGCCGCCCCGGTACAGGTTCCACCGCAGCACCAGCCGTGCTTGCAGGTCGGACGTGTCTCCATTGTCGCCGTCGATGTCGTACCCAGCCCGAGCGACGCCTTCGGCGACGATCGAGGGGCCGTATTTCGCGCGCGCCGCGTCCACCAGCGAGGCCGCCGCTGCGATATCGCTGTCGGCCATATGGACGCGCGGATTGCTCTCCCGCGCAAGGCCAATCGCATCGTCCAGAGACCTTGGCAGCGCGCCGGAAACATCGGCCGGCCTCGATGCATTGGTGAGTGGCTTCCCGACGGTCTTGAAGAACCGTATCCTTGAAGCCTCCAGCTCTTCCGAGGCTTCCTGCATGCGGGCCTTGGCCGCGAACAGACGCTCTTCAGCCTGTTGCCGGTCGGCTTCGTTCAACCCGCCGCCAGCAATGCCTTCCTGGATGTCGTGGAGAATCCCTTGATGGAAGCCCAGGTTCTTCTTTGCCTCTGATACGATAGAAGCCTGAAGCATGTATTCGAGGTAGTCCTGGACGACCGAGAGCCCGATGAATTCTGACCGCTCCAGCACACGAAACGACGCGCCGTCGACGCGCGAGGCCTGACGGTTCAATTCGGCTCGCCTTGCGCCACTGTCATAGAGCGTTTGCGAAACCGTCAAATCGGTTTCCGCCGGATAAAGCGCGTCGTGCTCTATGTCGAGAGCGCGTCGCGACGAGTTGTCGAGGCGGCGAGCCCCTGCCGACGCTTCCAGGTCGACACTGGGGAGATAAAGCCCTTTCGCCTGGCGCAATTCGAACTCGATTGCTTCGCGATTTTCTATGGCCTGGCCGATCTCGGGATTGGATTCGACGGCAACCGCCATCGCTTCCTTAAGCGTAAGAGCATTCGCATTTGCACAGGTCAGCATCGTAGCTGCCATCAAAAGACCAAGGCGCTTGCCTATAGTCGAGATGCTTGTCGTATTCATTTACCCCGCCCCAACGTTTCCCCCACGCCCTTTTCGAGCGCTGAACCAAGCCTGAGCCCGCCTCAGGCGACTATCCAACAATTTCAAGAAATATGTGAGCGAATATTAATTTAGGGCAATCTAAATTAGAGATTTAAGCCATAAGGTTGGGAAATGTAGCAAAAATGGCACAAAATTGGGGTCGACCAGCTTCGGCCAAACGCCGCCTGATGTGGAAAAGTCCAAACGCACAAATGGCTCAAGGCCGGCAGGATCGTGTCACGCCCGCCGGGGCTGAAAGCGCGCGGTCGAAAATCTGATGACGTTCCGGCCAAGATCATGGCGCGGCTGCATCAAGGACCGATGCTGAGTATCGGGTTGCCTTATGAACTCGCAAGCACGGCCGTAGTGGCGCTTTTGCGTTAAGCCTCGCGCAATCTTTGCGATCTATGCTGATGCCAGATTCTCGAGGATAAAATGAAGCGCAGGCCGATATTACTCTTCGCTTTTCCAGCTCTCATCCTGATGATTCTGGCGTGCGAACGGATATCGACCATGCTGCTCGGAGCCTATCCCGCCAGCCCTGCCATGTGGAGGATATGGCTTGAACTGCGCCCCTTGTCGGCGATGTTCTGGCAACAGATCAACCTGGATCTCGGCGGCTCAATGGGCCTGGATGCCGTCATCCTGGTTACGGCGGCAATGGTGTGCTGGCACGCTTGCCACATGAAGCGGGCGACCGCCTTCTTCCTGGCCAACCACGTTGCCCTGCTATTCGCCGGGCTCATGATCGCTTCCAGCAGTCATTCGGAGACGGCGAGCACGCTCGCGGCAATTCCGATGTCCAACGGCCTCCAATTCGCACTGAAGGTCGATTTTACTTGGCAGAACAGCCTGGTGCTCGTTCTGGGCTTTGCCGCCTGCGCTTACTGTCATGTCGCGTTCCTTCGCGAAGCCCGGCAGCATGGCGAAACCTTGGCAGTGCGCCTTATTGCTTTGCGGCGCGACTTCTAGTCCAGCTGGCGGGGCATTCGAGAGGGCGCCAATCTCGCCCGCATTCATCCCGCCTCTTTCAATTGATCTTGCGATAGTAAACCTTGCCGTCCGGCGTTTCCGTTCGCTGGTAGCCCGGATTAGGGGCAGGGGGCGCGGCGGCAACCCTCCTCTTTGGGGGCCGCGGTGTATCGATAATTGTGGGTTCGGCCGCGACTTCGGTATCAGGAGACGCCTCCGCCACTGTACTCGTCGTGACGACGGGTTCCGGTGCGCTCGAGACGCCGGCGTCGCCGGCCAATGGAAGGTTCTGTTCCAACCGGGCTATGTTGCCGTTGACTTCGTTGAAACTGCCCTGCAACTGGCTGTCCAGTTTTTCGAACCGGCTCTGAAAGCCGTTGTTGACCGTGTCGAGCCGGGCAACGATCCGTTGCTCGAACGTACCGAGTTCTTCGAGACGCCCCCTCCACGGTGCGCAGGTCGTTGATGCCCCGGTAGAGATAGACGGCGGCCGTGGCATTCAGGACGGCAAACAGCGTCAATCCGACGCCGACCACGACGGCCAGCCGCGACCGGCTCGCATCCCTGTCGAGCAGCTGCGGTTCAAGCGGCTCGGCGGCTACAGTCGGTACGTCTGGATCGCTGATCGTTGTCATTGAACCACCACCTTGGTGCCCACAGGCACGCGCTTGAAAAGATCGATCACATCCGTGTTGGTAAGGCGAAAGCAGCCCGACGTACCGTCGAAGCCGACACCTGAGGGATCATTGGTGCCATGGATGCGATAGAGCGTGTCGCGTCCGTCCCGAAGCAGATACAGCGCCCGCGCGCCGAGCGGGTTGTACGGGCCCGAAGGCACCAGCTCCGGCAGCTCCGGCTGGCGGGCGCGCATTTCTCGGGGCGGGCGCCACTGCGGCCATTCCGTCTTGGCCCCGACCTTCACCACCCCGGTCCAGCCAAATCCGTCACGCCCGACGCTGATCTGATAGCGCAGCGCCTGGCCCTGGCGGGTCACCAGGTAAAGCGCCTTCTCGTTCTTGCGGATGATGATCGTTCCCGGCTGCTCGGTGGTTGCGAAAGCAACGGCCTTGCGCAGGCTCGGCCCCATTGCCGGCAACGGCGGCCGGTCCGAAAGTCCCGACCGCGCCTGAGCGGAGCCTTGGGCGGACAGCACCAGCGCCAGGCTGAGCACGCAAGCGCCGGCCAGCCCTGGGGCGATCCGATATCTACTTGGCAGCGTCATCAAGCCGCTCTTTGAACATCTTCTTCAAATCCTTGTTGAAGCGCGCCCGGCCATCCACTTCGGAGGGTAGGATCGCGCGGTTCAAGGCATCGGTCAGAAGAGCGTTGTCCAGCGCCACCGATTTGATGTGTGGCGCCTTGAAGATCTTCTCGAGCTCGCTGCGCGAAAAATGGTTCCCGAACCATTTGCGCTTGTGCTTGTTGGCGACGAGCGTGATGCTGACCGCATTGCCGCGCAGCTCGCGGATCTTCTTGTAGAGCCGCTTGCCTTGCCGCAGCGAAGCGACGTTGAGCTCGAAGACGATGAAGATCTCGTCGCTGGTCGAAAGCACCGAATTGTGCCAGGGCGTTTCGATATTGGGCAGGTCGATGACGATGTCGTCGAACCGGTAGGCGACGAGGTCCAGAAGCCGGAAGACGAAATCGCTGCCGCGCGGCTCGAAGGGCAGTTGCGGCCTCTCGAACGCATAGAGGGTAAGACCGGACGGGCGCGTCAGCTTGATCACATCCATCAGCTCGACATCGAGCCTTTCCGGCTGAGCGATGATGCCCGTCAGGTCGAACTGGTTGAACTGGTTGATATAGGCGCCGCAATTGGCGCTCTGGAAATCGAGATCGACCAGGCAGGTCGAAGCCGCGCGCTCAGCCGATTTCGTGGCCAGGAATTCGGCCGCCGACAGCGCCAGCGTCGTGGCGCCGGCGCCGCCGCTGGCGCTGATGAAGGTGATGATCCGGCTTTTGGTGCCCTGGTTGCCGGTATCGTGGAAGGTCACCGCATTGAGCAGTTCCTTGCCGTCGAGTGGCTTGTGCAGCCAGTCCGAGGCGTTCATGCGCACCAAAACGCGCGTCTGTTCCGACGTCAGTTCGTCGGAAACCGCGATCAGCGGCACGGAAGCCCACAGCGCGCGGGCCTCGACGATGCCGGCTCTGCCGAGCAAATCGCCACCGCCGAGATCGAGGATGACGATGCCGGGGCGCGTATCGGCCGGAGGGCCTTTGAGAAAATCATCCGTCTCGGAAATCCGGACATCATAGATCGCCAGCGCATCGAGCCGCGTCGCGACATCGCGCTTGAAATTCGGATCCGAAGAGAACAGCGCCACCTGCTTTCGCTTGGTCGGCGTAACCTTGGTGTTGATGGCGTTCATGGAAAGGTGCTCTTCATGTCTTCGCCCGTGACCGTGCTCAGCATGGAGGGCATGGTGATGGTTCCGAACCCGAGCAGTCCGCCCAGGAAGAAGAACTGGAAGGGATGATTGGTGATGCTGACCGTGATTGTCGGCACCGGCCCATTGGGTCGCGTCCAGTAACCGAGGCCAGAGGCGGCATATTCTATCCGCACCTGCGACTTCTCCAGCATCGGCAGGAAGTCAAGCATTCCGGCACGGTTGGCCGTGCCGTTATAAATCGCATCGAACGAGGCCTGGCTCGCATTTGCGGGAAGACACATGCCTGCTCCGATACTGCAACAAGCGACGCCTGCTGCGCTTGCAGTGCAGACATAATCATACGTGCCGGCCGGGACTGCTGTTCCCACAAGCAGGGAATCACTGGGCGTTTTCGCTTCCAGCGGAAGCCCGACGGCGATGGGTGTGGATATCTGCGCCAGCCGCGCTCCGGCCTGCACGGCCTTGTTACCTGCGTTCCACTGGTAGTAGGCGTATCCGAAGTCGACAAACCCGAGCACAAGGGTGAGCAGCAATGGCATGGCGATGGCCATTTCGACCATCGTAGTGCCCGACTGCTCCACTCCGAATCTTCTTTTCTCCGTTACCATCCGAAGACGCGCTCCTGATGCGATACGGTGATGTCGATCGTTCCAAAACCCAGAAAATCCCAAAACACGACGCCGCTGTAGGGCAGCGTGGTGCTGACCTTAACGACGTCCACGTTGCCCGTGTTGCTCAGGTAGAGCTGGTTTCCACTGCCGTCGACCGCCTGCGTATGGGTCACGGTGACGTTGACTTCTGGCGTGGTCCATCCCGTGACCCTGGCGCTGCCGCCGACGGTGACGCCGTTCACGGCGAGATTTGTCCCCAACGTAACGCAATTGTTCCAGTTGCTGTCGCTGCAGCGCGCCATATAGCGAGCCCCGTCCTCCACGCCAGCTGCCAGCAGCAGGCGTGTGTTCAGGATGTTGGAGAATTCAAACACGCCCGCCGACAGCAGCAGCACCAAGGGAACGGTGATCGCGACCTCGACCAGGGCGGCGCCTTTGTCGTCCTGGTGGAATTTCCGGATCATTTGCCTAAGCATGATCAGCATGGCGCTATCGATACAATTGAGCTTCGTTACGCTGAAGCTTCTTCAGCGTGCCTTGGCCCACGACCGTGCTGATATCCTCGATCTCGCCATAGATGTCGGCGTTAGGTGGCCCGCCCGCTGGCTCAGTCACGAACACGCTGGCAAATGCCTGCACCGGCAAGGTCTGGTTGCCGCCTTTGACCGTATTGGCAACGCAGTCAATAACCGCGACATAAATCAGCCGCCTGTCGACAGGCTGCGTCGTGTTGTTGCATTGCGGCGCCGTTTTCTCGGATCCGCTAACCATATTGAGATTGCTAGCCTCATATTGGTAGACACAATAACGGCTCGGCGAAGCACCGCATTTTGTCAGCAAGGCTGCCTTTGCTTGTGCTGTCGCACCCGGATGGTTCACCTTCCAATAGCTCGTTGCAGTGGTATCGAAATCCCACGTTCCGTCGCCTAGAACCCCCGCCTGCGTACAAGCTCCCGCGCCCGTTTGGTAGAAACAATTGTCCCGTGGCAGTGCCTTGTAGCTGCTCGCTTGTCCGTTGCTGGGCGCGGTATAGCTGCAGTTGTTTTTGCCTGCATTCTTGGCAACCATGCCCTTTCGGACATTCGGAGCTGGTGGAGCCGTGGCCGGCACCAGTTTGCCGCTATTCCCGCCAGGATAGATGTCGAACCGCGTATTGATGCCGTCGTTTACCGGAGGGATAGTGCCGGGGCGGGTTGTGACGCCGCTCTGGCCAAAGCAGGCCGGAGGACTGGTTACGGCAAACATCTCCGTCAGTTTTTGCGTCGACTTGTCGCCTTCCGGGGTTGTCAGGAAGCCATAGTTGCCCGGGCCGTATTGCGCATTGTTTCCGCCCTGCTGCTCCTTGAGCCAGATCATGGGCTTGGTGGTTCCTGTCAGCGCCGTCTGCAATGCACCCAGACTTGTATATGGATTGCAGATGAACATCGGGGTGAATTGGCACAACGCATTGGTGAATCCAGCTACTGCCTGTGGCTGTATGTCTATCGTGTCCTTGCTGCCGATGAAGCTCGCAGGGAAGATCGTCGCGAAGGCTCCCGCGCCATCCGCTACACCGGATGGGTTCACCGTTACTTCAGCGAACTTGGCCAGCTTGGGGTCGGTGGTGCTCCAGTTTTTGCCGCCGGGCTCGACGCCTGCGGCGCTCAACATAGTGCTGTCGCTGGCAGGTATACCCGACAGGTATGTGATGGTCAGATCGGCGCGCACCAGCGTGTGATTATCCGAAGTTGAAAACTTGGTACTGTTGGTCAGGAGATTGTCGATTGCACGGTTGGCTCGTGTGATCGCGTCGACATTGCCGTCCAACTCGGCGGCAGCCGCGAGTGCGTATGCATCCACGCCCTTCTGGAGATCATTGTGAAGCCCGTTGGCCCGGCTCATATCGATGGCGAGCAGAGCAAAGCCGATAAGCACAGGCAACATGATCGCCACCAGGATCATCGCTATGCCGCGTTGATCGTTCCAGAAGGCACGAATGGTCCCCAACATGACCTTACTCTCTGCTTTCTTGCACCAAGGGCCCTCGCATGCCCGGCGCCCTCCGCATCCTTCCGTTCAGTTCACTGCGACGTCGTCACACCGGACCCACCGACATTGACCGTAATCGCCGGCGGCGGTGGTGGCGGCGGCGGAAATTTGTAGTTGTGCGCAACAAGTGCAGCGCGCGTGCCGTCGCCTTCGATATGCGTGTTCTTCGAAGCCGGATTGAGCGGATCGACGGTCTGCAGCAGCGAATTGTATTTCTGCGTGTCGCCGGCGGCCAGGGTCACCGAGTCGTAGTGGTTCAGATAGTCCGCGGCGCAGCCCGAAAGCCCACCGGCGCACAGAATGAGGATCAAGGCGCTATTTCTTGACATAGAGCATCTTGTCCTTCGATTTAAAGTCGAGCATGTGGCCATAGGGGCCGGTGACACCGTCGCCCGTCTCATATTTGCGGATCATGTCCTTGTTGACCTCGAGCTGACCGAGCACGAAGAATTCCGGATCGTTGGCGGGCCGCGTCTTGTCGAACGGCGTCGCCAGCTGTTCGCCGGGCTTCACCGGCCGCACGATGTGCGGGGTGACAATGACGACCAGCTCGGTTTCTTCCTTCTGGTTGCTCGAATTGCGGAACAGCGTGCCGATCACCGGCACTTGGCCGAGCCACGGCACCTGGTTCTGCAACTTGGTGGTCTTGGTGGACAGAAGTCCGCCGACGGCGAAACTTTGGCCGTCGCGCAACTCAACAACGGTGTCGAGTTTGCGGTTGGTGAAGATCGGGTCGCCTGCAGTGGTGAAGCCGGTCAGGTCGCTCACTTCAGGCGACAGCTTCATATGGATCTTGTCGTCGGCGAGCACGACCGGGGTGAACTGGAGATTGACGCCGAACTGCTTGAACTCGACTTGGACCTGGCCATTCGCATCGACGCTGCGGATCGGCACCTGGCCGCCGGCGTTGAAGCTGGCCGGCTCGCCGGAAAGCGTGGTGAGGTTGGGCTCGGCCAGCGTGCGCACCACGCCTTTGGCCTCAAGCGCCTCGATGATCAGATCGACCTTGATGTTGCTGTCGATGACGCGGGTGATCAGTGCTGCAAACGGGTTGCTGTTTGAGAGCAGGCCGGAGAGCAGATCGCCCGGTCCGAGCACCACATTGTCACTGTCGACAGCCGCAACGCCCGTCCCGGTTCGGGTCGTCCCCCTGCTGTTCGTGCTCCTGATCGAGACACCAAGGTCGCGGCCGGCGTTGCGCTTGGCTTCCAGCACGCGCACTTCGAGGTTGACCTGCTGGCTGTCATCCACGGTGACGGAGTTGATGATAGCGTCGGGACCATATTGCTGCGCCACTTCCATGATCGCCGCCAGCGTGGCGCCATCCTTGACGTGGCCGCCAAGCCTGACCCTGCCATTGATCGAACCGATTTCGATGCGCGCCCGTGGCGCCACCTGGCGGATCGCCTGCGCCATGTCGCTTACGTCGAGGCCGACCTCGATCTGGATGACGCCGAGCGAGCGCTTTTCAGGTGAGAACAGATTGACCGTGGTGGTGCCAGCGCCCTTGCCGATGACATAGAGCGTGCGGTCGGTCATAGGCTGGGCATCGGCGACCTTCTCGTCGCCGACGACGATATCGCCCAGATTGGCGCTCACCTGGATCGTCACCGATTGCGACACCGGCAGGAAAATACGATGGACGCTGGGGTTCGACACGTCGATGAATCGGTCGGCCGCACCGGCCGCAACGCTCGTTAGCAACAACGGCGCCAGACAGGACAACGCGGCCGCAGCCAACCTTACGCAAAACCCCTGCATCCCCGTCTCCCCACTGCTGCTACCGCTGGCAGCCCCACGTCATTAGCCGTATCTTATCATGGTTGTCGCGGTACGTCATATGTCTCGAGCTTCACCCCCCGAAACACGCCTACGGACACGTTCTTCGGCGGTTCCGGCTGCACAAACTTGACCACTTCCTTGACGACTTCGCGTACTTCCGGCGCTGATGCCACGGCCGGAGCCGGCTTGACCTTGCCCAACTCGTCAAGGCGACTTCCCACTTTCTCAACAGCCTGGGTCAGTCCGGCAATCTTGTCATCCGCGCGCTTGCGCTCCTCGGCAGCCGCGGCTTCCGCCGCTGCCTTCTTGTCGAGCTCGGCCTGCCTTTTGGCGACATCGTCAGGCGTATCGCCGGTCAGATCAGAGAGCGTCACACGTTCGGTCGTCTCGCCCTTGCTGGCCGCGGCCTGGCGAAGCGCCAGCGACAACTGGCCGGCGCCAGCAGCGAGGGTCAGCTTCTGCGCGTCCTTGGTGCTGGCTTCGAGCGTTACGGACTTGACCACTGTCGGGTTGTCCTTGCTGACATCGGCCACCTGGTCGATGGCGAGCACTTTCATGCTCTGCAGCAACACATCGACAAAACTCTTGTCGGCGCCGTCGTCGCCACGCACCGTGCGTGTCAAAAGTATGTCGACCCGGTCGCCCGGGAAGACAAAGCCGGCGACGCCGAGCACATCATTGACCCTAATGGAAACGGCTTTCATGCCGTCGCCGAGCACTGCCGAAAGCGTGGCGCGCTGGCCTGGGCCTGTAATCTTGCTGGTGAGGATAGGTTCGTTGACGCTAATCGCTTGGAGCGCCTGCCTCGTGCCTTCGCCGGCCAGGGCATCCTTTGTCGTCTTGAACGCTCCCGCTGGTATCGCGCCTGCCGGCCAGGGAATTTCGCGCAGTTTGTCGGCGCTCAGAGCGTCGCCGAATTTCAGCGGCATTGCCGCCACCACGACCGTGTCGCGTAGGGTGCCGTTCGACTGCGCCATCGCACTGCGCTGACCGGCCAGCCAGATATTGGCAAGCACCACCGCCAGGACGCCGAACACGCCGGCGAGAACAATCATGATGAGAGTATTGGCACGCATCTTCCCACCCCAAATCGCCCCCCACGGGCGATGCTAGTCTCTTTCTGATGCAGAAGCTTGGGTCGGGATCGAACGATCCCGACCCAGAAGTATTTGGTTACGGCGAGCAAGAACCGGTGCCGGTGCCGGTAGCGCTGACGCCCTTGTTATTCAGATTTGCGCAAAGGCCGGTGAACTGATCGCCAACCCAGCCGCCGATGGCGAGGATCGCGAGCAGCGACGCTGCAGCGATGATGCCGACCAGGATGGAATATTCGACCATAGCAGCGCCGTTTTCGTCGTCGCGGAACTGCCGGGTCATCGTCATGAGCTTCTTCATGTCAATTTCTCCCTTTGGAGGTTTGAACCCGACGAGACAGAGCCAAGGATGAACCCCATACCCAAGCATCCCCCGTCATCTCGATCCTAGGTCTCGAGAATTTGCGGAGTCAAACGGGATTAATGGTTCCTTAACTTTCCAATACATCAACTTGCGAGTTCGCGGCGCCGTTAAATTCCAGCAAGAGCTTGATTCGTCTAATTTTTCAAGCGCTCTTAACCATTCGTTCACAATTGTGTCGCCGAGCTAATCAAGCTATCACTACTTTAGCCATATAGCATATTCCTTTATATCTAAGGGGTTAGGGGAAGGTTGCCGGATCGCCAGATGCCCAAAGCACGCAAGGGTTGCGGAATGCTCCACAGCTTAAATCACCACGATGTCCGAGTGGCGCAGGGGCTGAAATAAAAACGATATTTTCCGGCGACGGTCCTTAACTATGTTGAAAGTATTGACCGCGCGCAGGCGTTAGGGCGCTTGTGCCGCATGTGGTTAATGTTTAGTTTCAACTAATATGCGTCGAAGGGGAGCATAGGCCATTATGCTGGGGCGATTTATCAAGGGGGCGAGCGAACAGCCGACAGCCACTAAGGTCGAATCGTTGGCGGTGCTGCCTGTTGCGCCGGCCCTTTCGCCAGCTGCCGACATCGAGTCCCAAGGGGACGGTTTTCTGACGCTCAAGGTCGAGCTTCATCGCCACCTCATCGATCGTTTCAATCTGACCGCTCTTGAAAGTGCCTCCAAGGATGAGATCCTGAATGAGATCCGTCCGATCGTTCGCGAATTCGTCCGAAATCGAAATGTGCCGTTGAATGCACGCGAACTCGATCAACTGACCAGCGATACCGCCGACGAGATGCTAGGGCTCGGGCCGATCGAGCCGTTGCTCAAGGACGACACCATTACCGACATAATGATCAACACCCACAAGCGCGTCTTTATTGAACGGCGGGGCCTGGTTGAGGAGACGGCCATCCGTTTTCGTGACGAGGCGCATCTGCTGCGCATCATCAACAAGATCGTCTCCGCCATTGGCCGCCGCGTCGATGAATCGTCGCCGATGGTCGACGCCCGGCTCGAGGACGGTTCTCGCGTCAACATCGCGGTGCGGCCTATTTCAGTGGATGGCCCGCTGGTCTCTATCCGCAAGTTCTCGAAAAATCCATACTCGCTCGAACGCCTGATGGCGCTCAATTCGATCAAGCAGCCGATGATCGATCTGCTGCGGATCGCCGTTCAGGCACGCAAGTCGATCCTGGTTTCCGGCGGCACCGGCAGCGGCAAGACGACCTTGCTCAATGCGCTGTCGAGCTACATCCCATCCAGGGAACGCCTGATCACCATCGAGGATGCGGCGGAACTGCAACTGCAGCAGCCGCATGTCGGCCGGCTGGAGACACGCCCTCCCAGTGTCGAAGGCAAAGGCGAGGTTCGCCAGCGTGAACTGGTCAAGAACGCGCTGCGCATGCGGCCCGACCGCATCATCGTCGGCGAGGTGCGCGGCGAGGAAGCGTTCGACATGCTGCAGGCAATGAACACCGGTCACGAAGGCTCGATGACCACCATCCACGCCAACACCCCGCGCGATGGGATCTCACGGCTGGAGCAGATGGTGGGCATGGCCGGCATGCCGATGACCCACGACTCCATTCGCGCGCAGATTGCTTCGGCCATCGACATCATCGTGCAGACACAACGGCTGTCCGACGGCGGCAGGCGCGTGACATCAATCTCGGAAATCACCGGGATGGAGGGCAATGTCGTGCAGCTCCAGGAAATCTACCATTTCGTCCGGCGCGACGTCGGCGCCGACGGCGCGATTATCGGCGATTTTCGTGCCACAGGCGTGAGGCCGAGATTTGCAACGGAAGCAGCAACGCTAGGGCACCATTTCGCCAAGGACGCCTTCAACCCGCAGGTTGCCCTGTGATGCTCACCGGCCAGGAACTGCTTTACTTTATCTATGCCCTTGCGGCAGCATCGGTCATCCTCGCCGGCGAGGCTCTCTATCTTTCCTTTGCCGGACGTCGAGCGGCGGTGGGCGCCATCAATCGCCGCTTGAGGCGGTTGTCTGACGAAGTTCCGGCCGAACGAACCTTGCAAAACCTGCTGCGCGAGCGCGGATTGACGGAATCCGGTGACTTTATTTTTGGGATGATCGGCCTGAACAGGCTCTACACCCAGTCCGGCATCACCGGAAACCCGCTCACCTTTGCCGGCATATTCATCTGTGCCGGGCTCGCGTTGGCGCTGCTGCTGTCGTTTGTCTTCCGGTTATCGGGCGTAGTAGCGCTCATCGAGTTTCTGTTCGTCGGGTTTGTGTTGCCTCTCCTCGTGCTTCGCCGCGCCCGCGGCAAGCGAATACAGAAATTCGCCAAGCAACTTCCGAACGCACTCGACATGATCGTGCGTTCGTTGCGCGCCGGACATCCAGCCTCGGTGGCGGTTGGCCTCGTGGCGCGCGAGATGCCTGATCCACTGGGGACGGAATTCGGCATTGTGTCCGACGAAATCACCTTTGGCCTGAGCATCGAGCAAGCCGTGCGAAAACTGTCCCAGCGAGTCGGATTCGAGGGGCTTCACCTGCTTTCGATAGCGCTCTCCATCCAGTCCAAGACAGGCGGTAATCTCACCGAAATCCTCGCTAATCTTTCTTCGGTTCTGAGGGAGCGGCAGAAGTTGCGAATGAAAATCAGGGCGCTTTCGTCCGAGGGGCGGGTGTCGGCCTGGATCATCTCGCTGTTTCCAATCGTGATGTTCCTGATTCTTCAGGTCACTGCCCCGGCCTACTATGGCAAGGTGTGGCACGACCCGATGATTATGCCCGTGTTCTTGGGCTTTGGCGTCTGGGCTCTGCTGGGCGACTACATCATGTATCGGATGGTCAATTTCGACTTTTGAGGAGCCTGCCATCAACCTGCTCTCGAACCTCAACGACCTGGGCTTTCTGGTCTCCACCGCGGTCTTCGTGGCTGCGGTGGCGCTTTTCCTGTTTGGCGGGCTCGTCTTCTTGCCAGCCCTGCAGACGCGAAAGCTGGTCGCGCGAAGCCTGATGGGCGAAGGCGCGGTCGATCCGCGCTCACTCGCGGGTCAGGACGAGTTGGCCAAGATCGCTGCGCAACGGCCGGTCGACGCATACTTTCGAAGCATTGAGAAGGAGCGGGAAGAGCCGAGCGCGCTTGAGGCAAAGCTATTTCGCGCCGGCTTTTATAAGCCCAGCGCTCCATTGATCTATACTTTATCGCGGCTCGCCGCGGTGTGTGTGGGATTTTTGCTGGCATATGCTTTCCTCTCGCGAGTGTTGCCACCGCATCTGCCAGGGTTCTTCGCGCTTGCCGGCGCAGCCCTGTTGGGCCTCGGGTGCATAGTCATCCCTAGCATTCTGCTCGATCGTTTCGAGAACGCGCAGAAGGAAACCTATCGCCGTGGATTCCCGGATTTCATGGATATGATGATCACCTGCGCCGATGCAGGCATGAGCTTGGAGGCAGCGGTCGAGCGCGTTGGTTCGGAACTAGCCGGCACGCACAAATGGCTGGGCATCCAGCTTGCGATCATGAATTTGCAACTGCGCGCGGGAAAGCCTCTGCGAGACGCGTTGCGCGAACTTGCCGACCGCATCGGGCTTGAAGAGGCAAGGGCGTTGGCCGTTCTGTTCCGGCAATCGGAAGAACTAGGCACCAGTTTGACGGATGCATTGCGCGTCTACAGCGAGGAAATGCGGGGACAGAGGATTCTGAGCGCCGAGGAGAAGGCCAACTCACTGCCCGTGAAAATGATGATCCCCTTGGGGCTGTGCATCTTCCCAGTGGTGCTGATGGTGATCATGTTGCCGGTGATCATCCGCATGAAGGGCATTTTCTTCTAAATGGATATATGCTTTGATTCTAAAAAAGAGTCGGACGACTCTTGGGGGATAAAATGACAGGGCCAATGCGCCTCGCAGTCGCAGCCGCAGCCAGTCTGCTGATGATGGCGCTTGTCGGCTGTCAGACAAATGGCGCGGACACCACAGATGGTGTCGTCCGCACCAACGAGCCGTCGAAAGGCGACGTGACGTCTTTTGGCGATGCCTTCGATGGATTGAAGACGGTCGGCAACGTCGAATATTACGCCTCGGACCAGGCCGTGGCCGAAGCCAAGAACCAGTTCCGTGCCGAAAATTACGGCAATGCCGGTGCGTTGTTCTTCAAGGCGACGCAACTCGCGCCCAATGATGGTGGCGCCTGGATGGGGTTGGCCGCTTCGTGCGACCGCATCCACCGCTTCGACCTCGCCGACCGGGCGTATGGCCGAGCCTTCAAGCTGATGGGGGCGTCACCCGAATATTACAACAATGTCGGCTATTCCTACTTGCTGCGCGGCAAGCTGCAGGATGCACGCGCGAATTTCCTCAAGGCCTATGAACTGGCGCCCAACGATCCGACCGTCGCCAACAATCTGAAGCTGTTGTCGTCCAGCGTGCAGAACATAGAACGGTAGCCTGTCCGATGCTGCTCACCGCTGCGCTCCTGTTCAAAGCCTTAGCCATACTGCTCCTTGCAAAAATCGCCTGGACGGATTTCACCGTGCAGAAGATCACCAATCGTGACGTCCTGCTGTTGCTTTGCCTCGGACTTGGCGCGCTGCAGTTGCACTCCTTGCAGACTGGCTCGTGGGTCGAGATGGGCATCAGCGCGCTTGGCGGTCTCATCCTGTTCGCCGCACTCTTTCCGTTCTGGCTCTTGCGCAAGATTGGAGCCGGCGATGTGAAGCTGTTGAGCGTCACGCCCTTTCTGATTGGCGGAAGCAACCTTGCCGTTTTTTCCGTGTTGCTGCTGGTCTTTGCGATCGCCACGGCCGCGCTGGTCAAGAACCCATTTTTGCTGCCGGCGGGACTATTTCGCCATTATGTCGAGCACATGGATCGCAAAGGCGTCGTACCCTTCGGCGTGCCGATATCGGCAGCTGCCATCTGCGCCATGGCCATGCAGATTTATTCGGCGCTGGTGGTCGCTACCAGTTCCGGAATCTTGAATCAGCTCAACTGAATTCTGGCAGTCCGCTCACGGTTGGAAACGCGGGCAGTCCATGTGCGAATAGAGGGCTTGGATATGGTTCCGGACTACCGATCGGCAGTGGCTTGGCTGACGGCTGGATTGATCGTTGGCGCCGTGGCTATCTCGTTCGCGGCTGTTGCCGACAAACCAGCTTCGACAACTATCAGCGCCGAACCGCCACCGCTACCAATCATCAAAAAGAAATCAATCCGAAAGTGGCGCCTCACATAACGGCTGGGGCATTGCTTCTTCTTCAGAGTGCCAGGTCGATGGCCAAATGATGTCAATGGTGGGGGCGGTACTTCGCGGCAGTTCGACGGCATGGCACGCCAACATGGCGTTTCTTGTTACGTTGGCTGTCTACGTTCTGATAGCGCTCGCCGTCGCTGCACGTTGGACCATCGCAGTCGATCTTGTACTCTACAGTCGACCGTTCCTGCTATTTGGCTCAGGCGTGACGGTTATCCTGTTCGCTTTGATTTCGGTACACGTCATGCTTGAGCGGCCGCCACGGCTGTTCCCCGCGCTGAGGGACCGGCTGGTCGCCTATGAATTGCCTTACCGGATGATCATAGGCCTTCCGGTCGTGTTGGCCTTGCCGGTGTTTTTCTCCCTTTTCACCAGCTTGAAGGGCGGTATCAGCAGGATTGTGCCATTCTATGCCGACACCACCATCATGGCGATCGACAGGGCAATCCATGGCGGCGTCGATGCATGGTTGGTATTGCACCCCTTGTTTGGGTACGGTCCGCTGATTTTTATCTTGAATTTCGTCTACAGTCTTTGGCTGGTGGTGATGTTCATCGTGCTTTTTTGCGTCATTTTTTCAATCAGAGATCAACGGATCCGTTCGCAATACCTGGTAACTTACGTCCTGACCTGGGCACTGCTGGGAAATCTTGCAGCAACGATATTTGCGTCCGTCGGGCCGGCCTTTGTCATGCCTTTCTACGGTGACGCTACATTTTCTCCGCTGATGAACCACCTTCGAACAATCGACGCCATCTATCCTGTCTGGTCTGTCCATGTGCAGGAGGTTCTGTTTGCCAATGTAACTTCGAAGGGTCCCCGATTGGGCGGTGGCATCTCAGCTTTTCCGTCGCTGCACGTCGCTATTGCAACTCTAAATGCCATCTATCTCTGGCGCTTCGGCGGCCTGCTGCGCTGGGCTGGCGTCGCCTTTCTGATCCTAATTCAGCTCGGCGCCGTCCAACTGGCTTGGCATTACGGGATTGACGGATATGCTTCGGTACTGGCGACCCTGATCATATGGGCTATTGCCGGACGCATAGAGAAAGCCTCGCTGCACACGGTACCGACCTAGCTTGGTCGTCAGGAATTGCGTGAAACCCCGTTCAAGTTGAGCGTCGATGGCCAGATAAACGATCACAGGGAGAAGGCACCATGGCACTTCACCTTTCGGCAGATGCCCCAGCCTCGGTCGCGGCCACGCCGCAAAAATATCTCTTTGGTCCGTTCATCGACTTTTTCATGCTTGGCGGAAGCGCGCTTGTCATCCTGCCGGTGCTGTATTTTCTGCCGCTCCGGTACGAAGCTGCCGTGACGCTGACGATGTTCCTGCTCTCGCACCTCATAAACCAGCCGCATTTCGGTCATTCGTACCAGATCTTCTACCGCAACTTCGCGCGCAAGGTGCGCGGCGACGGTTACAGCCGCAACCTCCAGATCCGCTACATCATCGCCGGCATTGTCGTCCCCTTGGCCATGACCGCCTTCTTTGCCTATGGCTCGCTGGCGGGCAACGCTCGCCTGCTGGGCAACGCAACCAACGCGATGGGCTTTTTCGTCGGCTGGCACTATGTCAAGCAAGGCTACGGCATGCTGATGGTGGATGCCGTGCTGAAGCGCAAATTCTTCAGCGATCAGGACAAGAAGGTGTTGCTGTTCAACGGCTACGCCGTGTGGCTGTTCGCATGGCTGCAGACGAATGTGGTGATCAGCGAAAGGCAATTCTGGGGTTTGCAGTACTACACCTTCGCGGTCCCGCCATGGCTCCTCACCATCGCCATGTCGGTCGCTGCCGCCTCCTCGGCGGCAACCGCCGTGATGTTCATCAATCGCTGGCGCAAGCATGGTGGGGCGCTGCCCTATAACGGCGTCGTCGCCTACGTCGTGTCCCTCTATGCCTGGATCCTGTTCGTGACGCTGAACCCGCTCTGGCTGCTCGTGGTGCCGGCGCTCCATTCCTTGCAGTATCTGGCGGTGGTCTGGCGCTATCAGACCAATGTCGAGCGCGATCGCGCCGATGCCGTCGAGAGGCCGCAATCGCAAATCCTGTCCATTCTTGGACCGCGATACAGGCTGCGGGTGCTGGCCTTCATCGTGGTTGGCGCAATTCTTGGCGCGCTCGGCTTCTGGCTGGTGCCGATGATGCTGATTGACCTGGTTCCCTACGACAAGGCAGTGCTCGGCTCGTCGCTTTTCCTCTTCATCGCGTGGATCTTCATCAACGTGCACCATTACTTCCTGGACAATGTGATGTGGCGGCGCGGCAATCCGGAAGTCTCGAAATATCTGTTCCGCTGAAGCGATCGGCTGAACGCCTTTCAGGCAATCCGCCCCTGTCGGGAAGGCCCATTCCCGGCACGGACACGATTGATTAACCAAGATGCTGTTCATCGATAGGACGGGGACGGATGCTCGTCTGCCCGGTCAAGTCTGCCAGATCAGGCCTGCTTGTCGGGTCGAGCGCTTCGAAAACAAGGCTCCGCATCCGGCGAAGACGTCAAATCGCCCGAAACGGAAACAATGTGCAAGGCATGAACGTGATTGAAAGCGAACAGAACGCGCCCGGCGCTTCCCGCCGTTGGACATGGCTGCCGGCCATCGTGGTCGCGTTCCTTTGCCTGTGCGTCACCGCCGCGTCCGCCGAGACGCGCGCTTTGCGGATTCAACATCTCCATACCGGCGAGAAGGCCGAGATCGTCTTCAAGCGTAATGGCCGCTACGACCAGTCGGGATTGAAGAAGATCAATGTCATGCTACGCGACTGGCGCCGCAACGAGCCGACCCGAATGGACCCGCGCCTGCTCGACCTCGTCTGGCAGGCCTATCGCGCCAGCGGCTCGACAGCCTATATCCATGTGGTCAGCGCCTATCGCTCGCCGGCGACCAACGCCATGCTGCGCAGCCGCTCGAAGGGCGTGGCTCGGGAAAGCCAGCACATGGTTGGCCGCGCGATGGACTTCTTCCTGCCGGATGTGCCGCTGAAGAAGCTGCGCGACATCGGCCTCAAGATACAGGGCGGCGGCGTTGGCTATTACCCGACCTCCGGCTCGCCTTTCATTCATATGGATGTCGGCAATGTGCGGCATTGGCCGGGCATCAGCCGCCAGGAACTCGCCAGGGTCTTCCCGAACGGCAACACGCTGCATGTGCCGAGCGACGGCAGGCCGCTGCCCGGCTATGGCCAGGCGCTTGCCGCCTACAAATCGCGCAAGAGCGCCGGCACGCCCAACATCGAACTGGCAAGCGCCGACGGCGGTCAGGGCAAGTCGCGTGGCCTGCTGGCGACGCTTTTGGGTGGCGCAGACGAGTCCGATGATGTCGCCGAAGCGGCGCCGGCGCCACGCAAGCCGGCCAAATCGGTGGAGCCCAAGGCGGCCGGACAGGGCATTGCCATCGTGCCGCCGGAGGCAGCCCAGCGCGTGGACATCCAGGTGGCTTCCGCCAGTGCGGCTGAAGAACCACTCGCCGAGCAAAAGGTGAGGACGCCTGAAGCAATCGTCATGGCGATGGCGCCCAACACGGTGCCGTTGCCGGCCTTCGCCCCGCGCGCCGAGACCACCGCCAGCATTCCGGTCCAGCAAACCGCACCATTCGCAATAGCCAGCGCGGATCCCACTCCAGCGGCCGTTGCGCCTGACATGGTGGCGCTCACCGTCCCCTTGCCGACATGGCGGCCGCAAAGCCAGACGAGCCCGGCGCACCAGCCGGATGCAGCCAAATCTGGCGACGCCGTCGCTGCCTTGCTGGCCATGCATCACCCCGATAACGGCCTCGATGGGCTGGCCGGCCAGCACGCCGCGGTTCCTGCACCGAAATCCGAAGATCGCGTCAGGACCAGCCCCAAGGCCGACCGCGTCCAGCCGCGTCTCGATCCCGAAACCACCGCCGTCATTGTGCCCGCCGCGTTGACCGGTCGCGGCATCGCCGGCGGGACCGGATCAGCAGCGGCGCCCGTCATCGCCGCCAATTTCATCCGCACAGCGCCGGAGCAGATCTATCTCGATGGATTCCAGCCGCGAGGACAGACATCCGATCACCGCCGCTTCACCGGCTCCGCGGTGAAATTCCTGCCCATCGCCACCTTCAAATAGAGGGCGAACGAACGCGTTCGACCCGCAACCCATGCCGAAACCTCTCGATCCGATCTTCGCGCGGTTCCTGGCAAGCGTCGACAAGAGCTAGGCGCAGCCTGCCGTCATGAGCTTGCCGGACTACCCGACGGCATGGAGCACTGCTCGGCGGCACGCCTCCACAGCGTCGCATCGCCATCTCTCAGAACCTCGAGCAGCCGGATCTTTTCGACGCGGTAGACACGCCAGAAGCCGGGATCGAGCAGCTCGATGGTGCGCGTGTTGTCGATGAGGTCGGCAAGCTTGATCGTCTTGGCCTGCGCCGGCGCGGCTGCTGTGTGCGCCAAATCTTTTGTCTTGCGTGCCGCACGATTGCCGTCGGAAGGCACGGAGACATCAGTCAGCCACCCGACGAGGTCCGCGACTGTGCGACCGAACTCGTTTTCAATCTCGGCAATCGTTACGGGCGTGTCTTCCACCACATCGTGGAGATAGGCCGCTGCGATCATTTCGTCGGTATGCGGCACGCCACGCACGATTTCGGCGACCGCGGTGGGATGCACGATATAGGGCTCGTTCGTGTATTTTCGCCGCTGGTCGATCGACTCATGCGCCCGGGTGGCAAACTCGCGGGCACGGCGCTCCAAATCACTGGGCAATGATCGTCTCCCCAAGAATTACGCCACCGACCAGCCGCCATCGACCAGTATGTTCGCCCCCGTAATCAGCGACGCTGCCGGTGAGGCGAGGAACACCACGGTTCCCGCCACATCGATCGGGTCGCCGATGCGGCCGAGCGGGATGTGGCCGAGCACATGCGCATGGAAATCCGGCTCGGCGAGCGAGGGGCGTGTGCCGTCGGTCCAGATGAAGGTCGGCGCCACGCTGTTGACGGCGATCTTGTGCTGCGCCCATTCGGCCGCCAGGCAGCGCGTCAGATGGTTGATCGCCGCCTTGGTCATGCAGTAGATCGCCTCGCCCTTCAGCGTCACCGTGCCGGCCTGCGAACTGATGTTGATGATACGTCCCGATTTCTGGGCGATCATCAGCCTTCCCACCGCCTGGGTGGTGAAGAACGTGCCCTTGAGGTTGACGTTCACCGTCAGGTCGAAATCTTCCTCGGTGACGTTTTCCGCCAGGTTTTCCGGCCCGAGCCCGACATTGTTGACCAGGACGTCGATGCGACCGAAGGCGGCATGCGCGTCGGCGACGCCCTTGCGTACCGTGGCGAGATCGGTCGCATCCATCTGCACGGCAAGCGCCCGGCGGCCGATGCGTTCGATCTCGGCGACAAGCTCCGCCCCGTCGGCCTTGCTGCGCACGCCGACGATCATGTCGGCGCCGGAGCCGGCGCAAGCCAGTGCGCAGGCGCGGCCAATGCCGCGCGAGGCGCCGGTGACCAGCACCACCTTGCCGGCCAGATCGAATTTCGGTGTGAAGTCCGTCATCGCAACCTCCCTGAAGCTTTTCGGGCCGAACCTGTTGCCAGCGTGCGCATCGGAACGGCGCTTTTGCTGAAGACTACCTGCTCACGGCGTGAAAACCAGCCGGCATCTGCGCCTCACGACAAGAACACCGTTCGTCCCGGGCCTTGCCACGCGCCGGCCATCATGATGCCATCTCCTGGCGGAAGATTGCACCTTGCGGGTTCCGGGGTGGGCAATGCGGTTTGGGCGAATGACCGTCGAAAGGGTGCGCATATGCGTGGCGGTTGCCGCGGCACTTATGCTGTGCCTGTGCACGCTGGTCCCGGCTCATGCCGAGGAGCCGAAGGCGCTGAAAGGCGTCGCGCTGATCATCGGCCAGTCCGACTACAAGCACGTCGGCAAACTGCCCAATCCCGAAAATGATGCTCGCGCCATCGAGGAAATGTTCGACAAGCTCGGCTTCGAGACGACCGTGGCCACCAACCGCGACGCGCGCAAATTGCGGCGCGATCTCGAAGGCTTCGTCGACGATGCCGAAGGTGCCGACGTAGCCGTGATCTATTATTCCGGTCATGGCATCGAGGCCGGCGGCGAGAACTTTTTGGTGCCTGTCGATGCCGATATTTCGGCGCTCGACGATGCCGGCGAGAAGCTGGTGCCGCTGTCATCGATCGTCGCCGAACTCAAGGCCAAGGTGCCGGTCACCATCGTGCTGCTTGACGCCTGCCGCAACGATCCGTTCCCGCCGGGCACGCTGCTGAAACTGGCGCCAGGCGATGACGGCAAGCCGATCAGCGCCGGCGGTCTCGGCGAAACGCGCAGCGTCGTCGCGTTGAAGAGCAGCGCGCCGGCCAAAGGCTCGGCCGACGACAGCCTTGGCCAGGTCATCGGCTTTGCCGCCGAGCCCGGCAAGGTGGCACTCGACGGGCCGGCCGACGGCAACAGCCCTTATGCGGCGGCGATCCTGCGCCACATCGACACGATGGGCGGCGAGGAATTCGGCACCGTGCTGCGCATGATCGGCGAAGAGGTCTACCTCAAGACCAATGGCCAGCAGCGGCCATGGGTCAATGAGAGCCTGCGTCGGCTGCTCTATTTCGGCACGCCGGCCGAAGCCCCCAAGGGCGATGAAGGCGACATCCTGACCGAGCGCCGCCGGCTGCTGCTCACCATCTCGACCCTGCCCGATCCCGAACGTCGCCAGATCGAGACTATCTCGCGTGATGGCGGCGTGCCGATGGACGCGCTCTATGCCATGCTGAAGACACTCGGCACCGACACGCCGAAAGACCCGGCCGAACTCGACAAATTGCTGCGCGGCCAGACCGAGCGGCTGAAGCAGGTGCTGGCCGAGCAGGCGGCGCTGAAGAGCCAGGATCCGGAGATCGTCCGGCTGTCGAAACTGGCCGACCAGGCAGTGCGCGAAGGCGCGCTCGACGCCGCCAGGAAATTCCACGAACAGGCCAAAGCGCGCGTCGGCGAATTGTCAAACACGGTCGACAAGGCCGAAGCGGATCTCAAGGCACGCCGGCTGGAATTTGCGGGAGTTTTTGGCGACAGCGCAAAGACCTACGAAATCTCCTTCAAGTTTCAGGAAGCGGCCCAGGACTACGGCAAGGCCTATGAGCAGGCTGAGAAATGGGACGATGAGGACGCCTGGTACTACAAGGCGGCAGAGGCCAACGCGCTTTCCCAGCAAGGCACTTTCTCCGGCGACAACGCGTTTCTGACACAGGCCATCGCGGCCTATGAAAAGAGCCTGACCTACGTGTTGCCGGAAAAAAATCCACGGCAATGGGCAGCCACCCAGAACAACCTCGCCACCACGCTCTCGACACTGGGCGAGCGCGAGGCCGGGCGCGAAAACCTCGACAAGGCGGCGACCGCCTTCGAGCAGGCGCTGACGGTCTATACGCGGGAAACTTATCCGGACGATTGGGCCTCCACCTCAGGCAATCTCGGCACCGTCTATTGGCGGCTCGGCCAGCGCGAGACCGGCACTGCGCTGCTCGACAAGGCGGTCGCCACCTTCCGCGCGGCGCTCGAGGTGCAGGGGTCGAAGAAGGTGCCGTTGGAATGGGCGGCGACCCAGAACAATCTCGGCATCGTGCTGTCGGAACTCGGCGAGCGCGAGACGACCAGCGACAGTTTCCGCGCCGCCATCGAGGCGCATGGCGCCGCGTTGACGCAATACAGCCGCGAGCGCGTCCCTCTCGATTGGGCGTTGAGTGAGGTCAATCTCGGTGCGGCGCTGTTTCGCCTCGGGGCTCGCGAAAAGGATGTTGCGACGCTTAAGCAGTCGGTTGCCGCCTACCGGGCAGCGACCGAGGAAATGACGCACGACCGCGCGCCGGCGCAATGGGCGACGATTGAGAACAATATGAGCTCGGCGCTGGAGACGATCGGCGAGATCAATGGCGACATCCCGACGCTGCAGCATGCCCGCGAAGCGGCGGAAGCCGCACTCACCGTGTGGACACGCGAGCATGCGCCGGCAAGCTGGGCCAACGGCCAGCTGACGCTCGGCAATGCCTTGCAGCGCCTTGGCGTGAAGCAGGACGACAACGCGACGCTGCTCAAGGCGGTGTCCGCCTATGAGGCCGCGCTCTCGGAATATCCACGTGAAAAGCTGCCGCTCGACTGGGCCTCGCTGCAGCAGAATCTGGGCTCGGCCTATGCCTCGCTCGGCGATCGCGACACCGGTATCGACTATCTGCAGAAGTCGGCAATGGCCTATCGCAGCGCATCGGAAGTTTACACGGCTACAGCCGCGCCCACCGAGTTCGCGTCCATCGAGCACGGTCTCGGTAGCACGCTGTCGACCTGGGGCGATCGTGCCGGCGACAGAGCGGTGCTCGAACAGGCAGTCGCCGCCTATGACGCCGCGCTCACCGTGCGGACCAAGGATAATGCGCCGAAGGATTGGGCCAAGACGCAGTACCGGCTGGGCGCGGCGCTTTCCATGCTGGGCAAATCCAGCGACGGCCCGACCGAGGCGCTTGAACGCTCGGTGACGGCCTACCGAGCGGCCCTTGAAGTACAGACCCGCGACAGCGATCCCGACGCCTGGGCCGCCACGCAATGGGGGCTGGGCCATGTGCTCTTGGTGCTGGGCGACCGGGTGCAGGATGGCGCCGATTTCAAGCAGTCGGTGACGGCGCTCGAATCGGCCTTGCCGTTCTATGACCTTGCCAGCGCGCCACAGGATCACGCCCAACTGCAGAACGATCTCGGCAGCGCCTATTACTACCTCGCCGGCGCGAGCAATGATCCGTCGCTCTACCAGAAGGCGGCGACGGCGCATGAAGCGGCGCTTGCCGTCTATGCCACGCTGCCGGACCGTACACTCTGGGCCTCGGTCGAGGGCGATCTCGGCAATGCGCGCATGATGCAGGCGAGTGCCGCTTCCGATCCAGACAACATGGCGAAGTCCGTGCAGGCCTATGAGGCGGCACTGACGGTCACGACCCCAGACAAGGACGCCGATGGCTGGACCCGCAACCAGTCCAATCTGGCGAGCGCCCTGTCGTCGCTGGGCTATTGGCGCAACGACGTCGCGTTGCTGAAACGCTCGGCCGGTATCTACCGCAGCATACAGGCCGTGCGCACCCGGGCTCGCGATCCAGAGCGTTGGGCGACCACACAGGGGAACCTTGCCAATGTGCTGAGCATGATCGCGGCGAGGGAACCTTCGCCTGATGTGTTCGACGAGGCGATCGCCGTCAACCGGGCGCTGGCCGACGAGGTCGGCCGCGACCGCGACCCCGACCGCTGGGCGAGCCTGCAGAACGAGGTCGGCTATGCCATGACGATGGCCGGTCGTTCTGAAAACAACGTCGCCCGTTTCGAGGAAGCAGTGCCGATCCTGCGCGAGGCGATTGCCGTGCAGAAGAAGATCAATTCGGTTCCGGCCGTCGCCTTCACCGAGGACAGCCTGTGCGACGTGCTGACCGATTTGGGCACGGCCCGCAAGGACAAGGCGCTGGCTGAGGAGGCGATCACCGCTTGTCAGGACGCGCTTGTCATCTTCAGGGACCGCAAGATGGACGATCTCACCGCCGGCTCCGAGAAGAACCTTGCCGAGGCCCAAGCCTTGCTGGCCGACTTGCACTGACACAGGAGTGCCGCGTGTCCAGTTGGACGTGCAAAGGACGCCCCGGCAAAGGTCGTTTTGACGTTTGTTGCTCTGGCACCTGCAATGGCGCGTGACACCGTTCAGTGGGAGGCGTATATTGACATAAAGATATCCTTATGTGACATGGACGAACTTGTCGCCCAAAGGATAGAAGATGTCGCAGAATTATGCATCGCTGGATGACCTGTTCGGCCCTGTCGCGGCTAAGCCCGACGGTTCGGAAGTGCTCGCGGCGCTGACCGCGGCGGCGCGCGAGCGCATTCTCATTCTCGACGGCGCCATGGGCACGCAGATCCAGGGGCTTGGCTTCGACGAAGACCATTTCCGCGGCGATGCCTTCGCCGGCTGCGCCTGCCACCAGCAGGGAAACAACGACCTTCTGATCCTGACGCAGCCCGCCGCGATCGAGGAAATCCACTACCAATACGCGATTGCCGGCGCGGATATTCTCGAGACCAACACCTTCTCGTCGACCTCGATCGCCCAGGCCGATTACGGCATGGAGGATGCCGTCTATGCACTAAACCGCGACGGCGCGCGGCTGGTGCGCCGGGCGGCGAAGCGGGCTGAGCAGGAAGACGGCAAGCGCCGTTTCGTCGCCGGCGCGCTCGGGCCAACCAACCGCACCGCCTCGATGTCGCCCGACGTCAACAATCCCGGCTATCGCGCGGTGACCTTCGACGAGTTGCGGCTTGCCTATGGCGAGCAGCTGCGCGGCCTGATCGACGGCAGCGCCGACATCATCCTGATCGAGACCATCTTCGACACGCTGAACGCCAAGGCGGCGATCTTCGCTTGCAACGAGATATTCATCGAGAAGGGCGTGCATCTGCCGGTGATGATCTCGGGCACCATCACCGACCTTTCCGGCCGCACACTGTCGGGCCAGACGCCGACGGCGTTCTGGCATTCGGTGCGCCATGCCAGCCCGTTCACCATCGGCCTCAACTGCGCGCTCGGCGCCAACGCCATGCGCGCGCACTTGGCAGAAATATCCGGTGCAGCAGACACCTTCGTCTGCGCCTATCCGAATGCCGGCCTGCCCAATGAATTCGGCAGATATGACGAGAGCCCGGCCTTCATGGCCGCGCAGATCGAGGACTTTGCGCGCGAGGGGCTGGTCAATGTCGTCGGCGGCTGCTGCGGCTCGACGCCGGACCATATCCGCGCCATCGCCGAGGCAGTCAAAAAGTACCCGCCGCGCGCCATTCCAGAGATCGAGCGCAAGATGCGCCTGTCCGGACTGGAGCCGTTCACGCTTACGGACGAGATCCCCTTCGTCAACGTCGGCGAGCGCACCAACGTCACTGGCTCTGCCAAGTTCAGGAAGCTGATCACGGCGGGCGATTATGTTCCCGCGCTCGACGTGGCGCGCGATCAGGTCGCCAATGGCGCGCAGATCATCGACATCAACATGGATGAGGGCCTGATCGATTCCAAGAAGGCGATGGTCGATTATCTCAACCTGATCGCCGCCGAGCCGGACATCGCCCGTGTCCCTGTCATGGTCGACAGTTCGAAATGGGAGATCATCGAGGCGGGCTTGAAATGCGTGCAGGGCAAACCGCTGGTCAACTCCATCTCGATGAAGGAAGGCGAGGAAGCGTTCCTGCATCATGCCAGGCTGGTGCGAGCCTACGGCGCGGCGGTGGTCGTCATGGCCTTCGACGAGGCCGGCCAGGCCGACACCAAGGCGCGCAAGGTCGAGATCTGCACCCGCGCTTACAAGCTCTTGACCGAACAGGCCGGCTTTCCGCCCGAGGATATCGTCTTCGACCCCAACGTCTTCGCGGTCGCCACCGGCATTGAGGAGCATGACAATTACGGCGTCGACTTCATCGAGGCCGCCGGCGAGATCACTTCGACGCTGCCGCATGTCCACATTTCCGGCGGCGTGTCGAACCTGTCCTTCTCGTTTCGCGGCAACGAGCCGGTGCGCGAAGCGATGCACGCGGTGTTCCTCTACCATGCCATCCAGCGCGGCATGGACATGGGCATCGTCAATGCCGGTCAGCTGGCCGTCTATGACACGATCGAGCCGGGGCTGCGCGCGGCCTGCGAGGATGTAGTGCTCAACCGTGTGCCGAGCGCTGGCGGCACCGCAACCGAGCGCATGCTGGAGATCGCCGAACGCTTCAAGGGCACGGCCGGCAAGGAAGCCAAGGAGCGCGACCTCGCCTGGCGCGAATGGACGGTCGAGCAGCGGATTTCGCATGCGCTGGTCAATGGCATCACCGAATTCATCGACGCCGACACCGAGGAAGCGCGGTTGGCGGCCGAGCGCCCGCTGCATGTCATCGAAGGCCCGCTGATGGCCGGCATGAATGTCGTCGGCGACCTGTTCGGCGCCGGAAAAATGTTCCTGCCGCAAGTGGTGAAGTCGGCGCGGGTGATGAAGCAGGCGGTTGCGGGTTTGCTGCCGCATATGGAGGCCGAGAAACTGGCCAACGCCGCCAACGGCATCGACAATGGCGAGCGCCAGACGGCCGGCAAAATCCTGATGGCGACGGTCAAGGGCGACGTCCACGACATCGGCAAGAACATCGTCGGCGTGGTTCTCGCCTGCAACAATTACGAGATCATCGATCTCGGTGTCATGGTGCCGGCGGCGAAAATCCTGCAGACGGCGCGCGAGCAAAATGTCGACATCATCGGCTTGTCCGGTCTGATCACGCCGTCGCTGGACGAGATGGTGCACATGGCCGCCGAGATGGAGCGCGAAGGCTTCGACATTCCGCTGCTGATCGGCGGCGCCACGACCAGCCGTGTACACACGGCGGTGAAGATCCATCCGCGCTACAGCAAGGGGCAGACGGTTTATGTCACCGACGCCAGTCGGGCGGTGGGCGTGGTGTCATCCCTTTTGTCGAACGAGACCAAGGGTGCCTTTGTCGACACGGTGCGGGCCGAGTACAAGAAGGTTGCCGACGCCCATGCCCGCTCCGAGGCCGACAAGCAGCGGCTGCCGCTGGCCAAGGCGAGGGCCAACGCGCACAAGGTCGATTGGTCGGCCTACCAGCCGCCGAAGCCGTCTTTCACCGGCGTAAAAGTGTTCGAGAACTGGGACCTGACCGAGCTTGCGCGCTACATCGACTGGACGCCGTTCTTCCAGACTTGGGAGCTGAAGGGCCGCTACCCCAAAATCCTCGAGGATGAAGCGCAGGGATCCGCCGCGCGCCAGCTGTTCGAGGATGCGCAGGCGATGCTGAAGAAGATCATCACCGAAAAATGGTTCGCGCCGCGTGGCGTCATCGGCTTCTGGCCGGCCAATGCTGTTGGTGACGACATCAGGCTGTTCACGGACGAGGGCCGCTCGAAGGAATTGGCGACTTTCTTCACACTGCGCCAGCAACTGAGCAAGCGCGACGGCAAGGCCAATGTCGCGCTATCGGATTTCGTGGCACCGACCGAGAGCGGCAAGTCCGACTACATCGGCGGCTTCATCGTCACCGCCGGCATCGAGGAAGTGGCGATATCAGAGCGTTTCGAACGGGCCAACGATGATTACTCCTCGATCATGGTCAAGGCGCTGGCCGACCGCTTTGCCGAAGCCTTCGCCGAGCGCATGCACGAGAAGGTGCGCAAGGAATTCTGGGGCTATGCGGCCGACGAGAAGCTGGCGCCGGATGAGCTGATCGGCGAACCCTATCGCGGCATCCGCCCGGCGCCCGGTTATCCGGCGCAGCCAGACCATACCGAAAAGGCAACGCTGTTCCGGCTGCTCGATGGCGAGCGCAATGCCGGCGTCAGCCTGACCGAAAGCTACGCGATGTGGCCGGGCTCCTCGGTGTCGGGCATTTATCTGGCGCATCCCGAAAGCTACTATTTCGGCGTCGCCAAGGTCGAGCGCGATCAGGTTGAGGACTATGCTGTCCGCAAGGACATGCCCTTGGCTGAGGTCGAGCGCTGGCTCGGGCCGATCCTCAACTATGTGCCCGCGCAATATGCCGAGGCGGCGGAGTAGGGGCGGGAGGCTCTCTCGTCTCATCCTGCCGCTATGGCGAGACGCGATGTGCCAATATCGGCATTTGCACGGATTGCTGGCTCATGGTTCAAGGCGGCGATAGATACTGGGCAGCCGTCTTTGCAGTTGGAGCTTGAATGACCGTCCTTACACGCCGCAGGCTCTTGAAAACGGCCGCCATCGCTGGCGCCAGCGGGGTTGGGCTCTCGGCCATCGGCAGGCTTGGCAGTTGGGCCGCCGGCAGTCCGGAACCGGTGGTGCTGCAGACGGCGAAAATCCAGGCGAAGCTGATGGATGTCGGCCCGACCAACAATGTGCTGACCTATGGCAACGCCGGCATGCCGCCGGTGCTGAGGATGAAAAAGGGCGAGCCGTTCGCGGCGCGCCTGGTCAATGCCATTGATGATCCCACGACCATCCACTGGCACGGCATTCGCGTTCCAAACAAGATGGATGGCGTGCCCTTCCTGGTCCAGCCTTACGTCTACACCGGCGATCATTTCGACTACGCCTTTACCCCGCCCGACGCCGGCACCTTCTGGTATCACCCGCATTGCAACACGCTGGAGCAGATGGGCCACGGTCTCACCGGCGTGATCGTGGTCGAGAACCCCAGCGATCCGAAATTCGACGCCGAATTTGTCATCAATCTGCGCGATTGGCGCCTCGGCGACGACGGCCAGTTTATCGACCAGTTCCGGCCGCGCGATGCCGCGAGAACCGGCACCTACGGCACGGTGCGCACCACCAATTGGCTCGACCAGCCGCAATATGACGCGCCGGCCGGAGGCCTGGTGCGGCTGCGCGTCGCCATCACCGATGTCACCCGCATCTATGCCTTTCGTGTCGACGGTGCCGAGGCGACCGTGATGGCGCTGGATGGCAATCCGGTGCCTGAGCGCTTTTCACCCGATGCCTTGCTGCTTGGGCCGGGACAGCGCATGGAACTCGCCATCCGCATGCCCGATGACGAAGGCGCGATTGTCAGTCTGCGGGACGTCAGGGGCACCAAGCCCAAAATCCTGGCGACCGTGCGGGCGACAGGCAGTTCGCTCAAGCGCGACATCCGCGATGTTGCGCCGCTGGAGGTCAATCCGGTGGCGGATGTGGACCTCACAACCGCTCAGCATATTTCGCTGGCGCTCAGCGCCACGGCGGAAAACGTCCCGAGCGATGGTATCTGCGGTTCGCTTGGCTACAGTTTCTGGGCCATCAACAAGGTGCCGTGGCCTGGCGATACATCCGATCCGACCGCGCCGCTGGCTGAATTGAAGCTCGGCCAGAGCTATGTCATCGACATGGAGAACCTGACGCCGCAATCGCATCCGATGCATCTGCACGGCATGAGCTTCAAGGTGCTTTCGTCGTCGACGCGGCCGGTGCAGCCGTTGATTTCCGACACCTATCTCATCCAGCCCAACGAGAAGGTTCAGCTCGGCTTCGTCGCCGACAATCCCGGCGACTGGCTGCTGCATTGCCACATCATCGAGCACCAGAAATCGGGCATGACGAGCTACGTCAGGGTGGTTTGAGGCCACATCAGGCGGTTTCGTTGACAAGAGAGCGCGGTTTCCTGCTATTGCCGCCTCCAAATCAGGAACCATGGACATCTCCCGCATGACCAATGTCGCCTTGACCGGCCTTGCCCGCGATCTCGCCAGCCGTGCCGCCGAGGGCCGCCCGGTGCGCATCGGTGTCATCGGTTCGGGTGAAATGGGCACCGACCTCGTCACGCAAGGAATGCTGATGCCTGGCATTTCGGTTTGCGCCGTTTCCACCCGGCGGCCGCACACCGCGCGCGACGCCATTCGCATTGCCTATGGCGATGAGACGATGGCGGTCGAAGCCGACACCGCGTCGAAAGTCACCGCGGCAATCGAGGCCGGAAAAATCGCCATCACCTCAAATAAGATGCTGGTCACCAATCCATTGATCGACGTTGTCATCGACGCCACGGGAAAACCTGGTGTCGCCGCCGATTTCTGCCTGTCGGCGATGGAGCATGGCAAGCATCTGGTGATGATGAATGTCGAGGCCGACGTCACCATCGGCTGTTATCTCAAGCAACAGGCCGACCGGCTTGGCGTCGTCTATTCGGTTGGTGCCGGCGATGAGCCGTCGAGCTGCATGGAGCTGATCGAGTTCGCGTCGGCGCTCGGCCTGACCATCGTCTCGGCCGGCAAGGGCAAGAACAACCCGCTCAACCACGACGCCATGCCCGATGACTATCGCGAGGAGGCGATCCGCCGCAACATGAACCCGCGCATGCTGGTCGAGTTCGTCGACGGCTCCAAGACGATGGTCGAGATGTGCGCCATCGCCAACGCCACCGGCCTGGTGCCCGACGTGCCCGGCATGCACGGCCCCAAGGCCGACCGCGACGACCTCGTCAGGGTGCTCATCCCGCGCGAGGATGGCGGGCTCCTCACCAAGAAGGGCGTCGTCGACTACACCATAGGCAAGGGTGTGGCGCCCGGTGTCTTCGTCATCGTCGAGGCGACGCATCCGCGCATCATCGAGCGCATGGACGATTTGCATATCGGCCACGGTCCCTATTACAGCCTGTTCCGGCCCTATCATCTGACCTCGTTGGAAGTGCCGCTCACCGCGGCCCGCATCGTGCTGTTCGGCAAGCCCGACATGGTGCCGCTGCCCAGGCCGGTCGCCGAGGTCTGCGCGGTCGCCAAGCGGGATCTCGCCGCCGGCGAGACCTTCGATGCAATCGGCGAGACCTGCTACCGCTCCTGGACGATGACTGTCGGCGAAGCCCGCGCTCAGCGCGCCGTACCGGTCGGCCTGCTCGAGGGCGGCAAGGTGCTGAGGCCGGTCAGGAAAGGCGAATTGCTGACCGCCGACAATGCCGGGCCCGACCAGACGACGAGGCTGTTCGCCTTGCGCCGGCTGCAGGACGAGATGCTGTACGGAAAATAGGTCGCTATGGCGACGTCATGACAAATGCACTATGTTGTAGTGACAAATGTCGCTGAGGATCGACCAATGAATCTCCAGATCAGGGATCCGCGCGCGCGTGAACTGGCACGACGGCTCGCTGCCAAGCGCAAGATTTCCATGACCGAGGCGGTTATCGAAGCGCTTGAATCCGAATTGAAGCGGGAAAGCGGACGCATTCCCCTGGCGGAGCGGCTTGCTGCCATCGCAGAGGATTTGAAGGCCAAAGCTGGCCACGGCGGCCGGCCCGTAAGCAAGGACGAGATCGACGACATGTGGGGACATCCCTGATGTTCGTCGACACCTCCGTGGTCGTCGCAGTTCTTTCGGGAGAAGAGGATGCCGGCGAGTGGAGCAACCGCATCGCGGCAGCACCTCGCAAGATCACTTCCGCTCTGGTGGTGCTCGAAGCAGCGATGCGGCTTTCCACCATGCTAGCTGTCGAGCCGGTTGTCGCGGAAGCGGCGATAGAGGCGTTCCTTCGCGAGGCCGAAATCGAAATCGTGCCGATCGACGCCGGCGACGCCAAGCTCGCGATCCTGGCGTTTTCAGCCTACGGAAAAGGACGTGGGCATCCCGCGCAGCTCAACCTTGCCGATTGTTTGTCCTACGCTTGCGCAAAGAGCCATGGCTCAGTCTTGCTCTACAAGGGCAACGACTTTTCGCACACCGATCTTGCTTAGCGGGATTCCGCCTTATTTCCCCAGTTCTATCGACCTCAGCCGCGCTGCCTCCACGGCCTGAGTCAGCAGATTGGTCAGCCGGTCCTCGCCCATCAGCACGCCAAGGGCTGCCGCCGTCGTGCCGTTGGGGCTGGTGACCTGCTGGCGCAGCACGCCCGGGTCTTCGTGGCTTTCGGCGGCGAGCGAGGCAGCGCCGTAGACGGTCTGCATGGCCAGGAGCTTGGCGGTTGCCGCCGGCAGGCCCGCCTTCTCCGCGGCCACGGTCAGCGCTTCGATGAAATGGAAGATATAGGCCGGCCCAGATCCCGACACGGCGGTCACCGCATCCATCAGGCCTTCGTCGCCAATGGTGGCCACTTCGCCGCTTGCCGACAGCAGGTCGGCGACGAAACGCTTTGTATCATCGGACACGAGCGGGTTGGAAAACACCACCATCATGCCCTTGCCGATGGAAGCAGGCGTGTTGGGCATGCAGCGCACGATAGGCGCGCTGTTGCCAAGGATCTTCTCGAAGGTCGCCACCGGCGTTCCGGCGGCGATGCTGACAAAGGTGGTGCGGCCGTCGCCGAAGCGCTTGTAGGCGGCCGTCACCTCGCGGATCACCTGCGGCTTCACCGCGATGACGACGAGATCAGGCACGGCGTCAGCTGGAATGTCGCTGGCGTCAGCAGCCGTGGTACAGCCGAGTGCGGCGGCGCGCTGGCGTAGGTCGGTATTGGGCTCGACCACGAAAACCGCCGACGATGCCAGCTTGCCGGATTTCAGCCAGCCCGAGAGCATGGCGTAACCCATATTGCCGCAGCCGGCGAGAACAAGCCTGATCGTCATTGAAAGCCCTCCGAAGGAAGGCTTTGACATAGACGCTCGCGCTTCGCTGGGGAAGCCCCGTCAGTCCGGGTGGGAAGGGCTGCGCACCGCGATCGGCCGCAGCGACACTTGCCTCAGGCCAAGCACGCCGAGCACGAAGAACAGCCAGACCGGGTCGCCGCGATGGAAGAAGAAGCTTTCGAGGAAAGCGTTGAGCGCGGTGAACAGCACCACCATCATGAAGAAGTCGCCGAGAAAGATGTTTTCTCGGCGCAGCGGAATGCGCATGTAGTCGCGCAGCGGCGCGATGAGGAAAGTGTAGACCGCCACGCAAAGGGCAGGGATGCCCATCAGCACGGCAATGTCGAGATAGCCGTCATGGCCGTGCACGATGGTCCTGATGTCCCAGGGCCGGTCGAAGGGCTGGTCCTGGTTGAGCAGCAGCGGCGTGCCCCAGAAGCTTTCATAGCCGTAACCGGTCCATGGCTTCTTCGCCAGCATCGAGCCGGCGAACTCCCAAAGCGTCGTGCGGCCGGTATAGGTCATGTCGGGGAAATAGATCGCCGCCAGATGTTTGACCGGCGGCAGGAAGACGATGCCCAGCGTGCCCACCGCCGTCGCGATGATCGCCAGCGCAAACAGGATCGGCGTGCCGAGCCGCATACCCATCAGGCTCGGCAGCACCACGATCAGGATCGAGAACGGCACCAGGCCGGCAGTGGTCTTGGAGCCGGTGTGCAGCATGAAGATCATCGCCGCGCAGAAGATGCCCGCGCCCCACCAGCGTTGTCCGCGCCGGTAGAGATAGAGGCCGGCGAAACTGAGGCAGGCCATGATTGGGCCGGCGATGTTCTTGTGGGTGAACACGCCGCGCCACAGGCCCGCATGCTCGGGCTCTTGCGAATCGGCGGTGTGCATCGCCTCGTGCGGAAAGACGATGAGGCCGAGATAGGAAAGCCCCATGACCACGACGGCGGTGAAGATGATGACTTTCGAAAAGGATTCGGCATCGCGCGGCAGCGCCAGGATCGTCGCCATCGTCAGGATGCCGATCATGGTGAAGGACGCGGCGCGCATCGCCGAAGGCGGGTCGGTCGCCAGCACCACCGACAGAAAGAAGAAACCCAGCATCAGCACCCAGGACGGGCTGAGCAGCGAGCGCACGATGCGCGGATCGGCAAAGGCCATCAGCGAGAAGATCGAAACGGCGCCAAGCGAGCCGAAGCCGAGTTGGTTGACGATGTCGCCGCCGTCGCCGGTGAGTTCGGCGCCGGCCGGCTGGAACGGACGGAACGACACCATGATGACGGTGAACAGCAGTGCGGCGATCGCGGTCGCCACGCCGTCGCGCGTGAACGCGTCGCTGAGCGGGGCGCGCTCAGTTTTTCTCGGGCTGGCGATACTGCTCATTGGCATATCCAAATTCGGCCATCACGCGGCCGAGCGCCACATGGACGGGGTAGATGGCGATCGCCGGCGATCCGGTCCGCGCCAGCCGGATCAGGCCGCGAAAGGGCGCGGCGGCAAGCAGCGCCAGGCTCTTGGCGAACACTCTCGCGCCGGCCAGCGGTGTGCCGGCGCGTTTCTTCTTTTCGACCAGTGTCGAGATGACGCCGTTACGCAGGCTGCGGGCCCGGATCCAGTCGGCCTCGACACGCCGCGCCGGAACGGTTTCCTGCACCTTGGCTTCAGCACACCAGCCGAGCACAAAGCCCCGTTGCGCCGACTGGCTGAGAAAGTCGGAATCGCCGCCGCCCATGAAATTGAATCTGAGATCGAGGAAGGGCGGCCCCATGGCTGTGAGCACGTTTCGCCCGACCAGAAGATTGCCGGATGAATAGAGCGCCGGCACGCGTCCCGTCTCCTGGTAGGGCGGCGCGAAGACAGGGTGTCCGGCCCATTTGGCATGGGCGGGATCGGCGAAGACCGGCACCTGCGGACCGCCGACAATATCGGCGCCGAGCCTTTCGGCAGCCGCGCACATGCGTTCCAGCCAGTGCGGATCGGCGATCTCGTCATCGTCGATGACCAGCAGATGCCTGAAGTTCGGGAAATGCAGGATCGCCGTCTGCCAGCCGGCATTGTAGGCGCTGCAATTGCCGCGGTCATGCGCGATGATGACCATGCCCGGTATCTCGCCGCGTTCGAACAGCGGCAGCACCGCCTTGGCGCCTTCGCGCGCCTCGGCTTCGTTCTCCATGACGATCACGGCAAAGCGCCTGCCGGTCTGCTGCGCGCTGAGCGACGCCAGCGTGTCCAGCACCTGTTCGGGCCGCTTGAAGGTCGGCAAGGTGACGACCGCCTCGACAGCCTCCACGTCAAGCCGGGGAGACCGTCCCGCGATCGATACCGAACTATCCGATGGCAAAGGGATCATCCGTGTCCAGCCACATCTGAGTCGCGTTCTGGTAGCACCACGGTGATAAGGTTTCGTTAATCACCTTGCACGGAGAAGCCTGTCAGGCAGGGGCTTTCGGCCGCTGATTGTGCTCGCTTAATCAAGGGTTCACCGCGCTTTGCTACCGGGTGCAACACAGGATAGGTGAGATGCATCTGCTGTTCGCCACATCGATCGTGCCCGACGGTGCTCTCACCTCGGGCTACGAGATTGCCAACGCTGCGATCATCGCCGCCTTGCGGCGCGCTGGCGCGCGCGTCACGGTGATCGGCTTCACTTGGCCCGGGAAGGACACGGCCGACCCCGAAAACACCGTGGTGCTGGGTGCCATCGACGTCCGCACCGAAAGTGCCTCTGCGCTGCAAAAGCTCGCCTGGGTCGGCAAGGCGATGTTTTCGGGCCTCACCTTTGCATCGGTCAAGCTGCGTACGGTGTCCGACCGCGATGTGCAGGTCGCTCTCGAACAGGCCGGTCCGTTCGATGGCTATGTGCTGAATTCCGTACAATTCGCCGGCGCCTTCGAAAAGCTGTTCGAAGACCGGCCTTCAATCTTCGTCGCCCACAATGTCGAGCATCTCTCCGCGCGGGAAAACGCCGCTGCCGCCGGCGGTCTCTTCCAGCGCCTGCTGTTCCGCCGCGAGGCAAGGTTGCTCAAGGTCGTGGAAGAGCGCCTCTGCCGCCGCGCGCGCTTTGTCTTCACGCTGGCCGAGGAAGACCGCGCGGCCCTCGGCGTCGCCTCCGACGGCCGCTCCGCGGTGCTGCCGCTGGTGACCGGCGCCAAGGCGCCGACCCGGAAAGGCCCACGCCAGATCGACTACGACGCCGCTTTGATCGGCACCTGGACCTGGCGGCCGAACCGCATCGGCCTCGACTGGTTCCTGGGCAAGGTGGTGCCGCATCTGCGGCCCGGTTTCCGCATCCGCATCGCGGGCCATATGCCCTCCGGCGTCAGTTCGACGCATCCGGGTGTCGAGTTTGTCGGCCGTGTCCCTGATGCCAGGGCTTTCGTCTGCGGCGCGGCTGTCATCCCGCTGATCAGCACCGCCGGCAGCGGTGTGCAATTGAAGACCATCGAGACCTTCGAGCTTGGCCTGCCTTCGGTCGCCACCAGCCGCTCGCTGCGCGGTATCGACCATCGCCCCGACAATTGCGTCGTCACCGACGATCCAGCTGATTTCGCCGGGGCACTGGAGGCTGCGGCGGCCGATATGCGGGACGTCGATGGCAGCGCATTCCATCGCCAGCAGGTGAAGGCGCTCGATACCGCCATCCGGCATGGCTTGGAAAAACTAGGGGCGGTCAGGCAGGAGGTGTTTGCATGAACATGCACACCGCCCGCGCCGCCTTCGGGCTCGACAGCTTGAAGACGATCCTCGGCATCTCGGTGCTCGCCATCCGCTGGGGCGATGCCATCGCCTTGCTGAACCGCCTGATTGCCGAGCGTCGCTTCACCAAGGTCAGTTTCCTCAACGCCCACAATGCCAACATCGCCTGTACAGATCCTGTCTTCGCCGAGGCGCTCGACGATTTCCTCATCCTGCCGGACGGCATCGGCGTCGATCTCGCTGCCCAGCTTCTCTATGGCGCGCCATTTCCGGACAATCTCAACGGCACCGATTTCGTGCCGGCGTTCCTGCAGGCCTCGACGCGGCCGCTGACTGTCGGGCTGCTCGGCGCGACGCGTGTCAACGCCGAGGCGGCGTCGGTCAAGCTGGCCGCCCTTGCCGTGCAGCACAATTTCGTGGTGATTCATGACGGTTATTTCTCCGCCGAACAAGAGCCGGAGATCATCGGCCGGATCGCAGCGCTGCGGCCGGATATGCTGCTGGTCGCCATGGGCGTGCCGCGCCAGGAACTGTGGATCGCGCGCCACATCGACGAACGCCACTGCACCATGCCGGTCGCGGTCGGCGCGCTGCTCGATTTCCTGAGCGGCTCGGTGCCGCGCGCGCCGCTATGGATGCGCCGCCTGCGCCTGGAATGGCTGTTTCGGCTGGCGGTCGAGCCGGGCCGGCTCTGGCGCCGTTACGTGGTCGGCAATCCTGTGTTCCTGTGGCGGGTCGTCAAGCAGAGATGGTCGCATGGAGCCGACACGGCCGGAGAACTCCGTTGAACAAGCGGTTCGTTCCAGACGACCTTGCCGGCCCGGGCCCGGGCCTGTTGCCGAAGACGCCGACGGCGGCGGTGGTGACGGCAAGCTACGCGCCGGATTTCGAGCGCTGCCTCCTGTTGTGCGAGACCCTTGACCGGCATGTCTCGGGTGCCGCGCACCACTACATCCTGGTCGAACATCGCGACGTCGCGCTTTTCCGTCAGTTGGAGACCAGCCGGCGCTCTGTCGTCGATGAGCGTGGCCTGCTGCCGCGCTGGCTGCGCGCTTTCGACGATCCGCTCAGCCTGTTTCGCCGCCGCGTCTGGCTCAGCCTGAAGACGCAGCCGCTGCGCGGCTGGCACGTGCAGCAGCTGCGCCGTATCGCTATCGCATCGCATGCCAAGGAAGACGTTCTGATCTTCTGCGATTCCGACGTCGCTTTCCTGAAGGCGTTCGACTGCGCCGCTTTCTGGCGCGACGGCAGGGCGCGGCTGTTCCGCCGCGACGGCGTGCTTGCGGATGACGGTCACGACGAGCATCGCATCTGGTCGCGCAATGCCGGTTCGGCACTCGGCATCGACCCGTCCCGCACATCGACCCACGACTATATTTCGACGCTGATCGCTTGGCGCCGCGACACCGTGCTTGCCATGTGCGGACAGATCGAGAAGGTGCATGGCCGCGACTGGGTCGAGGTCGTCGGCTCGGCGCGCAAATTCTCCGAATGCATGATCTATGGCCGCTATGTCGACGATCTGCTCGACGGCACCGGCCACTTCCACGGTTCGGAAGAATTCTGCCGCGTCCACTGGACGGGCGAGGCGTTGTCGGACGACGAGTTCCGCCGCTTCGTTGCCGGCATGGCGCCGGAGCAGGTGGCGATCGGCATGCAATCCTTCATCGGCACAGATATCGGCCGTATCCGCCGCCTGATCGGATTGGATTAACCTACGCAGGAATTCAGGTCAGGCGGCCTCATCTGAATTCAGATTGCTTTCGCTGGCTTGCGCATTGCCGAATAGGTCAGCAGCATCGAGGCGAGATAGAGCAGCAGGAAGACGATGTTGAGCGACAATACCAGTCTCGAAGTATCGGAGATGGTGGTCAGCACATAGGTCAGCAGCAGCGCCTTTAATGCGGCGAGCAGGCCGAGATTGAGCGCCCGCACCGCCGTCTGCCCGCGCGCGAAAAGAAGCTCGGCCTGGTATTCGACCAGATTGCGCAATCCCGGAACGCAGATCGCCAGCGCCACCAGCGGTGCGGCTTCGGAGACATTCCTGCCAAGCGCGTTGGGGAAGAAATGCAGCACGATGCCGAGCGCCAGCAGCGCCAGCGTCGAAACGAGGAAGACGCCGCCCTCGATGCCGCTCTTGACCGTCAGCCGCGACAACAGGTCCGGTGCGCGCATCATGCGTTGCACCAGCATCATCGAGAAGGTGCGGATCGGGATCGCGGTCAGGTCGACCAGCCGCATGATGATGGCATAGATACCGGCCAGATGCGGACCGCCGATCGCCAGCACCAGCAGCTTGTCGAATTCCGATTGCAGGTAGAACAGAATTTCGGCGCCAGCCACGTAGAGGGAATCCGCCAGTCGCCTGAGATAAAGCTCGATGCGCAGCCTCAGTCTTTGGCGCGGATAGAACCAGCCGAAAGCCAGAACCAGCGAGGCGGCATTGGCGCCGATATAGAACCAGGACCAGATCCAGATGCTGTGCTGGGCCCAGAGCATGAACAGCACCGCGCCCAGCGCCCGCAGCGCCGTGGCCAGGATCGCCAGCACGGCGGCACGGCCGAACTTGCCCAGCCCGTTGTTGACGATCAGCGCCACCTCCACCGGCCGCCACAACAGCGCTTCGGCAAAGACGATCGCGGAAAACACCGACAGCGGCACCGTGCCGGCGAAGAAGATCAGGTAGACGCCGAACGAGGCCGCGGCCAGCAACGGCAGCGAGACGATGCCGAGCAGCAGGAAGCCGGCTGTGAAGGTACCGATCAGATTGGGACGGATGGTGGCGGTGCGATAGAGCGCCGAGATGAAACCGAAGGCCAGGATCCGCGACAGCATCACACCGGCCGCCGACGCGGTGGCGAACATGCCGAACTCGGAGATGGACAGCGTGTTGGCAAGCGCGATGAAATAGGCCAGCGAAAACACCAGTCGCCCGCCGGCGCCGCTGATCGCCGAAAAATAGTCGCGCACCAGCCCCCGTCGTTCGGCCACGAAAGTGCCGATCCGGGCGAAAGTCCGCCTTTGCGGTATGCCGCGAGCCTCGGTCATGTCTGGGCAAGCCATAGGCGGCAAAGCTTAACGTGCCGTTTTGAGGCCCGGATGCGCTGAAATTCCCGCCCGTGAGGTTATGAAAAGCTTACCCGCCGGCCTGCCGAAATTAACCTTTTGTTTCCTATGCTTGTTTAGCGTGACTTAACGATTGGCCGACCGCCGCTGCCAAGCGGCCAAAGAGTAAAGCTCCAAGACAAATGGTCGACAGGGAAAACCGTGAAGACTGGAGGCGCGAGCGTTCATTGCTGGCGCTCGGCCAGGCCATGCGCGGTGAGGATGACGCGTCCCTGGTCGCGATAGGGGATCGGGCAGATCCGGCATGGCGCGAGGATGCCGCCACGCGCCATCGCCTTGCCCGTTCACGGCGTGAGGCGCGGGCGAACCCGACGCCATCCGCTGCCGCCGGAACAGAGCGGTTCCAGTCGGATGAGCAACCGGAAGTGGTTACACAGGACGACGCTTGGCGCTCGCAGGACGACACGGGCACCAGCGATCTGCCGCCGGCCACGCCGTACGCACGGTCGGCCGTTGAAGAAGCGTCTGGCGGCACCCGCTCTCATGACACATCCGGATCCCGCTACGAGGGCGAAGCGAGTGCGTCCTTTGGCGATCGCAGGGATGATCAGCAGTGGAAGCCGCTGATCGATCCGATGCAGGTGGTGCGCGGTATTGCCAGGTCGAAGCTGCTGATCATCACGACCACCTTGATCGGTGCCGGGCTCGGCATCGCGATCGCGCTGTCGACGCCGAAAAAATATGAAGCCACCGCCGAACTGATCGTCGATCCGCGCGACCTCAAGCTCACCGACCGCGACCTCACCCAGAATGTGGTCGCTTCCGACGCCACACTCGCCATCGTCGAAAACCAGGTCCGGGTGCTGACCTCGGGCACGGTTTTGAACAAGGTCGTCGACAAGCTCAACCTGAGCAACGATCCGGAGTTCAATGGCCAGGGTGCCGGCGGCCTTGGCATCAGGTCTCTCATTCGCTCAATTCTTCCGCGCCAGGATGGCCCAAGCGGTGCCGACGAGGTTCGCCGCCGCGCGCTTGCCGTCGGCAACCTGGCCGAAAGCCTCTCGGTCGAGCGCGGCGGCAAGACCTTCGTCATCACCGTCAGCGCGATCACGCAGAATGGCGAGAAATCAGCCCTCATCGCCAACACGATGACGGATGTGTTCCTGCAGACCTTTGGTCAGATCCAGTCCGATACCGCCGGCCGCGCGACCGACGAACTGACGGCAAGGCTCGATGAACTGCGCAAAGGCGTCGAGGTGGCCGAGCGCAAGGTCGAGGAGTTCAGGGCCTCGCATGATCTTGTCGATGCACAGGGCCATTTGATCAGCGACGACGAGATGCTGAAGCTTAACGAGCAGCTCTCGGTCGCCCGCGCCCGCACGCTGGAACTCAATGCAAGGGCGGCTTCGGCGCGTTCGATCGACGTCAATTCGGTTCTCTCCGGCACCTTGCCGGAAGAGATCAACTCCAACACGATGGGCGATCTGCGCTCGCAATATGCGACGCTCAAGCAGGAGGCCGACCGTGCCGCCATCCGGCTTGGCCCGCGCCATCCTGAACTCCAGGCGCTCAACGCACAGATCGCCGGCTCGCGCGACCGTATCGCTGGCGAATTGCGCCGCATCGCCTCCTCGCTACAGGTCGATCTGAAACGCGCCGTCCAGCTCGAGCAGGATCTCTCCTCCCGCCTTGCCCAGCTCAAGGTCCGCAGCGGCGACGTCAACAACGATCTGGTGTCGATGCGCGAACTGGAGCGTGAGGCCTCTGCCAAGCGCTCCGTCTACGAACAATATCTGCTGCGCGCCAAGGAGACCGGCGAGCAGAAAGACATCAACACCGCCAATATGAACGTGATCTCCAAGGCTTTTGCGCCGCTCGAGGCGAAGGGGCCGTCGCGCGCCTTGATGGCACTTGCCGGCCTGCTGCTCGGCTTTGCCTCTGGCATCGGCCTTGGCGCCATGCGTGGAGCCTATGAGAGCCTGCGCGAGACCGCGAACTCGCGCTCGCGGCGCGAGCGCGAGGCGCCTCTCGAGGAGCAGGCATTCCGGGCAGCACCGCCGCCCGCGCCGCCAATGCGGGCAGCGCCGGTGCCGCCACCTCCGCCACCTGCATCGCCGCCGCCCGCATCACCACCGCCCTTGGCACAGGCCGAAGCCGCTCCCGTTGAACGGCCCGGGCGTATCGCCGCGCTCATGTCGAAGCTGCGCAACGCCATATCCAGCAGACCGTCCACAGAGGCGGATGACGACAGCGAGTTCCCCGCCTTTGGTGGAAACACGCGGCCGGCGGGTGCTGCCATGCCCTCCGGCGTCCCGAACCCGGATTCCGCCTTCATGCCTCGGCCGTCGGACTATGCGCGGCCGCCTTTCCCACCAGGCTTCGATGCCACCTATTCCCAGCCGATGGGGCCGCCGTCGCGGTCGCCCCTGATGCCGGCGCCCATCTATCCGGCGCCGCCGCCCTATCCCCCTGCACAGCCGGCGGGCTATCCGCAGATGCAGCCTTGGCAGGCGCAGCCGCCGGCGGGTTCCCCCTATGCACAGGCCATGGCGCCCTATGCCGGGCATGTGCCATATCAGCAGCCCGCTCCGCCGCAACCATCGGCTTATCCAGCCCAGCCACCAGCTGAGCCTTCGCCGGCCGAGGAAAGCGCCGAACAGGCGCCGATAGAGGAAATTCGCGCCAGCCTGCGCGAATTCCGCGAGGCTGTTCGCGAACTCACCGAGAGCCGCACCCGCCGCCGCTACTTCTGAGCCACAAGATACGTCGCCGAGGCCGAACAAAACCATCCTGGTTTTCGCGTAAACGGCATGGGACGGCGCTTTGACGGGATTGCGTGCCGGAATTTTCGTGACAATGCCGCGCTGCATGTTGCCGGCGCCGTTGCATTGTGTTCCCGAAATTGGCGTGAGGCGAAACAGGGTTGAGGATGGTTCATGGCCGAAGTGATTGACGGAAAGAGCGTTGCCGAGGATGTGGTGCGGACGGTCAAGACCCTGACCGCCGAGCTGGTCGCCAAGGGCAAGGCCAAGCCCGGTCTCGCCGTCGTCATCGTCGGTGAGGATCCGGCGAGCCAGGTCTATGTCGCGTCCAAGTCGCGCACCGCCAAGGAATGCGGCTTCCACTCGCTCCAGCACACGCTGCCGGCCGAAACTTCCGAGGAGGCGCTGCTCAAGATCATCGGCGACCTCAACGCCGATCCGGCGATCAACGGCATCCTGGTGCAACTGCCGCTGCCTGCCCATGTCGATGCCGGCAAGATCATCCAGGCAATCGCGCCGGAGAAGGATGTCGACGGCTTCCATTTCATCAATGTCGGCAAGCTCGGCACCGGCGAACTCGACACGGCCTTCGTTCCCTGCACGCCCGCCGGCTCGATGCTTCTGATCGAGCGCGTGCGCGGCAAGGACCTGTCCGGCCTCAACGCCGTCGTCGTCGGCCGCTCCAACATCGTCGGCAAGCCGATGGCCAATCTGCTGCTTGCCGCCAACTGCACCGTCACCGTCGCCCATAGCCGCACCAAGGACCTGCCGGCGCTTGCCCGCACCGCCGACATTCTTGTCGCCGCCGTCGGCCGGCCGGAGATGATCAAGGGGAACTGGGTCAAGCCCGGCGCCACCGTCATCGATGTCGGCATCAACCGCATTCCCGCGCCCGAGAAGGGCGAGGGCAAGTCGCGCCTCGTCGGCGACGTCGCCTATGCCGAGGCGGCCAAGGAAGCCGGCGCCATCACGCCGGTGCCCGGCGGTGTCGGGCCGATGACCATTGCCATGCTGATGGCCAATACGTTAGCTTCTGCCTACCTTGCGGCCGGATTGAAGCGGCCCTCCTTCTGAGCCCGGGTTGACCCTGAAAGCGCCAGTTTTGCCGAACCCCACCATTTCCCCGGAACGGCCGGTCACGAGTGATCCCGTTCAAGGTGGCCGGCAGTTCGCCTTTCTGCTGGTCGACAAGTTTTCCATGTTCTCGCTCGCCGCCGCGATCGACACCTTCCGTTCGGCGAACCGCCTGCTCGGCCGCGATTTCTATGGCTGGACCACGGTGTCGGCCGACGGCGACCCGGTGATGGCATCCAACGGTCTGCCGCTCAAGATCGACTACGCCGTCGCCGACCTGCCGCCGGTCGACATCCTCTTCGTCTCGGTCGGCCTGACGACGGAATTCCCCGGCAAGAGCAAGGTTCTGGCGGCGCTGCGCAGCTGGGGCCGGCGCGGCAACGCGCTTGGCGCGCTGTCGGTCGGGTCCTACCTGCTGGCCGAGGCCGGACAGCTCGACGGTTACCGCTGCACCATCCATTGGGAAAACCGCGCCGGCTTCATGGAACGCTTTCCCGACATCAACTGCACCGGCAATGTCTTCGAGATCGACCGCAAGCGCTACACTTGCGCCGGCGGTACCACCTCGATCGACCTGATGCTGGAGATCGTGCGCGGCGATTTCGGCTCGAACCTCGCCAATGGCGTCGCCAACCAGTTCCAGCACGAGCGCATCCGCTCGGCCGGCGACCGCCAGCGCGTCGGGCCGGAACGCGACCTGACCGGCAAGTCGGAGAAGCTGAGGCGCATCGTCGAACTGATGGCCGACCATCTCGACGAACCGCTTTCGGCGGTGCAACTCGCCAAATCGGCCGGCCTTTCGGTGCGCCAGGTGGAGCGCCTGTTCCTGCGCCACCTCAACGTCACGCCTGGCCGCTATTACATGCGGCTGCGGCTGGAGCGGGCGCGTGAATTGTTGCGCCAGACCAACATGCCGATCCTCGACGTGGCGATCGCGACCGGCTTCACCTCGCATTCCTATTTTGCCCAGAGCTACCGCCTGCAGTTTGGCCGGCCGCCCTCGGAAGAGCGCCGCACCACCTACTGAGCCGGACTCCGGTCTGGGCTCGCGACGCCCGCTGCCCGCCACGAACGCTCGCTCCCGCTCAGGGCACCTGAATGAGATGGCGGCGCCCCGGGCTTGTGTCCTGACGCGGCGTCAAATAGCTTCCCTGTGCGGACTAGGGGGCTAACTCAGGAGATTTCGATGGCGGTATTTGCGCGGGGCGTCGCTGCGGCGATCCTCCTGTTGTTCATGACGACGTTCGGCTTTGCCGCAAACAAGGTCATCATCATTCTCGACGCTTCCGGCTCGATGTGGGCGCAGATCGACGGCAAGCCCAAGCTCGAAATCGCCCGGGAGTCGCTGCGGACCGTGCTTCAATCGGTTCCCGCCGACGACGAGATCGGCTTCATGGCCTATGGCCATCGCGAAAAGGGCAGCTGCGACGACATCCAGCTGATCGTGCCGCCTCAGGCGGGTTCGGCAAGCGCCATCACGGATGCCGCCGACAGTCTGAAATTCCTCGGCAAGACGCCGCTGACGGCGGCCGTCAAGCAGGCGGCCGAAGCGCTGAAATACACCGAGGACAAGGCGACCGTCGTCCTCATCACCGACGGGCTCGAAACCTGCGGCGGCGACCCCTGTGCGCTAGGCAAGGAACTCGAGGCGTCCGGCGTCGACTTCACCGCCGACGTCGTCGGCTTCGGCCTGACCGCCGACGAAGGCAAGCAGATCGCCTGCCTTGCCGAAAACACCGGCGGCAAGTACATCCAGGCCTCCGACGAGAAGGCGCTGCAGGAAGCGCTGGTCGAAACCGTCGCCGCGCCGGCACCAGCCCCTGCGCCGGCTCCTGAACCAGCACCGGCTCCCGCGCCGGAACCGAAGGCAGCCGAGGTCGACTACAACCTCATCCCGCAAGCATTCTTGAAAGAGGGCGGCGAGGTGCCGAAGATCGACGTCTACTATGAAATCTTCAAGGACGATGCCAAGGGGGCCAGCGGCGAGCACGTCGATTCCGGCTATAACGTCGTCAAGTTCCATCTTGCTGCCGGCAACTACATCGTCGTCGCCTCAAGTGGTGCCGCTAAGACCGAGCAGAAGGTTTCGCTGACAGCCGACAAGGCAACCGAGCTTGCGCTCAACCTGAACGCCGCGCAGATCTCCATCCATGCCCGGCCGGCGCCTGGGGCCGATGTCGACCGCAATGCGCAGATCAGCATCGCCTATCCCGGCGGCACGTCGGACAGCAACTACGGCGAGGTCAAATACGTCGTTCCGGTCGGCGAGACCAAGGTCACCGTGAAGCTGGGAGCCGGCGAGGTGAGCGAGACCATGCAGCTTGTCGCCGGCCAGGTCGTCGACAAGGACATGATTGTCGGCGTCGGCAAGGCCAAGGCCAACGCTTTCTATACGCAGGGCGGGGAGAAGGCCGAGACCGATGTGGGTTGGAAGGTGTTCAAGGCGGCCAAGAAGCTCGACGGGACGCGCGATCAGGTGACCTACGCCTACGGCCCGGACAGCCAGTTCGATCTGCCTCCAGGCGACTATGTGATGAGCGTCGATGTGCAGGCCGTGTCCGCGGAGCAGCCTTTCAGCGTGACGGTCGGGCAGATGACCGATGTCAACGTGACGCTGAACGCGGGTGTCCTGGCGGTCGACGCGCCAGGCGCTGACGGCTTCAAGATCTTTGAGGCCAAGAAGAATATCCAGGGCGAGCGCAAGCAGGTCACCTACGCCTATGGCGAAAAGATGCAGACCACGCTGGCGGCGGGCGACTACGTGCTCGTGACCAATTTCACCACCGACAAGGCCGACAAGGAAACACCTTTTACGGTCAAGGCCGGCGAGCGGAGTGAGCTCAAAGTCGAGTAGCATCCAGAGCGGTTCGCCGTTTCACGGAAACGGCGAACCGCTCTAACTCTTTGTTTTGAAGCAATTCCGGACGGAAAACCGCTCACACTTTTCCTGGAATTGCTGCAACTGGGCAAGCAAAACAGGGCGGCTCAAGGCCGCCCTTTTTTGTTGAAAATCCGGAAGACGATCAGGCGGTTCCGAATGCGCTGGCGCCGTGGTCGGCGCGGCCGACCAGCTGCCGGAACCCGGCGAAAAGCTCGCGGCCGAAGCCGAACTCGTTGCCGATGAGATCGGCTTCGGCGGTGCGGCGCAGCGCGAACTCCGTCCCCGGCACCAACACTTCGAGCGTGCCGGCGTCGGCGTCGAGGCGGATGATGTCACCGTCATGGATCCTGGCGATCGGCCCGTCCTCGACCGCTTCCGGCGTCACATGGATCGCCGCCGGCACCTTGCCGGAAGCGCCAGACATGCGCCCGTCGGTGACCAGGGCCACGCGCTGGCCGCGATCCTGCAGGATGCCGAGCACGGTGGTCAGCTTGTGCAGTTCCGGCATGCCGTTGGCCTTCGGACCCTGGAAGCGGATGACGGCGATGAAATCGCCGGTCAGCGTGCCCGCCTTGAACGCGTCGTTCAGGCCCTGCTGGCTGTCGAACACCTTGGCCGGTGCCTCGATGAGGCGCCGTTCCGGCTTGACGGCCGAGGTCTTGATGACGGCATGGCCGAGATTGCCTGCCAGTACCTTCAGGCCGCCCGTCGGCTGGAAGGCCTTGTGGAACGGCGCCAGCACCTTTTCGTCGCCGCTTGCCTGCGGCGAGGCCTCACGCACCACGGAGCCGTCGGCGCCGAGCTTTGCCTCGACCGCGTAGGGCCGCAGGCCTTCGCCCCACACCGTCTGCACATCCTCGTGCAGGACACCCTCGTCAAGCAGTTCGCGGATCAGGAAGCCAAGCCCGCCGGCGGCGTGGAAATGGTTCACGTCCGCAAGGCCGTTCGGGTAGACGCGCGCCAGGAGCGGCACGGCTTCCGACAGGTCGGAAATGTCCTGCCAGGTCAGGGCGATGCCCGCAGCCGCCGCCATGGCGATGAGGTGAATGGTGTGGTTGGTCGAGCCGCCAGTGGCATGCAGGCCAACGACGCCGTTGACGAATGAGCGCTCGTCGATCATGCGCCCGACCGGCGTATAGGCATTGCCGAGCGCGGTGATCGCCAGCGCCCGCTTGGTCGCCTCGCGCGTCAAGGCCTCGCGCAGCGGCGTGCCGGGATTGACGAAGGAGGCGCCCGGCGTGTGCAGGCCCATGATCTCCATCAGCATCTGGTTCGAGTTGGCCGTGCCGTAGAAGGTGCAGGTGCCCGGCCCATGGTAGGATTTGGACTCGGCTTCCAGAAGTTCGGCACGACCCGCCTTGCCTTCGGCATAGAGCTGCCGGACCTTGGCCTTTTCATCGTTGGGCAGGCCGGTCGTCATCGGCCCGGCCGGGATGAACACCGCCGGCAGATGGCCGAAGGTCAATGCCGCGATCACCAGCCCGGGCACGATCTTGTCGCAGACGCCGAGAAAGACGGCGGCGTCGAACATATTGTGCGACAGGCCGACCGCGGCCGACATGGCGATCACGTCGCGCGAAAACAGCGACAATTCCATGCCGGGCTGGCCCTGCGTGACGCCGTCGCACATTGCCGGCACGCCACCAGCGACCTGGGCGATGCCGCCGGCCTCGCGCGCGGCCTCCTTGATCAGGGCGGGGAAGGTCTCGAAGGGCTGATGCGCCGACAGCATATCGTTGTAGGAGGTGATGATGCCAAGATTGGGCACCTTGTCGGCGCCGAGCGCCAGCTTTTCCGAGGGGCTGCACACCGCAAAGCCATGGGCGAGGTTGCCGCAGGACAGCACCGACCGGTTGGCGGTCTGGTTCGATGCCTCAGTGATGCGGCCGAGATAGCGCTCACGCCCTGCCTTCGAGCGTTGGCGGATGCGCTCCGTGATGGCTTCGATGTCGCGTCTTGCGGTCATGGCGGTCGGTCCTTTCAGGCGAGGTCCCGGAAACATCCTCCCGCCGTTGCCGGGACCACAGTAAATCTACAAATCAGGGTGCCCAGAAAACCTCTACTGGCCTGGGTGCGGCGTCGAGTACGGAACGGATCGGCTTTCGCGGCCCGGGCGCGACCGCACCGTCAAAGGCGGTGCGCTTGTCCTCGCCCTCTATGTGCAGCGCGATGAACCCGGCATCGATGATCCGCGCCAGCGTCAGGGTCAGCCGCGGTTCGCCAGCACTTGCCGCATGAACGGGCAGGATGATCCTGTCCGAGGCCGGGTCGAGCAGCTTTGCCAGATCGTCGGCATCGGGAAAGAACGAGGCGGTGTGGCCGTCCGGCCCCATGCCGAGCACCACGACATCGAGCGGCCAGGGCAGGGATCGCAATGCGGCGTCATCGGATGCCGCTGCATCCTCGATGCCTGATGCCTCATGGTAGAGCGGCACGAAACGCGCCGCCTTGGCTGCGTTCTGCAACAGATTGGCGGCCACCAGCCCGGCATTGGAGCGGGGCGAGGAGGCGGGCACGAAACGCTCGTCGACCAGCGTCACGATCACTCTGTCCCAGGCAATCGGCAGCGCCGAAAGGGCGGCGAAGAACTTTGCCGGCGTCGTGCCGCCGGAGACGGCCAGAACGGCCGTGCCGCGCTCGGCGATTGCCTTGGTGAGGCGATCGGCAACGCGGCCGGCCAGCGCCGCCGCCAGTTGCGGCCGGTCGGGGAAAGCGTTCCAGTTGTAGCTGGCGCTGGTCAATTGCTCTCGTGCCATGTCCGCCCGTCACGTTCGATCAGCGCTATCGAGGCCGATGGCCCCCATGTGCCCGCCGTGTAGCCCTGCGCTTCCTGCTTGGCGCCTTCCCAGGCATTCTGGATCGGATCGATCCATTTCCATGCGGCTTCCACCTCGTCACGGCGCATGAACAGGGTCTGGTTGCCGCGGATGACATCCATGATCAGCCGTTCATAGGCGTCGGGCGCGCGGCCGTCGAAGGATTGTGCGAAGCTCATGTCGAGCGAGATCTGCCGCAGTCGCATGCCGCCTGGGCCCGGATCCTTGATCATGATATATTGCTTGACGCCTTCGTCGGGCTGCAGCCGGATGACCAGCTGGTTGGCGAAGATCGGTCCGGCGCTGTCGCCGAAGATCGAATGCGGGATCGGCTTGAACTCGATGACGATTTCCGAAACCCGGGTCGCCAGCCGCTTGCCTGTCCTGAGGTAGAACGGCACGCCCGCCCAGCGCCAGGTGCCGATCTCGGCCTTGATGGCGACGAAGGTCTCGGTGTTGCTGTCCTTGCCGAGTTCCTCGACATAGCCCTTCACCGGCCCGCCGGCGGACGCCCCGGCGCGGTACTGACCGCGCACCGTGTGCTTCGGCGCCTCGTTGCCGTTGATGCGCTTCAGCGCCCGCAGCACCTTCAGCTTCTCGTCGCGCACGGCGTCGGCGTCCATCGACGACGGCGCCTCCATGGCAACGAGGCAGAGCAGCTGCAGCATGTGGTTCTGCACCATGTCGCGCAGCGCGCCGGCCTTGTCGTAATAGGTGACACGGTCTTCCAGGCCGACGGTCTCGGCAACCGTGATCTGCACGTGGTCGATATGGGCGGAGTTCCACAGCGGCTCGTAGAGCGCGTTGGCAAAGCGCAGCGCCATCAGGTTCTGCACCGTCTCCTTGCCGAGATAGTGGTCGATGCGGAAGATCTGGCTTTCGTGGAAATCGTCGCCGACCAGATCGTTGAGCGCTCGCGCCGAGGCAAGGTCGCGGCCGATTGGCTTCTCCAGCACGATGCGCGAGTTCGGCGTGATCAGCTTGTGCTCTTTGAGCTTGTGCGAGATATCGCCGAACAGCGCCGGCGCCACGGCGAGGTAGAAGGCGCGGATGCTCTCGCTCTCGCCGATCGCCTTCTTGAGCTTGTCGAAGCCGGCGCCGGTCGTCGCATCGGCCGAGACGTAGGAAAGCCGCGCCAGGAAGGTCTTCAGCTCCTTGGCGTCGATATCGGCCGGCTTGACGTGGTCGGAGATCGCCTGGCTGGCGAAGGCCTGGAATTCCTGGTCGCTCATCTTCGAGCGCGACGTGCCGATGATGCGTGTCGGCTCGGAGAATTGATGGTCACGCTGGCGATAGTAGAGCGACGGCAGAAGCTTGCGTTCCGACAGGTCGCCGGTGCCGCCGAAAATGATGAAGTCGAAAGGGTCGACGGGGATGATCTGGCTGGTCATGGTCTGTCCGCTTTGACGCCGCTCGCGAGTACGCGGCTGATATATTCTAATCGATTTAAATTTTCCAGTGCCATGGTGTCACATCGAGGACCAATCGATGGATATTGATTGGGTCCACCTGTGCGCTTGACACTGGCGCTTGCCGGAGGCTTGTCGGTGAACGAAGACTCCTGAAGCTTTCGCAGTTGCAGCATAGAACGTGAATGTGACGAAAGCTAAGGGAGAAATGGCGCGTTGTCTGTCGCGGCATGGGCCGAGGCGGTCAGTCGCCTTGTTGGCTCCGGGAAGACATCAATGAGCGGGAAAAGCATGCGTCTGGAAAACAAGGTCGCCATCATCACCGGCGCGGCATCCGGCTTCGGCGAAGGCATGGCCAAGCGTTTTGCCGAAGAGGGCGCCAGGGTCGTTGTTGCTGATCTCAATGCCAAGGGCGCCGAACGTGTCGCCGGCGAGATCGGCGAGGCGGCGATCTGGACCCAGACAGATGTTTCGCTGCGCTCCGAATTCGACGAGATGGTATATGCCGCAAAAAGCGCCTTCGGCCGCATCGACATCATGGTCAACAATGCCGGTTTTACGCACCGCAATGGCGACATGCTCAAGGTCGACGAGGAGACCTTCGACCTGATCACCGCTGTCAACATGAAGGCGATCTATCACGCGGCCCTTGCCGTGGTGCCGATCATGGAGCGGCAAGGCGGCGGCGTCATCCTGACCACGGCCTCCACCGCGGGGCTCAGGCCGCGGCCGGGGCTCACCTGGTACAACGCCTCGAAAGGCTGGGCGATCACCGCCACCAAGTCGATGGCGGTGGAACTCGCGCCGAAGAACATCCGCGTCAATTGCCTCTGCCCGGTCGCCGGCGAAACCGGCATGCTGGAGAAATTCATGGGCGCCGACACGCCCGAGATCCGTGAGACATTCCGCGCCTCGATCCCGCTCGGCCGATTGTCGACGCCGCTCGATATCGCCAATGCAGCACTCTGGCTGGCATCGGATGAAGCCGCCTTCATCACCGGGGTGGCGCTGGAGGTCGATGGTGGCCGCTGCATCTGAAGCGCATTTGACTTGAGGTTCCCATGGCCTAGTGTTTCAGAGGCTAGGGGGCGCAATGAACGCGAGATTGCGGAAGATTCGCGAAGACTTGCAGCGTCGCGTCAAGGTCTACAGGGCCGGGCGCGCCCGGGCGAAAAGCAAGGCGACCTTCATCGGCGTCACCGGCAGTTCGGGAAAATCGACCGTCACGGCGCTGCTTGGGCACATATTGGCGGCCCATCGACCGACCTATGCACGCGTGCTCGCCAACACCATCAACTCGCTGGTCAGCACGCTCTACAAGCGCATGAAGCAAGCGGGTGAGGTCGACTATGTCGTTTTCGAAGCCGGCGCCTATGGCGTCGATACGATCCGGCCGATGGCCGAAATGCTGCAGCCGCATGTGGCTGTGGTCACCATGGTTCGCCTTGAGCATTTTGCCAGTTTCAGGACCGTGGAGAATGTTGCCGGGGAAAAGCGCGCCTTGGTCGAAGCGCTGCGGCCGGACGGCTTTGCCGTCCTCAACGCCGACGATCCCCTTGTGGCCGGCATGGCTGCCGGCGCCGGATGCCGTGTAGTCACCTTCGGCACGGCTGACCTGGCCGACTATCGTGTCACCGACATCCACGCCGCCTATCCGGATCGGCTGACGCTTTCGATCCACTGGCGCGGCGGCGTGCTTGAACTCAAGACGCTGTTTCCGGGCGAACATTTCTGGCTGCCGACCGCCGCTGCCGTCGCAGCAGCGCTCGAACTCGGCGTCCCTCCGGACAAGGTTGCCGCAGAACTGGCGACTTTCCAGCCATTGGCCAATCGTTGTGCCGTGCTCGTCGCCGAAGGTGGCCCGCACTTCATTGTCGACGCCGCCAAGGCGCCTTGGCACTCGATCGACCTTGCCTTGGACATGCTGGCCAAGGCCACTGTCGGTCGAAAGCGCATCGTGCTTGGCCAAATCTCGGACTATTCCGGCTCGAACAGGAAGTACGCCACCGCATACCAAACCGCGCGGGAGATTGCGGACCAGGTGATCTACACCGGCGACCACGCACATCGCTCGGGAGCGGGGCAGGCTGACCGCGACAGCGGCCGGTTTGTCGAGCTTCGCACGCCGAAGGAAGTTTCCGATCATATCAGGCACACGGCGGTGCCGGGCGAACTGATACTCGTCAAAAGCTCTTCAAACCTTCACCTGGAGCGCGTCGCGCTCGCCTGGACGCATGAGGTCAAATGCTGGGTTCCCGTCTGCGGCAAACGGGAGGGCTGCGCCACCTGCGGCCTGTATGAGGTGCCGTTCGAGCAGCATGGCGACCATGTCAGGCAAGGCAGGCGCGCCAGACGGTGGCAGCGGTTGCGGCGCCTGTTCGGCGGCGGATATTTCTAAAGCGCATCGCGTTGAAACGGATTCATGCGACTTTAGGTCTTGGTTTTTATGGACCGGGCTTGATGTAGCTTTTGTAGATCCAGCCGTGCTTGCCGTTGTAGACGATCTCGCACCATTGCTTGCAGCCCATCAGTTGCACTGAAGTCCGGGCAGGCACTGTACCGATGGGGGTAGCTCCCTTCTTCGGGGCACTGCGCATGGTCACAGGCCTGAGGATACGGCCGCTGCCCGCCGCCGCTACCTTTCGCGGCTTCGCTTTGGCATTGTCATCTTGTGCATTTGCGGGTTTTTGTTCAGGTGCTTGCGGCTGCACCTCCGGAATGGCCGCGGTCTGCGCGCCATCCGGCTTGCTGGCTGCGGCCGGTGCTGGTGCGGCAACCTTGGCAAGTTCGGTGGTGGCATCGGTATCGGCCGCCGATTGTACGAATGCCGCCGTGGTGGCCGGTTTGTCCGGCGCGGGCTCAGCCTGGTTTGCCATTTGGCTGGGGGCTGCTGCTTGATCGGCATCAGGAGCCGCGGAAGCGGTCTTCGGCTGTGCCCCGGTCCAGCGAGGATCATTGGCCGCGAGCGCTTGTATGTTTGCTTTCGCCGCCGCCACGGTCGGTGAAACCTGGTCGGACTTGCGGGCCGCCTGCGGCACCGCCGCCGCGGCCACCGTGGTTCCGGCAGGGGCGATCTTCATCGTTTTCACCGGAATGGTCGGAATGCTTTGTTCCTGGCTGGCGGCTGCCTGCCGCTCGCTCGTCGGCAGTGCCAGCCAGAGCGCCACTGCGGCCACGCCGAGCAGCGCGGCGGTGCCGACCGCTGCAATCACCAGATGCGAGTTCGAACGGACTTCCTGCCAGAAGGACGGCCGCATGTCGTATCCAAACTGCATGGCAAAGCGCCGACGTTCCGGCGTACCGAAACTGAAGGGCTCTCTCACTCTCGCCACCTCCATACGCGGGCCAATGTTCTTTCGATCGGTGCCGGAAGTCCGGCGTCTGATCGGCATCGGTCCCAAAAACAACACGGGCAAGCCCGCGGCAATCCCCGAATAATCGCCCAGAAGCGGGAACCTTTCGCCCGCGATTGTGGCATCAGTACGCCGTAACAAGGGATTCTGCACCTTTGACGGGATTTCCGCAATGTGCCGCTAGGGCAACAAATGTTACAATGAATATTACAATATTACATGAGATCGTGATGGCGATCTGATCCCGGCTGAAGCGCGTCGCGTTGAAACGGAGTCAGGCGGGGCGCTTCAGGCCTTGTTTTCATGCATGTCGGTCTCCCAAAACCGGGTGCCACTTTTGGGCGACATGCACTAGATTCTGTCCCGCAGCGCGAACCAGTTGAGCGCCAGGAAAAGCAGCGGTGTGCGGAAGCGTCGACCGCCGGGAAATGCCGGAATTTTCAGATCCTCGATCAGCTTCAGCCGGTCGCGGTTGCCGGCAACGGTCTCGGCATAGAGCTTGCCGAAGAAGTTCGACAGCATGACGCCATGGCCGGAATAACCGCCGGCCGAGATCACATTCGGCATCACTTCGCGCACGAACGGCTTCCTCGGCACGGTGATGCCGACATAGCCGCCCCAGCCATGGGTAATCTCGACATCCCTGAGCGCGGGATAGAGCTCGGCGATCTGACGGCGAATATGGATGTGGATGTCCTTCGGGTCATTGACGCCATAGACCTCGCGTCCGCCGAACAGCAACCGGCCGTCCAGCGACTTGCGGAAATAGCGCACGACGAAGCGGGAATCATCGACCGACTCTCCGCCGGGCAGCACTTTCGAATCTGTCCCCAAAGGCACCGTCGCACCGATGAAGGAGCCGATCGGCATGATGTGCGCCGCACTCACCGGCTCGAGTGTACCACCATAGGCATTGACCGCGATCAGGCATTTTTGGGCCGTCACCGTACCTGTTGGCGTCGAAACCTTGACTTTGCCGCCTGCTGAAATGATGCCCGTCGATGGCGTCCCTTCGAACAGCTGCGCGCCGGCCTGTGCCCCCGCCCGCGCCGTGCCGATCACCAGCTTCATCGGATGGATGTGGCCGGTGCCGGTGTCGCGCGTGCCGCCGAAATAGGCGGTCGAGCCCAGCCGCTCCGCCGTCTCCTTCGCGTCCATGAAGGAGATATGCGGATAGGAGAAACGGCTGGCCATGATCTCGGCATGCGCCTTGTAGTCGTCGACATAGCGCGGCTTGTGCGCCACCGAGAGCTGGCCCGGCATATAGTCGACATCGATCTGGTTGATGGCTGCGAATTCAAGGAGATGCGCCTTGGCCTCCTCGGCGAGATCGAACAGCGCCTTGGCGCGGGACAGACCGTATTCGGCCTCCAGATCCTCGGCCCAGGCGCGCTGCCCGGTGCCGAGCTGCCCGCCATTGCGCCCCGAAGCGCCGTCGCCGAAACGATAGGCCTCGATGAGCACCACATTGGTCCCTGCTTTGGCCAGATGTGTCGCCGCCGACAGCCCGGTAAAGCCGCCGCCGATGATGACGACGTCACAGGTCCGGTCGCCGTCGAGCGCCGGGTATTCGGGTCTAGGCCCCGCCGTGTCTTCATACCACGAGCGGCCAGGAGAAATGGGAGATTGGTAATTCATGATCGATCAGACGTTGAGCAGCAGATACTCCCGCTCCCACGGACTGATCACTTCCATGAATGTCTCGAATTCCGCCCGCTTGATCGCCGCATAGGTGGCGGCAAAGGACTTGCCCAGCAGCGCGCAGAGTTCCTCGTCGCCCTCGAACAGGTCGACCGCTTCGAGCAGGCTGCGCGGCAGGTCGATCTCGTGCGCGTTGGCGGTGGTGAGCACCGGAGGTTCGGCCTTGAGCTTGTTGGTGATGCCGATCAGCCCGCAGGCAAGTGAGGCCGCCAGCGCCAGGTAGGGATTGGCGTCGGAGGACGGGATGCGGTTTTCGACGCGCCGCGCCGCAGGATCCGAACGCGGCACGCGGAACGCCGTGGTGCGGTTGTCATAGCCCCATTTGTTGTTGACCGGAGCCGAGGCCGCCTGTGTCAGCCGGCGGTAGGAATTGACGTAGGGCGCGAACATCACCAGCGCGTTCGGCACATGCTTCTGCATGCCGCCGATGAAATGGAAGAACTCTTCGGTCTCCGAGCCGTCCTCGGCCGAGAATATGTTCCTGCCTGTTTTTTTGTCGACGATCGACTGATGGATATGCATGGCCGAGCCCGGCTGGCCCTGGATCGGCTTGGCCATGAAGGTCGCATAGATTTCGTGCTTGAGTGCTGCCTCGCGAATGGTGCGCTTGAACATGAACACCTGGTCGGCGAGCTCGATCGGGTCGCCATGGCGCAGGTTGATCTCAAGCTGGCCTGCGCCCTCTTCGTGGATGAGCGTGTCGATCTCCAGGCCCTGGCTTTCGGAGAAATGGTAGATGTCATCGATCAGCTCGTCGAACTCGTTGACGCCGGCGATCGAATAGCCGGCGCCGCCGCCGATTGCGCGCCCCGAGCGGCCGACTGGCGGGGTGAGCGGATAGTCGGGGTCCGGGTTCTTGCGCACCAGGTAGAACTCGATCTCGGGCGCCACAACCGGCTTCAGGCCGAGCTTGTCGTAGGCGGCAAGCACGCGCTTCAACACATTGCGCGGCGTGAATTCGACCGAGCGGCCGTCCTGGTGCACGAGGTCGCAGATGACGGCAGCCGTCGGGTCTTCTTCCCAGGGCACCACCGTCAGCGTCGACAGGTCCGGCATCAGCTTGAGGTCGCCGTCGTCTTCCGGATAGTGGAAGCCATTGCCGTCCTCGGGATAGCCGCCGGAAATCGTCGTCATGAAGACGGCCGAAGGCAGCGCCAGCGAGGTGTTGGAGGTGAATTTCTTCGACGGCATCATCTTGCCGCGTGCCACGCCAGCCTGATCAGGCGTGATGCATTCGATGTCCTCGATGCCGCGCCATTGCAGCCATTCGCTGACTTCCTTCCAGTTCTTCACACCACGCAGGTTTTTCACGAAGGCAGGCGTGCGCGCCCGTCCTCCGCGGCTCGACGGACGGACTTCCTTTTTTGCAGGCGGCATCATTCACCAGATTGGGTTGCGGATTTCGGAGTATAGCCGTGCCCCCCTATGGAAGGGAAGGGGAGCCGCCGCCGGCATTTGCCGCCGAGGTTGAAAATCGCGCCGGTCGGCTTAGGTTCGGGCGGCTCCCAACCGGAAGACATCGATGCGAAACAACAACGAACTGACGACCATCGGCTTCGATGCCGACGACACGCTTTGGCAGAACGAGCAGTTCTTCCGCATGACGGAAAAACGCTTCGCCACCATGCTTGCCGACCATGGCGAGGAGAAACAGATTTCGGCGCGATTGCTCGAGGCCGAACGGCGCAACCTTGCCGTCTATGGCTTCGGCATCAAGGGCTTTACGCTGTCGATGATCGAAACGGCCATCGAGGTGACCGACGGGCGGTTGCCGGCTTCGGTCATAGCGGAGATTCTCGACGCCGGCCGCGAGATGCTGAGCCACCCGATCGAAGTCCTGCCGCATGTGCGTGAGACGGTGGAAAAGCTCGCCGGCGCATACCGCCTAGTGCTGATCACCAAGGGCGACCTCTTCGACCAGGAGCGCAAGCTGGCCGGCTCCGGCCTCGGCGACCTGTTCGACGCGGTCGAGATCGTCAGCGACAAGAATGCCGCGACCTATGCGCGCCTCTTCAGCCGCCACGGTGACGGTCCGGCAAAGAGCATGATGGTAGGCAATTCGCTGAAGTCGGACGTGGTGCCGGCCATCGAAGCCGGTGGCTGGGGTGTCCATGTGCCGCACGAACTGACCTGGGTGCTCGAGCATGTCGAGGCGCCGGTCGCCGAGCCGCGATTCCGCCAGATATCCGATCTCGGGCAATTGCCCGAGCTGGTGCAAAACATCACAAGTTGATCGCGCTTTGCATGTCGCCCAAAGTGACCTCGGCTTTGGGAAAACGACATGCATGAAACAATGACCTGAAGCGCGTCAGTGGGACGCGCCTTAGCGGCTGATCAGGCGATCGATCACCGGTTGCAGCCGCTCGGGCGTGATCGGCTTGGCGACCACCACGTCAATCACGCTCGACAGGCCGAGGCTCTCCGGCGTGCCAGTCTGGGTCGAAAGCAGGATGACGGGAGGCAGCGATCTGCCCGAAGCCCGCCGCAACGTTTCGATGCCGGACATCAGAGTGTCGCAGTCCTTGTTGTCTGCGCCGCCGTCCAGCACAATCACGCCTGGCACCAGCGTCCGCAAGGTTTTCGCCGCCATATCGGGCGATTCCGAGATCGGCCTGAGCCCGGATCGCTCGACGATCTTCGACACCACCACGCGATTGATCGGCGATTTCCCGACAACAAGCACTTGCGAGGGACTGCGGATCGTCTCGGCGCTTGAATCCTGGGTCACCAGATTCGGATGTTTCGCGGTCTCGCCCTCGCTACTCACTGGGCACCCAAGTCGGCCAAGAAGCTCGCCCCTATTTCAATGCAGAGTTGAATCTGGCCGACAATTGGCGTGAGATCGCCCCCCATGTCAAGTTGAAATAAAAGGCCTTTGGAAACACCTGTTCCGACAGTGGAATCAAGCAACAGTACTGTACTGCCCTGTCCATGGATTGGTTGCGTAAAAATAAAATTCACCTGCGCATACGCTGCGCAGGTGAAGGGCCGGTTGTAGCGCTTTCCGGTCAGCCATGGCTTTGCTGTGTGACGATCACCGGGATCAGCAGATCGCCCCAATTGCCGTCGCCGCCGTGGTGCCTGGCCGAGCGCACGAGTTCCACCGAGACGCCCGCCTCGACCGCCTTCATCACTGACTGGTTCAACCTGTGCAGGTCGTTGGCCAGCATCCGGATCGTCGCCTGCTGGTCGACGCTCATCGTGGTCGATTGTTCTTCTGCCCGTTCCTTGACGCGGCTTATCGATGCCATTGGTCTTCTCCTGTGTCTGAAGCCCTGCTGGGCGTTTCCTCGGTGTTTTCTGATCCGCTATTCGGCGGCCGGCTTGAACTGTGCGTGCTCGGTCGATTCATGCATGGCGGTGGTCGACGACTTGCCGCCGGTGATCGCCATCGACACGGCGTCGAAATAGCCGGTGCCGACCTCGCGCTGGTGCTTGGTCGCGGTGTAGCCGTTGGCCTCCGCCGCGAACTCGGCTTCCTGCAGCTCGGAATAGGCTGCCATCTGCCGTGCCTTGTAGCCACGCGCCAGTTCGAACATGCCGTAGTTGAGCTGGTGGAAGCCGGCGAGCGTGATGAACTGGAACTTGTAGCCCATGGCGCCGAGTTCCCTCTGGAACTTGGCGATCGTCGCGTCGTCGAGATTCTTCTTCCAGTTGAACGAGGGCGAGCAATTATAGGCGAGCAGCTTGCCCGGATGGTGCTTGCGCACACCCTCGGCGAACTTCTTGGCCTGTGCCAGGTCGGGCTTCGAGGTCTCGCACCAGATCAGGTCCGCGTAAGGGGCATAGGCGACGGCGCGCGCGATGCAAGGCTCGATGCCGTTCCTGACCTGGTAGAAGCCTTCCACGGTGCGGCCGGCAGCGTAGTCGACGAAGGGCTGGTCGCGCTCGTCAATATCGGATGTCAGAAGCTTCGCGGCTTCGGCATCGGTGCGCGCCACGACCAGCGTCGGCGTGCCCATCACATCCGCTGCCAGCCGCGCCGCGTTGAGGTTGCGGATATGCGCGGCGGTTGGGATCAGCACCTTGCCGCCAAGATGGCCGCACTTCTTTTCCGATGCCAGCTGGTCCTCGTAGTGGACGCCGGCGGCACCCGCCTCGATGAACGCCTTCATGATCTCGAAGGCGTTGAGTGGTCCGCCGAAGCCGGCCTCGGCGTCGGCGACGATCGGCGCGAACCAGGTCTCGACCGAAAGCCCGTTACCTTCGGAAGTCTCGATCTGGTCGGCACGCTGCAGCGTGCGGTTGATGCGCTTGACCAGTTCGGGCGCCGCGTTGGCCGGATAAAGCGACTGGTCGGGATACATCGCCGAGGCGGTGTTCGCATCGGCCGCGACCTGCCAGCCCGACAAATAGATCGCCTTCAGCCCGGCACGCACCTGCTGCATCGCCTGGTTGCCGGACATGGCGCCGAGCGCGTTGACGAAATCGTCTTCGTGGATGAGTTTCCACAGCCGGTTGGCGCCCATTTCGGCCAGGCTCTGGCGGATCTGCACCGAACCGCGCAGCCGCTTCACATCCTCCGGCGAATACGGACGTTCAATGCCGTCGAAGCGGCCTTCCGGCGCCGAGGGAACGAGGTTGTAAAAATCAGTCATGGGTCACTCCGAAGGATTGCTGCACTCTGTCCGGTGGCCAATCATTTGGCCCGTTGGAATGTGACTGAATTTACATTGCGGCGCGGAATGGGCCAGATAAATCAACCAATACGGCAGGATATAAGGGAAAACCTGTATTGTGTTTGACAGAAGCCTCCTGTAAATTTGTCATAATTGTAAAACGTGCGGGCAATGGGATTGCCGTGAATGTCGTGTAAATTCCTGTCAAGGACAGTCGATGGCTGACCAGAAGATTTTCGCCGGGCCGCGCATCCGCCGCATCCGCAATGCCAAGGGCCTGACCCAGACGGCGATGGCCGAGGGGCTCGGCATCTCACCGTCCTATCTCAACCTGATCGAGCGCAACCAGCGGCCGCTGACGGTGCAGCTGATCCTCAAGCTGGCGTCCGTCTACAAGGTCGACCCGCACGAGCTGCAAGGCGAGGCAAGGGGGTCGGTCGCCGCCTTGAAGGAGGTGTTCACCGATCCGCTGCTGGTCGGCGAATTGCCGGGAGACCAGGAACTGATCGAGCTTGCCGAGGCGGCGCCCAATGCGTCCGCCGCGGTGATAAAACTATTCCGCGCCTATCGCGAGCAGGCCGAGCGGCTGTCCGACCTCAACGAGCTCCTGGCGCGCGAGGGGCGAGCGACGGCGCTGTCCGGTGCCCGCCTGCCGATCGACGAGGTGCATGAGACCTTCGAGCGGCGGTCGAACCATTTTACAGCACTCGAGGAAGAGGCCGAGGCGTTCACTTCTGTGCTCGATCCCGGCGACGATTTGTTCGGTGCGCTGAAGGCCTGGCTGAGGCGCGAATACGGCATCGTCGTCAAGGTGCTGCCGGTCGCCACCATGCCGAACTGGCGCCGCCGCTACGATCGCCATTCGCAGCGCCTGTTCCTGTCTGAGCGGCTGTCGCCGTTCGATCAGCTGCGCGAGGTGGCGATGGAGGCCTGCCTGATCCGCATGACGGTTGCGGTCGCCGGTCAGATCCAGGCACTCAAGCTGACCACCGACGAGGCCCGCCGCCTCGCCCGCTTCGAGCTCGGCCGCTATGCCGCGCATGCGCTGATGATGCCTTACCAGGCCTTTCATGCGGCTGCCGTTCGCGCCCGCTACGACATCGACGTCCTGCGTTCGCGCTTCGGCGTCTCCTTCGAGCAGGCGACGAACCGGCTGACCATGCTGCAGCGGCAGGGCGCGCCGGGTGTGCCCTTCTTCATGCTGGAGGTCGACAATGCCGGGAACCGCTTTCGCAGGGCCGGCAGCCAGGGCTTTCCGCACAGCCGCTTCGGTGGCGGATGTCCCAAGCTGCCCGTGCATGCCGCCTTCACCCAGCCCGGCCAGATTTTCGTCGAAGCGGTGGAAATGCCTGACGGCGCCGAGTTCCTGTGCATCGCCCGCACGCTGGAAGGGCCGCAAGGCGCGTTCTCGGAGCGTCCGCGCCGCACCGCGCTGCTGCTTGGTTGCGACATCGGCTTTCGCGACGACATTGTCTACGGCGCGGCTCTGCCCGGCGCGGCGGCCGCGGGAAAGTCGGGGCAAGGCACCGTCGCGGCGACACAGGTCGGACCCGCCTGCCGGCTCTGCGAGCGCGTCGGCTGCCTGGCGCGCGCCGAGCCGCCGGTGACGCGTCCGCTCGGCCTCGACGAGATGGTGACGGGCCTGAGCGCCTTCGACTTCCAGTAACGCGGCAGCAAAGGTGCCACAATCGTCGCCGGTGTCTGGATCACCCGCGGTTCAAGTCTTTGCGTTACGCGAACAGAGCAGTTTTTTGTCGTCCCTTGCGCATCGTCCCGTCCACAAAAGCTCGACAGTCGCGCCCATGACAGACGCAGCATCATCGCCCGGCCTTGTTACTTCGACAGCCTCGCCGCGCGAGGAACGCGTCGGCATGCTTCTGGTCTTCCTGTCGGCGCTGATGTGGAGTTTCGGCGGCACCATCGCCCGCTTCATCACCGTCGGTGACAGTTGGACGGTTATCTTCTGGCGCTCCGTCTGGGCTGCCGCCTTCCTGCTTTCCTTCATGGCCTGGCGTGACGGCTGGCGCGGCATGCTGAGATCCTTTCGCGACATGGGCCTGCCTGGCCTTGCCGTCGGGTTCTGCTTCGCCATCGCCTCGACCGCCTTCGTCGTGGCGCTCGCCTACACCACCGTCGCCAACATCCTCTTGATGCAGGCCGGCGTACCGCTTCTGGCGGCCCTGTTAGCATGGGCGCTGTTTCGTGAGAAAGTGACTGTCATGACCTGGGTGGCGATCGCCGCCGTTATCGCCGGCGTTGCCATCATGGTGTCGGAATCGCTCGATGGCGCCGTCTCGCCCATAGGCGATGGGCTGGCGCTGCTGATCGCGTTCATGTTCTCGATCGCCACCGTCATCACAAGGCGGTTCGCTAGCGTGCGCATGACGCCGGCGACCTGCCTCGGCACGATCCTGGCCGCGGGCTTTGCCGCCTCGCAAGCGTCGACTTTCAAAGTCTCGGCCGGCGACATGGGCTTTCTGTTCGCTTTCGGCGTGGTCAATCTCGGCATTGGCCTCGCCTTCTTCGCCACCGGTGCGCGGCTGATCCCGGCCGCCATCGCGGCACTGCTCGGCACATTCGAACCGATCCTTGGGCCGATCTGGGTCTGGCTCATCCATTCCGAGGTGCCTTCCGGGCGCACCATCATCGGCGGCGCGGTGGTGGTCACCGCGCTGCTCGTCCATATCGGGCTCGAGTTCAAGCGCCAGGCACGGCCGCAGCGGGCAGGGGTCACCGGGGTGCCGTCGCCGAATTGATGCAGGCCGCTGAAGCTTTGCCATTGACAACGTTGCTGCCGCCCGGGCAGGCTGTGAGCACGGCAACAACAAGACAGGCGCATCTTGCCAAGTCTCCCCGCCGGTCCGATCGAGACCGGTCCATATTTCTGTATTTCTGTCCGCGCGGCGGCGAAAGCTTCTGACGGCACCGTGATTCCTTCCAGTCCGGGACAATTGCCCAGTCCGGGACAATTGTGCGGCCGCGGCCGGCACGCCAATTGGCGCTTGTTGTCCCCTGGAAAGCTCAATAGTCTGAAACAAATGCCCGGCCGCGCGCGTGTCGCGACGAGCCGGCGATGGAACACTCACCAAAGGAGAATAGCATGATCCGCAAAGCGCTCTGGCTTTCGGCAACCTCGGTATTTCTGACATTGTTCACCCCTGCCGGGCACGCCGAGGACCGCGTCGTCAATGTCTTCAACTGGTCCGATTACATCGACCCGACGATCATCGACGACTTCACCAAGAAGACCGGCATCAAGGTCGTCTACGATACGTTCGATTCCAACGAGATCCTCGAAACCAAACTGCTCGCCGGCGGCAGCGGCTATGATGTCGTCGTGCCGAGCGGCAACTTCCTTGCCCGCCAGATCCAGGCCGGCGTGTTCCAGAAGCTCGACAAGTCGAAACTGCCGAACCTCTCCAACATGTGGGACACGGTTTCGGAAAGAACCGCCAAATACGACCCCGGCAACGAGTATTCGATTAACTACATGTGGGGCACGGTCGGCATCGGCTACAACATCAAGAAGGTGCAGGCAGCGCTTGGCACCGACAAGATCGACAGCTGGGACGTGTTCTTCAATCCCGAAAGTCTCGCCAAGCTGAAGGACTGCGGCGTCTACGTGCTGGATTCTCCGGCTGACATCATTCCCGCGGCGCTGAAATACATCGGCCTCGACCCGAACAGCACCTCGCCCGACGACATCGCAAAGGCCGAGGAAGCCCTGATGAAGGTCCGCCCCTTCATCAGGAAGTTCCACTCGTCCGAGTACATCAACGCCCTGGCCAATGGCGACATCTGCCTGGCGGTCGGCTGGTCCGGTGACGTCTTCCAGGCCCGCAATCGTGCGGTCGAGGCCAAGCAAGGGGTCGAAATCGGCTATTCCGTGCCGAAGGAAGGCGCTCAGATGTGGTTCGACCAGATGGCCATCCCGGCCGATGCGCCGCATGTCGCCGAGGCGCATGAATTCCTCAACTACATGATGACGCCGGAAGTGATCGCCAAATCGTCGAACGCGGTGCTCTACGCCAACGGCAACAAGGCGTCGCAGCAGTTCGTCGACAAGGCCCTGCTGAGCGACCCGGCCGTCTATCCGGACGACGCGACCTTGCAGAAGCTCTACACGGTCTCCCCATACGATCCTAAGACCCAGCGCGTCATCACGCGCACCTGGACTAAGATCGTCACCGGCCAATAAGCATTTGAAACGACCCCGACAGACTACTGCCGGGGTCGCGTTTTTTGGGGAAGTACAAAAGCACGGAGTGGGGATATGAAATCGCTTGGCAGCATCCGCAGGGATTTCGCGCCATGGAACGACCCGAACGCCAAGCCATACATCCAGTTCGACAACGTCACCAAGAAGTTCGGTGACTTCACCGCCGTCAACAATTTGTCGCTGACCATCTTCGAGCGCGAGTTCTTCGCCCTGCTCGGCGCCTCCGGTTGCGGAAAGTCGACGCTGCTCAGGATGCTTGCCGGCTTCGAGGAGCCGACATCAGGCCGCATCCTGCTCGACGGCCAGGATCTGCGCGGCATTCCGCCCTATCGCCGGCCCGTCAACATGATGTTCCAGTCCTATGCGCTGTTCCCGCATATGACGGTGGAGAAGAACATCGCCTTCGGCCTCAAGCAGGAAGGCATGCCGGCGCCCGATATTGAAAAGCGCGTCGCCGAGATGCTGAAGCTGGTCAAGCTCGAGCAGTTCGCCAAGCGCAAGCCGCACCAGCTATCGGGCGGCCAGCGCCAGCGCGTCGCGCTCGCCCGCTCGGTCGCCAAACGGCCGAAAGTGCTGCTGCTCGACGAGCCGCTCGGCGCGCTCGACAAGAAGCTGCGCGAGGAGACCCAGTTCGAGCTGATGGATTTGCAGCAGAACCTCGGCCTCACCTTCGTCGTCGTCACCCACGACCAGGAAGAGGCGATGACCATGGCCGATCGCATCGCCATCATCGACAAGGGCGAGGTGATGCAAGTGGCGACGCCGGCCGAAGTCTATGAAGCCCCGGCCTCGCGCTTCGTCGCCCATTTCGTCGGCAATGTGAACATGTTCGAGGGCAAGGTCGCCGAGCGCACGGCAAACACGACCCGCATCACCGGCGCGACAGGTGCCCAGATCGTTGTCGAAAACAGCGCCGCTGCCGCAGCCGGTTCCGATATCGTCTTCGCCATCAGACCGGAGAAGATCAGGGTCTCGTCGAAGAAGCCGGCGGACGCCGTCAATGCGCTGGAAGGCGAGGTCTACGACGTCGCCTATCTCGGCGACATGACCGTTTACCACGTCAGGCTGGATGACGGGCAGATCATCAGGGCAAGCGCCTTGAACGCGGCGCGCGTGACCGAGGATCCGCTGACCTGGAACGACCGCGCCTGGGTGTCCTTCCGGCCGGACGCCGGCGTCGTGCTGGCGCGGTAGGGGGCTGACATGTCCAACATCGCTGTCACAGATGCCGCGGCCCCATCGACTGCCGCCAAGCCGTTCCTGACGCGCCTGGGTGCCGGCTTCGTCAACCGGCTCGTCATCATCGTCCCCTACCTCTGGCTGTTGTTCTTCTTCCTCATTCCCTTCGTCATCGTCTTCAAGATCTCACTGTCGCAGACGGCTATTGCCATGCCGCCCTACACGCCGGTGCTCGATTTCAGGGACGGTGTCTCCGGCTTCTTCGCCGGCTTCCGCAACCTCAACCTCGACAATTATGTCTGGCTGACGCAGGACTCGCTCTATTTCAAGGCCTATGTGACGAGCGTCATCATTGCCGCCATCTCAACCGTCCTGACGCTGATCGTCGGCTACCCGATCGCTTATGGCATGTCACGCGCGCCGGCGACGATCCGCCCGACATTGCTGATGCTGGTCATCCTGCCGTTCTGGACCTCGTTCCTGATCCGCGTCTATGCCTGGATCGGCATTCTCAAGCCCGAGGGGCTGCTCAACCAACTGCTCTTGTCGCTGCACATTATCAACCAGCCTCTGGTCATCCTCAACACCTACACGGCGATCTTCATCGGCATCGTCTATTCCTATTTGCCGTTCATGGTGCTGCCGCTCTATTCGTCGCTGGAAAAGATGGACTACTCACTGATCGAGGCGGCCAAGGATCTCGGCTGCCCGCCGACCGCAGCCTTCTGGAAGATCACCTTCCCGCTCTCGCTGCCAGGCGTCATTGCCGGCTGCCTGCTGGTGTTCATTCCGGCCGTCGGTGAGTTCGTCATCCCCGATCTGCTCGGCGGGTCGTCTACGCTGATGATCGGCAAGACGTTGTGGAACGAGTTCTTCGCTAACCGTGACTGGCCGGTGTCGTCGGCCGTCGCCGTCATCCTGCTGCTGTTGCTCACCGTTCCGATCATGCTCTTTCAGCAGGCACAGGCTAAGGCGCAGGAGCAGGGCAAATGAACGCCACCTGGAGCCGTTTCAACGTCACCTCGATCGTGCTTGGCTTTGCCTTCCTGTATTTGCCGATCGTGCTGCTCATCGTCTTCTCCTTCAACGAATCCAAGCTCGTCACCGTCTGGGGCGGCTTCTCGACCAAATGGTATGTGTCGCTGTTCCACAATCAGGGCCTCATGGACGCCACCTGGGTCACGGCGCGTGTCGGCGTCATTTCGGCGACGGTGGCGACCGTGCTCGGCACGCTGGCGGCACTCACCCTGACGCGCTACACGCGGTTCCGGGGCAGGGTTCTGTTTTCCGGCATGGTGTTTGCGCCGCTGGTCATGCCGGAAGTCATCACCGGCCTGTCGCTGCTGCTGCTCTTCGTTGCCGTTGGTCTCGACCGGGGCTTCTTCACGGTGACGCTCGCCCACATCACGCTGACAATGTGTTTCGTGGCGGTCGTCGTGCAATCGCGCCTGGTGTCTTTCGACCGGTCGCTGGAGGAGGCGGCGATGGATCTCGGCGCAACGCCGGCAAAAACCTTCTTCCAGATCACCCTGCCGGTCATCCTGCCGGCAATCGTGTCCGGATGGATGCTGGCCTTCACGCTGTCGCTCGACGATCTGGTCATCGCCAGCTTCACCTCCGGCCCGGGCGCCACGACGCTGCCGATGAAAATCTACAGCCAGGTCCGCCTCGGCGTGACGCCGGAGATCAACGCCGCCTGCACCATCCTGATCGCCGTCGTCGCGGTCGGCGTCATCATCGCTTCGATCGCCAACAAGCGGCGTGAGGTGCAGCGTCAGCTCGACGAACAGGCCGCACAGCGCGGCTGAGCATGATCCCGAAAAGTGGAAGCCGGTTTTCGGGCAAGATCATGCTCAACTGAACGAAAGCGGGCGTTGGAGTTATTCGCCCGAAACGCCGCGGCTTATCGGGGAAATGAACGGCGTGCTCCATGTTCCGCCAACGAAGAAGGACGACTGGTTGGGTCCCTGCTGGCCGGTCTTTTGTGTCGCCGCCTGGTCCGGCTGGATGACGCCGCCAGACAGCGCCAGCCCGCGCCCCGCATAGGAGGCGATGCCGGAAAGCCAGATCTTGTATTTCGCCGAATTGGCCTCGGCCTTGTCCAGCCTCGCCACACCTCGCGAAATGGTCGCCTTCACTTCGGCGCCGTCGATCGGCAGCGTGCCGTCCGAGACATCGTCGAGCGCGAAGAAGCCGCCCTGTTCGGAATGCTTGAGAAAGGCCGGCAGGTTGAACTTGCTCAGTACGCCGGGGCCGAAGGTCGCCGAGACCGAACCATCGGCATTTTCAAAGATCGAATCCCAGGTCCTGCCCGGCCCCTTGAGGATGACCGAAACGGTGCCCGTGCCGACCGGCACCAGCCGGGTCATGCCGGCTGCCGTGCCGAACGCGCCGCCATCGACATCGGACGCAAGCAGCCGGATCTCGACCTGGGTGCCCTCGGGCTTGCGGTCGAAACGAAGACTGGTCTGGATGTTGCCGCCAAAGGCGGAGGCGTCGGAGATATCGAAGACGGAAAGACCGTCCTTGACCTGGGCGGTGGCGGCGACATCGGCAAGCTGGATGGCGCCGGCCGTGGCATGCGCCGCCGACAGCCTGAGATCGAGATTGACCCGGTCGGCGAAACCTGCCTCGACGTCCCCTGGCCCAGCCCCGCTTGCCGGCCCCAGCGGCGTGAAGGCGGACAGGAATGACCTGAGGTCGAGCGTGTCGAAAGCGAGCGTACCCGAGATCACCGGCTGGGCGTCGCCAACCGACACGTCCAGCGCCCCCATGCCCGGATTGTTGTCCAGCGCCAGCGCGGTGTTCTCGAACTTGATGCGTCCGGCCGAGGCCGTGACCTTGCTCGAAATGCTGACGGAGCCGATCGCCGCGCTCGGCGCGATGCCGGCCTGCGACCACTCCAGCACGCGGCGCAGCGAAGGTGCCGCGAACTTCACCTGGCCGTCGAAATAGGCGTTCTCGGACATGCTGGCCGTGCCATCGAAGGAAAAGGTGGCGGGTGCTGCCTTGAAAGACAGAGTGAGCGGCGCCATGCCACCGGCAAACAGCACCAGCGGCTTCGGCGAGGCCGCGTCGACAGTCACACTCTCGCCGCGCCAGATCCCGGTTGCCGACAGCGTCGCATTGCTGTTCATCGCCGCCCAGGTCGCCTGGCCGCTGAGGCTGCTCAGGATTTCCACGTCCTTGCCGTTGACGGAAGCCACCATGCGGCCGTCCCTGAACTCAACCGTGCCGAAGGCGTCTGTCGGCAGCTTGTCGAGGTCGGGTTTGGCGGGATCGGCACTGACCACGCCGCGCGCCGCGTCGATGGAACGCGCAATACGGCCTCCGGTCGGTGCCGTGGGCAGGAACAGGCCATCCGCCGTGCGCTGGACCCGGATCGTCGGCCGCACCAGCCGCGCCGTGGAAAACGCCACATCGCCTTGCAGGGCCGCCATGGCCGAGAGGTCGATCTCGACCCGTTCGGCCTCGACGACCGGCGGTGCGTCGGTGTCCGTCCACTTCGACAGCGTCACGTCGGTCAGGATTGCGCGGAATTTCGGCCAGACCTCGATGCGCGGCGAGCCGTCAATGGCGACCCGGAAGCCGCTCCAGGCGCTCATTTCCCAGGCGATGCGGTCGCGCACGATGCGCGTCGAGGCGATCAGCGGCAGCGTGGCGACCACCAGAGCGATGACGATCACGGCAGCGCCGATCGCCCATACTCCGCGCCGGATCAAGGATGATGGCATATCGCCCTATACGCTTCCATTCCGACAAAAAATCGCCCGACGGGTTTAGTCCTAGTCGTCACTACGACTTAGGACTGAGGCATTTCAAGTCTTTATGGCCCGGCGATGGCATTTGCGCACACCTGGCCGCTTGCGCCCAACAAAATCTTGCTCTGCTGCGCTGCGATATGCATAAGCGATGACGACCGTGGGAGGATCGATCATGGCTGCCGAAGTACCGCTCTGGACCCCAACGCAAGACCGGATCGACGCTTCGCCATTGACTGCTTTCCTGAAAGCCGCGGAGGCGAGCGCCGGCGCCACATTCTCCACCTACACCGATCTTCACCGCTGGTCGGTCGAGGATCGCGAGGCCTTTTGGGGCCTGGTCTGGGATTTCTGCGACATCGCCGGCGACAAGGGAGAGATCGTTCTCGTCGATGGCGACAGGATGCCCGGCGCCTCCTTCTTTCCCGACGCGTCGCTGAATTTCGCCGAGAACCTGTTGAAGAAGACCGGTGCGGGCGAGGCGATCGTCTTTCGCGGCGAGGACAAGGTCGAGCGGCGGCTGTCGTGGAACCAACTGCATGGCCTGGTCTCGCGCCTGCAGCAGCTTTTCCTGTTACTCAAGGTCAAGAAGGGCGACCGCATTGCCGCGATGATGCCCAACATGCCCGAAACCGTTGCCGCCATGCTGGCCGCGGCTTCGATCGGCGCGGTGTGGTCATCCTGCTCCCCCGATTTCGGCGAACAGGGCGTGCTCGACCGCTTCGGCCAGATCGAGCCCGTCATCTTCATCGCGCCCGACGGCTATTGGTACAATGGCAAGGCGATCGAGGTCGCCGACAAGGTTGCGGCGGTCGCCGCCAAGCTCGGCAGTGTCCGCAAGGTCCTGCTCGTCGACTATCTCGGCACCTCGGCCGACGTGGCCGCAACCATCGACAAGGCCGTGGCCATGGAAGAGGCGCTGGCGCCCTTCGCCGTCAAGCCTGTAACCTTCGAGCGGCTGCCGTTCTCGCATCCGCTCTACATTCTGTTTTCATCGGGAACGACCGGCATTCCCAAATGCATCGTCCATTCGGCCGGCGGCACGCTGATCCAGCATGTCAAGGAACACCGGCTGCATGCCGGTCTTGTCGAGGGCGACCGCTTCTTCTACTTCACCACTTGCGGCTGGATGATGTGGAACTGGCTGGTGTCGGGCCTCGCCTCCGGGGCGACGCTGCTGCTCTATGACGGTTCGCCCTTCTATCCCGACGGCAATGTGCTGTTCGATTTCGCCGACGCTGAGAAGATGACCTTTTTCGGCACCTCGGCCAAGTTCATCGATTCCGTGCGCAAAGCCGGCCTCAAGCCGATCCGCACCCATGACCTATCGACCGTGCGGGCGATCTCCTCCACTGGGTCGCCGCTGTCGCCCGAGGATTTCCGCTTCGTCTATGACGGCATCAAGAAGGACGTGCACCTCGCCTCGGTCTCCGGCGGGACCGATATCGTCTCCTGCTTCGTGCTCGGCGTGCCGACGCAAGCTGTCTGGACCGGCGAGATCCAGGGCCCCGGCCTTGGCCTAGCCGTCGATGTCTGGGACGATGACGGCAAGCCGATCCGCCATGAGAAGGGCGAACTGGTCTGCACCAAGGCGTTCCCGTCAATGCCGATCGGCTTCTGGAACGATCCTGAGGGCAAGAAATACCAGGCGGCGTATTTCGAGCGTTTCGACAATGTCTGGTGCCATGGCGATTTCGCCGAATGGACCGTCCATGGCGGCATGATCATCCACGGCCGCTCCGATGCCACGCTCAATCCGGGCGGCGTGAGGATCGGCACGGCGGAAATCTACAACCAGGTCGAGCAGATGCCGGAAATCCTGGAAGCGCTGTGTATCGGCCAGGATTTCGACAATGACGTGCGCGTCGTGCTGTTCGTGCGGCTGGCCGCCGGCGTGCCGCTCGACGAGGATCTGGAAAAGCGCATCCGCGCCAAGATCCGCAGCGGCGCCAGCCCCCGCCACGTACCGGCTAAAATCGTCGCCGTCACCGACATCCCACGCACCAAGTCGGGCAAGATCACCGAACTCGCCGTGCGCGACGTCGTGCATGGCCGCGCCATCAAGAACAAGGAAGCGCTCGCCAATCCGGAAGCGCTGGAGCTGTTCAGGAACCTACCTCAGCTTGCCGACTAACGGGCGGGCGCCATGGTTAACGAAATCTGTCGGTAGAATTTACCTAGATTTCATGAGTGGTACACATTCGTAAACTTTTCGACAGCCCGGTAAGGACTTGTTAAGGCCCGGCGTCGATAGTCGCATGTAACTTGAGGGAGAAATCCCGTTCCTCAGCCCCCGGAGGATCTGAATTCGCTCAAGCCCCCGTTGTGACAGCAATCCCATCTCTTAAGGCGTCCTCTGGGCGCCTTTTCTTTTAGCGGAATGGGGTAGCGGTAGGCGGTCGGAGAGGCCGCGACCTATTCCGCCAGTACCCGCGTCGATGGGAAGGCCACCTCCACCAGCGTGCCTTCACCGGGCGTCGAATTGATGGTGAAGCGGGCGCGGTTTGCTTCCACCATCGCTTTGGTCAGTGGCAGGCCTAGGCCGGTGCCGTCGCCGCGTCCGCGCTTCAGCGCATTGATCTGCTTGAACGGCTTCAGCGCCTGTTCGATCTCGGCCTGGCTCATGCCGATGCCGGTGTCGCGCACCCGCATGACGACATCGCCCGAAGTCTCATAGGCGGTCGAGACAATCACCTGGCCGCCGGCCTGAGTGTAGCGGATGGCGTTCGACAGGATGTTGAGCGCGATCTGGCGCACGGAGCGTAGATCCGCCACCACCTCCGGCAGTCGCGAGGCGAAGCTGGAGCGGATGATGACGCGTTCGCGGTTGGCCTGCGGCTGCATCATCGCCACGGTCTCAGCCAGCGTGTCGTTGAGCGACACCGCCTCATAGGCCATCTCCTGCTGGCCGGCCTCGATCTTCGAGATGTCCAGGAGGTCGTTGACCAGATCGAGCACATGGTTGCCCGAGCGATTGATGTCGCGCAGATAGTCGCGGTAGCGGTCATTGGCGACCGGCCCGAACTTCTCGTCGACCATCAATTCGGAAAAGCCGATGATGGCGTTGAGCGGCGTGCGGATCTCGTGGCTGATGCGGGCGAGGAAATCGGTTTTCTGCGAGGAAGCCCGCTCAGCCACCGCGCGCGCCTGGGTGAGATCTTCCTCGGCTCGCTTCCACTGCGTGATGTCGCGCACGACAGCACAGAAGCCGCTGTCATTGGGCAGCCGGCCGATGGTCATGAACAGCGGAATGAAGCGCCCTTGCGCCTCGCGCCCGATCACCTCGCGGCCGTCATTCATAACGCTCGCCACGCCGGGCTCGGACAGGCCGGTGAGATAGTCGCGCGCCGCGCGTTGGCTTTCGATGGCAAACAGCGAGGCGAATGGCTTGCCGGTCACCTCGTCGCTGTCGAAACCGAACAGCGCTTCGGCCGGGCGGCTGATCGAACGGATGGTGCCGTCACTGCCGATCAGCACGACGCCGTCGGTGGCGGTGTCGATGATGGTGCGCATCTCGGCGATGCGTGCCTTGAGCTCGGAAATGTCTGGCTGTGTCGGCTCCTCGCCGACCAGATGCAGGGCGGCGGGTGCTTCATCCTCGCCGGAACGGCGCACGACCAGCATCAGCGCCTTGCCATCGCGCCAGGGAACGGAGCGCAGGATGGCGTCGATCGGGAATTCCTGACCATCACGCGTCTTCAGCCGCAGCGCCCGGTCGCTGCCGTCGGACGTGCCGTCATCAGCATAGGGATCGGCAAACAGCGCGCCCAGGCCGCCGGCATCCTCGAGGTCCTCGAGCGTGTCGTAGCCGGTCAGGTCGAGGAACTCCTCGTTGGCATAGTGCAGCTGGTCGCCCGAATGGATGAGCAGCGGCACCGGCAGCTTGCCGAGCAGCGAGGTATCGGGGGCCTTGCTTTCATCGCCAACGGAAAAGGCGGAGGGCACGAACCCTTCGGTCTTGAGCGGCGGTACCTGCAGGCGTGGACGCCGGAACTCGGCTGCATCTTGTGCACCGACAGTCTCGGTGGCTGGCGTAATGGCTTGCCCGTCGGAGATTGTCGATGGCCCGGCATGCTCTACGGTCTGATCATCAACCGCGGCATCTTCCGCGCCGTCGGTCCAATCCTCATTGTCCTCGGCATCGCGAAAATCGGCCGACGTCATGCTGTCGTCGTCGGCTGCGACATGTCCGGCGCCCGTTACGGCCGGTTCATCCTCAATCGCGGCGGGCTCGGCACTATCTGGTTCCGCGGCGACCGGTTCAGAGGCTGTCGGCTCGTCATTGTCCGCGATGGGGCTCGGCTCATCGTTATGATCGGCGTAGCTGAGCAGCGAGCCTGTTGCACCGGACGGCGCGTCGGCATGCTCCTCGTGAACCACGTCGTCCGGATGGGCCCCATCAAGCCGTGCGAGATCCGCCTCGTGCTCTCTATCGACTTCGGTCTCGGATGGTTCGGCCAGCACCGCGTCGTTCTCTGGCTCCGTCGCGGGGATTTCGCCAGCCTCTGTCGGTTCATGATCCGGGGCAGCGTCAGGCGTCGAGGCAGCCTCGCCAGCGGATTCGATCGGAGTTTCCGTCTTGGCGGCCAGGGCCTTCGCTGCTGTTTCCGCCGTGGGCTCGGCCGGTGTCTCGATCGCCGGTTGCGTCGGGCTTTCGGTGCCGGGCTTGTCGGCTTCCGGTGGCTCGGCCGGCGCACTGTCCTTCTTCAGCCGCTCGCCGATCTCACGGAAGGCGCTGCGTTCCAGCGTCGACAGCCCCTTGTCGTTGGCCGGCTGCCGGTGTTCGGCCAGGCGGATGACCTTGTCGGCAAAGCGCCGCTCTTGTTTCGGCACGATGGTCAGCGCCGGCACCTCGCCCTTGAACGGATCTGCCGCGTTTGGTTCCTCGGCCTTCGGCGCTTCAGCGGGAGGTTCGAGGGCTTCCGGTACGGACGCCGCCACTGGCGCCTCGCCATTGGGCACCAGGGCCATGCCGATCGCTTCCGGATCGACGACCGCGTCACTGGGGCGGGCAACGCCGAAGCCGCGGAAACCTTCGAAGGCGCGGCTGCGGCCATAGACAGGCAAGGCCGCCAAGTCGACGGGGATCTTCAGGTCGGTGCCGACGACAGGCCACAACACGGAGCGGCCGGACCAGGTATCGCGCCGCTCCAGCAGGCCGGCGATCTCGCCGGACGCATCAAGGCCGAAGGTCGCCGCGACATCCCTGAATCGTCGGCCGATCACGTCGGCGGCCGGCTTGCCGACGATATCGGCGAATTCCGGCGACAGCGCGCTGAACTTGCCCTCGGCATCGGTGCGCCAGACGAAGCGCAGCGGTGCCGCCGAGCGGTCAATCGTCCGGGCTGGGGTTGCGGTCGGTGTGGACGAGGAGGTGGGCTTGTCCTGCTCCGCGCTGTCCACCGGGGTCTCGGTGCCGATCGCTTCGGCCACGTTTTTCACTTCCGGTGTGGCAGGCGCCGGTCGCGCGTCATCCTCGCCAGCATTGAAGTACCAATGATCGTGCTGTGGCGGCGTGCTGCCCGCCGCCGGCTGATCGTTGTCGGCAGCAACCGATGTCGGCTCGACCGGCTCCGCAATCTCTTGCGTTGCCAGTTCCGAAATATCTTCGGCCACGGGCTCGGAAGGGGCAGGCTGCTCAATCCCGGCAGTGGCGGGCGAGGCAGTGGCGGGAGGAGGCTCGATCGCCTCTGCCTGCGAAACATCCGCCGTCGGCTGATTGTCCTGGTGAGGCTCAGATCTCGGCGGCATTTTCCGCCGCTGTTGCGCCGCCGATCTCGTTGATGGGGCTTTCCGTTGCTGCGGGGGGCTCGTACGCCGAGGTCTCTGCAGCAGACGCGTTGTCTTCGAGCTGATCCTCGTCGATCACCACAAGCAGATGCCGCTCGGGTGTCAGCCGCGCGAGGCCGGCCGGGTAGGAGGTGTTGCCGCCTGGAACGAGGCGCTTGACGATGCGCTCGTCCTCGGCAGCCACGTCGGCCACGAGGGCGGCCAGCGTCGCGGGCAGGATGCCGAGCGCTGAAAATCCCTCCGAGGCGGCCTCGACATTGCCCCCGGCATCGATGAAGGCGATGAAATGGCCGTCTTCGGTGAAGCCGCTGATCGCCCGGCTGGCGATCTCGGACGCACTTCGCGAGCCTGTCTGCGCCGCCGGCACCGCCAGCATGATCGCCTTCTCGCCGTCGGGCAGCGTCACCGCACTTGCCTGGAAGCCGATGGTTCGGCTGGTCATGCCGGTCGCCAGCCTGACGGTAATGCCACGATCATTGCCGATTTCGGGAAAGCCGCTGGTCGCCATGATCTGGCGGCGGGCGATCAGCGGCAGCTGTGCGGAGGCGCCGATGATGGCTTCGATGTCGGGGTAGCCGAACACGGCGGCGCCCGGCCCGTTGGCCCAGATCACCTGCTCCAGGTCCACCGACAGGATCGCGATCGCGTCGCCGGCAGCAAAGCGCTGGCGCACCGCGTCGAGCACGGCGACGTCGAGGAATGAATATTCGGACGGCATGCGCTTGGCGAACCCTCACGGAGCAGCGAAATTTGCAGTTAACGCTTTGTTAATAAAAGCCGGATGCGCGAAGGTCCACAAGCCAGAACGTGCAAAGGCTGGTTTCTGGGCTTTTGGTTAACGGCCCGAAAGAAATTTATGGTGCACTGCAACAAAGATATTGCAATGCACAAAATTTGCCTTTATATTGCCATCATAACTGAACGAGACGGCTTTCTGTCAAAGCCGCTGCCGCTGAAAAGGATGGAAAATGTCCAGGACCAAGACCGCCGACACGATCGAAAACGTTGAATTCCCGAGCTTTGACGCTTCCAAGGCCACCGACCAGATGCGCGCTTTCGCCGAAAAGGGCGTTGAGCAGTCGAAAGAGGCCTATGCCAAGCTGAAGACCGGCGCCGAGGAGACCCAGAAGGCTCTGGAGTCGACTTACGAGACCGCCAAGACTGTTTCCAGCGACCTGTCGCTCAAGACCATCTCTGCGCTGCGCGCCAATGCCGAAGCCGGCTTCTCGCATCTCGAAGCCCTGATCGGCGCCAAGTCGCTGTCGGAAGTCGTCGAACTGCAGACCTCCTTCCTGCGCAAGCGTATCGAGTCGACCGTCGAGCAGGCCAAGGACTTCCAGGCTGTTGCCTCCAAGGCGGCCGAAGACGTCTCCAAGCCAATCAAGACTGCCTTCGAGAAGGCCGTCAAGAACATCAAGGCTGCCTAACATTTGCGCATGATCTGAAGATGCAACAAAAGGTCGCATTTTCTTAAAAATGATCAGGCGTATGATGGTAGGCATCAAGGAATACCCGGCGAGTGGAACCTCCTCCCTCTGCTTCCCGGGGTGACCAGCCAGCACCTCCTCCCGCTGGCTCGTAACAGGAAAAGGCCGGCACCTCCTCCCGCCGGCCTTTTTCTTTGCCCGGCGATATCGCTCGATGCGGCGAGATGTGGGGAAGTGGTCTTTGCTTTGCAAAAGCCTTGAATTAGAATCCATAAGCCCGTATGGACGCATCGCCGAACGACAGAGCGGATCGCGGAGGCTTTCCACCTCGACCCGCTCAGGCAAATGTGCCGTTGTAGCTCAGATGGTTAGAGCGCCGGATTGTGGATCCGGAGGTCGCTGGTTCGATCCCAGCCAACGGTACCATCGGCCGGCGCGGCCAGTGGGTCGGCACTCTTCAGGCGCACATGACCGAGGACGCAGATTGCAGCGGTGCGTGGTAAACGCCGGAAACGGTGCAGCGGTTCGCCAAAAATGACCGAGGCTGAGCGGCCGCACATGGAAATCGCTATCGATTAACCCACTACCCGACAATAGGCGTAATTGCGGCATTTCTAATATATTCATAAGTTAAAGCAGTGCGGGGGACGTCGAATCCTTCCCGCAGTGGCCGGTGTGGTCCGCCATCCCAATGAGCCCAAACTGCACCGGCCATTTCCTCTACGGAATGGGTAGCGCCCTGAAAACGGGAACGCCCTTCCTTGTGGAAGGCGAGCCTTTAGCGCTGCCTTGCCTCTGCAGATAGAGGCCGCAAGGTTCGAAACCTCTCGGGTCCACGCCGTGCTCGATGCTGACGTCTCCCTTTTGCCCTCCGGACAAGCCTGTTGTTGCAGGTCGAGAAACAATCCCGACCGCAGTGGTGGGATGTGGCACTGGCAGCCGAGGTCGGTGGATTTTCTGAAAGCTGTGGGCCTATTCCCACGACTCGCCAAGGTTCCCTCTCCACATCGAGGTAATCCCAATTTCATCCATTTAGTGCGAAATGCGTCGGCACAATTCCAAGTTGTTATCCTTTTGGGTACATTAGCCACCTAAGATATAATTAACAAATTGTTAACCGGGATTAATGCGCCTTTTCCACAGCATCGTAGTATGCGTGTCAGGCTGGATTACCTCAATGGTGCGGGGGTGCCATACATCTGGGCCTTTGACGACGTATGGCGTACTCCTCGAATCTATATCCAATTGACATGTAGGCAGCCCGATACACGGTGGACGCGTTTCAGTTCATGCCGCTCATAGGCTTTGCGAGGGATACAAGACAAAGAAAGCAAGTGAAAGCAAAGCCGGCGGCGGAGAGGAGTAGGGCGATGGGACAACCTCAAATTTCCGTACCTTGGAATGATGCAACGAGGCCGATGCGCAATGGGCATCTGCCGGACGCGAATGGCCTTAGCAGGACCGATCTTGAAGAAGGAGGGCATCCGAGCGAAGGCCTGGTCATAATTGTCGACAAGCGAGCACTCGAGCGCGAATGCCTTGCTCGTGGCCTTGTCGAGCACAATCCCAACTTCCGCGTTAGCGCGGTAGGATCGCTTGACGAAATCCGGCACATTGCTGGTGAGGCGGAGCCATCCGCGATCCTCGTCATTCTTGGGGCCAGAAAGGTCACCGACGAGAGCGTCCGGACGGAACTCGTGCACTTCATTTCCGAGGTTGGCGCCGTACCCGTAATTGTTGTGGTGGATTCCGACGAGCCGGGGGAGATTCTCGCGGCTCTCGAATGCGGCGCCCGAGGCTACATTCCCACAAGTGTGAAGGTGAGGGTCGCTGCCGAGGCCATTGGTCTGGCTCGTGCCGGAGGAATCTTCGTACCCGCCAGCTGTGTGCTGGCGCTCCGCGAGATCATCCATTCGGCCGCAAACGGAGCCCGCCCGCTCACCGGCATGTTCACCGCACGCGAGGCAGCGGTTGTGGAAGCGCTCAGGAAAGGCAAGGCGAACAAGATAATCGCCTACGAGCTCAACCTCTGCGAGAGCACCGTCAAGGTCCACATCCGCAACATCATGAAAAAACTGAAGGCAACGAACCGTACGGAGGTAGCCTACAAGTTGAGGCAGATGATGCTTTGAGCCTGCCGCGGCCGGCCCTTTGCGTGGCCGGCCTCAGGACAAGCTGCTGGGCGTTGTTGCATCGATATGGAGCCAGACCTCTTTGATGTCCGCCGCTATCGTCCGAGGTTCAGAAGTCGGACGGCCCTTCCAGGCCCTTGTCGCGAAACGGGTACGCGCGACTGGGGGGGCAGTCAGCTGTCGCGGATCCTGCCTTGACAATAAATCCGACGCTGTCCCCTCCCATTTCGGCGCCGCGATATGCGGCTTCGGCTGCCTTCAGTCCGCCTGTTAGCCTGCGGATTACCGGATCCGCTCCAAATATGTCGAGCGGCAGGCCCAGTTGATCACTTGCAGGCCGTTTCGGCGGCCACACACTGAGGCCGAAATAGCTTGCGGCCGAGCGATCGATCTTGCCGCTGAACTGCACCAGGAGCGTATGACGCGAGTTCCCGGCAATGCGGCCCAGGCTGTTGATGTCCATTGACGGTCTCTCGGAGGGTCGCATCGCGACAACGATCACATCCCATACATTGTCGGTCAGCAGCGACGGGTGCGAGAATACGCTTACTCTCGCCCCACGCTCGCGAAGCGTATACGCGAGGAATGGTGCACAAGGCGTGTCGCAGACGACCGCGAGCCTCGCCGCAGGTTGATCGACCCCTGCATCGTCGAGCAAGGCGCGGCACAACCGCGCGAACTCTGGCAGCAGAGCTATGGACGGATGGCTGAGATTGGGAGCCGCGACTTTGATACCGGCCTCGTCACAGGCGTCGAAGTCCACAACGCCTGGCCGAAGCTCCCACGGTTCAGCCATTAACGAAACAACCGCATGAGGGGGTAAGAGTTCGATGAGAGACCTCGAAATCGGCCCGACCTGGAGACAGTTCGTGACGAGGTCAACCTCTTGCCATTTGCGGCTGTCGATGCGATCCGTCACTTCCACGCGTTCGGAGACTTTTGCAAATTCGGCAAATGCCGACGTCGCGTCCGCGGCTGCTGTCAGGCTCGGATGCCTGTAGGGGATGCGAGCAAGCGCAACGACATGGGCCGCATTGGCGAGCGCCGCGGCTGTCGCTGTCGCCGCCTGGTATCCTGTCGCCGCGCCAACGACCACGGTAAGGCCGGAGAGATCGAGACCAAGCAAGGCTATTTGCCTGTGAACGATAGCGAGCGTTCGCGCACGGTCGATCTCGGGAACATGGCGAGCAAACGGCCTCGCGGGGAAATCATGTGATGATGGCATCAAGCTGGGCGCCACGTTGCGCGCTCTCCACTATTCAGATTGGCTGGCAATGTCCTTTGGTGCAGGAGAACCAGTCCCTGCTGGATCTAGTCGGGGCGCGACGCGCGTGCATGCCCTGCATTGTGTTGATGGATGCCGCCTTTGCGGGGTTGCACATTTGGCGAACGTGGTTCCGGACATTCTCTCGACATCCTTGCCAGGAGAGTGGTGACCTGAGTTGGGTTGGCACACTCGACCGCCTGGTAACCGAAACCAGTTCCAATGCGTCATCCTCGCAATACAGCCGAACTTACCCGAACTGCTACCGCAGCAAACGGATGCTCGGTGATACGCCGTTCGATCAGAAGGCTTATCGACGCCACGCCAGCAACGCGCGGATCAGGCTAAGGGGGTAGCCAGCGCCACGTCCGGCGCTACCTCCTTTGCGGCTCTTGTCCAGAATGACCCGCCGGCATGAAGTTGAGCGCTTAGCCAAAACCATCGGCGTTCCTCGGCGAAACTCGTGGGCGAAAATCGTGACAATCAGCGCATTCGACATAAATTCTCGCAGGCCCGGCATCCGTGCCGGCCAAAACCATCGTCCGCTTGGGGGCCGGCGCAAGAGGATGATGGACGTGACGGTCGCACTGGTCGCGCTTGTCCTCGCCGCTCCGGTTATGCTGGCGGTTGCCCTTCTGATATGGGTGACCGACGGCGGGCCGGTGATATTCTCCCACGGCCGGGTTGGCTTCAACGGCAAGCGTTTCGCCTGCTACAAGTTCCGGACCATGGTCGCCAACTCCGAGCAGGTTCTGGCCGACTATCTTGCGAGCAATCCCGAAGCCGCCAAGGAGTGGGGACAACACTGGAAATTCAAGAACGACCCGCGCATCACATTCCTGGGGCACATTCTCAGGAAGTCGAGCCTCGATGAGTTGCCCCAGCTCATCAACGTGCTGCGCGGCGAAATGAGTTGCGTCGGCCCTCGGCCGGTCGTTCCCGACGAACTGCAACGCTATGGAACCTGTGCGATCGACTATCTTCAAACCCGGCCGGGGCTGACCGGCCTGTGGCAAGTAACGGGCAGAGACGCAATCGATTATCCCAGTCGTGTCTCAATCGACAGCAGCTATGTGCGAAACTGGTCCATATGGGCTGATGTCGTCATTCTCGTTCGGACGATCTTCGCGGTGATGAAATTCAACCATGCGTCTTGATTAGAGCGGCTCATTGGTTCGCGGAAACTTGGTTCACGGAAACGCGTAATATCTCTTTGTTTCGACCCAATTCCGAACTGAGCCATCGCAAATTCTTGGTTTCATCCCTGTCGTTGCCCCAAAACCTCAGTTTACCTTTGGCGACAGCGGCAAACGGGTCCGGTCCGTCATTGCTCCCGTGACATGCCACGACGCAACACGATGCCAAGGAAGAGGCCGAGCAAATAGGTGCATTGCAGTGTGACGACCAGGAGCAGGATCGAAAGCAAGCGGTGCCAAGCAAAAAAACTGCCAGCGCCAACTGCAACGGCACCGACCACGACGGTCACGGCGGTCGCGACAATCAGCGCAGGCGCGCGAACGCGCAATCCAAGCAAGATGCCGATCGCGCCGACAATGACAAGACCCCAATGCACGGCGATCTCCTATGGTCCACAAGACTCAGTGTGCCGCGCCCCGAGTCTCCCACATCTGCAAATTCGTACCAACACTCAATCCGGGCGTATGGCCTGGCCGCTGTCGACCAGGCGGCGGGAAATCGCTGCACCTGCGCCGCTTGCACAAAAGGCGTAGGACACCTTGTCCCAATGCCCCCTTTTCGCTCATTTCCTTGTCCACCGGCTGGGCCTACGCTGCTTGTCAAATGGGTATGCGGAGTATTCACCCGCAGTGCGGCAGCATGCCTTGAATTGTCCAGAGTGGAGCGCTGAGCCTCTGTTTCTCAGCGTTGCGGTTCAGAGCAAAAGGGCGCTGGACGTTGCGCAGCTGGCCGTATCGGCAAGCAGTTGCTGCATAACGCTTTCAGTGTGACATCTCATCTATGTTGCAGGCATCCGTTCTTTTGCTCATCGTGTCGATATGGTTCCCTGGCGCCACTCGGATTGCTGGAACAGATGGCTCTCTTTCCTTTCTACTGGCTCTGTTCTGCGCTCTGGTAAGCATCGTCGTCTACGCCGAAACAGCGAGACGCCTTCATCGGGCCGAAGCGGCCTTGGCGACCGCGGTGCTGACGGTATCTGCTTTCATCATCGTTCTGTCCATGCTGTCGATGCTCTACGCGGACAATCCGATCAGGACAATGCGCGCGGTCTTCGCACAGCTGTTTGGCTTCGCCATTATTCCAGCGGTTGCGGCGATCTCGACGAGACCGAAGGGGCTCGATGCGGTCGACAGGATCGTGTTGGTGATGATCATCATGAGTGTTGCAACATCCTGCCTTGTCACCATCGGGTTGGGCGATGCCAAATTCGTCGATCGGTCGGAAGGCTATTTCAAGCACTCGAACCAACTCGGAATTGCCTTGTCGGCTGGTCTGCCGCTTGTCGCCGCGAAGCTGGTCGCTGCTCGCAGGCACCGAATTCTCCTCTTGGGCTGTCTCGTCGCGGTGCTCTTGGGTTTGGTGAAATCGGGTTCGAAGACCAACTTCGTTGTCGGCGTTGTGGGCCTTGGCACTTTCTTCGGGCTATACAGTATCTATCTGGTAATAAGAAAGCAGAGTCCGGTAACAGTAATCGCGGGGATCGTTGCGGCTCCGATATTGTTCGAGACGAGCTTGGCGACATTGCAAGTCTTCAATCCACGGGCTTACAACCTGTTGTCGCTTCAACTTTCCGGGGGTGAGGCGCATTCGATGATATCGCGGCAGCGACTGTGGTCGATGTCGATCGATATGGGCCTGTCGCATCCATTTATCGGAGTGGGGGCAGGGCAGCCGATAGGCGACATCGCTCCTCATAGCCATAACCTGTTCATCGATTACTTCAGAACACTTGGGGTGCCCGGTCTCGGGTTGGTCACGATCATCGTTCTGCTGGTCACAGCATATCTGGTTAGCGCCGTTTTTCGCACATTGGTCAACAATGACAGGGGGGCCTACGCGACAGAAGTGAATGTGATGGTGCTCGGAACGTCGGTTTCCGTGTGGAATTACATCGTCGCAAACCAGATGAGCGATTCCTTCGGTCCATCAACCGCGCCTTTCTTCTGGCTGCCCCTGGCTTTGCTCATGTTCTACCGCGGCATGCAACGATTGCCGCAGGCCAGTCCTGAGTACAATCAAAAGCTGTATGTCGGCGCTCCCTTGCAGCTATTCCAACATTGAAGAGCCAAGGAAGAGCGTGAGCTCTTTGCCTTGCTCCCCGGCCTTCCGAAAGCCCCCTCAATCCGATGACATCGCACCCCGTTCGTGACCTCGTGGCGGGCCTCTTGCCGAGCGCCGAAGCACGCGTGCTTCAAACAGACGTTCGATTTGTGGAGTTCTTTGGTCTGCCCGGGATCGGAAAGACGACGGCCTCCAAGCTCTTGGCGAACAGCTTGCGACGGTGCGGCCCGCTGATGGGTGAAGTGGGAATAGCGGGCGAAAGAAGAACATTCATCGGGAGGCAGATACACAGGATCGGTGTCGTTGCTCCCAGATTTCTGGATCGTGATTTTCGCTCGTTGCTTGCTCGAATTGCGCGTTTCGTGATCGAAAGCAGGCAAACATCGACTACCGATGCGGTCAGGCTTGTCTGGAATCTTATCAGTTTGGTCGCTTATATCGAGAATGAGAGAAAAAGAAGAAATTCAATTGTTATAATGGATCAAGGCTTACTGCAGGGGTTCTGGTCCATATTGCTGAAGAGCAAGTGTCGAGAAACATCCGAGAAATGGCTTGATATACTGGCGACCGTCGGCGTCCATGACATGGTTTTTGTCCATCTTCGCGGCGAGGCCGGCGTTGCAAAGGACCGGCTCCAGACAAGGGGCGATCGGTCCTCGCGGATGCAAAGGTCATCTCCCGCCAGCGACACTGATCTCTGGTCTGCCGCGGATCGCGCCTGCCACGAGATGACGGCCGATCTTGCCAGGGAAATGCTCGCGGAAGATCAGACCGGCATACTGGCGAAAGTCGACGTGGAACGATCAGCATCGCCCGAAGACGTGGCCGAAAGAGCGCTCGAGGTCGTGCTTTTGGCCTGCCTGGAACGGCATCGGCAATGCGATTCAGCAGGTCAATGAGCAAGGGAATGGACCGTCGTTCATTCATTGGCCTTGCCGGCCTGTGCCCCGTATTCGCTCTGTTGCCGGGCTCGTGCCAAGCGGAGGGCGGGCAGACGCCGAAGGACAAGCAGTTGGTCCTGACAGGCGACTATGGCTACGAACAACAATCGATCCGGGGTCTTCAGCCGGGAGCAACAATCGACGCTCGAAATGCCTCCTTTACAGTCGCCAACAGCAGAAACAGCGATCCCAGCGAGATGATGGGCTGCGACGCGGGGACGTTGCCAGTCAATCGCTATCCAGTCGTAATCCGCGACTGCCCTGACGTTCGGTTTATCGGAGGATGCTTCAACGGCCATGTGCCGCAAACGTCCGATTGGCAGGACACCTACTGCAACAGCGCGGCCCTGCTCGTCAGGGATGGAACCACCAATGCGACAATAGAAGGTGTCCGTGCGCGTCGCTGCTGGGATGGCATTCGTTTCGCCGAGCGGGCTGACGGCTTTCGCCTGAAAGGGTGCTGGCTCAGCGAAATCAGGGATGATGCGGTGGAGAATGACTATCTGCTCAGCGGCACCATCGAAGATTGCCTGTTCGACGGATGTTTCTCGGGGATTAGCGTGGATCCCGCGAAAAACGACCGGGACGGAACGAAGGAAATCGTGCGTATCGACGGATCGCTCATCCGCATGCATGCCTATCTGGCCAAGGGTGAAATCACACACCAGGCACCGGTCAAGGCTTCCGATGTGTCGCCCAGCTTGAGGATCACAGGATCGGTTTTCGCGCTGGCAGCGGCAAACATGCGCGGATTTCATCGCCTGAAACGCACGTGGCTAAAGACCATCGAAAGCCGGGACAACGTGTTGCTGTGGCTGCCCGATGAGCCAATCCCGTTCGAACTGCCACTGCCTCCGTCCGGCTTCAGGGTGCTGACGGGCGCTGACGCGCGCGAATACTGGAACAAGGCGCATCTCCAGTGGGTCGCGGCGCATCAAGACGTGGCCCGGTTCTCTGACGAAGTTCTGTGAGAAGCCGAACCCGTCGGCAAGTTCCGGATCGTTCCTTTCCATCGTTGCATTGAAGCGATTGGTCGGTCTGAGCGCCGCCGACGAGAGGCAAACATCGCGTTCCGGTTCTTCGTTTCATCGAGCGTACTGCACAAGAGGGGAAAACAAAGGTGGGAGCCATGAAAGCCAGGGAAGTCGAACTGCTGTGCACGCTGGGTCCGGCGTCGCTCAATGACAAGGTGATCCATTGGCTGGAGCGGGTTGGCACCTCGCTGTTGCGCCTCAATCTGTCACACACGAAGCTTGAGGACCTGGAGCGGATCATCACCTTCATCCAGAAGCGGACGCATATTCCGATTTGCCTCGATACCGAAGGTGCGCAGGTGCGCACCGGCCCGCTGGTCGACGGCAAGGTGACGGTGCGCGAGAACCGGTTCCTGACCGCCCGAGCCCGGCCGGCGGCGGGTGACCAGTTCGGCATCAGTTTCTACCCAGCATACATCATCGACAAGCTTCAGGTCGGCGATTTCATCAGCATCGATTTCAACGCCGTCCTCACGCAGGTCGTGGAGAAAAACAACGACGCGGTGATCCTTAGGGTCCTGAACGGCGGAGAGCTCGGTCAGAACAAGGCAGTAACGGTGCAGCGTACGCTCGATATGCCGCCCTTGACCGAAAAGGATCTGGCAGCCATCGCGATTGGCCGCCGGATGGGCATCCGCCATTTCGCGCTTTCCTTCGCGCATCGTGCGTCGGACGTCGACGGCATTCGGGCCAAAGCCGGCGCTGGCGCGGTCATTATCTCAAAGATTGAATGCCTGAGCGGCTTGCGCCATCTCGCCGCGATAGCCGAGAAGTCCGACGCAATCCTGATCGACCGCGGCGACCTGTCCCGGGAAGTCCCGATCGAGCAGATTCCCGCTATTCAGAAGATGATCATCCGAAATGCGAAGGCGCATGGCGCGAAGGTCTATGTCGCAACGAACCTGCTGGAGTCGATGACGAGTTCGCCAACGCCGACTCGCGCCGAAGTCAACGACGTCTACAACACCCTGGCGGATGGTGCCGACGGCCTCGTCCTGGCGGCGGAAACGGCCATCGGTCAATACCCGGTGAGTTGCGCCAGGATGGTCGTCAAGGTCGCTGAGCAATTCCGGCGGAATGCGGCCGGCGGCGCGCACGCCATCCGGGTGCGTCCGTCATCTCTGCTGGGCGGCGTCGAGCCGCATGGCGGGCGCCTGGTCATCCGGACGCTGGGACCGGCGGAAGATCTGGACATCAAGGACTTGCCGACGGTCACGGTCGGTGATGACGAATTGACCGACGTCGAACAGATTGCCCGCGGTACGTTCTCGCCGCTGTGCGGCTTCATGGACAGGGCGTCCCTGGAAAGCGTGCTTGAACACAACCGGCTTCCCTCCGGTCTGGCCTGGACGATGCCGGTTGTCCTGGCCGTTTCCAAGGAGATCGCGCGCCGGTTCTCAAAGGGCGACCGCGTTCTCCTTCGTAGCAAAAGCGGATTGTCGCACTCTGTTCTCGACATCTCCGAAGCCTATGAGTTCGAGCCGGAACTGCTCGCGCGCAAATGGTTCGGCACGGACTCGCGCGAGCATCCCGGCGTCGCCCGCGTGCTTGCGCGCGGCGGCCATTTCCTCGCCGGCGGCATCACCCTCATCCAGTCGCTGCCTTTGCCGTACCGCCGCTACGACCTCACCCCGGCCCAACTGCGCACGGTGTTTGCGCACAAGGGCTGGACCCGGGTGGTGGCCTTCCACAGCCGCAACCTGGTCCATCGCGTCCACGAAGTGATCCAGATGGCTGCCCTGGAGCGCACCTACGCAGACGGCCTGTTGATCAATCCCGTGGTGGGAACTGCCAAGCGCGGAGATTTCATGCCGCATCTTGTCCTCGACGGGTACCAGGCCATGCTCGACTACGGCATTTATCCGCCGGGCAAGGTGGTGCTCGCGAGCTTCATCACCTACCCGCGATTTGCCGGTCCTCGCGAAGCGGTTTTCACCGCCCTTTGTCGCAAGAACATGGGCTGCAGTCATTTCATCATCGGACGCGACCACTCAGGTGTCGGCGGCTTCTACGCCGCCAACGAGAGCAGGGAACTGTTTGATGACTTGGGCGACATAGGCATAGAGCCGATCTTCTTCGATGCCATCGGCTACGACACCCAGTCCGAGAGCTATGTCGACCTGAACGCCTGCAAGGCTGCGACGCCCATTAGCGGCTCGGAGATTCGACGTGCCCTGCGAGCGGGAGAAGCGCTGCCGAACTGGATGATGCGATCCGAGGTGCAGGAGGTGGTACGCGCCGAGGTGATGATGAAACACGCAGTGTTCCAGGAATAGGACGCGAAAGATGGCTAACGGAATGAAACATTTCGGGCTGGTCTTGCAGGACCGCGAACATCCGGAACCGGGAACGGTGCTATGGCTGCTTGGTCCAACCTCCGCCGGCAAAACGACGCTGGCAAGCCGCGTCGTTGCGGACTTGCGACGGCTCGGGGTTCCGGCCATCCTGTTTGATGGCGACGAAGTCCGCGGGTTCTTCGGCACCGACCTTGGATTTGGCACTGACAGCCGGTTGCGCGTGGTCTCGGTGCTGGTGCATCTGGCCAATAAGGCAGCCGATGCCGGTCTGCACGTGGTGGTCGCCGCGCTGACCGCAGGGCAGGACGCTCGCGAACATGTTCGCGAGAACGTCAGAAACCTGACGATCGGCTACGTCGCCTGCTCGGTCGAGACCTGTGCGCAACGGGATCCGAAGGGCCTGTATCGCAAGGCGATAAGTGGCGAGATCGATACCCTCATCGGCTACAACAGCGAGTATCGGCCGCCAGACAGCCCGGACCTCGTACTCGACACCGAGGCGCATTCCTTGGATGAACTCGCGGCGCGGATCGTCGCCTCGTATGTGTGGAATTAACCGAGGCGTGGGCCGTCGCCGATCGACGAAATCCGAGCTTCACCTTCTGAACGCGTCAATTGAGGCGGCGCCATGAGCGACCCCGAACTCGCACGGTTCTTTTTGTCCCTGGTCCTCCTGCTCGTCGGCGCTCTGGGCGGCGGACATATATTCGAGCGGCTGAAGCTGCCGCGCGTGATCGGCGAAATCGTGGGCGGCATCGCGCTCGGTCCGTCCCTGCTGGGGCTTGTCTCGCCCCAAGCGCACAAATGGTTGTTTACCGGATTCCCCGCTCAGGGTGCCCTGCTTTCCGCCTTTTACTGGCTGGGCCTGGTTTTGCTGATGTTCACCGCCGGCTTCAAGATGCAGGCAGAAGGAGCGGGGGGATCTGGCCGCATCGTACTGGCATTGGTGGTCGGCGCGCTCGTCGTTCCGTTCGCGTGTGGCTATGCGGGTGCGCCGTTGTTTGCGGACACTCAGACGGGCGATGTCTTTGCGTTCAAGCTGGTGATGGGTATCGCCGCTGGCGTCACCTCTATCCCGGTTATCTCGCGCATCTTCCTCGATCTTGGCCTGATGAACAGCTCCTTCGCGCGCAATATTATCGGCGCCGCTACCATTCAGGATCTCATCCTCTGGAGCATGCTTGCCATCGCCACGGCGGTGCAGCACGGCGACGCCGCCGATGCGGGAGGCATCGGGCGCGTGATTGCCGTCAACCTTGCCTTCGTGCTCGCCTCGCTTTTGGTCGCGCCGGCCGTTGCTCGCGAGGTTCGGCGAAGGCTCTTCGGCAAGTTCAGCGAAGCGTCACTGACCGGCTACACAATGCTGCTGTGCCTGGTCTTCGTCGCAGCCGCGAGCCTCTTGAAAGTGAACATTGTCTTCGCCGCGCTTCTGGCGGGTCTCGTCATGGCGCGGTTTCCCTCACGGCATCTTGCCGCGGTGAAACAACATATTGCCGACATCTCGATATGGTTTTTCGTGCCGATCTACTTCGCGCTCGTCGGCCTGCGGCTCGATCTGGCGCATCAATTCGACGGCTCGCTCACCCTCTTCTTCATTGTCGCCAGCACGGCCATCAAGCTGGTGAGTTGCACTGTTGCCGCCCGGACAGCCGGGGCCGACTGGGCCAGGGCCTTCGACTACGGCGTCGCCATGAACACGCGCGGTGGGCCAGGCATCGTGTTGGCGAGCGTGGCATACGCCGCCGGCATCATCGACGAGCGCATGTTCACCGCGCTGGTGCTCGCTTCGATACTGACCTCCTTTGCCACGGGGCTTTGGTTGCGCTGGCGACTGGCGCGCGACCCCGAATTGTTTGCCGATTTGACGAGATCCGCAGCTGGCATGCGCGCCTCGCCAAGTTTGGCATCGGCAACCGCCGCGCTCTTGGCCCGGGTTTTCCAGTCACCGTCAGGCCGAAACCGGCACGTCGCTGCCAAGCCCTCAGGTCCAGGACCGGATGGAAATGAAGGGCGCAATGAGCTTTCCCCGAAAGGGCACTCCGCTTTGCCCATCGCGGGCGCCGGCTCTGCAACTATAGCTTAGACCACCGCAGCGCATTGGTAGAGGACGACGGCTTGATGAAGCAGAACGGAGCGGCCATGGCGCGGGGCTCTGCCGATTATGGCACGGTCCAATTTGTGACCCAGGGGCGGTTGGTGCGCATTGGGGGGCAAAACATTCTGTTCAGCCCATCCCAGCAGGCCATTTTCGCCGTCAACGATACGGCTGCCGACATCTGGCGATCTCTGGAAGAGGGCATGCCGCCGGAAGCAATCTCGACCGAGATTGCGCGAACTGGCGTTGACAGTTGTGAGGCAAACAAGCACGTCGAGGCAGCGCTTGGTGATTGGCAGCGGCTGAGCCTGATACGCCCCCGTGCGCCGTTGCGCTCATCATCAGCGCAAGAGCCTGTGAACCAGGTGATCGCCGTTGCGGGCCTTACAGTTCGTATCGTCTATCCTGCAACGTGCGCCTTTCCCGCGAGCACCGCGTTTCGGCATCTCGAGATCCAGAGAGAGACTGCTGACGTTCTGCTGCAGGTGGTTGAGCACGAGGGGCGGATTCACCTGTTTCGGGATTGCGGCTGGGTCTTGTCCTGCTCGCCAGACGAACTTCCCGTGATGTTGAAAGGGCAATTGCTGACCGAGGTTCTCGACCGCGGTACCTATGAGCTTGCACTCCATGCGGCGGCGCTGGTCAAGAATGAGCGCATCGTGCTTCTTTGCGGCAATCCGGGCGCGGGCAAGACGACGCTGACCCTGGCGTTGGTTCATGCAGGGTTCGGCTTCGCCGCGGACGACGTGACGCTGCTGGATTCAAGGGGTTATGGCGTGGGCCTTCCGTTTGCCCCCGCGGTCAAGGCAGGATCATGGCCGCTTCTAGCCAAATACTACCCCGGTCTCGATGACGTTCCAATCTGTCGCCGTCCGGACCGCAGGCGTGTGCGGTTTGCCGTGCCCAGGGAGTTCGTGCCCTTGTCGCGGTCTCCCGTACCCATCGGCTCTGTGCTCCTGCTTCGTCGGGGCCGCGACTCGAAAGCTTGCCTGGAGCCTGTCGACCCAGCGAGCGCATTGCGCGGCCTGCTCAACGGCGCGTTTTCGCCCGGTCGAGAACTGAGCGCCACCGCGTTCGACGTGCTGACTCAGGTCGTCGGATCGGCTGAGACCTATTGCCTGACCTATTCGAGGCTGGATGATGCGGTAAAGCTGGTCACGAGAGCGTGCTGATGATGCGCAGGGGTAACGCGCTTGAGGCATTGATCGCCGGCCTTCGCGGCTGTCCGGCCGACAGGGCCGACTGGCAGGCTGTGATTGCGCTGGCGAATCACACTCTGCTCACGCCAGACCTGTTCTCGTCGCTTGCGCGTGCTGGACAGATCCACCAGCTCCCGCAGGATGTACGCGAGTATCTGCGGTTCGTTCACGACTGCAACCGGGAACGGAACCTTCGGTTGCGTGCCCAACTGCGTGAAGCCGTCGCGGCCCTCAACCGCCACGACATCGCTCCGCTCCTGCTCAAGGGAGCCGTTCCGCTATTCCTTTCCCCAGCCGGCCGGGTCCCCAGCAGGATGACGAGTGACCTCGATCTGGCCGTGGAGCCAGCCGAGGGGGAGGCCGCCCGGGCCTGCCTTGAAGAGCTCGGCTACGCCGATGTAGGGGGCGGTCGAGGCATGGCCCGCCAGCAGGACGCCGGGATGCTGGAGCTCCGGCCGAGCCGGGCGAACGGCTTTGAGCCCCCCAAGCTCGTCCAGCGAAATGGTCTTCGTGTGAAAATTCCACCCGCACCGTCTCGCGCCCTGCACTGGATGGTGCACGACCTCCTCAAGGAGGGGGACTACTGGCGCGGCAGGATAGATCTAAGGCACCTTCATGATCTGGCACAATTGGCGGAAAGCGATGACGTGAACTGGACAGCGCTGCGTGCGTCCATGTCGGATCGAAGCGCCCGCAATGCGTTCGACACACAACTGCTGGCGTTGCACCACTTCTTCGGGATCAGAATCCCGGCAAAATGCGCACAGCGCCCGATGATCCGTTTCCAGCACTGGAGGCGCATCTTCACGGCGACACACCCCATCATTGGCGCCCCCTTGCGCCTGGCCGGCAATCTGGTGTGGGGCACGTGGCGGTTTTCACGTGCCGATGGCTTGGCGCGACGCGGCCCGCTCGATTTCGCGCACCGCGTCGCTCGCACACTCCTGAATACCCGCACGAAAATCTAAGCCTTTTGGAGAAATTGTTTCTCTGCCCGGGAGATCATAAAGTAAAGTTGTTGAAAGATAGGGGGTTGTGACATGGCAACCGGAAGTAAAAGACGCCCGGAACCGAAACCGGAGGGCTTGGCCTCAGAGGCTCAGGCGCGCCGGGACTTTCTCAAGAAAGCAGGACGGTTTGCGGCGGTAACGCCGCCGGCTATAACGCTTCTGCTCGGCACGAGCTTGAACTCCAAGGCAATTGCCAAATCGGGCGGGTCACGCCCGGGCCACGGCTGGGGAGACAAGAACCACATTCACGTCGGCCCTCCCGGCCAGGTGGGCAAGATCGACAAATATAAATTCGAGCCTCCGGCAAATCACGGCCACGGAAAATAGTAGGTTCGAAAGCATAGCGTTTGAGTTTGTAATTTGACAGCCCGGACGCTCACGGCACGCCACAGTGCCGCGAGCGTCCGGGCTTTTCCTTGCCGGCAGCGACTAGAGCAATTCCAGGAAAAGTGTGAACAGTTTTCCGTCCGGAATTGCGTCAAAACAAAGAGTTAGAGCGGTTCGCCGTTTCCGTGAAACGGTGAACGCTCTAGGCCCACGCTTCCATTTGAGCATCCCGACGCCAAAAATGGATCCGGTTTTTGCCACGCTGATCCGGTTCGAAAGATCGTCCTCAAACAAAAGAAAGAGCCCATCCCGATCTCATCGGGATGGGCTCGCCGTGGACTTTCGAGCATGCCGGAAAGTGGCCCTATGCGAGCAGCAGACTGCTCAGGAAGTTGTCGTTGTGGAACTGCTCCACATGAACGCCGGTCAGCGTGATCTGGTCCCCGCCGCCCAGCGACGCCACGACATTCGAGCCCTGGTTCGTGGCCACCTGCAGGAACTGGCTGGTGTTGTAGATGCCAAAGGCCCTGAGATCGAGGACGTCGCCGGTACCGGCGCCGGGCAGGAAATTCATGACCGTGTCCTGACCGTCGCCGTGGGCGAACACGAACAGATTGTGCTGGTTGCCGGCAACCAGCAAGTCGTTGCCGCGCCCGCCGATCAGCGTGTCGTTGCCGCCCAGACCCCACAGATAGTCGGCGCCGGTCGTGCCGTTCAGGACATAACCCCCGTTGACGATTGTCGGCGTGCGCCCTGCGGGCGTCGGGACAAAGTAGGAATCCGTGAGCACGCTGGTTGCAGTCGTCCCGTTGAAACTACTCACCTTGTAGAACTCGATCAGCATGCCGGCGTCCGTGACGGTCACCAAATTGGCGCCGACGTTGGGAACAGTCTTGCCAGCTCCGCCGAGGCCGGTGGTCGTGTAGGGGAGATAGACGCCATCGCCGTTATCGTCCCGATTCTCGCGATAGTAATTATGCTGATGGCCGGCAAAGACCGCGTTCACGCCCCACTGCTCGAAGGGCCATTGCATGGTGGCAGTGACGCCGCTCGGGTTGTAAGCCGTGTGATGATAGTATGCCAGGTTGAAGCTCGCGTCGGAATTCGCGAGAAGATTCTGCATCCAATGACCCTGCACGGAGGTCGAACTGCGGCCATCCGGCTCCTGCTTGTTGCTGCTGAGAGCGAAGAAGTGCACCGGCCCGATCTGGAAGTCGTAATACCTCTCATTGTCGGGCAGGGTGAAGTAGTTCAGGTAGTTGGTAACGTTGTTTTCGTCGTATTCGTGATTGCCGAGCGTGGGAAAGAAGCGGTTGATAGTGCTCCCGCTGCCGTACGCGCCCTGATAATTGCCGATGTAGTCATGGTACTGTTGGCCGACGGCGGCATCCAAGGTCTGCGGTGCATAGACGTTGTCGCCGACTGTCAGGATGAAGTCCGGGTTCCAGGCATGGACCATCGCCGAGACGGCTTTTTCGCCGGAGAGGTCGGTGTCGCCGTAATCACCAAAGATCGCGAACCGGTATAATGTCTGCGGCGCGGTCGTTGGAACGACGCTGACCGTATAGTCGTGCGCGGCGGTGCTCCCGTCGGACGAGGTCGCGGTGACGTGGAGGTTGATTGACCCCTCGGTTGCCGCATTGAGCGTGCCGGTGCTGGAGCGCGTGATGACGCCGGTATTGGCATCGATGGCGAAGCGAGAGTCGTTGAGGCTGTAGGTGACGGTATTGGTGACGTCGGGATCCTTGGCTGCGGCTGTGATGTGAACCACGGTGCCCGCGACGGCATGGTCGGTGATCTGATTGTTGGCAGAGTCGGCGTCCGCTGGGTGCTTGAAGGCGACCGGACCGGTAGTCGGCACATAGTACTCGATGTGCAGAAGCGGGGCGCCGGCGCTGCTGGCATCGAAGGAATTGGCCCTGCGCTCGCCGCTGCTGCCACTGACGACGAATGCCATGTCGTTCAGCGGTAGCCAGCCCGAGCGGCCGATGATCTCCTGCACAATCGCCGAGATGTCCGACGTGCGTTCGGCGGGGCCAGCTTCATTGTTGACGGTCCAATCGGGTGGCGTCCACGTCACCGAGGTGTTCGTCATGGGGCGCAAGGTGAGGTCGCTTATCTCATTCTCGAAGGGGGTGGATTCGTCGCTGTTTTCGCCCCGGATCAAGAGCGACACAGCGCCGGTGCTCGTATTTTGCGCCTGGAACTGGATGTAGGCACTGGTGATGACGGCGTCGTACGGAATGTTGACGCTGGTGAAGCGCATCCCGACCGTCTGGATCTTGGTGCCGTCAAACACCATGTCGAGATTGCCGCCGATGAGGTCCATCCCGCCGGTGGGGCCTTGCTCAGCGTCGTCGGCGCTGGACGCAACCCTTGTCTCGAAGGTCGGCCCGGTGGACACACTGACGGCATAGTCCTGGCCCGCGGTGCTCCCATCGGAGGAGGTGGCGGTGACATGCAGGTTGACCGACGGCTCGGTTGCCGCATTGAGCGTGCCGGTGCCCGAGCGCGTGATGACACCGGTGCTGGCATTGATGGCGAAGCGCGGGTCATTCACGGTGTAGGTGATCGTCGACCCGGCATCGGGATCCCTGGCCGAGGCAGTGATGCCGATCGCCGTGCCGGCGGCGGCGTTCTGGGCGATCAGATTGGCGGCGCTGTCGGCATCCGACGGGGTATTGAAGGCGACCGGCTCCTGGCTGTCGAGGACGCCGACGGTGAAGGTCTGGTTGGCGGTGCTTCCGTCGGAGGAGGTTGCCGTCACCGTGAGGTTGATCGACGTCTGGGTTTCGAAGTCGAGCGTGCCGGTGGCCGAGCGCGTGATGACGCCGGTGCTGGCGTCGATGGCGAAGCGTGTATCATTGATGCTGTAGGCGACGGTCGATCCGGCGTCGGGATCCGTGGCCGAGGCGGTGATGCCGATAGCCGTGCCCGCCGCGGCGAGCTCGGCGATCTGGTTGGCGGAGAGGTTGGAATCGGCCGGCGTGTTGAAGGCTACCGGAGAGCCGGCCGGGCCGGGCAGCAGATATTCGATGTGCAGCAGCGGCGCGCTGGCCGGGTTGTATTCGTAGGAATCGGCCGTGCGCGTGCCGGTGCCGCTGACCAGAAATGCCATATCGTTGAGCGCCGCCCAGCCCGAGCGGTTGACGATCTCCTGCACGATCGCCGTGAGGTCCGGCGTGCGCTCGGCCAGGCCATGCTCGCCCACCACGGTCCACGGATCCGGGGTCCAGGCCGTGGACGCAGTCGTCCTGGGAAGTGAGGACACGTTGAACTTGACGCTGGTGAAGATGCTCGCGTCGTCAACATTATCGCCCTGAATCAGCAGCGACGCCGCGCCGGTCTTCACCTCATTGGCCTGGAACTGGACATAGGCGCTGGTGATGATGGCGCCCTGAGGGATGTTGATACCGGTGAAACGGAGGCCGACCGTCTGGGCCGTGGAGCCGTCATAGGCCAACTCCAGGTCGGTGACGTTGGTCGAAATCGCGCCGGTGCTTTTCTGCTCGACATCGTCGCCGGCGGTCGCCACCCTTGTCTCAATGATCACGGGCGTGGTGTTGCCAGTCCCGGAGACGGCGACGGCGAAGGCGTGGGTATCGGTGCTGCCGTCGGACGAAGTTGCGGTCACGTTGAAGTTGACCGACGGCTCCGACGTCGCGTTGAGCGTGCCGGTGCTCGAGCGCGTGATGACGCCGGTGCTGGCATTGATGGCGAAGCGCGAGTCGCTGATGCTGTAGGTGACGGTCGAGCCGGCGTCGGGGTCCGTGGCCGCGGCGTTGATGCCGATCGCCGTGCCGGCGGCGGCGTTCTGGGTAATCTGGTTGACGGCGGGGTTGGCATCGGGCGAAGGGTTGAAAGCGACCGGCTCCGGGCTGTTGAGGACGCCGACGGTGAAGGCTTGGTTGGCGGTGCTGCCGTCGGACGAGGTTGCCGTCACCGTCAGGTTGATCGACGTCTGGGTTTCGAAGTCGAGCGTGCCGGTGGCCGAGCGCGTGATGACGCCGGTGTTGGCGTCGATGGCAAAGCGCGCATCGTTGAGGCTGTAGGTGACGGTCGAGCCGGCGTCGGGATCCGTGGCCGAGGCGGTGACGCCGATGGCCGTGCCGGCCGCGGCGAGTTCGGCGATCTGGTTGACAGCGGGGTCGGCATCGGCCGGCGTGTTGAAGGCCACCGGCAGCTGGCTGGCCGTGACGCCAACGTTGAAGACATGAGTATCGATACTGCCGTCGGACGAGGTGGCAGTGACGGTCAGGCTGACCGACGGCTCCGACGTCGCGTTGAGCGTGCCGGTGCTCGAGCGCGTGATGACGCCGGTGCTGGCATTGATGGCGAAGCGTGTGTCATCGATGCTGTAGGTGACCGTCGATCCGGCATCAGGGTCCGTGGCCGAGGCGGTGATGCCGATCGCCGCGCCGGCGGCGGCGTTCTGGGTAATCTGGTTGACGGCGGCGTCGGCATCCGGCGAGGCGTTGAAGGCGACCGGCTCCGGGCTGTTGAGGACGGCGACGGTGAAGATCTGGTTGGCGGTGCTTCCGTCGGAGGAGGTTGCCGTCACTGTCAGGTTGATCGACGTCTGCGTCTCGAAGTCGAGCGTGCCGGTGGCCGAGCGCGTGATGACACCGGTGCTGGCATCGATGGCGAAGCGTGCATCATTGAGGCTGTAGGTGACGGTCGAGCCGGCGTCGGGATCCGTGGCCGAAGCGGTGATGCCGATGGCCGTGCCCGCCGCGGCGAGTTCGGCGATCTGGTTGACGGCGGGGTTCGCATCTGGCGAGGCGTTGAAGGCGACCGGCTCCGGACTGTTGAGGACGGCGACGGTGAAGGCCTGGTTGGCCGTGCTGCCGTCGGAGGAGGTCGCCGTCACCGTCAGGTTGATCGATGTCTGCGTCTCGAAGTCGAGCGTGCCGGTGGCCGAGCGCGTGATGACGCCAGTGCTTGCGTTGATGGCGAAGCGCGAGTCGTTGATGCTGTAGGCGACGGTCGAGCCGGCGTCGGGATCGGTGGCCGAAGCGGCGATGCCGAGAGGGGCGCCGGCCGCTGCGAGTTCGGCGATCTGGTTGGCGGTGGGGTCGGCATCGGCCGGCGAATTGAAGGCCACCGGACTGCCAGCGGGCAGCAGATATTCGATGTGCAGCAGCGGCGCGCTGGCCGGATTGTATTCATAGGAATCGGCGGTGCGCGTGCCGGTGCCGGTGACCAGGAATGCCATGTCGTTGAGCGCTGCCCAGCCGGAGCGGTTGACGATCTCCTGCACGATCGCCGACAGATCCGGCGTGCGCTCGGCAAGGCCGTGATCGCCCACCGCGGTCCACGGGTCGGGCGTCCAGGCCGTGGACGCGGCCGTCGTCGCGCGCGAGGACACGTTGGACTTCACGCCGGTGAAGACGCTCGAGTCGTCTGTATTCTCGCCCTTGATCAGCAGCGATGTTACACCGCTCTTCGCCTCGTTGGCCTGGAACTGGATGTAGGCGCTGGTGATGATGGCGCCTTTCGGGATGTCGATGCCGGTGAAGCGGAGGCCGACCGTCTGGGCGGTTGTGCCGTCATAGCCCAGTTCCAGATCGTTGATGTTGCTCGAAATCGAGCCGGAGCCCTTCTCCTCGACATCGTCGCCGGCCGTTGCCACCCTTGTCTCGAAGATCGGATCGACCGCACTCAAGCTGGCGGCGAAGAGGCTGGCGGTGTTGACCGTGGCGTCAGTAGAGGTCGTGCCGGTGTCAGCGGCTGTATCGGCGGCGGTGTGGATAACGCCGCTGTCGGCGTGGTCCGCTACCGCATGGTTCCACATGCCAGAGACCTTCGCCGTCAGCGTGTCGAGAAAAGTGCTGTCGAGATGAATGCCGAGTCCGGCCGCTGCCTCGACCAGCCCGGTGAGTTTTAGTCCGCCATCGCCTGCCCAGGTCGGGGTGATCCCATGCTCGGAGATGAGGTTATCGATCTTGATCGCGGCTCGATCCGCGCCGTGGCTGTCACTGTGCTTGCCGGCTTCGGCGACGAGGCCATCCGATATCCTGGAAGCCTGCGCCACGCCATCATCGCCGTGCAGAGACTTCACAACGTTCGGATCGCTGGTTGCGAACGGCGGAATCGAGCTGTCACCGAGCGGGTGAAGGCTTTTGAGGAAGGACGTCGAGCTGAGTTCCGTCACGAGCAGTCCGATAGCGTTGCCGCTGTCTGGAATCCGAGTTGGGTTAGACATATCAGATCTCCTATGCCGCTATCTTCCGGACCTAGGCCTCGATAGGCCCGGACATGGATTTCGCGGCCAGCCCGGTCCGCCGCGATCACGGGTGTCGACGGTCAGAGGGATGGGGCGCATTGGTGTCGGCGACGACCCGCCGGGATTGCTGCTGTTCCATCTCGCGCCGGCGGGCTGGAGCCAGGGAGCCGTCGCCGCAGGCAACAAGTCAGGAAGTCAGGCAGGCATGTTGCCTCGCTGCTGGATCAGACGAGCAGCCAATCGTTCAAATGGAATTCATAGATTTTGCCGTCATTCTCGGTCGGATTGGAGTCGTTGTCCTCGCCGCGATCGACGATGTAGAGGCTCATGTGGTGGCTCGGATCGTCGCTGCTCGGCGCCAGTGCTAACCCCGCCGGCTTGCGCGCGTGGGCGGCAGAGATATCGAGCGTGCCCAGCAACTCGCCTGTAGGCGTTACCATTGCCACCGAGTTACGTGACTGGATGATGTATAGGAGGTCGTGGACCGGATCATACGCAATGCTTTCGTCAGAAGGGGTGCCCAGCGAACGCGCGGAAAAACTCGTCACGATGTCATCGCCGCCAGTGCTCGGGACACCATCGAATTTGCCGTTCGGACCCGCAGCGACGGTATAGATCTTCTGAGTAGAGCCATCCGCGACGTACAGGACTCCGCGCTTCGTATCATACGCCACCCCTTCAGCGTCCGAACTGCCGAATGCGGACGTCTTGAACGAGGTCACGATGTCATCGGACGTGTTGTAAAGTCCGTCCTGCCCGGGGTTGAGCTCGTATACGCTCTTCGTGCCGGTGTCGTCGGTGAAGAAGAGATGGTGGTTAGCGGGATTGTAGGCGATCCCGGCCGGTTCATCGGAAAAGTTGATAGTCGTGAGCGTCCCCACCAGGGTGCCGTTCAGATTCATTTGGTAGAGATTCTTGCCGGTAAAGATGGACATCTCTTCAACTTCACTATCGGCAACCAGTAGCGTGCCGAGATGGGAGATATAGACGATGTCCGTGGGGTCGGGGCTCGGCGGCGACCACTGCGAAGTCAGGATGGTATGTGCCAACGTCACTGATGTCGGCAGCTGGTTACTACCGGAGACGGCAACGCTGAAGGCGTGGGTGTCGATGCTGCCGTCGGACGAGGTTGCGGTTACGGTGAGGTTGACTGACGGCTCGGACTGGGCGTTGAGCGTGCCGGTGCCGGAGCGCGTGATGATCCCGGTGCTGGCATCGATGGCGAAGCGTGCATCATTGAGGCTGTAGGTGACGGTCGAGCCGGCGTCGGGATCCGTGGCCGAAGCGGTGATGCCGATGGCCGTGCCCGCCGCGGCGAGTTCGGCGATCTGGTTGACGGCGGGGTTCGCATCTGGCGAGGCGTTGAAGGCGACCGGCTCCGGGCTGTTGAGGACCGCGACGGTGAAGGCCTGGTTGGCCGTGCTGCCGTCCGAGGAGGTCGCCGTCACCGTCAGGTTGATCGATGTCTGCGTCTCGAAGTCGAGCGTGCCGGTGGCCGAGCGCGTGATGACGCCAGTGCTTGCGTTGATGGCGAAGCGCGAGTCGTTGATGCTGTAGGCGACGGTCGAGCCGGCGTCGGGATCGGTGGCCGAAGCGGTGATGCCGAGAGGGGCGCCGGCCGCTGCGAGTTCGGCGATCTGGTTGGCGGTGGGGTCGGCATCGGCCGGCGAATTGAAGGCCACCGGACTGCCAGCGGGCAGCAGATATTCGATGTGCAGCAGCGGCGCGCTGGCCGGATTGTATTCATAGGAATCGGCGGTGCGCGTGCCGGTGCCGGTGACCAGGAATGCCATGTCGTTGAGCGCTGCCCAGCCGGAGCGGTTGACGATCTCCTGCACGATCGCCGACAGATCCGGCGTGCGCTCGGCAAGGCCGTGATCGCCCACCGCGGTCCACGGGTCGGGCGTCCAGGCCGTGGACGCGGCCGTCGTCGCGCGCGAGGACACGTTGGACTTCACGCCGGTGAAGACGCTCGAGTCGTCTGTATTCTCGCCCTTGATCAGCAGCGATGTTACACCGCTCTTCGCCTCGTTGGCCTGGAACTGGATGTAGGCGCTGGTGATGATGGCGCCTTTCGGGATGTCGATGCCGGTGAAGCGGAGGCCGACCGTCTGGGCGGTTGTGCCGTCATAGCCCAGTTCCAGATCGTTGATGTTGCTCGAAATCGAGCCGGAGCCCTTCTCCTCGACATCGTCGCCGGCCGTTGCCACCCTTGTCTCGAAGATCGGATCGACCGCACTCAAGCTGGCGGCGAAGAGGCTGGCGGTGTTGACCGTGGCGTCAGTAGAGGTCGTGCCGGTGTCAGCGGCTGTATCGGCGGCGGTGTGGATAACGCCGCTGTCGGCGTGGTCCGCTACCGCATGGTTCCACATGCCAGAGACCTTCGCCGTCAGCGTGTCGAGAAAAGTGCTGTCGAGATGAATGCCGAGTCTGGCTGCCGCGTCGGCCAGCCCGATGAGTTTCGGTTCGCCGTCGATCGCTTGAGCCAAGGTGATGCCGTGGCCGGAGGTGAGGTTATCAAGCTTGATCGCGGCTGGATCCAAGCCATGAGCTTGACTGCCCTTGTCGGCGGTCGAGTGGTCGCTGCTGTCGGAGAGCTCGGGGCGCGTCTCGCCGCCATTCGCCTTTCCGACCGGCGGGGTCCAGGTTTCATCGGTCAGCCAGTCGCCTTTGATGCCCGAGTCGATGCCGAACTCCGTCATCAAGAGTTTCGCGCTGCTTTCACTGCCATGAGCCGGTTTAGCCATCTCGCATTTCTTTCCCGCACTTTTCCTCGATTCAACACCAGAACCTTGGCATGCCCGAAGCGGACGTCACGCCGCCGACGCCCCCAGGTCGCGCTCGGCGCCAGTGACGTTTGACGTTGCGCATTAAAGCCGTGTTGGAACTCCGTGGTTAGGCGGTAGGTACAAACTGTGAGTTCCGCCGTTGATCAGTCCGTTGCCTTCTTCATCCTGGGCCAGGCTGGCGCTACGGCCGCGAGCAGGCGCAGGAGTGATAGTCCATCGCGCCCAAGGAACAGCGACGGAAGGATCCAGCACAGCAGCAAGCTCCCGGCTGACGCCAGCAAAGCGGCATCGACGAGCAGGGCGAGCGGTGGCAGCTGCAGCTCGCGCATCCATTCCACCGGTGCCCAGACCCCTAATCCGACGACGCCGGCGAGCGCGAGGCCAGGCACGTGCACTCCCGCGAACTCCGACCAACTCATCTTGGTTACGCGGAGGCTCAACTGTGCCATGAGGAAGAAGTTGACCGCGAACGCCACGCTGACGCCGAATGCCACTCCTTCCACGCCCCATAGCTGGCCCATGAATGACCCAAAGAAGACACCGACGGTGAAGACAGCCTGGCGCCAAGCCCGGGCGTAGACCGTGCCGGTTGCCCGCGAGACGGAATCGCTGAGCTTGCAGCTCGTGCGGAACAGCATGCTGAAGGCCAGGATCTGCAGCGGGCCGACGACGCCCTCCCACCCCCGTCCGAGGATCACCAGAACCAACTCGGGCGCGACGATCGCCACGACCACGCTGGCCGGCAGGACGAGCAGGGCGCACCCTGACAGCGCGCTGCGGTAGGCGCGGGCAAGCCGTGCAGGCTCTTCCTGGACCAGCGCCATGGTCGGGAACAGGACGCGATCGAGAACCTGGCCGACGATCACTGCCGGGGTCGTCATCAGCTGAGACGACAGGCCGTACAGGCCGAGCGCGTCGGCGCCGAGCCAGCGGCCCACGACAAGCCTGTCGGCTTGGGTGGCGAGGTAATTGAAGACCCGGGCAATGGTAAAGCCACCGCCGAAATAGAGCAGCTCAAGGATGGCGCGTCGCTCGAGCAGAGGCCGCATCGGGTGCGGCTGGCCGACGAGCAGCACGATCATGCGGATGAATTGCTGGACCAGCACTGCTGCAACAAGCGACCAGATGCCGAAGCCGAGCCAAGCCAGAACCGGGGCGGCAACGACGTAGCCGGCGGCAAAGGCGCAGGCGTCGATGAGCGCGAGCCAGCGGAATCGCAGCGCGCGCTGGGCCGCGGCCAATGCCACCATGGAAGCGCCCTGGAAAAGGAAGATGAAGCAGATTGCACGCACGATCGGCGCCAGATCGGCCAGCCGAAGCAGGTCGGCAATGGCGGGTGCTATTACCCAGACCAGTGCGGACACAGCAAGCCCCAGGAGGCACGACAAGGTGAACCCGGCCCGAAGATGCCGCTCCTCAAGCACAGGTCGCTGCACGATCGCGGGAGTAATGCCAAGTCCCTGGAAAATGGCCGAAAACTTGATGACGATCAGGGAGGCGGAATAGAGGCCGAACTCATTGGGAGAGAGCAGCCGGGCCAGTACGACGAGGGCGACAATCTCCGCGACCGCAAGCGCCCCCATGGACAGGGCCGTCCAGAACATGCCGACGACACTTTGTTTCGCCAGCCCGCGCCGAATATCGCTCACGCCTCTCTCCACTCACTTGGCCGGCCCAGGGCAGGCAGCCATCGTATATTTCCGGAATGCGCTTGGTAGGCGACGAACATCCAAACAGCGGGATGTTCGAGGCCTTCGGGCCGCCGTGCCATGCTCAACTAAGGGCTTGAGGGACTTCGTATCGGTAGAATTCCATTTCGTCCCGGACCTCCGGAACGATCGCGGTCAGTTCCTTGGGGTCAAGGCGGAGCCACTTCTGCTGACGGCCGGGATCGACCATCTCCTTGGCCGTGCGAACGATATCGTCCGTGCAGTCCAGCCCGCAATGTTGATAGATGCGTCGCAACACTGACTCGGGGTCCTGCATCAGATCTTCGTAGCGAAACGACAACACGCGGCCGTTCCCCAGCTTGGCGAGATCCTCCCGGGCCTTCCGGTTGCCGCGCGCCCACTGGCGTGCGATTACCCTCAACTTTTCCGTCCCCTTCAAGTCCTCGTCGATTCCCTTATAACGTGGTCCGTAGATCGGTGTGTATTTCTTGTTCAGTAATTTCTTGGAAATCATCTGTTTTATAAAATCTTTTGCATAATAGTGAAGCTGCGTCACCGGAGTTACAGACAATGTCCTTCGTAGCCCCTTGAGTGTCTTTGCTTTCTGCCATTTGAGCTCCATCGAGCTTATGCAGGAGAACGGATTTCTTGTAATGTATACAAATATTGCGTCCGGGAAGATCTCGTGGACAAACGGCACGCGAAGAACATTGGAGGGCGTGTTCTCCATGATCCGCCGGCCGCCGTGCCGCGACTGGTACTCGAGGAACCGGTCGCGAATGTAACGAACGACCTTTTCAGTGGCATCATTCTCGGCAAATTCGTCATGACGCCGCGCCGGATCGGCATAGAGCCACAATGTCCTTGGCTCGTACCAGGTGACGATGTCCGGATGCAGCCCGATCAATTTCTGCGCAATGGTGGTACCCGACCGATAGTTGCCAATCAGAAAAATCGGAGGTTTCAGCTCTGTCGTCATCATCACAAGTCCCCGTCGCTACGGTTGAACCAGGATTGCATCGATCTGCCCGGCAGTCTGCGCCACGCAGCTACTGGTCCCTGAAAGCGCGCATCATCTGGTCCGTCAAAGGCTTCATCAGGTAGGAGATCACTTTGCGGTCGCCAGTCTGTATGAACGCCTCCACCGGCATGCCGGGAATGAGCGAGACCGGGCCGAGTTTCTTCAAATCCTTAGGGTCGGGCGTGATGCGCACCTCGTAGTAGACTTCATTGGTGTGCGGGTCGCGCGTTACATCGGCCGCGATCATGGACACCACGCCTTCAGTCTCGGGCGTCGTGCGCACGTTGAAGGCGGTGAAGCGAAGATGCGCACGTTGGCCGATCAAGAGCTGGTCGATGTCCTGCGGAGCGGCCTTCACTTCGACCGTGAGGGTGTCGGTGTCGGGCACGATCAGCATGATTGGCTCCCCCGCGCTGATCACGCCGCCCACGGTGTGGATTGTTGATTGATGAACCGTGCCGCTGGCGGGAGCGCGGATATCGATGCGTGCCAGTTGGTCCTCCGCGGTGACCTTTCGCTCCTCGAACTCGTCGATCTTTGAGTCGACTTCGCGCAGCTCGCTTCCGGTTTCGCTGGAGAACTCCTTGTCCAGTTGCAGGATCTGAAGCTCGACTTCGGCGATGGCTCCCTTTGCCTGCGCCATGCTCGACACAAGCTGAGCCCGCTCACCCTCGATGCGTGTCGCCTCGCGTTCATATTCTGTCAGTTTCGACTTGAGCACGAGCTTCATTTCAACCAGGCCGCGGATGTCGGCCAGTTCGTCGTTGATAAGCGCGATCTCCTTGCCCTTCGCCGATTCCTGAGCCGAATAGCCTTCGATCTGTTTCCTGAGCTGATCGATGCGTTCGCGCAGGCGTGCCTTGTTGCCAGACACCTCAACCCGGCGAAGCTCGAACAGTCGTTGTTCGCTGGCCACCGTGGCCGCAATCTCAGGGTCGTCCATCCGTGCCGCAAGCGTAGGAGCAAGCGTCATCCGCTCACTGCCGTCGCGTTCGGCCTCAAGCCGGGACTTCCGCGCATAGAGTTCGTCGAGGTTCCTTGTCACGTAAGCCAGGCTGGCACGCGGAATGGTGCCACTAAGCTGGACCAAAATATCTCCGGCTCGGACACGGTCCCCATCGCGCACAAAGATCTTGCCGACCACTCCGCCTGTCGGGTGCTGTACCTTCTTTTCACTGGAATCGACGATCACGGCGCCACGCGAAATTATCGCGCCCGAAATGTCCACCGTGCCGGCCCAGACTCCCATTCCGCCGACGAGCAATGCGACGACGGTCATCCCACCCACGAGATTGCGGCGAATGGATCGCCGGTTGGAAAGCGATCGGTCCAAGATAGCAGCCGTCATTGCCCGTTTCCCATGTCCTGTACGTCGTCAATTGGGCAGTTGAGGCGAGTTTGAAACCGGCTGCAGGCCCTCGGTATTGACCTGTGGCATCGGAAAGAGTTTGGACAGAACGCATTCCCTGGTGCCGAACATGTGCATCTGACCTTCTTTCATCATCAGCACGAAATCGACGGTGGTGAGAATGTTCGGGCGGTGCGCCACAATCGCCACAATGCCGCCGCGCGCCTTGATGCCCAGGATGGCCTGGGCAAGCGCCATTTCGCCTTCGATGTCGAGGTTGGAGTTGGGTTCGTCGAGGACGACCAGGAACGGATCGCAATAGAGTGCGCGTGCCAGAGCGACGCGCTGGCGCTGTCCGGCTGAAAGCGCGGTTCCGCCCTCTCCGATCTGTGTCTCGTAGCCGTTGGGAAGGCTGATGATCAGTTGATGGACACCCGCCGCGCGGGCGGCGGCAACAATGGCCTCCGGGTCCGATCCGGGATCGAAGCGGGCGATGTTGGCGGCAACCGTTCCGGCGAACAGTTCGACGTCCTGCGGAAGGTAACCTATGGAACGGCCAAGGCGCTCCGACGACCACTGATCGAGCGCTGCGCCATCCAGCTTGATACGGCCCGCCTGCGGTCGCCATGCGCCGACCAGCCCACGAACGAGGGTCGATTTGCCGGAACCGCTTGGGCCGATGATGCCGAGCACGGAGCCCGCGTCCAGGCTGAATTCCACACCCTGCACGATGATCCGTTGTGTGCCCGGCGCACCGATCGCGATTCGCTCTACCGTCAAATTCGAACCGGGCACCGGAAGCGCCATCGGCTGAGCGTTTTGCGGCAATCGGGCGAGCAACTTGCTCAGCCTGCTCCAGCTCTGGCGTGCGGCCACGAAGTTGCGCCAATGGGCGATGGCAAGATCGACGGGCGCAAGCGCGCGGCCGGCAAGGATTGAGCCGGCGATGATGACCCCGGACGTCGCTTCGCCCTGGATCACCAGCCAGGCGCCGATACCCAGCATTGCCGACTGGAGCATCAGTCGCAAGGCGCGGGCGAAGCTGCCGAAGCCGCCCACGATATCGCTGACACGCTGCTGTTGCGTGAGATATCCGCGGCTTGCTTCCCGCCAATGGTCATGCAGGCGCTGACCCATGCCCATCGCCGCAAGAACCTCCGCGTTGCGGCGGCTGGCCTCGGCGACGCTGTTGCGTCGCACGCCCATCAGAACCGCGGCACCCATGGGTTTGCGCGTAAAGACCTCGGTCGCGGCCGTCAGCGTCACCAGCACGATCGCACCGCAAATGGCTGTGATTCCAAGGGTCGGATGAAGGGCCCAGATGATCGCCATATAAAAGGGCATCCAGGGAAAGTCGAAAAGCGTGCTAGGCCCGGGGCTCGACAGAAATGTGCGGATGTTGTCGAGATCGCGCTGCGGCTGCAGCCCGTCACCCTGCTGGCCGATGTACAAGGGCAGCCTCGATACCGCGGTGAATACGCGCCCCCCGACTGCTTCGTCCAGTTCGGCGCCGATCCGGGTCATGATGCGGCCGCGCACGAGGTCGATGACCGCCTGTCCGAGGAACAGAACCGCCGCCAATATCGCCATGGCCACCAGAGTCGGAACGCTGCGGCTCGGCAGCACGCGATCATAGACCTGCAACATGAACATGGCGCCGGTCAGCATGAGGATGTTGCTCACGCCGCTGAAAACCGCAACACCCGCGAACGCCGCCTTGCATGAGCGCAACGCGTGGCCCAGTTCCGAACCGGGCACCGGCTGAACGTCCCTGACAAGCGATTGGGCACCGGTGTTCGCGAACGCGCGTGGCAAGGTTCCTCTTCGTTTCCGCCTTGCCCTGCGGCCGGCTACCGTGAGCAAGCCCAAGGCTGCGACCGCCAGCCAAACTGGGAGAGCGTTCGGACCGGCCAACAAGGCCAGCGGATCCGAAAAGTCAGCCACCAGATCGGTCCAGGGGCGCGTCCGCGAGATCCTTCCGAAATCAACAAAGCGCGGCAGAAACTCAATTCCCAGGAGCGCGAGAGCGAGGAGGAGCAGGATCGCACCGGGAATGCGCCAGCGGACGATGGCGCCGCGCCGCCGCGGGGGGCGGCGTGACATCTTGCGGCGCGCCGTTGCACGCAGAAGGCCCTGCGGCCTCCGCTCCGTTTCGACATGAGAATTCGCCCGGTGGAGACGACTCCCCAAGGCTGTCAGTGCTGCGCCAAGGATCACAGTCAAAATTCCGAAGATGGAGTCTTACCCGTCGAGTGCCGGTGCCTGGGGCAGCGGAGCAGGTGGTCGTGTCTATTGGCCGACGATGCTGGGCTGGATGGCCGGACCATCAGCATTTGGGGCAGCTATTGTTCCGGAGTCCGGAGCGTAGAACCCCTTGTTGGCCACAATGGAGACCTCGATGACGTCGCCAGCTCTCACTTCCGTATTTTCATCGGCGACGAGATCGTGGGCGACCTTCTGGTCGCGCCTGAAAATCGAAATCTTCACAGAGCCCTGCAGGTCATCAAAGGTCCTCTGGTCGCCGTAAGTAAATATAAAGAGAAGCTTATCGGCAACGTAGCGCATTTGACTTTGAACTTTTCCAAGCTCGATCTGCGTGTCCTGGGTCTGCGCGATCAAGTCCATTTCATAGGTTTGATGCTTTTTTCGCAACTCACTCTCGGAGCTCAGCATCGCCTGCTGCGCCTGCTCGAGCTGAAGCTCGGTTTGCGCCAATTCAGCCCGATAGCTGGTATGTGCTCTTTCCGCTGTCATGACATTCGAGTTCGTTATCAGCCCCTTTTCCCGCAGCGACCGGGCGGACTGCAGTTCTTCGAGTTGAATGTCCGCGGTCTTTTCCCGTTCCTGTCGCGTAGCGGCAACCATATCTGCTTCCTTCTTCGTCCGATCCAACGAGGCCTCGAGGAAGGAAATGTCGTCCCGGTACGCAGCAAGCCGCGCGTCCAACTGGGCTTGTTCGGACGCAACGATGTCGGCAATCAAATGTCCGCCAAACTCTATCGGCGGATCCGGCGGAGCAACAAAAGACTTGTCCTGTCGACTTTCCGCCTGTAGCCGGGCGAGCCGAACCTTCAGGCGATATTCTTCGATCGCCAGATTTGAGCGCGCGCTGCGCAGGTCGGCGATTTGCAGGGCTGGCTCCATGTTTCCCACGGTGCTAGCCCGAAAGCCGCCTGCTATTGCGAGTGCATGTCGAACCATTATTCCCGGTTGAAACGGGTACGATCCGGGGTGAGCCACCGTCCCGGAAATAAAGAACGGCCGGTACTGGCCGATCTCCACTTTGACGAATGGCTCGAGGATCAGCTTCTGCTGCTGAAATGCGCGCTCAATGGCTTGCGAAAGGGCAACGGTGGTGAGACCGCGCGCCTGGATATCACCCAGCATGGGAAGTGAAATCGAGCCCCGATCATCGACCACGACTTCCAGCGGGTAGGATGCCTCGCCGATCACGGACACGCGCAGGACGTCACCGGTGTCGAACGTATACCCATCCGCTCGGGATGCATCCGCGGTGAGCAGAACAAAGGCAATGACGAGGCCTCCGATCATTGCGAGCATGCGGCTGGCCGCGGGTTCAAATTTGGCGAATAGCTGTCGGCTCCGATCTTTCCTTCGGAAAGGCTTGGATGGAAGCTGCTGGTCAGCACGCAAACACATCGTCGTACTCCGTTGTCTTGCCTGCCTCCAGGGCCAATGGACATTCGTTGGCCGAGCATGACAGGAGGGTAATCGTCGGTTCGAGAAGAAGGCCCTCGCGCGCTCCGTTGAGGGAGCGGCTCATCGAAATCCGTGCAGTCCCAAGGTTTGCTTGGCCAGGCCGTCGCGAATTCGTGCGTCGTTCGGCCTGGCGGCTGAAAGGGCTGACTCCAGGACGGATTGATAAATCAGCTCGACCCTGTCGCACATGGAATCCAGCCCCCAGGACGAAAGGTCGGTGAGTGTCGCGCCATCAGCCAATCGAGCGCGATAGTGCTCGTTCTCGAGGAGGTCGGCGACCGCCGCCGCTGCTGCACCCACGTCTTCAGCCGGCGTCACGATTCCGTTCACGCCATGCTTCACGACCTCTTCTACGCCGGGCAAGTGCGAGACCACACTGGCTCGACCGCCCGCCAGATACTGCATTATGACGCGAGGCAATCCTTCTCGCATCGACGTCAGCACACAAACGTCGGCCAGGCTGATCAGTCGCTCGGGCTCGCCATGGTAGCCGATCAAGCGAACCCTGTTTGCGAACGGGGATTGCTCAATCGCCGCTTCGATATCCGGTCGCGCCGGCCCCTCGCCGGCCAGGAGCAGCCGCACGTTCGGAATTCGGTCGACCACTTGCCCGAATGATTCAATGAACTCGACGTGGCGTTTTCTCGGTTCCAGTGCCGCCAGCATCAGGACCACAGGCGGCTTTGGCTCACCTGCAACGGTCCCAAGAAGCCGATACGGTTCTTGCGGCCATTGCGCGTTCGCGAAGCGCGCCAGATCGAAGCCTGAGTGCACGACATGGTGCTGGTCGGGGCTGCCCAGATGATTGGCGATGCAAATGTCGCGCATAGCCTGGCTGACATCGATGAAAGCGCGCGTGAACTTCGCGGCCAAGCGTTCAGCAGCCAGGTACATCAGTCTCTGCGCGGCGCCGACGTGCACGAAAGGCAAAATGTGCACCCCGTGTATGATGCCAGGGATATCGGCTTCCTTGGCGGCAAGGCGGCCGATGATGCCGGCTTTGCTTTGGTGTGTGTGCACGATGTCGGGCCGCCAATCTCGCATAAGGCGAGTGAGTTGCCCGAATGCGGAGATGTCACGGGATGGCGAAATAGAGTTGATGAGTTTTTCCAGGGTCACCACCCGAAGGGTTCCGGCGACGGATGCCCGTAGAGCCGGGTCGTATTCCTCACCATGAACCAACATAACCTCGTGGCCGTGTCGCGCCTGGGCGAGACAACAAGCCAGTGTGTTTTCTTCGGAGCCTGCCCGGAGCAGTCGGGTGAGCACATGCGCGATCTTCATTTGCTTATACCTCAGGGGACATGAAATCCGGCGGGCAGAGCATTCGGGCGGGGTGTATCGAGTCGGAGTGTCCGTGGGTTCCTTCGGTGTCCTTTCGCAGCGGGCAGGGCCAGGACTGCCCGCCTCGGCGAGACCGCGGAAAGGGTTCTCGTTCGTGTTTGTTTTTGTGGTGAGTGTCGAACGGGTGAGTCACCCGCTCTGCCTCTTACAGAGACAGCCAGATATGCCTGAACAGTTCGCGGCTGACCGTCTCTATGCCGGCGCTTGCGTCAACAATTCGGATGTCCTTGTCCTTGGCCCGCATTTCGGCCATCAGCAGCAGCCGCGCATCGAAGGCTTCTTTCCTGATTTCTCCGGGCTTTCGCTGCTCGGACACGGCAAAATCGGAAACGAGGTGCAAAGTGAGATGCGGCCGGCATTCCGCCATCTTTCGATAGAGTTCCTGCTCGAGCCGGGCGAGAGCTGACAGGCCTGGGACAGAGAACAGGTGCGGCGGGATGGTTGGCCCGTCCAGATATCCCCTGCGGATCGACTGCGGCCACCTGTCACAAATGACTATCATGCCGCGCGTCGCCCATCGATGCGCACGCTTGACAACGGAGTATCGTTCAAACGCGATCAAGACAGCCCACAGTGCCAACGCGGTAGCGGCAACTCCCCCCTTGGCCCAATTTCGCCCAGACAGGTCCTTGCCATCGTGATGAGCCAAGGACTTTAGGCGGCGTCTATGGGGGAAAACCACGCTTTGCACCGCCTTGCGAAGCCACCATCCATTGCCATCGCCGGTTCCGACATAGGCTTGCGCGCACCCGAATTTCCATCGAAATATCTGTGCCAGCCGATCGACCTGGGTGCTCTTGCCCAAGCCATCAGGGCCTATTAGCGCCACCACAAGTCCACCAGCCATAGGTCGTCTCTTTGGCGGAAGGCGGCCGGGCATCAGTCGATGAAGGAACCTCAACGCAAGATAGGAGGTTTTGCGCACCAGATGGACCGCTGCATCGGCGATTCCGTAGCGTCCCGTAAACCCGCTCATTTCCCGGATCGAACGCCGCAGTCTGGCAAGGTCTCCGCGGTGGGCGAGCAAACCGTCGACGCTTTGCCGGAACCTGCAGCTCACCGTTCTCCCGCCAAGCGCGAATTCAACGACATGCAAGCCTTGCTCGCCGGACTGAAATGGCAGGCATGCGAATTGGTCCTTCCAACGATCACCGACGGCGATCCACTGCCTCCACGGCAGCGTCCAGGCCCGAAAGGCGAAACGGGCAATCGTCATCCGAAGCTCGTCTTCGGGAGAGGCGACAGGAACCGACACGCCGTCGACATTGACCGGCACCCATCGTGTAATCGCCGCATAGTCGAATGCCAGATAGCGTTTACGAAACTCCCAGCCGATCCGGGCACCGATATGCATGTCGAGATGGAGATATCGGCCATGCGAGAAGTCGGGCACAAACCAGTCCTCTCGCCCGGCACAGACATTGTCGTAGCAGGACAGGCTCACGCCGCGACGGCCGTGCAACTGACTAACGATCGAGCAGAAGGCCGCGTAGTCATGCTTGTCCACGAGGACATCCAGATCGTCCTGGCCGGCAAGTCCGCCGCGTAAGGACCCGAGATCCTGAATGATGCCGTACTTCAGGCCGGCTTCATTGAATGCTCGAAACAGCTCGGTGGCAAACGGCAGTGCCGGTACCGTTTCGAAGCAGCGGAAAGGGCCGTTCCCATCAGTTTCATATGGCCTTGCATCCGCTTGGTTGCCCGACGGGGCCACTCCAGGCGCCCTGGCTGGCGCTGAAACATTAGCCGCCGGCACCAACGCGTCCGCCAGCATCCTTGCCTTGGCTTCTGGGGACCAGCGCCGATACTGTTGCGGCTGCACCCCATCCCGAAGCTCTCCGGGGCCTGCGGGGCGGTAATTTCCTGGGGTGGATTTGCCTGAAGGTTGCAAGGGGTGTTCCCGTAATTGTCGCGGCGAGTATCATTCGCCCGTCATCGCCGGAAGCGTCGTCGAATTGGCGTCTGAGTGGACTTAAACCCTTTGGTCGGTCGACTTCGTCGCGACGTCGCACCATCAACGTTCTGAATGGCGGCCCGCAGGTTCGGATGTCGCCTTTGCAAGCTGCCGCACCGAGGGTGAATTGGGTGCCAACTCATCACTCGCTGCCGGTGTTTTCGGCGTTGTTAGAACAAAATGTAAGTATTAGATGAAATTACGAAATCAATTCCGAGAAATTACCGACAATTTGTCTCTGTCGATAGTAATCGGGATCGCTCGATTCATGATATCAAGAAGAATTTTGACCGCTCCAGTCTTTCCAACATGGTCAAGGATCCCAAGTTGATCCGCAAAAGGTCCGTCTATGATCCTGATTGTTTGCCCGGGTCGCAAGAGCATGTCCGGGTGCAAAATGCCGTCGTCATCGGTTGCCGATATCAAGGACTCAACGACACCGTTTGGCGCGGGTATCGGCAATCCGTTGCACATGACCAGCCTACGGACCCCGACGGTTGAATTGATCGGGTACCAGCTCTGCCTGCGAACAGCCAGTGAGACGAAAAGATAGCTGTCGAAATACGCACTGCTGACCGTCTTGACGCTACGAGCGTGTCTGACAGTTCGCCTGCGTTTGGGCAGATAGATTCGGAAGTTCTGCGACAGCAGGTGGCGCTCGGCCAGGCTCTCGGAATGCTGATGCGTCTGAACCACGCACCAACGCGCAGGTTCACCATCGTGAATTCCCTCTGCCGGCCCTGGGGCCTGATTGTAGTGCGAGTCAGCATTCAGCATGGCGAAATACTGTTTCATCCTCTAATTGAGATAGTAACTGTCCGAGACACTGCTTTCGAGCGACGTGTACCGGCCGTATTTCGGCAGCTTTGGTTCGTCCACCATTGTCAGGGCGATGCCGGCAATCTTGGTCCGTCCGCCAAGATTTCGAATGCCCTCGGCAACCGCTTCGCGTGAGGTTTCACGCCACTTCACGACAAAGACGACTTTGTCGACATGCCTCGCCAGGATCGAGGCATCGGCAGCGGGCCCAACGGGTGGTGCATCGATGATCACAGTGTCGAATTTCCCTCGAACCTCCTCGAGCAACGAGCGCATTCGCGCCGAAGCAAGGAGGGCAGGCGGGTTTCGGGTCTTTGCGCCGGCGGGCAGCAGGGAAATCCCCGAGCGTTCGTCCAGGTGGATCGCGCTCGTGGCCTTCACCGGCAAAGTCAGGAGGTCGACCAAGCCGACCTTCTCCGCCATGCCGAAGAAGGCCGTGGTGGCCGAAAGCCGCAAGTCCGCATCGATGACCAGAACTCGTTCGCCATCGGCCACGGCGGAGCAGGCCAAGCTTAACACAAGAGTTGTTTTTCCTTCACCGGGCATCGCCGAGGTCACCAGCATCAGGCGCGGTGAGCCGTTCAGTTCCGGTGTCGCCTCGATGCCCAAGCGGAGTCGCCGCACGGCTTCGCTGTATCTGGATAGCGGCTTGCGCTCGAGATAGGCCACGGGCTGGGCTTGCGACTGGGCATCTCTCTTCCAGCCCGACATCCTCGGCACGGACGCAAGAACCGGAACTGACAGCTCGTCCTCGATCTGTTTCTTCGCCATGAAGCCGGAAGCGAAAAGTTCACGAAGAACGGCACCCGCGCCCCCGAAAAAGACGCCTAGGACCAGACCCAAAGCCGCAAAAAGAGGCCTGTTCGGGAAGCTCGGCGATTCCGGAACACCCGCACCGGTGATCACACGCACACCGCTATTGAGGAGAGTGGACTTTTCCTCGGTGAGCTTGGCGCGGGACAGGAACGTCTCGAAGAGTTCCTTGTTGGCGGCGGCAATCCTTTCCAGATCGCGCAACTGGACGCCTACCTGGCCTTCAATTTCGGACCGGTTGGATACCGAGTCCAGGGCCCGAGCCAGCGAAGCTTCGCGGGCCTCCGCGGCGTCAACTTCGTTCTTCAGATTGCCGATAAGGCGCTGGACTTCGGCGGTAATCTGTCCCTCGATATCGCGGCGCTCGGCCTGGGCCGCCATGACATCGGGATGTCGTTCCCCGTATTTCAATTGAAGGTCGGCTTCCCGCCGCGTCACTCCGGAGAGCTGGGCTCGAAGCGCGCTGATCACGACGGACTGCAACACGTCAGGCATCGACTGGATGTCGCCTCCAGTGGTCAGCAGTTTGTCAACTTGCTGATACTGCGACCGCTTCGAGGACAATTCGGCGCGCGCGTTGATCAACGCGATATTCAATTCGGACAGTTGCTGGTCAGTCAAACTGCCCGCTGCTGTCGCCAGCAGATTGTGATCGATCCGAAACTTTTGGACAGCTTGTTCCGAACGGCTCAGTTCTTCTCGCAGGGATGCGGCCCGCTCACTGAGCCATGTCGACGCTTTCCTGGCCCCTTCATAGCGGGTCCTTACTCGGTCGGCGACATAAGCCTGGGAAATTGCATTCGCCAGGGATGCTGCTTTCTCCGGGTCATGGGCGGTCACGGAAATCTCAATGACGTCCGCCAGTCCGACGCGCGAGACACCCAGCGCGCCTTGGAGCCATTGCAAAGCCGCTGGCCCGATCTTGGGGTCTTCCGTCAGCTTTTCGCTCTCGACGACCTTCTCGAGGAGTGAGGCCGACCTCAGGACCGCAAGCTGACTTTCGATAAATGTTGAATTGTCCGCAAAATCAGAATTCGAATAATCTTGGGGAGTCATGTAGTCATTAGGGGCGTCAAGTAAGACTTGCGCAACACCGGTGTACGACGCCGGAAGGACATATGCGGCAACAACGAATAGTATGAGGGTAATCGCCGTAATAGTGCACACCAGTTTCCATCGACGGAGAAGAAAATCAAGGATTTCCCTGACGTCGAGCGGAAGCAATTCTCTGGTCATGATCGGATTGTCAGCTGGACTACCCATTTCCGGATCCTTGCGATCAGCAACACAACTACACCCCTTCAGCGTTGGCTGAATGGCCTTCACATCACAATGGTTCGGGCAGTTAGCTGTTAAGCGCGCTCAAGCGCATGAAACGCAAAGGTTTGTGCCCCGCCATCTGGCATGTCCAGATCGCTCTCTTCCGCCCGCAGACCGATCACGTTACCGGCCAGCTGAAAACATACCAGCTTCACGGACACCCCCGCCATTACCATTATTGAGTAGTAATTCGGCTAAAGGTCGATCTGGTCTACCCGGCAGCCTTTCAGAGCTTCTAAGGATGTTGCCGAACACGTTCCTCCCGCTCTTCGGGCGGGTCTACAACAACGATTACTTCGGCCGGGATGCGCAGCAGAGCCTGCGCTCCCGACGACAAGAAAGCGGCGAGCCTGAGGCGGGCATGGACACTTACAGCGAAATCGTTCCGGAGTTGGTGGATTGGATGGCCAGCAGATCTGGAGCCATTCTGATAATGTCAGCAACCCTGCCATTGGCACTTCTTTTGAAGCAGGGCCGGTCGCTGAGCTTCGGGGCCTTTGCCGTCTTCGCCGGGGCTGTCATGTTGATTTGGTTCGGCACCGAAAGCCTTGCCGGGGCATTCTTGATCGTTCTTGCAAACAGTTTCCTGGTTTCTGTTGCCCTGCTTTCCAGCCGGAAACGTTTGACGCAAATCGAGGATCGCATGGCATTGGTCATGGCGGCACTCGACGGCCTGGAGGTTGCCGAAGAGAGACGGCAGACTTTCAGCGCCAAGCATTCTGCGATCTCGCGGTTTCACCCGCGCCGTAAGCCAGCAGCCGGAACAATGGAACAAATCGTCTCGGCTGGCGCAACGGATAGTCCCGGAACAGAGGCGCAGGTGATCCCCGGTCCGCCCTGGCAAGAACTACAGGCGCTCGATCCGCGATTGGGTTCTGCGGTCCAGGTGTCTACTCGACCAACAAGACGCGATCCTGCTTTCAGAAAAACGTCAAAGAAGGCCGCGTTCGAGCTGAACGGTTCTGCCGGCGATGGTTTGGGCCATTTGAAGTTGAAGCGACCACAAAAGTCAGGGTGACGGTATCGCCGGACCGAATCCCGGTAGGACGACCGATCGTTGGTCTGTCGCCGGCACGCGCGGGGGCAAAGTTGCCGAAGCCGATCCTGGAAATGGTTGCAAGCTCCGGCATCATGGCCGAGATGGGACAGTCAACCAGGTTCGGCAATGTCGCGCATTCGATAAAGTTCCGCCGGCTCCTTCGCAATATCTTTGCCGATTCACATTCGCTGCCGGCCGGAGCGAAGTGGTCGCGCTCGCAGAGATCGATATCCTGGCTTTTGCGTGGTGACGGCCCGCCAGCCGCTATGCAAGTTGCTCATTCCAGTTCTGCACGGGGATATCGTTCCGGGAGCCACGGTGGCCCTAAAAGTTGACCTCGGCTACGGCTGAATTTTCAGATCGCACAAGGTAGTAAGTTTGCACCCGAAGGTGGTAGACTGCTAGCCACTTGGATGAAATGATAGACGGAACTTTTTGTGTAGTTGATGATTTTAGCTACAGCTTGATCGGGGGCGTTCAGCGGTTGGGGCTATTCGGGGCGAGATGAGCTTTTCAAAGCGGGCTTTTGGATTGGCGCGGGGACCTACGCTTGCTGACGCAAGTTGGGAGAAGGGAATTTCTCTACTGCCGGGAGCTGTGCGTCGCCTCTACCCGGCCAACACGACGATTGCAGGCCAGCATCAGGCCAAGTCTCTTATCCTGATAATCACTTCCGGGTGGGCGGCATTCGCCAAGACGCTGCCGAACGGCTCGCGATTGATCGTTGATTTTGCGCTTCCTTACGAAATTAGCCGGATCGAGTTCGCGGGAGAAACCGGTGAGACGGTAACGGCCCTATCGGACGTGACCGCGATCGAACTGGCCGGTCCCATCCATACTTGTTTTTCGCGCTATCCGCAGCCCGTTTGCGAGGCCATCCTGCGGGCTGAGGCGAGTCGATACTCAAGGGTTGTGGAACATCTGGCAGGGGTCAGTCGAAGGGGAGCCGTGGAGCGCACTGCCCATTTACTTCTCGAACTGGCCTGCCGCGCACATCGATCGGCAACGAGTTATCCGGACCGCTTTGAATGCCCGCTGACCCAGGCCGAACTGGCCGACGCGTTGGGGCTTTCGGCCGTGCACGTAAGTCGCGTGTTGAAGGAATTGCGGGAAAGCGGCTTGGCTTCATTTCGCAATGGCCTGGTCGAGTTGCATGACCATGCGGGACTTATCAAAACAGCCGGATTTGATCAGTCTTACATTTCGAGCTGACGTCGCGTGGCTCTGTGGACGATTCCCCGATTGTTGGGACTATTCGACTTTCGCTTGTCGAGGCATTGCCCCGCGTCTTCCGGCGCGCCAGCCTAGCCGGGTGAGTGGGCCGATGATCACGCTAGCCCCGCCAATGGCGCGCTCGCGGCGTTTTTTACATTCTTGACGGATCATATTTTGGACTTCCGAACAACCAAGTGCCGTCAGGATCCAGCTGTTGAGCTGGGAGGATCTCCTCCACATTGGGCTGTTGTCGCTTGCTTGGGCAATCGGCATTTTGAGATGATCTGCCTTCCGGAGCAGTCGCCGCGTTTTTATCTCCGCAATCTGTTCATGGTACAGCAACGTTTGCCAATGATGTCGGTACTCAGCTTTCGCCCGCTCCGCAGGCGTGCCCGCCTTTGCCAGTTCGACGTCATAGGCGTAGTCGAGCATCCTGATGGTTCGCCGGTACGCATCAATTTCCAACAACTCTTTGATTTGTAACATCATCATCATATGGCCACTCCAAGCTCGTGAGCCCCAAAGAGCGCTACAACCTCATATGGCCTTCAGTCCATTCCACTACTTGGATGAACCCGCAACGCAAAGGAACTAGGGGCGGCAGCTTTCGCGACGTTGTTGGCGCAGTTGTTCACCATTCCCGACCGACTGGATTCGCGAAAGGATCTTCGCACCCGGCGCGCTTGCCGCGCTCAACGATGAGGCGCGAGGCATCGTGCTCGCCTTCGCGGAAACGAGGGCTCGGCCGAGTGAGTTTGCGAACTTGCCCGCCGGCGTCGTCCATCTCGACCACGAGGTGCCCCACATCTCGGTCGAGCCGCGCGAGGATCCTGACGATCCACGCGAGATCAAGACAGCCTCATCCGTGTGCAAGGTGCCCTTGGTGAAACGCTCTAGCGCAGGCCTCTTGCCTTGATCAGAATGTCGTCGGAAAGCGCTGAGACGAGTGTGCGGTCCGCGCCTTTGCTGGGGATCAGGACGAATTCCACATCCTCCAGCGGCGGCAGGCGGCTGATCTCTTTCAGGCCTGACGGCGACATGCTTTGCGGTTGCACCAGAACCCCCATACCGGCGCGGGCGGCGGCTGTCAGCCCGCTCAGGCTGCCGCAGGTGCAGACGATACGCCATGCCATGCCATGCTGTTCGAGCACTTCCAGCGCAATGCTGCGCGTGACGCTCGGCGGCGGAAAGGCGATCAACGGCAAGGCTGCGAGCGACAGGACGTGCTCAGGATCGCGGGCGAGCCAGACAAGCGGCTCGCGATAGACGAGCCGACCGCGGCTGTCGCCCAGCCGGCGCTTTGCCAGAACGAGATCGAGCTCGCCATTGTCCTGCATCTGGTAGAGCACGCCGCTCAGCGCGACGGTCAGTTCAAGATCGACGGACGGGTGGGACCGGACGAAATCCTCCAGCACCAGCGGCAGACGGCTGGCAACCAGGTCCTCGGATACGCCGAGCCTCAACGTGCCCCGCAGCCGCTGCGCGGTGAACAGCGCCTGCACTTGCCCTTCTATGGACAACATGGTCCGGGCATGGCCGAGCAGGGCTTCGCCGTCAGGCGTCAGCACCACCTTGTGGGTATCCCGGGCCAGCAACTGTCTGCCAATCACGGCCTCCAGCTTGCTGATGTGCTGGCTGACGGTGGATTGTCCGAGCCCCAGCCTCTCGGCCGCGAAGGTAAAGCTTCCCATCTGCTGGACGGTGACGAAGCTGCGAAGTTGGACCAGATCGAGCATTGATATCTCAAATTACGATAACTGTTATTCCTTGTATCCCATTTTGTGATGTGCGCAAAGACGGCGTCGAACCCACTCGGAGCGAACATGTCATGCGCCGCTTTCTGCCGGACTCCTTCCTGATCCTTCTGTTGTGCACCGTCGCGCTTGCGTCGGTCGCACCGGCAACCGGGGCGTTTGCGGGATGGTTCGCGATCGCTACCAATCTTGCCGTGGCGCTTCTGTTCTTCCTGCATGGTGCGAGGCTCTCGCGCGATGTCGTTGTTGCCGGCCTGATGCATTGGCGCCTGCATCTGGTGATCCTTCTGACGACCTTTGGCCTGTTCCCGCTGCTGGGTCTGGCGCTGGGCTATCTGCCGGCTTCGATCCTGCCCAAGCCGCTCTACCTCGGCATTCTGTTTCTCTGTGTCCTGCCGTCGACGGTCCAATCCTCGATCGCGTTCACCTCGATGGCCGGCGGCAATGTCCCCGCGGCCATCTGCTCGGCCTCCGCCTCCAACATCTTCGGCATGTTCCTGACACCCTTGCTCGTCGCGCTGCTCTTCTCCATGGGCGGGCATGGCGGATTTTCTTGGGATGCGGTGAGCCAGATCCTGCTGCAACTGCTCCTGCCCTTTGCACTCGGACAATTGCTGGAACCCCGGATCGGCAACTGGATACGCTCTCGCAAGACACTGCTGATGCCTGTCGATCGCGGCTCGATCCTGATGGTCGTCTATCTGGCCTTCAGCACCGCGGTCGCCGAAGGGCTGTGGCACATGTTCACGCTGCGCGACATCGCCGTGGTCGTGGCCGCCGACATGGTGCTGCTCGGCCTGGTGCTTCTGTGCACGACCTATGGCAGCCGCCTTCTCGGCTTCGACAAGGCCGACCAGATCACGATCACCTTCTGCGGCTCGAAGAAGAGCCTGGCAAGCGGCGTGCCCATGGCCAACGTCATCTTTGCCGGCCAGGGCGTCGGCGCGATCGTTCTGCCGCTGATGCTCTTCCACCAGATACAGCTCATGGTCTGCGCCATGATCGCCCAGAAATATGCCAGTGCGGCGCACCGGTCCGCCACGCCGCAAGCCGCGCCGACGGCCTCGGTGGCTTAGTGTTGTCCAGCGAAACTCTCGGCGACGGCGAGGACCGCGGCATGAATCGGTCCTGAGGTGAGGTTGGGCATGATCGACGCGTCCACGACAAAGAGATTGTCGAGCGCCTTCAACCGCAGATTTGCATCGACGACGGCGTCCGGATCCTTGCCCATCCTGCAAGTACCGCAGGGATGATGGTGTGTGATGACCGACCGCGCGATGAAGTCGTCGATCTCAGCCGCGCTGTTCAGGCTGCCCGGCAGGAGTTCGCGCTCTCGCCAGTCGGCGAGTTCATCCCTATGCCCGATTGTCCGTGCCGCCTCGAGAGCTCGGCGAAACAACTCGCGGTCGCGGCCGGTCTGCAGGTATGCCGGGTCGATGATCAAGGGATCGCCGAGTTCATGTCCGCTTATGCGCATACTGCCGCGGCTCGTCGGGTGGGTGATGCCGAACAGCAGCGAGTAGGCCGTGCCGGCGGCGGGCGCCTGGAAGCATTCGGACACGATCGGCGCGATGCCGCAACCAACGACTATTTCAGGCTGCCCGCTGGCGGCGAAGCTGTCAGCGCGCATATAGGCCATCGACTCCGAATGTTGCAGGCGCGATGGAGGCACCGGCTTGCGGGCCGCATATAGATTGCCGGCACCAAGCAGGTGGTCCTGAAGGTTTCGACCGATATCAGGCATATCGATCAGGCAGCCAACGCCCGCGCCGTCGAGCACATCGTGCGGGCCGATGCCAGAACGCATCAGCAAAGCCGGACTTTCCAGCGCTCCGGCACAAAGGACAATTTGATCCGCAAAGACTTCGACCGGACCCTGTCGCCCTACGACCTCGAGGCTGCTGGCCTGATTGCCCCTGAGATTGAGCCGCCGCACCCGGGATCCCGTAAGGATGGTCAGGTTTTTGCGCTCTCGAACTGCCCCGGTGAGCCAGGCGTCCGCCACAGTGACCCGCCGCCCGTCGCGGATGTTCAAGGAGTTCGGGGTGACGCCGATCATCTCTCCGCTGTTGTGGCCTTGAAGGCGAGGCAGGCCCAATGATGCGCCTGCCTCGATAAAGGCACGGGCGACCGGACTGACTTCGTCCGCCGGCAAATGGATTGGCAACGGCCCCCCTTTGCCGTGGATGCCGTCGCCGCCAAGCGGGTGGTCTTCGATGGCCTGGAAAACCGGCAGCAGTTCATCCCAGCTCCAGCGGCGATCCCCGGTCGCGTCGACCCAGGCCTGGAAGTCGGCAGGATGCCCGCGCATATAACCCATCGCGTGCAGGCAACTCGAGCCGCCGATCAACCGCCCGCGCGCCCAATGATGCACCCGGCCCGCGGTGCCGGCTTGCGGCTCCGTGCGATAGTCCCAATCGTAGCTGCGGCCTTGCAGCGCCGGCCAGGCAGCGGGGTTCCAGATCTCGGGGTCCGTCGCCTCTTCGCCTGCCTCGATCAGCAGAACGCGACGGTCCGGCTCTTCACTCAGCCGCGCGGCAAGCAAGCTGCCGGCCGACCCACCACCGACGACGACGATATCGCAATTCGGAGAACTCAAATCCCGTTGTCCATGGAAATCTTGGCTGCCGCTTTTGCCCTCAAGACGTGGTGCTTCGAGGCTTTGCGGGCGGCCTTCTCGTCGCCGGCGGCGATGGATTCGAATATCTCCCTCATCTCGGCCAGGCTGCTTTGTGCTCTGCCCTCCAAGGACATCGATCGTCCTCGAAAGAAGCTTATCCTGGCCACCAGACCGCGATGGACTTCCTCCAGGATGGGGTTGCCGCAATTCGCAAGTATGATCGAATAGAAGTCCGCGGCGGTCATGACCTGCGCCAGGCTGTCATTGCTGGATGCCGCCTCTTCGAATGCGGAAAGGGATCTCTCGAGTTCACGCAACTGTTCAGGCGAAATCCTAAGCGCGCATCGTCCCGCCGCCTCGACTTCCAGCAGCTCTCGAACCTCGTAGATGGCGGTCGCCACCTCCCACGATAGTGCCGGTACCGACGGCCCGCGGTTGGGTACGATTTCGATCAGGCGCTCGGCCTCAAGACTGCGCAAAGCCTCCCTCAGCGAGGGGCGGCTTATACCGAGTTGTGTGCACAGTTGACTTTCGATGAGGCGGCTTCCCGGCTGAAACAATCCGGAGAAGATCGCGAGCCGTAACTTGTCGACGGTCTCCCGTTGCACCGTCCGCGGCGAAATTCGCAAATTCAAATCTGGGGGCATCGATAACGTCTCATGGGCTTTTGAGTCGCAAGCTGAAGCAGCATACGCCACGCCATGCAAATTTGACAGCAGGATAGCCAGATTGTCAAATCTGAAGATTGCAAGAATGTCAGACAATCGGCTTGACGGCCCCCCGGCTGATATGATCCTTTTGCAGGAGATGGGCAGCGGAGGCGTGGATCATGGACATGGCGGCGGACACACCTTCCGACCACTCGATCTCGCGACGCATCGACATTGGCCGCATCACCTTGAACGTGCGCGAGAAGGGCAACGGCCCGTTGATGCTCTTCTTCCACGGCATCACCTCCAACTCCGCCGTCTTCGAGCCGTTGATGGCCCGACTTTCGGATCGGTTTACGACCATAGCGGTTGACCAGAGGGGGCATGGCCGCAGCGACAAACCGGAAACCGGCTATGAGGCGAATGACTACGCTGACGACATCGCCGGCCTGATAAGCACGCTCGATCGCGGCCCTGCCGTCCTCGTCGGACATTCGCTTGGTGCCAGGAATTCCGTCACCGCCGCGGCGAAATACCCGGATTTGGTGCGGTCGGTCATCGCCATCGACTTTACGCCGTATATCGAGACCGAAGCGCTGGACGCGTTGGAAGCGCGGGTGAACGCGGGGAGCCAGCTTTTCGAGGATGTAAAGGCCGTCGAAGCATACCTCGCCGGCCGCTATCCGAATATTCCCGCCGCCGCCATCAGGATCAGGGCTGAGAGCGGCTATCAGCCGGTTGACGGCGGACTGCGCCCCTTGGCCTCGCCTGCGGCCATGGCGCAGACCGCCAAGGGCCTGCGAGCGGACCTGGTGCCCGCCTACCGCGACGTGACCAAGCCCGTCCTCATCGTGCGGGGCGAGACGAGCAAATTGGTGTCAGCGGCGGCGCTGGCGAAGACAAGCCGGCTGCGGCCTGATCTGCCTGTCGTCATCGTTCCGGGCGCCGACCATTACGTCAACGAGGTGTCTCCCGAGATCACCTTGAAAGCCATCACCAACTTCATAGACGCCTGACGGCCAAGCGCCGTCTTCTTGTACGCAGCAGGATCCAGAAAATGGCCAACGTAAACAGAACTCCGGGCAAAACGCGTCGTGCCGAGGTCGCCGGCGGCGGCTTTGCCGGCCTGACAGCCGCCATCGCGCTCAGGCAGAACGGTTGGGATGTCAGGCTGCACGAAAAGAGTTCGGAACTGCGGGCATTCGGCGCGGGCATCTATCTCTGGCACAATGGCCTTCGCGTGCTCGAAGGGCTGGGCGCCTTGGACGAGGTTCTCCGGGGCTCGCACACGCCTCCGACCTACGAGACCTGGATGCACAACAAGTCGGTTTCCAAGGAGACGTTCAACGGTCTGCCCTGGCGCATCATGACTCGCAGCCACCTGCACGATGCCCTGGTCAATCGGGCTCGTGCCCTGGGTGTCGACATAAGCGTCAATTCCGAAGCAGTCGCCGCCGATCCGGAAGGGCGCTTGACCCTCCAGAGCGGCGAAGTTCTCGAAGCCGACCTGATCGTCGGCGCCGATGGCGTTGGCTCCAAGGTCAGGGATTCCATCGGTTTCAAACAGGATCGATGGGTTTCGAAAGATGGCCTCATCCGGCTGATTGTCCCGCGCATGAAGAAAGATCTCGGTCATGGCGAGTGGGACAACACCATCGACATGTGGAACTTCTGGCCGCGTGTCCAGCGCATTCTCTATTCGCCCTGCAATGAGAATGAACTCTATCTGGGCTTGATGGCTCCGGCCGCCGATGCTCGCGGATCGAGCGTTCCGATCGATCTCGAAGTTTGGGTCGAGATGTTCCCTTTCCTGGAGCCGTGCCTGATCGAAGCGGCCAAGCTGAAAACCGCCCGGTACGACAAGTACGAAACGACCAAGCTGGATAGCTGGACAAGAGGCAAGGTCGCCCTTGTGGGAGATGCCGCGCATGCCATGTGTCCGGCCCTTGCCCAGGGCGCCGGTTGCGCGATGGTCAACGCCTTCAGCCTGTCGCAGGACCTGGAGGAAGGCTCTTCGGTCGAAGATGCGCTCGTCGCGTGGGAGAATCGCATTCGCCCGATCACGGATCGCTGCCAGGCCCTGTCTGGCGACTATGCGGCGAACCGATCGCTTTCGAAGGGAAACATGTTCACGCCAGCGGCGCTGGAAGCTGCCCGCTACGATCCGCTGCGCCGTGTCTTCTCATGGCCACAGTAAACGTCGGGCAAGCCGGCCAACGAATTAATCGGTGCATGCGCAAGCGCGCGCCCTTCAGGAGATAAAGATGAACTATTCCAGTGAAGTCGAAAGAGACTACGATGTCAGGGGATGGTACTCCTCCGTCCAGGAAAGCCGGCATGACGGCGGCACACCTGGCGAGACCCTCGTCAAAGTCGCGACTGGCGTTGTCATACGCAATCCCTTCGCCGGAAAGTTCGTCGCCGAACTGTCTGATCTGACCAATCCGAGTGCAGCGATCGGTCATGCGCTCGGCGAGCGCGCCGTGGCGCTGCTCGGCAACCGGCCGGTCGAAAGCTATGGCAAGGGCGGCATCGCGGGTACATCAGGCGAACAGGAACATGTCGTCGCCTGCATCACCACGGTATTCGGCGATCCGCTGCGGCAGCAGGTGGGTGGCGGCAAGGCCTGGATCTCGTCGGTCAGCAAGGTCGCTGTCGCCGGCACCACCATCGATATCCCGCTTGCCCACAAGGACGAGCTCTACATCCGTTCCCACTATGATGCCGTCACCTTTTCCGTGCCGGATGCCCCGCGCCCGGACGAGCTTTTGATCTGCGTCGCCGTCGCATCGGGTCCGCGCGTGCATCAGCGCGTCGGCGGCAAGTCCGTCGCTGACCTCAAGGCCGGTGTCTAGGTCGGTCGAAATTTCTGAAAGGACGAATTCCATGCCCCTGAACATCAAGGACCTCAAGATCACCTCGGCGGATTTCAAGCCGCTCGGCAAACTGCGCGACGAACATGCCGGCGACAAGGGCAACGTATTGCCCAAGCTCACGATCAGTGGCGTCCCGGCAGGGGCGAAAGAACTCGCGGTCATCTGCCACGATCCGGACGCGCCGCTGGCCAACGGTTTCACGCATTGGGTGGTCTACGGCATCGATCCCTCGACCACCGACCTTTCGGACGCGCAGGAGAGGTTTCGCGTCGGCCCCAACGGCGGCGGCGGCAAGCAATATTACGGGCCTCAGCCGCCCGCGGGCCATGGAGAGCATCACTACTACTTCTGGGTCTATGCACTCGACACGAAGGTCGAAGGCACGCCCACCCGGGAGGAGTTCCTGCAGAAATATGCCGGCAACATCATCGAGCAGAACCGGATCGTCGGCATCTACGAAAACAAGTGAAATACGCGGCGCCGGCGACCGATAACAACAACAAGACTGGTCGCCATCGCCGCAATGGGAGAATTTGGAAATGACAGACAACAGCCCAGCGCGCCAGAAGGTCTTCGAGGAGCTTGTTACAGCGACGAAGATCCTGCTGAACGAAGGTATCCTGGATACGTTCGGGCATATCAGTGCCCGTGATCCCGAGGATCCCGAAAGCTTCTTCCTGGCGCAGAAGCTTGCTCCAAGCCTGATAACGACCGGCGACATGCAGCGTTTCAACTTCGACGGCGAGACCTCGGACAACCGGCCGTCCTATCTTGAGCGCTATATCCACAGCGAGATCTACAAGGCACGGCCGGACGTCCAGTGCGTGCTGCACAGCCATTCGCCGGCTGTCCTGCCCTATTGCTTCACCGACCAGCCGCTACGGCCCGTGACCCATATGGGGGCTTTCCTCGGCGACGCCGTCCCGGTCTACGAGATACGCGACAAGCAGGGAGACGCTACCGATCTCTTTGGCGGTAGCCGGAGTGTCTGTGCGGACATCGCTGAAAGCCTCGGGACCTATCCGGTCGTG